>NZ_JBREXA010000002.1:0-3073005 GCF_052920805.1 Aliivibrio wodanis
GACTAAGGTCTGGATTGAAATGAACGAACAGATCAGTAACTATATTCGAGGCAAAGTCGTTGAGATATTGATTGTTGGTGGGGTGAGCTATATAACCTTCTTTATTATGGATTTACGTTATTCTTTACTATTAGCAGTAATGGTCGGTTTCTCAGTACTTATTCCGTATATTGGAGCCGCCGCCGTCACTGTACCTATTGCGATTGTCGCCTTGTTTCAATGGGGGTTAACGCCTGACTTTTATTGGCTAGTTTTAGCTTATGCAATCATTCAGGCTTTAGATGGTAATGTGTTAGTACCAGTACTCTTCTCTGAGGCGGTTAACCTTCATCCTGTGGCTATCATTGTGGCTGTCTTGGTCTTTGGTGGGCTATGGGGTTTCTGGGGAGTGTTCTTTGCAATTCCATTAGCGACGTTAGTTAAAGCAGTATGGAAAGCATTACCAGCCACTGAGATTTCTCTAAAAGAAAACGTTTAGTGGTCTCGGTATAATAAAGATAAACAATAAAAGGCGGGCTTTAGAATAAGCCCCGCCTTTATTTAAATACTGAACATTATTTCTCGTTTAAATAATCTAAAACGACTTCATGATGAGTTTTGGTTTTAAACTTATTGAATACGTGCTCGATAATACCTTCTTCATTTATCAGAAAACTAATACGATGTAGGCCATCGTATACTTTTCCCATGACAGAGCACCCTTGAAGATATTCTAAGACGATAACTTTGACAATTTCATAGAAAAATCTTCTTTAACAGTGGTTTAGGTTGATATTTTTCATTTATCAACTACAAATATAGCAGTTGTCATAATTTTTGTAAATTTGGTTATATTTACCGACTTTCCAAGATGAAAATCTGTCATAAAAATCTTAGGAGAGGTATGAAGTGGAGCCACTAGGCCATACGACTGAATCGCTTGGTGATTACACCTGTATGATTGAACTTGTAACTCACTTCTGGAAAAAGATGAGTTGGCGACTCTCATGTTCTCATAAGTGCATTAAATATTGTCTAATATATTACACATTACGGTCATATAAGCGACACTTCGTGATGTTTAAATTGATTTATGTTACTAATAGCAAGAGCCACCTAACTGCTAAATTTTGGTGTGAGCCTTTAGCCTAAAAGAACGGGCATAGAATATATTACTATCTCGTTAATTAAGGTTTGATAAAGGAACACCAAGCCTTAATTCATTCGAGGATAGTTACTGTTGACTATTACTATACTCTGTAAACTTTTTAATACCTTTCTTATTCAACTCTAAGGCCCAGTCGTATTCTCCTTCAGTTGGATTATAATTATGTATGACCCAGTTTTTATGAATACCTACCTGGAACCTGCTACCTTTTGATATAAGGGTCTAACAATGTATATAAATACTCTAGACAACATTGAGTTCAATTTTAATGATTATGAGCGAGGACTAGAGCGAATCATTCGTGCTTATTGGGAACTTCAAATGTTGAGGTTTCATATTGTTACTGATGAATTAGACTCTTCCTTAGTTCATGAAATGAATCGAATTAACAAGTCACTTGGTATTACAGTTATAAGTATTAATCTAAATGATTTTTACATTGAATCTGATGAGATTAACAAGGCAATTGAACAAAATGAATACCCTAAATGGATTTGGTTTTATGGCATTGATGCTTTGAAAGACACTCAATTTTCAGGATGGCTAAGATCACGGTTGACAGTTAGGGCTATAGAAAATATACGAGTTGTATTTGTTGCTGATTCTAAAGAAGATCTTAGTAAGGTATTTGGAGATATTAAAAAGCCGTTCTACCATTCAACGATGCCTTTAGATATCAATTTTAATACAAATATATAGTAAGGCTTCTAAGTTATCTTCACTGCCCTTGATGGATCTGTTTTAGATTGTTCATACTAAGGCGTTTCCGCCTCAGAGCTACTCATGCAATGCCCTCATTACTATTCAGTAACATCTTACTTCAATTGATTAAAAAAAGAGTACGACACGAGAGAAATCAGAGCAACCACTGGCGACAATTGTATGTAGTGGTGTAGGGGCTAGAAGCGGGTTGTTAAGGCAGCTTAAAGTTTGTTAATAGTATTAACTTTTAGCAAGCTAGATACAGTTTCTTGTCCATATTTTGTAATCATTTTTTCTAGGAAATCAGATTCGATAAATGCTGCATGAGCTAATTTCCCGCTCAGCTTTAATGCATCTTCACTCTCTAGAAGATTAAGCGAAAAATGGTGAATTCCTGCTGATATTTTACGTTTTTTCTCTCTACCTAGACTAATGTTGCCGTCATTTGAAAGAGTTATACCTGTAACATGTCGATTATGCCCTTTGGAGGACAAGACCGTTTTTCTTAAGTTAACTTTAAAATTTCCATCATAAAGAATCCCGATAATTCTTCTCACCTTTGCCTGATAAGATAAAAGTACGCCTTTTTTATTTGTTGAGAAAGTAAGATCATCTGCATAACGAGTATAAGTTACTCCCTCCGCATGGCATGCCTTGATTATTTCTTCATCAAATCTATATAAGATAAAGTTAGAGATTAAAGGAGAACTTGGAGCTCCAATACTCAACTTAAGCTGATTTGAGCGTCTTGTTTTCCAAAAAAGAAATCCTTCTAATAAATTCTTATCAATATCTGAAACTTCAATATTATGGTATCGACATTCTTTAAAAAATAGCTCAGGTTTTATGCTTGGGAAAAAATTTTTCAAATCCATTTTCAGTAAATACTTCTTACTAGCATGTGGTAATGCATTGTCTTTGATACTTTTTCCTTTTATATACGCAGTAGCTGCAGAGTGAATAGGAAGGTTTGGTGCAAGCAGAGCTATTATTAATCTTTGGACAAACTTAAGCTCTTTTGAGGGATGAGCGATGAGCCTTGTTTCATCTGAATTTCTCTTGGCTATAGTATAAACTTTGTAGCGATAAGGAGCGGTAGTTGCAAAAGAACGGAGCTCTTTTTCATCCATGAGTAGTATTGTAGAAAGTGACTTGAATAAACTCATTTCTGTGCCTCCTCAAGGATAGTATGAATTTCTTTACCTGCAGCGATTCGTTTTCGAGAAGCGCCATCTGAAATATCCGTGACGTATGACATTTTTAGACTCATCTGTAACTTCTTTTCATCGAATGGAATACCTGTTTTACTTATACCAAATTTAACTCGTGGTTTGTCTCTAATTATCGGGTAGTAATACTTATAACCGCTGTATTCATAAGTATCCAAATAACCAAGTTTGTTCAATAAGTACAGTAAACGTGTCACTTTAGATTTATCTTCATCCAAGTTTAGAGACGCAAGTGCTAGCTCTATCTCAGTCAACAATATAGGGTAAGAGAGTCGAACTACTTCTAAGATCAACAGAGCAACATGCCCTGAGTTGTCAGGAGAATATTTAGGGTGTTTAGGAATATTATCTCGCTTTTCTAGTAGAGAAGCGCACAAATCTTGTAGATGTATATCTGGGTATTCAAGTACTGCTGTGGATGGCCAAGGATATATAGCAACTGACGATGGTTCTTTGCTTCGGATGTGATAAAGAGGACCGAGATAAATGAAAGAATCTTCTTCTTCCGTCTCTTTTCTTGGGGCAATGATAAGTAATTTTTTATAAAAATTTGGTTTGGTACAGAACATACCGAGTTCAACTAGAGACCCTGGGCTTTCAAGAAAAATAACAACGACAGAAGCCACTTGTGCTATGTCATCTTCAAAAGTCAATAAATCACGATATGCGTGTTCTTTAAAATAATCCTTAAATGATTCCGCAAGAATAATTTCGCTTTCAATATGTGGGTGTTTTACAGCAAGATCGCTGATGAAACGCTGACGGAAGCTAAGTGGTATGGTTTCTCTGATGTCAATTTGTCCACCACAAACAAAAATTCGATGGTCTGGATAATTAATTTTAAAATTATTTACATCAAATGACTCAAATGCATCAATTACCGCATTTTCAAATTTTTTGCTCACAGTAGTCCTGTTTTATCAAAAAAGATAGACGGTTCCAAATGAAGAACCGTCTATTGCTTTTAACTCTTTACTCAGAGGCTAGCGTTAGAACTTTTCTGACGCTCCTGAGGCACGAAGGATCGTTAGAAAAGTTCTAACGCAACCCTAAATGCACTCAATAAGTTAGTGTCTGGCGAATCGCCCGACAAGGTGTGATATTTATCAACCCAAACGCTAAAGAGTGATTCGATTGTATGTGACCTGATTACTTATAGCAAGAACTAACAATGGGTTAAGAGAAGCAAGGAACAACATCATGGGATGAATTCAGATAATTCTAGCAATAAAAATCTCATTAGTAGCGTGTGAATGAGTATTTTCCATAGCTGATAAATAGGGTAAAACTATTGTAATTTACCTTGCTTCAACTAATTCATATTTTGAATCACAACGTAAACGATGTCGTTTAATCTGATATTATCGAATATTGTTCTTAATACGCTATGCATATACACGTGCAATTCTTGCGTCAAACCATGAGAGCCGTTAACGAAATGAATAAACACCTCAACCTTTTTAGAACCTACGCAAAGAAAGAACGTACCTACCAATTAGAGAACGACTTAACCCGGGCTCTGGCAATTTGTCTTCAAGAAGATGCTTTATTTCTTCATGAAGTTCTCCAGTTTATTTTTGATGGGGATGCACGCTACAACAAACTTTTTCAAGACATAAATAAACAGCCAGAACTTAATATCTCAATTCAAAAAAATGCCCAAAGTATTGAGGGCTATAAGCACATCTATGCAGTTAGTTTGAGTCAAGCGGAGATGGTTAATTTCTGGGATCAATCGCGAGTGGATGAATATGATCCAATATGTGATTTAGTACTTACTATTAACGATGTTTGTATAGTAGTTGAAGCCAAAAGAGACGGTATTGATTGTACGGCTCAGCTGTATAACCAAATCTTTAATATCCTCCGTAAGGACAATTTATCTCTAACTGAATGCAAAGATATGGTTACAGACAGGGATCTAAATTGGAAGAGGTTAATGACAATTGCTGTGAAAGTATCTAGCTTTGAAAAAATGAGTGGCAACAAAAACCGTTTCTTAGCTGATTTTATTCAATTGGTGCGAGATCATAACCCTGAGTGGCTTCCTGCAACGCCAATTGCTTCTCTAAGCCCTAAAAGTTGTAATGCGATATATAGACGAATTCGTATTGCTGTAGAGGATTTTGAAGCAGCTAGGGGGAACTTGAAGCTCTTAACCTACAATGACCGCCTTGGGACAAACTTTTCTAAGGGATGGGCAGATGAAGTACTTTATGAGGCTTGTCCAGAAACAGGTGATTTGGTGGCCTCAATCTATCCTGGAAATACTAAAACACAGGGATGGCATATCTTTCACAAAGATCCCGAATTTAGCACAGATATACTTTTAAATGGTCAATCTTACCCTCTATCTATTGGCTATCACGTTAAATTTTCAGGGCAGGCTTATGTAAGCGGCCTATGGTTTGATGATCGTAAGATGAAAAAGAACCTATACACTCATGAAATTTTCAAAAACAAGACTGGTCGGTACATGAAAGAAATTTGGTCTGATATTGAAGAATTGCTTGATGAGCATTTATCTTACGATTGGAGAAAGCAATGTGAGTGGCAGACGAAGATTCTAGACTCAAATCGCACGGTTATAAATATGGCGATTGGCTACGTAATTACATTAACAATACCTAAAGAAGCTTTGGATAAGCTCGATACACAAATTCATGATACAACGCAGTTAACAAAGATTGTTGGCGATATCTATGATGCCTTTGAAAATGATTTGATAAAAGACTAGTAGATTATTTCGGCAGTATATGACCAGCTTTCAGGTGTGGATAAATACTGCCGAGTATCAGACGATAAAGATGAAAGTATCGTTTTGACTCTTTGAGTAATGCGTCTAACTTTATTACATGGTAGAAAACGCCGAAATAACCCTCTGCCTAAAAGCTCCAAGCCGAAGCTCATCAAACGTCCCTAGAGTCCCATAAAGAGTGCTTGTACTGCCTGTACCACTTCCCCAAGATACTTTTGAACCAGTATGACTTTGAGGCTCAAACAAAGGCTTTTTATCATTCAAGCTATTTCGTTTATTGGGGAGTTCGGTTTCGATTGGTTTTCCCATATACGCATAAAGACATGACTCAGGAATATCGTGTTCAATTCGTTCTGCAAACTGGATAAGGTTTTGCTCCGCAAACGTAAATAACCATGCGTGTTGAGCCGTGGAAGAGTCGACTCGCAAAATACGCCCTAGCACTTGCCTGAAATACAATTCCGTCTTTACAGAGCTCATATGGCAACACACTTGAAGTCTAGGGATGTCTGTCCCTTCACTTATCATACCTACGCTAACGATCCATTGAGCGTCGCTTTGTCGATAACGATCTATTTCTGCAAGCGGTTCTTCATGTCGATAAGTAACAATCGAAACGGTTTGGCCAAACTTTTGAGAGAGTACTTCTTTGATAGCTTGTGCATGCTGAACTGATGCAGCGACAACGAGTCCACCGGCATTTGGAGAGTCTAAGCGCACTCTTGCTAGTCGCTCACACCCTAAACTTAGTAGATATTCCATCGCTTCTTGGTTGTGAATTACACTCTGGTAAGATGCTTTTGTCTGCTTAAGCATCTCTAATATTGATGAAAAAGATTCCACTTTTTCGCTACTACTAACAGACAAGTGTTCATTATCAATTAACACGATTTTAGGCGATCTACAGACACCATCAGTAATCGCTTGTTTAAGAGTATATTGGTAATCGACAAGAAGCTGTCCGTCTGGATCGCTGTATTCACCCATCACAATAGGTAAAGAGTCTGAGCGCCATGGTGTTCCTGAAAGTGCAAGTGTAAAAGTAGCAAGCCCTTGAATCTTAGTTAGAACTTGCTGCCCCCAAATGTTCGCATTTTCAACCTCAGAGCCAGAGCAGTGGTGTATTTCATCAAAAACAACAAAGACTCTGTGATTGCGTAATGTTTGCCAAAACTCATCATTGAGGAACTGGATAGATTGGTAGGTTAAAGATTGCCCGATAGCTCCCATCCCACCATTAAATGTGCAATTAAGGAATGATGAAAAGGTTCTTTTAATACCATCAGAAACCGTCAACGATGGTGAAAAACACAATACAAGATCCACCATGTCGTTTTGTAGCAGTCTTGATGCAATATTAGCAGCAAGTACCGTCTTTCCAGCCCCAGGTGTAGCTTGGCAAAAAAAATGGGAGCAGTTAGATTGGTATTTCCCCAACGCTCTGTCAGAACATTCACTTTGCCACTCTCTTAACATGCTTCATTTCCTTCATAAAGAGTGTTAAGAACCTTTGTTAAAACGTTCACTTTACCGAGTAATAAAGCTGCGCGCTCCTTAGTCTGCTGATGCAAAGGGGCCAGTTTATTTTCTAGCTCAGGAAATCGGGATATGATCGACTGATACTCGTCAACCTCCCCAAGCACTATCTCTAGTTCGCCCTTGTATTCATTGCGCTCATTGTTCAAAACAGAATAGTCTTGAACGAGTACTTGAGATTTTTTAATCACTTGATTATTCGTGGTTACATTTTCATGTAACTCTTTAAATTGATCAGTTTGAAAGTAACGTTTTGCCCGTCCAGAGCCCTCCGTTCGCAACCAACTTTTCTTTTCAAAGTGAAAAATTGCTCGATATACTTTTTTACGAGCTTCAGTAGAACTGGAGTTTACGTTATTAAGTGATAGCCACAAATCCCTAGCTTCTAGTACGGTGAACCCATTTAACCCATTTTCTATTAATAACTTGTGCATCACCGCACCAATTCTTCGAGATTGTTTCATTTTCAAAATCACACCAACTAAAAACTAAGTATTGCTTAGTATACAAGAATCAATAAAACTAAGACAATCTTAGTTATTAGAGTCTACCAAAATGAAATTTAAGTGTTATTTATTAATCCAATCCCAGAGCGACTCAAACAAGCTCGTAAAAAAGCGAAACTCTCTCAAAAAGCATTGGGAGTGTGCATAGGTATGGATGAAAGTTCAGCAAGCCCTCGAATGAATCAATACGAGAAAGGCAAGCACACCCCTGATGTTCAAACCTTAAAACTCATCGCTGATGAACTAGGTGTGCCGCTTAATTATTTCTTTTGTGAAGATGAAAGCGCAGCCGAGTTAGCGTGCTTAATTTCTCAAATGACTAAGAGCGAAAGAAAAAAACTTATTGCATCACTAAATCAAAGTAAAGACTAAAGAAAAAGGGTATATTCCCCCTAATTTCATAATTCAATTTGCTATGGGTTTCTCTGGAGAATATTAAGCCTCCTTCCCATAACTTAGCCGCTATCAGGACATTCAAAACATGTTTGAACAAGTATTCAAGAACGTTGATGACATCTTCCATAAAGATGCAGGTTGCTCTTCTGAGCTAGATTACACAGAACAATCCTCATGGATGCTGTTTTTAAAATACCTTGACGATCTTGAGTTCACCAAATCCCAAGAAGCGGAAATGATGATGGAGACTTATGAGTACATCATCGAAGAGCAATTCCGTTGGAGCAATTGGGCTGCGCCTAAAGATGCTGATGGTAAGTTTGATCACAACAACGCTTTAACGGGTGATGACCTGATGGATTTCGTTGATGGTCAGCTTTTCCCATACCTAAAAGGCTTTAAGCAACGTGCTGATAGCGCAAACACCATTGAGTACAAAATTGGTGAGATTTTTAGCGAGATAAAAAACAAGATTCAAAGTGGTTATTCACTGCGTGATGCACTTGAAAAGATTGACTCATTACGTTTTCGCTCACAGCAAGAAAAACACGAATTAAGTCATTTATATGAAGCTAAAATTAAAAACATGGGTAACGCCGGTCGTAACGGTGGTGAATACTACACTCCGCGTCCATTAATCCGAGCGATGATCGATGTTGTTCAGCCTAAAATCGGTGAAACCATTTACGATGGCGCAGCAGGCTCGGCGGGGTTCTTGTGTGAAGCCTTTGATTATCTACGTCAAGGTGGTCGCGAAAAAGTGAAGCTTAGCACCACTGATTTAACGACACTGCAAAACGATACGTTTTATGCCAAAGAGAAAAAATCTCTGGCGTATGTTATCGCTATCATGAACATGATTTTGCACGGCATTGAAGCGCCTAACGTATTACACACCAATACACTTTCTGAAAAGCTACAAGATATTCAACCAAGCAGCCAACACAGCATCATCCTAGCTAACCCACCGTTTGGTGGTAAAGAACGTAAAGAGGTTCAAGAGAACTTCCCTATCCAAACGGGTGAAACAGCATTTTTGTTCTTGCAACACTTTATCAAAATGCTCAAACCCGGTGGTCGTGCAGCGGTTGTTATTAAAAATACCTTCCTAAGTAATACTGATAAGGCGGCAATTGCACTTCGTAAGGAACTGCTTGAAAACTGTAATTTACACACCGTGCTTGATTGCCCAGGTGGTACGTTCTTAGGTGCGGGTGTAAAAACGGATCGTGCTCTTCTTTACTAAAGGCGAACCAACGCTTAACACTTGGTTCTATGAGCTAAATGTCGGTCGTAATATGGGCAAAACAAACCCACTAAACGACAAAGATTTAGAAGACTTTGTTAAGCTGCAAAAAGCCGCGATGGGTGATTTGAAAAAAGGGGTTTCAGATAAATCATGGTCATTAGCCATTAGTGATATTGATGAAGCCACTTATGACCTATCGGTTAAAAACCCGAATGTTGAAGAAGCGGCACCACTGCGTGAGCCTAAAGTAATTATTGAGGACATTATTAAACTCGACAAAGAATCTGAAGCAATTTTGGCTAAGATTCAGGAGTTGTTGTAATGATTGAAGCTGTTAACGAGTTATCAAATGGCTGGTTGGAGTCTACTTTAGGGGATGTTGGTAAAGTATCGATGTGCAAGAGGATTTTAAAAAAACAAACCTCTGCTACTGGTGATATTCCATTTTTTAAAATAGGTACGTTTGGTAAAGAGGCAAATGCCTTTATTACTGATGAGATCTACCAAGACTTTAAAGAAAAATATTCATTTCCTAAGAAAGGCGATATCTTAATTTCAGCTTCAGGAACGATTGGACGCAGAGTTATTTATGATGGGAAGCCTGCTTATTTTCAAGATTCAAATATCGTTTGGATCGATAATAATGAAAAAGTAGTATTAAACGAATATTTATATATGTTTTATGGCGCTTGCGACTGGAATCCGTCAAAAGGAGCAACTATTGCAAGGTTGTACAATGATGATTTGCGACGGATTAAAATACAATTTCCTGAAAGCCTAGAAGAACAAAAACGCATTGTGGCATTACTCGACACTATATTTGCCGACTTAGAACAAACACGCGCTAAAACCGAACAAAACCTAAAAAATGCCCGTGAGTTGTTTGAAAGCAAAAAGCTTAATTTGTTTGAAAGTCTTGGTGAATCTTCGAATTTAAGTTCTTTACCATTAGTTTGCGATGATATATTTGCAGGTGGCGACGCCCCTAAAAAAGGTTTATTTTCAAAGGAGCAAACCAAAGAATTTAATATCCCTATCTACGCCAATGCAGTGAAGAATAATGGCCTCTATGGATTTACTGATTACTCTAGAGCCGATGAACCGTCAATAACTATTGCAGCCAGGGGAAGTGGTACTGGTCATATCGAATTGAGAAAAGAACCATTTTTTCCAATTGTGCGACTAATTGTATTAACACCAAATAAAGAAATTATTGGTTTAGAGTATTTGAAGCATGCCCTACAAACACTAGATATTTTAAGAAGTGGGTCGGCTATTCCTCAATTAACAGTGCCTATGATCAAAGAATATTCGGTCCCCGTACCAGATATGATTACTCAGGAAAAGATAGTCAGCGAACTACAAAGTTTGAAGCGATATATTGACAAGATAGAGGTTATTTACCGTAAGAAAATCTTAAAGATAGACGAACTTAAAAAATCCATCTTACAAAAAGCCTTTAGCGGCGAGTTAACGCACGACTAATAGTCGGCCTAAACAGTATACACAAGGTAAGTGTCATGAGTAGAAATGAATCTGAAACCCGTGCTGAGTTAATCTCGCCTAAATTAACGGTAGATGGTTGGGGTAAAGCTGATCACAGCATTATTCGCCGTGAGGTGAGTATTACTGCTGGACGTATTTTAGGTGGCGGTAAACGTGGCTCAAAACTCAGTGCAGATTACGTTTTAGAGTTTCAAGGCCGTAAACTTGCTGCCGTTGAAGCTAAACGTGAAAGCCTAAGTTACACCGAAGGTGTGCGCCAAGCCAAAGACTACGCTCAACGTTTACAGTGCCGTTTTGCTTATGCCACAAATGGTCATGACATTTACCAAATAGACATGCTGACGGGTGAAGAACAACTCGTTGAACGCTATTTAAGCCCTGAAGAGATGTGGGCGATTGCCTTTAACGGTGATGATGGTAAAGCCGAGCCAGCATTTACGAGCACTTGGCGTGAAAACTTTGCAAAAATTCCGTTTGAATGTAAAGGCGATTGGCAACCACGTTATTACCAAGAAAACGCCATTAACCAAGCGTTAGAGGCAATAGCAAAAGGCAAAGACCGTATTCTACTCACACTTGCAACAGGCACGGGTAAAACCTGCATTGCCTTTCAACTGTCATGGAAGCTGTTTAAAAGTCGTTGGAGTTTACAAGCAGCTAAGAATCCAAGTAACGCTAAAAAACGCCCACGTATTCTATTTTTAGCCGACCGAAATGTATTAACCAAGCAAGCCTTTAATGATTTTGGCGCTTTTGGTGAAGATGCCGTCGTGCGTATTACCCCAAGTGAAATCAAAAAAGCTAAGGGTGTGCCTAAAAACGCCAGTATATTTATGGCAATTTTCCAAACGCTAATGACCGATTCTGCAAATAAACACAGCTTAAATGCAGAAGAAGTTGAAGATGAAGAGTTTGAACAAGCGGTAATAACAGATACAAGCAACTGTAACTTCAGACAATACCCAGAAGACTTTTTCGATTTTATCATTATTGATGAGTGTCACCGAGGCGGTGCGAATGATGAGAGTTCATGGCGAGATATTCTGGATTATTTCTCTCCTGCGGTGCAGTTAGGTTTAACAGCAACACCAAAACGTACTGACAATGCTGATAGTTATAAATACTTTGGTGAGCCAGTTTACAGCTATACCTTGAAACAAGGCATTAACGATGGTTTTTTAACGCCATTTAAGGTGTATCCGATAGTCGGCACCATGGATGAGTATATCTATACACCGGGCGATGCTGTTACGTTTAAAGGCAAACCAGAAGTAGGCAAAGTTTACAAAGAAGGTGACTTTAACCGCATCATTGTAATGCCGCAGCGTGAGCAAAAGCGTGTGCAGTATTGGATGGACCATATCAATCCACGTGAGAAAACCATCGTGTTTTGTGCCACACAAGAACACGCAGGCATGGTACGTGACTTAATCAATCAATACGCGGTTAAAAAAGGGTGGACGACTAACCCAAGCTATTGTGTGCGTATTACTGCAAATGATGGTGCAGCAGGCGAAAACGATCTTCGTACATTCTGTGATAATGAAAAAACCATTCCGACCATATTAACTACTTCACGCAAGTTATCGACAGGTGTAGATGCCCGTAATGTGCGAAACATTGTGTTAATGCGTGAATGTAAAAACATGATTGAGTTTAAGCAGATCATTGGCCGTGGTACGCGGATGTACGATGGAAAGTCATTCTTCACGGTGTATGATTTTGTCAAAGCGCATCATAACTTTTCTGATCCTGAATGGGACGGAGAGCCGTTACCGCCAGACGAAAAACCAGAGCAAGAGCCATGTGATATCTGTAATAACAATCCATGTAGTTGCGTATGCGAAACCTGTGGATTTAACCCATGTAACTGTGTCATAGAAGATCCTGACGTGCTTTGTGGCAAATGTTTTCACTCTCCTTGTCAATGTGTTGTAGAGCCTTGTAATAACTGCGGAGACTCGCCGTGTAGTTGTCCTATAGGTGATAATGAAGACGATACGGGTAAACCAGAGAAGATATTCATTACGTTAACCGATGGGAAAGTGCGTCAAATACAGCACATGAAAAGTGTGTTGTTTATGGGAGCCGATGGCGCAATGCTGACAGCCAAACAGTTCGTAGAGCAATTGTTTGGGGACTTACCAAGGTTTTTTGCTAATGAAGATCAGTTACGTGAGATATGGAGTAATCCAAATACCCGTGAAAAACTATTAGCTGATTTATATGAAGCTGGGTACGACGATGAAAAACTCGATAGTATGAAAAATATTATCGATGCCAAAGACAGTGACGTATACGACTTATTATCTTTTGTGGCTTACGCTAGAGATACGCATACACGTAAAGAGCGTGTCGCAATTGCAAAACCTGCTATTTCAAGTCATTTTGACGATCACCAAGTCGCGTTTATAGAGTTCATTCTAGATAAGTATGTTGACGAAGGGGTTCAAGAACTAGCCGCACAGAAAATGCTTCCCTTAGTCGAACTTAAATACAACACGATAAGTGATGCAGCAGAAGTGCTTGGATCACCAATGGCGATACGAGATACGTTTATTGGATTTCAACAGTATTTATATGAGTAGGAGCAATTCTGCCCCTATTCAGTATTGAACTTAATACTAGCTATTTAACCGTTGACTCAATGTCTCGTAAGGTCTTATTGAGAATAGTCATAACATTGGAGTCACTTTGTCCTATATGGGCGATTTTCTGGATAAAGGCCTGTAGATATCCGATCTCATCCTTGACGACTTTTTTGAAAATAGTAATCCGAAGGGGACTAGCTACGGAGCCAGCGAAAGGGCACTGGCTCTATTTGACTTTTAAATACTATTTGTTGTTGAGGTAATCTAGAACAACTTCATGATGGTCTTTGGTTTTGAACTTATTAAATACATGCTCAAGATTCCCAGATTCATCGATAAGGAAGCTTGTACGAACCACGCCCATATTCTCACGCCCCATGAACTTCTTAAGTTGCCAAACACCGTACCTCTCACAAACTTCGTGTTCTTCATCGGCTAACAATGTGAAGTTAAGTTCTTGCTTATTGATAAAGTTAGTCAGTTTTTTTGGTGTGTCAGGGCTCAAACCTAGTACAACGACGTTATGAGCCTCTAGTTCCGCTTTTGTGTCACGAAGCCCTTGAGCTTGGACTGTACAGCCAGGCGTTGAAGCGCGTGGGTAGAAATAGAGTAGTACTTTTTTTCCTTTCAGCTCAGAGAGGGTTACTGGGTTGTTGTCTTGGTCGTTTAATGTGAAATCTGGAGCGATTTGTCCTGCTTCGATAGCCATAGGTTATCCTTACTTTCTTTAATTTACTCTGAATCGAGCTTTCTTATTATTTCAGTGTGTAGTTTTATCTATGCTTGGTGGTGTTGTCTAGTGGTAATTCTAAACTAGGTCTAGTTACTTTCTGAAGTAGCCTTCAACGATGTTATCGGGCCTAGTGTTAACGACTTTATCCATGGCTTTCTCACGCTCACTTTCAGGTAGCATTTCTATTAGTTCTTGAATCATCTTGATGTGATTAGCTGCTTGGGTAGCTAATGCTTGCTCATGACTGCGAGCTAGGTCGAGATAGTTTTTTTTCTTTTTAGTTGCTTGAGTCTTCTCTTGCTTTAATTGCTTAACCTCGGCTTGTAATACATTAATAGGTGACTGGCTTAAATCATCTTGTGCGGCACGAAATTCCAGTGACTTATTCTTCACCATATCCTGAACATCTTTATGTCTGCGCAATGCACCAACAGAAAGCCCCGCTTCTTTCTCGACGCTAAGGTTATTGATTTTTAACTTATTTTCTCGGGCTTTTTTCCTTAGCTCTCGATTTTCTGGCTTACCATCTAACAGTCGCTCTAGGGCTTTTACTAGCTTGCTTTTAGTCGCTTGTGTCATTACGCAGTTACTCCGCAAGGTATCAGCAGCTCTTTAACTTCTTGTGGTAGCTCAATAGGCTCATAGCTGATACCTAAGTCATTCATAATACGCTCAGCAGCTGTTATTTTGATATACGCTTCTGACGCTGTTTGAGGTGTCAATTCATCATGCTCAATATCCCACAGCATATTGATCTCAGCTTCTTTGCGTTTAGCCTCTGCAAAAACGGTATCGACAATGTAGTCGTTCTTACAGTCCACACATTCTAAAAGATTGACTTGTGTGCGCAAGCTACAACCTGTTGAAGTACAGTAAATCCCAGGTGCGACGACATGAATATGGCGCTTTTGATCGCGAACTTGTTTTTTCCAGTAATTGAGCGATAGCATGTCGTAGTCGACTTTATCTTTGAACAAGTTGCGCTTAGCCTTCATCATTTTTTTAGCGAACTCTTTACCCTTACCGCCAGCGACACGCTCTTTATTCGCCAGTTTCTTATAGATGTTTAGGTAGATTTGCGCTTTTTGATCAATTCTTTCTTCATCAATGGCGTGAAGCAAGTTTTGTTTTTGCTTTCTGATTTTCTGGAATTTACTGGCATTCTTGGCGTAATGCCTTGTCATCGCCATCGATACATGGCTGAACTGCTGTTTGAGTTGTGGATACGCGCAAAGTTCAAAGCCGATAAGGTAGTAAGCAAACGATCGCCGAAGTTGATGTCCTGAGAATTTATAGTCATCACCCACATTAAACGAAAGGTTAGGGTCGGAAAGCTTCAAATCAATCACATCGTCATTGGTTAGTGCAAGCATATCAATCATCGTGTTTTCGAACCAAGCGGTAGAATGTTTACCTAGTCCTGCCTTCTGAAGAGCACCACAACCCCATTTTACTCTGTGGAAAAACGCTCGGCTGTCAGGGTGACGTTTTCTTAGTGGTTCATGTAAGGCCTGTAGTATTTCGTAAGCCTTTTTTCCAACCTCTGTTGTGACAAATTCATCTTGCTTTGACTGAGATCCTCTTGTTGTCTTTGAGAGGTCAGCATGAATAACAAAGATTGTTTGTTTAGATATGGTTTCTTCTGCCCATCCATTCGCGGTATGAAGGTGAAATATTTCATCAGCACGCATACCTGTTCGAGACATTAATCCCCAGAGACAACCACCGTTAAGTTCTTTAAAAAGTGATTGAGCCTCTACAAGACCCGTCACATTCCTATTTCCTACTCTTAATGCTCTATCGATGTGGAAATTGTTGATATACTCATTCATAATTTCTGGGTTGTGTTTGTTTAGTAGCTCAATGATTTCAACTTCTGTTGGTGATTTTAGTATTAGATAACCTTTTTTAAAGGCGGTAACTTTTTCTCTTCCCTCTTTAGTTCCTTTAGCTAAATACCACTTAATATTACCATTCTTAAGTTTTGACTTAGCACTAACTAGATATTTAGCATACCCTTGATAAGTATTATCACGGTAGGTTGCAATGTAATTTGATAGTTGAATTAATTCATCACGTATAGGGTACAGTTGGTTAATTAACTCCTCTGATTTTTGTAGCCCAAGATAATACAATCGCTGTGGGATAACCGTATATTGCTTGGCTTCCTTTAGGGATAACCCAAAGTCTGATGCGGTTATTTTTTTCGAAAAGGCAACCTTAAAAGGCAGCCCTTTTGCTTCTGTATATAACTTATTGAGTGCTGTGTAAATATACCCTCTTTCAAACTCTAGTTCAGTGATGCCTGTGAGAACCCAAGTCTCAAGAAGATCAAAACTAAGAGACTCAAGACTGTTGTAGCCTTTATTTAAAAGAGGCGTAATGCATTTTTTTAACTCATTGATAGTGATGTAAATGGTTGAAAAAGAGTGGTCTCTAGGCGATAGCCACATCATTTTCAAAATTAGGGATTTTATTTGATTTCTGAGATTGCGCTCAATCACTTTCCCATCAAGCGTGAAGTCTATTGTATTTGCACAGGTAGCGTTTGGCTCAAAGAAATATTGAAGATTTCGCCAAGCATTATTGTCACCAATTTTACCTAATGACTCCCCTGTGACGGTAAAGCCAATATCTAGTGTTTCAAGCACATCCCAATCTCCCGATTCAATCGCAGGCCTTAATACGTCGCTCAGGTAATTTGTGCAGCCGGCAACGTTATTTTGCGCATTTATGATGGCACTTTGTCGGTCAAGGTCATGCTTAGGTAGCTTTATCATGTCAGACTCCTAATTAACGATATAAAGTCAAAATGGCATGGTCAGTGGATACCCGTGGGTGGCGACCGTCTTTGTCAAACAACGCCAAGGCATCGTCGTACACATCTTGACTTGCCCCGTCCAGGGTAAATTCAAAAGCGACGATCTTTTCATGGACTTCCTCTTTTGCATTGGGGTAGTGGTCTAATGCTTCTTTCAGCACATCAATGAAAGAGATAAGTTTATAGATGGCTTGAACGTCATTAATGACCTGAGCTGACTGGCACTTGTGACACATATCATATTCAGCACAAGGTAGTTTCAAGCCCAATGCATTGTTGGTCTCACGTTGAGTACTTTTACCGCTTTTAATGCGCTGTTGCCCGTTACAAATAATGCCATTTGGGTTAGTTTTGGCGTTTTTTTCCTTATGTTTCTTTTGCCACTCATCATGTGTCAGTATTGGAATACCATGTTCTGCAGCAATCGTTTCTTTCGCTTGTTCTAAGCTTGTATCTTCATCTAGTTGTTCCATCACTTGTATTGCTTCTGAGATGATAATTTTATTGAGTCGAGGATCGCCACAGGCATAATGCTTATCAATGGTTTCAAACAGGTTTTGAAGAATGCTTTGAACACCACTTTTACCAGAAGCTGAATACACTTGGTTGCTGGTTGTCTCTCTCCAACGACTTGATTGGAGTGAAATAAAGTAGTCATTTGGATCAATTGACCAAGTTCTCATTTGATTGGATGTTATAGGGATAATCCCTTCCCAATCTTTTGGAGCTTGCTTTGCATAACCTCTTTTGAGCAGCAACCGTTCGTACGTATTAGATATTTGCTTATCCGCTAGTTTTGTGGCGAATTGTTCAATATCTTGAATTAGTTTCCTTATCCATAGCAGGGATAGAAAAGCAATGGCTAGCACCATTTCGGTATTTGAACGAAACACTGATGTTTCCACTTGAGTCTTTTTCCGAATACGAAAGTGGAAGTAGAATGCCTTTTAGTGGTAAGTCTGTGTAACAAGATAAAATGCAGTAGGCGGCATTGGTTGCACCTTGTGTAGCTTTAGTTTTAGAGCTTGATCGAGCCACTTTGCTTACAAATACTCTACCAAGTCTATTAGTCTTTGTTTTTAATTCGATAACTTGTTGGTTAAGATAGCTATAAAATAACTCTTTTAACCAAGGAATAGTGGATGCTCGATTTGGTGAAATAAGGTTTAACTTTGTGGTTAGGTTCTTGTTTATTTCCATCAAATTGAAGCTCTCATTTTCCTCGCTTTTATTGTTTAGAGTGAATAATAAGGGTGAGCCTTTCTCGTTACTCCCGTACAGCTTTGAGAGTTCTTCAAGCATTTTGATGAACTTCACGCCATCACGCTTATCAACATCAAATTTCTCGTAGTTTTCATTGGTGAGAACTGCATCTATCTTTTTGTCAGCTCGTGCTTTATAGCTCGATACTTTTACAATTTTTAAGCTTTTATCACGCTCATCAGTATGAATTGTGATGGGGTGAGCGGTACCTTTAATATTACTATCATTTAGTGAGGTGAAAAAACACATCAGGTGGTAAGCAGCTCCCATCGCCATGTTAAAAGCAGCGCTGGTTTTAACATGAGTACCATTCTTGCTTCTACTATACGTTTTGGCTTTAAGAGAAGTTTGAATCGGAATGACTTCTTGGTATCTACCCAGCTCAATAGAAACAGGTAATGTCTCGGGTAGTATTAAGCTTTCTTTTTTTGCAGTAATAAGCAGTGGGGCTAATGTAAAAAATAACTCGCTTAAACGAGTGACAAGAAGTTTTTCCTCGGCATCAGAATAGAGTTTGAACTGCGTTGGCTCGTGACTAAAGCCTCGATGCTGGGCAGCCCATGAACCAATAGGTAATCCAGACCATATGAGAGCGGTTCGAAGCATTGAAGCTATATTGGAAGCAGTTGATTCCTTGATGCCTAGCTCATCCTTATGTTGCCTTTCCCATAATCGTTTTGATGGGTCATACTGTTTTATACGATGTCTTAACTCACCATCATTACCCGTGTATTTTAAATAGCCTTTTTCGGAAAAGGGGAGAACTTTCGCAGAATCGCAAAATATAATGAAAGCTCGTAAGTTGTCATAGATACTCACTACGGTACGTGCTGAGTTGCCGTTATCAACGTACTGCTTAGTTTTTTTACAGAAGCTAAGCAGGTAAGGTGTACGGCTTTTAATTTTATCGTTGTTTTTATTAGCACCGAGGTGCAACAAATGCGAGACATCAAACTCTGTGATCGTTCTGTCTCCATGTCCTTTGTATGGAATAGTCAAGCGTAGTGGAACTACATTTTTACTATTTCTAACATGCTTAACAGTCTTTGAGTTTTTAGCTAGTGGTGCTTTTTGCCATGCTACCACCCCCCATTTATTTTGTTGTTTTTACTTATTGCGACTCTCAATTGGTCATCAAGTTTATTTATGAACTTAATGTACTTTTCAGTAATAGAAGTACTTGAGTGCCCCATCAGCTCTTTTAACTCATCCATCAGAAAGTCATAGGCAACCTGTCGCTTTTGAGATTCACTCCAAAGCCAATGAGTGGCAAAAGTTGAACGCAAATCGTGGATGCGGTAGTACCAACCAGGTTCTATTGCTCTGATGCGCTTTTTCAGTACACCAAAATGCACTTCCAGAGTATTTTCTGTGTAAGGTCGTCCTTTGTTGGAAACAAAAAGGTAATCAGTGGTGTCTAGTTCTTCTTGAGAATCAATCTGCTCTTTTCGTCGAGTTAGGTTCTTTTGTCGCTGATTACATTCCTTGTATACCTCTAACTCTTCATAAAGTGCGATAGGGATTTCAACAGTGCGAGGTTTGCTCCCTTTGGTGTGTGTAATGTGAACAGGTACCACGTCTAGCTCACTACAATCAGAGTGACCAATATTGTGTGCAGGGAAGTGCGTAGATTCATCAATTCTAAGCCCAGACTCTTCACATAGTCTAAGCATTAAGCAAACAGCCTTAGGTAATGTCTTTATGTGCCGATAAAATAACTCTTTATGATCGAACGTCATCGGTTTCAGCTTTTGATAAGCAGGCGTTTGATCGTTTTTGGGAAACATCTTCATGATGTTTGATATTTCATAGACTCGCTTTCCGCCACCCTTGGTGTGGGCAAGCATGTCGTGCTGATTAGTGTAGTCTACGTAAGCTTCTACCTTGCTGAAGTGTGTCAATACATGTTCATCATCATTTTTGAGATAGCCGTACTTTTGCATCCACTTATAAAAACCAATCACAGCTCCCATGTAACTTCTAACGGTAGCAAGAGAATAGGCCTCTTCACCTGTTGCATTACCTTTACTTCGGCAATTAGCCAAGAGGCACTCTGCAAACTGCCACAAGGTGCACCTTCTTCCTCATATTTTGTTAAAGACTTATAGGTTAAGTGTTGTGGTGGTATTTCGTTACCGTCATTGTCCAGTTGAGAGATGTGAGTTGAATCTAAGAAGCGAGTAAAGGCCAACAAACCCTTTGCAATTGAGTCGGTGTCTTTAACAAATCCTTCGCCACGAAGTTTGGAGACTAGGTAAAATGATTGTGGGTAAACAACAAGTCCATCGGGTGCAATGATAATATTGGTTTTCTTTAGGCGTGACTTTAGATGGGATGGGGAAAGGTAGGGTGAGTAGGTCACCTCGTCAGAGTCAGCATCGTTGATCTCTGATATTTTCAGTTTTGCTAATGTATCTACCTCTACGGAAAGCAATCGGTAGTCATCATAAATATCAGAATGTTTTTCTTCATGCGTTTCTCTCACAAAACAACCCTCAATATGTTACCCATATATCAAAGATAGATTGTCATAAAAATTTATCAAGTTATTTTGTCATTAAAAATAGTCAAGGGTGAATTTTTTTTCGCCCCAAACACCAAAAGCCTCTGCAGCAGCATGATCTTCATCAGATAACAGAGTGAAGTTCAATTCGTCACGTTCAATGAATTTACCTAAACGTTTAACTGCGTCAATGCTTACACCTAAAGTAA
Source organism: Aliivibrio wodanis (assembly GCF_052920805.1). Taxonomy (NCBI): domain Bacteria; kingdom Pseudomonadati; phylum Pseudomonadota; class Gammaproteobacteria; order Vibrionales; family Vibrionaceae; genus Aliivibrio; species Aliivibrio wodanis. Next base: position 21,150 of record NZ_JBREXA010000002.1, read on the forward strand.
CGACATTGTGATCATCTAATTCAGCTTTAATGTCACGAAGACCTTGAGCTTGAACAGTACAACCTGGGGTCATGGCTTTTGGGTAAAAATAAAATAGAACTCTTTTACCTTTTAAATCAGATAGAGATACTGTGTCTCCATTTTGATCAAGAAGTGATACGTCTGGTGCAGGTGAGCCTGCTGCTAATGGCGTGATCATGATATTTCCTTTTGATTGTGCTTTTTTAATTCGTTTTATAAAAATTGATCTTACCGCTAACGCCTAATGTTGAGCATAAGGCTTCAAATTGCTCTTGGATCTCGATGATGTGGCATTCTTGAAAAATTTCGGCGGTAATTTGGATTTGGAAAGTATTTTGATTCTCTCCCTTTTTAAGGGTCTGAGCGCTGAGTGTTTTTAAATCAATATCTCGATTGGCTAAAAAATCAGTGAACTTCTCGGTTAAGCCTGGACGATCTTCTGATTCGATAAATGCATCAATAGTGTAAAAAATATCACGTTCTTGATGAGGAGAGGTGCGTTTCATCATGGTATTCAGATCGTGTTGTTGCCCAAGTAGAGGCAAGGTATTTTCAATTCGAGAAATCGCATTCGCTGTGCCAGACAACAACATGATTAATGTGAATTCACTACCAAATGAGGCGATACGACTATCGATGATATTACAGCTTGATTCGGTAACAAGGCGAGTCACCTTATTAGAGATTCCGGGTCTATCTGTACCGATAGCGGTAATTACAAGGTATTGAGACATAAAAAACTCGTTGTTGAAAAAGATAACCTAATACTAACACGCAAGTGATTGTGTGATAAGCAAGCAATAGTGAACATTCGTCAAAAAAAAGACTCTACAAAACGGTCTCTTATGTAATATCCTTGAGGAATATTGATTGAATGACTCTGCTTATTGCATAGAAGACGAAAACCATAGGCTTTATATATGGTCAAGGAAGATGACTCTTTGCAATGATATTAATGAATAACAGAGATCATTCGTACGTTCGGGCTAAGATAAAAGGGAGAAGGATATGTTCTCAGGTAGCATTGTCGCATTAGTAACACCACTCGATACCGATGGTGAAGTAGATTACACCAGCTTAAAAAACCTTGTTGATTACCATATTGATGCAGGCACAGATGGCATTGTTGCTGTTGGTACAACAGGCGAGTCAGCGACATTAAGTGTGGAAGAACATGTCAAGCTTGTAATGAAGACTCTAGAGTTTGCTGATGGCCGTATTCCTGTAATTGCAGGTACTGGGGCAAATGCAACTCATGAAGCCGTGACATTTAGTAAACTATTTAGAGATTCTGGTGTAGCAGGCTGTTTAAGCGTAACGCCATATTATAATAAGCCAACACAAGAAGGCTTATTTCAACACTATAAAGCCATTTCAGAATCAACTGATGTGCCTCAGATCCTTTATAATGTACCTGGTCGTACAGCGGTAGATTTATTACCAGAGACCGTTGCTCGATTATCTGAGTTTAAGAATATTGTCGCTTTAAAAGACGCAACGGCAGATTTAGATCGAATTGCCATTACTCGTGAACTTTGTGGTGAAAACTTAATCCAATTAAGTGGTGATGATGCCACAGCACTTGAGTTTGTAAAATTAGGTGGAAAAGGTGTTATCTCTGTAACATCAAATATAGCAGCAAAAGAGATGGCAACAATGTTTGCACTAGCTGCTCAAGGTAAATTTGAAGAAGCTGAAGTTATTAATCAGCGTTTAATGCCATTACATAACGATTTATTTGTAGAAGCAAACCCAATTCCTGTGAAATGGGCTACACATCGTTTAGGAATGATTACTCACCCAGATATTCGTTTACCATTAACCGAATTAAGCCACTCAGCACAACCTGTTGTTGAACAGGCTATGATTCGTGCCGGTGTGTTGAAGTAATAGGATTTATAATGAAAGTGAACACTCGCTTTGTTGTTGGATCATTGATGATTGCGGTTTTGTCAGCATGTTCAAGCAGTCCAACAGAGCGTCGCCAAGCTAAACAAGATTTTAAATATTTAGAAACTCAGCCATTAAAAGAATGGCAACAGCCTACTGAGGCAAAGCCTGAGTTTTATACTCAATATGATATTCCTAAAGGGGATTTCAGTGGTGGAGTAGGTAAAGAAGTGGATATTCGTCCTCCTCAACAAGTTTTAGAGTTAATCCCCGGAGCTCGTATTGAAGAGGTTAAGGGAGAAGTAACAGTATGGCTTGTTAAAGAAGGTGATGTCGATAAGCTTTGGCAAACCATGTTAACTTTAATTGAACAACGTAATCTTAGTTTATTAACGCAAACAGATTCTGAGTTAGAAACTGACTGGCTTAAATGGATTTCAGAAGATGAAGACAATGAGTTTGGTGCGCGTTATAAGATCTCAAGGCTGAGTCTGAATAATCGTTCTGGTTTCCAAATATCATTAATTGATTGGCAGGTTGATGGGAAGCAAACTGAAGTTACTCAAGCTAATAAGGCGCGTTACAACATTTTGATGACCAATTTAGTTACATCTGCTTATGATGCTCAATTACGTGAAGAAGCACGTATTCGTGCGGAAGAGTTAGTGAAACTAATCCCTATTTCTATGGGGCAAGATAGAAGTGGTCTTCCAGTTATTATTGCTCGCGCTCCGTATAATATATTTTGGGAACGTCTAGGTGAATTATTGCCAATGATGGGACTTGAAATTGAGGACAGAAACCGCTCTCAAGGTACGATCAAGGTGAAATATAAAGAACCTGATGATGAGTTTTGGCAAGAAATTGGAACAAAACCTCTTTCTTTTGAAGGCAGTACTTATAATCTATTATTGGGTGATTTAGGTAACCGTACATCTATTAATGTGACGGATGCAGGTGGTAAACCTGTAAATGAAGAGATCCTTGATTCTGTCGTTCCAGTATTGGCTGCGATTATTGATAAATCAAATAATATGCCTAAAGTAAAAACGACAGAAGAATAAGCGTTATTCAGAATATTGGATAAATAAGCAAAGGCGTTCATATTATTGAGCGTCTTTTTTTTCATCTTTTTTATCTAATATCTCATCATTTATTTTTTTCATTGTGCTATCGTTTTTATCTTGGTCAGGATCTTCTTGTGGAGCTATTGGTTTTTTAGGTTGACCAAATTTCATATTCGCAGTTGCTTTCAATGCAGCGAGATTACCTATTACTACACTTAAAACAATAGCAATGATGACCCAAGGGTTTGTTAACCATTCCATAGTTAGTCCTTATTAATATTCGTTATATAGCGAACAAATAATGTATCAATATGTTTAATGATAGTGTCCTTTCCTGCTAAATCGACCTCTTTCCAAGCATCGATCAGAATTTCTGGAGTCAATTTTGCCATTAACCCCGTACTTTTCTTTGTATGGCTGATATGCCAAGGCTCAACAGCAACTCCTTTTCGGTCTGTATTGTAAGGGAAAAAGAAACCATGATAAGAGGCATTATCTTTTAACCATAAGCTGAATTGAGCTTGATGTCCGGTATTGTATTCCCAAGGCTCAAGTTGCAGAGAGATCTCACTTGGAAGGGTATTGGAAGCATAAACATCAAGATCGGTCCCCCAATGATGGCGACTGGCACCGGGTAGAGCGGACCAACGCATAATCGCGTGGATCTTTTCTATTGCACTCATATTACTGGTATCAAGCGAGTGCCCGTCTTCCCCTAAAATGGGACGAGTACCATTAAATTTGTTATTCCAAATCATTAACTGGCGTTCAAAATCACGAAAACTACTGGCAATCGTGAGCGTAAAACCTGCCTCTAATGCCGCTTTTTCTAAAGATTTGAAAGATAAAATACAATCGTGGTGAAGTTGACGGTGTTCATTTACAAAAGAAAGGTGCAGGGTTGATAAACCGGTAAGTTCTTGATTATTCATAGAGTACCAAATAATGATAAGAGGAGTTACCCTCTTATCATATACCTAAATTGATTAGGCAAGTAAATTATTAAGTACTTCTTGATACATATCTGTCAGCTTTTCTAAATCATCTACTTTAACGCATTCATTTACTTTATGAATAGTTGCATTGACAGGCCCAAGCTCAATAACTTGAGATCCCATTTGTGCAATGAAGCGCCCATCAGAGGTGCCACCAGTGGTTAATAGTTGAGGTTTTTGCTGATTAACCGTATCAACAGCATCGACAACGGCAGTGAGTAGATCGCCAGTATCAGTTAAAAATGGTAGGCCATTAATGATCCAATCTAAGTCATACTCTAAATCGTGTTTATTTAATGTATCAATAACGCGCTGTTGTAAGCCTTCTACTGTTGATTCTGTACTAAAGCGAAAGTTAAACATTACTTCGAGATCGCCAGGGATCACATTTGACGCACCAGTACCGCCATTGATATTTGGTATTTGGAAGCTAGTTGGAGGGAAGTAATCATTGCCTTTATCCCATTCAGTCGTAGCTAATTCAGTTAATACTGGCATTGCTTGATGAATAGGGTTTCGAGCGATATGCGGATAAGCAACGTGACCTTGGATCCCTTTAACGGTTAGATTACCAGTTAGAGAGCCACGACGACCATTTTTTACAACATCACCCACATGATCTGTGCTTGATGGTTCACCTACAATACACATATCAATAATTTCATTACGCTCTTTTAGTGTATCAACAACACGAGTTGTCCCATTAATGAATGGACCTTCTTCATCGGATGTGATTAAAAAAGAAATCGAACCTTTGTGATCTGGGTGTTCAGAAACAAAGCGCTCAACAGCAACAACCATACAAGCCAAAGAACCCTTCATATCAGCAGCACCACGAGCGTATAGCATGCCATCAATAATCGTTGGTTCAAATGGATTGGTATTCCAGTGATCTAATGAACCAGTTGGTACAACATCGGTATGGCCCGCAAAAGTAAATAAAGGTGCTTCAGTGCCACGGCGAGCCCAAAAGTTAGTGGTATCTTCAAATACCATTACTTCTATTGTAAAGCCAAGTGCTTCTAGTCGTTTTATCATAAGCTCTTGGCAACCAGCATCTTCAGGGGTAACGGATTGACGGCTTAATAGATCTTTAGCAAGCGCTAATGTTGGGGTGTCTGACATTATGTATTCCTTTACTTCTATTTAATGGTGTATCTAAATTAATGGATTCGGTTTAAACGTTAAAAAGCGCGTCATATTGAGCGGGTTTAAAACCTAAATGATATTGATCATTTAAGATAAGAACGGGGCGTTTAATCATGGCAGGCATTTCTAGGAGTAATTCAATAGCACTCTCTTCATTTAAAGAGGCTTTTTGTTCGTCACTTAGCTGACGATAAGTGGTACCACGTTTATTGACAACGTTCTCCCAGCCAAGGTGCTGAACAAAAGTGGTTACCATTTCTTTATCGATACCATCTGTACGGTAATCATGGTAAGTAAAAGTGAGATCGTTTGCTTCAAACCATTTTTTACATTTCTTAATAGTATCGCAGTTTTTAATTCCGTAAATTACAGTCATGACTTTATTCATTCTTCATTATGTTATTAGTTATGGTCTATTTATAACGATTATTGAACAAATACGCCAGAGCTGTAGGCTATTTAGTATTCTATTGATTATTATTTGAAGTGACTCGTCTTTTTCTTCGCCAATATTTTTATCATTGCTGAGAAAATATACACTTTCAAAATAAGATAATTAATAGGAAAAATGATGGGAAATGCAGTAAAAGTTGGAGATATAGGGAGTGATCATGACGGTTTTCATCCTACACCTGTTCTTGCAGGATCTGGAACCGTGAACGTTGATGGGTTGCCTGCCGCAAGAGAAGGTGATCCTTTAGCACCGCATTCAAAACCAAACCATCCTCCTCATGCAAGAGCTATCTCTGCGGGTTCAGGATCCGTGTTTATTGATGGGAAAGCTGCAGCAAGAAGTGGAGATACGATTGATTGTGGTGGTACGGTTAAAGGTGGTGGGACTGTTAACATTGGGTGATTCAATACAAATCAGTAATGATAGTTATGAAAATTAATTACAAAAAATGCAAATATATGTGCATATTGGCGGATTTGTAGGATTATTTTCGTAATTAGTTGATCAATCTCAACATCAAAAATACTGAATGATTAATAATTGTTGTTATTAAATCAGGAGGTATCAATGGAGTTGAATCCAGTGTTTGCCAGACGCTTATATTTGGCGTTATTGGTACATAATTTAGAAAGGCCAAATGTGCCTAAGCTTGTTGAACTAACAGGCTGGCCTCGTCGTACGATTCAAGATGTATTGAAAGCCTTACCTGGCATTGGTATTGAATTGATGTTCATTCAAGATGGACGTCGCCATAATGATGGGTATTATCGTCTATCAGATTGGGGACCTTATGATCCAGAGTGGGTGTGTTCACGAGAAAATGAAATTGCATCAACTTTGTATCATTAAAATAATGATCTTAACAAGGATGATATTTGAATAAAAACGCCAACAAATCTGTTGGCGTTCTTGTTTCTATTCTTTTTTGCTTTAGTAAAATAGGCAAAGGTGGTTATGGGCAATGATAGGCTGAACCTAATAAGGTGACAGAAGTATTAAAAGGCATGGGCGTTTGAACTACAACGGTATTCGCCTCTAACGCATAAGCTTCATTTTTCATGTCATTTACAGCCGATATCATTAACTCTTTGTTTGATATAAAAAAGAAAGTATACCAATGTCCTTCGCTGCCCGTTATTGTCCCTAATTGAGAGCAACCTTTTACGCTATCATCATTATAGTGGAGAGCGATAGTTGTTGAGTCTTTATCTAAGGGCTGCGTTGTTAATGCACAGCCACTTAATAAAAAGAGACTTAGAAAAGCGGTGAACAGGAGTTTTATCATTAAGAGTCCAAATAAATTAAAGTAGCTGCAACTCGTGATTTTACATTCAGTTTCTTTAATAAACTTTTCATATGAACTTTAACGGTAGCTTCAGAGATAAAGAGTTTGTCTGCAACTTGTTTGTTACGCATCCCTTTTGCTACATTTTGTAAGATCTCTAATTCACGAGCGGTTAGAGTTGCCAATTTATCATCGCCGTTATTTTCTTGTTCTAAACAGGCTTTTACTTGTTCAGAGTAAGCTTTCCCGCCTTTCATCGCTTCTTTTAATAATGAAATCAGCTCATCAGGCTCACTGTCTTTCAATAAGTAGCCATCAGCTCCGGCTTTAACTAAGGTTTTGATGTCTTGTTTATTGTCTGAAACCGTTAAGATAACGATTGGACAAGTAACACCTTCATTTCTTAAGGCATGAAGAGTATCTAAGCCTGACATTCCTTTCATGTTTAAATCAAGTAAAACTAAATCAGGTTCATCTTGAGAGATTAGGGCAACGGCATCGGTACCATTACTAGCTTCACCTGTTAATGTAAATTCTTCCTCAAAAGAGAGCAGTTGACCAATACCACGACGCATTAATGGGTGATCATCAACGATTACAACATTCCACATAATTTGTACCTTCTATTCTTTATTGGTTAAGTGGAAACGTAACGTTCACTGTACAACCGTGTTCTAATTCAGAGGATATGGATAAGGTGCCACGAACGCAGGTAGCGCGCTCTTGCATTATTCTTAATCCATAATGATTTATTTTTTCTTTACTAGGGTCAAATCCTACCCCATCGTCTTCAATGTTAATGTAGCCTTGCTCACCTTCTTGAAAACACGTAATGATAATATTATCAGCTTTTGAGTGTTTGATGGCATTTAATGTTGCTTCACGGATTAATTGTAATAAATGAACATGCTGCTGAGCATTTATTGGCAAAGATGGCAGTTCATTATTTACTCTAATGTTTATCTCGGTTTGTGTTGATAATGTGGTGGTTATTTCTTGTAAAGCCTCACCAAAATGGGCTTTATTAATCGTCAACCTAAAAGTATTAAGTAACTCTCTTAGTTGAGTATAGGCACTTTTAAGCCCTTCATCTAATTCTATTAATGTATTGCCTGTATTTTTGCAATCGCATTTCGACAGTTGACGTTTTAATAGGGTGGTTTGAATTTTTAAATAAGATAAAGATTGTGCGAGTGAGTCATGTAATTCACGGGCAATGGCAGAGCGCTCCTCTAAGAGGATCAGTTGGTGTGTTTGTTTCTGTGCTTGGTTATAAAATACACCACGAGCAAGAATGTTTGCGATATTAATGATCAATTTTTGATCAGGGCAAGGAAGAGAAAATTGCCACAGTAAATAGCCGAGTTGTTCTCCATCTATAGACAGCTCTTGTAAGCTCCAGGGAGAGGAGTTTGATTCGCCGCTAGTAATTTCCCAATCACCGCCAGATTCTTCTTCTACAATTAACCGTGCACTGGTAATGCCTTCGATATTAACAAAGGTATCTAAAATATTTTTAAAAACTTGTTCGTCAAGCTGTGAAGCGGATAGTTGCTGAGAGCACTGATAGAGCGTTGTTAATGAGCGATTGGCTTGGCTCAGTTTTTTGGTTTTATCTTCGACTCTGCTTTCTAGCTCTTTATAACTAAGATCAACTTGCTTTGCCATGTGATTGAATGAATCACTTAATAGGCCCAATTCATTATCACTTTTTAAATTGACTTGAACTGAGTAGTTTCCATTAGTCATTGCTTTACTTGCAGCAACTAAATGATGAAGGGGACTCACGATTTTTCGCTGTGTAAAAAAGATAATAAAAACACTTAAAAAGACGATTAACGATAAACCTAGTGCACCTATAAATGATAAAAGCTGTAATTTTCGTTCTGAGAATTCTTGAAGACGAAATACAAAACGATCTATTTCATCAACAAAATTAGAGACTTTATTAAGGTATATATGCTTATTATCACTAAGTAGAGATGGTTGTAGTGAATGCCACTGCAGTCGAATATCTTCGTAATAACCTTCAATGTCATCAGGTACAAACCATTGATCTAATGTTTTAAAAGAAGGGGATTCTATCGATTCAGAAAATTTTTCTAAATGCTCAACAAGCTTTGGAGAGTTTGTTTCAATATCAAAAGCCAATCGATAGCTTTGCATACGCAAAGACCCTGCAATATTTACAGCTTCGGCGTCTTTTAAACTAGAAGATAGCGTCATCAAAGCTAAGCTCGTCGTTACAATGGATATCATGACAATCCATAACATTACTTGAGCAATGGTTTTTGTTAAAATTGAGGTCCTGGTATGTTTCATATTTGTTATGTCTAGCCTATGATTAGTAAAAGGCAAATCAGACCTATTCTGTTGTTTTTATTTATTTTAAAAATTGATCTAGAACAAGTATACCCATTGTTTAACCATTATGAGGTATATCATTAAATATGACAAAACTTAATATGCCACATATAAAAATGTGAATAGGTGAAAGGAGATGTGAATAGATGAGTCAAGAAAATACAGTTGACCATTCTAAACGAGGTCTTTTTCGCCGCTTCTCTAATAAGAAAAAGATACATCCTTTAATACAGCAGCGGTTACCTTGGGTGAGCAACGAAGTAAATTTTGTTTCTCAATGTACTCAGTGTGAAAAGTGTATAACTGCCTGTGAAGAAAACATAATTGTTAAAGGTGATGGTAGTTTTCCCATTGTCGATTTTACAAAGGGAGAGTGTACCTTCTGTGAAGGATGTGCTCAGAGTTGCCCTGAAAACTTATTTGATTTAACTGTTGTTCCAGCTTTCTCTCATAAAGTATCTATAAATGAAAGTTGCTTAGCTAAACAATCGGTTGAATGTCGTAGTTGTAGCGATATGTGTGAAACACAAGCTATTCGTTTTCAATTGGTGCTGGGAAATGTCGCTCAGCCTCAACTTAACTTAGATGTGTGTAATGGTTGTGGGGGATGCGTTGACGCTTGTCCTACTTCTGCTATTAACATGAGACTGGAAGAGCAAAAATAATGTTAGAAAATTTGCCTGAAAATGAAGTTCATATTTCAAGTTTAGTTGTTCATGTTAAACCTGAATTTTTAGAACAAACAAAAGAAAAAATACTGGCACTACCAAATACGGAGATCCATGGAGAAAGTGAAGAGGGCAAATTGATTGTTGTTCTTGAAACAGAAAACCAAGGATACATCACAGATTCAATAGATAAAATAAATGACTTCGAAGGAATTCTAAATGTCGCTTTAGTTTTCCACCAAATCGAGCACTTTGATTCGCAATGTGAGGATGAATCATGAAAATGACAAGACGTGCGTTTGTTAAAGCAAACGCCGCAGCATCAGCTGCAGCTGTAGCAGGTATTACTTTACCAGCATCAGCAACTAATTTAATCGTTAGTTCTGACCAAACAAAAATTAAATGGGATAAAGCGCCTTGTCGTTTTTGTGGTACTGGTTGTTCTGTACTTGTGGGTACTCAAAATGGTCGTGTTGTTGCGACTCAAGGTGATCCAGAAGCGCCAGTAAACAAAGGTCTTAACTGTATCAAAGGTTACTTCCTATCTAAAATTATGTACGGAAAAGATCGCCTTCAAACGCCAATGCTGCGTATGACTGATGGTCAATACGACAAAGAAGGTGACTTTGCTCCTGTTTCTTGGGACGTTGCTTTTGACACAATGGCTGAGAAATGGAAAGCCGCTCTGAAAAAACACGGTCCAACAGGTGTTGGTATGTTTGGTTCAGGTCAGTGGACAGTTATGGAAGGCTACGCAGCCGTTAAATTGATGAAAGCGGGCTTCCGTTCAAATAACATCGATCCAAATGCTCGTCACTGTATGGCTTCAGCGGTAGGTGCGTTTATGCGTACATTCGGTATCGATGAACCAATGGGTTGTTACGATGACTTTGAACACGCAGACTCTTTTGTTCTGTGGGGCTCAAACATGGCAGAAATGCACCCAGTACTATGGACTCGTATTTCAGACCGTCGTTTAAGTAATCCACACGTTAAAGTTAATGTGTTATCTACTTACTACCACCGTTCATTTGAATTAGCAGACAAAGGGTACATTTTTGAACCTCAATCAGACCTTGCTATTGCTAATTTCATCGCTAACTACATCATTCAAAACGATGCTGTAAACTGGGATTTCGTAAATAAACACACGAACTTCAAGCAAGCAACAACAGACATCGGTTATGGTCTCCGTGATACTGATCCGCTACAAATGAAAGCGGAAAACCCTAACTCTGGATCGATGAGCTCAATCAGTTTTGAGGAATATAAAGCATCAGTTGCACCATACACAGCAGAAAAAGCATCTGAAATGTCAGGTGTATCAGAAGAAGATCTGATCACATTAGCTAAGCAATACGCTGATCCAAAAACGAAAGTAATGTCTTTATGGACAATGGGTATGAACCAGCACACTCGTGGTGTTTGGATGAACAGCCTTGTTTATAACATTCACTTGCTAACGGGTAAAATTTCAACGCCTGGTAATAGCCCATTCTCATTGACTGGTCAACCTTCAGCATGTGGTACTGCTCGTGAAGTAGGTACGTTCTCACACCGTTTACCTGCGGATATGGTTGTTAAGAATCCTAAACATCGTGCAATCGCTGAAAATATTTGGAAATTGCCAGAAGGCACTCTAAATGGCAAGCCTGGCGCACACGCTGTTGTTCAAGATCGCATGCTTAAAGACGGTAAGATTAATGCTTACTGGGTAATGTGTAATAACAACATGCAAGCGGGTCCAAACATTAATACTGAGCGTTTACCTGGTTACCGCAATCCAGAAAACTTCATTGTATGTTCTGACCCATACCCAACAGCAACAGCTCAAGCATCGGATCTAATTCTTCCTACAGCAATGTGGGTAGAAAAAGAAGGTGCTTACGGTAATGCTGAGCGTCGTACTCAAGCTTGGTACCAACAAGTACAAGCAAAAGGCGAAGCGAAATCTGATTTATGGCAAATCATGGAATTCTCAAAACGCTTCACAGTAGAAGAAGTGTGGGGTGAAGAGTTACTAGCTAAAGCACCTGAATTCCGCGGTAAAACCATGTATGACGTGCTTTACAAAAATGGCAATGTTGATGCGTTCCCATTATCTGAAGCTCAAGAGCTGAATGACGATGCTAAAGATCAAGGTTTCTACGTTCAAAAAGGTTTGTTTGAAGAGTACGCTACGTTCGGTCGTGGTCATGGTCACGATTTAGCACCATACGATACATACCATAATGTACGCGGTCTGCGTTGGCCTGTAGTTGATGGTAAAGAAACATTATGGCGCTTTAAAGAAGGCTCGGATCCATACGCTAAAAAAGGTTCTGATTGGGACTTCTACGGTAAGCCTGATGGTAAAGCGTTAATTATCTCTGCACCATATGAAGCGCCACCAGAAGTTCCTGGTGATGAGTTTGATATGTGGTTATGTACTGGTCGTGTTCTTGAACATTGGCATACAGGTACTATGACCCGTCGTGTTCCTGAACTTTATAAAGCCGTTCCTGATGCGCTTTGTTATATTCACCCTGCGGATGCGAAGAAACGTAACTTACGCCGTGGTGACGAAGTGTTAATTTCTAACAAACGCGGCGAAGTACGTGTTCGTGTTGAAACTCGTGGCCGTAACCGTCCGCCTGAAGGGTTAGTGTTTGTTCCATTCTTTGATGCTCGCATCTTAATTAACAAATTGATTTTGGATGCAACCGATCCTCTGTCTAAACAGACAGATTATAAGAAGTGTCCAGTTAAGATCACTAAAATTGCTTAATTAATAATAGATAGGTTACTGGCTAAGAAGTGAGTAACCTATTTCAAAGAGTTTGCCTTAAGGCGGAGAAATTAGAATGAAAAAATTCATTATAGCGCTTATGTCAGCAGGACTTTTGTTTGCTGGCGCAGTACAAGCTGAAACTGAACAAACAGCAGAACTACATAATCCGGGTGGCATTGGTGGTGTTGAATCATTACGTGGTGCATCGGAATTAGAAGCAACACGTGCAGCGGATGACTTTAAACGTTTTCCACGAGACCATGCACTAGACAGCGACTATGTGTATCAACCACCGCTAGTACCTCATACCATTCGTAACTATGAAGTATCGTTAAATGCAAATAAGTGTTTATCTTGCCATAGCTGGAAAAACGCAAAAGAAATGGGTGCGACTAAGATCAGTGTAACTCACTATGTAAACCGTGAAGATGCTGTACTTTCAGATGTATCACCTCGTCGTTACTTCTGTCTACAATGTCACGTACCTCAAGCTGATGCTAAACCATTAGTTGAGAATGAATTTGAACGTGTGGACTCATTGCGCTAGTTGATAGGCAATACCGTTAAGAGAGGCTATACATGAAATTTTTAAAAGCATTTTGGAAGCGTTTTTCTTCCCCAAGTAAAGCTGCAGTAGGCGTTGTTCTATTTATGGGTTTTATTGGTGGCTTGCTTTTCTGGGGCGCATTTAACACCGGTATGGAAGCAACTAATACAGAAGAGTTCTGTTCTGGTTGTCACGCTCCTATTGTTAAAGAGATCCAAGAGACAATTCACTACTCTAACCGTTCTGGTGTACGTGCTATCTGTTCTGATTGCCACGTTCCTCATAACTGGACTGATAAAATTGTACGCAAGGTTCAAGCATCTAAAGAGCTGTATGCACATTTTATTGCTAAAACCATTGATACTGAAGAGAAATTCAAAGAGCGTCGCGCGCATCTAGCTGAGCGTGAATGGCATCGAATGAAGAGTAATAATTCTCAAGAGTGTCGTAACTGCCATGAATTTAATTTTATGGATTTCTCAGAGCAAGGCCCACGTAGTGCTAAGCAACACTCAACGGCATTAGCATCAGGAGAGAAAACCTGTGTTGATTGTCATAAAGGTATTGCACATAAACTGCCTGACATGTCTGGCATTGAAGGTTGGTAAGGAGATAACATGAGTACATTAGAATCTGTTATTTGGCATACATTGGGTTATATCGCAATGCCTAGTATTATCCTTGGTGGATTTGCGGTAGTTGCTGCATTATCTATTTGGATGCTGTCGCTAAAAACAGATAAAGAATAGATAACTTAGCTTAACCTGAGTTAGGCCATAAAAAGAGATGAACTGTAACTGTTCATCTCTTTTTTTATATCTATTGTTTGTTAATGTAGAAGTGAAGAAGTTTAGAACCCTAAAACAGTGTAATAAATAAAGGCAGCCCAGCTTATTGCTAGTAAAATCCATGGTAAGTTTTTACTTGATTCTTTTTCTATATGCTCTTGTTGTGCTTGCTTATCAGTAATGTCAGAAGAGTGCGTTTCATGCTGTTTTTGGCGTTGTGTTTTTTTCTTTTGTTTATCTGCTTGCCTTGCCTTTTCTTTTTGCTGTTTTTTATAAAGGGTAATACCTTTTTCGATCCCTTGTGCTATTAACTTAGTTTGTTCTTTTGTTTGTGCTGGTTTTTGTGTAGCTTTAGCTATCTTCATCGCTTCTTGTTGAGACTCTATTGAAGGAGTACTTTTTACTTTGTTTTGATTTCTCATAGTCTATTCTTAAGTTTTCATATTTGAGTTTATCTTTATATATCATTGAAAGTTAAACGATACAAAGTGTGACGGTAATATAGATTTTGATCTCTGAAGTGTATCTAGCTCAAAGTTTTTATTTTATTCAATCGTTATTTTTAATCATTTCAGTAATCTGGACAAGTCTACTGGAATCATTATTAACTAATTTTAGAGCGATTCATTTAAATTTGTTTCGTTAATTAAAGGTAGGTAATGCTGTATTCATTTGATGCGTATGATCAACATGGCTGGTTAAAACCGCCAATGTGGTTGTGGTTTGGTTGGGCAATATTGATTCGTTCTGTGGTTGTTTTTGTTATGGCTGGTGCAAGTCGTGAACAAGGCACTGATTTACTCGCTCTGTTTTATCCAAGCCATACGCATTTTTACACGAGTTTATTTTTAAGTTTACCCATTGTATTTTATATGTGGTTAAGCAGTTTTAAAAAGCCCACAAGACCTTTTATGCTGACACTTTGGAAGCAAGGTCGGTGGCTAACCATTATGATGGTATTAATTGACCTCACAATGTTAATTCAGTCGGTTATTATTAATCGTGGAGAGTTTCAGCCAGGAAGTGCAATCATCATTCTTCTTCTGAGCTGGTTTTTAATATTTTTATTACGCAGTAAAAGAATAAAAATATGCTTTAGTCTGACTTAAAAGGGGGCAGGCAATGGATTTATCAACAAGTGCATTACTATTTAGTGCATTATTAAGCCCGCTAGCAATGGCGGATTGGCAGCTAGATTTAGGGTTAGAGATTAGCCGCCCTAATTTACAACATGTAACTAATTCATCAGCATCATTAGTCTTGGGTGAAGAAACATTAGTTTTTAACTCAGTGGATAGACAGTCCCAAGTGCAAGCGTGGGCAGAGTTAAAAAATATTGATGCCGAAAATGTAGAAATAGCTTTTCGTGTTACCGAAGATGAAGGAGAGGGAAATATTAGAACACTATGTGCACCAACGATTATTACTAAACTAAATAATCTAGAGTCATACATGGTCTCTGACTCATCAGTAAATGAAACAGTAAAGCTTTCTGTTGAGGTTATTTCTTCGTAAACCGTTATTTATTATCAAACAATCTTATGTTTTATTGCATATAATGAACTCAGTTAATCCAATCTAGGAAAGGAACTGAGTTCATGTCTTACACTCCTCAAACCGCATTACTGCCAGAACCTGATCGCTTTGCATTATACGTAACGATAAATATCAACAGTAATCCTCAGCTTGTTCTTGAGCAGTTACAGTCGCTACCATCTTTAATCTCTGAATTAAACCAAGAGCAATCAGACGCAAATTTAAGCAGTGCAATCTCTTTTGGCGCAGACTTCTGGTCTACATTATCTGCCCCTATGCCTTCTGAATTGGCTAAATTTAAGCCATTGGGTAAAGATGACATTATTGCTCCAGCAACTCATGGTGATGTATTAATTCATATTCACTCGAATCGTCATGATTTACACTTTTATATTTTACGTAAATTGATGAATGTGATTTCTGATCATGTTGAAATCAAAGAAGAAGTGTCTGGTTATCGTTTCTTAGATTCTCGTGATATGACCGATTTTATTGATGGGACTGAAAACCCAAAAAATGAAGCGCGTGCAGAAGTGGCATTAATTGCAGAGGGTGAATTTGCGGGCGGCAGTTACATGATGTGTCAACGTTTTGTGCATAAGCTCCCTGCATGGAATCGTTTATCAATATCAGCACAAGAAAAAGTTATTGGTCGTACTAAGCCTGATTCAATAGAGCTAGAGGACGTTCCTGCGGCTTCTCACGTAGGCCGAGTAGATATTAAAGAAAATGGTAAAGGCGTTAAGATCCTGCGTCACAGCTTGCCATATGGCTCTGTATCTGGCGATCACGGCTTACTATTCATCGCATACTGCCATTCTGTACATAATTTCCAGATTATGTTGGATAGCATGTATGGTGAAATCGATGGTAAAACAGACCAGCTATTGCGTTTTACTGATGCTGTTACTGGTGGCTATTTCTTCGCGCCATCACAAGAAATGTTTGCTGAACTAAAAGTAAAATAATTCGGTTCTAAAGCTAAAGTAGGTACCATTAGAAATAATGGTACCTGCTTAATGCCAATTTGATTATTTATGTTAGAACAGATACAAAAAGGCCGCTGTTTTCTTTGAGATAACAGCGGCCTTTTTATTGTCTTATGTAAACTAATACCAATTCCATTAATTATCTGATCATTATTACTGGTTAAATCACTTAATAGTTGCGTTAAAAATTATTATTGTAGAATAACTACTTATAAGAATTTTCGCCTTACTCTTAAGTGATTTTCCTACGTAATAAATAGAACATCTAATTAGTTACATTGGTATAAATCAATCGATTAGGAAAGATTATTTAGTTACTTTAAGAACTGGAGATTCACCAACAGTAACAGCACCAGAAAGCTTAGTAAGCTCTTTGATTTCGTCCATGTTAGAGATAACAACAGGAGTTAGAGTTGATTTAGCGTGCTCTTCTAGGTACGCAAGATCGAATTCGATTACTGTGTCGCCAGCTTTAACTTCTTGGCCTTCTTCAGCGATACGAGTAAAGCCTTGACCTTTAAGTTCAACAGTATCGATACCGAAGTGAACGAAAAGCTCGATGCCATCGTTAGATTCGATAGAGAAAGCGTGGTTAGTTTCGAAGATTTTACCGATTGTACCGTTTACTGGAGCAACCATTTTGTTGCCAGCAGGTTTGATAGCAATACCGTCACCAACGATTTTTTCAGCGAACACTACGTCTGGCACATCTTCGATGTTTACAATTTCACCAGAAAGAGGTGCGATGATGTCGATAGCACCAGCGTCAGCGCTTTCAGAAGAAAATGCGCTTTTAATTTTGTCAAACAGACCCATTGTGTAGCTCCCTAAAGTTTATATTAAATAGCCACTAAAACTTAGTGGCTATATTTAATTCTTTGCAACTATACTATTACTTAGTATTTTCTGCGATAAATTTTTCAACGTGTGCTTCAATTTCTGCTGCTGTAGGCATTTGAAGTGCTTCATCTGCCATTGCTTTTACTGCTGCAAAGTTTGTGTTACGAACGATTTTCTTAACAAGAGGGATAGAAATACCGCTCATGCTGAATTCGTCTAAACCCATACCTAGAAGAAGTAAACTTGCACGTTCATCACCCGCTAGCTCGCCACACATACCAGTCCACTTGCCTTCTTTGTGAGAAGCGTCGATTACTTGCTTAATTACAAGCAGAACCGCTGGAGATAGTGGGTTGTATAGGTGAGAAATCATTTCGTTACCACGGTCAACAGCAAGAGTATATTGTGTTAAATCGTTAGTACCGATAGAGAAGAAGCTAACTTCTTTCGCTAAGTGGTGTGCAATTGCAGCAGCGGCTGGCGTTTCAACCATTACACCGATTTCGATGCTTTCGTCAAATGCTAGGCCTTCAGCTCGAAGTTCTACTTTGTATTCTTCGATTGCTTTTTTCAGCTCACGGATTTCTTCAACAGAAATGATCATTGGGAACATGATACGCAGTTTACCGTGTGCAGATGCACGTAAAATACCACGTAATTGGTCACGTAGAATTTCACGACGGTCTAAACTGATACGGATTGCACGCCATCCTAAGAATGGGTTCATCTCTTCAGGAAGATCCATGTATGGTAGATCTTTATCACCACCGATATCCATAGTACGGATGATCACTGGCTCACCATGCATCGCTTCTGCTACTTCTTTATAAGCAACATATTGCTCTTCTTCAGTAGGAAGTGCATCACGATCCATGAATAGGAATTCTGTACGATACAGACCAACACCTTCGCCGCCGTTACGGATGATACCGTCACAGTCTTTAACTGTACCGATGTTACCGCAGACTTCAACTTGGTGGCCATCAAGAGTGATAGCTGGTAGGTCTTTTAGTTTTGCTAGCTCTTCTTTTTCAGCAATTTGTGCGTCACGAATTTGCTTAGCTTCTGCTAGTTCTGCTTCTGATGGGTTGATAACAATTTTGTTGTTAACCGCATCAAGAATTAGCATATCACCGTTTTTCACTTGCTTAGTGATATCGTTAGTACCAACGATAGCAGGAAGTTCAAGAGAACGCGCCATGATAGAAGTATGAGATGTACGACCGCCGATGTCACAAGCAAAACCAAGAACGTAGTCTAGGTTGATTTGCGCTGTTTCAGAAGGAGTTAAATCGTTAGCAACTAGGATAACTTCTTCATTGATATTGCTTAGCGAAACAATGTTGATACCTAGTGCATTTTTAACAAAGCGGCTACCGATATCACGGATATCTGTAGCACGCTCTTTTAGATAATCATCATCTAAAGATTCAAGAGCACAAGCTTGTTCTTCAATTACAGAGTAAATTGCAAAATCAGCAGCAAGCTTGTCGTCTTTGATAAGTGCTAAGATTTCTTCTTCTAGCTCTTCATCTTCAAGAAGCATTATATGCCCCTCAAAAATAGCTTCTTTTTCTTCGCCGAATGTTGCTAGCGCTTTCGCTTTAACCGCTTCTAATTGCTCAGAAGACTTAGCTCTAGCGTCAAAGAAACATTTAACTTCTGCTTCTACTTGAGATTCAGAGATTGGAGTTTTGTTTAGGACAATTTCATCTTCCTGAAGTAATAATGCTTTACCAAAAGCAATACCTGGAGATGCTAGAATGCCTGAAATCATAGCTTTACCTTAACATTGATCAAATTAGAGAATGAGAATAATAAAGAAAAAGCTGATTAGTGCAGCTCATCCATTAGTTTAACTAGGTGGTCTACTGCAGCTTTCTCTTGAGCGCCTTCAGCAGAGATAGTTACGTTAGTACCTTTAGTTAGACCTAAAGTTTGAAGTTTGAAAAGGCTAGTAGCACTTGCACTTTTACCGTTAGAAGTAACTGTGATTTTTGCATCAAAACCTTTCGCTTCTTTAACGAACTGAGCCGCTGGACGAGTGTGAAGGCCGTTTTCTGCAGTGATTACTACGTCTTGTGAATACATTGTGTATACCCCGATTTATATTTTATGTTGAATTAATGTCGTTAACCAATTCTGTTTATGAATGTACTTTCGCACATCACAGCCTCAGAAACAATCTATCTTAAACTAAATTAGTTAACGACAGTAATTTATACAATTGTTCTTATTTTGTAATATTACATTTGTTTAACTGTCTTACTTTATCAAGGATTGTAATTATTTTACACCTAAAAATAAAGTGACTTGATTATTACTAAGGAGACAAATGAAATCAACAAAAAAACCCCATATGGGGCTTTTTTGGAAGAAATATTGATTTGAACACATAGAATTTGAGGGATTATTGTTCGTTTTCTTGTTCTGTAAACAAACCAGCAAATAACGCAGTACTTAAATAACGCTCACCAGAACTAGGTAAAATCACAACAATTTGCTTACCTTCGAACTCAGGAAGTTCTGCAATACGATTTGCAGCAACTACTGCAGCACCTGAAGAAATGCCCGCTAAAATGCCTTCTTCTTCCATTAAACGTCGTGCCATTTCAATAGCATCCTCAGAAGTAACAGCCTCAACACGGTCGATTAATGTAAGGTCTAAATTTCCAGGAATAAAACCAGCACCAATGCCTTGGATCTTATGTGGGGCAGGTTTGATTTCTTCACCGGCAAGAGCTTGAGCAATAACTGGAGATTCAGCAGGTTCTACCGCGACTGAAAGTACAGCTTTATTTTGTGTATGTTTTAGGTAACGGCTTGTTCCTGTTAATGTGCCACCAGTGCCAACACCTGCTACGAATACATCAATGTTACCTTCTGTTGCTTCCCAAATTTCAGGTCCCGTAGTTTTTTCGTGAATCTCAGGGTTTGCAGGGTTATTAAACTGTTGAAGAAGTAAGTATTTGCTTGGATCGCTTGCAACAATCTCTTCCGCTTTTGCTATCGCGCCACCCATGCCTTTAGGTGCTTCTGTTAATACTAGGTTTGCGCCTAGTGCTTTAAGAAGTTTACGACGCTCAAGGCTCATAGATGCAGGCATTGTTAGTGTCAGTTTATAACCACGAGCAGCCGCAACAAAAGCAAGGGCTACACCAGTATTACCTGATGTTGGTTCTACTAGTTCAATGCCTTCTTTTAACGTTCCTGCTTTTTCTGCTTCCCAGATCATGTTTGCACCAATACGGCACTTAACACTGAAGCTTGGGTTACGGGCTTCGACTTTTGCTAAAACGTTACCTTTACTTACGCGGTTCAGACGTACAAGAGGAGTATTGCCAATAGTTTGAGAATTATCTTCGTAAATCTTTGTCATGATCTGTTCCTTCATTTCACGTAGCGCGTGATTTAATAATTAAATAAATATTTTGGTAACTCATTTTGAGTAACTCGACCTACTTAGAATACGAAGAGTTTCTCAAATGAGAAAGGATCAAAAGGTTATAAGTTATGGATTAACGGTTTGTATGTGTATCACGGTAAATATCAACCCACATAGCGGTTGCTCCGCAAACTGCGATAGGCATAACAAATAGATTTAAAATTGGAGTCATGGTAAATAAGGTAACCAATGAACCAAAAGATAAGCATTTACCACGTTTTGTTTTTAAGTCATCTCGCATGGTTTCAAAAGGGACTTTATGATTATCAAACGGATAGTCGCAATATTGAATGGCCATCATCCAAGCGGTAAATAAGAACCATAAAACCGGAGCAATGCTTTGTCCAATAGCTGGAATAAAGAACAGAATAAATAACCCTAGAGCCTTGGGTAAGTAGTACTTTAGTTTTTGCCATTCACGTTTAAAAATACGAGGAAAATCTTTAAGAGCATCGAATACGCCACCGCTTGGTGCTGGTTGGTTTGTTAGCTTTGCTTCAAGATGTTCAGCAAGTAACCCGTTAAAAGGTGCTGCAATCCAGTTGGCTATAGTACTAAAAAAATAAGAGAAGACCGCAAGAATGCTAATAACGATTAATGGCCATAATAGATAAGAAAGCCAATCTAACCAGCTTGGGATCTGCTCTAAGATTTGCTCAATCCAACCACCAATTTGATTAAATAGATAAAAAAACGATCCTCCTAGTAAAAGAAAATTGATTAATAGAGGTATAAAGACAAAGCGGCGGATACCGGGTGTCATAGCTAACGAAATACCTTGTAAAAAGTATTGCACGCCAGACTGAGTTTGTTTAAATGAATTCATAATTTAATAGTACAGTTTATATATTATGCATTTACTATACTCAAAAATGACTACAAATAAATGATATTACAGAAAATAAAATGGCTCTAAATCGTTCAAATGTAAGATTTATGTCACCACTTTCATTTTGTTATTCAACAATGGGGTCATTATTTGGTACATTAGCAATAAGTAGTGGTAGATTAACAGTTATAGTTAAACTACCTTAATAGTAGTTGGTATAGATATCTCTTTTATCATATGGATTTAAAGAGAATTAAATAAAGCAGAAGAGCAGAGAGTTAGCGATGCAGGAATTGCGATTAGTGTTGATACTTGTTGGAGCATTAGCCATTGCGGCGTTATTGTTTCATGGCTTATGGACAAGTCGAAAAGAAACGAATTCAAAATTTGGGAAAAAAGTAGACATAGATTTTGATTCTGATGAGGACCAACCAACTCCTATGCGTGGTTTTGATCAGCCTAATGAAAATATAGAAATTACAAAAGAGAGAAAAGAACCGGGATTTGCTCGAGAAGAAGCTGCTTTTTCAAATGATCCTTTATTTGATTCAGAAGCATCAACTATGTCATCGAAAGCTCAAGATCCTTTGTCTCAACCTCAAAATCATGTTACTCATCAAGATGAACCACAAGAATTGATAAACGAGCCAACTATTTCTTTTTCTGCTTTAGACAACGAAGAAACAGTAACAGTAGATACGCAAGAAACAGTGCCAGCGCCTCAAGAGGCATTTGTTTTAGATGAACCAATAGTAGAAGAAGAACCAGAACCTCAGGAAGATGTCATTGTTATCAATGTTCATGGTATGGGAAGTGAACGCTTTTCTGGTAATCGCCTTTTTAATAGCCTAGAACAAAATGGTTTAGTGTTTGGTGATATGGGTATTTATCATCGTCATTCAGACTTATCAGGCTCAGGAAAAATATTATTTAGTGTTGCAAATATGGTTGCACCTGGGCATTTTCAATTTCCTGACGGTGAAGATTTTTCGACTCCGGGTATTTCTTTCTTTTTACCTTTGCCTTGCCACGGCCAAGCAGAGCATAATTTTAAATTAATGCTACAAACTGCTCAATTAGTAAGCTCTGAGCTTGGTGGTAATATTTTAGATGAGAAACGCGCTATGCTGACACCAAATAAAATTGATGAATATAAGCAGCGAGCAAAAGTTTTTTGCCGTAAATAGATTATCTACTATAGAATTAGTATTAATGAGAAAGGCTCTTTTGGAGCCTTTTTTTTATTTTTAGAAAACAGAACAAGAAGTTGATGAATCATGAGTATTGAACAGACCTTAGATGAGCTAAGACAACAACTAAACTATCACGCTTATCGTTATTATGTAGAAGATAGCCCTGAGTTACCTGATGCAGAATATGACCGCATGATGCAGCAATTGCTATCTATAGAGTCTGAACATCCAGAGTTAGTGAGCGTTGACTCACCTAGTCAACGTGTGGGTGGTGAGGCGTTGGATGGTTTTACTCAAGTTCAGCATGAGATCCCAATGCTTTCTCTTGATAATGCGTTTAGTGACGAAGAGTTAGAAGCCTTTGAAAAAAGAATGAACGATCGTCTTATCGCTAAACCTGTTTCTCTATTCTGTTGCGAACCTAAGTTGGATGGTCTTGCCGTTAGCCTGCTTTATGTTAATGGTAAATTAGTGCAAGCAGGAACTCGTGGTGATGGTTCAACCGGAGAGAATATTACTGAAAACGTAAGAACGATTCGTTGTATTCCATTAACACTACAAGGTGAAGGTTGGCCAACACGATTAGAAGTACGTGGTGAAGTCTTTATGCCAAAGGCGGGCTTTGATACTTTAAATGAGAGAGCATTAAAGCGTGCTGAAAAACCTTTTGCTAATCCTAGAAATGCCGCCGCAGGCAGTTTGCGTCAATTAGATTCAAAGATCACAGCAACACGCCCACTGAGTTTTTATGCTTATAGCGTTGGTGTGATTGATGGTGGTGAATTAGAAAAAAGTCACTATCAGCGTTTTGTTCAGCTTAAAGGCTGGGGCTTACCTATGTGTGAAGAGACTAAGCAATGTAGCTCTTTAACAGAAGTAAAAGCCTACTATAAAGACATTCTTGAGCGTCGAGATGCATTGAAATATGAAATCGACGGAGTTGTGATTAAAGTTGATGATATTGAACTTCAAGAACAATTAGGCTTTGTAGCTAGAGCGCCACGCTGGGCGATTGCTTATAAATTTCCAGCACAAGAAGAGCTGACAGTTCTTAATGATGTCGAGTTTCAAGTCGGACGTACCGGAGCAATTACTCCTGTTGCTAAACTTGAACCTGTATTCGTAGGTGGCGTCACCGTAAGTAACGCAACATTACATAATGCCGATGAAATCGCACGTTTAGGCGTCCATATTGGCGATACTGTGATTATTCGTCGTGCGGGGGATGTGATCCCACAAATTGTTTCGGTTGTCGAAGCTCGTCGTCCAGAAGACAGTAAAGCTATTATTTATCCTACAACTTGCCCTGCTTGTGATTCTAAGCTTGAAAGAGTAGAAGGTGAGGTGGTAACACGTTGTGGCGCAGGTTTAGTATGTCCCGCTCAACGAAAAGAAGCACTAAAGCATTTTGTTTCTCGTAAAGCACTTGATGTCGATGGTTTAGGTGACAAGGTAGTTGAGCAGTTAGTCGACAAAGAAATGGTCGAAACCCCCGCTGATTTATTTAAGTTATCAGCAGGTGTATTAACGGTATTAGAGCGAATGGGACCTAAATCAGCTCAGAATGTGGTTGATGCACTAAACAAAGCCAAAGCAACGACCTTACCTCGATTTTTATATTCTCTAGGTATCAGAGAAGTAGGCGAAGCTACTGCAGCCAACTTAGCTTTGCACTTTTCTACATTAGAAGCGGTTCAGGCGGCGACTCTTGAGCAGTTAATAGAAGTCAGTGATGTCGGTGATATCGTTGCCAAACATGTTTTAAACTTCTTTGCTGAACCGCATAACCAAGCCGTAATTACCGATTTACAAGTTATGGGTATTCACTGGCCAGAAATTCAAGCTCTTGATGAATCAATACCGCAACCATTAGCAGGCAAAGTGGTGGTTCTTACTGGAACACTTCATAAACTTAAACGTAATGAAGCCAAAGCAGCCTTACAAGAGTTAGGAGCAAAGGTAACCGGAAGTGTATCTAAAAAGACTGATATTCTTTTTGCTGGTGAGGCGGCAGGATCTAAGTTAGCAAAAGCAGAAGAGCTCGGAATAGAAGTGATGAATGAAGAGCAATTGATAATGCTGATTAACTAATTAGTTAATGTATTTTTTAATAAAATAGTAAAGGAGCTGAGAGCTCCTTTTTTTACATCTGTAATTAATAGTGTCTTTTTTATCAGTATTATTAATAAAATCATTTTTTATATCTAAAAAATAACAGTGTTAATATTTTCTAATTTCATCTGTAGTTGTGAGATCTCAGTCGCATTCCCCTTTTTTTTATATTTATAACCTTATGTTTTATATAGATAATAGGTTTTTTTATAATATTTGATCTTTGTAATTTGATCTTAATCACTAATGCGAAAAAAGTTTGCAGTGAGTCATATTTTTTTTATTGGAAATTAAGTTTTTGTTTTATGTTTTTTTTGAACGGTTTAGTATTTACTCCATGGATGCACAAGGTGTATGCAGGAAAAATATAAGGTAATAACAATTTTTAAATTTTCCTTTTCTTATTTAAAAATTGTGTGAATTGGAGATTTATTTACAGTTTTCGGCGGCCAACTTAAAGCTTGTAAATAATGAACACAGCTATATCCATTTTTAGGAGTTTTATTCCATGGAAAACAAATTTTTTAAAGTATCAGCAGTTGCTGCCGCACTAACAGGCGCGTTAATGGCTCCACAGGTTATGGCTCAAGAGGCTGTATCACAAGAATATGTAAACGATACATCTGAATTTTTCTCAGAGTCAACAATTAGCGGTAATGTAAACTTTTTCATGCGTGCTCGTGATCGCGGAAATGTTGATGCTAACGGCAATGATACTAAAAAAACAACTAACCTAGATCACGGTTCAATTTTTGTAAACCTAGGCTTTAATTCAGGTTATGTAGGTGATGTTGCAGGTGCTGACGTTGTTGTTTATTCTACATTTGATATGTGGCAAAACGGCGGTGCTGACCACGAAATGAACTTCTGGGGTGTGAATAACCCATATGATAAAGTGGCTGAAGACAGCAACTGTAGCAATGTCTGGTCTGACTGTACTGATAATGGTGTTTCTTTTGCTACAGCAAACGCTAAATTTAAATTTGGTGAAAACGTAACGGCAAAACTAGGTTACTTCCAACCTTCTGTTCCTAGTTCACTAGGTGTTAACTGGTCATTTGCACCAGGTACTTACCGTGGTGGTGAAATTGGCGGTACATTTGGTGATTTAGCGTTAGGTTTTGTTGTTGCAGACCAATATAAAGCTCCTTGGTTTAAAGAAACATACGAATTCCAAGATGGACAAGGAAATGATGCTGGTGAAGTTGTTTCTTTAGGTGCTCGATATGCTTTGCCTAATGGTATTTCTTTAGATGCAGGTTTTGGTACGCTAACAGACGGCGACCGTTCAAATATGCATTTTAAAGTAAAAGGGACAACTGACGGTGGTTTCTATTGGTCTCCTCAACTTTATGTTGTAAGTGATAAAAATCAATATGATGATGATATTGCTGCACAGTTAGCTTTCCTATCTTCATTTAGCTCAGGCCAATATTCGTTCCGTGCTGAAGCAACCTACACTATGGCTGAGTCAACAGATACTCGTGGTAATGTTGGTAACATGGCTTATCGTTTGACTGAACAGTATGGTGGTTCTAACGGTGCGTATGACGTATGGTGGAATAACCGTTCTGACTTTAACCATGATGGTGAAATCGCAGGCTTTTTATCTGCAACGCGTGATTTCGCAGATATTGGTGGAACAGGGTTTAGTGCTGGTCTAAGTGTTGCTGCAGGTGGCGGTGCTTCATCTCCTGGTTATGATGATTTACTAGAATATGCATATAGCGCATTTGCTAATTACGCGATTCAAGCTGGTGCTCTAAAAGATGCAAACGTTAGCTTCTACTATACTGAATACTTCAATGATTCAGATGCAGGTAACTGGGCTCCATATAGTAATGCTTTCCAAGATGAAACTGACTTTAAACTTATGTTAACTATCCCATTTTCGGTTAAGTAAATAAGATTTAAGTGATTGTTGTTAATTAAGCTGAGCCTAGTGCTCAGCTTTTTTTTTAAACAAAATCGAGGGTGACAAATGAAGAAAATATTTTTGCTATTACCTTTATTATTGAGTGCTTGTACGTCATCGCCTAAAACAGCAGAAGAATATTGGTTTGGGCAAGGTGAGCGCTTTGGTAGTCGAGGCTACAATATAGAAACTGATGGTCTTGAAAAAATGAAAGAAAAAATACCATTTAATCAAGCTGCTTATTCTGAAGGTTATAAAAAAGGAATTAACGACTATTGTGATCCTTTCCAAGCATTTAATAAGGGCATTAGTGGTGTTCGTTATGCTGGTCAGTGTGATTCACAAAAAGAAATAGTAATGATCAAAGCTGAATGGGAAAGAGGTTGGCAAGCTTTTCTTGCTTGGGATATTACGATAAAGTAAAAAAAGTGCGACTTAGTTCGCACTTTTTTTTATTTTAAAATAAAAGGCTCTAATTAATTCTAATTTTAGGGTGATCTTTGTTCTATAACTATGGTCAATACTTAGGTTTTTTGTAGGTTGGATCTCAAAAATTTTAATTTTTATTTTTTCATATATATTGTAACTTGTTGGTTTTTATTATTTTATTGTTTTTATCTTTTTCTGTTTTTGAACAAGATCACTCAATAAATATGACTATATTTTTATTAGAAAAAAAGTTTGTCATAGTCCGCTCCAGACAACAAATCTAATGCACAGTTCATTTCGGCGACCACTTAAATGATTGTGTATGACTTAATAAGTTAAATGAAGGAATTATGACTATGTTTAAGAAAACACTTTTAGGTGCGGCTGTTTCTGCACTTCTACTTGGTGCAACTCCTGTAATCGCTGCAGATGCAGATGCTGATGGCGCGAATGCGGATAATTTGAAAGAAAGCGCAAGTTATGAAGTGTACGGTATTATCGCAATGCAAGCAGCTTATCGTGCCTATGATTCAGGTGTTAATGCTACCGATGATAAATTAGGTGGAATGCAATTTAATAATGAGTCTCGTATTGGTTTCCGTGGTAAAAAGCAATTTGCTAATTTTGGTCCAACATTCATTTGGCAGATTGAAGGTGGATATGTTGACCCAAGTTTTGGTGGTGAAGGCGCAGGTTTAGGTGAGCGTGATACGTTTGTCGGTTTTGAAAGTGACTCACTAGGCCAAATTCGAGTTGGTCGTGTATTAACTCCTATGTATGAATTGGTTGATTGGCCTGCATCTAACCCTGGTTTAGGCGATGTTTATGACTGGGGCGGTGCCATTGGTGGTGCGAAATATCAAGATCGCCAATCAAATACAATCCGTTGGGATACACCAACATATTCAGAGGCACTCTCTTTTGATGTAGCAGCTGGTGCTGGTGATAAAGCAGGCCTTGGTGAAGGCGATGATTACTGGGCAGGCGTTGCAGGTCATTATAAATTAGGGCCAATCCAGTTTGATGCAGCTTATGAAGGTAACCGTAATATTCAAGCTGAAACAACCACGTGGGACAATGACACTTATTTAATTGGTCTACAAGGTTGGTTTGAAAATGGTATTTCTTTCTTTGCTCAATATAAGATGATGGAAGCAACCTCAGCAACTGGGGTTGATGAGTCTCAAAATGCTGTATCGACAGGTGTTATGTATACCAAAGGTGATTGGCAATATAAGTTAGGTTATGCTGCTAACTTTGAGTTAGAGCGTGATGGAAAAACGATAAATGATACTGATGATAGTGTAGTTTCAGCTCAAATTATGTACTTTGTAGACCCATCAGCAGTACTTTATGCTCGTGCTCGTACTCTTGATTTTGGAGATGGTGCTGCAGCAATTGATAACTCTGGTGCTCGTTGGAAATCTGCAGATTATGATGAATTTTCTGTTGGTGTAGAATACTATTTCTAGTAGTAAGTAAAGATTGATTTAACTTAAGGGCGTGTGTAGACATGCCCTTTTTCCGTTTTAAAATTGATATATTTACCCCGTAAAAATGATCATATTTAAAATATAAGGTGAGATTATGTTTTTGAAAAAAGGCTTGTTTGTTGCATTTGCAATGTTTTCTTCTTATGGGTTTGCGAGCCCTACACTTACACTTCAACCAGAAATAGTACCCCAAGTAATTAATGGTAAAAGAGTATTGAGCTCTGACTATCATGCTAAAAATAGTTTGAACTTGATAGAAGGAAGAAATCAATTAGCGATTACTGTTGGACAAATTGTATTTGAAGATGGAAAACGTCGAAAATTTGATTCTCAACCTGTACTAATGTCATTTACAGTTGAAAATGATGCTGTTTTATCTATCCAGTATAATAAATTTCGAACGATGGATGAGGCTAAAAAGTTTGAAGATAATCCTCAATTTACTTTTAAAAATAAAGATAATAGAGATCAACAATATCAATGGGTGCAACTGAATAAAGGGGGGCTGCAAGGATTCCGCGACTACGAAAGAGAAGTTGCTGATTATAATGTTCAACAAGGTAATATTTCTCATACCGATAAAGGTAAAGAGATTTCTCAATCTAATACCACAGAGCTTCAAAATACATTTTTGCAGTTAACAGCAGAGCAGCAACAAGCTTTCATGCAGTGGGCAATGCGAAACTTAAAGTAACTCAATCATTGTAGATTTACCTTATGGTGCTAAAATAGCGCACAAATTATGTGGTGCTGACAGATTCAGCGCAACCTCTTCAAAAAGGTAATAACAATGACGGTTAAAACTCGTTTTGCTCCAAGCCCAACAGGCTACCTTCACGTTGGTGGTGCACGTACTGCACTTTACTCATGGCTTTTTGCTAAAAACCAAGGCGGCGAATTTGTTCTTCGTATCGAAGATACTGACCTTGAGCGTAACTCTCAGGAAGCGGTTGATGCGATCCTAGAAGGTATGCAATGGATGGGTATGGAATGGGATGAAGGTCCTTATTACCAATCTAAGCGTTTTGACCGTTACAACGAAGTTGTAGAGCAACTGCTTGCAGAAGATAAAGCATACAAATGTTATGCATCAAAAGATCTGCTTGATGAAATTCGTGCAGAACAAGAAGAAAATAAAGAGATGGCTCGCTACGATGCAAATCATCCTAAAATTGTAGCTGCTAACGCTGCTGCAAAAGAGGGCGATGCGTCTGTGATTCGTTTCCGTAACCCTAAAGAAGGTTCGGTAGTATTTGATGACCAAATCCGTGGTCGTATCGAGATCTCAAACAGCCAATTAGATGATTTGATCATCCGTCGTACTGATGGCGCGCCAACATACAACTTCGTAGTTGTGGTTGATGACTGGGATATGGGTATTACTCAAGTTATCCGTGGTGAAGACCATATCAACAACACACCTCGTCAAATTAACATCTATGAAGCATTAGGTGCTCCAGTACCAATGTTTGCACACTGTGCAATGATCTTAGGTGATGATGGTGCAAAACTGTCTAAGCGTCATGGCGCAGTATCAGTTATGCAATACCGTGATGAAGGTTACCTACCAAATGCACTAAATAATTATTTAGTACGTCTAGGTTGGTCTAATGGTGATCAGGAGATCTTCTCTCAAGAAGAGATGATTAACTTATTCAGCTTAAATGCAGTAAGTAAATCAGCATCTGCTTTCAACACTGATAAGCTTCTATGGCTAAACAACCACTACATTAAAACATCTGAGCCTGAGTATGTTGCAAAATACCTACAATGGCATTTAGATCAAAAAGAGATCTCTCTTGAAAATGGTCCAGCAATTGCAGAAGTGATTGCATTGGTTGGTGAGCGTTGTAATACGCTGATTGAATTAGCTGAGCAATCTCGCTACTTCTACCAAGATTTTGAAGAATTCGAAGCCGGTGCTGCGAAGAAACATCTACGTGGTGTTGCTAAAGGGCCATTAGAGCTTGCTCTTGCTAAAGTTGAAGCTCTTGAAGAGTGGACAACTGAAAATCTGCACAATGTGATTGCTGAAGTATGCTCAGATCTTGAAATTGGCATGGGTAAAATCGGTATGCCATTACGTGTAGCAGTAACTGGTGGTGGTCAATCTCCATCTGTTGATGCAGTAATGCAATTAATTGGTAAAGAGCGTGTTGTTGCTCGTATCAAGATGGCATTAGAATTTATTGCTGAACGTGAAGCTAACGCTCAATAATATTGAGAAGTAAATTGCATAAAACCGTTGAATACTTAAGTATTCAGCGGTTTTTTTTGCTTATCTTTTACTGCAATTAAGTTATCTCATCCTCTAACGCATTTACAATACAGTTTTTTCCATTTTGTTTAGCTTGGTAAAGTCCTTCATCTAAAATGAAGTATATTTGCTCGATATCTTTCATTTCTTCCTCAAGGTAGGCCCATGAAAAACTTGCGGTAATTGATAACTCTTTTCCATCTAGAGTACTAAAGGTGGTTTTTTCTAAACTAGAACGAGCAGATTCAATCATCTCTAAACATGCTTCTTTTGTTTCATTGTTGAGTAGAATCAAAAATTCTTCACCACCAATCCTTCCTATTTCATGGGGGAATGGCATCGAATTTTGAAGAGTTTGATAAATGTGCTTTAACCCTAAATCACCATTTGGATGGCCGTATTGATCATTCAACTGCTTAAAGTTATCGACATCTAACATAACTAGTGCATTTTTACCGCTAAAATAGGTGAACCTCTTGTTTATAATTTCAAAAATAGAATGCCGATTGTTCGCTGAGGTTAATACATCTTTATGGGCTAAAGTACGGAGTCGACTTCTTGAACGTAAAATAAAATAGATAGTAATAATTAATAATGTAATAACAACTTGAAAGAATAGGCGATATTTCTTTTCTATACTCACTTCAAGATGCTGTCTCTGCCTTGTCTGTAGATCATTAAGTTCGCTTCTTTCTTCTTCAATCAGTGTTTTCCGTAACTCTAAAGCAATATATGCTTTTTTATTGTCGACAGATTGTATTTTATTAACAATCTCTTCATAAGATTTTCGAGAAACTAATGCAGTTTCATAGTTACCAGTATATTCCTGTATTTCAGATTCGATTAAATAAGATATAGAGAGTGCTTTTTGATTTTGTGACTGGATGGATTTATTTTTTGCGATTGTAATATAGCTTAATGCTTTATTTATATTTCCATATTCTAGATAAACTTCGCTGAGAGCTTGGTATATTTTAATTATAGAACCTGAGTTTGATTTTAAGTCATACTGTTTAAGAGCAAGTAGTAGGTACTCTATGCCTTCATCATAATAGCCTTGCGCATTGAGTACCGAACCTAATACAAGATAGGCGCGACTTAATGTATTTGAATTTGAGCTTTCTTTTAATGCGTCAATAGCGAGACTTGCCGAGAATTTAGCTTGTTCATAATTTGATTGTGCTAAATTAATTTCAGCAAGCGTAAGATGTGATTGTGCTATTTTTTGAGTGATCCCTCTTTCTATACGTATTTCTAGTGCTTTTGTAGCATACTCTTTTGCAGAAAGTATTTTCCCCATTTTTAGTAGTAATATACTGATATTATTATAAATGGTATCTTTAATTTCATAGGGTTTAGTTAATGCAAGAGCCTTCTCATTTGCAATTAAAGCTGCGTTATAGTCGGTCACACCTTGATAGCTTAAAGCCAATAAGCGATAGGCCCATTTTATATCAATATAATGGTCAGGATTTTTCTCTAATTGTTTTAGTGCAGATTGACAGTAAAACTCAGCCATATAGTAGTCACCTAAGGCTAATTTAGCTCTACACTGTTTAATAGAAACTAAACTGTTTAAATCTACATCATTAAGTAGTCTGACTTGCTGTTGAGCAATTTTAATATAATGCAGTTCTTTTTTGTAGTCACCTTTATCTTCTAAATCCATTGATAGAAGAATAAAGTATTCAATACTACTATAAATATTAGAACTAGAAGCGGTTGTTCTATGATGGTAATCATCACCACGACGAGTTACAAAGCCATGAATTCTAGTCGCGGTATAGATGCGTTCGGTGGAAGGTTCTAGCGAATAATAGACGTCATAAAGCATCGATAAAGCTTTATCTGGGTTATCTATACGATACTGGTGATATTGTTTTTGCCATGACTCCAGTTCCATAATTGAATTGGCAGATGAAGAAAAGCTGATTAATAGTAAAATACTACTAATAACGAAACGAAATTGTCCTAGCATGATGGCTCAATTGGGATGATGTTCTAATTATGTTTAGAGAAGGGTATCTTAAGAGTGGTATTAAAACGAGGAAAAGCTTCATAAAATGAAGAGGAACTATTAAAAATAATAATTTCTCTTCATAATTAATGATCTGTATCTAAATTTATTGAATGATAGTTTTATGCATTACATCACCAATCTGGATACTATTAATAAGCTGTGGTTGATTAATAAGTAATTCAGAATTCTGTTCATAAACACGATCAACGGTTAATGTTATTTTTGTTTTAGCTACTTTATTTCGTGGCAATCCATTTTGATCGATAAATGAACCAGTATGCCATAACTCTAATTTATCGCCTTTTTGAACACCGTGAATACGGCCAAGATCCATGGTTATATTGTTCTTGTTGATACTAACAACTTGCGGAAGCGTCATTTTACATGCAAATTGATTTTCAAGATCAAGCATCATGTTTCTATTAATTCTAAGTACCATTTCACCATAAGCAGAAGTCCAAAAACGTGCACTTTGAGTATCAACCTCACTGGTTTTAGGGAAATCCCATTGTGCGACTTCTCGATAATTATTGTTATAAATAGTCTGGCCTGTTTTACCATCTAGTACACTAACTTCAATGGCAAATTGACGGTTTATGGTGTCTTTTTTCAGAAGATTTTGTTCAATTGTAGCGCTTAAATCAGTGATGTTGCCTGAGAAAATATATTGAGCTCCATGATCTTCTGCGATCATTTTAGCTACTTCAGGTTGTCGTTGATCAAGGCGAACATTTGTATTCCCTACGGAGATAAAGCTTTGTGATTCTTTATCTAATTGACGTGAAAAAACGGTACTTAGGTCTTCGCCTAGTTTGTAAACTTTTCCCATTACTGCTTGTTGAGGAGCATCTATACTAATTTCACTGGTCATAAAGGTTTTCTTATATTGACCTATATGGCAACTGTTTGCCGAAGGATAGATATCAATACGAGCGGTAATATATAGTTTGCCGTTTCTTTTCTTTTCTTTAACTACCTCAATACTACGAATTTCACTACCACTGAATTGATAGCGTTTTTCATCATTCTCTAAAAAGACTTTGAGATCTTTAAGGCGGCTAATATCCGCCCCTGAAAAGAGCATAGCTTGATAGGCGGCGTCCTCAAGTGCATGAGTTCTTGCCGCATTCTTACTGGTTAGTACACTTGCTGAACCGGTTACTTCAAACCATTCAGCATTTGCTACTTGCGTATAAGTAATTGTTAATATTGAAGTAATTAAAAATAATATTTTTTTCATCGCTGCTATCTGCCAAGTGGGTATGAAATTTGCTTACTAATATGTATTGATTGATAAAAGTACTTACAAATTGCGTTTATTGGAGCTGTTGCAATTTTTGTTCCTAGTTTAAATTTGACGCCTTACAGAAGTAAGTATATTGAACATTATCTGGAGATAATAAAATGAGAGTATTGGTTGTAATTTTACTGTCGGTAATGGTGAGTGCGTGTGCATATTCACCAATTTATAATGGTAAAGAACCTTATAATGGTAGCCCATTCATGTTGTCAGATACGCCACGACATACAATGGATTACTTTATTGAAAGCTTAACAGAACAATTGGTAACCTCGAATACAACGTTGTCAGCTCGTTCACCAATAGCTATTACTTCTTTTGTTGATTTACAACAAATGGATCAAACTAACTGGTTAGGTAACTCAGTAACGGAAGGCTTTATATTCCAGCTGCAACGTCGTGGATTTAAAGTTATTGATTATAAAACAACAGGAAATATCCGAGTGACTCAACAAGGCGATTTCGCTTTTAGTCGTGATTGGAAAGAGCTTGTTCAAGAGCAGCAAGTTGATTACGTATTAACAGGGACAATGCTTCGTCAAGACGGTGGTGTGTTAGTTAACGCCCGAGTTATTGGTATGCAAACACGAGTTGTTGTAGCATCGGCACAAGGTTTCCTACCAGCAGATAGAATTGGTCGTGATTTAGATACGTTAAATACTATGCGTATGGAAGATGGTGTTCTTATTCGCTCTGATGTGAAAAAAGCAGAACGTAATACAATTATCTTACGTCCATAGGAGAAGTTAATAATGAAGCACTGGTTTTTATTGGCACTACTTGTTTTAGTGGGCTGCCAGCCTCTTGGTACCATGCGTGAAAGTGATCAACTAACCGCTGTAGGATATGCAAGTATCAGTGAACAAGCGGGTAAGAATATTGATGAAAAGCGCATTCGAGCAATGCGAGCTTCGAAAGTTGATGCTTATAGAGAACTTGCTGAGCAAGTATATGGTATGCGTATTAGTGGTAAAGTTGAAATGAACGATCAACAACTTGGCGAAGAAAGCACAAGTGCAGGGGTCGATGGTATTATCCGCGGTGCTGAGGTTGTGCGAACTTATCCTGTTGGTGATAGCTATGTTACTGAATTAAAGCTAGATTTGAAAAAGATGGAACGTATGAAAAACCAAGGTCAGGTTTATGATGTCCCATCAACGCAAAGAAAAACAACGCTGTTTTAATTCGCTTGTAAATAGAATACTCTCAGTCAATATTTATAGCTCTTAGTTTACTAAGGGCTTTTTTTATGGGTATCTATCAATAGATAGAATAACCCTTTTTATAGTGAGTATTTTAAATTAAAGTAGGGTGTCTATCTGGAATGTTTGAACATAGACTTTTTAGAAAGGTATTATAAAGAGAAAAGATAAAGAGGAAAAATTTAGGCTTTTACATTTGTACCTAATGTAGTGATATTTCGAGTTTGGCCTTCTGCGGTATACGTCATCCCATTTTTACCACGGCTTTGTTGCATTAAGTTATTTAGTTTATTGAAGCTGAGTTGAGCACGTTGAAGCGCTTCCCCATTCACCACGTTTTCTTCTTTACAATCATGAATGATGGACTTTATTTCAGTCACTTTTTCAGTTAGTGCATTATCTTCAGAAAGAAGCTGTCTTTCTGCATGACTACCTAATAATTGATCATACTGGCGCAGTTGGTTTAGTAAGCTCAGCTTATCATGAGCAATACTTTCCATCTCTGTTGGTTTTCTACTGGCGATAGCTGCTTTCTCTCGATTAAGAACAGTCGAAAGCGAAAGTGCAACGCTACGTTGTAGATCCAATAATTCAGTCAGTGTCTGAGCCATATTGCCTCGATTTTTTAATAAGAAAGTAACCAGCTAGCCTAGGTTATTATAGGCCAGCTAATTCATCTTCAAATTTAATCATATTATCTGCTAGACGCTCTGGGTCAACAGAATAAGAGCCATTTGCAATAGCGGCTTTAATTGCAGCTACTTTATCTTCATTAAAAGAAGGCTCTGTTGCGAGTTGTTGGTGCATTTGGCCAATTTCTTTACCTTGGTTACTTAAAGAAACAGCATCCGTTTTTGCAGACATCACTGGTGTTGAATTTGCCGGTGATGTCTCACTAGCGTCAACACGAGGTTGATTGCGTAATGTCGCCATGGTTTGGCTAGCACGTAATTGGTCAATACTTGTCATATTTCAAGCCTTTTAGCCGGTTAATATATTTTCTTAATTTATCTATCGGCTGTCAAAAAAATAACTTAAGCAAATAATGAAGTTTTTTGACGCTTTTTTTTCATTATTTCTAACTGTAGAAAACTTAAGCATAAATGATGCCATGTTAACGGTATCGGCATCCTTAAATGAAAGTTTAGATCTAATTTTACTTTATTAATAAGAATGTTGTCATTAGAAATGAACTTGCACTTCACCAACAGAGATCACTCGTCCATTAACGATACGTTTTGACTTGTTATTTTTTACGTTAACTTTGTCACCAAGGGCACCATCACCTAACGCCGTTCCTTTAGTTACAATACTTAAGTTTCCTTTTATTGCTTTTATGATCACACTATCATTGCGACATACCATGCATATATCATTTTTTTCTATCACTT
Source organism: Aliivibrio wodanis (assembly GCF_052920805.1). NCBI lineage: Bacteria > Pseudomonadati > Pseudomonadota > Gammaproteobacteria > Vibrionales > Vibrionaceae > Aliivibrio > Aliivibrio wodanis. The sequence goes on from NZ_JBREXA010000002.1 coordinate 58,099, forward strand.
CTCCAGCTCTTACGCTACGTTTAATACGAGAGCCAATAAGTTCGTCTATACTAAGGTAACCACCGCGACGATAAGTTCGACTATTTATTAATGTGAGAGTTAAATCATGTCGCGAGATAGTATGTCCTCGTGATAATGATGAGATAGCGGTGACTAAAGGCATCAATAAATCGGTTTTTACGGGAACGTAGACTTTCCAATTATCAGGTTTGCACTCAATTAAAACTGAGGTATTCCCACTTGAATTTAATCGACCAGTAAGAGAGGCTATAAGTGGTGATGGACAGTCTGTTGCATGAATACGACTATCAATTCGGGTTGCCTCTATATGTAAGGTACCATTGTTAGGTACCTCGATTTGAGCTTGAATAAAAGATTCAGCGGTTTGTTTAATTATCTTTAATTGTCCATCTGTGGCAGCATAGAGATTCGAACTAAAGAAACCTATAAATATGCCGATAATACTGATAACTTGATAAAGAGTAATCTTATAATCACATAATCTTATAATCTTATTTTTAATATAAAATGCCATATGGTACATCGTGTTCTTCGTTAGTTTATGTTAATCTCACGGTTTATTTATAATGGCACAAGATGGAGTCACATATGACAGGCATACTGGATTCGGTGAATCAGCGCACACAACTTGTAGGACAAAACCGTTTAGAGCTGCTTACTTTTCGCCTTATGGGGCGTCAGCGTTATGGAATTAACGTATTTAAAGTGAAAGAAGTATTACAGTGTCCGAAGTTGACTTCAATGCCTAATTTGAATCCTTTAGTAAAAGGTATTGCTCACATTCGTGGTCAAACGATTTCTGTTATTGATCTAAGTCTTGCTACAGGTGGACGTGCGACAACAGATATTGATCAATGCTTTATTATTATTTCTGAATTTAACCGTACCATTCAGGGCTTTTTGGTTAAATCAGTAGAACGTATTGTTAATATGCATTGGGAAGCTATTTTGCCACCACCGCAAGGAACAGGACGTGCTAATTACCTTACCGCAGTAACGAATATTGATGAAGAATTGGTTGAGATTTTAGATGTAGAAAAAATCTTGGCAGAAATCGCGCCAATCGATGAAACCATGAATGAAACATTGGTTGAAGAGATGGCAGAGATTAGTCCTGAGGTTGTTCGTAAAGTCTTAATCGCTGATGATTCAAGTGTTGCTCGTAAGCAAGTTCAAAGAGCGGTTCAATCTATTGGCTTTGAAACTATCATGGTAAAAGATGGTAAAGAAGCGTTAGATAAGCTAGTTGAAATGGCGAATCAAGGTAGTATTTATGACCAAATCGGTTTGGTCATATCTGATGTAGAGATGCCAGAAATGGATGGCTATACATTAACAGCAGAAGTTCGACGTGAACCTGCACTTAAAGACCTGCATATTATTTTACATACCTCGTTAAGTGGTGTGTTTAACCAAGCAATGGTTGAACGTGTTGGTGCAAACCAATTTATTGCGAAGTTCAATCCTGACGAGTTGGGGGCTGCAGTGAAAAAAGCTGTTGAGAAATAGTTTTTTCAGGCTGCTAATCATATTGCTCTCTTAAATGAGGGAGCAATTCAATTTTTATTTGGAAGATAAACCATTAATGACAACTATTACTATCAACGACCAAGAGTATCGTGATTTTAGCCGCTTTCTTGAATCTCAGTGTGGTATTGTTCTGGGCGACAGTAAACAATACCTAGTGAGAAGCCGATTAAGTCCTTTAGTTGCTAAGTTTTCATTAGTTTCATTATCTGATCTACTAAAGCAAGTAATTTCTGGACGTAATCGAGATCTTCGAGTTGCCGCTGTTGATGCGATGACAACAAACGAAACCTTATGGTTTAGAGATGGTTACCCATTTACAGTTCTTTCTGACAAGCTGTTACCAGAATTAGCGGCAAACCGTCGCCCATTAAAAATTTGGTCAGCGGCAAGCTCATCAGGACAAGAACCATATTCTATGGGCATGATAATCTCTGAGATTCAAGCTCGTAAACCTGGCTTTCTTCCTAATATCAGTATTACAGCAACCGATATCTCTCCATCGATGTTAGAAACCTGTAAAACGGGTATTTATGATAACCTTGCTTTGAGCCGCGGTTTATCTCCTGAACGTCGTCGCGCATTTTTCGAAGATGCTGGTGATGGAAAAATGAAGGTTAACGATAAAATCAAACGTATGGTGAACTTCCGTCCACAAAACTTAATGGATAGTTACAGTTTACTTGGCAAATTTGATATTATTTTCTGCCGAAATGTACTGATTTATTTTTCTCCAGAAATGAAATCTCAAGTACTAAATCAAATGGCGGCAAGTCTTAACCCTGGCGGATACTTATTGCTTGGTGCATCAGAGTCGCTAACAGGTTTAACTGACAAGTTTGAAATGGTTCGCTGTAATCCAGGAATTATTTATAAGCTTAAGTGATTTATTTGAGTTATTTACAAACAAAAAGCGGCTTAGGTCGCTTTTTTTGTGCCTGAAACTTAGAATAGGCATAGATATTGCTAATTTTATATTGGTAGTTTAGTTAATCTGTACTGTAAATTGAAAAGTTGGCATACAGGTTGCTATATAGAAATATATATACTGCTAGTCAGTTCTTGTGGAGGGTTTGAAATGGCAATTTCTTTTGATAACGCATTAGGTATTCACCAGCATACAGTTGGCGTTCGTTCTGAACGTGCAGAAATGCTTGCGACTAATATCGCTCAGGCGAATACACCGGGCTATAAAGCAAAAGGAATGGATTTTCAAAAAGCATTACAGTCGGCAACATCAAAGGCAAGCATGGGTCTTAGCCGAACTGATGGTCGGCATATAAATGCCTCAACACGAGTGGCAGGGGAAATTCAATACCGTACTCCTACTCAGCCTGATACAGGTGATGGGAATACGGTTGATGTAGATTTGGAGCGTAATTTATTTATGCAAAACCAACTTCGTCATCAAGCATCATTGGAATTTTTAGGTAGCAAATTCAAAAACCTAACCAAAGCAATTAAAGGGGAATAGAGATGAGCTTATTTAATGTTTTTAACGTTACAGGTTCTGCGATGAGTGCAGAATCAGTTCGTCTTAACACCACTTCAAGTAATATGGCAAATGCTGACAGTGTAAGTAGCTCTGCTGCTGAAACTTATAAAGCTCGTCAAGCTGTTTTTGGTGCGGAATTGAGTAAAGCTAAATACAAACAAGAACATACAGTACCTGTAAAAGTTCTTGGTATTGTTGAAAGCCAAAAACCATTGCGTGCAGAATACAATCCTGATCATCCTATGGCAAACGACGATGGTTATATTTTTAAACCAAATGTTAATGTAATGGAAGAAATGGCAAACATGATTTCTGCTTCTCGTTCATACCAAACGAATGTTCAAGTGGCAGATGCAAGTAAACAAATGTTGCAGAGTACTCTGCGAATGGGTCAATAAGGATAGGAGGTAGCTATGACTGGAATCAATAACGTTGGTCAAAACGGCTTGTCCTACATCGACCAGCTTAAAAGTCTTCAAGAGGCAAATAAGCCTGAAAAGGCAACGGGCGGCAAAAATGAGCTGAAGCAAGAAGACTTCCTTTCATTACTAACCAAACAGTTGTCTCAACAAGACCCGTTTAAGCCGGTTGAAAACGATCAAATGATTGCACAAATGGCATCATTTGCAACCGTTGATGGTATTGGCAAGATGAATACACAGTTTGATAGCTTGAATTCATCAATGACATCTAACCAAGCATTACAAGCGTCTTCGCTTGTTGGTCGTGATGTTCTAGTACCGGGCGCAAAAGGTTTAAAAGAAGCAGATAAGAGTATGGCGGCAATGGTTAAATTGCCACAAGCGATTAATAACCTAATGGTTCGTGTTGAAAACGAACAAGGCCAATTAATTCGTACTTTAAATGTAGGCGCTAAACCTGCTGGTGACACTCGCGTTGAGTGGGACGGCAAAGATGACAAAGGCAATGCGATGCCTGCAGGTCGCTATAATATTAAAGCGGCAGGTGTGCTTGATGGAGAAAACAAAGAATTTGGCGTTTCAACATACGCTAATGTGAATAGTGTTCTTCTAGGCAAAGGTGATGGCAATGTACTGCTCAATCTTGCTGGTTTTACTTCACCTATGAAATTAGCAGAAGTGCTGGAAGTAGGTAAAGCGTAACAAGGCGAATATTCAGTGCAGCGTATTTGCTGCCTGAATACTCCCATTTATTATTCATTTATATAAGGCTATGCCAATTCCATTAACATTCTTCATTAGCTTTGATCGTTAATGGAATTGGAAAACATACGCGTAGCTAGATAGGAGATATCAAATGTCATACGTAGCATTAAGTGGTCTAGCCGCTGCTCAAAAAGATTTAAACACAACATCAAATAACTTAGCCAATGCCAATACTTTTGGTTTTAAAGAATCTCGTGCTGAGTTTGGTGATGTGTATTCGTCATCGTTATTCTCAAATGCAAAAACGACGACTGGTGGCGGTGCTCAAACAACAAAAGTTGCACAGCAATTCCATGAAGGTTCAAGTATTTATACCAATAACCCAATGGATCTACGAATTTCAGGCCAAGGCTTTTTTGCCGTAGCAAAAGATCGTCTACAGCCAGCAACAAATGAAATGACTCGTAATGGTGCATATCACTTGAATAATGAGAACTACGTAACAACGGCAAATGATGAGTTCTTATTAGGTTATGAAGTGGATCCTGAATCTGGTAACGTTTCTTCTTATGAGCCAAAAGCACTTAAGATCCCAGATCAGTTCGGTAAACCAAAGCCAACTGAAAATATTGAAATTGGCATGAACTTGCCAGCATCTGAAGTACCAAAAAACCCAGCCCTTTTTGATATGAATGATCCGGACACCTATAACAAGTCAACATCGGTAACTACGTATGATTCTCTTGGTCAACCATATAAAATGACCTCTTATTACGTAAAAGATGCAACACAGCCAAACCGTTGGAATGTATTCTACTCTTCGACAGATATCGATGGCGAAAAACCAATTAATATTAATGCTGGTGATGCACCTAGTGCTACAGGTCATGTTGGTCACTCAATAGTGTTTAATAATGATGGAACAACTCAAAATATCAATGCTGGTCAGCCAGTAACAACAACACCTTTAGGTGCGAATGGTTTAAATATGAATGGTGCAGATCCTGCTCAGACATTAACCATGAAATTTGATAATCCGACACAGTTCTCAGCACCGTTTGAAATGCGTCGCTTCAGTGAAGATGGGGCAACCACAGGCTATTTATCAAAAGTAGATATTGATAAGAGCGGTAATATTGTAGGTTCTTACTCAAACGGTAAAGATGTAACTCTTGGTCGTGTAGCAATGGTTCGTGTAACCAATCAACAAGGTCTAGCTCAAAATGGTGGTACGCAGTGGTCAACGACTCAAGCGTCAGGTGCTGCTATTTGGGGTGAAGCAAATCAAGGGTCATTTGGTGATATTCAAAGTGGTACGTTAGAGCAATCAAACATCGATATGACTCAAGAGTTGGTTGATTTGATTTCTGCACAACGTAACTTCCAAGCGAACTCACGTTCATTAGATGTTCACAACCAATTACAACAGAACATTCTACAGATTCGTTAATCTTAACAATGTCTTCTTTATAAAATTGCCGTCGGCATTGACGGCAATTTTTTACCCAGATTTATTGCCCCTTCTTTTTTATCCCCTTCTATTTTTATTGCTAACTAGTGTTACGTTTCGTCTAACTTATTGATAATAAATTAAAATAAAAGTTGGCATGGTCATTGCTTTTATAACTTCAGATAGATTATTGGAGTTCATTATGGATCGCGCATTATTTTTAGCCATGAGTGGCGCAAAGCAAAACATGCAAGCTATGCAGCTGCGTTCAAACAACCTTGCTAACGTAAGCACAACAGGTTTTCGTGCCGATTTAGAGCAAGCGCGTTCAATGCAAGCGTATGGTGAAGGTTTGCCGACTCGTGTGTTTAATATGACAGAGCGTCCAGGAAGTAGCTTTTCTCAAGGTTCGGTAATTACGACTGGTCGTGATTTAGATTTAACTATCGAAGGTGATGGTTGGATTTCAGTTATGGATAATACAGGCCGTGAAGGCTTGACTCGTGCCGGTAATCTAAAAATTGATGAGACAGGTTTATTGATGAATGGCAGTGGTCACCTAGTATTAGGCGAAAATGACGCGCCAATCACTTTACCACTTCCAATTTCAAAAATTCAAATTGCAAAGGACGGTACTATCTCTGTTCTTGAGCAAGGTGCTCCAGCCGAAGCAATGGCAGAAGTTGACCGCATTAAATTAGTTCGTACCGATAATCGCGATTTATTTAAAGATACGAATGGTTTGTTCCGTTCGAAAAATCCTAATAATGCATTCCAAGCAGATGCGGGTGTAACCGTACTAAAAGGCGCATTAGAAGGCAGTAACGTTAATGCCGTAGGTGAAATGACCAATTTAATTGATTTGCAACGTCAGTTTGAAATGCAAGTCAAGATGATGAGTACCGCTGAAGAGATGGATAAGGCTTCAGACTCATTATTACGTATGGGTTAATTGAACAATTAACTTGATTAACTTAATACATTAAAGAATTTAGAGGAATACACAATGAATCCAGCATTATGGGTAAGTAAAACAGGCTTAGACGCACAGCAAACTAACATTGCGACTATTTCAAACAACTTGGCGAATGCCTCAACAGTTGGTTTTAAAAAGAGCCGTGCCGTATTTGAAGATCTGTTTTACCAAAACGTAAACCAAGCCGGCGCTCAATCAACACAAAATACTGAGCTACCAACAGGTTTAATGCTTGGTTCTGGTTCAAAGGTTGTAGCGACACAAAAAGTATTCACTAACGGTAACGCACAAACCACGTCGAACGGCATGGATATGATGATCGAAGGTAAAGGCTTTTTCCAAGTGACAATGCCTGATGGCAACATTGGTTACTCTCGTAACGGTCAATTTACGCTGAATGATGAAGGCGCAATTGTAACGACTGGTGCTGGTTACCGTTTAGAGCCAGAAATTATTGTTCCTGAAGATGCAATCAATGTAACGGTAGGTACGGATGGTGAAGTATCTGTTCGTCTACGTGGTCAACAAGATAACCAAGTGATTGGTCAAATTACAACAGTTGATTTCATTAATCCAGGCGGTTTAGAGCCTGTTGGTCAAAACCTTTATTTACCAACAGGAGCAAGTGGTGATCCTCAAGAGGGAACTCCTGGTCTTGAAGGGTTAGGTTCAATTCGTCAATCAATGCTTGAAGCATCAAACGTAAACGTAACCGAAGAGCTAGTAAACATGATCGAAGCACAGCGTGTTTATGAAATGAACTCAAAAGTTATCTCTGCTGTTGATAAGATGGCAAGCTTTGTTAACCAACAACTGTAATTGGTGATTAGGATGAAACGTCTTCTTTGTTTGATGCTTTTAACAACATTAACTGGTTGTGAATCATTATTAATTCAAAACCCAAATCTACAAGATAGTGAAGTAACTTCAGCAACAACTAATGTAGATGCTGTAGAAGGTGATAAAGCAAAAGAAGAAGATTCTGGTATTATTGATACATTACGTGGACGTAATGATCCAATAGCAGGAGATCCCGCTTGGGCACCTATTCATCCTAAAGAAAAACCAGAGCATTATGCAGCGGCAACCGGTTCACTGTTTAATGTTGATCATGCGCAAGATATGTACGATGACACCAAGCCTCGCGGTTTAGGAGACATTGTTACCGTGATGTTAGCTGAAAATACTAAAGCGGCAAAAAGTGCCGATGCCGAGCTTTCAAAATCGAATGACTCAAGTATGGATCCATTACAAGTTGGCGGTAAAGAGCTGCAAGTTGGTGGTGATTACAATTTCTCTTACGAGTTAAGTAATGATAATAATTTCACTGGTAATACATCTGCAAATCAAAGTAATAGTTTAAGTGGTTCAATTACAGTTGAAGTAGTTGAAGTATTGGCAAATGGTAACTTACTGATCCGTGGTGAGAAATGGCTGACATTGAATACAGGTGATGAATATATCCGTTTAAGTGGCACTATTCGACCTGATGATATTGGGTTTGATAATACTATTTCATCGACACGAATTTCTAATGCACGTATCCAATACTCAGGTACTGGAGATCAACAAGATATGCAAGAGCCTGGATTCTTGGCACGATTCTTTAATGTAGCACTGTAATAATGACGAATCGTTGGAGTTTTAACGTGAATAAAAACCTAGTTACCTTAATTTTTACTTGGTTATGCTTAAGCATTTCAACAGTACAAGCTGCACGTATTAAAGACGTGTCAGAAGTTGCTGGTGTACGTAGTAACCAATTAATTGGCTATGGTTTAGTTTCTGGTCTGCCAGGAACAGGGGGAATCAACGCCATTTACCGATCAAAGTTTCAATGCTATGTTGCAAAACTTTGGTATTCAATTGCCACCAGGCACAAAGCCGAAAACAAAAAATGTGGCGGCAGTAATGGTCACCGCAACTTTGCCAGCCTTTTCAAAACAAGGCCAAGTGGTTGATGTTACGGTTTCGTCTGTTGGTTCGGCAAAAAGCTTACGTGGTGGTACCTTACTCCAGACTTTTCTAAAAGGTTTAGATGGTAAAACTTATGCTATTGCTCAGGGTAACTTAATTGTCAGTGGTTTTAGTGCTGAAGGTGCTGATGGTTCAAAGCTAGTAGGTAATAACCCAACAGTGGGTCGTATCTCTGGTGGTGCAATGGTTGAACGTGAAGTTCCATCACCATTTGGACGTGGTGACTTTATTACTTTTAACTTATTAGAGTCAGATTTCACTACCGCGCAGCGTATGGCGGATGCAGTAAATAATTTCTTAGGCCCAAATATGGCTTCAGCGATTGACGCTACTTCTGTAAGAGTTCGTGCTCCGCGTGATATCAGCCAACGAGTTGCCTTTTTATCTGCTGTTGAAAATGTAGATTTTAATCCCGCTGATGGCTCTGCGAAAATCATTGTTAACTCACGTACAGGTACGATTGTTGTGGGCAAGCACGTTAAGCTAAAATCGGCGGCGGTTACACACGGCGGCATGACGGTAGCAATTAAAGAAAACCTGCAAGTGAGCCAGCCAGGTCCATTTGGTAATGGTCAAACTGTCGTGACACCAGATACTGATATTGAAGTAACGGAAGAGCAAGGGAAAATGTTTAAATTTGAACCTGGCTTAACGTTAGATGATTTAGTAAGAGCTGTAAATGAGGTTGGTGCAGCACCGTCTGACTTGATGGCAATACTTCAAGCCTTGAAGCAAGCGGGTGCAATTGAAGGCCAGTTGATTATTATTTAATTTTCTATTATCAATGTTCAAATACTTATTTAGACGCACTTCTTTGGAGGTGCGTTCTTTTTTTTTGGCATTAAACTTGCTGTAGATAGAATAGAGATTGTCGATTTAAAGAGAAAGTGTGAAGATGAATAATTCAGTAAATATGACAGATGTAGGCTTCATTCATGATGTAGGCGGCCTAGATAATTTACGTAAAAGTGCGGTTAATGGCGATCAAGATAGCCAAGATAAAGCACTGCGCGCTGCGGCTGAGCAATTTGAATCAATCTTCACACAAATGCTTTTTAAATCAATGCGTAATGCAAATGATTCATTTAAGTCAGACATGACGAGCAGTGATAATCAACAGTTCTTTGAGCAAATGCGAGATGATCAAATGTCGACTGAATTGTCGAAAAAAGGATCGCTTGGTTTAGCTGATATGATAGTTGCTCAACTTGGTGCTTCAATGAATCAAGAAGCTCCGGTACAAAGCGGCAATAATTTAGAACAAGATGCTCGCATGGCAATGCGTAAAGCGGCAACAGATGAAACGTTACGTTTACCTGCTGATTACCAATATCCATCAGCTTCAGCTGCGAAGCAAGCATCACAAACAGAATCATCAGCAATTGCCCAGTTAGATAAAGCGCTAGCAGCGAAATCAATATCTCAATCAGATAAATTTGAATCGCCTCAGCAGTTTGTTGATACGATGAAACCATATGCAGAGAAAGCCGCGAAAGCATTAGGTGTTGATTCTAATGTTCTGATTGCTCAAGCTGCACTTGAAACTGGTTGGGGGCAAAAAGTTATTAAGAATTCTGTTGACTCAAGTCATAACCTTTTCAATATTAAAGCTGATAGAAGTTGGAAAGGGGATAATATTGCTAAAAATACACTGGAATATCATGATAATGTGGCAGTAACAGAGAATGCTTCATTCCGTTCATATAATAATTACGAAGAAAGTTTTAGTGATTTTGTACGTTTTTTAAACCAGAACCCACGTTATGAACGAGCATTACAACATACCAATAACTCAGAAAACTTTATTAAAGAAATTCACAATGCAGGTTATGCAACTGATCCAAATTATTCCAATAAAGTTATTAGTGTCATGAAGAAAGTTGAAGGTCTACTTAAGTAGTCTTTACACATTTTTATAAAGGTTATCTCAATCCTGTCTCTTAGTTATAAGAGGCAGGATTTTTTGTTTTTATTGCCGCTTTAATTAAAAGAGGCAAAGAAAGGCATGAATAGGAGGCAATGGAATAATAAATTGAGTTTCTTTAATGGAAAGTGAAGTAAAAACAATAACTTAAAAGTTGGCATGACGATTGCTTTGTTTGATTTGTTAGGAAATTTTTACTGCATTATTTATAGAGTTTTTTTTGGAGGCAATATGGGACTTGATCTGCTAAATCTAGGTACACAAGGTGTGCTTACGGCGCAGCGTCAACTGAACACGACCAGTCATAATATTAACAACGTTAATACTAAAGGCTTTAGTCGTCAATCAGTTGTTCAAGATACAAATATGCCTCATTGGGTGTCAGGTGCAAACCTCGGCGCAGGCGTGCATGTTGCCGCTGTGCGACGTTCGTTTGATCAGTTTGCTACTAATGAACTGAACTTATCTACGACTAACTTAAATTACTCTATGGATACTGAAGCAAACCTTGATGTACTAACGAATATGATGTCGTCTATTGGCGCAAAACGTATTCCGGAAAACATTAATGATTGGTTTGATGCCGTAAAAACTCTTGCCGACAGCCCTAACGAAATCGGTGCACGTAAAGTAGTCCTAGAAAAATCTCGTCTTGTTTCACAAAGCTTAAATGACTTTTATGAGAACGTACGTCAGCAAAACTCAGACGTAAATAAAAAGATGGATCTAACCGTAGAGCGTATGAATGGTATTGCTCTAGAGTTAAAAGATATTAATAAAATGATGGTTAAGACCCCAGGTCCGCACAATGACCTAATGGATCGTCATGATAAGTTAATTCAAGAACTGTCTCAGTATACTAAAGTTACCATTACTAAGCGTGATAACGAAGATGCATTTAATGTCTTAATTGGTGGTGGGCACATGCTTGTGTCTGGTACTCAGTCAAGTGAATTAAAGATGATTCAAGGTTCTCCTGACCCATTACAGCGTCGACTTGCTATGGTTGAAGGCAAGGGAATGAAAGCAATTCAGCATGATAGTATTGGCGGTAAAATGTCAGCATTATTTGAATTGCGTGATAACACTATTCCAGTAATTATGGATGAGCTTGGACGTGTAGCGGTAGGATTCAGTAGTGAAGTTAACCGTTTACAAGGCCAAGCAATTGATCTACGTGGTCAAATTGGTGCAAATATTTTCTCTGATGTAAATTCAGAACAAGCTGTTCGTAGCCGAGCTATTATTCAAGGAGATTCTTCTGCAGAAGTAGGTGTATTTATCGATGATATTAGCCTATTAAAAGCGGGTGATTATGCTCTTAAGTATGATGGTAGCCAATATACGGTGACCCGACCTACAGGTGAAGTACAACGTTTAGACCCAACCGGTAACCCATCGACCTTTTTCTTGGACGGTATGCGAGTTGAAATTCGTGAACCACTAAGTGCCGGTGAGCGTGTATTACTTCGTCCTACCCGTATTGCAGCTGGCGACATGAAGTTAGAAATGAATGAAGCAGAGAAAATTGCAGCACAAAGTTATGCAAGTTCAGCAACTTTTGCAACAGGCAGTGCTAAATTTAAAGTGTTAGAATCTGGTGCATTAAAAGAATTTCAAGTTGTTGTTTCTCCAGCAGCAAATCAATTTGCTGTTTTAGATATGAAAGGAAAAATGTTATTAGAACCACAAACTTACCCGCCGCAAGGTCCGGTAACTGTTAGTGGTACAACATTTACATTAACAGGTGGTGCTGCGGCAAATGATAAATTTGCAGCAAATCTAGTCCCTTCTGAAGGTGATAACGGTAACCTACTGTTAATGCAGGGCTTACAAACCCGTAAAGTGATGGATGAAGGCCGTTCAACCGTGATTGATTTATATGAAAATGTAAATACAGAAATCGGTTTGAAAAAAGCAACAGCAACACGTTTATCTGATGTTTCTCGTGTAGAAAATGAAGCAGCACAAAGTCGTGTAGCTTCAGTTGCGGGTGTGAACTTAGATGAAGAAGCGGCAAATATGATGAAGTTTCAGCAAGCATACATGGCTTCTTCTCGAATCATGAAAGCAGCAGATGAGACATTTAATTCAATCTTGCAATTATCGTAATTAAGAGGCCATAAAGTATGTTAAATCGTATTTCAAGCTTTCATAATTACCAATCAGTGCAGAATGATATTGCTCGTCAAGAAGCCAAAGTACACCAGAACAGTGCGCAACTTGCTTCAGGTAAGAAGTTATTAACGGCAGGAGACGACCCCGTAGCTGCCTTATATGCTCAAAACCTAGGGCAAAAGAAGGAAGAGTTACGCCAGTATAGTGATACCATTGTTCTAGCGCGTAATCGTTTAGAGCGTCATGAAGTTGCTATAGCCAATGCTGAGCAGTTTGCGGATGATGCCAAACGTAGTGTTATGGAGATGATTAATGGTTCTCTCGCACCTGAAGATCGCTATGCACATGCTCAAGACATTAAAGGTATCTCAGATAATTTTTTAAATTTAACTAATATGTTAGATGAATCTGGTAACTATTTATTTTCAGGTACAAAGCCAAAAACGCAACCATTTTTTCGAGGGAATGATGGAACGGTTGCGTATGCAGGTGATGACTACCAACGAAATTTAAAAGTATCTGGTTCAATAGAAGTTGCAGTAAATGATGCTGGAAATAAATTATTTACCGAGATAAAAAATCCGTTTGGTGATTATGACCCACAGTATTCACTACAGGAAGGGTCGGAGTTATTACTTTCAAAGGCAACAAATACAAATTATACCGATCCAGCAACGTATGAAATTAGCTTTCAGGCTGGTAATAACGGTAAATACAATTATCAGTTATCTCAAGATGGTGGTGTTGTAAAAAATGCGGAGTTTGACCCTAGTGAAGGGATTAAATGGGAAGGTGTTGATATTCAGATCCGAGGTCAATTGAAAGAGGGAGATACTATTACCCTTGAACCTAAAAAGACCGTAAGCATCTTTGATTCATTTAAAAAGGCTCAAGAATTAGCGCTTAATCATGTGTCAGATGCATCTAGTACTGCAGAGTTGCATCAGGTGACGGATGAGTTTCACGCGGCGTTTATTCATTTAAGCCAAGCACGAGCGGAAGTTGGTACACGACAAAATACACTTGATCAGCAAGAAATGCAGCATCAAGACTTTGATTTAACGATTTCTAAATCATTAAGTTCAATTGAAGATTTAGATTACGCGCAAGCTGTCATTGAATTTAATGAAAATACACGAGCATTACAGGCATCTCAACAAGCCTTTGGTAAAGTGAAGGATATTACTTTATTTAATTACGTGTAATATTAATTCCGGTAAATATCGATTCATTATTACTGGCTAAATCACATAATCGTATTGATATATTCTTACACTCAGTATTAAGATTTCATAAAAAGCCCAATAGTCATCTATGAACTGACCCCCAATAATTGGACAACCAATTACTGAGGGTCTTTTTTATGTCCAAATATAGTCGTGAGCTAAAACTAATTATTGCTAAGCAGTGCTTAGTTAGTCGTACATCAATTCAATTATCTAAAGAATATTCGATATCTGCTCGTCAGATACGATATTGGACTCAAGTATTTTCTATCCATGGTAAAAACTCATTTTTACCAACTACACATGCCGATAATGCCAAAACAAAATTACAAGCATTGAAATTAATGTGGACTAACAGTTGGTCTCTCACTCACACTAGTGCAGTATTAAACTTATCCTCCCCTGGCACGCTATCAGTCTGGCTTAAAACATATAATGAAGCGGGGTTTAAGGGACTCAAGAATAGTAATATAGGAAGGCCTTCAATGAAATTATTATCCAATACTACACAAAAATCAGATGACGAAATGACCATTGAAGAGCTAAGAGAAGAGTTAAGTTATTTACGAACAGAGAATGCTGTTCTAAAAAAGTTCGAAGAGCTGAAACAGAAAAAACGCCAACAAACAAAGAAAAAGCGTTAATTGTTTTAGCTCTCAAAGCTAATTACCCTTTAAAATATTTACTTCGTATCACCAGTTTGGCAAAAAGTGTCTTCTATTATCAGGCTCAAATAAGTAGAAGGCCTGATACTTATGAGCATGAGTTAGAGATGATTGAGTCTATCTACCATGAACATAAAGGACGTTATGGCTATCGACGGATCCATTTAGCTATGCGAAGAAAAGGTGTAGAGCTGAATCATAAAACAGTACAAAGGCTGATGGCGCAACTAAACCTAAAATCTATAGTAAGACCCAAAAAATATCGTTCTTATCGAGGAGAGGTGGGTAAATCAGTCCCAAATGTACTTGAAAGGGATTTTAGTGCTACGAAACCAGATGAGAAATGGGTAACCGATGTAACAGAATTTAAAGTTAACGGACAAAAAGTTTACCTATCGCCAGTGGTTGATTTATTCAATCAAGAAGTTATCGCTTATAAAGTGACAAAGAATGCACGTTTACCGCTAGTCACGGATATGCTTAAAGAAGCAATAGGCAAACTAAGTAAGGGCTCGAAGCCAATTTTACACAGTGATCAAGGTTGGCAATATCGACATAAGACTTATCAACAGGAACTTGTAAAGCATAGGCTTCAACAAAGTATGTCTAGAAAAGGAAACTGCTTAGATAATGCAGTAGCTGAAAATTTCTTTGGTTTACTTAAAACTGAAATGTATCATGGATACATCTTCAAGGATGCAGATGAGTTAATAGAAAAGATCGAAGAATATATCGAGTATTACAATACGAAGCGGATTAAGGTAAAACTAAAAGGCCTGACTCCGATAGAATATCGAAACCAGGCCTTACAAGCCGCTTAACTAAAATGTCCAACTTAACGGGGTCACTTCATCTATTGGGCTTTTTTCATTTAATTATGTAATAAATTGTGCATCACTTTAAGTCTAAGCTTATGAATTATATCTAATCTTATGTAGGAATAGCTTTGCCGCTTTTGTCACCATTCTTGCCGCTTTTCTTGAGTTTTTTGAAATGTCTACTATTTTAAACTATGGGGCTACTTTTCTAGATAGAAGGTATGGCTAAAGAGGATGTGAAAGTGAATATATTCATGACATGTGCTTTTAATTTAGCTAAGCGTTTTTATTAATATAGTAGGTGATAACAGGTTTTCATTATAAGTAAAAGAAGAGATATTAAAATAAAAACAAATAGCGTTAATTTTAAGTTGTTGTTTTTTTAAGTGGTATTTATTGTTTTTTTATTTAGTTTAAAAGTTGGCATAGGATGTGCTAAGTGTAATTATGGCTAAGCGATTCACAATTTACCAATGGTAAATAGTGGCATAGCAGTTGCAAGGTAGAGTTAAAGGCTTTGCTTTTGTATGTTAGTTATGAAGTGCTTTTTTCTCATCTTGGCATGAGAATTGATAGGTAATTACATAGCACTGATAACATTGGTCAATTGTGACTAATTATTAGATATAAACTTTAATTTTTCTGAATAGAGCAGAAATTAGATTTCGTGAAAACGAAGCCAAAGGAGAGCAACGATGGCTGTAAATGTAAATACTAACGTATCTGCGATGACTGCGCAGCGTTACCTAAACAACGCAACAAATGATCTTAATACATCAATGGAGCGTTTGTCTTCAGGTAGCAAAATTAACAGTGCAAAAGATGACGCTGCTGGTTTACAAATTTCTAATCGCTTAACAGCTCAGACTCGTGGTCTTGATGTTGCTATGCGTAATGCGAATGATGGTATTTCTATCGCTCAAACAGCAGAAGGTGCGATGAATGAATCGACAAACATCCTTCAGCGTATGCGTGATTTATCACTTCAATCAGCAAATGGTTCTAATACAGACCAAGATCGTGCTTCGATTCAAGAAGAAGTTCACGCTCTTCAAGATGAATTAAATCGTATTGCTGAAACAACTTCATTTGGTGGTCGTCGTCTGCTTAATGGTACTTTTGGTGAGTCAGCATTCCAAATCGGTGCTAATGCAGGTGAAGCAATCCTAATTGAACTAACGTCGGTACGTGCTGATGACAGTCGTATGGGTGGTCAACGCTTCATGAGTGAAAACGGCAAAAATGCTGATTGGGGTGTTGAAGCTGGCAAGAACGACATGAAATTAGAGTTCACAACACAAGCTGGTGAAGAAATTTCTATTAATTTATTTGCACATGCTGGTGATGATATTGAAGAAGTAGCGACTTACATCAATGGTCAATCTGATAAAATCTCAGCGTCTGTTGGTGATGAAGGTAAATTGCAATTATTTGTTGCAGAACCTGCTTTAGAAGGTGAACTAACTGTTTCTGGCAACTTAGCGACTGAGCTTGGTTTCTCTGGTGGTGCTGGTGAAAAAGCAACAGTAAGTGAACTAGATGTAACATCAGTTGGTGGTGCACAAGCTTCTGTTGGTGTTATTGATTCAGCACTTGCTTATATTGACCGTGAACGTGCTGATTTAGGGGCAAAACAGAATCGTCTTGGTCACAGTATTAATAACTTGTCTAACATTCAAGAGAATGTATCTGCTTCTAATAGTCGAATCAAAGATACTGATTTTGCTAAAGAAACAACTGAAATGACAAAAGCACAAATCCTTCAGCAGTCTAGTACATCTATTCTTGCTCAAGCGAAACAGTTACCAAACGCTGCACTAACTCTACTGCAGTAATTGAGTAACTAAACAACAGTCATCAAGATGAACAAGAGGTGCTCTCATCTCTCATCAACCTCTTGTTCAACTGATTGTTGTGCAAGCTTCAGGTAACTGGTTTTTTGTGTTCTTCTCACAGATCTCCTCATAAAAAGCCAGCCTAGCTTCATGCCCCGAGAGGGGCTTCCCTTCTTTTTAATACACTTTCCGTCACCTTTAATATTTCAAATGTCCTTAAGTTTATTTTTTCACTGCCGATAGTTAATAATCAGAGTCTGTTTATGTATCTGTATTGATTATTATGCCTCTATCAAGAACAGCAATTCAAACTAAATAGTAATGCTAGTTTTGGGTGATTTTCAATACAGAGATATAAGCAGATCTTAGTCTTAGTCACAAGAGGTCGAGATGACAATTACGGTAAATACAAATGTTGCCGCTATGATTGCGCAGCGAAATTTAACGACAGCAACGGATCATCTAAATCAGTCAATGGAGCGTCTCTCGTCTGGTAAGCGTATTAATAGTGCTAAAGATGATGCTGCGGGCCTTCAAATATCGAATAGACTGCAAGCTCAAATGAGTGGATTAGATGTTGCTGTTCGTAATGCAAATGATGGTATATCTATCGCTCAAACTGCAGAAGGTGCTATGAATGAAAGCACTAATATTCTTCAGCGTATGCGTGATCTTGCTCTGCAATCATCTAATGGTTCAAATACAAAGCAAGATAGAGAGGCTATTCAAGAAGAAGCGGATGCTCTTAATGATGAATTGAATCGTATTGCAGAAACTACTTCTTTTGGTGGACGTCGTTTATTGAATGGCCAATTTGGTACCTCTTCATTTCAAATTGGTGCAAACTCAGGCGAAGCCGTTCAATTAACATTAGGTAGTATGCGTTCTGATACGTTAGAGATGGGGGGATTTACTTATACCTCTCAAAATCAATTGAATAAAGGTTGGGTAGTACCAGAAGGTGAGCAAACGCTTACGATGTCATTTGTTGATGAAAATGGCAACGATCAAGAGATTACGATAGAGGCCAAAGTAGGTGACGACATTGAAGAGCTAGCCACTTATATCAATGGTCAGAATGAAACGATTCAAGCCTCTGTTGATGAGCAAGGCCAATTGCAACTATTTACGGCAGGAGATTTGGTTTCAAGCGCTGTTACTTTTGGTGGTTCACTATCTGCTGAGTTGGCTATTGGTGGAGCTGTGTTTGATACTGTAAACGATTTAGACTTAACGAGTGTTGGTGGTTCACAGCGAGCAATAGCGACATTAGATGCGGCAATGGGCTTTGTTGATAAAGAACGAGCAACGTTAGGTGCATTCCAAAATCGATTTGATCATGCAATTAATAATTTAAACAATATTAATGAAAATGTAGCAGCATCAAATAGTCGAATAGAAGATACGGACTTTGCTAAGGAAACGGTAGAGATGATGAAAGCTCAAATCTTGCAACAAGTGAGCTCTACTATTTTAGCACAAGCTAAACAAGCCCCTGATATTGCACTTAAGCTTTTGGGGTAATACCAAGTAAATTGGTAGTGAAGATAAACAGAGAACCAGCTGCGGCTGGTTTTTTTACGCCTCATTCTTATCCAACATAATTATCTGACTATTTATACCAATACAATTGATCATACCAATTCCAGTAATTATCTGATCATTATTACTGGTTAAGTCACTTAATAATGTCGTTAAAAATTTTTATTGTAGAATAACTACTTATAAGAATTTTTGCCTTATTATTTAGCGATTTTCCTGCGTAATAAATAGATCATCTAATTAATTACATTGGTATTAAATGATCTAGAAATCGATATTACTATTTTATCGATAGAGATTATTTAAATTAATGGTGTAGGTCTTAGCATGATTTGGTATAAATCAATTAGTTGGTTGTTATTTGACCGATCTGATAGGGGCTTTAGTATTTTTTTGTCAATTTTATCAAAAATGGAACCTGGCGCATAGTTCATAAAGTAACC
The DNA here is from genome assembly GCF_052920805.1 of Aliivibrio wodanis. Lineage (NCBI taxonomy): Bacteria > Pseudomonadati > Pseudomonadota > Gammaproteobacteria > Vibrionales > Vibrionaceae > Aliivibrio > Aliivibrio wodanis. The sequence continues at coordinate 77,243 of NZ_JBREXA010000002.1, forward strand.
AGTGAATTTATAAAGAAAGTGGTAAAGATTAATTTTTGACCGTCGCTAAGCTTAGTATCAGGCGCTAATAATAAGTAATTTAGTACTGACACATGAAGCTCAGTTTTCCGAACCGCGGAAAACATTCGGAAAACAAAACGGAGATATTATTATGTCAATTACAGTAAATACTAACGTATCAGCAATGACGGCCCAACGTTATTTAAATAATGCAACTGATGGCGTAAACAAATCAATGGAACGTCTATCATCAGGGTTTAAAATTAATAGCGCCAAAGATGATGCTGCGGGTCTACAAATTTCAAATCGTTTAACTGCACAAACTAGAGGGTTAAATGTTGCAGTTCGTAATGCTAATGATGGTATATCTATTGCTCAAACCGCTGAAGGAGCAATGAAAGAGTCAACTAACATATTACAGCGTATGCGTGATCTCTCATTGCAGTCAGCAAATGGTTCAAATACTTCATCAGATCGTGACGCGATTCAGCAAGAGGTCAGTGCATTGAATGATGAACTAAATAGAATTGCAGAAACAACATCCTTTGGTGGTGCCCGTTTATTGAATGGGCAATTTGGTACAAAATCTTTCCAAATAGGAGCCAACTCAGGTGAAGCGGTAATGCTAAATCTTAATAATATGCGCTCTGATTCGTCATCTATGGGAGGGGTTAGTTATAAAGCTGAATCTAGAGTAGATGCCAGTTGGGTTATTAGTAGTGAGAATTCAGAATTAACTATCTCCTTCATTAACCAGAAAGGAGAGGAAGAAGAATTAATTATTAATGCTAAAGTTGGTGATGATATTGAGCAGGTAGCTACTTATATTAACGGTCAAACAGATTCGATTAATGCATCTGTATCTGAAAATGGTGAACTTCAAATTGTTACTTCTAATAATAAAGTACAAAATGAACTCTCTTTCAGTGGATCTTTAGCTAATGAACTAAATATGAGTGGCCCACAAAATGAAACTGTAAAAAGTATTGATGTTACTACTGTTGGTGGTTCTCAAAAAGCAGTAGCTATTCTTGATTCAGCGATGCAGTTTGTTGATGCAAATCGTTCAGATCTCGGGGCATTCCAAAACCGTTTTAGTCATGCAATTTCTAATTTGGATAATATTAATGAAAATGTATCGGCATCAAACAGCCGAATTAAAGATGTTGATTTTGCCAAAGAGACAACAGAAATGACAAAAGCTCAAATACTTCAACAAGCAAGTTCATCAATTTTAGCTCAAGCTAAACAATCTCCAACAACGGCTCTTGCTTTATTGTAAGACGTTTATTGCAATCCTCTAAGATTATTGCACTCTCACACCATGTCAAAGCTGGGGTTTTCCTCAGCTTTTTTTATGGATAGTGTTTTTTATTTACAGGTTAACAATCTGTATATCGGATTAGCTAACCTTCTTTGTTTGAAATCTAACCAATTAAAGCGGTGCTTTCTGATATTTAGAGACATATATCACGCTTTTTATCCATTTTTAAATTAATTTCGTTTTTTTTGCATTTTCTCCTAAAGAGTTTCCACCAGCGAGCGATAACCTAATTACAAGACATAACGACTTGATAATTTGAAAGTGCTTTAAAAAGAAAAACTTAAAAAATTAAAAGTTTTTCTAAAGTAATTAGAAATGCGGTCGTTAAGTTAAGTATCAAACGATGATTAATACGGTTTCCGGTCCAGGAGCGGAGTGATTCGGAACCAAAGTGGAGAAACAAATTATGTCTATCAATGTAAACACAAACGTATCAGCAATGACTGCACAACGTTACCTAAATAACGCGACTAGCGATTTAAACACTTCAATGGAGCGTTTATCTTCAGGTCTTAAAATTAACAGTGCAAAAGATGATGCGGCAGGTCTACAAATTTCAAATCGTCTAACATCTCAAACTCGTGGTTTGGATGTTGCAGTTCGAAATGCTAATGATGGTATCTCAATGGCGCAAACAGCAGAAGGTGCGATGAAGGAAACGACAAACATCTTACAACGTATGCGTGATTTATCACTTCAATCTTCAAACGGTTCAAATACAGCAGCTGACCGTGGCGCGATTCAAGAAGAAGTGGTTGCTTTGAATGACGAATTAAACCGTATTGCAGAAACAACATCATTTGGTGGCTCTCGCCTACTAAATGGCCAGTTTGGCACTAAGTCTTTCCAAATCGGTGCAGACTCAGGTGAGGCAGTAATGCTAACACTAAACAACATGCGCTCTGATACGACAGAGATGGGTGGTCACACTTACTCTGCAACAGAAGGTAAAGGCGCAGGCTGGACAGTAGGTGCAGATAAGACTGAATTATCAATGAATTTTGTTGATAAAGATGGCAAAGAACAGAATATTACCATCAATGCAAAAGCAGGCGATGACATTGAAGAAGTAGCAACTTACATCAATGGTCAAAGTGATGCAGTAAACGCCTCTGTTACAGAAGAAGGTAAGCTACAAGTATTCGCTGCAGCAGAAGCAACGAATGTTGAATTTAGTGGCTCTTTAAGTAATGAGCTAGGTATGGGTAATAAAGTTACCGATACAGTGAAGAGTATTGATGTAACGTCGGTAGGTGGTTCACAGAAAGCGGTCGCAATTCTTGATGCAGCTATGCAGTACGTAGATGAAAATCGTGCAGATTTAGGTGCTTTCCAAAACCGTTTTAACCATGCTATCAGTAACTTAGATAATATTAATGAGAACGTGAGCGCGTCTAATAGCCAAATCAAAGATGTTGATTTTGCTAAAGAAACGACAGCAATGACGAAATCTCAAATCCTGCAACAAGCGAGCTCGTCTATTCTTGCTCAAGCTAAGCAGGCACCAAATGCAGCGTTAGGCCTGTTGGGCTAATCAGCATGTAACCACTTGTGAGAATGGAAGTTAATGTCATCTACATAGCTTCATCCCAACAGGTACTAAAGTAATCAAATTTACTTTTAAAATTAAACTATAGGCTATCTCAACGATGTATTTTGTAGAGGTGAGAGTCTACAAAATATATAAAGAGATAAGCTTTTAAATATACGTGAGAAACAGTGGTCGGTTCGGAGGATGAGACCAGACCGCCATTGAATTATCCTTAGGAGATCTATTTATGTCTATTACAGTAAACACTAACGTATCAGCAATGACAGCTCAGCGTTACCTAAATAACGCAACGTCTGATGTAAACCAATCAATGGAGCGTTTGTCTTCTGGTAACCGCATCAACAATGCTAAAGATGATGCTGCTGGCCTACAGATCTCTAACCGTCTAAACACGCAAACACGTGGTCTAGATGTAGCGGTTCGTAACGCAAACGACGGCATCTCTATGATGCAAACAGCTGAAGGCGCAATGAAAGAGACTTCAAACATCCTTTCTCGTGTACGTGACCTTGCTCTACAATCATCAAATGGTTCAAACACTGATGCTGACCGTGGCGCAATCCAACAAGAAGTAACGGCTCTTTCTGATGAAATGAACCGTATCGCAGAAACAACTTCTTTTGGTGGTACTCGTCTACTTAACGGTAGCTTTGGTACTAAATCTTTCCAAGTTGGTGCTGATTCAGGTGAAGCAGTAATGCTAACTCTGAACAACCTACGTGCTGATGAAGCAAACATGGGTGGCCAATCTTTCACTGCGAAAGAAGGCGTAGCTGCTGGTTGGACTGCGGCTAAAGGCGCAGACATGACTATCGAATTTACTGATAAGTCAGGTGAAGAGCAATCAATTACTATCAACGCTAAAGCTGGCGACGATATCGAAGAAGTTGCAACGTACATCAACGGCCAAACTGACAAAGTTAGCGCTTCTGTTGGTGAAGACGGCAAACTGCAAGTATTTGCTGGTAAAGGTACAATTGAAGGCGAAATCGCATTCTCTGGTGCTCTAGCTGACGAAACTGGTATGTCTGATGCAGTTCAAGCTAACAAAACTGTAGGTAACATCGATGTTACAACAGTAGCTGGTTCTCAAGATGCAGTAGCAGTTGTTGATGCAGCGATGAAGTTTGTTGATAGCCACCGTTCAGAGCTAGGTGCTTCTCAGAACCGTATGGACCATACTATCAATAACTTAGACAACATTAACGAAAATGTTTCTGCTGCTAAGAGTCAAATCAAAGACGTTGATTTCGCGAAAGAAACAACTGAAATGACTAAAGCTCAAATCCTACAGCAAGCAAGTTCTTCTATTCTTGCACAAGCTAAGCAAGCGCCAAACGCTGCTCTAGGTCTATTACGTTAATCCATGATTAAACGATAATACTAAAATAGGTAGGTGGGCGGCTTCATCGTCAACCCACTTACTGAATATGACAGCAGAGCCGCTCCTCTTGCTGTCTTTTTTCGTATTAGGAGGAAAATACTATGAATCTATCATCTGTATCTTCATCAATCCTGTCCTCTCTATCCTCAAGTAACGGCACGAAATTTGCTAGTTCACCTATGCAACCAACATCTTCTGTAAATACTAGTAATCAAATAGCGAAGAGTGAATCGTCAGAACCATTGACGCAGAGCCAAGCCATTGTTGTAGATGCAGAACAAAAGCTTGAAACGAAAAAGAAAGAAGAACTTCATGAAGCGATTAAAGAGCTGAATGAATACGTTAAAAGCGTTGATCGAGGATTATCATTTCATTTAGATGAAGAATCAGGGCGGCAGGTTATTACCGTTAGAGAAATTAGCTCTGGTGATATTATCCGCCAAATTCCCGATGATAAAATGTTAGAAGTTGCTAGAGACTTAGCTGCCAGTTCATCTGGATTAATAGCTGAGAGGATTTAATCGTTAATTGAGGAAAACACTTCATGAGTATGAGCCCTATGGGGATGGGTGGTGGCCTAGATATTAATTCTATGGTGGGCAAGATAGTTGAAAGCGAGCGCTTACCCAAGCAGCAGCGCATTGACCGAGAACGCTCAGATATAGATATGAATATCAGTGGTTATGGCCGTCTGCAAGAATCGTTAGATACCATGAAGAACCTAATGTCGACGTTTCGCCAAGAGGATACGTTTGCATCTCGTACTATTTCAAGCAGTGATGATGAAGTAGTAAGTGCAACCGCAACTCCTGAGGCGTTAGCTGGTCGATATACTATTGACGTATTACAATTAGCTCAAGCTCAAAAGTTGGCATCTTCACCAATACGTGATGATGCCAAATTCGGGCCGGGTAAGTTGGATGTGTCATTAGGTGATAAAACCTTCTCAATTGATATTATTGGTAAAAATAATAAAATTACTGATCTGTTAAAACAGATAAATAGTGCTCCTTCTAATCCCGGAGTACAAGCTTCTATTGTTAAAGATGATGGCGGCTCTCGCTTGATCTTAGCCTCTGACAAACCTGGTGAGAGTCATAAAGTTAAAATTGAAGTTGATGCCGAATATAATAATCAACTGCATCGCTTTGCTTTTAACCCTAACTTTGACCCTGCTATCTCAACTAAGTTTGATGTACCAACATTACTTGAATATCAAAATGTACCTGAAATTGCCGCTCAACAGCTAGGTGAACCTATTACTCAAGAGCAGGTACCAGAGCTTAGTGATGAAGAAAAGTACGCCTATTTTAAGCCGTTGATTGATGTTGCTAATCGCGAACTCGCAAGAGAAGAAAAAGCCGCAAAAGAGATACTTTTACAACAAGAAGCTACGGCAGCTCTTACTACCCTTGAAGATCCTAGTGATCCAACCTCAGGGATGTCCGGTTGGAGTGAGCGCACGGCAGGTACACTTCAAGCAGCTTTACCAAGTGAAGATGAAAAAATTGAACTAGCGAAAGCAGCAAAGCAAGGGGATCAAGACGCAGCAGAAGCATTAGCAGAAATAGGTCAAACACCAGATACTGTTTTTCAAGCTGCGGGTGTGACATATGAGCCACCGCAACCAGCACCCAAAAAAGATTTAGTTGATATAGCTAAAGAGAAAGTTGAGCTATTACCACCAACAATAAAAGAAATTGCAAAAGAAAAACTAGAACCGATTGAAAAAATAGTTCAAGCGATCAAACCAGAAGAGGCAAGAAAGCCTTTATATTCAGGACTACAAGAAGTTCAAACTGCTAGTAGTGCAAAAGTTGTTCTTGATGGTATTGCAAGAATTAGTAGTGATACTAATGTCATTCAAGATGCTGTCCATGGTGTTGATATTACCTTAAAAGGTACAACTGCTGAAGCCGGTAAACGTATTGAATTAGATGTTCAATTCGATAGAGAGAATGTAAAAGCGGCAATTGAACAATTTGTATCAACGTACAATCAATTTTATAAAACCACACAAGCTCTTGGCGGTTTTGATCCTGCGACGGGGCAAAGCGGCCCATTAGCAGGAGATAGTGTTGTTCGTTCTGCGGAATCTCGTTTAAAGTCGGTATTTGTTTCTCCTGTTGAATCAGCACCAAAAGATATTAAAACACTGATTGAGCTTGGGATCTCAACAACTCGTCAGGGTACTTTAGAGATCAACCATAATATGCTTGATCGACAGTTGAATGAGAACTTTAGTCAACTTCATACTTTCTTTGATGGACCTAAAGGGTTCGCTAAAAAAGTAGAAGATGCGATTCAAACCATGACTGGAGTTGCTGGTCCTATTAGGACTCGAATGAACACGATGCGAGATCAGAATTATCGCTTGAATGATCAACAAGTAGATTTAGATCGTCGAATGGAAAGTTTACAAGAGCGTACTCGTAATAAATTTGCCAATATGCAAGATGTGACAGGAAAAATGAAAGCACAACTGTCAGGTATGATGAACGCTCTAGGTTAACGAATATAACCAAGTGTAAAAATATAACCAAGTGTAAATTAGGTGTTCTCGATGGAACTATTACAGCAGTTAGAAAGATTAGATCAGCAATTACAAATGTTATATCAGAAAGGTGATATTAATTTTGAACAATTGACGGTTTTTTTATCAAATCGGGAACAACTTTTGCATGAATGTATGCAGGTGCCAGAAATAGTGAACTCTACGGAATGGCAAAGAGCAATTACAAGAACTGAGTCTATCATTAATGAAATGACACTCTTAGGTCAGCAATTTGCTTTAGATTATCAAAAGTTGAATCATGCAAATAAGTCAGTTCAACTTTATAGAAAATTTCAATAAGACTGAGGAAATACGATGAGAGGTTCATTACAAGCATATAAGAAGGTATCAATAGATAGCCAATTAAGTGCTGCATCACCTCATAAGGTAATTCAAATGCTAATGGCTGGTGCTATTGAGCGTTTGATTCAAGGTAAAGCAGCTATGCAGCAAGGTAACACGGCTGTGAAAGGTGAGCGTCTTGGTAAAGCATTAGATATCGTGATTAGTCTACGTTCATGCCTTTCGATGGATGACGGTGGCGATATTGCAAGTAATCTTGACTCATTATATGACTTTATGATCCGTCAAATCTCACATGCTAACCAAAAAAATGATACTCAAGCGATTGATGATGTCGTTGAGATGCTACGTGAAATTAAATCAGCATGGGATCAAATCCCGGCAGAGTTCCACAATTTAACAGCAGATCAAGTTGGTATATAGTATATATTTTATAAATCAAGGGTATTTTTCTTAATTTTATATTAACCTCACATTTACAGTATGACTGTCTAGATATTGACAGTCATGGTTGCCTTATTTTTCTTATGCGATAAAATGGTCGGATTATTTCGTTTCTGTTCAATGAATAGGCCACATAAATCAAAGAATTAAGGCATCGAACACTTCTATGCAAGGTTTAGGTAAAACATTAATTATTGAAGATGATGAGCAAAATCGACATAACCTTAAGGTAATTCTTGAGTTTATCGGTGAGAATTGCCATGCAATTTCAACGTCTGAGTTGTCCAATTTTGATTGGAACATTTCTTTAAGTGCTTGCTTTTTAGGACAGGTATCTAATAAAAAACAACAAGAATTAATAAAAGAATCATTAATTATTCATCATCATATCCCCATTATTACACTGGCTGGAGCGAGCCATGATATCGAGGGGCTAACAAATTATGTTGGTGAATTAAACCAACCTATAAATTATCCTCAATTGACGGATGCGTTACGCCATTGCCAAGAGTTTATGGGGCGTAGTGGCTTAGGTGTGCCTCACCTTGGCCGTAAAAATACGTTATTCCGTAGCATGGTAGGGCAAAGCCCGAGTATTAGTACTGTTCGTCATCTAATTGAGCAAGTTTCAGGTACTGAAGCTAGCGTCTTAGTGTTAGGTGAATCTGGAACAGGTAAAGAAGTCGTTGCTCGAAACCTTCATTATCATTCTCCACGTCGAAAAGGCCCTTTTGTTCCTGTTAATTGTGGAGCTATTCCGGCAGATTTATTAGAAAGTGAACTTTTTGGTCATGAAAAAGGGGCATTTACTGGAGCAATTACTGCTCGTAAAGGTCGTTTTGAATTGGCTCAGGGTGGAACTCTTTTCTTAGATGAGATCGGTGATATGCCGATGCCGATGCAAGTTAAATTATTGAGAGTTCTTCAAGAACGCTGTTTTGAACGTGTTGGTGGAAACCAAAGCATCAAAGCGGATGTTCGAATTGTTGCAGCAACACATCGCAACCTTGATGAAATGATAGAAAGAGGGATTTTCAGAGAAGACTTGTATTATCGATTGAATGTATTTCCAATTGAAATGCCTGCATTACGTGAGCGAAAGCAAGATATACCTTTGTTGTTACAAGAATTATTAGCTCGTATGGAGGCAGAAGGTAGTTCACGAGTCCGTTTGACTCCACGAGCCGTAAATTCGCTGATGGAACACCATTGGCCAGGTAATGTACGTGAGTTAGCAAACTTAATTGAGCGGTTAATGATTTTATTCCCTAGTGAATCAGTGGATGTAAATCATCTTCCAATGAAATATCGTTATAGTGATATTCCTGAATTTCAGCCAGAAAACCACTGTAAACAAACAGTTGAAGAACAAGAGCAGTCAGCATTAGCTGATATGTTTGCAAACTTTAATGAAAGTGGTTCAGCTTCTCATCCACAAACATCTCAAAGCTTTGGTGCTGTTTCAAATGATTTACCAGAAGATGGGTTAAATCTTAAAGAAATGTTAGCAGATGTTGAAGTTAATATGATTTGCCAAGCACTTGAAGCTCAAAATAGTGTGGTGGCTCGAGCAGCAGATATGCTAGGTATGCGACGTACAACTCTTGTGGAAAAAATGCGTAAATACAATTTAAGTAAAGATGATCTCCGGTAGTTAATATTATTGCCATAATCTGCAAATATGACAGTGACAATAAATTGACAGGTCTCATTGGTTTTATTTAAGCTTTGATGAGTAACAATAAAAGGGCTGGCATTGTATGTGTGTTAGCTCTTTTTTGTTTTTAGAGAGAAGAATATTATGCAGGGACATCCTGAGAATGAAGTAAATTCACCTCTTGGTACTGTGGAAGAGCAAAATACACGATATAAGCAAGTGTTAAATGTAATGCCTGCAGGTGTAATCCTTCTCGATACACAAGGCATGGTATGTGAAGTTAATCCTGAAGCGATTAAATTATTAGGTCCACCATTATTAGGTGAGCGTTGGTTTGAAGTTATTCAGCGCTCATTTGATCCTCGAGAAGATGATGGACATGAAATTTCATTACGTAATGGCCGTAAGGTTCGATTGGCAATTTCAGCTTCAGAAACGGGACAACTAATCTTGATTACTGATTTAACTGAAACTCGGTTACTTCAATCTAGAGTCAGTGATTTGCAACGTTTATCGTCATTAGGGAAAATGGTAGCTTCTCTTGCGCATCAAGTAAGAACCCCGTTATCTAGTGCAATGTTATATGCGTCTAATTTAGGTTCACCGAATTTGCCTGCAGCAACACATAAACGCTTTCAAACGAAATTAGTTGATCGACTGCATGATTTAGAAAAACAAGTTAATGACATGCTTCTTTTTGCTAAAGGTGGTGATAATAAAGTAGTTAAGTCTTTTACTATTGGTGAACTTGTTACCGAATACCGCCCAATGATTGAAACTGCGCTACAATCAAACCAAGTAGACTATCATTTGGAAGTTGAAAATGACGATACTGTATTAATGGGAAATGCTAATGCCATTGCTAGTGCCATTAGTAATCTGATCATGAATGCGATTCAAGCAATAGGAAAAGGCTGTCAAATTGATGTCTTTTTCAGACCAGTTAACGGATTTTTGAAAATCTCGGTACAAGATAATGGACCCGGTATTCCGTTAGAGCTTCAAGATAAAATTATGGAACCATTTTTTACAACGCGCTCACAAGGAACAGGTCTGGGTCTTGCTGTTGTTCAAATGGTTTGTCGAGCACACAAAGGGCAGCTTGAGCTGTATTCAGAGCCGGATGATGGCGCGTGTTTCACTATGTCTATCCCGCTTACAACAACTCAAATTGAACTTGGAGAATAAGAATGGCACAAAGCAAAGTATTAATCGTAGAAGATGATGAAGGTCTACGCGAGGCATTGATCGATACACTAGAATTAGCGGGTTATGAATGGGTTGAGGCCGATAGTGCTGAGACTGCATTACTAATTCTAAAAAAAGAAGCGGTTGATATTGTTGTATCTGATGTTCAGATGGCAGGAATGGGTGGCTTAGCGTTATTACGTAGTATTAAATTGAACTGGCCAAATCTTCCCGTTTTATTAATGACCGCGTATGCGAATATTGAAGATGCGGTTTCTGCGATGAAAGAAGGCGCGATAGATTACATGGCAAAGCCGTTTGCGCCAGAAGTGTTATTGAATATGGTGAGTCGCTATGCGCCTGTCAAAAATGAACAAACAGGTGATGCAATTGTAGCTGATGAAAAAAGCCTTAAATTACTTAAGCTTGCAGATAAAGTTGCCAGAACAGATGCTAACGTTATGGTGCTTGGCCCAAGTGGCTCAGGTAAAGAAGTGATGTCTCGTTATATTCATAATAACTCTTTACGTAGTGAAGGGCCATTTGTGGCGATTAACTGTGCAGCAATTCCTGATAATATGCTCGAAGCTACTTTATTTGGTTATGAGAAAGGTGCATTTACCGGAGCTGTTCAAGCGTGTCCTGGTAAATTTGAGCAAGCGCAAGGTGGTACTATTTTACTAGACGAAATCAGTGAAATGGATCTTAGCTTACAAGCGAAACTACTTCGAGTATTGCAAGAACGAGAAGTAGAGCGATTAGGTGGCCGTAAAAGTATTAAGTTAGATGTGCGTATTTTGGCAACAAGTAACCGAGATTTAAAAAAATATGTTGAAGAAGGTAATTTTCGAGAAGATCTGTATTATCGATTGAATGTATTTCCAATTACTTGGCCAGCATTAAAAGAACGTATAGGTGATATATCACCTATTGCACAACATCTTGTTGAGAGGCACTGTCAAAAACAAGGTTTACCTGTTCCTGCTTTTACTCCTGAGGCAACTCTGAAACTAGAAAGTTATCCTTGGCCAGGTAATGTTCGTGAATTGGATAATGTTGTACAGCGAGCGCTTATTTTAGCTGAAAATATTGAAATTACAGCAGATGACATTTTATTAGAAGGTGTTGATTGGTCTGACGCAAGTAGCCTACAGCAAGTAGTTAGTGGTGAAGCACCAACGATTAAACCAGAGCAACAAGCACCGTCAATAAATGATAATGAAGAGTCAGTAATGGCGTCTGAAAGTGAAATATCGATGCCACAAAGTGGCTTAGGTGGTGAATTACGTGAGCAAGAGTTCATTATTATTTTAGAAACAATTAAAGCGTGCGACGGAAAACGTAAAGATGTCGCCGAAAAACTAGGTATAAGTCCACGAACTCTACGATATAAATTAGCGAAGATGCGTGATGCTGGAATAGATATCCCAAGTTAAAACAAAGGGTTATCATGTTTTATGTTTTGGTATGTAAATTGCTTTATATATCCCGGGTCGTAAAATAAAGTCAATTACTTGACTGGGTCGGAGGTAATAACATGAAAATTGATGGTTTACAGAGCGAAATGCAATCCATGATGCTTGACGCGTCAAATACAACGCGTCCAGCAACAGGAAAAGAAGTCGGTGCGGACTTTAGTGCATTATTTGCAAAAGCCGTGAATAATGTAAATGATTTACAAAAAACATCAGGTGATTTAGCCGTGCGTTTTGACCGAGGTGATGAAGGGGTCTCATTATCTGACGTTATGATCGCACGAAATAAATCAAGTGTTGCGTTTGATGCAACAATTCAGGTGCGTAATAAACTTGTAGATGCTTATAAAGCACTAATGAATATGCCTGTATAATTTCTAGGAATTAAAGCGTGTCAGAAGAGAACAAAAATACAGATTTAGCGGTATCTGATGATATACCAGCGGGTGGTTCGGCAGCATTAGATAGTTCAATGGATGTGCAAAACCCAGATGTAGATGAACAAAGTTCTTCAAAAATAGATTCAGCGCTAGGTAACTTAGATTTATTACGGCAGGTTATTTTAGTACTGTCTGTTTCTATCTGTGTGGCATTGATTGTTATGCTTTTCTTTTGGGTGCAAGAACCGGAAATGCGTCCACTGGGAATATATGAGACGGATGAATTAATCCAAGTGCTTGATCATCTTGATGCGCAAAAATCAGAATATAAACTAGATGGTAATACCATTTTGGTTCCAGCTTCTGAATTTAGCCAACTAAAACTTAACCTTTCTCGTGCTGGCTTAAATAAAGCAGTAGGAGAAGGTGATGATATCTTATTGCAAGATATGGGCTTTGGGGTATCACAGCGTTTAGAACAAGAACGTCTAAAATTAAGCCGTGAACGTCAGTTAGCAAGTACATTTGAGCAAATGCGACCAATCCGCAAAGCTCAAGTACTTTTAGCTATGCCAAAACAAAGTGTATTCGTTCGTCATAATCAAGAAGCATCGGCAACGGTATTCTTAACAATGAGAATGGGCGCGAATCTTAAGCAAGAAGAAGTTGATTCAATTGTTGATATGGTAGCAAGTGCGGTTCCTGGGATGAAACCAACACGAGTTACTGTAACAGATCAGCATGGTCGTTTATTGAGTTCAGGCACTCAAGATCCGATGGCAACTGCTCACCGTAAAGAGCAAGAATTAGAGCGTAAACAAGAACAATCATTGCGAGATAAAATTGACGCTATTTTAATTCCAATCTTAGGACTAGGTAACTATACCGCTCAAGTAGATGTCTCAATGGATTTTAGCGCGATAGAGCAAACTCGTAAGCAGTTTGATCCTCAAACACCATCAACACGAAGTGAGTACACGTTAGAAGATTATAATAACGGTAATGTTATCGCTGGAGTTCCTGGTGCATTAAGTAACCAACCACCTGTTGATTCAGCTATCCCTCAAGATATTGCAGAGTTAAAAGATGGCTCGGTACTTGGTCAAGGCTCTGTACATAAAGAAGCAACTCGTAATTTTGAATTAGACACAACAATAAGCCATGAGCGTAAACAAACAGGTACAGTTGCTCGTCAAACAGTTTCTGTTGCAGTAAAAGAGCGTCAAGCTGTGAATGCTGAAACAGGGGAAGTGACATATACCCCAGTATCTGCAGAGCAGATTGAGAAGATCCGCCAAATCATTATTGGTAGTGTTGGTTTGAATGAACAACGCGGCGACTTACTGAACGTACTAAGTGTTAAATTTGCTATTGAAGAACAACCAATCATTATTGACGTACCAATTTGGGAACATCCAAACTTTAATGACTGGATTAAATGGATTGCAGGCGCATTAGTTATTATTGCAGTGCTTCTTATCCTTGTTCGTCCAGCAATGAATAAATTGTTATTCCCTAACCAAGCTGGAGATGATGCAATCGCCAATGGTGAAGGTGCTGATGGTGAGATGGGCTTAATTGGCAGTGATTTGGATGGTGATGGATTTGAATTTGGTTCAGGTATTGATCTTCCAAACTTACATAAAGATGAAGACTTATTGAAAGCGGTTCGTGCTCTAGTAGCTAACGAACCTGAATTAGCAGCGCAAGTTGTTCAAAATTGGGTATCTGAAAATGGCTAATGAAGTTGTAGAAACAGAAAAGAAAGGCGAAGAGAATCAAGAGTTTGATCTCTCTTCATTATCAGGTTCTGAACGTGCAGCCATTTTGTTGTTAAGTTTAAGTGAGGATGATGCCGCTAGTATTATCCGTCACCTAGAACCGAAACAAGTTCAAAAAGTGGGCGCGGCAATGGCAATAGTTTCTGATTTAAATCAGACTAAAGTCTCTGCTATTCACCGTGCCTTTTTAGAAGATATTCAAAAATACACAACCATTGGTATGGGTAGTGAAGACTTTATGCGTAATGCATTAGTTGCCGCTCTTGGTGAAGATAAAGCGAATAATTTAGTAGATCAAATCTTGCTAGGTAGTGGTTCTAAAGGCTTGGATTCATTGAAATGGATGGATCCTCGTCAAGTGGCAAGCATCATAATGAATGAGCATCCACAGATTCAAACTATCGTATTATCATACCTTGACCCTGATCAGTCTGCTGAGATTTTATCCCAGTTCCCAGAGCGTGTACGTCTTGATCTTATGATGAGAATTGCCCACCTTGAAGAAGTTCAGCCCTCTGCACTTGCAGAGCTTAACGAGATCATGGAGAAGCAATTTGCTGGTCAATCTGGTGCTCAAGCTGCCAAAATTGGTGGCTTGAAAGCGGCGGCAGAAATCATGAACTACCTAGATAACAGTATTGAAGGTATGTTGATGGATCAAATCCGCGATCAAGATGAAGAAACAGCAACTCAAATTCAAGATCTTATGTTTGTCTTTGAAAATCTTATCGATGTACAAGATCAAGGTATTCAAGCATTACTGCGTGATGTGCCACAAGAAGTGTTACAAAAAGCACTTAAAGGCGCAGACGATGCACTTAAAGAGAAAATGTTTAAGTGTATGTCAAAACGTGCAGCAGAACTTATGCGTGATGATCTTGAAGCTATGGGGCCTGTTCGAGTAGCTGATGTTGAAGCTGCTCAGAAAGAAATTCTTGCAGTGGCGCGTCGAATGGCTGATTCTGGTGATCTGATGCTTTCAGGCGGTGCTGACGAATTCGTATAATATTTTTTCACGTCATTGAGTTATAATTAAACGGCTATTTCATTAATATATTGAAATAGCCGTTATGCTTTCTAATCTTCTTATTTTTACAGGCTATTATCATGAGTATCAGCAAAAAACGTGGCTTTATTCGCATTACCGATGAGAGTGAGCTGCAAAAAACTAATATTTGGGAGTCTCCCAACTATTCTGATCCTAACCAACCAGCTCGTGAAACTGCCTTAAATTATGATCCAAGTTGGAAGCCTGCATTACCAGAAGAAGAAAAAGAAGAAGAATTCGTCTTTACTGATGAAATTATCGAGCAAATTAAGCAAGGTGCTTATAATGAAGGCTTAGTTGAAGGCCAGGAAGTTGGTTACAAAGATGGGCTAGAAAAAGGTCAATCTGAAGGCTTTGAAGTCGGTAAACCTGAAGGCTATAGTGTTGGCTACCAAGAAGGTTTAGCTGCTGGTGAGGAAGAAATACAAACACGTATTCAGCAATTAATTGAAATGGCCGATAAATTTGCAGCACCATTAGAGCTATTAGACTCTCAAGTAGAAAAACAGCTAATTGATATGGTACTTGCTCTTACTAAAGAAGTGATTCATGTCGAAGTAAAAACAAATCCACAAGTATTACTTGATACTGTGCGAGAGTCTGTTGAGACATTGCCTGTTACTGAGCGAGAAATTAGTATTTTGTTGCACCCAGAAGATCATCAACGTGTTGTTGAAGCTTATGGAGAAGAAGCCCTAGAACAAAAACAATGGACTTTAATGTCAGAACCATCCATGAACTTGGGCGATATTAATATCCAAGCTTCAGATTCAAAAGTGAGCTACCTATTAGAAGAACGAATTAAGAGTGTGCTTAATAAATTTTGCGGTGTTAATCGTCATCAAGGAAATATGTAAATGTTGCAATTGTCTGAGCGGCTTGCTCAATACAAAACAACAGGACTAACAACCAGGGCAATTGCATCCGGAAAACTGGTTCGTGTTGTTGGGTTAACTTTAGAAGCAACAGGTTGTCGAGCTCCTATTGGTAGCTCTTGTTTAGTTGAAACTATTAGTGGTGAAATTGAAGCTGAAGTGGTTGGCTTCTCAGGTGATAACCTCTTCTTAATGCCTAGTGAGCAAGTGTCAGGCGTACTTCCTGGTGCAAAAGTGACTCCAATTGCGGACGGAAGTGGCATTCCTGTCGGTATGGAGTTACTTGGCCGAGTTGTTGATGGTGTTGGTAACCCTATTGATGGTCTTGGTGAAATTTATACTGAGAAAACGGCAAATTTTACTTCTGAACCGATTAACCCTTTATCAAGAAAACCAATTTCCGAGCCACTAGATGTAGGATTGAAAGCGATTAATGGGTTACTCACTGTAGGGAAAGGGCAGCGATTAGGTCTTTTTGCCGGTTCTGGTGTTGGTAAATCGGTGACCTTGGGTATGATGACTCGAGGAACAACTGCACAAGTTGTTGTCGTTGGTCTCATTGGTGAACGTGGGCGAGAAGTTAAAGAGTTCATTGAGGAAATCCTTGGCCCAGAAGGACGTCAGCGCTCAGTGGTAGTTGCTGCGCCTGCTGACTCATCGGCACTGATGAGACTAAAAGGGTGTCAAACGGCCTTAACCATTGCTGAATACTTTCGTGACCAAGGGCTAGATGTACTATTATTAATGGATTCACTTACACGTTTTGCTCAAGCGCAACGTGAAATTGCTCTCTCTGTTGGTGAACCACCTGCGACCAAGGGCTATCCGCCATCTGTTTTTGCTAAATTACCGGCATTGGTTGAGCGAGCGGGTAATGGTAATGAAAATCAAGGTTCTATTACTGCTTTTTTTACAGTATTAACTGAAGGGGATGACTTACAAGATCCTATTGCAGATGCCTCTCGTGCAATACTCGATGGTCATATTGTACTTTCACGTGAAATGGCTGATGCCGGGCACTACCCTGCTATTGATGTTGAAAAGTCGGTCAGTCGTGTAATGCCGCAAATTACAGACGATGAACATATGTTAATGTCTAAAGTAGTAAGGCAAGTACTTTCCACATGTCGTAAAAATCAGGATTTGGTATCAATAGGGGCTTATAAGCCAGGAACGGATCCCGCTATTGATCAAGCATTTACCCTAAAGCCAAGATTAGATGAATACTTACAGCAGACAATGAAAGAAAGTGTGCCGTATGATATGTGTAAAAATATGTTGAAAATGTTATTAAGTGGCTAAGATAAATAATTAAGGAAAGCTCATGAGTAAAACTTTTAATTTTTTATTAGAACAATCTCAAGAGAGAGAGAATCAGGCTGTAATGGCTTTAACTAAAGCCAAGGCAGAATTAGACGATTTTTATGAGCAAGTGAAACAAATTGAGAAGTATCGCTTAGATTACTGTAATCAACTTCAACAACGTGGGTTAGAGGGGCTAACAGCAAGCCAATATAGCCATTTGAATAAGTTTTTAGTGCAGTTAGATGAAACGCTCACAAAACAAAAAAGTGCAGAATCTCATTTCACATCACAAGTTGATAATTGCCAAACTTACTGGCAGGAAACTCGAAAGCAGCGTCGTTCTTATGAGTGGATGATTAATAAAAAAGCAGTGGAGCGTCAAAAAATGCTCGATAAACAAGAGCAGAAAATGTTGGATGAGTTTTCTACATTACAATTTGCTCGTCGAGCCCAATCATAATTAGACGATTGGACTCCACTATGATTTATTTTTTAGTTAAAGCTGGCTTAATAATTGCTTAGTTATATCAATAACTGGGCCTTTATCGTCCTCGTCAAAAAATTCACACTCAACGTAGAGAAATGCAATGAGCAGCCATAACATATCCTTAAATAGTATCAATACATCAATTTCAGTTAAACCTGATACTAAAGTAATGTCTGCTGAAAGCTCTGAATCTGATGGCTTTCTTAAAGAATTAAAAGGCCTCATTGGGTTAAATGATTCGTCTGATGAAGTAAAAAAAGTAGAGATAAATTCTGAAGATGTAGAGACGCAAAAACAACAAGAAGTAAAGCTAGAAGATGTTGATAACACTGAGTTTTCTGAAAATGAAGAATTAAAACTTGAAGATGAAAAGCTTTCTAAATCGACTGCAACAAGAACAGAAGATGCAAGTGAGCTTCAGTCAGTAGAAGCTATAGAAAAAGAAGATGAAACATCAGAAAAAACAGTCCAGATTAATGATTCTATGCCTTCTGAAGACCAAAAGGTAATGATTGCGGAAGAGAAAATAAGCGAAGGTTCAGAGCTGCTATCTCGATTAGAGCAAGCTAATGGAGTCTTGGTCAGTCAGGGTAAATCTGAAAAAGATATCAAAAATGATGATATTGATTTATCTAAAATAAAAAGTGTTTCTGGGCAAAAGATTAGTGAAGAAAGTTCTACTGTATTAGTAGATTTATCTAAAAATGCAGAAACAGAGCTTACTGCTGCAGAAGCTAAAGAGATAAAAGAAGCGTCTGAGAGTGAAGTTAATACAGAAGCATTAATTACTCAAGCCAGTGTCGCTAGCATTACTGGAAAAGAAAGTAGTAAATCCGTTGGTGAAATAACAGACCCAGTCAAAGAGATTAACTGGGGACAACCAACAACCAAGACTGATGGAAGCGAAACTCAAGCGAAAGGTGATGCTTTAGGCAATAAAGAGTCAACAAAAGAATTATTAACATCAACAGCACTGATCGGAAAAGCAGAAGCAGAATCTGGTAAGCTTATAGATGCGAAAAAAGCAAAAATTGATATTTCAGCATTAGGAATGAATGCAATAGCAAATGGAGAAACGGTTAATTTAACAGATCCAAAAACCGCAGATTCCTTCGCTCAGCAATTAGCTAATGTTTCAGGAACAACAGCTACACAGCAGAGTGCAGCCGTGCAGCGTTCAGAAGCAGCAAATGTCCCATTAAACCTTCGTCATGAGCAAGTTAGTGATGAAGTAGCCGAACGAATTAATATGATGATGGCCAAAAACCTGAAGCAGATTGATATTCGTTTAGATCCACCAGAAATGGGTCGTATGCATATTCGTTTGAATATGGGCTCAGGAACTGACAGTGCAGGTGTTCAATTTACGGTAAGTAATCAACAAGCTCGTGATGCGATTGAACAAACGCTGCCTCGCTTACGTGAAATGTTTGCTCAGCAAGGGATCCAACTGGCCGATACTTCAGTACAGCAGCAAAATTCAGGTGAGTCTTCTCAATATGCTTATCAACAAGAAGAGCATAGCCGACAGGGTGGAGGGTTCAGTGAAGATATCTCAGAAGAACATGAAATCAATATTCAGGTATCAAAACCGGCCGATGGCATTAGTTTTTACGCCTAAAAACTTGTATATAGATTAGTGATTTAAGAATAATAATTAACAGTTTGTTCAAGAGGAAATATAATGGCCGATCAAGGTGACGCACCTAAAAGTAAAAAGAAACTAATTATCATCGTTGCATTAATAATCATATTACTTGCGGGTGGTGGCGGTGCTGCATGGTTCTTTATGTCTGGTGAGCCAGAATCTGAACCTACAGAGCAAGATATTGCCGCACTAGAAGCAAAAATGCCGGCATTATACCTTAACTTGCCACAACCATTTATTTTTAATGTAACTGGTGATAAGCGTGATCGTTTAGTGCAATTAAAAGTACAAATCATGATGCGAGGCGGTGATAATGAATCGGTCGCCAAGCAGCATACCCCATTGATAGAAAGTGCGTTATTATCAACGTTTGCTGCGGCAACTGTTGAGCAATTAAGAGAGCCTCGTGGTCGAATTGATCTGAGAGAGCAGGCGACACGTGATATTCAAGATGCCTTTACCAAAATTACAGCTAAACCTGTAATTGAAAAAGTATTATTTACTGACTTTGTAATGCAATAGGTTCAATGTGACAGATCTATTATCTCAAGATGAAATTGATGCTCTACTCCACGGTGTAGATGATGTAGAAGATGAAGTAGTCGGTGGTGCTGATGAAAATGTAGGTTCAATGAAGAACTTCGACTTCTCATCTCAAGACCGAATAGTTCGTGGTCGAATGCCTACATTGGAATTGATCAATGAACGGTTTGCTCGTCATATGCGTATTAGCTTATTTAATATGTTAAGAAAAACGGCAGAAGTTTCAATCAATGGCGTTTCTATGGTGAAATTTGGTGAATACCAAAATACGCTGTACGTGCCAACTAGTTTGAATATGGTACGTTTTCGTCCATTAAAAGGAACAGCGCTTGTAACAATGGAAGCGCGCCTTGTATTTATACTGGTAGAGAATTTCTTTGGTGGGGATGGTCGTTTTCATGCGAAAATTGAAGGCCGTGAATTTACGCCAACAGAACGCCGAATTATCCAGTTGCTCTTAAAAGTGATTTTTGAAGACTATAAAGAAGCTTGGTCACCAGTTATGGGGGTTGAATTTGAATATTTAGATTCAGAAGTAAACCCTACTATGGCAAATATTGTTAGTCCAACAGAAGTAATTGTTGTTAGTTCATTCCACATCGAAGTTGATGGTGGTGGCGGTGATTTCCACGTTGTATTCCCATATTCAATGGTTGAACCTATCCGTGAATTACTTGATGCTGGTGTACAAAGTGACAAAATGGACACTGATGTACGTTGGAGTAAAGCACTTCGTGATGAAATAATGGATGTTCCTGTTGAAATGAAAGTTAATTTATTAGAAACAGAAATTTCATTACGAGATCTTATGGATTTAGAAACAGGCGATATTATTCCTGTGGAAATGCCAGAAGCAGCTACGGTATTTGTTGAAGAGTTGCCGACCTATCGAGGAAAAGTAGGTCAATCAAGTGACAAATTAGCAGTACAGATTACAGAAAAAATTAAACGACCAGATATGGTAAAAACGGATCTCGCCTTCTTAGGTAAAGACGTATTGTTTGATTTAGATGATGAATAATAAGAAATAGAGAAGGTAGTAGATCATGGATTCAAATGAACAACAAATGGCAGACGAATGGGCTGCAGCATTAACAGAAAGTGCAGAAGCCGTAACCGCACCATTAGAAGATTTAGAAGAGCAAGAACCAGCGTTTAGTGAAGATGAACGTCGTAAGCTTGATACGATCTTAGATATTCCAGTAACAATTTCTATGGAAGTTGGACGATCACATATCAGTATTCGTAATTTACTACAACTTAACCAAGGCTCAGTTGTTGAGCTTGACCGAATTGCTGGTGAATCATTAGATGTAATGGTTAATGGTACTTTGATTGCTCATGGAGAAGTCGTAGTAGTGAATGATAAATTTGGTATTCGTTTAACAGATGTTATCAGCCAAACTGAACGTATTAAGAAATTGCGTTAATCGAACAACTTGAAAGAAGGAAAAGAAATGAAACAACTGAGTTTATTGGTCATGTTGCCTTTTCCTTTGTTCGCTGCTGAGCCAATTAATGCCGATTTAGCTGCAACCTTGGGATCTCTTATTTTTGTCATTGTTCTAATACTTTTTTTTGCATGGCTATTAAAACGAATGAGATTTCCCGGAGTTACAGGATCGGCAGGTAGCTCAATGAATATTGTGAAGCAGTTACCTGTTGGAACGAAAGAGCGAATAGCAGTAGTACAAGTTGGAGAGGAGCAATTCTTAATAGGGATCACTTCTCAAAATATCAATATGTTAAGTAAATTGGAAAAGCCTTTAGAGGTGAGTGAAAAAACACTTACACCTTTTTCATCCCAACTTAGCCAACTGATGAAGAAAGATGCTAAAAACTAATTTAATTGCCGCCTGCCTGGCGGTTTTTTCGCTTTTATTTATGGCATCTTCTGCGTGGGCGGTCGATGATTTAGCGAAAGTAATTCCTAAAACAGCGGCAAGTGCCGAAGGCATGACTGTTACCGCGATGGAAAAAGATTCAGGAGCCGCTAAAACCATTGCTCAAGGAAGTAGTGCTGGGAGCGGTATTCCAGCATTTACCATGACAACTAATGTAGATGGTGGTGAGGATTACTCTGTAAACCTTCAAATATTAGCGCTAATGACCATGTTAGGCTTTTTGCCTGCAATGGTTATCTTGATGACCTCTTTTACTCGTATTGTTGTTGTTATGTCTATTTTACGACAAGCGATGGGTCTACAACAAACACCGTCAAATCAAGTGATTATTGGTATTGCGATGTTTTTGACTTTTTTCATCATGGCGCCAGTGTTTGATAAAGTAAATAACACTGCAATTCAACCTTATATAAACGAAGAAATAACGGCAAAAGAAGCATTCAATGTTGCACAAGTGCCAATGAAAGAGTTTATGCTGGCTCAGACACGAGTTAAGGATTTAGAAACGTTTGTTAATATCTCAGGTGTAGAAGCGAACAATCCAGAAGATGTACCCATTACCGTTATTATTCCAGCCTTTATTACGTCAGAGTTAAAAACGGCATTCCAAATTGGTTTTATGCTCTTTTTACCATTTTTAATTATTGATTTAGTCGTGGCATCGGTCTTGATGGCCATGGGTATGATGATGTTGTCACCGATGATTGTATCATTACCATTTAAGCTTATGTTGTTTGTACTGGTAGATGGTTGGAACTTAATACTCTCAACTCTCGCTGGCAGTTTTAGTACATAAAGGAGCTAATATGACCCCTGAAATGGCGATTGAATTATTCCGTAGCGCTCTTTACATGGTGCTCGTAATGGTTTGCGCTATCATTATTCCAAGCTTATTAATTGGTTTAGTGGTTGCTGTTTTTCAAGCTGCAACATCAATTAATGAACAAACGTTAAGTTTCTTACCACGTTTGATTGTTACACTTTTAGCACTAATGCTATTTGGCCACTGGATGACCCGAATGCTCATGGAATATTTTTATGAACTTATCGCGCGGATGCCAACAGTACTCTATTGATGTGTGTGAGTTGATGTTATGGAATACCCCACTCAAATAATTTTAGATTTTATTGCGGTCTATTTTTGGCCCTATACTCGGATCTCCGCTATGCTTATGGTGATGTCAGTATTTGGGGCTCGATTCGTGTCGCCTAGAATTCGACTTTATTTAGGGCTAAGTATCACTTTTGCTGTTATGCCTGCTATTCCAGCAATGCCTCCAGAAATTCAATTACTTTCTTTTCAAGGTTTTATGACCACGGCAGAGCAAATTATTATTGGCGTTGCCATGGGAATGGTTACTGTATTTGTCACACAAACCTTTGTATTGCTTGGCCAAATTCTTGGTATGCAATCGAGCTTGGGTTTTGCTTCGATGGTCGATCCTGCGAATGGACAAAATACGCCTTTGTTAGGTCAATTATTTATGTTTTTGTCTATTTTGTTTTTCTTAGGGACGGATGGGCATTTAAAAATGATTAACTTTGCAGTAATGAGTTTTACTACGCTCCCTGTTGGCGTTGGGAAGTTAACGAGTGTTGATTTTCAATCGCTTGCTGGTTGGCTTGGGATCATGATGAAAGCAGGCCTTAGTATGTCTCTTTCGGGTATTATTGCCTTATTAACGGTTAACTTATCATTTGGTGTTATGACGCGTGCTGCACCACAATTAAATATATTTTCTTTAGGTTTTGCATTCGCTTTATTAGTGGGTTTATTACTAACCTCTTATATTATTCTTGGGTTATTTACTCATTACGAACTTCACTGGGGACGTGCAGAAGCACAGATATGTAGCATGATAAGGTTAGATTGTTAATGGCCTACATAAACGTTATGGAGGTTAGCTATGGCTGACAGTGACGGTCAAGAACGCACGGAAGACGCAACGTCCAAACGCTTGCAACAGGCCAAAGATAAAGGGCAGGTTGCAAGGTCAAAAGAGTTGGCATCTGTGTCTGTTTTAGTGTGTGGCTCTGTTGCATTAATGTGGTTTGGTGAAGATGTTGCAAGAGCCTTGTTTTCTATTATGGAACGTTTCTTTTCTATTTCTAGAGAGGAGATCTTTGATACCAATAAATTATTAGAAATTGTAGGAGGAGCATTACTTGCTCTTATTTTCCCTGTCTTTTTAGTTCTAATCACATTATTTGTTGCCGCATTAATTGGGGCGGCAGGTTTAGGTGGAATTAGCTTTTCTGCTGAAGCGGCGATGCCAAAGCCTTCTAAAATGAACCCCATGTCAGGCATTAAACGTATGTTTGGTATGCAAAGCCTAGTTGAGTTATTAAAGTCTATTTTAAAAGTTGCTCTTGTTGGAGGTACGGCCTTTTATTTAATTAATAAAAGTAAAGCAGATCTCTTTCAGCTGAGTTTAGATACATATCCAGCTAATATTTTTCATTCATTGGATATTTTATTAAATTTTATTTTATTAATTAGCTGTACCTTGCTAATTGTGGTTGCTATCGATATCCCTTTTCAAATTTGGCAGCATGCAAATCAGTTAAAAATGACAAAACAAGAAATTAAAGATGAATATAAAGAAACAGAAGGTAAGCCTGAAGTAAAAGGGCGTATAAGGATGTTGCAACGTGAGATGACGCAACGAAGAATGATGTCAGACGTTCCCTCTGCAGACGTTATAGTTACTAACCCTGAGCACTATTCAGTAGCCTTACGTTATGATCAAAGTAAAGATTCAGCCCCAATTGTTGTAGCGAAAGGGGTTGACCACATAGCAATTAAAATTCGAGAAATTGCACGTGAACATGACATTGATATTTTACCAGCACCTCCATTAGCCCGTGCGTTATACCATTCAACAGAGCTAGAGCAGCAGATCCCTGATGGATTATTTGCTGCGGTAGCTCAGATCTTAGCGTATATATTTCAGATGAAGCAATATAAGAAAAAAGGGGGAACAAAACCTGAGCTTGATGAAGATACATTAACTATCCCCGACGAACTAAAGAAATAGCTAAGTAACTCGTGTTATAAACTCCAACTTTTAAGAAGGCATTGGTGATGAAGGTTTTGTAAATCAGTCTCACTAATGCTGTTTTCATTAAACATTACCCCAAGTTTTGATTGGGCTTCCTTTGTCTCTACATTTTTTATTTCCCCTGTTACAGAAATAGGCTCTGCATCATCAAGATCAATAGAAATCGTTACTTTTTGATTTAGTAGATGACTTGAAGTGAGTTTTGCTGGAAGAGTAATAGCACAGCCACCTAGTGATATATCGGTAATTAGCCCTGCTAAGTTATGACTTCCAAGTAATAACTTACATGAGAATTCAGTTTCAATTCGCTGATGTGTTCTGATTTTTTTTATCGATATACTTTTAGGAGCATGTAAACAAATCATCTCCATTGGACGATAAATTACAGAGTGAATCTCTGTTCTAAAAGCAATAACATCACGATGAGTTGTATTCGTAATTGACCGAAATGTTACATTAGCCCCTTCTAAATAGATTTTATTAAATTCTAAAGGTGGGGACTGAGGGTAGTCAATAAATACATACTGACCCTTTTTGAAACCAATAAGAGTAGAATTAGCTTGGGCAGAGTGGCCATTTGGACAAGTTACTTCAATAATAACCCTACCGCCAATATCCATTTTATTTAGTATATTTTGATTAGAGCTAAGAGAGACTGTTGTCATAGTTATACCAGCAGAAAAGCAATAATCACGATTATACAAAGGAAGGAATAACTTTCAATATAGATTATTATTTTCCCTTTAAAATTAAAATGTTAATTTCAAAGTTGTGATTATTATTACTTCTGTCAGAAAAGTGATTTTTAAGAGCCAAAAAAATGACATTAATCTGGCTTAAAACTTGCTTGTTCAGAATGAACACATGTTATCAGCCACTTATTACTGTTATTAGCAATTCAGTGTTACTAGCAATAAATACGAGTATAGAAGCAGAAGTAATGAAATTTCAAATTCCACTCCCGAACAAGCTGTCTGCCTTACAAGGTAAAAAATTTCCTGCAATAGGCGCTCCAATCTTGGTGCTGTCTACACTAGCAATGGTCATATTACCAATACCAGCGTTCTTACTTGATTTAATGTTCACCTTCAACATAGCTCTAGCGATGGTTGTTTTATTGGTGACTATTTATACTCGTCGTCCATTAGATTTTGCTGCATTCCCTACTATTTTGCTTGTATCAACATTATTGCGTTTAGCATTGAATGTTGCTTCAACTCGTGTGGTATTACTACACGGTCATGAAGGTCCAGGTGCAGCTGGTAACGTTATTGATGCATTTGGTAATGTTGTTATTGGTGGTAACTATGCGGTTGGTTTGATTGTATTCATAATCTTAATGATCATCAACTTTATGGTTGTAACCAAAGGTGCTGGTCGTATCTCAGAAGTAAGTGCGCGTTTTACTTTGGATGCATTGCCAGGTAAGCAAATGGCGATTGATGCCGATTTGAATGCCGGTTTGATTGATCAAGAGCAAGCAAGAACTCGTCGCTTTGAAGTTACTAAAGAAGCGGACTTCTATGGTTCGATGGATGGTGCCTCTAAATTCGTAAAAGGTGATGCTATCGCCGGTATTCTTATCCTATTTATCAATATTATCGGTGGTTTTGCTATTGGTATGGCACAGTTTGATTTAGGTTTTAGTGAAGCGATTCAAATCTACACATTGTTGACAATTGGTGATGGTCTGGTTGCTCAAATTCCATCATTACTATTATCTATTGGTGCTGCAATCATGGTAACTCGTCAGAATACTGATGAGGATATGGGAGAGCAGCTAGTGTTCCAACTAGTTGATAACCCTAAAGCCTTAATGGTAACCGCTGGGATCATGTTTGTTATGGGTATTGTTCCTGGAATGCCTCACTTTCCATTTATACTGCTTGCTCTTCTTGCTGGTGGTTGGGCGTATTATCTTAATAAGAAAAAAGAGCAAGAAGGTGATGAAAAGAAAGCCGCTCCCCCAATGGAGATCTCATCATCACAACCTAAAGAGTTGTCTTGGGATGATGTTCAACCTGTAGATGTGATTGGCTTAGAGGTAGGTTATCGTTTAATCCCAATGGTTGATAAAGAGCAAGGTGGTGAGCTACTTGATCGTGTGAAAGGTGTTCGTAAAAAATTATCACAAGACTTTGGATTTTTAGTACCTGCAGTGCATATTCGAGATAACTTAGAATTACCACCAAATGTATATCGAATAACCTTAATGGGAGTTGCAGGTGGTGAAGCAGAGATCCGTCCAGACAAAGAATTAGCGATTAACCCAGGCCAAGTCTATGGTGCCATTGAAGGTGAGCCAACATTTGATCCTGCGTTTGGTTTGGAAGCGGTTTGGATTAACGAAGAACAAAGAGAACACGCTCAAGCATTAGGTTATACAGTAGTAGATGCAGCTACAGTGCTCGCAACACATTTGAGTCAATTATTAACCAATAATGCAGCTCAATTACTAGGACATGAAGAAGTCCAAAACTTGTTAGAGCTATTATCTCAAAGTTCCCCTAAGTTAGTTGAAGGCCTAGTTCCGGATCAATTACCGTTAGGTGCGGTAGTAAAAGTACTTCAGAATTTATTGAACGAAGCCATTCCAATTCGCGATATAAGAACAATTGTACAAACCTTGTCTGAATATGCTCCGAAGAGTCAAGAACCTGACATTTTGACGGCTGCGGTTCGAATATCTTTAAAACGTTTAATTGTACAGGAAATCAATGGGATAGAGGCTGAAATGCCGGTGATTACCTTAATTCCTGAATTGGAACAAATATTGCATCAAACTATGCAAGCATCAGGTGGCGAAACTACAGGTATTGAACCAGGATTAGCTGAGCGTTTACAGACTTCTTTAACTCTAGCAACACAAGAACAGGAGTTAAAAGGAGAGGCAGCGGTTCTATTGACCTCAGGGGTACTACGTTCAACATTAGCGAAGTTTGTTAAAAATACAATTCCTAATTTACGCGTGCTTTCTTACCAAGAGATCCCTGATGAAAAACAAATAAGAATTGTTCAAGCCGTTGGTAATTAACCGCGTCGATATATTTAGCGCAGGAATACGATATTGAAAATTAAACGATTTTTTGCAAAAGATATGCGTTCAGCTTTAGTTCAAGTAAAAGAAGAACTTGGAGTTGATGCAGTTATCATGTCAAATAAAAAAGTCACAGGTGGCATTGAAATTGTTGCTGCTATAGATCCGAGTGCCCAACCTGTATCACTTCCATCACCTCGTCAAATTGAGGAGGATAAAGTGAGTGTTGGTAAAGGCTCAATGACTCGACGTTTTGCTAATATGATAAAGCAGTATGGCTCAAATATTAATTCCGCAGAACCTGAAAAGGCAGAGCGCGAAGAAGATAGCTTAGCTGCATTATTAAAACGCCAATCCAACTTCAAAGGCAATTCTAATCATTCGTATCCAGAATCAGGCATGTCAACACCAAAGCTAGACACTTCGGAAATGACTCGTGCGATTCAAAATAATCCAAATCTAGCGCACCTGATTTCAGATGATCCAGTTGGCCAACAGAATAAATTAACTCAACCAAAACTTGATCCTTCTCGTTATGAGAAAGGCCGTTCATCAAAGAAAGACTCTAATGAAGAATTAGAAAGCATGCGCTCTGAAATGTCTTCAATTCGACGTTTATTAGAACATCAAGTATCAGGCTTAATGTGGCAAGAGGTTGAGCGACGTGAACCATTACGTGCGATGTTAATTAAGCGTTTAGAAAAAATGGGTTTATCTGCAGAGCTTTCAGATCAGCTTGCTTGCTATATTCCTGAAGATACACCACCTCAAGATGCTTGGTCTGCGTTACTTAAATTATTAGCAGAACAGATACCAACGTCAAAAGTAGATACGTTATCTCGTGGCGGCATTATTGCCTTATTAGGCCCGACAGGTGTTGGAAAAACTACAACAATAGCAAAGCTTGCAGCACGAGCGGCGATGGAATATGGTCCTGATCAGGTAGCGCTAGTAACGACAGATACATTCCGTATTGGCGCACAAGAGCAGTTAGCTATTTATGGCCGTATCATGGGTTGCCCAGTACGTATTGCTAAAGATGCAGATCAATTAGCATCAGTTTTGCATCAGCTACGTAATCGTAGATTAATTCTTGTAGATACAGCAGGGATGGGGCAGCGTGATGTGAGATTAACCGAGCAGCTTGATACCTTAATGGAAAACCACAGCGCTCAGATCCACAGTTATTTAGTTATGCCAGCGACAGCACAGCGTCAGGTATTGCAGGAGACTATCGATCACTTTAAGCGCATTCCGTTATCAGGATGCATCCTTAGTAAAATCGATGAGTCTTTAAGTTTAGGTGAGTTAATTAGTGTCACTATTGAGAATGGTCTTCCTATATCTTATATAGCTAATGGTCAAAGAGTGCCGGAAGATATTGTATTAGCACAACCTAAATACCTAGTAGCGAAAGCAAATGAATTGCTAGAAAAAGCAACAGAAAAGGATCCTCATTTCTGGAATAGCGATATGCCAGAGGTAGATAATTTATGATTGATAATAATATATACGATCAAGCAAGTGGATTACGACGTCTAACAAAGCCGACTCTTACAAAAGTAATTGCAATTACTGGAGGAAAAGGTGGGGTCGGAAAAACTAATGTAACCTTAAATCTAGCGCTATCACTTGCTCAGCAAGGAAAGAAAGTGATGGTTTTAGATGGCGATTTAGGGTTGGCTAATATAGATATTATGCTTGGTGTTCGGTCTTATAAAAATTTAGGTCATGTTCTAGAAGGCGAATGTGATTTAGCTGATATCATTGTTGAAGGCCCGTTTGGTGTTAAGTTAATCCCTGCAACATCAGGTACTAAATCAATGGCAGAGTTAACTCCCGCGCAGCATGCTGGTTTAATTCGAGCCTTTAGCAGTCTTGAAGAAGATATTGATATATTACTAATTGATACGGCTGCTGGTATATCCGATATGGTTACTAGCTTTTCTCGTGCAGCACAAGATGTCGTGGTTGTTGTATGTGATGAACCAACATCAATAACAGACGCTTATGCACTAATTAAGCTATTAAGTCGTGAACATAATGTTCAACGATTTAAAATTGTTGCTAATATGGTGAGAAGTTATCGTGAGGGTCGTGAACTTTTTGCTAAACTAACTTTAGTAACAGATCGTTTTTTGTCTGCAAGTATGGAACTTGTTGCTTGTATTCCATTGGATGAAAAGGTACGGTTGTCTGTTAGAAAGCAAAAGGTAGTTGTTGATGCATATCCTCGCTCTCCAGCTGCTCTTGCTATGAAATCGTTAGCGAATAAAGTGATAACTTGGCCAGTGCCTAAAGCACCAAGTGGTCATTTAGAGTTTTTCGTTGAAAAATTATTGCGAAATGAGAAAACAAGTGAGGTAGAGGACGACTATGTCTAATAGCTTAACTTATGATCATAAAGGCAATGTAAATAGTCAAAAGGCATTTTTAGAGCGTTACTCTAGCTTAGTTAAGCGAATTGCACATCATTTAATGGCAAGATTACCAGCAAGTGTTCTTGTTGATGATTTAATTCAAGCTGGAATGATTGGTCTTCTTGAGGCTCAGCAGAATTATGATGGAAGCAAAGGTGCCAGTTTTGAAACCTATGCAGGTATCCGAATTCGAGGCTCAATGTTGGATGAAATTCGACGTGGCGATTGGGTTCCTCGCTCTGTACATAAAAATGGTCGGATGATAAATTCGGCAATTAAAGAACTTGAAGCTAAACTTTATCGAGATCCTACCGATAAAGAGATAGCAGACTATTTAGAATTATCGTTAGATCAATATTATCAGATACTTAAAGATGTGAATTGCGGTAAACTAGTTGGTATGGAAGATTTAGGTGTTTCTGATGATGTTATTACAACAGAAGAACAAATGAATGATAATATTCCATTTCAAGGTGTTGCCGATGAACATTTTCGAGTTGCTCTTGTTGAAGCGATTAAAACCCTTCCTGAAAGAGAAGCTCTAGTTTTATCTCTTTATTATGATGAAGAGCTAAACTTAAAAGAAATTGGTGCTGTAATTGGTGTCAGCGAATCTCGCGTCAGCCAAATACACAGCCAATCAATGCAACGACTACGGGCCAAGTTATCATCTTGGACAGTAGAATAATTAAATCCCGTTACTTTGCCCTCACTGGAGGCGATTTTGAATAAAAACATGAAGATCCTTATTGTTGATGACTTCTCAACGATGCGCCGTATTGTAAAAAACTTATTACGTGACTTAGGTTTTAATAATACCCAAGAAGCAGATGATGGTTTAACAGCACTACCATTGCTTAAAAAAGGAGGTTTCGATTTCGTAGTAACAGATTGGAACATGCCTGGGATGCAAGGGATCGATTTGCTAAAGACAATTCGTGCAGATGACGAATTAAAACACCTACCAGTATTAATGATTACTGCTGAAGCGAAACGTGAGCAAATCATTGAAGCAGCTCAAGCTGGTGTAAACGGCTATATTGTTAAGCCATTCACTGCTGCAACGTTGAAAGAGAAACTAGACAAAATTTTTGAACGTTTATAAGTAAATGTTGCGCTGTAAGGATTAGCCAAAATGATTTCATTAACAGATGCAAAAGAGCTTGTCGCCTTACTCGAAGATGGCAAGCAAGAAGAAGCCGATCAATTTGTTGCTTCATTAGTACCTCCTAGCGAGCAACCAATATTGCAAGAGGTTGGTTCTTTAACTCGTGATCTTCATGAGTCACTAAAGAACTTTAAGCTTGATCACCGAGTTGTCGCTATTGCTAATGATGAAATTCCAGATGCTCGGGATCGTTTGCAATATGTTATTGATAAAACAGAAATGGCAGCCAATAAAACGATGGATGCTGTAGACCGTTCATTGCCTATTGCCGATGAGTTACATGGAGGGCTTCTTCAGGTCCGCCCTCAGTGGAATAGTTTAATGAAAGGGCGCATTGAGTTAACTCAATTTAAAGATTTATGCCACAATATTGATGGATTATTAACCCAAGTTGAGGGGAATAGTTCAGAGTTGCGTAATGAGTTAACAAACATCTTAATGGCGCAAGATTTTCAAGACCTTACAGGTCAAATAATTAAACGAGTAATTACGTTAGTTCAAGAAGTCGAAGATCGATTGGTTGATATTTTGACGTTGTTTAAAGTAGAAGAGCAACTTGAAGCGGAAGAAGAGGTAATTAAACCTTCAGAAGCAGAAGGTCCTATCTTAAACCCGCACGAACGTGAAGACGCAGTGGCATCGCAAGATGATGTTGATGACCTATTAGCCAGTTTAGGATTTTAGAGGAATATTATGAGCTTTGAAATGGATGAAGACATCCTGCAAGATTTTTTAATTGAAGCAGGAGAAATTCTTGAGCTACTTTCTGAACAATTAGTTGAATTAGAGCAGCGTCCAGATGACGGTGAGCTATTAAATGCTATTTTTCGTGGCTTTCATACGGTAAAAGGTGGCGCAGGTTTCCTTTCATTAACTGAATTAGTTGACGCCTGTCACGGTGCTGAAAATGTATTCGACATTCTTAGAACGGGTAAGCGTAAAGTTACTTCTGAGTTGATGGATACCATTTTGGAAACACTAGATAGCGTAAACGTTATGTTTGTTGCTGTTCAAAATGGTGAGTCATTAGTCGCTGCGGAAAAACGCTTGCTTGATGAGTTACATCGCCTTAGTAAACCTGCATCAGAAAGTGAATCAGCACCAGCAGCAGAAGTTACGGCTCCTGTAATTGAAGCTCCTGCTCCTGTGATTGAAGAGGTTGTCGTTGAGGCTGCTCAAACAGCACATGATTCTCTTGATGATATAACAGAAGACGAATTTGAAAAGCTACTCGATGAATTACATGGTAAAGGCGTAGCGCCAAACTTAAATTCGACACCAGAGGTGAGTAAGCCTGTAGCTCCAGCCCCAACTAGTGTAGTTGAAGCTGGTGGTGATATTACTGATGATGAATTTGAAAAATTACTTGATGAGCTTCATGGTTCTGGTCAAAGTCCAAGTAATTCAGCAACTACACCAAGTGCAGATATAAAGTCAGTAGATGAAGTCCTCTCGGGCGATTCGGATTTAATGAGTGATGATGAATTTGATAAGTTATTAGATCAATTGCATGGCTCAGGTAAAGGTCCTACTGATGAAGAGTTAGCTCAAGCTGTACAACCGGCCGCATCAATTGCTAAACCAGAACCGGTAGTAGAAAAAGCGCCAGAAACGCCAGCGCCAACTCGTACGACAGCACCAGTTACTCCTGCACCAACAAGAACTAAAGCTCCTGAAGAACCGAAGCCTGCAGTAAAAGCACCAGCTAAACAGCAAGCAAAACCGCAAGCTGAAAGTACGGTTCGTGTAGATACGTCAACACTAGACAACATCATGAATATGGTGGGTG
The DNA here is from genome assembly GCF_052920805.1 of Aliivibrio wodanis. NCBI lineage: Bacteria > Pseudomonadati > Pseudomonadota > Gammaproteobacteria > Vibrionales > Vibrionaceae > Aliivibrio > Aliivibrio wodanis. The sequence continues at coordinate 110,571 of NZ_JBREXA010000002.1, forward strand.
AGTTAGTGTTAGTTCGTAACCGTTTAGTTAGTTTAGGTTTGAATAGCAATGACGAAGAAATGTCAAAAGCTGTTTCAAATCTAGATGTTGTTACTGCTGATTTACAAGGCGCAGTAATGAAAACTCGTATGCAACCGATTAAGAAAGTATTTGGTCGTTTCCCTCGAGTTGTACGAGATTTAGCCCGTACGTTGAAAAAAGATATTGTGCTGGAAATGCGCGGTGAAGAAACTGATTTAGATAAAAACTTAGTAGAGGCTCTTGCTGATCCACTAATTCACTTGGTTCGTAACTCAGTGGATCATGGTATCGAAATGCCAGATGTTAGAGCTAAAACTGGTAAAGATCGTACAGGTAAAGTTATTTTATCTGCTTCTCAAGAAGGTGACCATATCTTACTAAGCATCATTGATGATGGTGGTGGTATGGATGCTGATAAACTTCGTGGAATCGCGGTAACTCGTGGCTTAATGGACACAGATGCTGCATCTCGTTTAACAAATAAAGAATGTTATAATTTGATATTTGCTCCAGGTTTCTCCACTAAAACTGAGATTTCAGATATTTCAGGCCGTGGTGTAGGCATGGATGTAGTAAAAACGGCGATTAATCAGTTAAATGGCTCAATTGATATTGATTCAAGTATGGGTGAAGGAACTAAGATTGTAATCAAGGTGCCATTAACCCTAGCAATTCTACCAACTTTAATGGTCGGTGTTGCTAATCAACCATTTGCTCTGCCACTTGCAAGTGTGAATGAGATTTTCCATCTAGATTTGTCTAAAACCAATATTGTTGATGGTCAGTTAACAACGATTGTACGTGAGAAATCGATTCCACTGTTCTACTTACAGGATTGGTTAGTTCCTGGTTCTCGTCAAACAGAACGTAAGGGATTAGGCCATGTAGTTATTATTCAATTAGGTGCGCAACGTGTTGGTTTTGTTGTAGATACATTAATTGGTCAAGAAGAAGTCGTAATTAAACCTCTTGATGAATTACTACAAGGAACTCCTGGTATGGCGGGTGCGACCATCACTTCTGATGGGCATATAGCATTAATTCTCGATGTACCTAATTTGCTTAAGCGTTACGCAGTTCGCATGCGTTAATGCACAAGGATAGATATGGCAATACAAGTATTAGTTGTTGATGACTCAAGTTTCTTTCGTCGTCGAGTAAGTGAAATTATTAATTCAGATCCACGTCTTGAAGTAATGGACGTCGCTGTGAATGGTAAAGAAGCAGTAGAGAAAGCGAAGTCATTAAAGCCTGATGTAATTACGATGGATATCGAGATGCCAGTAATGGATGGTATCACTGCCGTAAGAGAGATTATGAAGGTTTGTCCAACGCCGATCTTAATGTTTTCTTCTTTGACTCATGATGGCGCGAAAGCAACTTTAGATGCCTTGGATGCTGGTGCATTAGACTTCTTGCCTAAAAAGTTTGAAGATATTGCTCGTAATCGTGATGAAGCTGTTGCTCTATTACAAAAGCGTATTAGTGAAATTGCTCGTAAAAAATCATTTATGCGTCGTCCTGCACTGTCTACACAGACAGCAAGTACGGCAACAACAGCAACACGCTCAACAGTACCTCGTGTATCTACCTTGACTTCAACTACACCGTCGTCACCGGTAAAAAACGCCTCAGTACCACTAGTAGGCCAACGTTTTAAAGCTACAGGTAAGAAATATCAACTGACAGCAATTGGAACCTCAACGGGGGGGCCAGTTGCCTTACAGAAAATATTAACGGCTATTCCGGCTAACTATCCGCATCCAATTATCTTGGTTCAGCATATGCCAGCCACGTTTACCGCAGCTTTTGCTGCTCGGCTGAATAATTTATGTCAAATTCAGGTAAAAGAAGCTGAAGATGGTGATGCTTTAAAACCAGGTTGTGCGTACCTCGCTCCAGGTGGTTTACAAATGATGATTGATGGCCGTCCTGGCTCTTCTCGTTTGAAAATTTTAGATGGTGGCGAGCGTATGAATTATAAACCTTGTGTTGATGTTACGTTTGGTTCTGCGGCAAAAATTTACGGTGATAAAGTGCTTTCTATGATCTTAACAGGCATGGGCGCGGATGGGCGTGAAGGTTGTCGTATGTTGAAAGCTGAAGGTGCGACAGTTTGGTCTCAAGATGAACAGAGTTGTGTTGTTTATGGCATGCCTCAAGCAGTTGATAAAGCAGGTTTGTCTTCAGAAAGTTTACCGCTTGAACGTGTAGCAGAACGAATGCTTGTTGAAGTTGGATTGAAGTAGGAAGAAATAATGATCGTCTGGAGCATAGCGAACCAGAAAGGTGGTGTTGGTAAAACAACAACAACAATTACGTTAGCCGGTTTATTAAATCAGCGTGGTAAACGCGTATTGATGGTAGATACAGATCCACACGGCTCTTTAACTACCTACTTAGGCTATAATTCAGACGATTTACCTTGCAGTCTTTTTGAGTTATTTCAGTTGCCAACGATAAATAAAGCCACGGTTTCTCCTTTTGTTCTAAAAAGCGACATACCAGGCTTAGATATTATTCCTGCACATATGTCATTAGCGACCCTTGATCGAGTTATGGGTAATCGCAGTGGAATGGGACTAATATTAAAACGAGCAATTAAAGCGTTAGAAGATGAATATGATTATGTATTGATTGATTGCCCACCTATTTTAGGTGTAATGATGGTGAATGCATTAGCAGCAAGTACTCGAATTCTGATCCCTGTTCAAACTGAATTTTTAGCAATGAAAGGTTTGGAACGAATGATGAGGACATTAGCCATTATGCAGAAGAATAAGCCTTCTCTGTTTGATGTTACTATCATTCCGACAATGTATGACAAGCGAACTAACGCTTCTCTACAAACGCTAATGGAATTAAAAAATACATATAATGATAAAGTGTGGGCATCTGCAGTACCTATTGATACTAAATTTCGAGATGCAAGCTTGAAAAGAATGCCGCCTTCGTTTGTCTCTCCAAATAGTCGAGGTGTATTTGCTTATAAAACATTATTAAACTATTTGGAGAGATTAGTTTAATGGCTGGTTTTAAAACACTTACCAGTGAAGAAGCGCTTGAAGATTACTTTTCAGCACTACTTGAAGAAGAAGTACTTGAGCTAATTCCTGATACAGAGAATAATATTCTGCCAGAGCCAGAGCCAGAGCCAGAGCCAGAGCCAGAGCCAGAGCCAGAGCCAGAGCCAGAGCCAGAGCCAGAGCCAGAGCCAGAGCCAGAGCCAGAGCCAGAGCCAGAGCCAGAGCCAGAGCCAGAGCCAGAGCCAGAGCCAATTAATTGGGAATCACCATCGGCGACGTTGGAAGTGGTGCCGAGTGTCCAATATCAACCTCAATTCATTAATGCAGATAACGACGTTGATGATTACCCATTTGAGTTACCACAATTAGAAGATGTTCAACGATTACTAAATCAACTAGAGAATTCTCAGCTTGAAGCTCAGGTTGAAATTGATTCGTTAGTTTTTGATGAAATAGCAACAATACCAGAATCTGCTGTTGAAATTAAAGTTGAAGCAGAAGAGGTAGTGATTGATCTTCCTCAAATAGAAGAGAAGGAGCCTCAAGAAGTATTTAATGAAGATCTTGATCTTTCTGCTTGGGATATTTCTGATAAAGTTAATATAGAGACTTCCTCAGAAGTTACTATCGAAGGGCTTCAGTCTATAATTGAAGAGCCTCATGATATCTCTGATGTTGATACTGAAATAGAACTTGAAATACAAGTAGGCAAGGGTTCACCTCCTAGTGGGCTAAGCTGGGAGAATGCAGAGTATGAAGAAGAATTTCAAGTGTTATTCTTTGAGGTTATGGGTGTAACTTTTGCCGTGCCATTAGCACAGCTTGGTGGTATTCATCAAATAACAGAACTGAGCCATTTAATTGGTCGTCCAGATTGGTATCTAGGGTTACAAAATAACCGAGAAATGAAGATAGATGCCTTAGATACAGCTAAGTGGATAATGCCACAAAGTATCAAGGATGAAGATTATAAAGAAGATTATCAGTACCTTGTTATGCTCGGAGAGAGTAAATGGGGACTTGCGTGTAATGCGTTAGCCGGAACTGAAACCCTAACTAGTGATCGTATTCGCTGGCGTGAAACGGCTGGTAAACGTCCGTGGTTATCGGGAATGGTAAAAGAAAAGATGTGTGCCTTGATCCATGTTGAGGCGATGATTACGATGCTTAATGCCGGTCTGGACATTAAGGGAATAGAGTAATAAAACTCTAAGAGTACGAGGAAATAATAATGTCTCAGGTTAATGAAGTAGAGATCCGTAAAGATCAAGTTAATGATGAAGTATTACAATGGGTAACGTTTCAACTAGAAGAAGAAACGTACGGCATCAATGTAATGCAAGTTCGTGAAGTATTGCGTCATACAGAAATTGCTCCTGTACCTGGTGCACCAGATTATGTTCTGGGTATCATTAATCTTCGTGGTAACGTTGTAACTGTTATTGATACTCGTTCACGATTTGGTTTGATGCAAGGTGAAATTACCGATAATACTCGTATTATTGTTATTGAATCTGAGCGTCAAGTTATCGGTATTCTAGTTGATAGTGTTGCTGAAGTTGTATATTTACGCTCATCAGAAATCGATACGACACCAAGTGTTGGAACAGAAGAAAGCGCGAAATTTATCCAAGGCGTTAGTAACCGTGAGGGTAAATTACTTATCTTGGTTGATCTTAACAAACTTTTGTCTGATGACGAATGGGATGACATGGCAAGCCTATAATGGTTGATATATTAACTCAGCTCTCAGAGCTATTTTCTGCCATTGCAATAATCTCAGTACTTGTGATTTTTGTGTTGTTTAATCGTAAGAATATACAGTTAATGAAACAATTAACTGAGGTTCAAGCAGAATATAAACAGCTTCAAAATGAACAGATAAAGTTGAAGAAGCAGTTTGTAGAATTTCGCACTGGCTCTATTAATATAGGGCAAAAAGTGTCAGAAATAACTCAGCTAAGCCAGCATTTTGATGAACGCTTAAATGAATTAGAAAATACAGATTCTGATGGTCGTTTGTATTCAAGAGCGAATAAGCTAGTTCAATTAGGCGCTGGTATTAATGAACTAATGGAAGAGTGTGAGCTGCCAAAAGCAGAAGCAGAGTTAATGATGTCTTTACAAGCTAAAATTGCAGCAGGTAAAGGCTCTATCCCACCGTTACGATTAGAAGATGATGATTAATGTCATACTAATATAGAACTAATAAAGCTTCTCATTGCTGAGGAGCTTTTTTTTGTCTATAAAACCGTACTCTCACCCTTCTAATCGTATGGTAGGTTGTAAGTTTTTAATGGAAATACCCATTAAGGGTTACTCTTTTCTATTGAGCAAGCACTTGATACCCATATGAAATATAAGGTATTTTAAAAGTGAAACGAACAGACATACTTATTTACTTATCTATCTAAATAGATTTGTTTTATATCTAAGTTTCACCGTTTTTGCTGTGCTAGAATGCCTCTAATATTTTTCAACAATAGATACTTATGCTAGAAATTCGTAACGTTACCTGTATTCGAGATGAACGCGTTTTATTTGAACAATTGAGTTTTACCATCTCTGATGGTGAGCTTATTCAAATCGAAGGGCAAAATGGAGCAGGTAAAACCACATTACTGCGTATTATTGCAGGGTTAGGTTATGCGGATGAAGGCGATATTTATTGGAATGGCGAATCCATAAAGAAAAATCGCGAAGAATTTCATAACGATTTACTTTTCCTAGGTCATCATACAGGTGTTAAGCGTGAGTTAACGGCATTTGAGAATCTTGCATTTTATCAATCGATGCACAGCAATTATAACGAAGAAGCCATTTGGGATGCATTAGCTCGTGTGGGTTTAGCTGGACGAGAAGATGTGGCGGCAGGGCAATTATCGGCAGGTCAGCAACGTCGAGTCGCTTTAGCTCGTCTTTGGTTGAGTAACCATAAGTTATGGGTGTTAGATGAACCTTTAACGGCGATTGATAAACAAGGCGTTAAAGTGCTTGAGCAGTTGTTTATGAGCCATGCCAAACAAGGTGGGATTGTATTGCTGACTACGCATCAGGATTTGTTTACTGACAGTAATGAGCTTAAAAAAATCAGGTTAGGTGAATAGATGTTTGCTTCAATGACAACCATTATTCGACGTGAGTTATTAATCGCGTTTCGTCGTAAAGCCGATATTCTTAATCCACTTTGGTTTTTTATTATCGTGATTACGTTATTTCCATTAAGTATCGGACCTGAGCCAAATTTATTGGCACGTATTGCTGCGGGTATTGTTTGGGTTGCTGCATTATTATCGGCTTTGCTTTCTTTAGAGCGTCTTTTCCGAGATGACTTTGCTGACGGTTCTTTAGAGCAAATGATGTTAATGCCAAGTCCATTATCGGTTCTTGTTTTGGCTAAAGTGGTCGCTCATTGGCTATTAACGGGATTGCCATTGATCATTATTAGTCCGTTATTAGCGGTTCTACTATCATTAGATTTTAATACATGGTTGGCGATTGTTCTGACATTACTACTAGGTACGCCAACCTTGAGCTTTCTTGGTGCGGTTGGGGTAGCGTTAACCGTTGGTCTGCAAAAAGGAGGTGTATTATTGAGTCTTCTTATTCTTCCGTTATATATTCCAGTTCTAATCTTTGCGACATCTGCAATTGATGCTGCAAGCTTAGGTATGGCTTATAATGGTCAATTAGCGATTTTAGGGGCTCTTTTAATGGGCTCCGCAACATTGACTCCATTTGCCATTAGTTCGGCACTGCGAGTGAGTGTTCAGTAAATATAATTATAATTTTAATATTTAAGTAAGTGAGATAAACCAATGTGGAAATGGCTACATCCTTACGCTAAACCAGAAAAAGCGTATCAATTAAGTACAACACTGCTGCCATGGTTTGCGGTGATCTCTATTCTCAGTTTAACGGTTGGTACGATTTGGGGTCTTGCATTTGCCCCTTCTGATTACCAGCAAGGCGACAGTTTTAGAATTATCTATATCCATGTCCCTTCTGCTATTTTGTCGATGGGCGCTTATATGTCGATGGCGATAGCGGCATTTATTGGTTTGGTGTGGCAGTTAAAGCTTTCTGACATGGCAGCTGCTGCAATGGCTCCTGTTGGTGCAGTATTTACATTCATTGCCTTATTAACGGGTGCCGTTTGGGGCAAACCAATGTGGGGTGCATGGTGGGTATGGGATGCACGTTTAACCTCTGAGCTTATTCTTCTTTTCTTATACCTAGGTGTAATGGCGCTGTATAACGCATTTGATGATCAACGCACAGCGGCTCGTGCGGCGGGTATTCTTGCTATTGTTGGTGTGATTAACCTACCAATCATTCACTTCTCAGTAGAGTGGTGGAATACGCTTCATCAAGGTGCAAGCATCACAAAGTTTGATAAACCTTCTATTTCTGCCGATATGTTGTGGCCTCTGTTATTAAATATCATTGGTTTTGCAACTTTCTTTGGTTCAGTGACTCTTATTCGTTTTAGGAATGAAATTTTAGCTAAAGAGAGCCACCGTCCTTGGGTTAGAGCATTAGTTGAGAAAAGAGGATTATTGTAATGCATTTTGAGACATTCAGTGATTTTTTAGCCATGGGTGGATACGCTACTTATGTGTGGGGCGCATTCGGTGCCACGTTTCTTTCATTATTTTGGATTCTATTCTCTAGCTTAGGCAGACGTCGTCAATTGTTAAAAGAGATCGAACAAAAAATGGCACGAGAAGAACGAATTAAAAAAGCAAAAACTATGGAGAACACATTATGAATCCAAGACGTAAAAAACGCCTAGGATTGATCCTCGCGCTATTTTTTGGGGTCAGTGCAACAGTTGGTTTAATGATCTATGCATTGAATCAAAATATGGATTTATTCTATACCCCAACGGAACTCGTTAATGGTAAACCTGATGGTACTAAACCTGAGGTTGGTCAGCGTCTTCGTATTGGTGGCATGGTTGTCGCTGGTACAGTAAAGCGTGACAGTGAATCTTTAGAAGTTTCATTTAAAGTTGCCGATGTAGGCCCTGAAGTAACGGTTACTTATAACGGTATTCTTCCTGATTTATTCCGTGAAGGCCAAGGTATTGTAGCGCAAGGTGTTCTTGTCGATGCAACCACAGTAAAGGCTCACGAAGTATTGGCAAAACACGATGAAGAATACATGCCACCTGAAATTGCAGAAGCAATGAAGAAAACGCATGAACCACTTCAATACACTGAACAACAAAAACAAGGAACAGGTCAATGATCGCAGAACTTGGTCATTTTGCCTTAATTGCTTCTTTAGGACTTTCGATCCTATTGAGTATATTGCCTATATACGGTGTAAGCCGTGGCAATAAAGCATTAATGCAAAGTGCAAGACCACTGTCGTGGGGGATGTTTTTACTCCTAGGCTTATCATTTGGTGTCTTAATGTGGGCTTTCTACATTAATGATTTCACACTGCAATATGTCGCAAGTAACTCAAACAGCTTACTTCCTTGGTACTATCGTTTAACTGCCGTTTGGGGTGCACACGAAGGTTCTTTATTGCTTTGGGTTCTTATCCAAGCAGGTTGGACTGTGGCTGTTGCAACATTCAGTCGTGGTATGCCACAAGAATCGATTGCACGTGTTTTAGCGGTAATGGGGTGGATTAATGTCGGTTTCTTACTGTTCATTATTCTTACATCAAACCCATTCTTGCGTACACTACCATTCTTCCCAATTGATGGTCGTGACTTAAATCCGCTTCTACAAGATCCGGGCCTAATCATTCATCCACCAATGTTATACATGGGTTATGTTGGTTTCTCGGTTGCTTTCTCTTTTGCAATAGCATCATTAATGGCTGGTCGTTTAGATACGGCGTGGGCTCGTTGGTCTCGTCCTTGGACAATCGCCGCATGGTCATTCCTAACAGTAGGTATCTCTCTAGGTTCATGGTGGGCATATTATGAACTTGGCTGGGGTGGCTGGTGGTTCTGGGATCCAGTAGAAAACGCATCATTTATGCCTTGGCTTGCTGGTACGGCATTAATGCACTCATTAGCAGTAACAGAGAAACGCGGTACGTTTAAAGCGTGGACTGTATTACTGGCAATTTTAGCTTTTTCATTAAGTCTATTAGGCACATTCCTTGTACGTTCAGGCATCTTGGTATCGGTTCATGCCTTTGCTTCAGATCCAGCGCGAGGCATGTTCATTCTTGGTTTCCTTGTCATGGTGATCGGTGGTTCATTACTGCTGTTTGCACTGAGAGGGGCGTCAGTACGAGTTCGTGGTAACTTCTCACTGTTTTCTCGTGAAAATGCACTATTAGCTAACAACATTCTATTAATGACGGCATTAGTTGTTGTACTTGTTGGTACATTATTACCACTTGTACATAAACAACTTGGTTTGGGTTCTGTATCTATTGGTGCACCATTCTTCGATATGCTATTTGCATGGTTAATGATCCCATTTGCTTTCTTGATGGGTATTGGTCCTCTGATCCGTTGGAAGCGTGACAACTTAAGTCACTTAGCAAAACGCATGGTGATTACTGGTGCGATTACAATCCCACTAGCGGCAATCTTCATGGTTATCTTTGCTGATAGATTTCAATTCATGCCATACCTTGGATGGATGATGTCTATCTGGATCGTAATTTTACATGGTTTTGAATTGTACGAACGTGCTACTCACCGTCACTCATTCTCTGTTGGCTTAACTAAACTTGGCCGTAGCCATTGGGCAATGATGTTTGCTCACATTGGTTTAGCAGTTAGTATTATTGGTATTGCAATGGTGCAAAACTACAGCATCGAAAAAGATGTACGTTTAGCACCTGGTGAACATATTGAAATGAATGGTTACCAGTTCTACTTTGCTGGTGTTCGTGATACTGACGGTCCTAACTACGATGGTTACACCGCTGATTTTGATATAACGCTTGATGGTAAAGAAATAAATACGCTTCATGCTGAAAAGCGTTTCTATGAAACCGCTGGTTCAATGATGACAGAGGCAGCGATTGATCGCGGCTTTACTCGTGATTTATACATCGCAATGGGCGAGCGTTTAGATGACAACCGTTCATGGGCTGTGCGTATTTACTACAAACCATTTGTACGTTGGATCTGGGCTGGTTCATTGTTTATGGGGATTGGTGGTTTGTTAGCTTTATCTGACAAGCGATATCGTTTCCGTAAAACTGCAAAAAAACAGGAAGCTTAAATTATGAATAAGAAGTTTTTATTTGCACCTCTAGCTCTGTTTTTAATTTTAGTTGCCGTATTTGCTACTCAGTTAACACGTAATTCAAACGGTGATGATCCAACTAAGTTGGAATCAGTGTTAGTAGGTAAGCACGTACCAGAGTTCCGCTTAGAAGATTTAGCGGAAGAAGGCAAGCTGTACGATCAAAGTATCTTTAAAGGTGAGCCTTTATTGCTAAACGTATGGGCGACATGGTGTCCAACTTGTTATGCTGAGCACAAATACCTAAATACCCTGGCAACTCAAGGTGTTAAAATTATAGGTATGAACTATAAAGATGATCGTGCTGGTGCAATTCAATGGTTAAGAGAGCTTGGCAACCCTTACTTGATAACTCTGTTTGATGGTGATGGCATGTTAGGCATGGATTTAGGTGTGTATGGCGCACCTGAAACCTTCTTAATCGATAGCAATGGTATCGTTCGTTATCGTCACGTTGGTGATGTAAATGATCGCAATTGGAATGAAGTATTAAAGCCAATGTATGACCAACTTGTTGCGGAGGCTAAATAATGAATAGTAGTTTACGTAAATGGGGTCTTCGTAGTTTTGCTGCTATCGCATTGAGTTTCTTTGCGGTGCAAGCAAGTTACGCAACCATTGATCTGTATAAGTTTGATTCGCCAGAACAAAGAGCAGCAATTTAAAGAATTAGGACAAACACTTCGTTGCCCTAAATGCCAGAACAACAACATTGCTGACTCAAATGCTGAGCTTGCTCAAGATATGCGTCATAAAGTGTATGAAATGACCAAAGCGGGAAAATCAGACGAACAAATTGTCGATTACATGATTGATCGTTATGGTAATTTTGTAACTTACGATCCACCATTAACGGTAGGAACACTTATTCTATGGTTAGGTCCATTGAGTGTTCTTATATTTGGTTTTGGTTTTATTGTGCTTCGTAGTCGAAAATCAAAAGTGATCACAGAAGATAATTCAGAGAAGTGGGATAACGAGCATGAAGATCGTTTGAACGCACTATTAGATGAGAATAACAATGAAGATGGGAAGGTAAACAAATGACTTTGTTTTGGATTTCGACCTTAGCCCTAATTTTTGTTGGTGTGGTATTTATCATTCTTCCTTTATGGAAGGCAAGAGAGCAAGATGATGAAGCACGCCGAGATGAATTGAATAAAGCTTTCTATAAAGATCGCTTAGCTGAACTGAAAGAAGAAGACGCTGAAGGCCTTGTGAATAACCAAGATGAGTTAATCACAGAATTAAAGCAATCTTTACTGGATGATATTCCAGCGAAAGAGAAAGCGCAGCAAGATAACTTAAATGCACGATTATTTATTCTGCCTTCTATTATTGTTTTTATTGTGATTACTTATGGTCTATATTTTAAGTTTGGTAATTTAGATAAAGTTGAAAAGTGGCAAGAAGTTAGCACACGTTTACCAGAGTTAACGAAGCAATTACTTGATCCTGAAAGTGCCGGCCTAACTGATACTGAAACCAGAGACTTAACTCTGGCTCTACGTACTAAATTACATAATGAGCCTGAAGATTCAATGGGTTGGTTGCTACTTGGTCGTATTGGTATGATGAATCGCGATATTGATACTTCAGCAGGAGCAATGAAAAAAGCGTATGCGTTAAAACCAAATGATGTTGAAATCAAATTAGGTTATGCGCAAGCATTAATGCTTTCGGGTGATGATGCAAAAGCAGAGCGAGCGAAGAAGATGCTTAAAGAAGTACTTCGTAGTGACTCATCAAATCTTAGAGCGCTCTCTTTATTGGCTTTCAATTCCTTTGAGCGTCAAGATTATCAAGGTGCAGCATCTGCATGGAAAGCAATGCAAATGTTGATTGGTCCTGATGATTCACGCTATGAAATGTTAACTCGTAGTATTGAGCGTGCCCAATCTAAGATTAACCCTGAAGCAAGCTTAGAAAAACAAGTTTCTGTTACGGTGAATTTGGGTGGTAATGTTAAATTGCCTTCTCAAGGTGTGGTGATTGTGTCGATTCATCCTGCTGATGGTTCAGCGATGCCAGTGGCTGCTGCTCGTGTTCCACTTAGCCGTTTCCCGCTAAAAATCATGATGTCAGATGACAACAATATGATTGAGCAGCGTAAATTGTCTGAGATGCCAAACTTTATTGTTCGAGCTCGTATTGACCAAGATGGTAACGTTTCAACAAAAAATGGTGATTGGTACGGTGAAAGTGCAGTCAGTAAGTTAGATGAAAAGGTAACTTTATCTATTGATAAACAATATTAATAGAAATTAAAAAGGGACATACTTTAACGGGTGGAAGTGAATTAACTTCCACCCGTTTTTAATTATCTGACAATTTATTCAGATAGAGATCATTTAAGTTAGTATTATTTCAAATTGAAATTTTTATGATAAAAATAAAGGTGTATTGTGTTTAAAAGAATATGTATCTCTTATGTCCTTATGGTAATGGTGACTGGTTGCTCCCAAACACCACAACAGGATGAAGTAGAAACGATAAATTCAGCTGATATTGAATATGATGAGACTCATAGTGATGATCATTTTGAAGATTTCAATCGAGTTATGTGGGATCTGAATTATGATCTTTTAGACCCTTATTTAGTTCGTCCTGTTTCTATGACCTATGTAGACTATACACCAACTCCAATCCGTATGGGGATAGCAAATTTTTTAGCGAATTTAGATGAACCTGCGAGCATAATTAATAATTTAATTATGGGAAATGGAGAAGTCGCATTAGTTCACTTTAATCGATTCTGGTTAAATACAACACTAGGTTTGGTTGGATTAATTGATATAGCAAGTGCTGCAGATATTGACAAGCCTGGTGGGAAGTCTTTTAGTGATGCGTTAGGCCATTATGGTGTCGGTAATGGCGCGTATTTTATGCTACCAGGTTATGGCCCTTGGACATTGCGAGAAGCGGGTGATTTTGTGGATGGTTTATATATGCCGCTGTCTTACCTTAATTTCTGGCAAGGGTTAGGTAAATGGGGCTTAGAAGGTATGGAGTCTCGTGTTGATTTAATTTCACAAGAGCCAATGCTAGAAGCCTCTCCAGATCCCTACTTATTAACGCGTGATGTTTATCTACAACGCCAAGATTTTAAAGCAGAAATAGAACCAGAAATCGACCTAGAAGCAGAAGAAGATCTTGATGATTATTTAGATGAAATCGACGAATAGAAACAAAAAGGCCTCAATAAAGAGGCCTTAGATAATTCGATTTATTTAATCAGTCTTGATTAGAAATGGTAGTTAGCTTGAACACCAATTAACCACACATTACCAGTAGTTTCGCCTTCGAAAGTACCACCATAAGGTGCTGATGCTGTATCATCTTCAAGCATTTTTGCATCTTTAGCGAAGATGTAGGTAAAGCCTGCATCTAGAGTTAGATTTTCAGACCAAGCATAGCCTGCACCCATACTCACCCATAAACGATCAGTTTCAGGAATTGTTGCTGTACGATTTTCTTCACTTACCGCAGAAGTATCATAAGCAATACCTGAGCGTAGTGTTATTTTTTGATCAAGAGTATAAGTACCACCAAATGCTAAACGGTAATTATCCTCCCAGTTCTCTTGTTTAATCTCTTGATTTGGAACACTAAGAGATGGGATATGCGCTTCTAATTTTTCAAAGCTGCTCCAATCTGTCCAGTTAAAGCTAGCGTGAATAGCGATTTTATCATTCACCTGGTGAAAACTGGCTAACTCGGCGGTTGCCGGTAATGCTAATTCCATAGAACCAAGATACTGGCTGCTTGGTTGAGGTGCATAAGCATCAAAACCTAGACCTTTAGCATGACCAGATAAATCTAATTGAACTTCTGATTTATAGCTAAAGCCAATACGGTTTGTATCATTGATTTGCCAAGCAGTACCAACTTGCCAGCCCCATGCTTCATCTGTTCCTTCCATATATTTTAATGTAGTACCTGCGATTGGTCCTAGCTGTTTAGGAGCAATCGCACCAAAGCTACCTTCAGCAATAACATAACGGACACCACCACCGACACTGAATTTCTGGTTGATTTGGTAAGCCATGTTAACGTTGAGTTCTTTAGTAATTACACTCGCTTCGTTACCATGATTCGCACCAGAAAAATCAGAACCTAGGTCAGTTTCCATGCCATAGTTAGTACCAATAGCAAATCCTATAGAGATTTGATCGTCTACTTGGTGAGAAACATAGAGATTAGGAATAATTGCATCGTGTGCAAAGTCTTCTGATTTAGTTTGGATTTCTTGGCCTAAAAATTTCGATTGCCCTTCAACATCAATATTTGGGTTTACATAAATACCACCAACAGAAACTTGAGTGCCTTCTAAGTACGTTAGCATTGCAACGTTACGCCATTGTGCATCAGCGCCATCAGCGATAGCCGCTTCACCTGCGTATGCACGGCCAAGACCAGTCGCTGAATACTCTGCCAATTGAAAGCCTGCAGCCATAGTATTTGTGCTTGTTACTGATCCTAATAAACCAAGTGCCACTGCAATAGAAAGACGATTTTTATTGTTATTCATTGTTAATTCCAAAATCAAATTCAAGTGTTCGCTGAATTTGTGGTGATAAGTTGAGTGGATAATACGTTTTAGAGCAAAAACTTCAAATGAAAAATTGATTTATTCGTGTTTTAGATGCTTTTTTCTGTAATTAATATCACTTTTAATGAAAATATCTGTATTTATCTGGTCGGATGTGATATTTGGGCGTACAGGTGTAGGTTTGAATTGATATTTGAGGGTATATGTGTACGCTGAATGTTAGGGGGTAAGAATTAGGAAGAGCAGGGTTCAGGAGGAGGGGGATTGTACATAATTTGTTGTAACTATTGCGATCACGATATTGCTCTTATAGAGCGAAGCGTTCTAGTTAGCGCAGCGTATAGACTCTAGTTTCCAAGATGTTGTTGCTTCTGATGTACGAAGATCAAAAAAGGCCAGCGTGTGCTGACCTTTTGTATTTACATTTTTAAGAATGAATCTTAGAAGCTGTAGCTGTACTGAACACCAGCAAGAATTGCATCTGCATGCGTTGTTGCTGTTAGAGTTTGGCCAAAATCATCGCTTTCTGTAACGGAAACATCTTTACCTAATAGGTAAGTGAAACCAAAGTCAACGGTATGTTTTTGTTCAAAGTGGTAGCTAAAGCCTGCAGAGAACCATTGACGATCTGAATCTGGTACTGAAATAGATGTCTTTTCGTCTTGAGCAGCAGTATCGTACATGTAGCCTGCACGTAGTGTCCATGCCTCGTTTAGGAAGTAAGTACCACCAATCGCGTAATGCATACCGTCTTGCCACTCATAAGTATTAAGTGTTGTACCACCAGATGTGTTTAATTCATCAAAATCACTCCAACCAATCCACTGCACTGAGTAGTGAACGGCGAATTTAGTATCTTTGATTTCATGATAACCAGAGAATTCAGCCATGCTTGGAAGAGGTATTAATAATTTATCATTAGAAATGTCAGCCCCTACGTAAGACATATCGCCTTCAGCTTCAATTTCAGGACTGTAGTGATATGCAAACCCAAAGCGATTACGTTCGTCTAACTCATAAACAGCGCCAAGGTTCCATCCAAGACCAATACCATCGGCTTCTATATTAAGGGCTTCTCCTACTAAACTACCTGTGTGGCGTTTTAATGTGCCACTACCTTGAACTATATCTAAACCACCACCAACGCTGATTTGTTCATTAATTCGATATGAAGCTGTTAGCGCGTAGTTGATGCTTTGGATCTCAGTAGTACCGCCAAATTGTTTAGCTGTAGGAGGAATTCCTATATTTGAACCACCAAAGCTATCGTCAAAGTTATTTGTTGTACCAAAGTTAGAATAGATACCAGCACCAAATGCCCATTGGTCATTTAAACGGTGAACATAATAGATATTTGGTACAGGAGTACCACTTCCATTTTCTGCACCACCAATAGATTGACCATTGTATTTTGCATCACTAACTTCAATATCAGTTTTGATATAATTAACGCCACCTGAAAATTCAGAAGAATCAAAAAGAGCCATAGCGGCAGCGTTACGAGCCATTACTGATGCGTTATCAGCGATTACTGCATCACCGGCAAATGCTCGGCCTAAACCTGTTGCTGATTGTGCGTTAAGTTGAAAACCTGCAGCAGTCGCTTGCTGTGTAGCAAGAGTAATCGTTGCAGCTAGAAGTGTTTTTGAAAACAGGCGCTTCTTGTTCATCATTATGATATTCCATGTAGTGTTATTTCCTTTCAATTTCTATGAATCAAAAAGATTTATTTAGTTGAGACTTAAATCTCGATGGCGAGATAATAACGACCACAGCATAGATGACAAATCCGACCACTGCTAAAAATTCATTAAAATTCGTGATCTGGTCGTGATTTGCACTTAAATAACGATATAACAATAAAATGTAGAGTTTTAGCTCTATATATTATTATATTTTATATTATAGCGTTAATTATTAACTTGTTGATTTTGATTAAATTTATTTCTCAATGAGCTGAATTTAGAGTCTATGCTCTACTTTTGGTTCGCAGTTAATATAAATTAATGATTAATATATGATTTTCTTCGTAAATTCGGCTCTAATGTTAATGGTGTGTAATGACTGATTCGTTTTTAGGTTGGTTTTCTACGGATATATATATTTTATGAAAAAGTAGTAAAAGAACATAAAATTGATCTATTTCAATAAATGAATTGAGAATCACGTTATAGTTGATCTCGTTATCTGGTTGAGCAATCAACCCGTTGAGCAAGATAACATTTCCTTTTGAAGGCTGACTTTACTTTCTCCTTATCAGGTGAAACTGATTTTACAATTGGCTATTCGTTAATTGTTTTTTATTCTGACCACATCGATTGATGTGGTTTTTTTTTATCAAAATTGTCAACAGGTTACATTTTCATCCTTTCTTTTACTTGTTTTTAATACTATCTTTTCTTACCACTTTCATCATTGCTTACTGCTTAGAGAATAAATTTTTATTGATTAATAATTCTCCGCTCACACTTCTACAATAACGGACTTCCTATAATTAACAAGTTAGTTACAATTCAGGTCTGACCACTTATGGTGCTAGTGTTTTACGCAAGGAGATGCGATGTCAAACGCCAAACTATCAAAGACCTATCAACCACTCACGACACGACAAGGTGATCGTATTGCGGTTGTTTCAGGCATTCGAACCCCATTTGCTAAGCAATCAACTGCCTTTATCTCTACGCCTGCGGTAGATTTAGGCAAGCTTGCTGTAAAAGCCTTGATGGATAAAACCGATATCGATCCTAAGTTGATTGACCAAGTTGTCTTTGGGCAAGTAGTGCAAATGCCAGAAGCACCAAACATTGCACGTGAAATTGTATTGGGCACCGGAATGAATATTGGTACGGACGCATATAGTGTCACTCGTGCCTGTGCAACCAGCTTTCAAACGACGGCTAATGTGGTTGAAAGTATCATGGCCGGAACGATTGATATCGGAATTGCCGGTGGGGCTGATTCTTCTTCTGTCCTTCCTATTGGTGTTTCAAAGAAAATGGCGGCAACGTTACTTGCCCTCAGTAAAACCAAAACCATGAGTCAAAAACTGTCCCTTCTTCGTACTTTATCAATGAAAGATATTGCGCCTGTTCCTCCTGCGGTAGCGGAATACTCTACAGGGATCTCAATGGGACAAACTGCAGAGCAGATGGCAAAAAGTCATGGTATTACGCGTGAAGAACAAGATGCATTAGCTCATCGCTCTCATAGTTTGGCAGCTAAAGCATGGCAAGATGGATTGATTCAAGACGAAGTGATGACCGCATTTCCAGAACCGTATAAAATGTGGATAGCGCAAGATAACAATATCCGTTATGACTCTGAGCTTGCCAGTTATGCCAAACTTAGACCTGCGTTTGATCGTAAATATGGCTCAGTGACCGCTGCTAATAGTACCCCGTTAACTGATGGAGGTGCTGCGATCTTATTAATGAGTGAAAAACGTGCCAAAGAATTAGGCTATGAACCACTAGGTTATATTCGTTCTTTTGCCTTTAGTGCAATAGATGTACATCACGACATGTTGATGGGGCCATCTTACGCAACACCAATGGCACTTGATAAAGCGGGTATTTCTCTATCAGATTTAACCTTAATTGATATGCATGAAGCTTTTGCTGCTCAAACACTATCGAATGTAAAAATGTTCGCGTCAGATAAATTTGCCAAAGAATATTTAGGGCGAGATAAAGCCATTGGCGAAATAGACATGGATAAATTTAATGTACTTGGTGGCTCACTTGCTTATGGGCATCCTTTTGCAGCTACTGGGGCAAGAATGATTATTCAAACGCTGCGAGAATTAAAACGCCGTGGTGGAGGTTTTGGATTAAATACCGCGTGTGCCGCAGGTGGATTAGGTGCAGCAATGGTCTTGGAGGCAGAATAATGACGGCAGAAATTAATAATAATCGTATTGAAGCAGTAGAAAATACCAGTGCGTTTACTTGGTATAAAGATAATGCAAACATTGCTTGGCTGACGATTGACGTACCTAATGAAAAAATGAACACCTTAAAAGCGGCGTTTGCAGAGCAGGTAACTCAAGTTCTAAATGACATTGAAGCACAGCATTCAAGTATTAAAGGTTTAGTGATCCAATCAGGTAAAACCGATAACTTTATTGCGGGTGCTGATATTAGCATGATAGCTGATTGCCAAAGTGCAGCAGAGGCCCAATCACTGGCTGAAAAAGGTCAGCAACTATTTCAACGTATTGAAGATCTGCCATTTGCTACGGTTGCCGCTATTCACGGTCCTTGTCTCGGCGGTGGATTAGAGTTGGCGTTGGCGTGTGATTATCGTATTTGTAGTGATGATAATAAAACCAAATTAGGTTTACCTGAAGTGCAATTAGGTTTGCTTCCAGGCTCTGGTGGTACACAGCGATTGCCTCGATTAATCGGTTTACTTGCAAGTTTAGATATTATTCTTACGGGTAAGCAATTACGTCCTAAAAAAGCCGAGAAACTAGGGGTAGTAAATGCCTCGGTTCCTTTGTCTATTTTATCTCGTACTGCTGCTGAATTTGCGCTAAAGAAAAAATCAAAAACAAAATTAGCCGCGAAAGAGTGGGCGATATCAAGAAACCCTATTGGCCCGTAATGTGATTTTTTCTCAGGCTGAAAAACAAGCTCAGAAAAAAGCACGTGGTAACTATCCGGCGATTGCCGCGATTTTAGATAGCATCGAACACGGTTTAGATAAAGGCATTAAAAAAGGATTACAGCGAGAAGCGGAGCAATTTGGCAAGTTAGCCATGACGCCAGAATCAGCTGCATTGCGTTCACTGTTTTTTGCAATGACAGAGATGAAGAAAGAGAAAGGCAGTGAGGCAGAGCCTAAGATTATTCATCGAGTCGGCGTGCTAGGTGGTGGATTGATGGGGGGCGGTATTGCTCATGTCTCTATTGCTAAAGCTAAAAAGAACGTCACGATAAAAGACATCAGTAATGACGGGCTACTAAATGCGTACCAATACCACTATCAGCGCTTAGAAAAATTAAGAAAGCGTCGAATAATCAGTAAAGCCAGATTACAACAACAGATGCTGCAATTAACGGGCGTGACCGATTTTAATCGCTTTAAAAAATTAGATGTTGTGATTGAGGCCGTTTTTGAAGATCTCACTTTGAAAAAAGAGATGGTGAAAGCGGTACAAGAGCAAGGAAAAGAGGACGTTATTTTTGCTACTAATACCTCTTCACTGCCAATAGGTCAAATAGCCGAAGGGGCTCAAAAGCCAGAAAACATAATCGGCTTGCACTATTTTAGTCCGGTAGAAAAAATGCCTTTAGTCGAGGTTATTCCTCACGCTACTACTAGCGATGAAGCGATTTCGACCGTGGTCTCTTTAGCTAAGCAACAGGGTAAAACGCCAATCGTAGTCAAAGATTGCGCTGGATTTTATGTCAACCGTATTTTAGCGCCCTACATGAATGAAGCCGCTCGATTACTGCTTGTCGGTGAGCCGATGGAAGTGATTGATGAAGCGTTATTAGATTTTGGTTTCCCTGTTGGGCCAATATCATTATTAGACGAAGTCGGTGTGGATATTGGTGCCAAGATCATGCCGATCCTAGAAGCTGAACTGGGTGATAGATTCCGCAGCCCTGATGTGTTTCAAACCTTAATTGATGATAAGCGTCTGGGTAAGAAAACTAAACGTGGCTTCTATATCTATAAAGGTAAGAAGAAAGAACCCGATCAAGAGGTCTACAGCTTACTTAATATCAAACCAGATTCTCAGTTAAGCAAAGATGACATTGCAATGCGCTGTGTTCTTCCAATGTTAGCGGAAGCAAAACGTTGTTTGGATGAAGGGATTATTCGTTCAAAAAGAGACGGGGATATCGGTGCTATTTTCGGTATTGGTTTTCCTCCTTTCTTAGGTGGTCCATTTACTTATATGGAAAGCCTTGGTGAAGAGAAATTAGCCGCATTGATGAAGACATATGCCGATAAGTATGGCGATAGATTTTTGTAGTATGGTAATAATCCCCCTAACGTAATTTAGGGGGATTTTTACTGGGTTATTTAAGTGTGAACTTATTTACCATTTGAGACAGCTTTTGATTTTCTTGAGTTAACAATGACGTCGATTGGCTTGATTGAGAGGCATTTGTCGTTAATTCATGAATTATCTTCTGTATTTCTATCATGTTTCTGTGAATAGATTCAGACACTTGACTCTGTTGTGTTGAAGATGAAGCAATTTCTGAACTGAACTGATTAATTTCATTTATTGAACTGCCCATTTCATCTAATCCTGAATTCACTTCAAGAGTGTTATTTACCACTGTCTCACAACTGTTTGATGTATGTTCAATGGCGGTAACAACATTCGATACCCCATTTTGTAAGCGAGAAAGCATATCATTAATTTCGGTTGTACTGTTTTGAGTTCGGGCGGCAAGAGCTCGTACCTCATCAGCAACAACAGCAAAACCTCTCCCTTGTTCTCCTGCTCGCGCTGCTTCAATGGCTGCATTTAGTGCCAATAGATTGGTTTGTTCTGCAATATCTTGAATAACACTCAATACTCTTGCTATTTTCTGTGTTTCTTCATTCATTTGAGAGACGTTTTCAGACGTAGTCTCAATTTGAGTTTTTAATATTTCGACACTGTTTGTTGCAGTTAATACTGTTTTCTTTGAGTGCTCTGCGCCTTCACTTGTTTTCTGTGTAAGCATGGCTGTATTTTGAGCGCCAGCAGCGACTTGTTCAGCATTCGAGGCCATTTCAGTGATCGCTGAAATGATCTGATTGGTTTCAGTCGCGTGATTATCGGTAATGGTTTTATTGCTTTTTGCATGGCTTTCTACATCAGTAATAATGTGCGAAATACTGTGGCTTGAAGAAGACACATCTGACACCATTCCTCTTAGATATAAGATGAAGTTATTCACTTACACGCCAATAGCACCGACTTCATCATCTCGTATGATCTTAATTTGAGTGGTTAGATCGGCATTGCCTGATGAAAGGCTGTCGATATTAGCTTTTAGGTTTACTAGGTGACGAGTAAGTTGTGTGAAACCAATAAAAATAAATCCGATGATAGCAAAAGCCATTGGTAATTGTATAAAGGCTAATGTATTTAGCGTTCGTGATGAGTTTGCTTCTAGTATTGACGTTTCTAGACTGAACGCAATATACCATGGTGTGTTATTTAACTTATTGATAAATAAAGTATATGAAACGCCGTCATCTTCATATTTGAATTCGCTTTCTTGACTGTTTCGATTTGCTTGAATATTGGCTAAAAACTCAGATTGTGAGCTTAATGACGAAATATTTTTTAAAATACTGTCTTGACTAATATCTGAGGTGTTATTTAAAATTTTTCCATCATTTTCAAAAATTAATATTTTCCCTTTTAATTCTTGTTCTTTATTTTTAGCAAAGTTATCAAAAAAACCAAGCGTGACATCAATGGTAGAAACCCCATATTTTCTATTGTCTTTATAGATAGCCATTGCACAGTTAGTTCTAGCTTCAGTGCTTGCTGAATCTTTATAAGCTGGAGCCCATGCACATTGTCCTTTGGGTGCAGCTAATCCATTCTTAAACCAAACTTGATCAAAATAATTAAGAGAGCCAGCTGAATTCCAATGGGTATTTACAATTAATTGATTACTGCTATCTCGATGATAAAAGGTACTGAATTTTTCACGACCTGCTTCTCGCGCATTAGGTAAAGGCCAAATACCTCCGCCAAAGATTTGAGAGTTCCCATATTGATCAACTAAAAAAGGTTGAATACGGTCGATCTCATCACTAGATAACTGAGGAATAGTTTGAGTAATTGAGCGTTGTTGAGCTTGAACTTGGTTGAGTTCTTTAATGATTTCATCTTGGAGTTCATCCAATGAAGCATTGACGATTTGTGTTTCTGAAGAGTAAAGGACAGGAGAGACCCATCGGTTAATTCCTGTAATGGTGAGTAGGGCGATAATACCCATGAAAGCAAGAAAATAGCTGGAATAAATGGTACGAATCGACGACATGATATAATCCTTTATATTGTTGTATGCCGTATTCTAAATTATTGCAATGAACAATTACAGTTTACCATGTTGTGGTTGGTGATTTATTGAGTGAAATGTTGATTAAATGAGAGATGTGACCTGTTTCTTGAGGGGAAGTGGGCGTTATCCCAGAGAATAGCAATACACCTCTGGGATATATAACGTAAGAATTAGCCTAATTTCACATCTTTGGCTCTAAGTTGAAATTCATCAATAGAATCAATTTCTAACCCTGCATCTAAGCGATCATATTGTTGGTGCTCTGTTCCTTGACTGTGCATAATCAGTCTATTTGCAGTTCTTGGTTTTAGGATATTAACGACAAAGCGGATCATTTCAGAACGGGTTAATGCTTTTAGGTCTTCGGCAACACGTTCTTTATGGTCAAAGTTAAGATCTTTATTACCAATACAGCTCCAAAAACGTTGTGCTCTTCCACGTAAATTGGTATCACGATCGGATATTTGATCAATCAAGCCCTGTTTACTACTCTGCCATTGAGCTTCATTTAACTCTAATAGAATCATATAGAAAGCATTTAAAAATTCATCAATAGCATCTAATAATAGGGCTGGTGGTGCCATTGGTGATTGGACATATAAGATTAATCCTGGATGTTTATTTAGTGGTAAGTTACCCGTGCCAACCATATAACCTAATTGCTGTTTGGTTCTGATTTCATTAAAGAAAGAGGCTGACATTAAATGGTTTGCTAAGGTATAAAGAGCAAAACTACGAGGGTCTTCTTGTACTGATTGATAATAAATCAATAAAGCTGAATCAGAGTGATCACAAAATAATTCACGTTGAAAAGTCCCAGAACTACCAAGCATGATAAGTGGGCGGAACGACTCTTCATAAGTTTGATTTTGCATACGAAGTGCGTTTTTCAGCGATGAGCCGAGTTCAAGAGCTTGTTCTTTTGACCAATCACCATAAACAAACATTTCAACATGCAATTCAGAAAACATAGCCTCAACAAAATTGGGTAAATCATCAGCCTCAATACTTTCTAGAGCTTCCAGAAGAACAGGGTAAGGAGGGTTATTCGGTTGTAATATTCCAGATAATGCATTAAATAGCTGAGAAATAGGTCGTTCTTTAGATGCATTGCTCCAATGGCGGATTAATTGAGTTTTAATAAATTCAAAGCGTTCAGAACTGAAATCACGAGTGGCAAAACGTTGTAAAATTAGTTCAAGTAATAATGGCTGTTTTTCGCTGAATCCAGACAAAGTGAGAGTCACACCACCTTGATGGCAATAAAGGTTATAACCCATACCTGCAATTTCAGCTTGGTAGGTTTGTTCGCTGAGAGCATCCATTAGCATTTCAACGCACAAGCGGGTTTTCACAATTTTTCTTGGATCGGAGATTGAGTGTGGGCTATCAATGGCAATGTAAACCATACCTTTAGGAACTCGAAACTCATCTTCTTGCTTATGCCATAATCGAAAACCGGGTAGATCGTCAATTAGGGTTGGAAATTCATCATTGCCATGTAACTCTTGAGGTTCAAGATTGTAGCAAATATAAGGGTTTTTTTCGGGTAAATGTAATTCAGGGTGTAGTTCTTTGGTGTTCCAAGTTGCTAGTTGTTCTTGAGTTAGGGGGCGAACAGAATAAGGAGTGTAATACCATTTATCTTCACGATCGTACTTTAGACCTTGTGCAATTAAGGTAACTCGCATCTTTTCAGGCGTAAATAGAGCCAGAAGGTCATTTATCTGATGTTCATGATAACCTTCCATCATGTAATCAGCGTACATTGTATCGTCATGGTGGTAACGCTGTAGATTCATAACCAAATGGCTGACTAAATCAAGAGGCTTACTTTTTTCTTGGAATTGAAAGGCAGATTCTAAAACAGCTTTTTTCTCACTGTAGCGCCATTCTTCAAGTCCTTTTTGCTTAATTAATTCAATATATTGGAAGGTGAGTTCTATTATCTCATCCGCTTTATTGAGGCCTTTTTCTGTTAGGTTATAAGCCAGAGTAAATTCCCTGAAGTTACTACCACTAACACCACCTCCTGCTGTTAATGAGTGAATATATCCTAATCTCTTTAGGTGTAACATTAAGCTACCGTCACCTTCATAACCTAATAAGTGACCAAGGTAATTTAAAGGCTTAGTTTTGTAGAAGCGGTCTTGGTTTGGTAGGTGGAAGGCTAAGCTTAATTTCCGGACTTCTTTTAATGGCTCTATATTAATCCAACAGGCTTGCTCTTTCTCTGTAACATAAGGAACATCGATACTTTTATGACCAAAATTTTGATTTGGAATAGCCCCAAAAGATTGAGTTGCTAACAGCTCCAACTCGCATAAGGGGCGATCGCCTAATACGACAGCTGTCATTAAATCAGCAGAATAATGTTGTTGATAAAAAGCCAACATTTCATCGCGGATTGAAGAGTCTTCAGCGTCGGCTAAAGTATCAATACTTCCAACTGAAAACTTTGAGAACGGATGTGCTTGATTAACGGTTTCTTTATGAACTTGATAAACTCGACGAACATCATCTTTTAATTTTAATCGATATTCAGAATCGACAGCTAAACGTTCTTTATCGACAGCTTCTTCATTAAAGAGTGAGGCATAGAAAAATTGACCAAAACGGTCAAGACCTTCTTCGAAGGCATTATGGGATACTTCAAAAAAGAAAGTCGTATTTTCAGTACCAGTCCAAGCGTTATTTGAACCACCTTGTTGATTTATAAAAGAGTGAAAATCACCAACTTTTGGGTATTTTTCAGTACCAAGAAACAGCATGTGCTCTAAAAAATGAGCGAGCCCTGGTCTATGTTCAGGATCATCAAAGTGACCAACATTGACAGAAAGAGCAGCAGAAGAGCGAGGAGCCGTATCATCTTGAATGAGTAATACAGGCAATTTATTATCAAGTTCAATGAACCGATAGTGTTTTTGATCATTTGGGCTGATATGCACAGGGCGCTCCTGTTTTAAGACAAAAACGTCTTAAATTATTATATTTATTTTACAATTATGGCGCTGAACCCACAGACTAGCAAACTCTCTCTTTCCTCTTTTTTCAATTGCTTGCTACTATTGTGAGGTTAGTAATGATTTGAGAATGAATAAATGAAAGTATTCATAATGCGTCATGGTGAAGCGGAATCGTATGCGCCTTCTGATGAAGAGCGTAATTTAACCTCACGGGGCGAGAGCCAATCAGCAAAAATAGCACAATGGTTAATGAGCACACATCATACTAAGTTTGATTATGTTTTGGTTAGTCCATACATTCGAGCTCAACAAACTTGGAAAGTAATTAAACCTATATTGAGTGTTGCTGATGCGAAAGTTGAAATATCGGAAGAGATTACACCGTATGGTGACTCTGATGATGTGGTGGAATACGTAAAAGCGTTAGGTAGTGTAGAAGAGATTGAGAATGTGTTAATTGTTTCTCATCTACCTCTCGTTGGGTATTTAACGGCGGATTTTGTTCCTGGGATTATGCCACCTATGTTTCCAACCTCTGCAATTTCTTGCGTTGAGTTTTCTCATGCGACAGGTAAGAGTGAGTTTTTATGGCTGCAGCAACCATAATAAAAAAGATCCCTAAGTGTTTGTGCACCTAATTGGGATCTTTTGTTATTTTATCTATCGGGAATAGAGAGTAAGACTAAAATTGCTCCAGCACCACCAAATTCTAAAGGCGCTTGGTGAAAAGCCATAACGTCAGGGTGCTGAGCAAGCCATAATGGTACTTTCTTTTTTAGAATGTGCTTTCCAATACCGTGCATTACGCTCGCGCACGAAATATTTTCTTTTAGACAATAAGCGAGCATTGCGCCCAACTCACGCTTTGCTTCATCTTGTTTCATACCATGCATATCTAAAAAGACATCAGGTACATATACACCGCGTCTTAAGCGTTTCACTTCGTATTTTGATACGCCATCACGGGCATAACGGACTGGGCCTTCTTCATCTAAGAGAGGCACAAATTCATCAGAAAAGAAAAACTCTTCATTTTTCCCTTCTTTTAATGATTTTCTTTGCTTTTGTTGTTCGCTAAAGTTCTTACTCGGTTGATGGATTATGGTATCCTGTCGCAACTTTTTAGAGCCTTGTACTGCTTCACGGAACAGAGAAAGATCGTCATCTAATAGGTGGTCGTTTTTACTCATTTTAAAATTCCAATAATTAACAGCAGTATTGTACTTGTTTTGGGGGCAATTTTGGATAAGATTTTTGTAGAAGAGGCTGTTTCTGAGCTTCATACGTTACAAGATATGTTGCGTTGGACGGTAAGTCGCTTTAACGCTGCTGGCCTTTTTTATGGCCATGGTACAGATAACGCATGGGATGAAGCCGTTCAATTAGTGCTTCCGACTCTGTATTTACCTATTGATGTACCTGCACATGTACGCGAATCTCGTTTAACGTCAACAGAGCGTTTACGTATTGTTGAACGTGTGGTTCGTCGTATTAATGAACGTATACCAACGGCTTATTTAACCAATAAAGCCTGGTTTTGTGGTCTAGAGTTTTTCGTTGATGAGCGCGTACTTGTGCCTCGTTCACCAATCGCTGAATTGATTGAAACACAATTTGAACCATGGTTGAAAGAAGAGCCAACTCGCATTATGGATCTTTGTACAGGCAGTGGTTGTATCGCTATCGCGTGTGCTCATGCATTCCCAGATGCAGAAGTAGATGCGATTGATATTTCAACTGACGCACTAATGGTTGCAGAGCAAAACGTTCAAGATCACGGCATGGAGCAACAAGTGTTCCCAATGCGCTCTGATCTATTACGAGATATTCCAAAAGATCAGTATAACTTCATTGTTTCTAACCCACCGTATGTGGATGAAGAAGACATGAATAGCTTACCTGATGAGTTTGAGCATGAACCAGAATTAGGTCTAGCAGCAGGCACTGATGGTTTGAAATTAGTTCGCCGTATTCTAGCAAATGCACCTGATTACTTAACAGATGAAGGTTTCTTGATTTGTGAAGTGGGTAACTCTATGGTTCATATGATGGATCAGTACCCAGAAATCCCATTTACGTGGATTGAGTTTGCTGAAGGTGGACATGGTGTATTCATGTTAACTAAGCAACAGCTTCTAGATTGTGCTGATGAGTTCTCTCTTTACCGAGATTAATTTATTGCAGTAACAGACATGAAAAAGCCTAATGTTTACATTGGGCTTTTTTTATGCCTCTTTACTTTGTGACATCGCAAAATCAAGACGCTCACGTAGCTCTTGCTGTTTTTGAACGTTGTGACTTCTATTAAATACTTTCTTTACCAATTGAAATAGTTTCATAAATGAGACCTTTTAAATAAATGACAATTTACTAATAGCAATATCAATGCCAAGTTGAGATTGTTTAGCATTTGTCTATATTTTGTTTTATTTCTTGATATTTATATCGACAACGTCGATGAAAGCTTTAAAGGTAAATTAAATGATCTCCATTTGTTAAGTATATGCTTCAATTTTTCATTCTGCTAGTTTTCTTGAAAGTATTAAGCTGAATTTATAGAAATAGGTTTGGAAGCATGGTCACATTTTGCCGCTTTTGATTTATTTCATAACGTATTTGCCGCATGTATTGGATAAGTGTTTTTTATTCTATTAAGTAAAAACTATGTTCGTAATAAACAGCATATAGGGGTTTACTCTTTACTAGATTCAAGCCAATATGGATTTATTATGACGAATCAATAATATTTACAGAGGAAGTAATGGCTGGAAACTCTATTGGACAACATTTTCGAGTAACGACATTTGGTGAAAGCCATGGATTAGCATTAGGTTGCATTGTTGATGGATGCCCTCCTGGTTTAGCATTGACTGAGTCAGATTTACAGATTGATTTAGATCGTCGTAAACCAGGTACATCGAAATACACCACACAACGTCGTGAAGCGGACGAGGTGAAAATTTTATCGGGTGTATTTGAAGGAAAAACCACGGGAACATCAATTGGCTTATTGATTGAAAACACCGATCAACGCTCTAAAGATTATTCAGAAATCAAAGATAAGTTCCGTCCGGGACATGCAGATTACACTTACCATCAGAAATATGGACAACGTGATTACCGTGGCGGTGGTCGTTCATCTGCTCGTGAAACGGCGATGCGTGTAGCGGCTGGTGCTGTAGCAAAGAAATACTTAAAACAAGAGTTTGGTATTGAGATCCGCGCTTACTTATCACAAATGGGTAATGTTGCCATTGATTCTGTTGATTGGAATGAAATCGAAAATAATGCGTTTTTCTGCCCTGATGCAAGCAAAGTAGAAGCCTTTGATGAGCTTATTCGTAGGCTAAAGAAAGAGGGTGACTCTATTGGCGCTAAAATCACCGTGGTTGCACAAGGTGTACCGGTTGGTTTAGGCGAACCTGTTTTTGATCGTTTAGATGCAGATGTTGCTCACGCTTTGATGGGAATTAACGCGGTTAAAGGCGTTGAAATCGGCGATGGTTTTGAAGTAGTGCAACAACGTGGTTCAGAGCACCGTGATCCATTAACACCAGAAGGATTTAGTTCAAACCATGCTGGCGGTATTTTAGGTGGTATTTCATCTGGCCAAGATATTGTGGCTCATATTGCATTGAAACCAACTTCCAGTATTACTGTTCCGGGTGAAACGATTACTCGTAGCGGTGAGAAAACAGAGCTGATCACTAAAGGTCGTCATGATCCTTGTGTTGGTATCCGTGCCGTTCCTATTGCAGAAGCGATGTTAGCGATTGTGGTTATGGATCATTTAGTTCGTCACCGTGGACAAAACTTCGGTGTGCAAACGGAAACACCTAAGATTTAGGTGAGAACGACCTTGTAATCCTATCTAAAATTAGAAATAGAAAGAGCCAGATTGAAGTTATATCCGATCTGGCTCTTTTTGATCTTAGCAGTCACTAATTTTTTAAATTTATCTCTTCTCAACTGTTTCTGGTTGTTCTTCTGTAATATCCAAATGAAATACAGGTAAACACCAACCAAACTTCACTGCTGCCATACGAGCGGAGAAGCCAATAACAATAGTGACAACGGTGGTTATTAACTCATCAACCCCAAAGTGCAATAAACCTATGTATAACACAGCAGATAGGAGTGAAATTGATGCATACAGCTCTTTATGTAACACCATAGGCATTTGACGACAGAAAAGATCACGTAATAAACCACCAAATACGCCAGTGACAATGGCAGAAACAATACAGATCAGTGGGTGAAGCCCCATATCTAATGCGACTTGTGAGCCGATAATGCTAAACACAATTAAACCAATAGCATCTAAAAAGACAAAAAATCGATGGTTTTTAGCAACCCATGGGCCAATCCATGTCGTCAATACACCAGCAATGCAGGTAATAACTAAGAACTGTGGATTTTTCACCCAACCAATAGGGTAGTGACCTAATAAAATATCACGTACTGTACCACCACCAATAGCAGTTGCACTTGCTACTAGCATTACACCAAACCAATCCATTTTTTTCTTGCCTGCCGCCAATGCGCCAGTCATGGCTTCAGCGGTGATCCCTATAATATAAAGAATTGTTAATAACATTTACTAATACCAAAAAATGCCATGTAGGCGAAAATTAGAGAAGGATTTTATGAAATGTTAACGCCTATTACGAATGAAAAAAACTATTCTGAAAATCTTTTCATTAGATAAACTTATCCGAAGTATCGATAAATTAGAAGAGAAAGACAAAATAGAGAACAAAGGGTAGAATAGCCATCAATTTTATATGGTTATACGGCACAGCATCTATGAATCATCAGTACCAAGATTTAATTTCTGTCTTTAATTCAACATTTTCTCATTCGTTTAATACTAGGCTTGAATTAGGTGGGGATGAACCAATTTATTTACCTGCAGATGATAAGGTTAATTACCATAGAATTGTTTTTGCTCGTGGCTTTTATCAATCAGGCATGCATGAGATTGCCCATTGGTGCGTCGCTGGCCCTGAACGTCGTCTATTGGAAGATTTTGGCTATTGGTATGAACCAGATGGTAGAACAGAGCAAGTTCAATCTGAGTTCGAAAAAGTAGAGATTCGCCCCTCAAGCGTATGAATGGATCCTTTCACTAAGTGCAGGATTAAAATTTAACGTGAGTTGTGACAACTTAAATGGCGATTTTGAACCAGATCGTTTAGCATTCATGGCTACAGTACATAATGAAGTGATGGGAATTTTAGATGATGGATTACCTCCGCGTGTAGAAGCTTTATCAAATGCGTTGCGTAAGTTTTATCAAGTCACTCCACTAACTAAAAAACAATTTATTGTCCAATAGGAAAAAGATGATCATTGAATTTGAAGAAAAAATGCTTGAACTGATTGATGCTCGAATTGAAACAGCATCGGATGATGAGTTATTTGCAGGTGGCTATTTACGTGGACATATTTCGCTATCAGTTGCTAAATGTGAAGAGCAAGGCGTAAGTGATACTGAAGTATTAAAAGCACACATCAATGACAGTCTTGACGCTGCAAAATCAGAATTAGCACCCGCTGATCGCATTATTGTTGCCGATCTATGGGATGAGCTTCAAAGCGTATAATCGTGTACATAAATTAAAATAAAAAGAAAGGCAGATCTAAATAGGTCTGCCTTTTTATTATCTCATTCTTTATTATTGTTTAAACCCTAGTAGCGTACTTAATTTTTCACGAAGCTTTTCAATTAAATAAAGTAAATCTGATTGCTCTCTTATCACTCCATTAGTGTTGCCCCATACCGGTCCTGGCCACGCACAATCAGTTGTAAAGCGTGCAATATGATGAATATGAAGTTGAGGAACTAAGTTACCTAAAGCACCGATGTTGATCTTATCTGGCGTAAAATTATCTTCTAATAACTGTGCAACAGCGCTCGATTCTTTAATAAATTGAACTTGTTGTTCATCAGTCATATGATGAATTTCTTTCAAATCTGCAATTCTTGGGACTAAAATTAACCAAGGTCCAATATCTTCTTTAATCATTAATACTTGGCATAAAGGAAGGTTTCCTAGAACGATACAATCTTGCTTTAGGCGTGGGTGTAACTGAAAAGTCATTCTTATTTCCTTGGTTTCTATCAGTAATGCTTTGTTATATCATACGGCTCTCCAAGTTACTTGGGTATACAATTCATAATAACGAATTAAGTGAATCTATTAATGAGTGAAACTGTCGATAAAAATATTTATAACCCAACTTTTCAATGGGTGTTTCTTCATCCTAAATACTGGCCAACTTGGTTAGGGATTGGTTTTGCTATTATTTTGGCTTATATTCCTTTTAGATTAAGGGATAAATTGGCAGCGAAAATTGTTAAGTTAATACTTAAAAGGCCAAGTGGTGCTATTAATCGTGCAAAGTTAAATATTTCACTTTGTTTTCCTGAAAAATCAGAGCAAGAACAGCAGAAATTATTAGAAAAAACCTATGTGACAGCTGCTCAAGTTATGTTGGGTTTTTCTGAATTATTAGTACGTAGCCGTCGTTATAATGAAGGTAGAGGTGTGTTTGTTGGAGGGGATAATTTATTTCCTCTTCTTGAGCAGAAAGAAAATGTTATTGCGTTGGTTCCTCATGCTTGGGCTGTTGATTTTCCCGCTATTTTATTAGCATCGCGTGGTCATCGTGTGACTAATATGATGAAGCCCCAAAAAAATCCGATTACAGATTGGTTAATGCACGTTCAGCGTATGCAGTATGGTGGTAAGATTTACCCTCGTAGTGCTGGTATTAAACCATTAATTAAGGCAATTAAAGCAGGTTATTTAGGGTACTACTTACCCGATGAAGATCATGGCGCGAAGAATAGTGTTTTTGTGCCTTTTTTTGAAACTGAAAAAGCTACCCTTAAAGGGGTTGGTAAATTAGCTCGTATATCAAAAGCGAAAGTAGTTCCAATGCTTCCATCTTATAATGCTGAAATAGGAAAATTTGAGATTATTGTCTTACCTGTTATTGAAAATTTCCCCTCAGGTGATGATGAGACTGATGCTCGAGCAATGAATCATGCAATAGAGCAATTGATAGCAGATCGACCCGAGCAATATATGTGGGTATTGAATTTATTGCGTACTCGCTCCGATGGAAGTCGCCGCTACTAGAATGCTATATTTATAAACCTATTTAATGTTTTGATTAAATAGGTTTTTTTTCGACTGTCATTTATCCCGTTATACCAATCACAGTAAGTAAGTGAGCAAAAATCGCGAAGGAAAAATGCTTGAGAACAAGGTGAATTTTTTTGATAAGTAGTTATTCTACAATCAAAAATTTCAACGCAGTCATCGAGTATTTTAACTAGCTAGGATGATCAGTTATTTACTACGATTGGTATTAGATGTTCGGAAAGTCGATCTTGGTCATTTAATCAATCTAAGTTTGTACAAATGGTTAGGGTCTATCTGAAGCTCAAGCGTATAATTATTTGTGATCTTTATTCCGATAACGTTAATCATGCTATTTAGTGCTAAGTTGATCCAATAAATGCCAAAATCACCCAATTTTCGTTTTTTCCAAGGTGGGATGCTAAAACATCGTACTACACCTAAGTTCTTAACATCACAAGCTGATTACTATGCTTTATTATTCTTATCTGCTTTAGTCGGAGGGATTGCAGGCTCTGTCGTTGCTTTATTTGAAGCGTCGATTCGATTAATTACTGAGCAGCGCTTGCATTTCATTAACTCTCTTCCTTATTCTGAATATTTAGCACCGATTGGTGCTGTATTTGCTGGTGCGGCAATGGCAGCATTCGGTTTTTGGCTGACGTTTAGATTTGCCCCTGAAGTTGCAGGTAGCGGTATTCCTCATATTGAAGGTGCACTTGATGGTACGCATGATATTCGTTGGGCTCGTGTGTTACCTGTTAAGTTTATTGCAGGAACATTAACCATTGGTTCTGGCATGGTGCTTGGACGTGAGGGACCATCAATACAAATTGGCGGTGCAGTAGGTCGAATGGTTGCAAGTAAAGGAAAACGTTTTAATCATGCCTCTCACATCTTAACTGCAGCGGGTGCAGCTGCGGGTCTTGCTGCCGCATTTAATGCTCCTTTAGCGGGTATTCTTTTTGTTATTGAAGAAATGCGGCCTCAGTTTCGGTATAACATAACTTCAATTAAATGTGTAACGTTGGCGACAGCTGTCGCTACTATCGTTATGCGATCATTGCATGGTCAAGAAGCTTTTTTAACTATTCCGAGCTTTGATGTTCCACCACTTCGTTCATTGTTTTTATTTGCGCTCCTAGGTATTTTATTTGGCATTATTGGTGTTAATTTCAATAAGTGGATTTTAAAAGGTACTAGCAAAGTAAAACAAATACATCAAAATAAATTATCTCGCCTTGTTATGCTAGGTGCCGTATTTGGGGGAACATTTGCTTTATTGCACTTGGTGATCCCTAAATTATCAGGCAGTGGTATGGAAATTATCACAGAGATGTTTTATAGCCCGATGGCATGGATGGTCATGGTTGGTTTCTTTATTTTGCGAGTTATTGTTACCATTGCTTGTTTTTCTTCTGGTGCTCCCGGTGGGGTATTTGCCCCTATGCTCGCATTAGGTACATTATTAGGCCTATCTTTTGGTGTTGTAATGGCTGCTTGGTTCCCTGATTGGGTTTCTGAGCCAGGTGTGTATGCTATCGCAGGAATGGGAGCGTTATTTGCCGCGACAGTTCGAGCACCAGTTACTGGGATTATTCTTGTAGTAGAAATGACTAATAATTATCAGCTTATTCTTCCATTATTAGTGACTTGTTTAGGGGCAACATTTATTGCTCAGGCATTAGGTGGGCAGCCTTTATATGCGGCGTTGCTAAAACAATCACTACTTAAAGATAAAGAACTCAGAGCAGGAGATAGTGGGCTACAAAAGGTTGATCAAAATATCGCAAATGCCAATGCTCATTCTGAAAAGTAAATGATAAAATGACCACCATCTGAAGATATTATTTAAGATCTTTGATGGTGGTAATAGTAGGTATAGTTATATGAATATTAAGATTTTTTATAAACTCTAATCATAAAGTCGGCTTTACAATCAAATGCAGTTTTCTCTTTCAATTCGCCCTTAAATTCTGCTGTCGCTTTCCATGCAAAAGGCGTCATATCCAATAAATGCAGAGCTTCTAGACCATTTAGGTGCATATCGTAAGTTAATTTTTTCTCTTCAATAAGATCAAATCCGGCAATCTCTTCCGCTTCTTCATCATGTAGACGAACATCACCATAAACACCTTCACGAAGTTCATATAGATGATGACTTGCAGGCGTTACGGTAATTAGGTATCCGTTATCTTTAATTGTACGGTGCAGTTCTTCTGCTTTGCATGGTGCATAAATACGTACAATGCCATCTAAACTTAGATCAGAAAAAGGCAAACGGTGGCTTGAAGCAACGCTAAATTGGCAATTTAGATAACGTTTTGCAGCATACTTAATAGCAACTTTTGAAATATCGAGTCCAAAGACATTTGTATTTTCACCATCAAGCTGCTCAGCAATTTTTGAAGTGTAATAGCCTTCACCACAACCAATATCAAGCAGGCTTGCAGAATCATCCGTTATATATTGCTGACATAAATTAGCAACGTGTTGCTGCATCGGTTGATAATGTCCCGCCTCTAGAAAAGCACGCCTTGCTTGCATCATCTCTTTATTATCACCAGGATTCTTAGAGCGCTTATGATGAGCAGGCATTAGGTTAACGTAACCTTCTTTTGCATTGTCAAATTGGTGGTTGTTTTCACAACGGTATTGATTGTTGGCAAAATGCAATGCGTGTTGGCATAAAGGGCATTGATAAGACATGGTTACACCTAAAGTTAGATTAAGGCAGCAGTTTACTTCTTCATTTCTAGAATAAAAAGACCCCCTAATAAAAAATATCTACGTCTATTTAATTTTAGCCTCAAAATTAATAATGTGACTTACTTCAAATACAGCCCCTAATAGAAGCTAACAAGACCTTTTTTGTTCTCAAAATAGAGAGATCGTGATCACTCTAACTGTTAATTATCGCTATGAAAAATGTGATCTTACCATTGGTATTTGACATTTAATCTAAATTATAAAACCAATATTTCAATATATCTACTTGTTTAATATCGTTTTATATATTTTTACGTAGACTATTTTTGAAGTGGATCAAACAATGAATAGGATTAATTTTGCATCGCGAATTAATAGGGCATTATTGATCTCAATGGATTCAGAGCAACACGAATGGACAACGAAATTTTAGAGTTTGATTTTAATATATTGATGGTTTCAATTAGAAGAATCAAACCAGTAGTTTATATAGGGTATATCACATGAAAAAATCAACATTAGCACTTATCGTTCCTGCGATTCTTCTTTCTAGTGCAGCAATGGCTGACTCAACTTATGTAACAGGTAACGTACAAGCACATGATAGTGATCTTCATGGTTCAAGCATGACATCGACGCTAGAAGCGGGTCATAC
This sequence comes from Aliivibrio wodanis, assembly GCF_052920805.1. Classification (NCBI taxonomy): domain Bacteria; kingdom Pseudomonadati; phylum Pseudomonadota; class Gammaproteobacteria; order Vibrionales; family Vibrionaceae; genus Aliivibrio; species Aliivibrio wodanis. The sequence goes on from NZ_JBREXA010000002.1 coordinate 146,913, forward strand.
GTTTGATAATGCATTTGGTGGTCTAACACTATTAACAGAGTTCGATGGTATTCAACTAGGCACACTAAAAAATGATGATGGTGTTAAATCAAACTCTCCAGCATACGTAACATTAGGTGCAGAGCAATCATTCTCTATTAACGAAAATTTATGGATGGCTGTAGGTTACCATCACCTAATGGCGAACGGTAAAGAAGTGCAATATCGCCCATTAGTGAAAATTGGCTACAACTTCGATAATGGTATCTCTATCTCTAACCGTACTCGTGCTCACATTGATGCAACTGATGGCGATGCTAAAACAGATTACCGCATGGATAACCGCGTAGCATATACACTGCTTGAATCTGAACTAACGTTAAGCTACAACAATGTATATATGATTGAAGGTGAATCTATGGACCACGAGCTTCGTGCAACATGGAATAAGAAAGAAGGTGTTCAACCATACGTTGAGTACCGTAACCAAGCTGACAACTACAACAACGCATTCGTAGTTGGTGCTTCTTATAGTTGGTAAACCTAGTTTCTAAATGATGATTATGCTGATGATCCTATTTAAGGGGGGGTTGTTAATTATAATCAGGTTAGAAAGTCTAAATTCTCACTGATCCGTCAGTGAGGATTTTTTCGTTTCAGTGATAACAATAAATGATAGGCATAAAAAATCCCCGCCAGTGCGAGGATTTTAATCGGTTACTTATGCTTACTCTTATTTATATAGAAATTAAGCGTTAAAGATTTGCGCCATTTCTGTTGAACATAAGTGGTATTGACGTGGGCAGTTGCGCCATGTTGTTAGCATACGACGATATTTATCAGTCATTGTCATTTGGCTATTGAAGTGGTGATCCGCTTTATCAAACTGAGGGTATAAACCTTCAGAAGTTGTTAGGAAACGAACGTAGTTCACTTGCTGTGCTTCTGTTGCAATATCAAAGCCTAAAAATTGAAGACGACGCGCGTCTACTTTTGCTTGGCACTCAGGAACCAACATATTGTAAGACTCTTGCATTGCATGGTACATCTCCATGAAGTCGATGATCTCACGACATTCTGCTTCTGTAATGCAACCAAAGTCTTTATCTAATTCACGGATTTGCAGTTCATAACCACGTTCAACGATCAGCTGTTGGCGTTGGTATTTTTCTGCATTTGCAGGATCCATCTGTGACATCAAATAATACTGGTTTGAAAGAATTAAGCGTTGAGCATTTGTCATATCCATCAGGATAACCTCAAAAATTATAAGTAAATTTGTATAAAAAGTTGAAGCTAGATTAACAGTAAATGTAGCACATAGAATATGATCTATATTAAGTTATGTGATCTTAGCTAAGTCCAGTTATGTTTCCATCTGTATCAATATCTAAATTCATAAATGCTGGCTTTTCTGGTAAACCCGGCATGGTCATGACATTGCCGCACAGTGCATAAATAAAGCCTGCACCTGCACACAGTTTTAATTCACGAATAGGGACAATGAAATCTGTTGGTGCACCTTTGATATTACCATCTGTTGAAATAGAGGCTGGTGTCTTTGCCATACAGACAGAGAGAGATTGGTAACCTAATTTTTCAAACTGTTTCTAGCTGTTGCTGTGCTTTTTCTGATAGCTCAATACGCTCAGCACCATAACCTTTAATTGCAACCGCATTTAGCTTATCAAATAAACTCATATCACTGGTGTATAACGGCGTGAATTGAGTCGTTTTTTTACAAGCGGTAACCACTTTTGAAGCCAGTTCTTTTGCGCCTTCACCACCTTTTACGAATGCTTCACTGATAGAAACATCGACATTCGTTTCAGAGGATAATGCAGAAACCCACTGTTGTAAGAAATCCAACTCCTCTTGAGTATCTTCAGGGAAACGGTTAATAGCCACAACAACAGGTAAACCATATTTAGCACAGTTATTAATGTGCCACTGTAAGTTATCTAAACCTGCATCTAAGGCTTCTTGATTTGGAGTGAAGATTTCTTTTGGTAAGGCTTGACCTGGAGATAGTGGGAATAAACCAGAGTTTGCTTTAATACCACGTAAAGTTGCAACAAGTACTGCACAATCTGGCGCTTTACCTGATAATGTGGCCTTAATATTACACGCTTTTTCTAACCCCATATCAGAGCCAAAACCGCCTTCTGTTACCGTATAATCAGTCAGTTTTAACGCGATATTGTCTGCAATAATAGAAGAGTTACCATGAGCGATATTGGCAAAAGGACCGGAGTGAACAAAAGTCGGTACGCCTTCTAGCGTTTGCATCAAGGTTGGGTTGATAGCAAATTTCATTGTTACCGTCATTGCACCAGCAACTTGAAGATCTTCAGTGGTTACGGGCTCGCCATCAAGATTATAAGCAACCACAATACGACCAATGCGTTGGCGTAAATCTTGAAGATCGGTCGCCAGTGCCAGAATTGCCATCAATTCAGAAGCGGCGGTAATATCAAAACCATCTTCACGTTGATAACCGTTAATGGTTTTTCCCTCTTCGTTTTTACCAATAGTGACCATGCGAAGGGCACGATCGTTATGGTCCATTACTCGTTTCCAAACCACTCGGTTAGAATCAATTCGTAATGCGGGAAGATCGTTCTTTTCAGAGAACAGTTCATAACCTAGACGTTGCTCATGATAAATACGAGCATCAATGGCCGCTGAGGCTAAGTTATGTGCCGCGGTAATAGCATGAATATCGCCTGTTAAATGAAGATTTAGTTCTTCCATCGGAGCTACTTGGCTATAACCACCACCTGCAGCACCGCCTTTTACCCCAAACACAGGTCCCATTGAAGGTTGGCGAATACAAGCACTAACGGATTCACCTAATTTTGCTAGACCTTGAGCTAGGCCAATTGTCGTTACTGTTTTACCTTCACCGAGTGGCGTTGGTGTGATAGCGCTGACTAAAATTAACTTACCATTTGGTTTATCTTCAAGGTGTTTTAAGGCGTCAATATTGACCTTTGCTTTATAGCGACCTTGTGGCGTAATGTCATCATCATGCAGCCCTAAGTTTGACGCAATCGTTTTCATTCTTGTAAGTGTCGCAGTTTGGCAGATCTCAATATCGCTTTTCATAGTAACGGAAACCTTTTAGGAAAGAGTTAAAAATGCTGAAAAGAAGCGCGCTTTTTATACCACATAAGTAGGGTGATACTGAATTAATTCCCTGACTTTACTATGGAATTGATGAAAATATTTATAAGGTGTGATCAAGAGTATGAACAAGGTTTAAGAATAGGTTAATGGGTTGTGATATTCTTTGTTTTGGCATAGTTAAAAGAGAAGAATGAATGTCTTGGCGTGATTTGAATTTTAGACGTCGATTATTAACAGTAATGACCATTTCAGGTGTAGGTAAGCTGTTAATTTTATCTGTGTGTGCATTCTTATATATCAAGCATTGGGAATCGCAAGACAGTGGAGATAAAGCGTTAGGCATCGCTCGATTTCTTGCTCAGTCGCCATTAGTGATGATGGCGATTGAGAAAAATGCTCCCTCGTTAATTGAAGAAAAAATAGAACGATTACGCTCATCTATCGGCGCTGCTTTTATTGTGGTTGGTAATAAAGAAGGGATCCGAATAGCCCATCCGATTAAAGAACGTATTGGAAAGCCGATGCAGGGGGGAGATAACCAACAAGCACTAGATTTAGGGCAGTCCTATATATCATACGCCAAAGGCTCATTAGGTCACTCTGTACGTGGTAAAACGCCAATAATTAATGAGTATGGTGAGATTGTTGGAGTGGTCTCTGTCGGTTATTTATTAACAACCATCGACAGTAAAGTCTCTCACTTCCTCAGTTTTTTCCTTGGAATGGCCGTTTTAGTTATTTTAGCGAATACACTTATTGCTAACTTTGTCGCTAGGCGTTTTCAAAAAGCTATTTTTGGTTTTGAACCAGAAGCATTTGGGCGTTTATATAAAGAACAACAAGTCACACTCTCAACGCTGCGTGAAGGGGTGTTAAGTATTGACGCTAATGGCAAGCTTAGATCTATTAATAAAAGTGCCTGTGACATATTAGGTATAGACCCTAAGCAAGCCTTGAATCGATTATTTATTGAAGTGTTACCTGATAGTGATTTGACGAAGCTTTTGGTTACACAACAATCAGAGCATGATATTGAGTTACTACTGAATGGCCAAGCCGTTATTGCTAACCGAGAATTGATTAAAATGGACGGAGAAGTGATTGGAGCCGTATCCAGTTTTCGACGTAAAGATGAAATCAGTGAATTGACGACTCAACTTTCTCAAGTCAAACAATATGCTGATTTATTACGCTCCCAAACTCATGAGCATCGTAACAAATTAAATACCATTAGTGGCTTGATTCAATTAGGTAAGATTGAAGAAGTACAGCAGATCATTGGACAAGAAAGTCTGCGCTATCAAAAGTTAATTGAATTTTTAAGAGAAAGCATATCTGAGCCGATGATAGCTGGTGTATTGCTTGGTAAAAGCGAGAGAGCCAGAGAGCTAGGTTTAGTTTTGGAGATTGAAGAAGGAACGCAATTAACGCATCTACCTGAGCATATTCGTGCTGAAGATATGGTGACGATTATCGGAAACTTAGTCGACAATGCGTTTGATGCAACCTTAAGTCAATTAAAAGGCAATGTTGAGCCAATAGTTGTCAGTGTGACTGATTTCGGTCAAGAAGTGATTATCGAAGTAGAAGACAGAGGATGTGGCCTACCGCAGGCGTTTAGCTTTAAACAGCTAACCCAAAGAGGAATATCTACAAAATCGGAACAAGGGCGTGGCGTTGGTTTACATCTTATTCAGCAATTAGTAGACCATTATCGTGGAGAGTTTACGGTCAGAAGTGAAGCGGGAAAAGGAACGTTAATGACCATTTATTTACCAAAAGAGTTGCATTCATAAAGCAACCAATTTTATAAAGAATAAACAAAAGGATATTGTGTGAGCAGTAAAATCAAGATCGTTATCGTAGAAGATGATATTGGCATAGCAGAGATACATCGTCGCAATCTGGATAAAATAGATTATGTCGAAGTTATAGGAATTGCAGCCAGCAAGGAAGAAGCGACGACGTTACTGGATGTGTTGAACCCAGACTTAGTGCTATTGGATATTTATCTTCCTGACGGTAATGGACTTGATATCTTGCGGGAGTTGCGCCAAAAAGAGTTATCGCCTGATGTCATATTAATTACAGCCGACAGAGATGTGAATACACTGCAAGAAGCGATGCGTGGTGGTGTGGTAGATTATCTGCTAAAGCCTGTTATATTTAGTCGGTTAGAAGAAGCAATTAATAAATACCTGAGCCAAAAGCAGCAATTTACTAATCGAGTTGATATTGATCAAACCATGGTTGACGCCATGCTGCATTCTAGCACGACAACGCCCGTGGCAAGATTACCCAAAGGTATTGATGGCGTAACATTAGAAAAAGTACGCCAACTGTTTGTTAATGAAAAACAATTAACAGCAGATCAAGCCGGAGAGTTAATTGGCGCGAGCCGAACGACAGCGCGTCGTTATTTAGAATATCTCATTAGCTCTGGAGAATTGAGTGCCGACCTCTCTTATGGCAGTGTTGGGCGACCAGAGCGAACGTACTTTAAGGCGTAACCCTATTTTTAAGGTATTAATAGCCATGACACCAGCAACGAAATTATTAAAGAAAGCAAAAATTGAACATCAAGTGCTTGAGTATCATCATGATCCAAAAGCTCAAGCGTATGGATTAGAAGCTGCCGAAAAACTGGGTTTACCTGATGAAGAAGTTTTTAAAACCTTAGTAGTTCAAGTGGATGAGAAAGAGCTCGTGGTTGGTATTATTCCTGTTGCTGCTCATTTAAGTATGAAATTAATTGCTAAAGCTGCTGGTGGAAAAAAAGCAAAAATGGCCGATCCTGCTTTGGTTCAAAAATCGACAGGATACGTCATGGGAGGCGTTAGTCCTCTTGGTCAAAAGAAACGATTGAAAACAGTGATTGATAATACGGCTGAACAGTTTGAAACCATCTATGTCAGTGGTGGTAAAAGAGGACTAGATATTGGGTTAGCCCCTAACGCTTTACAGCAAGTGTTAAACGCACAATTTATGGATATTAAAGCAGAGTGAGCATGGAAGGGAGAAAACCCATGAAGAAGAAAACAGTATCACTTGTTCTTGGAAGTGGTGGAGCGAGAGGTCTTGCTCATATCGGCGTGATCCGCTGGTTAGAAGAACATGATTTTGAGATTGTATCTGTCTCTGGTTGCTCTATTGGTACTGTTGTCGGAGGGGTATATGCTGCCGGAAAGCTGGATGAGTTTGAAGCTTGGATGAGGACAATTACTAAGTTTGATATTGTCTCTCTAATGGATTTTAACTGGGGTAAAGGTGGCTTAATTAAAGGGGATAAAGTGATGAATCGCCTTAGCCATATTTTGGGGGATTTACATATTGAAGATCTTTCAATTCCTTATACCGCAGTGGCCGCTGATATCAGTAATGAAAAAGAGGTGTGGTTACAAAAAGGATCACTTTTACAAGCTATTCGTGCTTCTATCTCTTTACCACTTTACTTAATGCCAATTGAGTTTAATGGTAAAACATTAATTGATGGTGGGGTGTTAAATCCAGTACCTATTGCTCCAACTTTTGCTGATCATTCTGATATCACGCTTGCTGTTAATTTAGCAGGGGAGCTTAGCCATAAGATTGATGATTTTGAAATCAATCAAGTAGATATTTCTGCAAAAGAACCAGACGAAGATATGCCGTTTCATCGAAAAGTGAGTGATTACTTTGGCTCTTTAACAGAGAAAGCATCAAGAATAGATTTAGGTATGTATGATATAGCAAACCAAGCGTTCGATGCGATGCAAAGTACCATTGCGAGACAAAAGCTTGCGGCTTACCCACCAGATATTACAGTTGAAATTGCAAGAGATGCGTGTGGTACGTTTGAGTTTGAGCGCACAGCTGAAATGATAGATTTAGGGTATGAAAGAGCAGAGCATGCTTTGAAACACCTTCTATAAATACTCTTAATTAACTCGATATAAAAACGCCCATGCTTTTCACTTCTCTTTCGAGTAAAAAGTATGGGCGTTTTTCATTAATAGTATTTTAGTAACTATTAGAATTTAGGTGCAGGTTTTCTTGTTGGCTTAAAGTTCAAAATTGAAACTGGCACGTCTTTCTTTGGTTCAAACCCTAGAATTTCTTTACGCACAATTAAGTGACCAAGACGTTTTTCAATCATGCACAAGTTTTTAAAATCATCTCGAGAAACAAATGAGATCGCCTCACCTTTAGCGCCTGCACGGCCAGTACGACCAATACGGTGAACATAATCATCAGCAGGGAAAGGTAAATCGTAGTTAACAACTCGTGTTAGTTCATCGATATCGATACCACGAGCAGCAATACCTGTAGCAACTAGGTATTGTAATTTACCTTCTTTAAAATCATTCAGTACTTTTGCACGAGCATCTTGGCTTCGGCCACTGTGGAATGCTTCTGCTCTAATACCGCGTTTTTCTAATTGGCTTACTAATTTAGCTGCACCGTGCTTAGTTTCAATAAAGATAAGCGCTTGGTCCCACTCATTTTCTTTGATTAAGTGACTAAGCAGTGCTGATTTTTTATCTTTATCTACCGTAATTAACCATTGATCAATTTGCGGTGCCGATGTTGTTTTTGGTGAAATAGTAATTTCAATTGGATTATTTACTGCTGTTTTAGCTAAAAAACGCACTTGATCAGAGAGTGTTGCAGAGAACAGCATGTTTTGACGATCTAACGGTAAACGCTCAATGATTTTATTGATATCTTCAATAAAGCCCATATCTAGCATACGGTCGGCTTCATCAAGAACTAAAATCTCAATTTCATCAAAGTGAATAGCACGTTGTGTGTACATATCAAGAAGACGACCAGGAGTGGCAACCAATACATCAACCCCTTCAATTAGGCGTTCTTTTTGGTTTTTATAGTCAACACCGCCGTACATAGCTAGTGATGAAATATCGATATGTTTGCTGTATTTTTGAATATTGTCTTCAACTTGAATCGCAAGCTCACGTGTCGGTGTCAAAATTAATGCACGAATACGTTTAGCTCGAACCTTAGTTGGATCTTCGCTGAGGATTTCTAAAATTGGTAATACAAAACTGGCTGTTTTACCTGTACCTGTTTGCGCGGCTGCAATTAGGTTTTTTCCAGTAAGCGCAACGGGAATGGCTTTTTCTTGAATTGGAGTTGGGGCTTTATAACCCAGTTCGTCGATGGCTTTTAAAATTGGATCGCTTAACCCAAGTTTGGAAAATGGCATGTGAAATCTCAGATATATGAATAGAAGGGGATTGTAGCATGAAAAAAAGAAATGGCAGCAGGGGAAATAGACACCAATACTATCCTTAGTATTGGTGTCTATATTTAGACTATTAGGTCAGACGATTATGACTTTACTGTAAACTTAGGTCGGATAACGTTATTGATAAACGTTAGTGCCATCGGAAGAATAAGTACAATTGCAGCAATCGCGGTAAAACTAAAGGTAATTGGGCGCTCCCATAAGAAACTTAACTCACCATCACTGATCATTAATGCTCGACGTAAATTCTCTTCCATCATGCCACCCAATATGAATCCGAGCAGTAAGGGGGCGAGTGGGAAATTGGCAAGCCGCAGAGCTATTGCCACCATCGCAATAAAGATCATGATGAATACATCAACGGTATTAAATGAGACTAAGTAAACCCCTGTAATTGAGAAGAATAAAACCATTGGCATCAATACCGTTCTTGGTACGGCAAGTAATTTAGAGATGTATGGAATTAAGGGTAAATTTAGGATCACTAATACGATATTACCAAAGTACATAGAGATAATAACTGACCAGAAGATATCTGGGTGGTCAACAAACAGTCTTGGACCTGGTTGAATGCCATAAGCGATTAAGGCACCAAGCATGATAGCGGTTGTTCCAGATCCAGGAATACCTAATGTAAGTAGAGGAACAAATGACCCGCTTGATGCGGCATTATTTGCAGATTCAGGAGCAACTAACCCACGAATACTTCCTTTACCAAACTCTTCTTTTTGTATCTTTTGGTGCTAGATTTCGTTCCATTCCATAACTTAAGAATGCTGCGATGGTTGCGCCAGCACCGGGTAATACGCCAGTAAAGAAACCAAGGATAGATGAACGAACAGCAACAGGGGCAACTTCTTTAAATTCTTCTTTGGTGATTTTCATGCTGCCTAGGTCAGACATTTTATTTTGTTCATCATCCCGTGTGTCTTGCTCAGGTTTTAATATACCCATCAAGGTTTCCCCTAATGCGAAGGTTGCCATTGCAAGCAGTAAGAAGCTGAATCCATCCATTAAATCAGTTAAGCCAAAGGTAAAGCGTTCAACACCAATGCCTTTATCAATGCCGACGGTTGAAAGCATTAAACCAAGAATAGTCATCATCCATGCTTTAATCACTTGCCCCTTACCTGCGAATGCAGCAACAGCAGATAAACCGACTAGCATTAGTGCGAAATAATCAGATGATTGAAAACTCAAAGACACTTTAGCAAGCGCTGGAGCTGCAATCAGTAGCATAATGGCTGAAAGCGTGCCACCAGTAAAAGAGGAGTAGGCAGCAAGAGCAAGAGCTTTACCTGCTTGACCTTTTTGTGCCATTGGGTAGCCATCAAATGCGGTTACCACGGTTGATGAACAGCCGGGGGCATTGATAAGGATTGATGAGGTAGAACCACCAAAAACGGCGCCATAATAAACACCTGCCATTAAGATCATGCCTGATGCAGGATCAAGTCCGTAGCTAATTGGGATCATTAAGGCAATGGCAGAAATAGGCCCAAGCCCCGGTAACATACCGATAAATGTACCGACAAAACAGCCGATCATTACCATCATCAAGTTGGTTGGCATAATCGCTGTTGATAAGCCTGCTAAAATTCCATCTAACATAATTAAGTCCTAGGGGTTACCAAGCAAGAAAAAGATAACCAGGTTCTAGATAGATATCCAAACCTTTGGTAAGAAGTAGCCAGAATCCTGTAACGAAAGGAAATGAAGCTCCGAATAACACCGGTTTTCTACGTTCTCCTAGTAGATAGAATCCTGCTAATAGAAATAAACTTGTTGCTAATACAAAACCAAGCCAAGTTAAGCCAATGCCATACAGCACCATTAAAACTAGAAAACCAATAAGCAATTTCCAGTTAAAGTCTAATGTTGCACCGCTTTTTTCATCGGGTTGTGCTGAGACAATAAGAAGTAATGAAAGAAAAATACCAGCAAAGGTCAGCATGTAAGGTAGAGTTCGAGCAGTGAAGGGTTCGTATTCATCACCAGGAAATAAAGGAATTAAACTGGTTTGATAGCCATAACATAAGCAAACCAGTAAAAAAATGATAGCGCCAACGCGATCTCGGCATAGTAGAGAAGAGCTAGAGTACGACATGAGTTCTCTCCATTCATCCATTTAAAAGAGTAAGAAAAAGGCTGCCTTGAACAGGTAAAGTGCAAGGAGAAATAATAGGAATATTAATGAACCATATCCGAGGGAATCATTAATTATTCAAGGCAGCTGAAATGGTAGTATTATTTTAAGAAGCCAAGTTCACGCATTAGGTTACCCATTAGCAGCTCTTGTTCTTCAAGGAAAACATAAAAGTCTTTGTCCGCTTTGTAGTTATCAATCCAACCATTACGATCTCGTACTACTGCCCATTGATCCGTTTCATACATCTTATCGAAGGCTTCTCTATACTCATCGATTTTCGCCTGCGGTGTACCTGGAGCTGCGAAGAAACCACGCCAGTTAGCAAAAACGGTTTCATTGCCATATTCAGTTAGTGTTGGGATTTCTGGCGCACTTTCTAAACGTTTTGGTGCTGTGATAGCAAGAATACGTACTTGACCACTTTTCGACATTTCAAGAACTTCACCTAACCCTGTTGAAAGTAGAGGTGTTTCACCAGAAAGAAGTGCTGCCATTGCCTTCCCGCCAGCGTCATACGCAATGTAACGTACTTTTCTTGCATCAAAGCCTTCACCTTTAAATGCTGCCGCTACCACTAGGTGATCCATACTGCCTCGAGCTGAACCGCCAGCAATTTTTACTGAGCGAGGATCTTTTTCAAAATCAGCAACCACTTGCTCCCAACTTGTATATTTAGAGTCTTTATTTACTACAATCGCACCATAATCGGCGATAGTCGCTGCAATAGGGGTTAAGTCGCGGAACGATTGTGGAAAAATCCCACTTAACGATCGGATCACGATAGGTGTTGAGTTCACCATTAAGGTATCTGGTTGGCGCTCTGCCGTTTCAATTAAATGAGCAATAGCTTTACCGCCGCCGCCACCTGAAAGGTTTTGATATGACGCTTGTTCAATGATGTCTGATTTAAGTAATACATCACCAGTACCACGAGCGGTCATATCCCAACCGCCACCAGCACCACCAGGGATAATGAAGTGAATTTTTTCAAGATCTGCTGCGATAGCTGAGCCTGAAAGAGCAAAGGTTGCTGCAATCATTGACGCGGTGACTTGTTTTTTAAATGAAGTAAGCATGAATAACATTTCCTTATGTGTCCAAGTTTCTCTGTAGTTATGGTGTGAAACTTGAGAGTAGGGGGGACTGCTTTTTCTTAGTTGTTGCGTAAATGTTATGTGCTTGAGGGGGTTTTGGCTAGATAGAAATGATAATGGCTATTTAGAACATTAAACGAATTTTGTTCATAAAGTTCATGCGGATTTGGATAAATAAAAAAGCCATGCAATAAAAATAAAGCATGGCTTAATTAAATTAGATTCTAGTTTTCAAAATCTATTGAGTTTTAAATTCACTTAATTTCTGAGTTAGTGAATGACTTTCTTTTGTTAGCTCAGCAGTGTCATTTAACGAAGTTTGCATATCAGAAAGAACTTCATCAGCGGCTTCGTTAATACTTGTGACATTGCGATTTATCTCTTCAGAGACAGAGCTTTGCTCTTCTGCGGCTGAAGCAATTTGGTTATTCATGTCATTGGCTACAAGAATTGCAGCATTAATTTCTTGTAGGTTTTTCTGTGCAATTAAGGTCTCTTCTTTAGTTTCTAATGCCTGCTTTTGACTACTTTCCATTACCGTCACAATACCTTGAGTATTTTGTTGTAATATCGCAAGCATACTATTAATTTCTTGTGTTGAGCTTTGTGTACGACTTGCTAGGTTACGAACTTCATCGGCAACAACAGCAAATCCACGTCCTTGTTCGCCAGCTCTAGCTGCTTCAATCGCAGCATTTAATGCCAATAAGTTTGTTTGTTCTGCAATACCACCGATTTCAATAAGAATTTTTTGAATATCATTGCTTGATGAAGCTAAATTAATCACTTGCTCTTGGGCTTCATTAATGAAGCGTGCCAACTCTTCAACAGAAGCTGCGGCATTATTCATTATTTTCTGTCCATCTTCACTACTTGCTTGAATTTGGCTTGCTGCTGTTGCAGCTTGTAATGCAGAAGAAGCAACTTCTTGTGCTGTTGCGCTCATTTCATTAATAGCGGTTGCTAATTGAGTAACTTCATTTACTTGATTTTGAAGTTTCAATTGTGATTTTTCAGTTTCGGCCATGGTATTCATTGAGGATTGAGAGACTAATTCTGCCGTATTTTTTGCGTTATGAAGTGTATGTTGAACTTTTTCTATAAAAGTATTGAACCAGAAAGCCAATTGACCAATTTCATCTTTAGAGTCAATACTAATGCGTTGAGTTAAATCACCATCACCTTGTGCTATGTTTTCAAAGCGAGAAGTGAGCTCAAGTAAAGACGCACCAATGCTTTTAGCTAAAATGAAAATAATAGCAATCCCAATAATTGATGAGATAAAACCACTTAATAAGCCATTTAATAATGCACCCTGACTAAGTTCAGTACTCAGCTGATTAAAATCAGTGATCTCTTTTTCAAGCACTGTTTTAGGAACTGAAACCATAACAACCCATGGTTTAGCACCTGTTTCTATTGATGAAACAGCAACTTTGTAATCACCCATATCACTTAAGAACGTAGATGTGCTTTTTAGTTTTTGTTGAATTGATGGCCAGTTTTGAGCAAATTCATCTTTGATTTTTTCTCCAACTAAGTTTTTATCTTGACTAAAAGAGAGAAATCGCCCATCCCAAGAGACAATCGAAACGATGGCATTACTAAGCCCTGTTGACTTTGCTGCTTTTTGGCTAATAGCTTGAAAGTCTTTTACTGACCAATCAAAGCCAAGTGATCCCACAATATGATCATTGTGGCGTAGCGGTAGACTTATTGTTGTTATTAATTCTTCATTACCTCTAACATTATAATAATACGGTTCCATAACAAATTGTTCGCCAGTTTCAAATGGAGCTAAGTGCCATTCGTCAATTCGTTCCCCATTTTGATTCATTTTCCTATTTTTGAAGCTATCCATTCCAATAGCTTCAAAATCAGAACCTATCGGTGAGAAAAAAGGAGATAAGAACCCATCTTTATTCGTCGCTTTCTGAGTTAACTCCGAATTATCTTGAAGGAAGTTCTTCTCTTCCCATACCATATAACCAGCAAAGACACTTTTATTTTGAATATGTAATGAAGCCATAAATTGTTGAATAAGAATGTTAGCTTCGACTTGATTACTATTAGAGAGTTCTAATACTGACTTTAATTGCTGTAAATTACTTATAACAGGGGCAAATAAACCGTTAAGTTCGGCTCTTTGCTGGTTAGCAATTGATAATAATTTATAATCAATATTATCTGTTAACTGTAATGAAACATTTTTTGTAATTTCTTTGTTTACTTTATTATAAGAGACAGTTGTAAAAAACATGGCTGTACTAAGAGTGATAAATATAGCCAATCCGGCGCTAATGGCGATGCGTGTTTTTATTGATTTGAACATAACTCTGTAAACTCCGAGTGATTTTATATAATCAAGTATCGGCTTGAGGCTCATATACATTAGAGATTATAGACTATTAAATTAAGTAAGATGGTTCAGGTTGAGTTCATATTGGTGAGTTTATACTCTTTCATTAACACTTAGACACATGCTAATTATCTTATTTGAGTGATTTTCTGTTAGTCTGTTTTGATGGTATTTGTAATTTTATAGTGAGAAAAAATGAATAAAAAACTATTGTTACCTTTGTTATTTTCTATTGTTTTAGTAGGCTGTGAAGATGCAAACGAAGCGATTGATAAAGCACAAGACGCAGCAAATAAAGCAGTGGATATAGCTCAATCAAAATTAGAATCTGTGGATTTTAGTGAATTGAACATTGAACAGTTTGGTGATGCAGCTGTATCAGCGACTGAATTTGCAGAGTCAATCGATGAAGCGTTAAATGCGGATTACAGCAACCCTGAAGCCTTAATTGAAGTGAAAGAGCATATTGCTAATGCCTATAGCTGTTTGGTTGAAGCGTCATCAGAATCCACTGCGGAAGGTCTGGTGAATAAAGTGATGGCAACTCTCTCAAATGAGCAAGCACAAAGCTTAATTGAAAAAGGGATTGAACGCGCAAAAGATATGCAAGAGTGTGTGATGTAATTAGCATCATCTCTAATAAGAAAAAACTGAATAAAAAAGCCCTGTAACAGTACGCTTTAAAGGCGTTTGATACAGGGCTTTTTAGTGCTTGTTAATCTATCTGGTTAAAAATAACCGTAAAGATTACAGCTTATCAGTTAACTCGATAGCTTGACCGATGTAGTTTGCTGGCGTCATCTCTTTTAGACGAACTTTCTCATCTGCAGGGATTTCTAAACCGTCGATGAATGCACGCATGCCTTCGCCGTCGATACGCTTACCACGAGTCAGCTCTTTTAGTTTTTCGTATGGCTTTTCGATGCCGTAACGACGCATAACTGTTTGTACAGGTTCTGCAAGAACTTCCCAGTTTTTATCTAGTTCAGCTTCAAGTGCAGCACGGTTGATTTCTAATTTGCTAATGCCTTTTAGAGTCGACGTGTATGCAATGATAGCGTAGCCACAACCAACACCTAGGTTACGAAGAACCGTTGAGTCAGTTAGATCACGCTGCCAGCGAGATACTGGTAATTTTTGTGCTAGGTGGCTAAAGATAGCGTTAGCAAGACCTAGGTTACCTTCTGAGTTTTCAAAATCGATTGGGTTAACTTTATGCGGCATAGTTGAAGAGCCGATTTCGCCAGCAATCGTTTTTTGTTTGAAGTGACCAAGAGCAATGTAGCCCCAAACATCACGGTCAAAATCAAGAAGGATAGTGTTGAAACGTGCAATCGCATCAAATAGCTCAGCAATGTAGTCATGCGGTTCAATTTGAGTTGTGTATGGATTCCAGTTAACGCCTAGAGATTCAGTGATGAACTCTTCGCTAAATGCATGCCAATCAACATCTGGGTAAGCAGAAAGGTGAGCGTTATAGTTACCTACAGCGCCGTTGATTTTTGCTAAGATCTCAACGTTTTCGATTTGCTTATATTGACGTTCCATACGGTACGCAACGTTAGCCATTTCTTTACCCATAGTAGATGGAGAAGCTGGCTGGCCGTGTGTACGAGAAAGAAGTGGAATGTCACGGTACTCGTTAGCTAATGCTTTAATTGCATCAATAACGTTACGGATTTCAGGAAGAATCACAGTATCACGTGCTTCTTTAAGCATTAGAGCGTGAGATGTGTTGTTGATGTCTTCTGAAGTACATGCAAAGTGGATGAACTCATTGATAGCGTGAAGCTCAGGAACTTCAGCAACTTTTTCTTTAAGGAAATATTCAACAGCTTTAACATCGTGGTTAGTAGTGCGTTCAATTTCTTTGATACGCATAGCGTCTTCTTCACAGAAGTTAGCTGCGATATTATCTAAGAATTGATTCGCTTCTGCGCTTAATGTAGCCACTTCCGCAATCGATTGCGTAGCTGCTAATTTTTGAAGCCAACGAACTTCAACAACAGTGCGGTACTTTAGTAAGCCGTACTCACTAAAGATGCTGCGTAGAGAAATTGTTTTACTTCCGTAGCGACCATCTACAGGTGAAACAGCAGTTAATGCTGACAATTCCATGTGAATCTCCTAGATATCTATAAAGGTTAAAGGATAAAGCCTACCTGAGATTCAAGTAGGCTTTAATTTTTTAAATTCGAGCTAAAATAATTTTTGCTTGTTCTACCATTTTCTTACGGCCAAAAATCAAATGGCGACGCTTGCCACCTGTTTGACGCCATAATACAGCTGAACGAATACCTGAAAGTAGCAGGGAACGTACTTTATGCTGTGTCATTGATTGTTGTAAGATAGATGGTGTGCCAGTAACTTGGATGCGAGGGCCCATAGGGCTGATCACATCTAAATAAATACTGGCAATGTTACTGAGCATTTGTTCATCGTGAATATCAAAATGTTCAAGTTGACGCTCAATGGTACTAATGCGTTCACCAAGCTTGCTCATACCATCACGATGGCCTGCAAGTTTGCGCTCTAGCGCCATTAAACTGATCAAGTAGCGAGTTAATTCACTACCTGAAGGTGTATTGTCAAAATCTCGAACTAGACATTCTAAACCAATGCGCAAATTAGCTTCGTTGCCGTATACCGCAACGGTGTTATTTGGATTGGTTTCTAAAATAGATTGAATAGCAGTATCAAACGCAGCTTGATCACAGTGCCCATCTTTCGCCATTTTTTGTACTAAGCTTGCCGCTTGGCAAATGCCAGCAAATGCAATGGTTCTGTCAAATAAAGTGTTAGCCACGCTCGGAACTCCTTAAATACGCTCTTCGATGATACCGCCACCTAGGCAAATTTCACCTGAGTAGAAAACAGCAGATTGACCAGGAGTCACTGCAATTTGTGCTTCATCAAAAATCACTTTAATGTTTTCATCATCAATAGGGATGATAGTACAAGGGATATCAGTTTGACGGTAACGTGTTTTCACCGTGCAGCTCAATGGGGCTTTAATCGGAGTGCGATCAACCCAGTGCAGTTGAGAAGCTAATAGGCCTTGAGATTTTAGTAATGGGTGATCTTTACCTTGAACGGCAATTAACACATTACGTTTTAAATCTTTTTCACCAACGAACCATGGGTCTTCGTTACCGCCGCCGCCTTTAGAGCCACCGATGTGTAACCCTTTACGTTGGCCTAGAGTGTGGTACATCAAACCTTGGTGTTGACCAATGATGTTACCTTCTGGGGTTTCGATATTACCTGGTTGTGCTGGTAAGTATTTGCCTAAAAATTCAGTGAATTTACGCTCACCAATAAAGCAGATACCAGTAGAATCTTTTTTCTTCGCTGTGATCAAATCTTGCTCTTCAGCAATGCGGCGTACTTCTGGTTTTTCTAATTCACCAACAGGGAATAGGCTGCGAGATACTTGATCTGAGCTTAATGTGTATAGGAAGTAGCTTTGATCTTTGTTTGAATCTAAACCACGAAGCATTTCTGGCTTAGCGCCATTAGCGATTTCTTCTGCTGTTGGGAAAGTACGACGAACGTAGTGACCCATAGCAATGAAATCAGCATCTAGTACTTCATCAGCAAATTCTAAGAAAGCTTTAAATTTGATTTCTTTATTACATAGGATATCAGGGTTTGGCGTACGGCCCGCTTTGTATTCCTCTAAGAAATATTCAAAAACGTTATCCCAGTATTCAGATGCAAAGTTAATGGTGTGAAGGTGAATACCTAATTTGTCACACACCGCTTGTGCATCGGCTAAATCTTCGGCAGCAGTACAATATTCCTCGTTGTCATCTTCTTCCCAGTTTTTCATGAAAAGACCTTCAACTTGGTATCCTTGTTGCTGAAGTAGATAGGCTGATACTGAAGAATCTACACCACCGGACATACCGACGATGACTTTCTTTTGGCTGTTGTCTGACATTCTTTAACACCACTAATAAAACTTGAGGCAGATTCTAACAGAAAGAATATGCTCAGGACAGATCCGAGAGCAAAATCACATAATTATATCTGTGAAATAAAAAAGATTTTTTGGATTTATTCCTTAAGATTTAAGCGTTTTGCTAAACGATGTAAATTTCCCGTATCAACTTGTAATGCTCTTGCTGTTGCTGCCCAATTCTGTTGATGTTCTTGATACGTTTTTTGGATTAGTTTAGCTTGGAATTCATCCGTTGCTGAGCGTAATCCTTTACTGTATTCCAAATTCATTGTTTCTGTTGCTTGAGGTGCAAGTTCTTTACTGTTTGTTTCTTTTTGAATAAAAAAGTACGAAGTAGAGAGCGTTAAATCTGAATCAATACTTTGTGCTCTAGATAAAACAGCCGCTCGGCTTATGACGTGTTCTAATTCTCGAATATTACCAGGCCAAAGGTATGCATTAAGTAAGGTAATGGCTTCTGGTGTAATGCGAATGCTTGAGGCTCCTAGTTTAATACGACTCTTTTCGGCAAAGTAGCCAACAAGAAGAGTAATGTCACCTTCTCGGTCTCGCAGTGGTGGAACAAAAATAGGGAAGACACTTAAACGGTGGTACAAATCGGCTCTAAAATTCCCTTCTTTCACTTCTTCACTTAATGTTTTATTGGTCGCAGCAATAATACGGGTGTTTACTTTAATGTGATTATCATCCCCAATTCGTTGGATATCACCATATTGTAAAACGCGTAATAATTTGGCTTGTAGAGCTAAAGATAACTCACCAATTTCATCTAAAAATAACGTGCCATTATCGGCAGATTCAAATTTACCTTTACGGTTACTGATAGCACCAGTAAATGCCCCTTTTACATGACCAAACAGTTCACTTTCTGCGACCGATTCGGGTAAAGCGGCACAGTTTAAGTAGACTAAATTTTGATTCGCTCTTGAAGATTGTTCATGTAAAGCACTCGCTACTAACTCTTTACCTACCCCTGTTTCTCCTGTGATTAAGACTGATAATTCCGTATTTGCGACCGCTTTTATATTGGCTTTTAATTCTTTCATCGCTTTTGATTCACCAATCATCTCAACATTGTTCTGCTGTGCGCTTTCAAATGATGATCCTGTTGAGCTGACAGAAGATTGATTCTCTAATTTTTCCATCAGTAATGCAGTGTTCAGACTGGTTGCTGCCAATGCACTGATGATCCTCAATTCTTTATTGGTAAAACTATTAAATTGAGCAGGATCGAAAGCATCAATTGTTACCGCGCCAATTAATCGTTCATTAACAAGTAAAGGAAGACCAATGCAAGAGTGCACATGGAGGAGATCTTTTTTATTTTTAATTAGTCCGTCATAAGGGTCTGGTAAGTCACTGTCTGGGGGGAAGCGAACAATATCACCAGCTCGTGCTATGGCCTCTAAACGAGGGTGTTGTGAAATAGCAAAACGACGGCCAATAACATCACTGTCTAATCCGTTGGTTGCAAGCGGTGAGAAGTATTGGTTTTTAAATAAGAGTAAAGCTGAAGCATCGCATTTTAACGCATTTCGAATGGTTGATAATAAGCGTTCAAAGCGGTCTTTATTTGATAATCCAGAGGTTAAATCCAGTGCGATTTGAACCCATTCATCTTTGATGTTTTTCATGACAACTCCATAGCGCTTAATACTGTTAATTTGACAATTGTACTGTCATTTTAACAAAAGTAAACAATTGTCATTATGACATTGATTGTTTGTTTTTTATTTAAATTGCTTAAAAATCAACATGATAAAATCTGGCACGCTCAATGCAATATGTGTTGTAACGCTAATAATTAAATGAGAAAAAACAATGACTATTCATATTAAAAACAATGTTAACTGGGTTGGCCAACGTGATTGGGAAGTATCTGATTTCCATGGTACTGAATTTAAAATGACCAAAGGCACAAGCTATAACAGTTATCTTATTCAAGAAGAAAAAACAGTATTAATCGATACGGTTGATCATCGTTTTAGTCATCAATTCATTCAAAATTTAGAAATGGAAATTGATCTTGCGAGCATTGATTACATCGTAATTAACCATGCAGAAGAAGACCATGCAGGTGCGCTTGCTGCATTACTGGAAAAAATTCCAGGAACTCCGATTTATTGTACTGAAAACGCGATTGATTCAATTGTTGGTCACCACCATCATCCTGAATGGAATTTTAATCCAATTAAAACGGGCGATGCGTTAGATATAGGTAATGGCAAGCAATTGATTTTTGTTGAAGCGCCAATGCTGCATTGGCCAGATAGCATGATGACGTACTTAACAGGTGATGCGATTTTATTTAGTAATGATGCATTTGGTCAACACTATTGTGATGAGCGTTTGTTTAATGACGAAGTCGATCAAACAGAGTTGATGGATCAATGTTTACGTTATTACGCCAATATCCTTACGCCATTTAGTGCGTTAGTGACGGCAAAAATTAAAGAAGTATTAAGCTTTAATTTACCGGTAGACATGATTGCAACCTCTCATGGTTGTGTATGGAGAGATAACCCAACTCAAATTATCCATCAATATTTAGAGTGGGCTGATAATTATCAAGAAGATCGTATCACTATTTTCTATGATTCTATGTCAAACAACACTCGTATGATGGCAGATGCGATTGCTCAAGGTATTCATGATATTGATCCTGCTGTTGCGGTCAAAGTATTCAATGTTTCTCGCCAAGATAAGAATGACATTTTAACCAGTGTTTTCCGCTCAAAAGGGATCCTTGTTGGCTCATCAACCATGAACAATGTGATGATGCCTAAAATTGCTGGCATGTTAGAAGAAATTACAGGCCTTCGATTTAGAGCGAAAAAAGCAGGTGCATTTGGCAGTTACGGCTGGAATGGTGGTGCTGTTGATAGAATTCATTCTCGCTTAACTGATGCTGGTTTTGAAACCGCAGTGGGTCTAAAAGCGAAATGGCGTCCAGATGGTAAAGCGATGCAATTATGCCGAGAGCATGGACAATTTCTTGCAAAACAGTGGGCACTAAAACCACTAACTACAACGTTTAATACGATTAATGTAGAAAAAAAAGAACAAACAACAAAAGTCATTGAACCAACAGCGACTAAAGCAGTAAAAGTTCAAGATCCAGTTGTTGTAGTTGAACCTTCTGTAGAGTTATCTACTGAAAACAAAGAGACGTCGATAGCAGCACTAAGTGACTCCAAACAATGCATGTTATGTACTGTATGTAATTGGGTATATGACCCAGAGCTTGGTGAACCAAATCAAGGAGTCGAGCCTAATACCCCTTGGGAAGAAGTGCCTGATTATTTCTTATGTCCTGAGTGTCATCTTGGTAAAGACGTATTTGTTGAAATTAAGTAGTTGGAGGATAAATGATGAGTTTACCTATCGTTATTATTGGTAGTGGTTTTGCGTCTTACCAATTAATTAAAACCATTCGTCGAACTAACAGTGATTGTCTAATTCATGTATTTACGAATGACAGTGGTGACGACTATAACAAGCCAGACTTGAGTCATGTATTTTCAAAACAGCAGAACCCAGAAGATGTGGTTACATTATCTGGCGGGGATTTTGCTGAGCAATACAATGTTATTTTACATACGCATGCCTTCGTTGAGTCGATAGATACTGAGAGCCAAACAATTACTGTAAATGGTGAGCTGCATACTTATGGAAAGTTAGTATTAGCGACAGGCTCCCAAACATTTATCCCACCTTTTCATGGTGATGGATGTGAAGATATCCTGACGTTAAATAGCCTAAAAGAATTTTCCGGTATTCAACAAAAAGTATTGGGATCTAAAAAAGTACTTGTTGTTGGTGGTGGTTTAATTGGCACTGAACTCGCGATGGATTTAGCGAATTCAGGAAAAATGGTTACTTTGGTTGAACCAAATAGCCATTTACTCGCCAATATGATCCCTGACTTTATTTCACTGCCACTTGAAAAAGCATGCAGAGAAAAAGGGGTCACCGTCACTTTGTCGGATTGTGTGCAAGCGGTAAATAAACAAGATAACGGATATCGAGTAACGACAACGAATGGTCAATCGTACTTAGTGGATTGCGTTATATCAGCCGCTGGCCTAAAACCAAATACGAACCTAGCAAGAGAGACGAATATTATGGTTAATCGAGGGATTGTGGTTGACTCAATACTGCAAACGTCAGCGAATAATGTCTATGCATTAGGTGATTGTGCCGAAATAGAAGGCAAGGTAATGTCATACCTACAACCTATCTTATTAAGTGCGAATGCGTTAGCAAAAACCTTATTAGGAACTGAGACGATGCTTGAATTACCAAATATGATGGTGAAGGTGAAAACACCGCATTATCCAATACAACTTGCGGGTAATACATCAGTCGACATTGATCGTTGGGCTGTTGATATTGATACTAAAGGGCTATGTGCTAAAGCTTACAACGCCAATAATCAGTTAACAGGATTTGTGGTAACCAATGAATTAGTTAAGAACGCATTTCCTTTATTTAGAGAGATAAATACGACGAATTAAAGAGGTGAACTATGACAGAAATTCCTCATGGCTTAATTAAAGGTGTTGTTTTAAAGCGTCATGACTGGACAACACGCTTGTTTAGTTTGTTTGTTGAAGCGACAGAACCTGAAATAAAAGTTGTAATTAATGCAGGGCAGTTTGCTACAAGTCCACCGCAGTATTGGCACCGTATTGAGTTAAGTGATGATGCTCAATTCAATATCAATTTTTGGTCAGATCAAGATAAAACAGGCAAGAAAATGTTCAGTGCTAAATAATTTGGATAGTTCATAAAAAATGACACCTCAACAAATTGTTTTGGTGTCATTCATACTGACTTCATTTGCTATAAATACTAGCTTTACATGAATACGTTACACTTTAAATTGTTTTACAATCTTTTTAAGATTAGAAGCTAGATTTGCTACGTTTTCGCTCTCACGTGACGTTTCCTCTGCTCCTGATGCCGTTGTTTCTGCTGCATGGCTGATATTTACAATGTTGGTATTAATCTCTTCAGCCACCGCGCCTTGCTCTTCTGCCGCTGTTGCTATTTGAGTATTCATATCACTAATTTGAGTGACTGAGTCGGTAATTGCAGTTAAAGCCTCACCTGCGATACGTGCATTATCTACGCTATCATTCGCGTACGTTTGACTTTGCTGCATCACTGACACTGCCGTTTTCGTACCTTGTTGAAGTTTTTCAATCATCTGTTGAATTTCTTCGGTTGATTCTTGAGTACGACTAGCAAGAGAGCGTACTTCATCAGCAACTACGGCAAAGCCACGGCCTTGTTCACCTGCTCGTGCTGCTTCAATGGCAGCATTTAGAGCAAGTAGATTAGTTTGCTCTGCAATCCCTTTGATCACATCAAGAATAGACCCAATTTGATGACTGTCGTGTTCTAGGTTGTTAATGACACTAGATGCGCGTTCAATCTCTTGCGCTAAGGTTTCTATGGTTTTAATTGTGCTGTTGACGACTTGTTTGCCTTGTTGTGCTTCTTTATCTGTTTCTAGAGCAAAAGATTCGGCGTTATTTGCATTTTGGGCCACTTCCATCACTGTTGATGTCATTTCATTCATTGCCGTTGCAACTAAGTCTAACTCTCGTTGTTGTTCATTTACTGAATGAAAAGTACTCGTGGTAATATTTGAAACTCCATCCGCAGTTGATGCTAATTGAGTTGAGGTGCTTGATACTGTTTTTATGCTTTCTTGAAAAGTACACAGCATTTTATCGATAGAGTTAGACAATTGGCCAATTTCATCTTTCGCATCTAGGTCGATTCTTTGAGTTAAATCTGAATTTTTTTGGATCTGTTCAACTGTACTTTTCGCTTTTTCTATACTAGATAGAATGCTCTTGATGATAATCAAGATTAAAGCAAAGTTTAAAATAAGAAAAAACACAGAAACGCCAAGAAGACGATTTTTCATCTGTTGTATAGAACCTAATGCTGAGCTATGAATTGTCTTTTTAACTGTGTCTTCTAACTCAACCAATGACTTAAAGCTTACGCGAGCACTATTGGCTAACGGTGATGCTCCCGTTTTGTAGCCTTGCCAAGTGTCTTGTAAAACTTCAGGTGTACGATCTATATGTTGAATAGCTGCCATACGCTGGCGACCATCATTTAAAAATGCCATCGTATCTTTTTCTGAACGTTTTGCTAGCTGAGTTAGTTGTTTAGCTACTTTCTTATCTCTCAGCTTTGATGCTGCTTGCGTGAAATTGGCAAAATGAGAATCGATAGCATCAATGTAATTTTCAAGTTTAGTGAAATTTTTATTAAAATCATCACCAAGCATAATACTGCGAGTTAAACGAGAGGTGTAGTTCATGTCTCGATTAATCATTAAAATGTATTTTTGACTTTCAACAGCAGCTTGGTCGTACTCGTTAAAGCTCTGTTCTGTTTTTCCTGAATTGTTAAATGCGACAAAAATCAATGAGCAGCTTGAAATAATGATTAAAACAAGAATCATAATGAGTTTCTGTTTTATAGTGAAATTGTTAAGCATATTGAGACTCTATTTAATTAGAAAGTATAATTATTAATTACAACTGGTACTATTGGCATAGTGTACTATATATTTAGAGTTTATTTGGTTTTTTTATCGTTTGGTTGTGGCATAGTATGCGAAATTATAGAGTGAGAAGTAAGATGACAGATCAACAAGACGATTTCATGACTGAAGAAACATTGATTGAAACCGTAAAAAATCAAATCGAAGACGGTAACCCAGTTGCAGTTAAAGAGACATTAATGCGCTTGGTAATGACCGGTAATCCACGCGAAGATGCAATTGAAATGATGGCGTGTGCGTTAGCTGTTGAAGTGTTTGATGTGATGAAAAATGGCGCAGAGTTTAATCAAAAGCGCTATAAAGAAAATTTAGAATCATTACCAGATATGAGTTTTATGGGTGATGAATAAAATCAATATTTAAGGGCAGTAAGTTGTCTTTTTGATATTGAAACTAAGGCCTGATAGTTGTGACTCTATCAAGCCTTTTTTATTTTTTACTCCGTTACTCTAAGCTTAGCTTAACTAATCAGCACAGCCAATTTCACCTGTTAGCATACAGTTTTTTTGTTGTTTTTCTTGGTTCTTATAATGCTCGTTAGTAAGTTCTGTAGAGTTTATATCCGCTCTATCTGCGGGAGCACAGGCAGATAATAATAGTACACTAGCAATCCCTGCTACCTTAATGATTACATTCATTTTTATTCCTTATAACTTTTTATTGTCTTTTCTTGATTCTAAGTGAAAAAGTACTAAACGTGTAGCTGTTTTTTAACTTATCATTTACATGTATTATTGTTGTGACTACAGGGTGACTTCTTTCCACTCTCCGTGAGGGATATCTTTTATAGTCCAATCGCCCATTGAGTAACGAATTAAACGTAATGTTGGGAAGCCAATGTGTGCAGTCATGCGTCGAACTTGACGATTACGGCCTTCAATAATCGTTATTGCAATCCAAGTGGTTGGAATGGCAGCTCGGAATCGAACCGGAGGATTACGCTCCCATAAATCAGGTTCTGCCATCATTTCTACTTTTGCTGGCAGTGTCATGCCATCTTTCAACTCGACTCCTTGACGAAGTTTTTCTAAATCTTCTTCAGTTGGATCGCCTTCAACTTGTACCCAATAGGTTTTTGGTGATTTCGACTCAGGTTGTGTTAAACGAGCTTGCAGGACACCATCATTGGTCAAGATTAATAAACCTTCGCTATCGCGATCAAGGCGACCAGCGGCATAAACATCTTTTACTGAAATAAAATCTGCGAGCGTCTGGCGATGTTGGTCATCAGTAAATTGACTCAATACATCAAAAGGTTTATTAAAGATAAGGACTTTACGATCTTTTGGTGCAGGGCGTGGCTTTTGAGTCGCTTTTTTCTTAAAAGCTGGTTTTTTCCAATTAGGGGAACGCTTGAATGTCATGTTAACTACCTTGCAAAATTGTAAAGCTTTTGTGGCGTTTAGTTTTAAAGTTCGCCGCTTTTCGCTATAGTACGCGCGTGAAACAAGAGACTAATAAAAATAATACCAATGCAATTAATTAGATAATTACTAGAATTGGTATCTAAAGTCGGTAAATTACAAAGCCTATTATACGTTTTGTTACGGGTTTTGTAGATTAAATAGGGAAATTAAATGACAACGCAAAAATCTACTATTATTTATACTATCACTGATGAAGCGCCAGCACTGGCGACGCATTCATTGCTTCCAATTATTCAAGCATTTGCAGCGTCATCGGATATTGACGTTGATACACGCGACATATCACTTGCTGGTCGTGTTATTGCAAGCTTTCCTGAATACTTAACGGAAGAACAACGCATTAGTGATGCATTAGCTGAGCTTGGTGAATTAGCAAAAACACCAGAAGCAAATATCATTAAACTTCCAAATATTAGTGCGTCAATTCCTCAGCTTCACGCGGTAATTAAAGAGCTTCAAGCAAAAGGCTATGCTCTACCTAACTACCCAGAAGAAGCAAAAACAGAGGAAGAAAAAGCGGTTAAGACCGTTTACGATAAAATTAAAGGCTCTGCGGTAAACCCTGTTCTTCGTGAAGGTAACTCTGATCGTCGTGCGCCTGGTGCGGTTAAGCAATATGCTCGTAATAACCCACATTCAATGGGTGCATGGGCTTCAGATTCTAAATCACACGTTGCAAGTATGAGTGAAGGTGATTTTTACTCAAGCGAAAAATCAGTAACGATTGATGGTGCAACAAATGTAACTATCGAGTTTGTTGCTGCTAATGGTGGTGTGACGGTTCTGAAAGAAGGTTTGGCACTGAAAGATAAAGAGATCATTGATGGCTCTTGCCTGAGTAAAAAAGCGTTAGTTGAATTTTTTGAAGCTGAGATCAAAAAAGCCAAAGAAGAAGACGTATTGCTTTCTTTACATATGAAAGCAACCATGATGAAAGTATCAGATCCTGTTATTTTTGGTCATGCAGTTAAAGTTTTCTATAAAGATGTATTTGCAAAACACGCAGCAACTTTTGAAAAACTGGGTGTTGATGCAAATAATGGTGTAGGTGATGTTTACACTAAAATAGCATCATTGCCAGAAGCTGAAAAAGCAGTGATTGAAGCTGATCTTGCCGCGGTATATGAATACCAACCTGAACTTGCAATGGTGGATTCAGATCGTGGTATTACGAACCTTCATGTACCAAGTGATGTGATTATCGATGCTTCTATGCCTGCTGCACTACGTACTTCTGGTCGTATGTGGGGTCCAGATGGTCAATTGAAAGACACTAAAGCGATGATCCCAGATCGTTGTTATGCTGGTGTTTATCAATCAGTTATTGAGTTCTGTAAAGCGAATGGTGCGTTTGACCCAACAACGATGGGTTCAGTACCAAACGTAGGCTTGATGGCTCAAAAAGCAGAAGAATACGGTTCTCATGATAAGACGTTCATTCTTCCTGAAGCGGGAACAGTGCGAGTGATTGATGGAGCAGGTTCTGCTCTGATTGAGCATTCTGTGGGCGAAGGCGATATCTGGCGTATGTGTCAGGCGAAAGATGCACCAATTCAAGATTGGGTTAAATTAGCAGTAAACCGTGCTCGAGCAACAGGTACACCTGCAATTTTCTGGCTTGATGCAAATCGTGCTCATGATGCAGAGTTGATTAAGAAGGTAAATACTTACCTTGCCGATCACGATACAGCTGGCCTTGATATTCAAATACTGTCTCCTGTTGCAGCCACTGAATATACGTTAGCGCGTATTATTAAAGGTGAAGATACGATTTCAGTAACAGGTAATGTACTGCGTGATTACCTAACGGATTTATTCCCAATTCTAGAGCTTGGTACATCAGCGAAAATGCTGTCTATTGTTCCTCTTATGAATGGTGGTGGCCTATTTGAAACGGGTGCGGGCGGTTCTGCTCCAAAACACGTTCAGCAGTTTGAAAAAGAAAACCATTTACGTTGGGATTCTTTAGGTGAGTTCTTAGCATTAGCTGCATCGTTTGAGCATTTAAGCGTTACGACTGGCAATGCAAAAGCACAAATCCTTGCAGATACGTTAGATGCTGCGACATCTAAGTTTCTTGAGACAAACAAATCACCATCACGTCGTGTCGGTGAGTTAGATAACCGTGGTAGTCACTTCTACTTAGCTATGTATTGGGCTCAAGAGCTAGCAGCACAAACAAAAGATGCAGAGCTTCAAGCTTACTTTGGTTCTTTAGCTGAGACATTAACGTCTAATGAAACTAAGATTGTTGATGAGCTAAATGCAGCACAAGGTGAGGCTGGTGATGTTGGCGGTTATTTCCAACCAGTTGTTGAACTAGCAGCGAAAGAAATGCGTCCAAGTACAACATTAAACGCAGCATTAGCGTCACTATAATCCATCAATTATTTATTATAGTAGTTAGATAAAATAAAGCCTTGAGATAGTGATATCTCAAGGCTTTTTCTATTTTACTGCGATTGATATTAAATACTTGTATTGTAATAGTTACGTTTTGGGCAAGAAGAGATAATTTCTGCTCGATTAAATGAAATGATCTCTTCAAGAATTACATCAAATCCCCATAAACGATGTAAATGTTTCATCACCTCAGTATGACTTTTATCCAATGGGATCCTATTGTAGGGAATATGTCTGAGTGTTAAAGAGCGGTCTCCTCGAACATCAACATTCCATACCTGAATATTAGGTTCAAGGTTACTCAAGTTATATTGGGCTGCTAACTTCTCTCTTATTTCACGATAACCAGTTTCATCGTGAATAGCATTAACCTCAATATGTTTATTTTTATCATTATCTAAAATAGAAAATAACTTAAATTCACGTATGAGTTTAGGAGATAAATATTGGCTAATAAAACTCTCATCTTTAAAGTTATGCATAGCAAAGTGGACAGCATCAAGCCAATCGCTACCTGCTAAATCAGGAAACCACTCTTTATCCTCATCGGTTGGTTCTTCACATATTCGACGA
Organism: Aliivibrio wodanis; assembly: GCF_052920805.1. Lineage (NCBI taxonomy): Bacteria > Pseudomonadati > Pseudomonadota > Gammaproteobacteria > Vibrionales > Vibrionaceae > Aliivibrio > Aliivibrio wodanis. The sequence continues at coordinate 175,830 of NZ_JBREXA010000002.1, forward strand.
ATGTCTTGGAACATAGCAAACCCAAGAGCATAAGGGTTAATACCACTGTAATAAGGGCTGTTATAGGCTGGTTGAGCAACCACATTAGTATGACTATGTAGGAATTCTAAAATAAATTTTTCAGAGACGAGTCCATCATCATATAAATGGTTCAAAATAGTATAGTGCCAGAAGGTAGCCCAGCCTTCATTCATCACTTGAGTTTGTTTTTGTGGGTAAAAATATTGGCTTATTTTCCTGATTATTCGAACCACTTCTCGTTGCCATGACTCTAATAATGGTGCGTGTTTCTCTATGAAATAAAGAATGTTTTCTTGCGGTTCGGAAGGGAAACGAATTTTTTCTTCACTGTTTTCTTCTTTTGATTTTGGTACGGTTCGCCATAGGTCATTTACTTGGGATTGAAGATAGGCTTCTCTGTCTTCTTGGCGGATTTTCTCTTCTGCGATTGAGATTTTCTCTGGACGCTTATATCTGTCTACGCCATAGTTCATTAAGGCATGGCAAGAATCGAGGATCTTTTCTACTTCATCGACCCCATATTTTTCTTCACATTGAGTTAGGTATTGTTGAGCGAACAGTAAATAATCAACAATAGAACTGGCGTCTGTCCATGTTTGGAATAGATAATTACCTTTAAAAAAAGAATTATGCCCATAGCAGGCGTGAGCCATAACTAAAGCCTGCATTGTGATGGTGTTCTCTTCCATTAAATAAGCAATACATGGGGAAGAATTGATCACTATTTCATAGGCTAATCCCATCTGCCCATGTTTATAGTTTTGTTCTGTTTGAATGAATTTTTTACCAAAAGACCAGTGGTGGTAATTAATTGGCATACCGACACTGGAGTAAGCATCCATCATTTGTTCAGCGGTAATAATCTCAATCTGATTGGGATAAGTATCTAGGCGATAAAATTCGGCGACCTTTTTTATCTCAACATGGTATTGCTCTAGCATTTGAAAGGTCCAATCTGGCCCGTCAGGTAGCATTGCTTTCCTTTTCATAGTGCCTCCTAAGCCAATTGTTTTTGAAACAACTCTCTGAAAATCGGGTAGATATCTTCAACCGATCGAATGTTTTTCATCGCAAAATTATCAAATCCCTGAGCGAGTTTTTCATATTCTGTCCATAAGGTTTGATGGTGGCGTTTGGTTATTTCAATGTAAGAGTAATACTGGCAATTTGGGAGAATCGATGCGGTAAGCAACTCTTTACATTTTGGTGAGTCATCAGCCCAGTTATCGCCATCAGAAGCCTGAGCTGCATAGATGTTCCATTCATTGACTGGGAACCGCTCAGCAATCACTTCTTTCATTAATCTTAATGCACTGGATACCATTGTTCCTCCCGTTTCTTGGGAGTAGAAAAAGTCGTGTTCATTAACTTCTTTTGCTTGAGTATGATGACGAATAAAAACAACTTCGACATTTTCATAGGTACGAGTAAGGAAAAGATAAAGCAGTACATAAAAACGTTTGGCAATGTCTTTTGTTGCTTGATCCATTGAGCCTGACACGTCCATTAAACAGAACATTACCGCCTGACTTGATGGAATAGGGGTGCGCTCGTAATTTTTATAACGTAAATCAAAAGAATCAATATAAGGCACGTGCTTAATTCTTTCTCGTAATGTTTCGATTTCTTCTTTCATCTTACGTACAGAGAGAGGTTGAGCTGGTTCGCTGTTTTTAATCTCTTCTAACTCTTTTTCTAATTCAGCAAGCAGTCGTTTTTTTCCTGCCGTCATGGCGGTTCTACGGGCAAGAGATTGTTGTAATGAACGAACAATATCGATATTAGAAGGGACGCCAGCCGTTTGGTAGCCTGCTCGATGGGTTTCCCACTCTGTAATTTTCTGAACTTGATTCTTTTCTAAATTAGGTAGTTCAAGTTCTTCAAATAAAATATCTAAATATTCATCTTTGGAAATTTGAAAACTAAACTCATCTTCGCCTTCTCCATCAGCGCTGGCATCGCCGTCTCCAGCACCACTGCCACTGCCACCTTGTGGGCGTTCAATTTTATCGCCTTTGATGAATTGTTCATTACCAGGAAGCACGCGTTCACGTATTCCACCTTGTCCTTGATGGAAAGCAGGCTCAGAGATATCTCCCTTAGGTATCGAGATACTTTCACCGCCTTCTATGTTTGTCACTGAACGCTGATTAACGGCATCAGAGACGGCACGTTTAATTTGTTCTTGATGACGGCGGATAAAGCGCTGTCTATTCACGGTACTTTTCTTTTTCCCGTTTAATCTTCTATCAATAAATTGAGCCATTAGTTACCCCTTATTTTGCTAGGGGCAGCCCATTAAGTAATGAGCTGCAACATAATCTCGAAAATAAAAGAGTTTTATTATGAAGATTTACGTACACGTAAGTACCATTCTGCCAAAAGGCGAACTTGCTTTCTGGTGTAGCCTTTTTCCATCATTCGAGCGACAAAATCGTCGTGTTTTTTCTGATCATCGGTGGATGTTTTGCCATTAAAGGAAATCACAGGCAGTAGATCTTCAGTATTTGAGAACATTTTCTTCTCAATAACGACACGCAGTTTTTCGTAACTTGTCCATATTGGATTTTGGCCATTATTATTGGCTTTAGCCCGCAGAACAAAATTTACGATTTCGTTTCGGAAATCTTTTGGGTTACTTATTCCAGCAGTTTTCTCTATTTTTTCTAGCTCATCATTAAGGGCTGAGCGGTCAAATAATTGTCCGGTATCTGGGTCACGGAACTCTTGGTCTTGTATCCAAAAATCGGCATAGACAACATAGCGGTCAAAGATGTTCTGACCATATTCTGAGTAAGATTCGAGATAAGCGGTTTGGATCTCTTTGCCAATAAACTCTATGTATTTAGGCACTAAGAAACCTTTTACAAATTCGGTGTACTTATCTGCAATGTCTTGAGCAAACTGTTCACGCTCAATTTGTTGTTCAATGACGTAGAAGAGGTGAACAGGATTTGCTGCAACTTCAGTTTGATCAAAATTAAATACGCGTGAAAGGATCTTAAAGGAGAATCGAGTTGATAAGCCTGACATCCCTTCATCGACTCCGGCGAAGTCTTTATATTCTTGGTAACTTTTGGCTTTTGGATCGGTATCTTTTAGTGTTTCACCATCATAAACACGCATTTTAGAGAACAGTGATGAATTTTCAGGATCTTTAAGGCGAGACAATATAGAGAACTGAGCCAAAATATCTAAGGTACTTGGGGCACAAGGGGCATGATAAAGCTCACTGTGTTCAAGTAGTTTTTGGTAAATTCGAACTTCTTCTGAAACACGTAAACAATAAGGGACTTTGACGATATAAACCCTATCTAAAAAGGCTTCATTGTTTTTATTGTTTCGAAAAGTTTGCCATTCTGACTCATTTGAGTGCGCTAAAATCATGCCATCAAAAGGCAGGGCTGATAATCCTTCTGTACCGTTGAAGTTACCTTCTTGTGTTGCTGTTAGTAGAGGGTGAAGTACTTTGATTGGCGCTTTAAACATCTCTACAAACTCCATTAAGCCTTGGTTGGCTTTACATAAGGAGCCTGAGTAACTATATGCATCGGGGTCATCTTGGGCAAAATGCTCTAATTGACGAATATCTACTTTACCAACAAGAGATGAGATATCTTGATTGTTTTCATCACCCGGTTCGGTTTTTGCTATCCCGATTTGGTCGATAATTGATGGGTGAACTTTGATCACTTTAAATTTGGTAATGTCACCACCGAACTCATGTAATCGCTTTGCTGCCCACGGAGACATAATTGAACGTAGGTTGCGAGGTTCAATACCGTATTCTTTTTTTAGTAACTCGCCATCTTCTGTGACATCAAATAAACAGAAAGGGTGGTCGTTGACAGGGCTTCGTTCTCCATTAGCACTCAAGACATAAATGGGTAACTTCTGCATTAAGCTTTTTAGTTTTTCAGCTAATGATGATTTACCGCCACCTACTGGACCTAATAGGTAAAGCACTTGTTTGCGCTCTTCTAGACCTTGAGCGGCATGCTTAAGATAAGAAACAATTTGTTCAATTGGCTCCTCCATACCATAGAAGTCTTTAAAGGTCTCATAGCGAGAGATGACACGATTAGAAAAAATACGACTCAGCTGAGGATCAAGTGCAGTGTCGATTACTTCTGGTTCACCAATGGCGATAAGAAGCCTTTCTGCTGCATTTGCATAAGCACTTTTGTCGTTACTACATAATGACAAGAAATCCTGCAGTGATATTTCTTCATCTTTTGCTGCTTCATAACGGGCTTGATAGTGGTCAAAAATACTCATATCCATTTCCTCTTGTCGTCCATAGTTCGAATCGTTCTTATCTAAGGTTAGTAACTAAACCCTTATTTTGTCCAAGAAAAAACCGAAAATAGAATGAAAATTAATCGAGAAATGTGGTAATGCGCAGGTATAAAAAAGGCGAACCTTAAAAAGCTCGCCTATTGATATTTCTATCACTTTATTTGTTTATTTGCTGTGGTATTGCTCACAAGCTAATAAGGTATTCTCAATCAAACTAGCCACTGTCATTGGGCCAACACCACCAGGAACAGGAGTGATATAGCTTGCTTTTGTTTTTGCGACATCATATTCAACGTCACCAATTAATTTACCTGAATCTAAGCGATTAATGCCAACATCGACCACAACCGCACCTTCTTTTATCCACTCGCCAGGGATGAAGTTTGGTTTACCTACTGCAACGACAACAAGGTCGGCTTGACGAATATGATGCTCAAGATCTTTTGTGAATCGGTGACAGGTGGTGGTGGTACAGCCTGCAAGAAGTAACTCTAACGTCATTGGACGACCAACGATGTTTGATGCACCAACAACAACCGCGTGCATTCCACGTACTTGAATATTGTAACGATCAAGCAGAGTGATAATACCTTTTGGGGTGCATGAGCGTAATTTTGGAATACGTTGAGAAAGACGGCCTACATTGTATGGGTGGAAGCCATCGACGTCTTTTTCTGGGTCAATACGCTCTAAAATTTTAGTACTGTCCATTCCTGCAGGAAGAGGAAGTTGAACTAAAATACCATCAATTTCAGCATCTTGATTTAATGTGTCAATAATAGACAGCAATTCAGCTTCTGTTGTTGTCGTTGGTAAATCATAAGATTTTGAAATAAAGCCGACTTCTTCACAAGCTCGACGTTTACTTCCAACATAAACTTGAGAGGCAGGATCTTGTCCTACTAATACTACGGCTAGCCCTGGAGCACGTAATCCGGCTTCTACGCGAGCTTTAACACGAGCCCCAACTTCTGAGCGAACAGTTTGGGAGATAAGTTTTCCATCGATAATTTGAGCGGTCATAATAATCCTATACAAGGGCTTTGACTGATTGACGTGCGTATTGTCTCAGAATTAAATAGTAATAGCTAGACGCAAACGATTGCTTTCTCCGTTTGTGAAGTTATAAAAATAATAGTACTCATAAATATGCTATTGAACATGAAGTTAAAGGCCTATATTTAATCAAACAATAGGCAATCTGCTTTATTTTTCAGCATTCAGTAAGATAATGATAAGAAAAGGATTGATCTGTTTTCGTATATTCGTATAATCCTACCCCATAGAGCGCCCTTAGCTCAGCTGGATAGAGCACCTCCCTTCTAAGGAGGTGGTCGAAGGTTCGAATCCTTCAGGGCGTACCAAATTGAAAAGGCCGCATTAACCTCATGGTTAGTGCGGCTTTTTTCATTTCTGTTATATCATTTATCAATATGCTAGCGTTACGACATTGCTCGTTAATGGAATACACAAATGTCTTTTTGGAACGCTTTTTCGATTACTACTCGTTACTCTGAATTACCTCGTTGTCTCTTTACTCAAGTAAATCCTAGTCCGTTAGATAATACGCGCTGGATTATGTGGAATAGTGAGTTAGCGGAGCAATTTGGTCTGCCTCTAATCCCAGAGAATGCACCTGAATTATTGTCTGCATTTTCGGGTGATAATCTTCCTTCTGTTTTTTCTCCTTTAGCAATGAAATATGCGGGGCATCAATTTGGTAGTTACAATCCAGATCTCGGAGATGGACGAGGACTTTTATTGGGTGAACTTGCTGATAAATCAGGAGTTAGTTTCGATCTTCACCTCAAAGGTGCTGGTCGAACGCCGTATTCACGCACTGGTGATGGCCGTGCGGTATTACGCTCTACTATCCGAGAGTATTTGTGTAGTGAGGCGATGGCAGGCTTAGGGATCCCAACAACAAGAGCATTAGGGATGATGACCAGTGATACTCCTGTCTTTAGAGAGGGTTACGAAACGGGAGCCTTACTTATTAGAGTCGCAGAGACTCATATTCGATTTGGGCATTTTGAACATCTTTTTTATTCCTATTTATTGGCAGAGCAAAAATTATTAGCGGATAAAGTAATTGAATGGCATTTCCCTGATTGTGCTCATTCTGATAAACCTTACGCAGCTATGTTTAATGAGATTGTTGATCGTACTGCTTATATGATTGCGCAATGGCAGGCGGTTGGTTTTGCTCACGGTGTAATGAATACCGATAACATGTCGATTATTGGTCAAACCTTTGATTATGGTCCTTTTGGTTTTCTTGATGATTATGAACCTGGTTATATTTGTAATCATTCTGATTATCAAGGGCGTTATGCCTTTAATCAGCAACCAAGAATTGGCTTGTGGAACTTGTCAGCTCTGGCGCATTCTCTATCCCCATTAATTGATAAGTCAGATTTAGAGTCCTCTTTAGATCAATATGAAACGCAGCTTCACGGTTACTTTAGTCAATTAATGAGAGATAAATTGGGACTCCTTTCTAAGCATGAAGGAGACAGTCGCTTATTTGAATCAATGTTTGAGTTGTTGTCACAAAATGCGGTGGATTACACTCTATTTATGCGAACACTTTCTTATTTGGATAGTAAAGATAAGCAAACAATTGTCGATCTGTTTGTTGACCGAGAAGCAGCAACGTTGTGGGTGGATTTATATTTAACCCGCTGTGAATTGGAAGAGGATAGCGTTGAACTTCGTTGTGAGAAAATGAGAGGGTTCAATCCTAAATATATTCTTAGAAATTATTTGGCGCAGCAGGCTATTGATAAAGCTCAACAGGGCGATTTTAGTGAGTTAGAAATATTATTGTTATTATTAGAAAAGCCATTTGAAGAACATACTGAGTTTAGACAATATGCTCAATTACCTCCTGAATGGGGTAAGAAAATGGAGATTAGTTGTTCTTCTTAATTGCTCTTTAATAATGGTAATTAAAGTATTTACACGAATTTGTTATAAAAAAAGCAGCTAATTACAGCTGCTTTTTTTATTTTAAATTGGCAATTTTTTGTTTCTTTTCGTTTAGAGCGATAAGAGCATTAAAAAGAGACAGTTTATTATTTTTTTCGAAGATATTTCGTTTTGACTTAATCATGAGCTTTGGACTTCTTTAATTGGGATAGAAGTAAGATACGGGACGCTCATTTGTAAATCAATTGTTAATTATTGGTTGCAGTATAGTGTATCTTAATTGTGTGATCTAAGTATTGTTTTTTAAGCTATTAAACATAAAATTCAGTAATTCGCTGATAGCTTTTTCTTTTTGGTTACTCTTCTCTATGTTGGTATAGCCTTGAGCAAGTGCTGACCATGAAGGGGAAAGCTGACTTGGTAAGAAGATAGCGATAAAAATACTGGCTTTATTATTTCCCTCGGAATCTAGAGGCTGTAAGCCTGCAAGTAGCCCTGTTTTGTTAAGGATTTGTGAGTCACTTATTTTTGTATCAACACCTAAGCCATAACCAATATAAAAATCGGCTTGTATTGCATTATCTGTGTAGGTGAAGCCTTTTTGCTCCAATTTATTTTTTAAGGATAAAATAAATTGTTGTTCTACTTCATTATTATTGAGTGTTGAATTTAAATAATTAGCATTGATTGTCGGGTGCCAAGTAAAACTTTTTTTGTCTGATAGTACTTCGGTGATATTACCTGTTGTAACTATATTGATGGTACTTTTTTCTTGGTGAGCTTCTGACACGCAACCATTAAGAAAAAATAATAAAGCAAAAGAAATTAAATATTTCAAAATAGGGACCTAACAAAGAAAGATGGAAAGAAATGAGAGTATTTCTGAGGAGATAGGTTCAAAAAAGGTGAGTAATAAATACTCACCTTTTAGAACGTTGATAGAGAAGCCTATTTAACTGCTTCACATTCAAGTGGTTTTATTTCACTAGCATGAAAACCTTTAGGGCCTTCATGAATCTCATAGGTGACGGCTTGCCCTGCTTTTAATGTTCGGTAGCCATCCATTTCTATAGTGGAATAGTGTGCAAAAATATCACCGTCTTCACCTTCAGGACAAATGAAGCCAAACCCTTTGGCGTTATTGAACCATTTAACTGTACCTGTTGCCATGCTATACATCCCTCTGCATTTTTAATTACCTAGCATAATGGTTATCAATTAAACATTTGTTTAATTGATAACCACTACTCGTACACTTTATTAAATCTAAAGAGGGAGTCAAGAACAAATTGTTCACTTTTGTAACATTTGTGTTTAATATCATATTTAAGATTAACAATATTATCAGTAATATCAATTTGATAAATAAAGTGGTTATAAAGAAAAAAACACTCTATTCTTTATTTTAGTATCGTTGTTGTTTATATTCGATTAGACAATAATTAAGTGAATAAGAACACTAAAATAGCATCTTTTGTTTGATGTAGCCCTTAGACTAGATTAGGCTAAAGTGAGATGCTTTGAAGTATCAATAATATTATTTAGCTGAAAATTAGTTGTCGAAATGAGTAAATTATATGAATGGGTTTCTCCTGATTCAGATGTTCTGGAATTGGAGAAAACAGGGTTAAAACCACCGCCAATGTATAAAGTGGTTTTGAATAATGATGATTACACTCCTATGGAGTTTGTTGTTGAAATTTTAGATAAATTTTTTTCCATGGATTTGGAGAAAGCGACACAATTAATGCTTACAGTGCATTATGAAGGGAAAGCAGTATGTGGGGTTTTTACTGCTGAAGTTGCTGAAACAAAAGTTGCGCAAGTTAATACGTATTCGCGTGATAATGAGCACCCACTACTGTGTACAATGGAGCAAGCGTAAGTTTGTTCGTTACACCATTATTTGGTGTTTTGGGAGGGTTCCTATGTTAAATAAAGAATTAGAAGCAAGTTTGAACAGTGCGTTTGCTCGTGCACGTGAAAAGCGTCATGAATTTATGACAGTAGAGCACCTACTATTTGCTCTATTAGAGAACCCATCAGCTCATGAGGCATTGTTAGCTTGTCATACTGACTTAGATGCTTTAGCTGCTGAGATCGATGAATTCATTACACAAACTACACCATTAATTCCTGTTGATGACGAAAGCCGTGAAACACAGCCAACGCTAAGTTTTCAGCGTGTTCTTCAACGTGCTGTTTTCCATGTTCAATCTTCAGGGCGTAATGAAGTTACTGGCGCAAATGTCCTTGTTGCTATATTTAGTGAACAAGAATCTCATGCCGCCTACCTCCTTAAAAAGAATGATATTAGTCGCTTAGATATTGTTAATTTTATCTCACATGGTGCACCTGAGCATCGTGATGATCATTCTGATTCAAATAATGCAGAAGCAGCAGTAGAATCTGGCTCTGAAGATAAATTAGAAAGCTTTGCAACAAACCTAAACCAAGTAGCTAAGAATGGGGGAATCGATCCTCTGATAGGCCGTGATCAAGAACTTGAGCGAACTATTCAAGTATTGTGCCGTCGTCGTAAAAATAACCCACTATTAGTTGGTGAAGCTGGTGTAGGTAAAACAGCAATAGCAGAAGGTCTTGCTTGGCGTATTGTTGAAGGACAAGTTCCTGATGTAATTCAAGATTGTATTATTTATTCTTTAGATATTGGTTCCCTATTAGCAGGTACCAAGTATCGTGGTGACTTTGAAAAACGCTTTAAAGCTATTTTAAAGCAGCTTGAAAAAGAAGAACATGCGATTTTATTTATTGACGAGATTCACACTATTATTGGTGCGGGAGCCGCTTCTGGTGGTCAAGTTGACGCTGCGAACTTAATTAAACCTCTACTAAGTAGCGGGAAATTACGCTGTATTGGCTCAACAACTTATCAAGAGCACAGCACTATTTTTGAAAAAGAACGTGCTTTGGCTCGTCGTTTTCAAAAAATTGATATTTTAGAACCATCTCTTGACGATACTACTAAGATCTTAATTGGCCTGAAGAGTAAGTATGAAGAGCATCATGAAGTTCGTTATACCAATAAAGCGCTACGAGCGGCGGTAGAACTGTCGGCTAAGTACATTAATGAGCGTCATTTACCAGATAAAGCGATTGATGTTATTGATGAGGCGGGCGCGCGCTGTCGTTTAACTCCTATCAGTCGTCGAAAGAAAACCATCAATGTTGCTGATATAGAATCAATGGTAGCTAAGATGGCTCGTATTCCAGAAAAATCAGTATCTTCTAGTGATAAAGATGTGCTGAAAAAACTGGATGCTAAGCTTAAAATGTTAGTGTTTGGACAAGACCAAGGCATTGATGTGTTATGTGAAGCAATTAAGTTAAGTAGAGCAGGGCTAGGTGCGGATAATAAACCGGTTGGTTCATTCTTGTTTGCAGGTCCAACAGGGGTTGGTAAAACAGAAGTAACGGTTCAATTAGCAAAAGCACTTGGTATTGAGCTTCTTCGTTTTGATATGTCTGAATATGGTGAGCGTCATACCGTCAGTCGTTTGATCGGCGCACCCCCAGGTTACGTTGGTTATGAACAAGGTGGCCTACTAACAGATGCAGTAATTAAACATCCTCACTCTGTGGTTTTACTTGATGAGCTAGAAAAAGCACATCCAGATGTTTTTAACTTACTACTTCAAATTATGGATAATGGTACGCTGACAGATAATAATGGTCGTAAAGCAGACTTCCGTAATGTGGTTTTTGTTATGACAACCAATGCGGGAGTTCAAGAAACGGTGAAAAAATCGATTGGTCTTATTCAACAAGATCATAGTACTGATGCGATGGCTGCGATTAAAAAAATATTTACGCCTGAATTTAGAAACCGTTTAGATAACATTATTTGGTTCGAACATTTAAGCAAAGATGTGATATCTCTTGTTGTTGAGAAGTTCATTGTAGAATTGCAAGTTCAGTTGGATTCTCGTGGTGTTTCAATGGAAGTATCACAAGAAGCGAAAGAGTGGCTTGCAGATAAAGGCTATGATAAAGCAATGGGTGCACGCCCAATGGCTCGAGTTATTCAAGAGAATCTGAAAAAACCAATGGCAAATGAATTGTTATTTGGTGAGCTAGTTAACGGTGGTACGGTTCGAGTTAAGCTTAATAAAGGCGGAGAGCTTGCCTTTGAGTTTACTAGTGAAGCAGAAGCTGTACATTAATAATATAGTGCAAATTATATTCGATAATAAAAAACCCAGTCATTGACTGGGTTTTTTTATTGTTTATTTATAGCAAACTAAGTTGCTAAAAATGACAAATTAACGAGCACGGAAGACGATACGGCCTTTAGATAAATCGTAAGGCGTCATTTCAACTGTTACTTTGTCACCAGTAAGAATACGGATGTAGTTTTTACGCATTTTACCTGAGATATGAGCAGTAACAACGTGACCGTTTTCTAATTCTACACGAAACATAGTGTTTGGTAGTGTATCTAGAACCGTGCCTTGCAGCTCAATTGCGTCTTCTTTTGCCATTGAATCCTCTTTATATAGATAGCTTTGGCTGATTTTTAAGCAGCTAATATTGCTCTTAAAAATGATGTATGTAAAGTTTGGTGGGCATTTTACCCTTGCCAGACCATATTTACTAGCTTTTGGTTAGGTTTATATCGATCTTTATATTTCATCGCTGGGCAATCATCTATTTGATAGCCCGGATATAACCAATTTTTACCAAGGTTTATACATAATTTAATCTGAACTAGGATGGATATAGTTCCAAGAGATAACGGGTGTTCAGGTTCAAAAAAAGTATACATAGCACTTATAGAATCAGAAAGTATGTCTGTAACGGCAATGGCAATAAGCGTATTATTTTCATAAATATGAAGAAAATGATTAGTTAACCAATCAGCATGAGAAAATTCAAAGAACTGTTCTTTATTCGCGGGAAACATAGTACCTGATTGATGACGAGCATTAATGTAACGTTCATACAATGAAAACCATTCAGGATCCATTTCTGTTTTTATTTCCCAAGTAAACGAAGATAATTTATTTAAAATTCGTTTCTGATTCTTACTAGGTGTGAATTCATTCGCGTTTATTCTTAAGGGTTGACAAGCATTACAAGCTTCACACATCGGTTTATATACAGTAGGCCCACTGCGTCGAAAGCCTAAGCGAATCAAAGTTTGATAACCAAGAGGAGAATGAAGATCTGTATCCATAGCTACACCAAGGCGCTCTTGTTGTCCAGGTAGATAGCTACAAGGGCCCTCAGGGGTTAAGCCCACTTGAAGAGAAAATTGACTCATGATTAGAAATTATTCCCAATAGGTTGTGGAAGATAACAGTGTGAACTGACTGTTTGGTTAGCTAATTGATCTAACTTTATCTTGAAGTCGGCTCTTTTCATTTCGATTGCACCTAAACTTTCAAGGTGAGGGTTCATCATTTGGCAATCAATCAACTGCCCGCCAGAAGCCACAAAGTGCTCACAAAACTGCCATAGTGCTATTTTAGATGCATTTGTTTGTAATGAGAACATAGACTCACCACAAAATACTTGACCAATTTGGAGGCCATACAGTCCACCAACAAGTTCATTATTACACCAGACTTCAACAGAATGACAGATACCTGATATCGCGAGGTGTTTATAAGCCTGGATCATTTCAGGCATGATCCACGTCTCTTCTGAACTTCTAGTGGATGCACAAAGTTCAATCACTTGAGCCGTTGATTTGTTTATAGTGACTTCATAGTTCGATTTTCTAAAAAACTTTTTTAAACTCTTCGATGGTGAAAATTGAGCCGGTAAAAAAATACCTCGAATACTCGGGCTCCACCATAAAATAGGATCACCAAAACTATACCAAGGGAAAATACCATGTTGGTAAGCATTGAGTAGACGAACTGAAGATAAGTCTCCCCCCATTGCAAGTAATCCATCAGGATCATTTAATGCACTTTCGATGGCTGGGAACGGACTTGTTCCATTTAAATCAACTTGGGGTAAATAGATAGTCATAAGTAAAAGAAATAAGTATTCATTATTTTTAAGTAAAGAGACGACATTGCCTCTGGTACAACGCTTTGGTTTTCGTTACTCTGAAAGTATGAAGAATAACAAAAAATAACAATGAAAGCTGAAACAGCTATGCAATCATGAGGTGAAAATACCGAGCGTAGCATTATTATTTATTTGTATAGGAATTTTTACATAAACATGGAAAGCTTAACTCTTCAACCAATTTCAAAAATTGATGGTCAAATAAATCTACCTGGCTCAAAAAGTGTTTCAAATCGAGCATTATTACTTGCCGCATTGGCTTCTGGGAAAACCACACTTACTAATCTACTTGATAGTGATGATATTCGTCACATGCTTAATGCATTAAAGTCATTAGGTGTTGAATATAATTTATCCGAAGATAAAACAGTTTGTGAAGTTATTGGCTTAGGCCAAGCTTTTGAGCCAAGTGAAGCCTTGGAGCTCTTTCTTGGTAATGCAGGAACAGCAATGAGACCATTAGCGGCTGCATTATGCCTTGGTAAAGGTGAGTTCGTTCTTACTGGCGAACCTCGCATGAAAGAGCGTCCCATTGGTCATCTAGTTTCCGCATTAAAAGCGGCTGGTGCTGATGTTGAATATTTAGAAAATGAAAACTATCCACCATTAAAAATTAAAGGGACAGGCTTAAAAGGCGGAACGGTAGAAATTGATGGCTCTATCTCAAGTCAATTTTTAACTGCTTTTTTAATGGCGGCACCATTATCAACTCAAGATACTACGATTAATATTGTTGGTGATTTAGTCTCTAAACCATACATTGATATTACATTAGATATAATGGCAACGTTTGGAGTTAAGATTGATAACCAAAACTATCAAACCTTTGTCGTTCCAGCTAATCAAACGTATGTAGCGCCGGGGGACTTTCTTGTTGAAGGTGATGCATCGTCAGCGTCTTATTTCTTAGCGGCTGCAGCCATTAAAGGTGGTTCGGTTAAAGTCACTGGTATTGGCAAAAAAAGCATTCAAGGTGATGTTCAGTTTGCTGATGCGTTAGCGGCTATGGGGGCTGATATTGAATGGGGTGATGATTATGTTATTGCACGCAAAGGAGAGTTAAAAGCCGTTGATATGGATTTTAATCATATTCCTGATGCCGCGATGACAATAGCGACAGCAGCGTTATTCGCAGAAGGTACGACTTCTATTCGCAATGTATATAACTGGCGTGTAAAAGAAACGGATCGCTTAGCGGCGATGGCGACAGAATTAAGAAAAGTGGGTGCAGAAGTCGAGGAAGGTGAGGATTACATTACGATAACGCCACCTACATCATTAAAGCATGCCGCGATTGATACTTATGATGATCACCGTATGGCGATGTGTTTTTCACTCGTGGCCTTGAGTGATACGCCAGTGACGATTAATGATCCTGGTTGTACATCAAAAACGTTCCCTGATTATTTTGATAAATTAAAAGAGTTAAGTGTGTGATTTTTGATTTATAAGTAACAGTACGATTTTATTGACATAAGCCCTGTATAAAAAGATATAGGGCTTTTTTAGTTTTTGGCTATCTAGAGTATATAAATAATCTGACTTGGGTATAATGCGCCCGTAGAAACCAATCACAATAAATAATTGGAGAACTCCATGACAACTCATTCACCAGTCGTTACTGTTGATGGTCCAAGTGGAGCAGGTAAAGGCACGTTGTGCATGTTACTTGCAGAAAAGCTAGGTTATAACTTATTAGATTCTGGTGCGATTTATCGTGTGCTAGCATTAGCAGCAATCCACCATGGCGTTGATTTAGATTCAGAAGATGCACTTGTTCCTCTTGCTGCAAATCTAGACGTACAATTTAAAGCCGAAGGTGATTTAGTAAAAGTTATCTTAGAAGGCGAAGATGTATCTTCTGAACTTCGTAAAGAAGAGACCGGAATGGCGGCTTCAAAAGTCGCGGCATTACCACAAGTACGTGAAGCTTTATTGCGTCGTCAAAGGGCTTTTGCTTCCGCTCCCGGTCTTGTTGCTGATGGCCGAGATATGGGAACTGTCGTATTTACGGGCGCAGAAGTTAAGATATTTTTAGATGCAAGTGCGGAAGAACGAGCGAATCGCCGAATGAAGCAGTTGCAACAGAAGGGGTTAGATGTTAGATTTGACCGTCTTTTAGGCGAAATTCAAGAACGTGATGATCGAGACCGCAATAGAGCTGTCGCGCCATTACGTCCTGCTGAAGACGCTTTAGTATTAGATTCAACGTCAATGAATATTGAAGAAGTTGTAGCTCAAGCTATTGCTTTTATTGAATCTAAGCTATAATTAAAAACTTAGTTAGTTGCAAGGATGATAACTAACCTTACTATCAACCCCATGCGGTAGGATACCCATGGACGTTTAATATTGAAGATCAAATTAATGACTGAATCTTTTGCTCAACTCTTTGAAGAGTTTCTATCTGAAACTGAATTCCAACAAGGCAGCATCGTTAAAGGTACTGTAGTAGCTATCGAGAACGGTTTCGTTCTTGTTGACGCTGGCCTAAAATCTGAAGCAGCAATCCCAGCTGAACAATTCAAGAACGCTGCTGGCGAACTTGAAGTTGAAGTTGGTTCTGAAGTAGACGTTGCTCTTGACGCTGTTGAAGATGGTTTCGGTGAAACTCAACTTTCTCGTGAGAAAGCGAAGCGTCACGAAGCTTGGATTCAACTTGAAAAAGCATACGAAGATGCTGAAACAGTTATGGGTGTTATCAACGGTAAAGTTAAAGGCGGCTTCACAGTTGAACTTAACGGTATCCGTGCATTCCTACCTGGTTCTCTTGTTGATGTACGTCCAGTACGCGACACTCTGCACCTTGAAGGCAAAGAGCTAGAGTTCAAAGTAATTAAGCTTGACCAAAAACGTAATAACGTTGTTGTTTCACGTCGTGCTGTTATCGAATCAGAAAACAGTGTTGAACGTGATGAGCTACTTGCTTCTCTACAAGAAGGCATGGAAGTTAAAGGTATCGTTAAGAACCTTACTGACTACGGTGCATTCGTTGATCTAGGTGGCGTTGACGGTCTACTACACATCACAGATATGGCTTGGAAGCGTGTTAAGCACCCATCTGAGATCGTAAATGTTGGTGACGAGATCAATGTTAAAGTTCTTAAGTTCGATCGTGAGCGCACTCGTGTTTCTCTAGGTCTTAAGCAACTTGGCGAAGATCCATGGGTAGCTATCGCTAAGCGTTACCCAGAAGGTCACAAACTTTCTGGTCGTGTTACTAACCTAACTGATTACGGCTGCTTCGTTGAAATCGAAGAAGGCGTTGAAGGTCTAGTACACGTTTCTGAAATGGATTGGACTAACAAGAACATCCACCCTTCTAAAGTTGTTAATGTAGGCGACGAAGTTGAGGTTATGGTTCTTGAGATTGACGAAGAACGTCGTCGTATCTCTCTAGGTCTTAAGCAATGTAAAGCTAACCCTTGGCAGACATTCGCTGAAGCGCAAGCTAAAGGCGACCACGTTACTGGTAAGATCAAATCTATCACTGACTTTGGTATCTTCATCGGTCTTGACGGCGGCATCGACGGTCTAGTTCACCTATCTGACATTTCTTGGAATGCTACAGGTGAAGACGCGGTACGTGAGTACAAGAAAGGCGACGAAATCTCTGCTGTTGTTCTAGCTGTTGATGCTGAGCGTGAGCGTATTTCTCTAGGTGTTAAACAAATGGAAGAAGACCCATTTAACAACTACCTAGCAGACAACAAGAAAGGTACTCTAGTAAACGGTACTGTTTCAGCTGTTGACGCTAAAGGCGCTACAATTACTCTTGCAGATAGCGTAGAAGGTTACATCCGTACTTCTGAGCTTTCTCGTGACCGTATTGAAGATGCATCTCTAATCCTAAGCGTTGGCGATAGCGTTGAAGCGAAGTTCACTGGTGTAGACCGTAAGAACCGCGTAGTTAACCTATCTATCAAAGCTAAAGATGAAGCTGATGAGCAAGAAGCAATGGCAACACTGAATACTCAACCAGAAGATGGTGGTTTCGGTAGCGCAATGGCTGACGCTTTCAAAGCAGCTAAAGGCGAATAAGTAAATTTAAAGGGAGCGTAATGCTCCCTTTTCTTTCGATAACGTAGGAGAGGTCATTTATGACAAAATCTGAACTGATTGAACAACTGTGTAGTAAAAAGCCTCAACTTTCTGCTAAGCAGGTTGAAGATACAGTCAAGGAAATCCTTGAGCAGATGGCAACAACGCTAGAAGGCGGTGATCGTATAGAGATTCGTGGTTTTGGTAGTTTTTCTCTACACTATCGAGAGCCTCGTTTAGGTCGTAATCCAAAAACTGGTGATAAAGTAGAATTGGATGGTAAATTCGTTCCTCACTTTAAACCAGGTAAAGAACTGCGTGAACGTGTGAATTTCAGCTGATGTGAATTAGCATATAAAAACGGCATACTTTTAAGTATGCCGTTTTTTTATGTTCATTTTAAGGGCATTTAGGTGTATCTTTAGAGCTGTAAAATAAGAGATTATTAGATATTCATTAACTTGAGGGAAGACCAGTGAAAATTATTGTTGCTGTTTTATTAGTTTCTCTATTTCTGATTTCATTAGCTGTTGGAGCTCAGAACCAAATTGTTGTTAATTTCAACTATTTATTGGCTCAGGGTGACTTTCAGCTTTCTACTTTGTTAGGCATTTTCTTTGCAACAGGCTTTGGATTAGGTTGGTTGATTTGTGGAAGTATGTATTTGAAAGTTAGTATGACTCAACGTCGTTTACGCAAGCGCCTTGATAAGAAAACGGTAGAGCTTGATAAATTACGCTTGGATTCAACAAAAGGGTAATCGCTGAATGTTAGAGCTGCTATTCCTATTATTGCCTATTGCTGCCGGATACGGTTGGTATATGGGTAATAGGAGTGCGAGACAACAACGTCAAAAAGATACTAATCACCTGTCACGTCAATATGTGGCGGGTCTTAATCTATTGCTTTCTGATCAATCAGATAAAGCGGTAGATCATTTCATTGAACTGCTTCAAGTTGATAGTGATACGATTGATACTCACCTTGCACTAGGTAACCTTTTTAGAAGCAGAGGAGAGGTTGATCGAGCAATTAAAATTCACCAAAACCTCATTGCTCGTCCAAATCTAACGTTAGATCAACGTAATATCGCTCTGCAGCAATTAGCCAAAGATTATATGGTTGCTGGTATTCTTGATCGAGCAGAAAAAATATTTGAACAATTGGTCGATGAACCTGATCATAAAGAAGCGGCTTTATTGCAACTTGTTGCTATTCATCAACAAACTCGTGAATGGGAGCAAGCCATTACCTTTGCTAATAGTTTGGTTAAAATGGGTAAGAAAAAGCTAAAACCTGATATTGCTCACTACTACTGTGAATTAGCAATGCAAGAGCTTGCTGAGAGTAATTTAAACAAAGCCAAGCAGAATCTGAAAAAAGCATTATCAATTGATAATCAATGTGTACGTGCATCGATTATTTTGGCTAAATTACTCATAGAAGAAGAAAATTATAAAGGGGCAGCAAGCCAGTTAGAGTCAGTACTTGATCAAGATATCGACTTTATAAGTGAAGCGTTGCCGCTGTTAGCTGAGTGCTATGAACATCTAGATAGAGAAGGTTCACTACTTAATTTTTTAAAAGAAGCGATTGCAAAAGGGGCTGGAGCAAGTGCAGAGCTTATGCTTTCTAATTTAATAGCTAAGCATGAAGGCACGGCGTTAGCACAAGGTTATATGACTAAGCAGCTCCTTAAAAACCCTACAATGAAAGGTTTCTATCGCCTGATGGGCTATCATGTTGATGAAGCTGAAGATGGTCGAGCAAAAGCAAGTCTAGCAAGTTTACAACACTTGGTAGGAGAGCAGTTAAAAATGAAGCCAAACTATCGCTGCAGTAAGTGTGGTTTTTCTGCACATCGACTATTTTGGCAATGTCCTTCTTGTAAAGGATGGGGCGTTATTAAGCCTATTAAAGGTTTAGATGGTGAATAATTAAGAGGCGCAATTTGTGCCTCTTTTTTTAAATAAAATATAAGTAGATTAATTTCCCAAGGAGAGAAAATGAAAGACCAAAAGGTGATTGTGGCATTGGATTATGACAATCAAGCAGACGCATTAGCATTTGTTGATAAAATTGATCCTAGCTCTTGCCGACTCAAAGTAGGCAAAGAGATGTTTACTTTATTTGGCCCTGAGTTTGTAAAAGAGCTTCATAAGCGTGGTTTTTCTGTTTTTCTAGATTTAAAGTTTCATGATATCCCTAATACGTGTTCAAAAGCGGTACGTGCTGCTGCTGAAATGGATGTATGGATGGTTAATGTTCACGCGAGTGGCGGTGAGCGTATGATGACAGCATCACGTGAGATTTTAGAAGCGTATGGTAAAGATCGACCACTACTTATTGGGGTGACAGTACTCACAAGTATGGAGCAACAAGATTTAGCGGGTATTGGCTTAGATATTGCACCACAAGAACAAGTGAAACGTCTTGCTGCATTGACTAAGAATAGTGGCTTAGACGGCGTTGTGTGTTCAGCACAAGAAGCATCAATGTTAAAATCTGACCTAGGTAAAGAATTTAAATTAGTGACTCCTGGTATTCGTCCTGCAGGCTCTGCTGTTGGTGATCAGAAGCGTATAATGACGCCAGTAGATGCGATTACTTCAGGGTCTGATTACTTAGTGATTGGACGCCCAATTACACAAGCTGAGAATCCATCGCAAGTATTAAATGAGATTAATCTTTCTTTAGCATCAGTTTTATAAGTTTGTAATCACCTATAAATAGATAAAAAAATAGAGACCATTCGGTCTCTATTTTTGTTTGTAAGCTTCTTTAAAAAAAGAATTACATTACACGCATACCAGGTTGAGCACCTTCGTGTGGTTCAAGGATCCAAAGATCTTTACCACCAGGGCCAGCTGCTAGGATCATACCTTCAGACATACCAAACTTCATCTTACGAGGTTTAAGGTTAGCAACCATAACAGTTAGCTTACCTTCTAGCTCTTCAGGCTTGTATGCTGATTTAATCCCAGAGAATACTTGACGAGTTTCACCGCCGATGTCTAGTTGGAATTTAAGCAGTTTGTTTGCCTTTGGAACTTCTTCACAAGAGATAATACGAGCAATACGCATATCAACAGCTTCGAACGCATCGAATTCAATCTCATCTGCGATTGGTTCTTTGTCTAGTTCAGTTTGGCTTGCTTTTTCTTTTTCCGCTTCTGCTTTCTCTTTTGCTGCCATTTCAATTGCTGCATCTTCTTTTGATGCTTCAACCATTGCTTCTACTTTCTTAGGATCAATACGAGCAAATAGTGCTTTGAACTTAGTGATTTCATGAGACGTTAGTGGTTGTGCAATCGCTTCCCACGTTAGTGTTTCATTTAAGAAAGCTTCAGTACGTGCAGCAAGCTCTGGCATTACTGGTTTTAGGTAAGCCATTAATACGCGGAACAGGTTAATACCAACAGAAGCGACTTCTTGTAGCTCTTGTTCTTTACCTTCTTCTTTCGCAAGAACCCAAGGTGCTTTTTCGTCAATGTACTGGTTTGCTTTATCAGCAAGTGCGGTAATTTCACGAATAGCACGACTAAATTCACGAGTTTCGTATAGCTCAGCAATGCGACTTTCAGCAGCAACGAATTCGTTGTAAAGCTCAGGAGCAACAAAGTTATCAGAAAGTTTGCCATCAAAACGTTTAGTAATGAAACCAGCGTTACGAGAAGCTAGGTTAACAATCTTGTTTACGACATCAGAGTTTACACGTTGAGTGAAATCTTCAAGGTTTAAATCAAGATCATCAATACGGCTGTTAAGTTTAGCTGCGTAGTAATAACGTAAACACTCAGGATCTAAGTGATTTAAGTAAGTACCTGCTTTAATGAATGTGCCTTTTGATTTAGACATTTTTGCGCCATTCACAGTAACGTAACCATGAACAAATACATTGTTTGGCTTACGGAAACCTGAGCCTTCTAGCATTGCAGGCCAGAATAGGCTGTGGAAGTAAACAATGTCTTTACCGATGAAGTGGTAAAGCTCTGTTGTGCTGTCTTTCTTCCAGTATTCATCAAAGTTTAGATCGTCACGCTTGTCACATAGGTTTTTAAATGAACCCATGTAGCCAATTGGGGCATCTAGCCAAACGTAGAAGAACTTGTTTGTTTCGCCTGGGATTTCAAAACCAAAATAAGGTGCATCACGAGAGATATCCCATTGTTGCAAACCAGATTCAAACCATTCTTGCATTTTGTTTGCTGTTTCAGTTTGAAGAGAGCCAGAACGAGTCCATTCTTTTAGCATGCTTTCAAATTGAGGTAAGTCAAAGAAGAAATGCTCAGAATCTTTCATTACAGGTGTAGCACCTGAAACGGCTGATTTAGGGTTGATTAAATCAGTAGGGCTGTAAGTTTCGCCACAGTTATCACAGTTATCACCGTATTGCTCTTCTGACTTACATTTTGGGCATGTGCCTTTTACAAAACGGTCAGGTAAGAACATCTCTTTTTCTGGGTCAAACAACTGAGAGATAGTACGGCTAGTAATAAAACCGTTCTTTTTTAGCTCTAAGTAGATATGAGACGCTAGTTCACGGTTTTCATCACTGTGTGTGCTGTGATAATTATCAAAGCTAATGTCGAAGCCTGCGAAATCTTTTTGATGCTCTTCGCTAACTGCTGCAATCATTTCTTCAGGAGTGATACCCATCTGTTGAGCTTTAAGCATGATTGGTGTGCCGTGAGCGTCATCTGCACAAATAAAGTTAACGTCGTTGCCGCGTAAACGTTGGTAACGAACCCAGATATCCGCTTGGATATGCTCAAGCATATGACCTAGGTGGATTGAACCGTTTGCATACGGTAGGGCACATGTAACCAGAATTTTTCTCGGATCTGTAGCCATATCTTCTCTTTCGCTTAATGTGATGGGTGAAAATTTTAAGAGATAAATAGTACCTGAAGCGAGCTAGAAAGCATAGAGGATCAAGGGTTCAATTAGTGATAGGATGAGTAAAAATAGATGAGGAGTTGCTAAGATGGCATTTACAACGATGGCAGAGATTAAAAATTGGTTAAATGAATTTACGCATTCACAACTTTGTGAAGGTTGGGCTGAGATCCCTAATATGGTTTCAATCGCGGCAACAGGCGTGATCACGATAACATTGCCCTTTGTTTCTGATTCAATTAAACAGGAATTACTCTCTTGGGTTGAATTACAAAAAGAAATCTTAGCGATACCGTCATTATCAGTAGTGGTTGTAATGAGACCTGCGACTTTAAAAACAAATAAACCGGCAGTGAAAGGCGTCAAGAATATTATAGCGGTAAGTTCAGGTAAAGGAGGGGTAGGTAAATCAACGACGGCTGTTAATTTAGCACTAGCTCTTCAACATCTAGGCGCTAGAGTTGGTATCTTAGATGCTGATATTTATGGACCATCTGTACCTCTTATGTTGGGTGTTGAAGATAAAAAACCAAACATTGTCGATAATAATCGAATGATGCCGGTTGAAGCTCATGGTCTCTATAGTAATTCAATTGGTTACCTAGTTGATAAAGCAGAAGCGGCAGTATGGCGTGGTCCAATGGCCTCTAAAGCATTGTCACAGTTAGTGAATGAAACCTTATGGCCTGACTTAGATTATTTGATCATTGATATGCCACCAGGTACCGGTGATATTCAATTAACCTTGTCGCAGCAAATCCCTACTACGGGTGCATTGATTGTCACGACCCCCCAAGATCTCGCGTTAATGGATGCAATAAAAGGGGTGAATATGTTCACTAAAGTTGATATTCCCGTTATTGGTGTTGTCGAAAATATGAGTGTGCATATTTGTTCTCAATGTGGGCATGAAGAAGCTATCTTTGGGACCGGCGGTGCAGAATCAATGGCGAAACATTATGCGATCCCATTATTAGGTAAGCTTCCTTTACACATTGATATTCGAAGTGAAACGGATTCAGGGACTCCAAGTGTGGTTTCAAATGTTACGAGTGCTCATAGTCAACTTTATATCCAATTAGCAGAGCAAGTGTCTAGCCGCTTGTATTGGCAAGGAGAGGTCATTGTTGACCAAATAATGTTCAAGTCATTATAGTGTCAAAGTTAAGTGTAATTATCGGTGGAAAGTGTAGTTCGTAATCCCTATAATTAGGCGGTTTTATTTTAATCACCGTATCTCGCACACTTTTAGGTATCTTTTATGTCAGAAAACAGTAATCAAAACTGTATTATCGTAGGTATTGCAGGGGCATCAGCTTCAGGTAAGAGTTTGATCGCTTCGACTATTTATAACGAACTACGAGCAAAAGTTGGCGATCATCAAATTGGTGTAATAACTGAAGACAGTTACTACAAGGACCAAAGCCACCTGACCATGGAAGAAAGAGTCAAAACAAATTACGATCACCCAAGCGCGCTTGATCACGAACTACTTTGTGAGCACCTTGAGCAGCTTATGCGTGGTGAAAAGGTTGATATTCCGACCTATAGCTATACTGAGCACACTCGAACTTCTGAAGTTGAAGTGATGACTCCTAAAAAAGTGATTATCTTAGAAGGTATTTTGCTTTTAACTGATCCGCGTTTACGTAACTTAATGCACGCAAGTGTGTTTATGGATACGCCATTAGATATTTGTTTATTACGCCGTGCTAAACGTGATGTAGAAGAACGCGGTCGTACAATGGAGTCGGTATTCCAGCAATATCAGAAAACAGTACGCCCAATGTTTATGCAATTTATTGATCCATCAAAACAACACGCTGATATCATTGTTCCACGCGGTGGTAAAAACCGAATTGCGATTGATGTGTTGAAAGCTCATATTTCGCGACTATTAAAAGCGTAATATAGTGATTTCTAAAAAGGCCAACGTCATTGTTGGCCTTTTTTTTATCTGTTTTCTATCACTTTATACTATTTAGATCTATAACTAATCATAACCTTATGTTTATTAGGCGTAACTAATGGCATAATTCACATTATCGTTACTATTTTAATACACTTAGATGGATTTTGGCCGTGAAAAAATTAGCCTTATTAGTTAGCATCCCCTTTATTGCAGTCATTGCTGCTTTTTTAGTATTGGTATTACTTGTTAATCCTAATGAGTTTAAACCATTAATCAAAGACAAAATTCAAGCGCAAACAGGACGTCAGTTAACCATTAATGGAGATATTGAGTGGCGATTTTTCCCATCGATTGGTTTCTCTATTGGTGAAGTTGCTCTAAGTAACCCGAATGGCTTTGCTACTCCTGATCTTGTGAAGTTTAATAATGCCGTTTTAGATCTTAATGTACGTCCACTATTCCAACATGAAATTAATATTGGGTTAGTGACTCTAGATGGTGCTTCTTTTACGTTGCACACATTAAAAAATGGGTTGAGTAACCTTGATAACATTGGGCCAGAAAAAGTAACAAATGATACAGCGGAAGCGACATCTATAGAAGCGACAGTAGAAACGGTTAGTACTGAAAATACAAAACCTAGCGCACAACTTAATGATTGGAAGGTGACTTTAGAAGGTATTGCATTAACTAATGCGGAAGTACTTATTCAAGATGATAAAGCAGGCACTAAAATGTATTTTAGTGATATGAATTTGTCATTGTCTCAGTTCAGCCCAGGTGAGTGGGCAAAGTTATCTTTTAATTTAAAGGGAGACTTAGGTCAGCAAAAAGTGACGTTAGACGGCAAGACTGATTTAAATATTGCCGCTACATTAGATGCGGCGTCATTAAAGCAGACTGAGTTTACTGCTTCTTATTCTGATGCATCAAATAAATTTAAAGATATCAGATTCAGCATTGATCAATTCTCTTTTGATGAGTGGGCTAACATTAGCTTAAAGGCGACGGGTAAGGCTAATGCGCTTGATATAAATTCAAATTCTGCATTTGCATTGTATGTGCCAAAAGCGCTAGATGTTATTAAAATCAAAGACTTTTCAAGTACAAACAATGTAAAAGGTAAGGGGATGCCAAATGAAGATGTTACCGCTGTTATTGGTTTTAACAGCTCATTTGATATAAATAAATCCAACTTAAAGGTTGAAAAATTAGCACTATCAGCAGTGGATACTGATTTTAATGGCAAGATGAGCGTGCAGTTAAACGATATTCCTAAAGTACGTTTTGAATTGCAGAGTCCAAATGTTGATGTTGATGCGTTATTAGCAACCTTACCTCAGAGTGAATCAACAGCAACTGAAAAAACAACAAATAGTAATAAAAAAGCATCAACTAGTAAGGCGAAAGAAGTGGAACCTGATTTAAGTGCACTAAAAACACTTGATGTGGCAGGCTCGATTGTTATTGATAAATTTAAGGCAAGTAATGCCAAGATGCAAAATGTAACTGCTGTATTTTCAGTGAATCGTGGGGTGTTAAAACTGACAAAATTCCACTCTAGCTTGTACAGTGGTGGCATTGATATGACCGCAACATTGGATGCTCGTAATACCACGCCAACGTATACCTTTAAGCAATCAATTAAAGGTGTACAGGTTGCTCCTTTACTAACTGATGTTATGGGTGAAAGCCTAGTTGAAGGTACTGGCAATATGGCACTTAATATTTCAGGTAAGAGCTTAAAATCAAGTGCTTTAAAACAAAACCTTAAAGGTAAAGCATCCGTTAACTTTGCAGATGGTGCAGTTAATGGCGTTAATATCCCATTATTGATTAGAACAACTTATGCAAAAATCAAAGGTGAAAAAGTTCAAGGTAGTGAAGAAGCTGAAAAAACAGACTTTAGTGCATTAACGGCAGACTTTTATTTATCAAAAGGTAACGCAACGACGAAAAATATTAAAATGATATCTCCATTACTGCGTATTCATGGGGAAGGTTCGGCGAGTTATGTTCATGAAACTGCAAATATGTTAATTAAGACCTCTATCGTAGGCTCTCTGAAAGGTCAGGGCGGCAAAGATATTGATGATCTAAAAGACGTAACCATACCAATTAGAATTACGGGTCCATGGGCTAAGCCAAAATATAAGCTTGAGTTTGATGATGTTATGAAGCAAAAAGCTAAGAAAGAAATTGATCGTGGTATAGAAAAGCTTGAAGAGAAGTATGGTGATAAAATTAAAGATGAAAAAGTAAAAGAAGCAGCAAGTAAATTGCTGAAAGGACTTTTTAATTAATTTACCGTAACAATAACAGCTAAAAAATGGCTTGTAATCGTTAAGATACAGGCCATTTTTCTTTCTTATTAAGATATAGAGAGATCTACCAGTCGATGCCTTTTAGGGCTTTAACACCTGAATCAAAAGCATGTTTCACATTTCGTACTTCTGAAACAGTATCTGCCATTTCAATTAACTCACGATGTGCTGCTCGTCCTGTAATTACCACAGATTGCATTTTTGGACGATTTACCAAGGCTGCTTTAAGTTCTTCTAATTCGATATAACCATAAGTGACCATATAAGTCATCTCATCTAATAAAACGAGATCGATTGATTCATCAGATAGGCTTTTTTTGCACTCTTGCCATACACGCTGTGCAGCTTCTGTATCAGCGGTTTTATCTTGGGTATTCCAAGTGAATCCTGTTTTCATTACATAGAAAGGGACACCATGGCCTTCTAGCAGGTTTCTTTCACCACAATCCCATGTACCTTTAATAAATTGAGCAACAACACAATTTAAGCCATGTCCAACAGCTCTGGCTACGGTACCAAAACCTGAGGTTGTTTTACCTTTTCCATTGCCAGTAATAACTATTAATAAGCCTTTTTCTGTTTGAGCTTCATCTACACGCTTATCTATATTATTTTTAATTTTTTCCTGTCGCTGCTTATAACGTTGTTCTTTTGCTATATTATTCATTAGTTTCTCCATGTTTAGAATGAAATCATAACAATGAACACATGAGAGTAAAACTTATTCAACAAATTATTATATTGAGAGTTTACTTAACAAATGTCACTATTGTGTTAATTATTAATGAGGGTTGTATGATTAATTATCAATTAAATAAAAAGAATATCAGTGGGTTATATGGTATTGGGGCTATAGTTTTCATTTTCTATGGAATTTTTGTGTGCCCTTTTATCGAGTCATTACCTAAAAAGGTAATTTTTGTAGAGGTTGGATTAACATTTTTAGCTATGCTTTTGGTTCGCTTCTTTATTTTTATACCTAATTCATTACTTAACAAAGCCTCTCCAATAGTTAAAGAAATCGTTAACTTTACGTTATTTGGTATTTTACTTTCTATATTTATGGGAGTTAATCATGAATTTCCAATCGAAAGTAATTTGAAGGTAATTTTCGGAATGGTTATTTTAGGGGTATTCACAGGGATAATCTCAGAACAACTTACCTTAATTGAACGATATCAGCATATGTCTGATAGTCCTTATTTAAACACTCAACTACATGGCGAAAGAGAGTCGATCATCCAGCAATTTATGTTTTTGATGATTTTATTGGTTATTGCTCTGACTACAACACTTGTTATGGTTGCGGTAAAGGACCTATTTTGGTTAGAGGAACAGCCTGAACGTTTTTTTAATGGTGAGGGGAAAATAAGCATCATTAAAGAATTTATTTTTATAAGTACCATATTGTTTCTCTACACTTTCAGTATTGTGTTTCTATGGGGTAAGAAGTTATCAGTGGTCCTTAGGTCTAAAGAAAATGCATTAAATGAAGTGTCTTTAGGCTCAATGAGTACGCGAATTCCAATTTATAATCATGATGAATTTGGAGTTTTAGGAAGTCTTACAAATAATATGCTATCGAATTTAGAGAAGAATAAGATAGAGCTTCAGCAAACACGAGACTCGGCTATTGTAGGCCTTTCTGCTTTAGCTGAATCAAGAGATAATGAAACAGGGGCTCATATATTACGAACTCAGAAATATATTAAATCACTCGCGTTGGATTTGCAGGCGTTACCTTCTCACAGTTCTTTACTTAGCGATGAATATATAGATCTTCTTTATAAATCAGCACCGTTGCATGATGTTGGGAAAGTCGGGATCCCTGATAATATTTTATTGAAACCGGGTAAATTAACAGACGACGAATTTGAAACCATGAAGCAGCATCCTATGATAGGAGCTCAAGCGCTTTCAATTGCTGAGTCTCAAATGGAAGGGGATAGTTCTTTCTTAATGCTAGCAAAAGAAATTGCATTAACTCACCATGAAAAGTGGGATGGAAGTGGCTATCCGCAAAAATTAGAAGGTGAGGACATACCGTTGTCAGGTCGTTTAATGGCACTAGCTGATGTCTATGATGCACTTATTTCAAAGCGAGTATATAAGCCAGGGTTTAGCCATGAGAAGGCAAGAGGTATTATTCTAGAAGGAAAAGGAACGCACTTTGATCCTCAAATAGTTGAAGCATTTATGCGAGTTGAGGATGAATTTAAAGCGATAGCAAAGCAATATCAGGATAAATGACCTTGATTAGGTATTCGTTAGAGCACTAAAAAATAACCCCGATAAGAGAAATCTTATCGGGGTTTTATTTCATGCAATGTTTCCATTGCCTAGATTACAGTAAGGCTTATTGGCTTACTACTTTATAGATTGGGTCTTCTTTTACGTTAATCTCAACTAGACTACCTGCTTTATTTAGTAGAGCATGGCAATCTTGACTTAAGTGGCGAAGATGTACTTTTTTACCAGCTTTAGAATAACGATCTGCAATAGTATCAATAGCTTCAATTGCTGAATGATCAACAATACGTGATGAAGCAAAGTCGATGATGATATCTTGAGGGTCATTTTCCACATCAAATAACTCTAAGAAATTAGCAGCAGAACCAAAGAATATAGGGCCATTGATTTCATAAACCTTAGAGTTTTCATCATTAATTGAGTTTGTTGAGTAAATATGCTTCGCGTGTTGCCATGCAAACATAAGTGCTGACGCAATAACACCAACACCAACAGCCACTGCAAGGTCAGTTAGAACTGTTACAACAGTTACTAATACAATCACAAAGAAATCTTGTTTTGGTACGCGACGAGCTAATTTAAATGTTGCCCACTCAAATGTACCAATAACAACCATAAACATAACACCAACTAATGCAGCTAGTGGGATCATCTCAATTAAGCCTGAAGCAAATAAGATAAAGCCAAGTAGAGCAAGAGCGGCAGTGATACCGGATAGACGACCACGACCACCAGAGTTAACGTTGATCATTGATTGACCAATCATTGCACAGCCACCCATTGCACCGAATACAGAACAAGTTACGTTTGCAACGCCCTGGCCTACACATTCACGGTTAGATTGGCCACGAGTACCTGTCATTTCATCAATTACTGTTAGAGTTAATAATGACTCGATCAGACCGATTGCCGCTAAAATTAATGCGTATGGGAAAATGATATATAACGTTTCTAAAGAAAGAGGAACGTTAGGCACTGAAAAAGTAGGAAGTGAACCTGCTAGTGTTGCAGCTTCATCACCACTCATTGTACGCAAGAAATCGACAACAGTACGAGTATCTAAATCTAAACCTTGAACTAAACCAGTAACGACAATAATTGCTACTAATGAAGAAGGAACAGAGGTGGTTAATTTTGGTAAGAAATGAATGATAGCCATTGTTAATGCAACAAGACCTAACATTAAGATCATTTCAGGACCTTGCAGCCAATCTAAGTTACCCAAAGCATCAGGTGCTTTAAATTGACCAAGTTGAGCAAGGAAAATAACGATAGCTAAACCATTCACAAAACCAATCATTACTGGGTGTGGAACAATTCGAATAAACTTACCTAATTTAAATAAGCCTGCTGCAATTTGTAAAATGCCGGCGAGTAAAATGGCAGCAAAAAGGTATTGAACGCCGTGCATAGCAACAAGGCTAACCATAACAACGGCCATAGCGCCTGTAGCACCAGAGATCATTCCTGGGCGTCCGCCAATGATAGAAGTAATTAGACCAACAATAAAGGCAGCATAAAGGCCAACCATTGGATCAACACCAGCCACAAAAGCAAATGCAACTGCTTCAGGAACTAAAGCTAACGCAACGGTTAGCCCTGATAAAACGTCATTCTTTACAGAATGATTAGAAAATTTTGGGAATTCAAACATGTTTTTTAGATATCTTCTTGGTTGTTTTTCAAGCACAGTATGGCGCGAATCGTACAGAAAAGCGTGATGAACTTCAATGTTTATTCATGAAAACGCTATAAAAAAAGCAAGTTACGTCGAAACGTAACTTGCTTAAATTGATAGTTTATTTGTTAGAAGGCATTAGCCTAAAAAATTATAAACCAGCAGTTTTTGCCATTGCAGCACTTGCTTGAGAAGTGGCTGTTTGGCTACCCGCTTGTTTTGGTTCAAAACGTTCAGCTTTCAATGCAGCGGCTTTTACAGTGATCTCTTTAATCTCTGTTGGGCCACTTGCTTTTGTCATCCCTGAAGATGCTTGACCTTTATATTGTGGTTTTGTAGCAACAACCTTAACAGTAGGAGTCATTACCTCTTCTTTAACTTCAACTTTTTTCTCAACTACTGGCGTTTCTACTTTCGTAGGTGCTTCGTTGATTGTTGGAGTTTCAATTACTGGTGTTTTAGTAATTACAGTTTCAGTAACGACTGCTTCTACAGCGTTTATAATAGGCGTAGCAACGTAAGGAAGTAGTACTTTACCCATTGCCATTTCAGGGAAAGCAACACCACCGACATTTGTTTTTATTAATGTCGAGTTATTTACTTTATCTTTTGCGTTTTGAGTTTCGTTATCTACAAATTTGCCTTGTTGTTGTAACTTGGCTTTTTTCTGCTCTAGAATACGAGTGAAGTCAGGGAAGACTTTACCCATAGCTAGTTCAGGTGATGCAACACCTGCAAATAAACGAGAAGGGTTGAAAGGACGACGATCACGACGACGACGACGCTGACCACTTGCACGTAAATGACGAGGTGAACGACGATTACGACGTTGGCCTTCTTTACGTTCTGTATTCTTCTCAGTGTTCGTATCAACAGAAACTGCTGCTTGTGCTTGAGAGTCAACCACAACTGCTATTTCTGTTTCAACTTTCACTTCACTTTCAACAGTTTGTCCAGTACGCACTTTCTTCTGTAATTGACGACGTTGACGACGTTGTTTTACTTGAACCGTTTTTTCTCGTTTTTCAACAGGCTTCTCAGCTACCTGAGGAGATGGCTGTTGTGCTTCTGCTGCTAACTTTATACCTTGTTCTGCAATTTCTTTACGAACTTTAGGTTGTTTAGTTGGCTTGTTATCGGTAGCTTTTACTGGTTTAGTTACAGCTACTGGCGCATCTTCAACTTTCTTTCCGCGATGATTATCATTACGATTCTCGTTATTACGGTTTTCATTGCCATTACGACGGCCATTGCGGTTGTTACGACCGTTTTCGTTACGACGACGATCATGGTTACGATTTTGATTACGACGCTGTGGTTGTGCTGGTGTTTCTTCTTCTACTTTTTTCTCCGGCTCAGCAGGTTGTGCTGTTTCTGGTGTAGAGAAGAAGTTAGCAATTGCAGAGAAGAAACGAGTAATAATACCTGGCTTCTCTTCTGTTGAAGCGACAACTTTAGTTTCTGCTACTTTTGCTTCTGGTGCTTTTGCTACAGGAGCTGCTTGAGTAGGAGCACTGAAGCCTTGAAGTACAGGCTCTTCACGCTTTCTAGGCGTAATATTTACAGTAGGAACTTCTTTTGCTTCAGCTTCACGTAATGCTTCTAGCTTCTTCGGCAGAAGATAAGATAACATTTCTTGTTCTTCACCTTCACGGATACGAACCACTTCAAAGTGTGGTGTTTCCATGTCAGAGTTAGGAACAATAATAACGCGTACGCTATGGAATTTTTCAACATGTTGAACTGAACGACGTTTCTCATTAAGTAAGTAAGAAGCGATAGCAACAGGGACAACCGCAAGAACTTGCGTTGTATTGTCTTTTAAAGACTCTTCTTCAATTAAACGTAGAACAGATAGTGCTAGAGACTCATTATCACGAACCACACCTGTACCCGTACAACGAGGACAAATGTGATGACTTGCTTCAGCTAAAGATGGACTTAAGCGTTGACGAGACATTTCTAACAAACCAAAGCGAGAAATACGACCGATTTGGACGCGAGCACGATCCATACGAACAGCTTCACGCATACGGTTTTCAACTTCACGTTGATGACGAACTGGCGTCATATCAATGAAGTCGATAACAACTAGGCCACCTAGGTCACGTAGACGTAATTGACGGGCAATCTCATCTGCAGCTTCAAGGTTAGTATTTAATGCTGTTTCTTCAATATCACCACCTTTCGTTGCACGAGCAGAGTTGATATCAATAGAGGTTAATGCTTCTGTAGGGTCAATAACGATTGAGCCACCAGAAGGTAAGCGCACTTCACGATCAAAAGCAGATTCAATCTGGCTTTCGATTTGATAGTGGCTAAATAATGGAACTTCACCTTCATATAACTTAACGCGAGACAAAAAGTCAGGACGAATAAGTTGAATGTGTTGGCGAGCACGATCAAAGATTTTTGGGCTATCAATTAAGATCTCACCAATATCACGGCGTAAGTAATCACGGATTGCACGAACAATTACGTTACTTTCTTGGTGAATTAGGAAAGGTGCTTGGTTTGATTCAGAGGCGTGTTTAACCGCTTCCCAATGGTTTAGGAGTACGTTTAAATCCCATTCAAGTTCTTCTGCAGACTTACCAACACCAGCAGTTCGAACAATTAGACCCATACCTTGAGGTAGTTCTAATGTACTTAGTGCTGCTTTCAGTTGGGTGCGTTCTTCACCTTCGATTCGACGAGAAATACCGCCAGCACGAGGATTGTTTGGCATCAGAACAAGGTAGCTACCAGCAAGAGATATGAAGGTTGTTAAAGCAGCGCCTTTGTTGCCACGCTCTTCTTTTTCAACTTGAACAATAACTTCTTGGCCTTCTCGCAATACGTCCTTGATATTTGGACGACCTTGATAAGTGTAACCTTGTGGGAAATATTCTTTAGCGATTTCCTTAAGGGGAAGGAAACCGTGGCGATCAGCACCGTAATCAACAAAAGCTGCTTCTAAGCTTGGTTCGATACGGGTGATTTTACCTTTATAAATATTAGCTTTTTTAGATTCGTGACCTGGGCTTTCGATATCTAAATCAAAAAGGCGCTGGCCATCAACTAATGCGACGCGCAACTCTTCCTTTTGGGTTGCGTTAATCAACATTCTTTTCATTAGGGAATACTCATTACAAATTGTCGAGCTTGCTTATCTTAATCCATTTCAAATGGTGCCAGATCCCAAGGCTGATTACATGTGCAGCCTCACGGCTGGAACTCAGGGATGCTCTAGGGCACAATCCACATCAACACTATCGATAAAATAGTGCTGATCCGCAATTATTCGCGGTCGTTAAAACATAAAAAATGGTTTAGGCATAACAAGCAAAAAAACTCAAAGCAGTATCGATGTCTTACGCCAATTGCCGCATCACCGCATTCGAGCAGTATATTTTTAGTTCTTTTGGTGCTTTTATGCTCACCAAGGTGAAGAAATAGCCATCTGGGCTGATTTCAGAGGCTCACTATAACAGTCAGCTCAAGCCTCAGCAATCGTCATTATTTGAAACTTAGGTAAAAAAGGTTCATCAATTAGAATTAAGACAGTAGAATAGACGGATGAATGAAGATAAACCTAAAGTGCAATTCGTTGAGATAGATGACGATTTTGCAGGGCAACGAATTGATAATTTTCTTCTTGCCCGCTTAAAAAACGTACCAAAAAGCATGATTTACCGAATTGTCCGTAAAGGCGAAGTTCGTGTAAATAAAAAACGTATTAAACCTGAGTACAAGATCCAAGAGGGTGATATTGTTCGTATCCCTCCTGTGAAGCTACCAGAATCAACGGCACCTGATTTACCTAGTGTTAAATTAACAAAGGTATCAGAGCTTGAAAGTTGTATTATTTATGAAGATGATTACCTTCTTATTTTGAATAAACCTTCGGGTACTGCCGTTCATGGCGGTAGTGGCTTAAAATTTGGTGCAATTGAAGCATTAAGAGCATTACGTCCTGATGCTCGTTTTTTAGAGCTAGTTCACAGAATTGATAGAGATACATCGGGTATTTTGCTAATCGCGAAAAAACGTTCTGCTTTACGCCGATTACAAGAACAATTCCGAAATAAAACGGTGCAAAAATATTATTTTGCATTGGTGATGGGTGAATGGAAAAGTACTTGTAAAGTAGTCAATGTACCTTTACTTAAAAATGAAGTGAACAGTATTGTTCGCGTTAATCCAAACGGTAAGCCTTCTGAAACTCGTTTTAAAATTTTAGAAAAGTTTGAGCAAGCAACGTTAATTCAAGCGAGCCCAATTACTGGCCGTACTCATCAAATTCGCGTACATGCTCAACATGCTGGTCACCCAATTGGTTGGGATGATCGCTATGGTGATAGACGATTTGATGCTTATTCAGGTCAGTTTGGCTTAGATCGACTGTTTTTACATGCGGCAAATATTAAGTTTACTCACCCAGGAACTGAAGAGTTGATGGATATTAGTGCTCCAATGGAAACTAAGTTGGAGCGAGTTCTAAAAGGGCTACGAGCGAAAAAATAATTTCAATTAGCATTTTTGTTATTGTGAGCGATAAGCGCTGTTAAGATGCTTATCGCTTTTTTGTGCTTGGTGTTTGCTAGCTAGCTTGTAGACGAGTTACCTATTATTAGATATTAGATATTAGATATTAGATATTAGATATTAGAGTACTGAGAAATTTTGACGTTCTAACATATCAATCAATGAGATTAGAGGAAGACCAATAAGTGTATTTGGATCTTTTCCTTCTAATTTGTTAAATAGAGCAATACCTAACCCTTCGCACTTAAAACTTCCCGCACAATACAGAGGCATTTCTTTATCTATATAATTTTCAATTTGTTGTGTAGTTAACTGACGAAAGTGAACATGAAACTCTTCACAGAGCGTCTCTGTAATCATCGTAGTAGTATTTAATAATGATAAACCAGTATAGAAGGTAATAACTTGCCCACTGGCTTCTTGAAGTTGCTTAATGGCCTTTTCTCGAGTGAGTGGTTTGCCTATTATTTTATTATTGATGACACAAACCTGGTCGGATCCTATGATCAAGAAATTAGGATCTTTTATATTACAAGAGCGTGCTTTTTGTTCAGCTAATCTTGTCACTAACGAGTTAGGTGATTCATTTTCCTGTGGTGTTTCATCACAGTTGGGTGAAATTGCATCAAAAGGTACTTTGATCTTCTCTAAGATCGACTGGCGAAACGGTGATGTTGAAGCTAGAATGAGTTTTGGTTGCATAATGGGTTCTTCTTCTTAAACTTTTCGTTTATTATTAGGAACTCTGCTGAAATAGCAACTGGGAAGAAAAAAAGCATAATTTTTGCCGTTTTTCTTTGACTCGAAGGCTTTAGAAAGATAAGATGCGCGCCCTATGCAAAAGGTAAAATTACCACGAACAGTTGATGCAATCCAAAACGCTCAACGAAGATTAGACTACGATGGTTTCATCCAATCTGATATTTTAAAGCGTTTGGCTGAATCTACTGTAGATGTGAAAAGTGATGCTGAAGTCACGATGTCGTTTAAAGTTGACGAACAACAATTAGCCGTTATCTCTGGTAAAGCTAACGTCGATGTATTGTTGGAATGTCAACGCTGTAATAAAAATTTTGAACATCACCTAAATGTATCATTTACGTGTACGCCTTTTTTAAGCGAAGAAAAGGCAGCTCTTGTTCCTGAGGAATATGAGTTTGTAGATTTAAATGAAGTAGGTGAAGTTGATCTCGTTGAGTTGGTAACTGATGAGTTTATTTTAGCGTTGCCGCAAGTCGCTATGCATGAGACATTAAAGATTGTCAGGTCAAATCTAACAATTTGGTATTTGGCGAAATTCCTGAAGAGGAAGAGAAACCGAATCCGTTTGATGTTTTAAAATCTTTAAAACAACAGTAATTGAGGAGTAGGGTCCATGGCCGTACAAAAGAGCAAAAAATCACGTTCAATGCGTGGCATGCGTCGTTCACATGATGCACTAACTACAGCTGCTTTATCTGTAGACGCAACTAGTGGCGAAACTCACCTTCGTCACAACGTTACAGCTGACGGTTACTACCGTGGCCGCAAGGTAATCAACAAGTAAGGTTGACGCTTTGCAGCAGCTAACCATTGCAATTGATGCGATGGGTGGGGATTTCGGTCCCCAAGTTACAGTGCCTGCCGCCGTGCAGGCATTGTCACAATTCCCAGAGCTAAAAATATCTATAGTGGGAGATCGTGACGAGATTTCTACACAGCTAACACATCTAAATTATACCCCCCCCAATTCAAGACTCTTTATTATTCATAGTGACAGCGCTATCGGTAATAATACTTTACCTTCTAAAGCACTTCGACATAGTCGTGGTAGTTCAATGCGAATTGCACTTGACCTCGTTGCTAGTAAAGACGCAGAAGCGTGTATTAGTGCAGGCAATACGGGAGCATTAGTGGGATTATCCCGTTTTACATTGAAACTTCTTCCTGGCGTTGAACGTCCTGCACTCATTAGTCCGTTACCTACAAAAAATAATCAATGTACTTGGATGCTAGATCTTGGTGCAAATGTGTCATGTGATGCAGAGACTTTATTCCAATTTGCAGTAATGGGCTCTGAATTAGCAGAGCAATCATTAGGCCGTAAAGCAAAAGTAGCCTTATTGAATATTGGTGAAGAAGAAATTAAAGGCAACGATCAAATAAAGCGTTGTGCAGAAATGTTATATCAGTGCCAAAATATCGAGTTTATTGGCTATATTGAAGGTGATAAACTTTATCAAGGTATTGCTGATGTTGTAGTGTGTGATGGCTTTGTTGGAAATGTTTGCTTAAAAACCAGCGAAGGTGTAGCGCATTTATTTTTAGAACAACTAAAATCACATCTTATAACATCAAAGTTTAAACAAATTTTGGCGAAATGGCTTTTTGGGG
This sequence comes from Aliivibrio wodanis, assembly GCF_052920805.1. Lineage (NCBI taxonomy): Bacteria > Pseudomonadati > Pseudomonadota > Gammaproteobacteria > Vibrionales > Vibrionaceae > Aliivibrio > Aliivibrio wodanis. The sequence goes on from NZ_JBREXA010000002.1 coordinate 213,127, forward strand.
ATGTCATTTCTAGCCTAAAAGGGTTGAACCCCGACCAGTATAACGGCGCAAGTCTGATAGGATTGCGCGGCATTGTTATTAAAAGTCATGGAAGTGCAGATATATCTGCCTTTAACAATGCAATCAAGGAAGCGGTTCATGAGGTCAAGCGTCAAATACCTAACCGTATTAGTGATCGCTTGGAGGCAGTTTTACTCGAGAGGCATTATTAGTCTTCATGTATAGCAAAATTTTAGGTACTGGTAGCTATTTGCCAGCACAAATTCGCTCGAACGCGGATTTAGAAAAAATGGTCGATACTAGTGATGAGTGGATCTTAGCTCGCACAGGTATTAGTGAACGCCGCATTGCCGGTGAAAATGAATCTGTAGCTACTATGGCTCACCTTGCTTCTGTTAATGCTATTGAGATGGCAGGAATTGATAAGAACGATATTGACCTTATTATTCTAGCTACGAGTACACCAACGTACTCATTTCCTTCTGCTGCATGTGAAGTTCAAGGGTTACTAGAAATTAAAGGCTGTCCGGCATTTGATTTATCAGCGGCTTGTTCAGGTTTTGTTTATGCATTGAGTGTTGCCGACCAACACATTAAAACAGGCATGGCAAAAAATGTATTGGTAATTGGTTCAGATGCTGTTTCTCATACTTGTGATCCTACAGATCGTTCAACAGTCATCTTATTTGGTGACGGTGCAGGTGCGGTAGTCATTGGTCAAAGTGAAGAGCCGGGTATTATTTCTACTCACCTACATGCTGATGGCAAGTTTGGTCAATTACTTTCATTGCCAGTTCCTTCTCGTAAAAACGATGAAGCAGATAAATGGTTATATATGGCTGGTAATGAAGTCTTTAAAGTAGCTGTAACTCAACTGTCTAATTTGGTGAAGGAAACTCTCAAGAAAAATCAAATGGATAAATCTGAGTTAGATTGGTTAGTGCCACATCAAGCAAATCTACGAATTATTAAAGCAACAGCGAAGAAGCTATCCATGTCGATGGATCAAGTTGTTGTTACACTCGATCGTCACGGTAATACTTCTGCTGCCACAGTGCCTACAGCGCTAGATGAAGCAGTACGTGATGGTAGAATCCAACGAGGCCAAACATTATTGCTCGAAGCATTTGGTGGTGGTTTCACTTGGGGTTCTGCACTCGTTAAGTTTTAATTGAAGAGCTAGACATCTGTTTGGTGTTCTAGCTTATTTAAAGGAAATAATATTCATGAGCAATTTTGCTATCGTTTTTCCAGGACAAGGCTCTCAAGCTGTTGGTATGCTTGCTGAATTAGGTGAACAACATAATGTTGTAACGCAAATTTTTGCAGAAGCATCAGAAGCGCTAGGTTATGACTTATGGTCACTTGTTCAAAATGGTCCAGCGGAAGATTTAAACCAAACGTTTCGTACTCAGCCTGCATTATTAGCAACCTCTGTTGCATTATGGCGTGTATGGCAAGAGCAAGGTTTAGCACAACCAACAGTTTTAGCAGGTCATAGTCTTGGTGAGTACTCAGCACTTGTATGTGCGGGTGTTATTGACTTTAAAGAAGCAATTAAACTGGTTGAACTACGTGGTCAATTGATGCAAGAAGCGGTTCCTGCTGGTGTTGGTGCTATGTTTGCTATCATTGGTTTAGATAATGACTCGATTGCTAAAGCATGTGAAGAAGCTGCACAAGGTGAGGTTGTCTCTCCTGTAAACTTTAATTCACCAGGCCAAGTGGTTATTGCTGGCAATAAAGATGCTGTTGAGCGTGCTGGTGCATTATGTAAAGAAGCGGGTGCAAAACGTGCGCTTCCTTTACCAGTATCGGTTCCATCTCATTGTGCACTAATGAAACCTGCGGCTGATAAGTTAGCGGTCGCATTAGAGAGCCTTGAGTTTTCTGCTCCAGCATTGCCAGTGATTAATAATGTTGATGTTATTTCTGAAACTGATCCTGCAAAAATTAAAGACGCACTTGTTCGTCAATTATACTGTCCAGTACGTTGGACTGAAGTTGTTGAAATGATGGCTGAACAAGGTGTTGAAACATTATATGAAGTTGGTCCAGGTAAAGTACTTACTGGTTTAACTAAACGAATCGTTAAATCACTTAGCGCAGCAGCAGTAAATAACGTTGCTTCTCTTGAAGCTGCTAAGTAATTAAAGGGAAAATTAAATGATGAATTTAGAAGGCAAAATTGCCTTAGTTACTGGCGCTAGCCGTGGTATTGGTCGTGCGATTGCTGAGCAATTAGTGTCACGCGGAGCAACGGTTATTGGTACAGCAACTTCTGAAAATGGTGCTGCTGCAATCAGTGAGTATCTAGGCGAGAACGGTAAAGGTCTTGCATTAAATGTAACGGATGCAGAATCTATTGCTACAGTACTTAAAACAATTAATGACGAGTTTGGTGCGATTGATATTTTAGTTAATAATGCTGGTATTACTCGTGATAACTTACTCATGCGTATGAAAGATGATGAATGGATGGATATCTTAGATACTAACCTAACGTCAATTTTCCGTTTATCTAAAGCAGTTCTTCGTGGCATGATGAAAAAACGTAATGGTCGTATTATCAACGTAGGTTCTGTTGTTGGTACTATGGGCAATGCTGGTCAAACAAACTACGCAGCAGCGAAAGCGGGCGTAATTGGTTTTACTAAATCAATGGCACGTGAAGTAGCTTCTCGTGGTGTAACTGTAAATACGGTTGCTCCAGGTTTTATCGAAACTGATATGACAAAAGCCTTGAATGATGAGCAGCGAGCTGCAACACTATCATCTGTACCTGCTGGTCGTTTAGGTGACCCTAAAGAAATCGCTGCTGCAGTAGTATTTTTAGCGTCTCCAGAAGCAGCTTACATCACAGGTGAAACTTTGCATGTGAATGGCGGCATGTACATGGTTTAATTTATGAAATTGATTTAAGGGTGACTTAAGTCAATTTTGGGTTAAAATTGCACTAAAAATCACGAATTTCGTGGTTTGACCAGCGATCTTAGCCTTGCAACTTTCTTATTAATGAATAAAATACAGCAAGTATCGCAAATCAGCGAAATCTGTAATTAGGAAAATTAAAAATGAGCAATCTTGAAGAACGCGTAAAGAAAATCATCATTGAGCAACTAGGTGTGGATGAAGCTGAAGTTAAAAACGAAGCATCATTTGTTGATGACCTAGGTGCAGATTCACTAGATACAGTTGAACTAGTAATGGCTTTAGAAGAAGAGTTTGACACTGAGATCCCAGATGAAGAAGCTGAGAAGATCACAACTGTTCAAGCTGCTATCGACTACGTAACTAGCGCACAGTAAGAAATACCTTCCAGGCGGTCATCTTGACCGCCTGAGTTTTTTATACGCTACAATCCCTATCTAATATCAATTAATTCCGGAGAAATATATCGTGTCCAAACGTCGTGTAGTTGTTACAGGCATGGGTATGCTAACACCGGTGGGTAACACTGTTGAAGCATCTTGGAAAGCGCTGTTAGCAGGTCAAAGTGGTATCGGTAATATCGAACACTTTGATACCACTGAGTTTACTACTCGTTTTGCAGGTCTAGTAAAAGACTTTAATGCTGAAGAGTACATGTCTAAGAAAGACGCTCGTAAAATGGATTTATTTATCCAATACGGTGTTGCTGCTGGCATTCAGGCATTAGATGACTCGGGTTTTAACGTTACTGAAGAAAATGCACACCGTATTGGTGCTGCAATTGGTTCTGGTATCGGTGGTCTTGGCTTAATTGAAGCAGGCTACAAAGCATTTACAGAAAGAGGCCCTCGTAAGATCAGCCCGTTTTTCGTGCCTTCAACAATCGTTAATATGATCGCTGGTCATATGTCGATTATGCGTGGTCTACGTGGTCCTAATATCGCAATTTCAACGGCTTGTACGACAGGTCTTCATAATATTGGTCATGCGGCACGCATGATTGCTTATGGTGATGCTGATGCAATGCTAGCGGGTGGTGCTGAAAAAGCATCTACAGAGCTAGGTATGGGCGGTTTTGGTGCAGCTAAAGCACTATCTACAAATAATGAAAACCCTCAAGGCGCATCTCGTCCTTGGGACAAAAACCGTGATGGTTTTGTTCTAGGTGATGGTGCGGGCATGATGGTTCTTGAAGAATATGAACACGCAAAAGCTCGTGGCGCGAAAATCTACTGTGAATTAGTTGGTTTTGGTATGAGCGGTGATGCTTATCACATGACCTCACCAACGCCAGACGGTTCTGGTGGTGCGCTAGCGATGGAAGCTGCCATGCGTGATGCGGGCGTAACGGGTGAACAAATCGGTTATGTTAATGCTCATGGTACTTCAACTCCTGCAGGTGATGTCGCTGAAGTTAAGGGCATTAAACGTGCGCTTGGTGAAGCGGGTACTAAGCAAGTATTAGTATCATCAACAAAATCAATGACAGGTCACTTGTTAGGTGCTGCTGGTTCTGTTGAAGCAATTATCACAGCACTGTCTTTGGTTGATCAAATTGTTCCACCAACGATCAATCTTGATGATCCAGAAGAAGGCCTAGACATTGATCTAGTTCCTCATACTGCTCGTAAAGTAACGAATATGGAATACGCTATTTGTAATTCATTCGGCTTCGGTGGTACGAACGGCTCACTAATCTTTAAGAAAATGTAATAACTTGTTTATGAAGCTTAATTAGTTTCATTCAGTTAGTTATATTTTGAAGGCGGTTTGATATTATATCAAATCGCCTTTTTTATTATCTGGAGTTTCTATGTATTGGATTAATGGTGTTGAATCCGAAACATTACCGATTAATGATCGAAGCACCCAATATGGAGATGGCTTCTTTACCACCATGAAAGTTGAAAATGGTGAAATATGTTTATGGCCTTTTCATTTAGAACGCCTTAGAGTCTCCGCAAAACGTTTAATGATGACGCCTCCTAATTGGCATGAATTAGAAGCGCAGGTTTGCAGTATTGCGAAAAGTATCGCGCTTGGCGGTATTAAAATATTAATTAGCCGGGGGGCTGGCGGTAGAGGTTATTCGCCTGAAGGCTGTGTGACCACTCAAGTCATCGTGTCTGATTTTCAATATCCAAGCCATTATAAGCAATGGCAAAAAAATGGCATTGAATTAGGTGTCTCTACGATTAAGCTTGGTTTATCATCTCCACACCTTGCTGGAATGAAGCATTTAAATCGATTAGAGCAAGTATTAATCAAAGATGAAATAGCAAAAACAGAGACAACTGATGTTGTGGTTCTTGATCTTAATAACAAAGTTATAGAAACCTCGATAGGTAATATTTTTTGGATTAAGGGTGGTAGAATCTTTACTCCTGATTTATCTTTTTCAGGTATAGAAGGGGTGATGAAAAAGCACCTGCAACAGTTGATAGAAAAATCTCAACTAGAGTTAAATGAAGTGAGTGTAGAACTGTGTGAGCTAGAAAATGCTGACGAAGTTTTTATTACTAATGCTTTATTTGAAATTGTGCCAATCAATGCAATTGTTAATACAAAATTCACTCAACATAAATTTACACATAGGTTTCAGGAGAGATTGTACTCGTGCTAAAGAAATTGTTATTCCTTATTTTACTCATAGCGATAGGAGCGGTTGGTGTTGGCTTTTGGGGCTATCAACAAGCGACTCAATTTACAGAGCAACATGTTTTATTAAAGGATGCTCAGTTAATTGAGGTAAAACCAGGTACTAGTTATCGAAAACTGGTCCGTCAGTTTGAACAGAAAGAATGGATTTCAGAGACTAAATGGTCGCGTTTTACTCATAGATTGTTTCCAGAGCTTACTGAAATTAAAGCAGGCACATATTGGGTTGAACCTAACCAATCTTTAGCGACAGTATTAACTCAATTAAAAACAGGCAAAGAGCATCAATTTTCGATTACCTTTGTTGAAGGAAGTCGTTTTTCTGAATGGCAACAACAATTAGAGCAGGCACCTTACTTAGATCATGAACTAAGCAATCTTTCAGAAAAAGAAATTGCGGAGAAATTAGGGGTTGATCGGTCTAAATTAGAAGGGTTGTTCTTAGCAGAAACGTATCATTATACGGCAGGTATGAGTGACTTTGATATTCTAGAGCGATCTCATAATGCGTTAGTGACAGTACTGGATGCAGAGTGGAAAACTAAATCAGCAAACCTACCTTTAAAATCATCTTATGAAGCGTTGATCTTAGCCTCTATTATTGAAAAAGAAACAGCGATTGATTCAGAAAGAGAGCGAGTATCTTCTGTATTTGTTAACCGTTTAAAGCGTGGAATGCGTTTACAAACAGATCCAACTGTAATTTACGGAATGGGAGATAAATACGATGGTAATATTCGTAAAAAAGACCTACGTACGCCGACAGCTTATAATACGTACACAATAAATGGTCTACCGCCAACACCGATTGCAATGGCGGGCCCTGCATCGATAAAAGCAGCTCTTCACCCAGAAACTAGTCGTTATCTTTATTTTGTAGCAGATGGTACTGGCGGTCATAAATTCACGAAATCACTAGTTGAGCATAACAAAGCAGTTAGAGCTTACCTAAGAACCTTAAGAAATTAATCATGTCTAAATTTATTGTAATTGAAGGCCTAGAAGGCGCAGGTAAAAGTACAGCAATTAAAAACGTATTAGCAACGCTTGCTAAGCATGGTATTGATAAACCAGTGACGACAAGAGAGCCAGGCGGTACGCCATTAGCTGAAAAAATGCGTGAGTTAGTTAAACAAGGCCACCCTGATGAACCATTAACGGATATGGCTGAGTTATTACTACTGTATGCAGCACGAGCGCAGCTAGTTGGTAATGTGATTAAGCCGGCATTGGCAAGAGGCGAGTGGGTTGTTGGCGATCGACATGACTTATCTTCACAAGCTTATCAAGGTGGTGGCCGTGGTTTTGATCGTGATTTAATGGCGACAATGCGAAATACAGTTCTTGGTGATTTTAAACCAGACTTCACTATCTATATGGATATTGATCCGAAATTAGGTCTTCAACGCGCATCAGCTCGTGGAGAGTTGGATCGAATTGAGCAGATGAAGCTGGATTTCTTTGAGCGCAGTCGTGAACGTTACTTAGAGTTTGCCAACAGTGATGAAACTATTATTACTATCGATGCTGGGCAAGATTTAGAAACAGTAACGCAATCGATTATTAGTGCATTAGAAACTTGGTTAGCGACTAATGGCAACTAAACTATATCCTTGGCAACAAGGTGTTTGGCAGCAATGGCAGCAATTGATCGCGACAGATCGATTGCCTCATGCCATCTTATGTGCGATGCCTGATGGAACGGGTAGAGATGCTCTTGTTCAGTATTTTTCTGATACGTTATTGTGTTTAACGCAAGGGACTGAACCTTGTGGCTTTTGTCATAGTTGTGGTTTGGTTGAGTCAGGAAACCATCCTGATCTGCACTGGATCAAACCAGAAATAGAAGGTAAATCTATTTCTGTTGACCAGATCCGGCAGTGTAATTCGTGGGCATTAGAATCATCACAATTTAATGCTAAACGAATGATCATTATTGAGCCTGCTGAGAAAATGACAGAGTCGGCAGCCAATGCATTGCTTAAAACATTAGAAGCGCCACCTAAGAACTGTCAATTTGTACTATTAGCTAATTCTGCGCATCACTTATTACCAACAATTCGTAGTCGTTGCCAAGTTTGGTTACAACCTGTGATTAGTGCAGAAGTCATTGCTGAGTGGTTAGCTGAGACGGAAAAACTGACAATAAGCCCACAATCTATTGTCTTGAATAATTATTTACCATTAGCTGTTAAAAGTTTTTATCAAGATAAGAAACAAGCGAGTCACCAACAGCTTCTTGCTCATTTTACGGCTTGTGTAGGATCTTCTTTTTGTGCCACTTCTGATGTGGTTAAAAGCTTAGTTAAGCTAGAAGATGAAGGTCTTTGTTGGTTAAGTTATTTATTGTCCGACATTCAAAAGCGACAATTAGGCGTTGTTATAGGTTGGGTGCATTGTGATGAGCAAGAGAGTATTGAGCGTTTAGCAAAAAGTATCCCAACCAATATAGTTTATAAGCAATATTTAAGCTTGAATGAATTGAGACAACAGTTGAATGTTCACCCTGGGCTAAATAAAGAATTATTATTAACTCAATGGTTATTTGAGTTTATCGGAGAGTAATGTGTTAATTGATTCACACTGTCACTTAGACAAATTAAATTACAGTGATCTACATACTAGCGTTGCAGATGTGCTTGAAAAAGCCAAACAGCGTGGAGTAGAGCAGTTTCTTACTGTAGGGGTAACCTTGGATGCTTTTCCAAATATGATGGAAATGATTAAAGACCATCCTGAAGTTCATGCCTCTTGTGGGATCCACCCTTTAGATGTTGATTCTGAGTTTTGATTTGGCTATTTTCCGTCAATATGCAGCAAATGAGCGTGTTATTGCGATAGGTGAAACGGGTTTAGATTATTTTTATCAACCAGAAAGTGCTCCTCGTCAGCGTGATTTATTTGAGCAGCAAGTAGAAGTTGCTGTTGAGTATAATAAACCATTAATTATTCATACAAGACAGGCTCGAGAAGACACTTTAGCTATTCTAAAAAATGGTCAAGCAGATAAATGTGGTGGTGTAATACACTGCTTTACTGAAGATTGGGAATTTGCAGAAGCGGCGATGGATTTAGGTTTTTACATTTCTATATCAGGAATTGTAACGTTTAATAAAGCAGCTGAATTGAAAGATGTGGTTCGCCGCTTACCTTTAGAACGTATTTTAGTTGAGACCGATTCTCCATATTTAGCTCCAGTTCCATTTCGAGGGAAAGAGAATCAACCTGCTTATGTAAGGGATGTCGCTGAGTATATTGGCTTGTTAAAAGGGAAATCAATTGAAGAGATTGCTCAAGTAACCACCAATAATTTCAAAAAACTTTTTTTGAACAAATAATTTGAATTTGTTGATAAAATAATCAAAAGAGAGGCTTGGGTCTCTCTTTTTTTTATTAAATTGATTTTTTACAGGTTTTGATTACTTATTTTATAAGTAATCGATTGCGGAAGCTGTTTATTTGCCCTATCTATTTTTGTTGCTAAAAATAACATTTGTTTTTCTACTATTTTTTGTTATTTATGATACAAATCATTGGTTTATATTTAAGTTGTATTTTTTGTATTACTTTTACTACGCCTTGCTTTTGTGATCGCTGCAGGGTTTTAAAACAATAAATGAAAACATGCTAGAAAGTGTTTTTACATAGGTCTATATTTAGCGACAGTTTGATTAGAGACACGATTACTTACAATTATGTTAGTTACATTAGGCAAGGGGGATATTGCCGTAATTCACTAGTAGGTCTTGAATGTTTCAATTGTATTTATAAATATTAGGAGCAAAACCATGTTTAAACACCTTTTTGCCAATCTACAGAAAGTTGGTAAGGCACTTATGTTGCCTGTATCAGTTCTTCCTGTAGCTGGTATTCTTTTAGGGGTTGGTGCAGCCAACTTTAGTTTCCTTCCTGAAGTGGTTTCTCACTTAATGGAACAAGCTGGTGGTTCAGTATTTGGTCAAATGGCTCTGCTATTTGCTGTAGGTACTGCACTTGGTTTTACAAACAATGATGGTGTTGCTGGTCTAGCAGCTGTTGTTGGTTACGGCATCATGGTTGCTACACTTAAAGTGATGGCAACAGTAATGGGTGTTGATGGTATCGAGACTGGTGTTCTTGGTGGTATCCTTGCTGGTGGTGTTGCTGGTTGGGCTTTCAATAAGTTCTACCGTATTCAACTTCCAGAATATTTAGGCTTCTTCGCTGGTAAGCGTGCAGTACCAATCGTAACTGGTTTTGTTTCTATTGCTCTAGGTCTTGTACTTTCTATCGTTTGGCCTCCAATCGGTGGCGCAATTGCGGCATTCTCTGATTGGGCTGCTAACCAAAACCCAGTAATGGCATTTGGTATTTATGGTGTAATTGAACGTTCTCTAATTCCTTTTGGTCTTCACCATATCTGGAACGTACCTTTCTTCTACGAAGCAGGTTCTTGTGTGAACGCTGCTGGTGAGCAAGTAAATGGTATCATGACTTGTTTCCTTACTGCTGATGACGCATCTCGTGCTGCAGGTAACGGTTTCGGTCAACTGGCTGGTGGTTACTTATTCAAAATGTTCGGTCTTCCTGCTGCTGCAATCGCGATTGCACATTCAGCAAAACCTGAAAACCGCGCTAAAGTAATGGGTATCATGGCTTCTGCTGCGTTAACTTCATTCCTTACAGGTATTACAGAACCAATTGAATTCGCATTCCTATTTGTTGCCCCTGTTCTTTATGCAATCCACGCAGTACTTGCTGGTGTAGCATACATGCTAACTAATGCATTAGGTGTTGTTCACGGTCACACGTTCTCAAATGGTTTTATTGACTTTGTTGTTCAATCACCACGCGCAGAAAACATGCTTCTTCTTGTTGGCTTAGGTATTGCTTACGCTGTAATCTACTACATCGTATTCCGCGCTGTAATCAAAGCGATGGATCTTAAGACTCCAGGTCGTGAAGATGAAGACGAGAATGCAGGACCTGCTGTTACTGGTTCTGAATTAGCAGGTGAACTAGTTGCTGCATTTGGTGGTAAAGAGAACATCACAAACCTTGATGCTTGTATTACTCGTTTACGTGTTTCTGTAGCAAGTGTTGAAGCGGTAAATCAAGATAAACTGAAACAACTTGGCGCTGCAGGTGTTGTTGTTGCAGGCTCTGGTGTTCAAGCTATCTTCGGTACTAAGTCTGATAACTTGAAAACAGATATGAATGAGTGGATTACTCATAACTAATTATCATTTTTATCGATGAATAATAAAAGGAGACCTTCGAGTCTCCTTTTTTGTTTTTCTAAGTTGAGTAAATTGAAAATAAATAGAAGTGCTATTTTTCAGGAAATATGAATTCCTGGTTTGACTCTAACCAAGTAGGGTACTTCCTCATTACAGATAGGAATAATTCTGACTCAATAAAAGCAATTAACCAGCGATATACGTTTTGATATTTGCTGTTGGTAAACCAATTAATATCAACAAATGCAAATTGTCGAATGAAAGGTAAGATAGCAATATCAGCAAAACTGTATTCATCATTAAATAGCATGTTTGAATTAGTTAACAGTCGTTCTAATTTTTCTAAAAATATCTCACCTTGCTCACGGTAATAGATTTCTGAATGTTCAGGGTAGCGATCAGCGTATTTGTATTTATCTAACCACCCTTTAAAGGTGCTATCATTTTCTTTAATTAGTAGATGCATTTCAGGTGTTGTTGATAAAAGTAGTACTGAGCCATCTAAAGCCCATTTCATAATATCTAAGCTTTCATCTATCACATGCCCATTTTTTTCTATTAGAACAGGGACAGTGCCTTTAGGAGATGCTTGTATCATTGCTTCAGGTTTATGTTTCAATATGATTTCGCGAAGTTGTACAGATTTATTTGAAAGAACAAGCCCAAGCCGTGCTCGCATAGCGTAAGGACATCGACGAAATGAGTAGAGAGTAGTCATTCTTACCTTCTAAATTAATTTAAAATGAAACTGCAAAAATAAAAAAGCAGATCCGAAGATCTGCTTTAAGATTAGCATTTTCTAGTTTCTAGTTTCTAGTTTCTAGTTTCTAGTTTCTAGTTTCTAGTTTCTAGTTACTGTTCATCGCTTTACGGATACAGAAGGCAGCGCCTCCCCAAGTGATCCCTAAGCCAAGAACCATCATAATTATTGCACCAGTTGTCATATTAAGCCTCCTTGCTTGATTTATTAATAACGATACCCACGACTAACATTGCGGCTATAAGCCCCCAACCTAGTAGCAGTAAATCTGATTGAGCATAACCACCATAACCATCGGTTAATGTATTAACGATGTTTGTTCCTAAGATAACCACTAGGAATGCAGGGCTTACAAAACGTAAGCAGATCTCAAACCATTTACCAACCGTAAACTCAGATATTTTATTTACGTGAGAGCGGATATCAGCAAGTTTCACTAACCAACCCATAATAAACAGTTCAATTAGACAGCTTGTTAGTAGCGCAATGTTATTAATAAAGTAATCAACTAAATCAAGCAGTAGTAGGCCGCCATTAGTTGCAAACGCCATTGAAACTACTAAGCCAACACCACACACAACAGACGCTGCTTTTTTACGTGACCAATTTAATTTATCAATGAAAGCAGAAGTCACCGCTTCAATGATCGATATGTGAGAACTTAATCCCGCAACAACCAAAGCAAAGAAGAACAAAGGACCAAGAATATAAGGAGCAGGCAGTAAGTTAATAGCAGCAGGAATAGTAACAAAGGCAAGGCCAACACCTGCACTAACCACTTCTGTTAATGGCTTACTTTGCTCATGTGCCATGTTTCCTAAAATAGAAAAGATAAGAATACCGGCGATAATTGAGAAGCCACAGTTAATTAATACTGTCATGAAGGCATTATTATTCACATCTGATTTCTCAGGTAAGTAACTTGAATAAGCTAGCATGATGGCAAAGCCGACACTTAGGGTAAAGAAGATCTGACCATAAGCCGCTGACCATACTTTAGGATCTGTGATTTTGCTAAAATCAGGTTGGAATAGGTAGTTTAGACCATCTAGAGCACCTGGTAGAGTTATCATTCTACCGATCAAAGCAACAACCATTATAAACAGTAAAGGCATCATGATTTTACTTGCACGCTCTATACCTCCTTTAACACCACTAAAAATAGCGACAAAAGTAATAGCCCAAGCAATAACCATTGGTATGGCAATATGCCATTGAATACTACCTAATTTACTTGGTGAGTTATCGCCTAGTTTGAGATATTCACTAAAGAAGTAGGCGTTAGTATCTTGTCCCCAGCTTTGTGTAAAAGACATACTAAAGTAAGAAATCGCCCAGCCAATAACGGCAACGTAATAAACTGCAATCACAGCAGCTATTAATACTTGAAACCAACCAAGCCATTCATACTTTTGGTTTAATTTAGCAAATGTTCGTGGTGCAGAGCCTCTGAATTTATGGCCCATACCAAATTCCATAATCATAAATGGAATACCGGCAGTTAGCATTGCAAATAGATAAGGGATGAAGAAAGCACCGCCACCATTCTCATACGCCATGTATGGAAAACGCCAAATATTACCAAGACCTATAGCAGATCCTACTGCGGCAAGAATAAATCCAGCACGAGATCCCCATTGTTCACGCTTCATAAAACACTCCTTTAAAAAACTTTTCCCTGAGAATTGAAGCTTATTTAGTATCATTCTCTACTTAAATTGAAATAAATTTGCTCAAACTAGAGGTATTAGCTAAGCATTACAGGAAGATTACCTATAAATACTTGTTAAGGCAATATTAACAAAAAGTAGATTTATATAGTTTGATTAGTGTTTTATTCTGATTTTTTCGGTTTTAAAAGAGGGATGATCTTGTAATGTTGCCTTGATCTGGGGAGTGCTGTTGTTGATTTAAGGTTAAGTAATTGATTGTATTTTTATAAAAAAGTATGAATCGATGAGAAAGTGAGCATCTTATAATTAATTATCGAAAATTAAATACTCACTTTTCTTTATGATGTTTTAAAAATTAAAACGTAATCCAAGATTTCCTTGAATTTGATTCATCCAACTTGCTTCATATCGAATAACACAAGCACTGTGAGTTGAACCTACACCACAAGCGCTATCAAAATCACTATCAACTGAGGTTGCCAGCCAACGAGCTTCAAGCTGTAGAGCAATGTTGTCAGTAAAATGATATTGTAAACCAGTAAAAGCCCCACCTGAAAATTGAATAGTATCATCGCTCCAATCAACGTCAGTGTAAGTTGCGCCTAGGCTAAGACCAAAAAATGAATTTAAATTTGTCGTTAATGGAAAATCAAGAGCGCTTTGAAAGTGCAAATAATCAAAGCGAGACTTATTGCCTAACGACTTTACTTCACTGCTTTGGGTGCTATAAAAGAGACCTATGCGGCCTGCATCATAGTCAGTTTCAACTGTAAAAGATAAGGAACTGTCATTTTCGACTTTGAAAGTATCACCATCTTTATTTTCAACCATACCACCTGTCGCGATACCAATAGCAGGAGTTATATACCATTGTGCCATCAAAGGAAGAGGTGTGATGGCTAATAATCCAAGTAATGCTATCCGTTTCATTTTTTCTCCTATTTATTATAAGTCATATTTTTTAGCCTAAAGTTAGGGGTATTATGCTGACATTGTGATGCTAATACCAACTTGTTATTGTACTTCCCCTAATTCCTTGAAGATACTTCAAATTACTGTTAAATTTTTGTTATCAAACAAGAGTAGGGAGAGGTCGTTATGGACAGTGATTTTAAATTTGCACTTATTACAACGGTAGCTGTTTTTTCAGGATTAGCTTTTTTTGGAAGTTTGGTTTTGATGGCATGAAATACAAAACAAGCAAAAGCAGATAAAAAGAAAAGAGCAATCAATAGGTTATTGGTTGCTCTTTTTAGTTTCTGATGTCGTAGACTATAATCAATAGATTAAAAGAAAGAGGTTATTTACGCTAGCGCTTGGATCGGTAAATAGGCCTGCCAAGCATTTGCGTATAGTGATTGAGATAACACTCTTAATTTAGCAACACGAGCTTGCTCAAATTCAGTGAACTCTCTATTTTCAACCAGTGTTAAACGCTCGATATTTTGAATTTCTTCGTACAGTTTATGCTCTGCTCCATTCTTTACCGTTGCAATCTCTTTTAAGTGCAGTTGTATTTCGGCAACTAATTTTGTTTTTGGTAGCTCTACCAATAACTTAATATCGCGATAGCCTGATTTGGCTGGCTCTGCAAAACGATTAGTGACACTCAGTACGGTTGTCTCTCTATTTATTGATTCATAAGCTGTAACTAAATCAGGTATTGAATCGGCAACCACCGTAGCTCTTGCCATGTCGGTTAATTTATTTACCTGACCATTTAATTCTTGTTCAATCTTTAATAAAGCGCGCTCGGTACTTTTTACACCTGCAAATTGAGGTTGGGCATTTGATATTAATGCGGTCTCTTTGCAGATATTTTCTAATTCTCTCTGAGCTTGATGAGCCTTAGAATTTAAAATATCAAAATCATCATAAGGTTGATGTGAGAAATGGTTCCAACTTTGAATTGAAAGTAGGCCATTTAGACTATGAAGGACATGTTGATGATCGATCTCTGATTGGTTTGCTTCTTGATAATCAGGTTCAATAAACTCAATTAATGAGGAAGCTTGTGCTTGAGGACGTCCAAATACTAAAACCATAAGGACTGCGGCACGGGCAAACTTTTTCATTCTTTTTCCTTAGCAAGACAGAAAGAAATAGCAACTAAGTAGACTGCATCTTAGCAACACCTACTAAAGAAATATGGGCACACTTAGCAGATTCAAGAGCTGAAAATTATCATTGTTTTTGTTTGAGTTAAGCATCACAGAATTACAATTCTTGACGTTAAATTAAGGTCAATTTTTGAACTTTTTCTTTTTGAAATTGAAAGCAATTGTAAATAACCGATTTTTAATTAAATGAAGAGATGAAATAGATAATAGTTCAAAGTGGGTTTTTACTCACAAAGTCTGTTATTTAGCGGGTAAATGTGTAAAATCGAATCTTCTTTTTTATACCGAAATTTAGAGTACAAGTAGGTTATCTATGACAGCAACAAATGAATTATTGCAGGATTTAAAAGCTCGTGGGCTTATTGCACAGTGCACAGCAGACGAAGAATTAGCTGAGCACCTTTCAACTGACTGTCGTACTCTCTATTGCGGTTTCGATCCGACAGCAGACAGCCTACACATTGGTAGCCTAGTACCTTTGTTAGTACTTAAGCGTTTTCAACAAGCGGGTCACAAGCCATTAGCGCTTGTTGGTGGGGCAACTGGTCTGATTGGTGATCCAAGCTTTAAAGCGGCTGAGCGTCAATTAAATACATCAGACGTTGTTGGTGATTGGGTAAATAAAATCCGCACTCAAGTTTCTGCTTTTGTTGAGTTTACAGAAGAGAAAAATGGCGCAGAAGTTGTTAACAACCTAGATTGGATCGGTGAAATCAATGTAATCGAATTCATGCGTGACATTGGTAAGCATTTCAGCGTAAACGCAATGATTCAAAAAGAATCGGTAAAACAGCGTATTGACCGTGAAGGTTCTGGCATCTCATTTACTGAGTTCAGTTATATGCTTCTTCAATCGTATGACTTTGCGGCATTAAACAAAGCTAAAGAGTGTACGTTACAAATTGGCGGTTCTGATCAGTGGGGTAACATCACTGGTGGTATCGATCTAACTCGTCGTATGAACCGTAATAAAGTGTTTGGTTTGACTTTACCGCTAGTAACTAAATCTGATGGTACTAAATTTGGTAAGACGGAATCAGGTACGATTTGGTTAGACCCAAGCAAAACATCTCCATACGCATTCTACCAATTCTGGTTGGGTACTGCTGATGCTGATGTGTATGATTTCCTACGTTTCTTCACTTTCCTATCTGTAGATGAAATTGCTGCAATTGAAGAAAGTGATAAAAGTGTTCAAGGTCGTCCTGCTGGTCAAGGTATTCTTGCTAAAGAAGTGACTCGTTTAGTTCATGGTGAAGAGGGCTTAGCGTCTTCTGAGCGTATCACTGAAGCATTGTTCTCTGGTGATTTAGCCTCTCTAACTGAAACTGATTTAGCACAATTAGCACAAGA
This sequence comes from Aliivibrio wodanis, assembly GCF_052920805.1. NCBI lineage: Bacteria > Pseudomonadati > Pseudomonadota > Gammaproteobacteria > Vibrionales > Vibrionaceae > Aliivibrio > Aliivibrio wodanis. The sequence goes on from NZ_JBREXA010000002.1 coordinate 229,841, forward strand.
TGGCTTGCCAAGCACTGAGCTTGAAGCGTCTGAGCAAACTATCGTTGAAGTACTGACTCAATCTGAATTAGCAAAATCAAATAAGATGGCGCGTGAATTTATTGGTAATGGTGCAGTTTCAGTAAACGGCGAGAAAGTTGTTGATTCTGAAGTTGTTCTTAAGAAAGAAGACGCATTGTTTGGTAAATACAGCGTAATCAAACGTGGTAAAAAACTGTTTAACCTATACGTTTGGAAATAAGAATAAATTAATAGTGGAGTAGGGAGTCCTATTTCATTGTTTTATATTCGGATAATAAAAAAGCGAACCATCTGGGTTCGCTTTTTTTATGCCTGTTAATTTTTTCTATTTATACCATTCTGGATAAGTAGTTGTTCAGATAATTGTGTAGGAAAAATCGATTAGAGCAAGGCATAAATTACAGTAACTAGTGGATCTAATTACAAAATTTATAACGCAGATATAATCGATTTTAACAAGCAAGAATGATCAAATACTTATGTAGATTGGTATTAATTAACGGTGCTTTGGTTTACGTTTAGCACCAGTACCGCTTGGCTTATTCGCAGTTGGTTTATTACCCGTAGGCTTGTTACCACCAGTCGCTTTAGGTTTGCCATTACCACTTGGTTTATTGTTTGAATAACCATTACGAACGCCATTTTTTTGTCCGCTTGATGCTGGCTTATCTGAACCCGTATTTCCACTAGGTTTTCCACCATTACCATTGCGTTTTTGACCTTGACCTTGACCTTGAGAACTAGGCTTACCGTTATGGTTATTCTTATTTTGGCCGCCACGGTTGTTACTATTACGTGGGTCACCATCAAACTGTGCTTGAGTATGCTTAGTTGCAAAACGTTTCGCGCCGTGACGTCCTGTTTGACGACGTTCCGCTGGTGTTTGTGTATCGATATCATCTTCAGGAACTAAACAGTGTGGCTTGTCACCAATAAGGTGCTTTTTGCCCATCTCTGTTAGTGCTTCACGGATCATTTTCCAGTTTTTAGGATCGTGATAACGTAATAAACCTTTATGTAGTCGACGTTGACGCTCACCTTTAGCAACGGTCACATCTTCACGCTTTTTATATTTCACACGTTTCAGTGGGTTGGTTTCTGAGTAATACATTGAGGTTGCATTACACATTGGTGATGGATAGAAGTTCTGAACCTGATCACACTCAAGGTTGTTCTTCTTCAACCACATCGCTAGGTTCAGCATGTCTTCATCTTCTGTTCCCGGGTGAGCAGAGATAAAGTAAGGGATAAGATATTGTTTCTTACCGGCTTCTTGGCTGTATTTTTCAAACATAGACTTGAAGCGATCGTACGTTCCCATACCTGGCTTCATCATTAAATCTAATGGGCCTTTTTCGGTATGCTCAGGTGCAATTTTTAAATAACCGCCAACGTGGTGAGTTACTAGTTCACGTACGTATTCTGGAGACTCAATCGCTAAATCGTAACGAACACCAGAAGCAATTAATACTTTCTTCACGCCTTTTACTTTGCGCGCTTCACGGTACAAATCAATTGTATGTACGTGATCAGTATTTAACTTGTCACAGATCTTAGGGAAAACACATGAAGGGCGACGACAGGTTGCTTCCGCTTTAGGAATAGAACAGCCTAAACGATACATGTTCGCTGTTGGGCCACCAAGATCTGAAATTGTGCCAGTAAACCCTGGAACTTTGTCACGAATTTCTTCTAATTCATTAATAATAGATTCTTTAGAGCGGTTCTGAATAATACGACCTTCGTGTTCAGTAATACTACAGAACGAGCAGCCACCAAAACAACCACGCATAATGTTGACTGAGGTTTTAATCATGTCATATGCAGGGATCTTTGCTTTGCCGTACATAGGATGAGGTACACGTGCATAAGGCAGATCAAACACAAAATCCATTTCTTCTGTAGTTAGAGGAATTGGTGCTTGGTTTACCCATAATTCACGATCACCATGACGCTGGATTAATGCACGACCAGAATATGGATTGGTTTCTAAATGCATAATACGACTAGCGTGAGCATAAAGAATACGGTCACCGTTTAGTTTTTCATACGGTGGAATTCGAATCGCTGTTGTTTTTGAATCGTGACTTGAAGCACGAACCGTAATAACTTGCGGTTGTTCTTCTTTTACTTCGGCTTTGTTAGTTTCGCACTGCTCTTCTGTTGCGTATGGATTGATTGGAACAAAAGCGGCTTTACCTGGTTTCTCTATACGAGAAGAATCAATGATTTTAAAGCCTTCAGGTTCTGCGGGTAGATTCACCGCAGTACCACGAATATTGGTCATTGTTTTAACATCTTCGCCACTAGCAAGGCGATGAGCCACCTCAACTAAAGCACGCTCAGCATTACCAAACAGAAGTATGTCACCTTTGGCATCAAACAGTACTGAGCGACGAACTTTATCAGACCAGTAATCGTAATGTGCTAAACGGCGTAGACTTGCCTCTATGCCACCTAAAACAATAGGCGTATCTTTAAACGCTTCACGACAACGTTGAGAATATACCAATACAGCACGGTCAGGACGCTTACCACCTTCATTGTTTGGGGTATAAGCATCATCATGACGAAGTTTTCTATCTGAGGTATAACGGTTGATCATTGAATCCATGTTACCCGCGGTGATACCAAAGAATAAATTTGGTTGACCAAGAGTCATGAATTCGTCTTTATTATCCCATTTTGGTTGGGCAATGATACCAACGCGGAAGCCTTGTGCTTCTAACAAACGTCCGATGATCGCCATACCAAAACTTGGGTGATCCACGTACGCATCCCCAGTTACAATGATAATGTCGCAGCTATCCCAACCAAGTTGGTCCATTTCTTTACGAGAAGTAGGAAAGAAAGGGGCTGTTCCATAGCATTCTGCCCAGAATTTAGGGTATTCGTTTATTGGAGTTACGTTGTGCATTAGTTCACCTCAGAATTTGGAGGCCGAATTATACCGATTTGCGAGTGATTTAACCAGAAAATAAAGCCCTCAGTATAAGTAGGGGCGTCTAATAGCAAGATAGAACTAGATGTATAAACGGCATAAATAGGTAATAGATATGGCTAAAAAAGAGAGGGTAAAAATGATAGCCGTGTCTTTAATCATGGAGAATGTACTCGTCTTATTTTAAATATTGATACGTGAAATGTATCTTTATTCTATAAAAGTTACGTGAGCATTAGGTAAATTGTCTGTCAGGAAACTGCCTATTTAATAATAGCATCACAGAATTAAATGGAAAAATAACAGATAAATTAAAAAAAACGCCAGTAGTATTAAGCTACTGGCGTAAATTAGTTGCTTACCTATTTAACAGATTAAGCGTACATTGGAACTAATACCATTGTGCCTACAATTACTGTGATTAAGCCACAGATAACAGGAACAGAGGTACGTTTCACTACTTCAAATGGGCTGATTTTAGCCATACCCGATGTCGCAACGATAACACCTGATACTGGTGAAATAGTACGACCAAGGTTAGATGCTTGAAGCATTGGAATGATAAGGAACGCAGGGCTTAAACCCATTTTTTCAGCAAGTTGCGGAGCAAGCTCAACAAACGCATAGAATGGAGCATTACCAGAACCCGTTGCGATAGCAGCAGCAACCGTTAAACCAGTAAGAAGAAGCATTAAGGCTACACCACCAGCCCCCGCTTTATCAGCTAGGTGTAGAAGGTTATCAATTGCACCAACAGACATTAGACCTTGTGCAAATACACCAGCAGCAACCAATAGCATTACCACGCCTTTAAAGGCATCAGCCATACCAGCGTAGCAAGATTCTAGGTCTTCTAGTGTAGCTCTGCCATTGAAACGATTAGTTATAAAGTTAATGACTGCACCGATGAAGATTGAAGCAACAACGATGGTATAAATATCTAGAGATAAGCCTGGGATAGTTTCACCATTGAAGACAAAAACACCAACGATTGGTAAGAAAGGTAAAATCGCGTAGTAAGAAGGCGCGTTTACTTCCATTGCAGAAATATCCACTTTTTCCATCGGTGTATTTTCTTTCTTATCTAGGTATTTATTCCAGAAGAAAGCGGCAGCAGCCATAACAATGATTGCACAGATAGAAACAGGTAATACTGTTTCAACAGCAAAACTGTGTAGAGGCATACCCGATTTTTCTGCTGCAACAATAACGTCACCAGAAGTTGGCGAAAGAATGATGGCTGCTGGAGATGCACAGACTGCAACTGCTGCAGGACGGGAGATACCCATCGCTGTCATCATAGGGAATAACGTTGCCATTAGTAGCACACCAAGACCTGTAGCAGAACTTACAGCAAGAGACATTAAACAAGCAACGATATAAGCTGCTACCAGTAAAACGTAAGGTGATTTAATAAAAGCTAATGGTTTAGAGAATTGTTTTACAACAACATTGTTTGCGCCAATGTGAGTCATGTAAGAAGCAAAACCACAAAGTAGCATGATCTGCATACCTAGGCCGCCCCCACGATATTGCAGCATATATTTTACGTATTCTAGTGCATCTGTTAATAAGTTACCTGTCGCGGTAACTTTTGCAGGTAAAACGGTATGACCTAATAAGCCTGCAATAATAAGTAATGCTAAACCAGCAGTTAGTAGTACCCCAGCCGCCTTGTATCCTTTTACGATAAAGTACCCCACCAACACGGTGATTACTAAACCAATCATTAACTCCAACATGGAATTTTCCCCTATTAAATTTCAAAAATACAAAAATTGTGTAACTTATATACATTTTCTTACACATTTCGTAATAGAAACTTACCTAATTTTTATCTGTGGCACATCTGATACTTGAACTCTCTATGATCTAAAACAAATAATAAATAATACTGTTAATAGCATGCTACTTTAGTGTTAATCGTCTTATTCTAAAAGGATGAAAATTTGAAAATAGAGAGATGGAATTATGAGAGATCGAATAATGTGATGTTTTTTTTCCATCACTAGACGAAGTGAAAATAGCGTTTATACTATTGTCATTCTAAATCGGTGGCGTAATTATGTTTTTTCAAACCTTACAATATATTTTGATCCCCGCACTGCTAGGTGCACAAATCCTATTAACCATTATCTTAAATAAAGGTGATATTTGTCCCGGTCAGCGTGGGCGCATCCATAAATGGTTACCCGTATTGATTTTAGGTTGGTGTGTTGTTGCTGGATTTGGTATGACTTATGCCTCGATTTTTGCCATTAATTTTGTTCCAGCGATAGCTATTGCTGCTTTCTATTTGAGTGTTAAAACTGGAAAAACTCGTGATAAAGGACCATTGATTGTTATGGCATTATCTAATGGTTTTGCAGGAGCAAGTTTTGTTAATTTAGCCTTGGGTTCAGGTTCATTTACACAGTTATTTTTTGCAATCACAGGTCCATTTTTATTTGGAGCGTTATTAACGCATCTTCTTTTGACGTTGGCGCGAACTCGCTTACAAGCATTTCATAAATTATTGCCGATTAGTGGTGTGGTGAGTGGAATTGTTATGGCTATTATTTTGCTGTGCCAAACGTTAAGTATTCATGAGATATTTTTGGATAAGATGGCGGTTAAGTTAGGTATTGCATTAGGCTTGATGCTATTAAGTATTGGTTTGTGGAGCTTTCACTTATTTAAACAACAAGCTGTAAAGTGGCAAATGTTGCTTGCTTCTAGCGTTATTATGGCTATTTCTGGTTATTATCAATTTCAGTTGTTTTTTGTGATGTAGGGCACGCATTACTTTCTAAAACTGATCTAATCTAAGGGTGTCTCTTAAGCAACATGGAGGGTGAAGATTGGATTTAAGTAATGCTCACGGACTAGAAAGTGGAATTCTACTCGGCATCATTAATGAAAAATTGCGATTGGAATGTCACAGTCTAGAAGAATTGTCCAGCGTGTATGAGCTTGATACACAAGGAGTTCAAGACAAGCTCAGTGGCTTGGGTTATCAATACGACCCATTAACGAATCAATTTAAAAATAGATAAGTTTTAAATTAACGCAATAGAAATAAAGCAATAGAAGATACCTCGATTTAAGTCATTTTAATTCCATCTAAATGACTCTGGCTCTGCTGTTTCGCAGTAGAGAAAAATGCTTGTAAATATCTTTTATCATGTTCGCTGTCCCTAACGGCAGCGAACAATCTTCTCCACAATCCTTTCCCTAGTGGTTTACTCTCAATTAACCCTTGCCTTGAAAATTCACTGATTGCCCAGTTAGGCAGTGCCGCCACACCTAAGCCCGCCGACACCATTTGTATTAACATTAATGTGTTTTCTGCTTGTTTCCATTTGGCTGGTTCAACATGATTTGGTGATAGGAAGTGCTTTACGACATCTAAGCGCTGTTTTTGTACTGGATATGTCAACATGGTTTGATCGAGTAAATCCTCCGGCTCAATGCACTCTTTATTGGCAAGAGGATGATTTGTTGCCATGACAAGACGCATTTCAAAATCAAACAATGGCTCGTAATGTATCTCACCACGAGGTTGAATGTCAGATGTGATTACTAAATCTAGATCACCATTCACTAATGCAGGTAAAGGTTCAAAACCAAAGCCTGATGAAAAATCTAATTCAACTTCAGGCCAACCAACTTGATATTCTTTAATTGCAGGCATTAGCCATTGAAAGCAAGAGTGACATTCAATCGCCATATGTAATCGGCCATGTAAATCTTCTTTTAGACTGGCAATATCATATTCAGCTCTGGCCATTTTTGGCAAAACCTCATCTGCAAGTTTTAATAAGATCTCACCTTCAGAGGTGAATTTTACTGGGCGTGTTTTTCGTAAAAATACATGATTACCAAGGCGCGCTTCAAAATCTTTCAGTTGGTGAGAAAGGGCTGACTGGGTTAAATGGAGCGCATTAGCCGTTGCGGTTAATGAGCCAGTATCTCGCAATGTAGTTAATGTTTTTAGATGTTTTAATTCAATCATTACTGTACCTCAAGTTCCGTTTGAGTAAGCCTAGTTACCTTCACAGTAAAGTGAAAATAGAACAAAGTAAACATCTAGACGGCTAAATAAAATTAATCCATTTAAATTAAGCGAACACTTAGTTGAAATAAATTCATAATCAAAGTGAAGTATTCGACGTTGTAGACAGTTAGAAAAAAGGTCATTGTTTAGCCATCCAAACGGCTAAGGGAATTAGACAAATGACAACAAAATTAAACAATACAGTAGGAAAAACAGTTACTCATATTTTAGGCTACCCACGAGTAGGTGCTCAACGAGAGTTAAAATTTGCACAAGAAAAATATTGGCGTGGCGAGATAGAGCAAAAAGAATTATTAGCAGTTGGCAGTGAATTACGCCAACGTCATTGGAAAGATCAAACAACATCTGGCCTTGATTTCGTTACTGCGGGTGATTTTGCTTGGTACGATCATGTATTAACGACAAGTTTACTTTTAGGTCACGTACCTGCTCGTCATAATCACGGTTTTCCTGATTTAGACACATTATTTAAAGTGGGTCGTGGTCAATCTCAAAACAGCTGTGGTTGTGGTGAAGCGGCATCAGACATGACTAAGTGGTTTAATACTAATTATCACTATATCGTGCCGGAATTTTCTAAAGACGATAAATTTAACGTTAGTTGGTCACAGCTGTTTGATGAAATTGCAGAAGCGCAAAAGCAGGGGCATACCGTTAAACCGGTACTTCTTGGCCCATTAAGTTATTTGTGGTTAGGTAAAGAAGTGAATGATGAAGAAGTAGAACAAGGGTTTGATCGTTTAGCGCTTCTTCCTCGTTTACTCACCGCTTATCAGGCAATTTTTTCGAAGTTATCTGCGCTTGGTGTTGAATGGGTACAAATTGATGAACCAATTTTAGCGCTTGAGTTACCCAAAGCATGGGCAAATTCATTTAAATTGGCTTATCAAGTGATTCAAAGTGATCTGAAGTTACTATTAACAACCTATTTTGATGGTGTCGAACATCATTTAGATAAGATTACCGAATTAGCAGTAAATGGTTTACATATTGATATATCAGCAGACCCTAAACAATTAGACACGATTGTAGATGCATTACCAAAAGAGTGGGTGTTGTCTGTTGGTGCGATAAATGGTCGTAACGTCTGGCGTGCAGACTTAGAGCGTTTACATGAAAAATTACAACCAGTGAAAGCTAAATTGGGTGATAAGTTGTGGATTGCAAGCTCATGTTCATTGTTGCATAGCCCAGTAGATTTAGATCAAGAAACGGAATTATCACAAGAAACGACACAGTGGTTTGCGTTTGCAAAACAAAAGCTAAAAGAAGTTACTTTGTTAGGTGGTGCACTAGATGGTAACCAAAACGCAATCCTAGCGTGTCACCAATACAGTCAGCCACTGCGTGAACGTGAAACGGCAGAGCACATTAATAAGCCTGCAGTACAGCAACGTTTAGCGGCAATTACTCCTGCGTTAGCAGAGCGAGCAGAAGCGTATTCAGTTCGAGCACAACACCAAGCGGAAAAATTAGGTTTACCATTATTGCCAACTACAACGATTGGTTCATTCCCACAAACCTCAGATATTCGTCAGCAGCGCAGTGCGTATCGTGCAGGTAAATTGAATGAACAAGATTATGTGGCAGCAATGAAAGGTCATATTGCTGATGCAGTTGAGCGTCAAGAGCGTTTAGATTTGGATGTGTTGGTACATGGTGAGGCTGAACGTAATGATATGGTTGAATATTTTGCGGAGAATCTAAATGGATTCCAAGCAACACGATTTGGTTGGGTTCAAAGTTATGGTTCTCGCTGTGTTAAACCGGCTATCGTGGTGGCAGATATTGAGCGTGAAGCTCCAATTACAGTCGATTGGACTCAGTACGCACAGTCTCTAACAACCAAACAAATGAAAGGTATGCTAACAGGCCCTGTAACTATTCTTGGTTGGACGTTCCCACGTGAAGACATTACTCGTAAAGAAATCGCACAGCAGTTAGCTCTAGTATTACGTGATGAGGTTTCTGATCTTCAGCAAGCGGGCATTAATATTATTCAAATTGATGAGCCAGCAATTCGTGAAGGATTACCTATTAAAAAGAGCGATCAAAAAGCGTATTTAGATTGGGCAGTAGAAGCGTTTAAGATCTCAGCGGCAAGTGCGAAATCAGAAACTCAAATTCATACCCACATGTGTTACAGCGAGTTCAATGAAATTATCGAATCAGTGGCAGCGTTAGATGCAGATGTGATCACCATTGAAACGTCTCGTTCAAACATGGAATTATTGAAGGCGTTTGAAGACTTTAATTATCCAAATGAGATTGGACCGGGTGTTTATGATATTCACTCTCCAAACATTCCAAACGAAGAGTGGATTGTTGATTTAATTGAAACCGCAGCAGCAAAAGTGCCTGTTGAGCGTTTATGGGTGAACCCAGATTGTGGTTTGAAAACTCGTAACTGGAAAGAAACAGAAGCAGCGCTTGAAAACATGGTAAAAGCGGCAAAAACGTTGCGTAAGAAATGGCAAGTTAACGCTGCTTAGATAAGAATGACTAATATTACTGGTTAATAACGTTCATTTACGTGGGACCAAATAAAAGCGAAACACCTTCATTTAGGGTTTCGCTTTTTTATTTTACTGTTTTTTAATGAGTCGCTTTATTAACGAGTCGTTACCCAAAGGGCGTGGATCATTCCTGGTACCCAGAAGAAAAGAGTCAGTACAATATTGATTAAGAGATCTTTTCCTACCCCTTTTGCAAAGAAAACACCTAGTGGTGGAAGTAATACACATAAAATAATTAAAACAAGCTTGTTCATATAATCCCTTTTTAAACTATGTTTACCATCATTAATAAGTACTAGATGAACAATCATTGGTCAACTAATACCTTATCTAATTGCATGAGTGTTGCGGAGGATTCTTTGATTTAAGAGTAATTTATTAATTTGTGATTCGTCGACAGGCTTTGAAAAGTAATATCCTTGGTATTTATCACACCCTTCTATTTTCAGTATATTAAGTTGTTCTTTGTCTTCAATGCCTTCAGCGGTGACTGCAATCCCTAAGTTATGACCGAGTTGAATTATGGTTCGAACAATCATGTGATCTTTTTCGTTCGTCGCACAATCATCAATAAATGACTTATCTATTTTAATAATATCAACAGGTAATTGTTTTAGATAACGAAGAGATGAATAGTCAATACCAAAGTCATCAATGGCAATTTGCACTCCTAATTTTCGTAATTGAATGCATTGTTGGATCACTTTTTCTGGCTGTTTCATTAAGGCGGTTTCAGTTATTTCAAGTTGCAGGTATTTGGCTTCTAGTCCTGAATCGTCCAAAGCATCACGGACAGAGCCGGTAATATCATCATGGGATAATTGAACCACGGAAACATTAACCGAAATAGAAATAGGGGTTCCGTTATCACACCATGCTTTACCTTGTTTGCACGCCTCATTTAACACCCACCGTCCCATCGGTATAATGTCATGACTTTTTTCTGCAATTGAAATGAATTCAAGAGGGGATATCACACCGAGGTCTGGGTGATGCCAACGAATTAATGCCTCTACTCCTGCTATTGTGTCCGTGGGGATCATTACTTTAGGTTGATAAAGAAGATGAAATTGTTTTTCGTTTAATGCAGTCGATAGTTCTTTCTCAAGCTGATAATGCCTAAAAGTTTCTTGCATTAAATCCTGATTAAACCATCGAGCACAATTTTTACCTTGCTGTTTTGCTTTATATACTGCGATATCACTATTTCGACACCAAAGATCAGTGAGATTTGAGCAATCATCATATAGCGATACGCCAATGCTCGTTGTAAGGTTATAGTGTGATTTTAAGTGTTTATAAGGTGTGCTGGAAAAGTTTAAAATAATTTGAATTAGGCTATCCGCTGCAGTTTTAATATCAGCGTGTTTAATGATTATTGTAAACTCATCTCCGCCAATTCGATAAGCGGTAATGTTCTCTGTTTCGATGGCATTTAGGCGGGCTGAAAAATCAATCAATACCAAATCACCAATGTTATGGCCTAAATTATCGTTAATTTGCTTAAAGCTATCGAGGTCAATTTGAATTAATGCGAATTGCTGTTGGTTCGTTTTCTTTAATTTGATTTGGCTAAGATCAAAATAAAATTTCTTTCGATTATTCAATTGAGTTAGAAAATCCGTTTCACTGTCTTTTTTATAATCAATCATTTTTGTTCTTAGTTTTTTCTGATAGAACGACATAACAGAAGCAAAGCCAGAAATAGCGAGAAGTTCCAGAGCATCTTCAATAAATTCGTCAAATTCTGAAGCGGGTAACTCTATCGTGTAAGAAAGTAGTAATAAAATAGCAGAAGCAATTGGCCATAAAGAACCAGGATATAAAATAATATAAGTTAATGGGATGACGATAAAAGACTCTTCAATGGAGTCCATTTCGAGTGGCTCAATCATATTGCCAATTATAATAATAGAGAAGGAAAGTAGTGCCGAGTAATAAGCTATTTTTTTATTAGGACAAAAGCGAGCTATTAGCATCAATATTGGGTAGCTAAAGTAAGCGTACGTTCCTATATCATGTTCAGAGATAAGAGTATCGCTGACAAGATAGACAGATAAAAGGAAGAATGCAGTGATCCAAAGATTGATATTACGAAGCTTTACCCAAATAGATGTCATGGCTTGTTTGTTTCTATTGTGTTACTTGTCATTAGTGACATGCTACCCTCTCAGTATACGGTATGCAATGGTATAAATTGTGTTTTGCCGCATCACTCGCAAATTTGATTAGATTTAAGAAGCATCTGCAGATAAGTACACTTTAGAATTAACCTAGTAGTTGTTAAAAATATGGATTACCTATTTATAATAATTATGGATGCTATAAAATAGTTTGCAAATAATCACATTAATAATGAAGTTACTTCGCTTATGAAAAAAGTTTTAGTCGTTTCTCACTCTCAAAGTGGGCAGCTTGCAAAATTTGTTGAGCTCGCAACTGCACCTTTACGTCAAAGTGATGAAGTAAAGGTTGATTATCATTGTGTTGAACCTGTCAATAAATACCCTTATCCATGGTCGTTTTACCCGTTCTTTGATGCTTTTCCTGAAGCGATTTATATGAATGGCTGTGAAGTGAAGCCTGCAGAAAATTTAGAAGAAGAGTATGACCTAGTTATTATCGGTTATACGGTGTGGTTTTTATCCCCTTCAATTCCAATGACAGGGTTTCTTAAAACAGCGCAAGCAAAGCGTCTAATCAAAGATAAACCTGTTATTACTCTTATTGCCTGTCGTGATATGTGGGTAATGGCACAAGAGAAGATGAAAGCAGTCATTACAGAATTAGGCGGTACATTGATTGATAATGCGGTATTAACTGATCAAGGTGGTTCTGTTTATGCCTTTATTACTACTCCTCGTTGGTTATTAACGGGTAAAAAAGATCCATTTTGGATTTTCCCAGCTGCTGGGGTATCTGAAAAAGATCTACAAGAAAGTGAGCGCTTTGGTCATCGCCTTGTTAGTGCATTAGAAAACGATTTAGAAAAGAAAAAAGAACCATTACTTAAAAAACTGAATGCCGTGACAGTAAATGGAAAACTGATTGGTTCTGAAAAAATTGCCACACGTTCGTTTATGGTGTGGGGTAAGTTAATTCAAAAGTCGGGTAAGCCGGGTTCTTTTCCTCGTAAAATAGTGATTACTATATACGCAGTATTTTTGGCGCTAATGGTATTAACTTTGGTACCGATAAACTTATTAGTGAAGAAACTTATTTCACCTTTTAGAAAGAAAGCAGTAGAAGAAAGTATTACCTATTACGAAAAACCGTCAGGACGTTAGAATGAATAAAAAAGTATATATCAATGACATTCAGGCTTTTTTGCCGAATGATGCCGTTGGTAATAAAGAAATCGAAAACGTTCTTGGACAAGTTGGTTCGCGTCCCTCTCGTGCAAAAAACCTCATTTTGCGATCCAACAAAATTAAGCAGCGCTATTATGCAATTAATCCTGCAACAGGTGAAACGACACACACGAATACTGAACTTACAGCAGAAGCAATTAGAAAATTATCGTCACCTTCCTTTGATATTAATACTACCGAATTGTTAGCTTGTGGTACGACGATTGCGGATCAAATTTTACCAAATCATGCCCTAATGGTACATGGTGAGCTTGGCATCCCTAGCTGTGAAGTGATTGCGACATCAGGCATCTGTTTGTCAGGCACTATGTCATTAAAATATGGTTATATGTCGATTTTGAGTGGTCAAAGCAGTAATGCGGTAGTGACAGGATCTGAAAATGCATCAGCGATGATGAGAGCCAATAAGTTTGAAGCTGAAATTGAAAATGTGGTGGATGAATTAGAGCGTCAGCCAGAAATTGCCTTTGAAAAAGACTTTTTACGTTGGATGTTAAGCGATGGCGCAGGGGCTGCACTATTAACCTCTCAACCTAATCCCGATTCAATCTCTCTTGAAATTGAATGGATGATGCAAAAATCATACGCTAACGAGCTTGATGCTTGTATGTATGCAGGTGCTGAAAAACAAGCAGATGGCAGCTTAAAAGGCTGGCGTGAATATGGATCTCAAGAGTGGTTAGATCAATCAATCTTTTCAGTTAAGCAAGATGTAAAACAACTGAACGATAATATTGTTGAATACACTGTGACTAAGCCATTAAAAGAGCTAGTCGAGCAGGGTAAAGTGAAGGCCGATGAAATAACGTATTTTGTGCCTCATTACTCATCAGGTTATTTCCGAGATCGCCTATACCAAGGCATGCTAGAAGCAGGGTGTGATATTCCACAAGATCGCTGGTTTACTAACTTGCCAAGCAAAGGTAATACAGGTTCAGCATCTATCTATATCATGCTAGAAGAGCTATTTCATTCAGGTGACTTAAAAGTAGGTGATACATTATTGTGTTATGTGCCTGAAAGTGGTCGATTCTCTACCGCCTTTATGCAATTGAAGGTGGTCTAATGGAAGCGAAAAAAGTACCACAAGATAATATTTCTACTTATGCCAATAACGCAAAAGCCGTGTATGCCACCGATGAAAATGGTGAATATTCAGTGGTCGCGTCTACCGGTTGGGAAGTAGAAGAAGAAGTCACAAAACAAGCCTTAAATGAGTTTGAACGCCAAGCCCTTGAAGCGTATGAGTTGGCAAGAAAAGGGGAAAAGTCCTCTTTGTATTATCATATGTTTGCTCAACGTATGGATTTAATGGTGTTAGCGCAATCTGTAGGTTGGTTTCAATGGCGAGTCAAACGTCATTTTTCACCATCGGTGTTTGCTAAATTATCACCCGCTAAGCTTTCGGCCTACAGTGATGCATTAGGTGTTTCAGTTAAGCAATTAACTAAATTACCTAACCTTTCGAATAAAAATAAATAAAGCGTGTTTATGACCACTATCTTGAAAAAACAGAATACTCAGTTTCAACATAAACACTATGCACACTGCGAGAGTGGTGTCATGTCTTCGATGCTTACTCATCATGGCTTGCCATTATCTGAGCCAATGGTGTTTGGTTTATCAAGCGCTTTAGTGTTTGCTTATCTCCCATTTGTAAAACTCAGTGGTATGCCATTGATTGCCTATCGTTCGATGCCAAAATCCATTATGAAAGGATTACAAAAAAGCATCGGTTTGAAGATGAAATTAGAGAAATTTTCAAAACCAGAGCAAGGTACGAAGCGATTAGATGAATTACTTGAACAGGGTAAGATCGTAGGTGCACAAACGTCTGTATTCTGGTTGCCGTATTTTCCAGAAGAGATGCGTTTTCATTTTAATGCTCATAACCTTATTGTTGTTGATAAAAAAGATAAAACATATCAAATCAGTGATCCTGTCTTTGAACATTTGGTTGAAGCCGAAGAGAAGGCGCTACAAAAAGCCCGTTTTGTTAAAGGTGTAATGGCACCAAAAGGGTCTTTATATTATCCAACGCATATTCCAAGTTCGATTGATTATCCTAGCGTGATTGAGAAAAGCATTAAGAAAACAGCTAAAACGATGCTTAAAACCCCAGTCCCGATTGCTGGCTTAAAAGGGATGCATTTTCTAGCAAAACATATTCGCCAATTAGAAAATAAAGATGAGCATTATGCCAAGCTATTTTTAGGTCATATCATTCGTATGCAAGAAGAGATTGGTACAGGTGGTGCAGGTTTTCGTTATATCTACGCCTCTTTTTTACAAGAAGCGTCAGAATTAATCAAAAACGAAAAGCTAAAAGCCGCTTCTATTGAGATGACGGCTATTGGTGATGAATGGCGTGAATTTGCATTATTAATAGCAAAAGCGATCCGCCCTCGAAATAAAAAAGCCATTGAATTTAATGTTATTGCCGAAAAATTAGAATCAGTTGCCGAGCAAGAAAAGCAGTTGTACTTATCATTAATGCGAGCGTTTTAATGATCAAAATTAGTGGGTTAAATAAATCCTATGGTAACAAGAAAGCGTTAGATAACTTAACGCTCTCCATTCCCTCAAATAGTATTTATGGTTTGCTCGGTCCTAATGGGGCAGGAAAAACCACGCTGATCTCCATTTTAAATGGCTTAGTGTCGTTTGATTCTGGAGAGGTTTCTTTTTTTGATTTACCGTTAAAAAAGAATCTAAATACTATTCGTCAGCGCTGTTCTTTAATCCCTCAAAGCTTGGCCTTTTATGAAAATTTAAGTGTAAAAGAGAACTTAAACTTCTTTGCTGGTGTGCAAAAAATAAAAGGCAAAACCTTAAAAGGTAATTTAGCGTATGCGGTAGAAACTAATCGCCTTGCAGCCATGATGGATCAAAAATCATCAACCCTATCTGGCGGTCAAAAACGTCGTTTAAATATCGCGATTGGTTTGTTGAATAACCCTGATGTTCTGTTTTTTGATGAGCCGACAGTGGGGATTGATCCTGAATCTCGTAATGAAATTTTAGATACAATTAAGGCCTATAAGTCAGATAATAAAACCGTGATTTATACATCTCACTATATGCCAGAGATAGAAAAAATCTGTGATGACGTGGCAATCATGAATGAGGGTCAAATCGTTAAGCAAGGCTCTATATCCTCATTGATTAATAATCAAGAGAGTCAGCAAGTGATTGTAGAGCTTTATGCTCACTCATCAGTACAGCTACCTCTTTCTATCATGAATATGGAGGCTGTGAGTGCAGTTGATGCGACAACCTTATTGTTAGAGCATTCAAGCAGTGAATTGGTTGCTCAAGTGATCAGTGAATTAGAACAACAGCACATCAAAGTGAAACAAATCCGCTATGGTGCAACCACACTTGAATCTCTGTTTATCAACCTAACATCAAAAGGAAGAACCGATGTTTAAAGCCATGTTGATAAAAGAATTCTTATTGGTAGGCCGAGATAAACACGCGTTAGCTGCGTTGTTTATTATGCCTGCGGTGTTTATCTTGATCATGTCATTGGCCCTTAAAGATGTGATGAATGAAGATAAATCATTAATGACTTATGCGGTGATTGATAACGATCAAAGCAGCAGCAGTGAATCGTTAATAAATAAGCTCTCTTCACTGCCGACATTAACACTGCATGAATTAACGTCTGATGAGTATCGTTCACCTGAAGAAGAGGGGGTGCAGTTTATTATTGATATTCCTGAAGGGTTTTATCAAAACGAATTGCCACTACAGATCAGCGTTGCAGCAGATACTTCTCCCTCTTTACTTACCATTTTCAAGAACCAAATAGCGCTGAGTTGGATGGGAAACAAACTTGATGAAGTGAATTCAGCCAACCAAGACAGTTTTGATTTTTTAGATGATGACAGTACTGATAATTCTTTTAATGAAGCGTCATTAATGGAAGTCCAATATGCCAAGTTATCCCAAGATGAAAAACCGACCTCGACTCAACAAAGTGTGCCTTCATGGATCGTGTTTGGCCTGTTCTTTGTCATTATCCCCATGTCGACCATTTTCATTAGTGAACGAAAACAAAATACATTAATGCGTTTAAGCACCATGAATCTTAGTTTAGCTGCGTTGTTTGGTGGGAAAATATTACCGTATATGCTGATAAATCAAGTGCAAGTATGGTTAATGATTGGTGTTGGTATGTATATCGTTCCTCTATTTGGCGCTGCGCCATTAACGATTGGCGGTTCGGTTTTTGGTTTGGTATTAGTCTCATTATCACTCAGTTTGTCGGCAATTGGCTTATCTATTTTGATTGCAACCGTGGTCGATAGCATTGAACAAGCAACGACGATTGGCGGCATTATTAATATTTTATTAGGGGCGATTGGTGGTGTCATGGTACCTAAGTTTGTGATGCCAGAAGCGATGCAAACCTTCTCTAATATTTCTCCGATGTCTTGGGGATTAGAAGGCTTTTTAGATATTTTCTTACGTCGAGGAAGCGTGATGGATGTGCTTAATGAAGCCATGGCATTAACGTTATTTGGTGTGGTTTCATTATTGATTGCCAGTATTGTATTTACTTATAAACAAAGGAAAAGTTCATGAAAGGGTCGTTAGATACAGAATTCAAAATCAAACTTAAAAATATGATCCTTGAAGAGTGTGACAGAGAAGAAATCGCAGCAGATGAATTGGCAGATGACGTAGAGCTATTTTCTGATGAGAGTGGTTTAGAGTTAGATTCAGTAGATGGATTGCAAATTTCGATGTTATTGCAGCGTCATTTTAATTTACGTTTGGTGGACCCAAAAGAGTTTCGCCGTATTGTCACGACGATTAACCACCTTGCTGATCACCTACAACCAGAATAATAGTGATGATTACGATACTTGGTGGCGAAGTGTTAAGTGCACTTGGCAATAAAGCACAACAATTGGATTTAATGAAAGCGGGCGAATACCTGACTGTTGATAAATCAGTAAATGTATTTGAGCAGATCAAAACGTTGCCTTATTACGCGATTCAGAATAATGGTGATTTTGAAGAACTGTTTGATCCTATCCCCTATTTGAACAAATTGATCAGCACCTTGTTTGAACTGCACAATATATCAGAGCAAGATCGCCAACGTTGTGGTCTGTTTTTAGGGGGTGCCGCCAATGACCTATCTCTAATGCACCCACTTGGTATCAGTATTAAAGAAAATCATTCTCCTCAGTTTTCAGGTGGCAGAGTCGGAAACGGTGTATATGCAGATAGATTAACGGCTGAGTTTGATTTAAATCCATTTAGTTTAACTTACAACACCGCTTGTACGTCGAGTTCTAATGCTATTTTAGATGCCGCAACGATGCTGGAAGCGGGTGTTATTGATTATGCACTGGTCATTGGTATGGAAATGTTCGCCTCTCACTCTTTTGAGGGGTTTGTATCAATGCAATTATTGGCTCAACAACAGACCAAGCCTTTTGATGCTAACAGAGATGGATTGCTATTGGGAGAATCCTTAGGTGCATTATTAATGAGTCGTGATGATGTCAAATTGTCACCTTGGCAGTTTTGTGGTGGCAGTAGCCAATGTGAAACACACAGTGTGACAGGCGTAAATCCTGATGGTTCTGGTATAGCTCAAGTGATTAAGAATGCACTGCAAGCCAGTAACGTGGATGAAGAGGATATCACTGCTGTAAAGGCACACGGAACAGCAAGTAATCTAAGTGATTTAGCTGAGATTAATGGTATGAAACAGGTGTTCTCTCAAACCCCCTCCTTTTTTTCATTAAAGCCGTATATTGGGCACACGTTAGGTAGCTGTGGCGTGAGTGAGTTGGTGATCATGATGCAGGCTATTAATGATGGATTCATACCTAAAACGCCAAACTTTGAAATGCAAGACGATGAGATTAACTGGACTCCAACACAAGAAAGTATTCCGTGTGACTCTGGGGTATTTTTACTGAACTGCTTTGGTTTTGGTGGTAACAATAATGCACTTGTTGTGAAGAAGGACATTGTATGATGTATGTGCATTGCGTTTCTAGTGTGAATATTAAACAAGACCAAGATATTGATGTAAAAGCAGAATGTAAAAAAGTAGCCCCCAGTTTTATTCGTCGAA
Organism: Aliivibrio wodanis; assembly: GCF_052920805.1. Taxonomy (NCBI): domain Bacteria; kingdom Pseudomonadati; phylum Pseudomonadota; class Gammaproteobacteria; order Vibrionales; family Vibrionaceae; genus Aliivibrio; species Aliivibrio wodanis. The sequence continues at coordinate 248,850 of NZ_JBREXA010000002.1, forward strand.
CAGGTCGTTTTATTCAACTCGGTTTATTAGGTGTCTCTGGTATTAAAGAACAGCAAGAAGTAGATAAAGATACCGCGCTGTTTATGGTCTCTGGTCAGGGAAACTTATCTGTATTTAATCGATTGTGTCAGCAGCGTTATGTGGAAGAAGTCCCGCCTAAACCAGTCGATTTTATTAATTCATTAAGTAATACTTCTGGATTTTATATTGCAAAATTTTTAGGTCTTGAGAGCAAAAACCTAAACCTAGCGCAGCAAGGATTTGTGGTTGAAAATGCGTTGCTACTCGCTGATGCGAGCCTAAAAAGCCAACAAGAAAAGAGTATATTGTTGGGAGGGGTAGATGAGCGAGTAGAGCAATCCAATGATCCCCATGGTTATTTAGATCTTTCAGAAGATACGGAGATAGGCGAGGGATCAAATTGGATGTTGTTGAGTGCGAGTAAGAATGGCGCTAAAGCAAAAATTGATGTATTACCTCAACAGTTTGACCAACAATCGTTACTGGCATATGTGACTTCCTTATTAACGACTCAAGCCTTCTTTGCAACACATGTCGCATTTGGTCAACGAGTTTCAAATGATCTAATAACTTGTGTTACGGACGTTGTGCCTAGTGAGATATTTGACTGCCAACCTGTTTGTGATTTCTACGAAACCAATCAATTTTATGCTTTGAATCTATTTATAGAAGAGCAACAAGGTAGCTTACTGTTCATTGATGGCTTTGAGGGGCGATATAGAGTAATAACCCTAACCTTAGAGCTATAAATCAATAAGTTAGTATGGCTTTATTTTATCTTGTTAGCTCAACGACAGGAAATGAGGTGATGTATATTCATTGCTGTCTTGAAGTGATATAGTCATCGCAATGTATATTTTTTATGAAAGTTGAATGGATGTCTGATTCTTTATTATTCCACAGAGCTTATGAACATGAATCAAGCTCTAAGTGGGTTGTTTTTGTTCATGGTGCGGGTGGAAGTTCGACAACATGGTTTAAGCAAGTAGCTGCTTTTAGGAAGAATTTTAATGTTCTGCTAATTGATCTACGTGGTCATGGACGTTCGAATAATTTCTCGAAAATTAAAGAATTCATGAACAAGCAATACTCTTTTAAAGTGGTAAGCCAAGATATTATTGATGTGCTTGATCATCTTAATATTAAATCTGCGCATTTTGTTGGGATGTCTTTAGGCACCATCATTATTCGTAATTTAGCCGAGTTAGCACAAGATAGAGTAAGTTCTATGGTGTTGGCGGGGGCAATTACTCGTTTTAATTTTCGATCTCAATTTTTAATTAAGATGGGAGATATGACGAAAAATATCATGCCTTATATGTGGCTATATAAACTTTTCTCTTATGTGGTTATGCCACAGAAAAGCCAAAAAGAATCACGTCATATTTTTACTCGTGAAGCAAAAAAACTGTGCCAGAAAGAATTCAAACGTTGGTTTAAATTAGCCGCTGATGTGAACCCACTGATGCGCTATTTTAAAGATAAAGAGTTAGCTATTCCCACACTGTATGTGATGGGAGCCAATGATTATTTATTTATGAAACCAGTCGAAGAAATGGTCGCAGTGCATAAATACAGTCAGTTATTACAGATCCCAGAATGTGGTCATGTATGTAATATAGATAGACCAAAAGAATTCAATAAACACGCGATAGAGTTTATTGCTGCTCAATAGAAAAAACATAAGAATTGAATGGAAAACGGCGATCATCATGATCGCCGTTTTTATATCCGTTAACTCATGTTCTGAATTAAAGAATGACGGTTTTGTTACCATATACAAATACGTGATCATTTAAGACTTTAGTTAACGCCTTACTTAATACTGATTTCTCCACATCACGGCCGGCCATCGCCATGTCTTCAGCACTGAAGTTATGATCAACAGGAATAACATCTTGCTTAATGATTGGGCCTTCATCTAAATCATTAGTTACAAAATGGGCTGTTGCCCCAATAATTTTCACGCCACGATCGTAAGCTTGTTGGTAAGGTTTTGCACCAATAAAAGCCGGTAAGAAGCTGTGATGAATGTTGATGATTTTTTTAGGAAACTGGGCAACAAAGTTAGCGGTTAATACGCGCATGTACTTTGCTAATACAACATATTCAGGTTGGTATGAGTTAATCACATCCAGCATTTTTTCTTCGTGCTCTTCACGTGATAAGCCTTGATAACAAACATGATGGAATGGAATGTCGAATTTTTCGATTAATCCACCCAAGGTATCGTGGTTACCTATTACTGCGGCAATCTCAATATTCATTGCACCTGAATAGGCTTTGATTAAAATGTCGCCAATACAGTGTGCCTCTTTAGTTACTAGAATAACCACTTTTTTGCATGGTTCAGTGACTAATTTACGGTGACTGCCTGCTGGTAAAGCTTGATCAATGTCTAGTAAGAAGGTTTCATCATTGAAAATACCTTCTAGCTCCGTTCTCATAAAGAATTGACCAGTGACATTATCAACATACTCATTATTGTGAACTATGTTCAATTGATGCTTGTAACAAATGTTGGTTATTTTCGCAATTAGCCCACGAGAATCAGGGCAATCCGTTAATAATATTTTCTTTTCCATTTTATCTCTCGTGATCACAAAGTATTTGATTAAAATTTGTTATACCTATGGTTGTACCTATAAAAGAATGGCTCGTAAAGCAGTTTTATTAAAATAGAATTAAAATAATAGAACATTGCAGAGGTATAACTTTCTTTTGTTCTCTACATTTTAAGGATAAAAATTATGGATAACACATTAGCTAGTAAGCTTTATAAAGAACGTGTCGCTTCAATTATGAGAATGCCTCTAGATGACTTAGACGACAGTAAGCTATGTAATTTATTTGAAAACCATACATCTCCATGTGATGCCGCAAAAGAGCTGAGTTCTCCGATCCAGAGTGCATGGTTGAACCGATATATAAATAAGTAATACCTAAACTTAATATTTGGTTTTTTCTAAAATCTTGGCATAATCTCACCTTATTTTTATCACTAGAATGCAGGTTGACATGATTGCCAAGATTTTTTCTTCTTCAGGCGCGTTAGGTAAAGCTATTCCTGGTTTCCAACCTCGTCAACCTCAGCTTGATATGGCTCATGCCGTTTATGACACAATTAAGAATGGCACCCAGTTAGTTGTAGAGGCTGGGACAGGGACAGGAAAAACCTTTGCATACCTTGCTCCAGCATTAGTTAGTGGTAAAAAAACCATTATTAGCACTGGGTCTAAAAACCTACAAGAACAACTTTTTCATCGTGATCTTCCCCTCATGACTTCGTCATTGGGCTTTTATGGCCAAGTTGCGTTATTAAAAGGGCGTTCAAATTATTTATGTCCTGAGCGGCTAAATCAACAATTGGTAGAAAGCCATACACCGCAAGCTGATCCTGAATTATTAACTCAATTAGTTAAAGTAAGATCTTGGTCATCTGAAACCAAAACGGGTGATCTAGGTGATTGCACTGCAATTGCAGAAGACAGCCCAATTATTCCTTCAATAACCTCTACCAACGACAATTGTTTAGGTAAAGATTGCCCAAGTTTTGATGAGTGTTTTGTAGTGAAGGCACGTAAGAAAGCGATGGATGCAGATGTCGTGGTGGTAAATCACCATCTGTTTCTTGCTGATTTAGCCATTAAAGAAACGGGCTTTGGTGAGTTAATACCTGAGGCTGATATTTTCATTTTTGATGAGGCGCATCAGCTTCCAGATATCGCGAGTCAATATTTTGGTCAAAATCTATCTAGTCGCCAGTTAACTGAATTAGCAAAAGATATTGAGATCGGTTATCGCACCGAAGCAAAAGACATGCGTCAGCTACAAAAAGTCGCAGAGCGATTAGCAGGTTCTGCAATGGATTTACGTATTATCCTAGGTGATACCAACTTCCGTGGTAACTGGCGAGAAGCGATTAAATCACAAGCGGTTCAACGTGAAATTGTCCGAATTAATGATGCGTTTGAACTAGCTCATGATGTATTAAAGCTAGCACTAGGACGTAGTCAATTATTGGATGCGGCTTTTGATCGTTGTGCTTTATTGAAGAACCGTCTTGAGCGTGTTTGCGATACCACTATTGGTGGTTATTCTTATTGGTATGAATGCACGCCACGTCATTTTAGTTTGAATATTACGCCATTATCTGTGGCTGATAAATTTAAAGAGCAAGTGGCAGATAAAGAAGGCGCTTGGATTTTTACGTCTGCAACGTTAGCGGTAAATGATGATTTCTCTCATTTTACCCAACGCTTAGGGTTAGAGCCGACAAAACAATTTTCTTTACCAAGTCCGTTTGATTATCAAACTCAAGCATTACTGTGTGTTCCTCGCTTTTTGCCTGAGCCAAATAGTTATGGCATTGCAGATAAGTTAGTTGAGTTGCTACAACCGGTAATCAAACAAAATAATGGCCGTTGCTTCTTTTTGTGTACTTCACATCAAATGATGCGAGATTTAGCGGAACAATTTAGACAGACTCTCGACTTACCTGTGCTAGTTCAAGGTGAAACGACAAAGCAAAAACTATTGTCTGAATTTATGGAACTTGGGAATGCATTATTGGTTGCTACAGGGGCTTTTTGGGAAGGTATCGATGTTAGAGGTGACGCGCTAAGCTGTGTTATCATAGACAAACTTCCTTTTACAGCACCTGATGATCCATTGCTAAAAGCTCGAATTGAAGATTGTCAATTGAGTGGTGGTGATGCATTCTCGCAAGTACAAATCCCAGATGCGGTGATCACCTTAAAACAAGGTGTGGGTCGTCTTATTCGAGACACTAAAGATAAAGGGGTATTGGTTATTTGTGATAATCGTTTGGTTACTCGGCCTTATGGTTCTACATTTTTGCAAAGTTTACCACCGATACCACGCACACGAGATTTACGTAATGTGTCTGATTTTTTAGCGAAAGCCAATCAGACCAATGAAAATGAATCAGAAAAACAAGAAGCTATTTTAGAAAATTGAGGCATTAATGAGCGCAAATATTTTAGCGGTAGATACCGCCACTGAAAACTGTTCTGTCACACTGATTTTTGACGGAAAAGTCTATTCTCGACGTGCAGTGGCACCGCGTGAGCACACGATTAAAGTACTTCCATTTGTCGATGAAGTATTAAAAGAAGCGGGTGTGCGATTACAAGATTTAGACGCCTTAGCATTTGGTCAAGGCCCTGGCAGTTTCACTGGTGTTCGTATCGGTATCGGTATTGCTCAAGGTTTAGCATTTGGAGCCGATTTACCTATGATAGGTATTTCAACATTAGAAGCAATGGCGCAAGCGGGTTACCGAGTTCATGGTGCTACGCAAGTGGTTGCAGCTATTGATGCTCGTATGGGTGAGGTCTACTTTGGTATGTATCAACGTAATGATGATGCAACATGGACTTATAACGTTGCAGAGTCAGTATTTAAACCAGAAGCACTGCTAACGTATTTACCAGAGCAATCAGGTGAGTGGTTAACTGTAGGCACCGGTTGGGATGCGTATACGGAAGCTTTAGTTGAATTACCATTAGAACGCAAAGCCTCTGAGGTTCTTTATCCTGATGCTGAAGACATAGCGTTTTTAGCGCAACAAAAATTTGAGCAAGGGTTGGCGTTGCCAGCAGAAGAATCTGCACCTGTTTATGTCCGTGATACGGTTACTTGGAAAAAGCTACCAGGTCGCGAATAACTTTTAAATCAACGGAGTGATGAGCTCCGTTTATTAATTAATAAAGAAAGGTCACTATGGTATCGATTCATGGATTACCGCCTGCATTAGTACAACATCAAAAAGTACAAAAGCAGCAAACCGTTGGAAAGAATAATCAGGTTAAGAAAGCTAATGGCAGTAAAGCTATGGTTGCTCAGCCGTCCAAAGTGGCTACAGCAGTTACTAATCAAGTAAAGCAACTTAATGCCTCTGAATATGCCAATTCTCGATTGCAATATGATTTACCGGAAGGGGGAAATCGTAAGGCGATGGAAGAGTACATGGACATTATGTTGCAAAAGCGCAGAGAGGAACTTGCACAGCTCGTTGGTGTCGATCTGTATATCTAAAATTAAATTAAGGATATTTATGAAATCTTCATTATTGTTTCTTTGTGTTTTATTTCTTGCTGGCTGCAGCCTCCCTTCCTAAAGAATTAGCTTCGTCTCAGGCGACTACGTTAATTGAATATGATGCTTTCGTTAATGCGGCTCAAAATGATAACAATGCCGAAGTTCGTTTAGGTGGTGTGATTGCCCGTATTGATAACCTAAAAGACACGACCCGTATTGAAATTGTTAACCTTCCTATCTCTTCAGCAGGTAAACCGGATCTCTCCCAAGAGCCAAATGGACGTTTTGTTGTCTATCTTAATGGCTTTATCGATCCTGTCACTTACTCTGTCGGTCGATTAGTCACGGTTTTAGGCCAGTCAGCCGGAATAGAAGAGTCAAATGTTGGAGAGTTTTTGTATCCTTTCCCTGTGATAAAAGCCTCAGCGTTGCACTTATGGCAAATTCAAGAGTACGTAATCAGTAATGACATAAACATGAGCTATATGCCGTGTACTGGTAGCCGATGTATTCATCAGCGTAGTATTGAAAGCCGACGTGGGAAAGTCGTACAGGAAGTAAAATAAAACAGTATGAGTCCATTTCAAGAATCAAGCATTGAACTTCATCATGGCACCTTAGCGGTGATGGAAATTAAACCAAAAGAGATCCATCAAACGGTATTATTTTTACATGGCTGGCAAGATAATGCGGCCACGTTTAAAACCACGATGGAAGCTTACACAAAGCATCATCCATGTCATCATTTAATCGCGATAGATTGGTTTGGTCACGGGCTATCAAGCCATAAAGGAGATGATAATTTTTATCACTTCTTTGACTATATTGACGATCTTCACCAGATAATACTTCAGACAAAATTAGAAAATGTAGTGTTAATTGGGCATTCATTAGGCGCTTTAATTGCGAGTGCTTATTGTGCTGTTTTTCCTGAAAAAGTGTCTGCACTTATGATGATTGAAGCATTAGGCCCATTAAGTGAAGAAGAGGATAAGATCACTGAACGGTTACGCCAAGGGATCTTAAGTCGCCAACGGTATCGTAATAAACCTCAACGAAGATTAAAAGATAAGCAAGCAGCAGTCGAACTGAGATCGAAAGTTAACCAGTTGCCTGAGTTATTGATAGAACCAATGGTAACACGTTCATTAATAGCGTCATCTGAGCAAGTTCAATGGACAACCGATGCAAAAGTGAAGTGTGATTCACTCTATCGAATGAGTGAAGTTCATGCTCTATCATTACTTTCAAAGATAGAGTGTCCGGTTGTTGCTGTCATTGGCAATGAAGGTTATGGGCATCTAAAGCAGAAAACCCATCGATATCATCATATTTCAAATTTTGAATCTTTTAAAATAGAAGGTGGTCACCATTGTCACTTAGAACATCCAGAGCAAGTAAGTGATTATATTAGTGTTCTGGTTAACAAAATAGCCACATAACTGCTTCACATATTTAAAAAAAAGCCATTTTTATGGTCAAATAAGCCCCGAATAAGTAATTGATAATAAAAATAGTTGACTATACTTGTAGAGTAAATAGTCTACTCATCAAAAGTGATATTGATCACTGTTATTGAGTTATTGTCAAAAGAGCAATGAATCGTATATAGAATAGGAGAAAAGCGTGGATAAAGTTTGGCTTTCACGTTACCCAGAAGACGTACCAGCAGAAATTAACCCAGACCAATACAGTTCATTGGTTGATATGTTTGAGCAATCGGTTCATAAATATGCCGATCAGCCTGCATTTATCAATATGGGTTCAGTAATGACATTTCGTAAGTTAGAAGAGCGCAGTCGTGCTTTTGCTGCTTACTTACAAAATGAACTTAAACTGAAAAAAGGCGACCGAGTTGCCTTAATGATGCCGAACTTATTGCAATACCCTATTGCGCTGTTTGGTGTACTACGTGCAGGTATGGTAGCGGTAAACGTTAATCCACTTTACACACCACGTGAATTAGAGCATCAGTTGAATGATTCTGGTGCGGCGGCAATCGTGATTGTTTCAAACTTTGCTAGTACGCTAGAAGAAGTAGTAGATAACACGCCAGTAAAGCATGTGATCTTGACGAATTTAGGTGAGCAACTCCCTCGTGCTAAAGGCACTATTGTGAACTTCGTTGTTAAGTACGTGAAAAAAATGGTACCCAAATACAGCTTACCGCATGCTACATCAATGCGTAATGCACTACGTAAAGGCCGTAGAATGCAGTACATCAAGCCATTTATTGATAGTGAAGACTTAGCTTTCCTACAATATACAGGTGGTACTACTGGCGTAGCAAAAGGCGCAATGCTGACTCATCGGAATATGATAGCGAATGTAATGCAGGCTAAGGGAGCTTATGGTCCTGTTCTGACAGAAGGTCGCGAGCTTATTGTTACCGCATTACCGCTATATCATGTGTTTGCATTAACCGTAAACTGCTTACTATTTGTTGAAATGGGTGGCCGTAATTTACTTATTACTAATCCTCGTGATATACCTGGTTTTATTAAAGAACTACAGAAATATCCATTTACGTCAATTACTGGAGTGAACACACTCTTTAATGCATTAGTGAATAATGAAGATTTCCATGAGTTGGATTTCAGTAATCTTCGTTTATCTGTGGGTGGTGGTATGGCTGTGCAGCGTGCTGTTGCTGAAAAATGGCAGCAACACACTGGCTGTTATTTACTGGAAGGCTATGGTTTGACTGAATGTTCGCCATTAGTTGCTGCATATCCTCATAACTTAACCTCATACAATGGGTCTATTGGCTTACCTGTTCCATCAACTGAAGTTCGAATGGTTGATGAAGAGGGCAATGTCGTTGCCAATGATCAAATCGGTGAGCTTCAAGTTCGTGGCCCTCAAGTGATGAAAGGCTATTGGAACCGTGCTGAAGCAACGAAAGATATGATCACTGATGATGGCTGGGTAAGCACAGGTGACATCGTTAAATTTGATGAAGAAGGCTTCCTGCACATTGTTGATCGTAAAAAAGACATGATTTTAGTCTCTGGCTTTAATGTGTATCCAAATGAGATTGAAGATGTTGTTGCTCTACACGGTAAAGTGCTAGAAGTTGCAGCGGTAGGTAAACCGCACCCAACATCAGGTGAAGTGGTTCGTATTTGTGTTGTTAAGCGCGATCCTAGCCTTACTAAAGATGAACTTATTGCTCACTGCCGTAAACATTTAACTGGTTATAAAATTCCTCGTATTGTTGAGTTTAGAGATGATCTTCCAAAAACAAACGTAGGTAAAATTTTGCGTCGTGAGCTGCGAGATGAATATAAAGCAGAAGAAAACGCATAATTTAGTTACTATATAGAAACATGATAATGCCAGCCTATAATCGCTGGCATTATTTTTATAATAAATATAAATAATAGAGACAAGATAGCTTAGTTTTTTAGAGGTTAAGCTATCTTGCCTTATTAATTCTTAAGGAAGAACCGTGGAATTTGAAATCGTTACGCACAGTCAACGTTTAGCTGAGATCTGTCAACAAGCAAGTCATAAACCATTTTTAATGTTAGATACTGAGTTTGTACGAACAAGAACGCTATATGCGCGTTTAGGCTTAATTCAAATGTTTGATGGAGAAACGTTAGCACTGGTTGATCCGGTTGAAATTGATGATTTAACACCGCTTTGGGATTTATTAAAAAATGAATCAGTCACTAAGGTGCTTCATGCCTGTGGTGAAGATTTAGAAGTATTCCAACACTACGCAGGTTGTATGCCTACACCTATGATAGACACTCAAATTATGGCTGCATTTTTAGGTTACGGTTTATCTACAGGCTTTGCGAAGTTGGTGTCGGATTATTTAGGTGTAGACCTAGATAAAGGGGAATCTCGAACGGATTGGATGGCTCGACCTTTATCTGATAAGCAGTTGGACTATGCTGCTGCCGATGTACACTATTTATTGCCACTATTTGAAAAATTACAAGCAGAATTAGCTCAAACTCAGTGGGCTGACGCTGCGTATCAGGAGTCTGCACTTGCGGTCAAAAAACGTGAGAAGCAACCTGATGCAGAGAAAGCATACCGAGACATCAAAAATGCATGGCAATTAAACCCTAAGCAACTAGCTATATTGAAAATGGCTGCAAAATGGCGTTTAGAAGAAGCTAGAAAGCGCGATTTAGCAGTTAACTTTGTAGTCCATGAATTAAGTTTGTGGAAGTTAGCGCGTTTTGGCTTACGCAGCAAAGAGCAAATGCTAAAAGAGGGCTTTGATCCAAGAGAAGTTCAACGTCATGGTAGCAAACTATTACGCTTTACTTATTTAGCTGATGATTTAGACCCAGCTGAATACCCAAAAGAGATCTCTCGATTAATGGATTACCCAGGTTATAAGCAGATTTTTAAGCTATTGAAAGATGAAGTGAAATTAGCCTCAGAGCAATCAGGCTTAATGCCAGAGTTTATTGCTTCTAAAAAACAGTTGAACCAATTATTGTCTTGGAAATGGAAGAAGAACTGCGATCCAGAGCAAAAACCTGATGTATTACAAGGCTGGCGAGGTGAACTAGTTGAAACTCGTTTTATGTCGGTGATTTCTGAGAGCTAGAGATATAAAAAAGGTGGCTATCGTAGCCACCTTTTTATTTTTGAATAACATAACGAAATTAAACATCATCTTCTGGAAGAGTAACATTTAACTCTAAAACTGATAAATCTTCTTCTTTTTGTTCCAAAGAAACCGTTACCATCTCTGGACTAACATTAACGTATTTGCTGATCACTTTAAGGATGTCTTCTTTCAGTTGTGGCAAATAGGAAGGCGCAGGCCCACCATTACGACGTTCGGCAACAATGATTTGTAACCTTTCTTTTGCAATATTAGCTGTGCTCTTTTTCTGTGGTCTAAAAAACTCAAGTAATGCCATTGTTAACCTCCAAATAGTCTTTTAAAGATGCCTTTCTTCTCTTCTTCTAAAAAGCGGAATGAGACCTCTTGGCCTAAAAGGCGATTAACTGCATCTTGATATGCAGATCCAGCATTTGATTCTTCATCAAAAATAACAGGGATACCTTTGTTTGAAGCGTTTAGTACTGATTGACTTTCAGGAATAACACCTAATAAAGGAATATTTAAAATTTCTTCAACATCACCAACGCTTAACATTTCACCTTGATTAACACGAGCAGGGCAGTAGCGTGTAAGTAGTAAATGTTGTTGCACAGGTTCTAATGACTCTTCAGCACGACGAGATTTAGAATCTAAAATCCCAAGAATACGGTCAGAATCTCGAACTGAAGAGACTTCAGGGTTGGTTGTAATAATTGCTTCATCGGCAAAGTATAGAGCCATTAAAGCTCCAGCTTCAATACCTGCTGGAGAATCGCAGATAATAAAGTCAAAATTCATAGCAATAAGTTCATCAAAAACTCGGCGAACACCATCTTTAGTTAGGGCGTCTTTATCACGAGTCTGAGAAGCAGGTAAAATGAATAAATTACCTACACGCTTATCTTTAATTAATGCTTGATTAAGTGTAGCTTCACCATTAATAACATTAACAAAATCATAAACTACACGACGTTCACAGCCCATAATTAAGTCAAGGTTACGCAAACCAATATCAAAATCGATTACTGCTGTTTTCTTACCAGCTAAAGCAAGTCCAGATGCAATAGCAGAACTCGACGTAGTTTTTCCTACACCGCCTTTGCCTGAAGTTACAACGACAATACGTGCCATTTTTATTATTCCTTTTTGTTTTGCTATAACGTTAGGGTATCGATTTGGATACGGTCTTCAATCATGGTAATCATGACATTTTGATGCCAATGTTCTTGTTCAATTTGGTCACTAAGCCAATAGTTTCCCGCAATGGAAATTAGCTCAGCTTGGAGATTTTTACAGAATACTTTCGCTTCTGTTTGACCACTTGCACCAGCAATTGCTCGGCCTCGTAATGTTCCATGAATATGTATACTGCCATCAGCGATAACTTCAGCGCCTGGGCTTACATGATTTAAAATTACAAGATCAGCATCTTTTGCATAGACTTGTTGCCCTGAACGAATTGGTGTCTTAATAACTTTCGTTGGTTGCATGCTGACTTTTTGTGTTACTTGTTGAGGGGTGTAAGAGGTCATCACAGCAAAACCTGCTGCTATTGCTTGAGCTTGTTTCTTCTTGTCTTTGCAGCCTGTAACCCCTACTGGGATCATTCCGGTGTGCTCAACACCAGACTTTAGCTCTGCAAAGTTAATTTCATTAGATACATTTTCAATATTAACGACAACAGGGGCAGAAGCAAAAAAGGAAGGTGCTTGAGCAACCTTTTGTTCTAGCATGCTTAGTGCTTGAATTATATCATTATTAGGTAAATGTAATACTGAAAGGGTGAAATTACTGCCCTTTAAATCGGCTGTTTTTGTCATACCATTCTGTATCTTGATTATTTTAATACCACAATTCTAATACCATGTTATAGTCAGTTTAGCTATACAGCAAGTTATCTTATTGTCTTAAGTGTACTTTTTACGACGGTTCTCATCAAATAGACATCGCTTAGTGTTGTAAGTTGGGACAGAGATCAACTCTTTTAAAAATAGGTTATAAAATGTTTTGTTCTATTTATAAAAGCGCGAAGAAACAAGGCGCTTATCTTTACATTGAAAAAAAAGATGACTTTAGTTCAGTTCCAAAAGATCTAATGACAATGTTTGGTACTCCAACCATGGTTATGGTGGTTAATTTAGCAGGTAGAACCTTAGCTTCTGTTGATGTTGAGAAAGTAAAAACGGCGATAAAAGAGGATGGTTTCTTTTTGCAATTACCGCCACCGCCTGAAAATCAGCTTGAAAAATACAAACAAGAAAAAGCCCAACGAAACGAGAGCTAAATATGAAGAAAGAAATACTGCTAGGGATAGCTGGCTTAATAATGGCAACATCAGTTACAGCAAATACTTCTGAAGGGAAATTTCAAGATTATGTTGTTGAATTAAAAAATGAAGCAAGAGATAAGGGGATTTCGGAACCGATTCTTGAGCGTGCATTTAAAAATATTGTCTTTAAAGCAAAAGCAGTTAAGTCAGATCGTAATCAACCAGAAAAAAGATTAACACTCGACGAGTACATTCCACGAGCTGTACCGAAGTGGAAAATTAAGCAAGCCAACGATTTATATAAAAAACATTATAAAGATCTTGCTCGTATAGGGAAAGAATACGGCGTTCAACCTCGTTTTATTGTTGCCTTATGGGGTGTCGAAAGTAATTTTGGTAAGTTTACTGGTGGTTATAATGTGATTGAAGCGTTAACTACTCTAGCATATGACGGACGCCGAGAAGCATTGTTTAGAAAGCAAACAATGGCGGCATTAACTATTTTACAGCAAGGTCACATTACTCCTGAAAACATGAAAGGTTCATGGGCAGGGGCGATGGGGCAATGTCAGTTTATGCCAACGTCATTTTTAGCTTATGCAGTCGATGGCAATGGTGATGGACGCAAAGATATCTGGACTACTGAGGCCGATGTGTTTGCTTCTGCTGCGAACTATTTAAAACAAGTAGGTTGGGATGATACTTATACATGGGGTCGCCAAATACAGCTACCTACTTCATTAGATGCTGAAAGCTTAAAAGGTTTATCTGATGAAAAAGGTAAATTATTATCTCAATGGCAAGATCTAGGGATTCGACGTTTAAATGGTAAAGCATTACCTTCTGTTGATATAGAAGCTTGGCTAGTTCAGCCAGACGATAAAAATGGTCGTGCATACCTTGTTTACAATAATTACCAAGTATTAATGGATTGGAACCGCTCGCATTACTTTGCGCTAGCGGTGAGCCATTTGGCTGATTCTATTAAGTAACAGAGCAGGGTTCAGATCGCTTCGCTCTAAGGGTTCAGGGGAGTTTGTTGTGAGTTTATCGCTTACAACGAACGCCCTGAAACCTGAAATGGAGGTGGCGAGCGACCTAGTCCCTGCTCTTACTTTATCTTAAATATCCAACGGCTTTCCTTTCAACAATCTTCGCACCCACAATCTTCCTGGATGTAACCCTTCAAGCACTGAGTTTGGTAATGGAATTGGGTCACCCATAATTTGTGATGCTAAGGTTTCAGCCAATAATGGAGCAGAACTTAATCCACGAGATCCCAGCGTTAACATACAGAATAAACCTTCATAAACAGGAATATCTTTCGCTTCACGTAACCAGTGGCGTTTTTTATAGATATATTTGTACTCTTCTTGCATATCTTCAAAGCGAACCACATTACCAAGAAATGGCAGGTGATCACGACTGGCACAGCGAATACCGACACGAGCGTGATTGTCAGACGTATCTGCCTCTTTCACCCAAGCTTCATTAGGTATACATTTCTGTAATCGCTCGCTATTCTCAATCTGATCTGATTCTTTAAACGCTAAATCTAAATCACGACGATCGTAACTTGCACCAATACAATGGCTTTGATTCTTGGTGTTTTCAGGGGTTAAATAGCCGTCATAGCACAGTACTGTTTTCAGCTTTTTCAGTGAGTCAGTTGTAGAAATATGACTCACTTGGCCTCGAACCGGTGTTGCTGGAATATCTTTTGTCTGTTCGAAATCAGTAAATTTATGGCCATTAGCAACCACAACGGCTTGATGTTTATTTATTTTCTCACCAAGAACAACGTTCCATTGCTTATCGTCCGTTTGAGTTAATTGTGTCACTTCAGCGTTATTATGCAGAGTGAATAATGGATTTTCTGATAAATGAACAAAGAGGCCACGAGTTAATTGTTTTGGGCATAACCAACCGCCAAGAGGGTAATGGACGCTCTCCATATTGATTGGTAAGCCAACATGTTGATTGGTTTCCTCTTTATTAAACGCTGTAACTAATTCATTAGGAAAATTAGCAGTTAGCATTTTATTGAGCTTATTTTCCGATTTATCATCCCATTTTAGTTGGGTAACACCGCACCAATCATGATCAAACTTAACATGCTTAGCGGCTTGGTCGATAAATTGACGAGCAAAGATAAAACCAGGAGCAAAGAAGCGAGACAGCGAGTTAAATTTTTCATTTAATAAAGGATATACCGCGCCTTGTTGATTGCCAGAAGCGCCTTGGGCTGCTTTATCGTCTTTACAATAAACGGTTACATTCACACCACGACGAAGCAGCGTTGTCGCTAATGCTGCACTGGCAACTCCGCCGCCAATAATGGCCACATCAGCGATGTTATTTGGTGTCGAGCGGGCATACCAAACCGCATGATTCGCCTTGGTTTTACGTTCTGTTAATGTGCCAGCTATCATTTCACGCTTATGAGCAAAGCCTTTGACTTTTTTCATATCAAAGCCTGCTTCAATCAAGCCTCGACGAACAAAACCAGCTGCTGTAAAAGTGGCGCAAGTACAGCCTTCTTTAGCAAGGCTTGCCATGTTATTAAATAGATTTTGATTCCACATTTCAGGGTTCTTACTCGGGGCGAAACCGTCTAAGAACCAAGCATCGATGACACCTGAATCATCCATCCAAATTTGTGGCATACAGTCTTTGATATCACCAAACCAGAGATCAAGTGTGATCATGCCATCTTCTAGTACTAAGCGATGACAGTCAGGCACAGCTGCAGGGTAATGTTCTTGCAGTTGCTCAGCGAGCTCAGCTAATTCAGGCCACGCTTGGTGTGCCTTAATTAAATCGGCTTTAGTCACTGGGAATTTTTCAAAACTGACAAAGTGAAGTTCTTTAAGTGCTGCGTCTGGGTTTTGCTCTCTAAAGGTTTTAAACCATTGCCACACAGCAAGGAAGTTTAATCCTGTGCCAAATCCAGTTTCACCAATGACAAAGCGACGTTGGTCATATTCTTGCCATCTTTGAGGTAGATGATTTTGCTGTAAAAAGACATATCGTGTTTCTTCTAACCCGTTATCGTTAGAAAAATAGACATCATCAAAATCATTTGAGATAGGGGTTCCAGACTCATTCCAATCAAGGATTGCATTAGTGATGCTGTTTTGTGGTAAAATGTGATTTCGTGACATAAATTAGTACCATTAAAGATAATCTACGTCGGATTTTAACGACTTATAGGAAAGCTGACCACTTTGTTGTGCTATCTTCGCTATTATCTACCAAGATTTATGACTTATTAGGAAAGAATCATGAAAAGAGCCGTAATTACAGGCATGGGCATTGTATCAAGTATCGGTAACAATGCAGAAGAAGTATTAGAGTCTCTGAAAGCTGGTAAATCAGGAATTAACTTCTCTGAGCAGTTCGCTGAAAAGGGTCTGCGCAGTAATGTTTGGGGCGATTTGAAAATGAACCCTGCTGACCACATCGATCGCAAAAAAATGCGTTTCATGGGTGATGCGGCTGCATTTGCTTATATCTCAATGGAGCAAGCAGTAGCAGATTCTGGCTTAACAGAAGATCAAGTTTCAAATGACCGTACAGGTATCGTTGCTGGTTCTGGTGGTGCATCATCACTAAACCAAGTTAATGCGGTAGATATCTTGCGTGAAAAAGGCGTTAAGCGTGTTGGACCATACATGGTTCCACGTACAATGGCGTCAACGGTTTCTGCATGTCTTGCAACGCCGTTTAAAATTCGTGGTGTTAACTACTCAATGAGTTCTGCATGTGCAACTTCTGCACACTGTATTGGTCACGCGGTAGAGCTTATCCAACTTGGTAAACAAGACGTAATGTTTGCTGGTGGTGGTGAAGAGCTAGATTGGTCTCTAACGATGATGTTTGATGCGATGGGCGCACTATCATCGAAATACAATGACACACCAGAAAAAGCCTCTCGTACTTATGATGCAGACCGTGACGGTTTCGTTATCTCTGGTGGCGGCGGTATGGTTGTTATCGAAGAACTTGAACACGCACTTGCTCGTGGCGCTAAAATCTACGGTGAAATCGTAGGTTACGGTGCAACATCAGATGGCTACGACATGGTAGCACCATCAGGTGAAGGCGCAGTTCGTTGTATGAAGATGGCAATGCAAAACGTAGACAGCGTTGATTACGTGAACACTCACGGTACATCAACACCTGTTGGTGATGCAAAAGAGCTAGGCGCTATCCAAGAAGTATTTGGTGCGAACAGCCCAGCAATCTCAGCAACAAAAGCAATGACTGGCCACGCATTAGGTGCGGCTGGTGTTCATGAAGCGATTTACTCAACTTTAATGCTAGAGCACGGCTTTATCGCGCCAAGCATCAACGTTGCAACACTAGATCCTGCAGCTGAAGGTCTTGATATCGTTACTGAAAAACGTGATCAAAAACTAACAACAGTTATGTCTAACAGCTTCGGTTTTGGTGGCACAAACGCAACGCTAGTAATTAAGAAATACGAAGCGTAATTGCGTAACCACTAAAAACAGATAGTAAAACCCAGTCATTTTAATTGGCTGGGTTTTTTTATGCCTGTTTTCTATCACGGAAGTGTGTGATACCAATCGTAGTAAATAATTGATCATCCTAGCTGGTTAAAATGCTCGATAACTGCGTTTAATTTTTTGATTGTAGAATAACTACTTATCAAAAAATCCGCCTTGTTCTCAAGCATTTTTCCTGCGCTATTTCTGAACACTTACTTACTGTGATTGGTATGATAAACTGAATTCATAAATCGAAAAGGATAACTGATTAAAAAATGAAAATATTGATTGATGAAAATATGCCTTATGCTGCTGAACTATTTAGTGAGCTAGGCGAGGTTGTTGCTAAATCAGGAAGAACACTAACAGCAGATGATTTAATTGATGTTGATGCATTAATGATTCGCTCTGTAACCAAAGTGAATGCTGAGCTAATCTCAAAAGCCAATAAACTTAAATTTGTAGGCACAGCAACAGCAGGTATGGACCATGTTGATCAAATTTTATTGAAAGAAAAAGGGATATTTTTCACGGCAGCTCCTGGCTGTAATAAAGTAGGTGTTGCAGAATACGTATTAAGCTGTGTCATGGTATTGGCTCAACAGCATGGCTTTTCAATTTTTGATAAAACGTTTGGTATTGTGGGTGCAGGTCAAGTTGGTTCTTATTTAGCTAAATGTCTTGATGCATTAGCTATTCCATACTTACTTAATGACCCAATAAAAGAGCAAGAAGGCGATAGCCGTACATTCGTGCCATTAGAAGAATTATTAGAAAAATCAGACGTCATTAGTTTTCATACACCGATTACACGTGATGGTGAATTTCCAACTCATCATCTGCTGAACGAGAAAAGATTAACAGCACTGCGTAATGACCAGATAGTGATCAATGCTGCACGTGGACCGGTTGTTGATAATCAAGCCTTAAAACAGCGCTTATTAAAACAAGATGGTTTTAAAGCGGTATTAGATGTTTTTGAGTTTGAACCACAAGTTGATATGGAATTATTGCCTTTGCTGTCTTTTGCTACACCGCACATTGCAGGCTATGGATTAGAAGGCAAAGCACGCGGTACGACGATGATCTTTAATTCTTACTGCGAGTTTTTAAATCGCACAGAACGAGCGGATCCTCAGGCTCTATTGCCGATAGCTCCAATCCCTAATGTGACACTAAATCAGCCATGGGATCATTCAACACTGCACAATTTGATTCAGTTAGTCTATGATGTGCGAAAAGATGATGCCATATTCAGAACAGAAATCTCAACAGTTGGCTCATTTGACAAAATGCGCAAAGATTATTGGGATAGAAGAGAATACAGTGCTATCACGATCACAGGTGATAAAAACTGTGGTCTTACCCCGTTACAACAACTTGGATTTACAATCGAGGAAGTCTAATGACTCAAGAATTTGATGTTGCCATTCTTGGCGCAACTGGTGCCGTTGGCGAAGCAATGATAAATGTATTACAAGAACGAAAGTTTCCTGTACGTAATTTATACCTTTTAGCTTCTGAGCGCAGTGAAGGCAAAGCAGTTCGTTTTAATGGTAAAACATTAACCGTTGAAAACGTAGAAGAGTTCGATTGGAGCCAAGTACAAATTGGTCTATTTTCTGCTGGCGGTGAACTTTCAGCAAAATGGGCACCAATTGCTGCTGAATCAGGTGTTGTTGTTATCGATAATACCTCACACTTCCGTTACGATCACGATATTCCATTAGTGATCCCTGAAGTAAATCCAGAAGCACTTGTTGATTTCCGTAACCGTAACATTATCGCGAACCCTAACTGTTCAACGATTCAGATGTTAGTTGCATTAAAGCCAATCCATGACGCTGTGGGTATTGATCGTATTAACGTATCAACGTACCAATCAGTATCTGGTTCAGGTAAAGCGGGTATTGATGAGCTAGCAGGTCAAACCGCTAAGCTGTTAAATGGTCTACCAGCAGAGAATAAAGCATACGATAAGCAAATCGCATTTAACTGCTTACCACACATTGATGAGTTTATGGATAACGGCTACACCAAAGAAGAAATGAAAATGGTGTGGGAAACGCAGAAAATTTTTGCTGATGATACTATTACAGTTAATGCAACATGTGTACGTGTTCCTGTATTCTATGGCCATGCTGAAGCGGTTCATGTTGAAACTCGTGCTCCTATTGATGCGGCAGAAGCCACTCGTTTACTTGAAGAAACAGATGGAATTGAAGTATTCCATGGTAATGACTACCCAACACAAGTAAGTGACGCTACAGGTAAAGACCATGTAATGGTTGCACGTATTCGTGAAGATATTAGCCACTCAATGGGGTTAAATATGTGGGTTGTTGCCGATAATGTACGTAAAGGTGCAGCAACAAACGCAGTTCAAATTGCAGAAGTATTAATTCGTGATTATTATTAATTGATATATTTAAGCTTAATTATTTATAAATAAAGTGTCATATTGATTGAAAATAAAAAGCCTTAGTGAAAGCTAAGGCTTTTTTCTTCCATAAACCACACAGTTTTTGCTTAAAAACTACAGATTCTTTATTATGATCCGATATAGTTGTATCGGTATTGATTATTCATTTTATAAAAGAGGCATCTCTAGTGTCTGACGCATCCAAAAAAATATTAAGAACGCTGACTCCTTTAGCGTTATTTGTTGCATCTCAGTGTTCTGTTGCTAATGCGGCAGGTACAATTCAGATTGTTGGTCCTGATGGGAAGGATCAAACTGTCAGTTCACAAGTTGTGATGGACTCATCACCAGCGAGAGTTTCGACTTATGATAAGTCAAAACCAACAACTCAAATATATGGCCCAACAAAAAATAAAGAAACCTTATGGTCGATTGCAAGTCGAGTAAACCCTTCTAGTACAACATCGGTACAACAAACATTACTTGCTATTTTTCGATTGAATCCACAAGCATTTGAAAATAACAATATTCACAGATTGCAAGCTAATAGCCGTTTACGCTTACCGACACTAGAACAAGTTCGTCGTGAGAATACAGATGATGCAAAACAACTATTAGCAGCACATAAGAATAAACCGCTTAAAACACCACAAACGGCTCCTATAGCTAAAAAGACAGCACCGGTTTCATCCGTTAATACGAAGGTGCCCTCTAACGTAAAAACTGTTTCTACACTTGTAAAAGAAAAACCTGTTGTTGTTTTAGAGAAAAAAACAGTC
This sequence comes from Aliivibrio wodanis, assembly GCF_052920805.1. Lineage (NCBI taxonomy): Bacteria > Pseudomonadati > Pseudomonadota > Gammaproteobacteria > Vibrionales > Vibrionaceae > Aliivibrio > Aliivibrio wodanis. Next base: position 269,497 of record NZ_JBREXA010000002.1, read on the forward strand.
CTTGATAATAACGTCGTTAAATCAGCAGTTCCGGCTGTATCGACGATTGCACTAAAATCAGAACTAGAAACGACAGAACAAGAGTTTTCAGCACTTCAAGAAAATAATCATCAATTACGAGTGCGTCTAGCAGAAGTTCAGTATGAAGTTGAAAACTTAAAAGTAGAATTAAGTGATGAAGACCGTATTCGAAATGAAGTAGAAAAATTCATTAATGAGCAAAAACAATTGGCTGTTGCTGAAAAGAAAGCAGAGCCAAGTGCTATGGATAATTTAGCATCAAGTCCTGGTCTAATTGCTCTTCTCGCTCTGATCCCTGGAGCATTGATTGCAGGCTTAATTGCCTTTTTCTTATTCCGTCGAAAGAAAGATGAAGAAGATGAATCAGGAGAAGATAAAGCAGTAGAAGAAAAATCAGGGCTTATTATCCCTGAAGATAATTTCAGCATGGATGATGATATCCCAGAAATTAGCCTAGATGATGATGACGATATTCTAGGCGACTTAGATGATGATGATTTCTTATTTGATAGTAATGATTCAAATGAAGATTCAAATGATGATTTATTTGCTGAATTCGAAAGCGATAGTAGTGATTTGGATGACGACCCATTTGCCTCATTGGATGGTGGAGATGATGATTTAGAATCAATGCTATCTGAAGGTGATACAGATCTTGACTTCAATTTAGATGATTCTGATGATTTAGATGACCTTGATATGTCATCGAACACATTAACTGTTGATGCGGAAGAGAAGGCCTTAGGCCTTGAGGAAATGGAAAAAGCCTTAAACGATTTTGATAGCGATCTATTTAGTGAAAGTGATTTAGAAGCTGAAGATGATGACTTTGATTTATCGTTAATCGATGATTCTGAGCTATCTGCTTTAGGTAATTCAGACTCTGAACTAGATGGGAATGAAGATCTTGAAGGTGGTGAATTAGATCAATCAATGCTTGATGATCTATTCTCGTCAATGGATAGTGATGAAGATGAATCTGAGCTTGATCAAGGCTGGGACCTTGATGAAAAAGAAAGTACCAAATTAGCTCCAGAACCAAAAAATGACTCTATTGAAGATGAGTTAGATTTTGATACTTTACTATCTGGCACTGAAAATGAAACAGATACTGATTTAGATCTAGAAGATGATAGTTCAGCATTACTTGATGAGTTGTTAGAAGGTGATAATGATGAAGAAGATAGTATAGATTTAGATCTTGAAGATGAAAGTACAGCGTTACTTGATGAGTTGCTAGAAGATGATAGCGATGAAGAAGATAGTATAGATTTAGAGCTTGAAGATGAAAGTACGGCGTTACTTGATGAGTTGCTAGAAGACGATAGCGATGAAGAAGAGAGCATAGATTTAGAACTTGAAGATGACAGCACAGCATTGTTAGATGAATTGCTAGAAGACGATAGCGATGTAGAAGAGAGCATAGATTTAGAGCTTGAAGATGACAGCACAGCATTGTTAGATGAATTGTTAGATGATAACAATGATGAAGACGATATAGATTTAGAGCTTGAAGATGACAGCACAGCATTGTTAGATGAATTGTTAGAAGATAACAATGACGAAGATGATATTGATTTAGAACTTGAAGATGACAGTATAGCTTTACTTGATGAATTAATTGGTGATGATAAAGAGGATGATGTCGCTTTGGGAAAGAGTGGCGATGATACTGGCATAGAAGGTGTAGCAGTATCTGAGGCAATTTCTGAAGACACCCCAAGAGATGAAGATTGGTTAACAAATAGTGAAGGTGATGAAGATGACGGTATTTCATTATTTGATGAAGATGAATTTGATTTAACGCCTAAATTGGATCTTGAAGACGAATCAGAATCAAACCTTGATGATGATTTAGATCTTGATGACTTATTTGCAGAAAGTGACGAATCTCTTGAGCTAGAAGAAAATGCAGAGTCTGAAGTTGAAATAGAAGCAGAGCCTGAAACAGAATTAACTGTAGAAGACGATGCAGAAGCTGCAATTGAAGAGACTGAAGACGATGAGTTAGAGCTAACTCCAGAGCTGGATTTAGATGACGAGTTGACTGATACAGAAAGCTCAGCATTAGAGTTAGATGATGAAGACGCTCTGGAAGTCACGGATGAGAACCCGCTTACAGATAGTGATGAGCTTGAGCCAGAATTAGCGCTTGAAGAAGAGTTGGATTTTGAAGATGAGTTAGATCTCGAAGAAGACCTAGAACTTGAAGACGAGTCAGAAACAGAATCAAACCTTGATGATGACTTAGAGCTTGATGACTTATTTGCAGAAAGTGACGAACCTCTTGAGCTAGAAGAAGAAAATACAGAGTCTGAAGTTGAAATAGAAGCAGAGCCTGAAACAGAATTAACTGTAGAAGACGATGTAGAAGCTGCAATTGAAGAGACTGAAGACGATGAGTTAGAGCTAACTCCAGAATTGGATTTAGATGACGAGTTGACTGATACAGAAAGCTCAGTATTAGAGTTAGATGATGAAGACGCTCTGGAAGTCACGGATGAGAACCCGCTTACAGATAATGATGAGCTTGAGCCAGAAGCAGAGCCTGAATTAGCACTTGAAGAAGAGTTGGACTTTGAAGATGAGCTAGATCTCGAAGAAGACTTAGAACTTGAAGATGAGCTAGAACTTGAAGACGAGTTAGAGCTTAAAGACGAATCAGAAACAGAATCAAACCTTGATGATGACTTAGAGCTTGATGACTTATTTGCAGAAAGTGATGAACCTCTTGAGCTAGAAGAAGAAAATGCAGAGTCTGAAGTTGAAATAGAAGCAGAGCCTGAAACAGAATTAACTGTAGAAGACGATGCAGAAGCTGCAATTGAAGAGACTGAAGACGATGAGTTAGAGCTAACTCCAGAATTGGATTTAGATGACGAGTTGACTGATACAGAAAGCTCAGCATTAGAGTTAGATGATGAAGATGCTCTGGAAGTCACGGATGAGAACCCGCTTACAGATAGTGATGAGCTTGAGCCAGAAGCAGAGCCAGAATTAGCACTTGAAGAAGAGTTGGACTTTGAAGATGAGCTAGATCTCGAAGAAGACTTAGAACTTGAAGATGAACTAGAACTTGAAGACGAGTTAGAGCTTAAAGACGAATCAGAAACAGAATCAAACCTTGATGATGATTTAGATCTTGATGACTTATTTACAGAAAGTGACGAACCTCTTGAGCTAGAAGAAGAAAATGCAGAGTCTGAAGTTGAAATAGAAGCAGAGCCTGAAACAGAATTAACTGTAGAAGCTGCAATTGAAGAGACTGAAGATGATGAGTTAGAGCTAACTCCAGAATTGGATTTAGATGACGAGTTGACTGATACAGAAAGCTCAGCATTAGAGTTAGATGATGAAGATGCTCTGGAAGTCACGGATGAGAACCCGCTTACAGATAGTGATGAGCTTGAGCCAGAAGCAGAGTCTGAATTAGCACTTGAAGAAGAGTTGGACTTTGAAGATGAGCTAGAACTCGAAGAAGACTTAGAACTTGAAGATGAGCTAGAACTTGAAGACGAGTTAGAGCTTAAAGACGAAACAGAATCAAACCTTGATGATGACTTAGAGCTTGATGACTTATTTGCAGAAAGTGACGAACCTCTTGAGCTAGAAGAAGAAAATATAGAGTCTGAAGTTGAAATAGAAGCAGAGCATGAAACAGAATTAACTGTAGAAGACGATGTAGAAGCTGCAATTGAAGAGACTGAAGACGATGAGTTAGAGCTAACTCCAGAATTGGATTTAGATGACGAGTTGACTGATACAGAAAGCTCAGCATTAGAGTTAGATGATGAAGATGCTCTGGAAGTCACGGATGAGAACCCGCTTACAGATAATGATGAGCTTGAGCCAGAAGCAGAGCCTGAATTAGCACTTGAAGAAGAGTTGGACTTTGAAGATGAGCTAGATCTCGAAGAAGAGTTAGAGCTTAAAGACGAATCAGAAACAGAATCAAACCTTGATGATGATTTAGAACTTGATGACTTATTTGCAGAAAGTGACGAACCTCTTGAGCTAGAAGAAGAAAATGCAGAGTCTGAAGTTGAAAGAGAAGCAGAGCCTGAAACAGAATTAACTGTAGAAGACGATGCAGAAGCTGCAATTGAAGAGACTGAAGACGATGAGTTAGAGCTAACTCCAGAATTGGATTTAGATGACGAGTTGACTGATACAGAAAGCTCAGCATTAGAGTTAGATGATGAAGATGCTCTGGAAGTCACGGATGAGAACCCGCTTACAGATAGTGATGAGCTTGAGCCAGAAGCAGAGTCTGAATTAGCACTTGAAGAAGAGTTGGACTTTGAAGATGAGCTAGAACTCGAAGAAGACTTAGAACTTGATGCTGATCATGAGTTAGAAGATGATAATGAAGATAGCATGTTTGAGGGGCTTTCTATCGAAGATGCATTAGCTGCATTAGAAAGTCAAGATGCCCAAAATGCTTCAAGTCACGCTTCTGAAAGCTACGTAGAGGAAAAGGCAGACGATTTAAATGATGAATTTGTTGAAGAAGTAAAACCTCTTTCATTTAACTTCGATTCACAAGTTTCTGATGAAGAGAAAGAAGCATTAACTCATCTTGATAGTGCAGGCTTAGATATTGATAGTATGCTAGAAGATGGTGGTAGTGACTGGAGTGGATTCAACCTAAGTAATGTATCTAACTCAGGGTTAGAAGACGAGGATTGGTCTGCTCAACCAAGTATGGAGAATGATCCTCATGGAGCTGATCGCTTTTTAAGTATTGAAGCATTAATTGCTGAAACTGAAAATGGTGATAAAACAGACGTTGAAGATGAAAGCCTTAATTTAGATGTAGGCTTGGAAGAGTTCCCAGATATGCTTGGTGATGTTGAAGCTTATGATGTAGACGTGAATAGTGATGCGCAAAGTAAGCTTGATTTAGCAAAAGCATACATTGAAATGTCAGATGAAACTGGTGCTTTAGAGTTATTAGAAGAGGTATTACGTTGTAATGATTCATTACTCAAAGTGGAAGCTGAAAAATTAATGCGACAAATTGATTAGTTTAGATCGACAATAATCTTAAAAAGGCGGTAGCGGTGAGCTCCGCCTTTTTTTATAATGGCGTATTATTGAATAAAAAGAATCAAATATCATGCGAATAGCTTTATGTATCGAATATGATGGTGCCAGTTACCACGGGTGGCAGAGTCAAAAAGACGTAACGAGTGTCCAAGAAGAATTAGAAAAAGCCTTAATGATTGTTGCGAATGAACCTATTGAGGTTATGTGTGCAGGCCGAACTGATGCTGGGGTACATGGAACCGGTCAAGTCGTACATTTTGATACAAATAGCACCCGTAAATTACCAGTCTGGATGGTAGGGGTAAACGCAAACTTACCAAAAAATATAGCGGTTCGTTGGGTTAAAGAAGTTAACGAGGATTTTCATGCTCGTTTTACAGCTACTGCACGACGTTACCGTTATATCATCTTTAATAACCGCCAACGTCCTGCTATTTTTAGCCATGGTGTTAGCCATTACCATGAGGCATTAGATGCTGAATTAATGCATCAAGCAGGGCAGTATTTACTAGGTGAAAACGACTTTACTTCGTTTCGAGCTGTCCGTTGCCAGTCACGAACTCCTTGGCGTAACCTAATTCACTTGAAAGTAACTCGTCATGGAGACTTTATCGTGATTGATATTAAAGCCAATGCATTCGTTCATCATATGGTGCGTAATATTACTGGTAGCTTAATTGAAGTAGGCAGAGGTAAGCAAAAACCAGAATGGATACAATGGTTACTAGAGGCAAAAGATCGTAAAATAGCAGGTCCAACAGCCAAAGCAGAAGGCTTATATCTTATTGATGTAGATTATCCGAAAGAATGGGATTTACCACGAGTACCGTTAGGTCCTCTATTTTTACCTGATAATTGATCTTTCAACGAAATTAAATATGCGTATTTAATTAGCAAAAAGTTGATATAGGTTCAATCTTGAAAATAGGTACAACCAGTTTTTTATCTACACTGGCTATTATTTATGGTTTAATCTATTTAATTGATTTTATTTCTCTTGCGATGGTGCGAGAGATCACTAATAGAAAGGTCGTCCATGAGTTGGCTTGAAAAGATTTTTAATACAAGCAATATTGTTAGTTCACGTAAAGCATCGATCCCTGAAGGGGTTTGGACGAAATGTACGTCATGTGAACAAGTGCTTTATTCAGCAGAGCTAGAACGTAATCTAGAAGTGTGTCCTAAATGTGACCATCATATGCGAATGAAAGCTCGTAAACGTTTAGAAACGTTTTTAGATGCAGAAGGCCGTGTAGAAATTGGTCAAGAATTAGAACCAAAAGATCTTTTAAAATTTAAAGATTCAAAACGCTATAAAGATCGTATTTCGGCAGCACAGAAATCAAGTAATGAAACAGATGCTCTTATCGTAATGAAAGGAACATTATTAGAATTACCTGTTGTCGCTTGTGCATTTGAATTCTCATTTATGGGTGGTTCAATGGGTTCTGTTGTTGGCGCTCGTTTTGTTAAAGCTGTTGATGCGGCAATTGAAAACAATTGCCCATTAGTTTGCTTCTCTGCAAGTGGTGGTGCTCGTATGCAAGAGGCGCTTATGTCTCTAATGCAAATGGCAAAAACAAGTGCTGCACTAGCGCGTTTATCTCGTAAAGGCCTACCATTTTTCTCTGTACTGACTGATCCAACAATGGGCGGCGTATCAGCAAGTTTAGCAATGCTAGGTGATATTAATATTGGTGAGCCAAAAGCTTTAATCGGTTTTGCTGGCCGCCGTGTTATCGAGCAAACTGTTCGTGAAGATTTGCCAGAAGGCTTCCAACGCAGCGAATTCTTATTAGAACATGGTGCAATTGATATGATTGTTGATCGCCGTGAAATGCGTCAGCGTATTGGTGGTTTAATGGCAAAAATGACAAATCAAGCATCACCATTAGTCGTCTCTGTTGATGGTCCTCAATAAAAATTAAATCAAATGAAGGTAAGGTTGCGAGTTCTTACTTTAAAACAGCAACCTAAGTCATATATACTGTCTCTATATTCCGTCAGTGAAGTAGTTGAATTATGACCACCTTTGATTCTCCGAAAGCCACATCTGATTTATCAGTGTGGCTTCGTTATTTAGAAAGCATTCATACAAGTGCAATTGATTTAGGCCTTGAGCGTGTTCAACGTGTTGCACAACGAGCAAAATTAACTAAACCAGCGTCGACCATTATCACCGTAGCTGGAACCAATGGTAAAGGTTCTACTTGTGCATTAATGGAATCGATCTTAATAAATGCAGGCTATCGTGTCGGTGTTTATAGCTCTCCTCATCTTATTCGTTATAACGAACGTATTCGTATTAATGGTAACGACTTATCTGATCAGCTTCTTACTCAATCTTTTTCTGCTATAGAAGCGTGGCGTAAAGAGACCTCATTAAGCTTTTTTGAATTCGGCACGCTAGCTGCATTATGGGCATTTAAAACGCATCAGGTTGATGTAGTGTTGCTAGAGGTTGGCCTTGGTGGGCGTTTAGATGCTACTAATGTTGTTGAACACGATGTTTCAATAATCACTAGCCTTGCGGTTGATCATGTTGATTGGTTAGGTGATGATATAGAAGTGATTGGTTTTGAAAAGGCGGGGATCTACCGTTCTGAAAAACCTGCAATTTGTGGCCAACCCAATCCGCCTTCAAGTGTTGCTGCTCATGCTGATGATATCAAAGCTGATTTATACCAAGTTGGTTATCAATTTGATTATCAAGTGGATGTAGAAAATCAAACATGGTCTTGGAAAAGTGGTGCGTTTGATCTAAATAATTTACCATTGCCGAATTTACCCTTAGCAAATGCAGCTACAGCGATAATGGCTTTAGGAACATCAGGGTTAGAGTTAAGTGATGTTAATATTGTTGAAGGGTTAACATCAGCAAGTTTACCTGGGCGCATGCAGCGTTTAAGTCGTGATCATGGGGAAAGTGATCCAACTATTATTTTGGATGTTGCACATAATCCACATTCTGCACAATACCTTGTACAACAAATAAAACAGCGCTTCCCAAATAAGAAGGTTCATGCAGTCGTTGGTATGCTGCATGATAAAGATATTGAATCTACGCTTAATGAGCTTATGGGGATTGTTGATGTTTGGTATCCTTCATCATTATCAGGTCCAAGGGCAGCAAATGCGAATGAATTAACAGCAGTTATCAATATAGAAACAATAGAATATTTGTCGCCTATAGAGGCATTTAAGGCTGCATTAGAGTCAGCTGAAAATGATGATTTAATTTTAGTTTTCGGTTCTTTTCATACGGTTGGTGAAGTATGGGATTACTGGAAAGAAGAAGCATGAGGAACCTAAGTGTCTAGTCCATTTCAACGACGTTTAGTCGGAACTATTATATTAGTCGCTATTGGAGTAATCGTATTACCTGATGTATTTGATGGTAAGAAAAAGCATTACCAAGAAGAATTTGCAAGTATCCCTATTAAACCAGAGGTTTCTGAAGCTGTTGAACAATTTGAGGTTCAAGAGCCTATAGACTTTGATGCAGAGCTTCCTGAAGAGCCTGTTGAAGTGATAATTGAGTCTTCTGCGGAAGAGCCAGAAAAAGAAGTTTTAACGATTGTAGAGAAAAAGAAACCAGTAGAAGAATCAAAGATAGATTACACAAAAAATGCATGGGTAATTCAACTTGGTGTTTTCAGAAATGCTGATAATGCTAAAAATTTAGCACTCAAATTACGTAAGCAAGGTTTCCAAGCTCATACTTTCCCTAAAGAGCCTCAAAAAGGTGATTTAGTACGAGTAGCTGTTGGTCCTGATATTTCTAAAGCGGATCTTGAAAAACAGTTACCGAAATTAAAAGAAATAACAGGCTTAAATGGTCAATTGCTTAAATTTACACCACTAAACCCATAAGAAAACGTTTGCGTCGCGGATTTTTCTGTTAAAATGCGCAGCAACAGAGAAAAGATAAATTATGATTTGGATCGATTTTGTCATTTTAGGTGTTATTAGCCTATCAGCTTTAATCAGTTTGATTAGAGGATTTGTAAAAGAAGCGTTGTCATTAGTGATATGGTTTGGTGCTTTTTTTATAGCCAGTAATTTTTATTCAAAATTAGCGGCATACTTTACAAACATACATGATGAAATGATAAGAAATGGCAGTGCAATTGCTGCCTTATTTGTAGCAACCTTAGTTGTTGGTGCTGTTGTGAACTATGTGGTAGCACAATTAGTCCAAAAAACAGGGTTGTCAGGAACAGATCGGGTATTAGGGATTGTTTTTGGAGGGTTAAGAGGTGTGCTAATTATAGCCGCAGTTCTTTTCTTTATTGATGCCTTTACTACACTATCAGATTCAGAGTGGTGGAAACAATCTCAATTAATACCGCAATTTTCGGTAGTGATTGAATGGTTTTTCGATTACTTAAAAGATACATCAAGTTTTCTTCCTGGCGCTAAATAGCGCCAGTTTTTTAGCAAATTGAGGACTCTAGGACATGTGCGGTATTGTTGGAATCGTAGGCGCAACACCTGTAAACCAGTCAATCTATGACGCTTTGACAGTGTTACAACATCGTGGTCAAGACGCCGCTGGTATTATTACCATAGAAAGCAATCGTTTCCGTCTGAGAAAGGCGAATGGTTTAGTTAAGGATGTATTTGAAACAAAACACATGCAACGACTACAAGGTAATGTAGGGATCGGTCATGTTCGATACCCAACTGCGGGTAGCTCTAGTGCTTCAGAAGCTCAGCCTTTCTATGTAAATTCACCTTTTGGGATTACATTAGCGCATAATGGTAATTTGACCAATGCGAATGAAATCCGTGAGACCTTATTTGAACAAGAACGTCGACACGTTAATACAACTTCAGACTCTGAAGTTTTATTAAATATTTTTGCTCACCATCTTGATGAGTCAAAAAACTATCCATTAACTCAAGATGATATTTTTAGAACGGTTAGTAAGGTTCATGAACAGATTCGTGGAGCTTATGCCGTAACAGCAATGGTCATTGGCCACGGCATGGTGGCTTTTCGTGACCCTAACGGTATACGTCCTCTATGTTTAGGTAAGCGCGAAGTAGAAGGCCGTACAGAGTATATGGTTGCATCTGAATCAGTAGCACTTGATGCGGTTGGTTTTGACTTTGTCCGTGATGTTGCACCAGGTGAAGCGATTTATGCTCCATTTGAAGGTGGCTTATATACGCAACAGTGCGCTCATGATCCAAAGCTAAACCCATGTATTTTTGAATTTGTTTATTTTGCTCGTCCTGATTCATTCATTGATAAAATTTCAGTGTACAGCGCTCGTGTTGAAATGGGTAAACGCTTAGGCGAAAAAATTAAGCGTGAGTGGGAAGACCTAGATATTGATGTAGTTCTGCCTATACCAGAAACATCATGTGATATTGCTCTTGAAATAGCACAAATTATTAATAAACCATACCGTCAAGGTTTCGTAAAAAACCGCTATGTTGGTCGTACCTTCATTATGCCAGGTCAGCAAGAACGTAAGAAATCAGTTCGTCGTAAATTAAATGCGATTCGTTCTGAGTTTAAAGGCAAGAATGTTTTATTAGTTGATGACTCAATTGTTCGTGGTACTACGTCTGAGCAGATCATTGAAATGGCTCGTGATTCTGGTGCTAAAAACGTGTATATGGTCTCTGCTGCCCCTGAAATTCGCTTCCCGAATGTGTATGGTATTGATATGCCAAGTGCCAACGAATTAATTGCTCACGGTCGTGAAGTTGATGAGATTAGTAAGAAAATTGGTGCGGATGCGTTAATTTTCCAAGACTTATCAGACTTGGTTGATGCTGTAGGTTGTGGTAATCGTGAAATCGAACGCTTTGAAACATCAGTGTTTAATGCGCATTATGTTACTGGAGATGTAGATCAAAATTATCTTGAATACCTTGAAGGTCTGCGTGGAGATGACGCTAAACAAGAAAGTGAAGCACAAGATATCGCAAGTTTAGACATCTATAATGAAGGCGTGTAAATACACTTACATCGCATTTATTGGTTAAAAGAAAGCCTGTGAGATACTCATAGGCTTTTATTTTCTGATAAATTGAAGTGTTAATCAGGAACGTGATTACTAACAAAATCAATAAATAATCGTACTTTTTCAGGTTGATGATCTTTATAATTATAGATCATATAAATATCTCTGGGATTGGCAGACCAATTTTTTAGAACTCTGACTAAAGAGCCATCATTAATATATTGGCTTATCATAATATTTGGCATTAGTGTAATGCCTAAACCATCCGAACAAGCCATTCTAATCACATTAAGCTCACTCGCTTCAAAGCGACCTGCGTCGGTGATGGTAATTGACTCCCCCTCGGTATTAGTTAATCGCCAACGCATTAACGGATCACCTTTCAATAGACTATGAGAGTGTAACTCCTGTGCATGAGTCAGCTCTGGGTGTGTCTCTAAATAAGTTGGACTAGCGACTAAAATATCTTCTAAAGAACCAATTTGTCGAGCAATAAGAGAAGAGTCTCGTTGTTTTCCGACTCTAAAAATAATATCCCAATCAGTAGGGTCAAGTTGCTCAGGTTGGTTGCTCATAGTTAAATTGATACTAATATTGGGGTAGAGCAACATAAATTTATTTAAAATAGGTTGGATCATACGTTTTGTGAGATTAGAAGGAGCAGCAATTTTGAGTTTACCCGCAGCGCCACGACATTCTTCACTTAAACATTCACTAGTATTAACGAGATTTGATAAAATAGGTGCACACTCATCGTAAAACTTTTGTCCAGCTTCTGTAAGCGACAATTTACGAGCATGACGGTTGAGCAATCGAATATCTAAAGAATCTTCTAAGGCTTGAATCCGACGAGTAATTGTCGCAACAGGGATAAGTGTTTTTCTTGAGGCGGCTGTATAGCTACCATTATCAACCACTTGTCGAAACAAATTTAAATCATCTAACTTCATTATATTGAGATACTCTCTGTTTTTTTCGAGTGATAGAGTGTAACTAAAACCCTAGATTAGGTGTTGTTATAAGTCAACTAAAGTCAATGTTGAGAAGTAAAGTGATAAATAATCGATTAATTTATTAATAATGTAGCACATATTTATTTGTGCTCTATCTGATCTACAACTAAATTTATTTCATAGAACAAATATAATTGCTGCAATTATAGAGCGTACAGAGGGTATTCGTATGTCAGTAGAGCAAATTAAAGAACAGATGAGAGATTATAATACGCCAGTTGAAGATCTTTTAATGAATAAAGATATTTTGATTGTTGATGATGATCCTGTTTTTCGTTCCATGGTAAAGGCGGTTTTAGAGAGTTACTCTTGTAATGTAAAAGAAGCAAGTAATGGATTAGAAGGTTTGCAAATGCTACAGCATTCATTACCTGATATCTTGTTTTGTGATCTGGCTATGCCGATTTTAAATGGAATTGAATTTGTTGAAGAAGCCGTACTAGAGTACCCAATGTTACCTATTATCGTTATCTCAGGCAGCGGAGATATGCAGGACGTTGCTAAAGTATTGCGTTTAGGAGCAAAAGACTTCTTAGTGAAACCGATTCATGATATATCAATTTTAATTAAGTCATTAGCGTCAGCATTGAAGTTGAGTGAAGAAAGCTCTTATCGTATGCAAGATTTTTCAAGTCAATGGTTTAGAACCTCAGAGTTAGATCGAAGCTGTAATGATGAGCTACATTGGCATTTAGATTATTTGCAAAATGAACCAAATGTAGGCCGAGAACTGTTATTTGAATTATTACCAGAAAGTGATGCCCAGCATGGTGATTGGAAGTTAGGTTACCGTCTTTTACAATCTACTGATGGTATGCCATTAATTTTTGATTATGAATGGCTACTGGATGGTCGCTTGTTCTTTTATTTGGTTGATTCAAACTCAGGAGGGGAGAACAGTGTTGTTTCTTGTTTATTAATCAGAGCTTTTTTTAATGATTTTATTCGAGATCAAAATAGTTCATTAAATACGATACCAAACATGGTAACGTCGATAGAAAAAGGAATGTCTACTATAGAAAAAGCACAGCCAATGTCAGCTATTTTTGGTTATGTTGATTTAGCTGATGAGGCCTTATTTATCTTATCAGCGGGGCTAGATGCAATATGGGAGAATAAGACAGATCGTCACATCTTACATGCAAGTGAACAACTAATGTTGAGTGCTTATAAGAACCAGGTTCATCGATTTCCAATTATTGGCTACAATAGCTTGTTATTGAATAATCCAGGATCCAGTAGTTTTAAATTAGAGTTAGCTGTGCTTTAAATTGATGGGATAAGGCAAATAGTGTAATAATTAAATATTATTATGTGTTTATTAAAGAGGCCTAATTTGTATTTTACTCGAAGAGCGTGTTGGTTTCTTCTTGGAGCTCTTTCGCTTGTTCTTGGTCTTATTGGTATCTTTTTACCTTTATTACCAACAACCCCTTTTCTTATCTTAGCCAGTGCTTGTTTTATGAGAGCTTCTCCTCGGATACATACCTGGCTTGTGAGCCACCCCTATCTAGGTCCTCCGATTTTCGAATGGCAAGAACAAAGAACGATTAAGTCGTCAATAAAAAAGAAAGCTGTAATCATGATAATACTTAGCTTTACGTTATCGATTATCATCACTCCAATCGTGTGGATTAAAGTTTTACTAGTGGTGTGTCTACTAGGGCTTCTTTACTGGTTTTCTAATATTCCAAGTACTTAATATTTATTGTGCATTCTACTTAATAAGTATTTATCAACAATCGTTTAACATTTGAATTAGTTTTTGCTCGACACCTCATATAGAGGGGTAATACTTGCTCATGGCAAAAAAAGTGAATAACATAACTCGGTTAATTTTTCATATGCCAAATGTAGGCACAATAGGTCAAAAGCATGTCAACAGAAACACTAGAACTAATTAAAAACAGCATTAAATCAATTCCTGATTATCCTAAAGTAGGCATCATGTTCCGTGATGTAACAAGCTTAATGGAAGAGCCAAAAGCATATCAAGCCACGATTCAATTACTTGTTGAAAAATACAAGGATGGTGGATTTACTAAAATTATTGGTACAGAAGCACGTGGCTTCCTATTTGGAGCACCATTAGCATTAGAGTTAGGTGTTGGGTTCGTTCCTGTTCGTAAACCAGGTAAGTTACCTCGTCCAACGATTGCTCAAACTTATGATCTTGAATATGGAACGGATACATTAGAAATCCATACAGATGCGATTGTTGAAGGCGACAAAGTACTTGTAGTTGATGATTTACTTGCAACAGGCGGTACGATTGAAGCAACAGTTAAACTAATCCGCCAACTTGGTGGTAATGTAGAGCACGCAGCATTCGTGATTAATTTACCAGAAATTGGTGGTCAAACACGTTTGGAAGGACTAGGTTTAAACGTATACAGCATTTGTGAATTTGCTGGTCACTAATTCTTCATATAGACAGTAAATTCAGTGAGATCTCTCTATCAAGGGAGATCTCGCTTTTTTGCTGTGCTACGATTTAGAACTATTTCATTTTGGGCTGTATTCTATGAGCTATCAAGTTCTGGCACGTAAATGGCGTCCACATCATTTCAAAGATGTGGTAGGTCAACCTCATGTGCTAACGGCGTTGGAAAACGCACTTGAACATAATCGACTTCATCACGCTTATTTATTTAGCGGGACTCGCGGTGTAGGTAAAACGACCATAGCACGTTTGTTTGCTAAAGGACTGAACTGTGAAGAGGGGATCACCTCGACGCCATGTGGTGTGTGTTCTACTTGTAAAGAGATTGACGAAGGTCGTTTTGTTGATTTACTTGAAATTGATGCAGCTTCTAGAACAAAAGTAGAAGACACTCGTGAACTTTTAGATAATGTACAATATAAGCCGGCCCGTGGTCGCTTTAAGGTATACTTGATCGATGAAGTACACATGTTGTCACGCCATAGTTTTAATGCATTGCTTAAAACATTGGAAGAGCCACCTGAATACGTAAAATTTTTATTAGCAACGACAGATCCTCAAAAATTACCTGTTACGATCCTATCTCGTTGTTTGCAATTCCATTTAAAACATATCAGTGTTGATCAAATTCATGAGCAACTCGATTTTGTTTTAGATAAAGAAAAAGTGACTAAAGATGCGAGAGCATTAGGACTTATTGCACATGCTGCTGATGGAAGTATGCGTGATGCGTTGAGTTTGACTGACCAAGCAATTGCTCTAGGTAATGGTTCTGTCACGACAGATATCGTTTCTGCGATGTTAGGAACACTGGATACCGATCAAGCGGTTCGAATTTTAGAAGCGATTAGCACTAAAAACATGCAGACACTAATGGGCTGTGTGAATGATCTTGCTGATATGGGCATTGAATGGGATGGATTAGCAAAAGAAATCGCTAACCAATTGCATAAATTAGCCATGTATCAAGCATTGCCTGCAACCTTGGATAAATCGCAGCCAGATGCTGAGCGTATTGAGTTATTAAGTAGCCAGTTATCACCTCAAGAAATCCAATTGTTTTATCAAATTGCATTACAGAGTCGTAAAGACTTGCCTTTGGCACCAAGTCAAAAAAACGGTGTTGAAATGATGCTATTAAGAATGGTGGCATTCCGTCCTGTGCATGCTCAACCATTAGATGCACAAGCGATAGTCGTACCAATAGCAGAGCCTCAGATAGAAGCTAATGTACCAAACACGGTACAAAAACCTATGCAACAACAAAGCGTATCACAGCCTCAGCAAGTTGCTACTCAAGCACCGGTATTACGTAATAGAACTCAGACAGCGCCAGCGTCTCAATCAATGCAGCCGCAAGAGCCGATGCAGAATCAATATGCATCTGCTCCAATGCATTCAGAGCAGCCAGCAGTTTATGAGAAACAACCGAATATTGTGCCTCATCATTATGGTGATAACCAACTACCGCAGGTTTCTTCTGAACCGGTTATGCCACAAACTCCTGCTGCTCGAAAAAGTGGCCTATTAGGTATGCGTAATCAATTGCGTAGTGCAAAAAATAATTTATCAAATAGTAATGTAGGTGCTGACGCAAAAAAGACAAATGCGACATCCGATAAGAAAAAGACGAGTTCAGTGCTAGATCGTATTGCTGAGAAGCAGCATTTGGCCCCTCGTACTCAGGTGTCGCAAATTGGAAACTCAGCAACACAAGAGAAAAAAACAGAAGAGCCTTATCGTTGGAAATCGACAAAACCTGAAATAGAAAAGACAGTCAGTGATGTGACTCCAACAAAACTGAAGCAAGCTTTAGAGCATGAGAAAACACCGGAGATGGTGCAGCTATTGGTGGACGAATCATCAAAGCAAGATCCATGGTCAGCATTGGCAATGTCATTAACAACATTACCAAAGCTTATTCAACAATTGGTCTTAAACTCTTCTTTTGTTGAGCAAGACAATCAAATAGCGTTACATTTAAGAGCGGAGCAATCACATTTAAATGGTGATAAAGCCAATGAATTGATTACTCAAGCATTGAGTCAGGCATTAAATAAAAACGTCAATGTATCAATTGATATCAGCACTGAAGGAACAACACCTTTAGAGTTGCGCGAACAAATGTACCAAACAAAATTACAAACGGCGTATCAAAGCCTACAACAAGATCCGCACGTAAATTTCTTTATTCAGAGATTTGGTGCCCAAATGGATCAAGAAAGTGTTAGACCTATTTAGTAAGATAAAAGTATTAATGGGTTGAAATTTCAATTTTTAACCCCATTTTTTTAGTATTCAGATATAAACATAAGAGAGAATGAATATGTTCGGTGGAAAAGGCGGCATGGGCAACTTAATGAAGCAAGCCCAGCAAATGCAAGATCGTATGCAAAAAGTACAAGAAGAAATCGCAAGTACAGAAGTAACTGGAGAGTCAGGTGCTGGTCTTGTTAAAGTGACTATCAATGGTTCTCACAGCGTTCGTCGTGTTGAAATTGATCCAAGCTTAATGGAAGAAGATGAAAAAGATATGCTAGAAGATCTGATCGCAGCGGCGTTCAACGATGCTTCTCGTCGCATTGAAGAAACACAGAAAGAAAAAATGGCTGGTGTAACTGGCGGAATGCAAATGCCACCAGGCTTTAAAATGCCATTCTAAGCTATGTTAATAATACTGTCTTGATGAGTCTCTGTGGTTCGTCTTGATAAAATTAGGCGGCTACGTGGCTGCCTTTTTCTTTTCTGGAATATAAAAAAACTATGCGAACCAGTGGTTTATTAGAACAATTAATGGAATCGTTACGATACCTTCCTGGGGTTGGGCCAAAATCAGCTCAGCGAATGGCGTTTCATCTTTTACAGCGTAATCGTCAGGGTGGTATGCAATTAGCGGATTCATTGTCTCGTGCAATGTCTGAAATCGGTCATTGTTCAGAGTGCCGGACGTTTACAGAAGAAGATACTTGTTCGATTTGTTTAAATCTAAAACGTCAAGCAAGTGGCGAATTGTGTATTGTTGAAAGCCCTGCGGATATTGTCGCAGTAGAGGCTACAGGTCAGTTTTCGGGTCGTTATTTTGTTCTAATGGGGCATTTATCGCCATTGGATGGTATTGGGCCAAGTGATATAGGTTTAGATCTTTTTGATCATCGCTTAGGACGTGGGGATATAAAAGAAGTGATCCTCGCTACTAACCCGACGGTAGAAGGTGAAGCAACCGCGCATTATATTGCAGAGTTATGCCAAGAACACCAAGTACCTGCTAGCCGAATTGCGCATGGTGTTCCTATGGGAGGAGAGTTAGAGCTAGTGGATGGCACAACGTTATCTCACTCTATTTTAGGTAGGCAGAAGCTTTTTTAAGAAAGTTAAATAGAGTAAATAGTTGGAGTATTGCACCACTGAATGCTCCAATAAGATGGGCTTCTATAGCAACCCTTGCATTGATAAGAGAAATGGTTGAAGCACTTGCTCCAAAGTATTGCTCCCATTGAAACCTTAGAAATGATGCCAAAAAGTAGTAGCCATCCTGTATTACGCTTTTGTCTTATATCTTCAATAGCAGCCCAAATAAACAAACCATGTAATACACCTGATAATCCAACATAGGATTGAATAGGGCTGAGTAATAATAGTAAGCCAGTCATTAAGCTGATAGACAGTACTAATAGCCATAACCTTTTAGGGGTTAAAATATCCTTAAAGATAAAGGTAAATACGGTTAGGGCAGCAGAGTTCATTAGTAAATGAGCAAGATTAGTATGGGTAAAATTACCTGTAATTAATCGCCAGATCTCGCCTTGTAAAATTAAGCTTTTGTCCCAAGTAAAAAAATCTGATACCGGAGTTAGCTGTGCAATACCAAGCACAACTAAAATAGGAAAAAGTAATTTCAACAAAACAAAGGTTCCTTGTGATTCGATTTTGTCTTCAATGCCTAAAAACAAAAAAAGCCTGTATCTGTGAGTGGATAACACCGATCTCTACTGAGGTTGAACTCATCATACTACAGCATCCAACAGAAGCTAAGCGACCATTAGGAACGGCAAAAATACTGTCGTTAAGTTTAGCTAATTGTCGAACTTTCATTGGTGAAAACTTTTCAGAGCATACTGAGTTGAATCAGCTATTAGCTGACGATAATTACCAACATAAAGTGCTTTTCTTAGATAGTACTAGCCAAGTAATTTCATCATCATCGCATGATTCTGTAAAAAATCAGCGTGTGATTTTATTGGATGGCACATGGAAGAAAGCCTATAAAATGTGGCAGCTTTCTACTAACTTACACTCTTTACCTAAAGTGCATTTAAATACGGAACTGTCAGGTAACTATCGAGTACGCAAAGCGCCAAAAGATAATGCGTTATCAACAGCAGAAGCTGGGTATCATGTATTAAACCAACTAGACAATGAGTCAACAGTAACCGAAGAATCGGATAAATTTGGTTCGATCCTAACGGCATTTGATAACATGATTGAATTTCACATCAGTCAAATGCCTGAAGGGGTGTACCAAAAGAACTACCGTTCAGAGTAGCTCTTTTATTGTTTAGTCTTGGATTGGTATTTGATCAGATAGGAACAAAAAGTTGATTATATAAGCGCTGGGCATAGCCATCGGTCATGCCTGCAATATAATCGGCAATCACTCGATGCGCATTTCCCCCTGAAGCGATAGCCTCTTGCCACTCCCGTTTATCATTTTCAGGTAATAAGCGCTCAGGATCTGAATTAAGCGCATCAAAAATCTCCATCACAATTTGTTGGCCTTTGTATTCAATACGCTGCATTTCAGAGTTATGTATTACATATTGGCCAACAAACTTTTTCAGAATATCCAACGCATAAGTCATTGATGGTGTTAAATAGGCATTCCAACGTAATAATTTAGATTCAAATTCCGGCTCTTCTTCAAAGGTTGTTTTTTTAATGCTAATCGAAGTTAATAGGGCATTTACGATACTGCCAATACCATCTTTTCGTTGGTATTGTAGACCAGAGAATAATTTATCACTGATGGTTTCAATGTGTTCTTCAAACCATTCATCTCCGCAGTCTGCGAGTTTACTTGCTACTGATTCTTGCCATTGATTGCGAGTAACAATCCCCATAACGATGGCATCTTCCAAGTCATGAACCCCATAAGCTATATCATCAGCTAGCTCCATGATAGAGCAGTCAATAGACTTAAAGCGCGTTTTCCGATGAGAGTTATTCCCTTCTTTTTGAAAGCGAAGGGTCGAAAAAAGAGATCTATCGTGTTCTGATAATGGAGCCAAAACCCAATTTAGGGTCAGGGCATCATCACGGTAAATACCTTTGGGTGGGTGCCATTCTATGGATTTTAAGTGTCGTAAATTAGTCACAGCTTCAGGTCGGTAACTTGAGTGAACTTGATCTAAGAAAGCTGGATACTTTAAAACACCAAGTAAGGTTCTTCTTGCTAAGTTCATACCGAAATGTTCAGTATAAGGTTCTAATTTACTTAAAATTCGTAAAGTCTGGCCATTACCTTCAAAGCCCCCATGATCACGCATCATATAATTCAAGGCAATTTCACCCCCATGTCCAAAGGGAGGGTGGCCAATATCATGCGTTAAACAAATGCTTTCCATTAAACTGGTTGAGGTCAGTAGCCCCCTAAATTCCGGCTGCCTCAGTTTTAGTTGAGCAACAATCCCTGTACCAATTTGAGATACTTCGAGTGAGTGTGTTAGGCGAGTACGGTAAAAATCATTGGCGCTACCTGGCCCATGAACTTGAGTTTTTGCTTGAAGGCGACGAAAAGCGGCAGAGTGGAGAATACGAGCACGATCTCGTTGAAAAACGCTGCGCTGATCATTACGACGTAATTTCTGTTCGTTACTGATGCGGTCTTCCCACTGTTGGGATAAAGTAATATCGATTGGTTTATTCATTATTGTTATTCTCGAAGTTATTGCTACTGATATATCATTACAGCTTTGTTACAAAAAGATCAATGAGTTATTTGAAAAAGAGAACAAGAACACACGGTTAAATTAGAGTTATTTAGTTCATTAAGATGGGTTGCTATAATAAGGCACACTTTGTTGAATGGAATAAGCTCATGAGTAGTGACGTTAATTTATCGTATGAATTTGAACAGCTGCAACAAGCCTATCAAGCCTCACCTTATCCTTCAAAAGAGGCGAGACTGTCGTTATTGAACAGGCTAAAAACGGCACTTTTAGCTGAAAAAGACGCTTTGGTGTCTGCATTAGAAAAGGATTATGGTTTTCGAAGTCATTTTGATTCCACTATTTGTGACTTGATGCCTTCTATTCAACACATCAATTATACGCTTAAGCGATTACCTAAATGGCTTAAAGTAAAAAAGCGTCATGCGGGCTTACTGCTTTCTCCCTCTAAGGTTTCTGTTTGTTATCAACCGCTAGGCGTGGTTGGTGTGATTGTTCCGTGGAACTTTCCGATATATTTAAGTATTGCTCCAATTGTGACTGCAATTGCTGCGGGAAACCGTGTCATGGTGAAGTTGAGTGAATACACCCCTGAAACAAATCAAATACTTTGTCGTGTATTTTCGGAGCTCTCTGAGCACGTTTGCATTATAGAAGGGGAAAGCGACATTGCCGCTGAATTTTCACAATTGCCTTTTAATCATCTGCTGTTTACGGGCTCTACTCAGGTTGGGAAATTAGTTGCTAGCGCCGCGGCTAAAAATCTTACGCCAATTACACTTGAATTGGGTGGTAAATCGCCCGTGATAGTTGCTGAAGATGCAGAGTTAATCTCAGCGGTTGATGCCATTATGCTTGGGAAATCAATGAATGCAGGGCAAATATGTGTGGCGCCTGATTATGTGTTTGTTCCAAAAGATAAGGTGGATAAATTTATCTCGCTTTATACTCGCCGGTTTTTACAGGCTTTTCCTGAGAAAAAAGGGCGACGAGAGTACAGTCATATTATTAACCAAACTCAATACGATCGTTTAATGGCTTATCTTGATGATGCCCAAGAGAAGGGAGCAAGTATCACCGTGATTGGGGATATGGAGAACCAACAAGGACGCTCGTTTCTACCCCATTTGATTACAAACGTAACTGAAGACATGCGGGTTATGCAGGAAGAAATCTTTGGTCCGATTTTGCCTATTATTGGTTATGACGATATAGAAGAAGCCTTGAGTTATATTCAGGCTCGTCGACGACCATTAGCGCTTTATATTATGTCATTAGATAAAAAATTAGTTAAAGATATTAGCCAGAGAACACACAGTGGTGGATTGGCAATTAATGACACCATTATGCATGTAGCAGCCGATGATGCGCCTTTTGGGGGGATCGGAGATTCAGGCATGGGGAGCTATCATGGTATTGAGGGCTTTCGAACGTTCTCTCATGCTAAAACAATATTAAACACACCAAATTGGTTACCAAGAGCAAGATTGCTGCTAAAACACAAAAAATGGATGCTAAAAATCCTAAGTCGTAAGTTTATGAGCTAATCATTACTAATAAGCTCTGTTTATATGTGATTGTTGGGGCTTAGCGGTTGGCAAAAGAGGGGAACAGTCGTATGATTTGTTTCCCTTTTTTAATGTGAATTGCTCTTTATGTCTCAGCATCAACCAGTCCAAGGCGCTTCTTGGATGTTAACCGCAGGCCTTGCCTTTGCGATTGTTAACAGTATTGCTCAATACGTCAGTATGAATTTTGGTCTTCCTTCAACGATGGTTGCTTTAGTTCAATATGGGATTGCGTTGATCGTCATCTTGCCTTATTTACGCACATTAGGGCTGCGTAATTCTCTTCGAACGGAACATTTTGGTATGCATGCGTTGCGTGTATTCTTATCCGTAATTGGTATCCAACTTTGGTTGTGGGCGCTGGCATATCCAGTACCAATTTGGCAAGGTATTGCACTGTTAATGACTTCTCCTTTATTCGCGACTATTGGCTCTGGTTTATTCTTAAAAGAGAAAGTGGGCGCGGCTCGTTGGTGTGCAACATTAGCTGGTTTTGCCGGGGCGATGATCATTCTTGAACCATGGGCAGATAGCTTTACATGGGCAACCTTATTGCCAGTTGGCGCGGCGTTCTTTTGGGCGTGTTATTCGTTAATGGTTAAGAAGATGTCGGCAAATGATTCACCATCAACCATGGTGGTTTATCTTCTGGTTCTTATCACTCCATTTAATATCTTACTGGCGTTACCAGATTGGCAGACACCAAGCGGCATGAATGTGTGGCTATTGCTATTTGGTGCTGGTGTTATGACAGCATTAGCGCAATGGGCGATTGTAAAAGCCTATGCAGTCGCTGATGCCTCGTTTGTGCAACCGTTTGATCATGCTAAGTTACCATTGAATGTATTAGCCGGCTGGGTAGTATTTGGTTGGGCACCACCAGGACGCTTATGGTTAGGTGCTGCAATAATCATTGCTTCTGTTGCCTTCATAACTCAATGGGAGCGTAGAAAGAAATAATCACGACTATATGATTTATTGTTTCAATAAAACCGATGCATTAATGGCATCGGTTTTTTATTAGGTCAGGTTATTATTTCGTGAAAAACATGTCTTTAGCGTAGATATTTCCTTTGGGATTATTATTTGGAAATCCCTTTAACGTTGAGCGAACTAAGCGAGTATGGTTATAGTAATAAAGAGGGATCATTGGCGATGCATCGTTTAGAATCTCTTCTGCCTGTTGATAAATAGTGTAGCGTTGTGATTCATCTTCAGTATTTCCTGCACTTTTCATTAATTGGTCAAATTTAGAATTACAAAAACCACTTTCATTCGCTGTATGCTCACAAGTGAAAGCCTCTAAAATTGAAGATGGTTCAGCATAGTCACCAAATGCCCATGAGCGAGCTAATTGATAATCGCCTAGATTTTTGGCTGATACGTAAGACTTCCACTCCATATTTTCAAGTGTCACTTTTACGCCTAACGGTTTCCACATTGATGCGATAGCAATAGCAATCTTCTTATGATTGTCACTGGTGTTATATGTCAGCGTGAATGTTAGTGGATTATCTTCATTATAACCCGCTTCGTTTAATAAACGCTTTGCCGTGTTTATTCTTTTTTTCATCGACTCATTGTTAAAGCTGAGTTTGCTCGAACGATAATTAGGAATCGTGGTAGGAACGGCAGAGTAAGCTGCAGGTTCACCTTGGCCCGTAATTTTCTCAACTAAAATATCTCGATCAATCGCCATGCTTAGTGCACGTCTTACTTTTTTATTATCAAATGGTGCTACTTTAGTATTGAAAGAATAAATATAAGAGCCTAACAATGCCTGAGCTTTTATTTGTTCAGGTGATTCTTGTTTTAATTTTTGATAATACTCAAGTTGAACACGGTTAGTCATATCAATTTCACCCGCTTGAAAACGAGTGTATTCAGCTTGCTGAGAAGATAGCCCTAGGTAGGTAACTTTTTCAATCACTGTTTTTTTATTATTCCAATAACTAGGATTTCTTACGACATCAACTAATTCATTTGGTACCCATTTTTTTAAAACATAAGCACCATTAGTGACTATGTTTTCAGGTCGAGTCCAGTTATCTTTATGTTTTTCAATTATTTTTTGAGGTAATGGATAAAAATTCTTTAGTCCCATTAAACTTAAGAAATAAGGGGTCGACTTTGATAGGTTGATTTCAAGTGTCTTATCATTTAATGCCTTAATCCCTAAACTAGATGGCTCTAGTGTTCCTTTTTGAATCGCATCTGCATTTAAAATATTGGCGGTAACAAAATAGTGACCAGTATTATTCCCTGTTTTAGGGTTAATGCCTCTTTGCCAAGCATACACAAAATCTGAAGCGAGTAGAGGTGAGCCGTTTGACCAAGTTAATCCTTCTCTCAACGCAAAGGTAATTGTTTTACCTCCATTGCTGAACGTCCAGTTAATTGCTTGACCTGGTACCAGTTCCCCTTCGCCATTCTCAATGAGCAATCCTTCGAACATGTCGTTCGCAATAATATCACCAGGCATACCTGAGTTAACAAAGCTTGGGTCAAGAGTATTAGGCTCTGCTCCATTACCACGGACTAAATGTTGTTCTTTAGCAAGCTTAAGATCGGGAGAAACAACGGCAGAGAATGCTGTTGTTGAAGAAAGCGATAGAGCGGTAGAGATAAGAATGGATAGGGTTGATGTACGCATTGCAATTCCTTTTACAATTTTAACAAAACTGCATACATTAAAATATAGATTTACTTAAAACGCAAGGTACAAAAAAGCCAGTGAATAAATGTTCACTGGCTCTATTATTAATTATTTTTTAATATTAGGTTTACTTCACGGCATCTTCTAGGATTTCACGAGACACCTCAAGGGTAATCGCTTGATGTTCGCCTAAAGCAACCATCCCATGAGCTTCAAGTTGTTTGATGATCGCATCAATTGCTGCTGCTTTATCATCGCCGTGTTCAGTTAGCTCTGTTGGAGAGTTCAGGCTATGGTAGAACGTTTCGATTTCAATGATTGTGCGCTCTGCTAGATCATCAGAAGCGTTTAAACCAAATACATTTTTACCCATTTGTTCTAGTTTAGCGCGTTTTGCTTCGATTTGGTTACGAAGTAAAGATGGCTGAATGATAGATAAAGAACGAGCATGATCAACATGATAAAGCGCTGTCAGTTCGTGGCCAATCATATGTGTAGCCCAATCGTGAGGAACACCAGTACCAATAAGGCCGTTTAAGGCTTGGTTTGCTGTCCACATTAGGTTTGAGCGCCATTCATTATTATCACGGTTCTCGTATTGCTCACCAAGAACTAACAAATTACGAAGTAGAGTTTCTGCGTAACCATCTTGAACCATTGCACCAGCAGGCATCGTTAGGTATTGCTCACAGGTATGAACCCAAGCATCGACTAGGCCATTTGTTAGCTGGCGCTCTGGTAGCGTTTTCATTGAATCAGGATCAAGCACTGCGAATTTTGGTTGTACTGCTGCCGCCATGAAAGGCAGTTTCGTTTGTGTTGATTTTTGAGTAATAACCGCGCCTGAGTTAGACTCAGAGCCTGTCGCTGGTAGTGTTAAAATAGCGCCTAAAGCAACCGCTTCTGTCACCGTGTGCTTACCAATTAAGATATCCCAACCGTTACCATCGTACTTTGTTGCAGCAGCGACGTACTTTGAACCATCAATAACTGAACCGCCACCTACAGCAAGAATGTAATCAACGTTCTCAGCTTTAGCGATAGCTACGGCTTTATCTAAAGTTTCAACCGTTGGGTTTGGCTCTACGCCCGAAAACTCAATCCAAGAATGGTTAGAAAGTGCTGCAACAACTTGGTCATAAACACCGTTTGTTTTAATTGAACCGCCACCATAAATCACTAATACTTTTTGATCTTGTGGAATAGATGTAGCGATTGCTGCAATTTGACCTTGGCCAAAATGGATTTGTGTAGGGTTAACGTAAGAGAATTTCATTGCTGTACCTCATTTCTTCCAAAAGGTGATGCTCTATTTTCTAGAACTTATCATTTCAATAAGTGCATATTAGTATTCAATAGTAACTTTAGGAAGGTGGATTTCTGCTTTTTTATTGCCTATTTCTACAATTATGGGTATTTTGGAAAAAGAAATCGATAGATGTGATCTTGATTGAGATAAAGGAGCGATGATGAAATCTCTTGGTGAATTAATGCAAAGCTATGCGGATCATTATGGTTTTAATGATCTAGAAGGGATCAGAGAAACGGCTATTCCTGGTGTATGGTTTTATCGCAGCAGCAAAGGAAATCAGCGCCAGCCATTTGTTTATCAATCGGGCATTATAGTCATGGGTAAAGGGCATAAACACATACATATTGGTAATCAGCCTGTGCACTATGGGCCTGACGATTATCTAGTTGTCGGTGTGCCGATGCCACTAGAATGTGAAGCCTTTCCTGAAGATGATAGTCCATTACTTGGGTTAACAATTAATGTTGATTCAACCTTACTTCATCGCTTAGTTAATGAGCTTGAGGCGGCTAATTTTCAAGCGCCAGCAAAATCAAATCAAGATGGCTTTGGCCTTACATCAGTAAAAATGGCTGATGATATGTTGGAGAGCTGTAAGCGTTTGATGCAGGCACTACATAGCGATCTCGATACCAAGTTACTCGGTGAATCATTATTAAATGAAATTGTCTATCGAGTACTTACTGGGACTGAAGGCCATGTGTTGTTTAATTTGGCGCACCATGATGGCCAATATGCACGAGTAGCCAAAGCGATGAATAAAATGCACCAATCTTATGCGGATGGATTAACCGTACAAAACTTAGCCGAAGAAGCCAATATGAGCGTGTCAGCGTTTCATTCGGCTTTTCGTAAAGTCACGTTAGAATCTCCACTGCAGTATTTGAAAAAAGTACGTTTGAATAAAGCCAAAGAGTTAATTCAGTTAGAGGGAAGACGAGTAAATGACGCTGCTCATTCTGTGGGTTACACCAGCACATCCCAATTTAGCCGAGAGTTTAAACGCCATTTTAATATGACACCTAAAGGGTGCGTCGCTTAGTTTTAATAAAATAGAGAATTCAAATATGTCAAATGTCGTATTTATAGCAACAAGCCTAGATGGATATATCGCGGATAAAAATGGTGGAATTGATTGGTTACATGCGATCCCTAATCCTGAAGGAAATGACATGGGTTATGCTAAGCATATAGCTAGTATTGATGCGTTAGTGATGGGACGTAATACGTTAGATATGGTATTGAGCTTTGGTATCGATTGGCCTTACTCAAAACCTGTTTTTGTATTGAGCAATACGATGACTTCAGTCCCTGATGGCTATGAAGATAAGGTGTTTCTTATTAATGGCCCACTAAAAGAAGTGCTAGAGAAAATTCATGGGAAAGGGTTTGTGAATTTGTACATTGATGGTGGTGTAACAATTCAGAATTTCTTAAAAGAAGATCTGATTGATGAGATGATTATTACCACGATTCCAGTACTTTTGGGTGGTGGTTCCCCGTTGTTTGGTGATTTAGAAACTTTAATGGATTTTAAATGTATAAAAAGTGAGATGTTTTTGGATTCAATTGTTCAAAATAAATTTGTACGTCAGCGTTCATAGCATTCACTGTTTTTTAATATAAAAAAGCCTGCAAATTCAGCAGGCTCTATTTTTCATTTTATATTCGCGTGATTGGTATTAGAACAATTACTGCTTATAAGTATGTAAGAAGCGCTCTAAACGACCAATTGCCGTTTCTAAATCATCAACACGAGGCAGTGTTACGATGCGGAAATGATCCGGTGTTGGCCAGTTAAAGCCTGTCCCTTGAACTAATAATACTTTTTCTTTAATTAAGAAATCTAGAACAAACTTCTGATCATCTTTAATTTTGTACATCTTAGGATCAAGTTTAGGGAACAAGTACATTGCACCCTTTGGCTTCACACAACTCACCCCTGGGATCTGAGTGATTAAATCATACGCTTTATCACGCTGTTCTAATAAACGACCACCCGGAAGCAGAAGTTCATTAATACTTTGGTAGCCACCT
Source organism: Aliivibrio wodanis (assembly GCF_052920805.1). Taxonomy (NCBI): domain Bacteria; kingdom Pseudomonadati; phylum Pseudomonadota; class Gammaproteobacteria; order Vibrionales; family Vibrionaceae; genus Aliivibrio; species Aliivibrio wodanis. The sequence continues at coordinate 297,522 of NZ_JBREXA010000002.1, forward strand.
AATGCGGTTTGAATCGCATGTTGCATTGGAACGTTTGCACATAGGCGCATAGAAGCAAGCATATCTAAACCCGCAATATAGCCTTGAGCATGATCTTTTGGACCATTCAAGAACATCCAGCCACCACGAAAACCACAAACACGGTACGCTTTAGACAAGCCATTAAAAGTCACGGTTAAAATATCCGGAGCTAGCGTTGCTAACGTCGTATGAACAGCACCGTCATACAGCACTTTGTCGTAAATCTCATCGGCAAAAATAATCAGATTATTTTGACGCGCAATTTCAACAATTTGTAATAAGAAATCACGGCTATATACCGCACCCGTTGGGTTGTTTGGGTTGATTAGTACAATACCTTTAGTATTCGGTGTGATCTTCTTTTTGATATCGTCAAGATCTGGGTACCAATCAGCGCCTTCATCACATAAGTAATGAACTGGCTTACCACCAGACAGTGCCACTGATGCCGTCCATAATGGGTAATCAGGCGCAGGGACTAGCATTTCATCGCCATTATTTAATAGCGCTTGCATTGCCATTACTATCAGCTCAGATGCACCGTTACCGATGTAAACATCTTCCACATCTAAATCTAATAGACCGCGACGTTGATAATGCTGAACAACCGCTTTACGAGCAGAGTAGATGCCTTTTGAATCACAGTAACCTTGCGATGTTGGTAGGTTTTTAATCACATCAACTAGGATTTCATCAGGGGCGTCAAAGCCAAATGGGGCGGGATTCCCAATATTTAGTTTAAGAATTTTGTGGCCTTCTTCTTCCATTCTTTTAGCATGTTTAAGAACTGGACCACGGATGTCGTAGCATACACTGCTAAGTTTTGATGACATTCCAATATTTTGCATGGTGAAACCCTGATGAAAAAATACGTTATAGACTCAAATTACACTATTTCTAGGGGACTGAGAAACAATTTTTAGAAAATAATCACGCAAAATTCGCATCAGCAATATTTCCTACTGAGAAAGAAGCTTTTACCATTTCTTTTAAAAATGAACAGTATTGGCTGATATATGTGCAATAAAGGAAAATTTACATTGTTTTAGATTTACATAAATAAGCAAAATTTGATAAGAGTTTTATTTTTTAGACATACAATTGATGTGAATTATTTTTTATTTTCAATCATTTTGCTAGAATCACTAGTTCATACAAGGAATAGCAAGCAATTCTGCTTGTGCAATACGGTTGCCAAGATGGCTGAAAACGATCAAGAGAGGTTAATTTGTCCACTTTTCAAAATGCCATTGAATCGATTCGTCATCAAATTACGCAGGCAACGTCACCCCATACCATCAGTCTTGAGTTAGATTGGTCTATTGGTGAACAACTGATTGACTGGCTAGAAGCTCAACCTGTGTATCCTAAATTCTATTGGCAATCTCGTGATGGCCAAGAAGAAGTTGCGGTTGTTGGCCAAGTGAAGACTTTTACTGACCCTAGTGCAGCACAAAAAAAGTGTTAGCGCCACAACAGCGTATCTGGGGGGGCCGCTCTTTTGATGGCCGTACCGAACGTAATCGACGTTGTATGTCATCTTTTTTCTTTTTGCCACAAGTTGAAATTAGCCGTTTAGCGTCATCTTGGCAGATCATGGTGAATTTATCGGAAGATAATTCACGTCTGCTATCGACACTCGATAAACTGGTAGAGCATTTTTCACCATTATCTGAATTACACTGTAAAGTTACTCAGCGTATTAATACTCCAGAAAAAGCCGATTGGACTAATATGGTCAATAAAGCGTTGAAAGCAATTTCAAATAAACAGTTTGAGAAAGTGGTTCTTGCGCGTAAAACCACATTAACATTAGACCAAACCTTATCGTCTGCCCAATTTTTAAAAGCGAGTCGTAAAGCTAACAGCCATAGCTTTCATTTTATGATGGCGTTAGATAGCGAGCACTGTTTTATTGGCTCTACACCAGAACGTTTATATGTACGTAATGGCTACGCCTTAAAAACAGAAGCACTGGCAGGAACGATTGGTCGTGGGCATGATGAAGAAGAAGACAATCAATTAGCATCATGGCTAATCTCTGACAAGAAAAACCAATATGAAAACCGCCTTGTAGTGGATGATATTATTAATAGATTGTCTAAATTTAGTCTATCAATGAAGGTTGCAGAAAAATCTGAATTGGTGAAGTTACGTAAAGTTCAGCACCTAAAACGCCCAATATCTGCTGAGATCAACTCAGATTGCAGTGATTCACAATTATTAGATAACTTACAGCCAACCGCTGCTATTGCTGGCCTACCTCGTATGTCGGCTTTAGATTTTATCATTGATAATGAACCGTTTGCCCGTGGTTGGTACAGTGGTGCGGTAGGTTTTTTAAGCCAACAGCGCAGCGAATTTTGTGTTGCGATTCGCAGTGCATTAGTTATGGGTAATAAATTGCATTTATTTGCAGGGGCTGGGATTGTTCCTGGCTCAGAACCAAGTAGTGAATGGGAAGAGTTAGATAAAAAAACCTCAACCCTATGCACCTTATTAGAATCTGATACAGCCTTAAATGCAGAGATCAAGGAGTCGCAAGTCGCATGATGCAACCAGATCTGCAAGTAATGCTAAATCAAGTTTGGGCTGAGTTGATTATTGAAGAGTTAGTTCGACATGGAGTAAAACATGTTTGTATTGCTCCGGGATCACGCTCAACACCGTTAACACTTGCTGCCTCAGAGCATCAAGTGTTAACTATTCATACTCATTTTGATGAGCGAGGGTTGGGTTTTCTTGCTCTTGGTATTGCTAAAGCATCAAGTGAATCAGTGGCGATTATTGTGACATCTGGAACCGCGGTAGCTAACTTATTGCCAGCGGTTGCTGAATCAGGATTAACCAAAGAGAAGCTTATATTACTGACGGCAGATCGTCCTGTTGAGTTGATTAACTGTGGTGCAAATCAAGCGATTAATCAGCAAGGTATATTCTCATCTCATGTTTGTCATTCGCTACAACTGCCATCGCCAAGCATTAATATTCCAGCCCAGTGGTTATTAAGTCGATTAGATCAAGCCTGCTTTGCTCAGCAAGAGCAGGGTGGTGCTATTCATATAAACTGTCCTTTTCCTGAACCATTTTATGGTAAGAAAGATAATGATCTTGTGCGAGATTATCTTATTCCAATTCAAGAGTGGAAAGTGGCATCCTCAGCCTATATTCAGCAGCCTAAATACTCTTCAGTGGTAACGGTATCTCCTCAATGGATGAAAACGACGCAGAAGAAGGGCATTGTGATTATCGGTAAAGTCACATTAGAAGAGGCACAAGCAGCGGCTAAATTAGCGCAAGAGTTAGGATGGCCAGTATTGGCAGATCCACAGTCGGGTTATTACTCTGAGTGGGCGCATTACGATTTATGGCTACAAAATACAGCCTGTCTAGAATTACTTTCTGATGTTGAATGCGTATTCCAGTTTGGTGCTCGCTTAGTGTCTAAACGTTTAAGTGCATGGCTAGATAAATATCAGCAAGATTACTACTTAATTGATCCGCACTTTGAACTACTCGATGCCAGTTGTCATTCTCATGTTCGCTACCGTGTTGACATTACTGCGTGGTGTCAGACTCATACCGATAGTTTAACCGAACGAGATTGTTTTTTTGACCATGCTCCTTCTGTATTATGGAGTGAGTCGCTAAAAGTAGCTTCACATAATGCACTGGCTTTAGCTCGTTCAATGGCATGCCACAGTGAAACATTGTCAGAATTAAGCTTTGCTCTCACCATAGGTCAGAAGGGTGAACCTTGTGATTGGTTTATTGGCAACAGCTTAATTGTTCGTTTGTTAGATATGGTTGGAGAGTTAAACCAACAGTATACCTATACCAATCGTGGCGCTTCAGGTATTGATGGATTAATCGCAACTGCGGTGGGTGTTCAACGAGCAAATCAAAATCCACTATTGGCTTTAGTCGGCGATACGTCTCTGCTTTATGATCTAAATTCACTGGCATTATTAAAGCAAGCAACACAGCCTGTTGTCATCGTAGTTATGAATAATGACGGCGGTGGTATTTTTGATTTATTGCCTGTCGATGAGAAGAAAAAAGACGACTTTTATCGAATGCCTCATCAACTTGAGTTTAGTCATGCTGCTGCGATGTTTGGGTTGAATTACCATAAACCAGAAACCTTGACTTGTGCGATGTCCATAATAAATGAGGGACTCAATGAGGGGTTTCATTTAGTTGAAATCAATACCCCATCAGGTCAAGTAGGCGAAGAGCTGACGCGTTTATTCCAAACTATTCAACATGCCACTTTATTTTAAATTAAATATACCCAAAGAAAATACGACGCAACCTTGCGTTGTATTTTTGCATGGGTTATTAGGGTCAATTCAAGATTGGGAGCACATAGCCTCCGCTATTTCTCAGTCATATCCTGTGTTATTGATTGATTTACCTGGGCATGGACGAAGCCAATCGACAGTGTTGGATGAATCGTTAGGGTTTGAACAAACATGCCAGCTTATTGTTGAATCACTACAGCAAACACCCTATCAATCGTTTGTTTTTGTGGGGTACTCTTTAGGTGGGCGAGTGGCAATGTATTTAAGTTCGTACTTTGCATTACCACCATTAATGTCTATTTGTGGTTTATGTATTGAAGGTGGCAACTTTGGCTTGCGTTCAAAACACGACAAGCAAACTCGATTTAACAATGATGTTCAGTGGGCTGAACGATTTGAGCAACAACCTATTGCTGATGTTTTAGACATTTGGTATCAGCAAAAGGTATTTTCTTCACTAAACCCTGAGCAAAGACAAGTTTTAGTAGCTAAAAGAAGTGATAATCTTGGTCACTCAATTGGAATGATGTTGAGATCTACATCACTGGCTAAGCAACCATATTTGCTTGAAGCCTTACATCGTAGCACCATTCCCATGCTTTATATTTGCGGCGAAGCAGATAATAAATTTCAACACTTGGCTGAGCAAAGTCAATTAACGTATCAAATCATTGCTCAGGCAGGGCATAACGCTCATGTGGAACAGCCAGAACGCTTTACACATGTACTTAATACATTCTTACAACAATGGAAATAAACCCATGGCGAGAACTGTTGGCATTTCAGAACAAGAACTTTACGCTCCAGTAGATTGGACAGATTGCACAGCTCAATACGAAGATATTCAATATCATAAATCCGCTGATGGCATTGCGAAAATCACTATCGCACGCCCACAAGTACGCAACGCTTTCCGTCCTGGTACGGTTAAAGAGATGATCGATGCGCTAGCGGATGCACGCTACGATGAAAAAGTTGGTGTTATCGTCCTAACGGGTTTAGGTGAAGATGCGTTCTGTTCTGGTGGTGACCAAAAAATCCGTGGCGATTACGGCGGTTACCGTGATGACAGTGGCACACACCACTTAAACGTATTGGATTTCCAACGTCAAATTCGTACGTGTCCAAAACCAGTTATTGCTGCTGTTGCAGGCTATGCTGTTGGTGGTGGTCATGTTCTTCATATGATGTGTGATTTAACTATCGCAGCAGAGAATGCGCAATTTGGTCAAACAGGCCCTAAAGTGGGTTCTTTTGATGGCGGTTGGGGTGCTTCTTACATGGCCCGTATCGTTGGTCAGAAAAAAGCGCGTGAAATTTGGTTCTTATGTCGTTTCTATGATGCACAAGAAGCATTGGACATGGGCCTAGTAAACACGGTTGTACCTGTTGCTGATTTAGAAAAAGAAACGGTTCGCTGGTGTCGTGAAACACTGCAACACAGCCCTATGGCATTACGTTGCCTTAAAGCGGCATTAAATGCGGACTGTGATGGTCAAGCAGGCCTTCAAGAGTTAGCGGGTAACGCAACCATGATGTTCTACATGACTGAAGAAGGTCAAGAAGGCCGTAACGCATTTAATGAAAAGCGCCGTCCTGATTTCGATAAATTCCCTCGTAATCCATAAGCCGACTATCACTGATTTAGTGCAAGTATTTAGAGGCTCTTTATGAGTCTCTTTTTTCTTTTTATTGGTTGGAGTAACAAATGAAAACAGCCAAGATATATCAATATCAACTCCCTATGGATAGTGGAGTGATTCTTCGTGAGCAGCGTCTTCAACAGCGAGATGGATTGATCATTGAATTAAGTGATGGATCGCGTATTGGTAAAGGTGAAATTGCGCCTTTGCCTGAATTTAGTAAAGAAACACTAGAGCAAGCACGTGAAGATCTTATTTCATTAACTCAGTTATGGTTAAGCGGTGAAGAAGTAGATCTAGATTCACATTGTCCATCAGTAGCGTTTGGTTTTAGTATGGCTTTGTTAGAACTTGAAGGAAGTTTACCACAACAAGGTAACTATCAAGTTGCACCGTTATGCTCAGGCGATCCTGATGACTTAGTGGTGAAACTCAATGAGATGAATGGCAAAAAGATCGCCAAAATTAAAGTAGGGCTCTATGAACCAATTCGTGATGGAATGGTGGTTAATATGTTTTTAGAGCTTATTCCTGATCTTTCTTTACGTCTTGATGCTAATCGTAATTGGACACCAAAAAAAGCCGAACAATTTGCTAATTACGTCAATCCACAGTTTCGCTCTCGTATCGAGTTTTTAGAAGAGCCTTGTCATACACCAGAAGAGAGCTTGGCATTCTCAGAGGCAACAGGTATTGCCATTGCTTGGGATGAAACCGTGCGTGATGACGGCTTTGAAGTGAAAATTCAACAAGGTGTTAAAGCGATTGTGATTAAGCCAACACTGGTTGGATCTGTTGCTAAATGTATTGAACTTATCGAGAGTGCAGAGCAGTTAGGTATGCAAGCTGTGATCAGTTCAAGTATAGAATCCAGTTTAGCATTAACACAGCTTGCTCGATTAGCTGAATGGAAAACTCCAAAGTCGATCCCAGGTTTGGATACAATTGATCTTTTTAAATTGCAATTAGACACAGCATGGCCTAATTGTAAGTTACCGATGAATTTATTATCAGAGCTAGACGTTGTATGGGAAAACTGATCTCACCACACTTTACTACCTGGCCTTGGGCTAAATGGGGCGAAGAGCGTGAACTTGAAATTGCGCTTCGTGATGGCTCTAATGTATGGACTTGGTCTGAAGTTCTAATACAGATTAATCAATACGCTAACGGTTTATTGCAGCAAGGCGTTAAGCGTGATGATGTGGTTGTCGGCATAGCTAAAAGTGGTATTGAGCTAGTCTGGTTGCAATTAGCTTCCATTCGAATTGGTGCACGTTTTTGTGCTATCAACCCTAAGACTCCTAGTCGTCAACTTCATCAATTAGTAACCAATATCTCTGCTAAGCATATTTGGTTTGGTGAAGGACAAGAGACCATCTCAGGAACTTGGCATCATTTACAGTTAATTAACGCAGAATACAGTGTGTTAGCAGCAACATGGCAGCCAAGTCGATTAGCTACGCTAACATTTACCTCAGGTTCTACTGGGTTACCAAAAGCTGTTGCCCATAGTGCTAGTAACCATTTGCACTCTGCTGCCGGCCTGTTAAGTTGGGTCGAGTTTGATAGTTGTGACTCGTGGTTATTGTCACTACCTTTATTTCACGTCTCTGGTTTGGCGATTGTATGGCGTTGGCTGCTCTCTGGAGCAACGCTGGTTATGCCAACAGAAGAAGGGTTACTGAATGATCTTTGTGAAGTGACTCATGCCTCATTAGTTCCAACACAACTTCAACGTATTTTAAGGAGTGAAGATCTTCCTCGGCTTGCTTTAAAGCGAGTTTTACTTGGTGGTGCATTTATTTCAACAGAGCTAACCAATGAAGCTCAAGAAAAAGGCATAGAGTGCTGGGTTGGTTATGGAATGACAGAAATGTCTTCGACAGTAGCGGCAAAATTGGCTGATGGTAAACCTGGAGTTGGTAATGTTTTACCTTATCGCGAATTACGTATAGAAAATGGCGAAATATTAGTAAGGGGTGAAGCATTAGCGTTAGGCTATTTCCGTTTATCTGGCATTATGAATATTACTAATGAGGAAGGTTGGTTCTCAAGTAAAGATCTTGGTCATGCAGTAGGTGCAGAGCTATATATTCATGGTCGTGTTGATAATATGTTTATTTCTGGGGGAGAAAATATTCATCCAGAAAAAATAGAACAAGCCTTACTTAAGCACACTGCGATTGAGCACGCAATTGTCATTGATGTTGTGGATAGTGAGTTTGGTCAGCGTCCTGTTGCTGTTATTAACACTCAGAGTGAACTTACATTTAAAGAGCTTCAGTTATTTTTACAAGATACGCTGACAAAGTTTGAATGCCCAATTCGTTATGAAATATTACCAGAACACTTATTAGGAACTGGTATTAAAATATCACGACAACAAGTAAGAGAGTGGCTTCACTCATTGACAATTACCGCGTAGTTGAATTACTTTTTCACGCATTATCTTTGATGTCGCAAGATGTGGTGGTACGGGTTCTCCGGCTACCACTTCTATTCTTGACCAGCATCGACTAGGACGTTTTAATATCGCTTTTCCTCCATGACGACTAAAAAAGCTTCCCCATAAACCACGTAATGCCATCGGGATGACCGGAACAGGTGAACGTTTGAGAATTATATCCATCCCTCGTAAAAAAGATCCTATTTCACCATCATGTGTTAATACACCTTCTGGAAAGATCATCACAATCTCCCCATCAGACAAGGCCTTTTCAACATCAAAAAAAGCACGTCTAATTGAACTACTTTTGGTAGCATTAATAGGTATAACTCTAGTTATACGGAAAAAATACTTAATCAGGGGGAGTTCTGCGTATTCTTCTTCCATCACAAAGCGAATAGGGCGAGGGCATGCGCCACTAAGAATAAATGCATCCATATAAGTTATATGGTTACAGACTAATAACGCGCCGCCTTCTTCAGGAAGGTGCTGCAGCTCTTTATGTTTTACTCGATATAAAGTATGAGTAATGATCCAAAGTAAAAAACGGATCACATGCACAGGAACTTTATTGAATAAGAAGAGTGCAACCAGGCTATTTACAATGGAAAGTAGAGCAAAAAACTGTGGGATAGAGAGCTCGATTATCGATAAACAGACGATGCCTAATACTGCACTAGTTACCATAAATAATGCGTTGTAAATATTATTAGCAGCAATGATTTGAGAGCGGTGTTCTGGTTTTGGTCGTTGTTGAATTAAGGTATATAAAGGAACGATATAGAGACCGCCACTGATACCTAAGAAAAACAAATTAATAAAAACAGGTAATAACTCAGGGCTCAGAAGAATGTTCATAAACCCTGTAATATCAACAGGGTTATTCGGTGTTGAGAAGTATAGGTTGATACCGAATATAGTAAGCCCTAAACATCCTAATGGAATTATACCTAGCTCAACTCGATGTTTAGATAAAACATCACACGCAAGAGAGCCAATAGCAATACCAATCGAGAATAGAGCCAACAATACAGTAACGGTAATTGCATTATCATTTAGGTGTAAATGAGTATAGTTTGGAAATTGAGTTAAGTAACTCGCGCCTAAAAACCAGAACCAACTGATCCCCATTATGGCTAGAAATACGGTCTTATCTAATTTGGCAATACGGATAGTATGTTTGGTTTGATGGATTGGTTTCCATTTAAATTCTAATTCAGGAGCGATGGCTCTAGCGTAAGGGATTGAACGGCTAGAGAGGTAACCCAAGACGGCAAAAGTAACAACCGCTCCGGCAGCAATATATTTAGCGTGCTCTTGTGAGGCTATTATACCCGCGCTAATCGTCCCTAATAAAATGGCAAGAAATGTCCCTGTTTCAACTAATGCATTACCAGATACCAGTTCTTCTTGTTTTAACTGTTGAGGGAGGAGTGCGTATTTTACTGGGCCAAAGAAAGCAGATTGCGTCCCCATTAAAAATAAAAGAATAAGGAGTAAAGTATAATCTTGAAGGATAAAAGCCACAGCACCAAATAACATAATTGCAATTTCAGCGAGCTTAACTTTTTGGATATAAGCTGATTTTTCGTATTTATCTGCCAATACGCCAGCAGGAGCTGAGAAAAGAAAAAAAGGAAGGATAAAGAGACCAGCAGCAAGGTTAATAAATAAATTAGAAGAGATAGGTAAACTATCAGCACTTGCGAAAGCAACGAAAAGTAACAAGGTATTTTTAAAAATATTGTCGTTAAATGCCCCTAGAGATTGAGTAATAAAATAAGGGAGAAAACGACGCTGAGTTAACAAGTTAGCTTGCTTTGACATATAAAATCCTTTTCACTACAAAGCTAACTTTGCTTCCATTGATTGATATAGTTCGATAATAAGTTAGTAATGAGCTGATGACCATTAATAGGTGATGAGGAGAAAAAAAGATCATCAAGGCTTAACAGAGTTATACCATGTACACTTGCCCAGATGACTCGGCTACTTTGCACTATCTCCGCGTTTTCTTTACTAGGATTAATTGCTTTAAGGATATCTTCGAGAACCGACATCATCTGATTGATCCGATTTTCTTGCCAATCAGGAAGTTCTTCCCCATTCATATTGTGTTGAAATACTAGCTGCCAACGGTTTGGATGTTGCTGAGCAAAATCATAATAGCAATAGGCAATTGTTTGCAATGAGTCCTCTGGAGTTGAACTTTTTTCTAACTCTAGATGAACCTGTTGCATTAATTCATCTAGTGTTTGAGCTATTGCACGTAGCAGCAATAAGTTATAGCTACCAAAGATATTGACTAAGGTACTCGGTACATAGCCAATGCTTTTTGCTAGTTTTCGTAAGCTGAGTTCGTGATGAGTGTGATCATCAAGAAAGATTTTTACATTATCTAAGGCCATATCACGTATTTCTTGGTGAGAATGGTCGTTTCTGCGGGCCATAGTAGCCTTAATTAATAATTATGAACATTGTTCTTAATTCTAAATGTATCTGTTTATTCTTCAAGTTTGAATTGTATCAATTAAGAGGAATTGCACGTTTTACTTATAAAATCGTTCTTGTTTTAACACTCTGAAACATACTGGTGATGATTAATGCTCCCAAAATAGAGTAAGTCAGGCTATTATCACTTCAAATTATTTTAATATAGTAAGGAAGAGATAATGAAACGTCTTTTATCTATTGCTGCCCTAATGTTCGTTTTTGTTCTTTCTGCACCTCATGCAGAAGCAAAGAAATTTGGTGGTGGTAAATCATTTGGCAAAAGCTTTAAAACAGCGCCTGCGCCAAAACAGAAGCAACAAAACACGAATACGATTGGTAAGCAAGACACAGCTAAAGGCGCATCAAGCAAAAAAGGCTTAATGGGCGGATTACTTGGTGGTCTTCTTATGGGTGGTCTTTTAGCATCAATCTTTGCTGGCGGTGGCTTTGAAGGTATCCAGTTTATGGATATTTTAATTATGGCAGGTGTGGCATTTATTCTGTTTAAGCTTTTCCGTATGTTTATGGCATCAAAGGCCAGCAGTATAAATCAGAGGCAAGGGGCTGCATACGCGGGCCCACAAGCATCTCACGACGAGAAACCAAGCTTCCGTGATAACCAGCAATATTTCCAAGCTGACCAAGAGCAACCAAAAACACAAGCTACTGGTGGTTTTGGTGCTACAGCGGCTGATGAAGTACCGCATAATTATCCACCAGGTTTTGATCTGCAATCTTTCATTAATGGTTCTCGCGAGCACTACCGAATTTTGCAAGGTGCATGGAACCATAATCAACTTGAAACTATTCAAGAGTACGTCTCAATTAGCTTATACAATGATTTAGTGAAAGAGCGTGCAAACCTTGAAGGCGAGCAACACACAGACGTAATGTTTGTCGATGCAGAGGTTGTACGTGCTGAACATGATGCAAGCAGTGCTCAACTTAGTTTACAATTCTCTGGTCGTTACCGCGATTCAGTTGAAGGTGTTGAAGAAGAAATTACAGACATCTGGCACTTGGAGCGTGACCTTACGCAGTCAAATGCACCATGGCTAATTATTGGTGATTCAAGCTTAATTGTTTAAATACACAGTAAACTGATTAAAAAATATCCTCATAGAGAGTAATCCTATGGGGATTTTTTATAGGTGTGATCTAGCTCTGTTTTAATCTGTTAAAGACAGTCTATGCTGATTCCAATTAATAAAATAAGAGAGATAAAACTATGCCATTTAATAAAGATATTATCGAAGAAATGAACCTTCTCAAGCAATTCCCACTAGAAAGCACTCAAGCGGGTTTAAAAATTCATTCAGACGCAGCACCCGAAGCAATCGAAGCAATGAAGCGTCTTTTCAGTAAAGGATTGGTTTCACAAGAAGATGGTGGTTATTTAACAAACCACGGTATTGAGATTTCAGAGCAAGTACAGAACGTAGTCCGCGTATTATCGTAATGTAATTCTTCTATAAAATTATAGCGTCATTGACTCAAGTTCAGTGATGGTTTGAATAGCTTGTTCTGGGGTTGACCCACATACGTCAGGGCAAGCTTTAAATTGATGACACACCTTTGGGCGTTCTGCCTTACCAAACAACTTACACAAGTTCTCATCATTTAATTGTACGCAGCGTACCCCAGCAGGTTTCCCATCAGGCATTCCCGGAATAAATGACGTAATACTCGGAGCGATACAGCAAGCACCGCAATATAATCTACACTCCATAACACTATCTCATTGCATCAATTAAAGGATGCGCAAAATACCATTCTTCCCCTTTCAGGTCAAAACTATACCAACCTAGATAAATATTTAATTATTTTTCCTACGCAATTATCTGCTCAACTACTTATCCAGATTGGTATTACTCAGGATTATCTCTTTACTGAATAGCAAACCACTTGCACTTTTAGCTCAAGATGGGTATAAAACCGCCTCTTCCCATAACGAGTGTAAAGCAATGACAGAGCAATTTTGGCAACAAAAAAAATTAGAAGAAATGACAGAGCAAGAGTGGGAATCTCTTTGTGACGGCTGTGGCAAGTGCTGTCTACACAAGTTAATGGATGAAGATACAGATGAGGTTTACTACACTAACGTGGCATGTAGCTGGTTAAATAGTAAAACGTGTTCATGTAAAGATTACGCTAAGCGTTTTACTTCGGGTGAAAATTGTCTAAAACTAAGCCGTGAAAATATTGCAGAGTTTAACTGGCTACCAGTGACTTGTGCATACCGTCTACTGGCGGAAGGTAAAGGCATTCCTGAGTGGCACCCATTGATTACTGGGTCTAAATCAGCAATGCATGCGGCTGGCGAAAGCGTAAGAAACAAGGTTGTTTATGCGATTGACGTGAAAAATTGGGAAGACCATATCACGAATCACCCTCATAGAAACTAATGACCCATAAACCAAAAATACAAAAACCTGATCGTAAAACCGCGATGCTTAACATCATCGAGTTGGTGAAAGCAGACTTTCCATTTGATGCGCCTGAAGCTCAAATATGTGGTGATACCTGTGTTGGTTGCCCACGTAAATTGATTGAATTAGTGGAAGGTGAATTACTGTATTGGGAATCTTACGTTCAACGTGGAGAAACCCCCAATTTCTCTGAGATCGAAAGCTTTGCCAAACTATGCAAAAACGTTCGCCGTGGTTTAGTTAGAAATGGAATCTTAGAGCCGCTACCAAGGTAACTCTATCCCTTCAAAATTTAAAAAATTGCCCGCTATTGTCCATCGATAGCGGGGTAATATCTCCTCATCAATTCTATTTATTAACACTTCACTGTTGTTACACGGAATAGTTGTGTTTCTGACTGTAAACAAATTGTTGTCTATTTTTAGACGTTAGGCCTTGAGGCAATGTACGCATCTTAATACAATTTATATGTACATAATAAAAACACATTATAAAAACCAGTCAGCCAACAATAAGATAATAATTATGAAATTAGAAGCAATTGATTACACTGCTGAGAATGCAGCAGAACTGTTTGTTAAGTCACTGCGTGAGACAGGATTTGGCGTATTAAAAAATCACCCAATTCAACAAGAGCTTGTACAAAGTATCTATGACAATTGGTATGAATTCTTTAATAGTGAAGAGAAAGAAAACTTCCAGTTTAATGTAGAAACGCAAGATGGCTTTTTCCCAGCTTCTGTATCAGAAGTTGCAAAAGGTCATACTAAAAAAGACATTAAAGAATATTTCCACTACTACCCTACAGGCCAGTGTCCTGAGCAGTTAAAAGCACAGATTCAAGAGTATTACGATAACGCGAATACACTTGCTGCTGAGCTATTATCTTGGGTTGAAGCACATTCACCAAAAGAAGTCTCTGAATTGTATTCTCAATCGCTTTCTAGCATGGTTGAAAATAATGATAAGACATTACTTCGTATTCTTCATTACCCACCATTAGAGGGCGATGAGGAGCTTGGTGCTATTCGTGCTGGTGCTCATGAAGATATTAACTTATTAACTGTACTTCCTGCTGCTAATGAGCCAGGTTTACAAGTTAAGAGCAAAGAAGGTGATTGGTTAGATGTGCCTTGCGATTTTGGCAACTTAATTATCAATATTGGTGATATGTTGCAAGAAGCGTCTGGTGGTTATTATCCATCAACAACGCACCGAGTGATTAACCCTGAGGGCTCGGATAAAACGAAATCTCGTATTTCATTACCATTGTTCTTGCATCCAAAACCTGATGTTGTGTTATCAGAGCGCCACACAGCAAACAGTTACCTAATGGAACGTCTACGCGAGTTAGGTGTAATCTAACTTAGTAGAATAGATTTACAAGCGAGTGACTTTGGTTGCTCGCTTTTTTATATTGGTGTGATCAAGATTGAATCTCTATAGTGACTTTGTGCTGAGTACCTCAATTAGATATTTATAGTTTTCTATAATAAAAAGAGTTCAAGATTGGAGAGTTTGGATATGGAATATCGAATTGTAGGAATTACGAGTGATCATGATAATGACATTTGTTATATCATTAAGAATGTTGGTGTTGAGTTTGGAGCTATGGGTGAAGGCTTTGGGCCATCGGATGACGAAGTTCTAGAAATGAGTAAATATTATAACCCTGCATTTAAAAGTAAATATCTTATTTTATTACTTGATGGGAGAGTCGTTGGCGGCTGTGGGCTATCTTCATTTAATGGTAGTGAAACGGTGTGTGAGCTGCGTAAGTTATTTTTATTGCCAGAAGCGAGAGGTCGAGGGTTTGGTAAGACGATTGCTCAGAAAGTATTAAAACACGCAAAAGAGTTTGGTTATACTCAGTGCTATTTAGATACTCTATCAAGTATGAGATCAGCCATTCATCTGTATAAGGACCTTGGTTTTTCTCATTTATCAGAGCCCCTTAATGGAACAATTCATAACGGTTGTGATGTATGGATGCTGAAAGATTTATCATAATATTACTTTAGATGATCTGGCTTTTTGAAGTGCGATAAAGCTTAACGTTGTCTCTTCCTGCCTCTTTTGCTTCATAAAGAGCGATATCAGCAAATTTTAACCATTGATCTTTTGAGGGATTATTTTCAGAGCTACATACACCAATACTGACAGTTATCGGATAGTTTTCAATTATCTGCTCATTTTTGATTTTCAGTCTTAGTTTATCGGCAACACGCAGTGCATTTTCAATATTAGTATTGTGCATTAATAGAACAAACTCCTCACCACCAATCCGAAATACCTTATCCGTCTCACGACTATGGTTTGTAATAATATTAACTAACTCTTTAATAACGTCATCCCCCACATCGTGACCAAATGAATCATTAACAGCTTTAAAATGGTCGATATCAATAAATAGCAGGGCAGAATGTATACTGTCTTCTTTTTGCTGCTTAAGGCAAGTTTTTAAATGAAATGACAGCTCCTT
Organism: Aliivibrio wodanis; assembly: GCF_052920805.1. Classification (NCBI taxonomy): domain Bacteria; kingdom Pseudomonadati; phylum Pseudomonadota; class Gammaproteobacteria; order Vibrionales; family Vibrionaceae; genus Aliivibrio; species Aliivibrio wodanis. The sequence goes on from NZ_JBREXA010000002.1 coordinate 313,343, forward strand.
TCTATTATATGCACCAGTCATCGGGTCTCGAATTATTTCATTGAGTAAACGTTTGTTTAATTGATTGATATGCATTAAGACTGAGCCAGATATTATAATGGTCAATAGTAGAGATGTTGAAATTCGGAGAGCTTCATCTAGAGGCATTTCTATAAAGCTAAAGCCACTGATTATCGACCAAACAATTATATTAAATATAAATGCTGATTTAAGAGGTAGCATAAAGAGTAAAGCGATAGAAATAGGGTAGCACCAGTAAATAGTACTTACACCTAAATAATGAACAGTAAAGAAAAGGGATAAAATAAGTAAAATAGCAATGATGTGGGGATGTAGAATGAGTGGGGATTTTTTATAAATGGCCCAAATATGAAAAGTACTTGTAAGAAAGAAAAGAAGTAAAGTTGATGCAAGTAGATGATAACCGAAAAAGTAATTTTTTATTGCAAGAGGTAGCATCATTACGGAAGGGATAATGATGGTGATATATAGTGCCTTTTTATCACCTATATATAGAAATACAGAACCTTTATTTGGTTGAGTAAATATACCTATCAATCTTTTTAGTATATCCATATCTAGCTCTCTATTTACTTAGTGCTAATGAGTACTTGTTTAACTGTTTATTAGGAATGGTATTAATTGAAAGAAATTTTTAATGTTCTAAACGTTGACACTATTATCATTATATCCATATTTTATAAAATAAATTGAGAGGCGGTAGTCATAATTTAAATTGATGTATTTTCGGTTGGTATTTGATTTTTGAATTATTTGATGGTGTTCATTTTTCAGATACAAAAAAGCCCCAGCATTTCTGCTAGGGCTTTGAATGTGGTGGAGGGATAGGGATTTGAACCCTAGAACCGCTATTAACGGTTGCCGGTTTTCAAGACCGGTGCTTTCGACCACTCAGCCATCCCTCCGATGCGGTGAATAATAGGCGTAACCCTTCTTTTTGTAAAGGATTCTTTTGTTTAAAAATACTGTTTGCTCTAAATTCGATCATATCGATGAAAGTTAGAGCAAAATTTAATGTTCTAACAATTTATTTTAGGATAGGGCGGGCATTAATCGCTTGTACTGGACGGTTATTTCCTTGATACAGAGATTTAAACTGAATTAATTGTTCTGCAGAAATCGTGATTGGGTTCTTCATCACGAACCAAGTTACACCTTCTGTACATGGTGGTGTTGTTAGTGAGCCATTAAAACGGTAATAAGCCTGATTGCTAGGAAGCAACCTTGTAAGCATTAGCTTACTATCAAGATTAACATCGCCTGATTTAGGCATTTTATCCCAGACTTTTTCTAATTCTGAGTTCGTATTACCCTCTTTAAGCATTATACCGATAACCGCAAGATTACCTTCTTTATCTGAATGAACCAAGTGCATCTCTAATGGAAAAGAATGGCCAGCGATCAGGTTTTCGCTTGGAGCATGGAAATGAAGTTGTAATAGGTTAAATGTGGTGCCTTCAACCTGAATAGATTGCTTACCATCAAAGTTTACTTGCACGGTATGACCGTTATTAACGATATTCTTACCCGCTTGAGCGTAATTGAATATGATAGGCTCTAAAGTACTCTCAATGGCATTGGTAATATCTATTGGTGATTGGTTTACGCCAGTCTGGCAGGTGCCATGCCAATTAGCAGGAGCGGTTTCTCCAGCATAACTCCATTCTGAAGCTGAAACGAAAGAGCTAGCCGATAGAGTGGTGATAACTGCCAACGTTGAAATAATATTTTTCATGGTTTTTATAGCCTTTTTTCATAAAGTAAGGGATTAGGCTAGTACAGATGTCGCTGAGTTAACAATGCTTTGACTCGAATTCAGCTAGCTACTTCCATTTATATGAAACGGTTTGAAATTTTGTTTTATTTCTAAGGCACTATTGATGGAAATAAGGTCCAATTGGTAAGTTCCAGACTCTATCTGAATGTTGAAAAGTAGTGGAGGGATAGGGTTTGAATTCTAGAGTTAGTCGTTTAATGAAATTTACAGGGATCTCATATTCGACAGATACAAAAAAGCCTCGTCATTTCTGACAAGGCTTCGTTGATGTTGGCGGAGCGGACGGGACTTTCTATCTCACCTTGAGAGCAGCACGTCTCCCGGCGTGTCAGGCCGATAAGCTCTCCAATAGAAAGTCTAACCAACTGAACTACCGCTCCAATTTTTAAAACTCAGACTCTATCTGAATTTTGAAAAGTGGTGGAGAGATAGGGTTTGAATTCTAGAGTTAGTCGTTTAATGAAATTTACAGGGATCTCATATTCGACAGATACAAAAAAGCCTCGTCATTTCTGACAAGGCTTCGTTGATGTTGGCGGAGCGGGCTGGATTTTCTATCTCACCTTGAGAGCAGCACGTCCCCCGGCGTGTCAGGCCGATAAGCTCTCCAATAGAAAGTCTAACCAACTGAACTACCGCTCCAATTTTTAAAACTCAGACTCTATCTGAATGTTGAAAAGTAGTGGAGGGATAGGGTTTGAATTCTAGAGTTAGTCGTTTAATGAAATTTATAGGGATCCCATATTTGACAGATACAAAAAAGCCTCGTCATTTCTGACAAGGCTTCGTTGATGTTGGCGGAGCGGACGGGACTCGAACCCGCGACCCCCGGCGTGACAGGCCGGTATTCTAACCAACTCGAACTACCGCTCCAATTTTTAAAACCCAGACTCTATCTGAATTTTGAAAAGTGGTGGAGGGATAGGGATTTGAACCCTAGAACCGCTATTAACGGTTGCCGGTTTTCAAGACCGGTGCTTTCGACCACTCAGCCATCCCTCCAATGCCGATTATAATATGCGGAACTGATTTTGTTGTAAAGTATTAATTTAAAAAAACATTCTGCTTGGTTTGTTTTTAATCAACCTGTTCGATTTTAAAACTATGTTGAACGATTTTAATTAAACTATTTATAAGGGATATGCTTAGGAGATGAAAGTAAACTACTGAAGGCTAATATAGAAGGGCTATTTGGCTACTTCTAAATTTTGAAAAGTGGTGGAGGGTAGGGGTTTGAATATTACACCTTGTCAATTAAAAGTGCTGTAATTAAGGTGATTTTTCTATAGTGCAGATACGAAAAAACCGCTGTAAAGACAGCGGTTTAAACTTTAATTTGGTGGAGGGATAGGGATTTGAACCCTAGAACCGCTATTAACGGTTGCCGGTTTTCAAGACCGGTGCTTTCGACCACTCAGCCATCCCTCCAATGCCGCGAATAATAGGGGGTTATGACTTCCTTGTAAAGTACTATTTTAAAAAAACGAATTGGCTGGTTTTTTTTTATTCAATCTGTTGATATTTAAGGCGATAAAGTATTAATCCTAGTACTTACCTGCTAATTATTACTAATTAAAGTACTTTAAGTGATTAAGTGATAACAGAGTGGTTTATTAGAGAAGCATTGAATCGTCTTCAACTATATGAGACTTGGAGATCTAAATTTCATATTCGACAGATACAAAAAAGCCTCGTCATTTCTGACAAGGCTTCGTTGATGTTGGCGGAGCGGACGGGACTCGAACCCGCGACCCCCGGCGTGACAGGCCGGTATTCTAACCAACTGAACTACCGCTCCAATTTTTAAAACCCAGACTCTATCTGAATTTTGAAAAGTGGTGGAGGGATAGGGATTTGAACCCTAGAACCGCTATTAACGGTTGCCGGTTTTCAAGACCGGTGCTTTCGACCACTCAGCCATCCCTCCAATGCCGAGAATAATAGGCGGAATTGGTTTTATTGTAAAGCATAAATTAAAAAAAATGGACTGACTGCCCTATTTTTGTGCAATATGCTCTATTTTTAACTTATTACACCATTTTTGTTATATAAAACAGTTGCAATACAGCCATGAGTATCTTTTTTATTAGTCAGAGTGAATGTTAAATTATAGCGCTGGCAAATGTCTCTAACAATCAATAACCCTAAGCCAAATCCTTCTACACCACGTGGTTTTTCATCTAAGCCAATACCTGAATCAATTACAGAGAATCCATCTTGATTCATTGATATGATGATTTCGCCTTCATCTGTACAGTTGAAGGCATTTTTAATCAGATTACCGATTAGGACTTTTAATATATTTTCAGAGATATAAGTAGTAGTTAAGCTTTCTAATTCAATACTGTAACTAACTTTTTTAAAACGCAGTAGATGTGCGTGCGTTTCAATAATTCTTTCCAATTCAGTAGCGTCGATACTTCGATAAATCATGGTTGAATTTTTTAGATCAGATTCATCACGAGTAAGCGATAGTAAGGCATCAACAAAGTCACTCATCTCTTGTACAGCATCATTTAACCGTTTTTGTTGTCTTTGTATGAATACTGGATCATTTGATTGATTAAGGAGTTTGGTTGCTCCTTTTATAATCATTAGTGGTGTACGTAGTTCATGGCTAGCATATCGAGTGAAAGAACGTTCACGTTCGATTAATTGTTCTATTTGTTGATAATTAGCATTAAGGGTTTCAATTAATTGTGCACTTTCTTGGGTATTGCCTGAAATGTTATCTGGAATTTGAGTGATATCACCCTGTTTTCTATTACTTATGTTTTCTGTTAACTGAGTAAGAGGTTCTGTTATTCTTTGTGAGATTTTTAAAATAATAAAAAAGCTGATAAGCATTAGTAATAAAGAGGAACCAATAGTTTTTGATTCCATGAAGAAAATACGACGCTCAGAATCGTCAGTAAAATCACCAGTTAATACAATGTAAATACTCTTGCCATGATTATCTAATGTACGATAAACAAAGGCCTCATTTTCGACATAGCTGTCTTTTTTGAATACCTCTATTGTCGTGTCTAACGGTAAATTGAAGAAATCAGTGTAATTAATATCAATATCTTCTTTGTTTGTATAAACCGTAATACGATCAGTGATAACCACTTTTGTTGCATTGGTATTACCAAGGCTGTTTATTGCAACTTCTTTTGCACTTAGGATTTTCTGTTTAGCGAGTAAGTTTTCAATGCTATCAAGCGTTGAATCAATCACTAATGCATGAACGATAATAATAGCTAAAGCAACGATTGAAAAATAAATAAAAGTAAGGTGTTTAGCACTGTATTTACGCATTTGAGTCTGTTTTTCCGATTAATTGATAACCAGTTTTTGGAATGGTCTTTAAATACTTATGAGTAAATGGTTTATCTATTAAGTTTCGTAGTTGGTAAATATGACTGCGTAGTACGTCTTTTTCTGGTTCATCGTCTCCCCATAACTCATAAGTAATCGCATCTTTATTGACAATCTTAGGGGCAGAAAGAAGCAGATTTTTCATAATAATAAATTGAGTAGGGTTAAGGCTAAACGTTAACCCTTGGCGAGATAAGGTATTTGAGGTGAGGTCTAACAATAACTCTTCAAACTGAAGCTCTTTTTTGGCTTGTTTTCCTGAGGTTCTACGCACAAGTGCATTGATACGGGCATCAAGAATATCAAGATCAAAAGGTTTAACTAAATAATCGTCGGCACCTTGTTTGAAACCAAGAAGAGTATCTTCTGTGGTATCTCGTGCAGTGAGCATAAGAATTGGAGTATCTATCCCTTCTTCTCGTAAGCGATTACATACGGTTAAGCCATCCATTTTAGGTAGCATGACATCAAGAATAATTAAATCAAAATGTTCTTTTTTAGCAAGTTCATAACCTTGCTGACCATCACTTGCATAATCTAATACGTAGCCTTTAATCTCAAAGAAATCAAAAATGATCCCCGCAATATCTTGATTATCTTCAACAAGCAATAGTTTCATATACACCTCTATTTATTTGATTTTATATCTTAACTATTTTATGTGAAAAAAAAGTAGATTTAAGTCGATATTTTAATTGGGTTCAAAACTTAGATATAAAAAATCCCTTTATGAGAAAGGGATTTTTATGAGGCTATTTATTTTTTAGGGTGATAAAACCGTTTGAGTTCTGATACGCCCTGCATTAATAAGGAGAGCTTAGGTTTTTCATCCTTTAAGCGACGATAGTTTTCATCGTAAACTTTATAGTTACCAAAGGTATCAATAACAACGGTATTAGTATCAGTGATTAGAGCAATGTTCTTTCTATCACCAGCAAGCAACCAATTACGTTCACCATCTTGAGTCAATAAATTTAATCCACTACTATAGCTTTTTGATGTGGTTGTTGTTCTTAAAAATGACTCCATCAATGTTGGTGCAAGATCTAAATGACTTGAACGAGTTGTAATTAACTCAGGTTCAGCGTTAGGCCAGTGAATCAACATTGGTACGCGTAATTGATATTGACTAAAGTTAGAGCTTGCTCCCCAGCTGTTTGTGTTTGTTTCATTAAACTCCATACCGTGATTTGAAGTAATAACAACAATGGTTTTTTCCCAATCAGGAGATTGTTTTAATGTATTTAAAACGGCTCTTAATTGTTGGTCTGTTTTTCTGACGGCTTTACGATAGTTTATTTCAAACACACTTTGGTCAGTATTTGTTGTTGAAATAGGCTCTGAACTATCGTATTTCGAGACCGAAGTTAACTCTAAATAGCTGAACCACGGTTTGTTTGATTCTTGAGTGGAAAACCATGAATTCCATTGGTTTATTGCCTTGCTATCTGTCATTTTTTCTTCAGTATTACTCAGCTCTCCCTGAGTAAAGATAATTTGTTTATATAGTGAAGAGTTAAAATTATCACCACTAAATAATCCAAATGTATAATCCCGGGTATGTAGCTCAGCTAAGATCGGTGATTCAACGCTTGAGTTTCTAAAATTATCAACATAACTTCCTGGTAATCCATAGAATAATCCAAACAAACTTGTTGGGTTATTACTTGCACTGTAATGGTTGTTGTAATTTAAATTATTTTGAGCAAAGCGTGTTAAGTTTGGTGTGTCAGTATGATTTAACGTATCAGATCGTAAACTATCAATCATAATGATCTGTAAATTATATTCTGTCTGCTTTTCTTTAAATCTAATTGGTTCAAGAGGATAGCGCATCGCTTCTTTTGCACCACCTACACCTTCTTCTTCGATTTGCCTTGCTAGTGCTTCACTATCAAGGAAACCATGTTTTTCTAAAAATGAGCGTGCAGTCATTGGATAAGACAGTGGGAATGTCGCTCGTTGGGCGGTCACTGGGCCATAAGCCGATGCGTCTGCCCAAGTATGTATTAAATGACTACCAATGAAGGCTACTGAAAATAGAATAGCAAAAGGGCGACCAACATGTTTATGGGTAAGTTTTCGTAATTTATTCCAGACCCATTCAGATAATGAAAGCTGTAATAAAAAGATTACTGGAACAACAATGAACAAATATTGCCATTGGGTGTTTAAATTTGATTTATCGTTATTCAACAGCATATCCCAAACCAGTGGGGTAATATGCAGGTGAAGATTTTGATAAGCATAAGTATCGAGCAGCAGTAAGGTCATACCTGCGGTTGCTATGATGACACTTAAGACTCGCATTAAGCGCTGGGATGGCGTTATAAAGGTTAGAGGAAAAAGTACAAGAATGTAGAATCCAAAAACCAAAAAACCAAAATGACCTATCCAGTTTAATACTAGATAGGTCTGTCCAAGTAGCGTCTCAGGCCATGGTGATTGCGATATATAACGTGTACCAATAAGCATTGCTGCAATGATATTGAAAAAGCTGAACCAGTGACCCCAAGTAATTAACTTAGAGACTTTGTCGCCGTAGGTATTTCCGCTATCAACCATGGTAATTGAATTCTCGCTCTTAGTGAGTTTTTGGTAGATCTAGTGAGCTAAGCAATGCTTGAGCAAATTTTTCAGCGATGATTTTACGCTGTTCTGCTGGCACTTCTTGGTTTAGAACATTAGTTGCAATGTTACCAACCAACATTAAAGATAGATCAGCAGGTGCACGATGTTTATCTAGTACATCGACCATCTCTGTTAACATTTGTTCAATTTGTTTGTTGCTGTATTTCGAAGTAGTAATAGCCATAAGTCTTTTCAGTTAATGATAGTGAAAGCGGCTTATGATAACCTACTATGTACGTCAACTAAAAACCTTTTCTATTATGAGTTTAACCCTTTCAAACGTAATTTTACATAAATTAGTAAAAAATGAGCAAGATGAACTCGAAGTTTGTCTACGAAATCAAACTCTTGAGAACGAAGAGTTCACTGAAGCCCTAGTATCTGAGCTGCATCGTGTCTTTAACTCTAAAGCAGGTAAAGGCTTTGGTGTATTCAAGACTGAGAGCGAGTTTGGGCATTGGCTAGCTTCTGTTCGTAAGAATGAAACACCATTTTTAGAATTCAGTAATAAATCAGCAGAAAAATTAAAATCAGAGCTGATTAAATACCCATTTGCTGAAGAAGGTATTTTAGTCATCGCTGAATATCGCTCATTGGCAACGGAATATTTGTTTGTCGCTGTATTACCATCTAATGAGAGTATGAAGGTAACGGAGCAACTAGACATTAGCTCTACTGACTACCTTGATATAGCTAAAATGGACATTGCGGCACGTATTGATTTATCAACGTGGGAAACGGATTCAGACTCAAATCGCTACCTTACGTTTATTAAAGGGCGCGTAGGCCGTAAAGTCTCTGATTTCTTCTTGGATTTTTTACAAGCAGATGTAGGCATGGATACTAAGGTACAAAACCAAGTATTGATGCAAGCAGTTGAAGATTTCTGTGCTGATGAGCGCTTAGAAAAAGAAGAGAAGCAACAATATCGTAAGAGTGTATATGACTATTGTAATGGTCAATTACAAGCGGGTGAAGAGTTAACAGTAAAAGAGTTGTCTGGTGAATTACCAACGTCTGAATCTGGATCTAACTTTTATCAATTTGCTGAAGAGCAAGGCTATGAATTAGAAGAGTCTTTCCCTGTTGATCGTACAGCAATGCGTAAGCTTACGAAGTTTGTGGGCGCTGGCGGTGGTTTATCTCTGAACTTTGATGCGATGTTATTGGGTGAACGTGTTTTCTATGATCCAGAAACCGATACTCTAACCATCAAAGGCACGCCGCCAAACTTAAAAGATCAATTAACACGGCGTCTGGGTTCTTCTGAATCATAACTCGTGCTTATATTGCAAAATATAAAACCGTTGATTTATGGATAATTAACGGTTTGTTCTCAAATATTTGATAACTTGATTTTTGCAAAATGATACCCTATCTATTCTTTAATTATAAAATTCTGGTTAGGTAGGGTTGTTCATGAAATACACCTCTAAACTCTTTGTTTCTAAGTTCTCTGTTTCTAAGATCTTCTCGATAGCTCTATCCCTTTTTATGCTCAATGGCTGTTCTTTATTTGAGCTAAAGATAGAGTCTCAATCTGTACCGTTAACGACGGCAGAACTCAATACTCGTATTTTAACCCGCGAATACAGCAAACATTTCTTTAGTGAAGTAGAATCTGCTGCGGATCAAATATCAGCGACGTACCCTAAAGATGATACCTTACATCAATCGTATGTTTTGTTATGGAAAATCCATGCAGAAGAAGGATTGCAGCGTGCGGCGTATCAAGTGTCTCCAAAAATAGCCTTAATTGATACTTGGGTCTTTGCTGCACAAATGGAACAATTTTTCTCACCAGAAGGAAAAGGTTCTGAATTATTTGATGGCGATGTAGCTTTTAAAACAAGCCAAGTTCTGAATGATGACATTAAAAATATGGCCGAGAAGCTCTTGTCGAGTTCAGAGTTTAGTGATGCTCAAGACTTTATTACCGCGTTTGTTACAGAGCATCCGTTTGATAGCTTAATGATGCGTAGAACACCAGCGTTAAAGGCGTGGTTAGCCCATCAGAATATCGATGAAACTGAAGCGGTAGCTACGTTAGGGACCATGCCAGAAGCGTTAGGTGATGTATCAGATCGCTTGGGGTTAGTATCAGAACAAACACCGAAGATCATGACATGGAAAGCACAACTGATCGCGATGAACAGTAATCTAAGTGGTACTGATATCAACAAAACTATGGAAAGCTTGCGTCAAACCTCTGAGTCATTTCAAGATTTTGTGCAAAACAACCCTGAATATATGCAAAATCTAGTAGAGCAAATGAGTTTGCAGTTGCAGCCATTACTTGACGATTTGGATCTAAAGACAGATGACAAGTTAAATCAACTTAGTGCAGAGCGAATTGCGCTGGAGGCAATGGTTGCTCGTGAACGAAAAGAGCTAGTAAATATGGTTGAAAGAGAGCGTAATGCGATAGCGATTATTGTTTCTCAAGAGCGTGAGAAGTTTACTCAAGACTTAGATAAAGTGTCACAAGATGTACTGACATTGGCAATGGATAAAGTGATTGATTTAATTAAGAGTACTATCATTTATTTCATCTTGTTTATCTTAGCTATTTTCTTTGCTCCATTAGGTTTAGGTTACTTTTTAGGAAAGCGAGCAGCCGTGAAGAAAACGGTTGTATAAGACCAATCGTAGTAAATAACTGATCATTCTAGCTGGTTAAAATGCTCGATAACTGCGTTGAAATTTTTGATTGTAGAATAACTACTTATCGAAAAATGTCGCCTTGTTCTCAAGCATTTTCCCTGCGCTATTTCTGATCACTTACTTACTGTGATTGGTATAAATATTGTGATGGCTATAGATAATAGTTAGAACGTAAGAAACAGACATAAAAAATGCCAGTGGTTGAGTCAACCACTGGCATTTTTCTATTTAGATGACGCTATTTAAAATAGAACAGTATGAATTATGCTGTTTTTGTTTCTACTGCAATAGCTTCGTCAGTCTCTTCTGCTGTGATAGTCGGTTCACATTTATCAACAAACCAGCCCATGTAAGACGTTACAATCGTTACGATGATACACACAAAGCTTAACCACATGAACGGTGCGTAAGACAGTGTTGCAACACCTAAGATGCTCGCCATGTAGATGCCGTTATCACTCCACGGAACCATGCCTGAAGTTAACGTACCACCAAACTCAGCATTACGAGAAAGGTTCTTACGTTTGTAACCTAAACGGTCGTAGTTTTTCGCACAAATCTTTGGTGTCAGGATAAGCGATACATACATTGCTGAGCCGAAGATGTTACCAAAGAAGGCTGTTGCAATCGTACTTGTTGCTAGTGAACCAGGACCTTGCACACGTTTTTCGAAAAGCTTAGCGACAGTTTCTAACACGCCAACTTTATCTAATAAACCGCCAAATCCAAGACCGAAGATAATAACTGCAACTGAGCCTAGCATTGAAGACATGCCGCCACGGTTTAGAATTGAGTCAATAAAGCCAACACCAGATTCAATTGAGAACGGAGCCCATGCAGTATTGAATGCCGTTAAAAAGTCGATATCTTGAACCATCACTGCCCAGATAATACCCAGAAGAGAACCGAAGCTGATCACTGGGAAAGAAGGCATACGCATTGCTAATAAGCCAAGCACAATAACAACAGGTACAAATGAGAATGGAGAGATTACAAACTGGTTTTCCATCGCAAGGATTACTGAGTCTACTTGGCTCATGTCAACGTTACCTGCGTAATGGAAACCAAAAGCAGTGAACATGATACCTGTGATGATGTAACTGATAAGTGCAACTGGAAGCATACCCTTGATGTGTTCCATGACTTCAACGCCAGACATAGAAGAGGCAAGAATTACTGAGTCAGACAGTGGAGACATCTTATCGCCAAAGTAACAACCAGAAAGGATAGCACCTGCCGTAATCGGAGCTGGAACACCAAGACCTTGCCCAATCCCCATCATTGCAATACCAGCAGTACCAGCAGCACCCCAAGAAGTGCCAGTCGCTAACGCTGTTAGTGAACAGATGATCATCGTTGCAAGAAGGAAGATTGATGGATGGATTGCTTTTAAACCATAGTAAATGATGGTTGGAACAATACCGCCAGAAATCCAAGTGCCTACTAAAGCACCTACAGCCAAGAGAATTAATACCGCTCCTAGTCCATTGGAGATGCCATTTAGAGCTGCTTTTTCTAAAGATTTGTAATCATGACCTAACTTGATACCAAGAGTAATGATAATGAACCAACCAATATAAAGTGCTAATTGGATAGGTAGATCAAGTTGTGCCGTGAAAGAAAAGGCAAGAAGTAGAAATAGCCCTAAAGATATAATTACCTGCATTAACGAAGGTAACTTTGTCGTTGCTTGCTTCATGTATAAAGCCTCTTTTTTGTATGCATGAATAAAATTCATACGATAAGGGATTGTGTTTTCTAAACGAGGATCACTTTACCTTATGATCAACAAGAGATCGATTAACTATGATTGATTTGTGATTTCTATCTATAGTGGTGTTAATGGACTGTTTTAAAGTGAATTTTTGGTTAAATGTTGGTATTAAATTATGAGTTGATTGATTTTGACACTAAGTTAATGTTTTTATTTTGTGTTAATTATTTTTGCTATATGTGAATTTAATTTGCAATTATTAACTAATAATCAGAGTAATCGTTTGCATTTAATCTTATATGTGAAATTTTATGAACTGTAACAGTATGTAAGTATCCTTAAGTATTGGTTTTTAATCATATTAACCAAACATGTTGCTATAAGAGGGTAAAAGTGTGCTTTATGTTAATTGAAAATGGAGTGATAAATAAAGTTAATTTTATAGTTGTTTCTTTTATGCACGGTTAAGTTGAAGCAAAGAGATAGAACGTAGTAAATTTTGATGCATAAAAAAGAGGGAATAGAACAAATAGTACTTGAGATTTTTTCCTGTTCATCATATAGATGGAGTAAGCATTTTTTATTTTTTGAATTACAGGGAGAGTACAATGAGAGTAGGTTTAGTCGGCTGGCGCGGAATGGTGGGTTCAGTATTAATGCAGCGTATGGTTGAAGAACGCGATTTTGACCATATTGAGCCTGTGTTTTACACCACATCACAAGTTGGTATTCCAGCACCAAACCTTGGTAAAGATGCGGGTTTACTGCAAGATGCATTTGATATTCAATCCTTATTAAAACTAGATGCCATTATTACCTGTCAGGGTGGTAGTTATACTGAAAAAGTATACCCAGCTCTTCGTCAAGCTGGGTGGAAAGGCTACTGGATTGATGCTGCTTCTACATTGCGTATGAAAGATGATGCAATTATTACGCTTGATCCAGTGAACTTTGATCAAATTCAACAAGGCATTCATGCAGGTACTAACACCTCTATGTTGGTGGTAACTGTACGGTTAGCTTGATGCTAATGGGCCTTGGTGGCTTATATAAAGCGGGTTTAGTTGAGTGGGTTAGTGCTATGACGTATCAAGCGGCTTCTGGTGCTGGTGCTAAAAATATGCGTGAGCTAATTTCTCAAATGGGTGTAGTGAATGATTGCGTGACCTCTGAACTAGCAAACCCTTCAAGCTCTATTCTAGACATTGATAGAAAAGTAGCTGAAACAATTCGTTCTGATTCATTCCCAACCTCTGAGTTTGGTGCTCCATTGGCTGGTTCATTGATCCCTTGGATTGATGTGAAGCGCGAAAATGGCCAGAGCAAAGAAGAGTGGAAAGCAACTGTTGAAACCAATAAGATCCTTGGTCTTCAAGATTCACCGATTGCGATTGATGGTACTTGTGTACGTATCGGTGCAATGCGTTGTCACTCACAAGCATTAACGATCAAGTTGAAGCAAGATGTACCAATGGATGAGATCGAAGAGATCATTGCAACGCATAATGATTGGGTTAAAGTTATTCCAAATGAGCGTGATATTACTGCTCAAGAGTTAACACCAGCAAAAGTAACGGGCACTTTGTCTGTTCCTGTAGGTCGTTTACGTAAGATGTCGATGGGTAATGATTTCTTGAATGCCTTTACAGTCGGTGACCAATTACTATGGGGTGCAGCAGAGCCACTTCGTCGTACATTGCGTATCATTCTTAACGAAAAGAAATAATCTCTGAGTAGAGTTAACGCAGCCACTAAGTGATTTAACCAGTAATGATGAAAAGATAATTACTGGTATTGGATTCGTTAATAGAATAAAAAAGGCTTCCCATGAGAATATCAGGGAAGCCTTTTTATTATAACAAGATAACTTTGTTACAAGATTAGTGAGTCAATTCGCCACGTAAACTTTGTTGCATCATAGTACGCATCGTTTCATAAGGTAGATCTTTGCTTAGCAGGTAATGCAATTTAGCTAGTGCAGCTTCTGGTGTCATATCATAACCACTGATCACTCCTGCTTCAGCAAGCGCACAACCTGTAGCATAACCGCCCATGTTTACTTTTCCTGATAAACACTGAGTTAAGTTTACAACGACAACGCCACGCTCAGAAGCATCTTTTAATTGTGCTAAAAGCTCTGGATTTTGTGGGGCGTTACCTACACCAAAAGTAAGTAATATCATTGCATTCACTGGTTGGCGTAATGTATTTTTAATCACTTCTGCTGAGATACCAGGGTACATGGTTACTACGCCTATTGGCTGTGGCGTAATGTCATTAACCGTGAATTCACCTTCTGGCTGCTTATTGATTTCTGCACCGTTGATTTGGATATTAATACCCGCTTCAAGTAACGGTGACAGGTTTGGAGACGAGAAAGCATCAAAACCATCAGCGTGTGATTTTGTACTGCGGTTACCACGAATTAATTTGTTATTAAAAAACAAGGTTACTTCGTTAATAGGGTAATTAGCCGCAATGTGTAAGGCGTTTAATAAGTTGCTTTGGCCATCAGAGCGAAGTTCAGCAAGAGGAATTTGAGAGCCAGTTACGATCACTGGTTTACCAAGATTCTCAAGCATAAATGAAAGTGCTGATGCTGTGTAGGCCATGGTATCCGTACCATGAAGAATTACAAATCCGTCGTATTTATCGTAGTTAGCACGAATATCATCTGCAATACGTTGCCAATCTTCTGGCGTCATGTCAGATGAATCAATTAATGGCTCATATTCGTGAATGGTGAAAATTGGCATTTCTGCACGGTGAAACTCAGGCATTTGTTTTAGTTGATGTTGCATAAACCCTGATGCTGGTACATAACCATGATCATCAGATTTCAACATGCCGATTGTGCCGCCTGTATAGGCGATGTAAATGTGTTTTCTTTCCATAATAACAACGGTACAGAGTTATGGGAGGTGGTGCGATTATACTGTGCATTTGGCATAAAGAAAGCCCGACATGTGTCGGGCTCGTCATGCTTTTAAAGATTGCTACAGTTCAGGCAGAAGAGATATTGCCCTTTTGGGTCATTAAAGTTATTCAACATGTTGATGTCTGTTGCAACTTTGCTGATGGTTGGTTGCAATGCCTCTGGTGCCAATGAAAAAAGTTCTGTTTTTATATTGGCATTAAAGCTCATGCTTAACTCTTCAAGGAATTGCTCCATTGGAGATAGTGGCTCTTTAACCCAATAGAGATTATATGACTCCATATTGGCTAATTGAGCTGCGGCTTGCACGGCATCATCAAAATCACCTAATTGGTCAACTAAACCATGTTTAAGAGCATCCTTTCCTGTCCAAACTCGGCCTTGAGCTACTTTATCAACCGCTTCTAGAGATAGATTACGATGGTCACTCACCAGTTTAATAAAACGGTGATAACCATGTTCGATACCTAACTGCATCACTTGAGCGACATCATCATTTAACGGGCGAGTTAAACCAACTCCATTAAATGGAGATGTTGAGATCCCATCACTGTGGATCCCCATTTTTTCTAATCCTTTTTCAAAGGTAGTTAGAATCCCAAAGATACCAATTGAGCCGGTAATTGTGGTTGGTTGCGCGATGATCTTGTCAGCACTTGCAGAGATCCAATATCCACCAGAGGCAGCGACGCTCGACATTGAAATTACGACAGGTTTTCCTGCTTCTTTTAAAGCGTCAACTTCATTACGGATTACTTCAGAAGCAAAAGCACTACCACCAGGGCTGTCAACACGTAGAACGACTGCTTTTACTTTATCATCTCCGCGAGCTTGACGAAGTAGGGCTGCGGTTGAATCACCACCAACAGTACCTTGGCGTTGCGTTCCATCCATGATAGGACCGCTTGCTACAACAACTGCAATATCTTGTGCGTCAGGAATAATAGTCGGACGAACTTGTGGGCGATAATCGTAATAACTGATTTGTTTAAAGCTATCGTAGCCATTAGAACCAAATTGTTCAATCATGTCTTTACGAACTTCTTGGCGTGTTGCTAGCTTATCCACCAAACCAAGTTCTACGGTCATTTTTGATAAGTCACCATTAAGCGTTTTTAACTTCGCAATGAATTGATCCATTGGCATAGTTAATGTTTTAGCATCAATTTGACGGTTAGTGGCAACATCATCTAAATAGGCATCCCATAATTGAGTAAGCCATACAGATGTTGATTCTTTTGCCGCATCAGACATGTCATTTCTAAGGTACGGTTCTACCGCTGATTTGTACGTTCCTACACGGAAAACATGTGTAGATACATTCAGCTTTTCAAGTAGGTCTTTGTAGTACAGCGTATAAGCACCGTAACCACGCAGTAATACAGTACCATCAGGAGCCATGAAGACTTTATCAGCGTAACTTGCTAAATAATATTGGCTTTGATTGTAGTAATCACCAATGGCATAAACAGGTTTACCTGCAGCTTTAAAGGTATTGATGGCTTTTGCTATATAACGAAGTTTGGTTAAGCTGGTTTCATTCATCTCTTTTAAATGAAGTACTAAGCCAGAAACATTGTCATCATGAGCCGCAAAGCGAATAGTATCGACAATATCAAATAAGACATTTTCTTGTGATTTTTGGCTGCCTAATAAATCAGAAGTTACTCGTTCTAATGGCTCACGAAATTTACTCTCTTCAACGATAGGGCCCGCTAAATCAAGGATTAACGCTTTTTTCTCAACTTGTTGAGTTTCAACGCTAGATTCATCACTGGCTAGGAAAGTGAAGGCTATCACTCCCACAAAAGCAAGAAAAAATAGGTTTAATACCAGTTGACGGGTAAAGGAAAGTAGCTTCCATATGGCTTTAAAACATTTTCCTATGAAGTGGAATAACCCTTTCATATTGTTCCTTATTATTAGTTTGAACTCTGTCACTATCCTACGCTAACTGAATCAGAAAGTAACTAGGCTAAATCATTCTAAATGAGAATTATTATTATTAATGAATTGCAATAAAAACATTGATGGATGTTGCATATTTGTAAATACTTAATTGTAGCAGAAGCCTATAGCTACTATTCTGGTCAGACCACAATAATTATAAGCGATGGATTGTTATGATGTACCCACACCTTTTTCAGCCGTTAGATTTGGGGTTTACCCAATTAAAAAATCGAGTATTAATGGGCTCTATGCATACAGGATTAGAGGAGAGTAATGATGGATTTAAAAAACTCTCAGCCTTTTATGCCGCGCGGGCAAAGGGTGGGGTTGGGCTTATTGTTACCGGGGGCTTTGCCCCAAATTTTCGTGGACGCTTAACTCCATTTAGTGCGCAGTTTAGTTCAGCTCGTGCTGCGGATAAGCATAAAGCCTTAACCAGTGCTGTACATGATAATGGTGGAAAAATCGCACTTCAGCTTCTTCATGCTGGTCGATATGCGATGCACCCTTTAGCGGTCAGCGCCTCTGATATTAGAGCACCAATAGGTATGTTTACGCCAAGCCAAATGAGTGAGCGCCAAATCCAGAAAACAATCCATGACTTTGCTAATAGTGCTTTTTATGCAAAAAAAGCTAATTACGATGGTATTGAAGTGATGGGCTCTGAAGGTTATCTCATTAATCAATTTATTTGTGCTAGAACTAACATGAGATATGACGATTGGGGTGGTAACTATCAAAATCGTATGCGTTTTCCCTTAGAAATAATTAAAGCGATACGTGAAAAAGTAGGTACTGATTTCATTATTATCTTCCGTTTATCTATGCTTGATTTAGTTGAGCAAGGCAGTACTTTCGAAGAGGTGGTGGAGCTTGCTCAAGCATTAGAAAAGGCGGGAGTAACGATATTAAATACAGGCATTGGTTGGCATGAAGCCAGAATACCAACTATAGCGACTCAAGTACCGCGAGCGGCCTTCCGCTGGGTAACTGAAAAGCTAAAAGGTAAAGTCTCTATCCCATTAGTTACTTGTAACCGTATTAATACACCAGAAGTCGCTGAAGATATATTGGCATCAGGACAAGCCGATATGGTATCGATGGCACGAACCATTTTTAGCGGATGCAGAATTTGTAAATAAAGCAAAACAAGAGAAATCAGAATTAATTAATACCTGTATTGGCTGTAATCAAGCGTGTTTGGATCATGTATTTAAAGCTAAGCGAGCTACTTGTTTGGTTAACCCTCAAGCCTGTTATGAAACCGAGTTAGTGCTTACTTCTACTGAAAAAGTGAAGTCAATTGCAGTGATTGGCGCGGGAATGGCCGGTTTGTCTTGTGCTACATCTGCGGCAGAGCGTGGGTATCAAGTGACGATCTTTGAACGTAGTGACCGCATTGGTGGGCAATTCAACTTGGCGATGCAGATACCTGGAAAAGAAGAATTTAAAGAAACCATTCGTTATTTCTCTAATAAAATCGATCATAAAAATATTATAGTAAAATTGAACTATAACGTTGAGATGGATGAACTACGCCAATTTGATGAGGTGGTGGTGGCGACAGGAGTTAAACCAAGAGCGCCACAGCTAGAAGGCAGTGATCATCCAAAGGTGATTGATTATCAAACTTACATTAAAACTCAGCCTAAGCTTGGTCAAAAAGTGGCGGTGATTGGTGCGGGTGGTATTGGTGTTGATGTAGCAACCATGATCACTGAGCCAGAGGATCATACATTAGATGCGTGGCTACAAGATTGGGATATAGATAAAAATATTGAGTTCGAAGGCGGTTTAAAGCCACAAGAAACATATCAAACCACTCGTGAAGTATGGCTGATGCAGCGCAAAAAAGGCAGCATAGGTAAAGGGCCCGGTAAAACAACAGGTTGGATCCATAAACGTACATTACAAAAACGCGGTGTGCATATGCTAGCGGGTGTTGAATATCTAAAAGTAAACGACGAAGGCTTATATATTCGTCAAAACGGTGAAGTAAAACTGTTGGATGTTGATCATGTCTTAATGTGCGCAGGCCAAGTATCGGTAAATGAATTGGTTGAAACACTAACGACTGCGGATATTAAACATCATGTGATTGGTGGCGCGGAGCATGCTGGAGAGCTTGATGCGAAGCGAGCAATTCGCCAAGGGGTTGAACTAGCCGCGAAACTTTAAGCTAAACTTCCAATAAGTTAGGCAACAAAACTTGATAACTGTCTATTCATACAGGTATAGTGCTGATGTTATTCACAACATCAGCACTTTTTTATGTCACGATTATTTATTGCAGAAAAACCGAGTTTAGGTCGAGCGATTGCCGCAGGTCTAGCAAAGCCACAGAAGAATCAGCAAGGCTACATTGAGTGTGGCAATGGTGATATTGTAACTTGGTGTATTGGCCACCTATTAGAGCAAGTTGAGCCTGATGCTTATGATGATAAATACAAATCGTGGCGTATGGAGCATTTACCTATTGTTCCTGAGCAGTGGCAACTTCGTCCAAGAAAATCGTCGAGCAAACAATTAACGGTGATCCGAAAATTATTAAAAACCGCTTCTCAGGTGGTTCACGCGGGCGATCCTGATAGAGAAGGGCAGCTGTTAGTTGATGAAGTGTTGGACTATTTAAAGTTATCTAAAACTAAAAAAGCTGCGACTCAACGGTTATTAATTAGTGATTTAAACTTACCGGCAGTAAAACGTGCATTAACGTCAATGCGAAGTAATCAAGAGTTTATTCCTCTCTCTATCTCAGCCTTAGCACGCTCTCGTGCCGATTGGCTTTATGGCATGAACATGACACGTGCTTATACTTTATTAGGCCAACGTGGTGGCTATCAAGGCGTACTCTCTGTTGGTCGAGTGCAAACCCCAGTGTTAGGTTTAGTAACTCGTCGAGATGAAGAGATTGCTAATTTTATTCCTAAAGCGTATTTCACATTAGAAGCACTGATCCCTTATCAAAATCCTCAGCTTAATGATGGACAGACGTTTGATATTCGAGCGAAGTGGAAGCCAAGTGAAGCGTGTCAACAATGGCAAGACGAAGAAGGTCGCGTGCTCAGTCTTAAATTAGTTGAGAATGTAGCTCAAAGAATTGCGAATCAACCGGCGACCGTAACCAAAGCTGAAAATAAAGAAACCAAACAAAATGCGCCATTACCTTATTCATTATCGTCATTGCAAATTGATGCTTCAAAACGTTATAACTTAAGTGCGCAGCAAGTCTTGGATGCGTGTCAGGCGTTGTATGAAAAGCATAAACTAATCACTTATCCACGTTCAGATAGCCGCCATTTACCTAAAGATCACTATAAACAACGTGAACAAGTATGTGCTGCCATTGGTAATAACGATAAGCAGTTATCTAGCGCAGTAACCAATGCCGATTTAACGTTGAAATCACGAGCATGGAATGACAGTAAAGTAGATGCTCACCATGCGATTATTCCAACCCCAAAATCAAGTGGTTCAGCAGGGCTTTCTGGATTTGAAGAGAAGGTTTATCACTTAATTGCCCGTCAGTATTTAATGCAGTTTTATCCTGCAGCGGTTTATGCCGAAGCGGAATTAGTATTTGATATTGCAGGGGGCGTATTTGTAGCTAAAGGCAAGCAGATGTTGTTTGCAGGCTGGCGAGTATTGCTTGGTAAACCCCAAACACAAAACAGTGACGATGATGTCGCAAATAAAGTGCCACCATTAAAAAAAGGTGAGGTTCATACCTGTCGTGAAGGTGAAATAAAACACAAAATGACAGAGCCTCCCAAGTATTTTACCGAGGCAACATTGCTGCAAGCCATGACGGGTATTGCTCGTTTTGTTGAAGATAAAGAGCTCAAAAAGATCCTAAGAGATACTGATGGATTAGGAACAGAGGCCACCAGAGCAGGAATTTTGGATACCTTATTTAAGCGCCAATTATTAGTTCGTAATGGTAAAAACATTAATGCTAGTGAGGCAGGTAAAGGCTTGATCCATGCTTTGCCAAATGAAGCGAGTTACCCTGATATGACCGCGCATTGGGAGTTTCAATTACAAGGAATGACAGAAAGAACCTGTTCATATCGTCCTTTTATGGCAGCGTTAGAAACGAAAGTCTTGAATTTTATGCAGGGTGTACAGCAAGGTCCAGTACCAGATTCATTACGAACGCTTAAAAGTCCGACAAAATCGCCATTTAAACGACGTAGAAAAACAAAGAAATCATAAAATTAGATCCGTATCATCGCATAATTGAAAAGAATAAATTAAGGTGCCTTTTTACACATTCCTATTATTAGAATTTAAGAAGGCACTATGACGTTTAAGCATGTAATTGGTTTTGGTGTGGCAGGAAACTTTGCTGGGCATTTAGAGCAAGCTGGTGAAGCCACCGATTTTTTAAATGTGAAAGTTGACAATGCGATCCAACCGAAAGCGTTATTTCCTTTTTATATCCCATCCTCAAGCGCTGGTTTCTTATCTCAATATCCGCTCTCTTCGGATTCCATTATTCCACCGAACGATGCAGACAACCTACAAATAGAGCCTGAAGTCGCTATTGTTTTTGATATTACTTATCAAGACAATAAAGTCGTTGCGTTAACGCCGGTAAAATTTGCCGCTTATAACGATTGTTCTATTCGTAAACCGAATGCCAAAAAGATCAGTGAGAAGAAAAACTGGGGTGCAAATACCAAGGGGATCTCGCAAGACTTCATTGAACTCACATCGTTTACTAAAGGTTGTGAGTTAGATAAATACCGTATCGCCAGTTTTCATATTCGTAACGGTGAAATGAATCGATACGGTGAAGATAGCGCTGCGATTGATTACAGTTATTTTCATGAGCAATTAA
Organism: Aliivibrio wodanis; assembly: GCF_052920805.1. Lineage (NCBI taxonomy): Bacteria > Pseudomonadati > Pseudomonadota > Gammaproteobacteria > Vibrionales > Vibrionaceae > Aliivibrio > Aliivibrio wodanis. The sequence goes on from NZ_JBREXA010000002.1 coordinate 335,238, forward strand.
ATAATTGGATGATTGACCGTATGAATAATCAGAAAGATGAAGGGCCAGCTGAAGATCTAGCTCTTTATTTATCTGAAGCTAATTACCCTGAACAAGCCATTATTAGTATTGGAGCCACACGATACACCGAGTTTGGTGAAACGAACTTCTTACAATCAGGCGATGAGAGCATAGTGGTAGTCTATGATGGCGAACAGTATGGAACTCAAGATATTGAAGAAATGGCGATCTCAAAAACATGGACTAAAAATGGGGTATCTTTACTTTCTCAAGTAGTTAGATAATCATTAACTATGTTTCTACTGGTAAATTACTGTCAGCTAAATGTTAAAATAAGTATTTCAGCAAGATATTCAGTAAATAAATAGGTATTATAGTCTGTTCATTTTCTGTTAAAGAATTTATATATGCCGAAGTCAAATTTAAAACATATCTTTATCATTCCAACGCTGTTTTTAGTGTTGATTCTGGGTATTGTTTTAAATAATCATATTGATTCGGTTCAAAGGCAAGTACACCGAGAATACAGCCGAATTATTGATTCTTTACAGCGTTCAATCAAAGTAATGATCTCTCTTGATTACAATTTATCTCAACTATATAAACAAAGTACGGGTGAATTCTATAATCATAACTTTGAGCTCGATGAAGAAGCAGGTTTGTGTATCATTCGGCCTAGCAACAATCATGATGCAGTGATGGATAATCAAGAGATATCACTGCCCAAAAGTCGATTAGATTATAGTATTGCAGGCTCTGATTCATTATGTAACCCAAAATCAGAACTTTATGATATTGCTTCAAAGAAGGTGATACTTGCGCCTGTTATTTCATTTATACATGATTATGAAGAGTATCTTCACGGTATCTATTTTATTTCTAAATACGACTACATCATTTCCTCTCCAAAAGAAATAGCTGAAAATTTAACAAAGCAAAGTTTAGAAACTATCTATTCACGTCCGTACTGGATTAAAAGTATGGAAAATAAGAATCGAAAGCACGTTACGTTTACACCACCCTATACCGATGCCTTTTTTGATGGTTTAGAAGTACTGACGTTCTCGACACCTATTTACTATAAAGATTTATTTAAAGGTGTATTAGTCTTAGATCTTTCTGTTGATAAATTATTGCATTCAGGAGGGGAGGCCTCACAGTATATACAGTTGTTGGACAGTGAAAAGTATCAAAATTTTGAACAATACCGATTCATGAAGTCAGTGACTTTACCTGATACTAATTTTTCTAATTTTCTTTATTATAAAAATTCAGTGAAGAATGAATTTATTCATTTTATTGTCCATGATGCAAACACACTAACTCTGATTTTTGTTACTTACTTTTTAACCTTATTATCTATGTTTTATTATCAGAGCAGATTATCACAACGTTACTACAGTAATCTTGCGAAACAAGATCCAATGACCGGGCTATATAACCGTCGTGGCTTTGAGATTAGCTTACAAGAGCGTGTGATAAAAAAATACGTTGGTTTTGCGATTTATGATATAGATGATTTTAAGCAAATAAATGATGTATTTGGGCATGATGTCGGTGATGAAGCGATTATTTACGTAGCTAAGATGCTTAATAAAAGTGTAAGAGATAATGATATTGTATCTCGTTTTGGTGGTGAAGAGTTTGTGATTTGTATTAATGCAGACTCACAAGCAAGTATAGAAAGTGTATGCGAACGTGTCAGAAAATCAATTCAGGACTCATCTGAAAAAATAGTAACAGGTGGTTTTACTGTTTCTGGTGGTGCCATAATAATGGAGGCGGAAAGAGATTTTACGTTTGAGAATATTATTAAAAAAGCAGATGAGCTTTTGTATAAAGCAAAGCAAGAGGGTAAAAATCGAGTTTACTTTTCATAAACTCGATAAAATAAAGAGGTTAACTGACTTTTTCTAACTCTTGATATAAACGTTCAACAATAGGGTCTGATTTTTTATGGCTTCGAATATCCATAAAAATATCTTTGGCTTCAGTGTATTCCTGACGAAGATAAACTAGCCATTGTTTCACTCGGTTTGAGTAATATTGACCCTTGTCACCCGCCATTTGTAGCTTTGAATAATGAATCAGTAGTGCAATCACTTCAGGCCACGGCATCTTGGTGTGATTGTGTTTTACGACATTACCTAAATTAGGAATGTTGAATGCGCCACGACATACCATTAATGAATCAATCCCAGTGGCAGCAATACAACGTTGTCCATCTTCATAGTTCCAAATCTCACCGTTTGCAATAATTGGAATATCTACTTTTTGACGAACTTGATTTATGTAATCCCACTTTATTTCTTCTGCTCGATAACCATCAACTTTAGTTCTAGCGTGAATTGTCAATTCACTCGCGCCTGCCTGCTTTATTGCATCTGAAATAGCAAAACACTCTTCTGGATTTTCCCAACCTAAACGGATCTTAGCTGTGACTTTTTTATCACTTGGTACGGCATCACGACACGATTTTACGATCTGATAAATTAATTCAGGATCCTTTAGTAGTGCAGCGCCACCTCGACTTTTATTTACCGCTTTTGCTGGGCACCCAAAGTTGAGGTCGACACCATCAGAGCCGAGCTCAATGGCACGGACAGCATTTTCTGCCATCCAATTTGGTTCTTGCCCTAAAAGCTGTACACGTATTGGGGTACCAGATTGTGTTTTACTGCCATTAAGTAGCTCTGGACTGATACGGTGGAACACGTGTGGAGGTAACAATTGGTCTACGATGCGAACAAACTCAGTAACGCAGAAATCATAGTCATTAATCTCGGTTAATAGTTCACGCATTAAGTGATCGAGTACGCCCTCCATCGGGCCTAGTATTACTTGCATATCCCACCTCTTTTATTGGAGGTGGGATTGTAGGGGGAAAGTAGGGTTATGTCACTTATTTTGGAAAGGTAGTATATTGAACAGCAGTTTCTCCAGTAAGTACTGAATAAGTCATCATATAACCGTAGGTAGAATTATCTATCATATTTGATGTGTAATAATAGGTACATTCATCTGTCTGATTATACCAATATTTGATATCTGCATCCGTTGGAAACATGGTTGTTGAATATGTTTCTGTTTTTAAATCTGTGGTGATTAAAGAAGTTAGCAATTCACCACAACCGCTTCCAGATATACCGCTATTACCTGATGACGGGTGATGTGTTGTTCCTACTGGAAATCCTTTTGTTGAAGGATAAACCGTTTCGTCAGCAAAAATCACACCAATTCCAGAGCTTACAGAAGGCTCTCCTTGTAAGATCCAAGCTCCGTGATACATATTGACAGCAGAGCTTAAAGCTGAAAATACCCCCTTAGCCCTTGACTCATGAGCATCACTTTGTAAATTTAGAAATCTTGGGGCAGCAGTCACTGCTAGAATTCCCAAAATAACAATAACAACAACTAACTCAATTAAAGTAAATCCTTGATTTTTTTTCATAATGTTTCTCGACAGCAAAAATTAATAATAATGGGACTTATGGCTCTAATAATTATTTGCGGTATACTACGCCGAAAACTTAATTTCGGAAGTGAATAAATAATGAAGTATCAATTAATTGCACTAGATGGTGTTGATTTAAACTGCTCTGGCCTTTTTCTTGAAGGGGTAGTACTTGCTGCAAATATGGCAACCAAGCCATTAGACCCTGAAGTGTGGTTAAGCGACTTGGTTGGTACTGATAATGTACATAAAATACTAAAACCGGTATCTCAGCAAATAGAGCATCAATACACATTACTAAAGCGTAATGAATATGAAGTTACTGAGGTTGTAAATTTTGATGATCTTGGTGATGTATCAGAATTTGCTGAAGGCTTTATGACATTATGGCCAACAGTTGAAGAGTTATGGGCTGATCTCAACGTTGCAGATGGCACAACACGCATGTTGTCTGCACTATTAAGTACAATGATGCTTGCGGTTGATGAAGAAGAAACCCACCGTCAAATGATGGAAGCAGGAATTGATACGCCACCAACACTAGAGCAGATGTTGCCGAAAATTGATTTTATGATACAAGAAGTCGCTATGGCTGCGGATGAATATCAAATTGGTTATAAAGGCCAGAAAGTAAACCCATATAAAAATGTGGGTCGTAATGATGCTTGCCCATGTGAAAGTGGTAAGAAGTTCAAGAAGTGCTGTGGTAAATAGGTAAATTTCTATTTTCTGATTTAAATAAAAAAGCCATCTGGTAATAATTACCCGATGGCTTTTTTGTTATTCGCAATATAAATAGTTAATTATGCGCTTTTCTTATTGAAGAACTGAGCGATAACAAAAATAGCTAAGGCAACAAGGTTACCGGCAAAGATAATAACCAACCATTGTGGCATGGTAAGTGTTAGAAATTGCCAAACAATCTTACTGCAATCACCATACGCTTCAAACATCCATGGTGCCCATTTGTTCAATGGTGCCCACGAAGGGAAAGTAACAAATAAATCACAGGTAGCGAAAGGTGATGGGTTTAACTGAAAATCTACGTGCTGCATTGCTAATTTTAAACCCCAACCAGCACTAATCCCCCAGGCAATAAGACCACACCAACGAACAATTAGATTATTTGGATTTAGCAAACCAATGATAGCAGCACCACTAATCCCCATCATAGCAACACGTTCGTAAATACACATGACACATGGGGGTAGTTTCATTATGTGTTGAAAGGTTAATGCTGAAGCTTCAAAGAAAACCATACATAAAAGTAATAGAAGCCAAGATAAGCGAACACGGGAGAAATGATTAAGGGCTTGCATCTTTATTCCTTGTAAAAATAAAGGCTCCGTATAAACAGAGCCTTTTCATCAAATAAAAGTAGTTATACTTTATTAGTGACCACTAGAAACCGCAAAAGTTGCACTTTCTATTGTACCATGAGTGATCCAACCTAAATCGTAGAACATTGCAGTCATCGGTTCAAGGAAGAACACAATACCAAACATACCAACAAGAGCTAAAACAATAGTATATGGCAATGCCATCCAAACCATACGTCCGTATGATAATTGAATTAATGGAGCAAGTGCTGAAGTCAGTAAGAATAAGAATGCAGCTTGACCATTTGGTGTTGCAACTGATGGTAAGTTTGTACCGGTATTGATAGCTACCGCTAATAAGTCAAACTGGTCACGAGTAATTTGGCCATTTAGTAATGCTGTTTTCACTTCATTAATATAAACCGTACCAACAAATACATTGTCAGAAACCATCGATAATACGCCATTAGCCACATAGAAGAGAGCAAGCTGAGAGCCTTTATCTTCGACTGCTAGTACGGCATCAATGATAGGCTTAAATAATTGTTGGTCGATAATTACTGCAACAACCGCAAAGAAAACAGCTAATAAAGCAGTAAACGGAAGAGCCTCTTCAAACGCTTTACCCATTGAGTGCTCTTCGATAACACCGGTAAATGCAGTTGCTAGGATAATAACAGATAGACCGATAAGACCAACCGCAGCTAAATGAAGCGCAAGAGCGACAATTAACCAAACGGCAATAACAGCTTGAATAATTAGTTTTGCATTATCAATATTAGTACGGTTTCTACGCTCTTCTGATTCATATTCTTCAAGAATATTACGAACATTAGCAGGCAGTTTTGCACCGTAACCACAGATACCTAATTTCTCAACAGCAACACAAGTTAACATGCCACAAACAAATACAGGAGCGGTGATTGGTAACATTCGGATAATGAATTCACCAAACATCCAACCAGCTTGATCTGCGATGATTAAGTTTTGAGGTTCACCGACCATGGTCATTACACCACCAAGTGCAGTACCTACACCCGCATGCATAAGAAGACTACGTAAGAAAGCACGGTAGTTTTCAAGATCATCACGAGTTAGTTCATCTGTTACGTTTGAATCACACGTGTGATCATGGGTTGGCGTACCACCTTGTCCTGAAGCTACGCGGTGATAAATAGCATAGAAACCGACAGCAACACTGATAACAACCGCAATAACGGTTAAAGCATCAAGGAATGCAGATAGGAAGGCTGCGGTAAAACAAAAAGCAGCAGAAAGCGCAGGTTTAGATTTTATGCCAATTAATATTTTGGTAAAAATAAACAGAAGCAATTGCTTCATGAAATAAATACCGGCAACCATAAATACTAATAGTAGTAAGACTTCAATATTGGCAACTAATTCGTGTTTTACTTGCTCAGGACTTGTCATACCAATAGCAATAGCTTCAATGGCTAATAAACCACCAGGCTGTAAAGGGTAGCATTTCAATGCCATCGCAAGGGTAAAAATGAACTCGACAACCAATAGCCAACCCGCAGTAAATGGGTCAACAAGAAAGAAAACTAAAGGGTTAATTATTAAAAAAGATAGTATTGCAATTTTGTACCAGTCGGGGGCTTTACCAAGAAAGTTTTTGATAAATGCATTCCCTAGCGAAATAGACATGTGATGCTCTCTACATTATTACGTTATTATTACGTTAATTCCATGAAAAATAAGGTTAAGTAGGGAGTTGATAATAATCGCCTAACATATTTTTTTTAGTAAAGATAAACAACTATTTAGAAAAACAACAAAGTAATTTTACTGCTTTGCCAAATAACTACCTATATATACTTAACCTTAATACTAAACGTCTGAACTTTACTCTTTATTAACTAATAGTCAATATTTGAAAAGAGGTAAATTGCATAAAATGTGCCTTTGGTCGGCTTTATTAATAAAAGTAAGGCGTTCTACAATATTGGTGGTTTTATATACGATATGATAAGGGTTTAAAGTAATAATTATGTACCTAAAAGCCTCGCTTTATTTAATAAAGAGTTAAGGATTTATTGAACTGGTGGTATGATGAGTCTAGTTTTTACATTAAAGAATGGATTTGAAACTTGTATGGTTATTAAGGCAAAAAGTCCAGCAGCCTTTGCTGAAAAATACATTATTGAAAGTATTTGGAATGGACGTTTTCCACCAGGTTCAATTTTACCAGCTGAGCGCGAGCTTTCTGAGCTTATCGGTGTGACAAGAACGACATTACGTGAAGTACTACAGCGTTTAGCTCGTGATGGATGGTTAACTATTAAACATGGCAAGCCAACCAAAGTAAATAATTATATGGAGACATCAGGACTTCATATCTTAGATACATTAATGACATTGGTTGATGCAAATAATGCGACTTCTATTGTTGAAGACCTATTAGCTGCACGAACTAATATTAGTTGTATTTTTATGAGACAAGCGTTTAAAACAGATAAAGAAGGTTCTTTACGAACGCTTAATCGTGTTATTGATTCTTGTGAGCAATTATTAGCAGCAGATAGCTGGGATACCTTTATTGAAGAGTCTCCTTTTGGCGCTAAGATTAAAGCTGAAGTAAAAGAAGATAATGAAAAAGATCCAGAAAAACGTGAAGAGATATTAATTGCAAAAACATTTAATTATTACGATTACATGCTTTTCCAAGGGGTTGCGTTTAAATCTGGAAACCAAATTTATGGACTTATCTTTAATGGTCTTAAAAAGCTATATGCTCGTGTTGGTAGCTATTATTTTTCAAATCCAGAAGCACGTGAACTTGCACTGCAATTCTACCGTGATTTAAAACAGATTTGTGAAGAAGAAAGAAAAGACGCAGTAATGCCAAGAATGCGGCAGTATGGTCTTGAAGGTAATTTGATTTGGAATGAAATGAAATTGAATTTACCAAGTAACTTTAGAGAAGATGACAGCTAAGTTACCTAAAAATAGATAAAAAGCAGGCGATAAGCCTGCTTTTTATTATCTGTAACTTTATTATTTTCTTTTCTTCATTTAAATATTAAGCCTTATTATTTTCTTTTATGTTATTTATGAGATTCCCGCCTAAATTTACAAAATTAAAAGTAAAAAACTATGAAAAAGTATTAAGTACTGTATAGTGTGCCTATCGTAACGAGTCAGTAATACTATGATACGTTGTCACAAATTAATGAGCTATAAATAGGGTCGCTATCGTGAATAAATTAGTAAGTGGAATGATTGTCGGTGCAGCATTAACTGTTGCCGCGAGTGCAAACGCACAAATTTCTCAGTGGTCAATTGGTGCAGCAGCTGCCTATTCTCCATCTTTTTATAAAGAAACTCCTTCAAATACGACAGTGATCCCTATGATTGGTTATGAAGGAGAGCATCTTTTCCTTCGTGGGTTTAGTGGTGGTTATCGCCTGCGTCCAGTTGGCTCGCCACAGAATATTATTTTCCGTTTTATCTATGATCCTCGAACGTTTAAACCAGAAGATTCGGATAATGCAGCGATGCAACAATTGGATGAACGTAAAAGCACTATTTTAGGCGGTGTGACTTATCAAGCTATTACTCATATTGGCTTGTTTGAAGTTGGTGCAGGCTCAGATATTGGTAATACACACAATGGAATTTATGCTGAAGCGGTTTGGAAGTTACCAATTCGAAGAAAAGGTTGGGCTATCACACCATCATTTGGTTATTCATATAATAGTGAGCGATTAAATAATCACTTATATGGTGTGTCAGCTGAAGAATCAACGAGAACAGGTGGTGCTATGAGTTCATTTGATGCTGATTGGGATGGACAATTTTTTGTTGGTTTATCAACTTACTTTCATTTAACTCCTAATATTCGTGTTACTGGTGGTCTTCGTTACGTAAACTTGGAAGGACAGATTGAAAGTAGCCCAATGATAGAGCATACGACAAGTACAACAGGTAATGTTGGTATAGCATACGTTTTTTAGAGTTAATTTGAAGAAAAGCCGTGATAAAATTATTTTTAACGGTTTTTTTTGATTTTTTAGAATAATAAATCTAAATGCAGTGACTTTGAATTCCATTAATATAATGAATTTGATGTACTGAACATATTTTAAGTCAATACTCAGATATAAAAAAGCCACTCAAATGAGTGGCTTTAAATTATCTTTAGTCTTATCAATATAATGATTAGATTAGGAAATCTTCTAAAGCTTTACCAGCATCAAGTTGAGTCTGAAGTGCCGATGGAGTACGACCTTGGCCTGTCCATGTTTTTTCTGCACCAGCATGATCTGAGAATTTGTATTTAGCAGGACGTGGAGCACGTTTCTGTTTTGTTTTTACTGTAGTAGAAGACATAGTGTCCATTAGATCTTCAGGTGCAATACCATTATCGATCATCATTTGACGGAACTCTTCAAGTTTCGCTTGTTTTTCAGCAAGTTGAGCGCGGTCTTCTGCCTCAGTATCTTGACGTTCAGCTACAACTGATTGTAGTTTCTCAAGAGCTTCTTCTAATTGCTCAAGAGTCATTTCACGAGATAGTACACGTAAGCTGCGTAGATTCAGTAGTGTTTTAATAGTATCAGACATTGTTCATTCCAAAATTATTTTTGATAATACAATTATAATATAACAGAAAAAGAATATATCAAATTAATTAGTCAATAAATTAAAAATATTAGTGATAGATATATTAAAAGATATTGAGATAAGTGTCATAGGTCAAGTTAAATAAGGTTAAAGTATCTCATTCTGAGTGGTGTGGTAGCCTAATGTTAAATTGCTCAAAATAGCATTGCAAATTTGTTTTCAATAAGTACAATGGGCGCACCTAAACGGGTAGAGGCGCACTGCCTAAAAGTAGATTGTTTGAGGGTGATTCTGATGACGGCAATTGAAAGGAGTCAGTGCCGAAGCTAATTACGTTAATCAAGCGTGCTTAGCTGGGGTTATTTCGAAAAGGAATAACACTGCCATAGTCAATTTTATTTTTTCAACTATGGAGCGCTACTGTGGGGAAATGGTTTACATTCACTTCCTTTATAACGGCTTTGCCGTATCAACAGTAGATCTCCAACCAAACTGGTTGTTGTAGATCATGAACTTAGCTGATTTTTCCAATTCTCCAATATCAATATTGCCCCCATTAATGGCTTTGGGTTTAGCAATTATTACACGCCGAGTATTACTTTCTCTTGGTGTTGGTATTATTTTAGGCGCAATCTTGCTGTCTAATTACTCAATTTCTAGTACTGTGTCTTATACCTTTAGTTCTATTAAAGGTGTTTTCATCGATGATGGGGCTATTAATACATGGAATATGAGTATTGTTGCTTTCCTTATTTTATTAGGAATGACAACGGCACTATTAACACTTTCTGGTGGTACTCGTGCATTTGCAGAATGGGCGCAGACAAAAATTAAAAGTAAACGTGGTGCAAAACTACTTGCTGCTTTTCTTGGTGTCTTCATTTTTGTGGATGACTATTTTAATAGCTTAGCTGTTGGTTCTATTTCTCGTCCTGTAACTGACCGTTTTTATGTATCAAGAGCAAAGCTAGCTTATATTCTTGATTCTACTGCTGCACCAATGTGTGTCTTAATGCCTGCATCAAGTTGGGGCGCGTATATCATTACCATTATTGGTGGTATTTTGGTATCACACGGTGTAACTGAATATTCGGCATTAGGTGCATATGTTCGCTTGATTCCAATGAATTTTTACGCTGTTTTTGCTCTATTAATGGTATTTGCTGTTGTTTGGTTCCAACTAGACGTTGGTCCAATGCGTAATCATGAAAATGAAGCATCACGTGGTAATGGTTTTGATGATAAAGCAGTAAATGCTGAATCTAAAGACCTAAACGAAGAGCTAAATATTACTGAGAGTGAAACTGGTAAAGTTTCAGATTTGATTTTCCCAATAATTACGCTAATTGTAGCGACAGTATTCTTTATGATTTATACCGGCGTACAAGCGTTGGTTGCTGATGGTAAAGAAATTAATATTCTTGGTGCTTTTGAAAATACCGATGTTGGTGCATCATTATGTTATGGTGGTTTGATTGGCCTTGGTGCTGCTCTTATTACTGTTTTTCGTCAAGATATTTCAGCAAAAGATATTGGTATGACCATGTGGATTGGTGCTAAATCGATGTTTGGTGCAATCTTGATTTTATTCTTTGCATGGACAATTGGCTCTGTTATAGGTGATATGAAAACAGGTTCTTACTTATCTAGCTTGGCTCAAGGTAGCATCGGTATTCACTGGATCCCTGTTATTTTATTCCTTCTTTCAGGTCTAATGGCATTTAGTACGGGTACATCATGGGGTACGTTTGGTATCATGTTACCAATTGCAGGTGATATGGCGGGCGCGACTGATATAGCACTTATTTTACCAATGTTAGGTGCGGTATTAGCGGGATCTGTATTTGGAGACCATTGTTCACCAATCTCTGATACTACCATTTTGTCTTCTACTGGTGCTCGTTGTAGTCATATTGATCATGTAGCGACACAATTACCTTATGCATTATCCGTTGCAGGTGTATCTGCTATTGGTTATATCGCTCTTGGTTTTACAGGATCGGTATTAATGGCATTTGCTGCATCAACAGCCGCGTTTATTCTTGTTTGTGGTGCATTGATGATAATGTCTAAAAAACGTGCAGTAACTGCATAAAACTAGCAATATCATTAACAAACCGGTCTAAATGACCGGTTTTTTATTGCTTTTTTATGGTGAAATCGCGATCATTACTTCTGTATCTATTTTGATTGGAGTGTGTTTTGTGTCCCGTTTTACTTTACCTATTATTGATAAACAATCACCCTTCCAAAAAGAGTTTGAACCTGTCATTCGAGATCTGATTGCTCATGTGCGTTCAGCGGTTCCTAAATCACTTCATAGTATCTATCTTTATGGCAGCGTAGCGCGACGTCAAGCGACCCCCGGCCGTTCTAATTTAGATGTAACGATAATAACTACATTACCTTTGACCAATAAAGAGCAAACTTTGGTTAATACGATTAAGGTAAGATTCCAGTCAAAATACCCACAAATAACAGGCGTTACTTTTAACATTGGAGAAGCGAAGGAAGTATTGCAGCTTGAATCAATATTCAGCTGGGGCTTTTGGCTTCGTCACTGCTGCGTGTGTATTTTTGGTGATGATCTATCGACTCGCTTTGGTGATTTTGAACCAAGCTGGGAAATAGCTAAAAATATGAATATGGATATTGAAGAATGGTTGCAGGTATATATTAAAAAAATATCCACGAACCAAAATATAGAAACTCAAGTTGAACAACAGAAAACTATAGCTAAAAAAGTATTACGAAGCTGCTATTCATTGGTTATGCATAGAGATAAAGGTTGGTACGATCATCCAGTGTTGTGTGCGCGAAAGTTTTTAGAGTATTACCCTGACAAGCAAGTTGAAATAGAAAGGCTAGTCATGTTGTTAAAAGGCCGAAAAATACCAAAACGTTCAGTAATTGCACTGTTAAAAGAATTTGGTGATTGGGTGGTTAGTGAGTTTAATAAAATAGAAAGAAAAATAGGTTAACTATATTGAATTTACAGCAGAGTGGTTTTTTACTCACTCGACAGAATAAAGAGATAAGTTCAAAAAGCCGAGTAGATCTTTGGGTAAAATGTGAAGATCATATCGCGCATTTACTTATTGAAAATGAGCTTGCTGTTGCTTTCATATTGCAAGATAGATTATCTGAGTATGAGTGTATTCTAAATAATCAAAAAATTACATATACAGTTAAACCAACTCAATTAGCAACTTTTCAACATCAACCTGTTGCGGGAATATATTTTGTTTCAACCAATGAAAAGCGTTATGCCTCCCAATGCCTCGAGCAAGCTGAACTACCTATTTTTGAAAGTGATATACGTTTAGCTGATCGATATTTAATGGAACGTTTTATTTGTGGTGGTCTTTCTTTTATCGGTACGGCCATTCCGAGGAAAAATCATATTGAATATCGAAATGTAAAAATAAAATCTACCCCCATTTCACCTACATTTAGCAAAGTTTCTTTAGATATAGAGTGTTCAGAAAAAGGGATTCTTTATTCTGTAGCATTAGACAGTGAACTAGATACCAGAATTATAATGGTAGGTACCTCTGAGACCACTGAGCTACCTATTCAATGGGTTGATAATGAAAAGCAATTATTATTAGCACTTGAAGATTGGTTTCAAACATTTGATCCTGATATCGTGATTGGGTGGAATGTAATTAATTTTGATTTTAGGTTACTGCTCCAACGGGCAAAGTGGTATAACCTTTCTTTTAGAATAGGCCGTGGCAATAGTACACTTTATTGGCGAGATTCAGATAAAAATCGACAGCAAGGTTTTCTTTCATTTCCAGGGCGAGTAGTGCTTGATGGCATTGATGCCCTAAAGACGGCAACTTACCATTTCTCTAGTTGGTCTTTGGAGTTCGTGGCCCAAGAATTACTTAATGAAGGTAAGTCGATACATGACCCTAGTGATCGGATGGGCGAAATTAATCGAATGTATCGTGATGATAAACAGGCTCTTGCTAAATATAATCTACAAGATAGCGTGCTTGTTACTCGTATTTTTGAGTTAACCCATTTAATTGAGTTTGTCATTGAACGAACGAAATTAACCGGAGTTGAATTAGACCGTATTGGTGGCTCTGTTGCCGCATTTACTAATTTATATTTACCTCGATTACATCGATCTGGTTATATAGCCCCCAATTTGGAAAGTGAGAACTGGATTGCTAGTCCAGGAGGTTATGTGATGGATTCTAAACCTGGATTATATAACTCTGTATTAGTGTTAGATTTTAAATCACTTTATCCTTCAATTATCCGAACTTTTAGAATTGATCCATTAGGGTTAATTGAAGGTTTGAAGCAAGATATAGGTATTGACAGAGACCAATCTATTGATGGTTTTAGGGGAGGGCGTTTTCATAGAACAAAACATTTTCTGCCCCAATTAATCGAATCATTATGGTCAGCTCGTGATCAGGCAAAGAAAAATAATGAGAAAGCATTTTCCCAAGCAATAAAAATCATTATGAATTCATTTTATGGTGTTTTAGGCTCATCAGGATGTCGTTTTTTCGATCATCGACTTGCTTCTTCAATAACAATGCGCGGCCATGAAATAATGAAAAGTACGCGAGATTTGATTGAAGCTGAAGGGTATGAAGTAATTTACGGAGATACGGACTCTACGTTTGTCACTTTAAATAAAATTGTATCTTCAGAAGAGGCGGATAAGATAGGGCAGCATTTAGTTCAACATATTAACCTATGGTGGGATACTCACTTAGCGTCAGAGTATGGTATTGATTCAGCGTTAGAGCTTGAGTATGAAACGCACTATCGAACTTTTTTAATGCCAACGATCCGGGGTTCAGAGACTGGGTCTAAAAAACGTTATGCTGGATTAATTCGAAAAAATGGCAAAGAAAAGATTATATTTAAAGGGTTAGAAACAGTCCGTACTGATTGGACACCGTTATCGCAAACTTTTCAAAAAGTACTCTTTGATAAGGTTTTTCATCAACAACCTGTAACAGATTACGTGAGAAATTATGTTGATGATACTAAGTCAGGGAAGCTAGATTCTAAATTAATTTACCGTAAAAGATTACGAAGAAAATTAGCAGATTATCAAAAAAATGTTCCCCCTCATGTTAAAGCAGCAAGGCTAGCTGATTATTATAATCAACAACTGGGTAAGCCACTTGAATATCAGTATGGCGGCTGGATAGAATATATTATTACGACTTCTGGGCCTGAGCCGATCAAGTACCTTAAGAGTCCAATAGATTATGATCATTATGTAGAAAAGCAATTAAAGCCGATTGCTGATGGTATTTTACCTTTTATTGGATTGGATTTTACACAGTTATCAGCATCACAATTAGGTCTATTTTAACGATTAATTTTGTTGTATATTGAGAAAAGGCAACTAGGATTTATGTATCTTTAACTCTATATCTATAAAGGGTATAGAGTTCCGTAGAATAAGTAGACTCTAAAGTCAATAGTATTTTAATAGCAAAACTTTGCGTCTTAACGCATAATAAATACGCGATCACCTTAATTTTTAAGGTAAAATAGGCCATAAAACTAGCCTCTGTAATTTGAGGTAGCAGTAGATTTAAGTCGGAGTGTCAGTTGTGATTAAAGTATTCCTTGTAGATGATCATGAGCTGGTTCGCACAGGGATTAGACGTATTCTTGAAGACGTCCGTGGAATTAAAGTAGTAGGGGAAGCTGACAGCGGTGAAGACGCCGTAAAATGGTGTCGAGCAGAGCAGGCAGACATTGTCCTTATGGATATGAATATGCCTGGCATTGGTGGTTTAGAGGCCACAAAAAAGATTTTGCGATTTAATCCAGATATGAAAGTTATTGTCTTAACTATACATACTGAAAATCCATTCCCAACAAAAGTTATGCAAGCAGGAGCTGCTGGCTATTTGACTAAGGGAGCAGGACCGGATGAAATGGTAAATGCCATACGTATGGTTCAAAGTGGACAACGTTATTTATCTCCAGAAATAGCGCAGCAAATGGCATTAAGTCAATTTACACCTGATTCTGAAAACCCATTTAAGGAGCTTTCAGAGCGTGAATTACAAATCATGATGATGATAACTAAAGGCGAAAAGGTGACGGATATTTCCGAGCAGCTGAATTTAAGCCCGAAAACAGTCAATAGTTATCGTTATCGATTATTCAGTAAATTGAATATAAGCGGAGATGTTGAATTAACTCATTTAGCTATTCGTCATGGCATTTTAGATGCTGAGACGCTTTAGTGTCTTCTTTTGATTCAGCCGCTTTTTTAAAATCAGTAACTCACCAGCCCGGTGTTTATCGTATGTATAACACCGGAGCTGATGTTATTTATGTTGGTAAAGCAAAAGATTTAAAAAAAAGATTATCAAGTTATTTTCGCAGTAACATCCCATCAGAAAAAACCAAAGCGTTAGTTAGTCATATTGACCATGTTGATGTGACGGTTACTCATACCGAGACCGAAGCTCTCATTCTTGAACATAATTATATTAAGCAATATTTGCCAAAATATAATGTATTGCTTCGAGATGACAAATCATACCCTTATATTTTTATTTCAAATCATAAACATCCTAGGATCTCTATCCACCGTGGTGCGAAACGAAAAAAAGGGGAATATTTTGGTCCATACCCTGATTCAGGCTCGGTTCGAGAGAGTCTACATTTAATTCAAAAATTATTCCCAATTCGTCAATGTGAAGATTCTGTTTACGCGAATCGTCAACGGCCTTGTTTAATGCACCAAATTGGACGCTGTTTGGCTCCTTGTGTTAAAGGTATTGTCAGTGATGAGGAGTATGAAGAACAAGCTGAATTTATCCGTTTATTTTTACAAGGTAAAGATCGGCAGGTTATTCAAACGTTGGTTGAACAGATGGAAGAGTCTAGTCTGGCGCTTAAGTTTGAAAAAGCGGCCGTTATTCGTGATCAAATTCAAGCAATGAGGCGAGTTCAAGAGCAGCAATATGTGTCAGATGATAGCACTGATGATTTGGATGTTTTGGGGTTTGCCATTGAAAATGGATTGGCCTGTGTACATTTATTAATGATACGACAAGGTAAAATTTTAGGTAGCCGTAGCTTTTACCCTAAAATTCCTGCAAAAACAGATAAAGACGAAGTGTTTTTAAGTTTCCTCTCTCAGTATTATTTAAATCACTCTCAAGGGCGTACGATTCCAAATCGCGTGGTTACAAGTTTTGAATTTGATGGACAAGGGCTAGAACAGGCATTAACGGATTTTTCTGGGCGGAAAGTGACCTTTCAATTAAACCCAAAAGGGATGAAAGGAAGATATTTAAAATTAGCAGATACCAACGCTTTAACTGCGTTAACTAGTAAATCAAACCATAAACTAACCATCTATCAGCGATTCAAGCAGTTAGAAGAGGCGTTGTCTTTAGTATCGATTCAGCGAATGGAATGCTTTGATATTAGTCATACGATGGGGGAAAAAACGGTTGCATCGTGTGTTGTTTTTAATCAAGAAGGACCAGTAAAAACTGAGTATAGACGGTATAATATCACCGGGATTACAGGAGGTGATGATTATGCTGCTATGGCTCAAGTTTTAGAACGTCGATACAGTAAACAGTTAGATGTAGATAAAATTCCCGATATTGTATTTATTGATGGAGGGAAAGGGCAATTAAATCGCGCTTATGAAGTTATTTCAAGTCATTGGGATAGTTGGCCAAAGCAACCCTTATTATTAGGAATTGCGAAAGGTGTCACGCGAAAACATGGCTTAGAAACCTTAGTGAAAATAACAGGTGAAGAATTCTCGATGCCAAGTGATTCTCCTGCGTTACATTTAATTCAGCATATTCGGGATGAAAGCCATAATCATGCAATTAGTGGCCATCGTTCTCAAAGAGCTAAAGTAAGAAAAACCAGTATGTTACAAAACATTGAGGGGGTTGGCCCCAAACGCAGACAAGCATTATTGCAATATTTAGGTGGTCTACAAGAATTAAAAAGTGCAAGTGTTGAAGAAATAACCAAAGTGCCAGGCATTAGCCGATCTTTGGCAGAAAAAATACAGGATGCGTTGAAACAAGGATAAAAAAAGCGCACCATAGGCTCAGCTGATCAAAACTAAAGAATTATTATGCGACTAACGATACCAAATATACTTACTTTTATTCGACTGGCACTGATACCTGTGTTTGTTGTTGTTTTTTACTTACCTTATGAATGGTCAGCTGTTGCAGCGGCAATGGTATTCTGGGTTGCAGGTTTTACTGACTGGCTCGATGGATTACTAGCAAGAAAACTTGGGCAAACCACTCGTTTTGGTGCTTTTTTAGATCCAGTTGCTGATAAAGTGATGGTGGCAGCAGCGTTAATTTTGATTACCGAGCATTATCATTCAATTTGGGTAACAATTCCTGCTATTACCATGATTGGGCGTGAACTTATTATTTCAGCATTAAGAGAATGGATGGCTGAAATAGGTAAAAGAGCAAGTGTTGCGGTTTCATGGGTAGGTAAAGTAAAAACTGTTTCTCAAATGTTTGCTCTATGGGTATTAATTTGGCGTTATGATGATTGGATGGTATGGGTTGGCTATGTTGCACTTTATATAGCAACTATTTTAACCTACTGGTCAATGATCCAATATTTAGCAGCTGCAAAAGATGATTTGCTCAATGCGGATGAATAAATAGTAGAGAGTATATAGAAAAGCGAACTTAGGTTCGCTTTTCTATATATGGTAATAAATAAATGATAGTGATCTGATATCTCAGGCTTTTATATTTTCTTTTTCTTGTAATGACTGCGTTTTAGGTACTGTTTATGTAAGGTATTTAATTGTAATAGTGTCTTTTTTGTTTGTTTTATATTCACTTTGATCGCATTTTATTCAAACGAAACAAAAACGGAAAAATAGTGTTGACTCTAAGTGCTGAATCAGTAGAATGCATCCCGTACCCAAGAGGAAGGCAGCAAATAAGCAGCTAACCGATTGAGATTACAAAGGCGCCTTGGCAGAGTGGCTATGCAGCGGATTGCAAATCCGTGGACCTCGGTTCGACTCCGGGAGGCGCCTCCATTCTCTTTTTGAGAATATCGCGACACTAGCTCAGCTGGTAGAGCGCAACCTTGCCAAGGTTGAGGTCACGAGTTCGAGCCTCGTGTGTCGCTCCAAATTTTGTAAAAAAGTAGTCAAGTAACATTGGCAGACTGCTTAAAAGATGGTGTCTAACCCACTTTATTATAAAGTGCATTGGTTGGGAGCATCGCAATAAAGAATTGCGTGCCCTGGTGGTGGAATTGGTAGACACAAGGGATTTAAAATCCCTCGGCGTTCGCGCTGTGCCGGTTCAAGTCCGGCCCGGGGCACCATCTATTAAAGTCTATATCGTAAGATATAGCATGCGACACTAGCTCAGCTGGTAGAGCGCAACCTTGCCAAGGTTGAGGTCACGAGTTCGAGCCTCGTGTGTCGCTCCAAATTTTGTAAAAAAGTAGTCAAGTAACATTGGCAGACTGCTTAAAAGATGGTGTCTAACCCACTTTATTATAAAGTGCATTGGTTGGGAGCATCGCAATAAAGAATTGCGTGCCCTGGTGGTGGAATTGGTAGACACAAGGGATTTAAAATCCCTCGGCGTTCGCGCTGTGCCGGTTCAAGTCCGGCCCGGGGCACCATCTATTAAAGTCTATATCGTAAGATATAGCATGCGACACTAGCTCAGCTGGTAGAGCGCAACCTTGCCAAGGTTGAGGTCACGAGTTCGAGCCTCGTGTGTCGCTCCAAATTGAGAAGCCCAATCAGAAATGATTGGGCTTTTTGACGTTTACAGCAGAGCAAAAAGAGGCTCGACTCGTGACCTCAATAACTATTGACTCAACTGGTAGAGCGCAACCTTGCCAAAGTTGATGTCACGCCTAGCACCTCGAAGATCGGGAGCCTCGTGTGTCGCTCCCGTTTCTTAAAATAGAGAGCGAGAAGCCCAATCAGAAATGATTGGGCTTTTTGACGTTTACAGCAGAGCAAAAAGAGGCTCGACTCGTGACCTCAATAACTATTGACTCAACTGGTAGAGCGCAACCTTGCCAAAGTTGATGTCACGCCTAGCACCTCGAAGATCGGGAGCCTCGTGTGTCGCTCCCGTTTCTTTAAATAGAGAGCGAGAAGCCCAATCAGAAATGATTGGGCTTTTTGACGTTTACAGCAGAGAAAAAAGAGGCTCGACTAATGACCTCAGCAATTGGTAATTTTCGGATAAAGTGCCGCTTTGCCGAGATTAATATTAATGATAATTCTATTATGAAAAAATATTGCTATATTATGAATAGATGTGTTATTTTTCTTTACAATCTCGGCGTTGCTCTGGGGGATACGCGTTTTATTATCGAATAGATCTTAAATACGTAGGGTAGGTATCAGCAAATGCTTTTGTTGATAGAAGGGATACTAGTGACTGAAAACGTCACGTTTATGGGAAACCCAACAGTGAACACACTTACATTACACACCATCACAATCCGCTTTATATTTCAAATTTGCCCAGTACTTGAAGCTGGAAGCATCACCGAACCTTGAATCTCTGAAAAATATAGCCATCACTTGGCTTAATTTCTATATGCATATTGCTATGGAATGCATTTTTACATTTTAATTTTCTTATCTTTTAGTTTTTAGGATTGTTTTGTCCCAAAAAAGCGTAAGTGAGTTAAAGGAACATGTGATTTTTCAAGGTTAGAAAAATGAATACACTTTTTGATGTCAATAATGGCATTGTAATAGACAAAATTTCTGTTGAAACTCCAATGGTGGATAGCCTTTATGACTTGACCCCAGATCATAATGTTACTGAACAATCAGAGAATGAATCAGAGGTCCGTTCATACCCTCGACGCTTTCCTATTGCAATCAAACGTGCTTATGGTGCATTGATTGAGGATACTCGAGGTCAAATTTATCTAGATTGTCTTGCTGGTGCGGGTACGCTTGCTCTGGGTTATAACCATCCAGAGATTAATCAGGCGTTGAAAGACCATCTAGATTTAGGGCTACCATATCAAACACTAGACATTACGACACCAGTTAAAAATAAATTTATTCAACGTGTAAAATCCTTCTTACCCTCTTACTTCTCAGAGTCGTCGGTTATTCAGTTCTGCGGTCCATCTGGTGCTGATGCAGTAGAAGCAGCAATCAAATTAGCAAAACAAACTACTGGCCGAAACAGTATGTTTGCTTTTCGTGGTGCGTATCATGGTATGACAAATGGCACTATGGGTTTAATGGGTAATCTAGGAACAAAAGCTCGTCGTACAGGTTTAATGTCTGATGTTCATTTTATGCCTTTTCCTTATGATCTTCGTTGTCCATTTGGGATTAGTGGTAATGCAGGTGCAAAAGCCAGTATTCGCTATATTGAACGTTTATTAAATGATGATGAAGCAGGAATAATGAAGCCTGCTGCGATGATCGTTGAGCCAATTCAAGGTGAAGGTGGAGTTATTCCTGCGCCTGCATTTTGGTTGAAAGAGTTACGTCGACTATGTGATGAGCATGAAATTGTCTTAATTCTTGATGAAATCCAGTGTGGCGTCGCTAAAACTGGACATAACTTTGCGTTTGAAGAGTCGGAGATCACCCCTGATATTCTCTGCTTATCAAAAGCGATCGGTGGTGGTCTACCGATGTCTCTGCTTGTTTTTAATAAAAAGATAGATACTTGGAATGCAGGTGAGCACACAGGAACGTTTAGAGGTAATCAACTTGCAATGGTATCTGGTGAAAAAGCATTAGAGATCATACAACGTGATAAGTTAACAGCTAAAGCAAAAACTTCTGGAGAGTACTTTAAAAAAGGACTACAAGCCATTCAGCAGAGAGTGAGTTGTATTGCAGAAGTACGTGGCCATGGCTTAATGCTAGGTGTTGAGATCCAAAAAGTGGATGGTAGTAAAAATAAGTTTGGAGAGCCGAGCAGCGATGGTGATCTAACACTTGCTATCCAGCGGGCAGCATTAGAACGTGGGCTGATGATCGAAAAAGGTGGTCGAGATGGGTCTGTTCTTCGTTTTTTACCCCCTTTAATCATTACTCTTGAGCAAATAGACTTTGCGTTGAAGGTGCTAGAAGAGTCAATACTTTCATTAGTACCAACTATTCAAACAGTTAAAGTACAGCAAGAAGATTGGCAGCAATATTTTATTCAAACTGGTAAAGGAGGATCTAAGCAGTTTTTAGAAATGCTTAATCACACCAACCAAGCGCTAGCTTCTGTATTTGAAGATGTTGAAAAGCCTTATTCAGGAGTTGAACCTGCAGCACTTGAACAAGCTATTCAGCAAGTTAGCTTGGATGATAAAGTTAGTAACTTACGTGATGTTATTGATAATACAACCGACCTTGTTGTGAAAAACGCCATCTTTGTTCAGCATCCAAACTGCATTGCTCACCTTCACACGCCACCTTTACTTTCCTCTATTGCTGCTGAAGCTATGATTGCAGCCTTAAATCAATCAATGGACTCTTGGGATCAAGCATCCTCTGCTACTTATGTAGAACAAAAAGTAATTGATTGGGTGTGTGAGAAATACCAATTGGGTAAGGTATCGGATGGTGTTTTTACTAGTGGTGGTACACAAAGTAATCTAATGGGATTGCTACTTGCTCGTGATTGGATTGCTGATAAAGTGAGCCGACATTCGATTCAAAAAGCTGGGTTACCAGACTATGCAGATAAATTACGTATAATATGCTCTAAAAAATCACATTTCACCGTGCAAAAATCTGCATCTTTGTTAGGATTAGGTGAGCACTCTGTATGCTGTGTTGATACTAATTCAAATGGAACAATTTGTATCGATTCACTAAAGACAGCTGTTGATGAATTAAAAGTAAGTGGTTTAATTCCATTCGCTTTAGTTGGAACAGCAGGAACAACCGATCATGGTGCAATTGATGACTTATCTGCTTTATCAGCAGTAGCAGAAACGCAGGGTATGTGGTTTCATATCGATGCAGCTTATGGTGGGGCTCTGATCTTAAGCAGTCATAAACAACGTTTATTGGGCATTGAGAAAGCAGATTCTCTTAGTGTTGATTTTCATAAATTATTTTATCAAACAGTAAGTTGTGGTGCATTGTTAGTTAAAGATAAGTCTCATTTGAGCTATTTACTACATCATGCTGATTACTTAAATCGTGAAGAGGATGTATTACCTAACTTAGTTGATAAATCCATAGCAACAACCAAACGATTTGATGCGTTAAAAGTATTTATGACAATGCAAAATGTGGGACCTGAACAGCTAGGTAAAATGTACGATCACCTACTGCTACAGACACAGCAAATCGCAAAACTAATTCAAAACAGTGAGCGTTTTGAACTACTGGCAGAACCGTCACTTTCAACAGTGTTATTTCGTTCTAAAAGTCGAATTATCAAGGATTTAGATAAGCTTAATAAAACAGTAAGGCTAGAAGCGTTAACGCGTGGTATAGCAGTGCTAGGTGAGACGATTGTGGAAGATAACACCGCACTTAAATTCACCATCTTAAATCCATGCTTAAAGATTACTGATTTTGAATCTTTATTGGAAAAAATTGATAAGTTAGTAACTGAACTAGAAAAATAAGGGTAAAACGATAATGTCTATTCTACAAATTGGCGCTGGTGGCGTTGGATGGGTGGTTGCACATAAAGCAGCACAAAATAATGACACACTAGGCGATATTACGATTGCTTCTCGTACCATTGCAAAATGTGAAAAGATCATCGAATCGATTAAAGGTAAAAATAACCTGAAAGATACGACGAAGAAATTAGAAGCAAAAGCAGTAAATGCTGATGATGTTGATGCACTTGTTGCCCTTATCAAAGAAGTTAAGCCTGATCTTGTTATTAATGCAGGTCCTCCATGGGTAAATATTGCAATCATGGAAGCTTGTTATCAAGCACAAGTATCTTACTTAGATACGTCTGTCGCTGTGGATCTATGCTCTGAAGGACAACAAGTTCCTGAAGCGTATGATTGGCAATGGGGCTACCGTGAGAAATTTAAAGAAGCGGGCATTACAGGTATTTTAGGTGCAGGCTTTGATCCTGGCGTGGTGAGTGTGTTTGCAGCTTATGCTGTTAAGCACCTGTTTGATGAAATTGAAACCATAGATGTAATGGACATCAACAATGGCGATCATGGTAAAAAGTTTGCAACCAACTTTGACCCAGAAACTAACATGCTAGAAATCCAAGGTGATTCTTTCTACTGGGAAAATGAAGAGTGGAAGCAAGTGCCGTGTCACACACGTATGCTAGAGTTTGATTTCCCACATTGTGGTAGCCATAAAGTTTATTCAATGGCTCATGATGAAGTTCGTTCAATGAAAGAATTTATTCCTGCAAAACGCATTGAATTCTGGATGGGTTTTGGTGATGCTTATTTAAACTACTTTAACTGTATGCGTGATATTGGTTTATTAAGCCCTGATCCACTAACATTGCATGATGGAACGGTTGTTCAACCTTTGCACGTATTAAAAGCGTTACTGCCAGATCCAACATCACTTG
Organism: Aliivibrio wodanis; assembly: GCF_052920805.1. Lineage (NCBI taxonomy): Bacteria > Pseudomonadati > Pseudomonadota > Gammaproteobacteria > Vibrionales > Vibrionaceae > Aliivibrio > Aliivibrio wodanis. The sequence continues at coordinate 359,141 of NZ_JBREXA010000002.1, forward strand.
CTCCGGGTTACACGGGTTTAACGTGTATTGGTACTTGGGTACAAGGTAAGAAAGATGGTAAAGAGCGTAGTGTATTTATTTACAATAATGCCGATCACGAAGTGGCATACAAAGACGTAGAACACCAAGCGATTTCTTACACGACAGGTGTACCTGCAATTACTGCTGCACTGCAATTCTTCCGTGGTGAGTGGGCGGATAAAGGCGTATTCAACATGGAGCAGCTAAACCCTGATCCGTTCCTAGAAACAATGCCTGAAATTGGCCTAGATTGGCACGTACAAGAGTTGACTCCAGGACAACCAAAAATTAATATCTTAAAATAAACTACGATTATTATAATCGATAGCGTTAAGTAAGATAAATAAAACAATCTTAGCCGATGTGATAATAAAGTAGATTATCACATCGGCTTTGTTCGATTTTTAGAGAAGAGAATCATGAAAACTCAATTAAATAAAAATGAGTTAAAGACTCCTTACTTCATGATTGATGAAGCAAAACTTATTGCTAATCTTGAAGTTGCAAAGAGATTAAAAGAACTATCAGGCGTTAAATTAGTATTGGCGTTAAAATGTTTTTCGACGTGGGGAATATTCGATATCATCAAGCCTTATCTTGATGGTACAACGAGTAGTGGTCCTTATGAAGTTAAATTGGGTCACGAAACCTTCGGTGGTGAAACTCATGCATATAGCGTGGGTTACAGTGAAGATGACGTAAAAGCCGTAGTCGATATCTGCGATAAGATGATCTTTAATTCACAATCTCAGCTTGCCGCTTATCGTCACTTAGTTGAAGGAAAAGCTTCTATTGGACTTCGCTTAAATCCGGGAGTGAGCTATGCAGGTCAAGATTTAGCTAACCCTGCGCGCGAGTTTTCCCGTTTAGGTGTGCAAGCAGACCATCTCGATCCTCAAATATTCGAGAGCCTGAATGGCGTTATGTTTCACATGAACTGTGAAAACAAAGACGTTGATGCATTTTCAGCGCTACTAGACGCTATTTCAGATAAATTTGGTACTTACTTAGATAAACTAGAGTGGGTTAGCTTAGGTGGTGGTGTATTCTTTACATGGCCAAATTATAATGTTGAAAAACTAGCTTCTGTCTTAAAAGCGTTCTCTGATAAACACCAAGTTCAGCTTTATCTTGAACCGGGTGAAGCGATAATAACTAAAACGGCTGATCTTGTAGTGACTGTTGTTGATATTATCGAGAATGGTAAAAAAACAGCGATTGTAGATTCAGCGACAGAAGCACATCGGTTAGACACCTTGATTTATAACGAACCAGCATCAATATTAGAGGCTTCAGAAAATGGCGAATACCAGTACGTGATTGGTTCGTGCTCATGCTTAGCTGGTGATCAGTTTTGTGAGACACAATTTGAACAGCCATTAAAGATAGGTCAAAAGCTGCATTTGTTAGACAGTGCGGGTTATACCATGGTTAAATTAAATTGGTTTAACGGTTTAAAGATGCCATCAATTTATTGTGAACGTGTAACTGGTGACATCGAGAAGCTAAATGAATTTGGCTATGATGATTTTAAACGTTCATTATCACAATGGACGGTAAGTTAATACTTATACCAATAGTAGTAAATAGCTGACTATCCTAACTGGTTAAAATACTCGATTACTTGCTTACTGTGATTGGTATTATATAGATTGGTATTTCTTTGGGGATAAAAATGGCAGCGTATTTAACACTGCCATTTATTGATTATTTATATAGAGTTGAGAGTTAAATTACCGTTACAACCATATCGTCGCTTATGGCTTCTATTTCAGCTGCTAGGTCATTTACATTAGCTGATAAAGGTAATTTTAAGCTTAATGTTGCAGTGAAAACACTACTTCCATTTGCAGGAATACCAATTCGGTGGCTGTTCATATCAACTAACTCAACAGACTCCTTCTGCAAAATATTACTGATATCATTAACGATACCTGCTCTGTCTTCAGCATCAACCTTTAACTGTGTATGTTGGCTTTCAACAATGGTTTCTAATGAATCAGTAAAGGTAACCAGCAAATCCTCTTGAGAAGAAAAATAATCTTGCACTGTTTTTTTATGCTCAGCTGGAATTTCAATTTTTATCACCGCAGAAATATGCGCATCAAGGTAGTGAACTTTACTGACTAGCCATTTCCCACCTTTTTCATGAGTCACAGAAGCCAGTCGTTTAATTAGATCTGGGCTAGAAATTCCAACAAAAGCAGCAATAAATACACTTTTCATAGTGACGCCTCCAACTGAGTTAGGATGTTCTTATATTAATAAGTTATCTTTAATACCAGTGTAGACGCCCTGCCTATAAAAAGTTTGATAAACATCAATTTATCGAGTTAGCTACAAGATCGAGTTCAAACTTTAGTATTCTATTTTTTATCTTTAACTTGAGTAGCGAGAGTTGTAGAGAGGGTATGCATCTCAGGTAAAATTTGATGCATTAAATGCAATTGTTGTAACACCATACGGACTGAGTTTTCGTCTTCATCTCGCCATTCCGATAGGCGTTTTTCAATACTTTCTTCTGCGATAATATTTAACTTTTCACTGCAATCGGTATTGTTCAATTGGCATTGGATTTGATTCAAATGCGAATGAATAATGCGATGTGATTCTGCAACTAACTGATGAGTTTCTTCATCTTTTAATCGAACTCGATGAGCTCCAAGCGCCGATATATAGCTCAACATAGCATGGCATAAGCAGAGAAAGCGAAACGATTCATCTACTGCGGTTTGATATTTTCCAGGTTCAATTAGCATATTACTAATGGCTGAGCTGAGTGCCGCTTCATTGTTATGAGCTTGGCGGCGAGAGAGTCGATATTGCAAAGAATCTTTTTTCCCTGCTCGATACTGAGCAATAATATTTGATAAATAGTCTTGATGAGCATGAACCGTATCGGTCATTACCTTGTGCAAACGTTTTGATTGCCAGTCGGGTAAAATATAAGTGACAGCAACAACAGCTAGCATACAACCAACAATGGTATCTCCTAAGCGAGGAAGAATAACCGCGTAACCTTCACCCAGTTGATTAAAGCAGAAGAGTACTAAAATAGTGATAAATGCCGTTGCAAAACCATAATTAGCTAATCGAAAAGCAAAAAAGAGCACACCAGCAATCACCATTAAGACTAATTGGCTATCAAGAGCGGGGAACAAGACTAGTAATGCCGTTCCTGCTAACAACCCAATGATTGTTCCTGCAACACGAGCAACCAGTTTCTCTTTGGTTGCACTGTAGTTTGGTTGACACACAAAAAGGGTGGTTAATAAAATCCAATAACCGCGATCCAAATCAAATGCTTGAATGATTCCGTAGCCTGCGGTGAGCGCTAGCGCCATTCGAATCGCATGACGAAATAGCATTGAATCTGTGGTCATGTTTGCTCTTAAACGTTGCCACATGGCTTTTGGTGTATGTGCACCTTGATCGGCTAATACTGTATCCTCTTCACTGTCTAAACTTCTTTCTGGGTTACTAATATTGGCAAACTGACGTTCAACCGTTGCGAGATTATTAAATAAATACTCGAGTTGGATCACCGATAAGCGCCATTCAGGTCGTTGTTGCTCTTTTAGGGCAATTAATGACTGCTGTAGCTCATCCAAAGCAAAGGTTGACGTTTGTGCATGTTGATAAGGTAGCCCAAGAGATAAGCAACGAGCGACTTCTTTACACGCTTCAGATTGACTGTGTAATAAATGTTTAAAACGGAAAAGAATATCACTACGACTAAAGGTATTCGCGAGGTCTTGATAGCGATAATGGCTAGAGCTAACACGCTCATGAATATCTTGAGCAATAAAGTAGATTTTTAAAAATCGGTCAGTGGCACCAACTACATGTCCACCTTTGGCGCGAGTAAGTAAAGATGCTTTACTGTTGTTTAATGCAGTTACCATCTGAGCATTGTTTTTGGCTTCTTGAAGACGATAAGGCTGTGGAGTTAAGTTAGTAACAGGGTGAAATAATTCACTTTTACTATTTAAATAGGTTGCCATGGTTTCAAAAACGGTAGCCAAATTTTGTTGTACGGGCTGCAAAGGCCAAAAAATTTGCCATGTAAGAGAAATTGAGTAATACCAAGCTGCGCCACCTAATAAGAGCATCGGTTGATACCAAAGATTAGGGCTGTCTGCCGCACCTAGCATAGTATAAATAGCAATTAATAAAGAACCAAAGGCAATACTCGCATAGCGAGGACCTAATGCTCCTAGCATAATAAATGAAAAGGTTGAGCAGAAAAGCCCAATAGCAAATAAAATTGGAGTATGAAAAAGTAATTCAATAGAGAAAGCAGCAATAGCAAAACAAATAAAAGTTAAGAATAGAGCCTTAAGACGGCCTGATAATTTGTCATCAGTTTCTGCTAAGGCCGCAGCAATAATACCAAGAATAAGTGGGGTGATTGCCATGTTTTGTTCAAGGTACCAACAAGGGATCACTGCACCCACAAGTGCAAGTAAAACACGAACACTAAAATTAATGGTTTTATTAGCCCAATATTGACGGAAAATTTGGCGATAGGTCACAATACGTATTATCTAATTCATGGGAAAAAGTCATCATAACAAAGTCCTATAAAGATGGAACTATCACAGTGCTAATCATTGTCTTAATACTGATCTGAGACAACAAAAAAATAACCTGATATCCTAACCTATCTTCGAGTCATAAATGAGTGTTTGAAATACATTCATAAGTACAATTATCTTTAGGTAGTATTGAATCATGCAGATAAAAGCAACCACTTTCGCTCAGTGGTTAGTTCAAGGTGACTATTATCAACTTGAATTAGAGCAAGAGCAGCTGTTGTTTACCTCACATAAGTTTCAAGTGTCTGTCCCATTTGATAAATGGAGTGGCAAAGTCACTTTTCAAAGAGGGCTAGTGTGGAGTTCTCTTTGTTTTTATAATCGAAATGACCAAATAGCATGGCGAGTGTCTGGTTTACCTTGGCAAGAGTGTGATGAGAGTATTAATCGTGTATTAAATTCTTATGCAAATTGGAAAGAATCTAAAATCTCGTTGCTAAATGAGCTACAGCCACAAATGGTAGAATTAGTAGAAACCTTCTGTCATCAAAAGCGTTTTTTAAAGCAAACAGAAGCGTTATTAATGGTTGAGAAATTATATGATTTATTTGAGCAAACAGGGTTATCGATTCCTCTTGCCAAGCAGCTAAAACCGGATTGTATGGCGTTGGTTTTAGATTGGCTTACAGAGCCAGAGCAACAATTAAAAACCTTGAATGAGGATTGGCTAGAAAATCAAAAAATAGAATGGAAAACCTTTTTTTCTCAATGTGAGTCTCAACCACTGAATGAATCACAGCAGAGTGCTTTGTTGTTAAATGAAGACCATACATTAGTCCTTGCAGGTGCTGGCTCTGGCAAAACCAGTGTTTTAGTTGCACGCGTTAATTATTTAATTGAAAGCGGTCAGGCTCAAGCTGACGAGATCTTATTATTGGCGTTTGGTCGTCAAGCTGCGCAGGAAATGTCTGGTCGTATTATTGAAAAATTTGGCTTTGATGTTGGTCAGAAAGTTAAAGTAGCAACGTTTCATCAATTGGGTTTAGATATCATTCGTCATGTTGAGTACCAACAACCTAAGTTGTCGTGTTTAGTGACTAATGAGAAAGATCGCAAAGAGTGGTTTTCTCATGTACTTGACTCTGAATGGAAAAATGCGACAGCGGTGAACCGTTGGAAAAAGCATTTAAAAAAATGGCCAATAGCTTATCTTCGTGGAGATGTCGATTTAAAAGAAGAATCTCATAATGAAAAGCTTCAAGAGTGGTTATATAAGCAAATTTGCCAACTGAATGCCTTGCAGTTGGATAAAAAAGCGGTGATCAAAAAAATAGAATATCACGCAGATGCAGTACGATTGAAAAGCGAACTAAATATTGTCTGGCCATTCTTTAAAGCGTATGAAAGAACACTAAAGCAAGAAGAAGCGATTGATTATGAAATAATGATCACAAAAGCAAAGCGTTATATTAATGATAAAAAATACGATTTACCGTGGTCATTTGTCATGGTCGATGAGTATCAAGACATTTCACCGCAACGACTAGATTTGATTGAGTCTATTTGTCATAACGAAAATATACATCAAAATAAAGCAACGCTATTTGCTGTTGGAGATGATTGGCAGGCGATTTATCGTTTCTCTGGAGCCGATGTATCATTAACGACAGATTTTGAAACTCGCTTTCAATCGACAAAAGTAACTCAATTATCGACGACGTATCGATTTAATGATCAAATAGGGGCTGTCGCGAATCGTTTTATTCAAGAAAACCCATTACAGCTTAAAAAAGAGCTAACGAGTTTTACTAAACAGAAGCGAAAAGCGGTTAAAGTCATTGAGCATCAATCGATAGAAAAAGAGCTGTTATCATTATCTAAAAATATTAGAGATGGTGAAAAAGTGGTAATTTTAGGCCGTAACCATAGCCATAAACCAGATAATTTTGATGATTGGGTAAAGTATTATCCAGGCTTGAACTTGGAATATAATACATGTCATGCAAGTAAAGGAACGGAAGCTGATTATGTCTTTATTGTTGAAATGACAGCAGGACAATTTCCGATGAAAACCAGAACAATCTCTCTTGATGGTGCTTTACTTCCTCATGAAGAAGATTTTCCCTATGCAGAAGAGCGTCGTTTGTTTTATGTAGCTTTAACACGAGCAAAGAAAAAGGTGTGGATTATTTATCATGGTAAACCATCGCCATTTGTTCAGGAAATTGTAGATAAAGATTACCCTGTGATTATTGATTAGAGCAATGTAGCCTAATTATTATCATTAGAACGATATATATAATATGTTCTTATTTCAGTTTATCTGGGATAAGAGCATCCCTAACAGCACGTTACTCTTGAGATAGAGTACTTATTAAGAATTAATGGATTAATGAAAAAACACTTTTTAGCCATGTTTCTTCTCAGCTTAATTGGTTTACTTGGCATATCGGCAGTGTCCGCAAATTCACTGACTCAAGCTCAAGTGATAGAAGCAAAAACCAATCATTCATCTCAGCGCACTCAGCAGGATATTGATAAAGCAGCACAGCAGATCTTAGAGCTGCAAACCCACATTGAACAAGCAACAGATTCTTTATCTAACCTAACGATATATCGAAAGCACCTGACTCAGATTGTCTCTTCTCAAGAAAAAGAAATACAGGAACTTCAACGTCAAATTGATCAAATAGAAGAGACACGCCAAGGCATTATTCCATTAATGTATCATATGCTTGATGAACTAGACCGACTCCTACATACAGATCTTCCCATTCGTTTTACGGCACGAACAGAGCGCCTAGAACAATTGAATGCTTTAATTATTCGTGCGGATATCTCGGACGCAGAAAAGTTTCGTCGTATTCTTGAAGCGTTTCAGATCGAAATGGATTACGGCTATAAAATCGCGGCTTACCAACAAACAATCACGCTAGATGATGGCAGTCAAAGAGTGGTTCAACAGCTGCATATTGGTCGAATAATATTGATCTCAAGAAGTATTGATAAGCAACAAGCGTGGATTTGGCAACAAGACCAGCAACAGTGGCACTCCGTGTTAAGTGAGGATTTACCCGCGTTAGACAATGCTTTTTCGATAGCGCACAAACAAACGCCCCCTCAATTGTTGCGATTGCCTTTGTCAGTCAATACGTCTATTGAAAGCAATAAAAAGGAGGCTCACTAATGTTTAGCCGTTCATTTTTTATTATATTGATAGCACTGTTTGGTATGACTTCTTTTGTTCACGCTGATGATCTTTCTTTATTAGATAACAAAGCAAAAGAGAGCCAAGTAACACAGTTAGAGCAAGATAAATTACGCACACAAACCATCAAGCAAACTCGTGTGGAATTAGAGAAAAAATTAAATGCGTTAAAACGTTCCATTAAACAAGTAGAAAATGAGACACAGCAACTCAGCTCTGCTTTTAGTCAAAATGAAAAAACATTAACTGAGTTAGAAAAACAGTTACAAATAGAAACGGGCAGTTTAGGTGAATTATTTGGAGTGGTTCGCCAAGGCGCTAAATCGACGGAAGAAATCGTCATGTCCTCTGTTATTCAGCGCAGTGAAGGGCTCTCTTTAGCGCCTTTTGAGCGAGTAACTAATACGGACACTTTACCGTCAATAGCAGTGCTCTCTGATTATGTCAATGCCATGGCAACTTATATCGAACAAAGCCGCGTGGTTACCTCTGTGATGGTGAATCGACTACAAGGTAATGGATTAGTCGTTGAGGAGGGAATGCTCCGAGTGGGTGATATGGCGCTGCTTTCTGAACGTGGTGAGATGCAATGGAATCGTTCACAGGCACAAGCTGAACAATATTCACGATATCCAGATGATGCAACTAATACAGGGAACTTCAGGTCAAACTCAATGCTGATTGATGTAACTCGTGGTGGACTATTTACTCAATATGCTGAGCAACCAACATTACTTCAGCGCATTGAACAAGCGGGGATCGTTGGGCAGATCATTTTAGGCTTATTGCTGATCGGATTGATAATTACGGTGTATCGTAGTGTGGTTCTGATGACTATTCAATGGCAGATCAGCAAGCAATTATTGGTTCCGGAAACCTCGAGCAATAACCCGCTTGGCCGAATTCTATCTGTTTATGACAAAGAAAAAGGACAGAACCTAGAGTCGTTAGAGTTGCGATTACTGGAAGCGATTATGGATGAGCAACAAGGATTAGAAAAGGGGTTATCCATGCTCAAATTACTTGCTGCTTTAGCGCCCATGCTGGGGTTACTTGGCACTGTAACAGGTATGATTGAAACCTTCCAAGTGATCACTCAATTTGGAAATGGCGATCCAAAAGTCATGGCAGGAGGAATATCGATGGCGTTAACGACGACGGTATTAGGTCTAATCGCAGCCATGCCACTGTTGCTGGCCCACAACCTATTATCTAGTCGTGCAGACAGTATTAATGCCACATTAGAAAAGCTGGGCGTGAGTTTAGTCGCTGCCAAGGCTGAGAATGATAATGCTCGTATTATTTGATCAGTACTTCCCAACCATTAGTGAGTTTATGTCGCAAGGCGGCAGTGTATTGTGGTGGCTAATGTTGGTTGTTTTCTTTGGTGGTTTCTTAGTGATTGAGCGATTATTGTTTTTATCTTTCACGTTACCAAAGTATAAAAAACAGTGGATACAAGATTGGCAACGTCGTGATGACCATTCATCTTGGTACGCCATTGCACATAAGGAAGGGCTGATGCAAATTGCTCAGCATGAACTTTATCGCAATCTAAGTTTCATTAAGGTATTAGTCAACTTATGTCCAATGATTGGTTTATTAGGAACCGTGACAGGGATGGTAACGGTATTTGATTTAATGGCACAACAAGGCAGCAGCGATCCAAAATTGATGGCCTCTGGGATATCAATGGCTACCTTACCGACCATGGCTGGAATGGTTTCTGCCTTGGTTGGACTATTTGCTCATGCCCGATTATTAAAAGTCATGACTAGGCATGAATACCGTTTAGAGCAAGCATTAAGGAGTGACGAATGCGCATAATTCGTCGCACTAAAGCGAAAGAAGAAGCCAGTATTGATTTAACATCCATGCTTGATATTGTATTTATCATGCTTATATTTTTTATTGTTACTAGCTCATTTGTTCGTGAATCTGGGGTTGAAGTCAATCGCCCACAAGCCTTGAACTCTGTTGCTCAAAAAGAGACCGGGATTTTTGTGGCAATTACGGCTAATAACCAAATTTTCATTGATAAACGACACGTTGATATTGAGCGAGTAGAAGCGGTATTAGAGGCGTTATATTTAGATAATCCTCTAGCTAATTTGGTTATTCAAGCAGATAGACACGCTTACAATGGCACTGTTGTGTCTGTCATGGATGCCGCGAAAGGTGTTGGGATTAAAGGCATTGCGTTGGCAACGGAGTCGAAATAATGCGTCGAAGTGTGATGGCTTTTTTTCTGTCAATAGTGATGACGTTGGCTTTGTTTAGTTTTATGGCGTGGATGACGATTCAACCAAAAAACACGGCAGTATCAAGTGATACTCTGCAATTTGATGTTGTGATGGTAGAGCCGAATGCCGAGAGTCAGCGACGTATTCGTCAATTACCCGAGCCACCGAAAACACCTAGTGTACCTTCTTCAAAAAGCTCGTTGTCATCAAATGTGGCGAACGTTGCTCCTTTGGAAAACAGCACCATGCCTTCTATTGATGTTGGAGATATTGGGTTAAACGTAGCGGTGTCACTGCCTTCTTTTGATGGGCTAGGACAAAACCAACAAGCAATGCCTCTGTATCGGGTTGAACCGAAATACCCATCACGAGCACTAAAGCGTAAAATGGAAGGGTATGTGATTTTACGCTTTACCATCGATGAGCAAGGTAAACCTGTTGATATTGAGAGTGTTGAAGCGGAGCCAAGTAGAATATTTGTTCGTCCAGCGATTCAAGCATTAAGACAGTGGAAGTATCAACCTAAATTGAGAGAAGGTAAGGCGATCACTCAGCCAGGACAAACCGTGACATTGGAGTATAGATTGAACTAATGACTCTTTATCTTCACTCACTTTTTCGCTTTATTGGTTATGGTACCATCATAAGTTTTTTCCTTATCATCGGCCAAGTGCAAGCCAAAACCCTAAGCAGTTATAATGCTAAGAAGGTTCAGTATTCAAACCAACTACAGCAAAAGGGTGAATTAGTAGAGGCGATTTCTATTCTAGCTGAATTATCCCCATCAGCCGCATATGATCGCGCGTATATAGCCCGTGTTTTAGGGGTGTTTTATTGGCAGAATGAACAACCTAAACAAGCCATCTCCCAATTATCTGCTGCTATTTCTTTGCATGTATTAGAACAACAAGCGCAGTGGCAAACTGAAAAAATGCTGGCAGATATTTACTATTCAGATCATCAATGGTCAAAAGCAATTGAACATTATCAACATCTTTTAGTTAGTCGTTACCCTGTTCGTGCCGATAAGCAGAGCAAAGAGCTCGCTACGAGTAAAAATGAGATCCATTTACGTTTGGCAAACAGTTATTATCAGGATCAATCGTGGAAGTCCTGCTTAACTCATATTCGACAGTTTAAGCCAAAAAATCGTAATGAGAAAATTCAGAAGTTAAAAATTCAATTAGTCAGTGAACTGCAATTAACTCGTTGGTCATCAGCAGAGCGAACTGCACAAGCATTAATCGTGTACGAACCTAATCAAAAGATCTGGTGGCAACAATTAATTACCGCGCAGTTACAGCAACAACAAGCGGACAAAGCCTTGGTTAACTATTCACTGGCAAAGCAACAAGGTATTCAATTTGAAGTACAAGATTATAAAACCTTATCTCAACTTTATAGTCAAAATCGATTACCAGAGCAGGCCGCAAAGGTGATGGAGGAAATGTTTAGCAACTCCCCAAGCACCAAGAGTGAGTCGGAATTGGTTAGACAAGCAACCTATTGGCAAATGGCAAAAGAGTGGGATAAGGCAGAAGAAGCTTGGGGGAGTGCAGCCAAAGAGAGCACAAAGCATTACTGGTCTTTAGCGAAGTTACAATTACAACAAAAGGCGTATCAGCAGGCGTTAAAAAGCACTGAAAAAGCAAAATCAGTGATATTAGATTCTGATTATCGATTAATGAAAGTTCGTCTTTATTATAAGTTAGGGGGCTTTAATGATGCGTTTGCTGAGGCAAAAAAATTAAATGAGTTGTACCCATCAAAAGAAGCCAAAGATTGGATAAGTTATTTAACTCATAAGGTTTAGTTGGATTTTGCTTAGAACATCATCAAGACGTGTAAAAATAAAGCAAACGGTTAAGTTATGTAAGAAACCTCTTGACGGTAGAGTGCTAAATCATTAAATTAGCGCTCGTTGTCTCGAAAAGAGCAATGATTCGGTGAGTTGTCCGAGTGGCTGAAGGAGCACGCCTGGAAAGTGTGTGTACGGCAACGTACCGAGAGTTCGAATCTCTCACTCACCGCCACATTCTAAGCCCTAGCAGAAATGCTGGGGCTTTTTCGTATTCAAAATCATATCTTTAACTTCTTCTTCGCATCGGTTCGCCTTCTGCTGTTTTTTCTAATCTAGTTACGGTAAAAGCTCTCCAACTCTTACATATTGATTCTGGCTATTTTCAGCAATCGCTACCGAAGTAACACCGATTGGAACGGTGCTTAATTTCAATAATGCAAGATACTGAGAAAGGTTGAGACTGTTTCACTGAGGGTGGTATGAGTTTGGAGCGAACTCAACAGAGTACAGTATAGGCTTTGCGTAAATCACAGATAGGGAAGTCGATGAGGGAATCTTTAAGACTCCATGAAAGAAGTGCGAGGACGTATCTTGAGATTGATTATTAGAGTAGAAAAATGCCACTCGTATAGAATGAGTGGCATTAATTTATTAATCACTGTGTTTCATAACTAAAAGACGTTATTCTTCTCTAGCAGCTTCTGCTTCTGAAAGCTCATAACCGCGCATAGTTAAACCACAAAGCATCATTGGCACGGCATTGTAGATTTCAACAAATTCATCTAAACCTTCAATACCTTGTTCTTTTAAGGTATTTAGAGCAGTCTCTGGATCAAACAGCATACTGATAGAAAGTAACACACCACCTAAAAGGGCATTGTTTTCACTTTCTTCTGGCATTAATGTTTCCCAATCATCACGAGTTAGTTGCCAACCTTGTAATAAACCTTCAGAAAATTGACGTGTTTCAGTGGTTACAATCTCTTCATCATCAAGCTGGCAAGCTTCAGGCCACTGCCATTGCCCAGCAAGAAAAGCCTCACGATATTCATTCCAAAGATTAACTATCGCATTTGCATACGTTTCAAGATCTTCCGCACTAGTAAACGGCGAAGTATCCTCACCGCCCCATAAAAAGGCCAACCATTCATTTGGACTAATTAGGTTAGGAGCTGCGGCCATAGAAGCGACAAAACCTTGTGTTTGAGCCTCTGTTAGTAGTTTATTTTCTAATTCAGGGTTTGAAAGAATTGCCGTAAGTGATAAAGACATGATGTTCTTATTTCCATTCGATTTTTTCTTATTGTACCAAGAAGACTTCACCTTGTCTGAAATGAAATAGGCTTCTATTTTTTGGTAATTTTATTACTAAATTGAAAGGGGTAGCGGAATAATCTGAATTTAAATGCGAAAGTAGTTGTAAATTTACCACATTGTTTCAACTTCGAGATCTAATTCTAATAATAGTGTGGTTTAATAGCGATAATTACTGGTGCATTGGACGCTTCCAGTTTCTTTAACTGCCTAATAGATTAAAAGGCAGTTTATTAACCTAATAAATTGTAATTGGAGAGAGAAAGTAAATGTCTAGAAAAGGACCACTTTGTATTCGTAATGCAGCGGCTGATACATTCGCGATGGTGATTTTTTGTTTTATTACAGGCATGTTTATTGAAATTTTTATTTCAGGGATGACATTTGAGCAGTCATTGGCTTCTCGTACTCTTTCTATTCCGGTTAATATAGCAATAGCGTGGCCTTATGGGGTGTTTCGCGACTTGATGCTGCGTCAGGGCTCACGCTTGTCATCGGCACCATTCATGAAAAATATTGCAGACTTACTTGCTTATGTACTGTTCCAATCGCCAGTTTATGCAGCGATTTTATTTACAGTTGGGGCGAGTACTGATCAAATAATTACAGCAGTATCAAGTAATGCGGCTATCTCATGCGTTATGGGGGTATTTTATGGTTACTTCCTTGATGCATGCCGTAAAGCATTTAAAGTGCCTGGTTACACTCAACAAGCTTAATTCAGAATATTTCTAATGAAAAGCCAGCTTTAAATAAGCTGGCTTTTTTTGAAATTACGGCAAAGAGAGCGATTAAATAAATATTTATAAGGAGTTATAAGCGCTCAGCTAAATAGGCGTCGTAATCTGGGATCTCAATATCAAACTCTTTTGACATATTTGGTGATGTGATCATTAATTTTGCACTAGCACGGTTCATCGCAACAGGTACGTTCCAAACAGTCGCTATGCGTAGTAAAGCTTTAACGTCAGGATCATGTGGTACAGCATTAAGAGGATCCCAAAAGAAGATCATCATATCAATTTTCCCTTCCGAGATTAACGCTCCTAATTGCTGATCGCCACCCATAGGGCCGCTTAACAAACTTTTTATCGCCAACCCCGTTTCTCTGCTTAATAAATGCCCTGTAGTGCCAGTACCAAATAAGAAGTGCCCTTGTAAAGCGTCTTTATTTTCTTTCACCCAACGTAAAAGTTCAGGTTTATAGTGGTCATGGGCAACAAGAGCGATATTCTTATGAGCTGGGATAGTCCGTGTTGTTTTTTTCATTAGTATTCCTTCATTTTTTTAAGCTAGAGTGTTTTTATCTCAACTAAATGACAATATGATTACTCAGAAGAGTCGACGAAAAAAGTAGGTCGATATTCTGCTGGAGATAAAGAGTCTAGTAATACTTTTTTAGGTAAATGCATTGGTGTTAATGTTTCAATATTTGGCGACAATCTAAAAGGTAAAGGTTGTTGGTTTAAATAGCCTATTGTTTGCTTAATACTGAGTCGACCTTGCAGTACCATTTTATCGGTAGGGGAAAATAACACACGTTTACGTAATAAACCGCGATATACTGCATGACTTAGATAAGTAGAGACTAATCCCACTTGATTTTGCATTTTTCTGCTAGCTAATTCACTAATCGCCACTTCAATCGCTACTGCACCACCAACAAGATAGTCTAGCTTTTCATTTTGTAGAGCGTCCTGAATTAAATTGCGCTGTAATTCTTTACTATTATCACCCCAATAGGTTGCGCTAATGACAATATCACTGTTTTTAATTGCATCTTGAAACCCTTTTGTTACTGGCTTTGTACCACCGCGTGTTTTGGGGCCAGGAAGCCAGCCAATATAGGTTATTCCTGAATTTTTGGGATGCTGTTTTGCAAGGTAACTGCCCGCTTTAAATCCCATTTCATACCAATCAACACCAACTTCACCAAGGTGTAGTGGGGCTTTAGGTTCAGGAGCACTGGTTAATTGATTGACTGTTGCAAAGATAGGGATGTGCTTGGTGAGGCTTTCTAATTCATTTTGAAAAGCGATTGGATCAACCGTTCCTAAAATAATGGCATCAGATCCAATAGCGACACATTGCTTTATTTGCTCTCTTTGCCTATCTATATTTGGATAGCCACCAGATTCATAAACGGTTAATTCAATGTGATTTAATTTTGCTTCTTCCACCATGCCATAGTTAATAGAAAGCCAGTAAGAATCCTTCAAGTGAGGATAAATAGCACACAGTTTCCACGCTTCCTGCGCTGAAGAAAAAGGTGATAATAAAATAGAAAACAACAGAATAGCTATGGAATGAAAAGTAAGTTTCATGGTCTCTTCGCACTGACTTTAGGTTGGTGATATGATACTCGCATTACTTCTTTTTCTAAAGCGTATTCAGATTATGTTATTTGCTTCTACAGGGATAGGCCGCAAACTTTTTCTTACTTTTATGGTGATGATTGCCCTTATGGCATTTGGCTCTGTTGTTGGCGTCTTAGGTTTTTCTTATGTTGAAAAAACAGAAAGAACTGTGATTGATTCGGCAATTCCTGCGGTAATTGAAGCGCGTTATATCTCAGATTTGAGTACTAAAATTATCTCTACTTCTCAATTGCTATCTCAAGTTGATTCAGAAGCGGAAAGAAAAAAATATGGCAAAGAACTTTTTAGCTCAATTGAAAGTTTATACGTGAGGTTAAAAGGATTAGGGGTTTATCCTTTTGATAAAGCGCTATTGACTCGATTAGATCGACAAGTTCAAGATATTGTCGATAACTTGGCAACAATGGGCAACAACGTCGGCGAAAAAGTTGTTTTACATAAAAAAATCCAAGATAAAAGTAAAGAGTTAACCCAAACAGCACTTCAACTGGAAGAGTTAGCACGTTCCCAAGTGCTAAATTCAAATACTATTACTATCGCGAACGTAGTAAAAATATATGATTTAGTTGAAAACGAAAATAAAGATGCGATCTATAAAGCATTAGATACCTTAGTTGAGATCGATCTTGATTTAGCTGAGCGACTACATGAATTACGCTTATTGACCTTTAAAGTCGTTAATACCATCGATGATGCACGAAATAGCCACGATATCGCAAAAGTAGAGAAGCTGCGTCAAGATTTCACTCGTGATATGACGATTATTACTCGTCGTGTACAAGCGGTTGAAGATCCGAGCCGAACGCAACAAATGTTAATGCTAGCAAATAATCTTACCAAAAGTGAGCGTCTTTTTAGTGAACTGATTCAATTGGTTAATATTAATAAGAAACTCAAAGCATTAAGTGACGAGAATATACATCAGTTTCAAGAGTTAAACCTCACAATAGCTCAACTGCTTGAACAAGCCAATGATGTAACTCAGCAAGCAGTTGCAGATGTGAATTTTGTACTTAAAGTGGTACAGCAGTTATTGATTTCAATCACCCTATTAGGGCTATGTTTAGTTATTTATATTATGTGGCGCTATGTTTACGCTCGTGTGATCATGAGGCTAAATCAATATGAACAAGCGATTACCGATGTTGCAAATGGAAAACTGGATATTGAGTTAGATACCTCCGGTGATGATGAACTGGCTCAAATGGGGCGCTCAATCTTAGTTGCCCGTGATACAGCACAAGAGCTCCAAGATTATAAAGACAGTTTGGAATTACAGATCGCTCAGAGAACTCAAGAATTAAAATCCAGTAACGAACTGTTAAATGTAGAAATTATTAATCATGATAAAGCGCGAGATTTAGCAGAACAAGCGAACCGAGCTAAATCTGCATTCTTAGCAACCATGAGTCATGAAATTCGAACGCCTCTTAATGGTGTACTCGGTACAGGGGAGTTACTCCGTGGTAGTGGTTTAACGGCACAGCAGAAACAATATGTTGATATTATTAACCGCAGCGGTGAAAACCTCCTTGATTTGCTTAATGATATTTTGGACTACTCAAAAATAGAAGCGGGTCATTTATCTATTCGAGCAGTCAACTTTAATGTCCATTCAATGATCACAGATGTTCACCATCTATTTAGCTCAAGAGCACAACAAAAAGGCATTACCTTAGCGTTTGATGTCCCTGCTGACTTACCTGCATGGTGGATTGGAGATTGCACTCGAATTCGACAAGTACTCAATAATTTTGTTGGAAATGCGGTTAAATTCACTCATACCGGAAGTGTCACTATTCAATTGCACGTTATTTTAGATACCACACTATTATTTGAGGTTGTAGATACAGGTGTTGGAATTGCCACTCATGAAATTTCGAGTTTGTTTGAAGCCTTTACACAGGCTGAAGAAGGTCAAAAAGTATATGGTGGTACAGGATTAGGACTCGCTATTAGTCAGCGCCTTGTTGAAGCGATGGATGGTGAAATAGGGGTTGAATCTCAAGAAGGGTTAGGTAGCACATTTTGGTTCTCTTTAGATCTAGAAGAGGGGCATTGTATTACCGTGTCTAATGAAGATAGTATTATCCCCGAAGTGCCTTCTGCTCATCTACTCTTAGTTGAGGATAATCCTGTAAATCAAATGGTTGCGGTTGGATTTTTAGAAAGATTAGGTCATAAAGTCACAGCTGTTGATACAGGGTTACTTGCCGAAGAAGCATTGAAAGAAGCCTCGTTTGATATGTTACTTCTTGATATTAATTTACCAGATACAGATGGCGTATCATTACAAAAAAGATTAAGAGATATTGAGAAAGAAAAAGAAGGTAGTAATGAATACACTCCAATACTTGCTGTTTCTGCTCATGTATTTGATGAAGATATAGAGAGCTATTTAGCTGCAGGCTTTGATGGTTTTTTAGCAAAACCTTTAGTTGAAAATCAATTAATCAAAATGCTGAATCGTTTTTTGAGTGACAATCACCAACAGAAAGGGGCTGAAGTTCCTCAAGAAAAATTAACTCTTGTTATTGAAAATGACAGTGCCGAGGAGATAGAGATGATATTGAATGAAAAAGTACTGCAGAGTGATTTGGCTGTTTTAGGTGATGAGAGAATGCTGAAGATTATTGCTCTATTTAGACAATCCTCTAAAGATAACCTGAGTCAATTACAAGAAGCTATTGAGGAAAATGATACTTATCAAGTTAATCAATTAGCACATAAATTAAAAGGCTCAGCTGGTAGCCTAGGATTGATGCAATTATATGAACTGTGTAATCGCTATGAAGAAATGGGAAAAACGGGAGATATTTCTCAATGCGATAACATAGAGTTAGAGGCAGTTTATCGTAACTCTCTTTTGGCAGTGACTCACTTTTTTGACAGATGAAATTAACTTCATGACTATTTAGTTAATTCATGCGTATAGCTTCATGTATTTATGATATTTTTCATCAGTTTTTTATAACGTATTGATATAGTTTACCGCAGTTATTCAACGTTTGCTTAGGAGAGGCTATGAAGTTTGTTGGAAATTTATCTGTGAGTTCTAAAATAGTAATACCAATGGTTGCGATGGTTATTTTATTCAGTGTGATTTCAATCCTGAATATCATGCAATTGAATAAGCAAGAAGATATAAATTATAAACTTGTTGAGGTAGTGCAGCCAGTCAATGAAAGTTTGGAAGATGCGTACCGCGATTTATATCAAGTCGTTGCTGCAGCTCAGGGATTAATGCTTTCTGAAAGTAAAGTTGAGATTGAACATCATACTTTTGAATTTAAAGATAATGCTTATAAAGCCCTACCAAGAATGAAAAAATTAGATGTTCTTTATCGTGAGAGTATCCTACCAAAAAGCAGTCGCTCTGAATTAACCACTTTAATTAACGCAACTGAAAAGTGGATTAATCTTTATGAACCACTATTTTCAGACCCTTCTAATTCTGGGCAATATTATCTAAATAATAGTAGTGAGCTAGATGCTCAATTTAAGATTATGCGTACACAGCTCAAATCGGTCAGTAATTTGATCATGGCTGAGCAAGTGAAATTAAGAGCGTTGAACCAAGAGGGAATTAGTTCGGTAAAATTGATTTCAGAAGTCGGTGCTGCTTGTGCTGTGTTGTTTGCTTTATTTGCCATTTGGTTATCCAAAAATTGGATTGTTAAGCCTATTCGCTCATTAGAAAAAGCGATGTCAGAAGTCGCTTCTGGTGATGGTGATTTGTCGCAAAGAATTGCTGTTGAATCTAATGACGAAATTGGTCAGCTTGCTAAAGCATTTAATCAGTTTGTATCCAAAATACATAGCACAGTTACAGAGGTGATTATTTCTTCCAATGCTGTTCGTGCAGAAATGGAGAATATAAAAACATTAACTCAAGGTGTTGCTGAGTTCTCTACTGATCAACAGCAAGAAAGTGAAGTGGTAGCCGCTGCTGTGCACGAAATGCAAGTAACAAGTAGCACTGTAAATGAAAGTGCAAATGAGGCAGCCCAAGCAAGTTTAGGGGCAACCACTGAAGCTGAAGTAACAGAGACGATTTTACAACAAACAGTAACCTCTCTTCAAAGTTTAGCGGATGAAATTACACAAGCAGGAACGGTAATACATACTTTAGATAGTGATGTATCAAATATTGCCTCAATACTTGATGTTATCAAAGGCATCGCAGAGCAAACAAACTTACTTGCCTTAAATGCAGCAATTGAAGCAGCTCGTGCTGGCGAACAAGGGCGTGGTTTCGCTGTTGTGGCAGATGAGGTGAGGGCTCTAGCAAGTAAAACTCAAGACAGTACTGGTGAAATTCAGAAAATGATTGAGCGTTTGCAATCAGGCGCTAAAGAAGCCGTTAGTGCAATGGAATTAAGTACTCAAAGTGGTGAAGAGACGATTGGGTTAGCAAATCAAGCTTCAAAGTCATTGCAGCAAATCACTAATGCTATTGTTATTATGAACGATATGAATACTCATATTGCAACTGCGGCTAATGAGCAAAATCATGTGAGTGGTGATGTGAATGCTAACGTGCAACGTATTGCAGATAATAGTACACAAATGGTGGAGATGGTGAATAGTTCAGAGAACGCTTGTATTGCTTTATCTGAGCAGTGTGAGCGATTAGATGATTTGGTTTCGCAATTTAAAGTTTAGTATTTATATTAATTTTAGTTGGTAGATAAGATTATAAATAAAGCAGCCCATAATATGTTATGGGCTGCTTTTTTACTTATTATAGAGAGTTATTTATTCTCTAAGACTGATGAAATAAAACGCTCTTTTGTTTCTTTATCCGCTTTTTCATACCAATAATGTAGCATTTGCTCTGCAGTATTTTCACCTTGTTCGTTTTTGATCTCTTTATGAGTAACGGTTACCATGCCTTCTTTGAAAGCGGCAGGGTTACTTGTGGTATTAAATTGTGCTAATTCAAATTGAATATTACGACCGACTTGAACGCCATGGTGAATGAGTTGAGCTTGAGTAAATGGGATTGTTTTTTCGTTTTTATCAATTAAGTTCCAATTCAGCTCAGTATTAAAAGCTTTTGCTTTTTCTGGTGAATTGTAGGTTGGGAATTTAAACGTAACGTTTGTATCTGACGCTGAAAATTTAGAAACAATAATGTCACTCGATACAATGATATTATCTTTGCCTTGTTTGAACACTGGGTTATATCGGAAAGCAATTTGATGTTGGCCGTTTTCTAATTCTAGTGTTGATGAGGTAGAGAAAAATGAGCTCTCAAGTTTTACTTCTTGGTTATCAACCAGCAATAGCTCAACGTCACCAGGAACGGTTAATTGAATCGCAGCTTGTGCACTGACAGAAGAGAGAATACAAAGGCTGGCAGCAAAGAGAGAATGGATTTTCATTTAGTACACCTAATCATAATAATTTGATTAAGTGTACTTAGATTATAAGTGTAAGGGAATGATAATATTGATTATGGATACTTGATTGATGTTGCAAATTAACCTAACGATTTTCTTGCATTTCTCTAGGCTAATTTAAACCGATTTCTGTAGTGTTTACTCATAAAAAATACGCTATATTAGAATTCACCTCTCTTTATAAACGTGTTTGGGATTATTTTATGTCAACAATTCGAGTGCTTGTTTCTATGTCTTATGATCCTTGGTTTAATTTAGCCGTTGAGGAAAGTATTTTTCGTTCTATGCCTAACGATCAACGAGTGCTTTTTCTGTGGCGCAATGCGGATTGTGTCGTGATAGGCCGAGCTCAAAACCCATGGAAAGAATGTAATACTCGAAAAATGGAGCAAGATGGAATTACTCTTGCCCGCCGACAAAGTGGTGGAGGGGCTGTATTTCATGATTTAGGTAATACTAACTTTACGTTTATGACAGGTAAGCCTGAATATAATAAAGAGCATTCGACTCATATTATCTTAGAAGCTCTTAAAGCATTGAACATAGAAGCAAAAGCGACGGGACGAAATGATCTCGTTGTTGAAAGCAAAGAGGGAGAGAGGAAGTTTTCAGGATCTGCATATCGTGAAACAATGGATAGAGGTTTTCACCATGGAACCTTGCTATTAAATGCTGACCTAAGTCGATTAGCGAATTATTTAAATCCAGATCCTAAAAAACTTCAAGCAAAAGGTATTACGTCAGTACGTTCTCGCGTGACTAATTTAAGTGAGATCAATCCAGAGATTAGTCATGAAAGTGTTTCTGATGCTATTTTGTCGGCTTTTTTCTCTTATTATAATGAAACAGTAGAGCCTGAATATATTTCGCCGGATTCATTACCAGATTTGCCTAATTTTATCGCTAACTTTGAACAGCAGAGTCACTGGGATTGGAATTTTGGTCGTAGCCCTGAGTTTACGCAAACATTAAGTGAACGCTTTGTATGGGGTGGCGTGGATCTTCATCTCGATATAAAAAAAGCCCAGATAGTTAATGCAAAACTCTTTACTGATAGCCTTGATCCCGCACCATTAGAGATGTTAACGAACGTCCTGATTGATAAAACTTATAACATTGAAACGTTCAACCAAGCCATTAGTCAGGTAGGCGATGTTTTTCCTAACAATCTAAATGAACTCACTGAGCTAAAAGCGTGGATTAAAACGGCTATTGCATAAGTAGAGAGAAACAAAAAAGCCCCTAGCTAGTAGGGGCAAAAGTTTCCATCGCTTTGTTATTATTTGGTATTCAATTAACCAAAGTCGCCGTTCACATAACCTTGCGTACGGTCGTCTTTAGGGTTTGAGAAAATAACGTGTGTGTCATCGTGTTCAACTAATTCACCCATTAAGAAGAAAGCCGTTTTATCTGAGATACGACGTGCTTGCTGCATTGAGTGAGTCACAATAACAATGGTGTAATCTTTCTTTAGGGTTTCCATTAGCTCTTCAATCTTATGCGTAGCTATTGGATCCAGTGCTGATGTTGGTTCATCCATTAGAATAATATCTGGTTCCATTGCAATTGTTCGTGCAATACATAGGCGCTGTTGTTGGCCACCAGATAATCCAAAAGCATGAGACTTTAAGCGATCTTTAACTTCATCCCACAAAGCTGCACTGCGTAATGATTTCTCTACTACAGCATCTAATACTTTCTTATCTTTTACGCCTTGTGCTTTTAAGCCATACGCGACATTTTCATAAATGCTCATTGGGAATGGGTTCGCCTTTTGGAAAACCATTCCTACTTTGATACGCAGGTCGGCAACATCAATATTACCGTAGATATCGTCACCATCTAGACTTACAAGACCTGTTATTTTTACGCCTTCAATCAAATCGTTCATGCGGTTCAAGCAACGAAGCAGGGTTGATTTACCACAACCCGATGGGCCAATTAAAGCCGTCACTTGTTTTGCAGGAATAGGTAAGTTAATGCTTTTTAGTGCTTGGTTTTGGCCGTAAAAAAGATCTAGATTTTCAATATTAAATTTGTTCATTGTCGTTTCCTTACTGACTGCATCTTATGCCGTGCAATCAGCGAATAATAAGTGATAATTAATAGTTTGATTAATAAATTAGTAAGACGCTTTGCTGATTTTTCGAGCCAATAACTTGGTTAGCGTGTTAATTATTAATACAAGCACAATCAATACTGTTGCTGTGCCGTAAGCTTGGTTCCACTCTTCAATCGTAAATAGCTCAGTGGTTAGCTTGTATAGGTGAACTGTTAATGTTCGGCCTGAATCAAGCAGTGAATCAGGAATACGAGCAACCATACCTGCCGTTAAGAATACAGGAGCCGACTCACCAATAACGCGACCAATACTCAAGATAACAGAGGTGATGATACCCGGCATCGCACTTGGTAAGATCAAACGCCAAATAGTGTAGATTTTTGATGCGCCCAGTCCGTATGAGCCTTCACGAAACGTTTGAGGTACTGCCATCAATGCTTCTTCGGTGGTACGGATGATTACCGGAAGAATTAAAATACTTAACGTTAATGCACCCGATAAAATAGAGAAGCCTAAACCTAAGATCCCTACAAAGAAAGTCATACCAAATAGACCAAAGATAATCGATGGAATACCGGCTAATGATTCAGTACAAAAACGAATTATTTTTACTAATTTACTGCCGACTTTGGCATATTCTGTTAAGTAAATGGCGGTCATGATCCCAAGTGGTGCTGCAACGGCTATCGATGCTAATACCATATAAAGAGTCGCGACAATCATTGGGAAGATACCGTGCTCTTCACCTGTACGAGTGTAATTATCGGTAATGAATGACCAACTTACGTGTTGCAAACCATTTGATAGGATGTACCACATGATCCAAAATAGAAAACCAACAGTAATAGAAGCTGAGAGCCAAATGAATCCCGCTGCAATCTGATCTTTAATTTGACGTTGTTTTTTTAATTTATTCATTGTCTTATCTCGCTGTTTCACGATTTAGATAAAGAAGAATGCCATTTAGAGACATGATAAATACAAGAAGCACAACACCGGTTGCATACAATGCGCTTGCGTGAATGCCACTTGCATAAGACATTTCAATCGCGATGTTTGCGGTTAGTGTTCGAGCTGAGTCTAAGATACCTTCAGGCATTGCTGGAGCATTACCCATCACCATGATAATTGCCATGGTTTCACCAAGAGCACGAGCGATACCAAGAATAACGCCAGTCATAATACCTGAACGAGCAGCAGGAAGAAGGATGCGGAAAATAGTGAATATTTTTGAAGCACCAAGAGCTAATGAACCTTCTTTGTACGTCGCGGGAACCGCTCTAATCGATGTTTCTGATACTGTGATTACAGTAGGTAAAATCATGATGCCTAATACGATAATACCAGCAAGTATTGTGTTGCCTGCAGGCACTTGAAATACGTCTTGGATTAATGGAACGATAATGACAAGACCAAAGAAGCCATAAACAACAGATGGGATACCAGCAAGTAGCTCAACTGCTGGACGAATAATATCAGCAACGCGTTTTGGTGCGATTTCAGCGATAAAAATTGCGGTTAATATCCCAACAGGAACACCTACCAATACTGCGCCAAAAGTCGAAACTACTGACGCTACAATCATGGTGAAAACACCATATAATGCAGGTGGTAACCAATCTTGCCCTAAGACAATGCCACTTACACCAGCTTGTTGAAATGCAGGAATACTTTCTTTAATGATAAAGTAGGCAATGGTAGCTAAAGAAACAGTACCAATAACCGCACAGCTTAGAAATAAAGCGTGGAAAATACGTTCTCTCCAGTCTATTTGTTTCTTTTTTCTAAGCGGGCTGTGTGAGCCTTTTTGTTCATTTAGAGTTTGTTGATTATTCATTGCGATGGTCATAATAAATACTCACATGTCGAAAAATTCGAAATGGAAAAATACCTGACCTTTGCAGGTCAGGTAAAAGGGTAATAATTAGTTAACTGAAATGTAGCCTTTCTTCTCTACAAGGTTTTGTGCTGTTGTTGTTGTCATCCAATTTAGGAATTTTTCAGCCTCAGCAGATGGCTTGCCTTCTTTGTAAAGAACAAGGAATGGACGAGCTACTTTGTAAGAACCATTTTTAACGTTAGCTACCGTTGCTGGTGTTCCATTGATATCTAGCGCGTTTACAGAGTTATCTACTGTACCTAGCGAGATGTAACCAATAGCATATGGGTTACTTGCAACCATTGTTTTCAGTGCGCCGTTACCGTTAGCAACTTGTGCGCGTTGTGAGATAGCTGAAACTTTGATGCCAGAGATTTTTTTCTTAAGTTTCATAATGTCTTCAAATGCACCACGTGTACCTGACGCAGTATCACGAGTGATAGCAACGATTGGTTTGTCTGCACCACCAACGTCTTTCCAGTTTTTCACTTCGCCTTTATAGATCGCTGTTACTTGCTCAGCGGTTAAGCCTTGAAGTTTGTTATTTGGGTTCACCACAATTGCGATGCCGTCACGAGCAATAACCAATTCTTTTAATGATGATTCTTTTTCTGATGATTTCAGATTACGTGATGACATACCTAAATCAGCAGAGCCATTTTTTGCAGCTTTAACACCAGCTGAAGAGCCAGGCCCCTGAACTTCGATAAATACGTTTGAGTGCTCTTTCATATAAGTTTCAGAAAACACTTCCATAAGAGGGGTCACGCTGCTTGAACCAACGGCAGAAATAGTTTCTTTCGCTGATGTTGGTAATGCTACTACTGAACTCAGAATTGCTAGTGCGCCGATAACTGACTTTTTCATTTTCATTTCCTTTATGAGGCATACGTGCCGGATTAAGTTGACGAGGCCACTTTAGAAAATTTATATGACAGTTATATTTCAGTTTGTTTAAGTATCTATGACAAAAGCAAAATACTACAGCTAAGGGGTCGGCATACTGTATGATTGCTAAGTCTATTATAGGGGGCGGTGGTTTATACAATAGATTGCCATTCCATGGTTGTTTTGTCAGATATTATACATTCTGTATAGATTGGTGAACGGTTTGTAATAACGCATGTGTATTCTGTATAGATGAGTGAACACTTTACGGTTATATATATGTATAGAGATTATATTAATTGATGAATAAATCAGTAATAATGAGAATTGTTTTCATTTTTGGGAGAGTTTAGTTTTATGAGGTTCTATCATGCGTAAATTGATTAATGGTTTTTCAATTAAAATTCAAGTATTAATACCTGTTCTGCTTATTTCTGTTGTTATGACTGCAGGGTTACTTGTTGGGCGATCTGATCTTGATCAATCAATGGAAGATGTTGCTTCTGCTGCAAACGAATTAAGCCATCAAAAAGATGAGTTAGCTGCAATCATTAATAATACTTATGCGATGCGAATTAGTGCTGTATATAGTTTATATGATCCAGAAGAATTGAAAGTATTAGCGAGTAACCTTGATAAAGGGTTCTCAAAAAATATGTCATCTATGAATAAGTTAAAAGAAATTGATGGTTTAGCTAATGAGATTTCAGCACTAAAATCAGCAATGACTTATTACATTCAATACAGTAAATCACCAATGATGCCGTTGTTAAAAGAAAAGCATTCAGGTGACTATAATGTAAGTGAATATAATCTAGCCCGTGCTGAATACCGACGTTCAGGGGCTGCAATGGTTAAATCTATTGAAGGCCTTTCTAAAAAATTGAATATATTATCTGAAGCTAAAGTTGAAAAAGCAGAAGATTCACATGATAGTGTGCTAAATAAAGGGACGGTTGCCATTTTTGTTGCCATTTTTGCCTCTCTTGTTTGTGCATATTGGCTAGCTACATTAATTGTTGCTCCTATCAGTATGATTCAAAAAGTGATGCAACGCATTGCAAAAGGTGATTTGAATGTAACGATTGAAGAAGAGGGCGATAATGAAATTACTGCGTTGAGTCGTGATATTAACTCTACAGTGAGCCAATTACGTACTACCGTTGATTCAATGGTTCGAATTTCAGAAGATGTTGCTTCAGCATCTACAGAACTTGCTACGGTAATGACACAAGCTCAAGTAAACTCAGATCAAGAAAAGCAAGAGATTGAACAAGTTGCGTCAGCAGTTAATGAGTTATCAAGTACTGCTGAAAACGTAAATAGTAGTGCATTAAGTGCAGATACGACAGCGCATCAAGCCAGTGAGATGGCAGCTCATGGACTTAAGTTATACCAAGAGAGTGCAGCAGCTAGCTCTAAGATGGCTGAGCAAATTACCTCTGCAGCTAATGTAGTGAATAATTTAAAAGACCAATCAGAGAAAATTGGTAATGTGATAGAAGTTATCCAAGGTATTTCAGAGCAAACCAATTTATTAGCCTTGAATGCAGCGATTGAAGCGGCACGTGCTGGTGAAACTGGGCGTGGCTTTGCCGTGGTTGCTGATGAGGTTCGTTTACTTGCGGCGCGTACTCAAGAGTCAACACAAGAAATTCAAGCGATTATTGAAGAGCTGCAAACACAATCATCGAAAGCAAATGATGGTATGCAATCAAGCCTTGATGTATTAGCGGAAGATCAAAAACTAGCGCATCAGGTAAATGATGCTCTAATGGGAATTACAGAATCTGTTAATGACATTACTTCCCTGAACACTCACGTAGCAAATGCTGCTGCAGAGCAAACTCAGGTAACGAATGACATTAACCGTAATATTACGACCATTCATGAGATTGTAAATCAGAATGTAACGGGTATTACACAAAGTGCAGCGGCAAGCCACGAGTTATCTCAATTAGCCGAAAAACAGAAACAACAACTGACATATTTCTCATTATAGTAGTATTGTCTTATTGATAAAATGCCTGTGAATAATCGATTTATTTACAGGCATTTTTTATTTGAACTGCTTCGCAAATTATCTTTATAGCAATCGTGTTCGTTAGCTAAATGAATAAATTTTATGCATCATTACTTAATATTCCGAATTGAGTGCTGATAAATTGCTATGATCCCAAATATAGAGTTATTTAAAGAAAACACCAAACAAACATTAGAGCAGAAGTTGATTCAATGTCATGATCAGCGACTTATTTCTGATATTGTTTTTTGGTACTTTTCTACAGCATTTGATGCAACATCTGCTTCGGTTATTTCTTTCGAAAGCCAAATGTATGAATGCCATGAAGATTATGTTTATGGTGATAAGATCCAAATAGAGAAGATTCCTGAGGCTTTTTGGCTTTGGGCTGCACAATTTAGTACTAGTGATGGCTTGGTATCTATTTCAAATAATACGATAGGGTGGGATTATCAGCAGATTTTACCTAATGAAACTTTCCTTTTTGTTCTTGATAGCCATACTTTTTCTCGTACTTATTTAATTGTTCAAAGTATTCATTGCCCTTTAATAGAATCCAATAAAAGCACGAAACTAGATTTTCTATATATTGCCGCTTCTCAATGGCAATGCATTAGAGCAGAGAAGAATGCCAGTAATGAAATTCGATTAAGAGATATTAAAGCTGCAAAATATTTAGATGAGATAAAAGAGCGTGATCTTTTTTTAGAAAAAATGAAGCTAGTACAACATGTATCCATCAAATTATCCAAACCAGAAACGTTAGATTCGTTATTTCAAGCAGCAGTTGAAGCTGTTCGTGATGATATGGGTTTCGATCGCAGTGTATTTATGCTGCTTGATTACAAACAGCGATCATTTAGTAGTACTTACGGAACAGATGAGAGCGGTAATACAATAAGTGAACATCATAAAATATATGACTTACATCAATTGGAACCATCATATATTGAAGCTCTTTATAATAGTAATAAAACATTAGTTGTCGTTGATCCTGCTCCTTTATATACCGCTGGAGAAGTCGTTGGTGAAGGATGGAATGCTATGTTGATTTTACGTGATGAAAATTCCCCTGTTGGCTGGATAGCATTAGATAATTTTATTCATCGTGAACCCATGACGATTTATCAGCAAGAAATGTTGAAGTCTTTTGCTGCTCTTCTTTCTCAAATCTATATTAGAAAACGTCGAGAACAATCAATTAAGCTATTGAACATGAGTTTGGTTGAGTTTTCTCGGTGCCAATCATTAAATGATGTTTGCTATTGTGCTGTTTCTTTTGCAATTAAATACCTTGGGGTTGATCGCTTGGGTATTCTATTAACTAATGAAAATTGCACCAGTTTAAAAGGAACATGGGGAACTGATCAGCAAGGCAATGTTGTTAATGAATCTTATTTTTATAGTGAGAATTTAGATGTAGTTCAAGAAGCTATTGAGCAACCAGAAACATTAATCTATACAGATTCGTCACCCATATTCCATGATCTTGAAGTGATTGGTTTTGGAGCTAAAGGTATAGCTCTTATACAAACAACGGATAAAAAGCCTTTTGCGTTTGTTGTACTCGATAATTTTTTAACGAAAAAGTCATTGAGTACAGAAGAGCAAGAAATTATTAATTTATTTATATCAACATTAAGTGAAGTTTTACAGCGTACACAAGCAATGGATAAATTGGCTCAGTTAAATAGAGAGCTTGAATTGAAAATACGAGAAAGGACAAATGAGCTTGAAAATGTGAATAAGAAATTAGAAATTTTATCGCTACAAGACCCTCTGACTAAGTTAGGTAATCGACGTCAGTTTGAAAAATACTTTAAGCAAGCACTGTCTGATAGTCATATTACTAACATGGCTGTACTTTTAATCGATATCGATTTTTTTGGTTTATATAATAATAGCTATGGCCATTTACAAGGTGATAAGGCTTTATTAAAAGTGTCTCGAATATTACATAATACGATGAATGAGATCGCAGTGACTTCATTTTGTCGGATTGGTGGGGAAGAATTTGCAGTTTGTTTGCCGAATCAAACATTAGAAGAGATTGAAGCTTTGAGTTTTTCAATTCAAGATAGATTGGAGGAAAAAAATATCGAGCATAACTTAAGTTCAGTTTCTCCACGTTTAACTATATCTATTGGTGGCATTATTACAGATAAAGCGATTGAAAATATTGATGAAATATACCATCAAGCTGATGTTCAACTGTATAAAGCAAAAGAAACAAGAAATACAGTGTGTTGCAGAGTAATTAGTTAAGGTTACTTACAAACGTATTATAAGTAACCTTAGTAAGGAGAGGCTCTATTTGCTACAGACTGAACAGCTCGTTTGCTTCATTAACTTCATTTCACGCCAACTCATAGAAAGTGCGTCTAGCATAAGTAATTTACTGATTAATGGCTGACCATAATTCGCTAATACTTTAATAGCTTCTAGCGCTTGCGTAGCACCAATGATCCCAACAACAGGAGACATCACTCCCGCTTCTACACAGGTCAGTGCTTGTTGACCAAATAAACTGCTTAGGCATTGATAGCAAGGCTCGTTATCTTGATAAGTATAAACGCTTACTTGGCCTTCCATTCGAATCGCAGCACCTGATACAAGTGGTGTTTTGGATTCAAAGCATAAACGATTAAGTTGATTACGAGTATCTACGTTGTCTGTACCATCTAAAACCAGATCATGACTTGCAATAAGTGAACGTAATTCATCATCAGATAAGCGCTTATCAAGCGTATCAATCTGACAATGAGGGTTGATGCGATTTAATGCAATTTTGGCAGAAATAACTTTTTTCTCACCAATCGTTTCATCACAATGCAGCACTTGACGTTGCAAGTTAGAGAGCTCAACGCTATCGTCATCGACAAGTGTGATCTTCCCGATACCTGCTGCCGCTAGGTATTGGCTTGACGCACAGCCTAAGCCTCCTGCACCAATAATAAGTATTGAACTCTCTTTTAAGCGTTCTTGACCTTCAAAATCAAAGTTTCGTAAAATAATTTGACGGTTATAACGCAGCATTTCTTGATCAGTTAATTCAGACATTAAAAGCGCTCTTAATATAAAGAAGAGTTAAACAATTCAATATTAACCATTTCACCAGCTTCAACACGGCCACGTTCACGCTCTAAAACAACAAAGCAGTTAGCAATACTCATTGAACTAAACGCACCTGAACCTTGGTTGCCAGTGGTAGCAACTTCAAACTGACCTTGAGCGTTGATTGAGTAAATGCCACGTTGGTAATCAGTACGACCTGGGCGTTTTTTAAATAGTGTTGTAGCTACAGCAGGAATAGCTTTTGGCGCTTCCCATTGTGTGTGACCTGCTAATTTCGCTAACATTGGTTGTACTAATACGTACATGGTTAGCATGGCAGAAACAGGGTTACCCGGTAAACCGCAGAAATAAGAGTCTGGTAAATTACCAAATGCAAAAGGTTTGCCTGGTTTTATTGCTAGCTTCCAAAAGCCAATTTGCCCAAGTTCATCTAGAATATCTTTTGTATAATCGGCTTCACCGACGCTTACGCCACCCGAAGTAACAACCACATCCGCTTCTTTATCTGCTTTTAAGAACACTTCTTTTAGTGTCTCAGGGCAATCAGGAATGATACCTAAATCAATGGCTTCACAGCCAAAGCGCTCGATTAATACTTTAATACCATAGCGATTACTGTCATAGATCTGCCCATCTTCTAGCGGCTGACCGAGAGGTTTTAGCTCATCACCTGTCGAGAAGAAAGCCACTTTTGGTTTATTCACTACCGGAATATCATTAATACCCAGCGAGGCAATTAATGGTATATCACGCGGAGTTAAACGGTGACCTTTTGCTAATACCGTTTGACCTTGAGCAACATCATCACTAATTGGGCGAATGTTGGTCTGTGGTTTAACATCAGCTAAAGCAAGATCAAAGGTAATGTTACCTTCTGAATCAGAAGTCAGTTCTTGCATGATAACGGCATCGCAACCCTCAGGGATTTTTGCGCCTGTCATGATACGAATAGTTGTTTGCTCTGGCCATTGACCTTCAAAAGGAGTGCCTGCAAAAGACTTACCGGCAAGAGGAAGTGTTAAAGAGTGCTCTAAATCAGAGATACGAACGGCATAACCATCCATTGCTGAGTTGGCAAATGGCGGAACGTTGATTGGTGAACAAATATCTTCAGCCAATACAAAGCCAATTGCATCAGCTAATGCTAATGTGCGTGTTGATGAAATAGGAGAAACTTGAGATAAAAGGGTCTCTAAAGCGGTTTCTACTGGGATCAAACCTTGAGTTGCGCAGCAATCCATCATGGTACTCTCTAGATTAATAGTAATAATGACAGAACATTACCATATTTTGCCTAATAACATCTAATAGACCTAGTAAAATCAAGGTGTATTTCTGTCACAGAGCGGGTATCCTTAGTGAAGTTCAATTGATTATGGAATTTGGAGTATATGATGTCATCACTCAGTGAATCAGCCATATTAGTACGTGACGCTCTCGTTGCGCGTGGTCTTGAGACGCCAATGAAAGAAAATGGAATTAGTCGCGAAGAGAAAAAAGAACGTATAGAAGAACACATGCGTGAAATCTTAACGTTATTAAGCCTCGATCTTACTGATGATAGTTTAGAAGAAACACCTCATCGAATTGCGAAAATGTACGTTGATGAGATTTTTTCTGGTTTGGATTATGCAAACTTTCCAAAAATCACTGTAATTGATAATAAAATGAACTGTGATGAAATGGTACGAGTGAACGATATTACGTTAACCAGTACGTGTGAGCACCACCTAGTCACTATTGATGGCAAAGCAACAGTTGCTTACATTCCTCGTGAAAAGATCATTGGTTTATCAAAAATTAATCGTATTGTTCGTTTCTTTGCACAGCGCCCACAAGTTCAAGAGCGTATGACACAACAAATTTTAGTGGCATTACAGACCTTACTTGGCAGTGATGATGTGGCGATTACAATGGAAGCTACGCATTATTGTGTGAAATCTCGCGGTGTTATGGATGCAACAAGCAGCACGACAACAACCGCACTTGGTGGGATTTTTAAAAGAAATCCAGCAACAAGACATGAGTTTTTAAGCGGTATCCGCTAGATATTAGCTATGTAAAAATAACAAAAAGACAGTAAAAAGCCCGTTATTTAATTGATAAATAACGGGTTTTTTTATCGTTTAATTTTTACAGTAGGGGACTGAACATAGAGAAGAAGCGTTCAGTAAAGCGATGAGACAAGTTGCGCTGTTGCCATACTGCGAATTCAATAGGGGTCGATTGTTCTAGATAGCCGTTTAATACCCATGATAATTGTTTAGTAAATTCAGGATCATCAACGATTAAACTGACTTCAAAATTTAACCAAAAGCTACGCATATCTAAATTAACCGTACCGATAATACAATAGCTATCATCAATCACTACCGATTTTGTATGTAGTAGGCCACCATTGAATTCATAAATATGAACACCTGCTTTTAATAGAGTCTCAAAGAAAGATTTTGAGGCCCAGCTAACCATTAAGGAATCATTCTTTTTTGGTAAAATGAGTTTAACTTCAATACCGCGGTGAGCAGTGGTTCGTAACGTATGCAAAAGTATTTCACTTGGTACAAAATAAGGCGTAGTGATGGTAATTGATTTTCTTGCCTGATTAATTGCCGTAATTAAGACTTGCTGAATAATATCATCAGGCATACCAGGACCAGATGGAACTACTTGGGTCGTATGATTGAAAGCATCAATTGAAATAGGGTACTGAGGAATATTAGGTAATTCTCGTACGCCAGTTTCAACTTCCCAATCCCATGCATGAATCGTATTTAAGATCGCGACATTCGGACCTATGATCCTAATCATCACATCAATCCATTGACCAACACCTGAATTCTGTTTGAAATATTGTGGGTCAACAAGATTCATTGAACCGGTATAAGCAATATGGTTGTCAATAACGACGATTTTACGATGAAGTCGCAAATCCAGTCGTCTAAAAAACATACGGAACGGGCTAACACTAAGCGCTTCTACTATATTGATCCCTGATTTTCTGAGTAATTTAGGCCAGTGGCTTTTAAAGAAATCAATACTACCAGCTGAGTCTAAAAGAATATTAACAGTAACACCTCTCTTTGCTGCTCCAATTAATGCACTCGCAACACTGTCAGCTAGACCACCATGGTGCCAAATGTAAAATTCCATATTAACTTCATGTTTTGCTTTCTCTATATCTCGAATCATAGAAGTTAAAATTTCGGAAGGGGTATTAAGTAAGGAGAGGGAGTCTCCACTAAGAGCTGGAATACCAAGCCGGTTAGAGCATAAATTATGAATAGCTGATATACGGTGAGATATATAATTAGGTTGATGGGATTGGCAATGATGAACTTGAGCAAACCAATGTTCATAAGGGGTAAACATTGCTTTAGCACGCTCACCTCGAGTGCGACCTAAGTTGAGTTCGCCAATAAGAAAATAAGCGATAACACCAATAAAAGGTAAAATATATATCACCATTAACCATGCTAAAGACACGCCAACAGGTCTTGGTTTAAATACAACCCGTATAGTTACCCCTGCAACTAAAAGCCAATATAAGACAAAACCAATAATAGTAAGTGCTTGATAGAATTTATCCATTAACCTTTATCACAGGGTTATTAAGTGGATCTCTATTAAATCAGGAGTTACTTCAAAAGAGTAGATAAGATGAGAAAGATTTACAAAATAAAGGGTATTGATTACTTTGTAAACAGTTAAGTTAAAAAAGGGAGCTATACGTTAAAAAATATGACTATCGGGGTTTAAATTTTATTCTTAAACTGTTTTAATTGCAATATTGAGTATTAACCCTATTCCTTTTAAAGTGTACACATTTATGTACATCATTTTAATGCTCATTCATACAAAAACAGTGCATACACAATAATATTAATATTTGGAGAATTTGTGTCGATGAGTAATACCACTAAGCCCCGTGATACCTGGGGTTCAAAATTAGGATTTGTAATGGCAGCAGCAGGTTCTGCTGTTGGTTTGGGCAATATTTGGAAATTTCCATATACAGCTGGTGAGAATGGTGGTGGTGCATTTGTTGCTATTTACCTGTTCTTTGTGATTTTTATTGGCTTCAGTGTGATGTTAACTGAATTTGCTATCGGCCGTCGTACGCAAAAATCTGCGGTAGGCGCGTTTAAATCTACCGATCGCCGTTGGACATTTGCAGGGGTTATCGGGGTTGTCAGTGGCCTATTAATCATGGGTTTCTACCCAGTTGTTGGTGGTTGGGCTCTTGCTTATATTGGTAAAGTAGGAACTGGTCTTTTAGATACTCCTTCTGCTATCGGTGATAGCTTTGGTAGTTTTATCTCTGATCCAGTTCAGCCGTTAATGTGGATGGGTGCTTATCTTCTGCTTAATATCGTTATCGTAATGAAGGGTATTTCTGGCGGTATTGAAAAAGCAGGTAAAGTTTTAATGCCTTTACTGTTTGTTATTTTAATTATCGTTTCAGTTAAAGGCCTTATGTTACCTGGAGCAATGGCAGGTCTTGAGTTTTTATTTAGCCCTGAACTTTTCTAAAATTGATAGCAATGTAATTCTAGCTGCGCTAGGTCAAGCATTCTTCTCATTATCTCTTGGTATGGGTTGTATGATGACTTATGGTTCTTATTTGAAAAAGAAAGAAAACCTAGTTCAAACAACTGCGATGGTTACAGCAATGGATACAAGTGTGGCGATCCTTGCAGGTATTGCAATGTTCCCTGCAATGTTTGCTTTTGGTATGGAGCCAACCGCTGGCCCGGGTCTAGTGTTTGTTGTCGTGCCTCAACTGTTTGCTGAAATGGGTGGCGCAATAGGCCTTATGCTTGCTCTAATGTTTTTTGTTGGTTTAAGTGTTGCTGCATTAACCTCTTCAGTATCTCTTTTAGAAGTTGTAGTTTCTTACTTGATTGATGAAAAAGGCTTCTCACGCATTAAAGCGGTTATTGCATCAAGCCTTGTAATGGCAATTTTATGTGTGTTTGCTTCATTATCTTTAGGTGGCTTAGGTCCAACATTATTTGATACTGGTGCATTCGATATCTTTGACTTGTTAACGGATAAGATATTCCTAGCAGTTGGCGGTATGTTGGTATGTATCTTCGCTGGTTGGAGATTGAAGCGTGAAGATCTTGAGGATGAAATAACCAATGGCGGCGAAGTGAAATTCCCACTGTTCGGTTTATGGTACACTCTAGTTAAGTATATCATCCCTGTAGCAATCGCAATCGTAGCTTTCATGGGTATTTCATCTGGCTTTGATAGTGGTAAAGGCCCAATCATGCTATTAGGTGTTGCTATTATTGCTGGTTCAGCGCTAATCTCGAAGAAATTCTAATCTAGATAGCAGAACGTAGATAAATGAAAACGAGAGCTTTATTGCTCTCGTTTTTTTATGTCTATAATTAGGTAATACCAATCGTAGTAAATAACTGATCACTTACTGTGATTGGTATAATATCAACTCAAGTAATGTGTGATTAATAGTTGTCTGGCTATAAATATAGAAGCTATAAACATAAAAAAGCCTGATAAATAATCAGGCTTTAGTTTTTAATTATGTGGAATCTAATTCAGTTATTCAATTTCACCATCAATGTAATACCACTTGCCATTTTCTTTTAAAAAACGAGAGAGTTCTTTTAATTGGTGCAATTGACCATCTTCCGAATAGGTGGCTTTGAATGATACAAAGCCTTCGTTACCACTTTTATCAGATAAATGTGAGGATACTACCTTCAGTTTTCGCCAATCAAGTTCGATAGAATCTTCTATACCTTCTTTAAATTCTTCAGCGTTGCATGATGGGTGATAAGTATCAATAATATATTGAGTTAACCCTTTTACATGAGCACTATAACGAGAGCGCATTAGTAACTCAGGAGTCACTGCAAGAGAGTGTTTATTATGGATTAGTTCACAGCAAACGGAATAATTTTTTTTTGAGCCACAAGGGCAATGATTAATTTTAGACATCAATAATAACCTAATCTTCCATCTCATCTACCCACTTGGCAGATTCTGTATAGCAAGTTGTAAATTCTGATTCAGAAATTTTTAAAGCAGCACAACATTTAGATACTGTTGTCCAGTTCGCTTTTTCATAACTTTCTATTGCTAGAATAAGCATACCAAGAGCACCTTTACGCTCTGTTAAGGCTAATTTTATTTCAGTAGAAATAGGTAAATGTTGAATTAAACTATTTAACGGTTGATCTAATAGTGGTTCTAAAAGTGAAAATAGACCGACGAGAAAAGCCTGACTTGGTTCAAGATTTATATTAGTTTTGGTTACGATTAATTCACATAATTTAGCACGATGAATCGATAACGTATAAAGCGACTGTGGCTTATGTTGAGTTGCGTGTGCAACAGCCACTAAAGAGATAAATTGGCGTAATTTAGTCTCCCCTAAATAAACAAGAGCTTGTTTAAAAGAGCTAATAGGCTTGTCGATTACTGAAGACGAATTAACAAAACGTAATAATTTATATGATAGAGAAACATCTTGAACTAAATATTTTTCAACGGCTTTGAAATCAACAGTTGGAGCAGAGATCTCTTGGTACAGCTGCATTATTGAAAGTTGATTTGGCTGAATAGCTCGTTGTTGTAACATCTCAGGTTTACTAAAAAAATAGCCTTGAAAGTAAATGAACCCAGCAGCTTTTGCTTCTTCGAACTCTTCATGAGTTTCTACTTTTTCAGCTAAAAAGGAGATGTTGTATTTTTCACAGTGTCGAATAAATAATTTTGCTTTTAAAATAGGTACAGCACGAATATCAAACTTAATAATATTGATATAAGGAAGAAATGGTGTCCATTCTGGACTAGGCTCAAAGTCATCAAGCGCTAGTTTATAGCCCCTTTCAAACAGTATTTTTAC
This sequence comes from Aliivibrio wodanis, assembly GCF_052920805.1. NCBI lineage: Bacteria > Pseudomonadati > Pseudomonadota > Gammaproteobacteria > Vibrionales > Vibrionaceae > Aliivibrio > Aliivibrio wodanis. The sequence continues at coordinate 396,853 of NZ_JBREXA010000002.1, forward strand.
AGCATTGAGTAATTCTTGATTTGGTATGCAGTCTTCTAGGATCTCAACCACTAAATTATTTGAATTAAACAATGTAGGAACAAGGTTTATTAAACTTTGATGTGGGAAATTAACAAAGCCTAGCTTGTCATTAGTAGCATTACACTGAGAGCTGAGAAAATGGTCTGATAATAATCGACTTGTTGCCTCTTCAGCTTCGACTGCAGGAAAGGTATTTTTTGGACCATCACGGAATAATAATTCGTAACCGATCGTATTTTTTTTCAAGTCTAAAATAGGTTGACGAGCAACATATGAGTACATAAAAGCTATTCTCTACAGCGTATTGAATCGAAATTGTTATTATGATAGACGTTTTATAGTTAAAAAACTATATTTCTCATCTAAGTAAAAGCACTCTGATTTAGGTTAATGTGACTTATTTAAAGCTTTTATTGTGAAGTGTGTATTTATTGTTCTTATATTCAAGTATAGAGCCTTGTTTGTACCAATCCCCAAGTACAATTCGAGTCATTTTTTCATCATTATTAATAAAACTATGAACATCAGGGCGATGGGTATGACCGTGGATTAATCTTTTTACCCCCTTTTCTGACATGACTTTTTCTACTTCACTTTGTGTTACATCCATTATAGTCAATGTTTTGTGTTGCTTCCTTGCTTTTATTTTATCTTGAACATTTTTAACTATGCGCTGGCGTATAAATAGGGGAATGCGATTGAATACCCATTGCAGCCATGGTTGATGTACTTTAGCGCGAAACTCTTGATATTTAATATCATCAATGCATAGGGTATCACCGTGCATTACTAAGACAGACTCGCCATCAATATTAATAACAGTGTGATCATCGAGAAGTTGAACCCCTGTTTCTTTACAGAAACGTTTGTTTAATAGGAAATCACGATTACCTTGAGTGAAGTAACATTCAACACCTTGCTGAGTTAGGGCTTTAAACGCGTTTTTAATAAGAATATTAAATGGTGAATTATCATCATCGCCGATCCAAAACTCAAAGAGATCGCCTAAGACATACAGTTTTTCAGCGTGAACCGCTTCGGTGGTCATAAAATCTAAGAAGCAATCAGTAATATCAGGTCGAAGAGGGGAAAGATGAAGATCTGAGATAAATAAAGTAGTCATAGAATGCTTTTAGTTAGAATATGAAAATGCTAGCTCTATTCTCTAGAGCTAGCAAAGTACAGGTTACTCTGTAATTGTAGTACCAGTGATGAATACTTCTTCAACAGGAACATCTTGGTGTACGTAACCGTAATTACCAGTAGCAACCGCTTTGATTTTGTTTACTACGTCCATGCCTTCAACAACTTCAGCAAATACACAGTAACCCCAACCATCCATAGATTCAGATTTAAAATCTAGGAATTTGTTGTCGTTTACATTGATGAAGAATTGAGAACTTGCAGAATGCGGTTCCATAGTACGAGCCATTGCTAATGTACCTACTTTGTTGCTTAGGCCATTGTTTGCTTCATTCTTGATTGTTGCACGGCTTGTTTTCTCTTCAAGACCAGCAGTCATGCCACCGCCTTGAACCATAAAGCCATCAATTACACGGTGAAAAAGTGTGTTGTCGTAGAAACCTTCTTGACAGTATTGTAGGAAGTTAGCACAAGTAGCTGGTGCTTTGTCTTCGTGAAGTTTAACTGTGATGTCACCAAAAGAGGTATGAAGGATGATCATGAAATTACCTTTGTAATTGTATTTAAATAGAATTTGATTTTACCTAAGATTAACGCGGATCTACAGGGAATTTTCTTGCTATCATTACTTAATATAGGTTTAATAGCCTTTATATATCCTTTAAACAAATAATGAGTAAAAAAAGAGCATGTTGAAAATATATAACTCACTAACACGACAAAAAGAAGAATTCAAACCAATTACCGAAGGAAAAATCGGTATGTATGTGTGTGGGGTTACCATTTACGACTTGTGTCACATTGGTCATGGTCGAACGTTTGTCTCTTTTGATGTGATTTCTCGTTATTTACGTTTTTTAGGTTACGACCTTACTTTTGTTCGTAACATTACAGATATTGACGATAAAATTATTAAGCGTGCTGCTGAGAATGGTGAAAGCTGTGATGAGTTAACAGAACGTCTAATTGCAGATATGCATAAAGATTTCGACGCATTAAATATGAAACGCCCAGATGTTGAACCAAGAGCAACAGAATACATCACTGAAATTGTTGAGTTAGTTGAACGTTTGATTGAACGTGGTTTTGCTTATGTTGCATCAAATGGTGATGTGATGTTTGAAGTGAAAAAATTTGATGAATACGGTCGTCTTTCTCGTCAAGACCTTGACCAACTACAAGCAGGTTCTCGTGTTACTCTTGAAGAAACAAGTGTAAAACGCAGCGGTATGGATTTTGTGCTTTGGAAAATGTCTAAGCCGGGTGAGCCAACTTGGGGATCTCCATGGGGCCCTGGTCGTCCTGGTTGGCATATCGAATGTTCAGCGATGAACTCTTCTATTTTAGGCAATCATTTTGATATCCATGGCGGTGGCTCAGATCTTATGTTCCCACATCATGAAAATGAAATTGCTCAATCATGCTGTGCGCATGACTCTAAGTACGTAAATACTTGGATGCATAGTGGGATGGTAATGGTTGATCGTGAAAAAATGTCTAAGTCACTAGGAAACTTTTTTACTATCCGTGATGTATTAGAACATTACGATTCAGAAACTGTGCGTTACTTCTTAATGTCTGGTCATTACCGTAGTCAATTAAATTACAGTGAAGACAACCTGAATCAAGCTCGTGCTTCATTAGAACGTCTATATACTTCTTTACGTGGACTTGATTCTACTGTTACCCCTGCTGGTGGTGGAGAGTTTGTGACTCGCTTCTCTACGGCAATGAATGATGATTTCAATACACCTGAAGCTTATTCAGTACTATTTGAAATGGCTCGTGAAGTGAACCGTCTAAAAACAGAAAATTTAGAAGCTGCTTCTAAATTGGGTGCATTAATGCGCGAGTTAGCCGATGTGTTAGGTTTATTATCACAAGATCCTGAAGCTTTCTTACAAGGTGATAATGGCAGTGATGATGAAGTTGCTGAAATTGAAGCATTAATTAAAGCACGTAACGATGCTCGTGCTGCAAAAGATTGGGCAGCTGCTGATGCTGCTCGTGATGCGATTGCAGCATTAAATATTGTTTTAGAAGATGGACCAGAAGGGACGACATGGCGTCGTAAGTAACCTTAAGTAATTATATAAAAGGGGCTGGTTTTCCAGCCTTTTTTATTGCCAAATTTATAACTTTTTCAATTTTAATAGAGGACACATTTGTGGCTCAAATGTACTTTTATTACTCAGCAATGAATGCGGGTAAATCAACAACACTTCTTCAATCATCTTTTAATTATCAAGAGCGTGGTATGAATCCTGCGATCTTTACAGCAGCGATCGATGATCGTTACGGAGTGGGGAAGGTTAGTTCACGTATCGGTTTAGATGCTGATGCACACTTATTCAATAAAGACATGGATTTATTTGAAGCAATTAAAACGCTTCATGAAAAAAAGAAATTGCACTGTGTATTGATTGATGAATGTCAGTTCTTAACAAAAGAGCAAGTTTATCAATTGACAGAAGTTGTCGATAAATTAAATATTCCAGCATTATGTTATGGTTTAAGAACAGACTTCCTAGGTGAGTTGTTTGAAGGCAGTAAATACTTATTATCATGGGCAGATAAGTTGGTAGAACTAAAAACCATCTGTCATTGTGGCCGTAAAGCGAATATGGTTATTCGTACTGACGAGCATGGTGTTGCTATTGCTGATGGGGATCAAGTCGCTATTGGTGGTAATGAATTGTATGTTTCAGTTTGCCGTTTGCATTACAAAGAAGCGTTAGGTAAGTAAAGTTTACTAAAGTAATTTCTATTGTTTTGAAAAGAAAGACCAAGCTCAGATGAATGAACTTGGTCTTTTTTATTGTTAATTAAGAGGATTAATTACAAGTAGAAATACCTACTTCTTTCCATACACCCCATTCACCAGATTTCGATGGTGTATCTCCTTTTGTCCACCATTTTGCTTCCCATACTTTACCTGCTTGTGAAACTTGGTCTCCACCGTTATAGATTGCAGATGCATCCCATGCATTATCACAAGTGACAGGTGGTTCTCCAGCATCTTTTAATACAGTAATACTCACTGTTGCTGTATTTGATGCTTGACCATCATTCGCTGTTACTGAGAATGATAATGGAGTATCTACCGTATAAGAACCAGCAATAAAGGTTACTTTAGATCCTACAACAGTCGCATCTATTCCTGATGGAACAGCCCACGTAAACGTTAGAGGATCACTATCTGCATCAGCAGAAGAAGAGGCATCTAATGTAACTACATCTCCTTGGTTTACTGATGTAGGAGCAACAATTATGGCTACTGGTGGTGTATTTACAGGTTCTGTACCTTCAACAGTTACTGATACCGCGACTGAGTCAGATGCTGTTGCACCTTTATCATCAGTGACGGTTAGTGTGAATTGAAGCGTTTCAGATTGAGTAAAAGTATCAGTAGTAAAGCTTGAGTTGACTGAATCTGCACCAATTAATGTAACACTCGGTCCAGAAGTTTGTGTCCATACATAAGAAACAATAGAGCCATCACTGTCGGATGATAATGAAGCGTCAAGCTGTACAGGTGTAGGCGCAATAACTGAAACATCTACGCCAGCGTTAGCAACAGGTTTTTTGTTTGCAGGAGGCGTAACTGTACCGTCGCCAGCAAGACCTTCTTGCATAGCATTAAGAATATCACCATTATCTGCATCGATTTCCCATGCAAATAAACCACCTAAGCCCAATGAACGAACGTATTCACCTTTAGCTAATACTGATTTTTTATTATCGTAAGTAACAAGATCACCATTGCTTGGATCATAAGCATAAGCGGCTTGAGCTATTTCATCATAGCCCACTTCAACGCCTGCTTTATTCTCATAGCGAGTTACTACATCTTTATAATCGATAACACCAGCTTCCCACGAACCTGCAACTTTACCGTTACCAATACCTGTCATTGGGTTGGCTGGGTCAGTCATACTTTCACGAGTAACACCAGTCCAACCACGCGCATACATAGCAGCACCAACCACGAGTTTTTTAGCATCAACACCTTGAGCAAGTAATAAGTCAATCGCATTAGTGATTGTATAAGCAGGGCCTTTACGAGGTTCGCCTTTATCATCAAGACCAGTACCATCACACTCACCTTGAGACATGTGTGAACCACAATTTAATGCAGTTTGATGGCCAACGACGTTATTCCAACCGCCGAAGAAATCGTATGTCATGGCAAAAATATAATCCATGTATTGCGATGCCGCAGCATAGTCAACATCTTCAATTTTGTCATAACCAGCACCTATTGCTGATGTTAACTCATAGGTTTTTCCCGTTTCAGCGCTTAATTCATCAAGCATTGCTCGTAGTTCTTGCATCAAAGCAACATAAGCAGGGCCATCATTAACAGGATCACCACCTGTTGCACTTGCGCCGTCACCACCAGGGAACTCCCAATCAATATCTACACCATCATAAAATTTCCACGTTTTAAGGAATTTCTTAACAGAAGCAACGAAAATGTCTCGTTTTGGTTTATCAACGAAGTCATAGAAAGGGTCAGATAACGTCCAGCCGCCAATTGATGGGACAATCTTTAGATCTGGATAGCGTTGTTTGAGTGCCATCATTTGACCATAAGTACCTTTATAAGGAGTACTGTGAGCATGACCAGATTGAGGTTGTGGCATTTGAATTGCAGCCCACGGGTCATGAATAACCACTTCATAATCTGGAGTTCCAGCACAAGCGCGATTAAGGGCAGCTAGACTGTTACCATTTTCAATTTCGCCTAAAGAAGGGTTTGGACCACAAATAGGAACGAAGCCGTAAAGAATGTGAGTTAAATTTTGTGCAGGGATCTGATCAACGGCAAATTTACGACCATACACACCCCATTCAACAAAATAAGCACCAGAAACCATTCCTACAGGAATTGTGTAATTGCCATTTGCTGGATCAACATTCATTGGTAGTGGATCTAAGTGACTGCCGTCGGTATCAGCTACAACAATAGATTTTGCTGCACTTATTGAACACTCTTCAGAAGCCCCTGAGCCATTACATAACTGTACAGTCATTTCATATTGACCGCCTTGGCGAACTTCTAAGATGGTAGAGGCTTTCTGAGATGCTGTAGCAGATATTGTTTCTTCATGAACTACAACATCATTTAATAAAACACGCCATTTTTCAGCTGGCTCGCCTGACCAACGATCCCAAGTGACAGGAACTTCTGCGAACTCTTTTACTGTAACTAGACTTTTATAAGATGTCGCAGCTTGATCAACCTCAATGATAGCAAAATCAGTTTCCATCCAAGAAATAATCGCTTGACCAGGTATAGCTGCATAAGTTGGAGCAGAAAGGGCAAGAGTGATTGCTGCGGAGCAAAACCCCAGTTTCTTTTTAAACATAAATAACATCCTTGATAAATAAACCCAAAATGGATTGCTGCTGAAATATTCAGCATTATTATATATTCGCCTAATATTTATAAAATTCCAGGGGGGCTAGTAACTTTGGCAGCAGACTAAAATAAATGTTATGTATAAATGAAACGGCTTAGAAAATATGAAGAGTGCTTCTAAAATACACTTTTCTCGTATTGCACGACAAAGCTGTATACGCTGCTAATTATTTACGATTCAAATTAATTGTTCTGGTTGGTATGTTTTATATTGATTACTCTGATTATTTTCATTTGATACTACTTTCCTCTTTTTTTGAATGTTTTTTGTTGTGATAATTTGTAATTTTATATTCGCATAGTTTTTTGTATGTAAAGAATGGGCGCTGGCTATAATGTGGTCACTTATGCTGTAAAACGTGATAGTTTTAAAAATTATCACATGTTTTGTGACAAAAATGTGGCAAATTACTTCAATGGTTGCTAATCTTGCCCACAATTCTTCGAAGGATTTATCTTTTTTCAGACGGATTTAACGTTTTTTAGAAGGTTTATGATTGGCAAGTCGTTATGCCCGAAGAGTGTCATGGATGCTAAATAAAATGTATTGGAGTTAATGCATGTATAAGAATAAAATTACACAAGCAATCTTGCTTGGTGGCCTGTCACTAACACTAGCTGGCTGTGGCGATAAAACCGCAGAACAACCAGTTAAAGAAACAAAACCTGCTGAAAAAGCAGTATCAACTGAAACTACTTATGCCGATGTTCAAGAATTGACTCGTGGGAATGGTACTGAAGTTGCTACTCTTGACCCTCACAAATCTCAAGGTGTGCCAGAGTCTCATGTAATTCGTGATTTAGTCGAAGGTCTTGTAAACCAAGATGCTGACGGCAATACGATTCCTGGTGTCGCAGAAAGCTGGGAAACAACAGACAACAAAAAATTCATTTTCCACTTGCGTAAAGACGCTAAGTGGTCAAATGGCGATCCTGTGACTGCGGATGATTTCGTATACAGCTTCCAACGTGCTGTAGATCCAGTAACGGCATCGCCATATTCTTGGTATATGGAATATACTAAGATGGTAAATGCAAAAGACATTATTTCTGGTAAAAAAGACAAGAGTGAGCTAGGTGTTAAAGCGGTTGATGCACACACACTAGAAATTCAACTTGATACAGCAGTACCATACTTTGTAATGATGATGGGTCACACAACTGTGAAGCCTGTACATCAAGCAACCGTTGAGAAATTCGGCGACAAATGGACTAAACCAGGTAACTTTGTTGGTAACGGCGCATTTGTTGTAAATAGCTGGGTTGTGAATGAGCGTCTAGAGTTAGTTCGTAATGAACAGTACTGGGATAATGCAAATACTAAGCTTGATAAAGTGACGTATTTACCAATTGAAAACCCAGTTGCTGAAATGAACCGTTTCCTATCAGGTGAAATCAGCTTTACTTCTACGTTGCCAACAGAGCACTTTAAGCGCCTAAAGAAAGAGCACCCAGAGTCAGTGTCTGTTGAAGGCAGCTTGTGTACTTATTACTACTCATTCAATACTCAAAAGAAACCATTTGATGATGTTCGAGTACGTAAGGCAATTTCTTACGCAATCGATCGTGATATCGTATCTGGTGCTATCTTAGGTCAAGGTCAAAAACCGGCTTACTTCCTAACACCTGAAATTACAGCGGGCTTTAACCCTGAGCTTCCAGCTTACGGTAAAATGACGCAAGAAGAGCGTAATGCAGAAGCAAAACGTCTACTAACAGAAGCTGGTTTTGGTCCTGAAAACCCACTTAAGTTTACGCTTCTATACAATACCTCTGAAAACCACAAGAAAATTGCTGTTGCAGCAGGTTCTATGTGGAAAAAGACACTTGGGCTAGAAGTTGCTCTTGAAAACCAAGAGTGGAAAACCTACCTAGATTCTAAAGATCAAGGTGAGTTTGAAGTTGCTCGTGCTGGTTGGTGTGGCGATTACAATGAAGCGTCTTCTTTCCTAACATTAATGGTTAGTAAGAATACGACAGGTGGTAAGCACTACCTAAGCGCTGAATATGATGCACTTATCGAGAAAGCACTGAAATCAACTTCTGAAGAAGAGCGCACCGCTATCTACATGCAAGCTGAACAGCTTCTTGCAAAAGATATGCCTATCGCACCTATCTATCAGTATGTTCGTTCACGTCTACTCTCTCCACAAGTAGGTGGCTTCCCATCTGAAAATGCGGAAGAGAAAATCTACTCGAAAGACCTATATATCAAAGCTAAGTAATCATTAGCAAATAAAACTATAAAAAAAGCCACTACACGCAGGATAGCGTGTAGTGGCTAGATCCATCTTTATTTTATTTTTTGTCACAGACTGGAAGAGTGAATTATGTTTCAATTCATTATCAAACGGATACTTGAAGCAATCCCAACTATGTTGGTATTGATCACAATCTCTTTTTTCTTAATGAGATTTGCACCTGGTAACCCATTCTCTACTGAACGCCCACTTCCACCAGAAGTTATGGCGAACATCAATGCAAAATACGGTTTAGATAAGCCTGTATTTGAGCAATACACCACTTACCTTGGCAATATTCTTCAAGGTGATTTTGGTCCTTCATTCAAATACCAAGATTACACAGTTAACGAACTTGTTGAAGCGGCACTGCCTGTTTCTGCAAAAGTAGGTTTCTTTGCCTTTATCTTTACGGTTGTACTTGGGGTATCGATTGGTACGTTAGCCGCCTTGAGGCAAAACACCTGGCTCGACTACAGTATCATGTCCACCGCCATGGTTGGGGTGGTAATGCCATCCTTTGTGTTGGCACCAGCCCTTATTTATTTATTCTCCATTGAACTTGGTTGGTTTCCCGCAGGTGGCTGGCATGATGGTTCATTCAAATACATGTTCTTACCAATCTTGGGTATGTCATTCCTTTACGTTGCAACCTTTGCTCGTATTACTCGTGGTAGCATGATTGAAACTCTTAACAGTAACTTCATCCGTACTGCTCGTGCAAAAGGCTTGAGCTACCGCTACATCGTTCTAAAACATGCGTTAAAACCAGCAATGCTGCCTGTTGTTTCTTATATGGGTCCTGCATTCGTAGGTATTATCACCGGTTCTGTTGTTATCGAAACTATTTTTGGTTTGCCTGGCATTGGTAAGCTATTCGTAAACGCAGCTTTCAACCGCGATTATTCGTTAGTAATGGGAGTTACCATTTTAATTGGTTTCCTATTTATCTTATTCAACGCAATTGTTGATGTATTACTAGCTGTAATTGACCCGAAAATTCGTTTTTAATAGGGGACGGACGTATGTTAACTAAAAAAGAAAATTTAGAAGCGATCGAAGCTTTCTCTGAAAATCTTGAGATCGAAGGTCGTAGTTTATGGCAGGATGCTCGCCTACGTTTCATGAGAAACAAAGCAGCAATGATCAGCCTTTGTGTACTTACGGTAATGACATTAGCTGTTATCTTTTTACCAATGTTCAGTCAGTATGCTTATGATGATACGGATTGGTATGCATTGCATGAGGCACCAAGTGCTGCTCACCTTTTCGGTACGGATAGCTTAGGTCGTGACTTATTTGTTCGTACTCTTGTTGGTGGCCGTATCTCATTAATGGTAGGTATCTTAGGCGCATTAGTTGCGGTACTTATTGGTACACTTTATGGTGCAACATCAGGTTTTGTTGGCGGCAAAGTTGACAGAATAATGATGCGTTTTATTGAGATCCTTTATGCGGTTCCATTTATGTTCCTAGTAATTGTACTAGTGACTTTCTTTGGCCGTAATATTGTACTTATCTTCGTCGCTATCGGAGCGATTGCTTGGCTAGATATGGCTCGTATTGTACGTGGACAAACACTAAGTCTACGTAGTAAAGAATTTATCGAAGCAGCCCACGTTTGTGGTGTGAGCAAGTGGGGTATCATCACTCGCCATATCGTTCCAAACGTATTAGGTATTGTTGCAGTTTACTCTACACTACTAATTCCAAGTATGATCTTAACGGAATCTTTCCTATCTTTCCTAGGTCTTGGTGTTCAAGAACCAATGACCAGTTGGGGTGCTTTGCTTCAAGAAGGCGCTCAAACAATGGAAGTTGCGATTTGGCAGTTAACTTTCCCCGCTTTATTTATGGTTGTTACCTTATTCTGCTTTAACTATGTAGGTGATGGTTTACGTGATGCGCTGGATCCAAAAGACAGATAACCCTCTGTATGGACAGTTAGTTATTAAACAAATTTGAGCAGGAAAGAATTATGAGTTTATTAGATGTAAAAGATCTGCGTGTAGAATTTACAACTCAAGATGGCAATGTAACCGCAGTAAATGACTTAAACTTCTCACTACAACAAGGTGAGACATTGGGTATCGTAGGCGAATCAGGTTCTGGTAAATCACAGACTGTATTTGCCTTGATGGGACTATTGGCTAAAAACGGTATTATTACTGGCAGCGCAAAATTTGAAGGTAAAGAAGTTTTAAACCTTCCAGAAAAAGAGTTAAACAGCATTCGTGCTGAGCAAATGGCGATGATTTTCCAAGATCCAATGACGTCACTTAACCCATATATGAAAGTTAGCGATCAGTTAATGGAAGTATTAATGTTGCATAAAGGTATGGGTAAATCGGAAGCATTTGAAGAATCAGTTCGCATGCTAGAAGCTGTTAAAATTCCTGAAGCTCGTAAGCGTATTACTATGTACCCACATGAGTTTTCAGGTGGTATGCGTCAACGTGTAATGATTGCGATGGCATTATTATGTCGCCCAAAACTATTGATTGCTGATGAACCAACAACGGCGTTGGATGTAACTATTCAAGCGCAAATCATGCAATTATTGAATGAACTAAAAAGTGAGTTTAACACCGCTATCATTATGATTACTCATGATTTGGGTGTGGTTGCAGGCTCGTGTGACAAAGTATTGGTTATGTACGCAGGTCGTACCATGGAATATGGTTCAGTGAATGAAATTTTCTATGAGCCAAGCCACCCATATGCCGAAGGCCTACTAAAAGCGATTCCTCGATTAGATCAAGAAGGTGAGATTTTACCAACTATCCCTGGTAACCCACCAAATTTACTTCGTTTACCTACAGGCTGCCCTTATCAAGAGCGTTGCCATCGTGTAATGGACCGTTGTAAGCAAGAAGCTCCGATCCTGCAACCATTTGCAGACGGTCGATTACGTGCTTGTTTTTCTGATCAGGAGACGTGGTAATGTCAGCAGATAAAAAATTAATACTAGATATAAAGAACCTAAAAGTTCACTTTAGCATTCCATCAAAATCAGTATGGCCTTGGGCTAAACCTGCAAATTTGAAAGCTGTAGATGGTGTTAACGTTCGTTTATATGAAGGTGAAACACTGGGTGTTGTAGGTGAATCAGGTTGTGGTAAATCAACATTTGCACGTGCCATTATTGGTTTGGTAGAAGCAACAGAAGGTGAAGTAGTTTGGCTAGGTCAAGATCTTACTAAGCTGGAAGATGAGCCTTTGCGTCAAAAACGTAAAGAAATTCAGATGATCTTCCAAGATCCATTAGCTTCACTAAACCCACGTATGACGGTTGGTGATATCATTGCTGAACCATTACAAACGTTTTATCCAAAGCTTACAAAAGATGAAGTAAAAGATAAAGTTAAAGAAATGATGACAAAGGTGGGCTTATTACCTAACGTTATTAACCGTTACCCGCATGAATTCTCTGGTGGCCAGTGTCAGCGTATAGGTATTGCTCGTGCGCTTATTCTAAAGCCGAAGATGATTATTTGTGATGAGCCGGTATCTGCACTCGATGTTTCGATTCAAGCTCAAGTAGTTAACCTACTTAAAGAGTTACAAAAAGAACTGGGTTTAAGTTTGGTGTTTATTGCTCACGATTTATCAGTAGTAAAACACATTTCTGATCGTGTATTGGTAATGTACTTAGGCAACGAAGTTGAGTTAGGTGAATCCGATGCGTTGTTTAGTGAACCTAAGCACCCATACACTAAAGCGCTAATGTCAGCCGTTCCAATTCCAGATCCAAAACTTGAAAGAGCAAAAGTGATTGATATGCTAGAAGGTGATCTACCTTCTCCTATTAATCCACCATCTGGTTGTGTATTCCGTACACGTTGCCCACAAGCAACTGATGCGTGTGCAGAAACAAGACCAGAGCTAAAAGGAACAGATGTACATGCTGTTTCTTGTTTGGCAGTAACAGATATTTAATACTTTAAAGACCATCATAATAGGATTATTTATGATGGTACTTTTATCAGACTTAGAAGTATTCAGCCTGTGACAGGCTTAAGCGCGATAGTTATTTATATCGCGCTTTTTTTGTATCTAAAACAAGTGGTAATTATTTTTGGTTAATAAATTCGCTTTAATGTTTATAAAAAGTTAAATTTATTTTAAATCTAGCCGATATTAATTTAATCATAATTAAATAGCTTTTGACTAAAATAATTATAACTGAGCTCATATTAGAAGGATATTATATGCAGTCACTTTCTCTTCAATGGAAAATTACTTTAGCAGCTGCTATTGGTCTTTTTCTTTTAACCTCATCATTGATTGGCTTTTCTATTTTTTCTTCACTTGATAACCAAGCTGTTGTGCAAAAGAAAATGTCGGATTCTGTTATTCATCAAACTCAAGCTCGATTAATCTCTGAAGCCAAAAACCAATCTAAACAAATCCAAAAATATTTAGATGAGGCGATATATAGAGCTGAAATGCTGACTGAAAGTGCATTATTTTTCAGACAGAGCGCTGAAGATACTTTTATGGACAGTAGTGATTTACGTCAGTCTCTAAGTGACATGCTAAAAAGGCCTGTTGAAAAATATGAAAATATCTATGGGACATATAGTGTCTATAAGCAAGATAGTTTAGATGGCGAAGATTTTAATTATCATAATGCAGAATATGTGAGTTCAAATGAGGTTGGTCGTTTTGCACCTTATTGGTTTAAGTCTTCAAATAATGAAGCTAAAAAACGTATTTTTACAGAAAAAGAGTTAAATGGTGACGGAAATTATTGGTTTACATGTAGCTTAACGGAAAATCGATTATGTATTGTTGATCCTTTTTATTATGAAGGAAACGGGGTAAGAAAACTAATTACCTCGATTACGCTACCACTAATTACAGAAGATGAAACTGTTGGTATTCTCGGTATTGATCTTGATATTGATCGCCTATCTTATTTAGTTGATGAGGCTGATAAGGCCATTTTTGAGGGTAATGGGGCAATCTATGTAGTGAATCGAAAAGGTAATATTATTCTTTCCGATCAAAAAAATATTTCTTTTGGTGACTCATTAGCGTCATTACACTCGGCGTTATCGGTTTTGCCTACGTGGCTAAATCAAGATAAGGCACAGTTATTGTGGTCTGACAATCAAGACAAGTTATTTGTGTTTGTTCCCATTAAATTAAAAACTGAATATTGGGGGATTATCATTGAAGTTGACCGTACTTCGGTCTTTACTGAGGTTGATGAACTAGAAAGTGTACTGATTGAGAATGGAAATGAATTCTTATTCATGCAGGTTGGTGCTGGCTTAGGATTGACCTTTTTAGTTCTGACGGCTTTATGGTTTGCAACTAGACAGATTGTAAAACCTATTTCAGTTGTCGCGGAACGTTTAAAAGATATCGCTTCTGGTGAAGGTGACTTAACCCAGCGTCTTGTCATACAAAGTAAAGATGAAGTAGGGCAATTAGCGCATTGGTTTAATGCTTTCTTAGAAAAACTGCAATTTACAATTAAAGATGTCGCTCAAAGTAGCGATGAATTGTCTAATGTGGCCGCGCGATCTAGTGTTATTGCAAGTGAGTCTAAAGAAGGGAGCGATATTCAATTTAAAGAAGTGGATATGGTTGCTACTGCTGTGGAGGAGTTAACTCAAACAGCAAGTTTAGTTGTTGATCATTCTACATTGGCAGCCGATGCGGCTAAACAAGCAGAATCTGCATCAAACCAAGGAAAAGAGTTAATACTAACGACCGAGTCGGTGATCCAATCTTTAGTCTCTAACATGGAAAAAGCCGTTCCAGTAGCTCAAGAATTAGAAAGTAATAGTATTAATATTACGACGATATTATCGGTTATTGAGGGTATTTCAGAGCAAACAAATTTATTAGCACTGAATGCAGCGATTGAAGCGGCTAGAGCGGGAGAGCAAGGGCGAGGATTTGCAGTTGTTGCTGATGAAGTTCGTCAGCTTGCGAGTCGTACTGGTGATTCTGTTGATGAGATCCGCACGGTTATAGAGCAGTTACAATCAGGAACTAAATCAGTCGTTTCAGCTATCAAAGAAGGTAATACAATTGGATTAGAGGGTGCTTCAACCATTAAATTATCAGTAGAGAGCCTACAGCAAATTAGTGATGCAGTGGTAACGATACAAGATATGAACATGCAAATTGTGAGAGCCGCAGAAGAGCAACAAGCGGTGTCTAATGAAGTAAATCAAAGTGTCAGCAATATCAGAGATACAAGCCAGAAGATGCTAGAGCAAGCGAACTTAGGTGAAGAGGTAGGTTTAGAACTGTCTTCTTTATCTACGCAGCAAAAAGAGCTGATGTCACAGTTTAAAGTTTAAGAGTTTTTAAGATAATAAAAACGCCCATAGATTTATATCTGTGGGCGTTTTTTATTTAGTAGGTAAATCAATATAAGTCGATTTACAGTGATTATCGTCTATTCTTCGTCTTCCTCTGATTCTACAAACCAGTAACCAATGTTTACAAATTGCAGTAAGTTAGCGACTGAATGTGGATCTTGAAGTAAGTTCTCAACATCAAGCAATGTGAATTCTGGTGTTTCACATAATGCGATCACATCATTTTTTACTGTTAGTGGGAATACATAGCTATCACCATCAATATAAAGTGTCATGTTATCTTCACATGCTTCTGTTTCATGATAGAAAGCACGGACTCCAGCCACTTTAATCAGAGCTTGACCTGATTGTAAGTAGCTTAATAATTCTTCTGTCGTCCATTTCTCAGAATCAGGAAGGATGTTTAAATGATGACGAGAGTTACTTAAATATTCCCCCATAAACTGCTTTAAACTTTGCTCATTAGACATGGCATTTAACATCATGGCTTTTAAGTCTTCAAAGCTTTGTGTTGTAATTTCAGTACCGTGAATTTGCGCTTGAAGATTTGGATTATGGTAATGAACATCACTCTGTTCATTTTCAATAATGAAATCAGCAAAATTACTGACTAATTCTTGTTCTTTTGGAGAACGGAAACCAGCGGAGTAACTCATTGATGGTTCTAGGGCATAGCCGTCATGTGGGAAGCCTGGTGGAATGTAAAGAATATCACCAGGTTCTAAAATTTGATCAATAATAGGGTCAAATCCAGTGATTTGTTTTAATGCACCATGACGGTGTTCTTCTTGATATTCACCGATATCACCCACACGCCAATGACGCTTACCTTGACCTTGAATGATGAATACATCGTATTGATCAATGTGTGGACCAACGCCACCATCGGGCACTGAATAGCTGATCATGATGTCATCAAATAACCAGTTTGGCATTTGTTTGAATGGTTTAAATAGCTCAGCTGCACCTTCATGCCAGTGGTTAGCCGCTTGAACAATAATAGACCAATTGGTTTCACCAAGAGTATCGAATAGTTCTTCGCTTAATGGACCGTGTTCTGCTTTCCATTCGTTGTTCAAGTTAGAGACAAAGCGAGAATCTACATCACTTTCTAGCGTTAAACCGGCTAACTCTTCAGGTGTTACTGGATCTTGAAAGTTTTCAAAACCACCTTTGATGATAACTGGTTTTTTCTGCCAATATTCAGAGAGAAATTCTTGTAGGGAAAAGCTTAGTTGATACATGATTTTATTTCCAATAAAAATGCCCGATAATCGGGCATTTAGAATAAATTTAGGGTGAAGTTCGAGCTTAGAATTTCACGTTATTATGGTATTGGTTTAGGACTGCAACCATTTTTTCCATCGTCTCTTTTGGAGGAGGATTCACGCCATCCAGAGGATACTTAAGGCCCATAGCTTCCCATTTGTGGGCACCTAATTGGTGATAAGGTAGTAGCTCTATTTTTTCGATGTTATCCATATCTTTAATGAATTCACCTAACATATGCGCTGATTCTTCATCGTCCGTATAACCTGGGACAATTACGTAGCGAAGCCACGTTGTTTTTCCAATTTTTTGTAAATAACGAGCAAAATCAAGCGTACGTTTATTTGAGACACCAATGAAATCGTGGTGGATTTCATCTTTCATATGTTTGATATCAAGCATTACTAGATCTGATGCTTCTAATACTTCATCAATCACATCGGTGTGCTTACGAATATAGCCGTTTGTGTCTAGGCAAGTATGCATCCCCTCAGCTTGTGCTGCACGGAAGAAATCACGAACAAATTCAGGTTGAAGCATAGCTTCGCCACCAGAACAAGTAATGCCGCCACCAGACGCTTTCATGAAGTGGCGGTAGCTTTTGGCTTCTTCAATTAATTCAGTAACGGTGACTTCTTTACCTTCATGAGTATCCCAAGTATCGCGGTTATGACAATACATACAACGCATTAAGCAGCCTTGTAAAAATATGATGAAGCGAATACCTGGACCATCAACGGTACCACAAGATTCAAAAGAGTGAATACGACCTACAGACATGACGACATTTCTCCGAACTATAATTATCCTGTTATTTTATTATACTTTGGGGTAATTAAGTAGGGTAAACCAGAGAGAAATTAGGGGATTTAAGGGGAAAACAGAAATAAAAAAGCCCCACCAAAATGGCAGGGCTCAATGCTACTTAATTAACGCTGAAATTATAGAGTTTCAGTGAAAGTACGTGCGATTACGTCTTTTTGTTGTTCAGTAGTTAGAGAGTTAAAACGCACAGCATAACCAGAAACACGGATAGTCAGTTGTGGGTAGTTCTCTGGGTGCTTAACTGCGTCTTCTAGAGTTTCACGGTTAAGAACGTTTACGTTAAGGTGTTGACCACCCTCTAGGTTCGCTTCGTGGTGGAAGTAACCATCCATTAGGCCAGCAAGGTTAGAACGACGGTTGTCATCGTCTTTACCTAGGAGCGTTAGGAACGATAGAGAATGTGTAAGAGATACCATCTTGTGCATCAGCAAACGGTAGTTTACCTACTGATGTTAGTGATGCTACTGCACCTTTCTCATCACGGCCGTGCATTGGGTTAGCACCAGGAGCAAAAGGAGCACCTGCTTGACGACCATCTGGTGTGTTACCAGTTTTCTTACCGTATACAACGTTAGAAGTAATAGTAAGGATAGATTGAGTAGGGATAGCATTACGGTACATAGTAAGCTTACGGATTTTACCCATGAACGTAGAAACTAGTTCACATGCAATATCATCAACGCGAGCGTCATTGTTACCAAATTTAGGGTAATCACCTTCGATGTCGAAATCGATAGCGATGCCATCTTCGTCACGAATTGGTTTAACTGTCGCGAATTTGATTGCAGATAGTGAATCGGCTGCAACAGATAGACCAGCAATACCACAAGCCATTGTACGACGAACGTCACGGTCATGAAGAGCCATTAGAGACGCTTCGTAGCTGTATTTGTCGTGCATGTAGTGGATAGAGTTCAATGCTGTAACGTATTGAGTTGCTAACCAATCCATGAAGTGATCTAGACGATCCATTACTTTAGCGTAATCAAGAACTTCATCAGTCATTGGCGCTTCTTTAGGGCCAACTTGGATTTTCAGCTTCTCATCAACGCCGCCGTTGATAGAGTAAAGCATTGTTTTCGCAAGGTTAGCACGAGCACCGAAGAACTGCATTTGCTTACCAACGATCATTGGAGATACACAACAAGCGATTGCGTAATCATCAGAACCTAGGTCAGGACGCATTAGATCATCATTTTCGTACTGGATAGAAGACGTATCGATAGATACCTTCGCACAGAAACGCTTGAAGCCTACAGGTAGTTGCTCAGACCAAAGAACCGTGATGTTTGGCTCTGGAGAAGGACCCATAGTGTAAAGGCTGTTTAGGAAACGGAAGTTAGTACGTGTAACTAGTGTACGACCGTCGATACCCATACCACCCATAGATTCTGTAGCCCAGATTGGGTCACCAGAGAACAATTCATCGTATTCAGGAGTACGTAGGAAACGAACCATACGAAGCTTCATTACGAAGTGATCGATCATTTCTTGAGCTAGTTCTTCAGTTAGAAGACCTGCTTCGATATCACGTTGGATGTAGATGTCTAGGAAAGTCGATGTACGACCTAGAGACATTGCTGCACCATTTTGAGATTTAACAGCAGCTAGGTAGCCGAAGTAAGTCCACTGAATTGCTTCTTGAGCAGTAGTAGCTGGCTCAGAGATATCACAACCGTATTTAGCTGCCATAACTTTGATTTGACCTAGAGCACGGTGTTGCTCAGCAATTTCTTCACGAAGTTGCATTGTTGCTGTTAGATCTTCGCCTTTTTCAAAACGTTCTTGTAAAGAAGCGAATTGAGCTAGCTTGTCTTTGATTAGGAAGTCAATACCGTAAAGTGCAACACGACGGTAATCACCAATGATACGACCACGGCCGTATGCATCAGGAAGACCTGTTAGAACACCTGATTTACGACAGTTTAGGATGTCTTTAGTGTAGATATCGAAAACACCAGCATTGTGTGTTTTGCGGTATTCAGAGTAGATTTTTGAAACCATAGGATCAAGTTCACGATCATATGCTTTACAAGAACCTTCAACCATACGTACGCCACCGTTAGGGATGATTGCACGTTTTAGAGGAGCATCAGTTTGAAGACCAACGATTGTTTCTAGGTCTTTGTTGATGTATCCAGCGTCATGAGCTGTAATGGTAGAGATAAGAGAAGTATCAAAATCAACAGGTGCATGAGTTGCGTTTTCCTGTTTGATGCCTTCCATTACTTTAGCCCAAAGCTTGTTAGTTGCTTCAGTACCTTCAGAAACTAGGAATTCTTCGTCACCTTCATAAGGTGCATAGTTCTTTTGGATGAAATCGCGAACGTTAACTTCGTTTTGCCACTCACCGTCTGCAAAACCTGTCCAAGCTTTAGCAAATTGCTCTGCCATGATATACCTACCTTTTTAGTAGAAAAAATACGTACTATTTAAGTGGTGTTATGAATAGACCACAACCCGTATGGGCAAATAGTACACTCTAATATTAATAACAATATGGATGGTTATAAAACCTAGCCTATAAGCATTCATATTGCGACTAACCGTTCGATTTTTCAAGAATACATTAAACTTTTTTTGTAAACCTTAAACTAAATCAATAAATCTTCAATTTTTTTAATAAAGATGGGGTAACTGTTGACGCTACCCCATAAGTATTATAGGTCTGAACCTAGATTACCATACTAAGTTACAGAAATGCAGGAATGCCATACTGACCTTCAAGCATACCAACCGCTAGCATAGCGATTAAACAAATCACTAATACACCACCAGGAATAACAATACGGTCAATAAAAGAAAGATTCTTAGGACGTTCTTTATCGCCGATTAAACCGTTATTATCAAGTAGCATTGTCATAGCCCAAGCTAATACTGGGTTGGCAACAGCAGCAGCAAAGATACAGATACCCGCAGATTGCGCATCTTTACTTTCTTTAACCATCTGGACACCAGCTTCAAGCATTGGTAAGAATACACCAACCAATAGAGCCATACACATTACTGGTGGCCATACTGCTACATCCATTGGGAAACCAAGGATAGCAATAGTCATTACAATAATACCAAGAAGAATTGCACCGCCTGGAATAGGACGTTTAGCAATAGCCGCTGGGATCATGTATGTCCCCCAAGACGATGTAATGTTACCACCACCAACAGCAGTACCTACCATTTGACGAATAGAACACATAGTCATTGTATCATCAACATCCATCAATACTTTTTCAGTACGACGTGGGTAGTTTAGCTCTTGGAAAATACGGTGACCAAGGAAATCTGGAGACCACATTGCAACAGCAAGAATAGCAAATGGTAAAGAAGCTAAGAAGTGTTGTAGGTTTGGAAGACCTAACATCCAACCTTCAGTCGTAGAGCCCCACCAATAAACTGGGTTTAGGTTAGGAATACCCATTTGAGTTTCAAACTTAAGGTCAAAACCTGCGCCCAGTGCAAGCGCTACTGCTAAGCCAGCAAATGCACAAGCAGGGATAGCTAACCAGCGTTTGTTAATACGAGCAAGGTAAGCGTATAGAACGATGTTTACTGCTAACACGATTAAGCCAATATAGCCCAAACCACCTTCAAGGCCAGTAGACCAAGATTGGATTTTTCCAATTTGACCCATTGCACCGCTAAAGCCTAAGAAAACAAGAAGGCCACCAGCGACCCCTTCAGAGGTCAAGTTAACAAGCTTGGAACCTCCTTTGAAGTAACTTAATAGTAAGCCGAATACACCTAATAAAATGGCAAGAGCAAGAGGGTGTGCACCAGCTAACGCGATCGCACCGATAAGTGGGATCATTGGGCCGTGGTTACCTGCAAGGTTAGCGCGAGGGTTGAAGAAACCAGAAGCTAAAATACAGAATAAAAACGCAGGGATTAGCATTTCAACACGAGCAACTTCAATGGCAAATTCTTTACCTAAGTTGATGTGTGGCCAGGCTTGTGTAAGACCATCGGCCCAAGACATCATCACAGCAGAGTACATTGCGATGATACCAATAGTGCCTGCTAATGCTGGAACAAGATCTTCAAGTTCGAAACGGAAATCACGGCCAGGTAGGTTTAAACCAAAGCGACGTGGCTTCATTATTTGCAGTTCATGATCTAAATAGTCTGAACGGCTATTGAACTCAGAAGCAGGGCGGTGTAACTCGCTATAGCTCTTTTCGTTCTGCTCTTTGTCTATAGACATAGAATCCTCATATTAGAAATATTAAGTAATTAGAAATCAATATTGATAGATATTGATGTTGTTTTTGTTATTTTCGATGAGTGTAGCACATGAAAAATCATCTAATGATTGATCTTGATCACTTTATATTTGTATATGAAAGAAAACTACAAAATGAGAACGTTAATACTTTATAGGTATAATGTTAATTTAATCAGTAGTGATCGTTTTTATCTTATTAAACAGTTGCTTATGTCTTATTTTCTTTAAGGCCGCTCTTTTTCGAGTTCACGTTTTTTTGTTAAAGAATATGAATAAAAAATTAAATATAGCAGTAATTCGATTACATGTGGAACGTGTTTATTGTGGTACATGTGAGTTTTGTGAGGCAAATTTAAAAATCCGCCCCTATTGAATGTTTTAATTTTGTTAACTTGTCATTGTGAATAATTATCTTATAAAACTAACCTTTGTTGAATATAAATTTACAATTGGGTGTATTTTTAGTTTTATTAAAAAGAATTATATTAATACTGAGAGGTCGCTAGTTAACAAATTGTTGCTTGCGCTGTTTTTGAGTGTTAAATTCTACAAATGAACGAAAAATCAAAATAATTAGTGTGTATTTGAATTAGGAGTTATGGCGCATGAAGGATGCTGTCGCGCTAGAAGTGAAAGATTTACACAAACACTTTGGGCAAAATGAAGTCTTGAAGGGTATTTCTTTAGAAGCGAATAAAGGTGATGTGATTTCCATTATTGGATCATCAGGTTCAGGTAAAAGTACCTTCTTACGCTGTATTAATTTACTTGAAACCCCTACTCAAGGTGAAATTTGGGTAAACGGTGAACTCATTGAGATGAAGAATAACCGCTTAGGTGAATCTATTCCTGCGAATGAAAAACAAGTTCAACGAATTCGTTCTCGCCTTGCGATGGTTTTTCAAGGTTTTAACTTATGGTCACACATGACAGTGCTTCAAAATGTGATAGAAGCACCTATACATGTTTTAGGAGTACCGAAAGCAGAAGCTATTGAGAAAGCTGAGCAGATTTTAAAACAAGTTGGCTTGTATGAACGTAGAGACTACTACCCAGGGCATCTATCGGGAGGACAACAGCAACGTGCGGCTATTGCACGAGCTTTAGCGGTTGATCCCGAGGTAATGTTATTTGATGAGCCAACCTCTGCTCTTGACCCTGAATTAGTAGGGGAAGTTCTTGGAGTAATGCGAGATCTTGCTGAAGAGGGGCGCACCATGTTGGTAGTAACACATGAAATGGCGTTTGCTCGTGATGTATCAAATCATGTGATGTTCTTACATCAAGGTTTGGTTGAAGAGCAGGGCGATCCCGCTAAGCTTTTTACTAATCCAGAGTCAGAGCGTTTAAAACAGTTTATTTCATCTATTTATTAGAAGTCGATGAGTACCTGAGTAAGAAAAGAAACACAACAAACAGTATAAATATAAAAATCGTTAGTTACAGGAGCAAGGAAATGAAGAAGTGGTTATTAGCAGCAGTTGTTGCATCTACAGCCGTCACTGGCGCAGCTCAAGCAAAAGAATGGAAGCAAATTCGATTTGGTATTGAAGGAGCTTACCCTCCGTTTAGTTGGACCGAGCCTTCAGGTGAACTTAAAGGCTTTGATGTTGATATCGCGAACGCACTATGTAAAGAGATGGAAGCGCGCTGTAAAATAGTAGCGCAAGATTGGGATGGCATTATTCCATCGCTGCTTGCCCGTAAATATGATGCAATTATTGCCGCAATGTCGATTACTGAAGAGCGTAAAAAGAAAATTGATTTCACAGAAAAATACGCATTGATCCCGAATAAATTTGTGGCTAAAAAAGGTACAGATTTAGTAATGACAAAAGCAGGTCTTAAAGGCGTAACTGTTGGTGTTCAACGTGCAACAACACACGATAAATACCTAACAGATAACTTTGGTAAAGGTGTTGATCTTAAACGTTACGGTTCATTTGATGAAGCATACTTAGATCTTAAAGCAGGTCGTATTGATACGGTTCTAGGTGATGCATCGGCATTAGAAGAAGGTCTTCTTAACAAGGCTGGCGGTAAAGCGTATGAGTTTGTTGGCCCATCACTAACGGATCCAAAATGGTTTGGCGATGGCTTTGGTATTGCGACTCGTAAGCAAGATAAAGACTTAACAAAGCAATTAAATGCAGCGATCCAATCGCTACGTGAAAAAGGTATTTATCAAGAAATTGCTGCTAAATACTTCAACTATGATGTTTATGGTGAATAAACACTAGAGTGAGTAGTAAAGGGAGGAGGCATGTTAAATGTCTCTTCCATTATTTCTAATAGTGATACTTACTCCAATATATATCGAGAGATTTTTATGTATTGGAGTGAGTACTAAAGCGGAAGCTTGGAAGCAGTATGTTAGATTTACAAGGATATGAATCCTCCATTTTAGAAGGTGCAATAGTGACGCTACAAGTCGCACTATTATCCCTGATTTTAGCGGTGTTCTTAGGTTTACTAGGTGCGCTAGCTAAGATGGCCCCTTATCGTTGGGCAAGATCAATCGCAACTGTTTATACAACCGTTGTACGTGGTATTCCCGATCTTGTATTAATGATGTTGTTATTCTTCGGTGGCCAAATGCTATTAAATAATGGCTTGTATGCTACCAATGAATGGATAAATGAGTGGATGACAAACTCAAATCCAGATCATGAGTGGATATCTTATCTTCCAGACTATATTGAAATTAGCCCATTTATTGCTGGTGTATTAACCATAGGGTTCATTTTTGGTGCTTACATGGCTGAAACGTTCCGTGGTGCCATCATGGCAGTTGACCGTGGTGAAATGGAAGCAGCAAAAGCGTATGGCATGAGCGGTCCAATGGCTTTCCGACGTATTTTGTTTCCACAGATGATCAGACATGCATTACCGGGGTTTGGTAATAATTGGTTAGTGTTGCTTAAAACTACCGCCTTAGTGTCGATTATTGGCTTGGAAGATATGGTGCGAGTCAGCTCTATGGCAGCAGGAACAACGAAAATGCCATTTACTTTTTATATGACAGTTGCTTGTATTTTCTTATTATTTACCGCGGTTTCAACAGGTGCTTTAAAACTGGTTGAACGTAAATTCAGCATTCATATGAGGTAAGCATGGATTTTTCAATTATTATTGAGAGCCTACCGATTTATTTAGATGGGCTTTGGACAACAGTTTGGTTAGTAACTCTTTCTCTCGTTATTGGCCTGTGTATAGCGGTGCCTTCTGCGATAGCAAGAAATAGCAATAACCCATTAATTTGGGTTCCTGCTTGGGCTTATATTTATTTTTTCCGTGGAACTCCGTTATTAATCCAGTTGTACCTTATTTACTATGGTATGGATCAGTTCTTCCCTGTGAAAGATACGCTATGGGAACATGCATCGTTTTGTGCTTTAGTCGCTTTTGCTCTAAATACTGGGGCATACACTTCAGAGATTGTTCGCGGTTCAATTAATGGTTTACCACAAGGTGAAATAGAAGCGGCGAAAGCGTATGGTATGAGCCAATTTCAAACCTACAAACGCATTATTTTGCCAAGCGCACTGCGTAGAGCGCTTCCTGCTTACAGTAATGAAGTTATTTTCATGTTACATGGTTCTGCGATAGCGGGCATTGTGACCTTAATGGATTTGACTGGCGCAGCACGATTAGTGAACTCACGTTATTACGCACCTTTTGAGTCATATATTGCCGCTGGTATGTTCTATATGTGTCTAACCTTTATCATTATTTTTGTATTTAAACAGTTAGAAACACGAATGCTTAGATTTATGAGACCATTAAGCTAATTGTATTTTAAGTTATAATCAAAAAGAGCACAGCACTGTGCTCTTTGTGTTTTGATGCAGCAGAACTAGATTATACTTTTGAGGATATCGTTATGAACTTATCATCTTTATTGATAAGGCTAATAAAATTAGTAGTTATTTGCGCGTTGTTTTTGAGTCTTTTTGATTTCATTGAGCATGGTGAAATACTTTGGTACCAACGTTGGTTTTAATGGCAATGATAAAGAAAAAGAGCACTTTTATGTGCTCTTTTTTACTTTATAACCACTGATTAAATTAGTGCTATACAGCGACATCAAAAAATAAATTTACATCAGTCAGTTCACTGATCTCATCCATGTAATTTTTTAGATGTGGAGGAAAATCCAGCCCTTTCACTACAGTCAAATTACGCAAGAATGGGAACAAATTAATGTCATCCCAAGTGATCTTATTGCCTTTTTCTGATGGTAAGGTAATGAAATTCACATCAACTAAAAGAGGTTTTAACGTATTAATGTACTCATCACTTTGAGTAAGCGCCTCTTTAAAGCTCATGCCAATGAAGGCTTCTTTTTTCTCTGTATACCAAGTGACAGCTTCAGGGCGTTGAAACTCTTGTAAATTTAGTTGAGTCCAACGAGGGAATGTTAAGTTAAAGAACAAAGGACGAGCGGTATCTAGCCATTCTGAAATTTCATCAGCATGAGTCGCTTGTTCAATCACAGAGTGATGGTCGTGCTTATCAAGAAATTCTGCGATATCAAGGCTTTCAGCCATGTAACTGCCGTCTTCTTTCTCTAAAATTGGAACCATATTTGCGCCGACTTTCTCGATTCGGCTATCAACATCATCATTTTGCATATAAATGAATTCAATAGGCAGTTTTTTAATACCTGCCACCATTTTAGCTTTCATGCAAAATGGGCAATGTTCAAATAAGAATAATTTCATACTACTTCCTTATTAAAAAAGCCTCACTTTAGAATATAAAGTAAGGCTCAAATCGTTATTTAAATGTAGACCAGATTGGCGCGTGATCAGATGGTTTTTCAATGCCACGAAGTTCGTAATCAATGCCAGCTTCAGTACACTTAGCTGCAAGTGTTGGCGTTGCCATAACAACATCAATACGAAGACCTCGGTTATCAACAAAGCCTTTAGAGCGATAATCAAACCAAGAGAATTGATCGGTTACTTCTGGGTGAAGGTTACGGAAGGTATCTTCAAATCCCCAATCTTTTAAGGTTTGTAGCCATTCACGCTCTTCTGGTTGGAATGAACACTTGCCTGTTCTTAACCAACGTTTTGCGTTCGGCTCACCAATACCAATATCTAAATCAATAGGGCTAATATTAATGTCACCCATTACAATGAGTTCTTCATCGCTATTGTGGTGGGTGTTTAGGTGAGTCATTAAATCTTTATAGAACTGACGCTTATATGGGAATTTGGTTTCATGCTTGATGCTATCACCCTGCGGGAAATAACCATTCATAACAGTAAACTGTGAGCCATCTTCACGTTGATGTGTTGTCATGATCATACGTTTTTGATGTTCTTCAGTATCGGTATCAAAACCATATTGAACAGAGATAGGCTCTTGCTTACATAGCATAGCAACACCGTAATGCGCTTTTTGTCCATGAAAATAGACTTTGTAACCCATCGCCTCAACGGCTTCTACAGGAAACATATCGTTATGTACTTTGATCTCTTGAAGACCAATAACATCAGGGTTGTGCTTATCAATGATAGCTTGAAGTTGATGAAGGCGAGCACGAAGGCCATTTATGTTGAAGCTGATTACTTTCATTGCTTTTGAGACTCCTTGTTTTATATCGGGTTTCGTTAGTTTTCAATGTGTTAGTTATGTGAGCAAAACTAAATAAGGGTAATGAAAACTAATGGTTGTTAACCGCTGCCGCCACTTTGTCGCCATATTTCATGTCGTACTTGGTGGCATTTAATGGGTTTAACGAAACCGCATCATTTAGGTGATCAGGTGCAAAATGTGAATAAGCCATAGTTTGCTTAATATCCTGATGACCGAGGATTTTCTGTAATACCAAGATATTACCACCATTCATCATAAAATGGCTCGCAAAAGTATGTCTCAAAACATGAGTGGCTTGTCCTTTGGGTAAATCAGGTAATGCCAAGGTTAGCCATTTATGAACAACACCATAGCCACAGGTAAAAACTCGGCCAGAAGTTGATTGATAAAGTTCATCGTATAATTCTTTAGAAATGGGAATAGTGCGATTTCGTTTCCCCTTGGTATTAATGTACGTGATCTTATACTCAGATAATTGAGAGCCTTGAAGACTTACCACTTCCATAATTCGCGCACCGGTGGATAAGCAAATTTTGATAATAGAAGAGAGCTGATCACCAATAGGGCTTTTTGATACAAACAAAAGCAAATCATCAATCTGAGCTTTAGATAAAAAAGTGAGCTCACTTTCACCTGTTTTAATCTTCTTGACACCCAGCATTGGGTTTGGGAAATCCCATTCTTTAATTTCAATTAAATGGTTAAATACACCTTGTAGAGAAAGCTGGTCAAAGTTATGCGAGGCTGGTGAAAGTTCACCGCCGCTTCGTCCTGTTCCTCGGCCTCGTGTTTTCCTATTTGCCCGGTAATGAACAAAATCAGTCGGTGTTAAACGTAAAGCGATTGGGTCGTTCAGTTCTTCACATACCATCATTAATCGGCGATAAGTAGTCACGCCAGATCGCAAATGTTTACCATGCAAATTAAACCAAAGAGTTAGCAACTCAGAAAGAGGGCGTTTGTCCTCTTTTGTACCAAGCCATGGTTTGTCGTCAATGGTTTTCATAGTGAATGCTTCAAATGAGGCAGCTTCGCCTTTTGTGGCAAAGCGTTTACGGATCCGTTTACCTTCTCGGCCTGTTGGATAGCACTCACATATCCAAGGCTTCTTACTTCCATCTTTTAAGTTATGTACTGACATACTAAATATCATTAATCATGTATAAATATACAGTGGTTTGCATGGGGTTAAATTGCAATGTTTATGAAGAACGATGGTATACAATGGTAGTTAATGGTGACGCTATATGCCTCAATATGACTCAATACGTATAAATATAAAAATATTTATTTATTTATAACGTCGATTTTCGACGCTCTGTGAATGCTCAGAGTAAATAAAATATTTACTTATGAAACTGTATTGCCTAAATCAAATAAACGTGATTAGGGCTGTCTCTGTGCGTCTAAAGCATACTTTTTTGGGGTGTTTTAGGCTTAAATAAAGAAAATACTAGATGTATATACAGCACAATAATGGGGTATTGACGGCATCGTCAGAATTGTATTTAATGGCAAAAGTTCACGACGGTGGACATTAAAAGACATGTAAAATACTGTTAGGAGTGATTACCTAATAGTATATCTACTAAGGGTGATATCTTAGTAGTTGGAGAAATCCAGCAAGAAGCCGCTTACCGATATGAGCGGCTTTTTTGTGCCTGAAAGAAAGTACAGAGCTATATTGATGTTTTTGTTATTAAAGTTATTAAAATATTTATGAAATGGATCTTATGTTTAAGGCTTGCGCGATAAGTTTGATGACTGTAATATTTACTACATGTTGTAACTTGAGTGTCTAATCAACACAAGATAGATGCAGCTAGAAATTAATTCAGCCATATATCAAGCAGGATTAATTTTGGCGGTTGCTATGTTCGTAGCAGGCGTAATTTTAATGTATATCGGAGGGCTGTCGTAATGACTAGTTCTATTAAAAAATGGGGCATTGCCATGCCTCACCAAAAAATTGGCTGTACTCCTGTGGTTCTTTCTGCAAAGGAAGTAGCTCAACTCTTAAAGCTTTTAGGTTCTACGACTAAAAAAGCACTCGCCTTTCAAGCTATTGCACAAAAGCAAGGTATTCGTACTGATGAAGTACGTTTGTTTGCTAACTGTAGCAACGTTCCGAATGCAGCAATTGATGCAAATAAAAAACTAATGAACTACGGCCTCATGTTGATTTGTGATAAACCAGCACATAAAGCTTATAATTCAGGGTTTCACTTTTGGTATTTAGTTGAAGCACCAATTCAACAGGTTCCTGTTGCTATGGCAATGAATGACAGCCGAATTTAGGTAGGGGTATTAGGTGCTTCTACATAGTAGAGGCACCAACTTTGAGGGCTAGCCTTTCTTTTTATTAATTGTAATTATCAAGTTCGTCTGCAATTGATATTTCTAGCCGTTTTGTTAGTTTAATTTTTTCGTGTTTAGGTCTATTTAGTATCATCTTACGTAATAACATTTTCACTTTATTGCTATATCCATTTTCAGCTGCATCATTTAGTATCCAGTCAATTTCAGTTGCATGCTGTGAATAAAGTAAATATACATCTTGCCACCAGATATCTTTTATTAATTTATGTGTAGGTATTGAACGTAAGTGAACAATTTGGTTAGATGTTAAATACTCCTGAAATCTTAGATGTCCAAAACTATACTCTTTATTATGTTCAAGTAATAAAATTTCAGAAGGAAAGATTAATTCGCTAGCAATTTTTTTTGCAGTGTTTAAATCATTAATTTTATCATTTATAGTTGATACTATAGAATCATAACTTAAGCTTCTTTTTTTACTTCTGTGCATTTCATATGCTAATTGATAGGAGTGTTTTATTAAATCCTCTGGGTCTACTTCAGATCTATTTATGCCCTTAAACTTATCGAAAACTCCACTTAATAGTTCGAAGCGTTTAAAGTATAAGGATGATTCACTTGTAGGTAAATCAACAGATTTCTCTTGAAGGGTTGCCATTATTGTGGAAGATAAAGGATTGGTAATAATATTATTTAATTCTTTATGCACTTCTAGATGAGACATTAAAGGCTCAACCATTGTTGAATCCATATTAAACCATTTATTGAAAAACTCTCTTTTTTGCTGTTCATTAAATGGCAATAACGAAACATTTGTAAAGTTAAGGCTAGATACTTTTGCTACATTAAATCTTGAAGATGTAATTATTTGGCATTTTTCATATAAATTTGAAAAAGAGATTAATTGTTCAATTATCCATTTGTCCTGAACTATAGCTTCATCAATACTGTCTAAAATTAATTTGCACTTTTCCGTTTGTAATTTGTTTCTTATAATTGATTCACTATATTCATACAACCCAATTTTATGTAAGTGTTTCATTAAGCCATGGATTAAACATATATTATCTTTATTTTTAGATAACGATGCTAATTCATTTAATGTCATATATATGATAAGGTCATTTGAATGGTTATTGTATATTTTCTTTGCATAAACTTGTAAATTAGTTGTTTTTCCTGAACCTGAAGCTCCTAGTATTATTGTGTTTAATTCAGTATTTAGCACATCATTTACATGAATCTTATGTTCCTTTTGATTTATATCCTTAGTAGAATATGATATTTCGTTATTAAATAAGGTTAAAATTTCCGTAGCGGTTTCAATGCTTTTTATTTTTAATAAATATTCTTTTAAACCATATTTTTTAGGATCGCATATTTCATTTATTTCACCTATTAGTGAGTTTATTTTATTACATACATATGTTGAGTTAATATCTAATTCAAAGTCTATTTGTATCAGGCTTTGTTTATGGCGTAATAGATTTCTTGTATCTAATTCTATATTTTTTTCATTATATATGATTCTTAATTTAGATACCTCTTCATAAAAAGAGAGTTTGTCATTTTTAATATCACAATCATCATATTTTGAACTTAGAAACTCGGAAAATTCTTTAGGGTTATGGTGTGATGGGTAGTGAGCTTTATAAGGACTCTGAGCAATTTTATGAGCCAATTCATCATTTAGTCTATCAATATTATCTTGTGTGAAATTTATTTTTTTATTTATTACTTTTGATTTGTTGGATAACAATAATCCATTATTTAAGTGTTCATCTTTAAATAATTCAATATTAATTATTCTTTTTAATGTGTTATTATTCTCTGATAATAATTCAAATTGATTTAATTTGGATTTTAATTTGTTATTTTTAGG
The DNA here is from genome assembly GCF_052920805.1 of Aliivibrio wodanis. Classification (NCBI taxonomy): domain Bacteria; kingdom Pseudomonadati; phylum Pseudomonadota; class Gammaproteobacteria; order Vibrionales; family Vibrionaceae; genus Aliivibrio; species Aliivibrio wodanis. Next base: position 428,150 of record NZ_JBREXA010000002.1, read on the forward strand.
TATGTATAATCTTTTTAATATATTGTTGTTTTTATTCCCTGCAATTAATTGAGTTTCACAATAAATGTCACATAGGTTTTTCTTATGTTTGAAGTTCAATGCGGACATTAACATTTCATTAGATAGTTTTGATTTTATTTTATCGCCAATGTAGTTCTTGTCACCTAAAAGCCTTCTAACTAATTCTGGTGTATGTTGATTAATTAACTCAACTAACATATCTCCATTAATTATTTGAATTCCTTGCTCAATAAGTGATTTTAATGCACCTTGATGAGAATCATAGGTTCTATCACTTATTGGGTAAGGAGTTATAAAGACTAAAGTTTTAAGTTTGACTTTATCTCCTGTTTTTTGGTCTACAACTCCTTCATTCTTCATTTGTTCAAGTTGAGTCATTAATTGTTGGAAACTATTTATAGAAGAGTTAGGTGTAGCCTTAATTTTCTTAACCTGAACTCCAATATATTCATTAAATCCAATAGGTGATTTATTATAAATGATAATATCTCTACCTTTTTCAATCCCTCCGCCACTGAAATCGACATCACACTGATAGATCTTTTTTAAAAGAGGGATTATGATTTCTTTACTTAAATCATTTTCTTTATAGTTTATTAATTGTTCAATCATTATTTTCCTAGCCTGGAATTATTAAATAAGAGCAATATTATTAATTAGAGGATTTAAATATGTCTATTTATGACTCATTCAACCAGCCTTTTTCTTCTCATCAGCGTTACTAGCCTCATGAATCGGCGTAACCGGAGTGCTTTGCGTTTGTTGGTGTTGCGGTTGTTCTGCCGGTACCATCTTATTAAAGGTCTTCGTTACCGCTGCAAACTCTTTCATTTGTTTGAGGAAATCAGGAACGTTGCTGGTATCAGCTTTACCATCGTTAAATGAATAGAAGTTTTTAATCAATTCACTTTTAATGTCCATTTTTTTATCGTCATTATTAAAGTCAGCAAGGTAAGAGCCTAAAGTTGCCAACTGTGTACCGCGTTGGCGGTATAGGTTTTCTTTATGGCGATGGCTAGCAGATTCTTTTAGTAAATAGATTGCAGGCATAGAACAGAAGGTAAGAGTTAAAAATCTAGGTAAGAACCATGAAAGGTAGCTTGTATTTGCAGGTAGTTCGGTTAATAAAACAAGGAACCAAGCAGCAAAACCAATAAGCACAAATAACAAACCAACACCAAAGAATCGCATCTTATCTGCAGCTGTTTTTTCTTCATCTGCTTGCTTAATATTTTGATCAGATAATTTACCATCACCTGCTATTTTATATAGCTTTTTCATTTCTTCAAATAAAGATCTAAATGCTATCTCATCAGCTTCTACTGTTTTTCTTAACAACTCTATTTCGTTACTTTTTTCTATTACAGTAGATTCGAGTTCCTTTTTTATTAGCTCCGTTAGCTCTGGTACTTTTCTACCTAAAGATAATTCAGAATCATTTGCTGTTTTTATTAATTCATTTATTATTTTTTCGTGTGAATCAAAATTAAGTTTTGAGTAATGTTCAAAATCTTTTTTATAATTAGAAATGTTAGTGTTGAATTCTGATGACTGGTCTGAAATCATTTTATTTGTTTCAGATTGTAAATCTTTTAGAGTATTTATATTATTCGTTAGGTCAAGTATAACCATAGGAAGAACGTCATTACTCATATCATCTAATAATGAGGATATTTTTATTAAATTTGATTCAAATTTTTTGATATCAATAATGCTTAATTTATTTATTGCATCATTATCATTATCATTAATGTAACTAGGGTTTATTATTTTCATGCCAGATGAATAAGACGTATGGCTTAATTTATTTATAGTGTTAACTTCAGACTTTATTATATTAAATCTATATATTGATTCGGAAATTAAATTATATAATATATTGGGTTTACTGTCTTTTTCTATAATGCTAAATATTCGCTCATTTACATATAATAAATTATTGTATATAGGGTTTATGACATTAGGATCTGTGCTTACGACAACTAGTCCAATTGTTTCATCTATTAATGTTGTTATTTTTTCTTTTTGATTAATTATATCCATTACTTACCACCCATAACCAAAACAACCTTACCCAACACATCTAATTGACTCTCATCAATCACAGTATCTCCAAGCATTACCTCGCCCAGTGGCGAACGCTCAAGCTCAACAATTGATGCAATTTTCGTTAAGTAGCTACCGCTAACAATCTTCGTTGTGTTCTTATCAACAAAAAGCTTTTGACCATTAAAAGTAACTGTCATCAAATTATATCTAGCGATCTCTCATCTATATTCTTTATAGAATATCATTATGTATTAAGTAACGTTAGTAATAATTTTTGATATTAGGAAGTTGAAATACTTTATTACGACAGAGTCGGTATTAAAGGATATGCTTGGTTAAATGATGTCTATACCTAATCATTCAGGAAGATCTGAAAAGTTACCCACGGGGTAACTTTTTCAGATTTAATGTCTTTCGCAGTGATATACATACGGATGTAACTCTATAAAGCTGAGGTTTATGCTTTCATAGACGTTAATTTAAGAGAAAGGTTAATTCATTAACCTAGCTGAAGGCTGGCAAGTCTCACAGCGCCAAGTACATTTCTGCTCCCCAAAGCCCGCTTTTATCCATGCCATTGTGACACTTGTTGAAGGGTAGCAAAAAGCCTCCTTATCGCAAAGGCTGCAAGTTTTCCATTTTAATACTGAAGCTCTATTCATATTTAAATTTTTTGTAATCATAAAATAACCCACCAAACCAACACTGTGTTTATATACAGTTATTATTGCAAGGGATTACCTTATTAACAATACAAATTTTATAGGTTAGATCACGGTTAAGTTATTAACATTTTTATCACAGTATGGCATACTTGGATTGTGATTATGTTCGGGGGAATAGTTCACATGTTACTGTCAAAAAATAAACAGAAAGGCTTTACATTAGTAGAGCTTGTTTCATGTATTGTGTTGTTGTCAATATTATCGATTACAGCCTATAGTAAAATGCCATCAAGAAGTAGTTTTGAAGTTGCAGCCTTGTGTAATCAAACTCAGTCGGCATTACGTCGTGTGCAAGTACAAGCCATGAATGATGTTGTTATAGAGCTACAAGATCAATATCAAGTTAATGTATCTGCAACATTGGTTCAGTGGCAGAAGGGAGCTTCATCTGCACTAAATTCGTCAGTGGATTGTGTTGGCGTTAGCTGTTCAAATCTTGTTAACTCTGGTGGTTCAATAGAATTTGATTTAGATCAGGGTGGGGCTTCTCAACTTAAATTTGATGGTTTAGGTCGACCGAGTGATTTGCAAAGTCACACGATCTCTTTTAAAGAGTCAGGCACGGTTCAAAAAAGTTTAAGCATAAATCAAGAAGGTTTTATTGATGGCTGTGTTTAAACAGAGTAATGCTGGCTTTTCTCTTATTGAAAATATTTTAGCTATTGTATTATCTTCTATTGTTGTGGCTGGAATGATCACTATATTTTACCCATTGGCTCAGAAAAGTAGCGATCCAATTATGCAAGTACGTGCAACTGAACTTGCTCAAATGACGCTACAAGAAATTTTTAGTCGAAGATTTGATGAGCAATCGGATCTCGCTGGTAATAATGAGCGCTGTGGGGAAATTCAAAATTGTACCTCTAGTGCAAACCTTGGCACTGATTCTGAGCCAAATAAAAGTCAATGGGATGATGTTGATGACTTTATAACATCAATAAACAATGAGTGCGTTAATCGCAGTGACTTTGTAGCAGCAACAACCATGCTAGGTTTGGGGTTACCTGCGATTTATCAGAATTATAATGTTTGCGTATCGGTGACTTACCCAACGACAACATTGGATGGCGTCACTTTAAATTCAGAGTCATTGATTAAATTGGTGCAAGTTACTCTACTTACGCCAAATAATAGTCGAATCGAATTCTCTGCATTAAGGAGTAACTACTAATGCGAAGTGTTATTAAGTCGCATGGATTTACTCTGATAGAGATGATAGTCAGTATGATTATCCTTGGTATTATCTCTATCGGCTTAATTAATTTTGGCGTACTTGGCGGTCAAACATATGTAGATGTGCGCAATCGTGATGATATGTTGAATCAAGCACGCTTTGCATTAGAAAGAATCAATCGAGATGTACGTCATGCAGTTCCGATGAGTTTACGAGAAGAGGATAATGGAAAGTGTATTGAATTTGCACCGATTGTTTTTTCGAGTGAATTTAATAGCGATGCAATTGTACTCGGTACTAACGAACTTCCTTTTTCTCGAATGCTATTACCAGAAGAAATAACGATAATTCAAGAATCCTGTACTGGCACCTCGTGCTATATGACAATCTATCCATTGAGCCCTGATGATATTTATCTTCCGAATTTAACCGATAGGTCATTTACTTACTCAGGGGTAACTAATAGTGCTCTTACATTACAAGAGCTTATTAATACCTCAATAAGTACAGTAACCAATCGCTTTTATATTTATTCATCTGAAGCTATTTCTTACTGTTTTGATAGCAGCAATCGGTTATTACGAGGCCGCTTTGATATAAATAACCCGACTTCGCCAGTAATTAACGTGCCTGTTGCTTCATATATATCATCGACTGAATCTAGCTTTGATTATGATCCTACCGGATATCGTCAAAATGGATTATTAGAGATCGAATTAATGGTTGAAAAAAATGGTGAGTCACTTGAATTTTATCACAATGCACATGTGTTTAATGGACAATAAATAAAATGAAATCGAATAGAAATCAAACGGGCGGTGCATTAATCATGTTGATATTTACGGTTGTTATCTTATTTAGCTTAGCGGGTTCCATGATGAAACTTTCTGAGAATTCGCAATATTCGGTAAGCTATGAAGTTCTTGGTACCAGAGCGCACTGGACTGCAAGATCCGCAATTGAATATGGAGCTCAGTTATTACGGCCATTAAACTTACCAGTAGCAAGCAGTTGCTTTACCGATATTACAGCTATTTCATTTGAAGACTTTAATGGGATAGAACAATGCACGGCTTCCTTATTATGTACTCAGTATGTCAGATTAGATGAAAACGAACATTTTAGATTAGAGAGCATTGCAAGCTGTACTGCTGGTGATATATCGACTCAGAAAAGAATTCAAGTAGAGGTGAGTTTATGAGAATAACCATTATGACGTTATGTCGATTATTCATTATTGGAATGTTATTTTCTACAGCTACTAATGCGGCAAGTGTTTCCGGTTATATATATGAAGATTATAACTTTGGTGGTGTAGTCCGTCCATATAACTCTTCAAAAGGAATGTCTGTATTATCCCTTGTAGTACATAAAATAAGACTTACGGGAAATGGGTTTAATATAACAACATCATCATCATCTGGTTATTACAGTTTTTCTGGGATCCCATCAGGTATCTATACTATTTCATTATATAGTGCGGTTCCGGGTTACGGTTCAGGGAGTAATGATATGGATGGTTCATTATACTCAGAGCGTGGAGATTGCTCTGATTGTCGTCCTGTTCAAATCTACCCATCCATATCTGAGGGGTTTTCTACAGAAGTATATATTTCTGGGAATACTAAAGGTGTTAACCTTGGTATTAATTATAGTACGATCACTAATAATAACGATAATGGTGATGGCTCATTAAGACAGTTTTTAGTAAATTCTAAATATCTGACAACAGGACGTGGAATAAATGGATTAACTAAGCGTGGGTTAAAGCAGGATAATCATCAGTCTTTCGCTGATAATGCAATATTTTCTCCAACAATGGCAAGTAGTACAATTATACTAAATTCCCCATTAACAATGGATGGTTTTTCATATACAAATATTGATGCAAAACAGTTAAATATTACTTTACGAAATCATAGGCAGCCATTAAACAGTGATTATGGTATTAAGATTTCAAATTCTCATGTAATTAAATTTAATAATTTCATTATGAGAAGTTTTGATGATGCTATTTATTTAGATAGTAGTCAAAGCTGTCAAATTACAGGGAACTCGCTTTATAATTTACGAGATTCAGGTATTATTCTTTGGGGTGGTAGTGAATACAATATCATCACTAATAATATTATTGATTATGCTGTAAGTGGTGAAGATACTCATAATCAAGCAGCATCTATTTTTGTTTACCAGTCAAATGACAATATTATATCAAATAACCATATTTCAAATTCTGGATTTTATAATTCAAATTATTCATGGTCAAACTCAATATCTGGTATAAGAATATTGGAGAGTGATGATAATAAATTAAGTCAGAATACATTTTATAATACAAAAGGTATTGGTATTGATCTCACTGGAGGTGGAACAAATGCTGGTGTTGGCGAGGCTGATACAAATGATGATGTTTATTTCTCTAGTTTAATTAATGCTTCAAATGGATTTATTGATACGCCGATTATTAATCAAGCAGAGTTGAATGGCACGATTCTAAGTATTAGTGGCTACATAGGTACAGGTATTAAGCAATCTACGTTTTCTAATATGACAGTAGAAATATATGAAGCAGATCTCAATGGTGCTTATTTTTCTTCAGGATTTACGGCAGGTAAGCATTATTTAGGATCTTGCATAACTGATTCTGATAGTCATTTTTCATGTTCTATATCGAGTGTATCTGGATTAACTGGAAATAGTAAAATAAATGCGATTACTGTGAATACATTAAATGCCTATTCAGATACATCAGAATTTAGTCCATTTGTTTCATTAATATCTCCATCAGATTACGGTGATACGCCTGAGAATATCAATTTAAATAATGGATGGGGTAATGCCTCTTATCCAACTTATAGAGTCTCATCAGGAGCTAGTCATCAGAAGTCGTTGTTCTGTTTAGGGACTACAGACCCTAATGATTGCCCGGCTTTTTATGATACCGAAGCTGATGGCGACGGCACAAAGTTAACGGCTGATTCGGAAACTACCGATGATGGTGTTTTATTTAATCCAAATGACCCAGTTCTCAGTCAGTCAAGCAATCAGCCAGTTCTACAAACGAATATTATGCATGATGATGGCTCCGTTTCTGTTGTAGAGAATGAGCTTATCATTACTGCCTCTCAGCCTGGTTTTATTAGCATTTGGCTAGATTTGAATCAAGACGGTGACTGGGAAGATACTGCACCAGATGGGACTTCAGAGCATATTATTCAAGGTGCTACGATTGTTCAAGGCAGTCAAAATAGCATCAAATTTTCATTATCGGCATCAACGCCTCATGGAAATAACTATTTACGCATACGATATGCATCGACGGTTTCTGAGATTAGTTCACCGACAGGTATAGCAACTGATGGTGAAGTTGAAGATTATAACGTTGTTATTGCTGCGCCATCTATCTCGTTTGGCGGTTGCTTAGCTGGTGTGCAAAATGGGTCATTTGAACTTAACTATAATAATCAATTTACCCCTGATGATGAAACACCAGGTTGGTCAGTAATACCAGTTGATATTAATCCTAGCGATCAAGAGAATGCAAAAAAAATTGAAATTGCTACATATTCAACATTTGAAGGAGTGACACCACCTAGAGACGGCACTCAAAAAGTTGCCGAGCTTAACGCGTATGTGCCAGGTATGCTGTATCAAGATATTGTGACCCTGCCAGGTGCAGAGCTCTCTTGGTCTTTTGACTATATTCAACGTAGTGCTCAAATGCGGGAGTGTAGCAATTTCGGTTCTTCTGTATGTGATCAAAAAATACGTTTTTCTTTGGGTGGTGTGGATGAAACGTCTCCATCTTATGCGTATTCATACGATGCAACACCAAATTGGTTAAACCATAACTCAACGACAATCAGTCCAAAATACATCGTACCTGCAGGTCAATTTGTTACACGACTTGCGTTTAAAGCTGAAAAACCATCAAAAGGTAATGCAGCGGATTCTGTGGGTAATATTATCGATAACGTTCAGTTTGGCTGCACAGAAGAGTTTGATTATGGTGATGCTCCTAATGAAGATATAAATACAGGTTGGGAAGTGTCAACTTTCCCTGTCACTAAATCTGATGATGGAGCAAGACATTATTATCAACCGGATGTTTTCTTAGGTACGCTAGTTACTAAAGATACTAATGGTAATCCAGAACGAACAGCAAGTAGTGATCTTGGTGATGATGGTGTTGAGATCAATCCAAATAACCGCCTCATCTCTAAAGCAAGAAAATCGATATTTCACACTAATTACCTTGATGATAACGGAATGGAGCAAATCGTTACCAATGAGTTGGTGATCACAGCCTCTAATAAAGGGTTTGTGTCTGTTTGGTTAGACCTCAATCAGGATGGTTCTTGGTCTGGTTTTACTAGAAATAGACAAAGCTACTCAGAACGTGTACTAACTCTTATACCAGTAGAGCAAGGAGTTAATACGATCCCACTTTCTTTGTCTGCCTATGATGTTCATGGTGAATCATGGATGCGAGTTCGTTATTCTACATTAGCAGCAGGTCTCTTAGAGCCAACGGGCGTTGCTTCGAACGGTGAAGTGGAAGATTACCAAGTGTGGATAGCAGCACCATCACTAGATATAGCAAGCTGTGATGCCGGATTACAAAATGGATCGTTTGAACAACTGTATTTAGAACATGGACATAATGGCTATGATACGCCAGAAAGCTCGATAGCGGGTTGGTCAGTGGTTCAAGTAAACCCGAAACTTATGCCTCACTCTGGGAATATTTCTGACCGAAACCAAATCGAGTCAAGCCGTTATGGATTGTTTGTTACTGATCCTCCTCTTGATGGTAGTCCTAATGTTGCTGAGCTTAGTGCCTATCATCCTGGTATTTTATATCAAGATATCGTTACAGAGCCTGGTACTGTATTAACATGGTCGTTTGATTACTCAAAACGTACTATCAATGGTAGCTCATCAGAAATTATGTCTTTGGATATTGGTTCTCCAGACAATACCACTTCACAATTATCTGTTGTAGGGCAACCTTTTTGGCAGACGTTCACTGGATTATACAAGGTTCCTTCTGGCCAATATTTAACACGTATTGCTTTTCGTGGTATCGCGCCAAGCGTCGCTTCAGCGGGTAATATTATTGATAATGCCAACTTTGGTTGTGTAAGCGGCTTTGACTATGGCGATCTCCCAAGTAAATACAATGATAACGACGAGTTTGACTATCACATTGTCTCTAGTCAGCTTTATATTGGCGATAACATTCCTGATGTAGAGACCAGCCCTCAAGGTAATGATACGGCTAGTGGGGATGATACCAATGGGATTAATGATGAAAATGGCTACCCTAATAATCTCTATATCGACACAACACATGCGTGGAGTACAGACGTTACGGTTGTTAATAATACAGGTTCAGATGCCTTTCTTGTCGGTTGGATAGATATTAATACCAATGACAAAATGAACGATCTTGAGAGTACTTATCAGCGTATTCCATCGAATGGCAGACAGACAGTGACTTTAACTTGGAGTGCAACGCAACTAGCCGATGCAGGTTCACAAATGTCGCCAAGTTATATGCGGTTGAGAGTAGGAACACAGCTTGATTTAGATAACGTAATTGACGATAGCTTTATTCAATTTGGTGAAGTTGAGGATCATCGTGTTTATTTAATGCCTCAACCTATTATCCCAGAGAGTACCTGTAGTAGCTTTGTTCAAACTAAAGCAACAGGAAGTAAGTTTTCTTATTCTAAATGGAATGTAAAAAATGGGGTTGTCGAGTTTAGTGATCTTAATAAAAAATTAGCGGTTCCTTGGATTAACGCAATAGGTCTTAATGTTATTGATGGTCTTATTTATGGAATAAGTGCTGAAACCTCAAAAGGCCAAGGAAAGGTTCAGCTAGCGGTTGCTGACCAATCTCCTGGCGCTGAGTTTATCCCTTTAGGCGAAATTAAAGCGGCTCATGATCTAACGTTGATGAATTTAAAACATAAAACGTATATTAGTTATGTAAAAGGACAAACGTTAACCTTTGGTAAAGATGCCTCATCTGTTATCAAAGCCAACCAAGGTGCCGTGACGTTAGATGGTAAGTACTTGATTCTACTTTATCGTCAGTGGGGTGAGTTGATAAAAGTAAACTTAAAAACGCTAGAGTTTACAGCTGTGGGAATTGATATTGCGAAAGGCTTTGCTATAAATTCATTACCATGGGACCCAGACATAGCCTTTACTTTTTATGGTGATCAAAACCTAGTTTATGGGGTGCGGTTAAAATCGAAGAAATATTACACTTTAGATATTAATTCTGGAGAGGTCAAAACCTATAACTTTACTTTTGAAATACCAACTGCATTGGTTCCGGGCGGAAGTTTAGGGTATTCAGGAGGTTATGCAATGGATACCTCTGGGATTATTTATGCGATGACGAATGGCGGAAATCATGACACTGACGGTGATGGCACGTATGATTTAATGAATAAAACAGCTTTATATCGAGTCGATACGACCTCTGGTAAAGCCAGCTTCCAGCTAGAAGGACAGAATAAATCCTTGAATGTGAATGATGCTGCGGGTTGTTTACGACAAGCCGATTATGGTGATGCTATGATTGATGACGGTGGAGACCCCCCTCATCATTACAAATCTAGCTTATATCTTGGCGCAACTTGGAACTCTAACTTCTCTTCATTATGGGATGCAGAGGCTAATGCTGATCTTGATGATGATGGTCTACTATCTATTGATGGTTTATCTGTCGGTCCGATTGATCATCATATTCCACTACAAGATGGTAAAAAACATCGACTTGTTATTAATGCATCTCAAGCTTCAACCTTAAGTATGTGGTTTGATTGGAATGGCTCTCAAACGTTAGAGAGCAGTGAAAAAAGTGTATTTAGTCTGAGTTCAGGTAATAACAGCATTGATATCACAGTACCAAAAGGGACTAAAGGTGATGTGTTAATGCGCATGCGAGCAAGCTCTGTATCAGTGCCTTCAACTGGTTTGGTTATTGGTGGTGAAGTTGAAGATTACTTATTTGAAGTTAAGTCAGCCGTTTCTGATATTAGTGTCGTTGCGGATAATTACAATCCATTAACGTGTGAAGTGGTTACTATCGATGTATCTACTTTAGATGATAATGGAGTGCCAATTAAATTTGATGATGATATTGAAATATCTGTTAATAAACTAAATGGTAACGGGTCATTATCTGGCTCTTGTTGGTTATCTGCATCAAATAGCGACCCTAGCTCTGGCTCTAATAAATGTGATTCACCTATTATTATTAAATATAACAATGAGAGTGTACGACAAGTCTATTTAGAGAGCTATTACGAGGGAATGGAGCTATCAGTTCATGCAGAAGTAGTGACTGATAATAACATTGACGATGATAGTAATGGGATTATTTTCCGCAAAGAAGGCTACGTACTTGATGTAGAGTTGGGGGATAATCATCCTATAGCGTATTCACCTTATTATTTATCTGGTGAACCGTTTACACTCACATTAACAAGACAAACGGTGGTAGATAGTGGTGGTTCACCAGTCTGTCAAACAAACAACGATTATGAAGGCACTAAAAATGTAAATTTCAAGGTTGATTATGCTCAAGGGACACAAAAACCCATGGGGTTACGTGTCGGTGATGTTTCTGCACCAGAAAATGTGTTTGACTCGGGTTATACACCGATAGTAACCGATTTTGTTTCTGGTAAAGCGACTATGGATGCGGCCTATTTTGATGCTGGTGTTATTCAAATTTCGACAGAATATGTACCTGATGGAGGAATGAGTAGAGGTTGGGATCACTCTAAGTCTATGAGCGTAGTTCCTTATGCTCTAGGGCTTGAAACTATTGCGGCAAGCTTGAATGGAGTTGGGGTAGTTAACCCTGTTGGAGTCACTGAGTTTGTACCTGCTCAAACATCATTTGATGTGACAGTGAAAGCGGTTGCTAAAGGTGGGACCCTAACTCATAACTTTAATTATGTAGCTCCAACGGTAATAGGTAGCATTGTTACCCCTGTTAGTAAGACGCTTGGCCAACTAGATATACCTACGACACTTGATTTTGTTGAGGGAATATCTGAAGTTGTCGGTTATAAGTATCATGAAGTAGGTAGTATCGACTTAAATTATGCCGCTGAAAGGTATTTAGGTTTAACAACCACTCATTTAACTCTTGATACGGGTTCTATTGGTCATTTTTATCCTGCGCAGTTTGAAATAGTGAGTCATTCATTTAGCAGTGATATAGAGCACGTTACAGGAAGTGATGAGTATTGGAGCTATTATGGCAAGCCTGATCTTGAATTAGCGTTAACCTTAGAAGCTCAGGGCGCTGAAGGTGACAGTTTAAGTTATTACGACGAGCGACTCTTTACTTCCGCAAGCAGTTTTGAACCTGTGGATATCGAGTTCACTATTTCTAATTCAGGTTTAGATCTTTGTGCAGATGAAATATTGGTAACACAATTATTACCAATTGATTTTACAAGTAATAAGTGTAATTTCTCAGGTCAATGGAGCAGCGGTCAGTATTCTGTAAATGAGAGTAATATGTGGGTCGTTCGTTCGGTAGATGCTCAAGGCGAACCACAAGCTCCTCAATCAGAGATAGAAACCACGCTTCTTTCTAATAATGAGAATGTTCCATATATTCTTAGCGGGCAAACAACCGCGAAGATAAGTCATCAATTTAGTGAAACCTTAGACTTACGATTTGGACGACTGACGTTAAAGGATACTCATGGTCCAACGATGACGCCTTTGCCTATAGAGATGAATATAGAGTTCTGGAATGGCGATAGCTTTGAGGTTAACACTTGGGATAGCTCCAGTGAGACAGCATTAATAGGCAGTTTTACCGCACCTACTACAACACCAAATAATTTGAATGTAATTATTCCTGTCCCAACGTTATTGGAAGGCCTATTTGATTTAAATATTTCTGGTGATATTCAAGGCAGTGCAGTACTGCAATTTGATTTACAAGATATGACAGTAGCAAATGCCATTGATGACGATAGCTCAGATTGGCTAGGTTACTGTTGGAGTTTGGATGAAAATAATACAAACGAAGATGAGTGTAGCGATGCAAATATGTATCAACAAAATCCATCTGCAGTTGTCGTATTTGGCGAGCAACGCAAATCTAATAACTTGATCTTCTGGAGAGAGTTATTTAATTAGAGTAACGTATTTGCAATAGCATTAATGAAATGGCCGATCTTTGATTGGCTATTTTTATACCACTCACAGTAAGTAAGTGATCAGAAATAGCGAAGTAAAAATGCTTGAGAACAAGGCGGCACTTTTCGACAAATAGTTTCGGTAAGTAGTTATCCTACAATCAAAAATTTAAACGCAGTTATCGAGTATTTTAACCAACTAGGATGATCAGTTATTTACTACGATTGGTATTATATCTATTAATATTGGATTGGTATTACAGAAGAAATAGCAGGCACAAAAAAAGCCAACTCATTTCTGAATTGGCTTTTCGATCTCTAACGAGATAAATAATGGTGGGGGGGGACGGATTCGAACCATCGAAGCTTACGCGGCAGATTTACAGTCTGCTCCCTTTGGCCACTCGGGAACCCCCCCAACGAGGATTTTTATACTTAACTAACTCGTTTCCCAACAGAGTAATCAAGTTATCTTAATCGTTAATAACGAGTAAGAAGAATAATGGTGGGGGGGGACGGATTCGAACCATCGAAGCTTACGCGGCAGATTTACAGTCTGCTCCCTTTGGCCACTCGGGAACCCCCCCAACGGAGATTTTTATACTTAATTAATTCGTTTTCCAACAGAGCAATCAAGTTATCTTATTCGTTAATTACGAGTAAGAAGAATAATGGTGGGGGGGGACGGATTCGAACCATCGAAGCTTACGCGGCAGATTTACAGTCTGCTCCCTTTGGCCACTCGGGAACCCCCCCAACGAGGATTTTTATACTTAACTAACTCGTTTCCCAACAGAGCAATCAAGCTATCTTATCCGTTAATAACGAGTAAGAAGAATAATGGTGGGGGGGGACGGATTCGAACCATCGAAGCTTACGCGGCAGATTTACAGTCTGCTCCCTTTGGCCACTCGGGAACCCCCCCAACGGAGATTTTTATACTTAACAAACTCGTTTCCCAACAGAGCAATCAAGTTATCTTATCCGTTAATAATGAGTAAGAAGAATAATGGTGGGGGGGGACGGATTCGAACCATCGAAGCTTACGCGGCAGATTTACAGTCTGCTCCCTTTGGCCACTCGGGAACCCCCCCAACGGAGATTTTTATACTTAATAAACTCGTTTCCCAACGGAGTAACCAAGTTATCTTAATCGTTAACACAATCAAGAAGAATAATGGTGGGGGGAGGGACGGATTCGAACCATCGAAGCTTACGCGGCAGATTTACAGTCTGCTCCCTTTGGCCACTCGGGAACCCCCCCAACGGAGATTTTTATACTTAACAAACTCGTTTCCCAACAGAGCAATCAAGTTATCTTAATCGTTAACACAATCAAGAAGAATAATGGTGGGGGGGGACGGATTCGAACCATCGAAGCTTACGCGGCAGATTTACAGTCTGCTCCCTTTGGCCACTCGGGAACCCCCCCAACGAGAGATTTTTATACTTAGCAAGAGTTTTCCCAACGACCTTGCCAAGTTCGGAGCGAATAATAGCAAACTTCGTTTTTCTGTAAAGCACTTTTCTTTGTTTTTTGGTTTGAATGATTGGTTTTTCGTCAAAAAGGGGTAAAAAGCACCATTTTTGAACAAATAATATAAAAATGGGTCATATGGAAGTGATTGTTTTTACAGTTTATTGCACCATCTTTACATTCATTGACGAACAAAAGCGCTTTCACTTGGTAAACTAGAGCCAGTAAGTAATTTTAATAATTCAAATAATAAGTATCAATATGAATCAAACTAAGTCTATTACTCTTGCGGTTTTATTAGCATGCACTTTATCAACACCTTCTTATGCTAATAAATCAAGAGGAAATCAATCGGTTGCTGTTGTCTCTGAAGAGGTTGCAACTCATGAAATATCTCAATCATTATCTTTAATCGGTAAATTAGAAGCGGCAGAGTCTGTCATTATCTCTCCAGAAGTCTCTGGAAAAATAGACCGAATTACGGTTAAGGCAAATCAAGAGGTTAAAAAGGGGCAGCTTTTAATTCAATTAAATGATGATAAAGCCAGTGCTGCTATTAAAGAGGCACAAGCGTATTTAAATGATGAAAAACGTAAATTGAAAGAATTTCAACGCTTAGCGAAAAAGAACGCCATTACTCAGACTGAGATTGATGGTCAAAAAGCCAGTGTTGATATTGCCCAAGCACGTTTAGAAGCGGCAAATGCAAACTTATCAGATCTTCATATTTCAGCTCCTTTTTCTGGCACGGTTGGATTCATCGATTTTAGCCGCGGAAAAATGGTTAATGTAGGTACTGAATTACTGACCTTAGATAACTTATCTTTAATGCAGTTAGATCTGCAAGTACCAGAGCGTTATCTTTCTATGTTATCTACTGGCATGAAAGTAGATGCTATGAGCCAAGCATGGGGGAAAACGGTATTTTCAGGAAAAGTGGTGGGTATTGATTCTCGTATTAATGCAGAAACCTTGAACTTACGTATCCGTATTGAATTTCCAAATAAAGATCTAAAAATGAAACCGGGTATGTTAATGGCGGCAGAGTTGGACTTCCCAGCGATTAATGCACCAATCATTCCAGTACAAGCATTAGAGTACTCAGGTACAAAACGTTATGTTTACGTAATTGGTGATGATAATAAAGTGACTCGTACTCAAGTTACACTGGGCGCTCGTGTTGAAAATCGCGTAGTGATTGAATCTGGTTTAGAGATTGGTCAAGATATCGTAGTTCAAGGCTTAGTTAATATGCGTGAAGGCGTGACCGTTAAGTTACTTGAGCAAGAGACTCAACCTACCGTTAAAGGACAATAATCATGTGGTTATCTGATACCTCAGTAAAAAGGCCCGTGGTTGCCATTGTTTTAAGTTTGTTGTTGTGTGTGTTTGGTGCGGTGTCGTTTAGTAAACTAGCCGTACGTGAAATGCCTGATATTGAAAGCCCTGTGGTTTCGATTAGTACTCGTTATGAAGGGGCTTCAGCGACTATTATTGAAAGTCAGATCACGACCGTATTGGAAGATCAGCTTTCAGGCATTAGTGGTATTGATGAAATCGAATCAACTACTCGTAACAGCATGTCTCGTATTACCATTACCTTTGATTTAGGTTACGACTTAAATACCGGCGTGAGTGATATTCGTGATGCGGTAGCTCGTGCCCAGCGAAGCTTGCCTGATGAAGCTGATGATCCGGTTGTCTTTAAGAATAATGGCAGTGGAGAAGCGTCTTTATATATTAATTTAAGCTCAAGTGTTATGGATCGAACCGAGCTTACCGATTATACCGAGCGTGTATTGGTAGACCGTTTTAGTTTGATTACTGGCGTGAGTTCGGTTGATATTTCTGGTGGTCTTTACAAGGTTATGTATGTAAAGCTCAAACCTGATTTAATGGCAGGGCGAGGCGTTATTGCTTCTGATATTACCGCGGCGCTTCGTTCAGAGAATATCGAAAGTCCGGGTGGTGAAGTCCGTAATGACGCCATCGTGATGTCGGTTCGAACTGAGCGTCTCTATAACCAAGCAGAAGACTTTAATTATCTAGTTGTCAAAACGGCTAGCGATGGCACATCGATTTATCTAAAAGATGTCGCTGATGTGTTCATTGGTGCTGAAAACGAAAATTCGACCTTTAAAAGTGATGGTGTCGTTAACGTAAGCATGGGGATTGTTCCTCAATCGGATGCAAACCCGTTAGATGTGGCGAATTTAGTTCATGAAGAAGTGGCTAAAATTCAGCAGTTTTTACCTGAAGGCACTCGTTTAGCTATTGATTATGATTCTACCGTATTTATTGATCGCTCAATTTCTGAGGTGTACAGCACACTCTTTATTACTGGTGGTTTGGTTATCTTGGTGCTTTATATCTTTATTGGCCAAGCTCGTGCAACACTAATCCCAGCGGTTACGGTTCCTGTCTCTTTGATTTCGTCGTTTATGGCGGCGTATTACTTCGGTTTTTCAATTAACTTAATTACCTTAATGGCACTGATTTTATCGATTGGTTTGGTGGTCGATGATGCCATCGTAGTGGTTGAGAATATCTTCCATCACTTAGAAAAAGGAGAGTCACCGCTTTTAGCTGCCTATAAAGGTACAAGAGAAGTGGGCTTTGCTGTAATAGCAACGACCTTAGTTCTGGTAATGGTATTCTTACCGATCTCATTTATGGACGGCATGGTAGGTCTATTATTTACTGAGTTCTCTGTATTGTTAGCAATGTCTGTGTTGTTCTCATCATTGATAGCGTTGACACTGACCCCAGTACTAGGCAGTAAGATCTTAAAAGCCAATGTTAAACCAAATCGTTTTAATCTTTTTGTCGATAAACTATTTGCTAGTTTAGAAAGAGGTTATCGTAAATCGGTTAGCAAAGCAGTGGCATGGCGTTTATTAGCTCCTGTTATTATTTTAGCGTGTATTGGCGGTAGTTACGGTCTAATGCAGCAAGTGCCATCTCAATTAACACCGCAAGAAGACCGTGGCGTATTGTTTGCGTTTGTTCGTGGTGCTGATGCCACCAGTTATAACCGAATGAGCTCGAACATGGATATTGTTGAAGAGAGACTGATGCCATTACTTGGTCAAGGATTCTTAAAATCATTCAGTATTCAATCACCCGCTTTTGGTGGTAATGCAGGTGATCAGACTGGTTTTGTTATCATGATCTTAGAAGATTGGGCAGACAGAGATCTAACAGCTCAAGAAGGATTAGGCTTAATTCGTAAAACCTTAGTCGATATTCCTGATGTTCGTGTATTCCCAATGATGCCAGGCTTCCGTGGTGGTTCAAGTGAGCCCGTGCAGTTCGTACTTGGTGGTTCAGATTACAAAGAGCTACAAAAATGGGGTGATGTATTAAAAGCAGAAGCCAATAATAGCCCATTGATGGAAGGTGCGGATATTAACTATTCTGAAAAAACACCAGAGTTAGTTGTGTCAGTTGATCGTAACCGTGCTGCAGAGTTAGGCATTAAGATCTCTGATATCTCAGATACCCTTGAGATCATGCTTGGTGGTAAAAGTGAAACCACGTATGTGGATCGCGGTGAAGAGTACGATGTGTATTTACGAGGTGATGAAAATAGCTTCAATAATGCTGCGGATCTTAGCCAAATTTACATGAGAACGGCGACTGGAGAATTAGTCACTCTTGATACGGTAACTAAAATTAATGAAGTTGCATCTGCTATTCGTCTATCACACACCAATAAACAGAAATCCATTACCTTAAGTGCCAATCTAAAAGATGGTGCGACATTAGGTGATGCTCTGGATTATCTGGATGCAAAAGCAATCGAAATGCTACCGAGTGATATTTCAGTCGCTTATACCGGTGAGTCAAAAGACTTTAAAGAAAACCAATCAAGTATTTTAGTCGTATTCGGATTAGCGTTACTGGTTGCTTATCTTGTTCTGGCGGCACAATTTGAAAGCTTTATTAACCCAATGGTAGTGATGTTTACTGTTCCTATGGGGGTGTTCGGTGGTTTCTTAGGGCTAGTTATTATGGGCCAAGGACTGAATATTTATAGCCAGATTGGTATGATCATGTTGATCGGAATGGTAACCAAAAACGGGATCTTGATTGTTGAGTTTGCGAACCAGCTGCGAGATAAAGGCATAGAGTTAGAGCAAGCGATTGTTGATGCCTCAGCGCGTCGTTTACGTCCTATTTTAATGACTGCCTTTACGACATTAGCGGGTGCGATTCCATTAATAATGTCTACAGGTGCAGGTTACGAAAGCCGAGTGGCAGTAGGTACGGTTATCTTCTTTGGTATGGCGTTTGCGACCTTGGTAACGTTATTTGTTATCCCTGCAATGTATCGACTAATTTCAGGACAGACGCATTCACCGGGTCATGTAGAAGCGTTATTAAATAAAGAATTAGACCATGATATTACAGGGCGTATTTCGCATTAGTGTTGTGAGATAAAGGTTTTTGCAAGATTTAAAGCACCTAAATAATATTTAGGTGCTTTAATTATACCATCAAAGGCTAAAATGATTGCTTAAATTCGTGAGCGGGATTAGCCCTTTATTAAGGCGTTTCTTTAGTAAAAAGAATAACCAACGGAAAGCTGGAAACCATCAAAAGATGTATTCTCCATCGCTTGATCAAATCCTGCATCAGCGAATACGTTTGTATACTCAAAACGTACTAGTACATCATTATGACTATTCCACTGAATGCCTGCACCAGCTTCAAACAATCCTCCCGACTCGCTTGAATATTTCCCATTGTTAATTAAATCAGCCGTATTAATTTTAGCGAATGAAGCTCCGAGCTTAGCAAATATCTCAATTCCTGATTGACCAAAAATAGCAGTTGAAGGAACAATAGCCGCACCTAATTGATGGACTTGAATTGAAAAATCATCAATTGCAAGTTGAGAACTAATATCAAATTCAGTTTCTGAATAACGATAAAAAGTTTCAACAGCAAGGTACTGATTAATATGATAACCAAGACCTAAGCCAAAATTAGGTTTAGTCGTTTCTTCATTTACAATTAGTGTATTTGGTAAGTCTTTTTTGAATTCAACTAAACCTGTATTTAAATAAAAGTAAGATTCCGGTAAGGCATCTTTTTTATTTGTATTAGAGCTCGGCTGTGAATAGTCGGCGAGAGCGCTAATTGGTAATAAGGCTGTTAAAAGTGCAATTTTTTTCATCAAAAGAATTTACTCATGAGTTAGGGGTTTTACTAGACGAATATATTTTACTTCATCTAAACGAGTATCGACTTCTTGTCCATCAAAAAAATCAATAACATAAGCTTTGATTTCTGCATTAGTATTTAAAAAGTCACCAGTAGAAGACCAGTAAGGAGATGAATGCATTGTTGGGAAAATAGATAAATCACTTGATGGAGAATAACAAGAGTAATCTACTAATGATGCTAGTTCATGGATGTTTGGTAAATTAAATTCAGTTACCGTTTGGGCTGCTTCTAAAGCTGATTTCCAATCTCGAAGATCACTAGCTTTGCCATCACAGGCATTTGTAAGTTCATTGTAGTTTTCGCCAAAGTTACACTTTTGCCACACTAAACTATTTTTTACATCAATAATAGTACCGTCATGCTTGTCAACGAATTGCCCTGCGAAGTGACTTTCTGGTACCGTATCTGAGCAGACCTGCGCTAGTAAAGCCGGAGAAGTCATCAATAATGTACTAAGTAGTGTTATTTTCTTTATCATTGTTCTACCCCTCCTCGAACGGCAATAGTTGTATTAAATGTATTTTTATTACATAAGTGTGCTTTAGCTGTTTCTATATCAACACACCAAGCTGAGGCAGGAGTATTGATAGCACTTGCACTAGTCCAAACCAATTGTTGGCTTGATGTGCTATTAATTAATTGGTTTCTTGGTGGAAAGTAGTCAATAGCATTTGGGTTCACTGAAGTATCGAGAATTAAAAATGAACGTAATTCAGACGGTGTTGGTAAACGCCAATCCTTGAAACCACATACACCATTTGAATTTAATTTAGCAATATAAGTATTGCTATTACAATTCTGTGAACTTGGGTCATAATTGGCCATTTCAGAGTCTGGGAAAGAACAAAAAGAGCTAACAGGGTAATCTGAGTGGGTAAATCCACTTCCTAAAGACCCTGGAACATTATTATTTAATGTGGCATCAGGTTCGTACCAAGTATAAACACCAGCAATATTATTCCAACGTGATGATTGTGTTTTGTACTCACTTGGATAACTGTTCGCGTCTGGGTCGTCTTTGTAGTCTTGAATACGCTTATCAATGGTTACAACTGAATCACTTAGCGGTGCAAGATAATCACCTTTGGCTTCAATATAAAGGCCAGTTGTCTGATCTTGAATACAGGCATAATTACTTGAATTCTCATCAAGTGGCTCACCTGCATAATTGTGTTTCAAAAACGAATAACCAGCATGGCCGTCAATAGGGCTAGGATCTGTAATATCTCTGCCTCTTTCGGCATCTTGACCTGGGTATTCAGCATTAGGACCTGAAGCATTAAAAGTATTACCATCATAAACAGTGGTTAAACCGGTATCATTTTGACTTGTATCACCAGCAATAAGAATAGATAGTTTCCCTCTTTCTCCTGGTTGATAAGTTCCGGTGGTATCCATACTAAATGCGATTAACTCACTGTACTCTAAATTAGTATCTGTGTTGATATTTAAATCAATCGAAGAAGTTAATGATTTTGGTTCAATAACAAGAGGAAGAGGGGTTAGTAGTGTGTAATCTTCGTTTGCAGTTGCTGTACCACTTTGCGTAATTATGATCTCTAACCTACTGGTTGTTCTATGGCTTAATGTCAGTGAGTAACTTAAATTACTGTCCCCTTCTTTGGCGTTAGTAAATACGGTATCAAAGTTAACCCCCGGAACAGGATCTGAATTTTTAATATTAATTGCATAGCTATTTTCAGGAATTAAATAACTAGAATTATCAGCAGTAAATGACAGCGTAAAGCTAACATCATTTTCGTGTAATTGATTATTTCTTACTGTAATAGGGAGTTTAACTCTTTCATCACCGATATTGACAGCAACACTTGCATTTGTTGAAGCCTGATAATGATAATCAGAGTTTGATTGATCAGAAGTTGCGGTATCATCAGCAGTAGTGTAATGAATAGTAAAGTCATGCTGACTCGGTTCTGACAAATAGACCTGAATATAATCGACTGAAGTAGCATTAAGTGGTTCAGTTAATGTTGTGCCTTCAGCAATAGAAAGGGTTATTGCTGACTCCGGTGGCACGTTCTTATCCCAGTCGCTAGTTTCATCATTACAACCGATGAGGGGTAAAGAACAAGCGAATAATAGGCAAATCTTTGAATATTTCATTATATAGCCTGTAGTATGAGTAATTATTAATAGAAGAATTATCCCACAAAACAAGCCATTATGTGAATGCTTGTCACAGTTTCACTACGATAACTGTGACAAATAATAAATTTTCTAATTCTTTTTATGTAATTCATTCATGGTATCAAGCTTATTATTTATATAAGTATCTAATCCATTTTGGCGTAATTCGCATGATGGGCAATCACCGCAACCATCCCCAATAACTCCGTTATAACAGGTTAATGTATGGTTGCGAACATAGTCCAGCTTTCCATATTTATCAGCAAGCGCCCATGTTTCTGCTTTGTTTAGCCACATTAATGGCGTATCAATGCGAAGCTTACGATCCATGCCTAAAACAAGAGATTGGTTAATAGACTTTACAAACTCATCACGACAATCAGGGTAGCCAGAAAAGTCAGTTTCACACACACCAGTGATTACTGATTCTGCGCCCAATTGATAGGCATAAATACCAGCAAGTGTTAAGAAAAGAATATTACGACCAGGGACAAATGAATTTGGTAGGCCATTTTCTTGCAGCTCATGAGAAACAGGGATGTTATCGCGAGTTAATGAGCTGGCAGCGAGTTCATTTAATAAGCCGACATCCATCACCTTATGAGAAGCAGCTCCGAGCTCTAGTGCCACTTTTTTAGCGACTTCAATTTCTTGATTATGACGTTGGCCATAATCAAAAGTAATACAATGAACATGGTCATATTGAGTCAGTGCTTGAATTAAACAGGTAGTGGAATCTTGACCGCCACTAAAAACAACAATTGCTGTAGACATAAGGTAATGAATCTCAGTAGGATTATTTATAGGCTATTGTAGTAAAAAAGCCACCGATGATCGATGGCTTTATCGTTATTACCAATTGGTATAATCCTAGCTGGACGTTATTATTTTATCGATTCGTTATAATTGGCCGGTTTTCTCAAAACGAGCTAGTTGATCTAAACATGGTGTTAAATCGCCAATATTATTAGCAACCCACTCGTCATTATAATAAGTATCAAGGTATCGATCACCACTATCACACAGCAAGGTAACAATAGACCCTTTTTCGCCACGTTGTTGCATTTCACACGCTAGTTGTAAGGCTCCAAATAGATTGGTTCCTGTTGAGGCACCTGCTTTTCGACCCAAAATGTTTTCTAACCAGCGAGCAGTTGCAACGCTTTCTGTATCTGCAATCGTTCGCATTTCATCAATAACGCCAGGAATAAAACTTGGTTCAACACGAGGGCGACCAATGCCTTCAATTTTACTGCCGCAGTCTAAAGTTAGCGCTTTATTACCTGTTTTATAATAATCGTGAAATACTGAGTTTTCAGGGTCAACCACACACAGTTTAGTATTGTATTTTTGGAAACGAATAAAACGACCGATAGTTGCAGAAGTACCACCAGTACCCGGATTCATTACAACCCAAGTTGGTTCAGGGTGATCTTCTAATTTCATTTGGTTAAAGATGCTATCCGCAATATTGTTGTTACCACGCCAGTCAGTAGCACGCTCGGCATAAGTAAATTGATCCATATAATGACCATTTAACTCTTCAGCAAGACGACGAGATTCAGCATAAATTTCATCAGAGCGCTCAACAAAGTGAGCTTCACCACCGTAGAATTTGATCATCTCGATTTTTTTGCTGGCTGTTTTACGAGGAACGACGGCAATAAATGGTAATCCCAATAAACGAGCAAAATACGCTTCTGATACCGCAGTGCTACCAGAAGATGATTCTATAATTGGTGTATTTGGACCAATCCAACCATTAGAGATCGCATAAAGGAAAAGAGAACGCGCTAAACGGTGTTTTAGAGATCCTGTTGGGTGTGTGCTTTCATCTTTTAGATATAAATCAATACCATCAAGCATAGGTAAATCAAGTTTAATAAGATGCGTATCTGCAGAGCGTTGGTAGTCCGCTTCAATTTTACGAATAGCGTTGTTAATCCAGTTATGATCTGTACACATGATACTTTCCTCTAAAGGTGATGATGTATCTAATGTACCTATATTTACTGAGAAAAACTTTACTTTAAATCTACTAAATCACCAGTAAAGGAGAAAAAAATTCTATATAAGTGAATTTTTGTAGATTTAAAATGAAATATTAGCAAAGATCACTGAATGATCTTTGCTAAAGATAAGATATTATTGAACTAATTATTATGTGTATAAGGCCCTTCTGTCACTTGCTCTAAAACTGTGCCATTATTATCGAGCACTTTTGAGGAAACATAATAAATGTAGGTTGTATTTTTAGCTCCTGTGAAACTTAGACTATGAGCGGTAGTTTGATTATCATTAGTAAAACTGCCACAACAGTTAAAAATAACTTCGGAGGTTGATACTATGTTAGTATTCCACTCTATCTGAAAATTTCTTCCTTTGAGCTTACTACTTGTTATATTTGAAATGCTGAGATCGTCATTTTCTCCTGTTCCGGTATCTCCTCCATCACCAGTGCCATTACATAACACATCATCGATACCGACTTCATCCCAAGCTGCTGCAACATTTGAGCTAGCTAGAATTGTATTATCCGCAACTGCTAGTGTTGCGTCTCGTGCATCACAGAAAGAAGCGTTAGGAGCTAGTGAGGTAAAAGCATCATAAACAATTTGAGAGGCTTGATGTAATCCAATTCCTTCAACTCTAGATACGGAACTATAAGCAGCATTTACTCCTCCATTAACCAGTAAATAGTACCAATGGTTAATAATACCGCTGTTGATATGAACACCTCCATTGTCGCCAGAGCCTGTATATCTATTTGCATAATGAGTTGGATCACCATGTAAACTTGGATTCGCCATATTACGAATACCATTTCCATTAATAGTTATGTCTTCACCAATGCTCCAGTTACCATGGTTTGTTGCCGTGATTATTTCATTATTCTGCCAGTCTCCATCATTGTAAAAAAATTCAATATTTGTCCCCATAATATCAGAGAAGGATTCGTTAAGAGCACCAGATTCATTTTGATAAATAAGATCACTCGTTGCTTCTGTTAAGCCGTGCGCTAGCTCATGACCAACAACATCTAAATCCCCAGAAAGGTTTGTAAAAGTTACGTTATCACCGTCGCCATAAGCCATTTGATAACCATTCCAATAGGCGTTGTTGTAATTTCTTTTTACATGTGCGGATGAAACCATTCCCTGTTGATAATGGATTAACCAATTAAAACCTAGTTGAGAGGTAAAATAATTATCGGTAATATTGGCGTAGAAGTGAGCATCAACAAGTGCTGCTTGTCCGGGGGATGTCCTACCTTCAATTATCCAGTCATCATCATTATCAATAGCAAGTGTTCCTGGTAAGCGGTTTTTTCCTTTTGCATCGTAAGTGACTATACGTTGATTTGATGAGATTAATTCATAGCGATTACCGTTAAGGGTGGTTAAACCAGTCAAATCTTTTTGGTCTCCAAGTACGCCAATACCACTGCCTGTCGTTAAACCATCATAAGCATTTAAAATAACCCCACTCTCTGAATCAACCCAATGAAACCATCTTGATGTTTCTTTTTTATTTTCAACGATATAAAAATGACGACCGTTAATAGGATTGATATAAAGTGTAGAACGCCATTTTCCTTTTGAACCAATTTTCTGTTTTACCGTTTGAATGGCTGCTGTGTTGTTTAAGTGAATTCGATTAGTCGTGATGAATTTAGAGTAATGACGGCCAATTACGGCTATCTGCTGATTATTTTGATCGCTAATTATCGTGAGTTTTGCTCCAAAAATAGGGATGTCAGTTAGCATTTGTTGGTAATGAGTGGCTTTGAATTTTTTGTTAGATAAAGAGTTCTGCTTTATTAATCTGATGTCAGAAGGAAGTTCGAATAACCATGCATCTTGTCCTTTTAGATTATGGGTATTGAACGTTTTTAGAGGAGGAGCTGCAAAGATAGACATTGAAAAAAATAAAGCAATAATTGTGACTATAATTTTTTGAAACATCATAACCTCCAGTGCTTTTTTATCGAATGACAAATAAGACCGTAGATGCTTTAGCCATCATCAATAAAAAAGTGCTTGGTGTATTGAAAAAATAGTTACCTTAAGCGTAGGGCTGAGTGGCTTGTTATACAAGTTTCATTTTATAGATGAGATTGGGATTTATTTCTAGAAATGCTTTATGATTATCTACGTAATTGAGTAACGAAAAAACAAGCTTTTGAATAATAGGTAAAATAATTATGCGTCATAGTTTAGACAAGGTAGATACTACCTTACTTTCATTACTGCAAAAAGACAGCACAATCTCATTACAAGATCTAGCAGAAGCCGTTAACTTAACTACCACACCGTGCTGGAAGCGATTAAAACGTCTAGAAGAAGATGGTGTAATTGAAAAGAAAGTGGCCTTACTTAATCCTGAAAAGTTAGGATTGAGTTTTAACGCGTTTGTCTTGATTAAAACATCAAACCATTCTCAAGAGTGGTATAACCAATTTGTTGATACGGTGTCTGATTTCCCTGAAGTGATGGAGTTTTATCGCATGGCGGGTGAATACGACTATATGATGAAGGTACTTGCTGAGGATATGAAGTCATTTGACGGATTTTACAAAAAACTAGTGAATAGCATAGATGGAATATCGAATGTAACGAGTACCTTTGCTATGGAGCCATTAAAGTACACGACTGAATTGCCTTTATAGTTTTAAAGTTAACAATGCAGGTAGACTGTAGACCTGCATTGCTTATCACTCTGGTTCTATTTTTTCTTCATTCTCATCACACCTTCCTGCATTGCAGAAGCGACAAGTTCACCTTTCTGGTTGAACACTTCGCCACGAACTAGGCCACGTGAGCCACTCGCATTGGTACTTTCAATTGAATACAGTAACCATTCATCCATCTTAAATGGACGGTGGAACCACATTGAATGGTCAATCGTCGCTACTTGGAAGTTTGGTGTTAATAAGCTGACTTCATGTGGATGAAGGGCGGTAGGTAAGAATCCCCAATCAGACGCATAAGCTAATAAGTATTGATGAATTAATTGGTCGTCTGGTAATTCGCCATTGGCTTTAATCCATAAATGCTGTGTAGGCGCTGCTTTTTTAGGATCTAATGGATTAACAATATTTACAGGGCGAACTTCAATTGATTTTTCACCGCAAAAAATCTTTTGCACAGCAGGAGGGAGTACATGCTTAATAGCTTCGGCAAGTTGTGTTTCTGAAGCAAAGTTCTCTGGTCCTGCAATATTCGGCATGCTTGATTGGTGTTCAAAGCCAGGTTCATCACCATGATAAGACGCCGTTAAATAGAAAATAGGGCGTCCATTTTGAATCGCTTTTACACGACGAGTGCTAAAGCTTCGTCCGTCTCGTAAGTTTTCTACATCATAAATAATGGCTTTTTCAGGATCGCCAGGATAAAGAAAGTAGCTATGAAAAGAGTGCACTGTTCTATCATTATCAACGGTATAGCGAGCGGCTGAAAGCGCTTGTCCAATGACTTGCCCACCATAAACCTGTGGTAAACCAAGGTTTTCACTTTGACCTCTGAATAAGCCTTGCTCTAACTGTTCTAGTTGTAAGAGAGTTAATAATTCATTTAATGGTTTATTCATTTTTTTCCTTAATACCTTTGACGTTATTATTATATTGTGAGGGATATTTTAATTAAGTTCAATAATCTAGATGTGAAGGCTGGTGTCCACTTTTATATCAAAATGGTGTAATTTCCCCCTGACTACGTTAATTTTCTGTCAAAAGTCATTTCAACTACAAGACAGAGTGTAGTATTCGGTTTATATTTGTTTGGTTTTAATCACACAATAATTTTATACCAATGTATTCAGTAGATGACCTATTTATTGAGTTATTTAACTAATAATGAACAGTTAGTTACAGGAATTGGTATTATAAAAAGAGAGAATAAAATGAAAAAAACATTATTGATTGCTCTATCTGTGGTTACTGGAATTACAATGGCTGGCTGTAATTCAACAGATAAGACAAGCAAAGTAGTAAGTGAACAAGAAGTCATTGTGCAAGAAGATACAGCACAAGTAGTCGTTGAAGATAAGCTAGATGTTTCAGAAACGCAAACTGTTACCGGTAGCGTTGGTTACAGAGAACGCATTGCATTACCTGAAAATGCAGTAGTAACGATAACCTTAGCTGACGTTTCTTTAGCTGATGTTGCCTCTAAAGTGATTTCAGAGCAGAAATTTACAACTGCGGGTAAGTCATCACCGTTTGATTATTCTTTAGAGTTTACGACGGCTGATATTCAGGCTAATCATCGTTATTCAGTACGCGCAACAATTAAGGTTGATGGTAAGTTACGCTTTACTACAGATACAAATTACGCAGTGATTACAGATACTGCACAGACGCTACAACAAAATTTAGTGTTAAAAAGTGTTCGTCAATAAATCGAAATACATATTTGTGGATTAAAGAGGTTATGGCGACTTTTTAAAATATAGATTCATTTAAATGTAGGATACTCTCGTTTGTGATGACAGAAAGGTGAGGTGTATCCGTGATAAAAGTCGATATTGCCGCTAAACTGAAATTATACCTAAATAAACAACTCTATACCAAGGAGGGGTGGTGATGTTTCTAGCGGTGCTATCGATTTTATTAAGTTTTATATTAGTTGTCATAGGCGTTTTAGCATTTGGTGTTAGTGAGGGACAGTTACCATTTTTAGCTCTTGCTATTCCGATGTTATGGCTTATTCCTCAAGGTGGAGTGGCTACTTGGATTCTATTAGCTGGTTTTTCTCTGTTTGGTATGACTTTAAACTCTCAGCCTTTATCTCTTTCTGTTGCAGTTTGGACATTGTTTCCATTATTGATGGTGATTTTTTCTCGTCGTAAAAGCATACATTTAATTGCATTTATCGTATCTGTAGTTATTGCGATGGAGGCTGGAATAATGGCTTTACAATATGAAGAAAAATTAGATGGTAGTGCGTATTTAACTTTACTTCAAATTGTAAGTGTTGGTTTAGTGTGGATTGCAGCAAGAAGCTGGAAACCTGTGAATAGCAACGCTTGGTGGCCATTAGTGTTAGTTATCCCTTTATGGATAGGTGGCTTACAACACGCAGCGCTTGTTGCATTATCAATAACAGGATTAATTGTTTGCTTACAAAGTATTGCTCGTTCAAAATACCGTGATTGGTTGTCTATGATGTCGTGGTTATTACCGGTTATAGCTTTTAGTACGTTGGTCATCTCCCCAAAATTTGAAGTGCCAACTGCTATTATGGTGTCCTGGCTAATGATTCTGCTGATAGGTTGGGTAACTGACTTTATGATGCAGCTAGATGATGAGCCTATTGATTAGGCTCACCATTTGTTTATTTTCTATGAATTGATAGAAACGACACTGGCTTTTTCGTGTTCTTTCTTATCGATTGCTGTGGGTAAGGTAGCGTTTACTTCAATCGCTTCTTCAATCTGAGTTTCTGCATTATCCTGATTATGAATAAGATCATCATAATGGCAGGCTTGATCTCGACCGCGTCCCTTTGCTTCATATAAAGCAATATCAGCAAGTTTAGTTAAATCATCAGATTGAAGACCATTTTTAGGATAAGTAGCAATACCAATAGAGACGCCTAGTTTACCTAATGATAGATCTTTAATCGCAAGATGAAGGTCGCGAACGGACTCACATAATTTAGTTGCAACAGTAAGCGCTTCTTCAGCTCCTGTATTAGGCAAGATGATAGCTAACTCTTCACCACCAAGACGACAGATTGTATCTTCACCACGCATAGTATTGAGTAATAACGTTCCAATTGTTTTCAATACGTAATCACCAGCATCATGACCGTAGTTATCATTGAAGCGTTTAAAGTGATCAAGATCGAGCATAAGAATAGACATTTCTTGTTTGTGTCTATGCGCACGCATCAGTTCTTGGTTAATCGTTTCTTCGTAGTAACGGCGATTATACAGACCCGTTAAAGGATCACTGATGGCTTGTTCTCTTAGCTTCTCTTGTAGGTTCAAGTTAGCAAGGGCAAGGCCTAAATGTTCAGCAACGGTAAAAGCAAGCTTTTGGATATTTTCATCTAGCTCTTCTTGCTCACCAAGATAAATATGCATCATACCAATGGTATTACCATGGGCCGTTAATGGAATACAAAGTGTTTGGTCGATCCCTGTGGCTGCCATATGAGAGCAGGGTAGAGTCGTGTATTTATCATTAGCGAGATGAAATTTACCTTTACGTAACGCCCAACACTCTTCTGGAGCGTAAGTTTTGCTACCTGGCCATACTCCGCCCCAATCCAACTTAACAAGCAGTTGGTTACGAGATGAACGCATTAACGAAATAACGCCATTTACGTTACCAAGAATTCGAGGAAGGATATCTTCGACTACCATTTGAGCTTCATTAATGGAATTACAGGCAGCCAGCATAGTCGCAAGGCGGTGCAGTAATTCAATCTCTTGAGTACGCTGCTCAATACGCTCTTCTTGTTGATCTTGCTCATTCTGTACTTGCTGAGTAATAAGCTTATTACTTAATAATGATGAGCCAACAACAAGTGAAATATTAATGCCCATTAAAATCATTAGGATATTCATTAGCTCTTCTACCATTGCGTCTATACGCGTTAATGGTGTAGCTACCCTAATAATGTAAGTTTGACCTTGATAATCTAATGACTTTGCGGAATACAATAAATTTTTAAAGCGAGAAGTACTAAATCGAGTTGTGCTGCCATAACTCAGATTCTTAGCATCAACGACTTCTTTTCTGTTTAAGTGATTTTCCAGTTGTAATACGGCTTCTAAAGAGATATCACTATCTGCAATCGGCGTACCATCAGCTTTGATAATTGTGATGTGATCTTCTTTGGCTAGCTCTAGTTTAGTTTTGATATAAACGTCTAGTGCTTTTAAATCAGAAAAAGAAACTTGATCATCACTTATGTCCTTTATGACGCGTGAGATCTCTTCAGATAAACCGCCTTCAACCTTATTTTCAAGCCAATCTGACAGTGTTGAATTAAATACAAACAAGCCGAGAGTCATGGTGAAAATCATGGATATGATAGGTAAATAAAGCCATTTTTTGCTGATGGTATTTTTTTTCATTTGTCTTACCTATTGAGTCCAGTACCATCAAATGGACTGCCATTCTATATATAAGCTTTAAGAATATATTAAATTAATGTAAATTCCCAGAGAGTTTAAAGAATTAATAAGTATGATAGGCTAATTAATATAAATGAGGAATTAACATTGGTAAAATGATGATGAGTTAAGGAGTTTATATGGCTCTAGGTGGTATTCAGCGTAAGTGAATCTTAGCTAAATTATAGAAATGGTAGGCTGGTTTTGTCTCGCAGGTCAAATGTTGTACGATTATTTAGAGTAATCATACAACATAAAACCAGAGAGTTGTTGCTTTGTGATCTTACAGTTGCTTTCGTAATTCCTGTCTTGTTTCAGCAGAAACAACAGACCAATGAGTGCCTTTTATTGCGCCTTCTAGAGACCATAAAAGTTCAGCACTAACAGAGTTAGAATGGGTTTGCTGAATGGCTTTATAAGCATTTACAGAACCAATATTACGTAGCTCTTCAACAGTAGTAATGCCTGCTTTCTTAAGCATTCGTTCTGTAGCTAGTCGCAGGTTAGGCAGATCTTTAATACGTGTTGGGGCTGCAGTTTTCTGTTTTTCTTTGTCTTTTTTTGCAACGTCAAAAGCAACAACTGCTTGAATTAATATTAAATCAGGTTCTTTCCAAGACTCTGGTGAAATGGCAAAGTATTTGGTAACAACGGGAAAGCCTCGTTTTTTATAAACATAAGGTTCTAACCCTTGCTCTTTAAATAAGTTAATCGTCTCTTCACTACCTCTTAAATGAAGTTTATCTTGCACAACAAGGGCAAACATAGTGTCATCAATAAAGACACCAAAACCGCCAAACATTGAACGAGATGTGACTTTCCCAAGAGAGGAAAGAAGACGAAGTGAATCTTTTAGTATTGGTTTATCCATTGCAATAATTCTCGGTTAGTTAAGTCTATGTCACTAAACAACTGAGCCCGAGGAAATACTAGCAAGTTTAAAGCCCAACATTGTTATATTTAGGTAAAATAACAACATCGAGTGGAATACTTACCATCGGCAACCCCGCTACCATATATATATAAATACGTAGGCCGGAAGCTTTGCGTCCTATGCTTTCACATAGTTTGCCCTGTTTGTGACATCATTGATGATATAGCAATCAACAAAGGGAGTGACTGCAAAAACTCAATAATGTGATATTGGTTCATAAAAACAAGGGTCATTTCTGTTAACTCAGTTCAGGTTTTCAATAAAACCTGAACTTATGACTTGATTTTTATAGAACTCTAGTTTGTTATTTGGTTCTATTATGAACACTATTACGAGAAACAACGGCTGGTTGCATTTCAAAAATACGGCGTTCATGATGTTTATCTTTTATACGCTCGAGTAAAATTTCAACTGCCGTTTTTCCAACTCTTCGTTTTGGTTGGTGGATAGTTGTTAAAGGAGGTGAAAAGTAAGCCGATAATTCAATATTGTCATAGCCAATTACAGAAATATCTTCTGGAACTTTTAACCCTGATTGTTGAATCTTACTGATGGCGGCTAACGCCATAATATCATTAAAACAAAATAGAGCAGTAGGGCGATCTTTTGCTTCGGTTGCTAATACTTTCTCAACTGCTTTTGCTGCTGAAGAGCATTCAAAATCACCTTCTAAAATCCATTCAGGATTAGAATCTAAATTTGCTTCGGAAAGTGCTCGGTGAAAACCATGAACACGTTCTTTACAAGTCAACTTATCTAATTGTCCTGTGATACAAGCAATGTTAGTGTGACCATTTTCTATTAAGTGTTTTGTTGCAAGGTATCCACCTTCTTCAGAGTTATCTATGATTTTATCTGTATGAGGGCTATCAGGTCCCCAATCCATAACAACCATTGGTAATTCGGTATTTTTTTCAAGCAAGGCTAAAAGTTGTTCATTTAGGTCTGAACACATAACCAACAACCCATCAACACGTTTTTCAGAAAGCATACGAAGGTAGTGTTTTTGTTTGTCTAGATCACCTTCAGTATTACACATGAATAAAGTGTAACCTTGTTTATAACAATAGTTTTCAACACCATGCATAACTTCGGCAAAAAAGGGATTGAAAGATTGAGTTACTAACATGCCAATAGTACGAGTAGTATTACATTTTAAACTGCGAGCAACAGCACTTGGTGCATAATTTAACTCTTCAACGGCTTCCCATACACGTTTTTGTGTTGCTTCTGCAACAAAGCGTGTTTTGTTAATTACGTGAGAGACGGTTGTTGTCGACACTGTTGCTAATTTTGCGACGTCTTTAATTGTAGCCATATAAGAGCCTTAAATAGTGATTAAGGGGCTATTTATGTTCCAGCAAATTGTTTTGCTCTATAGAGAACTGATGGAAGATAAATAGGCCCTAAATATCATATGATTAATGATATGGTATAAATAAAAAAACCGCTTTAAAATGCGGTTTTCATTTTATGTTCAAATTTTATCGTTTGCGTTCACATTTTATATGTAAAGCATAGTGCAAACAATTATTGATTTCATAAATTTTATTTGTAACCTGATTTACATCACGTAGTTATTTATTTATGTCATCAATAAAGGCTGTTTTTTACTCACCAGTAAGAAATAGCATGTCTAATTGTAAAAATGTCACAAGAAAATGGGTAACTGCAGCATAGAAACCAAACTCATCACGCTCTTTACAGATTTGGCTGAATCGTGGTGTCCAAGATAATAATTGCTCATTAATAAAATTTTGTTGAGCTGTCATATAAAGCTCAAAGTCTTCCTCTGATGACTGTTGGTTTGTCATCACAATTAGATTACCTAGAAAATCAAGTTCTATTGCAATATGATCAGCAGGCTCATTAAATTCTGCTTTTTGTGCAATATTATACTTTGTAAGTAGCTCACGCATATCTTGCGCTGGTTTAGCATTAAGCAGACCTGATTTATCAAGGTATAGTGAAGCATAAGGCAAAGCACTACTTTTATCTGAACCTAAAAAGGCTTCACAGAAATCAGCTGATAACTCAAGTTGAGCGCCTTCACGAGTTTGTAATTGATTTAATTTATCAATTAAAGTATTTACAGAAGCGGTAAGTTCTGGTGTTTCTGCTAAATTTGATAAAAACGTACGGATTTCAAAGCTGTTATATTGTTCTATTTGTTCTTCTGTTAACTCACTTGCTAATAAGCTAGATAGCCACCAGTAAATTTCGGCACGTTGTTCATTAAATGCAGTTAGATCGTTCATGTATATTTTGCTCCAAGAAATTTATGTGAGAATTGTACTGGATAAGTATGAAAAGGAATAGCACCTATCATTAACAGGGTGTATAAAGATATTTGTAAAGGTTACAACTCAATTTTTGTTTGATAATTGTTTTGAATCAAATAATTTACAGAAATATCAATTGAGAATTGGCATTATTACAAAATATGAATAGAATAAGAAAAGAACCATCCAATATAACCATAAAAGAGAATATTATGAGCTATCACATTTTAGTTGTTGAAGACGAAGTGGTAACTCGCTCTAAACTTGTAGGCTACTTTGAAGCCGAGGGATATCAAGTGAGCGAGGCTGAAACAGGGGCAGAAATGCGAACTATTTTGGCTGAACAAAAAGTTGATTTAATTATGCTTGATATAAACCTACCAGGAGAGGATGGTTTATTGTTGGCACGTGAACTACGTAGCCAATCTAATATTGGTATTATTCTTGTTACAGGACGAACTGATAGTATTGATCGTATTGTAGGGCTTGAAATGGGTGCTGATGATTACGTCACAAAACCAGTAGAGCTACGTGAGTTATTAGTTCGAGTTAAGAATTTATTTTGGCGTATGTCATTAGCGAATGAACCAGTAGAATTAGATGAATCTAATGTCGTTCGCTTTGGTGAGTGGACTTTCGATATTCAGCGCCGTGCACTATCAAATAGCGGTGAGCCAGTTAAATTAACAAAAGCTGAGTACGAGTTGCTAGTAGCACTTTCTTCATATCCGAATACGGTATTATCTCGTGAACGTATTTTGAATATGATCAGTCATCGTGTCGATGCTCCCAATGATAGAACAATTGATGTGTTGATTCGAAGAATGCGAGCGAAAATGGAAGTTGATCCAAAAAATCCACAGATATTTGTTACCGTTCATGGTGAAGGATATATGTTCGCCGGAGATTAGTGGTTAAAACCCCAAAAAAGTTAAATAAAGCCATTCATTTTAAGTGAGTGGCTTTTTTATGCCTATAATTTAATAATAGTAATCAATCTAATTCTGTTCATGATTCAAACGTTTTAAGATCTTTAAGTGAGCAGCTCTATACTGTAGATAGCATGTCAAGAATACGGTACGACTGATAAGGTAACTACTTAAACAGTAGTTGCAGCCTTTTAGTTATTTTTATAAAGTTATCAATAAGAGTCCTAGACTCCGTCTATTCAAATATAATTATTATAGGTCTGTAATGAAAAAATTTTTTAAAATGGCAATAGTTGCTTCTGCTTTAGTTAGTGTTATTGGTTGCCAAAGTACTGCTGAAGAGCCGAGTTCTGTTACGGAGAAAAATACATTAACACCGTCAATTTCTACCTTTAATGAGCTTAATAAACAATACTTATTAGATAAAGTAGCATTTGATTCTGTTGATGAGTTTAAAATTTATTCAGAGGAGGTATATCAGAACTTAAGAGAAGAGTGGGATGAAGCAAAAGAACTCTTTGCTGAAATAGAGAGAGAACCAGGCTTAACAGGTGAGGAATACTCAATGTTTTCATCGGGTTCTTATGCTGCTAAATATATGTCTTTAGTGGCTTCAGCAGATGCGGAGTTCTCTAAGCTAAAAAAATATAAAAAAAATGCAGATGTTGTGCTTTCTGGAGCCATAGCTCAAATGGCTTACCTTAAATCTATGAAGGTAAACAAGTATTTCTCTGAAGAGTATTTAGAATTAAATGAACAATATAAAGAACTGTTTGTTGTTATTGTTGAAGATGATATTGCTGAGGCACAAACAGAGCAAGCAGAATTTTTAACAAGTGCTAAGGTTCTTGAAATAAGAACAGCTTTGAAAATTCATGTCGAACCTTTAGAGAAAGAGTTTTCATCTTTATCCAACGATGGCTTTAAAGCGGTTGCTCCGATTAGTTATGGACAAACAAAAGCGGAATTAGAGAAAACAAAAAAAGCGGTACAAGCAAATAATCGAGATATAATTCTTGTTACCGATGTTGTTGCTAAAACAAGATTCCAACTTGCACACTTAAAAAATATGGCAGCAGAAGTTAAACTATTACAGGCGGTTAAAAAAGGAAAGTTTGAGCAACCAGTATTAGAGTTCGAAAATAAGTTACTTGCGATCTCTCATGCAATTAATGGTGATGATTATAGAGACCAACCTTTAAGAATCCAAACGGAGTTAATTTTATCAGCAGTGCAGCAAATGCACGAAATAAATAATACCGTAGATTTGGAAGATAAAATTAAAGAGCTAAATTCTCAAGTGGGAGCATTAGAAACGACGGTTGAAACACAGACAAATGATCGTGCCGCGGTTCAAAAGCAGATAGTTATTCTAACCCAACAATTGGATCGCAATGACCATTTGATTGATAATCTTAATGCAGTAATTTCATCGTTTAAAGAAAAAGAAAAAGAAAAAGAAAAAGAACTTAAAGAAGCACAATTAAATCAAGTTAAAATAGAAAGTGTTGAAAAAAAAGAAGCAGTAGTTTCAGATAAAGTAACTGAGATTAAAAAAGAAGGATCCGAAAATAGAATAAGTTTTTGTTTTTGTTTTAAATAAGGCGCCCTATCATTTTTTTAGGGCGCTTTTTATTGGATATTCATCCGTTTCTGATACACTGCGGCTGTTCATTTTTTTGAGGTACATCATGACATCACCAGAACCTAAATTAACCCGTTTAAATAAATTTATTAGTGATACGGGTTATTGCTCGCGTAGAGAAGCAGATAAACTGATTGATCAACAACGTATTACCATTAATGGCAAAGTCCCTGAAATGGGAACAAAAGTTGCTGAAGGTGATGAAGTTCTGGTTGATGGTAAACCACTAAAAGCGAAACAAGAGCGAATTTATATTGCTTTTAATAAACCAGTAGGCATTACTTGTACTACAGAGCGTCATGTTGAGGGTAATATTGTTGATTATATTAATCATGAACAACGTATTTTTCCAATTGGACGATTAGATAAGCCTTCAGATGGTTTGATCTTCTTAACCAGTGACGGTGATATCGTAAATAAAATTTTGCGAGCAGGTAATGCACATGAAAAAGAATATGTAGTTCGTGTTGATAAACCAATTACAGATGACTTCTTACAGAAGATGGCTGCAGGTGTTCCTATATTAGATACAGTGACACTACCTTGTAAGATTAAACTAGAATCACGATTTGTGTTTCGTATAACTTTGACTCAGGGCTTAAACCGTCAAATTCGTCGTATGTGTGAATACTTAGATTATGAAGTATTTAAGCTAAAGCGTGTTCGTATTATGAATATTGACCTTGGTAAATTGGCTTCTGGTGAGTGGCGCTATCTAACAGCATCAGAAATGGATGAAATTAATAGTATGATTGGCGAGTCGAGTAAGACAGAAGAAGCCTCTCGTAAGATTAAAGAAGTCGATGGTAAAATTCGAGTGTTAAAAAAAGCAAGTTCAGGTCGTAATCATCATTCGAATAATACTTTTAATGAAAAACGCCGTGAAAAAGCCAGAGATGATCGCTTTGATAAATCAAGTTCAAGCCGTAGTACTGAAAATAGTGATCGTAAACCTAAAGGGAAAGGACAATCAGAAATCAAAGTGTGGCGTGCTAAATAGATTGTTTTTTCAACATGTTAGCTGAAACTTCATCATTTTGATGATAAAGTCTACAAACAGAGGGTTAAATGCAATTTTTTATTTGACTCTTTTTTAAAATCAGTTACATTAAGCCCCGTAAAGAGATGGCGCCTTGGCAGAGTGGCTATGCAGCGGATTGCAAATCCGTGGACCTCGGTTCGACTCCGGGAGGCGCCTCCATTTCTTTAAGTAATACAGATGAATTAAAAATTATTGCGTTAAAGCGATAATTAAAGATGGTGTCAACCTCTCTTAAAAATAGAGACATGGTTAGAAGCATCGCATTGAATTGCGTGCCCTGGTGGTGGAATTGGTAGACACAAGGGATTTAAAATCCCTCGGCGTTCGCGCTGTGCCGGTTCAAGTCCGGCCCGGGGCACCATCTATTCATTAATATTGTTACCATAGACAATATTACGTTAAGAAAAATATGGCGCCTTGGCAGAGTGGCTATGCAGCGGATTGCAAATCCGTGGACCTCGGTTCGACTCCGGGAGGCGCCTCCATATTACAAATAAACCAGCTTAATGCTGGTTTTTTTGTGTCTAAAATTCCTGTTTTTTCTCTTTTCTACTTAGATACTAATCTGAACACTCTTCTTGGTTAAAATTATCTGACTATTTACACTGAACATCCTAGCTGGTTAAAGTGAACGATAACTGCGTTGAAATCTTTGATAGGAATAAGTTTTTAATTTTAACATTTACTTTATAAATGATTGAAGTCTTAAAATCTGCTAAATTGTATTAATGTGTCAGACTAGCCCTGACAAAGTGAAAATTTAGTTATATAGACCTAAAAAATAAAATAGAAAAACTACAGTAGCCTATTAGTATCTTATTGATATTATTGACTTAGATATTATTAGTTTTAGAAAGTTTAAGTATTTACACCTGTAAGTATGAACGGTGAGAATGAATTATGCCGCAACAAAAACTCGTTATAGTTGAAGATGACCTAAAACTTCAAAATATGTTACATGATTACTTTGTAAAACAAGGATTTAATACTATTCTTGTTAGTGATGGTAATGAAGCTCCGAATGTTATCCTTAGTGAAAAGCCAGATATAGTACTACTTGATTTGATGTTGCCGGGTAAGGATGGCCTGACAATTTGTAGACAGATAAGAAATGAATATCGGGGTAAGATCCTTATGCTTACTGCAAGTGATGATGATTTTGATCACGTAGCAGCGCTTGAAACAGGAATGGATGACTTTATTACTAAGCCAGTTAAACCTCGTGTGTTACTAGCTCGCATTCGTATGTTATTACGTAGGAATGAACAATTACCAGAAATCGAAAATAGTCAATTACTTCAATTTGGACAATTGTCTTTAAATAAAGCACGTCGTAGTTGTGAGCTGTTTGGGCAAAATATAGTGATGACAGACAGTGAATTTGATCTATTGATGCTTCTTGCTTCCTCGGCAGAAGAGGTGC
The DNA here is from genome assembly GCF_052920805.1 of Aliivibrio wodanis. Classification (NCBI taxonomy): domain Bacteria; kingdom Pseudomonadati; phylum Pseudomonadota; class Gammaproteobacteria; order Vibrionales; family Vibrionaceae; genus Aliivibrio; species Aliivibrio wodanis. The sequence continues at coordinate 467,545 of NZ_JBREXA010000002.1, forward strand.
TTTCTCGTGATGTATTGACTAAATTACTTCGAGGAATTGAATATGATGGTATTGATCGAACAGTAGATAATAAAATTGTAGCGTTGAGAAAAAAACTAGGTGATGACAGCGTACCACCTAAAAAAATCATTACGGTTCGTGGTAAAGGATATCTATTTATTCCTGATGCGTGGGAATAGTCAAAAATTTATAGTATAGGATTAAAATGCGAAGAATATATCTAGAGTCACTTGTTGGGCTTATATTGTTGTTTATGTTGAGTTTGATTGGTTATGAGGTAGTGATCTATCAATGGAACACTGATTACGATTATGTATTGCAAGAACATAGGGCTGACGCCTATCTAGATATGGTCAATAAAATTTCTGATAATCAAGGTAAAGAGGCTGCTTTGCAGTCAGTTAATGATTATGTGGATAAAACACGCCAAATACTAACGATAATTCCAATAGGTGAAGAGCCTGATATAATTCGACAGAATATGACAGATCACCCTAATAAGCATTGGTATTTTGATGATGACCGAGTGTTTTGGTTTACGATTAATAATAGTGATGATATTTATAATGTTGATGTAAATGTCGATGCTCCTTTGATTCAGAAAATAGACTTTGCTGATAATATAGTTTGGTTATTTTTCCTTTTGGGTTTTGCTCTATACTGTGTTTTATTAATTTGGTTTATTGGACGTAGAATCCGAGCGCTGGAGAAGGTGACGCTTGAATTTGCAAATGGTGATTTAACTGCACGTTCTTCTGAAAAAGGGTCAACAAAGGTTGGTAGCTTAAATCAAAGCTTTAATCATATGGCAGATAAAATCTCTGCATTAATTATTAGTAATCGTGCATTAACCAGTGCGGTTGCACATGAATTAAGAACGCCGATATTTAGAGTTCAGTGGCAAGCTGAGGTACTCGCTGATACTTCATTGAAAACTGAACAGCAAGCAAGCGTGGCAAGTATTATTGAAGACACAGAAGAGATGGAAGGAATGGTTAATGAGCTTCTTTACTATGCTCGTCTTGAAAGACCTGATATGGAATTAAATCTTGAGAGTCTTCAATTAAATGATTGGTTGTCTGTACAAACACAGCGTTGGAAAAAAGAAACATCACACGATATATTTTTTGAACAAACTGAAAAAGATTATCTGGTTGAAGTTGATGTTCATTTACTTAAACGAGCATTAGATAATTTGGTGCGAAACGCTTATCGTTTTGCAAACAATTGTATATTAATAACAATTACAACAGACATGCAGGTATTACATATTTCAGTACATGATGATGGTCATGGAGTAGAAGAAGAATACTGGCCCTATTTATTTAATGCATTTTACAGTGCCGATCCTGCTCGTAATAAAAAACAATCAGGACATGGATTAGGCCTTGCCATTGTGAAGCAAATTGCTGAACGGCATAAAGCGAAAGTTAATGTAGAGCATAGCTATAAAGGTGGGGCTTGTTTTCGCTTTTCTCTTCCTATTTATCATATAGAGCAGCCTGAAACCACCATAGAAAAACAGTAAAATATGTTATGAAGAATATTATATTTAGAGGCTCACAAATGTGAGCCTTTTTTGTTTGTAGGTTTATCTTACAGAGCATGACAAAGCGATACAAAGAGTAGACATCGTTATCTAATAAAACAGTGTACATTACCTTTAACTTACACATTAAGCTTTAACACTTTACAAGGTAATTAAAATGAAAAAAATGATAGCGATTTGTGCGTTTTCAATGTTGCTTTCTGCTTGTGCATATAATCAAAAACCAGTGGTTGATATGACAAATGTAAATGCAGATCAATATGAGAAAGACTTTGAATATTGTCAATCTTATTCTGAAAAAGTAAATAAAGAAGAGGCGGCAACAACAGAAGCTAAGAATGGAGCATTATCAGGATCTCTTCTTGGTGCTGTTGCTGGAGGTTTGGAAGATGGGATCGGTGGAGCAGCCGTGGGTGCTATTGCGGGAGGTGCAATTGGTGGTGGGATTGGAGCAGCAACAGGAGCTAATGAGTCGACAAAAGTACAAAGCAAAGTATTACGTCGATGTCTAGTAACAAAGGGCTATACTGTTTATGATCTTGACTAAGATACCTCTCAGTTTTTTATTTCTGAATAATAAAGTCACTAGCTAACAGGCTATCTGCTAAGATTATGTGCAAATATCGAGTGAGTAGTTTGCTTTTTAATCACTTGAATCAATTAGATATATTTAATGGTTGACTCATAATCTTAATCAGTTAAAGTGTATCTCGTTCTCAGGCAGAAACGTCTGAAAAAAGAATTTTACGAAAATTGGATATGTCTTTCGAGACAATGGTGCCGATTATCGCAATCAAGAATTGCGTGCCCTGGTGGTGGAATTGGTAGACACAAGGGATTTAAAATCCCTCGGCGTTCGCGCTGTGCCGGTTCAAGTCCGGCCCGGGGCACCATCTTTTAAGAAAACTCATCAGTAATGATGAGTTTTTTTTTGCCTAAAAATCAATATAGACGTCTAGATGTAAAGATTTTCAAACCTTCCTAGTTACTGTATAATACGCACCTTTCTAATCTTTAATCCTATTTTTGCTTCAAGGCGAACATTATGAACCTTTCTGCTAAAACTGTTGTTGTCATTGCTATTGGTGCTGCTTTGTATGGTATCGGTGGCCTACCTATGTTTGGTATTCCTGTCTTTGCTAATACGACATTAAAACCTGCGATGGCTGTACTTGCATTATTCTCTGTACTTTATGGCCCAATAGTTGGCTTTCTTGTCGGTTTTATCGGACATTGGGTAACAGATTTATTTGCAGGCTGGGGTGTTTGGCTTACGTGGGTACTAGGCTCAGGTATTGTAGGTATGGTTATTGGATTATTTCCAATCATTACTAAAAATCGTATTGAATCAGGATTGTTTGACAAGAAAGACTTTTTGATTTTTGTTGTATTAGCGTTTGTAGGTAATGTTATTGGTTATGGTACTTCCGCATTCTTAGATACAATTCTCTATGCAGAACCATTTACAAAAGTATTTACACAGCTTTGTATTATCGCCGCAGGTAATACCATATTAATTGCAATTGTAGGCTATTTTATTTTGACTAATTTAGCAAAACGTAAACAACAAAGTACTAACCTAACAGAGGCTCCATAATTAATGAGCGTAACCTTTTCTAATTTCTCTTTTCAATATGCGTCACAGGATAAACCGACGCTTAAGAATATCAATCTAAGGATAGAGCAGGGAGAAAAGATTTTAATTATCGGACCAAGTGGTAGTGGTAAATCTACATTAGGTCAGTGTTTAAATGGCCTAATTCCTCATACGATTAAAGGTGAGAGCAAAGGCCAACTTACCATTAACCAGCAAGATGTATCTGACTGGAGTATTGAGAAATATACTGAAAATGTAGGTACTGTTTTACAAGATACTGACAGTCAATTTGTTGGCTTAACGGTTGGTGAAGATATTGCGTTCGCTCTTGAAAATCAAATGGTCTCAAGAGCTAAAATGTATCCGATCGTTCGTGATACCGCAAAAATGGTAGATCTTGAGCAATTATTAAATAAATCACCTTATGACCTAAGTGGTGGGCAAAAGCAGAGGGTTTCTTTAGGTGGGATCCTTGTCGATGATGTTGATCTTCTATTATTTGATGAGCCTCTAGCAAGCTTAGACCCTAAAACTGGCAAAGCAACCATTGAAATTATTGATGGGCTACATAAGAATAATAATAAAACGATTATTATAATAGAACACCGTTTAGAAGATGTTCTGCATTGCCCTGTTGATCGTATTATCTTAATGGATCAAGGTGAAATTGTTGCTGATATGACACCAGATGCATTGATTCAATCGTCATTATTAACAGAACACGGCATTAGAGAACCATTATATGTCTCATTATTAAAGCGATGCCAGTTAGAACTTTCGGCAATCCCAGCGATTAGTAATTTATCTTCAATTTCTCCTATGCAAGTAAGTAGTGCTGTAAACGCATGGTTTACAGATAGTAGTAATGATAGTTTTAGAGAAAAAAATGATGAGACCTTATTAACAATAGATAACCTCACTTATTCATATGACGGTGAAATTAATGCGTTAGAAGCGATTTCTTTTACTATCAATAAAGGAGAGTTTGTATCTATCTTGGGTAAAAACGGTTCGGGTAAATCGACGATAACGAAGTTAGTTATGGGAGTATTACAGCCAGATCAAGGCTCAATTGTATTAAATGGACAAGATTTAGCTGAACTGTCCATTTATGAACGATCAAAGAGAGTGGGAGTTGTATTACAAAATCCAAACCATATGATCTCTCACCATATGATTTATGACGAAGTAGCGTTTGGCTTAATAAATAGTGGATTATCAGAAGACGATATCGAGGCGAAAGTTCTTAATGCACTTGAGTTGTGTGGACTAAGTCGCTTTCGTCATTGGCCGATCGATGCACTAAGTTATGGACAGAAGAAGCGAGTAACAATAGCCTCTATTTTAGTTCTTGAGCCTGAACTATTGATCCTCGATGAACCAACAGCAGGGCAAGACTATAAGAATTACACTTCAATGCTTGGTTTTATTAATCAATTAAATCAAAATCTTGGGCTAACAGTAATGATTATATCTCATGATATGCATTTAGTTCTGGAGCATACAACACGAGCGATTGTTATAGCTGATAGTAAGTGTATTGCCGATCAAGGTGTTACACAAGTATTCAGCCAACCAGAGCTTTTAAATCAAGCAAATCTAACGGTTACCAGTTTATATGAATTAGCTGAAAAACTAGAGATTAAAAATATTACAGGCTTTATGCAGCAATTTATTACCGAAGAACATGAGAGTAAGCAAGATGTCCACAAATAAGCAAAGTTTTGGTATTAATTATGTGGATATTGATACTTGGCTTCATAAACTAAATGGTGTGACTAAGTTTCTTCTGTTTATTACTTGGATAACCGTAGTATTAACCACCTTTGATTTACGAATTATCATTCCATTAATTATTGTTGGTTTATCTTTATTAAAGGCAACAAAGGTGCCTTTTTCTGCCTATAAACCATTATTAATTGGTACGGCAACGGTATTAAGCATGAATGCAGTCTTTATGTTTTTACTGGCGCCGAATCAAGGTAATGAGTTGTTAGGATCAACAACGGAGCTTATGCCAATTTTTGGTAGCTACGTTATTACTCAAGAAACACTATTCTACTTAATCACAGTCACACTAAAATATTTTAGTATGTTCCCTATCGCCTTGGTATTTGTGTTTACTACGCATCCAACAGAGTTCGCAGCAAGTCTAAATCGTTTAGGTTTGCCTTATAAAATAGCTTATGCTGTTAGTTTAACCTTACGGTATTTACCTGAAGTGAAAAGTGACTTTGTGAATATTATGCATGCACAGCAAGCTCGTGGCGTTGATTTATCTAAAAATGTATCAGTTTTTGCTCGTATAAGTAACCTTGCAAAAATATTAGGACCTCTAATATTTTCCAGTTTAGATCGTGCAGATGAAATCTCAAATGCAATGGTATTAAGAGGATTTGGTCGAGCAAAAAGTAGAACATGGTTTAGTGAAAAGGCAATAACAAAGAGAGATAAAGGGATCATGTTTGGGTTATTTATCATTGCTAGTTTAGCGATTGCCAAGCGGTTTATAGAAACATCTTTGTTTTGGTATCCGTTTACTTAGAATAAAAATATAAAGAAGTAGGCCATTTGTGCCTACTTTTTTTATTTGTTTTGACTAAAATGTTCAATAACTTCAGAACTGATATTCTCATGGCTAAAAATAAGCATGTCAGCTAGCTTCTCTACCATTTCTTCAGGTTCTAATTCACTAAATATTACATTATTAATTAGCTTTTTGATGAGTATTTCTTCATGCTCTAGAAATCCACGAGCATCAATATCTATTGGAATATCACTCGGCATACGATCAAACTGTAGAAAAGCCATCTCATTATTTACATCAGACTTTAAAAGTTGTTCGGGAAACCACTCTTCACCGGTTACAACTTCTAAGTCTTCGTTATGAGTCGCTTGAATATTTTGTAAATTTTGAATCAGTTCAGAAATTTTCACATTTTTTTCTCAAGAAATGAATTATCATCTATTAGCAACGACACTTTAGTTAACATTTATGCCTATTAGCCTTTATTTTAATAGGATTTAATGTTTATTATTAAGTTGTCTATTTGTTAATTTAATTTAGAGTGTGCCTTTTGTATAAATACAATATTAATTTAAAACAGTCATTTTTTCTAGTAGTACTGCTTATTGTTGCGAACTTAACCTACGCAAATGATGAGTATAAATTAGGTAAAGAAAAAGAGTGGGGTATTGCAGGAGTCGTGAGAACGGCAAGCATACCTTATGCTACAGAGAGTGAGACCGTTTCTTCTTTTGTTCCAATGATGTTTTTTGAAAATGAACATGCATTTATTCATGGTATGGAAGGTGGACTGTATTTATATCAAGAAAGTGATTGGCAACTAAGCGCACTAATGAGGCTTCGTTATTTTGACCTGCCTAAAGAAATTCAAAATTCAGCAGGTGGTGATGTTGTAGATACAGGTATTCAAGCTCGTTATCAAATTGATAAAGAATGGTTTTTTGATTCAGAGATAATGGTTGATCCTGAGTTTCGCTCGTATATGAATTTTAGGTTAGGCGCTGAGATTGAATCTGGTGATTGGTGGCTCAACCCTACACTAGAAACTCGTTGGAAAGAGGCTGATTTTAATAGCTATTACTATGGTCTTAGTGAAGATTCGAATAAAACCTTAGGTGCTGGTATTGATGTTAAAGCGGGCTTTATGTCTCGTTACCATGTGACTTCAAATTTGTATTTATTAGGAGGGAGTTATCTTTCACGCTTAGATAATAATGCTTATAGTAGTGAACTAATTGATAGTCGTTGGCAGTTTGAATATTTTGTAGGTGTGGGGTTTCTTCACTGATAGTAGTACTTCGTCACGAAAAGATATTAGTAATAAACCGTACTTACGAATAGCTCATGGATGGGCTACGCCATCTAATATTGGTGATATCATTCGTTTAGAATCAGAAAAAGATGAAGAAAATAATCAATTAACATCTGTTTTCTATGGTCTACCTTTAACTGATGAAATATTTTCGTTACCAATCGATCTTTATTTAACCCCAGGTTATGTACAACATTGGCAATCTGATGTTCAAAACTATAGTTCTGAATTTGTAGTAGCAATTAAAGCATATGCAACCATTTCATGGCCTACGAAATGGCGATTTGGTGTAGCTGAAGGCTTATCATATATAAATAATGTATCTTATATTGAGCAAACAGAGATGGATGAAAAAGGGTACCGTGAAAGTAAGTTACTCAATTATTTAGATTTTTCTTTTGATGTAAATTTAGGGGACCTATTTGAACAAAGTGATTTAGATGGTGTTTGGGTAGGGTATAGCATCCATCATCGCTCGGCTATTTTTGAAAATTCATCTCAATATGGACGCATTAAAGGTGGGAGCAATTATAATACGATTTATGTTCAGTTTGATATTTAGTCTAAATATTTGAACTTAATAGTAAATGGCACTCGTTCTGAGTGCCATTTGAATATGAAAAAAGGTTTACTATAAGCTATTTTAACCGCACTTAGAGTCTCCACAGTTTAAGCACGTTTGACAACCATCTTTGACAATCACTGATTTATTATGGCATTTATAACAAAGAGTAGCACTTGGTGGAAAATTAGCTGAAGCCTCAACTTCTTCTTTCGTTTCTTGTTGTTGTTCTAATTCTGCTTTTTTTGCTTCTAAAAAGGCTTTCTGATGCTCATCCATTTCAGGGTCTTCAATTAGCCCAATGCCTTTTAGGTGCTGTTCAATTACATTACCAATTTCAGCAATTAATGAAGGAACATATTTACCTTTATTCCAGTAGCCACCTCGAGGGTCAAAGACAGATCGAAGCTCTTCTACAAGGAAGGCACAATCACCACCTTTTCGAAAAACCGCAGACATAATACGAGTCAGTGCAACAATCCATTGGTAATGCTCTAGGCTTTTTGAGTTAATAAAAACTTCAAATGGACGGCGGATCTCATGCTTTGTTCCTTCATTTAGTACAACATCATTGATTGTAATAAATAGTGAATGCTCTGACACATGCTCTGGTGTTTTTAACTTGTAGGTTGAACCTAACAGTTTTTCTGGTCGTTGGATCATTTCATGCATTTGCTGGATGTTTGTTTCTGGTACAGCTTGTTGAGCAACAGGCTCATCGTCTGACTTAACTTTAAAACCAATAATTTTACTGTCAATCTTCTTGACCATGGATAAACCCTTTACTGTGTTAATAGGAGGAGAAAACAACTATATCTATTTGGATTAGTGTTACTCCCCAGTTATGTTTTGATGGAATATATTACCTAGAATTTACCGTAGTAACCTTCTTTTAGCGCATCATATAAGTTAGCAGCGCTGTGCATTTCACCGTCGTACTCAATTTGCTCATTGCCTTTAGCTTCGATAGTTGTACCATCTTCTAATGTGAAACAATAAGTTGTCTTTTCAAGATCTTCTTCTTTTACTAAGACCCCTTGGAATACTTCAGGGTTAAAACGGAAAGTAGTACAGCCTTTTAAGCCTTTATCATAGGCATCCATATAAATTTCTTTAAAGTCTTCAAATGGAAAGCTTGTTGGAACATTCGCTGTTTTTGAAATAGATGAATCAATCCATTTTTGAGCAGCAGCTTGAACAGCTACGTGTTGGCTTGGTGTTATATCGTCGGCAGTAATGAAATACTCTGGTAACTGAGTTTCACTATCCGTGCTATAAGGCATTGCTTTTTGATTAATAAGCTCACGATATGCTAGTAGTTCAAAGCTATAAACATCAACATTTTCTTTTGATTTTTTGCCCGTTTTAATCACATTGCGAGTGTAGTGGTGTGCAAAGCTTGGTTCAATACCATTACTGGCATTGTTTGCAAGAGATAGAGAAATAGTACCCGTTGGGGCAATAGAACTATGATGAGTGAAGCGAGAGCCGTGTTCTATTAATTGCTCAACCAATTCAGGTTCAACTTCTGCTAATTGTTGCATATAACGACTGTATTTAGCGTGTAATACTTTACCTAGGATTTTATCTCCTAACTTAATACCGTCATTCAGCATTTCTGGGCGCTGACGAAGCATTTTAGCTGTTACGATAAAGTTTTCTTCCATCACAGGTGCTGAGCCTTTTTCATGCGCTAATGCAAGGCCAGCTTTCCAGCCTGTAATTGCCATTTCTTGTGCTATTTTCTCTGTAAAACTGACCGATTCTCTACTGCCATATTTATGCTGTAACATTGTTAATGTCGAGCCTAACCCAAGAAATCCCATTCCATGACGACGTTTATTTATGATTTCATGACGTTGTTTTTCTAATGGTAATTGGTTGATTTCAACTACGTTATCAAGCATACGGGTAAAGATTGAAATGACTTTTTTATAAGCGTCCCAATCAAAATATGCCGAATCTGTGAATGGGTTTTGTACAAATTTAGTTAAATTAACTGAACCTAAAAGACAAGCACCATAAGGTGGAAGTGGCTGCTCACCACATGGATTAGTTGCACGAATTTCTTCACAGAACCAATTGTTATTCATTTGGTTTACTTTGTCGATCAGAATAAAGCCAGGCTCTGCATAATCGTAAGTGGATGTCATTATTACATTCCAAAGATTACGAGCAGGTAAGGTACGATAAACTTTACAGGCAACCAAGCCTAGGTCGTTTTCAGCTAATCCCTCTTTTGTTGGCCAATCAGCCCAGACAACATTCTCATCAGAGTATAGATCCATGTGGTCTAGTTTGGCTTCTTTTACTGTAATAGGAAAAATAAGTTGCCATTCAGCATCTTTTTTCACTGCTTCAACAAAGTCCTCTGTGATTAATAGAGATAAGTTGAATTGACGTAGACCTGCCATCTTCTCTTTTTGCTCGAATAAAATCGATAACATCAGGGTGACGAATATCCATGGTACCCATTTGTGCCCCACGGCGGCCACCAGCAGAAGAAACGGTAAAACACATTTTGTCGTAAATATCCATAAACGACAATGGACCAGAGGTATAAGCGCCAGCACCTGAAACGAAAGCACCACGAGGACGTAAGGTTGAGAAATCATACCCAATACCGCAACCTGCTTTTAAGGTTAGACCTGCTTCGTGAACTTTACCTAAAATATCATCCATTGAATCACTGATAGTCCCTGAAACAGTGCAATTAATGGTTGATGTAGCAGGTTTGTGCTCAAATGCTCCTGCATTAGAGGTAATACGTCCCGCAGGAATAGCACCATTGCGAAGAGCCCATAAAAACTCCGTATTCCAGTGTTCTTGAATGTCTGATGACTCAAGAGCTGATAGCGCTTTTGCGACACGTTTAAACGTATCGTCCATAGTGAGGTCAATACGTTCGTTCTGTTTGTTTTTTAGGCAATACTTGCTTTCCCAGATATCCACAGATGTTGATTGGTAAGGAATATTATTGGATATGGAATCGAAATCTAGCGTATTTTTAGATTGTGACATCAAGATACCTTAACAGCTTAATAATGAGAGGGATTCTGAATGTTTTATTCAGCGGGCAGATCAAAACATTATCTAGAGAAATCTTCAAGTCTTGACAAGAAAAATAGAAGGATCTGTCAATAAAACGTCAGTGTGTCAATTTTTATTGTTTAATTTCAAGGGGTTATTTATTGATAAATTTGATACTTAAATGTGCATTGTTTGGTGCTATTTTTTGATGTATGTCATAAAGAATAATCTTTCCTATAAATTTCACGTTCAGAGTGATGATTATTCTTTGTGATGAAAAATAAGTAAGCTATTATTTTTGGAACAAAGATCAAGAAATTCTCATGGAGTGAGTAAAGGATTACTATGCGAATATTTCAAAAAATAACGATAGGGATGCTAATTCTTTCTATTATTACGTTGATTTGGTATCACTTTCGTGGAGATACTAAAACGTTAACTGTTGACCCTAAAATGTATCAATTTTATGCAGCAGATGATAGGAAAATTGGAGGGGTCAGTGAGGCTGTTTTAGTTGAAAGGAATGGACACCCATCGTTAAAATGTGACATGAAAAAAGCAGATTATGCATGGCCATACTGTGAAGTCGCTATTCGTTTTTCTGATAGTATTTTTGAAGGGGTTGATTTGTCTTCTTACTCTAAACTGATTTTAGATATAGATTATAAGAGTGCAGATCCTAATGGGCGATTACGAGTCTATTTAAGAAATAGTAACCCTATATATACTAAAAGAAATGATGAAGCGTCTTTAAAGTTCAATGGTGTCGAATATGAACCTGGATTTAACGCAGGTGTAAAAGAATTACAACTTGCTGACTTTCAAGTAATGACTTGGTGGATCGCTGACTATAAGGTCCCAGTAGAGCATGCTGCACCCAGAGTTTTCGAATGTATCTATTATTGAAATAGCAACATCATCGACCGTTAAGAGTGGTGATTTTGAAATAACGGTTAATAGCATTGAATTTCGTGGATCTTGGATTAAAGAAAATACCTTACTAAAAATTATTTTATATGCTTGGCTCATCATGATCATGGGTTATGTATTGTATGAACAAAATAGATTAAACCAAAAACTGCAAGCAAGTAGTTATCGTGAGACTCGTTTGCGTAAGCTGAATGGAAACCTTAAAGAAAAAAATATAGAGTTTGCTGAGCTAGCACACCGTGATTCGTTAACTGGGGCTCGAAATCGAAATGCAGTTCGAGATTGGTTAGAGCGAATGTCTCAACAAGTACGTTGGGGGAAACAAACATTTTCAGTTATCTATATTGATATTGATTACTTTAAGAAGGTTAATGATGAGTTAGGTCATCAAGTTGGAGATGATATTTTAAGAGAGTTTGTTTTAGTTATTACTGGAGCAATCAAAAGTACTGACTTTTTGGTTCGCTGGGGAGGGGAGGAGTTCATTGTTTTCAGCCCAAATAATAACTTAGAGCAAGCAGCCGAGAAAGCCGAGCATATTCGTCATACTATTGAACATCATTCATGGTGCCATAATAAACTTTTAACTGGTAGTTTTGGTGTTGCTGAAATGAAAGATGAGCGTATTACCGAGGTAATAGCACGTGCAGATGATGCTTTATATAAGGCTAAAAATCGAGGGCGAAACCAGATCGTGACTAGTAAGAATATCAATGTATCTGAAAATCGATATTTTAGTTAATTTTAAAGCCTTATGACAATGATGTGATATGGCTTTTTATTGTAGGGGAGCCTCAGGTAAGGTCTTATGCTTAATTGGCTCTTTAGGCCCTAAGAATTTCGGTTGAACATTAAAAATATACAAATCAAGAATAGCTTTTGTTCTTGCTAATACTTCTCGTAATCGAATTTTAGTATTAGCCCAGCCTGTTGGGGAAGGGACAATAAGACAAACAGTATCCATTGAAAAGTGATTAGCAATAAAAACAGCGCGTTGACAATGAAACTCTTGTGAAACAATGGTTAAGCTGTTTGCCTCAAAAACCTGTTGAGCTCTTTGAACTGAGTCTAGGGTTCTAAATCCTGCGTAATCTAATGTAATACTTTCTTCTGGTATTCCTGCTTTTAAGAGATCTCTTTTCATGGTCCATGGTTCATTATATGAACGGTGAGCATTATCACCACTCAATAAAAAATGAGTGACCTTATTTTGTTTATATAATTTGATAGCCGCATCAATACGATATTGATAGTAAGGATTTAATGTTCGACGAATGTATTTACTAGTACCAAGAACCAAGGCAGTTTCTTGTACTGGTAGTGTTTCAATACTTTTGTATAACTGAGGGGCTGATGAGAGAGAGATCGAGAGATCAGCCAGCAATATAACAGATGTGATTATTCCAATAAGGATTGCTGTTATTTTTAGCCACTTTGCAAATTGGTTAATTAACTGGGATCTCATTGTGCCTCAATTTAGCTGAATGGAAAGTTATACTTGGCGATTTTTTTGTGCCCACATACCAATAATAATAAAGGTAGAAAGAACAATAGCAAGCATAAAAGCAGGTTGTATAGAAAGCAAAGCCGAGGTGAGAAAAGGTGATGCTTTTACGATTAATAGACCGTAGCCAAAAGCATTAACCCCAATAAAAGCTAATGTTCGAATTAAAAAATGCTTTCCTGACAAAAAAGCTCGGAGTCCTCGGTTTATATCGCCACCAAGCATGACTAATGCACAAGCTATCATCGCCACTGAAATATCAGATAAATATGGAGTTAGATAATTACCAAGAGTATTAAAAAAAGAGAGTATTTGATTCATATAGTTAAGTTATTTTAGTGTCTATAATTATAGTATCGGCAGGATGTATTATTTATTGAAAAACCAGAGTGTCATTACCCTGGTTTTTTTGGTTACTACCTAATTGATAGGTATTGTATTAAAAAGCAGTACGTTTGTAACGACGATAAACTGGCTTCCAGAAATATTGCTCAATTTTTTGCATTAATGCTTCATCAGTAATTTCTAAGGCATAACCTTGTTCAATGGCTTTTTTAGCCACGGCAAAGGCAATTTTCTTAGAAACCGTGTGAATTTCTTCTAATGGTGGAAGTAGAGCGCCTAAGCCATTAATCGCAAGTGGAGAACACTCAGATAAAGCACGGCTTGATTCCATTAGCATCTCATCAGAAACACGGGTAGCTTTAATCGCTAAAACACCTAAACCAATACCAGGGAAGATGAAACTATTATTACATTGTGCAATTGGGTAAGTTTGACCATTATGTGTAACAGGATCAAATGGGCTACCTGTTGCCACTAATGCTTGTCCATCAGTCCAACGAATAATGTCATTCGGTGTTGCTTCAACACGACTTGTTGGGTTTGATAATGGGAACACAATAGGGCGTTCACAGTGTTTATGCATCTCTTGGATAACTTCTTTGCTGAATAAACCAGGAGCTCCAGAAACACCAATTAGAACGGTTGGTTTAGCATTGCGCATAACATCAACAAGTGAGTAGTTTGGTTCTTCAGATGTCCATTCTTTTGTATTTTCAGTTTTTTGCACTAGGCGTTGTTGGAAATCAAGTAGGTTTGGCATGCCTTCTTGCAATAGACCCCAACGGTCAACCATGTATATTTGTGAGCGGGCTTGAGCATCGGAAATACCTTCTGATACCATTTGAGCAATAATTGCTTCAGCAATACCACAACCCGCAGAACCTGCGCCTAAGAATGTAACGCGTTGCTGTGATAAAGAGCTTCCTGCCGCTTTACACGCCGCAAGTAGTGAACCTACGGTAACTGCTGCGGTACCTTGGATATCATCATTAAAGCAACAGATACGATTTTTGTAGCGCTCAAGTAAAGGCATTGCATTTTTTTGAGCAAAATCTTCAAATTGAACTAAAGCTTGAGGCCAACGACGTTGAACAGCTTGAATGAAGTCTTCAACGAAATCTTTATATTCGTCACCAGTAATACGAGGGTGACGCCAGCCCATGTACATTGGATCAGCAAGACGTTGAGGGTTATTCGTACCAACATCAAGAACGATTGGTAACGTATGAGCAGGACTGATACCGCCACACGCCGTATAAAGTGCTAATTTACCAATAGGGATGCCCATGCCACCGATACCCTGATCACCAAGACCAAGAATACGTTCACCATCGGTAACCACAATTACTTTTACGTTTTGGTTTGCCGCATTATTTAATAGGTCATCGATGCGGTTTTTGTTCTCATAAGAGATAAATAGGCCACGACCACGGCGATAGATGTTTGAGAAGTTTTCACACGCAGCACCAACGGTTGGCGTGTAAATAATAGGCATCATTTCGCTGATATGATTTTGTACTAAGCGATAAAATAACGTTTCATTTGTGTCTTGAATATTACGAAGATAGATATGCTTGTCCATATCATTTTCAAAGCTTTGGTATTGCTTATAAGCACGGCCTGTTTGCTCTTCGATGCTTTCGATAGCTTCAGGAAGTAAGCCTTCTAAGTTAAAATATTTACGTTCAGTTGTACTAAATGCGCTGCCTTTGTTTAGCAGAGGAGTACTTAGAAGTGCTGGACCAGCATAAGGGATATATAGAGGACGTTTGTTGTTATTCATTGTTATGCTTCTTCAAATCAAGAATGAACCACAGATCCTATGCCTACTTAACGAAAATATCAAAGTGTGAATGAAAATAAAATGCGAATACAGTCATGTTTTTATCAATCAAATCCGATAGAGTAGTGAAATATTCTATTATTTTTCGGTTTATATGTTTTTGTTACCAATTAATGCGATTTACTCTAAGTTTTCGTCTTCTATTTTACATAAAAATGTGGTTGTTCAATCTGAAACCGGATCAGGTAAATCAACGCATCTTCCTTTATGGGCGGCAGAACATGGTCGAGTCTTGGTGATTGAGCCAAGACGAATTGCCTGCACAGCTCTTGCTGAATATCTAGCGTTACAAGAATCTTGTACGTTAGGGAAGGAAATTGGTTATGCGATTAAACTTGATATTAAATATAGTGAAGAAAGTCGAGTTGTTTTTGTCACTCCTGGTATTGCTTTAAAATGGTTTATGGAAGATAAACTAGCGACATTTGGTCTGGTCATGATTGATGAATTTCATGAGCGACGTTGGGATACTGATCTTTTGTTGTCTTTACTTAATTCGTATAAGAAACATCGTTTAATTTTAACGTCAGCCACCATGGATAGTCAGTCATTAGCCGCTTATATTGATGCTGAATTACTGATGGCTGAAGGCCGACAATTTGCTGTTAATTTATCGTATGATGCTGAACACGCTCAGAAGATGCCGTCTAACAAAGAGTTGGAGGCGCGTATTATTAATACGATAGAATCTGTCATTCAGTTAGGTGAGGCCGGTGATATTCTAGTATTTCTACCAGGGAAAAAAGAGATCACACAATGTATTCAAAGTGCTTCGGCCAAATTTCCACATTGTCTAGTTCTTCCATTATTTGCAGGCGTATCTGATACCCTTAGGCAGCAAGCTTTAGCGCCATCTCAGCAGCAACGAATTATATTTTCAACCAATGTAGCTGAAACCTCTCTTACTATTCCAAATGTTACAGTGGTTATTGATTCAGGACTTGAACGAAGAACACAGCAAAGAAATGGGCGAACAACACTGTCATTGCAATTCATATCTAAAGCAAGTGCACAACAACGTTCAGGTCGGGCTGGGCGAACTCAAGAAGGGCAAGCGATCCGCTTATATGGTGAACATGCACCGCTTGATAGAATGACACCTCCTGAACTACAGCGAGATGAGTTAGTTGAGGCGGTTCTTGCTGCTGCAAGTTGTGATTCCGTTTTGCGAAGTCTAGTATTTTTAGAACCTTTACCAGAAAAATCACTCCGAATAGCTGAAGAAAAATTACAGAAAATAGGGGCCATTAATTCAGAATTGAACATTACAGATTATGGTTTACGCTTATTTCCATTACCAATCGATACACTGTTTTCTCATCTGATTTCTGAAATAGAGGGTAAAGCAGAGAAAGAAACCGTGGTTGATTTAGTTGCTGCACTTTCTGTCTCAAATAAACTGTTCTCAATATCTAAATCCGATATTGCTTTAGATGAGTTTTTACGTTGGAATCCTCAATCGTGTGACTTAATTACACTAGTTTCAATTATTCGCGGACATGAATGCCATGGATTAAATATTGATAATGAATTACGTAAAGAGGCACAAACGTTAGCTATACAAATTAGAACGGAATTAGAATTGCCAGATCTAGAGGTAAGTAGCCGTTTAAAAAGAGAAGAAGTATTAATTCAAATTATCTCTAAGTTGCCTGAGTTAGTTTTTGTTCGTCGAGAGAAACGCCGAGAAGCTTTTGGTAATGGTTATTTGGAAGTGGTTCTTGGACGTAATAGCCATTTCTTATCGACACATGAAGCAGCTATTGTTTTTGATCAGTTTTCTCTTCCTGGTAGAGGTAGTAAGCAAACTCTTACCATTGGAACAGTTTTATCTCCTATCAATATATTATGGATAATAGAGGCAGGACTTGCTGAGTGTCGTCTGGGCGAGTGTATTAGTGATAAGGAAAATATTAAAATTGCTCATGAATATTATTATGCGAGCCGTAAACTAAAAACGGAGTATGTTGAACCGTCTGAAAAGGATGCTATTCCTGCAATTGTTTCTCAAGTAAAAGAAGGATATTTATTTCCACAGTTAAAAGAGAAAAAAGAGGGAGAAATTGCCGCTTGGTTGCTTTATTGCCAATTAAATGGCAATAAATCAGATAAAACTATAACGTTTGAATCTTGGTTTACACAACAACTAACTGAATTAGGCGTAACGTCTTTGGATGATTTAGCATTGTTTGATGAATCCGATTTTGTCTTTAATGGAGTCCCTGAGTGGGAATTAGATGATTTTTTAACGAAATACCCACAAACAGTAATATTGCCTGATTTAACCTTATCTGTTGATTATTTCCCACAAAGTAAACGAGTTTTACTAACATATAGAAAAGGTGGAAGAAAAGGAGATGTGAAAAGATGGGAAATCCCTCCTTGGTCTGGCTGGAGAATTCAATATCAAAAAGCCAGTCGTAAAATCGATATAAAATAGTTAAGTTATATAAAATGTAATGTAGGTATGCATTTTGCTTATATATGAAAAAGGCAAGTTACTGACAAAAGGTCAATTATGAAAAAATGGATGCTATTGATTGCATTGGCGATACCCGTGATGACATCAGCAAAAGAGTTAAATCGTATTCACGGTTATGAAGACAGTTATTTATTAGGCAGTTATACCAACGACATTAATAAACAAACTTATATTGATGGTGGGTTTGAAGATGCCGATGGTTTACAGCAAATTGAAGTGAAATTTCAGTTTTCTTTGGCTGTTCCAATAATGCCAATTAATCAAAGTACTTCTTTAATGTTCTCTTATACTCAAAAGTCTTTGTGGCAATTAGCGAATAACGATATATCGTCACCGTTTAGAGAAACAAATTATAAACCTCAGTTTTTCTTGATGCATCAATCAAATATGTTGTTATTTAATAGCGCTGAAATTGGCTATATGCATGAGTCAAATGGGCAAACAACCAGCCTATCACGTAGCTGGGATCGTATGTATGGGGCGCTAGAGCGATTAGATGGACCAATACAATATGGTATTAGGGGTTGGTATGTATTCAAAGATGAAGAAAATAATGAAGATATCACTGATTTTTTAGGCGACTATGACGTTTGGATTAAAATGGGTAATGAAGTAGGTACATTTAATACGCGTTTTCATCATAACTTCAGTACTAATAAAGGCGGCATAGAAGCAGGTTACACATTGAATATAAACAAATTTGTTGGTTTTTATACTCAAGTTTGGACAGGGTATGGTGAAACACTAATTGATTATGATCATGACCAAACACGAATTGGTATTGGAATGAAACTACTTCCACCAAATTAATCGTTTGTTATAGATAATATTTAACCTCCAACTTGGAGGTTTTTTTTGGTTATGATCTTCTGACATCTGATGATGATCATTGCGGTAATCATGAATTTGAATTACGATCGCGACAAATTTTTACTAGAGTAAAAAATATGATAATAATGATGTTACTGAGTTTTGTTCTTATAGGTGCTGTTTTGTGGTGGTTTTTTAGCCGTAGTCATGCTACTTCACTTAATCCTGTTTGGATGATTTTTATCGTTGTCATTAGTATTATAGTAATTTTCTCATCGGGTTTACGACCTGAAAAGTTTGCTGTTAATAATAAAGTGATTACTGAGCCTTTAGGCCCGTTATCGTATGACGATAAAATGCGGTATTTAGAAGACCAATTAAAATTATCACCAAATGATGCGGATCTTTGGTTTGAAATTGGCCAAGGCTATTTACTTAATGGCGAATTAAAACCGGCTAATATTTGCTTTGGTTATGCAATACGATTAACTGAAGAACCAACGGCAAATCAGTACGCTGCAAAAGCAACAGCTCAATACTATTTACACTCTCAGCTGTTTGACGAAGAAATTGAGGAGCTACTGAATAAAGCATTAGCATTAGATGAGTATAACCAAGCCGCATTAACTTTAATTGCTTCCGATCATTTTGTGACGTTCCGTTATCAAAAAGCGATTAATGCTTGGCAGAAGATTTTAGATTCAGAAAGAGTCGATGTAGATAGAGTCACTATTATTAATTCAATTAACCAAGCAAAACAGCTGATGCAAGCTCGCCGCTAGTTAAAGAGTTAAAGATATGAAAAAGCCGACACGTCATCTGAAGTGTCGGCTTTTTTATTGGTGCTTAGTTAATAAGATTTATCTCTTATTTGACGATTATTTTATTGGTGCATAATCGGTTGATTGACGTTCTTTAGCTTGATTTTCCCACTGAGGAACCACTGTTTCTAAGAAGTGTTTTTTCTCAGCATTCATGCCTTCCATATCCATGCCTAAGGCTTTTTGTGCCGCTGCCTTAGTTGAAATGTCTGGAATTGCGATAGGGTCGGTAATGCCTTTTTTCGCTAGTAAACGAACTAACTTAGTACGAGCATCTGCAGCTTTATCAACAGCAGTCCCTAATACTTCTAGAGCGATCTCAGGTGCATGCATATGAACGCCGTGTGAAGCAATCGCATAATCCCAACGCCATTGTGCATGACGAATATCTTGTAGGATTGGCTCCATTTCTTTTTCAGTTGCGCCAGCATCCCATGCCGCACCCGCTTCAAAATGAGCGGCTACAATTTGACGTTCAGCGGTTAGCTTCATTTTTACTACTTGTGCTTTACGACTAGCAACAACGCCTTGTAGCATTTCTTTAGATTGTGTATGGCAGTTTGCACACGTATCTTCAAAGCGATCGAACGGGTTGCCTACTTTATGGTCAGTATAAACTGTGCCATCTTCTTTTTTCACTTTTGGCATATGACAATCAACACAAGTTACGTTGTTTTTACCATGAATGCCTTCTCGCCATGTTTCGTAGCCTGGGTGTTGTGCTTTTAGCATTGGTGCTTTAGATACTTTATGTGTCCAGTCTTTAAAGCCAATCTCGTCGTAGTACTCTTCCATTTCATCAACCGTAGTCCCTTTATCCCAAGGGAATTTAACGGCTTTGGTTTTTCCTGTGAAGTAGTATTCTACGTGACATTGACCACAAACAGAGGCTTGTTGATCTAAACGAGATTGATCACCAAAAGGTTTACCAATTGCGTCCATCGCTCGTTCTACGTGCGGCTTAGTAATAGCTAAAGCAGGTTCACCATTTTTAAAGCCTTCACTACGGGTATCATGACAATCGGCACAGCCAATCGGGTTTTGAATTTCGCTACCCAGACGTGCCCATTTACCAGAGAAGTAACCGTCTTCGCCTTGCTCTTCAATTACACGGCCAACATCAGGGCTTTTACAGCTCCAACATGCCATTGGCATAGGGCCTGAATTTGCATCCGTTGGGCCAGCTGTTCGAAGGGTTTGTCTTACGTCATCTATCGCATAAAAATGTCCACGAGCTTTATTATAGTCTTTTGCAAAACCATAACCTGCCCACATGATCACCATATTTGGGTCTTCGGCTAACGCATCTTCAATTTGTACGCTGTCAGAGGTAGAGCGCCATGATTCATATTGATCGGCATGCTCTTTTGCATAAGCTTCATTACGAGGGTCAACTCGCTCAGTTTTTTCAGATGCAGCAAAGCTGTGGCTACTTAATAATAACGTAGTCACCATGGCAATTGCAGCGGCTGAACGACGGGTCCATTGCTTTTTCACAGTAAGTATCTCCAATATTCTTGTTATGAATTAGCCAAGCGTTGTGAAAGCGACTATCAATCAGAATTGGAAACATAATGAGTATATCGTAGATAAGGGACGGTCATTTTTTCATCGGGGTTTGTATTGATTTACATCAAGTTACATAAGTGATCTATATCACTAATAAATACTTATACCCCTAAAGTGTTAATTTAAATGCACCTTATTAATAATGGTTCTTATTTGCTTTAAATAACAGTGAGATAAGGCTATCTGCGCCATGTCACAAAAGTGGTAGATAGATATAATCAACAGGACACATTTTGTATTATTTCGATACATTTATATATAAACTGTCTCTGTTAAGCGTTGTGGCTAACTATCCAATGAGAATTGATTTCAATGAAGAGCTTATTTCTTCATCAATACAATAACTCATCCATTTTATTTTATGCGTCCGATCTTTAATTGATTTGACTGACATAAAGTAGGAAAGGGAAGGATATAACATGGGCAAAGTTAATTTAGCCATAGCCACAATGTTGAAGCTACTCTTCGCATTTTGTCTCTATGGTTTGTCTCTCAATGTTGCTGCAGATGAATCGCCCCAAATAGAGGCTGACTCATCAACTCGACATGAAGTGACGTTAATTCGTGACCGAGGACTACGCATGTACTCAATGTCATAAAGATGAAAAAGAAACACTTAAAGGTTCACACGGTGAAGATGCATTTGCCATTCTTAAACGTGATGTGAATTGTGTAGAGTGTCATAAATCAATTGGACCTGAACACCGAGATGGTGCACCTCAAGTTATCAAATATTCTGCGGCACAATCAAAAGTCGGCACGGAAAAAGTGACCCTCTCGTTTGATGAAATTTTACAAGCTAATAGCCAATGTACTGATTGTCATACCTCAGAAAGATTACGTGATGATAGCTGGACGCATGACGTTCACGCCAAAAACTTAACCTGCTCATCTTGTCATATTGTGCATGGAGAAAAAGAAGCGGTACTTTCTTTTGACCATTCATCAAAGATAAAGATGTGTGTTGATTGCCACGCTGATTTTAATCAGAAAGAAAATAAGCTAGGAGAATAGTATGAGTTGTTCTAGACGAAATTTTTTAGCGGGTTCAGGTGCGGTTATCTTTACTACTGGAGTGGCGACTACCTCATTAATGAGCAGTAAAAAAACGCTGGCTTATTCGATGGAAGACGGCGCGAAACGCTATGGTATGGTGCATGATGAGACGGCCTGTATTGGTTGTACTGCCTGTACTGAAGCATGTCGAGAAGTGAACAGCGTGCCAGAAGGTGTTTCTCGATTAGAGATTATCCGTAGCGAACCGCGCGGAGAGTTCCCTGATGTCGATTACCGCTTTACTCGTAAATCATGCCAACATTGTGAAAATGCTCCGTGTGTAATGGTGTGTCCGACAGGCGCTGCTTATAAAGATGAAGCAACAGGTATTGTTGATATTCATAATGAGAAATGCGTAGGCTGTGGTTATTGTTTAGCGGCGTGTCCTTATCAAGTACGTTTCTTTAATCCTGTTACCAAATCAGCAGATAAATGTGATTTTTGTCGTGAGACGAATTTAGCTCAAGGCAAACAACCTGCGTGTGTTGAATCGTGTCCAACAAAAGCACTGATCTTTGGTGACTTGAACGATAAAAATAGTGAGATTAATGCGGTATTAAGCAATAGCGTATTCTATCGAGACAAAGTGGACCTAGGCACTAAGCCTAAGTTATTTAAGATCCCAAACCAAAAAGGGGAGATTTAAGATGAGTGCATGGGAAGCTGCGTTTAATTTTGACTCCTTAGTTTGGGATTGGATCATCGCGATCTATCTTTTCTTAGCCGGTATGTCTGCTGGTGCCGTTATGATTTCAATTTATTTGAAGCGTAAAGTCATCGAAGGAGATCCTGCGCATAATGGCATCATTAAAGCCACGGCGATTTTAGCTCCATTTGGAATTATTGCTGGCTTAACTATTTTGATTTTCCATTTAACGAAACCGTTATCTTTTTGGAAAATAATGATCTTTTTTAACCCTACATCGGTAATGTCGATGGGGGTTATCTTGTTCCAAGTATATATGGTTGTTTTGTTTGCTTGGATAGGGGTTATTTTCAGAAAAGAAATCATGGCTTTCTTAAAAGGGAAGTTTGGTTTCATTGATGCAATTTTGCTTAAAATAGAACAGTTTGAGAATGCATTAGAAGTCGTCTTAGCGGTGTTAGCTATTATGCTGGCTGCTTATACTGGTTTCTTGTTATCTGCATTACAAACTTACCCAATGTTAAATAACCCAGTACTGCCGATTTTATTCTTGTTCTCAAGTTTATCTTCAGGTGCTGCGGCGTGTTTATTATTTGGTATTTTAGGTTTTGGGGAATCGAGCACAAGCACTTCAGTAAAGTGGATTCATAATTTCGAACGACCAGTTGTGCTGTTCGAGTTATTTGTTTTAGTTACGTTCTTTACTGGATTAATCTTCAGCGGAGGCCAAGGGGAAGTTGCCGCTTGGGCTGCGATTGGTGGTGGATTTTGGGGCACTTGGTTCTGGGTTGGCGTTATTGGTTTGGGTATGATTGCGCCATTGGCCCTTAACGCTTTCGCACCAAAAGAAATGACACATGGCAAAGGCTTTATCTTTGTTGTTACGTCACTAAGTTTACTTGGTGTATTAATGCTGCGAACATTTGTTCTCTATGCAGGGCAAATGACCGTCGTATAATGTAGTATCGTCATGTTTATCTTAAGTTACTTATTTAAGTCACACTAGGATAAGCATGACGTTTTTATTTTTTGAGGGATCAGTGGAGTCGTATGATTGCTGAAATAGGTCAATTTTGGTTAATAGCAACGATGGTGTTATCTTTTGTTGCTTCCATATCTGCTATATATGGAATATCACGTTCTCAGAATTCTTGGGCTACGTTAATTTTTCCTCTCTCGATTCTTAGTACTTTATTCTGTTTTCTTTCTGTGTCTGCATTGGGATATGGCTTCTATATTGATGATTTTTCTATTCGATATATTGCTGAACACTCTAACTCTGCATTACCTGTATTTTTTAAAATTGCCGCTATTTGGGGTGGTCATGAAGGGTCATTATTGTTTTGGGTATTAACTTTAGCACTATGGGCAGGGTTAATTACGCTAAAGAGAAAAACAATACAAACAGAGTACGTTATTCGAGTTTTATTAGTGCTTAATGCATTAATTGCTATTTTTTCAGCCTTTACTTTATTTGCTTCAAATCCTTTCATTATTTACGTTAATACACCATTAGAAGGTCGAGATTTGAATCCAATGTTGCAAGATATTGGATTGATATTTCATCCACCATTATTGTATTTAGGTTATGTAGGTTTTGCCGCAACGTTTGCTTTTGCGCTTGCCGCATTAATGATGAAGGACGTACCGCAATATTGGGTACAACACGCAAGACATTGGACACTACTAGCGTGGTCATTATTAACTGTAGGGATCAGTTTAGGCTCTTGGTGGGCATATTATGAACTTGGTTGGGGTGGTTGGTGGTTTTGGGATCCGGTTGAAAATGCGTCGTTATTGCCTTGGTTAACCGCAACGGGTTTATTGCATACTTTAATCGCGAGTAATCAGAAAAACCAACTCGTAAAAACGTCAATGATCCTATCGTTAATGACGTTTTGTTTGAGTATTTTAGGCACCTTTGTCGTTCGATCTGGGGTATTAACTTCTGTCCATGCATTTGCAGTGGACCCAACGCGTGGGATCATTCTGCTTCTGATCTTGTTTGTGGTTATGTTGGTTTCTTTATCTCTGTATGCATTCAAAAGTAGACAGTTAAATAGCCAACCTATTCGTCATTTTATCAGTCGTGATTTTTTGTTTTTATTGTTAGCTGGTCTATTTTCAATCGCAACAATTACAGTATTACTTGGCACATTCTATCCTATGATTTTCCAAATTTTCGGATTAGGAAATATCTCTGTTGGAGCACCCTATTTCAATCTGTTATTTGTGCCAATGGCGATCGTTGCTTTGTTCATGATGGCCGTGTCGGTCTTTGCTCATTGGGAAGGAAAGACGACAAATGCAAATACCAAGACGATCGTTATTTCAAGCTTAGTTTCTATTGTGCTAGGACTCGGAATATATCGTGTTCAATATGAAAATATAGCAGTAATCCCTAGCTTGGTTTGGGTGTTGGCTTTCGCGGTAATAATAGGTTCGGTGTGGTCGCTGCAACAGTCTAAAGGCAAAGCGATAGGAATGGTTATCGCGCACATTGGTATTGCTATTGTTATGATTGGTGCGGCGATGAACAGTGAGCACTCTTTTGAAAGCAGTGCAAAAATGGAACCGGGTATTATAGCTAAACTCGCCGATTATGAGATCACTTATAAAGAAACCGAACTACTGGTAGGTTCAAATTACACCGCAGAACAAGCAAATTTATTGATCAGTGAAAATGGCAAAGAAATAGCGATGGTTCAGCCACAACGCCGTCATTATCAAGTTCGTGTCATGAACATGAGTGAACCTGCAATGCATTGGTTTTGGCATGGTGATATATACGTGACGTTAGGCGAAAAATTAAAAGACGGCAGTTTCGCATTACGTTTACAATATAAGGCATACGTTCGATGGATTTGGTTTGGTTCTATTTTGATGGCGCTAGGCGGGGTATTGGCAATGATAAAGCGAAAGAGTAGTAAGAAATGAAGCCAGCAATAAAAGTAGGATTAGCGATTGTAATATGCGCGATAATCTTTAGTGTGTTATTTACAGGATTAGAAACCAAAGAGTCGAGTACATCAACGGCGATGGTGGGAGAGATCGTGCCTACGTTTGAATTACCAGAAGTCATGGATACGTCTATATTATTAGATGAATCGTTATTTCAGCAACAGCCACTAACTTTGCTAAATGTTTGGGCTGCGTGGTGTGGGATTTGCAAAACAGAACATCAGTTTTTGCATCAGTTAAAAGAGCAGGGCATAACCATCATTGGTTTAGATTATCGAGATGATCGCATTGCGGCTAAACAAGTGCTAGAGCAGACAGGTTCGCCATATCAAGCGGTGATTTTTGATCCAAGAGGATCGCTCGCAATGGATTTAGGTGTTTTTGGTACGCCGACCACTTTCTTAATTGATCAGAAAGGAGTGATATTGCATCGCTTTACTGGCGCTTTAGATGAGAAAAAGTGGCAACGTGAATTTGCTGACTTTTTTGAGGAGTAATAATGAAGCGTTTTTTTAATCTATTGGTGCCAGTACTCTGTTTATGCTCCGTATTTTCCGTTAATGCATCATTGGATAGCAGTAATAGTTTATTTGTTGCCGCTGACAAAGCGACGATAGAAAGCGTAGAACTGTTTAAGTTTGATTCTTCAGAGCAACAGCAGCAAGCGATAGCCTTGGCAAAAAGCTTACGTTGTCCACAATGTCAAAATCAAAACTTAATTGAGTCAAATTCACCGATAGCGAAAGATCTCCGCTTAGAAGTGTATCAGCAAATCAAAGCGGGAAAGACAGATGAAGAGGTCGTGAGTTTCATGACGCATCGTTTTGGCGATTTTGTTTTATATGAACCGCCATTAAATGCTAAAACCTATGTACTTTGGCTATTGCCGTTATTGTTACTTATTGGCTTTGGCATTATGGCGGTTAAATCAGTGAAGAAGAACGTTAATTCACTTTAGGAGATGTTGTCTCTAAATTAATCGTTGGTACACAAAGAATCAAAATCGATGCACTGATCAGTGACGCAATAAGATCTGTTGGCCAGTGCATTCCAAGCCAAACACGACTAAAGCCAACGCCTACACCCCAAGTAATTACAACTGCGGTTAGTGCATAGTGCTTATGTCGTAGCAAAAATCCCCCCCAGAATAAAACACAGATAGCGGCGAAAATAGTATGGCCTGATGGGAATGAATAATTCATGCCTTGACGCCATTGGTCTATACGTGCGGGGCTTACTTGCTGTTTAACTTGAGTAATAAGAGTTTCTTTGTTTTCTTCACTGAGCGTATAAAAATCAGCGGTATTATCGATTAAATCAACCTGAACTAAAGCTTGAGTGTAAGGGCGGGGGATCTCTGTCACCGCTTTAACACCAATTTTTAGCATTAAACTTAATAGTAAAAGAATTGCAAATTGTAGGTAGAGAGAAAGTATCTTCTTTATTGGTAAACGTTTGATAATAGGAATACAGCAGAGTATCGCTGAAGTAAGCAGAAACATTGGAGAGCCTGCTGAGCTGCTGAGTGAAGTTAGAATGAGGCTTTCAGTATTTGATAAAAGACCGAATAAATTAGGAGTAGGCGCAAGGAAAAGCGCTATTAGCATACTTAAGATAAAGAAAATAAAGGTGATTAATTCGTAGATTCTATTTTTTGGGGTGAAAGTAAATTGCATAAGGATTCGGTCAAATAAATATCAATGTGATTAGTGTACCTTTTCTCAGGCGATTAACGTCAAAATTAAGTAAGGAAAGGCATTATGAATGTAAGAACTGATGATACAGAACTTTTTTTTGTTTATAAATCATGGTCTAATTACATGTCACTTCTTATTTGGTACCTACATGACTTCAGTTATTCGTCGAGCACAAGAAACGGATCTTTTTCGCTTAAATTCAATGATGTATCAACTACATGATGAGCATCATCAGCAATGCCCTGAGTTATTCAAAACGGCTTCAGAGATAGAAGAAGAGAAAAGTATTGCCCGCTATTTAGATGACCCAGAATGCATGGTGTATGTAGCAGAACTCGAAGGTGATGTTATTGGTTTTGTGACGGGGCATTTTTGTGAATTGATTTCAACGGTTAGTAAACCAGTAATGATGGCAACGATTGATGAACTGTATGTTGAACAAACAAGTCGTAGAGAAGGCATTGCTGAGAAACTAATAACAAGAATGGAACAAGAATTAAAAGACTATGGTGTTAAAGAGGTTTTTGTTGAAGTGTGGGGTTTTAATCAAGCCGCATTAGATTTTTATCATCAGCAAGGCATGAAAGAACATATCCATTATTTACGTAAAGCCCTAAAAGAGAGTGAAATATGAATAAGATATTTACTCTCTGTTTATTGTTGTCATCGTTTGCTACCTCATTTTTATCAATACCAGCACTAGCGGATCAAGAGGTTACTTCAAAAGGAGCCGTCTGTGTTGTGGATGATGGCTTTCGTGTCGTTTTGATTGAAGAATTGATTACGGGAAAACTATCATTGCCCGGAGGGTTGATTGATGTGGGGGAAACGCCTCAGCAAGCCGCAGAAAGAGAAACATGGGAAGAAGCAGGGCTTGTTGTTACAGCAAAAGAACAATTGTATAAAGACGATAAAGCCACGTTTTTTCGCTGTGTAAGTGATTCTGAAATTGTCGTTTTTGACCTCCAAACAAATGATGGTTTATTTCGAATTCCATCTTGGTTCTCTCCTCATTACGGTATCGAAACTGAAGCCGTTTATTTGAGTGAACCATATAAAATAACTCCAGAGCAGTACCGCTATCCACAACAACTAAAATTACTTCAGCATTGGTTTGCTAAACCATTAGACAGTGATAACCAAATCACGTGGGTAACGGATCTTATTGGTCAAGCGAGCGATATTCACCAAGCTGAACTGGGGCTGTTGATGTCGTTACGCGAAAGTATAAATAGTTTACCAACGGTTATTAACACGAGTATTAAAATATTTTTCACGATAATTAATGAAACAGGTACAGAAGCTTTTTTCTACTTTTTATTTATTGTCGCATTGGTTTATTTTGGTCGAGGAACCGCATTAACCTTATTGTTTGGTATTGTGTTAACTATCACTTTTACAGAATTGGCAAAGTTAGGTC
This sequence comes from Aliivibrio wodanis, assembly GCF_052920805.1. NCBI lineage: Bacteria > Pseudomonadati > Pseudomonadota > Gammaproteobacteria > Vibrionales > Vibrionaceae > Aliivibrio > Aliivibrio wodanis. The sequence goes on from NZ_JBREXA010000002.1 coordinate 496,206, forward strand.
TGGCTTTACCACGCCCATTTGTTTATGTCCCTCAACTACAATTAACGCAAGCTAATGGGTTTGGAATGCCAAGCATGAGCGCCATGCTTGCTACCGTTATTTACGGAGTATTTTATCTCGCTTTAAAGAAAAGAGATCTAGCACCAGCATTACTTAACCGTTTTGTATTATTTTTTGTTGGCTTAATAATAACTCAGTCTATCGCTCAGGTATGGCTCGGTATTCATTTTCTGACGGATGTCATCGTGGGGATCGCTCTGGGGGCGATGGTGATTGTTCATTTTTCAAATCTGCAGAAAAAACATGGAGATTTACTGTATCGCGTGATTGAGAGTATACAGTTTTGGTTAATTATAGCGATTATCTCAAGCGGTATTGCGTTTACCATGCAATATATGAATTATTTATATATGGCAGCGATATGTTGGGGAGTGGTCCTTGCTATTCTTATATCAAAAGGTGTGGTGATAAAGAGCCTAAAAACTCGCGTGATTACCTTACTTACTTTATTTGTCGTGATACTACTTACTCGATATGGGGTGAGTGTATTATTAGATTCATTAGAAAGCAGCTCTCTTATTGTCTTAATGGTGAAAGCGATAGCAAATTTCTCATTGATATTTGTGATTATCGTACTGGCAACTTGGTTACCGTGTCGCTTAGAGAGTAAAAAGGCGTAACAAAGAAAAAGAGTTAAGAAGGATTGCTTGGTTGTCTTAATTGAACTTTTAAGACAACCAAGGAAAGAGTATTATCGCGTTATTTTGAATGTGCTTCTAGCCATACTAAGGCTTCATTCTGGATTGATGTTCTTGTCGTTTTGTATAACTTCTCACCTGTAAAATCACGATATATTTCTGCTTCTGGGTAAGATTTTGCTGCGGCTAAATTAAACCAAAAGTATGATTTCTCCATATCTTGTTTAACGTTTACCCCTTTGAAATAGAGAAAACCAAGATTACGCATGGCTGTAGCATTACCTAATTCTGCCGCTTGTATATAGAGCAGTTCTGCTTGATGAATGTTTTGCACTAACCCGTTACCTTGTAAATATAAATCTGCAAGGTTGTTCATTGCATTGCTGTTATCTATAGCGATGGCTTTATTATACCAGTCGATAGCGATAGGGAATTTTTCTTGGGATTCATACACCTTACCGAGATTGTAATAAGCCATTGAGCTTTCATTTTTTGCAGCTTTGGTAAAGTATTGAATGGCTAAACTAGCGCTAGATTCAGTACCAATTCCTTTTGCATAAATGACACCAATCTTATTTTGAGCCTCAATAGAACCATTATTGGCAGCACTTGTTAACCAGGTAATTGCTTCTTTATAATTGTGTTGATTTAGATAAGCCGTACCTTTTAAATAATCATTGTGTGCCTCTGTATTAGCAAAAGCTAAGGAGCTGCATAGTGATACAGATAATAGGAGAGTTTTTAATATTAATTTCATTACAGAACCAGCGAGTTAGCTAATATAGAATGTTATGTTATCAATAAAATAAGAGAGCAGCGAGAGATAAATTTATAGGTTACATTAATGTAAATAATCGGATAAAATAGTTACAGGTTTTCATTCTGTAAATTGGGCGTATTTTGGTAAAACTGACATTAATCAAAGGGATCATAGCGTTAATTATCATAACGATGTTGTCATTGGTATATTATCACCTTGGCTTTAACCGTGTATTGGTACTAAATGGTGATTCTGAGTTCAACTTACGTGTTAATACAGATCAAGACCATGGTGGAAATTCGTCTGGAGAATTACGTAAATTAGCTAATGGAGAGCTGTTATTAGTTTGCGATATCGGTGCAAATTATGACAGCCCTTTTTGTGAATTGACGTTTGAGATTGTCTCACAAGAGCGAACTCTTGGTATTGATTTGTCATTGTATGAAACGGTTTCGTTCGATATAGAATATCAAGGTGAAGGGATACCTATGGCTCGTTTCTTAGTTCGAAATAGAAATGATGCTTACAGCACTTCTGATTTACTCTCTGACAAATTTAATCAATTTGAGTTTGATCCAAATTTGTATACCGTTAAATACCCACTCGGATTTAAGTATCTTAATGTACCTACATGGTGGATTAACTATTATAAGCATCCGGTAGAGCTCACGGCTGTTGATATCAGTAACACTGTTTTGATTGAAGTTGGCACCCCAGGCTCTGTCGAACTCGGTCATCATGAGTACTTAATCAAAAATATTATCTTTAAAGGTAAGTATCTTCCGCATAATGAATTTTTACGTTATATATTATTGATATGGGTTTTATTCTTATCTTCTTATGTTGTTTCTTATATTTTAAGTATGAAAAAAACCTTGATTAGAGAGAAAGACCAGCAAGCTCGTTTAAATAATCAAATGTCTAAACTTCGTCATCAAGCCACGAATGATCCACTCACGGGAATTCGAAATCGTAATGATATCGATAAGGTTTTTTCAGACTTGGTAGACATAAGAAACTCAGGAACCGCGGTGTCAATATCGTTATTTGATATTGATCACTTTAAATCTATTAACGACAATCACGGACATGGCGTTGGTGATCAAGTTCTTGTCCTGCTGTGTAATGTAATACAAGAGAAATTACCCAACTCATCAATATTTATTCGTTGGGGTGGAGAAGAATTCTTATTATTATTTGTTGATATGAACCTAGTTGAAAGTGTTGATATTTCAGAAGATCTTCGCATTACTCTTGAAAGTGCAGTGTGGCCTGAAGAGCTAAATATTACAGCCTCGTTCGGGGTTGTTCAATTGGGTGATGAATCAGTTCAAACAGGAATAGAGCGCGCAGATCGAATGCTTTATAGGGCCAAAGAAAGCGGACGAAATTGGGTGGCAGCAGAGCAATTACCTGGTCAACACTTATCGAGTGCTAGTTAATACTAATGGCGCTCTGCTAATAGAGAGCACCACATAATGTCTACTTGTTTTGAATGGCAATGGAAGGAGGGGAAATATTCGTTTTTTTAAATTCTTCCATTACACGAAGAGTAATATCGGTTTCAAATAATTTCTCAACTTTAATATCTACCACATAGGCTTTACAGGTTAGCTGGATTGCTAAATAGTTGTCTGTGATGGTTTGTTTCACGAGTACAACAACTGGTTTTGGTAGATGGATATAACGGCTTGATGAGGCCGCTTCTTGAATAATATCACGAGCAGTATTGATATCTTGATCCATACCAATATAGAAAGGGATAACCACTTGCATATCCAATGCACCGTAGTTACCACTCATTGCGACCTCATTTAAAAATTTATTGTTTGGGATCGTAATAATATCGTCATTAAGAGTTTGCATACGAACAGAGCGTAAACCAATAGCAATGATGTCACCGTAATGCCCTTCAAAAGTGACTCGGTCGCCCACTTGAAATGGTCGGTCTATCATTATTGTTAGACCTGCAATAAACGAGGCGGTAAGATCTTTTAATGCAAAACCAACCGAAACCGCCAGAGTCCCCCCAATCAATGCGAGAACCCTTTCATCAACGCGGAAACTGAGCATGAATACCGTTATCCCCGTCGACATATAAATAAAGAATTGGAAAAATGACTGCAGTTTTTGCATTAGCATTCGGCGTTGTGCAAATTGACTGCTAATACCATCAACGATCGATTGAGTAAAACGAAGCAATAGCCAAGCAATAAAGACAATGATGAATGAGAAGGCAACACCGCTCCATCGGATCAAACTTGCGAATTGGTGCAGGTTATCAAGCGACTGAGGGTCTTCAGCAAAGGCGGTGTACCCAAAGCTGAACGTAATAAAGAAGATAAATAATCGAAGCATATTATTTCACCAATAAGTGTTGACGATGAAGAACATTAGTAATGTGACGGAACCAGTGATCAGAAATTCGAGCTTTATTATCATTCCATTCTATATAACCACGGCTTTGAAAATAACGCAGTGTACTGATCACTTCTGCCATGCTTAAACGGCTGCACTCACTGACATCAGAAGGTGAAGCGATCTCAAGTTGCACAATTGAACGAAGTACTGCAAGCATTGGCTTAGGCATTGTTTCTAAGTCATCTGAATGAGGGGCTTTGAATAAGCGAACCAGTACAGCTTCAGTGTCTTTATTACGATGTAAAGATAATCTAAAGAAGCGTAGCGCGACCGTAGGGTTTCCATCTGAATAGTCCCATAAGATGCGATAGAATCCATTTTTAGCTCGTTCTTCTTCTGTTAAGTTCTCTTCATCCCATTGTCTTGGTAACACTAAGCCATCAAAGGAAATAGAAGGACATTCGTCTTCAGTTTCAGTTTTAGGTGTGGTGGTAATTCGAGACTCAAGTAAATTACCGATCTGTTTTTCATTCCACTTTGGCATGAAAGTAACTAAATCAAATAATAGACGTTCTCCACGAGCACGATCAATAAATCGCCAACTTGATTTTTCAATAGCCAGTACGACGCGATGACTTTTACGAGCTCGACGGAGTAAATTAGTCAGCTTCATGAGATCGATTAACCCGTTGACTTTGGGTTTCACTAGGCGTTGTGCATTATCAAAAGCCATCAAATAACAGGCCTCACTATTTCGCAAATGCTGAAGAATGTCTTTTTCACTTGATCCTTCATCGATACCTAGCTGTTTTGCTAATTCTGGTAATAAAGCAGAGTATCCATCGTATGGGCAGTTTAAATAGAGTGGTTGCGCATTTTTTTCTTTATTAAGCAGTCGATTAAGTAGGGTTGTTGTTCCTACTCCACGCTCTCCTGATAGGACACAAACGGCAGGACTATCTGTTAAAAGATAACGAGATAGGGCAGACATTTCTTCTTTTGCGTACTCGTCAATTAAGGTCGACTTTTCAGATCCAGGAGAAATATACTCAAAAGCTACGGCTCCTTTAATGCGAACTAAGTTTGAGTGTTCACGAGAAACTTCGGTTTGTTTTGCCACTTCTATTCTAAATAAATAGGCTAAGGCATGGCTAAACGCAGTGTATTGAGACAAAGCACTAATTACATTGTGCTGAATTGAACGCCAAGATAGCCAAGCTGCCCCACAGGTCGTTGCAGCAATAGATATTAACAATGTGTTTTGGTTACGAACCGCCCATTGTATAGAAACAGGAAGCGGATCAAGATGATGGACCCGCTCAAAAATAGTTGTTCTCCATTGTCTTAATGTATAAACGGTAAGAAGAACAAAGAAAAGAGACACTAACGAATTTATCCAAGCATAAATAGTCCCTTGCCCAAGGGTCCTTGATGATATTTGTAAAATCACGCCAGCAACAATTATTCCCCAGACATAATGACGAATGGTAGCTAAACGTAGTGCAATTATTTCTTTTTTATTATGCTTACTGTTGCGATAAATGAATTCAAGAACAAAACTTACCGCAATTGAACCACCTAAGATCCACCATGTGAATATTTCGAGAAAGATTAGATGCTGCAAGCTAGGTAATGTAGAAATAATACGCAGTGTAGCCGTAATAAGCAGTAACCAAGCGATAGCTGAATGTGCACGAGTAAGATACCAAATACCACGAGTCAACAAGGTAGGCTTTGTTGTTCCTTCAAGTTTTGATACTTTAAAATCATGAATTAAGCGAACATAATTTTTCATCCACCAACTAAAGATAAAAAATACGATGAGTACTTTAAAGGTAACAGTGATAATTGGAACAGGAGAAACCCTTAAATCACGCAATAGGTTCTTAAAGCTACGGATTTGATAATGGAGATAATACTCAATATTTAACTGCGTAATAGCGAGTTCTGAATAAAATTGAGTTACACCATAAGGCCCAAACCCAGTAAGTTGTTCCCGGGATATAGGATCTGTTAGTGTTAAAAGCTGCTGTTTACTTAAATTTAATGAATTTAATGATTGGTGGTTACTTTCTACCGTTAACCAATGAATATTATCATTGTTATTTGTATATTCGTTAAGAGCATTCTTAAGATTAATTGTTTGTTTTTTTTGCTGAGTAATGGTTATAGAAAGTAGACGTTTAACTTGCGCATAATCATTATTAGAAAAAAAATGTTGCTCGGGCAGCTTACTTATACTCTGTTCAATGTGCTGAGCTTGTGGTGTGATTTCTATCGATTGCTCATTAGATAACCCCCAGTTAGCGTAAGTCAGTTGAGAAAATACGAGAAGAAAGATGCACAAAAATTGATGGGACAATGTTTTCATATAAGCCATGAGTATAAATAATATATTTTAATACCTTAGCTAGTTTTCCTAAAAAAACCAGCGACAAAGTTCGGAATAATAGATATATACACTATAAAGAATCACATTCTGTTTATATTGGTTTTTTTTCATAAAAAATAGAGAGATAAATCTATTTTTGTAAAAGGTAGTCATTCTAATTAAGAGGGAAAGCCATTAGAATAGACAGTTGAAGCCGTATTCCTTTTTCGATGACCTTTTGATATGTATGTGTTCTTATTTTTTAGTAGTGTGATTTTTTTGATTGCAGTCATTTTGCATTTTCAATCTATTGAAAAGAAAAAAATGCTGATTGTAAAACAAAGAAAGAACAGTACTTATAATTCAGTCGTTACACTTGATAATGATACTGATAGACAAGATAAAATTGAGCGTGCGAAAAGTGGAAATCTTACCGCTCAATTAGCCTTGGGTGCAGATTTAGAGTTGATTGATCAAAACAGTGCTATTAAGTGGTATCTTGCAGCAGCAGAGCAGAATAGCCAGCAGGCCTTTTATGCGCTAGTACGTTTATATGATGAAAATTATGATGATCCAGAAGCTAATGAAAAATTAGCATTTTGGACGGCTAAGTTAGGAGAAAGTCGAGGAGAGATGCCTGCTTCGCTTACCCTAGGTAAGCTATATCTTGAGGCTAAAGGCTGTGAAAAAAATATTGATTTAGGTATTCAGATTATCACGAAATTAGCCCTAAAAGACTATTTAGATGCACAATTTTTTCTAGCCCAGTGGTATCAAAAGCATGAGGATGGGCATCCAGAAGGGTTTTACTGGATGCTAAGAGCTGCATATCAGGATGATCAAAAAGCAATGATAACTGTGAGTTCTTGTTATTATCATGGTATCGGAACGACAAAAGATATTTTTAAGGCTATCTACTGGTCTGAGCGTGGAGGGGAGCTTAAAAGCCCTGAATCTCAGTTACGTTCGGCGCAGTATAATCAAAAAATATCCTCTTCTCATAATGCAGTGGCTTATATTTGGGCTTATCTTGCCGTTGCAAATGGTTATGAAGAAGCACACAGTTTAAAAAATGACTTAGAAGCGAGTCTACCTTTAGAGAATTTATTAACCATTCAAAATGTAGCACGTAAACTACATGGATTAATGAGTGAAAAGGAAGTAAAGAAACACGCTGTCATTCGATTACTTAATAAGTTTTACGTTAGGGATAATTACTTCCCTCCAGAAAATATAGACGATGAATGTGCAATGTATGTTGAATAATGATGGGGTAGAGTCTTTGCCTTATTCTTAATAGTAATAATTAGATCATGTGATTAATTGCCTTCTACAAACTACAAACATAAAAAATGCCAGTCCTTTATGGGACTGGCATTTTTATGAGTATCAAATTACTTATCGATTAATCATCACGCATAATACCAAGAATACTTAGTAAGCTGATGAAGATGTTGTAGATAGAAACATACAGTGTAATCGTAGCCGAAATATAGCTTGTTTCACCACCACGAATGATTGATTGTGTTGTCAGTAGAATTGCACCTGTAGAGAACAGAATAAACATACCGCTCATAGCAAGGTGTAATAAAGGCATCTGTAGGAAGATATTAGCGACCATGCCGATAAGTAGAACAACAAAACCAGCCATTAACACACCGTTAAGGAATGATAAATCACGCTTAGTTGTTAATGCATAAGCTGATGCTGCCATAAATGATAATGCAGTACCACCAAGTGCAGTTAAGATCACATCACCCATACCTGCACCAATGTACATATTTAGGATTGGGCCTATGGTGTAACCTAAGAAACCAGTGAATAGGAAGGTGAATACAAGACCCATGCTATTGTTGCGGTTTTTTTCTGTTAAAAATAGTAAGCCGTAAAAACCTACAAGCATAATGATAATGCCTGGGCGAGGTAAATTAAGAGCCATTGAAACACCAGCAACAAGTGCTGACCATAACAGTGTCATAGATAGTAAAAAATAAGTATTACGTAATACTTTATTTGTTTGTAGAGCCGACTCTTGCGTATGAGTTTGGCCGAACATTTGATTATTCATCGTATTCCCCTTGGAATGGACAGACATAAATATATAGACAGTTATGGTGCCTATAGTTCAAAAAATCAAGTAAGTTCTAATTTTTGAACTGAATTAATTGAGCTAGAAGCCATTTTACATCAGTACATTAACTTAGCATATGAAGTTTGTAAGTATCTGTAACAAAAAACAGTAATCATAAGATCACTGCTTTTTTATAATGTTTTTACTAATTATTTAGTACTAATATTTTGATCTATTTAAGTAAATAGCTGAAGAGTACCTAATGATGTAAAATCTGACTTAAAAATAATTGAGTTCGATCAGATTGTGGATTTTCAAAGAAATCTATTGGGTTGTTTTCTTCAATGATTTCTCCGGCATCCATAAAGATCACCCTATCTGCAACTTCTTTAGCAAATCCCATTTCATGGGTTACACAAAGCATAGTCATACCTTCATCAGCGAGTTCTACCATTACGTCTAATACTTCACGTACCATTTCAGGATCCAGTGCTGAAGTCGGCTCATCAAATAACATGACTTGTGGGTTCATACACAGAGAACGTGCAATCGCAACTCGTTGTTGTTGTCCACCAGAGAGTTGCCCTGGATATTTATCAGCTTGATCTGGAATTTTAACGCGATCTAAAAATTGCATTGCCAGAGTTTCAGCTTCAGCTTTGGGCATTTTTTTCACCCAAATTGGAGCAAGAGTACAATTCTCAAGAACGGTTAAGTGAGGGAAAAGATTAAAGTGCTGAAAACACATTCCAACCTCTTTTCTTACTGCTTCAATATCTTTTAAATCTTCTGTCAACTCTGTACCAGAGACAAATATATGACCTTTTTGGTGTTCCTCTAGGCGATTAATACAGCGGATCATGGTTGATTTACCTGAGCCTGAAGGGCCACAAATAACAATCTTCTCGCCTTTTTTTACCTGTAAATTTATATTCTTCAGGACATGAAATTGGCCATACCATTTGTTCATATCTTCTAATTGAATCATATAATCTTGTTGATTTGTCATCATTACATCCTTGAATTTTTAGATTATCGCTTGTGGCCAGTATGAAGCTTGTTTTCTAAGTAGATGGAATATCTAGACATAGAGAAACAGAATACCCAGAAAACCAAAGCGACAAAAACATAACTTTCCGTAGAAAACCCTAACCACTCAGGGTCTGTATTTGCTGCCTGACCAACCCCTAACACATCAAACATTCCTATAATAAGAACAAGGCTAGTATCTTTGAACAAACCGATAAAAGTGTTTACGATCGAAGGAATAGTGATTTTTAATGCTTGTGGCAAGATGATTAAACGCATCTTTTTCCAGTAGCCTAACCCAAGCGCATCTGCTGCTTCATATTGGCCTTTTGGAATTGCCTGTAAGCCACCTCTAACTACTTCAGCCATATAAGCGGCACTGAATAAAACCACTCCAATGAGAGCTCTAAAGAGCTTATCGAGTTCCATTCCTTCCGATAAGAATAATGGAAGCATGACAGAAGCCATAAAAAGAACAGTGATTAGTGGAACACCACGCCAAATCTCAATATACACAGTACACATACTACGAATAATGGGCATTTCAGAACGACGACCTAGTGCTAGTGCAACACCGATTGGTAGTGATACAACGATACCGACAATCGCTATAACCAAGGTGATCAGTAAACCACCCCAGAGATGGGTGTCAACTACAGGTAATCCTAATACGCCACCATAGAGTAAAAATGTAGCAAAGAAAGGGAAAATGTTTACAAATACTAACCAAATAGCCACTTTTTTAGGCGTATGTTCATAAGCTAGTAGGGCAACAAAGATGGCTAATAGACCATAAAATAACTGAGGACGCCAAAGTTCTTCAGTGGGGTAGAAGCCATACATGAACTGATCCCAACGGACGTTGATCATTACCCAGCAAGCGCCTTCACTTGTACAGGCATCACGTGTTGTTCCTATCCAATCGGCATTGATTAAAGCCCAATTAACAGCACTCCATAATCCATTAAATGCCAAATAAGCGATAATGATCGTTAGTAATGAATTAACAGGACCATTGAATAAATGCTTTTTGAGCCAAGTTATCACACCGACAGTGTTTGCTGGTGGTGGTAAATTTGGCTGAAACTGATGTGTGCTCATAATTACCTCTCAACCAATGCGACTTTATCGTTATAGATATTCATCAAGAATGACGTTAAAAGGCTTAATGTTAAGTAAACCGCCATTGTCATCGTGATGATCTCAATTGCTTGTCCGGTTTGATTCAATGTTGTCCCTGCAAATACAGAAACTAGATCAGGATAACCAATGGCCATCGCTAGTGATGAGTTTTTCGTTAAGTTTAAATATTGGCTTGTTAAAGGTGGAATTATGATACGCATTGCCTGGGGAATAACGACAAGCTTTAGTGTTTTATTCTTTGGTAATCCTAGTGCCATTGCGGCTTCAGTCTGACCATGGTTTACAGCATTGATACCAGAACGTACGATTTCTGCAATGAATGAGGCAGTATAAACGCTTAACGCTACGACTAATGCGGCTAACTCAGGGATAATGCTGATACCACCCCGAAAATTAAATCCTTTCAATTCAGGATATTCAATTGAAATTGGCATTCCAGAAAGGAAGAAGGAGAATGAAGGTAACGTAATTAATAATATAATAGAATAACGAAAAACAGGTGTTTGTTGACCTGTCAGCGTTTGTTTATTACTTGCCCATTTAGCTAAAAAAATAATGAAAACGATAGCCAGTACAATAGCCATGCCAATAAGATTTGAACCTTCTTCAAACACAGGGCTAGGGAAAAATAATCCTCGCACATTTAAAAAGACACTTTCACCCAAACTTAAGCTCTGTCGAGGTGAGGGAAGCGCTTGTAATACCGCGAAATACCAAAAGAAAATTTGCAATAAAAGAGGGATATTTCGAAATGTTTCAATGTATACCGCCGCGCATCGACTTACTAACCAGTTGCTAGATAGACGGGCAATACCAACGGTAAACCCAAGTACAGTGGCAAATAAAATCCCGAGAACAGAGACTAGTGCCGTATTTAAAAGTCCAACAACAAATGTACGACCATAAGTGTGTGTTTCATCATATTCTACTAATGATAAACCGATACCAAAACCTGCTTCTTGATTTAAGAAGCTAAGTCCGGTAGCGATACCACGAGACTCTAGATTAGATAAAGCATTGTCTATAATGGAATAAAAGAAAAAGGCAAGTAAAGCAACTGCTAATACTTGAAATAAAATCGAACGAAATGTTGGATTATAAAAGAGGTTTTGATTTTTATAGGACATACAGCTACAACCTTAAATCCATTTATAAGAGAGGTGACAGCATGCCTTAGACACAGAGGTCACCTCAAACATTGTATTACTTTTAATTATATGATTTATTTAACATTAAATTTATCGGATTGGTGCGGCATACATAAAGCCACCGGCATTCCAAAGCGCATTAACACCACGAGATATTTGTAGCGGTGATCCTTTGCCAATTGTACGTTCAAAGCTTTCCCCATAATTGCCTACCTGCTTCACTACTTGGTAGCCCCAATCATCACGGATCCCTAAGCCTTTACCTTTAGGACCATCAACGCCTAGAATACGTTTAATATTTGGATCTTTTGATTTAAGCATTTGATCGGCATTGGTTGAGCTAATACCATATTCTTCAGCATTAATCATCGCGCTTAATACCCATTTATTGATATTAAACCACTGGTCATCACCTTGGCGAACAACTGGGCCTAGTGGTTCTTTTGAAATTATTTCAGGTAAGACTTGAGCACTTTTGGGATTTTTAAGATTTAGACGAAGAGCATAAAGACCAGATTGATCTGTTGTTAATGCATCGCATCGACCAGCATCAAACCCTTTAGAGGTTTGAGCGGCGGTATCAAATACCACAGGTTTGTATTCCATGCCATTGTTACGGAAGTAGTCGGCAAGGTTCAGTTCGGTGGTTGTGCCTGATTGAACACAAACAGACGCGCCATCAAGTTCTTTTGCACTGGTTAAGCCAAGGTCTTTTTTCACCATGAAACCTTGGCCATCATAATAATTAACACCAACAAAGTTTAAACCAAGAGAGGTATCACGGTGTAGAGTCCAAGTAGTATTGCGAGATAAGACATCGATCTCACCAGATTGAAGTGCAGTAAAACGTTCTTTAGCTGTGAGTGGAACATATTTTACTTTTGATTTGTCACCTAAAACAGCGGCTGCAACAGCTTGACAAAATTCAACATCAATACCTTCCCATTCGCCTTTTGAGTTTGGGTTTGAAAAGCCTGGAAGACCGGTACTAACACCACATTGTAAATATCCATTTTTTTTTACTTTATCTAATGTGCCTTCGGCAGCGACTACCTGTGTTGACATCATTAATGTAGCGACGGTGAGTGCAGTGTAGAGTGTATTTGTTTTAAATTTCATCTGTGTTCTTCCTTGTAATCCATTATTGAACTGGCGTATCACAATCTAATTTGTTGCGTTGCCATTAGTGAAAAGGCTGCTGTTTTTATAAGCAGCTGTATTTAAAACATATAGAATAGTTAATGATTTGTGAAATTGACTCTTGATAAGCCAGTAGATTATATGACTATATTTCACAGGTTTAATAGTGAATAGTATCGATACTTATAGGTTAGGGTAGTGGTATTGATCTCCCTTAATACATACAGATGTTGAATAATTGTTAATTAAATTATTTTTTGAATATGTTAAGCTCACAATGTTCGAAAGGTGAATGAATACCTTATTTAGCCAAAGCAAGGTATATTAAAGATTGAAGATAATAAAGTGAAAAGAAGAGAGTAATAATGAGATATTTTCCCATATTTATGGATATTAAAAAACGACCTGTATTAGTGGTTGGTGGTGGGGAAGTTGCGTGTCGTAAAATAGACATGTTATTGCAAGCTGATGCAGATATCACAGTGATTGCCCCTTCAATAAAAACATACCTAATGAATTATGTAGAAGAAGGTAAGATTCAATACACTAAAGGCTTTTATCATCGTGATTTATTAAACCAAGAATACATTCAAGTGTGGGCAACAACTGATAATTCCGAATTGAATCACCAGGTATATCATGATGCCCATGATGCGGGGATTTTAGTCAATGTTGTTGATGATACTGAACATTGTGATTTCATTACGCCATCAATGGTGAATCGCGGTCGGGTACAAGTCGCTATTTCAAGTGGGGGATCTTCACCTGTATTAATTCGGATAATACGAGAACAGTTAGAAACTCAATTGTCATCAAAGATAGCAATGCTTGCGGATTTTGGGGCGGACAAAAGAAATGTGATCAAGCAGCACTTTGCCACTGTTGATGAAAGACGAAAATTTTGGGAAATATTCCTACGTTCACCAGAAATAGAAGCCATTACAACTCGAAATGAACTAGAGCAACTGTTCTCTCTTTATCTTTCAAAAGATATTAGTGTTAAAGCTGAGCGCAATTGGATTGAATATCACCATGAAACAGAAATGCTAACCTTAAAATCATTGCGATTAATGCAACAAGCGGAATGGGTGATTTATCTTAATGATTGCCCGTCAGAGTTTGTGGAACTATGCCGTCGTGATGCTGAACGTATTTCTGTTAGTTCTGAGCAAGAAATAGCAGATTACCTGCAACAAGCTGAAAAAGAGCAGATTAGAGTGACCATTTTAATGAAAAAAGGCCAGCTTATCTCTAATACTCAACTTCAAAATTACTTATCAACGGATATTTATGTTCCATCACTTTAAGGAGTGTGAATGCAATATTTAGCAATAAAAGACGCTATCGAGGAGCAAATCGAAAGTGGCATGCTAAAAGCAGGGCATAAATTACCTTCAGAAAGAGTACTAGCTGAGGCATTTTCGACAACACGTATAACCTTACGTGAAGCACTTAATCACCTTGCTCTTTCTGGTAAAATCTATCGGGAAGAGAGGCGAGGTTGGTTTATTTCGGCAGCAAGGTTCTGTTTCAACCCCAAGTTCGATACAGATCTCTCTATAATACTTCAAGCACAGAAATGGCTATTTTCAACAAGATGCTTAGATGAAAAAAGGCTTCTTGCACCAAAAGAAATCGCCGATAAACTTCAATTAGAGCCTTTTTCTTATGTGCGTCAATACACCAAACTATGGTTGATTGAGGGACGAAGCGCAGCGATTCAATATCAGTATGTTGCTGAAAGTGAATTTTCATCTATTGAAAAGATGGATCGAGAGGAAAACCTTGTAGAATACCTGCAAGAACATTATTTATATAAGGCGAATCGAAATAGAGTTGCAGTTGGTATCGCACCTGCGACAGGGTTTGAGTCTAGTGCGTTACATATTAGTAGTGGAAGTATATTGTTATCAGTAACTCAGACTGCAATAAATAATAAAGAGAGTGCTTATTTATTGCAGGAGCTACGTATTTGTCATGATATGGTAGCAGTAGAAATTGATTAAAAAGGACTAATTTGTTTGATTTTATCGATTAGTTCGCCCTCCGTTAGAGGCTCTGAGTCAAGATCGAACTCAGCAGAAGCACCACCTTTCAACATGTAAACAGTGGTACCGCAATGATCGTAGTGGTACCACTTACCATTAATACACACATCGGTATAACACTTAGGGTTTCTTAATAAAGTCATAAAATCACTCCTTGATACATTTAGTTTCCTTGATACCTTTAGCTAACAACTTAAAGGTATCGTGCAACCTGAAGTCTACTTTTGATTTAGATCAATACTGGGTCATATTGTTATCGGGTTGCTACTAAAGTGTTACTTAAGTAGTTTTGGTGCTTGTGCTCCAGCAACAGGGCGGTTAACTGAAAGAGTCCTTCCTTTTTTTAACCCTTTTTCATAGTCAGCGGTAATATTAGCCATGGCGTCTTTTAATTGTTGTTTAAAAGTTTCGCGGTCAATATTTTTAAATTCTTTATCAATATAGTCATTAATTTTATTTGCTGATTCATCGTCAGGAGCAATGACAGGAAGCTTTTCAAGAGCTCCTTCAATCCAACCTGCTAAGAAAGAATTAACACGTTTGGTGACCTCTAATTGACCTTTACCTGAGCCTGCAAAGCTATTTTTGAACTGCCCAGTTTGTTCATTCATTTCTCGATATACAATGTCAAAAGCAAAAGCGGCAAAAATAGCACGATCAGCTGAGCCAATAAACTCAACCTTCTTTAATCCTTTGTGATTGAGTAAAACTGCCTCTACTCCAAATCGAGTATTAATACCACGAATGATTTTCAAAATATTGCTCCCCACATTAGCAGGAAGAAGGTGAGAGCTTTGAGTCTTCCCCATCTTGATAAATTCAATATCATCTTTTTCAAGACCATATTTAAGCATAAGGCGATGCGCCATTCTAATGGCTTGAGCGGCTTCATTCACATTTGCTGAATTACCAAGTTCAAGACATTTAGCGATCTTTTTTAGAGCCTTTTGCTTTGCAGATGACATAAATTTACCTTAGTTTTTATGGGGCAACCATTTTACCTGTCTATGCCTTTATTTGGAAGAAAATAGAGTTATCTAATTGGCTTATTGCGATGAGTTTATTAAAGGTTGAGAGGTCGTTGGAATTAGGTAAAATTAAAGTGTACTATGCGGAAAAATGAAATTATGTCATACATGCTAGGTAATTTAAATGTCGAGTTCTTCTAATGCAGAGTTAAAATCTCGTGCAATAGTTTGTTGTATTCAAGATGATAGAGCAGTTAATGCGATTGACTCTGCAATTGATAAGATTAAAACATTATATATAGAAGAGCAGCTAGAACCCAAAAAACTGTTTCTTGATTTTTTGTATGTTTATCGTATCTATCGATCAACGGATTTTGAGCAAGCGGCCATTGAGTTTCAGCAGATTTTAGAGCGTTGTGAAAAAGAAGGCGAAGAGCAATTATATTCTTTTATCTTGCTTCACTTAGGGACGCTTTATTCCTTTCTGAGTGATTACCAAACATCATTACAGTATTTTCTTCGAGCTGAAGAATCACAGCAATACAGTGATCAAGCCTATCAAGCTTTATTGCATGTCAACATTTCTGGTATCTATAGCCAAATACTTGATTATTCAAGCTCTGCTAATCATGCTTTAAAAGCTGTTAATGTACTTCGCTATTTTAAAAACGCACCTCTTTCAGTACTCGCTTATCTTAATTTGGGGCATTCAATGGTGCATCTTAATGAATTTGAAGATGCGGGCCACTGGTTATATAAGAGTTTATCACTAGCAGAAGAGATCCAGTATGATCGAGGTATTCCTTATGCTGAGTTATATACCGCAGTTTTAGAACAAAAAAAAGGAAATATTAAGCAAGCTGAATGTTTTTATATAAGTAGTTTTCAGGCATTTAAAGTACAGCAAGATCCACAAGGAATTGAAGAGTGTGGATTATTATTTACTCAACTCTTACTGGAAAATAAAAGATATCAAGAAGCCTTAGATTTTTGTGATGAGGTTGAAAAAGCACCTTATTATCAACAAAATATTTTAAGTCATTTTCAAGTGTTTAAGTATAAAAGAGAAGCTTTGACCCAGCTAGGGTATATGGACTCACTTCAATGTTTGATAGATAAACAATTAGAGTTTGCGGAATCAAAATTATTAGCGCTGAAGCAGCGAGAGAATTCATATTTTCAATCCATGATTGATATGATTAAAAAACAAAAAGAGCAGCTTACCTTTGAGTCGGTTAATGAATACTTAGATCGAATGTCTTTACTTGGTCAGAAGCTAGCTATCGCGGATAATCTTTATCAAGGAGTTGAATCATTGTTTCATGATATCCAACAAATTATTCCCGCTACATTTGTAGGTATTGCTCTTTATGATGAGAAAATGAATTTATTGAATTATGATTATTTATATGAAAATCAAAAGTTTTTAGCTTCATTCTCAGTAAAATGTGACAGTGTTAAGGTGCTAGGACAATATTGCTTGAAGCACCGTGAGTCACTATTATTGACTACAGCAAGTTATGATGAAGTTCGTGGCTATTTAGATCATGACCCTATAAATGAAGAAGTTTGGGTCGGTGATGATACAAAAGAAAGTACGGCATCAGTTATCTATGTTCCTATTACTTTAGGGGAGACTCTATTAGGGGTAATGACTGTTCAACATATGGAAACACATCAGTATAAACCGCATCATTTAAAATTAGTTATTCAGTTAGTTAACTTTTTAGCAGTGGCGATAAAGAATGTGCAACAAAAACAAGAATTACTGGCGAAGCAAAAAGAATTAGAATCAATAAATAAACAGTTAGAGTACATTTCAACTAGAGACCCTCTTACTGGTTTAAATAACCGTCATGAACTTGAGCGTTTGTCTCCAGACTTACTCTCGCACTCTTATTCTCAGAGTAAACCTCTAGCAACACTTATGATCGATGTTGATTATTACAAAGGATTTAATGATTTATATGGGCATGATGCAGGGGATAAGGTACTTATCTCTATTGCGAATTTATTACTAAATCATTTTAATCGACGGGAGGATTATATTTTTCGTTACGGTGGTGATGAGATTTTAATTTTGATGAAAGATACCCATCTTGAAGAGGCAGAAAAGATTGCAATAGCTGCGCAGCAAGAGTTGTTTGATTTAAATATCTTGAATGAGGCATCATTAGTGTCAGATAGAGTGACATTATCAATAGGTATACATAGCCAACAATGCAAAAATATTCAGGTAGAGAATATTACAGACTATATTAAAGCGGCAGATGGTGCTCTCTATGCTGGAAAAAAATCGCAAAGGAACACCATTACATTAACAACAAATATCTAAGATACTAGATCCCTAGTTCATCAAATAGTGAATCATCGATATCTTGATTACTTGCTTCTTTTGTAGATGATTTTTTTGATGTACCTTTGTGTTGTTCAAATAGGTCATCAGTATCAAATTCTTCTTCTTGTTCGAACTCTTCAAGTTGAATAAATTCTGTTTTATCCATTGCTAGCTCAAGATAGAAAATATTATTATCTTCAGTTGTAAAGGTAACACGACGTGCCTGTGGGCGATCTAAATTAGTATCAACTGACAGAATAATCTGCTTGTTAAGTGATAACATTTTAGGTTGGTTCTGCGAAATAGTTGTTTGCAATGTCTTACGGATTTGGCCAGTAAAATCACCTACAATTTGATTCATTAGCTCGCCTAATATATCACCGACCTCATCAGATGTGTGTAAAATTGCAAGTTCTTCTTCTGGCATTCCCATATTTCGCATGTACTTTGTGTATAACTCTAATGCTGAATCTTTAGTAAAGTTTGTGACAACTAAACCAGAAAATCCGCCATCAAAGAGTACAAAACAGCCAAAATCAGGTTTAAGACTTGTTTTTGAGATTTTTTGTACCATTGCAGAGTAATTTACTGAGCTATTTGTGGCTTTAGTTAAAACACCAGACATTGAACGACATAGCGTAAGTAGAATGTCATCAGTAGTGATTGTTTTTGTTTTTTTCATTGCCGCTTTCATAGTTTTCTCTATAGAAATGTCACGATTAGATGAAGTGGTATATAAGTAACTAATTTAAGAATACCATGCTGTTTGACTTGTGTGTATTACAATATAATTATAAATATTTAACCGATATAGCATAGACGAGATGTTTTATCCATTCGAGATGTTGTAAAGTGTGTGTAGAACAACATTAATGACGCTGAGGATCAGCGATTGAAGGAGCAGGGAGCAATGTTACCAGTATTACCATATCAATCTATTATCGACCCAACGGTCTTAGATTATTTAGAGACATTAAAACAACGTGATTTTAGCGGCGATATAGAAACGACCTATTCAAGTCGCTTAGCTGTTGCTACTGATAACAGTGTATATCAGCAATTACCACAAGCGGTTTTATTGCCTAAAAACACCAAAGATGTTGAATGCTTAGCAAGATTGGCAAGTGAAGATAAGTATAAGGCAGTGACGTTTTCTCCCCGAGGAGGCGGTACCGGAACGAATGGTCAATCGCTTACACAAGGCGTAGTGGTTGATTTGTCTCGCTATATGAATCAAGTATTAGAGATTAATATCGAACAAGGGTGGGCAAGAGTCCAAACTGGTTTGATTAAAGATCAACTGAATGATGTATTACGGCCATACGGATATTTCTTTTCCCCTGATTTATCAACCAGTAATAGAGCGACTCTTGGGGGGATGATTAACACAGATGCGTCCGGCCAAGGCTCACTTAAATACGGGAAAACATCAGATCATGTGCTAGCAGTCACTGCTGTACTAGCCAATGGTTCATGTTTGAATACAGAGATTTCTTATGATAAACAACCTGAAAGCGTGCGCTCAGTATTAGATATCACAGCGAGTGTCTGTCGTGATAATCGTCAGAAAATAGAAGATAAATTTCCAGATCTTAATCGATTTTTAACTGGTTACGATTTAAAAAATGCACTCGATACTGAGCTTGACCAATTTGATATAACGCGGGTGTTATGTGGTGCAGAGGGATCATTAGCCTTTTTAACTGAGGCCAAAGTTAATATTACGCAGATCCCAAAAGCCAGAACATTAATTAATGTTAAATATAATAGCTTCGATGCAGCTCTTCGTAATGCTCCATTTATGGTGGAAGCGAATGCGCTCTCTGTTGAAACCATTGATTCACGCGTTTTAAACTTTGCAAAACAAGATATTGTTTGGCATAGCGTTAGTGATTTGATCACAGATGTGCCAAATAAAGAAATGCTTGGCTTAAACATGGTTGAGTTTGCAGGCACTGATCTTGACGTGGTAGAGCAACAAATAGCAAGCCTTACTAATAAGCTCGATGAATTAATGCAATCAGAAACGGCAGGTATTATTGGTTACCAAGTGACGACTGATGTGGCCAGTATCGGTCGGATCTATGCTATGCGAAAAAAAGCGGTAGGCTTATTAGGGGCAACAAAAGGGGCAGCAAAACCTGTTGCTTTTGCAGAGGACACTTGTGTTCCACCTGAGAATCTTGCTGACTTTATTCAAGAGTTTAGAGAGTTATTAGATTCATATCAATTGAATTATGGCATGTTTGGTCATGTGGATGCTGGAGTTTTACATGTTCGTCCTGCATTGGATATGTGTGATCCAAAACAGGAAGCCTTGATGCATACCATTTCCGATCAAGTGGTGGCTTTAGTTTCCAAGTACGGTGGTTTGATGTGGGGAGAGCACGGTAAGGGCTTCCGATCAGAATATGGACCAGAGTTTTTCGGGGAAGAGTTATTTATGGAGCTTCGCCGAGTCAAAGGAGCTTTTGATCCACATAATAAAATGAACCCAGGAAAAATTTGTACTCCACTTGAAAGTACTGATCAGCTAGTGAGAGTGAGTGATACTAAAAGGGGCTATTATGATCGTCAAATTCCTATTGAAGTAAGGGATAGCTTTAATCAAGCGATGGAATGTAATGGTAATGGCCTCTGTTTTAATTATGAAGCTAGCTCACCCATGTGCCCATCGATGAAGGTAACTGCTGATCGTCGTCATTCACCAAAAGGTCGTGCAGGTTTAGTGCGTGAATGGTTACGTCAGCTGTCAGAGCAAGGTATTGACCCAATCGCGCTTGAACAAAGTCTTTTAACTAAGCGTACCAGCATAAAACAGATTATTGATCGTATTCGTAACCGCATGAATAAAGATAAAGAATACGATTATTCTCATGAAGTACATGAAGCAATGATGGGATGTTTAGCATGTAAGGCTTGTGCAAGTCAGTGCCCAATTAAGGTTGACGTTCCTAGTTTTCGTTCTCGATTTTTAAATATTTATCACAGTCGCTATCAACGTCCAATGAAAGATTATATGGTTGCGAATATAGAGACAATGCTCCCGTTAATGGCGGTAATGCCTAAAGTTGTTAATACAGTATTAGGTCAGCCGTTAACTCAAGCCTTAACTGAAAAAACAATTGGTTATGTAGATATGCCATTGCTTTCTGTCCCTACTTTAAAAGATAGATGCAAAGAGAAACACCTTCCTATTTTTAATTTTAACAATTTAAAAGATATGTCTGATACAGAGCGTCAGCAATGTGTATTGATTGTTCAAGACCCTTTCACCAGTTACTATGATGCAAGTGTTGTTAGTGATTTTGCAGAGTTAATTCAGCGCTTAGGCTTAAAACCTATATTGTTACCATTTAAACCAAATGGTAAGGCTCAGCATGTAAAAGGATTTTTAAAACAATTTACCTCAACTGCAAAATCTAGTAGTGAGTTTTTAAATCAGATTGCGACTTTAAATATTCCAATGGTTGGCGTAGATCCTGCATTAGTTCTCTGCTATAGAGATGAATATAATGAAATGTTAGCGGATAAACGAGGTGATTTTACGGTATTAACTGTACATGAGTGGTTGTATCCTAAATTATCTTCTTTTACAAAAGCGACGGTATTTGATACTCGACCTTGGCAACTTTTTGCCCATTGCACTGAAAAAACTAAAATGCCAAACTCAGAAAAAGAGTGGGGCAAGATTTTTCAGCATTTTGGTCTAACATTAGTAACAGTGCCTGTAGGTTGTTGTGGTATGGCGGGAACTTATGGACATGAAGCTGATAAATTGGAAACATCGAAAGCAATTTATGAACTAAGCTGGAAGAGCAATTTATCTACGTTGGAAAAAGATCGTTGTTTGATAACAGGTTATTCATGTCGAAGTCAGGTTAAGCGATTTGAAGGAGAGCAATTGAAGCATCCACTACAAGCGCTACTGACCAATATTTAAATAGCTTAATTTTGCGTTGCTTTATGATAAAGTAGCGCAGAAATTTTCGAGTAGTATGTGAACGCCTTTTCGTGTTGAACTAATGTTGAATCTTAGGTTGTTTCGCGTTTTACAGATTGGTATATTGTGGTTGTTATTTTTACTAGAGTTATAATATAAATGAGCAGTGCTGAATTAATTAGACGTATCCCGCAAATGAATGTTTTGGTTTTTACCGAAAAGCGAGAGCGTAGCACTCAGATCCGTCAGTTTTTTCAGAAAGCTGGTTTTAAAAATGCAGACAATTTCAATGTCAGCATGAAGGCATCAGAATTACCCGTTTATGACTACTATTTTATTGAATATCATTATGCAGAGCATGAAGTGATTAGTGAGATAGTAAAACATGCTCGCGCAAAGGCACCATTTGGAAAGCGACCAATTTTTATTGTAGATATTGATAATGAAGAATCTCAAGTCGATGATATAAATGCACGAGAACTTTTTCCAGATTTTGTGGTAAATAGTCCCATTAACTATGGCTATATTGATGAATTAATTAAGAAATCATTTAACCTAACTCTGTTAATTGAGAAATTGATCGCGGAAGTTAAAGGCTCAAAAGCCGCATTTATTAAACGAGCTCAAACCTATACTGGTACATACAAAAATCGTATGTTGCTTAATATGACGCTAGAAGAGTTATATAAAGCTAAAGATGCACTTACTTTTAAAAAAGTGTATCAGCGTCATGATAAAAGTGAAATCATGCCGCAAAACTTAATGGCTTATTGCCAGATGATAGAAAAGCCAAAAGCAATTCCTGTATTAGAATTACTGCTTCGCTCTAAGAAGTATCAATTTCAAGCGAATCTAATGCTGTCGGACATTTATTCTGAAGCAAAGCATCTTAGTAAGATGCAATCTTCATTAGTAAAAGCCTTTGATAATAATCCTAGAAGTGATAGAGCATTTTATTCATATTTAACGTTTATTATTGTGAATAATAAACCATTATTATTACATAATATGATTATGAAGCGTTTTTATCATATAAGCATTAGTCCAGCGACATTAAATAAAATGATTATGGATATTGCTGATGTAGTGTATAAGCACCCAATAACCTTTAATAAAGAACAATATCGTTCGTTTTTTGGTCAGTTGGTCGCGACATTGAAAAAGCGTATTTCAATGGATAAACGTGATGAATTACAAGGTTATATTAATATATTTATTGCTCGTCAGTTGCTTAAACAAGGCAAACGTTATAAAGCAAAAATAATGGCAACAACCTGTTATCGTCGCTTTTTATCAGAGCGTAAAGTTGCTTCTGATGAGTTCCGCGTCGCTACTTTTGGGGTATTAGCGATGTCAGGTGAAGTAAAATTGTGTATTAATTTATATAAAGTTTTTGATCAAGCTGGTCTTAAAAAAACAGCGCCACAGCTTTTACAGCAATCAATGGTACATTTTCAAAAGTTAAATAAAGTATATCAATGGCTAAGAGCGCAGAAAGCAGCTGATGATAATAAAAATCAATTGATAAAAATAGGTCAAACATACCCTTACTCGTCAGATCTAAACTATATGCTGCTGACTTTAACCTTGAAAGGAAAAAATTTGATGAAAGATCCTAAAAACATTAAGCAATGCCTAGGGATTATTCATCGAATGGAAAGAAGTAATAATACGGCAGGATATGAAAATGTAATGTCATCAGTTGAACAAAACAAAAAAATATTAATCGATGTTTTGTTAGGTAGCTCATAAATTGACACTCTTATTTTCTTAATAGGCTTCATTTATCACAGTGATAGGAAAGAGTGATTTAGCATTTTTCCAAAAATGGTCCACACTTAAGTTATCAAAGTGATTGATAGCACGTTAGGGGGCTATAATGGAAAATAAAAAAGTAAAACAATATATGAGCGCACGACCTCTTTATTTGACAGCGGATATGTCATTATCAGCGGCATTAGATCAGTTTATTACTTCACAACATATTGGCGGTCCTGTTGTGAATGAGCAGCGAGAAGTGATTGGCTTTATTTCTGAGCAAGATTTAATTAAATCACTTATTGGTGTCAGTTATCATTGTCAAGATACTCATCTTGTCGGTGATGTTATGAGAAAAGATGTATTAACCGTGACTCCAGAAGATACGATTGTCGATTTGGCACAAATCATGACAGCTGATAAACCTAAAATTTACCCAGTAGTAGATGAAGGTAAATTAGTTGGTATTATTACCCGTCGTAATGTTCTTCAAGCTATCAGCGAATCTATTGGGCAATGTTTTAAGCACCCAGTGTAATTACGGTGTATATAACTAATTAAGTAAACCTATCTAAGTCCGAGAATAGTATTATTCTCGGATTTTTAGTATCTAGACTTCGGGATTTTTTCATTTTACTGAATCATCACGGGTTCAGGGTATCTGTAAATAAAAAGTTATCTGGGTCTTCTACGTTTCTTGTTGGAGTAGAACCCGGTAACCATAAGGGTTAGAATGTAGTGTTGATTTCAAAATGTCCTGCTTTTTATGAAAGATTTACGCATCTCACTAGGTATTAAAACTCTTGATATTGAATCGCAACTCATTGATTGAAAAGGTCTAATAGTAATTACTGTCACAAGTACGCAAACTCAAACTGACTGCCATAAATGTGAGCATTGCGATGATCACCCAACCACAACTGAAAAATATGACTGGTGCGCTAAAGGTGGGAAGGTGACGAAAGGATTGGAAGACTATTTGATGCGATGTGTCATTAATAGCACGGTAGGGGACGTATCCAAAAAAGAACGAATTGGCTATCGCGTATTAGTGAGTATCATGAAGTCGCGTATAGATAAATCTGTTGACTGGGAGCAGTATTCGAATATTCACACGATTGGCATTGATGAAATAAGTAACTGTAAAGGTCATCAAGATTTCATTGCGATTGTGAGCACCAAAAATAAGTACGGTGAAATGTGTCTGCACAGGTATGTATGATGGTTTTGTCTATCCAGAGATAGAAGTTTTCGGAAAACAAGCAGTTATCATTGATAGGTATCATGTAGCTAAGCTCTATAGAAAACCCCTGGACGCTTTCAGGAGCAAGGAAATGGTAAGGCTTAAGAAAGAGCTTACTGTGGCAGAATATAGTGAATTAGAAGGTATGGTATGGATCTTACGCAAGCAGCATGAATGTCTAACCGAAGCTGACAAAAACAAACTAGCATTGCTTTATCTGCAATCACCGATACTAAAAAAAACGCATAACTACGCGCTAAAACTGACACAAATCTTCAATATCCACTCTAATAGAAAATCTGCGCTCTCGAAGATTGACCGCTGGGTAGAAAGTGTGGAGCGTAGCGAGCTTACTTGCTTTAACCGCTTTATCAAGACTCTAAAAAATACAAAGGGTACATAGCTAATTATTTTAAGACGCGAAATACGAGTGGTTTTGTCGAAGGACTAAATAATAAAATTAAAGTAATAAAACGACGTTGCTATGGATTTTTTAAAACGGAGTCATTATTTCAGAGGTTGGTTCTGGGATTTGCAGGGGTATAAATGTTCGCATTTTGACCAACAAGAAACGTAGAAGATCCATATTTTTTAACGGCAGGTTTTTGCGTGGAGGTTAAAAGTTAACCACTCATGCGGTTGCCCACTTCATTATGTGCCCATCACTCTCACAGAGTATACGCATTAATTAGTGTTAATTTGATATAGATCTTGTTTTATTTTAAGTCAAAGATAATAAATAGTAATGGCATAACCACCGCTGAACTTATATTCCATAACATATGAGAAATAAAGACAGAAAGGCAAGCATAAATATTACCATATCTCATCCGTACATATTCGTATGTTAAAGCTAGAGCAAGTCCAGTTGCCAATACTATAATTGCGTTTATCGTAGAATTACCTAGGTGACACAAAGAAAATATAGTAGCTGAACCTACTATTGAGAATGTTGGGCTTCCTTTTGCGTGACGAAGGATCGCTTGTATAAAACATTGAAATATTAGAGTTTCAGTAAATGGAGCATCAATTAATAAAAAAAACAATACAGCAACAATTTTATCATCACTAGTGTCCAGAAGAACATTACCAAAATCCTTGAGAATGAAATAATCAAAAAAAAGAAAGATTAATGCCCATAGCAATGCTAACCCGTAAACACGAATAAAAAACTTTTTCCTATTTAATTCTAACGTCGAGTAAATTAAAAAATTCATCCGGTTAATCAAATTAAATCTCCATATTTAGTACTAACTAAATATACAATGCCTCATGAAAAATATATAACTTTAAGCTTATTTTAATAGTCCAAAAATTATGAAATCAACTATAAATCTACCTGATTACCACTTAAATTCAGCTTATTAGACTACACTTAAAGTGAAGCGAAAAATGAGGTGGTTATCATGGCTAAAAATAAAGTCCAATTTCAAAAAAGTATTTCAATACATGGGTTTATTTCACAGTTAGGTACTGAAGAACAATGCCGTAAACGACTGTTCGATATGCGATGGCCTGCTGGTTATCGATGTGATAATTGCGGTCATAATAAATACTGCGAACTTAAATCAAGGCAGCTTTTCCAATGTAACCTGTGCCACTACCAAGGCTCATTAACTTCTGGAACCTTGTTTTCCGCGTCAAAATTGCCATTAAACATATGGTTTTTAGCTATTTATCTCATCACTCAAGAGAAGAATGGCATTTCAGCATTAGAGCTTTCTCGACAGCTTGGGGTTTCTTATAACGCAGCATGGCGTATGAAGCATAAACTAATGCAAGCTATGAAGGAACGAGACGATGAAACACAATTGAATGGTTACATTCAACTAGATGATGTTTATTGGGGAGGCGTTCAACGTGGCACTCGTGGTAGAGGGGCAAAAGGAAAACGTCCTTTCGTAGCGGCGGTATCTATGAATGGCGAAGGACATCCAATAAGTATGCGATTTAGTGTTGTGACTGGCTTTAAAATCAAAGAACTAACAAGTTGGGCAAAAGCGCATTTAACGCCAAAATCACTGGTTATCTCTGATGGTTTAGCTTGCTTTAAAGGCGTTGAGAAAGCCGATGTGTTTCACCATGCTATTGTTACAGGTGGCGGAGCTGATTGCGTTAAATTACCCTACTTTCAGTGGGTCAACACCATGATTAGTAATGTAAAAAACTCAATGCATGGGACTTACCATGCAATAAACAAGAAACACCTTCCTCGTTATTTGGGAGAGTTTTGTTTTAAGTTCAATAGGCGCTTCAATCTTGAAAAGATGCTTGATCAGCTTATTTACTCAAGTATTCAAACTGCACCGATGCCAGAGCGATTGCTTAAGCTAGCTGAGTCTCGGTGGTAATCAGGTAAATCTATAAGTAACATATCAATAACAGCTATTTAATCCATATACTTCAGCATAAATATCAGTAAATTTTTATTGCTAATAATTAATCATATTCTATTCACGTCAAATGTGATATAGCACATTCATTTATTTCCTATATGAAAAATAAGATTTCAAATATAGAAATAAAGCTCGGGGCTTCTGCGTTTCTTGTTGGAGTAGAATCCAGTAACCATAAGAGTTAGAATGTAGTATTGATTTCAAAACGTCGAATAGTAATTACTGTCACAAGTACGCAAACTCAAACTGACTGCCATAAATGTGGAAAACCCGCGACAAAATGCTATGGGTACTCATCTCCAATTAAAATCAGGCATACCTCAATTTTTGATACTCAAGCCCTATTAAAAATCAGACCGGTTCATTATCAATGTGAGCATTGCGATGATCACCCAACCACAACTGAAAAATATGACTGGTGCGCTAAAGGTGGGAAGGTGACGAAAGGATTGGAGGACTATTTGATGCGATGTGTCATTAATAGCACGGTAGAGGACGTATCCAAAAAAGAACGAATTGGCTATCGCGTACTAGTGAGTATCATGAAGTCACGTATAGATAAATCTGTTGACTGGGAGCAGTATTCGAATATTCACACGATTGGCATTGATGAAATAAGTAACTGTAAAGGTCATCAATATTTCATTGCGATTGTGAGCACCAAAGATAAGTACGGCGCATTAACTGTGATTGCTGTCCTTGATTCGATACCTGAGCACTTAAGAAGAACGGTGAAATGTGTCTGCACAGATATACATGATGGTTTTGTCGAAGAACTAAGTAATAAAACGACGTTGCTATGTATTTTTAAAAACGGAGTCATTATTTCAGAGGTTGGTTCTGGATTTGCAGGGGTATAAAATGTTTATATTTCAGCTGTATTTTGCTTCTTAATATAATTAATTAACTATTTTATACCTCTTTAGGTAATGTTGCATCAAATGTACCTTACTCAAGGCAATAAGCTGTATTTGATAATTATTAATTATATAAACTCTTCTTGACCTTGGAGTTAACTCTAAGGTTTATAGTTAGTGTAGATAAACAAATTACCTAACAGAAAGGATACTCTCATGTGTACAGCTCATAAAGCGACACCTAACCAAGATCATAAGCATAATCCATCAAGCTCTTGCTGTGCTACACCAAAAATCACAGCAATCAAAGCAGAAACTGCAGTTTCAGATTGTTGCAGCAGTATTGATAAAGCAACAGATGCTGACTCATGTTGTGGCTCAGATCCTGGAGATTCAGACCCCTTAGTTGTTTCCTCTATAGCGTCAAACAACACTTCATTATCTCGCAGTTGGCTTATTGCCGAAATGGACTGTCCAAGCTGTGCTGCTAAGTTGAAAAAAGCCATACTCGCTATTCCAGATGTCATTGATGCTAACGTTATTTTTGCAACCGAAAAACTGACGGTAAGAGTGAAGAACGAAGCGGTATTTGAACAAATCATTACCGTGGCTAAGACAACAGGCTTTCCGTTATCTGATATAGGTGCAAAAAACACATCAGAGAGTGACATTAAGCCATTCTGGAAAAAGAATATATTATTATTAACTTTGGTTGCTTTTTTAGTTATTGCAACGGGTATTAATTTAGTAAATAAAGAGTTAGGCGCAATCGCCTTTACTGTTGCGGGTCTATTTGGATTAATTCCTATTGGACGCAAAGCGATTCGTTTAGCGATAAATGGATCGCCATTCTCAATCGAAACCTTAATGACAGTAGCTGCAATTGGTGCTGTGTATCTAGGTGAAACCGTTGAAGCTGCCATGGTTATCTTATTGTTTATGTTAGGTGAACAATTAGAAGGCTATGCGTCGGCAAAGGCGAGAAGTGGTGTAAAAGCGTTAATGGATTTAGTGCCTGATACTGCAATTCGTATTAAATCGGATGGCACTAAAGAAGAAGTACCAGCATCAGAATTAAATGTAGGAGATAAAGTTCAAGTTTCTCCAGGGGATCGTTTAGCCGCAGATGCTATTTTACTTTCTGAATTCGCCTCTTTTGATGAAAGTGCATTAACCGGTGAGTCAGTTCCTGTAGATAAAAAGGCTAACGATCCATTAATGGCAGGATCAATTGTGAATGATCGCGTGATTGAAATTCAAATTACCTCTGCACAAGGTGAAAATGCCATTGACCGTATTTTGCACTTAATTGAGGAAGCTGAATCACGTAAAGCACCGTTAGAACGTTTCCTTGATAAGTTCAGCCGTTGGTACACACCTGCGATGATGCTGCTTTCTTTATTAGTTATTATTATTCCGCCATTGATGTTTGGTCAGTCATGGGACACTTGGATTTACCGTGGTTTAGCGATGCTATTAATCGCTTGTCCTTGTGCGTTAGTGATATCAACACCAGCAGCGATTACTTCTGGTTTAGCAACTGCGGCAAAACGTGGAGCTTTGATTAAAGGGGGAGCTGCATTAGAAGAGCTTGGTCATATTCAAAACATCGCATTTGATAAGACGGGAACATTAACGCAAGGTAAACCGATACTTACTGATATTAGAGTGCTTGTTGAGACTGAAACTGAACACAGTATTTTATTGCAATCAGCCGCAGTAGAGATGGGCTCATCACACCCATTAGCAAGAGCTGTTGTAATCAAAGCGCAAGAACAAGGCCTTACTGTTATTGAAGCAGACGATCGTGAAACCGTTGTAGGTAAAGGGATAAAAGGGATTGTTGATGAAAAACAAATTGCTCTTTATGCACCTCAACAATTTGATGGAGAAGTTACTTCTGAAGCCGAGAGCCAAATCGCGTATCTAGAAGAGCAAGGAAAAACGGTTGTTTTAGTGCTAGTGAATGATCAAATTTCTGGTTTATTAGCGTGGAGAGATGAATTACGTCCTGATGCAAAAATTGCTGTACAAAAGCTAATAGCACTCGGTATTACACCCATCATGTTAACGGGTGATAACGAACGTGCTGCTAAAGCGATTGCGACAGAGCTAAACATAGATTACAAAGCAGGGCTATTACCTTCAGACAAAGTGAAATATGTTGAGAAATTAACGGCTAATGCAAAAACAGCAATGGTCGGTGATGGGATTAATGATGCGCCAGCAATGAAAACGGCCTCTATTGGTATCGCAATGGGAGGCGGAACGGACGTTGCTCTTGAGACCGCAGATGCCGCGTTGACTCATAACCGTTTAGAAGAGCTAGCACCAATGGTTGCCCTATCAAAAGCGACATTGAGTAATATTCGTCAGAACATTACATTAGCACTTGGTTTAAAAGCGGTATTCCTAGTGACCAGTTTATTGGGTATTACCGGTTTATGGGTAGCAGTTCTAGCAGATAGTGGGGCGACAGCACTTGTTACCTTGAATGCACTGCGTCTATTACGTTTTAAAGAAAAAGCACAGTAAATACAGTATTTAAATAATTAATTAACTTCAAAGCCAACTAAATATTGTTGGCTTTACTTTTTGAGCACAAAGTCATAAGTGATAAACAGTCTTTATCTAATCACACGAAATTAACCGTATTTAATAGCTTCGTTTTTGATTTTTCTAAAATAACTTAGATTTTATTCTTTTCATTATGGTCAGTTATTTTACTTAAATAGAGGATAACTGCTGAGTTTAAATATGTTTCTCTGTCTAAAATACCTGTTTAGAGAGATTTATTTACCTATGTTCTAATGAATTATAAGCCTAATTGTAATATAGTTCGCTCAGTGGGATTTATAATATATGAGTGAAAAATTTAAAAGGTACTGCATAATGAATAAGAAGTTCGTTCTAAGCGCGTTGATGGCTAGTTTTTTATTAACGGGTTGTGAAGTTGAAGAAGATACTGGGGATCTTGAAAAATATAGATTTGATTTTCAGAGCTTTAACTTATCGAATATAGAGAACCTGTCAAGTTTAGCTGATGACGATATTAATATTGGCTTGAAATATGAGAATAACAGTGAAGTATCTATTGCGAGTATTCATGAATATGGTTTAGATGAATCAGGTTACTTCCAGATTTCAGAAGAAGATATTAGATTACCTTATACTTTTACATTCTCATTAAAAAATGTAAATGATAATGAAATTTTGTCAAAAAGAGTGCTATCTATTGCGAATGATCAAATTTTATTTGCTATAGGTCCAGATGATACAGGTGATTATGACCTCGATGTTTTTGAAAAGCCTAAATTCTCGAGCTCAACATCAACATTAACAGTTATTAATTATCGAGATCTGAATGCAACTTATTCCACATCTGTTGAATTAGATGGTAAAGAGAAAATATCGTCATTGTCACCGAAGAAGCTGTCGGGGCAAATTACGGTTGATCATAATGAGGAATATAAGTTAGATATTTTACTTAAGGGCAATGTATTGAGCTCGTGTACTATTCCAAGTACGTCGAACAATGTGAATCGTGTTGTTATATTTAGTCCTGAAAACATAGAATCACTTAAAGATGGCAAAAATTGTTATATCTTCGATTTTGATAAATAACAAGTAAGCCAGCTTATTGTGAAGTAATATATCAATAGTAAAGTTTATAAATAAAAGAACACTAATACTATCTAGTGTTCTTTTTTTATACATGAATAGTCAAGACTTTATGGCTGATACCCAAAAAATTGATTGAAAATGAATCAGCTTACATATTTTATGTGATACCAATCGTTTTTCTGTGCAATATTGTAATTTTTCATCATTCCTTTCGAGATCCTAATCACACTAATTAATGAATCGATTGGGTAAAGTAACTTCATCGAATCAAATATAACTATTTAAATTAACGCGACCCTACAATCGCAAGGAGTTAACCATGACAGCAGCAGTATTCCATTTAGGCGTAACACAAGCAGATCTTCAAGGTGCAGAAATGGCGATCATCCCTGGTGATCCAGCACGTGTTCAGAAAATCGCAGAGCAAATGGAAAACCCTAAGTTTCTAGCAAGTCACCGAGAATACACAGTATACCTGGCTGAACTAGATGGTAAGAAAATTGTAGTATGTTCAACAGGTATTGGTGGTCCGTCTACTTCTATTGCAGTTGAAGAGCTAGCTCAACTTGGTGTTCGTACTTTCCTACGTGTTGGTACTACGGGTGCAATTCAACCGCATGTAAATGTTGGTGATATGATTGTAACAACAGGTTCTGTGCGTTTAGATGGCGCAAGTCTTCACTTTGCTCCAATGGAATTCCCAGCAGTTGCTGACTTTGATGTTGCAACAGCAATGCGTAAAGCAGTTGTTGATCAAGGTGCTAATGTACACACAGGTGTTACAGCATCAAGTGATACTTTCTACCCAGGTCAAGAGCGTTATGATACGTTCTCAGGTCGCGTAGTTAAGCGTTTCCAAGGTTCTATGCAAGAATGGCAAGATATGGGCGTACTTAACTTTGAAATGGAATCTGCGACGTTATTAACTATGTGTGCAAGCTCTGGTCTACGTGCGGGTTGTGTTGCGGGTGTAATTATCAACCGTACACAAAAAGAGACTCCAGATCACGCAACACTAAAAGAAACAGAAGCACGTTCAATTAAAGTTGTAATTGAAGCTGCTCGTAATCTTCTATAATAGAATAGTATAAACAGATATAAAAATGGCGCTGGTTCGTAATGAATCAGCGCCATTTTTGTTTAAATAAGTCTATAATACCAATTCCAGTAATTCTCTAGTCATTATTACTGGTTAAATCACATAATAGCTTCGTTAAAAATTATTTAAGTAGAATAACTACTTATCAGAATTTTTGCCTTGCTCTTAAGTGGTTTTCCTGCGTAATAAATAGACCATTTAATTAATGGCAATGGTATAAATAATGAACAATAAAAAGGCCAAATTAATGGCCTCTATCTCTTGTTAGATCAATTTCAGTATTTATCGATTATTGTAATTCGGGTGATGATTAATGACCACCAGCCGCTAAGAACCAATTTAAAAGATGCTTTTTAAGTTCACCTAACTCATCAGGACCAATAATCGCGAGCCCTAAATCTTGTGCTCGCATAATGTCATTATTACGTAAAGGGCGGAAGCTAACCAACATAGCTCGTGCTTGTAAACCACCGAGAAGATCACGTAATGACTCTAATTTATAAAGAGTATCATCGCCATCATCTCTCATACCTTTGGTCTTACATTCAATGATATGCAGCTTGTTGTTGACGATGCTGACCACATCAAGCTCGTTACGAACGTCTTTATCACCAATTTCGCGATGTACTTGAACATTCAATGAGTGATCTTGAAGCGTAGGTAAATATTGCTGAATATCAACAACGGTATTGTGAACCAGAATCTCTAACCATTCGCCGTTAGCTAAGCGTCGCGCTTCTTCGCAGTCAAAAGTTAAGGTGCCGTTTTCATAGGTAGCCAAACCAGTTTCAACTAAGTCAGTTAGCAGCATATTCAGTTCTTTGTAGCTTTGCTGTTTTTCAGTAACTTCAACATCTAAGCGTTGTTCTTTACGACATGTTGTTGCCAAGTAATTAAGTGTAGCAAGGCCCGGGCCTAACTCTAATGCGTTACTTGCCCAGCGCTGGCAGAGCTCACGTAATCGCTTATCAATATTTTCAGGTAGCTCTGTTTCGGAGAACTCACAACGAGCACCAAAAATGGCAAGGTAGTCACTTAGTTTAATATTATCTGCAACGTGTTTTTGCTTGCGACCATCTGGATATAACCAACACAATTTATCGCTGAACGGTTCGACAACAAAAATTGGCCAATGATATGAACGAAACACTTCATAGGCAGAAAGGAGGCGATGTCGAAGGCCGCAGCTTGCATTTAATTTGATATCACTAAAGTGAAGTTTCATTTCAGAAGCAAGTGCTTGTAAAGACTCTTTAATTAAATGCGTATCTACAATATTCGGGATTTCATAAAAATCTGAAGAAATACCTTTATATTTGAGGATCTTTTCCAAACGATGAAACATATCCTTTTGAGTGTCATCGCCAATAAAAATCATGTGCTCACCTTTTACGGAGAGATCAAGAAGGGGAGTGATAAGACGGACGGGGTCTTGATCTAATATGCCAACATGAGTGATCATGAAATAATCCTTGTAATGATAATTACACATAAGTGTTGCTCAAGGCATGTGTAACCAAATAATTATAATTTTAAGAGAATATTAATCCAATACCTACTTACAGAATTGGTATGGTTTTTCTATTCGATACTATTGTAATGAGGGGCTTAATGAGAAAAATCAACCCATTGTTAAATATTCTTATTTGGGCTTAATAAAAAAAGACGATAGAATGGAATCAAATGCCTTAAATACAGAAGAATTATGAGTTATTTACCTTTAGATGAATACAATCGCAAATGGATTTTTACTCATCAATCTATGCCAGTTGATGATGAAGTATTACCATTAATTAAGCCATTCACTCAGGCAAAGTCTGCTCAGGTTTGGAATGATTTTATCAGTGCGAATAGTCCAACGGCTGATCATTTTGGTTCAAAAGAATGGCCAATGAAAAAAAGTTCATGGAGTAATGAAATTGATTGGCAACATCGTTGGGATAGTGACAACGAATCATTACCAGAAGAAGTGTTAGAGTTCATTGATTGGGCTGATGAAGTCACCATCTACTTTTGTTATGAAAAATACAATGTAATTGAAACTTCTTGGGGAACATTTAAGAAGACGTGGAAAAACTTCTTATTTTATGATGATTTACCAATTTTAATAGGTAAGAAGAAATCACAAGCCTTATGGTTTAATTCTAAAGGTAAAGTGAAGTTAGGTTCAAGAAGTTAACTTTAGATAGATAAAATAACAAAAGGCTCATTGTCATTGACGATGAGCCTTTTTTGAATCATGAGTGGTAGTCTTTAAGAAGTGGCTCTTGAAATTACATACTCGGGAGCATGTATTTCGAGATAATGAGAAAAGCTATCCAGTTCTATTTTTAAATCTTCAGTGCTTGCTCTATTTAAATGGATGATAAAACGTTGAAACTCATTGATATCCAATATCTGTTTGTTGTACATAATCCATTCAATAACTAGCTCTTGAGGGGCAGGGATTAACTCACTGAACCTTTTGGCTGCATTGCGTAACTCTTGAGTGCCGAAGCGAGACCAACCAACAAAATAAAGTAACACCATAGTCGCTAAAATAACGATATGGATCATTAGAATTACCTTTAAATTGTGATGAATTCAGTATACCGAATTCATCATCTTTTTGAAGAGAATTTTTGTTAGTTTGCGTAGCTTTGACAAAAATGAGACAAAACGACTCATTTTTGTCATGTATCTACACTAATTTATTAAACGTAACCCTGCAGGTAAGGCGTCACCAAACAAGCGCTTAGAGTCTGCTTCTGTTAATGCTTGTTGGTTAGAGACGAGTTCAATCCAGCTTTGTGGTGATCGGCTCTTTTTCAGTTTATCAATGATACTCTCACGCAACTCGCCAGAAACATCTAAAGTTCTATCACCAGTAAGGCGTGCCATCATTACGGCGGCAAAACCGGCCATTGGTTGTATTTTCCAATCTTGCTCTAATAGTGTTGGTAACCATTGAGCCACTTGGGTTGCTGGTATCAAATTATGCTGACTTCCATAGAAAGGAGAACGAGAGCAAATACGACCTAAAGCCCACCAATGCACTTGAGGTTGATTTCCACTTTTAGCATGACCTAACACCCACGTTGAGATCAGAGTTTTGTCTTCGACATCTAAATGCTCTAAAGCGGCCGCTAAACGTACCATTGCTTCATAGCTTTTATTTGTCGCATCTTCTAGAGTCTTAGGGTTACGTAAAGAGCCTGGGTGTAAATACTTGGCAATATCAGCCAAAATAGTCTCTTGTTGCTCTTGGCTTAAACCACCAGAGATACGACGCCAGAATGTCCACCAATCATTCCAAGATTGCTTTGATTCAAATTGAATACCTTGTTGATAGGTTTCCCATGCTTGGCTAATTTTCCATTCGTCAGCAGGGTAGCCAAAACCAGGACGTAGTGCAAAACCAGTCATTTTTAACCAATTCTGTTCATGTTTTTCTGAACGACGGCGACGTTTTTTACTGTCTAATAATGCAGTAGCTAATTCACGAGAGGTAATTAAATCCCATGATTCACGTTTACCTATCAGTTTCTCTATGTTTTTAGAAAAAGCTTTAATGGCATTAGGATTTTGTTTACTGCCGCCATAAGCTTCTTTAATATTTTCTATCGCATTAGGAAGGCGAGGAGGTAAACTGATTTGGTCAGCTAAGTTCGTACTTTTATTCGATGCTTGGTTACGCACTTCAAATTCAACTAACCAACGCTGTGAATCGTCTTCAACGGAAACACATTCAATTTTAATTGTACCTACTTCGGTGAATTGACAAGCTAACGTGACTTCTACGCGATCTTTTTGGTTTGCATGTAACTCTTCTTTAGCTTTACTCGATTCAAGTGTAACGACATAAGGCGGTAAGCTAACAAAGCTTGGATCTGCTAATTCAGTGATCATACCTGAGGTAGCAAGTTGGTCTTTTGTCGTTGAGAGTAGGTTGAATCGAACTGGTTCGCCTAATGTTAAAGAAAAACGACGGCTTGTCATGCGGATCTCTTCACCTTCGTCACTGCCTTTTGCTAATAAACATAGACCTTGCGGCTGTTTATTTTTTTCTTCTAATTGTAGATAGAATGAACGAGCAGAGCCTCCACCAATTTTAAGCTGTGCACCATGACGAGCTTTACCATAAGCGACAGCACCGTAAGCAACCGCTAAATCAGGATGAGGGTTTGATAGTAAGGTTACGGTGTCACCTTTCCAGCAATTCATTAACTTAAGTGAGCGATCAGCCAGAAGCGGGCTATTAAATACCCCGCCATTTAATAATAAGCCAACAGGTATCGCACGATCATTATGATCCGCAAGATCAAGTTGATCCCAACCTAATGCTTTGGTAGAAACTTCTTTATGATTGTCTAAAAATTGAGCTAAGTGCTTGCTGATAGCAGGATCAGAAGCATAAGGAAGACCAAATTCAACGACGGCGGTTTGACGTTGATTAGGACGCTCATCAAAATCGGTTAGAGGTAAAAAACCTTCTAATGCAATTTCATGTACTTCTTGTTTGGTTAATTCAACTTTACGACTGCTACCGAGTAATTTAGAACCAGAACCAAGTAATGTAATATGACCAGAGTCAGGTGAATTAGCAGATAATAAACGCTCTTTGGTTTTACGAGTTTGTTGAATTAGCTTAGTTAATGCAGCAGCGGTCATTTTTTTTCCGCTATTTAAGCGTTGTTCTGCTAAATGTGCTAACGCTAAATCAATGTTGTCACCACCAAGCATTAAGTGATCACCTACACCGATACGATCAAGTGATAATTCATCTTTATCAAAACGTGCTTGGATTAAACTTAGATCGGTAGTACCACCGCCAACATCGCACACCACCATTAGTGGTACGTTTTTGAGAATGTCTTTTGCTGTATCTTGATGATGGTGATACCAGTCGTAACAAACCGCTTGTGGCTCTTCTAATAGAATAATTTTATCAAGACCAGCCAGTTTTGCTGCTTGAATAGTAAATGAGCGAGCACTTTCATCAAATGAAGCAGGAACCGTAACAACGACCTCTTGCAGTTCCATTGGAGCATCTGGATGGTGGTAATTCCAAGACTGACGAACGTGGTTCAAATAACTTGCACTAGCAACAATAGGGGAGACTTTTTCAACATCTTCTGCTCCAGCCCAAGGTAGAATATCTGAAGTGCGGTCGACTTTAGTGTGAGATAACCAGCTCTTAGCACTGACGACTTGACGGCCTTCGACTTTTGAGCCTAATTCACGCGCCCATTCGCCAATGATTGCATTCTTTATCTCGCCATCAATCGCTTTTACATTCCAAGGTAGAGTTAAATCGTTATCGCTGATCTGGCTTTGAGACGCATGGTAGCGAAACGAAGGGAGTAGAGGTTTACGAGCGACTTCACCCGGCCCAATTAATTGGTCAATATTGAAGATCTCAATTGGGCTAGTTTCAATACCAAGAGAGACATCAGTATAAGCCACAACAGTGTGAGTAGTACCGAGATCGATACCAATTAAATAACGATTAGAATAACTCATAAAAACTCCAATGAAGCTGCAATAAAAAAGAAGGCGGCAGCGATAAAATGTAGGGGCATATAATAAAAGAGTTCAGCCCCTATAACGGTGACTGAACTCTTAAAGAAGCATATTAATGAAGATTAATAACTAAATTATGCTTCACGAACATCGAACTCTACATGCCATTTCTCACCGCTATCGGCAGCAATGGCTTCAAGATAAAGAGTACCAAGTTCAGTCACTTTAGAGGCTAAACGAACAGGAACTACTTCACCTGCAGAGCGACCGTCAGTAACAGGAAGCGTCACTTGAATTGCAGGAAGTTCTTCTAGCTCTTCTGGCATCCAGAAATCAAGGTGTGTACCCGCTTGATCATCACGACGAGTGGTAGAACCGTAGAACTTAAATTGTACAGGTTGGCCAATCACCAAACCAAATTGTTGACTAGGTACATCAGCATGAGAGCCTTCTTCCATACCAAATGGAGCAACACATAATGCTTCCATTGGTGGTTCCATTCCTGGAATCGCAGGCATAGAGCTTTCGATACCTACATAATAGCTTGATGCGATACCACCGCGGATACGAACGCCTTTACCTGTGCGAACAGAACCGTAGTAAGACGCGCCAGAAGCAACGGCTAGGTCAAGGTCTAACCCTTCAAGTAGTTTTGCATCTTCCGCTTCTGCATCAATTAACCAGTCATTAATAATACCTAGCAAACGCTCAGAAAGAAGATTTGATTTTAGAACACCACCGTTTAAAAGAATCGCAGTAGGTTTAATAAAATCAGATTCGTTTTGTTGGCCAAATACTTCGTCAGTCGCCGCTTGTTGACGAGTTAAGAAACTAGCTAGATGACGAGTTACCGCTGCATCTTGTGCATAAGGTAGACCCATTTGAGTCAGTGCGCCACGTGCAGATTGAACTGGATGCTCAGTAACAGGAACAACAGGGAAGAAACCTTCTACCAATGTTTGCTGAACTTCTTCTTGAGTTAATTCAGTTTGTAGTGTGCCACCTAACAATTTAGACCCACGGCTAGGAACCACAATAGGAACTGAGCGTAATTCAGAATCGTTTAGAAGGGCTTCTTTTGCATCACGACAAGCATGAGTCATCACCTGGATTTGCCAAGGTTGAAGTTGCTTACCTTCTTGCGCTAGCTTCATCTTTAAACGATAAGCCAGAGCCAAATCCATGTTGTCGCCGCCAAGAAGAATATGGTCACCTACCGCAACACGGTTTAGGCTCAAGTTTCCTTCTTCTTCAGTCACTGCAACTAATGATAAATCGGTAGTACCGCCACCAATATCAACCACTAAAATCACATCACCAACAGAAACTTGGTCACGCCATGAATCGCCGTTATTTTTAATCCAGCTATATACAGCAGCTTGTGGCTCTTCTAGTAACGTAAGGTTAAGGAAACCAAGATTATTTGCAGCTTCTGCTGTTAAGTCACGTGCCGCTGGATCAAATGATGCTGGTACCGTAATTGTAATGTCTTGTTCATTTAGAGGATGCTCAGGGTTTTGAGAATCCCATGCATTCTGAAGGTGTTCTAAATAACGTTTAGTCACTTCAAGAGGTGACGCTTTAATCACTTCTTCAGGACTATTTAATGGTAAAAATGCTTCTCGACGATTTACACCACCATGACATAACCAGCTTTTTGCACTTGCGATTAAACGAATAGGGGTTTTACTGCCAAGGTTACGAGCAATGTTACCCACAATCGCGTTTGGTTTTGTTGTCCAAGGAAGTGTGGTATCACCTTCTAATAGCTCCGCTTCATGTGCTTGATACATAAATGAAGGCAGCTGTGATTTTTCTTCAACTTGACCAGGAGCAGTTAGTTGAGGAATTGACATAACTTGAACACTTGCGTCTTCATTATGTAAATCAACATAAGAAAGCACACAGTGAGTTGTACCTAAATCGATACCAATGCTGAATTTAGCTTGTTCCATTACAGTTCTACCTCTGCTGGGGCAACGATTGTTGCGTCATAGCCATCTACTAACTTAGGAAGTTTAATTTCTGTCACTTTCCAACCACGATGGATTAGTGTGCCGTTAAATGGTGCTTCACCAATAACATTACCAGTTAAGCGAATTTCTGACGGATTAAAACCTGCAGGGATTGATAAACGAGATTCTTCTTCTTCAGTACGAACTGGTGCAAGTGTGAAGTATTCAGATAATACTTTTTGACCACCTTCATGAATAACACGAGCAGCTGCGCCCACTTCAGCATCAGCAAAGCCTTTAAGATCTTCTTGCATAAAGTCGATAAAACGAGCTTCGTTTTTGTAGAAGAGAAAGTAACTGGAGAGCAGATTCAGGAGTAGAGGCTTTTACTTTTGGCTCTACCTCAATAATTTTTTCGATGATCTTTTCTACTTCAACCACTTTTTCGATTTCTACAATCTTCTCAACTGGTTTTTCAACGATTTTTTCTTTTTCAATTTCAACAATCTTTTCTACTTCAACCGTTTTTCCTTTTTTCATCGCAAAAAGCAATACGAATAAAGCAGAAGTACCGAATAGGACGATGTGACCTAAATCGAAGGTAGAAGGAATAGCATTTACGTCAAAATTCATAATTCATTCTCTATATTTTTGGGTGCAATGCACCAAACGTTTTTAACTAAATTGTGGTGAATTGTAGCATATTCAAGGGATAAGAGATAAAAAGAAGGCTAGAGAACCAAGATAACAGATACCGTTTGGCGCTATTTTGAACAAAATTAAATCAAATCAAGAAAATTTTACATTTATTATGGATTTGGTTTCGTTAACTTTTAATAACGATTAGAATTAAGACATATTAACTGCTTGAGGAAATAAGGTGTTTAAAAATAGTTATTTCCATGTGATTACAAGTTTTCTCTTGGCTCTTTTTTTAAGTTTGCTGTCGATGAGGTTTGTCTATCAATCTAATTTAGATAACAATCGCCATAATTTTTATAATGAAGTTGAACGACAATCAGTTTTACTTTCTCTATTAATAGAAAAAGATATCGATTTTATTGGTGCAGGAGCTAATTTTTATCAAGCAGGCTCAAAACAAGATTGGCAACAATTTCCTTTATTTGCTAATTCACTTATCTCAAGTTCGAAAAGTCTTATCTCATTACAATGGATGCAGAAAGTAGAAAAGCAAGATATTGAGCAATACGTAAAAAATGTTAAGACAATATTCCCTTCATTTTCTCTCTATACAGTCCCTAAAAATCAGCCTAAAACGTATGGTTATGTTATGAAGAATAATATGCCAATTTATGTTGCGACAGATATTTACCCAAGAGATAAGTTAAATATTCCATTACTTGGGTTCTATTCATCTCGTGAACGCTTTCAACTTGTCCTTGATGAATTTATGCAAACAGGTCGACCAAGCGTGTCTGATAAGATACGTTTACTACAAGACAGTTTAGAATCGAATGCTCCTAAAACAGGGATGTTAGTTTACCATCCAGTATTTTCTGCAGATAAAAAAAGTTTAAAAGGGGTAATGGTAGGTGTACTCCGTATTAATAGTTATTTTGAAAAATTAGTATCATCAACCTCATTAGGTGAATCTCTTGTGATCCGAATTGTTGATACCGGATTTGATGCTGAAGATGATCCTATTATGTATGAAAGTAAACGATGGGATGATTTTTCAGGGTTAACCTATATTAGCCGTATTAATATTGAAAATCGAATTTGGAAAATTGAATATAAAACCAATAATCAACTGGCAAAAAATCAGAGAGTAACGCTAGCTTGGATGTTTATAGGAGCATTAGCGATCTCAACATTAATTGCGTTATTGATCTTTATGGTAATGAGAGATAAAGGACAAATTGAAGAACAGTTAGCGATTAGGACTAAAGAATTACACTATTTGGCTATGCATGACGACTTAACTGGACTATTAAATCGCCGATCAGTAACGGACATATTTAATCAATACATAGAAAATAAAAAACCTTTTGGATTGATTTGTTTTGATGTCGATAATTTCAAACAGATTAATGATACGTATGGTCATCCTGAAGGCGATCAGGTTTTAAAGCATATTACGGCGATTACAATTCAGTTACTTGGAAGTGCATCTTCTATTGCTCGATTAGGTGGTGATGAATTTTCAATATTGCTCGAAGTAAAAAACAGAGAAGAGCTTAAACAAGTGGCAGAAGATGTTCACTTAGCGATAGCTCAATCACCAACGCTTCATTATGACATTGAGATAAAGCAAACGGTTAGTTTAGGTGCTGCTCTTTGGCGAGGAGAAAGTCGAGAGGACTTGATTAAGGCTTCTGATCAAGCATTGTATGAAAGTAAAATGAAAGGCAGAAACCAAGTTACTATATGTGAGTGATTTTTCAGCAAACAATTAGCGATAGTATCGCGCTATGCGCTTTGATTAGGTAGAATAACGCTCCCATTTTATTTGAGTAGCAAGGATCTCCATGAACTTTAATCGTATCGTCTGTTTTGATTTGGAAATGTGCTGTTGGAGTGTCGACGGCAAAGGAACAACAGGGGAGATCATTGAAGTAGGATTAGCTGAACTTGATTTGCAGGTTGGTGAAGTAGTTAGGCGCGCTCAATATTATGTAAAACCTGAAGAAGATGAAATTTCGCTCTTTTGTGTTGAGCTGACAGGAATTACTCCACGTAAGATTGAAAAGCAAGGTCGACCGTTAGAAGGTGTTTTAAAATCGATGATTAAAAACTTCGGAGGCACAAATAAAATTTATGCTGCTTGGGGTCACGATGAGCTGATTTTAAAAAAAGAATGTGAAGCAAAAGGTATTGAGTTTCCATTTGTTGAATTTATCAACTTAGCAACGTTATATCGCATTAAGTCACGGAAGAAAAATGATCGAATGGGTCAACGTAAAGCGATGGAAGAGTTAAATATTGAGTGGGAAGGAAGACAGCACTCAGGTTATGTTGATGCATATAACTTGGCACAATTAGCTTTAAAAATATTATAAGACTTATAC
Organism: Aliivibrio wodanis; assembly: GCF_052920805.1. Taxonomy (NCBI): domain Bacteria; kingdom Pseudomonadati; phylum Pseudomonadota; class Gammaproteobacteria; order Vibrionales; family Vibrionaceae; genus Aliivibrio; species Aliivibrio wodanis. The sequence goes on from NZ_JBREXA010000002.1 coordinate 539,687, forward strand.
TAATAAGAAACGAAAAATATAAAAAAGGAGCTAATTCAGCTCCTTTTTCTGTTTCTCGATTTAATTGAGATTATTTATTGTCGCGTTTATATAATTCAACAAATGCACGTTGATAAGCAGATGCGATTTTAGTTAGAATATTTTTAGCCATAGCGTCACCTTTATACTTTTTTTAATAAATATCTTGTCTCTATGGCGCGAATTATAGATATTTTAAAAAGTAATAACAGCGAGTAAAATTAATTTATTGCATTAGTTTTTCTAATGATTTATACCTATAATCGATAGGTTCTAATTAGCTCTTTTTGTTGTGAAGCAATGCCTGCGACCTCTATTGTTGATTCTACAAAAGCATGAAGCTGTAGTTCAATGTCATGGCCGTGTTGATTAATTTGGTTGATGTTATTACTGACTTCAGTGGCAGCTTGCGCTTGCTCTTCAGTTGCAATAGATACTTGTGAAATTCGCTCACTGATCTGAGTCACTGTTGCTGAGATATGCTTAAAAGTACTGCTCACATCAAGGCTAGATTCTAATGCTAGTGTCATTTCGCTTTGACTAAGAGCAATTGATGTTTTCGCGTCATTAGCTGCGGTAAGTAAATCACTCATAGTTTCCCTGATACCAGTTGTCTGTTGTGAAGTACTGCCTGCCAACTGGCGAACTTCATCTGCGACAACGGCGAAGCCTCTTCCTTGTTCTCCTGCTCTTGCAGCCTCAATTGCAGCATTTAAAGCCAGTAAATTGGTACTGTCTGCTAATCCTGCAATAATCCCAACCATTGACTGTATTTTCTCTACCTCTCTATCCAAGGTTGCCATTGCGGTTACATTTTTACTAAGAGCATCATTCAGTTGGGTTAATCGTGTTTTATTCTTATCAAGGACGGTTAAGCCAATATCAGCAGCTTGGGTAGCCTTATGAGTTTCTTGATGTGATTCTTGTGTTAATTGGGCAACTTCACTGATGGAAGAGTCTAGCTGAGTAACAATTGAGGTCATCGCTGTTAAGGCTTCGTTTTGCTGCGTTAATCCAGCTTCAATATCATTGGAAACACTACTTGTAATTTCTGAGGTTTGATAAAGTACATCACAGTTATTTGACATATTTACAATTGAATGAGTTGTAGAGTTGATTACTTTATTTAACTTTTTTGCGATCATTTGTAGTTCAGTAGGCCCAATCTCGGGTACTTGTTGTTGATAATTATGAGTTGATAGTCGTTTTAAATGTTCAATGATATTGGTTAATCCTTGTGACATCCAAGATCGTATCCAAGTTGCTACAATCCATAATGTTATGATTAAAAAACAGCTAACTAGTAACATCACTTTTTTGAAAGTAGTAATTGAATCATTTACAGAGATCGCGCGCTTATGAAGCGATACTTCCATAGAGTGCGAGATCTCACTAAGTAGGGTGGTTACGTCTAATGAAATATCAGAAGCGGCATCGATCAATTTTTGTTGTTCTTGCAATAGTGACAGCGCAGTAAGTAATTGTTGTGGAATTGAACGCTCATTTTTTAATTCATTCATTACTATTTCTAACGGTGCGGTTAAGCTCATATAGGAAGGTAAATCTGGATACAACAAGGCTAGATCATCATAAGCTAACTCTAGAGCCGCGATTCGATTATAAATTTCACGATACAATTTTTTTGCTTCTAGCAACTCATCTTCTGCGATTAAACTTAAGAAGGTAGTTTCTAGTGCCATCGAACTGGATACAAACCGGCTAGAAGCATCGTCAGCCTCAGAGCTATTAGTGATTAAAAAAGCACTAATACGGTTCATTTCTGAGCCTATTGAGCTTAAACCATAGCGAAGAGAAGGCAGTTTTTCTGTGATTGATTCTGAGAGGGAAAGGGTCTTTTTTTGTATCGATAAGATACGTGAAGAATAGGCGTTTAATTTCTGTATAGATTGCTCAATTTGGCGGTATTGATTTGCGATTAGTTGGGTTTCTGGCGTAGAGGCTTTCTGTTTTAATTCACGGATTTCAATTTTTGCTTGTTGTTGATATTGCTCGATAGTATTTTGAATTTGGCTAAGATCATTTATATTTTTAGCGTGTAAGCCATCGTTCATGAATGTGACTTGCTGCAAAATGTTTTTTGTCAATTTAGCATTGGATAATGCAGAAGGAAGCATAGTCTGACTCAGTTGAGTAAACTGCTGTCCAACACGGTCAATTCCACGGCTACTTAGTAGTGATAGACAGATAAAGCAAAGGACAATACTGGTTAATAAAATAGTAAATACATGGACTAATGAAATTGATGATTTTTGAAAAGGTTTCATTTATAACCTACACAAATGGAACAAGAAATTATGTGTTAAATAATAAATAGGGTGAATGACGGTAGGGTTACAGAGATATGTCAGTTTTATGAATCAAAAAAAGGAAGCCAAATGACTTCCTCTTTGTTTTATAAGCAGTTAACTAGATAAAAAGTTATGCTTGTGCCTTTTCGACTTGCTCATCGGTACTTTGTTCACCAAGCACTCGGCTTGTTATTGTACCTGCTGTCATTGCGCCACTTACGTTTAGTGCAGTTCGAGCCATATCAATAAGAGGTTCGATAGAGATAAGTAGAGCTGCAATCGTTACAGGTAAACCCATTGCAGGAAGTACTATCAAAGCTGCGAATGTTGCACCGCCACCGACACCGGCAATACCAAATGAGCTTACCGTGATAATGGCAACAAGAGATAGAATAAAGTGAGCATCAATTGGAATTCCCATTGTTGGAGCAACCATTACTGCTAGCATCGCAGGGTAGATACCAGCACACCCATTTTGACCAATGGTTGCCCCAAATGTTGCTGATAAATTCGCAATTGCCGGTGGAACGCGTAGCTTAGTAATTTGAGCTTCAACATTTAATGGGATTGTTGCAGCAGAACTACGAGAGCTGAATGCAAACGTCAATACAGGCCAAATTTTCTTGAAGTAATCAACAGGGTTTACACCAACAAATGAAACCAATAAACCGTGAACGACAAACATCAGAAGAATTGCGACATAAGAAGCAACAATAAAACCAAGGAGATTTAAAATATCGGCAGCATTGGATGTAGCAACAACTTTAGTTAATAGCGCTAAGATACCGTAAGGGGTTAAAGCCATGATCATCTTAACCAAACGCATTACAATTGATTGTGCAACCTCAACAAAGGTATTAATCGGGCCTGCTAGCTCTTCTTTCTCTTGGCTTACTTTACGCGCCGCAATACCAGCAAGGATAGCAAAAATAACCACTGCAATAATTGATGTTGAGCGAGCGCCTGTTAAATCAGCAAATGGGTTAGTAGGAATAAAGCTAACTAACATTTGAGGAATAGTTAAATTACTAACACGGTCAATGCGAGATTCTAGTACGGCAACACGAGCGGTTTCACGAGCACCTTCTGTTAATCCTTCAGCAGACAGCCCAAACATCTGCGTTACACCGATACCAATAAGAGCAGAGATCATTGTCGTTATTAATAAAACACTGATAGTTACGCCACTGATTTTACCTAGTGAACCTGATTTATCGAGCTTAACAACCGCAGAAAACATAGAAACTAATACTAATGGCATGATAACCATTTTTAGTAATCCCACATAACCGCTACCCACAATATTGATCCAATCAAGTGTTGTCTTGATTACAGTACTGCCTTCGCCATGAATTACATGAAGACCTAAACCATAAAGACTACCAGCAATTAAGCCGATAAGAACAAGGCGAGACAGCGTATATTCTTTGCGCTGTTGGGTATTAAGAAAGAAGATAAGACCGATAAAGACGATCAAATTGATGATAACGGCTAATGACATACTGCTTTTCCTGTTTATTTAGTGCGCTCGTTATGTGTCTATTTGAAACAAGCCCTTTGTATTTAAAGGCATAATAACGGTAAGGCTGTCGGTAAGATAAGTGATAAAAGTTATCATATATAACCAAATGGAATATATATTGATTTTTTGGTTATGGTTAAAGCAATAAGGGGATAAATTGAGTATTTGTAGAACAGAATAGGGGGATGAGGTACCATTTCTAAATAATAAAGAGTGAGTGGAAGGAAAAGTAAATGGAACATGAATTCTGGGAAAGTAAGTGGGCAAGTAATGTAATTGGTTTTCACCTACCTGATACAAACCCAATCTTGACTCAATATTGGTCAGCTTTAAAGCCGCAACGTAATGAGACGGTATTTGTTCCTTTATGTGGTAAGTCGATGGATCTTGATTGGCTTGCTGAAAAACATAACTCAGTAACGGGTGTTGAGCTAAGTAAAATTGCAGTTAGAGCCTTCTTTGCTGAGCGCTTATATACACCAACTGTTACGGCATTAACTAGCACTCTTGAACTATATGAGTTTGATGAGTTAACCATTTATTCTGGTGATTATTTTACCGCACCAATTGAAGCCACTGATTTGATTTATGATCGTGCAGCATTAGTCGCGCTACCTAAAGAAATGCGAGCAGAGTACGTACAAGTATTACGCTCTCGTTTAAAAGAAGGTGGGCGCATTTTATTGGTTACATTAGACTATGACCAAACTGAAATGGCAGGGCCTCCATTCTCTGTGCCAGAAGAGGAAGTTCGTACACTATTTTCTGGTATGACAGTTACTCGTTTACAACGTGATGAAGCAGATGCTGAGCATCCTAAAATTAAAAAAGGACTATCACGATTTGCTGAAGAGGTGTGGTTGATTGAGAATTAGATAACTCACCTGAACATAAATTGTTTACTACGATGAAAGCCGCTTAATTTAACTTGGCGGCTTTTTTGTTGATGATGTGTTACTTCATCATAAATTTTGTAATTTGAAAAAGTTGTTACATGGAAATGTGATCATGCATTATTTATAAAGTAGGGGATGTCTTTATGCTTCGTTATCTCCTTACAAATAAGATAATGATAATTATGAAAAAAAATATACTAGCCTCTGCAATTTTACTTTCATTAAGCGGTTATGCTGCGGCGGCGGATGGCGATATCGTTGATGTTACTATTCTTGGTACATCTGACATTCATGGACATTTCATGCCTTGGGATTATTCGAGCGATAAACTCAATATGAAAGGCAGCTTGAGTCAAATTGCCACCAAAGTAAAAACCATTCGAGATGAACAAGATCATGTAATCTTGGTGGATGCAGGCGATACTATACAGGGTAATTTTGTTGAAACCTTTAAAGATGAACCTACTGATCCAATGATGCTCGGCTTTAATGAGATGAAGTATGATGTTTGGGTTCTCGGTAATCATGAGTTTGATTTTGGTCTAGATGTACTTAATCGCTCTTTGAGTCAGTTTAAAGGCACATCATTAGCAGGAAATATCAAACGAAAAGACGGCAACCCATTTTTACCAGCCTATAAAATAATTAAAAAAAATGACATTAAAATCGGCATGATTGGTATGGATACACCAATGACTCAAGTATTTGCTGAAGGTACAAATCGCTTAGAGGGAATGACATTTACTAATCCATCTTTAGAAGTGAAAAAAGTCATCAAACAGATAGACGATAAAGTGGATGCGATTGTATTAGTCGCTCATATGGGGCTTGATAATGAAAATAACATTGAAGCCACAGGGGTGACTGACATCGCAAATGATAACCCAGAAATTGACGCGATTGTTGCAGGTCATATGCACACCCGAATTGATAAAGCGACAGTAAATGGTGTGATTATTACCGAACCAGACAAATATGGACGTGCGCTTTCTCGTATCGACTTACAATTTGAAGAGAAAAATGGGCAGTTTACTCTCGTCAATAAGGATAGCTTCACTTACAAAATTAAAGGTGTTGAATCAGACGAGAAGATGGAAGAGTTATACGCACCTTATCATAAGCGTTTGCGAGAGAATGCGAATCGTGTGGTGGCAGAACTATTGGGTGTTGATTTAGTACCAGAGAATGAAATTGCAGGTATACCACAAGTCCATATTCAAGATACGGGGATCAGCGCTCTTTTCCAAGAAGCGAGCATGCATTACGCACCATTGGCAAACGTGATTGCTTTGCAAATTGATAACGACATGGCAGAGCTCGATGTAGGCAAAATCAAAGCTAAAGATATTGCTTATAACTACCAATACGCGGGTGGTGAAATTACTGTTTACGATATGACGGGTAAAGAGCTTAAGACTTACATGGAATGGTCGGCAGGTTATTTCAATAGTGTAAAAGAAGGGGACGTGACTTATAGTTTCAATCTTGATCGTCGCTCGTCAAAATATTCAACTAATGACTTCTTTGCTGGGGTAACTTATACCATTGATCTAACTAAACCTGCAGGCCAACGTATCACAAATCTTGAGTTTGCTGATGGAAAAGTAATAACGGATACAACCCCAATAAGAATCGGAATGAATAGCTACCGAATGGGGCATTTAACCAAAGCCGGTGGCGTACTTGAAGGACAAGTTTTCCCTGTGTTATTTGATACCGAAGAAGAATTTGGTGAAGATGAAGGGACGATTCGTAATCTAACTATCCGATATTTAAGTGAAGTAAAACATGGTAAATATGAAGGTAAACCAATGAGTCGTTGGGCACTAAGTGGTCTTGATGGTTATGAAAAAGAACGTGAAATAATAAAAGGCTTAGTAAACAGTGGAAAAATTAATGTCCCAACCAGTGATGATGGGCGTTATACCAACGTTGAGTCGATTAACGTAAAAGGTAAGGTGTTTTCGACGAAAGAGGAATTAACTACTTATCTAAGCAAGCTTGAAAAAGAGCTAAAAAAGGCGACAAAAGAGGCTGAAAAAGCCCGAATTCACCGTGATATGGTAATAGCGAAAGCGCTGAATTAACGGAATTACCTCGCTAATAATTGGCTATTAGTGGGGTATTTTTAAGGAAGAAGAGCGCACTCCTTAGGGATATGCGCTCTTTTTGTTATGCTTCAGTTAATATAGGATCTTCGCATGCTACGGCCTTACTAGGCAGCTTTACTTCTTCAAGACGAGCGGTGAAGTGACGTAAAACTGGCGGCTCATAGGTAAAGCTAAGGCCTTTTACATTCTTCGCATTTTCTTTCACTTTCTCAAACGCCTCAATAATAAAGTCCATATGAGTTTGTGTGTAAGTTGCACGAGGAATGGTTAATCGTAGTAACTCAGCTGGGCACGGGTGCTGCTTGCCAGTTGCAGGATCTCTTCCTAGTAGTAATGAACCAATTTCTACAGCACGAATACCTGCAACTTTATATAGCTCACAAGCTAATGCATGAGCAGGAAATTGCTCGCTAGGAACGTGGGGTAATAGTTTACCTGCGTCAACGAATGCAGCATGACCACCCGCTTGTTGGCATACGATCCCTAGAGCCTCTAAACCATTAACTAGATATTGAACCTGGCCAATACGATAGGCGAGCCACTCTTGACGCATTCCGTCATACAAACCAACAGCGAGGCGTTCCATTGCTCCGCCTTCTAATCCACCATAAGTAGGAAAACCTTCTTGTATCACACATAAAGTTCGGCACTCGGTGTAAATATCCATTAAGGAATCATCTTTAAAGCAGAGTAGGCCGCCCATTTGTACCATGGCATCTTTCTTAGCTGACATGGCTAGACCATCGGCATATTTATAGGTTTCTTTGGTGATCTGTTCAATTGTCCAATCTTGGTATCCAGGTTCACGCTGCTGAATAAAAAAGGCATTTTCAGCATAACGAGCAGAATCCATAATCACTGGAATATCGTATTTTTGTGCTATCTCGTAAACGGCTTTTAAGTTGGCAATAGAGACCGGCTGACCACCTGCTGAGTTCGACGTAATAGTACTGACAATGTAAGGTACGTTTTCTGCTCCTGCATCAATAATGGCACTTTCTAATTTATCTAAATCAAAATTGCCTTTAAAATCTGCATTAACAGCAGTATCAAATGCTTCTTTAATGTAGACATTTTTTGCTACACAACAATTGATTTGTGTATGGCCTTGGGTGGTATCAAAGAAGTAATTAGATAGAGCTACCATTTTGCTTCGTTCTAAGCCTTTCTCTATTTCTCTTTTTTTGATGAGTACGGGGATATAGATTTGCTCCGCCCCGCGGCCTTGGTGAGTTGGAATGGTTAATTCATAACCGAAAATGTCTTTTACTGCGTTGGATAGGGCGTAATAACTGCGACTACCACTGTAAGCCTCGTCACCACGTAACATTGCAGCTTGCATGTTTTGAGTGATAGAGCCTGTGCCACTGTCAGTAAGTAAATCAATAAAGACATCTTCACTATCGAGCAAAAATGGATTCATACCTGCTTTGATCATCGCTTCTTCTCGATATTCTCTAGTAGTGCGCTTTACTGGTTCAACAACACGGATACGAAATGGTTCAGGTAAGTGTTTAAAGTTTTCCATAATATATATCTCACAAGGTATTATTATTTTATTAATTAGATAAAATTAATATTTTAGATACAAATAACCACTTCACTAAATAAATAGTAAAATAATATTTAAAATCAAAAGTTGATTATTTATATTTATCAGAAACTAAATGCATATCCATTAATAAAATTAATAGATAGTGATTAATCTGATGAGATCAAGCGCAAAGCACTCAATGTGATAGTAATATCTTGAGAAGTTACTCTGAAGAGAGAATGAATGAAACTTGATAATCCATGTTATACCAGGCTAACAAGCCTAACCATGGTGGAAATTGCAACTTTATAGACATAATTACAGAGTACCCTATATTTTGAAGCAATAATGATAATTCATTAATTATAAAACCATATATAACATAAAAGTGTATTAAATAATCAGATATGTGATCTACATAATTAACTTTAGTTAAATATTAAGGAAATATGAAGATAGGATCACAAATAAAAATAATTCATATATATCTATTATTATTCTCACACAAAAAGTGAGAGTGAAAAATATAATTAGTCATGTAATTAATGCAGTAACATCAAATTTTTATATGTTTATAAAATTAATTCGTTAACTTGTAATTCTTGTCACAGAAATGCTTTCGTTTGAGCATCACAATGCGGCAGCTTTCGAACGAGTTTATTTTTTTGTCGTTCGAGCTATATAACCATCGCAAATATATAATGGAGTTAACTATGTTTGGTATATTCAAACCTAAAATGCATATAGATCGTCTTGCATCCGATCGAATAGACGGCACTTATAGCCGGTTACGTTGGCAGTTGTTTATCAGTATCTTTGTTGGCTATGCTGGCTATTATCTTGTACGGAAAAATTTCAGCTTGGCTATGCCTTATTTGATTGATCAAGGATTTAGTCGTGGTGATCTTGGTGTTGCTTTAGCCGCGGTCTCTATTGCTTATGGTCTTTCTAAATTCTTAATGGGTAGCGTATCAGACCGTTCAAACCCTCGATATTTTTTAAGTGTAGGCTTACTTATGTCTGCCGCTGTAATGTTTTGTTTCGGCTTTATGCCGTGGGCAACCGAAAGTATTGCAGCTATGTTTATATTACTTTTCTTAAATGGTTGGTTTCAGGGAATGGGCTGGCCTGCATGCGGAAGAACGATGGTGCATTGGTGGTCACGTAAAGAACGTGGAGAGTTAGTTTCTGTTTGGAACGTAGCGCACAATGTGGGTGGTGGCTTAATTGGTCCCCTTTTCTTACTAGGTCTTTGGGCTTTTAACGATGATTGGCGCTCAGCATTTTATGTTCCTGCAATTTTTGCCACGTTAGTTGCTGTTTTTATTTGGGCTACATTGCGTGATACCCCTCAATCTTGTGGACTTCCTGCGATTGAAGAATATAAAAATGACTACCCAGATGATTATGATAAATCTCACGAAACAGAGATGACAGCGAAAGAAATCTTCTTTAAATATGTTTTCAACAATAAGTTACTTTGGTCGATTGCGATTGCAAATGCATTTGTATATTTGATCCGTTACGGTGTACTTGATTGGGCGCCAGTATATTTAAAAGAGGCAAAAGACTTCACTGTAGATAAATCGTCTTGGGCATATTTTTTATATGAATGGGCAGGTATTCCGGGCACGCTATTGTGTGGCTGGGTATCGGATAAAGTATTTAAGGGTCGTCGTGCACCTGCGGGGATTCTATTCATGGTATTAGTTACCATTGCAGTGTTGATTTATTGGTTCAATCCTGCGGGTAACCCTACGATAGATATGATTGCTTTAGTAGCTATTGGTTTCTTAATTTATGGTCCTGTGATGCTTATTGGTCTTTATGCTCTGGAGCTTGTACCAAAAAAAGCAGCAGGTACAGCAGCTGGCTTAACAGGATTATTTGGTTATCTTGGTGGTGCAGTGACCGCAAATATTATCCTTGGTTATACAGTGGATCATTTTGGTTGGGATGGTGGTTTTATGATACTAGTGGTCTCTTGTATTTTATCGATTCTGTGTCTGATGTATGCGTTCATTGGTGAATCTAATCATCATAAAGCGAAAGAGAAAAAGCAAATTCCACTGGTTTAATACTATTGGAGTAACATCCAACTTTGCACTTTCAGTAAGCATCTTCTTAATTATAGGAAGGTGCTTTTTATGTACAGGCGTTGATATATATAATGCAGCTAAATAACAAAGTGTTAATTTATTTAGCTGATTACTGGAGATATCTCGGAAAAAAGAAGAAGCATATTCTATACTTAGGTTAAATGGAGTAAAGAAAATAGGAAGGGAACACCATGAAAAGAGTAATATTATTGATAGGTTGTCTTTTATTTAATGTTGCTGTTTTAGCACAAGATACACTAATTGTTGGAGTTGTCCCTCAATTTGAAAGTCATCGAATTCGAGATATTTGGCAGCCAGTGATTGATGAGCTATCAAGTCGAACAGGTCTTCGGTTAGAACTTAGGCAAGCCATTAATATCCCAAGTTTTGAAAAAGAATTAGCTGATGAAGTTTATGATATTGTTTATCTTAATCCGTACCATCTCTTAATGGCAAATCAAGATAATGGATATCTACCCATAGTAAAAGATTCTACTCGCTTATTATCTGGGATTTTAGTGGTTTCAAAAACAAGTGGGATCACATCTATTGAGCAGCTTAATCAACAGGAAATTGCTTTCCCAGCTCCCAATGCACTTGGTGCATCATTAATGATTAGAGCAGAGTTATCCCGGAAAAATATTGAATTTACCCCAGTGTATGTTCATAGTCATTCATCTGTTTATCTAAATACAGCTTTAGGTGTAAGCAAAGCGGGTGGAGGTGTTCTTCATTCACTTAAACAACAGAAAGACAGTATACAAAGTAAATTAACTATTTTGTATCAAACCTCAAAAGTAGCTCCTCATCCTGTCGCTATTCATCCTAGGATCCTTGGTCTTCAACCTGAGATCTATACTGCTTTTGAAGCGATGTTTAAGAGTGAAGAAGGAAAAGAAATGCTTAATAAGATCCCTATGCGAGGTGTTGAGGCTGCAACATTATCTGACTATGATAATTTGAAAACACTAAACTTAGAACGATTTGTTGAGAAGTAACTTGTGAAAATTATCACGAAGTTCATTACGTTATATTCAAGCATTTTAGTGTTGGCATTATTGTGGCTGCATTTTATTTGGGCTCCAAATCTTTTTGAAGAGCAGCGTGAACAATCGATACAATTTGAAACAGCTAAACTTATTATTTTAAGTAATGCAATTGAAAGTAATATTATCACACAAGATCTTGCCGCTCTATTTACCACTCTAGAAGCCACATTAATCGAAAATGAATATTGGACTTACTTGGTAGTAACTCAACCTAATGGGACTCGATTATTCCCTTTAGAGGAAGATACCGCATCAATGAATAAGTATGAAAAAATATCTTATTTGATTAAGATTAAGGAAGATAAGTTAGCAAATATACATCTTTTCATTAATCTTGAACACATTACAGATAATGTTAATTCGTCTGTATTACCTATTTATATAGGAGTGGTTTTAGTTTATTTACTATTTATTACATTTACACTGTTTATTATTTATTACCTTATTTTTATTCCCTTGAATCAGTTGAGAGAAGATGTTGAGAAAGTTGCTAATGGTGATTTAAATATACAGTTTAAAGATCATAGTCATGATGAAATAGGGCAATTTAATCAGTCGCTTAGTAAATTGGTGATGGAAATAATAGACAAAGGAAGAAACTTAGAGGAGAGTGAAAAGCGATTAAAAATACAAAAAGAACGTGCAGAAAATGCCAGCCAAGCGAAAAGTAATTTTGTTGCCTCGATGAGCCATGAAATTAGAACACCGATGAATGCAATAATGGGTAGCGCACAAATACTGAAGCTGACTTTAAAAGAAAAAGAACAGCTAGATAATGTAAACCAGTTAATTATCTCTAGTGAACATCTTCTTGCAATACTTAATGATGTATTAGACCTCTCTAAAATAGAAGCGAATAAAATAAACCTAGAGAGTGAATCTTTTAACTTATTAATGTCACTTTCAAAAGAGTGTGCTCTACATCAATCAGTTATAAATAATGAGCAGGTTAAGTTGCATTTTATTTCATCTGAAAATGCGATCGAATGGGTGATAGGTGATGTCACACGGATAATGCAAATTGTGAAGAACTTAATAACAAATGCATTAAAATTTACGCAAAAGGGAGAGGTTAGATTAACGTATTCAACTAAGAGAGTTGGCAATAAAGCACATATTGCAATTTCCGTGTCTGATACTGGAATTGGGATTGCAGAAGATAAGCAACAACAAATCTTTGAACAATTCTCTCAAGCGGAATCTTCAATAACACGTCGTTTTGGTGGCTCTGGTTTAGGTTTAACTATAGTGACAAAGTTACTTGATGCAATGGAAGGGACCATTTCTGTAGAAAGTACGGAAGGGAAAGGAAGTAAGTTTACTATAAATGTAACATTGAAAATAGATGAGTCTATAAAGTCGGCGATTAACATTAAATCTAAGATCTCTCAACCTAAGCGGCAATATAAAATACTTCTTGTTGATGATAATAAAGTGAATGTTCTTATTTTTTCAAAATACTTAAAACTTGCAGGTCACAAATATGATGTTGCTCATGATGGTGAAACCGCTGTAAATTTAGTGAAAGAAAATAAATATGATGCAGTATTAATGGATTATCATATGCCAATAATGGATGGTAAAGAAGCCACATTGAAGATTAGGGGTTTAGAAGGGAATAACAAAAATACGATTATTATTGGCTGTACCGCTGATGCATTTAATGAAGCTAGATCTGAGTTAATAGAATGTGGGCAAAATGAAGTGATAACTAAACCAATAAAGCCTGAAGAGTTTTTTAATACGTTAAATCAACATGTAATATAAATTTCTATTTAAAAAAGATCAAATTTCTTGTGAAATATATTGTTACCTTTATACAAGAAATAACATAATTTGGTTTTTAAAGTGAAAGTTCTGAGATAAAATGAGGTATAGAACATCATTCTTTATTCGCTTGATAGGTATCATTCAGAAGGAGGTGTGTTATTGCTAATGTCAAGGAAAGTAAATAATGAAAAAAACAATTTTGCTTGTTGTGTGTATTATGTTTGCAATTGCTGCTACAGCGAGCATAGTATCAACCTCTTATATTTCTAATAAAGAAATTGATAGTATCATCTTAAAGAAATCACAAGCTCAAGCTTCTTTATTAGCGATTAATGTAGGATATATACTAGAAAATTCTTCTCAGCCATTGATCGATCTACAAAATTTGATGACCTCTTTAAAAGGGCGATCAGATATTACTTATGCGATAGTTATCGATAAAAACATACAAGCTGTTGCACATAGTGATCAGAAAAAACAAAATAAGATTTATGAAGATAGCTACACAATAAAAGGTGCAAGGCAAGGTGTTGAACAATACTCAAAATGGTATGCCGATGTACAGGAAGTATGGGTATATGACATTATGTCGCCAATTTATGTCAATGGACAGCTTTATGGTACGGTGGATATTGGTATTCCGGTTACAGAAGTGAATGATGCCGCAACAGGGATTTTAATAACTCAACTTATCACCATTGTAGCTATCTTTATTATTTGTATTTGTGTCCTTGTGTGGTTTATGGGGCGCTTGTTCAAGCCGCTATCAGGGTTACAGTTAGCGTTAGAAGATATATCAAAAGGGGATGGCGATCTAACTGTAAGGTTACCAATAAAAGGTCATGATGAAATTGCTCATATCTCGATTGCTTTTAATACATTTGCTGAAAGTATTAATAAAATCATTACTCAAGTTGTAGAGACTGGTTTGGCATTGGGGAATTCGGCTACGGAGTTGAGAAACCAGTCAATAGCTTCTCTTTCTAGAGGTGAGGAGCAGAGTGAGCAATCGTTATTAGTTGTTACCTCTATGCATGAGATGATCGCAACCATTAATGAAATTTCTCTAAATGCAGCGGGTGCTGCCGACTCGGCTGAAAATGCAAATAGAGAAACGCAAGAAGGCAATACAACCCTAAAAGAAGCCACATCAACCATTAGTTCTTTAGCGGATGAAATAAATAATACGGGTATGGTTATTACATCTTTAGCAGAAAGAACTCAATCCATTGGTTCAATACTTGAAGTTATTAGAGGTATTTCAGAGCAGACTAACCTTCTGGCTTTAAATGCGGCAATAGAAGCAGCTCGTGCAGGTGAAGCGGGAAGAGGTTTCGCGGTTGTAGCTGACGAAGTGAGGAACCTAGCGACTAAAACGGCTCAGTCGACAGGTGAAATTCAAAAGATGATAGATCACTTACAAAGTGAAGCTCAAAGTGCGGTTAATGCGATGAACAGCAGTAAAGAGCTAACAATAGAAGGCTCCAGAGCAACAGAGGAAGCTCAAGATGCTTTAGCAAGAATATCTAAGCAAGTGACAGCGATACTTGATTTGAATACTCAAGTAGCCACAGCAACAGAAGAGCAATCAAGTGTTGCGAATGAAATAAATATGAATTTAGATGCGGTTAATAATTCAGTTACTGCAGGGGTTCATGCTAGTCAAGAATTAGAGCTTACCAGTAAAAATTTAGAAGAGTTAGCACACAGATTAGATCGTCATGTTGGTTCTTTTAAAATCTAAAAGTATTAGAGAGTAGGCATAAAAAAGGGCAGTATAGTTACTGCCCTTTTATTAGTATTAAAATTGGTATTATAGGTAAAGTTTTACAAGATCACTTGCTTCAACTTCTTTACCTTCAAGTTGTTGGTTCCAGTTAGTACCAACTAAAACACCATCTTCAGATAACGTAACTAACCAATCTTCAGCAAAGATATCTAGTGGGATTTCTGTTACTTCAAAATCAGCCCATTCTTCAACATTATGGAATGCTGCATCTTCTTTATTAGACCAGAATGGCATTACTTCAGAGTTTTCAAATTCAGTTGATTCAACAGAGATCCAACCTTCTTCGTTATAAAGACTCCAAACTAGTTGCGTTTCTTTTGTTTCTGCAATGAAAAGATCTAAGTTTGCTTGAGTATCTGATGTTAATTTGCTCATGATGATGTCTCGATTAAAATAAACATAATGAATAATAAAGGATTATGAGAAATTTGATACTTAATTCTTAAGATTTAGAATAAAGGTAATAAAAAGGCGAGAAGAGGTAACCTTCTCGCCTTAAAATTATTTCATTTTTTTACAGATACTTATACAACGCGGCAAGCAAAACCTTTTAGGTAGAAACCTTCAGGGTAAGCAGAGTCAAGAGGGTGATCCGCTGCTTGTTCAAAACGCTCAATAAATTGAACTGTACGTTTAGCATCAAGCGCTGCATCTGCAACGATTTTTTGGAATAAACCCGTATCCATCAGACCAGAACAAGAATACGTTAATAGCGTACCGCCTGGGTTCAAGATTTGCATAGCAAGCATATTGATGTCTTTATAACCACGACATGCACCAGTAAGCTGATTTTTTGATTCAGCAAATTTAGGTGGATCCATGATCACAACATCAAATTTAGTGCCGTTATCACGGTACTCACGAAGTAGTTTAAATACATCAGCGTTTAAGAATTCAGCTTTAGATAAATCAAACCCGTTAATCTCAGTATTGTTCTTCGCGTTATCCAGTGCTAGTTGAGAAACATCAGCATTGATAACGTGTTTAGCTCCACCTTTAAGAGCGTAAAGACCAAAACCACCGGTGTAAGAGAAACAGTTAAGTACTGTTTTGTCTTTCACGTACTTGCATGAACGCTCACGGCTATCACGTTGATCAAGATAGAAACCTGTTTTATGACCATTGACGATATCAACGCTAATTTTTACGCCGTTCTCTTCGATGATTACAGATTCTGGTGGCTCTTCACCATGTAGAACGCCAGTGCGTTGTTTTAGACCTTCTTTTTTACGAACAGAAACGTCAGAACGCTCGTAAATATTACATTCTGGATAGCATTCAATTAATGCTTCAACTAGTAGATCTTTGTTTGCTTCTGCGCCAGCACTTAATAATTGGCAAACAAAGTAGTTTTGGTAACGGTCAATCGTGATACCCGGTAAACCATCAGATTCAGCAGCGATTAAACGGTAGCCAGTTAAGCCTTCACGCTCAGCAAGAACATCACGCAAGCCTTGTGCTTGATTTAAACGACGAACAAAGAAGTCTTTATCAACGGCTTCGTTTTTATCAAACGTCCAAACACGAGCGCGGATTTGAGATTGTGGAGAAAAAGCACCACGAGCAAGCCACTCGCCACTGTTTGAATAGATCTCAACTGTTTCACCTAGCTCTGCTTTTCCATCAATGCGGTCAATACCACGAGAAAAGATCCAAGGGTGACGGCGACGTAATGCTTTATCACGTCCTTTTACTAAATAGATTGAAACAGTCATATTGATGCTCTGATGAGTTAATTAGGGGGCTATTCTCTTTGATGTCGCAAGGAAAAGCAAACGAATACCAATCGTAGTAAATAACTGGTCATCCTAGCTTGTTAAAATGCTCGATAACTGCGTTAGAATTTTTGATTGTAGAATAACTACTTATCGAAAAATTCAGCCTTGTTCTCAAGCATTGTTTCTTCGCTATTTCTGATCACTTACTTACTGTGATTGGTATAAGAAGGAGTGAAGAGGGGATTAATCTAAAAGTGCGGAGTTAGATATTAAAAATGCAGTAATAAAATGAATTATTACTGCATGAATTAGGCTATTGAAATGTTAAATTTGAAGAGGCTATGCTTTTAATCCATTAAGCAGCAATTCTAAATCTTGGCCTTTCAAACGCAGTTGCTCGATATTAGATTCTGAGTCTTTGATCATATTATGAACTTGATTTGATTGAGTTCGAACATCTTCAACTGTTGAAGCAATACTCACCGCAACATCGCCTTGCTGACTGGCTGCTGTTGCAATTTCATTATTGCTTTGTGCAATAGTATTGTTACGAGCAGCAATGTTTGAAATGTCGTTATGTACCTGCTGCATTAACTCTTGACCAGTTTCAGCATTACTTACTGTATTTGATGTTAGAGATAACAAAGATTTACTGTTATTTTGCAGTGCTTCAATCATCGACTGAATTTCAACGGTAGCTTGTTGAGTTCGACTAGCTAATGTACGAACTTCATCGGCAACAACTGCAAACCCACGACCTTGTTCGCCCGCTCGTGCGGCTTCAATCGCAGCATTCAAAGCCAGTAAATTGGTTTGTTGTGAAATACCATTGATAGTAGTGACGACCTCATCAATTTTTGCAGCATTAGAATCTAACTCTTGTACAGCGTTTGCCGCTTGATTTATCTCTTCTGATAACGCCTGAATCGCTTTTACTGCAGCATCTACTTGAGATTGCCCTGTTCGTGCAGAATCCATCGCATCGGTTGATTGAGAAGAAGCTTCATGAGTATAATTAGCCACCTCTTGAATTGATGTCGCCATTTCTTCTGTTGCACTTGATAGTAAATCGAGTTGTGCAAGTTGCTTATCAGAAGCATCTGAACTTTTATGGCTATTTTGGCTTAACTCAGAACTCATCTGCTGAATCAGTGCAACAGATTCTTGCATTGCTAATACTAATTGCTGTTCACGATCAGCAAGTTTGTCTATCGTCATTGCGATTGTGCTGAATTCATCTCTAACCAAGAAAAAATTCATTCGTTGGGTTAAATCACCAGATTCAAGCGTCTCTAGTGCTTTATTCATGGTGAACATCGCGCCACCAATGAAAGTCATTATGTAATAAACACCAACAGCCATTAATAATAAAACAGCAGCTATTAGGGATATTTGTAAGCTAGATAAAGTAGACCAAAGCGTAACGTTTGAATCTGCACTGATACTGTAATTACCAGAATTAACAAATGCACTGTGCTCGCCCGAACCAACGGAAAACTCAGCAGATTGAGAGAGAAGGTTTACTGCATCTTGTCGTGAAATATTTTGTTGATCCAACATAGAGGCAACGAATTGAACCTCATGCTCTAGTGTTTCAGCCATCATGCTATCAGCAGCAGAATCCATAATTGCTGTTAGACTTAAAAGGGCGATAATTGGAAGTAAGAAAAGTAGATAAAACTTTTCTTGAATTTTTAGATGGATAAGGTATTTATCAATCCAACGAAATGCTGATTCTTTCATATTAGATCCGTATATATGATGGGGGGATTGATAATATATTATGATTAAAAAACATTATTATAAATTACAGTTAATAGGTGAGTTATGTCACAAAAATCGTTCAAGTTTACTGTAAAGGGAAAAGTACAGCGTGTAGGTTTTCGTTTTCATACCGCGCATACGGCATTGAAACTTGATTTGGTCGGTTATGCTCGAAATCAAGCGGATGGTTCTGTTGAAGTACTTGCTTGTGGAGAAGAGGAAAAGGTAAATGCATTAGCAGAATGGTTGAAAATAGGGCCTCAATTAGCTCGTGTAGATTCTATCGAGAAAGTTGAAACCCAGTGGCAAGAGTTGTCTGATTTTAAAATGTATTAAAGTGATGATTCTACTTGTTAATTGCTTATATTAGTAAATGCTTTTAGTGAATATAAGCTTAAAGACATTTTGCAGGCTTTGGTAAACCCGCCAGTTTTGTGGCTTGTTTTGCAGGGCCTAATTTGAATAGTTTAAATAGGTATTTGCTGTTGCCTTTTTCTGGGCCATGTTCTTTTTCCATCGCTTTTACCAGCATACGAACAGCAGGCGATGTCTTGAATTCTTCATAAAAAGAACGAACAAAGCGAATAACTTCCCAGTGAGCGTCAGTTAATTCGATATTCTCTTCTTTCGCGAACAGTGGAACTAACTCTTCACACCAATCGGTATGATTCATTAAATACCCTTGAGCGTCGCGTTCAATGTGCTTACCGTTAAATTCCATACAGCCATCTTAATGATTAGGATTGATGCATTAAGTTTAGCAAAGGGAGCTCTATTCGGGCAATCTAATCTCTAAATAACCGTACAGTTTGATTGTTTATCAAGCGCGTTTTAGATTTTTAGACAGTGGATTATTACAATAAAGTAAAACAGATTTTTATCTCGCTAAGGTAGATAGAGTTAAGAATGTGATAGAATCCTTGCAGTTAATGAATAATAAAAATTCAGTAGGATATATTTTGAGTCAATCAAATCAAAATTCAGCAGCAACACTTAGAAAAGCCCTAAGTGAATGTATGCTGCGTGACCGTTTTCGCCTAAGTAAACGCATTCATGGCGCATCACGCATTAAAAAAGAAGAATCAAGAAACGCCGTGTTTGATGAAATTGCATTAGACATCGCACAATCTATGCAGGTTGCTAATAACCGTGAAATGGATCGCCCGACGATCAAATACCCAGACCTGCCTGTTAGCCAAAAGAAAGACGACATAGCAGAAGCCATTGCCAATAACCAAGTGGTTATTGTTGCAGGTGAAACCGGCTCAGGTAAAACCACACAGCTGCCAAAAATTTGTTTGGAATTAGGTCGTGGTAAATTTGGTAATATCGGTCATACACAGCCACGTCGTCTTGCAGCGCGTTCGGTTGCCGATCGTATTGCAGAAGAGATGGAAACACAGCTGGGTAGCCATGTTGGTTATAAAGTTCGATTTAACGATCAAGTGTCAGAGCGCACCCAAGTTAAATTGATGACTGACGGTATTTTGCTGGCTGAAATCCAAAACGACAGATACTTAAATCAGTATGACACCATTATTATCGATGAAGCGCATGAGCGTAGCCTGAACATCGATTTTATTATGGGTTACTTGCGTGAACTACTACCAAAACGCCCTGATCTAAAAATTATTATTACCTCGGCAACCATCGATCCTGAACGTTTTTCAAAACACTTTAATAATGCACCTATTATTGAAGTATCAGGCCGAACTTTCCCTGTTGAAACGCGCTACCGTCCTATTGTCGAAGATGGCGATGATACTGATAGAGATCAACTGGAAGGTATTTTTGATGCAGTTGATGAGCTATGTGAAGAAGGGCTAGGGGACATTCTGTTGTTTATGACGGGTGAGCGAGAAATTCGTGATACTGCAGAAGCACTAGAAAAACGTAACCTACGAGACACTGAAATTGTGCCTCTCTACGCGCGTTTATCGTCTCAAGAGCAGAACCGAGTGTTTCAACCTCATGCTGGTCGTCGAATTGTATTGGCAACTAATGTGGCTGAAACCTCGTTAACCGTTCCAGGTATTAAGTACGTCATTGACCCAGGTACGGCACGTATCAGTCGCTATAGTTACCGAACGAAAGTGCAACGTCTACCAATTGAAGCGATCTCTCAAGCAAGTGCAAATCAGCGTATGGGCCGTTGTGGTCGTGTATCTGAAGGTGTGTGTATTCGTCTGTATTCAGAAGAAGACTTTGTTGCACGTCCAGAATTTACCGACCCTGAGATCTTACGAACTAACTTAGCGTCTGTTATTTTGCAAATGACGGCGTTAGGTTTAGGTGATATTCAAGCTTTCCCATTTGTTGAAGCACCAGATAATCGCAATATTCAAGATGGTGTAAAACTACTTGAAGAGTTAGGGGCAATTAATCCTAACGCTAAAGATTCAAAGAAAAGCTTAACTAAAGTTGGACGCGAATTGGCTCGTCTGCCGATTGATCCACGTTTAGCTCGAATGGTTCTAGAAGCGCCAAATTACAATGCATTGCAAGAAGTGATGATCATTGCTGCGGCGTTATCAATTCAAGATCCACGCGAGCGTCCAAGTGATAAAAAACAGCAGTCTGATGATAAACATAAACGCTTTAATCATGAAGATTCGGACTTCTTGACCTTTGTGAATGTATGGCAGCACGTGAAAGAGCAGCAAAAAGAGCTGTCAAGTAACCAATTTAGAAAACAATGCCGCAAAGATTTCCTAAACTACTTACGTGTTCGTGAGTGGCAAGACGTTCATTACCAATTAAGCCAAGTAATGAAAGAGCTTAATTATAAAGTGAATCAAGAAGCGGCAGGGTATCAAGGCGTTCATACTGCAATTTTAGCCGGTATGCTTTCTCATATTGGTCAAAAAGACCAAGAGAAAAATGAATATCAAGGTGCTCGAAATGCGCGCTACCATATTTTCCCTGCGTCTGGTTTATTTAAAAAACAACCCAAATGGATAATGGTTGCAGAGCTGGTTGAAACCTCTAAATTATGGGGTCGTATCGTTGCGAAAATTCAGCCTGAATGGATTGAACCATTAGCAGGACATTTAATTAAACGCAGCTATAGTGAACCACATTGGTCTAAGAAATCAGCTGCAGTAATGGCGTACGAAAAAGTTACTATTTATGGCATTCCAATTGTTCCTAAGCGTCAAATTAACTATGGTTCGATTGATGCGCCTGTATGTCGTGAAATATTTATTCGCTCAGCGCTAGTTGAAGGGGATTGGAACACCAATCATAAATTCTTCAAAGAAAACCGCAAGCTCTTGCAAGAAGTTGAAGAGTTAGAGCATAAATCCCGTCGTCGTGACATTTTGATTGATGATGATCAGTTGGCTGAATTTTATGACCAACGCGTAAATACAGATGTTGTTTCGGGTCGTCATTTTGATTCTTGGTGGAAGAAAACACAGAAAGAGACGCCAGATTTACTGAACTTTGAAAAAGAGATGTTATTCCGTAATGATGCAAGTCATGTGACGGATCTTGATTACCCTAATTTCTGGCATCAAAGTAGTTTAAAACTGAAGCTAAGTTATCAATTTGAACCGGGCCAAGATAGTGACGGTGTAACGGTACATGTGCCATTACCAATCTTGAACCAAGTGACAACGGATGGTTTTGATTGGCAAATTCCAGGTCTACGTCATGAGATGGTCGTTGCTTACATTAAATCGTTACCAAAAACACTTCGTCGTAACTTTGTACCAGCGCCGAATTATGCGGATGCGTTTTTATCTCGCGCAACGCCATTTGATGCCCCGTTATTAGACAGTCTTGAAAAAGAACTGCGACGCATGACTGGGGTAGAAGTGTTACGTGAAGATTGGAAATTAGAGCAAATTCCAGATCATTTAAAAGTAACCTACCGAGTTGTTGATCACCGTAACCGTAAGCTGAAAGAAAGTCGTGATCTATATGATTTAAAAGATGGCTTAAAAGATAAAGTTCAAGAAACCTTATCTCAAGTTGCAGATGATGATATCGAGCAAAAAGGACTTAAAACGTGGAGCTTTGGTGAGCTTCCTGCACTTTACACACAAAAACGTGGTGGCTTTGAAGTTAAAGCTTACCCTGCAATTGTAGATGGTAAAGACAGTGTTGAAATCAAACTGTTTGAAACAGAAGAAGAGCAACACAATGCAATGAAGGCAGGCCAACGTCGCTTGATCCTTCTTAATGTTCCGTCTCCTATTAAGTACTTACATAGCAACTTACCAAATAAGTCAAAACTAGGCTTGTACTTTAATCAATACGGTCGAGTGTTAGATTTAATTGATGACTGTATCGCTTGTGGTATTGATAAGTTGATTGAAGAGAAGGGTGGCCTAGTTTGGGAGCCTGAGGCTTTCGACAAAATGAAAGAACACATTCGAGCAGAGCTTGGAGATACGGTTGTTGAGATAGCTAAATTAGTTGAAACGATTTTAACGACGGCTTTCCAAATACAGAAAAAGCTAAAAGGCCGTGTTGATTTAAGCATGGCGTTTGCACTGTCTGATATTAAAGCTCAGATAGAGAACTTAATCTTCAAAGGCTTTGCAACAGAGTGTGGTTGGAAGCGATTAGCAGACATTCATCGTTATATGAAAGCAATTGAACGCCGAATGGAAAAACTTCCAATTGATCCAAATCGAGACCGTGTTCACTTATTGAAAGTGGAAGGCATTAATAATGAATATAAAGAGTTATTAAATAAAATCCCGAAAGGGCAGCCTATTCCAGATAAAGTAAAAGAGATCCGCTGGATGATAGAAGAGCTTCGAGTAAGCTACTTTGCCCAACAACTTGGGACACCGTACCCAGTTTCTGATAAACGAGTAAAAAATGCCATTGCTGAGTGTTAATGTTTTCCGTACACTACGCTTAATTTCGGCACATTAATTGCTTGTTATTTTATAATATTGAAAAGAGCGTCAAAGATTGCCGCTCCCTCTAGTAAAAATAGGATTTAAGATGAAAAAGACACTTTTAGCGTTAGCTCTAGCGAGCGTATCAGTAACAGCGGCTGCTGATTCACTGATTTACGGTGGCGTACAAGCTGGTTCTGCTGATTTTGCTGGCGAAAGTTCTACGGTATACGGTGCTCATATCGGTACAGGTATTCTTCCTTTCATCGGTGTTGAAATGGGTGCTTGGAACCTAGGTTCTTATGATTATTCTGGTGCTGCTGGTTCTGCTGATGTAACTTCAGTTAACTTTGCTATTAAACCAAGCATTGATTTTGGTCCACTGCATGTTTACGGTAAAGCGGGTATGCATAGCTGGGAAGCGGAAGGCACAAACGGTTATAAGTCTGATGATGGTGTTGATCCATTCATCGGTTTAGGTGTTGAATACAGTGTATTCCCAATGCTAACTCTGGGTGCAGGCTACAATAACTTCACTGTTGGTGATGAAAATATTGATTTTGCATCTGTTAACCTAACAGTACACTTCCTATAATCATCTGATTATTAGAATGTTAAATACAAAAATGGCGACCAATGTGGTCGCCATTTTTTTAAGCTAAAAAAGTTAAATATTAATCAACTAATTGATATTCTTCTTTTAATACTTTAATAATCTCAGCTTTTGGATTATCACTTAACGTAATTGGGGAGCCTGTAATTTTAGCTGCAATGTCTAAATACGTTTTCGATAAGTCCATCATCGCTTCTAATGGAAGTTCATTTTCTTGTGCTAAAGCAAAACGTTCTTCCATACGATTTTTGTTTAAAAGAATATCAGGTTCAGCAAAGTGATTTAATAAGAACTGGCGGAAACCTTCTTTTGAGTTCTCAATAATATGACCAGAGCGATAGGCATTTTTATCCCAAATACGAGATGAATCAGGTGTTCCTACCTCATCCATATAGATCAATTTCTCATTGCCCTGTGCATCGCTAACGTAACCAAATTCAAACTTCGTATCGACAAAGATTTGATCGATTTTATTCAATGCTTTGGCGATAACCGCAAAACCTTCTTTAAGTAGTTTTTCATAAGAAGCAATATCTTCAACAGAAGAAAAATTGAATTTATCGTAGTTATCTTCAATGTTTTTACGTGTGATATTGACATCATCTACTTCAGGAACACCTTCAATACCTGTTAACACGCCTTTTGTTGATGGTGTTAACAGTAGTTCTGATAACTGCTCATCTTTCTCTAGACGCTCAGGTAGAGTAATACCACAAAACTCTCGTTCGCCTTGAGTGTAAGCACGCCACATTGAACCTGTAATATATTGACGACAAATAGCTTCAATCATCACAGGCTTTGCTTTTTGAACAATCCATACAAATGGGTGAGGGATATCAAGAATATGGCTGTCTGCTAAATCATTATCTTTAAATAACTGAAACCAATGATTTGAAATCGCATTTAAGGCTGCACCTTTACCAGGAATTCCTTTTAATCCACCTTCACCATGCCAAATACAATCAAATGCAGAGATACGATCACTAATTACCATGATAGCTAAAGGTGCATCAGCTGCGACATTGTAGCCTTTTTCTTTAATCAGGCGGCGGCTGTCTTCCTCTGTTAACCAATATACAGAACGTACTTTACCACTGTGTACAGGCTTATCGGTACGAATTGGGAGATCATCATTAACAGCAAGTACTTGTTCGGAAAGACTCATTGTAGAATTCCTATATAAACGATTTAAATACAGGATGCATCATACCAGAACTATGTTGTACTACCAGAACAAAAGCAAACGATTGCTATTTATTGGGTAAATATTCTAAGTTGAGCAATTGAGTAGCAATCAGTTAAACTGTTTAGTATGTGGAATAATTAAAGAATGAGTGCGATGTCATTGAAAAAGGCTGTTGTTTTAATCACCTTATTGTTAACTAGTCAAGCTTGGGCTGGTATTTGCCCAATTACCGTAAAAAATGATGTAATATTAACGTCGGTAGGAGAGGTTAAGGTTGAGAATACTCAAGATAAACTCAGAATCGATAAAAATGGACATGTTTTTATCAATGGTAATGAACTTAAATTGACGTTAGAACAAAAACAAGCGATTGAAGAGTATCAGCAGCAGTTAGCCAATTATCTACCAAGTATTGTTGATTTTACCGATAAAGGATTTGCAGCGGCGAGTGAGTTTGTTAGTGATATTGAAACATCATTTAATGCTGAAGGTTCATTTGAATCGGTTAAAGAAAAAATCAATGATTATAAGCAAACAGCTAAACAGCAGTTCTATCAAGGCAAAGATCTGGTATTAGAACAGAATTTTTTTCAAGATATAGAAACTGGTTGGAAGCAAGATCTTGAGTTGATGGTACAAAGTTTAGATAAAGAGTTGTTCTCAAGTGTATTTAACTCGTTATCAAATAAAATGAAAGAAGGAGAATTTAATTTCTCTGAATTACAGCAACAATTTAGCGATGTACAATCATCAATAAACACTAAAATAAAAGAACATAAACAAGAAATGAAAAAAGAAGCAGGAGCATTGTGTGATTCAGCAACCGAAATTGCCGATGAAGAACAACAGTTACATGAATTGATCCCAGAACTAAAAGCATACCCTGCGTTTACTATTTAACAATAAAGAGATAAAAGAAATGTTCGATACAGCTCAAACGATAGTTTTCTCAAAAACAGTCTGCCCATTTTGTGTTAAAGCAAAAACAATTTTAGACGATAAAAATATAGAGTATAAAGTTCTGACATTAGACGTCGATCTAAATAAAGATGAAATGGTTGCTTTAATTCAGGAAAAAGAGGGAATCGTTGTAAATACAGTGCCTCAAATTTACTTAGATGGAAAATATATTGGTGGACACGACGATTTAGTGGCGTTTTTTGAGCGTCAAGAGACCGACATAGATTTAGATGATTTTGAACTGTAGAATAACAATTAACTAACTATATTTACGGTTAATTTAAAACTGTAATACATACTAAGAGTGATGGACATGTGGAATTCTATTCTAACATTGATACAGGATGATAATGCGGTTGTTTTACGCTTTCCTGATAAATTTCAGCCGGATGCTGAACCAACCTTAAAAGGATTTAAGCAATCTTTAGAGGAAATAGGAGCAAATGGTTTTTTCTTTGATGAGAAAATTATTTCTTCTATCATTAATGATATTAAAAGCGGCATGATCAGTAATCACCAGAATCGTCAGGTTGCTGAGCGTCGTGATGCCGAAGTTTTCATTGCGCTTGAAGAGCGAGACATGAAAGCAACGATGGCAGTTATTGGTGCATATGGCGGTAGAGATCTTCAAAGCAGTGATATTATTTCAGCACTAACAAGCATGGAAATCACTCGTGGTATTAGTAAAAATGCATTAAAAAAAGTAATGGTCTTGAGTCGAAATTTAGCCTCAGGTGAAAAGGTATCACTCCTAGTTGCTAAAGGTAAGGAACCCGTTGATGGTGATAATTCAAGCTTTACTCCTTTAGTTGAAGATTTTCGTGATCAAGCTTTACAACCTCAAGAGAAAGAAGGCGAGGAAGATAAAGTTGATATGAGAGATCTAGGTGAGACTATTACAGTGGTTGAAGGTGATGAGTTAATTCGCCGTACACCTCCAACTAATGGAATTGATGGTTTTACGGTGAAAGGTGAGATAATTCAGGCAACACCAGGTAAGAATATTAAGTTAAGAGCTGGTAAAGGCGCAATGATCTCTCCTAATGACTCAGAGTTAGTCATAGCTCAAACATCTGGTATGCCATGGATTCATGATGATGGTGCTGATGTAGATAATGCTATTTGTTTGAATGCAGTTGATATTTCGACAGGTCATGTAAAATTTAAAGGCAGTGTTATTGTAAGTGGTGATATTGCTGCAGATATGATTGTAAAAGCAACGGGTAGCGTAACTGTTGGCGGTTTTATTGAATCGGCTAATGTCCAAGCTCATGGTGATGTTATTGCAATGAAAGGCATTATCGGGCATCACGTTGAAGATGGTGAAGACCATACATGTTTTGTTAAAGCTGGTGGTAAGATTACCGCGAAATTTGTTCAATCAGCAAACTTACAAGCTTCTGGAGATATTGAGTTAGGTTTACATTCAATTCAAAGCTTTGTCAAAAGTAAAAACTCTGTGACAGTGATGGATAAGACCGGCCGTAATGGTTCTATCGTCGGTGGTGAAATTTACGCTGGTTCTAATATTACAACCGTAAACTTAGGGGCAACAGCAGGTACAGAGACTCTGGTTAATGCCTTCACTCGATTTGATAAATATAAAGAAAATATTGCGGATCTAAATACCAAATATAAAGCAGCACAAGAGAATACGATGAAAGTGGTTCGTGCTGAAATGGATTTATCTAAGATTCCAAAATCAGAACGTACACAAGAGCAAATTGAACGCGTTCAAAATATGAAAGAAGACTCGAATAAAGAAATTGCACAGGCGATGAACAGGTTCCAGTCTGCGGAAGAAGAGTTAAGAAAGCAGTTAACTGAGAATGTAGTTAAAGTAACAGAGCGTATGTATCCCAAAGTGACAATTCAATATTCAGACGAAAAAGTCACAACAAAGCGTGAACATAGTCCATGTAAGATCTACTTTAATGAATATGAAATTAAAATAGATCCAATTGTTTCTAAAAATGCGAGTTTAACTAGTGACTGATAATTCTATTAGTTTTAGTTAAATAGTTAGTTAGTTTAATTATAAAACCGCTCTAGTAGCGGTTTTTTGTTATTAAAATGTGTAGGTGTAAAATATGTGTTAGATCAATGAAAACGTAAAAGAGCTAAGAATTTCTAAGTGTGATCAGTAACCATTTTTATACTTGCGATGTCATTCATTTACGAGATACTTATAGTCTGTAGTAAAAAACTTGTGCTTTTCAATAGGATGTTGAAAGTAGATGTTGGAATATATCGAGGCAAATATGAGTATGATTATTGAGTTTGATTACAGTTTATTTTTAGTTGATTCAACAAAACAGAAGTGGACATTTTCACAAGCTTTAAAAAGCTTGATCCCTATGTTTGGAACAGTGTGGAATGCATCTGTTCATGACTCTACTCCTCTACAAGAAAGACTACGTTTAGAGGCGTTACAGGTTCTTTCTTCCCATATTAATGATGAATCTAATATTGTTCGGCTTATTCGGCTAGCTCGAATCGAAGGTATTACAGATTTACATATTAAGCTACCTTATACTTTAGATACTGAGCAAATCGCTTACATACTAGATAATACTTATACTAATATTTTACAATCAGATGACGGTATTGATTTATTACAAGTACACCTGAATGAAAGAGAGTAAATTTAGTGTACCAGCGTATGATTTCGCTTTAATTCTAGCCAAGTTGAATGCGAGTAATAATAGCAAGTCGAGTTACAAATAATGGCACTAGCTGTACCTAATTTCTTAGCCTTTTGTATTGTTTCTGATTCAGTTAATTGGTGAGAGGCTTTTAGTCTAACCAGTTTATTTAAGTCAATACCGTGCTTGAGTAATATGTCACAATTTGGCATTGATGTATTAGCTGTAATAAAAATCCATTTATTCTGTTTTGATAGACTTTTTAGTGTTTGCATGAAGTGTGATTGACTTTGTCTGCTAACTTGATGTGCGGCATTAGAAACCAGCAATGGAATAGGTGCATGATCAAAGAAGTTTGAGTAAGTAGTTAATGCCATTGCAGTATTCATAATAAATTACCTGTTCATCCATACAGTGTGTATTTGTACAGTACTTTTTATTTATCTAATGATCAAGAAAATTTTACTTATTTGGTGAAAAAATCAGCTTAAAAGCTCATAACTTGATGATTATTGTATTAATCAAAGGAATTTTAAGCATCAATAATTAGGTTTGATATAATGGACGCAGAATTTCTTAAATTGAAAATGTTATGTACGATAAATCGTTATTAGAGCCAATTCACTCTTTTTTACAATGTGAAACTCCAGATGAATGGATTGAGGAAGCTAAGAAACCTGAGAACCTTTCAATTATTCTTCGCGATCATTTGATGTGTGAGCTTAAAGCGGCACAAAGCGCTCTGTATTTAATTCGTAAATACGCTGTTGATGCTGAAAGCACCAATGTACTTCTTGATTGGTTTAAGCCATATGAAGATTTTGCCTATAAAAAAACAGGCAGTTTAGAGACTCTGAAAGGGAAGAGTAATATCTCTAAAAAAATTACAGCACGTAAAGATTCACCATATAGCCAAGACTTAATTGATAAAATGGTACTGTTGATTAAAGAAGAGTTACACCACTTTTATCAAGTGCTTGAGATTATGGAACAACGTGATATTCCATATCAAAATATCAGAGCAGGCCGGTATGCAAAAGGGATGTTCACTAATATTATTACACATGAGCCGTGTACATTGATTGATAAGCTAATTATTGGTGCCTTTATTGAAGCTCGTTCTTGTGAGCGTTTTGCTAAATTAGCGCCATATTTAGATGATGACCTTGCTAAGTTCTATATATCGCTATTACGCTCTGAGTCACGACACTACCAAGATTACCTTATTTTGGCTGAACAAGTTTCAGGTGGAGATGTGAGTGAGCGTGTAGCGCATTTTGCAAGAATTGAAGCGGACTTGATTCAATCACCGGATACTGATTTTAAATTTCATAGTGGTGTACCAGTGGGCGTTTAATTTAGTTATAAAACGGTAATCGCAGACATAAAAAAAGATCGCACTTAGCGATCTTTTTTATGTCTGCAATTAAATGGCTATAAAAGTTACCATTTTTTCTTCGGTTGGAACAAGACATCGATGTCATCATCTTTAGTCTTATCTAACTGATCTTGCAGCTCTTGGTCTTGTTTCTTTTTAGTCTTATTGTTTAATTCATCAAGCATATCTTGAAGTTGGCTACGTGCTTTATTTGAGTAACCATCATTTTTACTTGCTAGTGCGTCGATACCTTTTTTAAGTAATTGACGTGCAGTACCAGCTTGGCCACGTTGTGTTGCATCTTTAGCACGTTTAACTACGTTTTCAATATTAATTCGAACTTGAATAGATTCTAAACGTGCATTTTCAGCCACAAAAACTTGAGTGTTTACTCGGCCTTTTTTATGCTCTGTACGTAATGTATCACGAAGACGCTTAACTAACTTCAGCATAACAATTGCTTGCTTATCATTACTTGGTACTTTGAAGTTGGTGCTATCTCCGCCAGAATAATTTGTTTTTAACTGTTGAAGCTGTTGCTCCATATTTTCAATACGACCAGCATAACTACGATCATTTGGGTCAAGGTCTGCAATGGCGCGTAACGCATCAAGGATCCGCTGATTTAGACAAACAAGTAGTTCTTTACTGTAAGGTAAATGATGAGCATTACCGATTAATTCTTCTGTGGAATCAATAATAACCATATGTTTTGCGGACTCATGCTTTTTAGCTGACTCAATCTTTGTTCTGTATTGAACAATGACGTTATAGCCAATAATTAAAGTCAGTAGAATTGCAAAAAGTCCAATTATAAGAGCAATATTCATATTTTATATCATACATCCAGTCATAATGATCATCAGTGTAACACCTTGTAAACTAAATGAATAGCAAGGCTTTCGCTAACCCTGATAAATTAGTTTAAGTAAGAGTGTTATTATACTCGGGATTACTTTTACTTTATCGACATTTGTTCACATTTCTTTAATGTATTTGTTTGTTAATTGTTCGATGCTGTATGATTTAAGCATAACACTTTGAAAATATATAGAAATAGGTATATAACAGTATTGAATAAGAATGATTAGTTTGATGTAAAGGATTACAGGAAATACAGAATGAAATTACAGCAATTAAAGTACATTGTTGAAGTGGTAAACCACAGTCTTAATGTTTCTTCTACAGCAGAATCGTTATATACCTCTCAACCTGGCATCAGTAAGCAAGTTCGTCTTTTGGAGGATGAGTTAGGTGTGCAGATTTTTGAGCGAAGTGGTAAGCATCTAACAAGAGTAACCCCATCGGGTAATGAAATTATTAAAATATCTCGTGAGATCTTATCTCGTGTTGAAAGCATTAAATCGGTAGCAGGGGAGCATACTAACCCTGAAAAAGGAACGTTAAATATAACGACAACACATACACAAGCTCGTTATGCTTTACCTGATGTAATTAAAGGATTTAAAAATCGTTATGCCGATGTCTCGTTACATATGCATCAAGGTACACCAGCGCAAATGTCTGATGCGATAGCAAAAGGCACGGCAGATTTTGCCATTGCAACCGAAGCCCTACATTTATATCAAGATGCAATCATGTTGCCTTGTTATCACTGGAATCGTTCGATTGTAGTGACTAAAGACCACCCATTGGCTCAAAAATCAAAGATTACGATTGAAGATTTAGCAACCTATGATTTGGTAACATATGTATTTGGCTTTACTGGACGTTCAGCGCTAGATAGTGCTTTTAATAAGGCAGGATTAAAACCTAGAATTGTCTTTACAGCGACAGATGCAGATGTGATTAAAACTTATGTTCGCCTGGGGATTGGTGTTGGTGTTATTGCAAGTATGGCAATGGATCCAGACAGAGATTCTGATTTGGTTGCTTTAGATGCAAGTCATATCTTTGATGCCAGTACTACGACCATAGGGTTTAAACGCGGCTCGTTCTTAAAGAGCTACATGTTTGATTTTATGGAACGCTTTGCACCGCATCTAACACGCCCAATCGTTGAACAAGCGATAATGCTTAAAAATAATCAAGAAATTGAAGATATGTTTAAAGACATTAATCTTCCTGTCCGCTAAGATCACCCTGATACTATTTTTAGGGTACATTCATGCATTCTCAACACTTTTTAGATATGGACCGTTTGTTAACTCAAACGGTCTTTTTTTGGCAATTTTCAGCATTTCATTGTGCAGATTATCCGTGGCGTACCACAGATATAGAATTGAGTGAATGGCTTGATGAATTGTCACTTGAAGATGTTCAGCATTTAAAATTAAACCCTGAGGAATTAGTCAGTCGTTTATCTGTTTTTATTCCGCAATTATCTAAGCTGTACCCTCTAAGTCAACTGACGGCGTTTGATGTTCCTGTTGCTGCGACATTAAAAGGATTAGATTCTGGAATTAGTGGTCGTAAATGGCAACAAATTACCAAATTAAGTGCTTTAGGTGCAGATTTTTATCAACCAGAAAATGAGTGGTTAGAGTGGTGTGGCGGCAAAGGTTATTTAGGCAGAGTTTTAGCTGCAACGACAAGCAAACCGGTAATAACATTAGAATGGCAACAGTCACTATGTGATAGTGGACAATCATATGCAGAAAGTCATCAATTAGATATGACTTTTAGACAAGGAGATGCTCTTTCTCCACAAAGTGATAAGTTACTAAAAGAGAAGCAACACGCAATAGCATTGCATGCGTGTGGAGACCTTCATGTGAATTTACTTACAAAAGGGATCTCACAACAGATTGATGCAGTAACTATTTCCCCTTGCTGCTTTCATTTAACCAAAGAGCCACAATATTCTGCTTTATCACACTTAGCGATACATTCTTGTTTACTTTTATCCAAAGATGACTTACGTCTGCCTTTACAAGAGACCGTTGTTGCAGGGCAAAGAACTCAGCGTCATCGTCAACAAGAAATGTCTTTCCGTTTAGGTTTTGATGCATTGCAAAGAACATTGACGAGCAAAGATAGCTACCTTCCTATTCCTAGTATTAAAAAATCATTATTAAGTGATGGGTTTGGTGCGTTCTGCCATTGGGCTGCGGGTAAAAAAGGTCTAACATTAACGGATGATATTGATTATGACATCTGGTTAGAAAAAGGAAAAAAAGCATTTGTGATGATGGAAAAATGCGATTTGATACAGCACTTATTTAAACGCCCCCTAGAAATTTGGCTTTGCTTAGATCGTGCTTTACTAATGGAAGAGGCGGGGTATGACGTTCGTATTGGTGAGTTTTGCTTAAAAGAAGAAACCCCTCGAAATATTGTTATTCAAGCAAGAAAACAGAAGTAATAATAAACAGATAATAACTGAAATTGCCAACATTATATTATTGAAATAACAAATGCTTTTGAAATAATAAAGGCGCTAAATTAAGCGCCTTTCAATTGATTTTAAGCAATTAGTAGAGAATTAAAGAACCGCTGCAATCCCTTTACATAAAGGAAGCATATTGTCTTTTGTCATGCCAGCAACACTTATACGGCCAGAGCCAACAATGTAAATTGCAAACTCATCTTTTAAGCGGTTAACTTGCTCTTTAGATAGACCAGAGAAAGAGAACATGCCATTCTGACCTTCAATGAAGCTAAAATCTGCTTTAACACCTTGTTCTTTTAGTGTTGTTACAAAAAGAGTACGCATTTCTTGGATACGGTCACGCATCTCAGCAACTTCTTGTTCCCACTCAGTACGCAGCGCATCATTATTTAGAATGTGCGTAACGACAGCAGCACCGTGTGCTGGTGGATTAGAGTAGATAGAGCGAATGATTGCTTTTACTTGAGAGAAAGCATCAGAAGCAACAGCGGCATCTTTTGCTACCAGTGTAAATGCACCAACACGTTCGTTGTATAGACCGAAGTTTTTCGAGAATGAACTTGCCACTAATAATTCTGGGCAGTATTGAGCGAAAGTACGAAGGCCTGAAGCATCTTCTTCAACACCTTTAGCAAAGCCTTGGTATGCAAAATCAAATAAAGGTAGTAGCCCTTTTTCTGAACATAGTTTTGCTAACTCTTCCCATTCAGATGCCGTTGGATCAATACCCGTAGGGTTATGGCAGCAACCGTGAAGAAGTACAACATCACCAGCTTCAGCTTGTTGTAGGTCTGCTAACATTGCAGCGAAATCTTTTGATTTAGTTTCAGCATTGTAGTAACTGTATTGTGCTGTTTCAATGCCAGCGGCAGTAAATACACCAATGTGGTTTGCCCAAGTAGGGTTACTGATCCAAATTTTCACATCGCCAAGTTGACGCTTAATGAACTCACCAGCAACTCGTAATGCACCAGTACCACCTGGCGCCTGAGCTGTTTGTGCTCGTTTGTCTGTAATAACTTCTGCTTCAGCACCAAACAACAGTTTTTGAACAGCAAGTCCATATTCTGCTGTACCTTGAATGGTTAGATATGATTTTGTTTTCTCAGTATCAAGCAATACTGCTTCTGCTTTTTTTACTGTTTTCAATACAGGGGTTTGACCTGACTCGTCTTTGTAAATACCAACACCTAGGTTGATTTTTTCAGAACGTGGGTCATTTTTAAATTCATCAGTTAGGACCAAGAATAGGGTCAGCGGGAGCGGCAGCGATTTTTTCAAACATAGTCATCATCCATGGTGAAGGGTAAAATAAAAATTAAGAATCTATTTAGCTATTTATACCTGTTAACCTTGTAAGTTTGCAACGGTTAGATAACGAAAAGATCAAATTTAATGCTTTTAATAGCGAAATAGAAATTAGAGTGATAGAAAAAGACAACAGAATAGCGATTGAATGCCGTTCTGTTGTTTTACTGAATCAACTGATTTAAAAATAAAGTTAATAAGTGATCTTTATTTTATTTGATGCATCGATAGCATCCTTAATAGCACCCTTAATGGTATCACGTCGTGTGATTGCAACCCCTAAACGACGGCGACCATCGATCTCTGGCTTACCAAATAATTTCACTTGAGTTTGGGGTTGGCTTAATGCATCAGACAATCCATCAAAGCGAATGTTATTTGAAGTCCCTTGACCAAGAACAACTGAAGATGCAGAAGGACCATATTGAATAATATTGAATAATATTGTTGATTGGCATTCCTGTAAATGCACGAACATGCAGAGCAAATTCAGACATCTCTTGGGAAATTAACGTAACCAAACCAGTATCATGTGGGCGAGGGGATACTTCATTAAAATAGATATGATCACCTTTAATAAACAGCTCAACGCCAAACAGACCGTAGCCACCTAATGCATTTACTACTTTTTCTGCTGCATCTTGTGCAAGTTTTAAGGCTGATTCAGTCATTACTTGAGGCTGCCATGATTCACGGTAATCCCCATCTTCTTGTCGATGACCAATTGGCGCACAAAAATGAATACCATCAACAGCACGAACGGTTAATAATGAAATTTCATAATCAAAATCAACAAATCCTTCTACAATAACTCGGCCAGCACCGGAGCGTCCGCCATCTTGAGCGTAATCCCATGATGCTTGAATGTCAGCTTCTGTTTTAATGACACTTTGGCCTTTACCTGATGAGCTCATGACAGGTTTAATTACACAAGGCATACCTACGAATTGGACTGCTTCAACTAATGCTTCATAGCTGTCAACAAAACGATAAGGGGAGGTTGGAAGGTTTAACTCTTCAGCAGCTAATCGGCGGATCCCTTCACGGTTCATTGTTAGTTTGGTAGCATTTGCAGTAGGAACAACATTAAGGCCTTGTTTTTCTAGTTCCACTAATTTATCAGTCGCTATAGCTTCAATTTCAGGCACAACGTAATCAGGTTGTTCTTTATTAATAATTTCTTCTAATGCGTTCGCATCTAACATATCAATAGCGTAACTGCGATGAGCTACTTGCATTGCTGGTGCATGTAGATAGCGATCAACTGCAATCACTTCCAAGCCAAGACGTTGACATTCAATCGCCACTTCTTTACCAAGTTCACCAGAGCCAAGTAATAACACTTTTGTTGCAGAAGAAGACAGAGCTGTACCAAACATAATCGATTCTCATGTAGTTGTGAAAAGTAACAATGGAATGATACCTTGTTTCCACCAATACGCAAACGTTTGCCTTTGAGTTTTTATTTATCGCGAATTTTTTAGGATGGGATGAATGTCACACTGTAGAGTGAATTATAAATAGTGTGAATATGTTGAATTGTATTCAGTGCCGCGATTGGTATGCTACTTCTCTTTGATGTTAATAACAGTATTGTATTATATGGATAGTGAAACAAATTATGTCGCCCACTCAGGCCCTGAACAGCAAGTGGCCTTTTATGGACTTTTAGAAAATAAAAAGTTTGTTGTGAGTGATTGTATTAACATTAAAGATACTCCGAATGGCTTAGGTAACCCACAGTGGTTAACGCAACAAAAAGAAGCCAAAGAGAATGCTCCAATTGTTGATATTTTATTAAAAGGGGGAGCTCGATTTATAGGTAAAACTCATATGGATGAGTTTGGTCTAGGACTTCATGGTAGAAATCCGCATTATAAATCTATTGAGAACCCAAATAGTGAAGGTAGACTGATTGGTGGGGCATCATGTGGTGCTGCTGCTGCAGTGGCAAGTGGTCGTGCTGATATCGGTTTAGGTATTGATGTGGGTGGTGGCATTCGTATTCCTGCCGTTTATTCTGGACTCTATGGTTTTAAGTCTTCTTCTAGCGAAGTTAATATGGAAGGGATCGAAATATTAGCAAAAGAAGAAACCTCTCTTGGCTGGCTGGCTAATAGCCTTTCTGATATTAGAAAAATAGCGACTATGTTAACGCCAATGTCACCATTGATGACCGTTGAGCGAATTGTTGTTTTAGATAACTTATTTACCGATATTCCAGAGGAAGCTAAATCAAGATTAGAAGAATTACTTAAATCAGTTCCTTATGAGGTAGTTCGTAGCCGCTCAATCAGTAAAATCATCACAACCAAAGCTGCTGAAAGTTTTAAAGTGATCTCTGTGATCCGTTCATTACGAAAAATAGAACCTTGGATCGAAAAAAATAATGAAGATCTAAGTGATGAAATCAAAATAAAAATGAAATGGTTATCAGAACTGAAATACAAAGATGAAAGGATAGCGTTAGAGCAGAGAGAGTTAGTACAAACGGTTTTAGAGTCAATACTGGATAATAAAACACTCTTATTAATGCCGACAACAGCTAATATTGCACCACCAGTGTCTACCTCTAGTGAGCAATTGTATAACCTGAATTCATTAATTTTGAAGTACACATCTTTAGCGAGTTTGGCTGATCTACCTCAACTGCATTTGCCGTGGTTTAAAGTAAAAAATTCGCCTTGGGGCATCTCATTGATTGGTCAGAAAGGAATGGATAGACAGTTAATTGATGCTGCGATCCGTTGGAAAGGCAATCATTAATAAAATAGAATGAAAAAGAGAGGA
Organism: Aliivibrio wodanis; assembly: GCF_052920805.1. Lineage (NCBI taxonomy): Bacteria > Pseudomonadati > Pseudomonadota > Gammaproteobacteria > Vibrionales > Vibrionaceae > Aliivibrio > Aliivibrio wodanis. Next base: position 577,354 of record NZ_JBREXA010000002.1, read on the forward strand.
GACTAGAATCTCCTCTTTTTTTTAGTGCTTATAAAGAAACATACTCAAGTGCAACATTAGCATTTAGCGCTTCTAACGTACTTTTTGTAATAGCTAAGTGGCTAATCGCACCTTTATGATCTTCAATTAGAGCAGCAGCTTTAACATCAAACAAATTCTCACGGGACATATTTGCATGAATCAAAGCTACTTGAAGTGGTGGTAGACTTGGATTGAATGCCGCATTTTCAGCATACATACCGTGATAGATTTGACCGCTCTTCATTTCAAGCGCAATACCGCTGATATTATGTGAATAAGGAGCATGACTTTGATTTGCTGCTTTTAATGCAGAAATCAGCAATGCCGAACTTGTGTCTAATGTTAGATTATGTGAAACCTCAGCAAGTAGGCCGCCTTCAATCCCTAAATCTTTAGGACCAAATGATTCAGGTAAATACTCTTGTAAAGATTTTTCATCACGCTCAGGTAACTGAACCATTAATGTATCAGCGGTTGTTAACTCATTCATGAACTGACGACAGTGACCGCAAGGGCTAAAATTAATCGTAATGTCCGAAATCCCTGTTTCACCGTGAATCCACGCATGGCTAATTGCAGATTGTTCAGCATGAACCGTTTGTCCTAATTGGACATTACTAAATTCCATATTAGCGCCAAAATACAAATGACCAGATTGGCCACGAGCAATCGCTCCCACATAGAAATTAGAGATAGGGGCAACAGAAAAGGCCGCAGCAAGAGGAAGCAATGCTAAACGTAATGCTTTGTCACTGAGTTGAGTTTCAGATAATAAAGCTTGAAACTGCTCTTTGGTGATAACACCTTTAAATTGTGGAGTGATTAAAGGAGATAGCGCCGATTGTAAATCTGTAGACAGATCTGCAAGAGCATTTTCTAGACGTTGTTGTAATGTTGTCATTTGTAGAGTGGTCATCGGTGTGATCCTTTTTAAATTCTTCTGGACTCATTATTAGGGACTATAGTCATAGAAACGTAGATCAATATCACACTCATTAAGGTAAATATACATTAATTACATCAATGAGAGAGAGGTCACACGTATAGTGGTGGCATTTTGAACAATTATAAGCAAGGTGCTATTAATTGTAATAAAAATTTTTCCGATGATTGTCTATTTTACATAAAATGTATTTAAAATTATTTTTAGCTATAACCCTGTTTTTTCGAAAAGAAAAATATCTATTTAATAAAGAATTATAAACTCTAGCATGTAGAATTGTACCTAAGCTATATTATACTTTCTTTTGATGTTAATGGTGTGATTGCTGCTCATCTTTACTGTTAAGATAAGTGCGAGTAAGTGTTAACCACTAGCGGTAAGTTTTTTCTGTTGTTGATATTGAACTACAAACACTAAGTTATAAAAGTAAGCTGACCTTGCTATTGATTTATAACTTCGAGCCATTGTTGATAATGGAATGTTTATATTAAATGGTTTTCATTTTTTTATATGTCTTTACGTTTCGATAATGTTTCAATTTTGCAGTGTAAGTTATTAGTTTAATTGATTGTTAATCATATTAACCAGTTTACTAAAATGCAAACGTTTGCAAAGTGTGCGTTTGGTCATAAAACTTATTTTTTACAGATTAATATACTGAGGTGTAATTGCGGTGACATGATTGCTCCCTATAATTCAATTGTTCTTATTTATAATAATTATTATTAGGAAAAGTTGAAAATGAAGTTTTTTGATTCAATAGCAAATAAACTTGTATCTAGTGGTGTTTTATTTTTGATATTAGCTTCTTCTGTAACTTTTTATTACATAACGATGCAACGAGTAGATTATGTAGAAAATGAAGTGAGAAAAGAGGTTGAATTAGTCACTACAAGTGCAGCTAGTTCGATTAAAAGTTTTTATTCAGAAAGAGCAAGAGTTGTTACGACACTTTCTGAAAATACTTTTATGAAAAAATGGTTTAATGATTATGATTCTCGAGGTAGTGATATAGATTCAGATCCTAATTATCAAATGATTACATCAATGTTTAAATCTGTTTCAGAGCAAGATCCAGTCATTAAATCGGTATTTTTCTCTCCCGCTAATACATATGAATATTTTGATAAAAACGGAAGATATAGCGATACAGATTACTATACAAACAAACGACCGTGGTGGTATGAGTCCTTAGATAAAAATCAATTATTTATCAATGATCCTCAAATAGATATGGTAGATAACAGTATGGTTAGTTCAATAAAAACAACTATTTATAATGATGGTAATGAACTTATAGGTGTTATGGGAATTGACATTCTGAGTACGGAGATTAAGAATGAGATTATAGATAATCTTAAATATAATGGTATTGGGATAGGTTTTTTATTTACAGCGAACAGTAATTTAATTGTCTTTAGTGATGAATCTTCTGCTCTTGATATGTCATCATTCCCAAAACTAAGTGAAGTGAATAATATTGGTTCAGGAACAAAAGGATTTGAACAAATTGAGGGAAAATTAGCTGGGTTAGATTTAAAAGAAATAACAATAAAATATAAAGGGGAAGAGCAACTTGTTTTTGTAAATAGTGTTATCGATGAGTCAATAGGATTAGATTGGCGAATTGGGTTTATTGTACCCAAAAATATAATATCGTCTCAAACCAAACCAATTGGTTATTAATTTATTCCTTATCGCGATAGCGACTATTGCTTTTGGGTGTTTAATTATGTTCTTTATGATTAATAGATTATTAACAAGGCCTCTTAATAAAGTTGTAATGGCGATGGATGATATCGCAATGGGAGATGGTGATTTAACTCGTCGATTAGATGAGAGTAAGCCTGATGAGTTGGGAAAATTGAGTTCATCATTTAATATATTTGTTACTAGTATTCAATGTATTATTAAGCAAAGCCGAGATGTGACAAATAGTATTAACTATGAATCGGAACAGCTTGAGTTATTAAATACTCAGTTAGGTCATGATACATCGGGACAGAAAAGATTCTTGGAGCAAATTGCAACCGCTGCAACGGAGATGACTCAAACTATCAGTAGTATTTCAGATAATACCAAAATAACCAAAGATTATGCGATTCAAGCTCATATGCATTCTAATCAAGGGCAAGTTTTGGTAGGTAGTGCAACTAAGCTAATGAGTGATTTATATCAAGATGTATCTACATCTGAAGCCGTTGTTAATAAATTAAATGAAAATGCTTCATCAATTTCTAGTGTATTAGAAGTTATAAAAAGCGTTGCAGAACAAACCAATTTACTTGCATTAAATGCAGCAATTGAAGCAGCAAGAGCTGGAGAGCAAGGCAGAGGTTTTGCTGTAGTTGCTGATGAAGTTCGTACGCTTGCAAGTCGTACTCAAGATTCGACCATTGATATTGAATCAATAATTGAAACCCTCCAAATTTCAGCCGTCGATGCAGTCGCTTCTATGAATGTTGGCCGCTCTAAAGCAGAGCAAGGTGTAGAGCTTATTAAAGAGGTAAGTGAAAAGTTAAACCAAATAGATCAATCGATTGGTTTAATAGATAAGCAATCTCAAGAAGTCTCCTCAATGGTTCAAGAACAAACTGTCGCTTCGCATGAAATCAGTAATCAGACCGTTTCAGTAGATAATTTAGCAGAATCTATTGTCGTTAGTATTGGCAGCGTATCTGAAAAAATTGCGGTTCAAAAAGAAGTGTTAGGGACTCTATCCTCAACAATAGGTAAGTTTGCTATATAGTGAATAATACCAATCCATATAAGTAAATTCTTAGAGACTTATGTGGGTTGGTATCACTTATCAAGTATGACTAAATTTTAATATATGAAATTACATTGATTGATTTAACCAAACCATAATGGCATATGCCACAGGGGCTAGAAGAGAGGTAATTAGGCCACATATTACTAATGCTAACGAACTAAATGCCGCATCTTGGGGATTTATTTCAGCTGACTGAGCAGTACCAAGTGCATGAGAGACATTACCCATGGTTAAGCCTCTCGCCAGTGAACTTTTAATGCCTATAATATTATAAATAGGATAGGCACAGATAGCGCCCATTAAGCCCGCCAATAACACCAAGATAGCCGCAATAGCAGCTTCACCTTCTAATTGAGTTGAGATTGCCATTGCAATAGGAGTGGTTACTGATTTTGGTAATATACTTGCAACCAGTTGCATATCAGCTCCCATCCATACCGCTAAGAATGCGCCAGAAAACATTGAAAACAAAGAACCAACACTGCAAGCTAGTAAGATAATCTTCCAGTTTGATCTAATATGAGGCAGTTGTTCATACAATGGATACGCCAAAGCAACTACGGCAGGTTGTAGCAAGTAGCTTAAAAAAGCATTGTCAGCGTAGTAAGTCTCATAAGGCACTTTTAATATCATCAAAACAGGAATGACAATAAAGACACTCAATAATAATGGATTATTCAGTGGGTGCGGGTAGCGTTTTGCAAACCAACGTGCCGAGTAAAAAACAATAACCGTTAAAATAACCCACATTATTTATTTCCTCTATCAAGACGATCAATAAACAATGAAAGGCAGACTAACACTAATAGCGACCCGCCCGCGGTACTCACAATAATAGGTATGGCGTTATCGAGCAGTAAATCAAAATGCGTCATTAACCCAACCGAAATTGGAATAAATAGAATCAACATATTACGCATAAAAAATTGGCAACCAGTGGCTGTCCAATCAGGTTTGCATACACCTATGACCATTGCAGTAAATAGAATAAGCATTCCAAGAATACTGCCAGGAACAGAGATATTCAGCCAGGATTGAAGACCGTTACCAGCAAACAATGAAGCAAAAATCCAAGCGAAAGAATAAATATATTTAATCATGATACTAACTGTTGTACGTAATTATAAACGGCGCGAAGGATCGCAGTTTTTTTATCATTGCCTTCAGACTCAAGGTATAAGCTTTCAAAGCGTGTTTCGTAATCAGACATGTGCGTCTCAAAATAATCTTGTAGATGTGCTTGCCAGCGTAGTTGTTCTGATTCATTTAACGTGTGCGGGAAGTTACGAGCACGATAGCGGAACAACAATGGTTTGATTCGTGGGTCACTGACATTAGGTTCAAAATCAATCAACTGCTCAGGCGTTGACTGACGGATCATATCAATCGCGGTTTTATCAGCATGAGAGAAAAATCCATCGTATAGAAGGGTATCTACATTGGTTGATTTTTCATAATTAGGTTCAATACTGTACAGCGCAATTAGCTTTTGTCTGATCTCAGGGTTATCACGGATCACTTTAAGATTTTTTAAACAGGCGGCTCTATCTACATTTAGGTTTTCAGCATTCTCTGCCGTCAGTGTTTTAGCAGGCGCAAGAATAGGGCACTTGTTTAAATGCACTAATTTTACAGGAACAGGCAATTCGTCAGGGGCTAGATCAGCACGCTTGGTGTACATACGTTGATGTAATTGCTCTGCATCTAATTCTAGGAACACGCTTGGATCTAATGCTAAATCAATCGTAATGACGGCGTTGTTATTGGTTGGATGCCATGCAACAGGTACAATCCAACTAATATTGCCTCTATCTACGCCAAACATACCAGACACGTGCATTAACGGTGTCATTTCAACAATATCGATTAACGTTGCCGCTTTCTTTTTATGACGCATAGAAAGCAGATAGTTAAACATTTTAGGTTGTGCTTTTTTAACTACTTTAGCTAACTCTATGGTGGCAATAACATCGGCCATCGCATCGTGGGCATTTTCATGTTCAATGCCATTTGCTTGAGAGAGTTTTTCTAATCTAAAGCTTGGTTTGCCTTCTTCGTCTTTTGGCCATTGAATACCTTCAGGACGCAGAGCATACACCGCACGCATTACGTCTAATAAATCCCAACGCGAGTTGCCGTTTTGCCAGCTCCAGCCGTAAGGTTCAAAGAAGTTACGATATAAGGTGTAGCGAGAAACTTCATCATCAAAACGAATGTTGTTATAGCCTAGCGAGCAGGTATTTGGTTTTGATAATTCGTTATGGATTTGAGTAATGAATTCAGGCTCTGATAACCCCTTGCTCACCGCGGTTTGTGGTGTGATACCCGTAATTAAACACGCTTCAGGCGAAGGTAAGTAATCAATTGGAGGGCGGCAGTAAATAACTAATGGCTCACCAATGATATTGAAATCTTCATCGGTACGAACCCCAGCAAATTGGCATGGGCGATCGAGAGATGGGCTAGTTCCCCATGTTTCATAATCAAAGAAGAAGAAGGACGGGTCATTACTACTATTCATGGCTATATTCCAAAAGTATCGTATTCATATAATATGCCTAATTAAACAAGGAGTTAAAGTATTAAAAGTCTATCTATTCAACGTGCCATATATAGATAAATAGCGCTTAATATTCGCACTTTCGTCCAAATCGGTGTCCAATTTTGACTTTCAGTGCGTCCAAAAAATCACTTAAATTCAACGAAAATACTGTCCGAATTTAATTCACTAACCACATAGCCCAGCTCAATCAGCAATTGGCGTAATGGTTGTACTAAAGCATAGACTGCTTGGTCTGTTTCATCTTCTATTTCAAGATATGAGATATCAATCACAGTGTTTAGTTTACCAAGCTTTATTGCATCATTAATAGCGGTAAACGAACGAATTTTTAAATTTTCAAATAAATGTTGCTGTGCCTGCAAAGCCATTAACTTTGCTTGCTGTGCAGTAATTAACCTTTCAGGCTCGCTATGCAGGATCAAACTCTGCTCTAAGCGGTTCACAATCTCAGAATTAACCGAGCGGCCATTAAGTTCAGCAGCTTTATGAATTTGATCTTTAAGTTCAGTAGGGACACGAACATTAATCTGTGGTGGTCTTGCCGTCATGATTTAACCCAATTTATAGAACAATTTGACAATGGTAGCCAATTGCTACCATAATTCAATGGTAGCCAAATGGATACCATTTGAAATCAAATTAAAGATTAGGGTGGAGCAATGAATCAAAAAACAGCAAAAAGACCGAATCCATACGGATTAAGATTATCGGATGACTTAAAAGCAGAGCTAAAAGGAAAAGCAGCAGAATCACAACGCTCATTGAATGCTGAAATCATCTATCGACTAACGCAGTCACTCACCAAGCAATCAATTTAGGGCAAGAACATGGCGATTTTAGACAAGCAATTGAAAGCCATTCATAAGCAAAACTACGCAGGAACGCCAGAACTCAGTGATGGTGAAGGCTTAGTGGCGCGTATAACCCCAAAAGGAAAGATAACCTTTCAGTATCGATGCCGATTCAATAAGAAAAACCTAAGAATTAGAATCGGGCGTTACCCAAACATCAGCATTAAAGAAGCGCGACGCATTCACCATGAGATGATCGAGTTAAGAGAGCAGGGCAGAAACCCAGAAATAGCGCTAACAGGTGAGACAGAATTTGTAACCTTAAATCAGTGTTTAGATTATTGGTTTGATAATCATGTAAAGCATTTAAAGAAAGGAACAATTGAGCTGTATGTGTCTGTAGCTAAAAACTACTTCTATGATGCGTTCCCTGAAATGAATGTAGAAACCATAACAGCGCGAGAGTGGATGGTGTGGTTAGATAAAATTGCAGAGAAGAACCCAAAAATGGCCAATTCAACCTTTGCCAAGATGCGAGCTTGCCTAAATTACTGCAAACATAAGTTCTTAATCGATAATACAAACTTCGAGCGATTACATCAGCGCCATGTAGGAACGCCATCAGAAGTAGGAACAAGAGTACCAACGTGGGACGAACTCAGAGAAATTTGGGTAGCCATTGAACGAACGCAAGCAAGTACTGCCAATAAGACTCTACACCAGCTGACTATGTTATGGGGTAATCGACTTTCAGAACTGCGATTAGCAAGAAGAAGCCATTTTGATATGGAAAGAGGGGTTTGGACCGTACCCAAAGAGCTAAGTAAAACAGGTAAACCGATCCGTCGACCAATACCAACTAAAGTGAGATCAATATTAGAGCGAGTAATGGCAACCTATGATGATGTGTTGTTCCCTGGCTTTGATTTGAATACACCGATAACCATATCCGCCGCGAACAAATACATTCGTCGTTTACGCGCAACTTTAAAGCTTGAGTATTGGCGAACGCATGACTTCAGACGCTCGTTATCAACAGGTGCTTCAGAGCTTGGTGTTATGCCTCATCTGGTGGAGAAGATGCTAGGCCATGAATTAGGTGGAGTTTTATCCGTATACAATAAGCATGATTGGTTAGATGAACAGTTAAAGGCTTATGAGTGTTATGGGGATAAATTAATTAATTTTTAGTTGCTAAAATAATGTAGAAAACGAATCTATTACAATAAATGATGAGCTTTAAAAGATCTAGTCGACATTATGTATTCAAATCGAATGCGAAATCTTATTTATTTATATAGAATAATGTTTAAGTTAACGGTGCTCCATACTGAGCACTATAGTAATTAAATTTTTCTAATTTATTTAAGGTTTGTATTTAATGTCGAATAAAGGTTCCGAATGGAATTTATGGGATTTACATTTTCATACTCCATCGTCATATGATTATAAAGATAAAACAGTTACTAACAAAGAGATTATTGAAGAGCTGAAAGCTAAATCAATCTCGGTTGTTGCAATTACAGATCATCATATTATTGATATTGAAAGAATAGTTGAATTACAGGAATTAGGTAAACCTGAAGGGATCACTGTTTTGCCTGGGATTGAGTTTTTGTCAGATGCTCGTGGAAAAGATCCTATACACTTTATCGGAATATTTTCAGAAAGTGCTGATTTAAAGCATATCTGGGGGCAGTTACAGCATAAGACAGACCTTCATAAAATTGAATCTGAAGGTGTTAAAGAAAATACTATTTATTGTAAACTTGATGAAACGATATCTTTAGTTAAAGAACTTGGTGGTATTACTACAATTCATGCTGGTGGAAAAAGTGGTTCAGTTGAAAATATTTCACATTCTTTACCTCATAATGCAGCTCAAAAAACCAACATAGCACATGCTATAGATATTTATGAGCTCGGAAAAGAGTCCGATCAAGATGGTTACCGTAAATTTGTATTTCCTCATATAGAGAAAGTTATTCCAATGATCATCTGTTCTGATAATCATCATATTAAAAAATATAAATTTAAACAGAATATGTGGATAAAAGGTTCCACAAATTTTGATGGATTAAGATATGCATTGAATGAACCAGAAAGTCGATTTTATATTGGAATAGAACCTTCTGTTTTAACAAGGGTTAAGGCAAACAAGACAAAATATTTAAGTTCATTATCGATTACTAGAACTGGCGCAAGTGACTCTAATAATAAATGGTTTGATAATATAAATATTCCTCTCAATAAAGAGTTGATAACTATCATCGGCCATAAAGGTAATGGAAAAAGTGCGGTCTCAGATATTATTGCGATGTGTGCTGATAGTGAACATTCTGATGATTTTTTATTCCTACATAAAAATAAATTTAAAAAGCGAGGCTTAGCTGAGCGTTTTAGTGCAACTCTAACTTTTGAAAGTGGTCGTACATTGTTAGATCGTCAACTATCTCATACGGTTGATCCTACACAACCTCCATTAGTTCGCTACTTACCTCAAAGTTATTTTGAAAAAGTTTGTAATGAAATAGGGAAAGTTGAGGCATTTCGGGAAGAAATTGAAAAAGTTGTATTTCAATATGTTCCTGAACATAAAAGAATGGGAAAAGGTTCATTCAGTCAACTTATTGAACTGAGAAAAAATGCTACGCACTCTTCATTAGGAGGATTAACAGAAGATATATCTTCTATTAATGAAAAGATAATATCTTTAGAGGATAAATTACACCCTGATAATCTTCAAATATTGCGTAATCAAAAGGAAATTAAGGAAGAAGAATTACGAGTACATTTAGAAACTAAGCCTAGAGAGGTAAAAGACCCTTCGGTATTAATTCAAGAAGCAGAGACCCAAGAAAAAAAAGAGAAACTACAACGTTTAGAAACTGAACTATTAGAGCTGAATAAAAATCATTTTGACCTTACAGAGAGTGCAAGCCTCACTTCTAATCATATATACGAATTAACTGGATTTAAGAATCGCTTAAGTCAGAAAATTTCTGAAATTTAAGAAATGATTGATTTTGGTAAATTGAATTATGAAAGTTTAGGGTTAAATTTCAATGAGTTAGTTTCCGTTGAGTTTAATGACCATGTTATAGATAATCTTATAAGTAATATTGTAAACACTCAAAAAAGTAACACAGAACAATTAACCATTCAGGATGATTTCAAAACCATTAATATTGATGAACTTACTTTAAGCTCAAAAATTGAAAGATGTAAGTTTGAAATAAGTAAGATACAAGATTTGTTCACCGGAGAGCAACGTGAGTATCAGCAATATTTAGTAGCTTTAGCCCGTTGGGAAAGTGGTAAAAAATCAATTATTGGTGAGTCGACCCAATCTGGAACACTATCTTATATTAATGAAATGATCCGGTATATAACTGATGACTTATTAATCGAATTAACTCAATTGCGTAAAGATAGAATTCTTAAATCACGGAAGATATTTACAATAAAATCAGAAATAAAAGATTTTTATGATGAAGTAAAACTAGAAATAGATAATAAGCTAAACGTATCAGATGTGTCTGGTCTAAATATTTGTTAGTTCTTTTTATCCAGAGGTAGATATAGCAGGACAAATTTTATCCCATATTAAGCAAAATCGTACTGGTACATTTTATGGGGCAGAAGAAGGTTCTATATTATTAAATGAAGAACTAATTTTAACAACAGATTGGAATGATCCTGATAGCATCTCTAATTTCTTAGATAAATTTATAGAAAGTTTAGAAAGTGATATACGACAAGGTAAAAATAACACGATTACCAATATAGTGGACGTGGTTAAATCTAGAAAAGAACTTTACGATATGTTGTTTAGTTTGAGGTTTTTAATGCCTTATTATGATTTGCAGCAAAATGGAAAAAGCTTAGAGCAGTTATCGCCAGGTGAAAAAGGAGCTCTGTTATTAGTATTCTATCTAGTACTTGATAAAGAAGACATACCACTAATAATTGATCAACCTGAAGATAATTTAGACAATAATAGCGTTGCTACTGTGCTTGTTCCGTATATCCGTGAAGCTAAAAAACATAGACAAATCATAATGGTAACACATAATCCAAATTTAGCTGTTGTTTCAGATTCAGAACAAGTCATCAAAGTTATGCTAGAGAAAGAAAATGGGAATAAATTTTCTTTCTCTTCTGGTGGTATTGAGTCTCAAGAAATTAATGATCAGATAGTTGAAGTACTTGAAGGAACCATACCTGCTTTCACTTCAAGGCGTAAGAAGTACAGAATCTAATAGAATATAGGCACTATTTTATATTAAAGTAGTGCCTACTTCTATTTAGTAAATACTAATCAATCAATGCCCAATCTTCAATTTCCACTCTTCAACAGCAGAGCGTAACCATCTAAGCGGCATTCTTGTCACTGGCGGTGGAAAGCCTCGGTTCTTGCGCCACATATACACAGTTGCTTTACTGGTAAGGCAAAACATATCTAAAACCTCATCATGGCAAATTAACTGCTTTGATGATTTAGGATAATCAGCACCAAGTTCTTCTTCAATCTCTTTGCTTGGAGCTGCCGATGGTAAAGGCTTTACTGAATACGAAAAAGCCATACTTGTAGGATAGTTATTTTCCATAATTAACCCTTATTCTTTGTTGAGAATGAATAACACACATAAAAAATCAAACAGCCAATGCCATAAATTGCTAAGCTCATTGTGAAGCCTCCTTGCTTGGTTCAAATATTCGTACACGATTAATAGTATGGAAACAGTTGCTATCGCCTTTAAAAAGACCGCCTTCTTTCAACTTGGCGCAACCTTGCGGCAATTGCTCACCACACATTTCACACGTACCAAGATCATCTTCAATCTTTGGTATCTCGGAATAAACCCGATGAATTAACGATTGGAGAGCTTCTTCACTGCTATACGCTTTATCAGGAAAGGCGAAGAACTCACAAATTTTGCTTAACTTGTTTTGCTCAACAGAGTGCAAAGGAACGCGAAGATCAATCACACCGTGTTTCTTTTTGTTATTACGTAACTTTTGAGCGCGTTTACGGTTTTGTTCTTTGATTTTGTCTATTGAAGGCATAGTCTTTCACCTTCTGAACCATGTATTGGCGTGTTTACGCGAACGCTCTTACCATCATGAGAGCCTGTAAGGTAATCAGAGATAGAGCCGCCTTTGCGCTGTCTTGATTTAGCCTTTTTATCACTGTATGAACCAATGTGTTTACGATAGTTGGTTATGCGTTCTTTCTCTTCTGGTGGTAACTCTTCAACATCTAAGTTACTTACAACAGAATTTACCCAGCCGTCACAATAACAATCAGCTCGCTTTGTTTTATTCTGCTTAGAGGTAAGAGGGTGGACAGTAGCCAAGAACGCTTTACGAGCCAGTTTCAATTGACGAAAAAGCACATAATGAAGAAGAAAGAAGCCCTGAATACCTACCATCAATGGCTAAATAATTGCTGTCACCACTGTCTTAGTGCTGATCTAGTTGCTTAAGAGATCGTTTAAAAGATCATTAAAATCAAATCGAAAGTTCAATTCTCATTGTTAATTACAGAGGGTAGTAAAATCATGGCAAATTTAGCCAAAAATGAGCATATTTCAGAAAATTTATTGAAATGCGCACGTTCAGTTCCACACCAAGTTGGACTGCTTAAATTGAGCAAGACACAGTTAATTGTTCTGCATTCGATTAAAGAGGGTGAAGAGGTGACGCCGTCACAGATTGCGGATAGATGTGGTTTGTCATCAAGCTGGGCAAGTTCGTTGTTGAAGAGGCTGGTGGAGAAATATTATTTAACTCGTAGTTGTATGCAGCAGTTAACGGGTGGGGTTGAGTATAGTTACCAGTTAGCATAGTATGCTGTTTAATATATGCTGAATGGTTTAAATATGACTCTATATAAGTATCGTGCAATTGACAAAAACACATTAAACATTTTGATAAATAGAGAAATATACTTTTCATTATCTAAATACTTTAATGACCCATTTGACTCACAATTACTTCCAGGTGATTACATTAAATCTCTAATAAAAATGGGAATTTATGATACTACATCAGCGAATTATTTTGATGAGGAAAACTTAAAAGATGCCCAGAATAAGCATGGTATTTATTGTCTAAGTAAAGATAATGATAGTCTACTAATGTGGTCTCATTACGCAGAATCACATACAGGTATTTGTTTTGGTTTTAGAGATAACTTTTCAAATCACATTGAAGATGAGATGCTTGTTGACACTATAAATATGGAATATATCTCTGAGAAAGAACATGTGTTTTCTGACGTATATAAGAAATTGCTTAATGACGATTATCATGATGAATCGGGGAGGTTTGATATTGTTTGTTCCTTACATCAAGATACTTTGAGCGCTCTTTTTGGGAAAAAACATGAACATTGGATTTATGAAAATGAGGTTAGGCTAATTGCTGAAGAGAACGGAGTATTTAATTTTTCACCTGAAGGCTTAGAGTGTATTATTTTTGGAATGCGAATATCGAAGCAAGACAAAGCAACGATATTATCATTATTAGATCTCCCGCAGTGGAAAAATGTAAAGGTATATCAAGCCAATCCAAAAAGATTTGAATTGGCTCTTGAAATTAAAGAGCATAATCTATTAGGTACTTCTTGAACCTAAATCTCAACCTACGGGGCTACATCCCGGGGAATAAAAATTTTTCGGGCTCTATGGTCACCACCAACAGGTGACCAATAGGCACGCCGATTACTTAATTTTGGCTTAACGTGATGCGTAACGTTATTTAATATGTGTGAGTTAACCAAATTTATAAAACGCTTATGGATGTAAGGCGCTTTATAACAAATGCTGTAGAAGTGATTATTCTTTTTTATAGTCAATTATATTCGGTCATGTTTTTTAAGAAATGTCATTTGTTTATCTTTACAGCCTCTAGGTGTTGGTGAACCTTTAAGTATTTTTAATGGAGGAGAGGAAATGTTCTTTCGACCTGATTCTTCAAAATATACCATATCTGCCAATATGAGAAGTTGTCGTGTTAAACCCCAACGAGCATGAGCACTAATTGGATTTGAATGAATTAAATCGTAATCAGCATAATGGTGTTCATCTAATGAACCCAGTGTATCTGGACCAGCAGGGAACCATCTAATGAGACTAAGGATTTCTCCTTTAACAGAAAGAGTGTATTGATTTTCCTCTACACTGAATCCTTCACCATCTACCGGACTTGTGTTGAATGCCCAAACTTCATCTACACGAGGGTTTACTCTTATTGCTTTCATTGCAAGCCCACCGCCTAAAGAAAAACCAACAGCAACTAATTTTTTGTCATTTAGTTTATTACCGTAATATGTAATGACTTTATTTATATAGTTTTCACTGGAATTAAATTGTAGCCTCATAATCTTTAAGTTATGCGCCCAGTCATTCCATTCATCGCTTCCACGAAATGAAATTACAACTTCTTCTAAGGTAGTTAACGAATCATCTGTGTATATTTCAAAAGTAGAGGCCTGAAATCCAGTTTTATCATCATTTTCCTTTACTTGTAAGTTTATTACTTCAACCATATAGGGAGGGAGATTGAAATGTCTATCTTCATCTTCTCCTGGTTTCTGTAATACGACCGATCCAGCAACGGCATAAAGATATCCTTCTTTTGCTAAACGTAAACTTTTGTCTTTTTGTGGGTTAATCGAACCATCTTTCTGATAATTTTCATTAGTTAAGTCTAGGTATCTAGCATTACACCAAACAAAGCCCTCGTCTCTGTTAGATATGCAGCCTGTTACTAATACTAGACTGAGAATTATGAATAAAAGTTGTTTTAAGTTCATGGCTATCCAGCTCCTAAAGTTAGTTCAGATTACCTTTTTCCAAGATAAATGTAGCAGACAATAGCAAATTTGATTTATTAATATGAAAAATATTGAGTATGAACGTTACAGAGGCGAGAGATATGAGAGAAAGTATGGAATAATATTTGGGTTTAATGTTCCGTAGAGTATTTATTTATAATAAAAGCGTCCTTATTGCGTCTTACATTATGCCAAGGTTACTTATTTTAAATATAAATCAGTAAGTTGAAGCGTTGATACCACAACCAAAAAAGAAGAAACTTGGTGCGTTATCCTGCGGCATAAGTGTGTCCAATTAATAGCAATACATTAATTATCAGAGATGAAAGTTAGCAGAGAGCTTGGTTTGTGAATATTTCTATTTGTTGAGTGATGATACTTGCTGGTTCATCTTGTCTATTAGTCTATAGAGAATCACCAGCAATAAATTGTTTATTGGAAGCTATTAATTGTTGTCATTGACTTTATCATTGTTGGGACTTTTTGACTCTTTAGTACGATCTAGCCCCGCAACGGATAGTCCCATTAAAAAAATAGATAGAAAATTGAATGCAAAGCCAAATCGTTCATTCACTGGGGTATCTATTGAGCTAGTCCAATATGTAAATTTAAAAGCTAGTCCTGTAGTTAAGTCATATCGATAGCCTGGATTATATATGACTACAACCTGCAATAAGAAAAAGATGAACAATAACCAGTTGGCCATTTTCAAGCTTTAGATACAGCATGACGCAAAAGGATAGTCCAGCGAATACATATACAGCATATACTATGTTTACTAAGCCATATTTGAAATGATAAGCAACGATCTTGGAAGCTCCCATCAATATCATTGATAGCGAGAAAATCAAAAGTAACTTGTTAGTTTTAGTCATATTATTTTTCCTTGATACATAAATTTGCATAAAATCCATTCATTACGTGAAGTTACTTCCTGAGATTGTTGATATATTCCTGAACTCTTCTACGATTATCGGCATGAAGCTTATTACCGCAGGGCTCTGAACGATAATGAATTGTTGGATCAGAATATATTGGCAACCTAATCTTTTCGTAACTCATTACTGTCCCTGCATTTGAACACTTATAAGCACGAGCATATGGTTTGATTAGATATCTATTTTCAGGTCGAGTAGAGCGTTCTAATTCTCCTTGGCGAAGTGAAAACAACCAGGTTTCAGAGTGGTTAGCCCACATTAAATGCCCAAACTCGTGCTCTAAAGTATCAGGAGCTGCATCATCCGCTAACAAGATATAACTGTCACTTAGCTCCCAATCAGTAGCCCCAATGGTTCCATCTTCAAAAACTAAATGATCGCTAGGGACAACCAAAACATAGAAGTCCAAAGGGTTTTCTCTCAAAGGTTTTAATACATCATTCCCAATAGCCATACTTGCTTGATTATGAAGCTCATCAAAATATTCGCTACCAGACAATTCTAAATCGATATATTTAAATGAAACTAATTGTCTACGTAAAGCTAAACATGAATTTACTAGAATAGTATTTGAGAACTCAACTTGCTTTTGCGCTAATTCTTTCTTGTATGACTCTCTGAGAGAAGAGTCAACAATATATGAAATACGAGTAATAACTGTTGGCTTTGTTATTTCACATAGGGGAAGCTCTAATTTAGAACGATTATATGAAGTATGATCAGGTTGATTAAAATAGAATGAAATTATTATTAATATAATAGAAATAATAATTAGCACTTTTTTCATCTACAAGCCTTTTCTATATAATCGTTCTTAAATTTGATCTTTTAAACTAAAGTACACTCGATAAACTGTTCATGCTGAGTGCAGTAAATGATATTAAACATGAACTAAATGTTAGAGCCATTTATCTCTGCTTGAATAAGTTTCTTTGTTTCATTTTTAGAAGTAAACTGAATAGGAAGCCCATTATTTTCACCATACCAAATGACAGTGCTTAATGTATTTGTCAAGCCATCTGGTTGTGTATATGTATAATTTGTCTCAAACTTACATGACTTATAAGTACCTGCTGGCACAGTAATTGTTTCAAAACCTTTATATTCAGATGTTATATTCTGTACCGATTCGAAATCACTCACCAAGCCTTTCGATATCATGGTTACTGTTTCTTCCTGAATATCGCCACTATTTACGTCAAACTTAGTTATAAGACCAGGTATATAATAGAATTCATTATCATCATCACGACCACCTAAAAGAGTAAATTGTTTATTATAGGTATCGACTGAAAAATAGCGCTCACCTTCTCCATTAGATTGGATTTGGGCTGATTGGCCCCTGTATTCAGTTTCCTCTATTCTATTAACAGTAGAATTTTCAATGTTATTATCCTGGTCTTTATAAGTGACAGAATACGTTGTCCCTACTTCATATAGCGTCTTATTAAAACATATAGAGGCATTTTCTTTATTTATGTTTTCATCAGTATTACTGTTGCAGCCACTAACGGAAAAAGCCAATATAAAAAATGGTATTGCTCTTATTTTCATTTTTAGCACTCATGTATATTATAAATCTATTTATTTTATATAAAATATACCATTAAGTTATAAGTAATCCTATAAAAATATTTGTAAGAGTATCGTTACTAGCAATATTCGGGATTTTTTATCTCAAAGATAGAGCTAAAAGTCGATGAGATTACTGTTTAAACGGTATGCTGAGGAGAAGAAAGAGTTTGATGAATATACCAGCTTTACAAGACGTGTGAGTAGGTCGAATATTCTTTGGGGGTCTAAGAGGAGAGTAGTAGAAAGTAAGAAGGCGAAGAGGTTAGTGACCTTTCGCCGACTTGATTCTACAGGTTGAGCTTTTATTTCGATACCAGTTATAATTGAGCCTCTATTACTGGTGTTACTTTTAATTGGCTTGTTGCAATTCTGCTAAATTATATTCTCTAATATCTATTTTTGCGTAATCGTTGCAACCTGAGCACGCGTAGTATTTCGCGCCATCACAATATTTATGTTGTAGAACCATTGCAGGTTTTCTGCACCAGTCACAATGACCTTCTAAATTAAACATAATACTTCTCTACTTTCTTATTTTTCAATTCCACACAGTTCGAGTTACATTTCTGTAACATTCGAAGTGGTGGCATTATATCGGCAAAGCCTAATTTGTAAAGGTATTCTCTGATTTTTGGGGCTACTGTTTCTTAATTGCATTATAAGCTTTATTAATTTCGGCTAACATCACACCGTCTGTCCCGTGATCAGGGTGATGAAGCTGAGCAAGCTTACGATATTGCTTTTTAAGTTCAGAGCCGCTATTTCTCGTAGTTACACCGAGCAATTGATAAGGAGTAAAGTGTGACGAGGATGACTTTCTGGATGTATCTAGTTCAATATTTAGTCGCTTAATTGTTACTTCTTGAGCATCAATACGACTTTTTAATTTATCATTATTTTCTTGTAGGTGTTTTAGTTTTTCACTTTGTAGTGATTTAGCAAAGTTGGTATTAGGGGACGTCGATACTTCTTCTTTATTATGTTTAATGGTCTTTTTTAATCGTAATAAAAGAAATATTAAGATTACAAACATGATAGCGATAAGCAGGTAAGTACCAAAAGTAATTAGAACTGCAGGTTTTTGTATCTGTTTAATAATGATCGTTTTCGGTTCAGCTTCTGGCTTAATAAGTTCTGGTTGAGTGACTTCAACTTTTGTTTCGATCTCTTTTTTAGTCTCTTGCTCTAATTGTTGTTCGGCTAACGATTTTAATACTCGATTATAACCAAGCATCGCTTCACCGTGGCCGTTATGCGAGGCGATTTGATACCATAGTGAAGCATTATATAAGTCAACTTTTCCAGATAATCCGTACTCGTAAATCTCACCTAAGTAGAATTGAGAAGGCGGATGATTTTGAGTGGCTGCGCGGGTAAACCAATAAATGGCTTGTTTGCTGTCTTGGGCAACACCATAGCCATTTTTGAAAATTTGACCAAGGTTAAACTGAGCGGTGGTATTGTCCTGTATTGCAGCTTGTTTATACCATTGAATTGCATGATCAATATTAATCGGACGATTAGTGCCAGATTCATACTCCATAGCAAGTTTGAGCTGCGCACGCGCATCCCCCAGTTCAGCTTTATCTTCTAAAGGATCAGCATAAACAGAGAAAGAAAACAACATAATGAAAATAATTAAAAATCGAGACATAGTAGCTAAAAATGGTCACAAGTTAAAAAGGCGGCATTAGTGTAGCGAGTTGAAGATGGGAAAGTAAAGATAAAAGACAAATGAATGAGAAATGTTAAACATAAATGGTGCATAAATAAAGTAAAGTGCCTTTAGGGAACTTAAAGGCATATTAGAGCCTTCATATTATTTCTGTAATAACTTGATTACGTCCGGCCTCTTTAGCACGGTATAAAGCGGCGTCTGCGGTTTCATAGAGATGTTCCATTTTGCATCTAGGCTCTTTGGTTGTAACTAAACCGAATGAAGCAGTCAGAACAGGTGCAGTGTGACTGTATTTATGTTCTATCTGTAACCTTTCGATAGCTATTCTAAACTCTTCAACAAATGATGTTGCTTCTTCAGGGGTTAAGCCTGAGAAAATAATCCCGAATTCTTCTCCTCCTAATCTAAAGCAATAATCTGATGCTCTGTGGCACTTTGATTTTAGAGTATTAGCGAGTGAGATCAGTTGATGATCTCCATTATGGTGACCATAGTTATCATTGTATTGTTTAAAGTAATCAATATCTAAAATAACAAAACTGAGCCAATCTTTACTGCGATGAGCCCTGTTAATCTCAGCAGGTAATATTTGATTGTAATGGCGACGGTTAAATAAGCCTGTTAAGGAATCGGTAATGGCTAGTTTTTCAATCTTTTTCTTTTCTTCACGAAGTTGTTTTTCGATCTGTTTTCGCTCTGTGACTTCATAATTTAATTTCTGATTTAGAGTTGAGAGCTTATGAGTCCAGTAACTGAGTAGCATCAGCACTAATAATGACGCGAGGACGATCTTCCAAACGAGTCCATAATCGACAGAGTGCTCATAACGTAATGTTACCCAACGAGAATAAATGGACTTCTTTTCTTCTTCGGAAAGTGAATCGAGTGCTTTTTGTAAGATACTGTGAAAAATGGGCCAGTCGTTACGAACGGCCATACTGAGATCGAAACGATACGGTGTCGCTCCTGAGATCTTTAAATTTGTATACCCATCTCGCGCCATCACGTAATTGGCGGTAGCGATATTACCTACATAGGCAGACACTCGACCAGAAGAGACTGCTTCAAGTGCCTCCGAAACATTATTGACGGTAAGTAGCTTAATCTTTGGATGATTTTTAAGAAGTAACTCGTGGGAGGCATACCCTTTAACGACCACAATTTCTTTACCGTTTAATGTCTTAATGTCAGGAACATAAGGAATATCTTGATTGGTAATAATCATCATCGGAAAACTAAGATAGGGACGAGTAAAATTGAGATACTCTAAGCGACTTGAAGTGATAGCTAGGGCAGGGAAGACATCTAACTCTCGTCGCTTCGCGGCTTGAACAACGTCTAGCCAGTTCATATTAATGCTAGGAACTAGCTCTATACCTAAGCGTTTTGAAATAAGGGCGATATAATCAGCAGAGATCCCTTGATATATATCTTGGTTATTAACAAACTCAAACGGTGGCCAGTTGATGTCGATAGCTAGCTTAAGGCTATTATGCTGTTTTAGCCAGGTTATCTCTTCATTTGTTAGTTTTAGCGCTTTAGTCCCTTTGTAGTAGGTATCTAATAAGTATTTAATACTGAAGTTATAGAATGTGTTTCCCTGCTGATTTTTTGATAGTGCTGTGAAGTCAATACGTTGCCAAGTATCACTAATAAGGGTTTGAAGCATATCTATGTTTTGACTATTAATTGCAAACATACGAGAGTGGAACTGGGTTGATTCCGAGGCAAAATCAAGGCCATTAAGGTAGTCATTGAGTAAGATTAATCCCCATGCTGCTTCAGAAAAATGACCGCCGATCGAAACATAGGGTGCACCATCTTTAATTGCTTGAAGCGCTTCTGGTTGCCAATCAATACCGCCAATAATAATATTATCGACAGGTATAGCTAGCTCTGTGATTGCTGCTTTTACTCCTAGAGCTATTTCGTCTGAAGCGGCCCATACCATATTGATTTCAGGGTGTTGTTGATAATGTGTTTTAAAGATGCGTTTAGCTTCGGTTCTGCTCCAATTTGAACCGGTATGATCTTCTGCAACTATAGATACTCTAGATTGATGCTTGATGAATTGATAAAGTCCTTGATTACGCTGTTGAGCTGATACTTCTTTAAGATTCCCATTAATGACTAACATATTTACTTTTTCAAGTTTATGAACATCAGCCATAACTAAAAGCTGCTCTGCTAATTGAGCGCCTGATTTTTGATCATCAGGTATGATACTACCGATCCAAGTTCGGTATTTTGTACGGGGTAGTAGGTCGTCAGAAATAAAGCCAGTATTGTAAAGAATACTAGGTATATTATGACGGTCGGTTATTTCTAAAACTTGTTCTCCGACTTGTTCATAATTCATAAACAAGATCCCATCGACTCCTTGCTTACTTGCTTCAGTAACCTGCCGTAGCATAGTTTGTGACTGGTTATTTGCATCATAAACTTTTAGGTCAATATTGAGATCATTGGCAGCGGCTTGAACAAATTTGATATGAGATTGCCAAAATGGGGTCTCACTGACGTGGCACAAACAGCGCTATCTCTGTTGCCATAACTTGCAGTGGTAATAATAAGTAAAGAAGCAATATAATAGGAGTTTTCATTGATACTCTTCTCATTATGAATTTACTCAAGTATAGCAGCGGTATTTCAGTTAGTTGTATTTTTTCTAATTCTTGTTTTTTAAACAATTATTGCATATTAGGAATAAACCAGAGAATTATTGTTATAGTCCTTTATGGCTGTTGATACTAAGATTAGTAGTGAAAAGGGCTATATTTTAGATTCTAATAATTAGAACTTAGCTGTGCTTATTTAAATACATATTATTATCTGCATACTGTAATAGGGAATCTGTATTTTTTCCATCAATAGGATATTGTGCAACACCGATACTTGCAGATATGGATAAAGGTAAATCATTTACCGTTAATGGAAGGCCTATTTCATGTCTTAGTTGCTCGATCAGCAGTTCAACCGTTGGTATTTCTTTGCTCGATGAGAAATACAAAACAAATTCAGATCTCCGCCAATTCGGGCGCAAAAATTATCGCCCAGCATTAAAGTCTGTACTCTATGTCCAAACTCAATAAGTACATTATCGCCAACAGTATGACCATAGGTATCATTAATTGGCTTAAAGTTATTTAAATCGATATAGACTAAGAAAAAAGACAATAATGGTGAATGTTTTATTTTCTGTTCAATGATATGAAGTAACTGCCTTCGATTTGGTAGATTGGTTAAACCATCATGGTTGGCAAGATACTCAACTTGTCGTTTTTCATCTTCGACCTTATCACGTAGTTCGATAATTTTTTGATGAGATAAACTATTACTAATTGCAATACTTAAATAGCTGGTAGCACTTTCTAATAGTTGTGTTAGCTGGGGAGTAAATATATCAGATCTCGTACTTTGAAGAGTCCAAATGCCTAATTCTTGATTGTTTAAATGTAAGGGTAGATAAATAGCCGATTTCATGATGGTTGTATCACTAAGGTAACCATCGTTATGGGATAATTTGGTATTCATCTGGTAGTAATGTTTTCTGTTGTTTAAAACAATCAATGCAGTGGCTATCTTCTTGCTCTAATGAAAGAGTGAATCCCTCCGTTTTAACGCCACTTTCAATAACGTGTTCAAAAATAAGTGTTTTATTTCCATCAAATAAACCAATTGCAATGTTGTTAATGCCAATATGCTGTTGAAAGTCTTTAAATAAGATGCTAACAATCTCAGACATTTTAAGGGAAGAGGCTATGTTTTTTCCTATACGCTCTATTAGCAACATACTTTCATGAAGTTTTTCGAGTTTTTTTCTCATCACTTTTTCTGAATGAGCTTGCTGGCTTAAAGATTCTATTTTTGAACTTTGTTCAAGCAGTGCGATTTGTTGCTGGCCATCAAAGTCAGTCATTTTTTTTTGTAAGTGATTGCTTTTCTTGAGGTAGAGATAGCCATCGACATGGTTGACTATTTCTGAATAGCAATGCCCTAATAGTTCGTGTGATTTAATAATAGAGTAAGGAACATATTTAGGATTGTAGTCCGTAATGAGTTCAGACAAAACAGAAATAGCTTTATTTAACTCTCCTAAATCAACGAGGGCAGAAGAGTATTGATATACCATGCAGTAGTAAGAAACACCCATCGTGTCGTAGTTATATTTCTTTAACAGATCTTGGTACAGTGTCATCGAGGCTTCAGGTTGATTGGTAAGACTGAGTTGTTTTGCAATGTATTGTTCTACGAAAAATAGAGCATTTGGGTTTTTACTTTGAATCGCTAATCGTTTTGCTTGTGTTAAAAGCTGACTTGCTTTAGATAAAGCATTTTTTTCTTGCTCAGCTGCAGCACTGTATGAATATAAAACGGATAGGTTATCATCTGGTATCTGTTTAATAAGATCGTATTTTTCGATAATTTGATTGAAATTTGTTAGTTCTTTATATAATGACGTAAAATCATAGCTCTCTAAATAGAGGCTTAAGATGTTTAACCTCACTGGAACGCTGAGTAATGGTTTATTTAAGTCTGCTGAGTATTCTAAGGCTTGCTTAAAAGCATCAATCGTTGATTGATAAAGACTAAATTCAGAATAGGCGGCACCAAGTCCATTAAGACCTCGAATTATCTCTTCTTTTTCATTTAACAGCTTATTGATATGAATGGATTCTAGAAAATATTCGATTGCTTTTTGTGCGTCACCATCATGTAAAGAACACCAGCCATAATGAAGCTTGCATTCGGCAAGTAAGGCCTGATCAACATCGCAGTCATCAATAATACCATCAATTGTCACCAAAGATTTTGAAGTGTCTTGTCGCATTATTAGCCAACTATAATCAAGTTGCTTTCTGATCTTCAAGTTACTTCGTGAAGCTTTTTCTTTAGTGAACATAGGCTTTCCGTGGAGATTTGATTGATCGTTATTTAATGAGTATATATTTTAAAGAAACCCTTAACAATATGCAGTACCTTAATGTAGCTCGAAGATTTGTAAGAAATTTTGTATATTTGAAGGTAATAATGATTTGAAAGATAAAGCTATGTTAGTTGAAGTAAGAGAGTTGGCTGATATAGCAATGAATGTAATTACCTAGGTAGAAATAATTATATCATTTCTACCTAGGTGGAAAAATTCACTGTACCACTGTTATATCAAGTTACACTTAAAATTAGAAGTAATGGAACACAGGAGGCTCGTGCATTAAAAAGTTTTGGTGTGAAATATTCCAAGCGTAAGCTCCTGCTAGAGAAAAGATCACATAATCACCGATGTCGATATGCTCAATATATTGATTTCGTGCTAGGACATCTTTTGGTGTACATAGCTGACCAACCAGCGTGGCCGTAGCATGGCTTATCGAATGTGAAATTTCGGGTTTCAGGTTACTTTCCACAATCGAAAAAGGGTGATCATGGTTTTGTGCTGCGGGCGTGCGAAAGTGATGAGTACCGCCGCGTGCGATCACAAAATTCTCGCCAAGATTTTGTTTAATATCTAGCACTTCCATTACGTAGTAGCCGCAAAATGCAGAGATGTAGCGCCCACACTCAAAGCGCAGTGTCCAATCTTGTAGTTGCTCTTTGGCAATCAAAAATTCCAATTTGTCACAAAACTCCATCCATGGAAAATGCTGTTTAGGATCTTGATAATTGATCCCCATACCTCCGCCGAGATTAATTGTCAGCTCATCGAGTGAAAATGTATTTTTCCAAGATTTCACCACTTGGAAATAACGTTGCATTAAGGCGAGGTGGCGTTTGACGTCAAGTTGGTGTGACATCAAGTGGAAGTGGAAACCTTTTAGCTTTATTAAGGGGAAATCACGTAAGTATATCAGCGCATTGTTTAACTCATTCTCATCTAAACCAAACGGGGTCGGTTTTCCGCCCATGGCTAATTTACTAAGTGTGATATCACCAATGTCGATATTCATACGTAGGAAGATCGAGGCTGGGCGATTTAACTCCTCCGTCAGTATACCAATGCGTTGCAACTCTGTGAGGCTTTCTACATGAATTGCATCAACATTGAGTTCTATCGCTTGTTTTAATTCACTTGGCATTTTTCCTGGGCCACCAAAAATTAGTGGTTGGTTGAGTTGTTGTTGGTGTAGGTGAGTAAGCTCTCCACCTGACGCCGCTTCAAAACCATCAACATAAGGAGCTAGAGTTCGTAATATTGGTGCAGAAGGATTCGCTTTTGCGGCATAAAATAGCTCAACGTTTCTCGGTAAGACATGGCGCATCTGTTTGATATGCAGTTCTAATGCGTTAAGGTCATACAGATAAGCACACAGTGGTTGCACTTGCTGTTCTGCCAGTCGCTGAATTTCTTGCTGAATATGTGTAGGGAGCAGGCGAGAATTAGGCATGAGAACCTCCTTGCTTTTTTGTTGTCCAGGGCACCGAAACTTGAGTGTAGCCAGATTCTTTATCGGCATTTCTCATCAAACGTGTTGTGAAGTTATTTTTACTTGGGAAGTAGCCACCATTGAGTAATGCAATCAATTCGGGTTGTTTACCATTGATTGACTGCCAGCGAGTAATGGCGTCTTTTAATGCTTCCCATAATGCCTCTTCAAGTACTGAATTCCCCTCTGCGATAAAGAAAATAGCTTCACTGATGTTGTTAATGAAAGTGCAGTAACCGATACGATTCCAGCCTTGTTCACGGCTGTAGTAAACAGATTGACGAGCACGATCAGATAGTTGATGTAGAGTATCTGGCGACCAAAACTCTGGCAGTAATTTGGTGCCTTCTAAGTCTCGAATCCATACACAGCATGGCATATCTTTTTCAAAACCAATCAACGTATTTTGTAAATGAGGTTCAAACGCCACACCATGCTTAAAGTAGTAGTTAAATATACCCGGGATTAAACAATGTAAATAACGCTCGAACCATAATATTGCTACACTTTTATACTGGTTTTGTGTTGATTTTGCCTTATGTTTGAGTTGAGTAGCGATGCAACTGTTTCCGTCTTTGTCGTAGGCAAAGAGGGCTCCGGCTAAAGTTGGTTGCAAGATATCAGTTTCACTCAAGGTGAAGTTTTCTCTATATAAAATACCAAATGATTCACGAGCTTTTATGATATCGCTATGTTGCTGCTTGGGGATGGAATCTAGATTTAATGTGGTGGCGTAAGGCTCTGTCATTACTTTAAATACAGGGTTGTGTAGCTGTTCGCTTTCTTTTATTGGATGAAGAATCGAGGTTAATTGAACCGCACTATCGAGTTCATACCATGCATTTTTACGTACACAGTTAGTCAAACGTACGTTGATAGAAAATTTAGCGAACCAATCCATATCAGGGTGATAAAGAGTGCGTACCGATGAGGTGGGTAAGAGCTTTTCACCACCTAAACCCAGAGGAGTAATTCTCCCTTGTTCGATAGCTCGTTTGACCGCTGGATTTTGTAAAAGGGTGTAATTTTCCCAAGGGTGGCAGGGATAAAGCATGGTTGCCGCAGAATGACTCTTTTCTGGTGCGAGTTGTTCCAGCATTTTTTGTGGTGAAGTTCGATTGTCTGAGCTCAAGACATCGAGCAGCGCGGTATCGACTTCAAACCAATA
Source organism: Aliivibrio wodanis (assembly GCF_052920805.1). NCBI lineage: Bacteria > Pseudomonadati > Pseudomonadota > Gammaproteobacteria > Vibrionales > Vibrionaceae > Aliivibrio > Aliivibrio wodanis. The sequence goes on from NZ_JBREXA010000002.1 coordinate 604,069, forward strand.
CAGAGGAACTTTAGCTCCAACCTCAGGGGAGCAAGAGAGTAAATCATCGATACTGACACCTGAGCGACTCTTTGGCGTGGGATGAAAAGTATGCCCCCATAGCAATGATTGTTCTGATGCGATAAACGCATTGTGATACTGAGAGGTATTGCCTAGATTGAGGAACTGTTCGGTGATCAACAAGCTGTTTTCCATTTGTTCGACTAACTCGTGATTGAATGGAATCACTAACACCTGTTTTAGATAATTGAGTAGAAGTGTCAGAGTTTGCGTTGCATCCAGTTTGCACCAAGTTGTGCCGGGCATTTTAGCCCAAGGTGTATCACTGAGTTTTATTTTTCCCAGTTTACTGATGTACTCAACGGGTAAAACCAACAAACCATTCTTCTGAGATTGGTTTTGGTGAGGTAAGTGAATAGCTACACGTTGATGAGCACAATAATTTTTTTTCAGAGTTTGAGGCAGAGAGGCAGAGCTAAAGTGCCAATCGACTTGATCTTTCGGTATTGCGTATTCACGTAAATAGCAGTTAACCACACCCATAATAGTATTGATTTGGGCTTTTTCACGATTGAAAAGCATTTTTTTACGGCTTAAAAGTTCTGTGTTTTTAGCTGAATGTTCAGTCGGAAGTAATTGAGTGAATAACATTTTTATGTCCAAATTTTGAATGGATGATCAGCGCAATAACGGTACTGCTACTGACCAACGTAGAAAGTAAGAAAGGAACCTCAAGCCAACCTAAACTTGAGACGAAAGATGCACTTAACCCTGCTCCAACTCCGCCCCATTTAGACATGGCATCAAAGCGTGAAAACACTTTGCCGCTTTGTCGTCGATCAATTTGGTTTGCTAAAGCTTGGTGTAAGCCGTGATAACAGCAGACCATGCCAAGGCCAAAGACAATGCGAGCAACAATCAGCATTGCTTGATAAGAAATAAGATGCATTGCCGCGCTGAATGACAGCAAGATAAACCCTAGCCACAAAATACACTGTGGATGGTGTCGATTAATCAATTCTGAGAATAGATGAACTTTCCAAGCAAAGATCAAGTAGATACCATGTGGTAGAGCGTATAAAAAACCAATCCATGCTTGATTTGTCACGCCGTATTGCTGCACATAAGGTGAGAAATAAGGGAACGTGACTACCATGGCAAAAGCAAAACTAAATTGTGCACCAAATACCCAATAAAGGGCACTTAATGGTTGAACTTGAGTGCATTGATTTTCATTAGATGATTGGTCTTTTTTAGTTTTTCTTTTTTCAAGGGGATCGGCTGGTAGTGTTAAGGTGATCGCTAGCGCCAATAAAGGTAAAGCGGAGAGCCAAAGATAGGCGTTAAGTGGGTTGGTTTCTGATAAACTCCAACCTAACCCAATCGGCGCAATGATTAACGCTAAACGGGCAGAAAGCTGAGTCTTATTTAGTGACTTACCCAGTGTTTTTGCATCTTGAATTTGGCTAGATAAATAGCTATTTGAGGCGGCCATGGTGCCACCAAAGGTTCCTTGAACGATAAGACCAAAAACAAACATCGTTAGGTTATCTGCTAAACCACACAGTGCGAAGCCTGTTGCAAGTCCGAGTTGAGCACGCAATAAAGAGCGACGTCTGCCATATTTATCGGCAAATTGTCCCCAAAAACGAGCCGCCACAGCAGTGCAAAAGGTAGGTAGAATAAATAATATCCCCGCCCAATCGGTATCGATGTTCGCGTCAAGTGTCGGTAAAACCATCGGTAAAAACAGAGGCATTCCCAAGGCTGCAAACGCCGCAATAAAGTGGCAGAGCAGCACGCAATAGATGAGTTTGGTCATTATGAATTAACTCACGCTCTGCTTGATGGTTTCAAGATAAGCGTGTTGTGCTTCTTCACTGGTAAGCAACAAGAAGTTTGGTGCCGACAAACCATAGAATTTATTAATATCGCTTGCGCCAGATGCTTCTTTTGATAATAAGCTGCCTGAACTTAATAAATACTTGGCGTACAGGTTTGGGGAGTCAAATAACATCTTGTGTGCGAGTGTGATGTCGTGCTCTTGGTTACCTAACTGGTAAAGTTGTTGTGAAAGACTGTCTGCGACCGTTGCATATAGCGAAGCCGAAGATGCAACTCCTTTCTCAGCCATTGCTTCCACAATTGCAGCTATGTCTAATTGCAAAGTAATAGTGGTAAACATCTGACCAAGAGCCAGTTCGTTATCTACTATGATGCGATGATCTAGTAGTTGGTCGCATTTTACAGGAGAGTGCTGCTCAAACGCTTGGAAACGCTCTGGCCAAATACGCGCGGCATCATTATCTTTCATAGCTAAGGTCATCTTACTTTGCTTATCAAAGGCGATGATGGCGTTTTGTTGATTCGATTCCAAGGCGATGCCGTAGCGGATCCACAACGTGAGGTGTACTTTGCACAACAGGTCAACATAATCCTTAAACCAAGCCAGTGTGTCGTGTTGATAATACTGATCGGAAAGATGCTCTAAGAATAAACGGCCATCAGGCATTGGACTGGCAAGAGCAGCAACTGGCACCAACGCTTTGTCTTGGAAGTGACTCAGTGGATATTCACGCACGATGTAAGCGAAGGTTTTATCGTCTCCAACGTGGCCGCCGTGCTTCTCATTGCAATGAAAAAACGAGCCGTGTAAGTCTTTATCGTTTTGTTCTAAGTGTGTTAGCAAGCGTTCAAACCAGTGACCATCATAGAGCGTGGATGGCTTGATTAATCGGATGTTTTTGGTACCCAATGAGCGCATGATCAATGGCACTTTGATGTGGATATGTGGTGCTTGTTTTACGACTACGGTACGTACCGATAGGGTCGGAGTGACATCAAGGTACGCCAGAGGTGCTTCAATGACACCTTCTGGTAAAGAGGAGAGACTTTGCAGCGTTAGTGGATGCGCAGGGAACAGTTCATGGCTCAGAGAAAAATCTTCTGGAATTCCCACTTGTTCCATTGTCGGCCAGCATTCCGGTTGTGGGCTGGTCAAAGTAACGAGTGACTTTTCAATCGCAAGCCAACGAAGAGTAAAGCTTTGTGCAAACTCTGGTGCGTACTCTTTGAGGTCTTGATCGCTCAAACCAAACTTAGCGCGAGCTGTTGGGTAGTAAGGGTGATCGAGGTAGGACGCAATTTGATCAGCACGTAAGAGCTTTTGTTCCCAACGATCCAGACGCGAGATAGGCTGCATGAGTGATTCAGAATGTCGAGAGAAGGCTTCATCACACATACCTTTGTGTTTCTCTGCGCATTCGAGTTCTTGTAAGTAGCTATCTAGCAACGAGTGAGAGCTTTTGTCAGCACTTTCTTTTAGTAATCCAATCCAATCATGGTAATCCTGTTGCTGTTCAATACGGTCATTTCTCTCGATAAACCAACCATTACCGCCAGAGCCATCAGGTTGTCCGTATACCCATCTTTGCATGTAATAACTCGGAGTGACGGGTAAGTAGAGTGTAAAATGCAAACCAGTAAAATTAAGCCATGTTTGCGCGCGAGGATAGGAAGAGATATTGAGCTTACTTGGGAGCTCAGTGTTAAATCTACTTCGAGACACTAATTCAAAGAGGTCTTCACGTAGGCAAGTGTCGATTAAGCGTTGAGTTAGGTATAAAGCGTTGTCGTTCATGCTGTCACCTCGCTGACTGATGTGAGATTAAAGCTAGATATTGCTTGTTGGCGTGTAAATTCTAAGGATTGCTCAGAAGGAGACACGATTGAAATTCTTGCTAAGTAATCTTTGTTGGAGAAGCTTTGTCGGAAAATATCTCCCGCCTGTTTAAGCACTTGCTGCTGAGTGACGATATCGCCCTCTTGGTGAGTGAAAGAGGTTGATGTACCTTCAATAATTCCGTCTTGTTCTGCCACCACGTAATGTATATGTGCACTACCATTTATGTGGAATGCCCGATCAATTTTATTACCAAGATGAAGATTTAAGATGGTGGAGAACCAATTTCCACTGCTGAGGTTATCGAGTAAGAACTCTCGCCCATCGCCAATACTGCGATAGTTAATTTCGACTAATACTGGACCCAATTCAGTAATGATGAATTCGCTATGGCAGATGCCAAAACCAACGCCAAATGTTTGAAGCTGATTCACACACTCATCACGATATAGAATGCTATTGGGTCCATTCCAACTAGCCGCAGTCTCTATGAAATAAGGAGGAGCCGAAAGCTCTACATCGAATCCACCTAGAGCAATCAGTTGCTCGCCATCGCCCAAAGTTTCTACCGTAATGAGAGGCCCTTGTAGAAACTCTTCTATTAAGATCGGGGTCGTGGGGTGTTTTTGCCAAAACGCATCGCAATAGTTGTCTAGTTCAGCTTTATTGTTGCAGCGCTGAACATCTATGCTAGCGACACCTTCTTTAGGCTTAGCAACGACAGGGAAGGTCAATTTAAGTTCAAGCACGGTATCTCGATGTAACAGCGCACTGTGAGTGTTGGGCAGAGATTTTTCGCTTAATACTTGGCGGGTTAAATGCTTGTTCTTTGCATTTAATGTGACGGTCCAATCTTTTGCGGGTACATCAAAAAATTGACCACAGATAGCCGTGGAGGTTTGCAGGTGGTCGCTGTTGCTAAAAATGGCATCTGGTTTCAGACCATTTTCGGTAATTATTTCTATGAGTTCAAGCGGATTGAATACATCACATTCCAGAACGGTATCAGGGTTGAATTGGTTATCTTCACTGGCCAATTTTAAATGGCTGAGCTTATGGTCGGTGATCAAAACGACGTGAAGACCCATCGCTTTTGCTACGGGTACGAAGCCGTGGATGATGGCATCATTCACGACATGACTTACGATTATCATTGTTGATTTCATGGGTTTTTCCTAATTTTCCTAACGTTGTTACTGCCTGAATACAATCAGTATTTACTCAAATTTTTGGTAAGAATTTGTAATTATTATTTTATCTTATTGATTACTTTGTCATTAATTTCGCGCTCTGATTTATAAGGGAAATCAATATAAGACATAAAATTAATAGTTGCAAATACAAATGATATTTGTTTTTATTCGCACCTTGGCGGTGTTTTATAAACTGAAATGGAATTAGAAATGAACATGAAATTGACTTTATCTCCTCTTACTTTGGCTATTGGAGCTGCATTGGCGGCAACAGTCGTGACTCCTAATGTGTTGGCGGCAGAAGAGGTAACAACGAATGAAACGATGCTAGTTATCGGTCATCAATATGAAGGTTATGCCGAGCATATGCCGCAATCGGGAACGAAAACGGATGTCGAGTGGTTAGATGTGCCACAAGCCGTCTCTGTGGTTACTAAGACAGAAATACAAGACCGCGGTGCAGTGCGTTTAGTCGATGCTCTTGATGGTGTGGCAGGGGTAAATAATACCTTAGGTGAAGGGAGCCGAGACCAATTTGTGATTCGTGGTTTTGATGCGCTTAACGACATGTATCGCGATGGCATGCGTGATGACGGGACGCTGCAATCGTATCGTAGTCTGGCTAATATCGAACGCGTTGAAGTGGTAAAAGGCCCTGCGGGTGCACTTTATGGCCGAGGCTCTGCTGGAGGCATTATTAACTTGGTTACTAAGCGGGCTAACGGCGATAATTTTACCAGCGTTAACGGCAGCGTTGGCAGTAATAGTCAATTTGTTGGGCAGATCGATAACTCAATGGCAATTACAGATAAGGTCAATGGTCGGATCAACGTGGAATATCGACAAGCGGACTCTTATGTCGACCATGTTGACTCTAATGACTTCTTTATTGCTCCTACTATTCGAGTATTGCCTGCTGAAGGTCATATTATTGATTTAGATGTTGAATACGCGCATCAAGAGTTGGTGCCATATCGTGGTGTACCATCGAAAAACGGTAAGCCTGTCGATGTTTCGAGCAGTACTTTCTTTGGTGGAACGAACGATTATCAAGAATCGGACAATATTCGACTTGCGGTTAATTACGAGTGGCAATTGAGTAATAATTGGATATGGACAAATCGTGCATCCTATAGCCATATCGAATTAGAGCAAAAAGGCACACGTCAGGGCACAGTAACAGGGGATAAAGTTTCTCAAACCGTTAACAATTTTGGCTATGACCCTCGTACCACTACGACGTTGCAATCGGAATTAGTTTGGGAAACAGAATCTAACCAAATGATGATCGGTGCCGATTATAATCAAATTAATATCGATCTCACATTGGCAAGTGATAAAACGCTTCCGCCGAAAGATATTTACGATCCTGTCGTTGGTCCAACGCCTGATCCGGGCTTTAAACCTTTCCGTGATAATACGACAACGACGACTGGCGTTTATATTCAAGATGTTTACACCTTTGGGGATCTTTCTGTTATTGGTAATGTTCGCTACGACTCTATGGATCTTGAACAGCAAAAAGCAGGAGCAGCAAAAGAGAACTTAGACGATAACAAAATGAGTTACCGTGCAGGGTTAGTCTACCGCCTTAATGATGATATGTCAGTGTACGCAAGCATGGCTCGTTCATGGCAGTTACCTTACTCTGGCATTTATATTAATCCTAAATTAGCAGAGTTTTTCCATACCGATCTGAAAGAAGTGGGTGCAAAAGCTTACTTATTAGACGATGCGTTGATGTTAAACGCGGCGATCTTCCAAATTGATCAAGAACAACCACAAACCAATGTGGACGGAGATGTTATCAACAAGATTGAAGCCCGTCATCAAGGTATTGAGTTGGAAGCGCGTGGTCAGTTTACAGATAAGTGGGATATTTCGGTGGGATACAGCTACCTAGATGCGGAAGATAAAGAAACTGGTAAAAAACCGAATGATGTTTCTGATCACCTGTTCTCACTTTGGAGTACTTATCAATTAGGTGACAACTGGCGATTGGGTGGTGGTGTGAAATACGTAGGTGACCGTTATGCGGGTAATGATGAAGCTGTAGCTTTAGGCGATTACACCACCGTCGATTTGATGGCAGCATACACTACAGGCCGTCACAAAATCCAAGCGAATGCTTATAACGTGTTGAATGAGGAATATATTCTGGGTGCGACGAATGGCAAGTCTGGTTTGAATCAGATCGGTTACGGTGCGCCAGCAGAATTCATGCTTAGTTACGGATACCAGTTCTAAAATCATTGCCCTTAACCTGCTTATATATAGGAGATTTTCATGTTTTACCAGAATTTGGACGGTAAACTTCAAATACAACCCCAAGCACAACTTAAACTGCGCCTGAGTGTACTTGCGGCAGCCATCGCATCAGTAACTTCCATGAATGCATTCGCTGCATCAGAACCTGAAACGACAACTATGGAAACGATTGTCGTGACTGCTAGTTTAATCGGTAACTCAGAAGTCGAGGATGTGAAAGAGTATCCGGGAGCTCGTACTGTTCTTACTAATGAGCAAATTAAAAAGACCGCGGCGCTCTCTATTGATTCAGCATTTCAAAGCGTTCCTGGAATTAAAGTTCAAGATGAAACTGGCACGGGTGTTCTACCTAACATCTCGGTGCGCGGCTTAAAAGCAAGCCGCAGTGGTCATGCTCAATTTCTAATGGATGGTGTCCCACTAACGTTGGCACCTTATGGTCACACCGGACAGTCGATTTTCCCTGCAACACTGTCTATGCTTGACCGGATAGATATTGTACGTGGCGGTGCTGCCGTACAGTACGGACCGAACAACGTTGGTGGTGTGATCAACTTGGTGACAAAGCCTATCCCAAACTCTTGGGAAACTGAAATCAGTAATCGCCTCACTGTATTTGAAGATGGTGATACACCACTTAACGATTTTTATTTGCGCACCGGTGGTTGGTTAACAGATACGCTTGCATTACAACTAGAAGGTAACTTCTTAAAAGGCGAAAGTTTCCGTGAACACTCTGATACTGAGGTAAAAAACTTCCAAGCTAAAGTGCAATGGCTGATGAGTGATACTCAGGAACTACAAGCTTTTATTCAGCGCTATGATGCCGACACGCAAATGCCAGGAGCGCTATCACCAGAAGATTATAAGAATGATCGAACTCAATCAAAACGACCTTATGACGAGTACCAAGGTTCATCAACGCGTTGGAGCGTGAAATACCTGCAAGATTTGAATATTGCGGATAGTGCTGAATTGGAAGTGCTGACATTTGGTCATAGTTCTGAACGATTCTTCCAATGGGGGTTTAATGGCGCGGGTGGTCACTGGGCGGATCCAGCATTACCATCAACTGACATTCGTACTTCACCGCGTGAGTTTACCGTTTATGGTGTTGAACCTAAATTAGCGATGTACTTTGACAGCAACACAGTGACGCAAAATTTAATTGTGGGTGCGCGTTACGTCAACGAAAATATCGATTACAAGCTGACTCAAACTCCAATTGCGGGTGGTGCGACAAGTGTACCTCGTGATTGGCATCTTGATACCGATGCTTTTGCAGGTTACATCAGCAATGAAATTGGCTTATTTAATGATGCATTAAAGGTAACGCCGGGCATCCGCTACGAGTCAGTTGATATGAAGTTCGATGATCTGGGTAAAGCGCAGAGTACAGATAATAAGGTAACAGAATGGTTGCCGGGCTTAACGGTGGCGTACCATCTAACGGAACAATGGGTCGGCTATGTTAACGCACAGAAGTCTTTGCGTGCACCACAAATTGCTTATATCCGTGGTTTAGGTGAAGAGGGCAGTGAACTGGCATGGAACTATGAACTGGGTGCTCGTTACAATCAAGATTCAACCAGTTTTAGTGCAGCACTTTATCGTATTGATTTTAAAGATCAGCTGCAATGGCAAAGTGCGACGCAAACTTTTGATAATATTGGTAAAACGCTTCACCAAGGTATTGAAATTTCTGGTCGTTATATTCCCCAAAAGCTTCAAGCTCTGAGCTTAGGTGCTAGCTATAACTACTTGGATGCGACTATGGAAGAAGATGGCGCAAATAAAGGCAATCAACTTCCTTACACATCTAAACACCAACTGAATTGGGATGCAACTTACGCCTTTATGGGGGTAGACACTACGCTATCTGGTTACTATTTCAGTGAGGCTTACTCTGATAATGCGAATACAAGCGCTGAGGATGCAACGGGTGCGAAAGGTAAAGTACCTGCGTATATGGTATGGAATTTCAATCTAGGTTCCGATTTATACAAGGATGAAAGTGGCAAGCTACGCATGAATGTCGCAGTAAACAACCTGCTTGATGAGGATTACTATTTCCGCGGTATTGATACTAGCCCTGTAGGTCGTTATCCCGCTCCAGGACGATCTTACACTTTGGATCTAAATTACCAGTTTTAGAACGTAACTAATTGAAACTAAATATAAATAAAAGTCGCCAATAATAATTGGTGACTTTAACCGCTTTAGTGTTAAAGGAAATTAAATATGAAAAATAATTCTCGACTTTTGTCATTGAACGGATTGGTGGTAATTTTTGCTTCATTATTTTTTAGCTTGCTCTCATTTTCGAGTTCAGCAAGCTCGCGAGTAATACAAGACGAGCAAGGTCAGTTTGAGATCGCCACAACGCCACAACGTATTGTCGTGTTGGAATTCTCATTTGTGGATGCCTTAGCTGCTGTGGGGGTTTCTCCTGTTGGTGTGGCTGACGACAATGATGCTTCGCGAGTGATTCCTGCGGTGCGTGAATTGATTCAACCATGGAAATCGGTTGGTATGCGTTCTCAACCGAGCTTAGAAGCCATTGCAGTATTAAAGCCCGATCTGATCATTGCTGATGCTGAGCGCCATCGTACGGTCTATCAAGATTTACAACGCATCGCGCCTACACTACTGTTAAAAAGCCGAGGTGAGACTTATCAAGAGAATTTGAAGTCCGCACTCAAGATTGGAATAGCTGTTGATAGGCTATCAGAGATGGAGCTGAGAATTCAACAGCATCAACAGGCGATGGCTGACTTCAAAAGTCATTTTTCCCTTAAGGAAACCATCCAATTTGCCGTGGTGTCGGACAAAGGTATGTGGTTACATAGCCCTGCCTCTTACGCAGGAGGAGTGCTCACCGCATTGGGCATTGCCAGTCCACTTGTTGCATCAACAGAAAAAGCGTATTTACCAACCAGTTTTGAGTTATTACTGAAAACCAACCCAGATTGGCTACTTCTAGGGGCTTATTCTCACCCGAATATTGTCGACGATTGGCAAAAAAATTCGCTATTTAATGCACTAACATCGGAGAAAAAGAAACAACTTATCGAGGTTTCACCTGAGCTTTGGTCATTGAATCGAGGTATGTTGGCTGCTGAGCAAATAGCTCGAAATCTTGAGCAGATTTTGGATCGATCATGAGCTCTTTGCTGCTTTCTGGTAGTAAACTTGATATTAATAACCAACGTCAGTCGATACTTCAGTGGCGAGGGCTCTTGTTTACGATGCTGGTATCGAGCCTAGCGCTCTCTGGTTACATGGCTTCTATGTTGGGGTGGTCTAATTTTTCGCTAACGTTTAATGATTTGATTCAGTACTGGTTTGCGTTTGATGAAAGAAATATGACTCATCAAATCTTAGCGACATTAAGAGCGCCAAGAGCTTACGCAGGATTATTGATTGGGGCAAGTTTGGCTGTTTCGGGGTTATTGATGCAGGGGTTAACGCGTAACCCGCTCGCGTCTCCTTCGATTCTCGGGATTAACGCTGGTGCGGCTTGTTTTATGGCGTTAGCCGCAATTGGTATACCTTTGGTTAGTGCAATCAATCCAATCCTCAATGCCGTTTGTGGTGCGTTATTAAGTGGTGTTACCGTGATGCTTCTTGGAGGATTTTTTTCTTCTCGTTCACATCCTTTACGTTTGGTTTTGGCTGGTATTGCCATCAGCGCGTTACTTGTTGGTTTAACGCGAGCGGCACTGATCCTTGCTGATGATATGGCTTATAGCGTGTTGCACTGGCTTACAGGCTCATTGTCTAGTGTGAACTCTGAACAATGGCAGCAGCTTTGGCCGCCAGTATTGATTGGTTTGATATTAGCAATGAGTCTTGCTCGTAACCTTAATTTGTTGGCTCTTGGAGAAGAGGTTGCCGTTGGATTGGGGAGTAACATTTGGCTTACTCGTATTGTTAGCGGAATGACTATTGTGCTACTTGCTGGTTCGAGTGTTGCTATTGCTGGGCCTATTGGTTTTGTGGGTTTATTAGTCCCTCATCTTGTTAGGCCTATAGTGGGTCATAATTACCATTTACTTATTCCAATTTCCGCATTGGTTGGCGCAGCGTTGGTGGCATGGTCAGATGCGTTATCACGAGCGATTGCTTTCCCAACTGAAACGCCCGTTGGTGTTATTACTGCATTGCTTGGAACGCCTTGTTTTATTTTGATTGCGACGAGGAGGTCATGATGACCCACCAGACGAAGATTGTCTTGTTGTTTGGGCTGTTGTTGATAGTGGCATCCACAGGTTTGTTTGTTGGCGCTGCTTCACTTTCTGTATCTCAAGTTGTTGAACATTTAATCACGTTTTCCAGTGATGATTTTATTATTCATCAATATCGATTTCCGCGTATGTTACTTGCCATTGGTGTGGGAGCAGGGTTAGGGCTCTCTGGCGTATTAGTTCAAGGAGTGATACGTAATCCGCTAGCATCCCCTGATCTCATGGGGATCAGTGCAGGGGCAGGGCTTGCCGCGACAGCGAGCTTAGTTTTGTTTCCTAATGCACCAATTAGTATGCTTCCTCTGATTGCAATGTTCGGTGGGGTTTTCGCCGCTGTGCTGATTGCAGCACTGGCATGGTGGACAAAACCAACCCCTGCAAAATTAGCGTTAATTGGTATTGCAGTGAGTGCATTTCTTGCCAGTTGCATCGACTTCTTACTTGTCACTAATCCCATTGAGATCAACACGGCGATGGTATGGCTAACAGGTAGCCTTTGGGGGCGAAACTGGCAACAAGTGCCCTTTATTTGGAGTGCATTACTCTTGCTATTGCCAATCGCGTTTTGGTTGGCTTGGCGTTTGGATGTGATGGGACTTGGGGAAGAAAGTGCGACAACACTTGGTACTAAGCCAAAACAGATACAGGCTTTCGCGTTGTTGGCCGCAGTATTACTTGCCAGTATCAGTGTTTCGGTTGCAGGGACGATCAGTTTTGTGGGTCTATTAGCTCCTCATTTAGCTCGTTTATTATTTGGACACAATCATAAATTATTGGTCCCTAGCTCTGCATTGTTAGGCGCGATTCTAGTGACTTGTGCTGACGGACTGGCAAGAGGATTACAACCACCGATTGAACTGCCTGCTGGTGTACTTACCTCTGTGATTGGCGCGCCTTATTTCATCTTTCTTATTTATCGTTATCGAGGTTGGTAACCATGCTTGAAACACAGAACCTTTCCGTCGCGTACGGCAAACAAACAATTATACCGAACCTTTCGGTTTCAATTCCTAAGGGAAAAATTACCGCCTTAATTGGACCAAATGGATGTGGTAAATCCACCTTGCTAAAAACCTTGGTTAGAATTAATAAACCAATAGCAGGAGATGTACTGTTTGAAAATAAATCGTTATCTACCTATGGTGATAAAATACTCGCACGCTCGTTGTCACTCTTACCACAAATATTGGTAAATCCGGAGGGAATTACGGTAAGAAAATTGGTCGAGTATGGTCGCTCTCCTTATGTATCTCACTGGGGAAGATTAGGAAAAGAAGATCAATTAATTGTCGAACAAGCGATGCGCGATACAGGCGTGTTTGAGTTTGCAGATAAACCCGTAGAATCACTGTCTGGTGGTCAACGTCAAAGAGCATGGATTGCGATGGTGATAGCGCAAGATACGGATGTTGTGATGCTCGATGAACCAACAACCTACCTTGATATGTCGCATCAAGTTGAATTAATGAATTTGATGCAGCAGATGAATGCCAAAGGAAAAACGGTGGTTGTTGTACTACATGATCTCAATCAAGCGTGCCGATACTGCGATCACTTAGTCGTCTTAGACCAAGGACGCCTCGTTACCGAAGGATCACCCGATCAGGTGCTGACAGAAAATATACTCAGTTCTGTTTTCGATCTCAAAGCTCGTGTATTTCGTGACCCTATTTCAAATACGCCGATGTGTGTGGCGATTTAACTGTCTTTAATCGTTTCAAATTTCAGAATGATATACCTCAATAACACAGCTAAGTATCCAATATTCGTGTGTAGTCAAACATAGCCTCACCATGTCCATTGTGTGAAGTAATTTGATATCGCAATGATGCTTATTGTGACGATCTAGCATGCAATAAAAAGGCGGTGACAGTGTAGCGATAGGGGGGGGAAGTAAATACAAAAGGATAGTAAGGAGGTTTGTAACTATGAAATACCTTATTTACATAAACAAGAGAAGCAGACCTAGAAGTTAATTATCCAGTTTGACCCCCTCTAGCTTATATAGCTATAACTCTTGTTCTTATATTCATTTTCTTATTCGTACGTAGGGGAAATCATGCTCTGTCGATACCGCCTGCTTCCAGGTTACTCGCTTACTCAAAAAGATCTTCCGTATATTTTAACACCCAATGAATTTACCTGCTTAGTAAGGGACGTGGCTAATATCGTTTCTCTTCGACGCTCTCTACCTGCCAAACTTCAGCATAATAGGCACATAGCCAGTGCGCAAAATACACATATTTTGACACGTAACTTGAGGCGATTAATAGAAAGAGGTGAATGGGTAGCATTATCTATGTTCCCTCAAGCAAGAGATATTGAACAGTTACGTTTACCTTTGATGTCTGGATTACAACAGCGTATTGAGAAAGTGCAAAACCCTACGAGTCTAGTGCGGTTCAAAACGACACCCACATTAAGGCATCAATCCTCTCACGCTGCGTCACCAGCGGTTGTCACTGAAAAGAGTTTAGATAACAAAATTATTGTAGAGTTTGCAGGTCAATGGCCTAACAATGCCGCATCGATTTCGATATCTAAGCTTAAAGGTTTAAATGAGAAAACCAAGAAAATACAAAAGGATCGTAAGTTCTTCCATCGAAGTCTCACTGAGTTTTCAGATTTAGATAAAGAGCCAAGAGCACTCTATTTAACCATTCCCAAAACACACTCTGCAAAAGAGCTTAATTTTTTGCTTGCTGACATGATTCGTCCAGTAGAAAAAGAGACAGAAATGGGAGAGTGGGAGACAGTGTTAGTGCCAGTAAGGCCCTTAATATATACCTCAGAGCTGCAAGAAAAAGATAAATTAGCGGATGTAATAAAAGGCTATATTTATATCTTTTGGAAACAGAAACTATGGCGAGAGGTTTCTGTTGATAAAAATAGTGCATTTAGTGATATTGATGTCGAACATTACCGCAACCTAGCGAGTGATAATTCGAGTAAAAATCAAAGAAGATCAGAAGGGCATCCATTACCTCATCTTTGGCTTCCATATAAAATAGCAGGAGAGGCTCAAATAGCAGATAAAGGGTTAGCACTTCTGTTTAGTCGAACCGCACTTTCTTGGAAAACGATCCAAGAAATAGAAACAGATCCTGAGCTATATAAGACGTTAATATCGGCAGATGAATTAGAAAGTTACTCAGTGAATCAGTCATTTGATAACCAAAATAATATTGTAGCTATAGATCTACAAGAGTTCTCATCGCTTAATAAAAATAAGTTGAGTGATGCTTTAAGCGCACCAAGTCAAGGTTACTTAAACCAACAAAATAATAAAACCGCAGTAATTAGGTTAACCAATAATAGTGGAAGACTAGGTATTATATTAAGAGATCAATTTGATCAGCGTTATGCCAACATGGATTACATACTTGAAGCTGATGGAAAAACATATGAAAGAATAACCGATGAGTTTGGTTTTATTTCTCTAGATGATTTTGCTCAATTAGAAAGTGTGTTTATCAATATGAAAGCGAATGAGTACGATGTGGATTTTTCAAATCGACTTTTTGTAGAGATCGGAACGTTAAAGCCATTGAAAGATGAAACTGGATTAAATCAACGACTAAAGAACCATGATTTTATAATAGCTGAACATGATGATCTTAATGAAGGTCTTCAAAAAAACGCGCTTAAAAATATGCAATATCACTGTAATTTAGCGATGAATGCCACGCGAAACGAAGAAACCATCGATTGGTTTGATTGTCATGACGCAGAATAATATAAAAGCTAGGGAAAGTATGAATTCAACATCAATATCACAGCAGCCGAATTTTGATGTGTTGCTCAATCAACTTGAACATAACCGTGCGCTGATCTTACGACTTAATGATAAGAAAGAAGAGTTGGGCGAAAATGAACTCGTCATCCAGAGAGAGATCCGTTTACGTCGTGATGAGCTTCAACAAAAGCTAGATAATATTGATGAGCTCATTGCTGATCATAAAAGAGAGCTAGAAGATAACCCTCAACGTGGTGAGTTAGGTAAAGATGATCTTGACGTTAATCTAGAAAAACTAAATCAGCGACAACAAGATTATAAAGACCGTTATCAAAATGCAGAATTTCAGAAAATTAAAACGGAGGATGACGAGTATTACCCTGTTCAAGATTGGGATTTTGAATTGCAGGATGATAAGACGTTCCCTCCTTTTATACCAAGAGAAACTAGGCAGGTTTGTACTCATAAAGCTGAGAATAAATTAAATGGTAAATCTACCCATATAACGAGTAATAGAAGGGTAAATTACAGCATTGCTCATTTTGTTTATGCAGATGATGGTTCGCCACTTGATAACCGATATATTTGGTACTGGATGGAAGAAAGAAACCATTATGTAGGTACAGGTGAGGCTGATTGGGCCCCAACTGACCCTCAAGTCGCGATAACCAACAGTTCGGGATTTGCACAACCTATTCTAGTCACTTCATCCAATTTGATGATGGAGACAAATAAAGAAACTAAAGAAGGTAGGTTACGTTTAGAAAAAACACTGTCAACACAAGCATTCAAAAAACAGCGAGTTGGTGAGAAAAGTTATGCTTCATATGGTATTTCATCTTCAGCGATAACTCTGACAACTCGAGCTCGTTTTTTTGCATACCCTTTAGATGAATATCCTTTTTTGTCTAAATCGATGGAAACTCTTTCTGCTATGAAAAAAGAGAAAGCCAACAACGCTTCATCGGGCGATTGCAGTGAAAGTGTCGTTGCGTTTGGTGTGAGTCCTGACGAGCTTGATACAAGTAAAAACAAATATCAAGAATATCTTTATAACGACAAGATTGCAGTTCATTGCACATTGCCAGAGTGGGATCACCGTCTACGGAAAGCACTCGATATTACTCAGCGCCAGATTAATGAATATAACCTTGTTTTGAGCGCCTTCTATGTTCGTTTGTCAGCGTTGAATGAAATGATTGATTTGGTTAAGTTACAAACTGAATATCCATTTAAAGGGGTCGAGAAAATGGATTGGACAGCTTTGACACTTAATGGAATAAAAATGAAAGTGTTGGGCATGACATGGGATGTATTCTTTCGTAATGAAGATAAAGAAAGGATCTTAGAAGCGGCAGATCGCGAGTCATTATATAAGGCATTAGTTGCGTTAAGAAATGCCATGATGGAAACCATGGAAAACCCAGAGAGTGCAGGAAGTAAGCTTCATAATGCACTAGCAAGAGAGAAAGAAAATGTAAATCGTAGTTGCGATCAGTTATGGAATTTAATCAATTCTTCAGCCTTAAAATTTGAACTACAGCGTTATGTCGAATGCGCAAAAGCAGCCATTAATGATGAATCACAGCATGAACATATTAAAGATGGATTTGTTCCCGGCCCTTATATGGTTGAAGAGGGAAACTGGGCGTTAATCTTTAACACCATAGCCGAGTGTTATGCGGCATTGTCTTCATCTTCTAAGTATAAGCAAAAATTATTTGATGAGGTTGTTTCACCAAGTTTAGAGTCATTATTATTGATTGACCCTGAGCATGAAGTGTATAAGCAGTTTGATAGAGTTTGGGGAAGTTTGAATACTCAAGATAAAAAGGTTGCTGTTGGTATCGGCAGTAACGATAAGCGGGCAGCTAAAGACAATGCATATATTTTAGATCAGGTTTATACCTTATTAGAGTTATCTACAAAAGAAATAGATTCTAAATCAAGCAGTTTATTAGATGTTGTTTTTTCTGAAGATGTATTAATTACTTTTGAACAAATATGGAGTTTAAAAGGGCTCGTAATCCCCGGGCCCGGATCACCCTGTGTACTTCAAGTGATACTCTCTTGTTTTCAAAAAGAAATTTTTTCTGAACTGTACAAAAAAATTAAAGGGGATTCAGCGTATCATTTAAGGTTTTTTAATTCTGTATCAAGAGTTTTTAAGGTGCTAGAAGTAGCAAAAAAAAGTTCACTTGATGAAAGTATTACCTCAATATTTAGATCATTTGTCATTACTAATAGTGAAAATGGAAATCGGGTTAGAAGAGAATTAGCCTCAGAGACGTTAAGATATTATGCATCTGGTGTTGCAAGTGGCACCGGTAATACAAGTGAAGAGTTTTATAAACACTTTGATGGCAGACAAAGTAAATATAAGCAGTTTGCGTTTGCTAAAGTACTTTACGTGTATTACAACTTAACCACTACTATTCAAACCGCATTAAGTATTGAAGATCAAGCGAAAGAGAAAGGCTGGGACAGTAATAGAGTCCAGTTAGAATTAATTAAATCTACATTAACGGTCACTTCAGATACGTTAAGCATGGCAAAAAGTATTGCTGTAGTAATAGAGAGACTTAAAGTAACAACCATTGGTAAAGGGAATTTTGACTTTTCTATAAAGTTACTGGGTAGCTCTCTTGATCATTTGGCCAAAATATTAACAGTCGTGACGCTTATTACCACAGCCATAGATATTAATGAACATGACCCCGCAGATGGCGATGCCCTGTTAATGGCAAGTACCGCCTCTTTAATCGCAGATAGTCTACTGTTATATGGTTGGATGGCAAGCAGTGGTGTGTTAGTAGTGGTAGGGACAGCAATTACAGTTTTAGTGATTGCTGTAGAGTTAGTGCAAATGTATCAACTTGCTAATAGCGCAGAAGCACAAAAAAGACTTTTAACACTTTGGTCTCAATTTAAAGAGGGCTTTGAAAGGGATAAAGTCACCGCTTTGATCAATAGTAGCGAGGTAGTCACGACACTAAGAGATTATCGTTCAAGGACTCCACTTGAGCTTGACGTTGATGAGCATTACAACACCTCAAAAGATGAGCTTATCAAGGTACTACATAGCTCGCCATTTGAGCAGCTAAACTTTTGTCAAAAAACCAAAGAAGAGGTTGTTATAGTCGCTGATAAGTTATCGGAATCTATATGGGAACAGTTCACAAACAAAGGATATGTTGAGCTAGGTGACTTATCATGGAGAGCGGTTATTCCAATGTACTTATTGGGCTATCAAAAGCCACACATCGAATCTCTGGTTACATTAGATACTCGCTTAGATGAATTTTCTGGAATAAAGAATATTAACGATATCATTAATTATTATGAGCAAGTCAAAAATATAAATATAGATTCAGGTAATAATAAAGAGTCTGTTTTTATTTCTATGGTAAATAGCAATATAGAACATCAATCTGATCGTATTCATATAGCTACTCTGCTTGAACGAGGTGTATTTATTCCACCAAATAAAAAGGAACAACGTTTCTTCTTAGATTCTGTTTGGCAACACGAAACTTATCGTATTCCAAAACTAAAATCAGAAGGGTTTAAATGATGAATCTAAAAAAAAGCTTGGTTTCATATATAGCAGTATTACTAATTGCGTTTAGTAGTTTTCTTCAGGCATCTCCCTTATCAAAAGAAGAGCAAGCTCATGTTATTATTGTAACCTCTCCAACGGCTCAAAAATTACAAAAACTAGCTGATGATATTGGGACGGATATTTACTTTTATGTCGAGGGTTTGACTGCTCATTTTGGGCCAATATCTTCAGGTGAAACTCACTATGTAACGCCTTCAATAGTACTAAATACTGGTGAAATGATCATTGGTACTGAATATATACCGAAAATATCAGTATTACTTAGTCAAGTTGGAAGTGTGAATCATGCAGTAGTTAGTGGAGAAGCTTTATTAAGTGAACTAATTATTACAAATTTGAAAAAAACTCAATATTTAACATTATGGAATGCGAGATATAATTTTGAATATCTTGATCTAAATGACTTTAATAATTTGAAAGGGTTGGAGGTTATGTGGGGAGGAATTAAAATAATAGACCTACCACAAAAAGGGAAACTCAGTTATATTGAAATAGAGAGTGGTAAATTAGAGGATGTAAATAACTTTGAAAGGCAAGAAAAATTAAATAGCCTTGTTTTAAAAACAAAGAAAAGTAATGGCTATAAGGATTTATTTGGTAATAAGTCATTAAAGAAATTGACATTAGTTATGGGTGAAGAAAGATTAGACGTAAGTAGTATGAAAAATCTAGTTTATCTTTATTTATTTTATCCTAAACATGAAGATTTTGAAAAAATAGAGGATCTGGTTAATCTTGAAAAGCTAGAGATATGGTGGGGAAAGGATGATGATCTTTCGAAGATTCAACTACCAAACTCCCTCAGAATAATAAAAGTATTTGAGTCAGATAAAAATTCAATAATGCCACTAATAAATTTACCTAACTTAAAAGAAGTTATATTTAGTGGTGGTGATATTGTTAAAATTCCAATATTAGAAAACTTACCTAAGCTAGAAAAACTAGCAATATCTAAAACTAAATTAACGTCATTAGACGGTATAGAAAAACTAACAAGCTTAAAATACGTCAGATTTGAAAATAATGAAATTACAGACATATCAGCGCTTTTCCCATTAGAGAATTTGATTGAAATTGATTTATCGGATAGTAAGTTTAAGAGGCTAGAGTATATAGGTAAAAAACCGCATCTTGATATACTTAAACTAAGCGATAGTGAACTTGAAAGTGTTGATTTTGATGCGATAGCTAAATACCCATATTGTTCTATTTCAATTGAATTTACACCGTTTGAAATGAATGCACCCGATGATGATCTAGATAAGATATATAATCTATGGGAAAAAGGGCACTTATAAGATGAAAAATAAAAGTAAATTAACGAGGCGGTGTAATCAGATTGTTTTCTCATTTATAGCATTGGTATTAATCACGTTTAGTAGCTTACTTCAGGCATCTCCTTTATCAAAAGAAGAGCAAGCTCATGTTATTATTGTAACTTCTCCAACGGCTCAAAAATTACAAAAACTAGCTGATGATATTGGGACGGATATTTACTTTTATGTCGAGGGTTTGACGGGAAAAACGGGAGGGAAAATTGGCAGAAGTGAAGGTGTGATTTTTGTACCATCTATAATTACATTTGATGGAGAGCGAATTTCAAGTACAGCATCTATTCCTAAAATTACGGTATTATTAAATGAGTCAGGTGAAGCTATTCATGCTATTTCTGGTGGGCGAGCTAAATTAAGTAAAGAAATATTATTTAATTTGATGGATGTAGAGTATTTAGGGTTGTGGGGAGTCGACTTTCGATTTGAACATTTAAATTTAAGTCTATTTACGAAATTAAAAAGATTGAGAGTAACTGGTGGAGAGATAAAAACGCTTAGTTTACCGAAGTATGGAACACTTACTTATGCGATTATAGAAAGTGGGACATTAGTTAATATTAATCATTTATCTCAGCAAAAAATACTGCAATATTTATATTTAAATGCAAAGGAAAGTATTGATTATAAATTTTTAGAAAAAAACGAATCATTAACGCACCTGATATTAATGCTAAATATTCAAACTATTGCGATTGAAACATTAATAAATGTAAAAGAAGTCACATTATATAACCCTAAAGGTAATGATATCGAAAATATTTCAAAGTTGAATAAATTAAAACATTTAAGACTTAAATGGCCAGAGGATAGAGGGATATCTACAGTGAAATTACCGAAGTCATTAGAGATATTAATGATAATGAATCCTAATCGATATTCAATAATGCCATTAATAAATTTACCTAACTTAAAAGAAGTTATATTTAGTGGTGGTGATATTGTTAAAATTCCAATATTAGACAACTTACCTAATCTAGAAAAACTAGCAATATCTAAAACTAAATTAACGTCATTAGACGGTATAGAAAAACTAACAAGCTTAAAATACGTCAGATTTGAAAATAATGAAATTACAGACATCTCAGCGCTTTTTCCATTAGAGAATCTAATTAAAGTTGATTTGTCACAGAATAAAATCACAGAATTAGGCGATCTTGGTAAAAAGCCAAATTTAAATGTAGTTAGATTAAATTTCAATCCGATAGAGGCTTTTGATTTTGAGATGGTTTCTAATTATCCATATTGTGCATTCACTATAACTGGAACACCTTTTATTCGAAATGCGCCGAAAGAAGATAAGCTCAAGCTGAAAAATCTATGGCAAAAAGGGCACTTATAAGATGAAAAATAAAAGTAAATTAACGAGACGATGTAATCAGATTATTTTCTCATTTATAGCATTGGTGTTAATCACGTTTAGTAGCTTACTTCAGGCATCCCCTTTATCAAAAGAAGAGCAAGCTCATATTATTATTGTAACCTCTCCAACGGCTCAAAAATTACAAAAACTCGCTGATGATATTGGGACGGATATTTACTTTTATGTCGAGGGTTTGACAGGAAATATAAGTACAAAAAACATTCTATATGTACCAGCTTTGTTATCAGTAAATAATGGTACTATCGTTGGTACAGCTAGTATTCCTAGATTAAGTATATTATTAGATACTTCAGGGAAAACGCTTCAAGTGCTTGGTGAAGGGGGTGTTAGATTATCAGAAGAAATAATAACAGAGTTAAATGAAACAAGATATTTATCCTTGTGGGATGTTAAATATGATATTGATTCTTTGTATTTAAGTGAGTTTTCAAATTTAGAAGGCTTAAGAGTTATTAACAATGATTTAATATTAATTAATTTACCGATAAATGGTGTGTTGAAAAAAATTGAAATTCAAGATTTTAAATTAAAGGATATAAATAATTTTGAATGGCAAGATAAGTTAAAATCATTAAGATTAGAAGCAATAAATAGCATTGGTTATAAAAAACTTGAGAATAATTCGTCTTTAGAAAAATTAGAGTTATGGATGGGGAAGGATTCGATTGATGTTAGTAAGATCGTTAATTTAAAATCTTTAGCTATATTTAACGTGGAATATGACAGTATTAAGAATGTGGTTCACTTAGATAATATAAAGTCTCTTACATTTTGGTGGGCTAAGGATGAGCGGATCTCGACAATATATCTTCCAAAAAGTATAGAGGTTTTTGCGATGATAGTTTCAAGTAGAGAAGCCATTATGCCGTTGGTTAATTTACCTAAATTAAAAAAAGTAATAATTAATAGCGATACAATAAAAGGACTGCCTAAATTTGAAAGTATTCCTACACTAGAAAACCTACCTCAATTAGAAACATTAGAGATTTCTGATAGTAAGTTAACGTCATTAGACGGTATAGAAAAACTAACAAGTTTAAAATACGTCAGATTTGAAAATAATGAAATTACAGACATCTCAGCGCTTTTTCCATTAGAGAATCTAATTAAAGTTGATTTGTCACAGAATAAAATCACAGAATTAGGCGATCTTGGTAAAAAGCCAAATTTAAATGTAGTTAGATTAAATTTCAATCCGATAGAGGCTTTTGATTTTGAGATGGTTTCTAATTATCCATATTGTGCATTCACTATAACTGGAACACCTTTTATTCGAAATGCGCCGAAAGAAGATAAGCTCAAGCTGAAAAATCTATGGCAAAAAGGGCACTTATAAGATGAAAAATAAAAGTAAATTAACGAGGCGGTGTAATCAGATTGTTTTCTCATTTATAGCATTGGTATTAATTACGTTTAGTAGCTTACTTCAGGCATCCCCTTTATCAAAAAAAGAGCAAGCTCATGTTATTATTGTAACCTCTCCAACGGCTCAAAAATTACAAAAACTAGCTGATGATATTGGGACGGATATTTACTTTTATGTCGAGGGTTTGACGGGAAAAACGGGAGGGAAAATTGGCAGAAGTGAAGGTGTGATTTTTGTACCATCTATAATTACATCTGATGGCGACCGCATTTCAAGCACTGCTTCTATTCCTAAAATTACAGTACTATTAAATGAGTCAGGTGAAGCTATTCATGCTATTTCTGGTGGTCGAGCTAAATTAAGTAAAGAAATATTATTTAATTTGATGGATGTAGAGTATTTAGGGTTGTGGGGAGTCGACTTTCGATTTGAACATTTAAATTTAAGTCTATTTACTAAATTAAAAAGATTGAGAGTAACTGGTGGAGAGATAAAAACTCTTAGTTTACCTGAGTATGGAACACTTACTTATGCAATTATAGAAAGTGGGACATTAGTTAATATTAATCATTTATCTCAGCAAAAAATACTGCAATATTTATATTTAAATGCAAAGGAAAGCATTGATTATAAATATTCCTGATTACCACTTAAATTCAGCTTATTAGACTACACTTAAAGTGAAGCGAAAAATGAGGTGGTTATCATGGCTAAAAATAAAGTCCAATTTCAAAAAAGTATTTCAATACATGGGTTTATTTCACAGTTAGGTACTGAAGAACAATGCCGTAAACGACTGTTCGATATGCGATGGCCTGCTGGTTATCGATGTGATAATTGCGGTCATAATAAATACTGCGAACTTAAATCAAGGCAGCTTTTCCAATGTAACCTGTGCCACTACCAAGGCTCATTAACTTCTGGAACCTTGTTTTCCGCGTCAAAATTGCCATTAAACATATGGTTTTTAGCTATTTATCTCATCACTCAAGAGAAGAATGGCATTTCAGCATTAGAGCTTTCTCGACAGCTTGGGGTTTCTTATAACGCAGCATGGCGTATGAAGCATAAACTAATGCAAGCTATGAAGGAACGAGACGATGAAACACAATTGAATGGTTACATTCAACTAGATGATGTTTATTGGGGAGGCGGTTCAACGTGGCACTCGTGGTAGAGGGGCAAAAGGAAAACGTCCTTTCGTAGCGGCGGTATCTATGAATGGCGAAGGACATCCAATAAGTATGCGATTTAGTGTTGTGACTGGCTTTAAAATCAAAGAACTAACAAGTTGGGCAAAAGCGCATTTAACGCCAAAATCACTGGTTATCTCTGATGGTTTAGCTTGCTTTAAAGGCGTTGAGAAAGCCGATGTGTTTCACCATGCTATTGTTACAGGTGGCGGAGCTGATTGCGTTAAATTACCCTACTTTCAGTGGGTCAACACCATGATTAGTAATGTAAAAAACTCAATGCATGGGACTTACCATGCAATAAACAAGAAACACCTTCCTCGTTATTTGGGAGAGTTTTGTTTTAAGTTCAATAGGCGCTTCAATCTTGAAAAGATGCTTGATCAGCTTATTTACTCAAGTATTCAAACTGCACCGATGCCAGAGCGATTGCTTAAGCTAGCTGAGTCTCGGTGGTAATCAGGTAAATATTTAGAAAAAAACGAATCATTAACGCACCTGATATTAATGCTAAATATTCAAACTATTGCGATTGAAACATTAATAAATTTAAAAGAAGTCACGTTATATAACCCTAAAGGTAATGATATCGAAAATATTTCAAAGTTGAATAAATTAAAATATTTAACACTTAAATGGCCAGAGGATAGAGGGATGTCTACAGTGAAATTACCGAAGTCATTAGAGATATTAATGATAATGAACCCTCATCGATATTCATTAATGCCATTAGTAAACTTACCTAACTTAAAAGAAGTTACCTTTAATGGCGGTGATATTACTCAAGTCCCTATACTAGAAGACTTGCCTCAGTTAGAAACATTAGAGATTTCTGATAGTAAGTTAACGTCATTAGACGGTATAGAAAAACTAACAAGTTTAAAATACGTCAGATTTGAAAAGAATGAAATTACAGACATATCGGCACTTTATCCATTAGAGAATTTGATTGAAATTGATTTATCGGATAGTAAATTTAAGAGGTTAGAGTATATAGGTAAAAAACCGCATCTTGATATACTTAAACTAAGCGATAGTGAACTTGAAAGTGTTGATTTTAATGCGATAGCTAAATACCCATATTGTTCTATTTCAATTGAATTTACGCCATTTGAAATGAATGCATCCGATGTTGATCTAGATAAAATATATAATCTATGGGAAAAAGGGCACTTATAAGATGAAAAATAAAAGTAAATTAACGAGGCGGTGTAATCAGATTGTTTTCTCATTTATAGCATTGGTATTAATCACGTTTAGTAGTTTACTTCAGGCATCCCCTTTATCAAAAGAAGAGCAAGCTCATGTTATTATTGTAACCTCTCCAACGGCTCAAAAATTACAAAAACTAGCTGATGATATTGGAACTGATATTTACTTTTATGTCGAGGGTTTGACTGCTCATTTTGGGCCAATATCTTCAGGTGAAACTCACTATGTAACGCCTTCAATAGTACTAAATACTGGTGAAATGATCATTGGTACTGAATATATACCGAAAATATCAGTATTACTTAGTCAAGTTGGAAGTGTGAATCATGCAGTAGTTAGTGGAGAAGCTTTATTAAGTGAACTAATTATTACAAATTTGAAAAAAACTCAATATTTAACATTATGGAATGCGAGATATAATTTTGAATATCTTGATCTAAATGACTTTAATAATTTGAAAGGGTTGGAGGTTATGTGGGGAGGAATTAAAATAATAGACCTACCACAAAAAGGGAAACTCAGTTATATTGAAATAGAGAGTGGTAAATTAGAGGATGTAAATAACTTTGAAAGGCAAGAAAAATTAAATAGCCTTGTTTTAAAAACAAAGAAAAGTAATGGCTATAAGGATTTATTTGGTAATAAGTCATTAAAGAAATTGACATTAGTTATGGGTGAAGAAAGATTAGACGTAAGTAGTATGAAAAATCTAGTTTATCTTTATTTATTTTATCCTAAACATGAAGATTTTGAAAAAATAGAGGATCTGGTTAATCTTGAAAAGCTAGAGATATGGTGGGGAAAGCATGATGATCTTTCGAAGATTCAACTACCAAGCTCCCTCAGAATAATAAAAGTATTTGAGTCAGATAAAAGTTCAATAATGCCATTAATAAATTTACCTAACTTAAAAGAAGTTATATTTAGTGGTGGTGATATTGTTAAAGTTCCAATATTAGAAAACTTACCTAAGCTAGAAAAACTAGCAATATCTAAAACTAAATTAACGTCATTAGACGGTATAGAAAAACTAACAAGCTTAAAATACGTCAGATTTGAAAATAATGAAATTACAGACATATCAGCGCTTTTCCCATTAGAGAATTTGATTGAAATTGATTTATCGGATAGTAAGTTTAAGAGGCTAGAGTATATAGGTAAAAACCGCATCTTGATATACTTAAACTAAGCGATAGTGAACTTGAAAGTGTTGATTTTGATGCGATAGCTAAATACCCATATTGTTCTATTTCAATTGAATTTACACCGTTTGAAATGAATGCACCCGATGATGATCTAGATAAGATATATAATCTATGGGAAAAAGGGCACTTATAAGATGAAAAATAAAAGTAAATTAACGAGGCGGTGTAATCAGATTGTTTTCTCATTTATAGCATTGGTATTAATCACGTTTAGTAGCTTACTTCAGGCATCTCCTTTATCAAAAGAAGAGCAAGCTCATGTTATTATTGTAACTTCTCCAACGGCTCAAAAATTACAAAAACTAGCTGATGATATTGGGACGGATATTTACTTTTATGTCGAGGGTTTGACAGGAAATATAAGTACAAAAAACATTCTATATGTACCAGCTTTGTTATCAGTAAATAATGGTACTATCGTTGGTACAGCTAGTATTCCTAGATTAAGTATATTATTAGATACTTCAGGGAAAACGCTTCAAGTGCTTGGTGAAGGGGGTGTTAGATTATCAGAAGAAATAATAACAGAGTTAAATGAAACAAGATATTTATCCTTATGGGACGTGAAATATGACATTGATTCTTTGTATTTAATTGAGTTTTCAAATTTAGAAGGCTTAAGAGTTATTAATAATGATTTAACATTAATTAATTTACCGATAAATGGTGTGTTGAAAAAATTTGAAATTCAAGATTTTAAATTAAAGGAGATAAATAATTTTGAATATCAAGATAAGTTAAAATCATTAAGATTAGAAGTAATAAATAGCGTCGGTTATAAAAAACTTGAGAATAATTCGTCTTTAGAAAAATTAGAGTTATGGATGGGAAAGGACTCGATTGATGTTAGTAAGATCGTTAATTTAAAATCTTTAGCTATATTTAACGTGGAATATAACAGCATTAAGAATGTGGTTCAGTTAGATAATATAAAGTCTCTTACATTTTGGTGGGCTAAGGATGAGCGGATCTCGACAATATCTCTTCCAAGAAGTATAGAGGTTTTTGCGATGATAGTTTCAAGTAGAGAAGCCATTATGCCGTTGGTTAATTTACCTGAATTAAAAAAAGTAATAATTAATAGCGATACAATAAAAGGACTGCCTAAATTTGAAAGTATTCCTACACTAGAAAACCTACCTCAATTAGAAACATTAGAGATTTCTGATAGTAAGTTAACGTCATTAGACGGTATAGAAAAACTAACAAGCTTAAAATACGTCAGATTTGAAAAGAATGAAATTACAGACATATCGGCGCTTTATCTATTAGAGAATCTAATTAAAGTTGATTTGTCACAGAATAAAATCACAGAATTAGGCGATCTTGGTAAAAAGCCAAATTTAAATGTAGTTAGATTAAATTTCAATCCGATAGAGGCTTTTGATTTTGAGATGGTTTCTAATTATCCATATTGTGCATTCACTATAACTGGAACACCTTTTATTCGAAATGCGCCGAAAGAAGATAAGCTCAAGCTGAAAAATCTATGGCAAAAAGGGCACTTATAAGATGAAAAATAAAAGTAAATTAACGAGACGATGTAATCAGATTATTTTCTCATTTATAGCATTGGTATTAATTACGTTTAGTAGCTTACTTCAGGCATCCCCTTTATCAAAAGAAGAGCAAGCTCATATTATTATTGTAATCTCTCCAACGGCTCAAAAATTACAAAAACTCGCTGATGATATTGGGACGGATATTTACTTTTATGTCGAGGGTTTGACTGGGAGACTAGGATCCTTAGTTGATCGTAATGGTAATACACTATTCGCACCATCGGTTGTAGTTTATGGTAAAAATGGGAGAATTAGTGCAACAAGCTCGATACCTCGCTTAACAGTCTTACTTAGCGATTCTGGTGAGGTTCTCATATCTATAGGTGGTGGGAATGTAAAGCTAACAAGTGAAATAATTACTAACCTAAAATCTGCACAATATTTAAGTTTTTGGAGTGTAGATTACTTATTTGACAAGCTCGACCTAAGCCAGTTTTCTAATTTGAAGGCTATAGAGTTAATGTGGGGAGAGATTATATCTTTAGATTTACCAGCAGACGGACAGCTAATTAATGTCAATATTGAAAATTCTAGTTTAGAAATAATTAATAATTTTGATAAGCAACAAAAATTGCAAGTTTTACATTTGAGTGTTGAAAATAGCGTCGGTTATAAAAAACTTGAAAATAGTTCGTCCTTGGAAGTTTTTAAGTTATGGATGGGAAAGGACTCGATTGATGTTAGTAAGATCGTTAATTTAAAATCTTTAGCTATATTTAACGTGGAATATGACAGTGTTAAGAATGTGGTTCAGTTAGACAATATAAAGTCTCTTACATTTTGGTGGGCTAAGGATGAGCGGATCTCGACAATATCTCTTCCAAAAAGTGTAGAGGTTTTTGCGATGATAGCCTCAAGCAGTAAATCAATAATACCATTGATAAACTTACCTAATTTAAATGAAGTCATACTAAGTAGTGATAATATAAGAGGGTATCCTCAATTAAAGATAATCCCTCAATTAGAGGACTTACCTAAATTAGAAAAATTAGTCATTATTAAAAGTAAGTTAACGTCATTAGACGGTATAGAAAAACTAACAAGCTTAAAATATGTCAGATTTGAAAATAATGAAATTACAGACATATCAGCGCTTTATCCATTAGAGAATTTGATTGAAATTGATTTATCGGATAGTAAATTTAAGAGGCTAGAGTATATAGGTAAAAAACCGCATCTTGATATACTTAAACTAAGCGATAGTGAACTTGAAAGTGTTGATTTTGATGCGATAGCTAAATACCCATATTGTTCTATTTCAATTGAATTTACACCGTTTGAAATGAATGCATCCGATGATGATCTAGATAAGATATATAATCTATGAGAAAAAGGGCACTTATAAGATGAAAAATAAAAGTAAATTAACAAGACGATGTAATCAGATTGTTTCGATTATTTTGTTACCTCAAGTTCTAAATCGAATGTGGATTGAGTTTACTGATGATTCTGTAACCAATTTGGATTATATATATCTACTTTTACTCGCTTGGATTATACAAGCTTTTATATCTCCCTTTCTTTTTAGAAAAGAGATTAAGTAGAATTTATTTATGAATAGGAGGTTAATCCCTTAGCTGATTTTTCCCCTCACTTCGCATAAAATTAAAAAGAGATAATCATGTCAGTGTAGGAGTCGATGAGTATGAATGAACAAACAATAGAACAGGGGCTAAAAGCGCTCTGCTTAATTGATAAGGACTTGGAAGCCGCTGTAAAAATCCAAGGTTCTCCATCACCGAGAGTTAATCCCCATGGTTTTGAAGCTTTCTTATCTATAATTGTCAGCCAACAACTGTCAACTAAAGTAGCTTCGGTGATAATGGGGCGCTTAGTTGCTTTATTGGAAGAGGTGACTCCTGAACGTTTGCTGAGTGTTGAAGAGCAAAGCCTTCGAAATGTTGGTTTATCTTGGCGTAAAATTGAGTATGCAAAAGGGTTAGCGTTAGCGGTTCAGTCTGGAAGTCTTAATATTAACGGATTAGAGGCATTAAGTGATGAAGACGCGATTGCTGCGATAACCAGTTTAAAGGGCTTTGGCCGTTGGAGTGCTGAGATTTATTTGATGTTTTCATTAGGACGACAAGATATTTTTCCTGCGGATGATTTAGGCGTATTGATTGCGTTAGGAAGACTAAAGGGACTTGCTGATAAACCAACGCCAAAACAAGCGAGAGAAATGGTAGGTCATTGGCAACCATGGAGGAGTGTCGGTTCGTTATTCCTTTGGCAGTATTATCATCAAGATACGTAGTTTCTTATTTAAATCCGAGAAAAAGGGCGCATGAGTTTCCTCGATACGCCCTGAATTTTCTTATTAATATCTAGATAGCTTTGGTGTGACTAAGGTATTATTTTACCTCTTCAAACTCCGCATCTACGACATCATCTTCTTGCTTAGATTGCGCTCCAGCGTCAGCACCTTGTTGTGCTTGAGCTTTCTGTTGAGCGATTTCCATTAGCTTTTGTGCTGCTTGACCTAGCTCTTGAGTTTTCGTATCGATTGCTTCTTTATCATCGCCTGACTTAACGTCTTCTAGTGCTTTGATTGCTGCTTCGATTTTTTCTTTCTCGTCAGCTGGAAGGGCATCGCCTGCTTCTTCGATTTGTTTCTTCGTACCGTGGATCATTTGATCCGCTTGGTTACGTGCTGTTACTAGCTCTTCGAACTTTTTATCCGCGTCTTTGTTCGCTTCAGCTTCTTGTACCATTGCTTCGATTTCTTCAGGAGTTAAGCCACCAGATGCTTTGATAGTGATCTTCTGCTCTTTACCCGTTGTTTTATCTTTTGCTGATACGTTTAAGATACCATCAGCATCTAGATCGAATGTTACTTCGATTTGTGGCATGCCACGCGGTGCTGCTTGAATACCTTCTAGGTTAAATTGACCTAGAGATTTGTTGTATGTCGCTTGCTTACGCTCACCTTGAAGTACGTGGATTGTTACCGCACTTTGGTTATCTTCAGCCGTTGAGAACGTTTGGTCCGCTTTCGTTGGGATTGTTGTATTCTTCTCAATTAGTTTAGTCATTACACCACCCATCGTTTCGATACCGAAAGATAGAGGAGTAACATCTAGAAGAAGGACATCTTTAACATCACCAGCCAATACACCAGCTTGAACGGCTGCACCCATTGCGACAGCTTCATCAGGATTCACGTCACGACGCGCTTCTTTACCGAAGAAATCAGCAACTTTAGCTTGAACCATAGGCATACGCGTTTGGCCACCGACTAAGATAACATCAGTGATCCCATCAATAGATAGATCAGCATCTGCTAGAGCTACTTTTAATGGTTCAAGCGTACGAATTACTAGGTCTTCTACTAGAGATTCCAGTTTTGCACGAGTCACTTTAACGTTCATGTGCTTAGGACCCGTTGCATCAGCAGTAACATAAGGAAGGTTTACGTCCGTTTGTTGCGCTGAAGACAGTTCAATCTTCGCTTTTTCTGCTGCTTCTTTAACTCGTTGCATAGCCAGTGGATCATTTTTTAAATCAATGCCTTGTTCTTTTTTGAATTCATCAACTAAGAAATTGATCATACGGTTATCGAAATCTTCACCACCTAGGTGAGTGTCGCCGTTTGTTGCAAGCACTTCAAACGTTTGCTCGCCATCAACGTTGTCGATTTCAATAATAGATATATCAAATGTACCACCACCAAGATCGTATACCGCGATAGTGCGCTCGCCGCCTTTTTTGTCTAGACCGTAAGCCAGAGCTGCTGCTGTTGGTTCGTTGATGATACGTTTAACATCAAGTCCAGCAATACGACCAGCATCTTTGGTTGCTTGACGTTGAGCATCGTTAAAGTAAGCAGGAACAGTAATTACCGCGCCAGTCACTTCTTCGCCTAGGAAATCTTCCGCTGTTTTCTTCATTTTTTTAAGAATTTCAGCAGACACCTGAGGAGCAGCCATTTTTTGGCCTCGCGCTTCAACCCAAGCATCACCGTTATCAGCTTTAACGATTTTGTACGGCATGATTTCGATATCACGTTGAACTTCTTCGTCTTCAAAACGACGACCGATCAGACGCTTAATCGCAAATAATGTATTTTGTGGGTTAGTAATCGCTTGACGTTTAGCGGGCTGACCTACAAGAGTTTCGCCATCTGTGTAAGCAATAACCGATGCAGTTGTACGTTCGCCTTCTGCATTTTCTAAGATACGTGGTGTGTCGCCATCTAAAACAGCAACACAAGAATTCGTTGTACCTAGGTCGATACCAATGATTTTACCCATAATAATTTTTCCTTTGAATTCGCATTAGTTATTTTAATGCAAATAATTTAAATTTGATGTTTTTAATAAGCGTAAACCGAGTGTGTATTTACGAGGCTACGCTATTCTCAATGAAATATGATGATGCTAATTCCCGTTAATCAATAGGTGAGGGCTGTATTTTTAATTGTAAATACAACGTGTTATTACTGCCTATGCTTAACGGAAATAGGTGTTATTTGTTGATTGAAATCTTACGTGCTTGCATCGGCTCTGGAACTTCTCGAACAAGATCTATATGAAGTAATCCATTTTCCATGCTTGCAGCAGAAACAGTCATATAATCAGCAAGTTGAAATTTTCGTTCAAAATTGCGCTCTGCAATGCCTTGATAGACGTAAGTTGGTTTTATTTCAGATGAGGTAATTTCACCTGACACAATCAGCATATGTTCATTTTGAGAAATTGTTAACGAATCTTCAGAGAAACCAGCAACAGCCATTGTTATACGGTAGTTGTTCTCGTCTTTCTGTTCGATGTTATATGGTGGGTAACCATTTTGAGATGGTTTGTTAGCGCTGTTTTCTACAAGATTAAACAGACGATCAAAACCAATGGCATGACGGTACAGGGGAGAGAAATCGATATTACGCATAATACTATCCTTTAAAATAAGCAATAGTTCTCGACGCACTAAGCGAGGAGAAAGAACTCATATTCAGAGCCAATGTAGACTCATTAATGACATATGGTTCAGGATTAAATGTTAGAAACAACGCTACTATTCTTTAGTAAGTAATCAGTAGGGTTACTTCATTTTGATAACGTTTTGTTCCCTATAATAAGGCGAACCCGTTATCGATGAACTCCAAATGGCAATTCATGTAATCAATATATGCTTCCGAAACTTTGGTGTCAATACTTTGATTAGAAAATTTAATGATTATTTTTGATTTATTTTTTAGTTCAGATATTTGCTTTCAATGATGATTGATCCTTTAGGTGTTATAATCGAGAGATACTTTATTCTCTTCCATTAGTTGGAATGATATGTTCGATCAAATTAAAACATTCATAAACCCAAGTAAAAACCCAGACTTAACTCAAGCTCACGAGTTTCAGCGTCAGCATTTACCTACCTTATGGTTGCTCGGTAAAACAGGCGCGGGTAAATCCTCTTTCATTCAAACGCTAACAGGGCTTTCATCGGTTGAGGTTGGCAATGGTTTTGCTCCTTGCACCATGACCGCCGAGGCGTATGAGTTTCCGCAAGATAAGCCAATTATGCGTTTTCTAGATACCAGAGGGTTAGGTGAAGCCGATTACGATCCAAAAGATGATCTTGAAGAAATAGGTCAATCAGGTCACGCCCTTGTTGTTGTAATGAAAGCCGATGAACCAGAACAATCTTCCGTAATAGTAGCCCTAAAACAGATTAAGAAGAAAAAGAAAATCAAACATCTGTTGCTTATTCATACCGCAGTACTTCTTAGTGAAGAGGAAAGTCGTAAACGCCAAACGACCTTTAATGAGCAGCAAGTTAAAGAGATATGGGGTAAAAATGTTGAGACAATCTCGGTTGATTTTGAAACTAGTGACGGCTCAGTATATAACTATGATGAGCTAATAGAAAAGCTCACTAAGGTATTACCAGTTATCGGCATGATGGTGGAGGATAAAGAGCACGCTACAGTAGAAGAAGAGAACTTTGATAAGGTTGAGAACGAAGTGCTTTGGTACTCAGGCAGTGCAGGCGCAAGTGATTTAATTCCTGGAGTAGGATTAGTCTCTGTTCCTGCCATTCAAGCCAAAATGTTACACAGCTTAGCCAACCAATATGGAGTAGAGTGGAACAAAAAAACCTTTAGTGAACTGATAGGCACTCTGGGCAGCAGTTTTGCTTTGCAATATGGGGTAAAACTAGGTGCAAGGCAATTGGTAAAATTCATTCCTGTTTATGGTCAAACCGTGGGTGCGGTTGCCGCTGCTGCAATGAGTTTCGGCACCACTTACGGATTAGGCAGAGCAGCCTGTTTTTACTTCTATCATAAAAGTAAAGGCGAAGAAGTTTCTGAGCAAGACATGCAAGAACTCTATAAAAATTCGTTGAAAAAAGGTAAGGAGGCGTCAGGCTATGCACAAGATTAAACGTCTATATAGTTTATTGTCGGATCTCTCTGGCGGACGTTGGGGGATCATCATTATCTCTTCAGTGATTCCTGTCATCATTATGATGGGTTTTGCTCTGTTTCTTGCAATCAAATATGGCTACCTATTAGAACTCTCTATTACCATTGCTATTAGTACGTTAGCGGTTAGTATTCCTTTATTTATTCTAAGCCGCACCGCAGATAAACCAGTTAAAGCCGTAACAGAAGAAACGAAAATTGAGATTAAAGAGGGTCTGGTTAAAGCCTCTGAAGAGTGGTCTCATAATGAATTAGCAATATGGAAACAATCTCAACACTATTCACGAGAGTTACTCAAAGACAATGTTGAGTGGGGAAACCTTGATGAAATAGGCTTAGATGTTTTGGAGTTTGTGGCAACGAAATTTGATAAAAAAGCGTTAGATTTCTCAATACCTGAAGGCTTAAAGCTGTTTGAAGAGATCAGTCAGCGATACAAAGTTGTGGTGCAAGAACACATTCCAGGCATTGAGTATTTAAAGCTTTCGTACATTAAAGCAGGATATGACGCTTATGATAAATATGGCGATCTTGGTCAAAAGATAGTGAAAGCAGCTATCTGGGCGAATCATGCAAAAAATCTTTATTATAATCCGCTAAAAGTTATTTCTGATCTTAGTCGAGAGCAAGCTACTGCATCAATGACCAAAGGCGTAGTGTCTGATATGCAACAAACCGCAAAAGAAGCCTTATTAGATGAAGTGGCTGCGGTTGCCATTGATTTATACAGCGGTCGTTTTAGTTTGGAAGAGGGCGATTTGCAAGCATCAAAGATCTCAAAGCAAGATGAAGAGAGAGTCGCGACAGAGTTAGAGCCGATCCGCATTGTGATGGTAGGGCAAACAAGCTCTGGCAAGTCGTCGATTATTAACACATTAAAAGAAGAATTTGTTGCAGAGGTAGATGTACTGCCATCGACCGATAACGTAACGGTTTATAGTGCACTTGTTAATGACGCAGAAGTGAATGTGGTTGATTTACAAGGACTAGACGGTAACGAAAAAACTGAAAAACAGATGCTAAAAGAGATGACGCAAGCGGATTTAGTGTTGTGGGTATTAAAAGCAAACCAATCGGCTCGTGATCTTGATAAGCAATTAAATGAAAAATTTGAATTGTATTATGCCGATCCAAAAAATATCTCTCGCAAAAAGCCAACGGTTATTTCAGTGGTAAACCAAGTCGATAGATTAAATCCGGCTTGGGAGTGGGAGCCACCTTACGATCTAGAACGCCCAACAGCAGCGAAAGCCAAAGTGATTAAACAAGCGATGGAATATAACCAAAAACTGTTGTGTTCCGATCTTGTTTTACCGCTATCAATCTCAATAGATAAGACCCATTTTGGTGTTGAAGAGTTAAAACAGACATTAGTAGATAAGATAGCTGAAGCTTATAACGTGCAACGCAATCGTCAGCGTAAAGAAGCGATGGAGAGAGGCGCGTCATTGAAAAAGCAACTGGGACGTGCAGTAAACGTTGGTAAGAAGGTAGCGCCAAGTGCCTTAAAAGCAGCAGCCCCAAAACTGGCTGAAATGGTGGTAAAGAAAAAGATTAAGTAGGTTTATATATAAATAATGTTCATACCATTACGATTAATATCAAAATGGATGTAACTTAAAAAATTACATCCATTTCTTCAATAATCTAGCTTACAGTAACGCCTGCTATTTTATGATCTGTAGGGCCTAGTGATTAGTGATGGTGTTCTTCTTCTGTTGTTCCTGCCCAAGTTATTAATCCTGGTGTAAAACTCAGTTGGTGTGTTTTCACTGTTGGTTGCTCATTTAACTCAACTTCAACAACAACCTTATTTGTTGGATCGGTTACGAAGACATGGTGACTTTGTTTGTCGTAACTGATATTAAACCTTTGCCCTTCAGCTAGGGTTGGTACGGTTTCCCAGATTTGTACTTCAGCGATCTGAGCGAAGTTAACTAATGGGTCAAACACCTTTAATTTACCAGTAGTAGACAGTACCAAGAATGCAGACTCTGTATTAGAGTAAGTTAAGTAACTTTCGGTATTTGTCTCTTTCCATAAGATTTCTTCTAATACTCCTTGGTTAAGTTGGAATGCTTGCAGCGTGCGGCTTACGAAAAGTAATTTATCCGCGTTTTTGAAGCCTAAGACTTTACCAAAGCGTGAATCAGTCTCGAGGGATGAAGGATTAGCAATTTTGGTGTACTGCGGTGTAACAGCAGGATCACTGATCACGACGATACCATCATCACAAGCGAATGCTACGTGAGTTTCAGATTGCGCGCTGCCATGTAATGAAGGACACGTGACATTTGCAACGGTTGGTCCATGAAAGTGGTCACCATGTAACTCAAGTGTTGAAATTTCATTCGGTAGTCCACTGACAGCAGGATCTTTTTTAGTACCGGTAAATACATGTTTATCAAAAACTTGTGCAGTGCTGTGCATTGCATAATTGAATGAATAACTTGCGATCTCGCTTGCATTAGCGATGGTCGCGTCATCCAAAATTTTAAATTCAGCGTTTAGCCCAGCATCTGTATTGCCATCAAAGAAGAGCACGGTTTGATGTTCAGCCAAATCGTAGTGCGTTGGTGCTGTGCTTGTGTACGTATCGTTTAGCAGTGATGGTTCCTCTGAATGTAGGTGGAAGTGATCCCCATGAGCTTCCGCGTAAACACCAGTGTCTATTATTTCTACTGTGTTTTGGCTGCGTTGAAGTGCTAAGGCATAGCGGCCATCCGGACTAGTTTTTAACCCTGATGGGGCATTAAGTAAAGCGAATTGACCAAGAGTCTCAAAGTTGTTTGCATTTAAAACGTAAACATTGTTGCTACCAGATTCGTTAATCACGATTCGACTCGTATTTTCTTCTTGGTGATGGTCTTGTATCCCTGTATCTGTCTTATTTTCACCATCTGAACAACCACTGACAAATGCGGTTATTGATAGTGCTAATAGTGTTTTTTTTCCAAAGAAATTTGACGAAAAGTGCATGGAACTTCCTTTTATAAATTTATGAATAATCAAATGAGAGATATTCATTGAGCGATTGACTTTATGTTATGTTATAACATAACATTATTGAAATTCAATTTTTTTGTTAGTTACAATTCATGATAATTCAGAGGTATAGGTGAAAAAGTTTTCTTTAAATGCGTTCTATGGTGCTTCTCTTTTTTGTTTAGTTTCACCGTTTGCAATCGGTGCTCCTGATGTGGATCTGGGTGTTGTACTAGATGGAGCTTATCTTAGTGAAGCTCGACAGTGGGGGATGCGTGACAAAGGATTTGGCCTTGGTCATTCCGAAATTTTGCTGAGTAGCAACATTGATCAAAACTTCCGTGGGCAGTTGATTACGGTCTTAGCATCTCATGGTGGTGCTACTGAGTTTGAAGTGGAAGAGGCGTTTGTCGAAACGCTAAGTCTGCCTCTGGGTTTAAAAGTCAAAGCAGGTCGATTGTTGTCAAATGTTGGCTATCTCAACAGTAAACATCTACATGAAGATGCATTCAGTGATCGACCTGCTGTGTATCGTGCTGTATTTGGTAGCCATTATTTTGATGATGGTGTACAGCTTTCTTGGTTGGCGCCAACGGATACTTTTGTTGCAGTCAGTTTTGAAATGTTTAGCGGTAAAAGTTGGGATGTCGGATATAGCGATCCGGCAACTGTCGGTGTGTATACCACAAACCTTCAAATTGGTGATGATATCGATGAGTCTAATAGCTGGCGTGTTGGTTTGAGCACTATGTATAACGCAAATGGTTTAGGGTTTGTTTCCGAAGAAACTTCGGGATCTTCACACGCTCATTCGGGGCACGATCATTCAGCTCATGACCACGGTGATCATGGCCATTCACATGGACCAACTGTAACAGGTAAATGGATAAATGGGGTTGATATGACATGGAAATGGGCACCACAAGGAAACTATAAGCAAAAGAACCTTAGAGCTACGGCTGAAACATGGTTGATTAATAATCGCTATGATGAGCAAATGGAATCAATTTCAAAGGCAGAAGATCAAGCATACGGTTGGTACGCCGAATTGGCTTATCAGTTTTCTCCAAATTGGACCATTAGTGGTCGATATGGTGAGATGAATGCTGTGACTGGAGATGTTCATTGGCATATAGATCATCATCATGGTGAATTAACACAATCTGACATCCAAGAGGCGGATATCGCTCTAGACTGGCATGGTTCTCACTTTGGTCGAGTACGTACGCAAGTTACTCATGAGCAGCTAACCGAAAAATCTCAAACCATTCTTACTTTGCAGTATATTATGTCATTTGGAGCACACCCTGCCCATGCTTTCTAAATTTTTTATCGTAAGCGGTTTACTCGCGACCTCTTTTGCCACAAATGCGAGTTTGAATGTGTTTACCTGTCAGCCCGATTGGGCGGCTTTAGTTAAACAACATGCACCAAACGCTAAGATTTTTTCAGCTACCACCGCCATGCAAGATCCTCATTACGTTCAAGCAAGACCGTCGTTAATTTCGAAGATGCGTAAAGCCGATTTGGTAGTGTGCTCTGGGGCTGAGCTTGAGATTGGTTGGCTCCCTGAATTGCAACGCCAGAGTCGTAATAGCAAAGTTCAAAATAGTAAAGATGGTCTATTTTTGGTGACAGATTTTGTGGATATGTTAGACAGTCATGATCACATCGATCGCTCTATGGGCGATGTTCATGGGCATGGAAATCCCCATGTTCAATTTGCGGTGGCGGATATTCCGAAGGTTTCTAAGGCGCTAGTGGAACGGTTGGCAAGAATTGACCCAGACAACCAAGCTTTATATAAAGGAAGTGGGCTTAAATTTCGCGTAGGTTGGCGTAAAAATATGACTCGATGGCAATCTCTAAGCGGAAATTTGAAGGGAATGCAGGTGGTGGGTTATCACGAAACACATCGCTATTTGTACGAATGGCTTGGTATAGAGCAAGTGGCTGATTTAGAGCCCAAGCCTGGTTTGTCACCGACAGTTGCACACCTGAACACATTAAGTTCAATCAGCTTAAAAAAGGCTAATGGTATTGTGTATTCTAGCCATCAACCAACAGATGCAACGAGGTGGTTATCTGAGCGTACAGGTTTGCCTGTTGTTGAGTTAGCACAGAGTGTGGGTGGCCGACCAAACACAGCAACCTTAGCGACATTAATTGACGATAGCATTGCACAGCTGATCAGCCTACAAAGGAAATAAGTGTGGAGTATTCTTGGACAGTTGCCCCAATCTTAGTTGGGCTATTTTCTCTATGTGCTAATATCATTCTTGGCCGACAAGTCTTAAAGCGAGGCGTGATATTTATCGATCTAGCGATGGCGCAAATTGCTGCTCTTGGGGTCTTGATAGTCCAATTATCGGTTGGACATGCTGATGTAGCGTTCAGCTCTAAACTATTGGCTTCTTGGATGTTAACTGTGCCAGCGGCTATTCTACTGAGTAGCCTTGAACGTAAAATTCACCAGCATTTAGAAGCTTTAATCGGGTTGCTTTATGTGTTAGCTGCATGTTTGGCGGTATTACTGGTCAGTCATAATCCACATGGTAAAGAGATGATATCTTCTTTACTCAATGGCCGTTTACTTTGGAGTAGTTTAAGTGATGTAGTGCCAGTTTTCTGTGTGGCTGTTATTTTAGTAGCGATCCAGATATTGCGAGATAATTGGTTAACTGGGCGTAGTTTTTACATACTATTTGCTATCGCTATTCCACCGTTAGTGATGAGTTTAGGAGTATATCTAGAGTTTGCTTGCTTGATCATTCCTGCTTTATCGGTTGTCACTATGAATAATCGCGCTATGTGGTTAGGCGCTATTGGCGTTGGTATGGTAGGGGGTGTTGGTGGTTTTTATACTTCTCTTATTTGGGATTATCCCGTTGGTCCTTGTGTGGTATTAAGCATGGCGGTTGCAGGTTTAGTATATCGTATGATTTTATCAGTGATGTATAAAAAGACCTCTTACTAGCCTGTTTGAGTTAGATTGTGGTGATATCCCTTATCAAGGAGACTGAATCAATATTCTCGATAGGGGATAAAACTAGCGAAAATGCATAAGTTCATCTTCTTTGGATCTTCATTCACTTTCATGGAATATGTTTATTCCAATTATTGGATATATTGGTGCAATATTTATTCTTGGAAGGAAAAAATAAAGGCTTGGTGATTAAGATGTATTTAGCATTAAAGAGTCACTGTTTGATTAGTAAATTGGATCTTTTCTATTTGAGATAAAATATTGTTGCCATCACGACCATCGACGGTATCAATAAGGTGAATCATGTTATTTTCTAATGCTTCGATGTTGTATTCCGCTTGAACCCCATGAACAATGACTGTATTTATACCTGCATTTCCAGTGATTGTATTATCATGTGTATTTAGTTCTATATTGCTATTTTTTGAACCAGATAGCGTCAATTTGGTTAAATATTGTGAGTGATTGGTATATGGTATTGCTGGATCTAAGGTCATTCTGAATGTGCCATTAAACGAGTCTGCGATATAAGCATCGTAGGTTAATGTAGAGGCAAAAATTTGTTCGGTAATGTATTGGGCATTTGGGTCATAAGATACGAAATCTTGACGGTTTTTAACTTTATAAAACCCCCACATTCCATCACCATCATATGCCCCCCAAAGTCCATAATAACTGTCGATTACTGCTGCAAAATATTCTTGATCTACACTGTTCTCTTGTTGCCACTCTTTTAAAGTATCTTTTGGTGGATTATAAGCATTATGTAGAGACAGCTGCTGAATGGTATTAAACTCTTTTTGAAATTCAGGTAGTGCCGTAGACCCATTTTCAGGAGAATTAAGTACTCCAATCCCGTAATCATGAACAAGATGAAGGATTTCTTCGTAAGATGCATCACGATGATTCTCGTAATCTTGTTTTATATACCAAGATCCTCCTTCAACTTGAATTTCTTCTTCAAACAGGGGTTGTCCATCTAGGTCATCATTGTATTTTGGCTCATCGTGATAGTTCATTAACTTTAGAATTGCGCCGTTGTTGGCCATTGTATTTGCTATTTTACCTTTTTTCTCAGCTGTGCCGTACTTCGCACCGTCAACTGGTGTTAGATAATGGTTTAAGACATTCACGGCCTTAACGATTTGATAGTCAGATAATCTATTCATAATTAAGATATGAATAGATTTTCCATTAGGGGCTTTTACTGATACATATCGATTATAGCCTGCTTTTGAATAGGCCATAAATTGACTAGGTATCGGTTTGATTTTCACATTATGGACAACAGAGAAAGAAGTATCTGGAATAGACGTAGTGTTGTCTGAATGGTTGCAGCCAGCAAGTAAAATGGTAGAAGCTAAAATGGTGAAGGGTAGTGTTCGCATAGTTAATCTCGTCTTTTAATATAGTGGCGATTAATATAATGGAACGATATTTATATTGTGTGATAAAGATTGTTATTCGACATAGCTATACATTTCAATACATTCTATTACAGAGGTAAGTTCGTTTTGTAGTAACTAAGTGAGTATCGGTTCCTAACTTTCAAAAAAGACCTAACGAATGAGTTAAGT
The DNA here is from genome assembly GCF_052920805.1 of Aliivibrio wodanis. Lineage (NCBI taxonomy): Bacteria > Pseudomonadati > Pseudomonadota > Gammaproteobacteria > Vibrionales > Vibrionaceae > Aliivibrio > Aliivibrio wodanis. The sequence continues at coordinate 646,036 of NZ_JBREXA010000002.1, forward strand.
CTTTTGTATGAGAAGCGAGTTCTAATAATTAGATTAGATACAAATTGGGTTATTTTTATTTCCCATGAACCAAGAAAGCCATCTTCGCTTTGAATTTAGAATAAAACCTTCTTTAGGTGTTATCCCATTAATAATCACTCCATCGATCTTATCGTTGTATTTTTGTGTTGTGAGAAACCAATCATGACTCTTTATTCGCTCTCCTTGTATAAGAGCATTATTGAGTTTCTGGCTTACAATAACAATAGTAAGTCCTTTAGTTTCACTGATGCTTAAATTCGACTTTGAAATACTGCCAACAGCAACAGCAACAGCAACGTTAAGGGTGCAGGTTTTTGTATCTTGGCGAGTGAAGGTGTAGCTTGCTTCTCCAACTCGGCCTTTAAGCCAAAAAAACTGTCCTTGCGTCATTTTATTTACAGTGAGAATACCAAACGAATCCGAAAGAGAGGCGGTTGAAGCATAACTGAAGGTGGAAATAAGAACAGATAATATTAGACTAAGACGTAATATTTTATTCATATAACTATCTCCTCATCTCTCTGGTTTTTTGTTGATTGTGTTAATAAGTAAACTAACCAAAACGGACCAATTATAGGAATAAAAAAGATCAATCCCCAATAGCCAGATTTATCGATATCGTGCAGTCGTCGTATCACTGCTGAAAGCATAGGAATGAAACTTATCACACTATAAATAGCATCAAACCAAGTCGTCATATTCATTATGATATCTGTCATAATACAGCCAACCGTGATCAATGTATGGATGAGTATAAATAGCCAGAACTCTTTTCTAGACGAATACCCAGAAAAGTTTAAGCTTTGTTTCCACGCGAAAAGATAGAACCACATAAATGTAACCTCAGTAATTAATTAGTGTTAACATTTTGCTATGAATAAGAGAAAAAAACGTCCTTAAACTGGTTTTAGGGCGTCCTTTAACTGGTATTGGTCTATATTTGATTTTTGTTATATTTCATTAATTTATTTACATGAACTCAATAAAAAATATTTTATTTAGGAGTATCTATGCTTGCAATCCCCGTTCCGTTTGTTGTATCAATGTTGCTCGGATTATTAGCGATAACACTCTACACGCGATTCTCACAGCAAGTGAAAGCGGCTTGTCTGTTTTTAGGGTTATGCGCTGCGACGACAGCAATGGTTGGTTTACGTTGGATGTTTGAGGTTAGTGCCTTCAGTATCGTGCAGCTTATTTTGGCCTCTATCATTCCTATCACTGCTTGGTATACGTTTGTACATGTAAGTCGTGAGCAAGGCTTTTTGTCAATCAAACATTTTATTACGCCACTATTTGTCATTGTGAGTGCTGTTACTCAGCCTTGGTTAGAGCTTCCACTCGATGAGGTTTTAACCTTAATGTATATCGCTTACGGAGTTGCATTGATTCGTTTTTCGACTAAAGAAACAACGTTAATTAATATTTCCCTTGGGAGTTGGGAGGAGGTTCAAAAGGCGGAGAGTATCGCTGGATGGACATTGATATTTTCAGCCTTGGTTGATACATTTATTTCTTGGGATTTTTCGTTTAATCAAGGTGAATTATCTCTTTACATTCTCACTGCTGCACATCTGATTCTTTTACCAATATTATCGATAGCTGTCGTCGTTGCTGGTGTTAATACCCCTGTTAAAGAGACTTCACAGCTACTCAGAATGGAGAATAAAACAAAGGAACCAACCAATACTTTGGTCATGACTAAAGAGCGAGCTCAAGAAATTACGTCTATGCTAGATGTTTTAATTCGCCAGCATTCGCTTTATCTTGATCCAGAGCTAACTCTTTCTAAACTAACACGTAAACTAGGGGTGCCCGCGAAACAGATTTCAATCGCAGTCAATCAAATTCATGGGCAGAATATTTCTAAGCTAATTAATGGGTATCGTATTGAACACGCTAAGCATTCGCTGGCTACCTCACAAGATTCCATTACTCAGATTTTTATGAGTTCAGGCTTTCAAACTAAGTCTAATTTTAACCGTGAGTTTTTAAGAATAATGGGAATGGCACCAAGTGAATATCGTAAATTTTATTTAAGTACAGTTAGCGAGGATTTAGGTACATAATGAGATTTTGATATTTAATCAACTTTGATTCATTGAGGTAAAGTATTAATTCGAGAACGTCCATGCTTTTCCAAACGTGAAACTGATGGAGATGGGATTATACTCATTACTTGATGGGTATAAGGCACTGAAAATGTATTCGGAACCGCCGTATGCGACCCACGCTTGTACGATGGTGTGAAAGGCCTCCTCCTCACGCCATTCAGTTTAATTACGCACATTGAAAAATGAGTGATGGGTTACAACTCAGAAATCGTTATAAATTGGAAGCATCGTACTCGGCAGGAAGCAATGGATAAGCTTCAAGATGGCGAATGTGATATTGCCATCATGCCATATCGTGGGCAGTTATTTGCAGAGAAAGAAGTCACATGGAAAGCGATAAAACCGATCCAAGTTGGTTGTTATGCCGGCGTCAGCTCACCTCTGGCATCAATTGATGATTTAAAGATCGAAAACTTAATGCTAGAGACTCAATATGTCACAGAGAACTTCGCGACCTTAAAATTGAATTTTACCTCGATTCAGGTTTCACCAAAAATGCACACCGTCAGTAATAACGATCTGTTGTGTGAGTTAGTAAAACAGAGCGGTTGGACAATTATGCCAAGGCATTACATGACTTCATACGTAGAGCGAGGTGGATTTTAAATGCTGATAACGCTATCGTACTTTTAAATCATCGCTAAAAGGTAAGGACAATTTATGACAAGAAAAATAGTAGTAGTGATATTGACTGGTATTTTATTCGTTGTAGCGGCTGGGATTTATCGCTTTAACGTCACTAATGATGATATCTATGTAGAGAAAACAGAAAGTAATTTATCTCCCAAGAATAACGTGATGTTAACGTTATTTAGTTTTGATATTGATGACTACTGGCAGATCCAATTGCCTAATTCTGAAGCTAAAGCCAACCTAACAGAGCTTAGAGAATATGATGGTTTTCATTTTGCTACAGGGAAATACCAAAATGGCGATGAACATGGTTCAGTCAATGTAGATTTCTATAAAATTACGCCTTTACATCTGGGTGATATTGAGGATGAGATGGTTTTTTCTGTCCCATTTTCTGTTTCAAACCAAGGAACCGGAAATTTCTGGTACTTGGGGTTATTTAACTTAAATACGAAAACAGGCGAGATTGAGCAAATAGATACTTTCTTTCTTGGAGACAGAATAAAAATAGATGAATTGAAAACAGATGAACCGTTTGATGTGACTTCGAGTCTTCATGTCACTTATTTTGAGCACAGTCAGAAACAAAGCATGGCTGAAGCGCCAAGTGAAAAAGTAGAGCAGTTTATAAAAGTATCTATTCAAGGCTTTCAGAGTCATCATTGAGTACTACATGGAACGTAATAATAACGGTTTATTGTATTAATTAATAAAGCGGAACTCGCTCGAAATGCTTCTTATTATTGCCAGCGAGTTCTATTTTATTGAGGCCTAGCTTATTTTTTCTTCTGAAAATCTTGCGTGAAAAGGTGATAGTTCTTCACCTTGAGTTGTGAGGCCTTGATAGAGTTCAGGTCTTCGACCACGAATCCAACGTCTACCCGTACACATATCCAGTTCTTCCGCTTGTAGGTCTGTAATTACCATATCATCATCAATGCTATCGGTTTCTGCCAGGATTTGTCCGTATGGATTAAGGATCATAGCATTGCCTGTTCTGACCTCGTCCATATCGACACCAACACCATTGCTGAATATTAAGAACATTCCATTGTCATGGGCACGAGCAGGTAACCAACGCATTAGCCATTCTCGCCCTTTTTGTCCTAGCATCTCCAAACGAATGGCCTCAGGATTTACTTTTTTGTCATACCAAAGTTGCGTGTCTATTAACCCCATCGCATTTGGACTACGAGAGTTACAGCCTCCAGTTTGGTGCGGTGCTATGAGAATGTCGGCTCCTTTCAACGCAGTCATCCTAACGTTTTCTACCAAATTGTTATCCCAACAAATAAGTATACCGACACGGCATCCATGTGGGGTGTCAAAAACCGTATATTCATTACCACTGGCCATGTACTTACTTATAAAAGTATGTAATTTTCGATGTTTGGCCAGCTGCCCATCAGGCATTGCCATAATATAGGAATTGTAGAGATTACCAGCGTCATCAATTTCGATTAAACCTACACCGATACTCATTTCGTATTTAGCTGACATCTTTAATAACGCCTGACATGTATCTCCCTCAGGAATAAATTCAGCAAGGGATTCAATGCTAGATTTACTTAGTGTTGAAACATGCCAATACCCTGTGATGCACATTTCAGGGAAAATAATGATTTTTACATTTTGTTCTGCTGCTTTTTCTACGTAGTGACTAATGACTGATAAATTGTAGATCTTATCATTAGCACGATGATTAAATTGGACTGATGCAACACGCACGTCTTTCATGAAGAGTTCCTTTTTCTGTTTTGAGTTGATGTCATCAGTATAAAAAGTTAATTACATTCCGTATAATGAAGCTTATTCGCTATTTAATGAGCAAATGGAATGGATATTGATCAATTACGTACTTTTTGTCAGCTAGCCGAAGATGGCAATTATCGAGTTGCATCTGAGCATTTGTACATCACGCAGTCAGCGTTAACAAAAAAGATCCAACGTCTTGAGAATCATATTGGAGTTACACTATTTGAGAGGGGAAGACAGGGTGCTTGTTTGACTCAAGCAGGGTTAACTCTTTTGCCCGAAGCGCAGCGGGTGGTGATTAACTTTGAAGTATTTCAAACATTAACGAATTTGGTGGCAGAAGGAACAACTGGTAACTTGAATATAGGGTTTGGTATCTCTTCTTATCTTCTTGCACCACAGATTATTGCTCAGTTTAAGCACGTGTTTCCCGATATCCATATCACTCTTAATGATCTGCCGTCACAGTATCAAACAAAAGCATTACTTCGTGGTGAATTCCAATTTGGCTTTAATCGACTTCCCGTCGTTACTCCATTGAAAGGAATGGTGCTTTCTTCTGATCATTTAGTGGTTGCTGTTCATCGGAGTCGAGTTATTGATGAGAGTAAATTATGGACATCATTGCGAAATCTAGATTATTTAAGGTTAAATCCGGCTCGTGGACAAGGATTAAGTCAGCAAATAGAAGCGTTACTTATGAAGCAGCAACAAGTATTGTCTCCAGTTCAGGAAGCGGATGATATTCTAACTCTTTTGGCATTAATTTCTGCGAATTTAGGCTTTACAATTGTGCCAGCGAGTGTCAGACACATTGCGAATGATCATGTCTATTTTATCCCATTGGATAATTCGGAGTGGGATGTTGGCTTAATTTGGAATGAAGAGATGGATAATCCTGCCAGAGATAGTTTTATTACATTTATTACTGAAGCAAACCCTTAATACATTTAAATATGGATGCAGTCTAGTCACCGCATCCATTGTTATTCACTATTTAATCGACTAAACCGCCGCTATTTCTGAGGCGTAATTAAGTACTTTTCACCTGTTGCTTGTTTAGAATAAGCGGCCAATGACTGTAACTGCAATGCTTCAGGTAATGGCACTTCATGCGTGTAGTGACTAGCAAATGTGGTGGTTATTTCATCTGCAACACGTTTACGCATTGCCATTGCTGTTTTTGTTCCTAATTTCCCTAATGCATTGAATAGTAAGAATCCATTTATTCCCCAAGCGAAGCCAAAGTTACGATTTAACGTAATAGGGCCGCGATCTAATGCGCCATAAATATACACTTGCTTGAAAGTGTCAGATCCATAAACGCTGTGCTCTTTCATATCACGAGCTGCGGCAACTTCCATACAGTTAAGGATGTCACTAGTTAATTGACCGCCACCAATTGGGTCAAACGCAATCGTTGCTCCCGTTTCAATAATCGCAACCGTTAAATCAGTCAGGAAAGTCTCGCTACTTGAGTTAACCACATATTTTGCACCCATATCACGCAATAATGTTTCTTGCTCTTCTTTACGTACAATATTAATTAAATCAACGCCATCGGCAATACAAATACGGTTGAGCATTTGGCCAAGGTTAGAGGCTGCTGCGGCATGAATGATGGCTTTATGACCTTCTGCACGCATTGTTTCAACCATTGCTAGTGCAGTAAGCGGGTTAACAAATGATGACGCGCCTTCTTTCGCTGTCGTGCCTTCTTTTAATTCTAGGCAACTTTGCACATTAGCACATTTAAATTGACGGTAAGTCCCACCACCAATTACTGCAACGGTTTTACCAATTAAGGCTTGTGCGGCAGGTGATGAGCCTGCTGCGATAACCGTTCCTGCACCTTCATTACCAACAGGAATTGCTTTTCCTACGCGAACTTTAACTGCTGGCATAAATTGATCAGGGATATCAGCCGTAATCGCTGGTTTATTTTCAGAGCCTGATTGTGTTGCAGTTGTCATATCAGCAGCACTGAACATTACTGCTAAGTCAGATGGGTTTAATGGTGCTGCTTCAATACGAATAACAACTTCATCGGCATTAGGTTGTGGCATGTCGATGTCTTGCAAGGAAAGCGTTAGTTTATTGTCTTCGCTGATTGTTGAAATAAGTTGAATATTTGTCATAGGGTTTCTCCAGAAAATAGTTACATTTTTTGAGTCAATAACGGTAGTGTGTTGGCATATTTTATTCGTTGTTTTATGACCAAGTGTTATTTAATTTTCGCTGCTTTAGCCTGAGCTTTTATCTTTTGGATAAACTCGGGCATGTTTGTTTGACGATCTGCTTCTATGCTTTTAGCAATGGCTGATTGACTCATTGTATTGTTCCATTCTTTCATTCCTGGCACCTCTGCAAGTACGTCCCAATAAAGTTGGCTAGAGCCAAACGTGTTAACAATTGTGTTTACGTAATAAACGTAAATATCAGCCATCGTTAATTGTTCTCCTGCAACCCAAGGTGAAAACTTGCACAATCTATTTAAGGCTGAGATCCCACGATGTAATACTTGGCGTACCTCTGCTTTTGTTGATTCTGGAACTTCAGTACCTAACAACACATAAGGTATAAATCGTCTGCTTGGCAGTTCAAAATACAATTCTGCTATCTTCATAATTTGGCGTACAACCGCACGTTCACCTGTGTTTTCAGGATACAGAGGTATTGAAGGGTATGTCTCTTCGATAAAGTCACAAATGACACTCGACTCTGAAATATGAAGGTCATCACCAATCGTGATAACAGGTACTTTTCCAGCCGGACTTATTGCGAGTAACTCGTCGCTACCACCGTAAATTAGGTTTTCTTGGAAGGGCAGTTGTTTGTATAGCAGTACATGTTTAATCAAGTTGTAATAGTTACTAGCCGCGAAACCGTGCAAAGTAATCATAAATCAGTTTCCCATCATTTAATGTGAAGGTTGTAATCGTTAAGTTAAACGTATTATTACCTGTTTTAATTCGGTTATATATAAGGAAAAATGTGAATCACTATTGTCTTTTAAACAATAGTTAAAGGGGTTAGAAAGAGGAGGGAGTGGAATTTGAGCGGTTATTCGGTTGTTTTGTGAACCATTATAATCTCTTTTATGTAATTATCTGGGTACACATTGGTAATCGTTAGGTTACTAATATTGAACCATCCACTTCGACTTAGATAATGAGACCTGCCATGAAAAAAGCGCTTTACTGGTTTAGTCATGATTTACGTTTACAAGATAATCGCAGTTTAGCGTCGTTAATAGAACCGGCGGATGAGATTGCTTTCGTCTATGTGGTGGATCCTCGGTGGTTTAACTCTGATAACTACGGTCATAAAGAGGTTGGGTGTCATCGCTGGCAATTGATTTACCAATCGCTGCAACAGCTTAATTCACAGCTACGGGTTCACGGACATCAACTTTATATTTTATACGGTTGTGCCGAGCAAGTGATTCTCTCTTTAGTGAAAGAACAAAAAATTGATTTACTTGGTTATTCACAGCAAGTGGGTGTTTACGAGCAAAGCCATTGGCAAAAGGTTCAACAATCACTACCAGAGGTTCATTTTGTATCACATTGGGATTCAACCTTATTCTCGCCAAACCAATTGACGTTATCTGAAAAAAATTTAGCGTCCTTTTCTAAATTTAGAAAATCAGTAGAAAAAGCGCCTGCAGACCCTGATGAAACCACCGTTATTTCTCTCGAGTCGTTACCACAACCTCTGCAAATTATGGATACAGCAACTGCTGAAGCTGGATGGGTAAAAGTAAACACTTTATCTGCCGATGTTTACGGCAAAACTGAACTCTATGAAGGGAGCTTTAAAGGCGGTGAATTATGCGCAATAGAGCATGTCATTGCTTACTTTGAAACCGATAAACCAAGCACCTATAAAATGACCAGAAATGCGTTAGATGGTTGGGATAATTCAACCAAAATGAGCCATTTTCTAGCCCTTGGTAACCTTTCTGCCAGACAACTCTGGCACCACTTAAAGCACTATGAAATACGTTACGGGGTGAACGAATCCACCTACTAGATAGGCTTAGAACTGCTCTGGCGTGAATATTTTCAATGGCTGGCCTTACAGTTAGGTTCGCAATTGTATCGCTTTCAAGGGGGTGCAGAACATGAACCATTAACTCATTACTTTGACGATCGTTTTACTCAATGGTGTGAGGGAAATACATCACATCCACTTGTGAATGCATGCATGAAAGAGCTGAACAGTACAGGATATATGTCTAACCGAGGAAGACAAATCGTAGCCAGTTGTTTAGTTAATGAATTAGGAATTGATTGGCGTTTTGGTGCGGCTTATTTTCAGCAACAACTGATCGACTATGATGTTGCCTCTAATTGGGGGAATTGGCAATACATCGCAGGAGTAGGCGCAGATCCTCGTGGTGGACGTCACTTTAATATTGAAAAACAGACGCGACAATACGATCCAGATGGTCACTATACAAACAAGTGGCAGTCGAAGAATAATGATTACTCATAAGGTCGAGCTCTAAGCTCAAGGACTAATGAGTTAGGGCGTTATCACGACAGATTAGATCAGGCATAAGACAATGAAAAAATCACAGTTGCCAGAAAAGATATGCGTTGTTTGTCAAAGACCATTCAGTTGGAGAAAGAAATGGGAGCGAGATTGGCCTATGGTTAAATATTGCTCTAGGCGTTGTCGGTCTTTACGGCATCAAAGTGAATAATAAATCTACAAACAATGGCTTAAGATAAGGGATGATTATGAACGACACAGCTGACCGATTACGACTCATTTTAGGTGACCAATTAAATGCCAGTCATTCATGGTTTCAACACACCGATCCACAAACGATTTACGTGATTGCAGAAATGCATCAAGAAACTGCCTATGTAAAACACCATGTTCAAAAAGTGTGTGCTTTTTTTGCTGCGATGACCCAGTTTGCAACCGCATTAGAAAGTGCAGGGCATCGAGTGATGCATTTAACCTTGGACGATACAGAGCCATTTGAAAAAATAGACGATCTATTAAATCACCTTATTGCTAAACACCAAATTACCCATTTTGAGTATCAACTCCCTGACGAATACCGTTTACGTAACATGCTCGATAAATACTGTTTGTCGTTAGCAATATCTTCTCAAACTTATGAAAGTGAACACTTCTTTCTCTCTGAAGCGCACATTGAAAAAGAGTTTAAGCCGAACCATCATCATCGTATGGAACCCTTTTATCGTAAAATGAGAAAGCGCTTTAATATTCTGATGGATGAGGGGGAACCCGTTGCAGGCAAGTGGAACTTTGATGGTGCAAATCAAAACAAATTAAAGCCGAGCGAGTTTGATAGTGTGCCAACGCCTTTGTTATTTGCTAACGATGTCACTGGTATTCTTGAGCGTTTAGAACGTCATAATGTAACGATGATTGGACAAGCGGATAATCACCTATTGTGGCCTGTAAATCGGCAGCAGGCGAATGAGTTATTAGTGTTTTTCTGTCGCTATTGCTTACCGTTGTTTGGGAAGTTTCAAGATGCAATGACATGTAAACTTGATGATTTACTCACGCAAAAACAATGGAGCTTGTTTCATAGCCGTTTATCCTTTGCTCTCAATGCAAAAATACTCAGTCCTATGCAAGTGATTGATGCTGCTATTACGGAGTTTAATCAACGCCCAGATGCCATAGATATTGCTCAGATAGAAGGTTTTGTTCGTCAAATTCTAGGATGGAGAGAGTTTGTACGTGGGATCTACTGGCGCAATATGCCTGATTACCAAAACCTAAATGCACTTGAAGCGTCATTATCATTACCAAGTTGGTTTTGGACAGGAAAAACAAAAATGAACTGTATGCATCATGCAATACAACAGTCTCTTGATTTCGCCTACGCACACCACATTCAACGTTTGATGATCACGGGTAACTTTTGTCTATTAACAGGCATTAAACCTGACGAAGTAGATGAGTGGTATTTAGGGATTTATATTGACGCAATTGAGTGGGTAGAAATGCCCAACACACGAGGCATGAGCCAGTTTGCAGATGGTGGCATTGTTGCCTCTAAGGCTTACGCTGCCAGTGGTAACTACGTGAATAAAATGAGTGACTATTGTCCTGACTGTCACTATAACGTGAAGCAAATAACTGAACCAAAAGCATGCCCACTAAATGCACTGTATTGGCACTTTATGCATACACATATTGAGGCATTTAATAATAATCCACGCACTAGAATGGTTTATGCAAATTGGAAGAAAAAATCAGCAGAGCAGCAGCAAGCGATATTAGATAGAGCGGAGCAATTGTTGTTGAATATTGAGGAGTTGTAGGTTTTATTCATTAAAACTTTGAGCAATGTGACTTGTTATTGGCCCATTGTTAGTTAGAGTTTAACTCATTCATCATTTATTTATGTAGACTTTATCAATACTACTACTTATGTGAGAAGTTGTCTGTTCTCTTCAAATCCACTAGTGATTTTTACGTGTGTTTACTCATATAACCACATAATAAACAGGATATTAGCATAGTTATGGGTTAGCATACTTGAACATTCATCGGTTTATTGGTTCGGTCAACAAATTATGTATTTATCAGAATTGAAAGCACAATATTTCAGACAGTTTGAAGATTTTTCTATGGCATTCAACAAGGGGCTAAATTTACTTGTTGGTGAAAATAATGCGGGTAAAAGCTCTGTTATCGATGCAATCCGACTCGTCCTTGATACAACTTCTGCTGAGTGGGTTAACCTGAAGGGTACAGACTTCCTAAATGGCAAAAATGAGTTACAAATTCAGTTGAAGTTTGAGGACTTATCCCTACGCGAGTCAGGCTTGTTTTTAGAACATTTAACAAATGAAGAAGTAACCCCTGGAGTTGATAAATCCACTCTATTCATTACTCTTTCAGCAAAACTCGCACCAAACCCTTTCAAAAAATCTCAATTTATAAAGACAGAAATCCGTTCTGGTATCAATAATGATGGCCCTATAATTGAAAGGGACGTTCGTGAGTACCTAGCTGCTACTTATTTAAAACCTCTACGTGACGCCGAAGCTGAACTCTCAGCTGGACGCTCGTCTAGGCTATCTCAAATTTTAGGAAGTAACACCAGTTTAGCTGGGGATACGAGCGCAACTCAGCGTATTATTGAACTACTTACTGAAGCAAGTAAGGAAATTCAGTCAGACGCAGCAATCCAAACTGCGCAAGACAATATAGCTACCCTGTTGAACTCTTTAACATTCAAAGCGAATGTATTTGCGCCAGTCTTAAGCTTGTTAGGAAGCAAGGACTACGCAGGCATGAGCGAATCAGAAAAATCATTCGCTCTTAAATCCATTTTAGAAAAACTAACTCTCGAACTCGATGCTTCAGGTATTAAGCACGGATTGGGTTATAGCAGCCTGTTATTTATGGCTACCGAGCTAATGCTAATAAAGCAAGAGGAAGATCAATACCCTCTGTTGCTAGTAGAAGAGCCTGAAGCTCACCTTCACCCTCAGTTACAGTTGAAGTTTATTAATTATCTTCGGATTGAAAATAGCCAACTACAATGCATTTTATCCACCCACAGTCCCGTACTTGCATCAAAAGCCCCCTTAGAGAGCTTAATTCTAATGCAAGAAGGCCAAGCTTTCCCTCTAAGAAAGGGATGCACAGCACTCGAAGACGAAGATTATGTTTTCCTTGAGAAATTTTTGGATTCCACAAAGGCAAATATGTTTTTTGCAAAAGGTGTATTGCTAGTTGAAGGGGTTGCAGAGGTGGTGTTAATCCCCAAAATAGCGGAATTACTTGGACGGCCTTTAGAAGACTATGGAGTGTCGCTAGTAAGCGTAAATGGTTTATCAAGGAAGCGCTACGCTAAGGCTTATCGATCCAGCTCTACCTCAGTAAATCCACAACCATTACCTATCAAGGTAGCTTGTATCACTGATTTAGATTTGTGGCCAAATGAAGCCGAAGATACTGGTGATAACGAATATGGTTTTAAAACCAAAAAGCAGCCAAAACCAAGTGGTAAAGGCGGAAACTTGAAGTATTGGCTTAATGAACTCAGCCCTGCCGAAATAGATGTAAAAAGAGCTAAGAAGTCCGAGTTTGATGGAGAGCTAGTTAAAACGTTTATATCTAATGACTGGACGTTTGAGTTCTGCCTTGCAAAGTACGGGCTAAGCGAAGAGCTATACCAAGCGATAAATAACAGCATGGATGGCTACGACGCACTAAATACTGATGCACAAATAAGAGCTGTCCAGCTGTATGGCGTTATCGAAGGTAAAGGAGATGGGAAAAGTGAAGTTAGTTATTCACTGGCTGATATCCTATCTAAGTACAAAGACCGCCCTCTAGATCTAAAAGCAAAGTTACCATCCTATATTGTTGATGCTATAGAGTATGTAACAGAACCGTTCCCTGCAGAAATGGAGCAGCTAAAAGATGATTGATATTAATGATACGGATATCAGTGCGGTCGAAGCAGAGTTAGGGGTGACGTTTGATGCTACAAGAAAGCAGATAATCAAGACATTCAATGATGTACAGGCTTGCCCAGGTAGTGGCAAGACAACAATGGTTGCCGCTAAGCTTCTTATAATGGCCAAAAAATGGAAACAACCGCATCAAGGAATATGTGTTTTAACTCATACCAATGTTGCAAAGGGTGAAATAATTGAGCGCCTTCAGCAGAGTGTTGATGGTCAAAAACTATTATCCCATTCTCACTTTATTGGCACAATTCAAGAGTTTGTAAATAGATATCTCGCAATACCATATCTACGTTCAAAGGGCTTTACCGTAACCCAAGTTGACGATGATATATGTTGTACTAAGGGTTGGTCTCTTTTGTCTAGAGGGACAAAGAATTACCTGAGACAACGACATATTTCATCATTGCAAGATCTTCAATATAAATTCATTGATGACGAAATTAAACTATCAGTACCTGGCTTTACAAGGCTATCAACATCGTCAAGCTATCAGGATTTAAAGTCAGCAAAAAGAACGTTAGTGACTGATGGTTACTTCTATTACCATGAAATGTATGCGTTTGCTAAGAAGTACATTTTAACGAATTCATCGATTAAAGGTGCACTTAGATCTCGCTTCCCTGCTGTATTTATTGATGAAATGCAAGATACCCAAAGATTCCAAGATGAATTGTTAAACGATATATTCCAGCATGAGACTGTAAGCTTCCAAAGATTTGGTGACCCTGACCAAGCTATTTATAGTGGTGGGGAAGAGGGAAATCAAACTTACAATCAAATTATCTTAGAGAAAGTCGAAGACAGTCACCGCTTTAACCATTCAGTTGCGCTGCTGGCAAAAAATTTAAGTTACAACCGTATCAATCTGAACTCAGATACAGCGGCACCAGAACAAACCTTACACACAATTTTTTTGGTTGATGAGAACTCACGAAGTAATGTTTTCGATAGGTTTGTCAGAATTGTGTTCACAAGCAATCCCTGAAGGCTGTAAAAGACCAATTAAAACGGTTGGTGCCGTTGGTGTTAGAAAGGATGATGGATTAACCATTTGTAACTATCTCGACTCATTTGATAAGAGCAACTCAACAAATGCGTTTAAACCAAGCAAACTTATTCATTACTTTTATGAAGGGAGTCGCCTAAAAGGTGGGCATCAAGCATATCGTCTAATTCTTGATGGGATAGTTAGATGCGGTCGAATATCTAATTCTAAACTATCACACCAGGATGGTACTCAGTCTGGGTACTCAACCACATATATACGTAAATACTTGAGAGAATCGGGTTTAATTATTGATTTCAATGTCCAGATTAAGTCATTGATTGAAAATGACATAACAGAGGGTACATGGAACCAATTAGTCACTACTTTATTCAGTTATTTGAACTTGCATAACTTGACCCAAATTCAAGAATTTATCTGTTTTGAAGGTAATATGCCCCTCGTAGATACTGTTAACAATGTCAGCGCTAACAAGGTTTATACAGACGTTGCAGGACGAATAATCGAAAATGAAGTGGCAACAATTCATGCAGTTAAAGGTGAGACACATGCAGCCACGCTGGTCTTGGAAACAAAATTCCGTTCAAATGATTTAAAGTTATTAATTGACTATATTCTTGCTGAAAACAATATGAAACCAACAGCCGCTACAAAAATCAAGTTCATGAAGCAGTTATATGTCGCCTTCTCAAGGCCTGAGCACTTGCTTTGCTTAGCTATGGATAAATCAGGGTTTCCTCCAGAGCATATTGGGAAGCAGGATTACGCAGGCTGGAAAATTTGTGACCTTACAATGGTGTAAATTTTTCTTAATTCTAGGCGGACGAGTTAGAGATTTGTAACTAACTCGTTTGTGTCAAAAAATAAGTTACCTAACTAGGAAAATGGATGCAGCGAATCCCTGCATCCATTCTCATCAATTATATTCATTCTAGATATTCTCTGATTATCGAGTAAAGATAGGCCTTACATCATCGTTACTGAAAATCATTACTCAAGCGGATTTTATTTACCATTCTCAATGCATTACTAAATATGCTGTCAGAGATACTTTTGGGAAAATCGCTTGGTAATTGTGCTTCTAATTCCTTAATGGCCTTAGGCATATCAACCGCAAATTCTTTCATTATCTCCTCCATTCTTTCTGTATCAAACCCAACCGTTTTAGCCGTATCAATAAAATGACGAGTGTATATTTTATCAATAGGGTATTTCTTTCCTTTTGATGCTGTTAATCCCATTGCCAGTTTTAATGAGCGAATATTCATCCCTTTACCACCTAAGATTGGGTAGGCGGATAAAATGTCATAAAAGGGCGTAAGGTGATAACTGCCTTGTGCATTAATAAAAATGGAGAAGTTTTTTGCGTGTCCATCTGTTGCACCAATTAACCATTGGAATACCTGAAATCGCATGAAAGCATCACGATCTTTTAGTGATTGGCTTGAGCCCATAAGAAAATCCATAATGGTTTTTATACTTGGGCCTCCATCTGCTTCATATTTGATTGATGATGGCAATCCAAATGCTTGGCACATATCTTCTTGCGGTAATCTTAATAGCTTGGTGTTATTTTTAATCCATCGTCTATCAAATCGTTCTACAGCAATAGCTTTTATTTCATCACTATGAATTATTTCAACATTAGGTACATTGAATCCTAGCTTCTTCGCTAATTGGATGCACAGGTATTCATTTTCTACACTATCACTCATATCGAGAGTGGCATTAGGTTGCTGAATTTTACCTATGGGTAATTTGATAATATGTGTTGTTGGCGTTGATGCCTTCGGTATACACCATTCATTATTTATTCTGAGTAATGCTGTTTTTTCTTGTGCTCCGGCAACTGAAATTCGAAAGTCTGATTCATCTTCTAGCATTCCTAATGGGATATTGGACTGATAGGCTGAGAGTACTTGTTTGAGCCGTGCTGGAGTTAAAACTTCATAATCTAGTTGTTTAATATTTGGTTCTTCATCGTTAGTTAATAAAGAAATGGCACCGACGCTGTCTTTTCCAACTTCATGAAGTAAATCGAACGTTTGACGAGATTTAGCTTGGTATCTGGCAACGATGCGATCTCTGACTTCTGATAAATCAGGTAATAGGTTGTCGAAGTAATTAATAACGCAATCACTAGTTATCTTTGGATATTGTAGGAGGAGGGATAATGAAAGAGGTCTTCCTACCGTGCTTTCAATCCATGATTTATCGTATTGAAACTGATGTGCGCCGTTACTGAGTTTAGTAAATTCTCCAACACGCTCACCATTCATGTATGCAATTAATACAGCCATTACCACGCCTCATCGTCTAGATTGTCTTCGTGACTTGTAGGGACTTGCTCTTGAATAATGCAATGAACTTCTAGTGCATGAAGGATCTTAAAGAGTGTCTGTAACTGAGTCGTTTCAGGATGATTCTCAAAGCTAGATAGGGTGGATTGTTTTACACCAACTTTTTTAGCAAGCTCTGTTTGAGTCAAATTATGTTTGGTTCTAATAAGCTTTAAGTGGTTAGCTAATTGCTTTGGATTATAAATCATCATACACCCCATCATATTATGTGATATCCCCGATAGAGGATAATTAATAATATATCCCCTATCGAGGATAAGTCAATGTATATCCCCTATCGAGGATAATGATGGTCTTATCCCTTGTCGGGGGTAAAATGTTGCTCAAAAACGAATTATAAAATGAATGCCGTTTAAGGTTGTTTCTGGATTATTTTCAAAGTTTGATAAACAAATCATTACTCACCAACTTTTTTGCAAGCATTATAAAACATAGCTAAACTGAGTTAACTATTCCTGATTTTCATAAGATAATGCGATGTTACTTGAAGGTATTGAAACACTTTTAGTTTTAAGTAAAGAGAAGACAATGAGCCGTACAGGCAGCGTACTGTACCTTAGTCAATCTGCGGTGAGTAAGCGTATTACAAAACTAGAAAAGCGTTTAGGGAAAAAGTTAATAGAGCCTAATGGCCGTTATGTCACGCTTACGGCTGATGCTAAATCGCTAATTGACAATATCGCTCCAACGTTTAGCGAACTTTGTGGACGTATATATGAACAACAAGCATTAGCGAATGATTCTTTGCTTAGAATTGATTGCTCTGAAACGCTTGTGGCAGGGTATTTCAGCCAAGCGTTATCAACATGTTTTCATGATGATCCAAATTTGACCGTCACAACGAATCACACGCCACGAATTGTCGAAAATGTAAAATCAGGAAAAGCGACGCTAGGCCTTTGTGCGGGGTATTTACCATCTGGACATGGGTTATTAAGCTTCCATCTTTTCGATGAACCATTTTATGTTGTTAGTAACAAACATTTGGATAAGCTACCTAATGAATTGATAACAACGGATCTGACAAACAGTGCTAATACTTATCAGTCGGTTATTTTAGAAGCCTTAAAAGTGAACCCTATAATGGAGCTAGATTCATATACCGCAGCAGCCCATTTAGCATTACAAGGGACTGCTCCGGCACTGATCCCTTTTTCGGTAATAAAAACATTAAATATAGAAGATCGTTATTTATATCAATATAGCGAACTCAAACCGCTTTTTAGACCCATCTATATATGCACCAGACAAAATAATTATCGATTAGAGAGAGTTCAGAAAGTCATTACTGCACTTTCTGAGCACGTCAATATTAAGCTATGAGGTGTTATTCACATATAGCGATGCAATCGACTTCAATCTTTAATCCAAAGTGCAGTTCTCTGGTTGGTACTATGGTTCGCACCGGTTTATGATCCTTAAAGTACTCTTTGCAAATCTCATTAACCGTATTCCACATATCAATGTCTGAAATGTAGATAACCAGTTTTAATACTTGTTGAAGATTGCTTCCTGCTTCTTCAAGAATGATATGTAAATTATCTAATACGCGACGGGTTTGTTGGCTTATATCACCGTTTATTTTTTCCCCTGTATTTGGGTTAATTGGTAATTGGCCTGATATGTAAATTAATCCATTATGTACTATCGCTTGAGAGTAATGTCCTGTTGCTTTTAATGAATTTTTAGTTTGTATATATTTCATTATTAACCTCTCATATCATTGATTAAATGTTCAATTGAGTTTGTTGCTTTGAGTCCATTTCCTGTTACGACACCAACGGTGAGTTCGTCAGGTTTGATTTCTTGCGTTTTTATAAGCTGAGCGATTCCTGCAAATGCCGTCGCTGATGTTGGTTCGATAAAGTATCCTTGCGCTCCCATTTCTTTTAATGCTGATTGGATTTGTTGTTCACTAACACTAATAAAATTCCCATCCGTTTCTTTAACAAATTGAACGATCTCATTCATTCGTGATGAACGCTTAATCTTAATACCCTCAGCAATGGTATTTTCTGATGTAATGTTGATTTCTTTATTGTTAAAGGTTTGAACGAACGGCTGAATGCTTTCACTTTGAATACCAAAAAGGCGAGGGAGTTTGCTTATTTCTCCGCCTTTTAATAATTCAGAGAAACCGATATATGCTCCGGCGAGTAAACTTCCATTTCCTGCGGGAACAACAAAATTATCAGGGGCTCTATACCCACATTGTTCCCATATTTCATAAGCGATAGATTTGACTCCCTCGATAAATAGGGGGTGCCAGTTATGCCCAACGTAATGGCTTCCATGAGTGACGCTGCTCTCTATTGCGGCTAGAGCAACATCTTCTCTTGTTCCTTCTACTTCAATACAGTTAGCACCGTATAATCGAGTTTGTGTCGTCTTTCCTTTGGATGTTCCAGCTGGCACAAAGATATTGCATTGCATTTTTCCTTTTGCGGCATAACCGGCATAAGCACTTCCTCCATTACCGCTTGAGTCTTCAGCAATGCTAGTTATTCCATGGTTGTTAAGGTAGTTGATTACAAGAGAGGCTCCTCGGTCTTTAAATGAGCCAGTTGGTTGTAGCGAATCGAGTTTTACAAATATTGGAGTTTCGGATATTTCAGCTTGGCAAAGAGGTGTGATGGTTTCATTGAAAGTGATTTTGATGTCGTCTTTTTTTACTGGGAAAACACTAGAATAGCGTCTAGGTGTGAAGTCATTTTCTATGAGATCTTTTTTACTAAATGACGTTTGAGGTTTAACCCATAGGGCAGAGCCACATTCACATTTAATGAGTTCAGGTTTGGGTGCGTATTCTTTATTACACGCCATGCAGATATATTTCATGGATGGTTACTTCTAAGTGTGATGAATTAGAAAAAATATTCTACGGGCGATTTTTTTATTTTATAAAGGAAAGCTCGGTATTCATTCTATTCCCAAATGGAATAGGAGGGTGTGTAGTGGTTTAGTAGCCATTGAATAAAAAATGGATGCAGCCAAAACTACATCCATTTTCTTAATTACTCAAAGTAAAATGACGAATTCACGTCTAGCTCTTATCCTAAATAACGCTTCTCTAGATGTGCCTTAAAGAAACTCGCATTTAACACATCACCCGTTGCTTGTTTCACTAATTCATCCGTTGAGAATAGTGACGCTTTGCTCCAGATATTGTCTGACAGCCAAGTGAAGATAGGGCTTAAATCACCGCTTAATGTCGCTTTCTCTACATCTACTGTTTGTTTCATTGCCGCCATAAACTGAGCCGCGTACATTGCACCTAGTGTGTAGCTTGGGAAGTAACCGAAGCTTCCATCGGTCCAATGAATATCTTGCATACAACCATTTTTGTAATTGCCTTTGGTTGATAAGCCTAAGTACTGCTGCATTTTTGTATCCCATAATTCAGGGATGTCGCTGTATTCGATTTTACCGTTCATTAAGTCACGTTCAATTTCATAACGAAGAATAACGTGAGCAGGGTAGGTTGCTTCATCAGCATCTACACGGATAAAGTCAGGGTTTACTCGTGTGTAGATTTTTTGCAGGTTACTTGATTCAATGATTTTTGGATCAGCTTGAGTAAAGTGCTTAGTAACTAAAGGTGACAGTTGAGCAATAAACTCTTGGCTTCGGCCTAATTGCATCTCAAAAAACAAGCTTTGTGATTCGTGAATACCCATAGAACGAGCTTGTCCTACTGGTAGCCCTGCAAATTCTTTTGGTAAACCTTGCTCATAACGAGCATGACCTGTTTCATGTACCGTACCCATTAATGATTGCACAAAATCACTGTCATCATAACGTGTTGTAATACGAACATCTGTTGGCACGCCGCCACAGAAAGGGTGCATGCTGACATCAAGGCGACCATGGTCAAAATCAAAATTCAGAAACTTCATTACATCCAAACTTAGTTGGCGCTGTTGTTCTGTTGGATAGTGGCCTTCTGGTAAATATATAGACTCGGTTGCCTGTTTTTCTTGGATCTGTTGGATAAGTGTTGGCAGCCATGTTTTTACGTTATCAAAGACAACATCAAGTTTGGCTGTGGTGGTTCCTGGTTCGTATAAATCAAGCATGGCATCGTAAGGCGTTAATCCTGTGATGTCTGCACGGATCTGAGCTTCTTCTTTTGATAGCGCGACAACTTCTGCAAAGTTCTTACTAAAACCTGCCCAATCATTCTCACCACGTTGAGTACGCCATGCATGTTCACATTTAGAACCGGCAAGAGATTGTGCTTCGACTAAAGCTTCTGGTAGGGCAGTAGTTTGTTGCCATTGAGATTTCATTTCACGAAGGCTTGCTTGTTCATTATTAGATAAAGACTCTGATTCTGCTTTATCAAACCATTCAGCTAATTGCGGTGCATTACCAAGTTGATGTAGATGAACAGAAAGCTCAGCCATAGCTTCTGATCTTGCTTCATTACCACCAGACGGCATTACAGCTGCTTGGTCCCAACCACAAATGGCAGACAAATGTTCAAAGCGAGAAATTTTTAAATTATGTGCAACAAGCTTTTGGTAATGACTCATGAAATATCCTTAATTTTAATTATTTTGAAAGCGGGCTAATTGTAACTCTTTGGCTACCTGAAGATCAAAAGCTTTACAATATTTACGCAGTATTAAATTCTGTAAAGATTGCGCATCATTAGAGTGTTAACTCTAAGTTAATGGTCAGATGTGTATTTATATCTTTTAATATCATGTGGTTGCTGTCTTTATTGTGTTTTTTAAAAACTAAAACTTAACAAATGATATGCGCTAAAGTTTACATTTATACGATATTCTGTAAAAATGCAGGTGTAAAGTGAACGCCATATGGATTGTGGTGTCATCAAAAAATGGAATGTTTTAATCATTACAAAATAGGTTCTCCATGATCAATATACGTAATATTACCAAAGTTGCTTTTGCTGTATCTGCAACACTATTTGCAGTTAATTCAAATGCTGCTGGTTTCCAAATAGTAGAGCATTCAGCATCAGGTCTTAGCCGTGCATTTGCAGGTGAAGCAGCTATTGCAGATAACGCTTCAACATTAGCACGAAACCCTGCATCTCTTAGCATGCTAGAAGAGAAAAACTTCACTGGTGGTATTTCGTATATTGATCCTGATGTTCAAGTTGATTTTTGGAAGCAGGGTGCTCGTTATAAGTCAGAAGTTACTCATGAATCAGAAGCGGCTCCAACCGCTTTAGTTCCAAATATTTTCTTCAGTATGCCAATTAATGAAAAATTCACTTGGGGTATTGGTGCTTATGCTGATTTTGGTCTTGCTTCAGAATATAGCGATGCAACGAATGAAAAGTTCGGTGACATTGCGGGTGATACTGCTGTGTCAGTTGTTAATATCAATAATTCATTTGCCTATAAAGCAACAGAACAACTAACTTTAGGTGTTTCTGCAAGTATCTTAATGGCTCATGCTGAGTTAAATCGTTATAGCTCACTTGCGAGTAACTTCTCTCCTGATGGTAGTAATGCCATTGCGAGCATGGAAGGTGAGGGCTTTGGTTTTGGCTATAAAGTGGGTGCTTTATATGAGCTAAATGAAGATCATCGTTGGGGTATTGCTTATACCGGAGCGACTGACATTGATATGGAAGGTAAGTTTTCGGGCCTTCAGTTGAATACTGACAATGGCATGTTTGATTATTTGGTTGATGTTGATGGTGAGCTGACACTTTCTTTACCATCTCTTATGGAAATATCAGGTTATCACCAAGTGACGCAAGAGTTTGCTGTTCACTATAGCTGGGTTCGTATTGGTTGGAATGCATTTGAAGAAATTTTAGCAACATCACCAAATGGTGAATGTAGTACTGCTGGTCAGAACGATAATGAATGTATGCGTAAAGCTGAAGAGTGGAAAGATTCAAACCGTTACTCTATTGGCGCTACGTATAATATTTCTCCGAGCTTAATCGTTCGTGCTGGTTGGGCTAAAGATGAAACACCTACTGATGAACATGTAACGGCTTCTATTCCAGACTCTGATCGTAATTGGTACACAACGGGTATTTCTTATATTGCTTCTCAACATATGGTTGATTTTGGTTTTGCTTATATTGAAGGTGATAACACAGGCTCTCACTTAGAAGACGGTAGCTACTTCGAAGTAACTAAATCAACAGCGATGATTTACTCAATTCAGTATTCGTACACTTTTAAATAATACTTTGCTCTGCTTTTGAGCAGGGTATTACTAAAGAGAATTAAAGATGAAATTAAACACAATTTCTAAATACGTAGCAATTGCTTTAGCGACAGCTGGTTTAACAGCGTGTGGCTCAGACAGCAACGATAGCACTACGAAAGGTCCAGCTAATTTGAAGTTTTCTTTTGGTATGGAAAATACGAAAGAAATCGCAAATGACAATAATATCCCAATGCCAAACGATCTATACAAGATCGCTAGTAATGGTACAACGACCAGCAAGCTAGTTGTTTTTGGTTGTGGTCAAACTGACTTAGCTGACGAGCAACAGGGAGATGTTGAGAACGCGACCAAATGTGCAATGGAAGATTTGGATGGTTGGTCAACGACAGCTCCTTTTACATTACCAATGACGGGTGATGTATCACAAATAGATACAAGTACTTTCATTAATGCAGTGAGATTATTTAATGGTAACAGTGAATTAACTTATGATCTCGATTTTACAGTGCAAATATCAAGCTTTGGCCATTTGCAAATTCTTCCACTAAAAGTATTTGATGACGCGACAACTTATACGTTAGTTGTGACAGAAGAATTAAAAGATCAAGAAGGCGTATCGGTACTTCCATCTGATGCGTATCTTAATAAGAAGGCGGGCAGTGATGCCATTGCTCTTGAGATCCAATCAGCAGAAGCAAATGCCGTTGGTGTAACAGAGGCTATTTTATACGCTGCGAACATTACAACTCAAAGTATTGGTACTGAGCTTGAATCTTTAATTACTACCAATGCAGGTATTCAGTTTGATTCGGCTGATTCACAGCCATATTATTCAGATAAAATCTCATCGTTTCCGCTAGATTGTAAAGGCAGTGAGTGTGTTGAAAAACTGTCAGGAACCCTTGAAATACCAAACTATTTACCTTTGATTAGTGCAGTGATTAGTCAATGTAGTGAAGATGTCGATAACCTAGAATCAGCTAGCTTTTGGTTTAACTTGAATGGTGCTAATGCGCATTTAGAAAGCTTCAAATATACAAAAACAAGTTGCCCTAAGCTATATCAACCAATCGATTTCTCGGATACCACGACATCAACTGTTGAAGTTCAAATGGTTTTTCCTGAGAAAAAATCAACAGGTTTTGGTGGTTCAAAAGTACCACAACAGCAAACGGTTCCTGTGATTATTGCCGCACATGGTATTACTGCAGTAAAAGAGCTGGGTAATGGTGGAATGACAGGGTTAGATAATTTTGTTCAATCTCAAATGGCTAACACTCCAAGCCCATCTGGTAATACTGATTATGCGGTAATTGCTATTGACCATATTTATCATGGCTCACGCTCAGTTAGCTTAGAAGGCAATGCTGGTTTTGATTGCGATAATGACGGCAAAGCAGATCAAACGTGCTTTAAAAATACACCAGATGCGGTGCAGTTGGCTGGTAATTATGATATCTCAGTAAGCTCATCAGTACGTGGTTTATTTGCGGGTCATGACCATGCTGATTCTAAAAATTTCTTAAAAGCTGATGCGTTACTTACATCGCGTGATAATTTTAGAAAAGTAGTTGCCGATATTTTAAACCTTAAAGCTGCTGTTGCTTCTATTGCAACGCCAACAACGGATGATTACTATCGCTTTGATGCATCAAACATTAGTATTTATGGTCACTCAATGGGAGCTATTGCTGCAGCAACTGCTGCCGGTATCGAAAAGCGTAATGCATCTACCGGAACTCCGTTTACTGGAACTATTTTAGCAAATCCAGGCGGTGCGATTGGTGGTATTGTTATGAATTCAAATTGGCTTGGTAAAGATGAAGTACCACCAGCAGTTAAGTTCTTACCTGAATATCGTCTACGTATGGCTCGAGAATTAGAGATTGATGTTGTTGGTGATGAACAAGCAACATTAGATGCTGTAAGAGTATTTGCTGAAAATAATCCGAAGGCATACCTTGCAAAGTCTGATGTAATTGCACCTCAATTTTTATCAGAATTCCAGTACCTGATCCAAGCCGTAGTTGATACTGCTGATCCATTAAATTATGCGGCAGATCTGGTTGATGAGCCTATTTTAGCTATCACAGCTGTTGGCAATAAAGACAGCAAAGGAACATTATTTGACGGTCAGTTTACAGGTTTAACTGCTGCTGATCAGACGGTTCCAATTAAAGTAGAACTAGATGGACAAACTATGATTACTCGTTGTATTGCTTTTGAAGGTTCAAAAGAGATGGCATCAGTAAGTTCTGAGTGTGGGTTTGGTGAAGAGCAAGTACCATATTACTCAATGAATATTACAGAGTTCCCACTAGCGGGTGCAGAACCATTAGAAAAGGCATTACAACTTAATGATGTTCGTGATGGGACTAACCGTTCATATTCACATCTTATTGAAGGTAATCATAATATTGGTGTCGGTACATTAACAGATGATGTAACGCAAGGAACAAGAGACTTCGCCACAGTGAAGTTAGCATCTGACTCAGTGGCACGCCAAGCAACTGCATTTTTAAGTGGTGGTGGGGTAGTTGAGTTAACACCTGAAGATGAAGCGCTATTAGATAGATAAATCTAATATGATAGATATAAAAACGCCGAGAATAGTCTCGGCGTTTTTGTATTTTTAGTTTGGCTTATTATAACTCAAAGTCACCAAGATCGTCAGCGTCGATGTCGTTATCAATTTGACCAACTAAGTAAGAGCTAATTTCTGCTTCTTGAGGAGCAACTTGAACGTTATCAGAGCTTAACCAAGAGTTGATCCATGGAATTGGGTTTTGAGTTGCACCTTCATATGCACTATTAAGACCAACTGCTTTCATACGTAGATTAGTAATATATTCAACATATTGGCAAAGAATATCTTTGTTTAGACCGATCATTGAACCGTCTTTAAATAAGTAGCTTGCCCATTCTTTTTCTTGCTCAGCTGCTGCTTTAAATAAATCAAAGCACTCTTGCTCACACTCAGCTGCAATTTCAATAAACTCAGGGTCATCTTGGCCTGTACGAAGCAGATTTACCATATGTTGGGTGCTAGTTAAGTGAAGGGCTTCATCACGAGCGATCAATTTTATGATCTTGGCATTACCTTCCATTAATTTTCGTTCTGCAAAAGCAAAAGAACAAGCAAAGCTGACATAGAAACGAATCGCTTCTAGTGCATTAACAGACATTAAACAAAGATAGAGTTTTTTCTTTAACTCACGCTTTGAAACAATAACTTCTTCGTTATTGATAGTATGAGTACCTTCACCTAAACGATGGTAATCATTTGTCGCTTGGATCAAGTTATCGTAATAGTGTGCAATGTCTTTTGCACGCTTTAGAATTTCTTCATTCTCGACGATATCATCAAAAATAATTGATGGATTATTCACGATATTACGAACAATATGGGTGTATGAACGTGAGTGGATTGTTTCAGAGAAAGACCAAGTCTCAATCCAAGTTTCTAATTCTGGTAGTGAAACTAAAGGCAGTAGGGCAACATTTGGGCTACGACCTTGAATCGAATCGAGTAGCGTTTGATATTTTAAGTTACTGATAAAAATATGTTGCTCATGATCTGGTAGGTTATGGTAATCAATACGATCACCAGAAACATCAACCTCTTCAGGACGCCAAAAGAACGACAGTTGCTTTTCGATAAGTTTTTCAAAGATCTGAAATTTTTGTTGGTCATAACGAGCAACATTTACCGAGTTACCTAAAAACATAGGCTCTTTCAATTGATCATTTTTTTCTTGTCGAAAAGTACTATACGCCATGGAAACCTCAATGTTGTTAAAGCCAAAAGAAACGAAGGGCTTTATTTTTATGAAATGATGATACCGATAAGCACTTTATACAAATTCTTATCGGTATCACGTAATGTAACGGGAGCTAAAAACAATTAAGCCCGCCATAAAAGCGGGCTTAATTTTAAAATGAAACGTTAGATCTTACAACCACCGCCTGCACAATCGTCATCTTGCCCTAAATCACCTTGTGCATCGCTCGCACCATCACGGGTATTATGGTAGTACAATGTTTTCAAACCTAATTTATAAGCCGTAAGCAGATCTTTTAATAGCAACTTCATTGGTACTTTGCCATTTGCTTGAATGCTTGGGTCATAGTTAGTATTTGCTGAAATCGCTTGGTCAATAAATTTCTGCATGATGCCAACTAGCTGTAAATAACCATCATTAGAACCAATATTCCACAGTAGTTCGTAGTTCTCTTTTAAGTTTACGTAATCAGGGACTACTTGTTTTAAGATCCCATCTTTTGATGCCTTAATAGAGACAAAACCACGTGGTGGCTCAATACCATTAGTTGCATTTGAGATCTGAGAAGATGTCTCAGAAGGCATTAATGCTGATAATGTTGAGTTACGAAGACCGTGGGTTTTGATCTCTTCACGAAGCTCTTCCCAATCTAAATGTAATTGCTCATCACACACTTTATCGATGTCTTTCTTATAAGAATCGATAGGTAGAATACCTTGAGAATAAGTTGTTTCATTAAAAGCAGGACAAGCACCTTGCTCTTTTGCTAAACCAACAGATGCCTTTAGAAGATAGAATTGAATCGCTTCAAATGTTTTATGTGTCAAACCATTTGCACTACCGTCAGAATACTTCACACCATTTTTAGCAAGGTAGTAAGCATAGTTAATCACACCTACACCTAAAGTACGGCGATTCATTGTTGATTTATAAGCTGCTGGAAGAGGGTAATCTTGATAATCAAGTAGCGCATCAAGAGCGCGTACTGCAAGGTTTGCTAATTCTTCAAGTTCTTCTAGCTTTTCAATCGCACCTAAGTTGAATGCTGACAGAGTACATAATGCGATTTCACCTTCTTCGTCATTAACGTGTGTTAATGGCTTAGTTGGAAGTGCAATTTCTAAACAAAGGTTAGATTGGCGTACTGGCGCAACACTTGGGTCGAACGGGCTATGTGTATTACAGTGGTCGACGTTTTGAATGTAGATACGACCTGTTGAAGCTCGCTCTTGCATTAGTAGAGAGAATAACTCTATCGCTTTAATTGTTTCACGCTTGATTGAGGTATCTTGCTCGTATTTTTCGTATAGACGTTCAAATTCAACTTGGTCAGCAAAGAAAGCATCATATAAGCCAGGAACATCAGATGGTGAGAATAAGCTAATGTGTTCGCCTTTAATTAAACGAGTATACATAAGCTTGTTAATTTGAACACCGTAGTCCATATGACGTACACGGTTTTCTTCAACACCACGGTTGTTTTTTAGCACTAGTAGCGATTCTACTTCACGGTGCCAAATAGGGTAGAACAGAGTTGCTGCGCCACCACGGACACCACCTTGAGAACAACATTTTACTGCTGTTTGGAAGTATTTGTAGAATGGGATACAACCGGTGTGAAAAGCTTCACCATCACGGATTTCAGAGCCTAGAGCGCGGATACGACCAGCATTGATACCAATACCAGCACGTTGAGATACATAACGTACAATTGATCCAGCAGTCGCGTTGATTGAATCTAGGCTATCATCACACTCAATTAATACACATGAGCTGAACTGACGTGTAGGGGTACGAACACCTGACATGATTGGTGTTGGCAATGAAATCTTAAATTTAGATGTCGCATCGTAGAAGCGTTGAATGTAATCAAGACGCGTATCTTTAGGATATTTAGCAAATAAACATGCAGCAACAAGAATATATAGGAACTGTGCACTTTCGTAGATCTCGCCCGTTACACGGTTCTGAACGAAGTATTTACCTTCAAGTTGTTTAACTGCTGCGTATGAAAAATCCATATCACGATCATGATCGATCATTTCATCCATCAGAGCAAATTCAGCTTCAGTATAATCTTCTGTAATGTGCTTATCGTATTTACCTAGTTCAATCAGGTTATTAACATGAGAGAATAGAGTTGGCGGCTCAAATTTACCATAGGCTTTTTTACGAAGATGGAAAACCGACAAACGAGCAGCAAGATATTGGTAATCTGGCGTTTCTTCAGAAATAAGATCAGCAGCGGCTTTAATGATGGTTTCATGAATATCAGATGTCTTCATTCCATCGTAGAATTGGATGTGAGATTTCATTTCAACTTGAGACACTGAAACGTTATCAAGATCTTCTGCTGCCCACGTGATCACTTTATGGATCTTCTCTAAATTGATCTTTTCTGTGGTGCCATTTCGCTTAGTAACGGTAAGCTGTTGGGTCATTTGCGGCTTTTCCTTAGAATCTATGTATTTTTTGTAATTATCGTTATTAATTTGTGATCAAGCGTATAGTGTTAATTTGATAAGCAAACACAACATATAGGGCTTAACTAAATAATTGGCTACAAGATAATGATAAAAAGGCGACTGATCAAGCTAGAAAATGAGACTTGCCTGTGGATAACCTATGAATTAAAAAAAACAGTAAGTAACTACTAACCGAGTAAGTTTAGTGATATCAAGTGTTCAGAAATAGCGTATTTCGTAATGGTTGAGAAGTAGCCAGTCAAAAAAATATTTTTCTTGATTTTTGTGGTTTAGATGGATCTCTAAGATTCAAATGAAAATGATGATTTGTTGTACGGCGATCTGATCACTGTGATGATTTGGCAACCAAAAATAGTGATAAGATAATTCAAAATAAAGCCCTTCTATAACTACTTAATTAAAAGTAAGAAGGGCTTAAAGAAAGTAATTAGCGAACTTTAATTTATAAAGTGGTGTGAACGATATAATTCACATCAACATTTTTGCCTAATGAATAGACATCTGTTAATGGATTGTAATGTAAGCCGGTAATCCCTTTTTCTTGTAATGCGGTTTGATCTAGCATCTTCATTAATTCAGAAGGGCGGATGAACTTATTGTGGTCATGTGTGCCTTTAGGTACTAGTTTAAGCAGTTGCTCAGCACCTACAATCGCAAATAAATACGATTTAATATTACGATTCAGTGTTGAGAAAAATACGTGGCCACCTGGTTTTACCATTTTCGCACATGAGCGAATCACTGATAGTGGATCAGGGACATGTTCCAGCATTTCCATGCAGGTAACCACATCATAGGTCTCAGGATTTTCTTCAGCGTGCTGTTCGGCAGTAGATTGGATGTATTCCAACGTAGTCCCTGTCTCTAAAGCGTGTAAACGAGCAACAGTAAGAGGCTCTTTCCCCATATCTAACCCGATAACATCAGCACCTTGCTTTGCCATGCTCTCAGCTAAGATACCGCCGCCACAGCCTACATCTAATATCTTTTTACCAAATAAGCCATTGGCATTATCTAATACGTAGTTCAGGCGTAATGGATTGATTTGGTGTAGTGGTTTAAATTCACCTTCAAGATCCCACCAACGAGACGCCATATCTTCAAATTTTTTGATTTCTGCCGGATCGACATTTAACTGCTGAGTCATAATTCATATTCCTTTTTTATCTTCTTTTTATTATATACAGAAAAAAACAGAAAGAGAGTGTTTAAAATGATGTTTTTTTCATCGATTTTTATGAGGTTTTTCAAGAATATGATGAATCGCTGTGTGACTTACTCCTGATTTCGTCGGTTTCTTAAGCTTAAGATCTATTTTGCGAATTAAAACGATGCGAACTCGAAGTGTTATGTGCTATATTTTGCAATCTTGCACGTTTATCAGTATCAATTACTTTGTCTTTTATAAAGAACATAATAGCAGACAGAGTAATTGATATTGATACGACAGAACTAATTGAGGGATATTGGCTCTATGAGCGATCTTGCTAAAGGGATCACGCCCGTAAATATTGAAGATGAGCTTCGAGGTTCATACCTAGACTATGCGATGTCAGTAATCGTTGGTCGTGCTCTTCCAGATGTGCGTGATGGTCTAAAACCTGTACACCGCCGTGTTTTATTCGCGATGGATGTACTAGGTAATGATTGGAATAAACCATATAAAAAATCTGCCCGTGTTGTCGGCGACGTAATTGGTAAATATCACCCACACGGTGATAGTGCTGTATACGATACGATCGTACGTATGGCGCAGCCGTTCTCACTACGCTACATGCTTGTTGATGGCCAAGGTAACTTTGGTTCTATTGATGGGGATTCAGCGGCGGCGATGCGTTATACCGAAGTTCGTATGTCGAAAATCGCTCACGAACTGTTGGCTGATTTAGATAAAGAAACAGTTGATTACGTTCCTAACTATGATGGTACAGAACAGATCCCTGCGGTATTACCAACTCGTGTACCAAACTTATTAGTTAATGGTGCATCAGGTATCGCTGTTGGTATGGCAACAAACATTCCGCCTCATAATTTAACTGAAGTGGTTAATGGTTGTTTGGCTTACATCGAGAATGAAGATATCACCATCGATGAGCTGATTAACTATATTCCAGGTCCTGACTTTCCGACAGCTGCATTAATCAGTGGTCGTAAAGGCATCGTTGATGCATATAAAACAGGTCGTGGTAAAGTTTACATGCGCTCTAAAGCAAATATCGAAGCGGACAAAAATGGCAAAGAAACCATTATTGTTACTGAGATCCCTTATCAAGTAAATAAAGCTCGCGTGATTGAAAAAATCGCAGAGCTTGTTAAAGATAAGAAAGTAGAAGGCATTTCAGCACTGCGCGACGAATCTGATAAAGATGGTATGCGTATTGTTATCGAATGTAAGCGCGATGCTGTTGGTGAAGTGGTTCTTAATAACCTATATTCATTAACTCAGCTTCAAACAACATTCGGCGTAAACATGGTAGCGCTAGACAACGGCCAACCAAAATTATTCAACTTAAAAGAAATGTTGAAGTGTTTTGTTGATCACCGTCGTGAAGTGGTAACTCGTCGTACTATTTTTGAATTACGCAAAGCGCGTGATCGTGCTCATATCCTTGAAGGTTTGGCATTAGCATTAGCAAATATTGATGACATCATTGAGCTGATCAAAAATGCACCGACACCAGCTGAAGCTAAGCAAGGCCTAGTCGCTCGCGGTTGGGATCTTGGTAATGTAGCTGACATGCTAGAGCGTGCAGGTACAGATGCAGCTCGCCCTGATTGGTTAGAGCCAGAGTTTGGTATTCGTGAAGGTAAATACTTCTTAACGGAACAACAAGCTCAAGCAATTCTAGAACTTCGCCTACACCGTTTAACTGGTTTAGAGCATGAAAAAATTCTAGACGAATACAAAGCTTTATTGGACGAAATCGCAGAGCTAATGCATATCCTTGCAAGCACTGAACGTCTAATGGAAATCATTCGTGATGAATTAATAACAGTTCGTGATACTTATGGTGATGAGCGTCGCACTGAAATTGGTGCAGCAATTCACGATATCGACATGGAAGACTTAATCACACAAGAAGACGTAGTAGTAACGCTTTCTCGTGAAGGTTATGTTAAGTACCAAATCCTAGGTGACTACGAAGCTCAGCGTCGTGGTGGTAAAGGTAAGAGTGCAACGAAGATGAAGGACACCGATTATATCGAGCGTCTACTTGTTGCTAACACTCATGATAATATCCTTTGCTTCTCTACACGTGGTAAAGCATACAGTTTGAAAGTATTCCAACTTCCTCAAGCTAGCCGTACTGCTCGTGGTAAGCCTATCGTTAACATTCTTCCTTTAGAAGAAGGTGAACGTATTACAGCGATTCTACCAGTATCTGAATACTCTGAAGATAAGTACATCTTCATGGCAACAGGTGATGGTACAGTTAAGAAAACATCACTAGATCAATTTGCTAAAGTTCGTGCAAACGGCCTGATAGCAGTTAATTTACGTGAAGATGATTCATTGATCGGTGTTGATATCACTGATGGTTCAAATGAAATCATGCTGTTCTCTAAATTTGGTAAAGTTGTTCGTTTCAAAGAAGCGGAAGAAACTCAAGTATTTGATGAGAATGGTAACCCAGTTCTTGATGAAAATGGTCAGCCAGAAATCAAGTTCAAAGGGGTTCGACAAATGGGTCGTACCGCTTCGGGTGTTCGTGGTATGAAACTGGCAAGTGGCGATAAAGTTGTCTCATTGATTGTTCCTAAAAATGATGGCGACGTACTTACAGTAACTGAAAATGGTTACGGTAAACGTACAGAACTTGCTGAGTACCCAACTAAAGGTCGTGCAACTCAAGGTGTTGTATCTATCAAGGTTTCTGATCGTAACGGCAGTGTTGTTGGTGCGGTTCAAACTGAAGATGGTGATGAGTTCATGATGATCACGGATGCAGGTACGTTAGTTCGTACACGCGTATCGGAAGTGAGCCAAGTGGGTCGTAATACCCAAGGTGTTACACTGATCCGTACTGCTGAAGATGAGAATGTAGTTGGTCTACAACGTATTGATGAACCAGAAGAGCTTGAAATCTTTGAAGGTGAAGAGGGTGAAGCAACAGAGACTGAAGTCAATACTGAAGTAACTGAAGCACCTCAAGCTGATGATTCAGGCGTTGAAGATACAGAAGAATAAGTGTTAACTTAATCTAAATAAAAAGCCCGCTTTAATCAGCGGGCTTTTTTATTTTCGAAAGTTGTCTTATTTTTTGAAATACGAGGTTATTAGATTAATTTTGTATTGATATTTACCTATTAACAAATATCAAATAAAGAGCATTTTGAATAAAAGCTTGTAGTAACAACGAACTTTTGTTTTTTACATGAAATGCAACGAGCAGAACCATACCAAGCAGCAAAACACTCACAGCATGTATAGTGGTTATCTTGATGATGGGGTGCATCTTCTGCTTCGAAAAAAGAGTTTTCCAATGAGGGTGGGTAACTTGATTTTATTTGATTAATAGAAACTTTCATTATAGCCAACTTAGTTGTGTTATTAAGATCATTGTCTTAATAATCATTATACTTATAAAGTAGTATTCAATAAGTCAGTCTAAATTACAAGCTACCACCCAGTAAAATATTGGTGTAATTAGTTATAAAAAAGAAATTTTTGTTATATAAAAAAGCACCAAATTAAAAAATAATTTAGTGCTAAATATAAAGAGTTTAATTATATAGTTTAGGCGGTGTAGTTTTCTTTCAATGCAGTAAAACGATCAACAAGATCATCAATAGCCGCTTGATCGTAAGCCTTTAGACCTGTTGCGATCATACGTTTAGTGCCGTGACCCACTTCTTCACCATTTTCAATGAATTTGAAGTTTAATTTAACAAGGCCACGTTTACCTTCTATATCCATGGTCGCACCTGTAAATTCAACGCTTGGTGCTGAAAGATCTAAACGAGTAAATTCCAGATCCATGCTTTCATAAATCACCAAAGGACGTTGGCAGTTGATCATTAACTGCTTTTCTTCCATGAGTGGCACCATGATATGAGGAAAGTTCATTCCAGAAAATTGAACATACTGTTTTACAACATGTTCAATAAACTCAGGTTCTAAATTCTTTTCACCGCTACGCTTAACATGAAGATATTGTTTATCGTTATCATCAGATAAAGAATACTCACCTTCGGCTGTATGGTTTATATGCAAAGGCGTACCGCTAGAAACCATACCAGCAAAATCAAAATGCATTTTGTGGCTAATACCAGTCTTAGACAGCAAAACTGCAAACAACAAATCGCCAGGAACACAAAAACGTTTTGACTCTACATCATGAATAGGGTTGAAATCACCCGCTACTTTTTTTGCAAAATCACTTGCTTGTTGGCGAGTGAATTCGAATGAGTTGTCCGTTTCTGAAAAATATTGATTTAACTGCATAATATGTTTTTGGAAAACCTAGCTAATGAAATAACTGGGCTAGTATAACCAATATATCTTCATTAAATGGTCTATCCAGTCAGAATAAAAGTAAAAACAATCAGTTAAACGTTTCAAATTATAAAAATTGACAATTAATTCACATGATTATCGTTATAATCATAATAAATGATGCCACAAATGGAAGTTCATTAACATTAAGGCGAGATTAATGAAAGGGTTTGAAAAAGTAGTATTTATCAGTATAGCAGTCATGCTAAGTGCTTCTGTACAAGCGGAAGATAAGTCGCCAGATGATAGGAACGCTGATATTGGTGCGGTAGGTATTCCTCTGATAGCAGGATCCATTGCATTATATAAAGAAGATTACGATGGTTTTTGGATGTTCACTAAAGGAGCTGCTTACACTTTAGCTGCAACACAAATATTGAAGCGAACAGTGAAAGCGGAACGACCAAATGGTGAAGATGAATTAAGTTTTCCATCTGGTCACTCTTCGGCTGCCTTCCAAGGTGCATCATATCTCCAATTTCGTTATGGGTGGGAGTATGGATTACCTGCTTATATGGGGGCAAGTCTAATTGGTTATTCACGAGTAGAGAACGATCATCATTATTGGCGTGATGTGATTGCTGGTGCTGCGCTGGCCACCGCGATTCAATACGTGGTCACTGATAAGTATATGGATTCAAATTCTGTCATGATTATGCCTGTCATTAATCAAGATCAGGTCGGAATTTCAGCTTCTTTCTCATTTTGATTGGCAAAGAGGTAACAAGCGAGTAAAATCAGCTCCCTTTTATCGAAGCTAGGTGTACAACATGTTTATTGGATTTGACTACGGAACCGCTAACTGCTCAGTGGCGACCATTCTGGATAATCAAGCGAAGCTATTAAAGCTAGAAGGGGATAGTACTTTTATTCCTTCTGCATTATGTGCGCCTACAAGAGAAGCCGTTTCTGAATATCTTTTCCGTATTTGGGGTGTTCAACCAAGTACTGATATTAATGAACGTTTACTTCATACCGCTATCTCTTTTAACCGTGAAGAAGATATTGATGTTGATGCTGAATCAATGACATTTGGTCAAGCAGCATTAAATACTTATATTGAAGATCCTGAAGATGTTTATTACGTTAAATCACCAAAGTCTTTCTTAGGGGTTTCTGGTCTACGTGATGTTCAAGTGAGTCTGTTTGAAGATCTTGTAACTGCAATGATGAAGAACATCAAAAATAAAGCAGAGCAAGAACTACAACAAGATATTACATCAACGGTAATTGGACGTCCTGTCAATTTTCAAGGCGCAGCAAGTGATGAGGCGAACAGCCAAGCAATTTCAATTCTGTCTCGTGCAGCAATACGTGTAGGCTTTAAGAATATTGAATTTCAGTTTGAACCAGTTGCTGCTGGTCTAGATTATGAACAAACATTAAATGAAGATAAAACCGTTCTTATTGTCGATATCGGTGGTGGTACAACGGACTGCTCAATGCTTCAAATGGGGCCATCATGGCGTGATTATCATGATCGCACAAAAGGGATCTTATCTCACAGTGGTTCACGAATTGGTGGTAACGATTTAGATATTCATTTAGCTCATCGTCAATTAATGCCATTATTGGGCTCTCAAAGTCGTACGCATAAAGGACTTGAGTTACCAATGACACAGTTCTGGAACCCAATAGCGATCAATAACATTGTCGCTCAGTTGGAGTTTTTTGGTTTTGGTAATCGTAAGCACCTTTTACAGATGATGAACGACACTCAAGAGCCTGAGAAGCTAGCTCGTCTAATTAAATTATATGATGAAAAACTAAGCTATAAATTACTACGTGATGCTGAGCAAACAAAAATTGCATTATCAGAGCACTTAGAGAATGCGGTAGATTTAAGCTACTTAGATGAAGGGTTATCGCTATCAATCAGCCAGTCAGATTTGACAGAAGCGATAGCTAAACCACAAGAGAACATTAATAAGCTAGTAAAAGAAGCCATTCAGCAAGCAGGAAAAACGCCAGATATTATTTATGTTACTGGCGGTTCTGCTCGTTCACCAATTTTACGAGCAGCACTACAACAACAATTACCAAACATTGAAATTGTAGGTGGTAATTACTTTGGTTCGGTAACTGCAGGTTTAGCTCATTGGGCAAATTACTGCTTCGGTTAACGCTACGTATTTTTTATTAATATTACGCTTCGAGCTGCATTGTCGCAGCTCGAATTGTATTTAGGAAAAGATAATGAAATCAGCACCAACAAACATGACTTTTTTTGAACGTTTTGAATCTGATATTTTATCGGGTAAAAAAGTAATTACCATTCGTGATGAATCAGAAAAAGATTACGTCGTAGGAACAGAAGTGGAGGTTAGTACATATGAAGATAACCGTCGTTTTTGTCGATTAGCAATTGATTCAGTAGAACCAATTACTTTTGATGATCTTAATACCTATCATGCAGAGCAAGAGAACATGACGCTTGAAGAGTTAAAAAATATCATTGAAGAGATCTACCCAAACAAAGGTCAACTGTACGTTATTTCGTACCATATAGTATAAATACTACTACGCGCATCAATAGTGGCAGTAGCTTAATATTATTGATGCGATGTACTACAGACAGGGAAAATAATGGAACTATTATCTATCGACTTTCTAGGGCAACCATTGCGCTTAGAAGGATCAATGGCCGGTTGGCAACAAGTCTTCTGGAATAATACCTTAGTTGCTCAACAAGCGGCTTCTGCTGATCATCAAGATAACTACCAACATGAATTTCAGCTCAATCAAGGCGAAACAGTGTTAACCTGCCGCTTAGAAGCAAAAGTGACATGGCAACCTTTCTTAATAGAATATCGAGCAACCGTTGATGATAAATTAATTTCTGAAGGCTCACGTAATACTAAAGACATTGAACAACAAGTCCCGCATACTCCAATTAAGGCAGAGCGAAAATTCAGTCTAATTGGCCTTATCTCATTAGGAATGAAAGCGTTAAAAAGTGCAAAGTTGATCAAAGTGGTATTGGCCTCTGCCAGTATTGCCGCGTATTCTTGGTTGTTCTCTATTGAATTTGCATTATCACTTATCGCTTGTCTTGTATTTCATGAATATGGGCATATCCGAGCAATGAAATACTTTGGTATGAAAACCAAAGGCATCTATTTAATTCCATTTCTTGGCGGCTTAGCGCTCAGTGATGAGAAAATAAATACTCGTTGGCAAGATGTTGTTATTTCCATCATGGGACCTTTCTTTGGCTTGGTATTATCTCTCGTGCTAGTCGTTGTGTACTGGATAACCGGAGAAATGTTCTTTGCTGGCCTTGCTGTATTTAACGCCTTTTTGAACCTATTTAACTTACTACCAATACTCCCTTTAGATGGTGGTCATGTTCTTAAGAGTATTAGCTTTTCAATGAACAGTAAGTTAGGCATTACATTATGCGCGTTGGCTGCGGTTGGTGGGGTTATATTGAGTTATCAATTAGGACTCGCACTTTTTGGTTTCTTACTGATTATGGGAAGTCTTGAAATAGTATTTGAGTGGCGTGCTCGCCATCATAGCCATTTATTACCATTAGATAAATATGGACAGATTGTATCAACAGCATGGTACATCGGATTAGTCAGTTCACTTATCGCGATTATTTGGTATTTTGCTAGCAGTGGTGATGCGTTGTTACAATTACCAATGCAGATTTTAGGAACGTAATCTAAAAAACTAAAAGACATCGCCTCAAATATTCGTGACTGATCTGAGGCGATGTTAACATCTAAACGTAGTCTATTTCATTAACGAAACGAACGCCCTCTTAGAGGTAAGCGGATTTGCTTGAGGGTGTTTGCGACTCTAGGTTTACTTACCTTAGTGTGTTTGATTGATTCAAATAATAGAGGATTGAATGCTCCCGGTTGCTTAAGATCATGACATAAACTATTGATCAGTGATTTGTCTACATTCCACATCGTAAATAGATGAACATAGTGCCGTTGTTCAGTATCTTCCTCTCCTAAACTGGCGCTCTCTTTAGCAAGGGAATAACGAAAAATAATCTTCTCATTCGGTTGGCAGAAGATCAACGAGAGTGACTGAGGAGTCCTTTGTAGCCACAATCCTTCAGGTAAGTTAGCGTCTTTATTGCGCCAATACTCAGCAACCAAAGCTAATTGCTCATAGGCATACTGCGCCATCTGTTGCCCTTGCATGGCAAGTTCTACCTGCTTCTGATAACTGTTATTGGCGAAATACTCCCAAAGCACTAATGGAGAAAGACCGTTACGCGACCCTGCAAATGTGGTGTCGGGTGAGCCAATATATTCTGGGTTATCGGGAGGTGAAACCATGAATTTTTGCTTGGTCATGTAGACGCCCGTTGGCCATGGAGCACCTGGCCACTTATGCCCGCTAGTGACAATGGAGTGAACCATAGTGTTACTGAAGTCAAAATTTGGTCCTGTTTTGTGATTATGCTCGGCAAAATAGCTTTGGTATTCTGGACAATCTTTTGCCATTTTTATGAAAGGTAAATAGCTTGCGCCGAGCGCACCATCAATATGTACCCAATAGCCGGCTCGCATCTCAAAATCACTTTTGGGGTCTTGTGGATCGATAGGTACCTTTCTTTGCCATAAACCATTTTCTTTTAAAATTGGCTCTAATAGAGATGTTACTTGATCAACATCATCATAGGCTCCTTTGAAAGTTGTTCCACAGTTTAGAACCAATAAGATTGGATATCCTTTTTGGGCAAAAAATGTGACATATTTGATTAGTTTTTCAACGTCAATAGCACCAGAGCCTGCAGGAAGATCGGGGGTAGGTTTTTCTGACTCAACCTCTCTTGGCCAAGGTTTTCCCGGATCAACAGGGTTTTGCTGTGGGTAAAGTCGATTTCCAAGATCGCCAAAGGTATCAATTTTTTCAACCGCCATAGCCTTTACAATAGAGTAATGGGTATCTTGTGAAAAAAAAGCTACAGGCGTGTAGGCATTAGTTTTTTTCGGTGGTGGACAGGGGTAGTGTGCATACACCTCATTATTAACCAAGGTTGCACCACTGATTGTTTCAGATTTTATTTCCTCCTCCAATAACATCACACCGCTCAAATAGTCACGAGCATTAAGCATTGCATATAAGTTTCCTTCTGTGCTACCCATAGTGAGAACATAACCCCAGTAGCTGTCAGGGTCACCAGGTTGAAATTGGTCGTTTTTATCCATATATGGACCTTGTGAGGGCCATTTGGCATTCCACAAACAAGCAAAATAATCTAGAACGGAGCGTTCAACACATTTTGAGTTAATCGTATAGTTCCCATTAACGAAAGGGTCGCCGACGTTATTTAGGCTGGCGTTAAGAAATGGAGAAAGTCGATTTTGATAATTAAGATTTTCTTCTGTCTGATAACCAAGAAAATGCTGTTTTTGAACACCAACATAAGCAAGTAATTGTTGATAAACTTGATCTTGCTCTTCTGAAGTTTGTCCTCTGGGTGATAGTTCGACATCAAAGCTATCGACTGCCTGCTCGGTGTAATGAAAATCATAGTTTCTTTCTGCATAAACCTTGGTTGGGTCCGCTGAGGGTGGGGAAACTTTTCCAAGCGCGAAGTCCGGTACTTGATCTATCCATGGTTCTTGCCTTGGGCCGTACTTGATTTTTTTCTTATCACTCATAGTGTTGCTCCAAATTCTTAAAATTGTTTTATCCGGAACAAGTAGCGAGAGCTTTATCGCTACTTAGCCAATCACGAAACATCCGTGCCTCGCTTACTATAGGCATTTTATTGAGCGTGAGAATAAATGGTGTTCAAAATGTTAAATAAATCTCATATTGTTCTCAATAAAATCAAATAAATATGATTAGTGATACTTTATAAAAATAAATATATTGAAACTATTGATAGTTATCCATTCAGCAGCTAAATTTTACTGACGGCTTAGTTGTATACAAACAAAGAAGCAGTCATGGCTAGGTGATAGATTGGTTGCAATCTTCATGTACTGAGCATTCAGCTACGTGAAATATAAAATAAAATGACCAATATCATCAAAATATCGCTCTAATATATACGTAAACAGTGAGGTATAAGATGAATTTAGGCTTTAAATCGAGAATTTACGTTGGGGTTGGGGTGCTTGTCGCCGCTTCACTCATCGTGTTAGGAACGCTTAATATACTGGCGATGAGAGACAATATGATTGAAGGTTTGGAGGCAAAAACTTCTGATAAGCTCAGTTTTCATGTTGCAGAACTAGAACAGATGATGGCGTTTAAGACTCAGGCTATTAAGAATGGAGCGAAAAGCTTTAATCGCGAACTTAGTGATGAAACCAATCAAGGTTTAGTTGAACTTTTGGCGCAGAGTGCGTCGCTCTCTAATGTCATCATGACTTACCAAGATGGCCGTACCTTTATGTCATTAGATGGTGAGAAGTATGATTTTCGTCAGCGTGATTGGTATCAAGACGCAAAAAATGCTCGTGACGTTATTGTTACAGGTGTATATCAAGATCAATTGACCCAACAGAAAGTGGTTAGCGTCACGATACCTGTAATTCAAAACGGGCAAGTTATCGGTGTACTGCTTGGTGATATACAGCTAGGTGATGTAATAAGTGCAGTAAGTAATATGCGCTTTGCTGGTGGTGCAGCAACATTGACGGATAAGAACGCGGTATTTTTTGCTAGTGATGATCCGAATGATCTAGGAAAAAAACCATCACAAATTAGCGAAAATTTTGTAGATATGGAGCGAGCCTTTTTTTCTCAGCAATTAGGTCATTTAAGTTTTCCTTACCTAGGGATTCAGTTTGATGGCTATTTTGAACGTGTTAATCTTACCCCCGATATGTATTGGACTTTGATGGTGTTTGTTGACCAAGAAAGTGCTCTAACAGAGGTTTACACGGCAATGAATGAGTCGCTAGTGACTGGAGGGTTACTGCTGTTTGTAAGTTGTGGTGCTATTTTTGTTATTTTACAATACGCTTATCGACCGCTACTGAAATTAAAAAGCGCAGTATTAGATCTATCTCATGGTACTGGCGATCTCACCCAACGGCTTAACATAGAAGGCAATGACGATTTAGCTCAAATAAGTCAGGGCTTTAATCGATTTGTAGAGAATCTACAAGAGATGATGCTGCATATTTCTCAAGCAAGCCAAAATATTTCAGTTAGTGCTAAGCAATTAGATACTACAGCGCGAGAAAACGAAGTAATGCTTGTAACTCATTCAAGTGAAACAGAACAAGTGGTTACCGCAATTACAGAGATGAGCGAAAGTGCACGAACGGTTGCCGGAAATGTAAATCAGTCGAATCGAATTACAGAAGAGGCAAGTAAAGAAGCTGAATCATCGTTGGGTATTGTTAACAATGCGGTTAGTACAGTCAGTGCATTAGTGATCGAAGTGGAGGATATGTCCAACAATATTCTTCGCATGAATCAAGACGCAAATAAGATCAGTAATGTGCTCAATGTGATCGGTGAAATCTCTGAACAAACTAATTTACTGGCGCTAAATGCGGCCATTGAAGCTGCTCGTGCGGGTGAGCAAGGACGTGGTTTCGCGGTAGTTGCTGATGAAGTTCGTGCTCTTGCTGGCAGAACACAAAACAGCACTATGGAAATTTCAGATATGCTTAATCAATTACTTAGTGGGACAGAGAGTGTTGTGAAAGCGATGGACTCAACCAAAAAACAATGCCAAGAGACTGCCGACAAGACTGCAGAAGTATCTGAGAGCTTGACCGTGATGAGTACTTCAGTGCAAGAAATCGATGATGTTAGTACTCAGATAGCTGCAGCCACAGAAGAGCAGAGCACTGTGGCTGAAGAGCTCAGTCGTAATATGCTTTCAATTCGAGACATTGTTGAGTCATTAGTAAGTAGTGGTCAACAAACAGTGCAAGCGACCGAGTTACTTAATGATACGAATGATGATCTCAAGCGTCAAGTTGCCAATTTTAAATTGAGTTAGTGTTGATAATTATCGATAACCAAAGCGGCTTACCTTTATGTTAAGTCGCTTTTTTATCATAGTGCAATGAGTATTATCGATGGTCATATACTAAAAGCATTCGCTTCTTAATGAGCAGTAAATTGTGAACTAAATTGTACGCACTATCTGACATCATAATAAGTTACTAATTAGGACTCGCATTGTTTGGATTCTTGCTTATCATGGGAGGCCTAGTATTGGCTGTGAATAGCGAGCTCATTATCACAGTTGCCGATGTAGATTTTAGGAACTTAATCTAATAGGTTCACTCTAACATTTATATTGAAAGTAAAAAAATTAGACAGCAGCATAAGAATATAAAAAGGACGAAGGATGTTTAAAAAATTAAAAGCTTCATTAGGTATAGGTGCCGCAAAGGTAGATACCATTTTAGAAAACCCAGAATTATTTCAAGGTGATCTTCTAAAAGGAACCGTCCATATTGAAGGTGGTGATATTGAACAGCAAATTGATGCGATTCATTTGAAATTGAATACCGAGGTGAAAGTAGAAAGTGATAATGGCACCAGTTATCAAACGTTAACTCTATTTCATACTCAGGCAGTAAATCCCTTTGTAATTCAAGCGGGGGAGAAACAGGAAATGCCATTCACCATTAACTTACCTGATGAAACTCCAATTACAGCGCTTAATGTGCGAAATAATCATTGTGATGTTTGGATTGAAACTGTACTGGATATTGATTTTGCGATAGACCCAACAGACCGTGATCTATTAGTCGTCAAACCTATGCCTGTCGCTGCAGCAATTATTAATCAAATTGAACAAGCTGGGTTTAGTATGGTAAAAGCAGATGTAGAAAAGGGCTACCTTAATGGTGGGCATTTCAAATCGCATTCTGGTGGTTATCAAGAAATTGAATTTAGAAGTAATGGATTCATTAATAAAAAAGAAATCGAATTGTCATTTATCTTAGATGGTCAAGTTATTCACTGTTTAGCAGAGGTTGATCGTTCAATGGGCTTTAATCGCGGTGATCAATATGTTTCTTTTTCATTGGGTTTAAATGCTTCAGGTAGTGATATTAATAATGCAGTACAGAAAATATTGCGTGTGTAAGTAAACAGTAATAAAGAGTCATCTAAAAGAATCGACATCATTTTTGTGATCTCGATTCTTTTTTGCATTAGGTGATTAAGAGTCGTACAATAGCGGCTTGTAAGTGTTCCCGACCTTTGTGTGGTTGATTGATCCTTACATCATATATAAACGTTCTATTATTTAGACTTATTAATTTTTAGCATGTGTTGCTTCGTATGCAACACCACTGTAAAGGATAAAACATGCCTGTAATTACTCTTCCAGACGGTTCTCAACGTCAATTCGATAACGCTGTTTCTACTATGGATGTTGCTGCTGACATCGGTCCCGGTCTTGCGAAAGCTTGTATCGCTGGCCGTGTTGATGGTGTTCGTGTTGATGCGTGTGATTTAATTGAAAATGACGCACAACTTGAAATCATCACAGCAAAAGATGAAGATGGTTTAGAAATCATTCGCCACTCTTGTGCGCACCTTTTAGGTCACGCAGTTAAGCAGCTTTTCCCAGAAGCAAAAATGGCGATTGGTCCTACTATCGATAACGGTTTCTACTACGATATCGATTTAGAGCACTCTTTAACGCAAGAAGATCTTGATAAGATTGAAAAGCGTATGAAAGAGCTAGCTAAAACCAAGTACCAAGTAATCAAGAAGAACGTAAGCTGGCAAGAAGCTCGCGATGCATTCGATGCTCGTGGCGAAACTTACAAAATTGAAATCCTTGACGAAAACGTTTCTAAAGACGATCGTCCAGGTTTATACCACCATGAAGAATACATCGACATGTGTCGTGGTCCTCACGTTCCAAACATGAGCTTTTGTCAGAACTTTAAGATTCTGAGTGTAGCTGGTGCATATTGGCGTGGTAACAGCGACAATAAAATGCTTCAACGTATCTACGGCACAGCATTCCAAGATAAGAAGTTGCTTAAAGCACACCTTATCCGCCTAGAAGAAGCTGCAAAGCGTGATCACCGTAAAATTGGTAAGCATCTTGACTTGTTCCACATGCAACAAGAAGCACCAGGTATGGTTTTCTGGCACCACAACGGTTGGACTATCTTCCGTGAGCTAGAAGTATTTATTCGTGAAAAACTAACAGAATACGATTACCAAGAAGTAAAAGGTCCATTAATGATGGATCGTGTACTTTGGGAGCGTTCTGGCCACTGGGACAAATACGCAGAAGCGATGTTCACAACAAGTTCAGAGAACCGTGAATACGCTATCAAGCCAATGAACTGTCCTGGTCATGTTCAAATCTTTAACCAAGGTCTGAAATCATACCGTGATCTGCCACTACGTATGGCTGAATTTGGTTCATGTCACCGTAATGAGCCATCTGGTGCTCTACACGGCATCATGCGTGTTCGTGGCTTTACTCAAGATGATGCACACGTATTCTGTACAGAAGCTCAAGTACAAGCTGAAGTTAAGTCTTGTATCGAAATGGTTTATGATACATATACTACATTTGGTTTTGAAAATATCGTAGTTAAGCTATCTACACGTCCTGAACAGCGTGTGGGTTCTGACGAAATGTGGGACAAAGCTGAAGCAGATTTAATCCTTGCGCTAGAATCTATGAACATCAATTATGAAGTTCAAGAGGGTGAGGGTGCGTTCTACGGACCGAAAATTGAATTTACTTTGCATGA
Organism: Aliivibrio wodanis; assembly: GCF_052920805.1. Taxonomy (NCBI): domain Bacteria; kingdom Pseudomonadati; phylum Pseudomonadota; class Gammaproteobacteria; order Vibrionales; family Vibrionaceae; genus Aliivibrio; species Aliivibrio wodanis. The sequence goes on from NZ_JBREXA010000002.1 coordinate 691,023, forward strand.
TTGTCTGGATCGTGCGTGGCAATGTGGTACAGTACAGCTCGATTTTGCATTACCAGAACGTTTAGGTGCAACTTACGTAGGTGAAGATAACGAACGTCACACACCAGTGATGATTCACCGCGCGATTTTAGGGTCTCTTGAACGTTTCATCGGTATCTTAATTGAAGACTATGCAGGCTTTTTCCCTACGTGGTTGGCGCCAGAACAAGCAATTGTGATGGGCATTACAGACAAACAAGCCGATTATGTACAAGAAATTGCAAAAAAACTGCAAAAAAATGGATTTAGAGTCAAAGCGGACTTGAGAAATGAGAAGATTGGCTTTAAAATCAGGGAACATACTTTGAAACGTGTTCCGTACATGCTTGTCTGTGGTGACCAAGAAATGGAAGCTGGAGAAATAGCAGTACGTACTCGCAAAGGTAAAGATTTGGGTAAATTTAAAATTGATGATTTTGTTGCATTCCTGCAGCAAGAAGTTAGTACCCGAACGCTCAATACTGTGGAGGAATAAGGTATTAAAGGCGGAAAAAGAGGCCAACAGCCGGCAAAACAAAATGCTCATCGTCTAAACGGTGAAATTATTGGCGTTAAAGAAGTGCGCCTTACAGGTCTAGATGGCGAGTCAGTTGGCGTCGTTTCACTAAATGAAGCGTTAGACGTTGCACTTACAGCAGGTGTCGATCTAGTTGAAATCAGCCCGAATGCCGAGCCACCAGTTTGTCGTGTGATGGACTATGGCAAATTCCTCTTCGAAAAGGCTAAGGCTGCTAAAGAACAGAAGAAAAAGCAAAAACAGGTTCAGACTAAAGAAATTAAATTTAGACCTGGAACTGATATTGGAGACTATCAGGTAAAACTACGCAACCTGACTGGTTTCCTTGAAGACGGCAACAAAGTGAAGGTAACAATTCGCTTCCGTGGCCGCGAAATGGCTCACCAAAACATCGGTGTTGACGTTCTTAATCGTTTGAAAGCGGATACTGAAGAGTTTGCTCTAGTTGAATCTTTCCCAACGAGAATTGAAGGTCGCCAGATGATTATGGTGTTGGCCCCTAAGAAGAAGTAATTTAGTGCATTCAAGTAGTAAAGTGGGGTAGCTGCTCGCAGTTATCCTGTTTTATTCGCCTAATTACTATTATGTTTAATCACGCAACAATGCGGAGTTATATTCATCATGCCTAAGATGAAATCGAACAAAGGTGCTTCTAAGCGTTTTAAGAAAACTGCTGGTGGTATCAAATTTAAGCACGCTACGAAACGTCACATCCTGACTAAACGTACTACTAAAAACAAGCGTCAGCTTCGTCCAAACTCTCTACTTCCAAAATGTGAAGTAGCAGCAGTTGCACGTATGCTTCCATACGCATAATTTTTAGTATTTATTTTAATTTTAGTTTAGGAGAGACACAATGCCTCGCGTAAAACGTGGTGTACAAGCTCGTGCACGTCATAAGAAAGTTCTAAAACAAGCTAAAGGTTACTACGGAGCACGTTCACGTGTTTACCGTGTAGCTTTCCAGGCAGTTACTAAAGCAGGTCAATATGCTTACCGTGACCGTCGCAACAAAAAGCGTGTTTTCCGTCAACTTTGGATCGCTCGTATCAATGCTGCAGCTCGTCAAAACGAGATGTCTTACAGCCGTTTCATTAACGGTCTTAAGAAAGCATCTATTGAAATCGATCGTAAGATCCTAGCTGACATCGCTGTATTCGACAAAGTAGCATTCGCTGCTCTTGTTGCTAAGGCGAAAGCTGCTCTTTAATTAGAACAGTTTCAAAGGCTTTAAGACTAAATAAGGAGAGCACTAGCTCTCCTTTTTTTATGCCTGAAGCTTAATCAACTAGAGTGAAAAGATAGGTAATAGAAGTAATACCAATTCCAGTAATTCTCTAGTCATTATTACTGGTTAAATCACATAATAGCTTCGTTAAAAAATTATTTAAGTAGAATAACTACTTATCAGAATTTTTTCCTTGCTCTTAAGTGGTTTTCCTGCGTAATAAATAGACCATTTAATTAATGGCAATGGTATAAAAAGAATGGTTACGCACTTTTAGTTCGGTCACATAAGCTTAAGCCGCGTACACCACAGGGAAATCATACATCGGGTGTGCTTGTATTAAGGTTTTATGTCCGTAAACATTTTCAATCATCTCTGCTGTTATAGCCTCCCAGGGCTTCCCATCCGCTTGTAGTTTCCCATCTTGTAATACTATCACTCTGTCTGAATATTGAGCTGCTAGATTCAAGTCATGCAATACCACCACAACGGCTGCTCCTTCATTTGCCAACTTCCGCGCTAAACGTAACGTATTATGTTGATGAGAAAGATCTAATGCAGAGGTAGGTTCATCAAGCATCACAATTTTCTGTTGGTACTGGCTTACTTGCGTTAATACACGAGCTAAATGCACACGCTGTTTTTCACCACCAGAGAGAGAAGGGTACAATCTTTCAGCTAGATGGTTTATCCCTGTTTTTTGCATCATAGATTGTGTGATTGGCTTTAATATTTTATTTGGAAGATCTAAAGGTAAACCGCCAAGTTCTACCACTTCATTGACGGTAAATGAAAAGGTTAAGCTGCTTTGCTGAGGAAGAATACCTAACTGCTGCGCCAATAATTGTTTATTCCACTCTTCTTTCTTTCTATTGAAATAACGGATCTCACTGTCAGACTCAATTTCATCACACAAGATCTTTAATAAAGTACTTTTACCGGCACCATTAGGGCCAAGTAGAGTCGTTACTTCGCCACAATAAAGGTCCAAATTAAGGTCATCTAAAATGATCTTATTATTTACTTGATAAGAGATTTTTCTGGCAGAAATTGCCATAGAGTGATTGGGCATTAGAGCTTTCCTCTTTGAGTGAAAAGTAAGTATAAAAAGAAAGGAGCTCCAATGATTGCGGTAACAATACCTACGGGTAATTCAGCAGGGCTAACAGCAACGCGAGCAAACATATCTGCACCAGGTTAAGAGCAAACCACCAAGAAGTGCAGAGAGCGGTAATAAGGTTTTATGATTCGGACCTGCGATCATACGACCAAGGTGAGGGATAATAAGGCCGATAAAACCAATCATGCCAGATAGACTGACAGTTATCCCAACCCCAACAGCGCTTAAAACAATCATACGTTTTTTTAAAGATTGAACATTAATACCTAAGTGTTTAGCTTCAGCTTCACCAAGCAGTAGTGCATTTAGACCTGATGCGTTTTTCATAAATAAAAACAATAGTACAATTAGTCCAATTGCTGCCAACATTAAATCTGGCCATGTTGCACCGGCTAATGACCCCATTGACCATAGAGAAAGATCACGGAGCATTTGATCATCAGCAATGAAATTTAAATAGCCAATTCCAGCCCCAGATAAAGCACTAATAGCAACACCTGCTAACAGCATAACCGTAATTGAGGTGCCAAATTTACTGGTTCCTAAGCGATAAACGATTAAAGTAGTGATAGCGCCACCAAGAAAAGCAAAAATAGGCACAGCAGCAAAATTCATAAAGAAAGGAAATTGTTCTGCGATAGATGAAAAGAGAACGATTGCCAAAGCAGCACCAAGCGCAGCACCTGCAGAGACGCCTATGATTCCTGGCTCCGCTAATGGATTACGAAATAACCCCTGCATCACCACCCCTGAAATAGCCAAAATTGCTCCGACAAGCATACACAATAAGGTTCTAGGTAATCGTACTTGATGAATGATTAAATCAATATGAGCAGGCGTCTCAATGGTAGACCAAGGAGCTAAACTATTAAAACTGTCATTTAATGTAATGTTCATTGGCCCTGTAGCAATAGAGCTAAGTGCTATGAAAATAAGAAAAAGTGAACTAATGGTTAATAATTTTGAATAAGGAATGTATTTCAACAACATAATGAATTTATCCTATGGGTAAAGCAGAGTATTAAGACGAGCAGCTTCATCAAGTGTTGCTAACCCTAAACCGCCAACGAGTGTCTGAGCCATTAATACCAATGATTTTTTTATTGATACCAGCGGGGGTTGCTGCCAACGTAGGAATAGATTTAATGATGTTATCAATACCGTCTAATTTAATTAAACTGCGATTGCTAACCAAAATCACATCAGGTTGCATTGATATCATCGCTTCGATAGAAAGGGGTTTGAAAGATGAAATTAATGACTGAGCGGGATTAATTGCACCAGCAAGGCGGATCATTTCATCCATTGTGGTATCACTTCCTGCTACATAAGGCGCTCGCCCTTCATGCAATAGTAAATACAGCACTTTTTTCTGCTTAGTTTTAACTGGAATATTGCTTTTTAATTGAGCGACTTTTTTGTTCACTTTATCTTTAATTTGTTGTGAATTTTCTTGATGGTGAGTAAGCAATGCGATTTCATCAATGCGTTCCAATAGACCTTTAATTGTAGGTTTAGTATTCACAACATTCACTTTAATATTAGATTGAGATAATAAATCTAATGTAGTTTGTGGCCCCATTTCATCAGAACCAATAATTTGAGTTGGTTGTAATGCTAACAAACCTTCGGTAGAAAGTTGACGATGATAACCAATTTTTGGTAATTGGTTTGTTTGTGGCATTTTACTGGTGACATCAACAGCAATAAGAGAGTCTTGGGCATCTAAGGCATAAATTAATTCAGTTACTGCGCTGCCTGCACTAATAATTCGTTCTTGAGCGAGAGCAACAGACGAGGCAGAAAAGAGAGAGAAAGTAAGTAAAGCAGAAGTCAGTATTGAGTTATTCATTATTTATTTTCATCCATTAAAATTTGAGTCGCTTTTATTTTATTATCTTGTAGAAAGGCGAGTAGTTTAACCATATGTTGGATCTCAGCTGATTTATCGGAGGCGATCACTACTTGGAACTCAGGTTTTAGATTTACTTGGGTTAATAAAGCTTGAGTGAAATCTTCCCAAGAAGAGTAAGATTTGCCATCTAACCCCCAATAAGGAGCCTCTTCTAAAATATTGACCGTAAGAGATTTACTATCGACATCCGAGATTGATTCGGTTTCTGCACTAGGTAAGCTAACCTCAAGGGATTGAAGTTTTACCGTAGCCGTTAATAATAGAAACACCATTACAATGAAGATGATATCTAAAAGAGGGGTCAGGTCTGGTTGAAATGACTCAGATGAAGTGTCTGTTGTTAGCGTTATCATGCTATTACCTCTGAACGTGGTTTTTCTGTTTGAGAATTACTCTGTTGAGATTCAACCGAGACAAAAACACCTTCAATCCATAAATTAGTGTAATTTAATGAATGCTCTAAGCGTGACAATATACGATCAGCCCATAACCCAAGAAGCTGAGCGCTAGAAATAGCAGGCAGAGCAATGATTAAACCAATCGCAGTCGTTCGCATCGCAAGGCCCAGCCCATCAGCCAGAATATTGGGTGTAATAGAGCCTGTAGTTGCAGCGACATCTTTGAACATGTCAATCAACCCAAGTACCGTTCCCAATAAACCAAACAAAGGACTTATCATGCCAATTAAAGAGAGTAAACGAAGCCCTGAACGTAATTGATGTCGTTTTTCTTGCAACCACAACCCAGCGACATCTTCACGTAACGTTTTTGTAAAATCACGATGAGCAAGTAGCATAGCATTACCTTTGGCTGATAAAGCTCGGCGCTGTTTTAGTGAAGAAATGAGAGAATTAATTCCTTGATCATCTTTTTTATTTAATTGATTTAATGATTTTCTTATAGAACGATGAGAGCAGCCAGAAAAGAGCAATAGTTGAATGCTACGCTCAATTAGTAATGCTAAGGTAATGAGAGAGCAACATAAAAGCGGTAATGCCATGATGCCTAATTGAGAGTACAAGTGAGAAAAATTGAGCATGTTGATGTCCATACAGCTAGTTTAGAGAGAATCGGACAGGTATCTGAACGCGGTGCGCAATAGCCTGACCATTAATAACTTGGGGTGAAAATTTCCAATCACGTATTGCATTAAGAGCTGCTTCATCGAGCACACTTGCACCTGAAGAGGTGATTAATTGCTGTTTTACTTGTTTACCATTTTCGTTCAACCAAATTTCATATAGTGCCGTCCCTTCAATACCTTTACGTTGTGCAATACGAGGGTAGCGTGGTGCACTTGGACGTTTAAGAAAACTTGGTTTTTTTATCAATTGTGGTTTTTCTGTTGCACCAGCCCTTGATGCAACAGGTTTTGCTGCGCTGTCGGCTTTAGTGACTTTTTTCTTATTAATAGTCTTGGTTTTTTTTAAAGGCTCATTTGGCTTTACTTTCGCTGTTTTCTGTTTCTCAGTTTTTACAGGGGCTTTTGTAATGCTTTTTTCTTTTATTGTAGGTTTAGGTTTAGGTTTAGGTTTGTGTGTTTTTGTTGGTTTTTTCACATCAGAAATTTTTTTTGTCACTGTTTTTTCAGGTTGAGTCGGCTTCACTTTTGCTTTTTCAGCTACGACTTTTTTTTCTGATGGAATAGAAGGCGAACTCGGAGCTACAAATTGGATATTTACTTGTGAAGATTGGCTACCCACAGGCATGGCAAAAGCTTTTTTTTCCGGCACAGACCAAATAAGCGCAGTATGAATGGCTAATGAAACGCCAACAGCTGCAAAATAACGAAAGTTCAGCACAGGGATCTCCATATCAAATTTAGTACTTTAAAAGAGAGGATTATTATAACCATAATGAAAATGAGATCAATTATCAATTGCATTATCATTTAAAAATAATTTATGATGGGAATAGAAACGAAGCTCTTAGCGGTAAAGAGTAGAGAAGTAGAATTTAAATCATGAATAAACAGATAAATTTACATCACCTTCCCAATAGTATTTTGGGTGAAAATACACCAGATCCCTTGCTGTATTCTTTTCAACGAAAATCAGCAGCTCATGCAGGTAGCGGAGCAATACCTATTCAGGCTCCTTATTTTACTGAGCGATTTGATACAGCTTTGTCTGAAACGATTGAATTAAGTGATCATCGTTGTCTGTATGTCCACATCCCTTTTTGTCGAGTGAGATGCACCTATTGCAATTTTTTCCAACATGCCTCAAGTAAAACACTCGTTGCTGATTACTTTGATGCGCTTATGGTTGAATTGAAATGGAAAGCACAACTGGCTTGGACACAGTCTGCTCCATTTCATGCTGTCTATATTGGCGGAGGAACCCCAACAGATTTAACTGCGGATCAAATCGAACAATTAGGTAAAGCTATTCGCCGTTATTTCCCTTTAACAACAGATTGTGAAATTACATTGGAAGGACGTATAAATCGCTTTGATGAAGAGATGTTTGATAAATCATTAGAAGGTGGTTTCAATCGATTCTCATTTGGAGTGCAAAGCTTTAATACCAAAGTGAGGCGATCAGCTAAACGCTTGGATGATAAAGAATATGTGTTACGACGCATTCAAGAACTTAGTCAAAGTAATCAAGCGCCAATTGTGGTGGATCTCCTTTATGGTTTGCCTTATCAAACTCCCGAGATCTGGCAACAAGATTTAGAGGATTTTCTAGAAACAGGTGCACATGGCGTCGATCTGTATCAATTGATTGAAATGGGCGGCACACCAATGAAAGGCATGATTGAGCAAGGTAAGTTGCCTGAACCTGCTTCAACAGAAGAAAAAGCCTATATGTACAAATATGGTGTTGATTTTATGAATCAACATCACCTACGCAGGCTTAGTGTTAATCATTGGGCTAGAGATAATAGAGAGCGTAGCATTTATAACAGCTTGGCTAAAACGACAGCAGAAGTATTACCCGTAGGCTGTGGTGCCGGCGGTAATGTGGGCGGGGTTGGCATTATGCAGCATCGAACATTAAATGCCTATATAGATTCAATTAAAGCGAACCAAATGCCCATTGCGATGATGACACAGTCTGCTGCCTCTGCTGGTTTATTTTCAATGATAAAAGCAGGGTTTGACCGTGGAGTGCTATCTCGTCAGTTGCTATTACAGCATGCGCCTCAAGATATATTTCAATACCTAATGCCTTTGTTTAAGCATTGGCAAAAAAATGGTTTGGTGATGGTTAATGACGACTATTTAAGTTTAACTCTTGCTGGTGAATTTTGGGCGGTTACGTTAGCGCAAGGAGTCATCTCAGCATTATCTCAAGCAGATCAAAAAGCCGCATAACCCTAAAATAATGATAGAAATATAGATAGAGAATTAATCGTGAAAAAAGAAGTTATCGAGTTATTAGAAAAAGATCCTAGTTTATTACCAAGTGATATCGCAAAACAGTTAGATCTTTCAGAGTCAGAGGTAGTGAAAGCATTACCAGAAGAAATGGTTACTGTTATTGATGGAAGTAAAGCGCAAGAGATCTTAGAAGGTCTTGTTGGCTTTGGTGATGTGACAACCATCGTACACTCGTTTGGCTCTATCTTTGAAGTTAAAGCCCCATTTCCAAAAGGAAAGCTTGCTCACGGTTATTATAATTTAATGGGACGTAACGGAGAGTTACACGGTCACTTAAAATTAGATTTAATTACCGACATTGCTTTAGTTAGTAAACCCTTTAGAGGAACAGAAAGTCATTACTTTGGCTTCTTTGATAAGCAAGGCAATTCAATCTTTAAAATTTATTTAGGTCGAGATAAAAAACGACAGCTTATCCCAGCACAAGTCAGTGCTTTTAATGCATTAAAACAAGAATATAAATAACAAATTTAAAAGGAAATAGAAATGAGCTCAACGGTTAAGCAAGAAAGATTACAAAATCGCCTTGGACCTGAAATTCAAGAGTTTCGTGATTCACGTAAAACACTTCAATTAGCGACAGTGGATTGTGAAGGTAAGCCCAATGTAAGTTATGCGCCATTTGTTTTATTGGAAGATGGATATTATATCTTGATCTCTGAAATTGCTCGTCATGCTCGTAATTTACAGCAAAATCCTGATGTTTCTTTAATGTTGGTTGAAGACGAAGAAAGCTCAAAGCAATTATTTGCACGTAAGCGATTAACGTTTGATGCGATTGCAATCTTAATTGATAGAGAAGAAGTAAATTGGCAGTTAGCTGTTGATGAAATGAAAGGGCGCTTTGGTGAGATTATTGATGGTTTAAGCTCACTTGAAGATTTTAAAATGTTCCGATTAAAACCGATCCAAGGCTTATTTGTGAAAGGGTTTGGCCAAGCTTTTCAAGTTAGTGGAGATGATTTAGTCGATTTCGTTCATTTAGATAAAGGCCATAAAAAACGAACGGCTTAATAATTATCATATAAATAAGAAACGAAATGTTATTTATAAAAGGTCAAGTTAATCGCTTGGCCTTTTTATTGGTTTATATTTATAACTTGTTTCATTACTGATTCAAATCGTATATTTATCTGTGATAAAAATCCCAAATAAAATTAACAGTATATAATTCTAGGTAATTTGGCATGCTTTTTAATTTGATTGATTTCCAAGCGTAGAAGTGCTGTAGGTCGCATAATTTTTATTCAGAATAGGCATCTTAGCGATTACTGATATTATCTGTCTTTATACATTATAAGTTATTGATTAATTTATTATTTATTATTTAAAGATGGTATAGGATCATTATGCAGGATGCAAATCAAACTCAATTTCAACTTGACGTAACAAGTATAGAGTTACCACTTCAAGTTTATGAATTTACAGGTGAAGAAATACTTGGCGAAAATTATTGGTTTGATATTACGTTTGTGTGTGATGATCCAGAGTTACCACTTGCTCAATGGCTACAACTTCCAGCTAGATTAACTATTCACTATTTTAATAAAGAAGATCCTGAAAATACAAAGCGTTATATAAATGGTGTGATTGAATCTATGGAGAAATTAAACTCTTCATTTCGTGTCAGTACCTATCAATTAAGACTAGTTCCTATTTTTAGCTTGTTAAAATATCGAAAAAACATTCAGATCTTCCAACAGAAGAATGTTCCAGAAATTATTTCAGAAATGTATCAGCAAGCAGGAATATTGTCCCATCACTTTAATATTGAACTGTATAAATCACATCAAGCACGAGATTACTGCGTGCAATATGGAGAATCTGACGAAAAATTCATTATGCGACTAATGGCTGAAGAAGGGCTTGTTGCTTATTTTGAGCATAAAGATACAGGTTCTACGCTTATTATTTCTGATGGACAAGAGACCTACACAGCCTTAGTTCCATTATCGGTGGTGGTTGATAATGGAATGGTGAAGGAGGGTAACGTTATTAACTCCTTGAGTGTTAAAAATCAGGTGCAAGTGGGAAAAGTGTCAGTAAAAGAATACCTTTTTACTCACCCAAAGCAATATCAAGAATACCAAAAAGAAGAGGTACAAAGGGCTGAATCAGCATTAGAACATTATCAATACCCAGTGACTCACTCAAAAGTATTATATACAGAGCAACAGGCAATCTTGAATTTAGAGCAACGACGAATTGCAGCCATAACACTGGAAGGAAGCAGTGACAGTGCGCAGTTAACTGCAGGTCACTTTCAACCAATAAATCAGGCTCCAAATTCAGAGTGGGATACCGATTGGTTGGTAATAACAGTTTCTCATGCAGGAAGGCAACCTCAAGTAATGGAAGAACTAGCAGAAGGTGGTTTGAGTTATCATGCTAACTTTACCGCAACGCCTTGGTTCATACCTTATAAATTAGCAGAGGTAGGCAAACCATACATTCGTAATATTGATACTGCAATAGTCACAGGCCCTGAGAATGAAGAGATCTATTGTGATGAATATGGGCGAGTAAAAGTACAATTTCATTGGGATAGAAATGGTCAAGCCGATGAGAAAACTAGTTGTTGGCTTCGTACTTCGCAAGGGTGGGCTGGTAATCAATATGGTCAATTTGTATTACCAAGAATAGGGCATGAGGTAATCGTCAGTTTCATTCACGGTGATCCCGATAAACCCATCATTACAGGCTCATTGTATAACGGGGATAATAAACCGCCATATACACTGCCGGAGCATAAAACACGCAGTACATTCAAAACATCTAGCTCAATTGGTGCAGATAATTTTAACGAATTACGGTTTGACGATAAAAATGCGTCAGAGCAGATCTATATTCATGCGGCGAAAGACATGGATAGCCAAATTCAAAACAATCGCACTAGCGAAATATTTAATGATGATCACTCTGTTGTGCATCATGATCAATTTCATCAAATCACCAAAGATAATCATCTGACCGTGCAATCAGATAATTTAAGCTCAATTAAAGGTGACGCACATCTGCAAGTATCAGGCTCTATTCAACAAAAAAGCCAAGGAAGCCGGCTTGAACAAATAGGCACCGAGTTACACATTAAGGTGGGTAATAAAGCCGTCCTTGATGCAGGTAGTGAGCTGACCATTACTACAGGCAGCAGTACCATGAAGCTAGATTCTGGTGGCATTCATCTACTTGGTGCTGCCATTGATTTAAATAAAGGCGGCAGTGCAGGAAGCGGAAGTGGATATGCGGGTATTACAGCTACTCAACCTATCATGAAGCAGAGTGAAACGGCAGGCAGCACGGCTGAAACCGCAGTAATCTCTGAATACACAAGAAGTAAAATTCACGCCACTCGTCAGGTCGAGGCATTAAAAACATTAGATCCAATCTGCGAGGAATGTGAGCAAGAACAGGAACAAGAGTAATGGAAATGCAGTGCTTTGAATCTCTGAATATTGATGATTTATCCTCTTTCTATTTGATGTTAGATATCAGTCAGAGTGTTGGCGTATTAAAACAATTGTATCAATTGGACACTGTGATTGAGCAAGAGCCTCTTTATTTGTATGAGCCTTGGGATGAGCTGCTTTCGGTCTCTCCTTACTTGGTAAAAGCAACGCCTGTTATTGTACAGTGGTTTGAAAGCCAACGTGAGCAATTAGACGGCTTCTTATTCAGTTCACCATTAGCGCTAGAAAGCCTTGTAGAACATTGTAGAGGTTTGATTAAGGTTCAATCGCCTTACGGTTCATCCATCATATTGAAATTAGCGCATTCAGGCTGTGCCAATGTTTTATTCTCAACAGGAACAGATTGGTATTGGCAACATATTAATGAAGTTTGGCTTCCATATAAAAAAGGATGGGCGCATTACTTATCGCCTTGCTCTGAGATGAAAAGCGTCAAACCTTATCGTTTAACGGACGAACAATGGCAAGCGTTAGGAGAGTTAGCGACTGAAAATGCCTATGCCTATGTACTTAATCATGTGGAATATTTCTTCCCACATTGTTTAGAGGGCGTGATAGATAAACAAAAATGGATTCAGTATTGGTTCGATGCCGCTTACAGCAGAGGGTTTCAAAATGAGACAGAAGTCTGTCTATTTATGAATGTGATGGGATATTTAGGAAAAGAAGCGATCACAACCGATAAATACCCAAAAATCACCGAATTGATCTATCAAACATCGCAGCAAACCCCAGAACAAAGAATCAAACAAGCGGCGGATTTGGCCTATCAATATCGTCACTCTATGCAAAAGGATGTACAAGAATGAGCGAAGCAAACAATGCCGCCATGTGTGGCAGTAAAAAAGATGCGAAAAACCCGGTAGGAGCTTGCCCTGTAAAGTTTGGCGTTATTGACATTATTCCGGTTCGTTATGCGATTGATGATATGGATAATGAAGAAAAAGAGCAAAAACACCCATTACTTGATACGCATAAAGGCCACGGCTTTTTTGATGTTGCTCATTCAAAATATACATTAAGACAATTAAGAGACGGTTGGCTTTACGTTTATAGCAATAAAGATAAAACCTTTCATGAATATCAGGTTAAAGGCACTCAATTCATTAAGATAGATTGGGGCTCAAATGAAGCCGATAAAGCACCAGAAGAGAGAGGTCAAGCAGGAGAGGCTAAAAGCTGTTTGTCTTACTCTAAGAATGACACATTAACCATATCATTTTCTCACCAACGTTGGACATGGCGCTTATGTGAGCACATGCGATCAAATACCCAATGTCGTAATGAATGGATGCGAACTGTCGACTTAAAAACCTATTCAAACACATTAGAGATAGAACACGGTGGTGGCATGCGTGATTTTGTCCATGCCGTTGCTGATATTGGTACGCCAAAGCCCTCTGATACCTTGTTTGGAAAAACATGTTCACCATTAAAAGACGATGATCCCTCCGATGATGAATTTCATCTCGCTAGCCATAAGAAAACCGTATTAGAGACCGATTATCAATGTGATTTACTAGAAAAGAACAGCGCTTTGTATATCGCACTGGATGATTAGTTGGCTGATATAACGGATCTGTTTTTGAAGTTGTCGAATGAAGTGGCAGAGAAAGCGGCAATTATGGGGGATGAAGATAAACAATATAAACTTCAAATGGCGGAATTGACTCGAACCTTAGGACGAGTAAGGCTTGATGAAAATGAATTACCTAAAGAGATAAGAGAAAACCCAATTAGCATATTTCAGTTTGAAAAAGAATTAACTGATTATTTGTATATTCAAGGTTTAGCTAATGAAGAACAAGCATTGCCCGCAGCAGAAAGTGTTCATTATGAACCAGTATATACACCGCAGGCGAAAGCGAAGTTACAAGAACTGAAAAATACCTATTCTTATGAGCCAGACTCTAAATTACTTAAGAAATTTAAAGAAACAACTGCATATACGAGTGATGTTAATTGGGAAGGGTTAGATGAGTTTGTGATATCGCATTACTCACAGTTAAAAGGCACAAGTGAACGAATAAATAACTATTTATCTGATTTTATAGCAGCAGTTACACAGTTAGGCATTGACCCATTAATCTTGGGGTTAGATAACCAATATGAAAATCATCAGGCTTATTTACTTAATATAGTTAGTCAGTTTTTGATCGTTGTTAAGCAAGTTCCTGAGCTAGAAGAGCAAATGAAAGAGTTAGATGAATTACTTTCACTTGATTCACCTAACAACTTATTGGCTTTAGCACCGTGGATGCTTTCAGCATTAATGGTATCAGGTGTTATTTACCTAATTTCTATAATTATTATTAATATATTTACACGAACGGAGTTACAAAATTGGCTTTACGAATCGTGCTGGGGAAAAGGAGATCTACAGTGGGGAAACATAGAGGCAATAAGTAGATTAGAATCTATATTATATAAGCCGCAATTAAGTTTAAAAAAAATTATAGGAAGAAAACCAACTCATTCACAAGATCCTGGAAGTATGCAATGGCAATTAATTGTGGATCTTCCGTCGTTTACTGAAAACAAATATATTGAATTAAAGGTTAAACGTATTCCTTATACTCCAACGTTTCGATATGGTTTCAAACAACCAGAAAAACTGAAGCCAATTTTAGTTGATGAACAAGGTGGTCAGTGGGTTCGAACAGTTAATAATTCACCTCGTTATGTAATTACAATTGGAGGTACAGTGAAGGATGATGTGGAAGTCGAACTGAAAATGCCATCTAACGGGTCAAAGAACGATATTGAGTATGAGAGCCATTATTTAGCTTCTGGGAAAAAAGAAGGGAGTTTAGTTATTAAATCTTTAAGTAATAAAACAATAAAAGGCGAAAGCTTAAGAGGAGTATTATTAGTTGGAGAGGAAAACAATGCATAATAAAGACAATGAATTAAAGCTAGAGAAAGAACTTTATAATTCTCCAGTACTTTACGAGTGGGAATATAGTGGATTTCATGGAAATAAAACATCATTAACTCAATGGTTATTAGGTATATTTATTCCGTTCTTTCCAATAAGTATATTATTGTTATTAATCAACGATATCAATGCGGTGGTACCATTTCTTTTTATTGCATCCATAATGATGTTTGTTGTTCGTTATTTATGGTTTTCAGATTGCTATTATAAATTTTATCTAACTCAAATAGGACTCTATTATACCTATGAACAAATCATTCCTGATTCAGCTTATAAAGTTGTACGAGGATTTGCATGGTTTGGCGTTGCAGTTTGCATTGTTTCTGTGGCTATTATTGGACCTATGGCCTTTGTTGGAGCTGGTGCATGTGCGTTACTTTCATTTAAGATGACAGGCTTTCAATCTCAAGTTAGAGACTCATATGTTTTGTTCTTGGATGAATATACATTATTTGATATTCAGAAAGAGGGTGCATTTTCGATAAAAAGCCACCCTGATAGGTTATTTAACTCGTTTGATGGGCTGTATTATCAATTAAAAGATAAAAATGAAATTAGAGATAATTTATTGAATGTATTTAAGAAAAGTTATTTTATTGAAGTGGAACGTTTGAAAGAAATAGATAACTACGGTCCATTCGAACCCTCTGGAAAATATGAGGTTAAATAATGCATGATAAAGACAATGAATTAGAACTTGAGCGTGAACTTCATGAATTACCAATTATTTATCAATGGGAAGCTATAAGGTGCGATAGGGCTAGCTATGCTTTGCGCTGGATGATTGCTATTGGCTCGTCATTAATTGTTTATGGTGGCCTATATTTACTAATTAAAGATAGCGAGACGATAATTCCATTATTGCTAATGGGCATAGCTATGGCATTAGTATCGCGTTATTTATTTCTGGCAGATAATCAGCATCATTATTTTCTAACGGAAAAAGGTATTCACTTTACAACAGAGCAGATAATTTCTGAAATGGCGTATAAAGTGATGAGAGGTTTTGCTTGGTTTGGTGTGGCGGTAAGTTTTTTGGCTGTAACTATAATAGGGCCAATGGCATTTGTTGGGGCAGGAGCTTGTGCATTGCTGTCATTTAAAATGACTGGTTTTAAATCAGTACCTCGTAGTTCTTTTGTATATTTCGTCGATGAATATACTGTATTTGATATTCAAAAAGAAAATACTTTTTCAATAATAAGTCATCCACATGATATATATGACTCATGCTATCGCTTGTATTATTCTTTTGAAGATAGAGATAAAATAAAAAACAATTACTTCAGGTGATTAAAAAAAGTCACTATAAAATAATCAATCATCCAGATGATATTTATGACTACGGTCCATTTGAACCCTCTGGGAAAATATGAGGTTAAATAATGCATGATAAAGACAATGAATTAGAACTTGAGCGCGAGCTTCATGAATTACCAATTATTTATCAATGGGAAGCTATAAGGTGCGATAGGGCTAGTTATGCTTTGCGCTGGATGATTGCTATTGGCTCGTCATTAATTGTTTATGGTGGTCTATATTTACTTATTAAAGAAAGTGAGACGATAATTCCATTATTGCTAATGGGCATAGCTATGGCATTAGTATCGCGTTATTTATTTCTTGCTGATGAGCATATTTGTTTTTATTTAACGGAAAAAGGTATTCACTTTACAACAGAGCAGATAATTCCTGAAATGGCGTATAAAGTGATGAGAGGTTTTGCTTGGTTTGGTGTGGCGGTAAGTTTTTTGGCTGTAACTATAATAGGGCCAATGGCATTTGTTGGGGCAGGCGCTTGTGCATTGTTGTCATTTAAAATGACAGGGTTTGAGTCAAAAATCAGCAAGTCATACATACTTTTTTCAGATGAATATACATTGTTTGATATAAGAAAAGAGGATACTTTTGCAATTATAAGCCATCCATATGATTTATATAATTCATACGAAGCATTATTTTATTCTCCTAAAGATCGAGAAGAAATAAAGAAACATCTATTAAGTGTTTTCCGTAAAAGCAGATACGTTGAAATAAACCACCCTAAGGAAATAGATAACTACGGCCCATTTGAACCCTCTGAAAACTTGAGCATAAATAATGCATGATAAAGACAATGAATTAGAACTTGAGCGCGAGCTTCATGAATTACCTATAATCTATCAATGGGAAGAAATTAGGTGTGACAGGTTGGGGAATAAGCTGCGTTGGTTTGTATCTTTAGGTATTCCTTTTTTTGGTTATAGTTTATTATTATTACTAATACAAGATATGGCTGCGGTTCCAGTATTATTTTTTATTGGTTTAATGATGACTTTTGTTATTCGTTATCTGTTCTTAGCGGATAATCAGCATCATTATTTTTTAACGAAAAAAGGTATTCACTTTACAACAGAGCAGATAATTCCTGAAATGGCGTATAAAGTGATGAGAGGTTTTGCTTGGTTTGGTGTGGCGGTAAGTTTTTTGGCTGTAACTATAATAGGGCCAATGGCATTTGTTGGGGCAGGAGCTTGTGCATTGCTGTCATTTAAAATGACTGGTTTTAAATCAGTACCTCGTAGTTCTTTTGTATATTTCGTCGATGAATATACTGTATTTGATATTCAAAAAGAAAATACTTTTTCAATAATAAGTCATCCACATGATATATATGACTCATGCTATCGCTTGTATTATTCTTTTGAAGATAGAGATAAAATAAAAAAACAATTACTTCAGGTGATTAAAAAAAGTCACTATAAAATAATTAATCATCCAGATGATATTTATGACTACGGTCCATTTGAACCCTCTGGAAAATATGAGGTTAAATAATGCATGATAGAGAAAATGAATTAGAACTTAAGAATGATCTTTATAACGCTAAGGTTATTTATCAATGGGAAGCTATAAGATGTGACAGACTTGGAAATAAACTTCGTTGGTTTTTATCTATAGGGATTCCATTTTTTGGTTATAGTTTACTTATGCTATTAATACAGGATATGGCTGCGGTTCCAGTTTTATTTTTCATCGGTTTAATAATGACTTTTGTTATTCGTTATTTATTTTTTGCTGATGAGCATATTTGTTTTTATTTAACGGAAAAAGGCATTCACTTTACAACAGAGCAGATAATTCCTGAAATGGCGTATAAAGTGATGAGAGGCTTTGCTTGGTTTGGTGTGGCGGTAAGTTTTTTGGCTGTAACTATAATAGGGCCAATGGCATTTGTTGGGGCAGGAGCTTGTGCATTGTTGTCATTTAAAATGACTGGTTTTGAGTCAAAAATCAGCAAGTCATACATACTTTTTTCAGATGAATATACATTATTTGATATAAGAAAAGAGGATACTTTTGCAATTATAAGCCATCCATATGATTTATATGCTTCATACGAATGGTTATTTTATTTTCCTAACGATCGAGAAGAAATAAAGAAACATCTATTAAGTGTATTTCGTAAAAGTAGATACGTTGAAATAAATCACCCTAAGGAAATAGATAACTACGGCCCATTTGAACCCTCTGAAAACTTGAGCATAAATAATGCATGATAAAGACAATGAATTAGAACTTGAGCGCGAGCTTCATGAATTACCTATAATCTATCAATGGGAAGAAATTAGGTGTGACAGGTTGGGGAATAAGCTGCGTTGGTTTGTATCTTTAGGTATTCCTTTTTTTGGTTATAGTTTATTATTATTACTAATACAAGATATGGCTGCGGTTCCAGTATTATTTTTTATTGGTTTAATAATGACTTTTGTTATTCGTTATCTGTTCTTAGCGGATAATCAGCATCATTATTTTTTAACGAAAAAAGGTATTCACTTTACAACAGAGCAGATAATTCCTGAAATGGCGTATAAAGTGATGAGAGGTTTTGCTTGGTTTGGTGTGGCGGTAAGTTTTTTGGCTGTAACTATAATAGGGCCAATGGCATTTGTTGGGGCAGGAGCTTGTGCATTGCTGTCATTTAAAATGACTGGTTTTAAATCAGTACCTCGTAGTTCTTTTGTATATTTCGTCGATGAATATACTGTATTTGATATTCAAAAAGAAAATACTTTTTCAATAATAAGTCATCCACATGATATATATGACTCATGCTATCGCTTGTATTATTCTTTTGAAGATAGAGATAAAATAAAAAAACAATTACTTCAGGTGATTAAAAAAAGTCACTATAAAATAATTAATCATCCAGATGATATTTATGACTACGGTCCATTTGAACCCTCTGGAAAATATGAGGTTAAATAATGCATGATAGAGAAAATGAATTAGAACTTAAGAATGATCTTTATAACGCTAAGGTTATTTATCAATGGGAAGCTATAAGATGTGACAGACTTGGAAATAAACTTCGTTGGTTTTTATCTATAGGGATTCCATTTTTTGGTTATAGTTTACTTATGCTATTAATACAGGATATGGCTGCGGTTCCAGTTTTATTTTTCATCGGTTTAATAATGACTTTTGTTATTCGTTATTTATTTTTTGCTGATGAGCATATTTGTTTTTATTTAACGGAAAAAGGCATTCACTTTACAACAGAGCAGATAATTCCTGAAATGGCGTATAAAGTGATGAGAGGCTTTGCTTGGTTTGGTGTGGCGGTAAGTTTTTTGGCTGTAACTATAATAGGGCCAATGGCATTTGTTGGGGCAGGAGCTTGTGCATTGTTGTCATTTAAAATGACTGGTTTTGAGTCAAAAATCAGCAAGTCATACATACTTTTTTCAGATGAATATACATTATTTGATATAAGAAAAGAGGATACTTTTTCAATTATAAGCCATCCATATGATTTATATGCTTCATACGAATGGTTATTTTATTTTCCTAACGATCGAGAAGAAATAAAGAAACATCTATTAAGTGTATTTCGTAAAAGTAGATACGTTGAAATAAATCACCCTAAGGAAATAGATGACTACGGTCCATTTGAACCCTCTGAATAGCAAAATCATAATACAACAAACATAAAAAAAGCGGCAATGATGCCGCTTTGAACTAGCCAATTAACGTTGAGTGCTATTCATTTTTAGAATTTATAGTCTAATTCAATACCCCAGTTACGACCTGCTTGAGCTTTACGGTCAATGCCGTCATCACCAGCTTCTGTACCAATCATGTCGTTGTACAACCAGTACTGCTTATCAAACGCATTGAATAAACCACCACGAAGGGTTAAATCTTTCATTGGTTTATAGTAAGCGGTTAAATCAACGAAAGTGTAGCCAGCAACATTAATATTTTCATAACCCTCATTTGCCCATTTGTCTTTGCTAGCCACCATATTAATGTTTAATAAAGCACCGTAGGTGTACCCAACAGAATCATAGCCTAAACCTAGATTTGAAGTTAATGGGGCAACGCTGTCTATTGATGCGCCTGTTTTTTTATCTCGACCTTCAGCATAAGCAATACTTAACTTAGAGTAGGTACCTTGAGGGGCATCAAACGCTTCATCTAGTAAATAAGTAGAACTAAATTCAACACCGTAAATTTCTACAGAATCGATATTCTCTTTAGTGTAGTGTTCTTTACCATCATTCGGTCCACCAACGACTTTACCTAAGTATTGTTGGTTGATGAAATCAGAATAATCATTATAGAAAGCGATCAACTCAATTTGTGCAGCATCAGATTGTGCTCGAATACCTGTTTCATACGAAATACTGCTTTCAGCTTTAAGATCTGGGTTTGCATCGATTACTGCGCCACTATCATAAAAATAATACATATCTTGCAGAGTAGGGGCTTTGAATCCTTGGCTAACTTGAGCAAGTACACTGAAGCTATTATTAATATGGTAAACCGAACCTAATTTGGCAGTGAATGCATCGTTTTTGCTGTCAGGGTATTCAGTATCAAAACCATCGTTTGTTTCTGGTTCCGCTTTGAATGAGTCATAGCGTAAACCTGCGGTAAGAACCAATTGTTCATCTAATAAGAATGCTTGGTCTTGTGCAAAAATACCATATTGAGTCATGGTTGCATCAGGCATATCAGTGTGCCCTGGCCCAACGGTTCCTTTATCGTATTTGTAATCTGTGTTTTCAGTTGCGAATTTGTTTTGTCTAAAGCTAAAACCGTAAGTAACTTGATGGAAACTCTCACCAAATTCGGCAATTTTATCAAATTGAGCATCAAACTGAATTGAATCATCATTGGCAATACGTTCGCGCATACGACGACCACTGCCATACATACCAGTAGATGTATCATAATTCTCAGAAAGAGATTCAGTTTGTTGAATATTAATTTTAGACTCTAGTGTATCAAACAAATAATTATTAGCTTGCCATTCGTGTTCTAATCCAAAACGTAAACGTGTGGTCGTATCTTTGTTGTAGTTATCGTAATACGTAATGATTGGCGTTGTCCCCATCATCATTGAGTAACCTTCTTGAGATAACTCATCCTCATCATATTGTGATGTGTAGTATTCAACGGTTGTACCGATACGATGTGAATCATTTAATTGGTAAAAGGCTTTCGCTAAAAGATTGCCAATTTGCGCATCTGCTGGGTTTGCTGCACCACGATCTGGGCCTTCAATATCAGCGCCGTTAGAGTGAGTTTGTGATTCGTTGCCTGTTTTATAGGTAAGCATTACTAATGTTTCTAACTCTGCCGCGCGCATTGCCCACGTACCAGTAGTTTTTGAGCTTGCATCAATGCTGTTATAGCTTGTTTTTACTTCAAAAGCGTTTTCATTGCCATCTGTTCTTAAAATGTCTTCAGGATTTTTGGTCTGCATCAATACGGTGCCACCTAAAGCATCAGATCCATAAAGAGTAGAAGATGGGCCTTTATTTACTTCAATCGCTTTTAGTGTGTCAATTTCAATTGCGCTTGGGTATTTGCGCTGTTCATTAGACCCGGGGTTATAAGGGGTAGGCTGCTGAACGCCATCGACTAACATTTTAATGCGACTGTCACTCATACCACGGATTGTAAACCCTGATAAACCAAAACGACCACCACCGTTAGCACTAACGCCGGGTGTGTATTTAAGGGCATCTTGAATATCATTAGCCATGGTATTTTCGATATCATCAGCCGTTACTTTTGAAATAGAGCTAGACACATCTTTAATACTTTGTTCAGTACGGGTGGCTGAGACAACAACCTCGTCAAACATTGTGGCATTTTCATTAGGAGTACTTTGAGCATAAAGAGCAGGAGAGATAGCAGCCAAAACAGAAGCAGCTAAAAATGTTTTTTTATTAGACATGTTAATTCCTTGAAAGTGTCTGTTCTCATAACTTGGAAAGATAATACATATTGCGAATGAGAATTACTATCATTTTTATTTGATCTTTTGTTTTTTTGCTCTATAGCGTAAAAGTTGTATGAATCGCCGTGATAGGTAAATAAAAAAGAGAGAATTAAATGAGCTTTAAGAGACAATTGGTTAAGAAAGACACTTTTTTCTATTAGATTGATTATTTTATCCAATTCAGTTTGGATTTAACGCTGTGATTTATTACTATGTGTCGTTATATATATTTTACTCGCAACGGATACCACCTATAAGTGGATGAGGAAACGATGCAACATCTAGACGAGATCATTGCCAATGCAACGGCAGAAATTGAACAAGCAGGCTCTTTAGTCGCTCTGGACGAAGTCCGTGTTCAATACTTAGGTAAAAAAGGGCATTTGACACTTCAGCTTCAAGGACTAGGTAAACTAGATCCTTCAGAGCGTCGTGAAGCAGGTCAACTGATCAATAAAGCAAAGCAAGCGGTTCAAACGTTATTGGTTGAACGCAAAGACTCTCTTCAAACTGCAGAGCTTGAAGCGAAACTTGCTGCTGAAACTATCGATGTAAGCCTTCCAGGCCGTCGTATCGAGAACGGTGGTTTACACCCAGTTACTCGTACCGTTGAGCGTATTGAGCAATTCTTTGGTGAATTAGGTTTCAGCACAGAATCTGGCCCTGAAATCGAAGATGCATTCCATAACTTCGATGCGCTAAATATTGCAGACGATCACCCAGCACGTACTGACCACGATACGTTCTTCTTTAACCCTGATCTAATGCTACGTACGCATACATCAGGTGTTCAGATCCGTACAATGGAAAATGGCAAACCACCATTCCGCTTTATTGCACCTGGTCGTGTTTACCGTAACGATTACGATCAAACTCACACACCAATGTTCCACCAAGTGGAAGGAATGTTAGTTGATGAGAACGTAAACTTTGCACAACTTAAAGGTATTCTTCACGATTTCCTTTGTAATTTCTTTGAAGAAGAAGTTGAAGTGCGTTTCCGTCCTTCATTCTTCCCATTCACAGAACCTTCTGCTGAAGTTGATGTGAAGCGTAAAGATGGCAAATGGCTAGAAGTATTAGGTTGTGGCATGGTTCACCCTAACGTACTTCGCTCTGTTGGCATCGACCCTGAAAAATACTCAGGCTTTGCGTTTGGTATGGGTGTTGAGCGTCTAACTATGCTTCGTTACGGCGTAAATGACCTTCGTGCGTTCTTCGAGAACGACCTTCGTTTCCTTAAACAATTCAAGTAATTCGGGGCTAGAAATTTATGAAATTCAGTGAATCTTGGCTACGCGAGTGGGTTAAACCTGCTATTAACAGCGAAGAGCTAGCTCACCAAATCACAATGGCTGGTTTGGAAGTTGATGAAGTTGCACCTGTTGCTGGTGTTTTCACCGGCGTTAAAGTAGGTAAAGTGGTTGAGTGTGGTCAACACCCAGACGCAGACAAACTTCGTGTAACTAAAATTGATATCGGCGAAGAAGAGCTTTTAGACATCGTTTGTGGTGCATCTAACTGTCGTCTTGGTCTAACGGTTGCAGTTGCAACGGTTGGTGCTGTACTTCCTGGTGACTTCAAAATTAAGAAAGCAAAACTACGTGGTGTTCCATCACACGGTATGCTTTGTTCTTTCTCTGAGCTAGGTATTGATGTTGAATCTGACGGTATTTTAGAATTACCAGAAGGCTCTACATTAGGTATGGACGTTCGTGAGCTTCTTGAGCTTAACGATGTTGCTATCGATGTTGACCTAACAGCAAACCGTGCTGACTGTTTCAGCATTCGTGGTTTAGCTCGTGAAGTGGGTGTTCTTAACCGTGCAGACGTAGTTGAACCAACTATTGAAGCGGTAGCAACAAGCATCGAAGATACGGTTTCTATTGAAGTTAAAGCAACTGAAGCGTGTCCACGTTACCTTGGTCGTGTTATCAAGAACGTAAACGCTAAAGCTGAAACGCCAATCTGGATGCAAGAGAAACTGCGTCGTTGTGGTATTCGTTCAATCGATGCGATTGTTGATATCACAAACTACGTAATGCTTGAGCAAGGCCAACCAATGCACGCGTTTGATCTGTCTAAGGTCGACGGCGGCATTGTGGTTCGTATGGCTGAGCAAGATGAGAAACTAACTCTTCTTGATGGCAACGAAGCAAAACTAAACAACAATACATTAGTGATTGCAGACCAAAACAAAGCACTAGCAATTGCGGGTATCTTTGGCGGTCAAGAGTCTGGTGTTACTTCTGAAACAACAGATATCATGCTTGAGTGTGCGTTCTTCGCACCTGATCACATCCGTGGTCGTGCTCGTGCATACGGTCTACACACTGATTCATCTCTACGTTTTGAGCGTGGTGTAGATTCAACGCTACAAGCAACAGCGATGGAGCGTGCAACACAGCTTCTTGTTGAACTTTGTGGTGGCGAAGTAGCGCCTATCTCTGCAGCAGAATCTGACGCTGATCTTCCAACAGCAAACACGGTTGAATTACGTCGCAGTAAGTTAGATGGTCTATTAGGTCATCACATCCCATCAACAGATGTGGTTGAGATCTTAACGCGTCTAGGTTGTTCTGTTGAAACGACGGATACTGGTTGGACTGCAACATCTCCATCATGGCGTTTTGATATTGCAATCGAGCAAGACCTAATTGAAGAAGTAGGTCGTATCTACGGTTACAATAACATTCCAAACCAAGCACCTGTTGCTGCACTAAACATGAACGATCACAAAGAAGCAAACCAGCCGCTTAAGCGTGTTCGTGATCTTCTTGTTGACCGTGGTTACCACGAAGCAATCACATACAGCTTCGTAGAGCCAGAGCAACAAAAACTGATCGTGCCTGAAATTGAGCCGTTAATTCTGCCATTCCCAATTTCAGCAGACATGTCAGCGATGCGTCTAAGCCTATGGACTGGTTTGATCAACACGGTTGTTCATAACCAAAAACGTCAACAACCACGCGTTCGTTTATTCGAATCTGGTTTACGTTTTATTCCTGAAGAGTCAGCTGAAAACGGTATGCGTCAAGAAATGATGCTTGCTGGTATCATTGCTGGTACTCGTGGTGAAGAGCATTGGGATATCGCAACAAACACTGTTGACTTTTTCGACCTTAAAGGTGATTTAGAGGCGGTTCTTGAACTAACTGCTAACGAATTAGCGTATGAGTTTAAAGCAGCTAAGCACCCAGCACTTCACCCAGGCCAAACAGCAGCTATCGTTGTTGGCGGCAAAGAAGTTGGTTTCATCGGTACAGTACACCCAGAGCTAGAGCGTAAGTTTGGCTTAAATGGTCGTACAATCATGTTTGAAATCGAGTGGGACGCAATCAACACTCGCGTTATCCCTGAAGCGGCAGCAGTATCTAAGTTCCCTGCAAACCGTCGTGATATCGCGATTGTAGCAGATGAAGCAATTGCTTCTGGTGACATCGTTACTGAATGTTTAGCATCAGGTGGCGAGCTATTAACTAGCGCGAAACTGTTCGATGTATACCGTGGTCAAGGCGTTGAAGACGGTAAGAAGAGTCTTGCAATCGCACTGACACTTCAATCAGTTGAACGTACATTAGAAGAGGCTGATATCACGTCAGCTGTTGACGCTATCGTTGCAGCAATTGGTGAGAAGTTCTCAGCAACATTGCGTGACTAACCGTTAATCAGCAAGATTAATACTACGAAATCCAGAGTGAATACACTCTGGATTTTTTTATCCTAAAATCATAGACATCCCATTGATTATGAAACGATGCTAATAACTATTTGTATTACTGAATAAATTGGACATAGTTTGATACAATATTATTTATATGCCAGAACATTAAATGGTATGATATATCGTCACTTAAGTAGATTAAAGTAGGAATGATGCCAACGACCAATGAACGCCAAGCAGACCGCAAAATATTAAGAGCATTAACAGAAGTTCATGGAGAAAGAAAAGAAACACTGAATGATATTCGAACTAAAATTAATGCAATTGCAAAGGAGTTTGGGGTAAAGGTTAGGCCTATTTATAATGACTATATTGATGCTGGAATTGCATTTAGAGATGACCAATTAGATGAAGCTATCACAATATATGAGCGTATTTTAGACATTTTAGGGTCTGCGGATAATTCTATTTTATACAGTTATACTTGTGTACACATGGGAACTATTTATGCCATGAAAGGGCAGTTCTACATGTCGCAAAACTACTTCACTTCTGCTGAGCGTAAGCTGAGATATATAGATAAAGCTCTGACATTATTACTTAATGTGAACATTAGCGGTACTTATATTCAGCTCAAAGACTACCAAAGCGCAATAAACCATGCTCGCCTTGCTGTAGATGTAGGGAAAAATCAGACTAACTTTTCAACACTTAGCTTAGCCTATTCAAACCTTGCCTTAGCACTAGCGAAAATAGGTAGATTGGATGAAGCTAAAATAGAGATTGAAACCTCTTTAGACATATCTTCAGATAAATATTGTGAGCGTTCATGGATTTACGCGACATTTTATCACGCGGTTATTTATAGCCTTGAGGGAGATGCAAGAAATGCACATATCAATTTTGAAACAGCGATAGCAAAGCTAGAAGTTTACTCTGACTCGTTTATTCAAATTGAACTTTTTGAGGCGTACTCCCAATTCTTGCTAAAAGAGAAGCAATATAAGAAAGCGATAACTTTTGCTGAGTTGATGTTAGAAACCCCATCAAGTCATGATGATAAAAAAGTACTTTCAGGTATATATAAAGTATTGGTTCATTGTTATAGAGTGTTAGGTGATCAAAATCATGAACTAAAATATCTCTATTTGGAAAACGCGACTTTACAACAAGAGATGGAATTAACTCGCGTGAACGAAGCAAAGTATGCAGAGAAGGCAGTAGAGTATGCAAAGAACGAGCAGCAACGTAATCATGTCAATAATCTAAAAAAGCATTTAGAGAGCTTTAGTCATCTAGGGCAAATTATTGCATGCAGTACAGAGCATTCTAATGCTCTACGAATCGTGGCGAGTAAGTTAGGTGAATTTATTCCTTTTTCGATGCTAGCACTAGCACTTTATGATGAAGATAAGCATGTATTGGATTATCGATATATCGTTGATAAAGGAGAGGTAGTCGAAGGCCCAATACTTGACTGTTATCAAAATAACAAGTTGGGTGTGTATTCTGCAATGAGTCGCGAAACAGTTCTGATTGATAGTGGTAGTGTAGAAGAGTTATCTGAATATATTAATATCGATTCTGTCTCAAGTGCTAGTTTATTAGTAAAAAGTGAAAACCTAATCAGTTCTGTGCTGTATGTTCCAATGGTATTAGGTGGGGAGCTTCTAGGTGTTGTAACTGTACAGCATGAGCGAAGTTACTGTTATAACGACTTACATGTTCATGTTATTGAACAATTAGCGAATTACATTGCTATTTCAATTAAAAATCAGAAGCAAAATCAAATATTAGAACAACAAAAAGAAGAATTGAATGAAAGTCATAAAAGGTTAGAGCATTTATATCGAACAGATAACTTAACAGGATTGCTGAACCGCCATGCATTGCAAGAAGATACTAGTGATATAAACCAAAATTTATTTTCGAGTATCTTGATTGATATTGACGATTATAAGCCATATAACGACCATTATGGCCATGTGAAAGGCGATCATGTTTTAGTTCAGTTAGCTGAAGTGTTTAAATCTGAATGTAGATACCAAGGTAGTGTTTACAGGATTGGTGGAGATGAATTTCTTATTCTTTTACGATGCCAAACAACTCAATGTGCTTTTGATATCGCTTCTCGAATTAAAACAAAAATACAGAAATTGAAAATAAAGCATGATCAATCCACTGTCAGTGATCGTATTAGTTGTACTTTTGGCATTCATACAACAGAGAAAGGAAAAAATGCAGATTTAGAGCAGGTATTGCACAGTACCGATCTTGCTTTGTATCAAGCCAAAAGAGAAGGACGTAACGCAATTGCAGTATATAATTCTGAAAGTAAAAAAAGTTTCTGTATTTAAGTGTCAATCGAGAAATACATAACTTTAACTAACTGCTTCACAATCAACTAGATGGCTTATTTTTAATTTTGTTAATAATTTTACGTTCAGTATCACAAGTTTGCATATAGATAATTGTATCGAAATTAGCATGAAATTAAGTGATAAGTTTCGAGTCAATGACTTAGGGTAGAGCTAAATAAGATATCTTAGTGGTATTTACTTATAAATCCGAATGCTACTTCACAAATTAATCATTAATTTTCAGAAAAAAGTTGGCGAAAATCAGTCGGTTGGCATACACTATCAACAGTAGAACGGACATTAGGTCATTGTTCTAACTGTTCAGTTTCCAGTTACAGTAAATACTGTGACTCTGTCTAACGTAACTTGAGGGTAGTTTTTATGGCACTCACTAAAGCTGATTTGGCTGAGACCTTATTTGAAAAAGTTGGATTAAGTAAACGCGACGCCAAGGAAACGGTAGAAGTATTTTTCGAAGAGATTAAGCAAGCTCTAGAGAGTGGCGAGCAAGTAAAATTATCTGGATTTGGTAATTTTGACCTACGCGAAAAGAGTGAGCGACCTGGACGTAACCCAAAAACTGGGGAAGATATTCCGATTTCTGCACGTCGAGTGGTAACATTTAAACCGGGTCAAAAACTGAAAGCTCGTGTTGAAGATTTACCAGTAGAAAAATAATCTTGCCACCTTTGGCTGAAGATAATGAAAGCTGTATAACATTAATCTGTTATACAGCTTTTTTATTATCTATATATCCTAAATCCGATATAAGCAATGTTTGAACTCACACAATTGTTTTTGAATCGTTAATTTAATGTGGCATAAATGGTACAGTTTTTTGGTTGAATATATTACCAAGGAAGAGAAGTACCAATGGATCATATTTCATTTATTCAAAATACATTAGATTTATCTGTACCAGTTGAAGAAAAAAACTGGTTACTCTCTGATGGCACTCTTGTCATTCAGCATGATAGAGGTGTGGTAGAGTTTGTTCCGAATTTAGATTTTAGCCCCCAGAGTGCCATTGTTTTATCATCGGGAATTCATGGTAATGAAACATCACCAATAGAGTTGCTTGATACCATCATTGAAGATATTCAAAGCGGTGAATTGTCACTGTCACAGCCTTGTTTATTTATTTATGGGCATCCCGCAGCAACGCATCAACACACGCGTTTTATTGATACCAATTTAAATCGTCTTTTCAGTCACCATCAAACCCCAAACGCTGATATTTCTGAAGTAGCTTTAGCGAATCGTTTAATGAAAAGTGTGGATGCTTTTTTTACTAAGCACAACACAAAAGAAAAGTGGCACTTAGATTTACATTGTGCAATACGAACCTCTCAACATTACACCTTTGCGATACACCCATATAATCATAACTATAAACGTTCAGAGCCATTATTAGATTTTCTATCTCGCAGTAAGATAGAAGCCTGTTTGTTTTCAGATGCCCCCGCATCCACATTCAGTTGGTACAGTGCCGAGCATTATGGCGCACATGCCGCCACCGTCGAGTTAGGAAAAGTATCAAGAATGGGTGAAAACGACTTATCTCTTCTTTCTGATTTCGACCAACAATTAAGAGCATTAATTAGCAATACCGATTTTTTTAATACGGAAAAAGGCAGTTCATCTTTGGTTGAGTATCAAGTAACCCGCAGTATTATGAAGCAAAGTGAGCAGTTTTCTTTTCATTTCCCAAGTGATCTCGCCAACTTCACTTCATTTCCTGAAAACGAGTTACTCGCTACTGATGGTGAGGTGGAATATGCAGCGCAAGCAGGAGGAGAGAGTGTCGTCTTTCCAAATGCGAACGTAGAGAGAGGGCATCGAGCGTGTTTATTAGTTCAGAAAATAGAGAAAACTAAGACTCAATAGAGTGAATAGTGAGATTAAGTCATTGAGTGCTTTACCCCATAAATTCAATTGCTATGATGATGAAAACAAAATAAAAGGACATAACCATGACCGCACCAAGTTGGGATCTTTCTATCGCCTTTCAATCACTTGATGATCCAAAACTCATCGAGACAATTGATTCTATTGAGCAGCGAATTACGACATTTTCAATCTCTCAAGCGATTCTTGAGATAACTCATTTACAACAAGCTATCCTTGAAAAAGAATCCATATCGGTACAGTTAGCAACGGTCGCTAGCTATGGTAATTGTATTGCTTCTGTTGACGCTTCAAACGCACAAGCGAAAGCGTTAGTGAACCATATGACTAAGTTATCTTCGGAACTTTCACAAGCCTTTAGCCCATATTTAGATGCGATTGTGAATGCACCAACGGAGTTGTTTGAATCTGTGTTGTCGTTGAGTGACGAGCTGGAAGCACAACGCTTTTTGCTAGAAGAAGAGAGAAAACTAGTCGCAACACGATTAAGCGTGAAAGAGGAGCAATTATTATCAGCCATGAGTGTTGATGGTAAGAATGCGTGGGGTCGTTTGTATGACAACATTACAGGCTCAATGAAAGTGACACTGCAACTTTCTGATGGCACTGATGAAACAATAGGATTATCACAAGCCGCCAGTATTCTTTATGGCAGTGATACGCTTCGTAGAGAGCCTGCGTGGCGTGCCATTCAATTAGCGATGAAGCAAAACCAAGAGAGTTTTTCTGCCATTTTAAATGCGCTCTCTGGTTGGCGTTTAACTGAATACCAAAAGCGAAGCTCAGCTGCACCTGTGCATTTTTTAGAGCCAAGCTTACATGGCAGCCGAGTTGAACAAGCGACGCTAGATAGCATGATGTCCGTGGCAAAGAAAAATCGTGCGGTAGGGCAAAAAGCGGGCCGTTTAATGGCAAAAATGTTTGGAACAGAAAAACTAACCCCGTGGGATCAACTAGCTTCTATGCCACCGCTAGTAGGTGAAGCATCGAGCTACAGTTTTGATGAAGCCATTATCATCATAAAAGAGGCATTTGCAGGTGTTTCACAAGAGATGGCCGATTTTGTTGATACGATGGTGAAAAATGGTTGGATAGATGCCGCGCCACAAGAAACCAAACGTCTTGGTGCTTATTGTACTAAGTTCGCAGACTCTCGTACGCCCTTAGTCTTTATGACATGGGGCAACAGTATGTCTGATGTATTAACATTAGCGCATGAACTAGGTCACGCCTTCCATAACTGGGTGATGCGAGACATGCCATTGTGTAAAACCAAATACCCAATGACATTGGCAGAAACCGCGTCGATCTTTGCTGAAAATGTCGTACGTGATGCGCTGCTAGCTAAAGCGAAAACCAAAGAAGATAAAATAGAAATGCTATGGGAAGAATTATCGTCTGCGCTAGCACTTACGATTAATATTCCTGTTCGTTATGAGTTTGAAAAAGCGTTTTATGAACAACGTGCAACTAAAGAATTAGGTCCAGAGCAGCTGTCTGATTTGATGAGTAAAACCTGGAGTGAATGGTACGGTGATGCAATGTCAGAGCCAGATCCTATGTTTTGGGCAAGCAAACTGCATTTCAGCATTCCAGAAGTAAGCTTCTATAACTACCCATATTTGTTTGGTTACTTATTCAGTATCGGAGTGTACGCACAGCGAGAAGCAAAAGGTGAACACTTTTATCGTGATTACGTAAGTTTACTGCGTGATACCGGCTCTATGAGAGCAGAAGAGGTGGTGCAAAAGCATTTGCAGATGGATTTAACGCAAGAAACGTTTTGGCAGCAGAGTTTAGAGAGAGTGAGCCAACAAATTGATGAGTTTGAACGATTAATTAGCTAACTTAAAAATAGAGATTAGCTCAGTCTATAACTGAAAATAATAAAAAAGCACCTCACTGACAAACAGTAGAGGTGCTTTTCTTATATCTATCAAACAGCGATGTTTTTTAGATACTTACTATATGAGAACTAGATTAGTCACGGAAGTTTGTGAACTGGAAAGGTTGACCAAAGTCACCTTCACGCACAAGCGCCATTGCAGCTTGAAGATCATCACGATTCTTACCAGTAATACGAAGTTGTTCGCCTTGGATTGCCGCTTGAACTTTAATTTTTGATGCTTTGATCTCTTTTACTAATTTCTTAGCAATCAGCGTATCAACACCTTGTTTAAAGTCGATGTCTTGGTAAAAGTTTTTACCAGAATGAACAGCGTCTTTAATGTCCATTGAACGAGCATCAACACCACGTTTTGCAAGGTTACCACGTAAGATATCTACTAACTGAGACAGTTGGAAGTCATCTTCCGCTTTAATCTTGATGTTTTCGCCTTTTAATTCAAAGCTAGCATCAACGCCACGAAAATCGAAACGAGTAGCTAATTCACGAGTAGCATTATCTACCGCATTTTTTAGTTCAACATTATCAACTTCAGAAACGATATCAAAAGCAGGCATAGTTTTAATCCTTAAATTAACGAGATGTTTTAAGTGTGTTTGATAACATGTCTAACATAGTCACGGTATCTTCCCAGCTTAGGCATGGATCAGTAATCGACTTGCCATAAGTTAGGTTGTTCAAATCAGTCATTGGTTGGTTGCCTTCAACAATGAAGCTTTCAGCCATAATACCAACGACTTTATTGCTGCCTGATTCGATTTGAGCACAAATATCTTTGGCTACATCAAGCTGGCGACGGTGTTGCTTTTCACAGTTCGCGTGGCTGAAATCAACAATCAGGTGAGGTGGTAAACCTACTTCGTCTAAACGCTGACACGCATCCGTCACTGAATCAATGTCATAGTTTGGCTTATCACTACCACCACGAAGAATAACATGACCAAATGGGTTGCCCGCAGTGCGGTACACCGTCATGCGGCCTTGTTTATCTGGTGAGTAGAAATAATGAGAGGCTTTAGAAGCTCGAATTGCATCCATTGCAATCTGAGTGTTGCCATTAGTTCCGTTTTTAAAACCCACAGGGCAAGATAGGGCAGAAGCCATTTCACGGTGAATTTGAGATTCAGTCGTACGAGCACCAATGGCACCCCACGTAATTAAATCTGAAATGTATTGTCCCGTGATCATATCTAAAAACTCAGTTGCAGTCGCTAAACCCAGTTTATTAATATCTAGTAACAACTTACGAGCTTTATGTAAGCCAGCTTCAAGTGCATAGCTGCCATCTAAATTAGGATCGGTTATTAACCCTTTCCAACCTACAATAGTACGTGGCTTTTCAAAGTAGGTACGCATAACAATGAATAATTCATCTTTATACTGATCTTGAACGCTTGCTAAACGCTGTGCGTAATCCAATGCCGCTTCTGTATCATGAACAGAGCATGGACCCACAATAACGAGTAGACGCTTGTCTTCACCCGTTAAAATTGCTTCAACGTGTGAACGTGATTGTTCAATATGCTGAGCAACATCATCCGTAATAGGGTGAGCCGCTGTTAATTCAGCCGGTGTTGGCATAGGGCCTAAAGGCTGAGTACGAAGTTCATCTGTTTGAAATGGCATAATTTCGCCTGTTAATTCTTTAATACACCGGAGTAAGATAGCGGAAAATCACAAGGGATGAAACCCAAAATTTTTAGAGAGAGTGATAAGTGGAAAGAAAAGTTAACGTATTGTATCTTTTAGACTTGAGTTGTTGCTCATGTATCGGTATGTTCAACATAAATAACATTTAATAATGAAACCGAGCAATGAGTTCATTGGAGCAAACATGACTGATACTATTTTACCAACATTAACGCGTGTTGCGAGTTTACCTTCTTATCAATCTCAAACCGATTCAGAAACATCAATGTATGTTTCTATTGCTGGATTAATTCAAGAGCATTTATTTTATCATCCAAAGGCTGTAATTAAAGCGCCTACAATGAGTGATATTGATAAACAAAGCTTATCGATGATAATAGAAAGTGCTGTAGATGGTAAAACACACTTTATTGATACGTTAGCAAGTGAAATTCTAGCGCATATAAAAGAATCAACGACAGAAGTGAAAATCTCATTTTCAGATGCTGATAGCGCTGCTTTTTCTGGTTTACTTGGTGGTCAGGTAGAAGCAACAGAAGCTAACCCTATTATGGGTGTACGTGGTGTAACTCGTTTTGCATCAGAAGCAAGTACTGAGCAGTTTGCGCTAGAGTGTGCCGTGATCAAGAAAGTCATGGCAAGTACATCCGTTAGTGTCCAAATCGTAGTTCCGTTTGTTCGTAACTTAAGTGATGCTGCAACCATTATTGATCGTTTAGCAATTCAAGGGTTACCACGTGGTTTAAACGGCCTAAAAGTACATTTTGTATGTGATGTTCCTGCTGCTGCACTAATGGCTGATAAATTACTACAATATTTCGATGGTATGGTTGTAAATGTAGATACACTGACGCAATTTGCACTTGGCGTTGATAAACAAAATGATGCTTTAGAGCACCACTTTGATCCACAAAATGAAGCCGTATTACACTTAGTAGGTCATGCGATTCAGGCAGCTAAAAAAGCTAATAAGCCAGTAGTAACTACAATTGATGAATTAGCTCAAAATCCACGTATTCAAGAATTGCTTGATCAATTAAATGCGACGGACGTTGTTATTACTGCATAATTTATATTCCCAAGTAAATTTATAGCTAGTGAATATAGAAACGCCTTTAGTGTCTAAACTAAAGGCGTTTTTTAATGCAATAAATTGAAGGTTACTTGCTCACAATTTCAATTTTTTCAATATCAATGATTTTTGAGCGATTAACAATGATCTTCCAACGATGCAATTGAGTACTGTAATCATCCATCGTTTCGCGAACAATTAAATTAATTAAATGGCGTTTCTCAACAGACTCTTTACTTACTTGTCCATCGTTTAAGTGATAAATCTTCTGTGAGCCTTTCTCCATTAAACGAGCAATAGGGCGAAGATCGACCAGCATAGTTTCACGAGTTTGTTCATAACCCGTCATAAATTTAGTGATGGCCATTTTAGTTTGGCTTTTGTATGAAAGGACCACTTCTTCACGTTGCACCACGCGATGTTTTCGTAGCTTTTGAATATCAGAATCTAGTTCAGAAAACGTCATGTAATCAAGCCATTCTAATTTTCTGCCAACATAGGTATTGGTCGTTGGATCAAGGTAGCGTTTACGCCACTTAGGTTGCCCTTTACGTATCCAACGCCACATCACATCACGTAAGTCATCTTTAAAGACCTCACGCATGGCATAAATAAATGAAATTGCAAAAATGAAAGAAGCGGTAATCTCTCCCAAAAATCCACGAGCTTGGATAACCATTAAAGACACAAAGATCATCACAACGGCAGTAGCACCACCTTTAACCATACGTTTAATATGTTTACCAAGCGCTAAATTCTTCTCTTTGAGTACGATAGGGAATTCAATTAAACGACGCAATAAGCGCATTTTGTTCGACATTCGAGTGATATCTTCACGCGCTTTACCAGAGTTATAACTCTTATCTAAACGGTGCAGTACCTCTTTCTCACAGATATCGATAAGGCGCTCTTTAACCAGTTTATACTCTTCATTTCTTGGCATATGCGCCAATAAAGAGAGAAAGCGTTGTTCAGTATACCAGGATAGATAGTTATCAATATTGGCATAGTAACGCTTTAAAGCATCATCATATGGAACGTTACGACGTAACTTACGAAGGATATCAACAGCAAGATCTATTGCATCATCCACCTCTTGATGAGTGATCTCCTCACGTGAGGTGTCATTAAGTTGCTGTACTGCTTTTTCTAATGCAAGGTCATATTGATAGGCGTACAAACTCAAACTTAAACGATATTGTTCAGTAGACAGGCGGCCACGTTGAGCAAGACGAGAGTGTACAAGAGGGAGGTGATTTTTATCACTGAAATACGTACGCTGACTCTGGATTGAGTTGTAATAAAACTCAGATTCAGAAATCATGTCTTTGTTTAAACCAAGCTCTCCGGGAATGAAAAGATACATTTCCAGTTCATGTTGCTTAGATTCTTCAACAATATGTGAGATTTTTAGTGATAAGCCATCTTTCTTACCAACTGTAATCACAGGAAATTCCTATAAAAATGGTAATTCATACAGCAAGCATATCAGAGTTCAGGTATAATCGCCGAGTATTTTATTTAGGAATTGAAGTAATGATTAAAATTGGTCAAATCAACAAATTAGAAGTAACAAAAACTGTAGATTTTGGTGTCTTTTTAGATGGCGATGATTATGGTTCGATTCTTCTTCCAAGTCGTTTTGTTCCAGAAGGCACAGAAGTAGGCGAAGCCCTTGATGTGTTTATTTATCTTGATTCAGAAAATGAAGTGGTAGCCTCTACAGAAACACCAAAAGCACAAGTTGGTCAATTCGGTTTAATGAATGTGATTGGTACAAACAGCATTGGTGCGTTTGTGGATTGGGGTATCGCTAAAAAAGACTTATTAGTGCCATTCAGTGAGCAACGTGGCCGCTTAGAAGAAGGTCAAAATATCCTTGTTTATGTATACATCGATAAAGCATCTAGCCGTATTGTTGGTACGACTCGTTTTAACAAATGGTTAGATAACACGCCTGCAAATTATGAGAAAGGCCAACAGGTTGATATCTTAATTGCAGAACGTACTGATCTTGGCTACAAAGCCGTAATCAATGGCGAGCATTGGGGTTTGATTTTCCACTCTGATGTATTTGGTAAGCTATTCATTGGTAAGCAACTAAAAGCCTTTATCGCTGAAATGCGTGAAGATGGTAAAATTTCACTGTCTCTACAACGCCCAGGTGTGGCTCGTATGGATGAGCTAAGTGAAAAAGTAATCGCAACACTAGAGAAAAAAGAAGGATTCTTACCTCTAAGTGATAAGTCAACGCCAGAAGCTATCTTTGCTGAGTTCAGAACAAGTAAAGGAACCTTCAAAAAGACGATTGGCGGTCTATATAAAGCGGGTAAAATCACCATTGAAAAAGATGGTATTCATCTAGTAGCGACTCAAGCAGAGTAAGTTTACTAGATAGCATCCCTAAAAAATAGCCCGTAACGACTTCTAGCTACGGGCTTAGGAAATAGCTCAATGAGCTTAGCGCAATAAAATGGAGAGCGTTACTTTATTTAGCCTAGTCCAACCTCTGCACTTGTCAATTATTTCTATATCCCAGTTTTTTCTAAATATCTTGATAATGAGTAATTTTATCACGCCCTGTATTTTTGGAATGATATAGTGCCTTATCTGCTTGCTCAATGACATCATCTAATAAGATATTTGGCTTACTAATGGTCGTGATACCTGCACTCAATGTGATCTTCTCATGCAGTGTATTGTAATTATCTATTTGATGACGAATCATTTCAGTAAATTCAATCACTTTTTTAGGGTCACTTTCTCTAATAAAGAAGATAAACTCTTCACCGCCATAACGAGCAGATAATATATTGGAATGTTGAGATATAGCTTTACCAACAACAGCAATGATTTTATCGCCTACAAGGTGTCCGTATGTGTCATTAATATGCTTAAAGAAATCAATATCAAGCAAGACGATAGAGTAGGGAACAAACGCATTAACCCCATTATCTATAGAGATTA
The DNA here is from genome assembly GCF_052920805.1 of Aliivibrio wodanis. Classification (NCBI taxonomy): domain Bacteria; kingdom Pseudomonadati; phylum Pseudomonadota; class Gammaproteobacteria; order Vibrionales; family Vibrionaceae; genus Aliivibrio; species Aliivibrio wodanis. The sequence goes on from NZ_JBREXA010000002.1 coordinate 728,438, forward strand.
GAGGTACCACTTTGTCATGAAATACTCTTCGGTTATATAGCCCGGTTAGGTAATCACGGTTAAGGACGCTGACTAATCTTTTATGCCTATGATTCAGCAATAGCAATAAAGTCAGGATAATTGTTGATAAACTAACAATCAGTGCAATTAGGCTATAAAGTAAGGTATTGGTTGGACGGTTTAATTCATCACGAGAGATACCAGAAACGATAGCCCAATCTAGATAAGGGTAGTAGATGAATAACACATCTTTTTGATAAGAAATATCATCTAAGGTTATTTGATAAGAATAGCTTTCAACATCAGTGCTTCGAACAGAAATAACAGATGAGTTAGGGACTTGGTTCATTTGTAAATTGTATTGATTGGCTGCATGTTTGATCTTATTTAACAACCCATCAGCATGAGAGCCGATTAAATCGCGAACATTATTTCCTTCATAAGTAGGATGTAAGATAAGATCCCCATCTAGATCGATCACATAGACATAGCCAGTATCACCATACTGATATTTGTTTAGTTTATCCTTTAGAATGTCTTTATTAATAAAGTGGATTAATTCATCTTTATAAGCACTGGCTGAGACAATAAAATCAAATTCTTCTATATAAATAGAGTAGGTGATTTTTTTTCGAGGTTTTTTTTCACCAGGGTTGGTCCATAAATATTCCACAAAATGATCATCGTTTTTGATTTGTTCTTTTATATGAAGATATTGCCCGACATTACGCCCTTGAAAAATGGGGTGGTATATTAGTTCACCTTTAGAACTTAAAATGTAAGGGTAGCCTGTATCTCCAATTTTGCTAGAGTTAATGTACCCTTGGATTAAAGACGATTTTTGCTCTTGGCTAAGTGAATCTGAAGACTGGATTTGAGTGATAAATTTAGTTGAAGTAACAACAATCCCTTTTAAGTAACGCTTAATGGATTCATTCAATGCGGTATCTACAATGTCGTAACTTGCTTCGATAGAGTTATTAAAGGCCTGAAATGAGGAAGTACGGATGGTTTTCTCTACAGAGCGAAAGCTTTGGGCGCTAAATGCTAAAGATATGATAGCCATGCCAACTAAAAGTAAAATAATAATAGGTTGTAAAAACAAGAAGCGTTGAAATCGCGATTGAGGCATGAGGTAAAATCCCTATTAACAGTATCCTAGATTGTATTGTAAAATGGTTATTCTATCAATATCTTAGTTTATTATAGTAGACTTGGATAAGAAATAACCAAACAGTTGATAATCATAAAAAAAGACTTGCAGAGATAAAAAGAACTCGATATTATCCATCTCGTTCTCAAGGAGAAATCAATTACTTCCCTGTTAACGATTTGCCCGCTTAGCTCAGTTGGTTAGAGTACTTGCATGACATGCAAGGTGTCACTGGTTCGAGTCCAGTAGCGGGCACCAAATTCGTTCTTTATGAACAAACAAAAAAGCCCACCTAGTGTGGGCTTTTTTGTACTTATTATTCCTATGAACAAAATTCGTCAAAACGTGCGGTTAATTGATGAACTTCCGGTTCTTTTTTTAGTAACCCTTCATCTTGTGTTGTTCCCATACGACGTAAGTAATAATGTACTAAAGCTCTGCGAGTTGTGATTTCTAACTCTTTATTTTTCATAGCATAATCGTCAGCAACGATACATTGTTGTTTTTCAGATAAGTAGGGGTTAGGTGTAATCGTTAATTTCACTTGGTGATTCCAATCATCATCATATTCTCGCGTATTTGGTGATTTATCCATTAAGTCAGGTTCGTTCCTAAAACGGCTTAATACAAAGTCACGATAACTATTTCTATCTTCACAAAATGCTCTCACATGCCATCTAATACCATCATAGACCAAACTATGAGGAGCAATTATACGTCCTCGAATTTCAGGTGTTGAGAGGGACACGTAATCAATATCCACGCGAAGATTAGCTCTTGCGGCAGCAATTAAATTTCGAACGATTTTTGGTGATATAGCCCTTTCTGGAACATTCAATACTGTCGATTGAGCTTCCCCCCAATTAAAGAATTCAAATGTTTCTTCTTGGTTATACTGTTGATGAAGCATCATAAGATATTCATGAGCAGTACCTTGAGTAAATAGAGGCTTAAAGCTATCTGCTGGCCTGTAACCCTTAATTGTCCTATCTAGTATCAATTGATCTTGGCCTACAAGACTAATGTATTTATTGATATCTCTAGAAGCCTGTTGGCGGCCTATATGAAAAGCGTCACATAGGTGATTTGTTGTCAGTCGACCTTCCCACTGGGCTATGATTTCAATTAATCGAAATCTTACTTGTTGGTCCCACTTAATATCTACTTGAATCATGTTCCTGCTCACAAATGTTACATGTTGATGTGTACAGTATATACATGTAGCCATAAAGTACATATATTTATTATGGATATTGAGAAGGGCGTATTAGATTCAGAAGCCATTTCTGTGAGAGCATAAATTATATGGCAGCTGCAACCTGATTTAGTTGCCACAAATTCAAACTGGTTGATTTTCAGTCAAGAAAAACAACATAACTCGAGATAGATACGATGATGTATGCCGGATTGACCAAAGTTATCGCAATAAATTCTTATCAGAAAAACAAGATGTTTTCTGAGTATTCTTTTGACGCTCCCACTCAGATCACTGGCGGTAACGGAGAAGGAAAAACATCATTATTAAGGCTCATTCCGTTCTTTTATGGAGCGACTGGTACACAGATCGTCAGGAAATCGAATGTCAATAAGCCCTTTGCAGAATGGTACTTACCACACAACAACAGTTATATTGTTTTCGAGTACATTACTGCTCGTGGTCAAGTTGCTCATGTCATTTGTTATCGAAACCTCAGTACTAAAGGTGGCATTGTGTACCTTTTCGTTAAAGGTCAGTTTGAGCAATCAGTGATTATTAAACAAGATAGCGAAGAAAAACCTTACGCTATCGGTTGTACAAAGCTGGTCGCGGAGTTGAACGCTAACGGTTTAGATTACGAGTCGCGTATTACTAGCGTCAAAGAGTACCGCGAAATTATCCAAAACATTAATGCAGGGAATTTGAGCAATCAGTTCCTAAGCTACTCTTTGTGCTCTGGCCGTCATGATGTTCGTCATATCGAAAAAATCACCGCCGCATTGATTCAGGGTGAATTCAACATGGCCGACACCAAGGCGCTTTTTCTTGATATTCTTGAACAAGGTAATAGCACACTAGAATTTGGTGTGGATGCGAACAGAATTGAACAATGGTGCGATGACTACAGCGGTCTAACAGCTTTCCTAGATAAAAAAGACGCATTCATTGAAGCTATTGCGAACAATCAGCAGATCGCGTACTTAACCACTCAGCTCGCCAATGCCTTAACAATCATTCGTGAAGCCTCTGAAAACCTTGATGAGTCCCGTAAGAAAACAGATCTAATGCGCGCAGACTTTCTTGAGAATAGCGATAGGCAGATTGGCGAAATTAATGAAAAAAAGCTCGATAAAGAGGTTCGACAGAATGCTCTTCAACGTTCTATTACAAGTATTGAGTCTGAGATCGACGTTCATCACAGCAAGCTTATAACATACGAAAATAATGGTTACCCAGAACTGTCGGTTAAGCTTAAGCAACTTCCAGAAATGGAAGATAAGGTGACACATCAAAGACAAAGTTACGCCGATCTTGAAATTAAGTTCAATGATGCTAAAGCAAAGCATGAGAAAGACAAACAAAGCCTTGTTAGTAAGTTCAATAAAGAAAAGTCTGACCTAATAGAGCAAAAACTTGATGCCGAAAAAGAATTCAAGGTTAAGAAAGACAAGATAGACGCTGTGTATCAGCCACAGTTAAAGGAACTGACCGAATCTCATACAAGTTTTACTACTGAAAAATCTTCGATTCTTATGGATCGTAAGGCTGAACTCGCCACTCAAAAGCAGCGGCTAAAGAATCCTGATATTGATGAGCTTCTCATTGAACAGAGAGAGCAGTTGGAGTCTGAGAAAGACAGATTGCAAGAACAAGTAGATATGCTAAAACACACGACACTTGTGAGAGAGAAGGAAGGAGTCAATTTACAAACTAAACGTGAAAAGCTACTCGAAAGATTAGAAGACACTCGTCGTAACAAGCGTGATGCCGAAGCGAGATTCAAAGTAGTCAGTAACCGATTAGACCCAGATTCAGGAACCTTGTTCTCGTTCCTAGAAGCTAATCGACAGGGATGGCAAAGCTCTCCACTTGGTCGTGTTCTTACCGATGAGCTTTTGATGGACACGACACTCACACCATCAATGACTGAAGATTCAGGTTCTATGTATGACTTATACATCGATACGAGCAACCTAGCTGATTGTAGTGTCACCAATAAAGCTGATCTCGAAGAGCAAGCTAATTTGATGGATCTTATCGATGAGCTTGACGATGCAGAGATCGATTTTAATAAGAAAATTTCAAAAAATAACTCTGCTGTTAAACAGTCAGGTCTAGAGTTGTCACGACTACGCAATGAGCTGCGCAACGCTGAAGGTGACCTAGCTCAAACTAAGGTTAACCTTAACAATAAGAAAATAGAGATTGCCCGTGCAAAAGAGGGCTTAATCGAAAAAATAAATATAAGCATCAAATCGATTGAGAAAGCCATATCCCAGATTGAGCGAGAAGTCTCATTGGCGCTTGAGCGTTTTAAAGAGGCAAAATTAGAGCTAAGCAACGATAGGCTTACTCAAATTGGCAATATTGAATCATCACTTGCTCTCACGATCGGCGCTATAGACGAACTACTGGCAAAAAGTACTTTGACGTTAGGCGAGAACAAACAGCGTATCAAAACGGAGTATGAACAGCGGTTGAGCGAGCAAGGTATTAGCGGTGAAATCTATCAACGCTATAAAGAAGAAATTGAATTTCTTGATAATCAAATCAAAAACTTAAAAGCGAAGTCTCATAAGATCAAAGAATATGAGACATGGATTGCTATTTATGAAGTGGATGACCCTAAGAGGCGTGACGATCGTAATACTAAGGCAAAAGAACTTGAAGCTGTGCATCAAGAAGTTAAATCTTTAGAAACCAAACTGAAAGAGCTTAGAGTCGAAGCTAATCGAACCAAGAAAGAGTTTGATGAAAAACTCTCTATCTTAAAGAACCATAAACAGCGAGCTGACAGTGCCATCTCTCGCCTAACTAACTACGTGATGTTTGAGGGCGAAGAAGGGAGCCAAGAGGCGCTCGATTATAACTGCGATTTAAATTCACTATTGAGTGATGTGGAGAGCAAGCTACCAAAACTAGAGGGGCTTACTAAGCAACGTAAAAAAGAGATACAACAGATGGAAACTATCACTCTCAACCTTGGTGACGGGGAGCTGTATCGTTTCTGGAATGAAAGCAGCCGAAACACTATTACAGAGGATATTGTTGCTAGTGACTCTAAGCGAATAGATATTCTTGAAATAATCATGAATGACATTATTCCTCAAGTGACCCGTATAACAATTGAAAGTGCGGTCAACATGGGGCGTATGCTCGTTGACTTCAAGCACCGACTACTTGGCTTCGATCGTGATATTAAGAAACTTGGTCGTAACATTTCCGAACAAGTAAAGCTCAATAATACTTTTTCGGTAGTTGGTTCTATTGACATTAACGTCGAAAGTACACTTTCCAAACTACAAGGTTGGGAAGATATTATTAACTTCTCTCAGATTTATGAAGAGTGGGATAAAACGGGATCTGCAGAGCTACCAACTAAAGAGTTTTACAATGCTTTAGATACGCTGACTTATCATATTAGTGCCGAGAAAGTTAAGAAGCCTACTGAGCTGTTTGACATCAAGTTTGAAGTTATCGAGAACAACCTACGTAAAACTGCCAAAACAGATAAAGATATGCGTGATTTGGCCAGTAATGGTACTAACTTACTCATTCAATCCATGTTGTATTTAGCGCTACTGACGCAACAACGTGGAGCAAGTCGACTATCAATAACTTACCCAACTGATGAGATTGGTAAGCTGACGGCAGAAAATCAAGCCAAACTGCTTAAGATGATGGGAACACACAACTTCAATGTTATTGCGGCTCAGCCCGATGGCAATAACCGTACAGCCAATTTATTTAAGTACCTGTACCACTTAACGCCTTACAAGAACATTTTCAACAAACCTAAACTAAGTAAACTCGCGTTAGCCAAAGCCGCAGAAACTAGCACAGGAGTAGAAGCATGAAGCCAGTATCACAAGTCTTAGAGTCTCTGCTTAGTGGTCGTTTTATCTGTCCAGCAACTGATCGTGAAGCTTACAAGACGCTTAAAGAGGATCGTACACGCCGAGAAATCAATCAAGCGTTGACTCTTATGAGCCGCGAGCTCCAATGTACGAGCCGAACCAGCGCCTATTATGTCACCTATAAAAGTATCGACGACCACAATCGTCGTCAGGTGACCGCGTTGATGAGTAATGTACACGGTATCATTCGACCTGTGATTAAGTTCGTGGCGACAGTCAGTGAGGCTGCTCAAGTTGAAGCTGTGATGGTTGGTGGTGATGAGTTAAGTGTGCCTGTCCTTAGTGCGCAAATCCAATCGTCTCCTAGCTTGATGGAGAAACTCGATAGTATTTATCGACTCCCAAAAGTGAGTCGAAAAAAAGTGCGTGACAGTGCAACTGAAAAACTCAATGTAGTCGTCGAATTCTTGGTTAAAGAAGGGGTGGCTCATTTAGTAAATAAAGAGCGTCAGCTCTATGTGATGACAGGAAAGTTAGATTTTATTTACGAAGTGCTCGATTTCATCGATACCCATGAAAAGATCGTTGAAGCAGTTAACAAAGCAAACGAGAACCAAGAGGAGTTCGATTTTTGATGAGCTCTCAAAACAATGGGAAACATGGTGGTGTCAACCACATGCTTAGCTTAATCAGCCAAGCAAAGGACACATTAACTCATGTTTTTGAAAATGGCACGATACGTGAAACTCATGAGAACGCCAACGATCTACGTAAGTTAAAAGAAGCCCGTGTTGTTATCGTGACAAGCCGCGGCTACCGTGTACATCCTAAGATGGAGGCACTGATGAACTATTTCCTTGAAACGGAAGCAAGTTCGTTTCTTGGGACACAACACGCTGAGCGCATTCCAGAAATTCAGAGTCTCGCACAAGAATACCTGGAAGCTAAATTAAATGGCAAAAGAGAGCAAGAGGCTGATAGGTTTAATAGCCTAGAAGGTGTCGTTTATGAAATCACAATGGATTTGCAAGAATCTTGTCGTCGCCTAAGAAACCGTATCAGTTATGACTTTGGTTATGGTCACACTCTCGTCCAAAAGCAAAAAGAGAATCAAGTCGCTATAGAGCAAGCTGAAAAGCTTGTTAGTGGCATGAAAGCTTTCTCTTTTAAGTTGTTGAGTGATACTGCAGGAGATAACTCAGAGCTAAACACCTTGTTTTGTACTGAAATGCACAGTGCTATTCATAGTTGCCAACAAGAGCTCGGGTCTATCCTAATTCAACTTCGAGCTTTGATGCTGAAGTATCGTAACCGAGAGCGTGATAAAGACCTGATCAACGCCTTTGACCGCTTCATAGACCAAGAGCCACACTGGACACCAAGTGACTATTTGATTTTGCCCGATGAGATAGCAAAGCACGATGGCATACCGACGTTTTGGCTTTCAGAGCCTATTCAATTTGCACATCACCCAAATCCTGATGATATGGACCAAGAGCCGGAATTGGCCGATATTGTTGAGAAAATTACGGCACAGCCAGTCGAAAAAGAAGAACTTCCGGTTGTTGAAGAGGCTGAGCGCCGAGAATTGACACTTGATGTTGAAATACAAGAGCTGATTGAAGCGGACATTGATTCTCATTGCGATACATTTTTTGCTGAAGCTTTTATTGGGAAGGGAAAAACCAGCATTTCCGCCTTGGAATATTACGAGCAAATCAATAGTGATTTACCTGAAGATCTTGACCAGCTCACTTGTGCTAAAGATGTGTGGTTATTTAGCGTGCTTAACTTCCATAGCTCAATGCTTCCCGAAGATAGCAAAGGCTTTGTCGTCGAGCCTATTGGGTCTTATACCTATTTAGCAACAGGTAGCAATATAGGTTACGGCAACCTTCACTTAGAAGATGTATCTATAGCGAGGAAACGGTGAGTAGAATTATTGATGATATAACTGGTAGTGATTTAAATCGGCTTAAACAGCTTTTCTCTCCAGCGAAGGTTAAAGACGGTACCAATGTAGTGCTGAGTGGCGTTTTTGAGATTTTTCATCACGACTTTAGTGTTGGTATCGTCAGAGGTGAGAAGCTACAGCTGACGCCTAGAGATATACGTCAAATTAGAAAAATAATTAAAGAACAATCAGGTTTTGATCTTTTAACTGACCCTATCCCACATTCTCGAACGGATATGGCTCAGTTCTTTCCAAACGAGAAGTTAAGCTCAAGGCCTGTCAAAGGCAAGGTAATTAAAATTTATGGGCTTTTATCTACGAACATAAATGGCAGAAAGTACGATTTAGAAGAGGGCATGAACATTGAAATCCCTCTAAGTTGTTTGAAAAGTATTGAACACAATCAAATCGTGATTGTTGAAAACTACGAAGCATTTTCAAAATTTAGATTGGTGAAAACAGACATGGAGCCGAATCCTCTTATCGTCTACCGAGGAGATAAGGATTGTAGCGTGATATCAAAAGAAATGGCTCTAACTTTTCCAGATATAGAACTTGTCGCTTGGTTTGATACAGATCCTAAAGGTATTTCTTTAGCCTTTGCATCAGGGGCTGATTATATGCTCGTTCCAGATTTATCAAAAGAGGCGCTTAAACAACATGGACGTTCAGATCTATTTAGTAATCAGTACCAAAATTGGGAACGAGTGTCAGCACTAATTCCTTCTAATCTAAAACTATTAATGGCTAATGTAGAAAAAGGGATAACCCAAGAATCAATAATGGCAAACGATATAAGTGTAAGTTTATATAAAATCTAGTTAAGAGATAGATCTAAATACAAGCATCACGAATGAATTAAACCACAGAGGCTTGTTATTCAAGTTATGCCACAGCTAGTGTGGCATTTTTTATCTCAATTTCTGCCATTAACCCTTCAAAATTACTCACCATATCAATGATCTTTCCCTAACTTAATGTACAATACACCGCATTAAATCTTGTATCTTTTGCAAGTAGAAATAACAAAATGAGAAGTAAACATAATGGCTAAAGCACCAGCGAAAAAAGCGACCAAAGCAAAACCAAGCAAAGGCTTTGAAGAAACCCTGTGGGATACCGCGAATCAACTGCGTGGCAGCGTTGAATCATCAGAATACAAACACGTAGTATTGAGCCTTGTTTTCTTAAAATTCGTCAGTGATAAATTTGAAAAACGTCGTCAACAATTGATTGATAACGGACAAGACGCCTTTGTTGAAATGGAAGCTTTCTACCAACAAGACAATATCTTTTATCTTCCTGAAGATGCTCGCTGGTCAAAAATTAAAGCCAACGCCAAACAAGATGACATTGCTGTTCAAATTGATACCGCGTTATCAACCATTGAAAAGCGTAATCCATCATTAAAAGGCGCATTGCCAGACAACTACTTCTCACGCCAAAATTTAGAAGTCAAAAAACTCGCGTCATTGATCGACACCATTGAAAATATCGAGACAATGGCACAAGAAAACGCCCTAACCGAAGAAGATTTAGTAGGGCGAGTGTATGAATACTTCCTTGGTAAATTTGCCGCAACCGAAGGCAAAGGCGGCGGCGAGTTCTATACGCCGAAATCAGTAGTAACACTGTTAGCCGAGATGCTAGAACCGTACAGCGGTAAAATTTATGATCCTGCCTGTGGTTCAGGCGGTATGTTCGTTCAATCAATGAAGTTCATCAATAGCCATCAAGGTAACCGTAAAGACATCTCTATTCACGGACAAGAGCTAACAGCTACCACGTACAAACTGGCAAAAATGAACTTAGCGATCCGTGGTATGGCAGGTAACTTAGGTGAAAAGCCCGCAGATACCTTCTTTAACGATCAGCACAAAGATTTAAAAGCCGATTATATCCATGGCGAACCCACCGTTTAACCTTAAAGATTGGCGTGCCGATTCAGAGTTAACAGATGATCCACGCTTTGAAGGCTACCGCACACCACCAACAGGCAACGCCAACTACGGTTGGATATTGCACATGTTGTCTAAGCTAAGTGAAACAGGCACCGCTGGTTTTGTATTGGCAAATGGCTCGATGAGTTCAAACACCAGTGGCGAAGGTGAAATTCGCGCTAAAATGGTCGAGAACGATGTGGTGGAATGCATGGTTGCCTTACCGGGTCAGCTGTTCTACACCACGCAAATTCCAGTCTGTTTATGGTTTATCACTAAAGATAAAACCGCCAATGTAGGCAAGGGCTATCGTAACCGCGAAAAAGAGACTCTGTTTATTGATGCGCGTGAAATGGGCACCATGATCAACCGCACAATCAAAGAGCTAACGCTTGATGACATTGCAAAAATTGCCGATACCTTCCACGCATGGCGCAGCGATGAAGCCGAGCTTAAAGCGCGAGTAGAGCGTGAAGAGTGCAAGGTTGAAAAGTATGAAGACATTGCAGGCTACTGCAAAAGCGCAACCATTGATGAGATCAAAGCCAACGATTACGTGTTAACACCGGGACGTTACGTAGGCGCAGCAGAAATTGAAGATGATGGCATTCCATTTGAAACCAAGATGCGTGAGCTGTCTCAAACGCTATACAGCCAAATGAACCAAGCGGAAGCGTTAGATAAAGCGATCCGTGTGAATTTGGAGGCGTTGGGTTATGGAAAATAATTGGCTTTCTGCTGGTGGCAAAGTACCAAAGGGCTGGAAACTTGTTGAGTTTAAAGATTTATTAATGACGGATAAATCAATTTCGGTAGGTGTTATGTATCCGGGGAAGCACGATGATAATGGAATTCCGTTAGTCAAAGTTGGAGATGTAACAAATGGACAAGTATTAAACACTCCAGAAAGTAAAATAACAAAAGAAGTTGACCACGAATATAGACGTACGCATTTAAGTGGTGATGAGCTCTTAATTACATTGGTTGGTAATCCCGGTGATTGTATTGTTGTCGAACCCAAAATGATTGGGTGGAATGTAGCACGAGCTCTCGCCGTTGTTCGATTAAATAATCCTGCTTTAAGGGATTGGCTGAAACTTATACTGTTAAGTTCACCTTCACGACATATTATTGATGCTCGATTAAATACAACTGTACAAAGGACTCTTAATCTAAAGGATATTAAAGAATTACCTATTTTATTACCTGAAGATTCACTACGTGAAAAAATATGTTACATCAATAACAGCTTTGACAAAAAAATTACCTTAAACCGCCAAATTAACCAAACCCTAGAACAAATGGCACAAACGCTGTTTAAATCTTGGTTTGTTGATTTTGATCCTGTGATTGATAACGCCCTTGATGCTATTGCCAATGGTCAGGATATTGAAATTCCAGAATCACTAGCAAAACGCTTTGAAGCGCGTAAAGCGGTGCGCGAGAGTGAAGGTTTTGAACCATTACCTGCGGATATTCGCCAATTGTTTCCTTGTGAGTTTGAGGAAAGTGAATTGGGGTTTGTGCCGAAGGGGTGGGGAGTTGAACCTTTAAGTTCTATTGCCAATTATGGGAACAATAGAATTTCAGTATCAGAGTTAACCTTAGAAAATTACATATCAACTGAAAATATGTTAACAGAAAAAAAAGGTATTAGTTCAGCAGCTAAATTACCTACTGTGAACTCAGTACCAGCATACCGTGGAGGAAATGTTTTAATATCTAACATTCGTCCTTATTTTAAAAAGATCTGGATAGCTCGTGGCGATGGTGGCTACTCGAATGATGTACTAGGTTTTGAAGTTAAAGATGAAAATACGGAAGCGTATTTGTTTAATCTTCTGTATCAAGATTCATTCTTTGACTACATGATGACAACCTCTAAAGGCTCAAAAATGCCAAGAGGTGATAAAAAAGCAATTATGGATTTAAATATAGTTATTCCACCGGTTACTTTGAGGATGTTTTATTCTCAAAAAGTAGCTGAGTTTTATGAATCTTCGCATTTACGTCAGTTAGAAAATAAATCATTAATTGAATTAAGAGATACACTATTACCAAAGCTGATCTCAGGTGAATTACGCTTAGATTCACCACAAGGTGAGGCTTTACAGCAAGCGGTGAGCGCGGAGTAACCCCCTCTAACTCCCCCTTGTTAAGGGGGAGAACTAGTTGTTCACTTGTGGTGGGTTTAACAGGTAACAACAAGAACTGCATTTGCTTGATATTTAAAAGCAAAACAACGAACAACGTAACGTTACAGATTAAGTAAAAGAAAGCGCAATAACCAACAGCACCAAAACCAAAAGGTGACAACAGATCACCAAATCTACAAATAACAATAGGAATGCGTTAGACATTCAACTTCTTAAAAACAGTGGTATTAGGAAAAGGCGATGAGCTTAAAATTTACAGAAGCCAAATTAGAACAAGCTATTATCGAACTACTCGGTAAGCAAGGCTATTCACACGCTATTGGCAGTGATATTACTCGAAAAGACAAGGAAGACGTACTCATCCTCGATGATCTACGCCACTATCTTGCAAAGCAGTACCAAGCCGATGGAATAACTGAAAGCGAAATTGAGTCCATCATTCGCCAGTTCACCACATTGCCAGCCAGTGATCTCTATGAAAGCAACAAAACCTTCTGTAAATGGTTAAGCAACGGTTTTCTATTCAAACGAGAAGACCGCAGCCAAAAAGATCTCTATATCGAATTAATTGATACCAAGCACTTACCACAAGCATTATCAGAGATGTTTGCTCCTAATGTTTTACAAGAGCATGAATCAGAGCAAGCGCCAGAAAGAAAAGTAGCAGAAACAAAACTCAGCTACCTTGCGAATACATCTAAAGACAACAACCAATACAAAATCGTCAATCAGTTAGAGATTGAAGGCAATGCCGTAAGTGGTGAAGCTGGGCAAACCCGAATTCCCGATGGCATCTTATACATCAACGGATTCCCACTCGTCGTGTTTGAATTTAAAAGCGCGATCCGAGAAGACGAAGCCACGATTTATGATGCATGGCGACAAATCTGCGTGCGTTACAAGCGTGATATTCCACAATTGTTTGTCTACAACGCCATGTGCATCATCAGTGATGGCGTAAACAACAAAATGGGTAACGTGTTCGCCCCTTATGATTTCTACTACGCATGGCGCAAAGTCACGGGTAACGAATCAAACGAAAAAGAGGGCATTGATTCTCTTCACACCATGCTACAAGGTTTGTTTAATAAAACGCGCTTGCTTGATGCGGTGAAGAACTTTATCTACTTTCCTGATACCTCTAAAAACGAACTTAAAATCTGTTGTCGCTATCCGCAATACTATGCCGCACGTAAGCTCTATTTCAATATCAAAAAAGAGCGCAAACCGATGGGCTCAGGCAAAGGTGGAACTTACTTTGGTGCGACTGGCTGTGGTAAGAGTTTCACCATGCAGTTTTTAGCGCGCTTATTAATGAAAAGTGTCGATTTTGAAAGCCCAACCATCGTACTTATCACCGACCGTACTGATCTTGACGAGCAATTATCAAAGCAATTCACCAGTGCCAAAACCTACATAGGTGATGAGACGATTAAAGCGGTAGAAAGCCGTGAGAACCTACGTGAGTTATTAAAAGGTCGCAACAGTGGTGGCGTATTCTTAACCACCATTCATAAGTTTACCGAAGACATTCAATTATTGTCAGAGCGTAGCAACATCATCTGTATTTCTGATGAAGCGCACCGAAGCCAAATCAATCTTGATCAAAAAGTCACGGTTGATCATGAAAAAGGCACCATCAAAAAGACCTATGGTTTTGCTAAATACCTGCATGATTCATTACCAAATGCGACGTATGTTGGTTTTACTGGCACACCGATTGATGCCACATTAGAGGTGTTTGGTGAAGCGATAGACAGCTACACCATGACAGAATCAGTTAATGATGAAATCACTGTACGCATCGTTTATGAAGGTCGTGCGGCTAAAGTCATTCTGGATAACAGTAAACTAGAAGACATAGAAAAATATTACCAAGATTGTCTTGATTCAGGGGCAAACGAGCATCAAGTCGAAGAGAGTAAAAAAGCCTCTGCCAACATGAATGCGATCTTGGGTGATCCCGACCGAATTGAAGCTCTCGCAAAAGACTTTGTTCAGCATTATGAACAACGAGTGGAAGAAGGCTCAACCATCAAAGGCAAAGCGATGTTTGTCTGCTCAAGCCGTGATATTGCCTATGACTTTTACAAACAAGTGAAGTTATTACGCCCAGAGTGGTTTGTAGAGAAACACGCAGTAGATGGCACTGAGCTAACAGAAAAAGAGAAGAAAGAGATCTTACCGTCAGAGATGGTAAAAATGGTAATGACACGCGGTAAAGATGATGAGCGTGAGCAATACGATCTGTTAGGCACAAAAGATTACCGCAAAGAGCTAGATAAACAGTTTAAAAACGAGAAATCTAATTTCAAAATCGCCATTGTGGTGGATATGTGGCTAACCGGATTTGATGTGCCGTTTTTAGATACTATCTACATTGATAAGCCATTGCAAAAGCACAACCTTATTCAAACTATTTCTCGTGTAAACCGTAAGTACGAAGGGAAAGAGAAAGGCTTGGTGGTGGATTACATCGGTATTAAAAAGCAGATGAACCTTGCACTGGCGATGTATTCAAAAGCCGATGAAACCAATTTTGAAGACATTCGTTTATCTGTGATTGAAGTAAAGAACCATTTGGATTTACTCAAGCAGGTATTTCATAAGTTTGATAGCAGCGATTACTTCTCAGGAGAGTCGGTTGCACAACTTGGCTGTTTGAATCGCGCTGCTGAATTTGTGCTAACCACCAAAAAGATTGAAGCGCGTTTTATGGGCTTAGTGAAACGTTTAAAAGCCGCTTACGATGTCTGTTGTGGTAGCGAGAGTTTGTCTCAACAAGAGCGTGATTTTATCCATTTCTATATCGCGGTTCGCTCTATTGTATTTAAGCTAACCAAAGGCGACGCGCCAGATACGGCACAAATGAATGTCCGTGTTCGTGAAATGATAGCCGAAGCCTTAAAAGCAGATGGTGTAGAAGAGATCTTTAAGCTAGGCGAAGACGATGCCGAGTCAGTCGATATTTTTGATAAAGATTACATGGACAGAATCAACAAGATCAAGCTGCCAAACACCAAAGCTCAGTTACTGCAAAAGATGCTTGCGAAAGCCATTAGTGACTTTAAAAAAGTGAACCAACTGCAAGGCATTAACTTTACCAAGAAGTTTCAAGCATTGGTTGATCATTACAACGAGCGCAAAGAAAACGATGAACTAAATGGTGAAGAGTTTGAAGTATTTACCGATGAAATCGTAAGCCTGATTGGTGAGTTAGAAGCCGAGATGAATGCACATAACGACTTAGGCATTGATTTTGAAGAGAAAGCCTTCTTCGACATCTTGGTTTATATGTCGCAAAAATACGATTTTACTTATCCAGATGAGAAGTTATTAGAACTCGCCAAGCGCATGAAGGTTATTGTGGATGATAAAGCCCAATACCCAGATTGGAGCCAACGAGACGATATTAAAGCTTCACTAAAAGTAGAGCTTATCGTATTGCTGCATGAGTTTGGTTATCCACCAGTCACCTGTGATGACGTGTATATGGGCGTGCTAGAGCAGGCAGAGAATTTTAAGAAGAATAGATAATACTGAGAATCAGTATTTAGTTTTTATGTGTATTTATTGGATTTTATTAAATGAAAGATAACCTAAACCTAGGTAGTTTATTTCCTGACTTAAGTAATTTGAGTGTATTACCACCACAAACATCAGATCAGTTAAGCGCATTATTTGTCGTTGTATTATGGCTAGTCGCAGGAATCTTCCTGATCATTTCAGCTCTTGCATTAATTCGGGCTTTGAAAAGAGTAATCTGGCTCAATAAGTTACTTAATATCGTTGAAACTACGAACCCTGCAAGCGCTCGAATGGATTTAATAACTAAAGCCGAAGAAAAGAAAAAGTCGGTTGGGCATTTATGGTTGGAATTTGATGAAACTCTTCTTGAGGTAAAAGGTGCAGATGATGTTGTTCGGTTGCACAATACATTCGATGCCGATTATTTCTTTAATACATCTACTTTAGCTGGTGGGAGTACCGAAAACCGAATGATTGCAGCAGTACCTGGTTTTTTAACCGCTCTCGGTGTTATCGGAACGTTTGTAGGTTTACAGCTAGGTTTAGCTGATTTAAATATAGCTGGAAATGTTGATGTTAATGAAATGAAAGACGGTGTTGCCGGTGTCATTAATGGGGCAAAAATTGCATTTATGACATCTGTGTGGGGTGTTCTTCTAAGTGTTATATTTAATTTTGTTGAAAAAATATTTGAACAGATTATCAGAAAAAAAATACATATCCTTCAAAATCGTATAGATAGAATTTTTCCTCGTCTGAGTGCCGAAAGTCAATTGCAGTGCATAGCGAATGATAGCCAACAATCAAGAGAGAGCCTTCAAGGTCTTGCTGAAAAAATTGGCGAAAAAATGCAAGAGTCTTTAATTCAAGCTACACAAGGTATTCAACAAGGATTGGAATCAAGTCTTGAGAAAATCATGGCTCCAGCAATTAACAAACTTGTAGATGAAACTTCTGATGGAAATCAAAAAGCATTAGAGAGTGTTCTTCAATCTTTTATGGAAGGTTTTGGACATCAAGGAGAGCAGCAACGCCATGCTATGGATTCTGCATCTCAAAGCGTAAACAAAACGCTGGAATCAATGAGTATTTCGATGGAGGCTTTTGTTAATAAACTTGAAGTACAACAAAGTGCGTCGAGTGAGCGTGAAAAAGAATTGATATCTTCGATCTCTGTTCAAGTCTCTGAATTGGTTACACAAGGTAATGAACAAAAACGCATGTTAACGGAGTTCGTTGAAAAGCAAGTATCTAATATGAGTGAACAGTTAAACTTGAGAGAGGTAGCTGCATCGGAACGTGAGCAAAAGCTAGCTTCGTCTATGGAGACAACAATTAAAGAGTTAGTTGATAATGTGTCGGGTCAAAGTAAGGTACTGGCTGATTTTGTTAATAATCAAGTTGGCGAACTTACACAGACTTTTTCTCAGCGTGATGAACAATCCAGCCAAATGGAAAAAGAACGCAATAAAATTTTTGTGAATCAAACTCAAGCAATGAAGTCTGGTACCGATGAATTATTAGCTCAAGTTAAAGTAAGCGTTGAATCTCAGCAATCGGCCTCAAATAACATTTTGCAACAGGGTAAACAGCTTCAAAATAGTATTGAATCGTCGGTATCTGCTTCTGCTCGTGCTACTGAGAGCATGCAAAAGTCTGCTACTGAGCTTAGAAATGCAGCTGAGAGTATGAGTGTATTTGGTTCAAATATAAAAGAGGCTGGTAATCAGTTATCAGGGGCAGTTCGCGAAGCGGTAAATAGTACGAAAGATTTGGCAGTGCAAAATCAATTAAGTAGTGTAAGAATTGAATCACTTAGAGAACAGTTACTTGAAGATACTGGGAGGTTCAGTGATATAGCAGATAAAATTAGTAGCATGTTGCAAACTGTTGATGAGTCGTTTAGTTCCCTTAAATCAACACAGACAGATTTCTTGTCTGAGCAAAAAAATAATCTTAGTACTTTAACAGAAGAGATGAAACGTAATGTTAGTGAACTGAGTCAGCAAATGTCTGATCTTATAGAAAATTATGCTGCTCAGGCTAATGGACAAACTACCGAGCATTTGAAAATATGGGCCAATTCAAGCACCCAATATGCGACACAAATGAACAATGCTGTTCAAGCTATTTCCAATGTAGTTGATGAAATTCAAAACAAAGTGAGTCAATAATGCGAAAAGGCTTACGTTCAAAATCTAGAAATTCGGTCGATGAAGAAAATCCATATTGGGTATCGTTTTCTGACCTTATGTCAGCACTACTTGTTATTTTTATACTTGCAGCGGTTGCTTTGATCATTGAGTTAACTCAAAAGACAAATAATGTAGAAGCTGGAATTGAAGAGCTAAAAAAGGCGGAACAGGCTAGAAAGGACATCATTTATGATGTACGAGAAGAGTTAGCTAAAAGAAATGTAATTGTTGAAATTGCCGATAATGATACTGTCCTTCGTATTCCGGAAAGAACACTTACGTTTGCATCAGGGAAAGATTCTATTCCAAAGAATCCTGAGATTCAGCAAGCAGTTAGAGATATTGGGGCCGTACTTCACAGTGCAATCAGAAAGAATGAGAGGTTTAAGTACTTAGATACTGTTTTTGTTGAAGGTCATACAGATAGTGACGGAATTTATTATCGAGGAAAGAGGAATTGGGGATTATCCGTTGACAGAGCTATATCTGTTTGGAATGTTTGGCAGAGCGAAATAGAATTGACCCCTAAATTAGGTGACTTAGAGAATGCTTTTGGGCAACGATTATTTTCGGTTAGTGGTTATGCTGAAACTAGACGAGTAAATACCATAGAAATGACTAAACAGGACAAAAGTCAGAATAGACGTATTGATATTCGATTTACAGTTAAAAAGCCATCTATTGCAGACTTAGAAAGGATTGTTAATTAGTGAAGCTTAGAATTAAAAAACTTAATTTTTTTCTGCCTTCTAGCCCTTTTGAGAAATCGGTTAAAGATCTAAATCAGTTATCCACTGATTTAGATCATTTGGCAAAAGCCGCTGGTACAGGAAATAATAAATTTAGATTAGCTTATGATGAGGTATATGAAGCGATAAGTTATAATCGTTCTGTAGAGAATATCGTGAATAGCCCTGTTCATGTCCGTGCATTGGCGATGTCTTTACAATCAGATATTAAAAACAAGATAAGCTTTACTCGTCGATTACTCAATAAAATTACAACTATTGTAGGAAAACCAAGTGCCTTGCTAATTGAATCTTTATATCAACATTTTTTGTCTGAATTTGATAATTTAACTGATTGTAATGCGACTGCGGAATGGTTGTTTAATGCGAAACAACAGCGTGGTTATCAATTAGAACATGATCATAAGATTCTTTCTCTTGATGGTCCTAAGTGGATAGCTAAACAGGCTATAGAGAGAGATATCGACTTTGATCATTGGCTTGTGGAAATTGGTTTAGAGCGTTATATCAATGGTCGTTATCTAACGGTAGCAAAAAGTATTTATTATGTTGAACAACTAAAAGATATTCCATTAGGATCCGATCATCCGTTACTTCAGGAGATTCAGAAAAAATCAGTGTATGAATCTCTATATGATTGTAATAATTTACTCGGGCATAAAATTCTAACTATATTGATTAGCCGTTCTGCATCGTCTCATATTAGTGAGGCTTGGTTGAATGTTGTTCTTGCTATTGCTGGCGATCCAAGAGTTCCGAGCTCTAATCCTCGTTATCTTAAGTGGTGGAAGAATATTGATTCTCAGCTTACCCAAGCTGTTCGAGGTTGGTTATCACGTTTAGATCTTAAGTTGTTTTTAGAAGCATTAGAAGATTTCTCATATTCATCGTCAAACTACGAGTTGCGAAGAATGTATCCTTCAAGAAAGCAATTTTTAGAAGGTATGTTTGATGCTGGAGTTATTACACATACTCGTCTTTATATGAGTAGGGATGCAACACATTATTTGAAGAAAAATTATGATGCTAAACATTTACCCAATTTCTCCACAGTGAAAGATGGTGATAAATCAATAATTTATGTTCAGATGGATGGCGTTCATATGATTGAAGGTAGTCATAGTTGTTATTTGTGGCTGTATCGAGAGTTAGATCCTTCGGTATGTGTGTTCAATTACAATATTTCAAGTCCAACATACTCGCAATTGACTAGTGGAATAAATACTCAAATGATGAAATTATCGTCAGGTGCTAGAGCTAAAATTACACATTCTCCTACTGGGTACTCATGGCAGAGAAAAGCACTAACTGAGCTACGAAGTTTAGGGGTGCAAACTAACGGCCAAAGATGTTCTTTCTCAAGAAGATTATCTCAACTTTAAGCAAAGATATGGAGTTAGAGAGTGGAGTTAGGTTCTTTAATAAATAGATTTTTTTCAAATTTAGATAGAACCTCTAAATTTGATATTGTCTGTGATAATGGTTTAGATTTCTCTACAACCAAGAAGAAATTGCATCAAATTCAAAGTGGTCAAGCTAATGAGTGGATCACCGCACAATTTGTAGCCCTTAAAATGTTGGAAGAGCAGGGCGATGTAACCTCTTTTCCTGACGGGTTTATGATGCCTTCTTCTACGGCGGCAAGATTAGATAGCGAATTGAGAACTCTTCTCGGATTACCTGAAATCTGGAATGGCATTATAGATGCCGATATTAAAGGTAAAGCAAGCTTACCAACGTTCAGTATCGATCTTGCGGTAATGACACCACAAGGTCGTCAAACTTTAAATTATGCGATTGATGGACCATACATTAAGTTTGGAAAAGAAACTCAGTATTTATTAGCTGCAGAGCAGTTATTGGTGTTTGAAGCTCGAGAAGTACATAGGAAATCCCCTAAAACAGAATACGATAATCTTCTATTTCTTCATTCTTTACAAATGGCACAGCAAAAAGGCTGTGCGCTTAAGTTAAAACATTTTGATAAATTAAAAATTCTTACCCCTAATTCTATTTCTGTAGAAGCAGAATTGAATAAAAACGGTGATTTGGTTTTGACGCCGAACATGGGACAGGCTGCAAGTAATGAGGCAGTCCAGAAAGTATTAGGTCAACTTAATCATGATAGTGCGGTTACATTAAAAATTGGCGATGAAATTGTACTTTTCTCGGAACAGAAACTTGAAGCTGTTAAAGAAATAATTAGTAACCGAGTTGTTCCTCGAGATAAAGTGAAAAGTTTCTTGTCAAACCCGACGGCATTTATTGATGCGAGTTTAGTAGATCTCGATTTGGGCTTTTCAGTACGAGTACATGGTGCAACAGCCTTCAAACATGCCTACTTCGGTGAAACGGATGAATCAGGAATTGATTGGTTTGGATCAGTATCAGCGTCTGAAGCTATCTACCCAATAGCAAAGCTTAGTGATGTAATACAAGATAAGTCTGCTTTGCTGGACGTTACAAAACAACTAGAAGATGCAATGGGAACTGGAGCGACAGTTTTCGATTATGAAGGTAAATCATATGATATCAGTGATGATAATGCTGTAAGTGATGTGCTGAAAAGCATTGAAGATAAATTATCCAGTCCGGGGAGTGATGCTCCAGAGGATGAAGACAACGAGGCAATACCTTCTGATGATCCTACAGAGACTGAGATTCACGTTGTTGATATTGACTTGAATGATGAGGAGCTTTCAGCTAGTTCTCCGCAAGTGGAACAGTTGATTGCTGAGGTATCTTGGGCAGAAGATTTAAATTGGGATAACCATAAGCGTAAGCCATTTCCTCATCAAGAAATAGGAGTTCGTTGGATATTAGGTGTAGAGCACAAGGGGCGTTCTGACCAAAGATTTAGTGGAGCCTTACTTGCAGATGACATGGGGCTTGGTAAAACATTCATGGCTCTTTCGGCAATAGAGCACATGTATCAAAGGTCGACTGTTGAAGGCAAGACAAAGAAGCCAACGCTTATTGTTGCCCCTCTGAGCTTACTCGAAAACTGGAAAGATGAAGTTGATAAAACGTTTGAGAGCTCTCCCTTCAAAGATATTGTTATTTTGCAGTCTGCTGCTGATCTTAGCGCCTATAAATTAGGTGGCGTTGAAATAAGAAATCAAAAAGAAGCAGATAAAGACTTTGAGCCCAAATACTCACTGAAAGTCGGTCAACATTTTGGTCCTGATCGCCTAGATTTACCTGAAAGGCTCGTGATCACAACATACCAAACGTTACGTGATTATCAGTTTTCACTTTGCCTTATCGACTGGGGCGTTGTCGTTTTTGATGAAGCACAGAACACGAAAAACCCTAATGCTCTTCAAACACGTGCAGCAAAGGGCTTAAAAGCTGACTTTAAATTGGTTGCAACAGGTACTCCCGTTGAAAATAGCTTAGCTGACTTTTGGTGTTTGATGGATACAGCTTGTCCGGGGTATCTAGGTAGTTATCAAGAATTTCGTTCTCAGTACATCTCACCGATACTCAAAGCAGCTGGAGACGAGGTTGAAGAGATTCGGGCCAGACTAGGTAGAGAGTTACGAATTGCAGTTGGTGCGCTGATGTTAAGACGAGTCAAAGAAGATAACTTGAAAGGGCTCCCATCTAAAAATATGTACGCTGGTGGACGTTTTGATAAGTGGAAATATTTAGAAGAATTAGAATCCACAATGAGGGGTTATCAACGTGAAGTGTATGAAGGTAGTATTAGTAATCAGCTTGAAAATGAAGATAGTCACGCACTCACAACGTTGATGAGATTAAGAGATAGCTCATTACACCCAAGGTTGAGTGATGGTGGTCGATTAGATATAACTAAAAATAGTAAAGCGGCTCGAGAATTATATCAAGAATCAGGGAAGTTATGTTCACTGTTAAAAATTGTAGATAAGATTCAGAAAAAACAAGAAAAATGTATTATTTTCTCTGTTAATAAGCGTCTACAAAGTTTCTTAAGTATCAGCCTTGGGCAAATTTATGGTTTGGGACCTCTCTCAGTGATTAATGGCGATGCTAAAGCTGTTGCCAAGAGAAAGTCAGTTCCGACTAGAAAATCAATGATTGCTGAATTTGAAGCGAAAGATGGTTTTAATTTGATTGTTATGTCGCCAGTTGCTGCCGGAGTTGGTCTAACTGTAGTTGGTGCTAATCATGTTGTTCATCTTGAGAGACACTGGAACCCAGCGAAAGAAGCGCAGGCGACAGATCGCGTATATCGTATTGGTCAGAAAAAAGATGTTCATATATACATCCCATTATTGCACCACCCAGAATTTGAGTCTTTTGATGTAAATCTTCATAGATTGTTAACTCAAAAAACGCTGTTAAAAGATGCCGTAATTACCCCCGAAGATGTAGTGCCTCAACCAGCAGGTGTTGGTAGCAGTATTTCTGGTGATCTTATTAATAAACGTATAACAGCAGAAGAATTAGATAAATTAAGCTGGCAACAGTTTGAAGCTTTATGCGTAGTGTTGTTATCACGTAATTATAATAGCGAGAGTGCTTGGCTAACGAATGCCGGAGCGGACCATGGAGCAGATGGTGTTATTTTGAGTGATTCTGGAAACATCTTGATACAAGCTAAATATACACAACGTAAATACGATGGTTATAAAGCAATACAAGAAGTACATTCAGCGAAGCCAGTTTATGAAGGTGCTATGAATAAACAATTTGGTCGCTTAGTTTTTGTCACTAATTCACCTTCATTGGCAAAAAGAACGACTGAAATTGCGAAGGTTTTCAATGTTGAAATAATCGGTAGGCAACAGCTGGTTACTTTACTTGAAAAGGTCACTTTGACGTATAAAGATATTTTATCTCGTTTAGAGAAACAACGATTCAAAGTGTAAATGAATTATGTTTAAAGGGAATTGCTGTGGCTAGATATTGTGGTGATAAAAACTCGATTAATTTGATTAATGTAGTCAATAATTTTAAAGAAATTTGTCTATTGAATGGTGGCTCGTTGTTTACTGATGGATCTATTTGGACACAAGAGTACTGTAAGGAGCTCATTGTTCATTTTGTCGAAAACTTAGATGAAGGTGACGGTGATTTTTTTGAAAAATTAGAAACGCAGTTAATGGATGCATCGCCACAAGCAAAAGCATTAGCTTCTGAAATGCTTTGGTTTATGTTTTTGTGCCCAAGTAATATCGGACCTACATCTAAACGAAATAGTATTGAAAGGATTTTTTCTTGGAGCCATTTCGAATTGTCTTCAAGCACAAAAGAGCAATATCTTTCTGATTTAGTATTAACAGGTATTGGTAGTGCAGGTACTGCTTATAACACGGGTCGCTGGCGCGAACTTGTTTATATGATTCGAATTACTAACGCGCTTTGTCTATTAAGTAAAAATGAGAAAAAGTCACTTTTAAATGATCATCTCCAATTTTCAGAATGGCTAGAAGCTATTCCTGAGAATGAAAGTCGTCAGCTACGTCATATGTGGCTTTATTTATTTTTTCCTGATGAACATGAACGTATTTTTGGCAATACAGATAGAAGAGAAATCTTAACCAAGCTTACTAATGTTGATAGTAGAAAATACAGGCATATGAGAAGCAAAGAAATAGATGCCGGACTCTTTGAACTAAGAAAACAGTTGGAAGCAGAGTTTGGAACAAAAGAACTTGATTATTACGTTGAACCATTACGTTCAAAATGGAAACAGCCTAAGAGTGCTTTAGAAAATGAAATAAAAGAACTGGGACAAGAGTATGACGTGAAGCCTAACGATGTAAACCAAACATTAAATACAATCCTTTACGGCCCTCCAGGTACAGGTAAAACATACACCACAATCAATAAAGCATTGCAGATTGTAGCTCCTGATTTTTATCTTGAGAATAAAGACAACCGTAAAAAATTGAAATCTCGCTTTGATGAACTTTTGAATAATAATCGCATTGGATTTGTGACTTTCCACCAAAGCTTTAGTTATGAAGATTTTGTTGAGGGATTAAAGGCAGATAGTGAAAACGGTGCGTTAAACTACACTGTTGAGCTGGGAGTATTTAAAGCTATTTGTGAAAGAGCAGGATCAAGCTCGAATACAGTAGTCTCTGTTGATGAATTTGAAACTTCTTTGTTAAAACTTCAAGAAAGCTCTGAAGAATCAGAGGAACGTTTAGTTTTAACAACGATTAGAGGTAAACGGTTTGAGATAGAGTATTCTGGTGGAGGGACATTTAAAGTGTTCCCTGACTCAACTGAAAATGCTGATCCTAAATATGTAGCTTCTATTGCGAATGTTAGAAAACTCTATTTAACAGGATCTAAGCAAGGTATTTATAATTCTTCTTATGTTGAAGGTTTTTTGCTTTACTTGAAAAAGCAGTGTGGATTAAAGGAATACACAGAACAAACGAATATAAAGAATCAGAACGCAAAACCATTTGTACTTATCATCGATGAAATTAACCGAGGTAATATCTCTAATATCTTTGGTGAGCTAATTACATTGATTGAACCAAGTAAGCGTAGTGGTGGCACGGAATCTTTGTCTGTGAAGCTACCATATTCAAAGGAAACGTTTTCTGTACCATCAAACTTGCACATCATTGGTACGATGAATACCGCAGATAAATCACTGGCACAGCTTGATATCGCACTTCGTCGTCGCTTTGAATTTGTTGAAATGATGACAAATTACAAGCTACTTAAAGGGATTCCTGATATTGAAGGCATTAACGTTGCTAAGCTTGTAAAAACCATGAACCAACGTATTGAATTGTTGTATGACCGAGAGCATACCATTGGTCATAGTTTCTTTTTACCGTTACTTGATAACCCAAGCCTACAATTATTAGCAGAGATCTTTGAGTTACAGATCTTACCGTTATTAGAAGAGTACTTCTTTGAAGATTGGGAGCGTGTAGGTCAGGTACTTGGCGATCATTTAAAAGAGAATCATGAGTTACGTTTTATTGTCGAGCAATTTGATAGTAATGATATTGCAGAGTTGATGGGACCTGATTGGGAAATACAAGGAATACAGCCTTATTGCCGTAATCAGGAAGTATTTAAAAACCCTCAAGCGTATATCGGTGTTTATACTCGATGATAAGCAAAAAGAGCAATCCTATTGTTAAGGTGCGTGAGTTTGGTTTGTTGCTCAATGGAGGCGACAAATCAGACATTGATTGCCATTCAATAACGAAAAAGGCATTTGAATGGTTATTAGTGAACGGACAAAGTGCTAATGAAAAATCCGTTGAATTAGTTAGAGTCAAAAAATACGGCAAAGACATAGCACTTCAAGTGGTTAACTATGTTGGAGTGTTAGAAACACCTTGTGGCACTCGTATTGAGATTCTACCGAAGATATCAGAGCAAGATGATTCAGAGGTTGCGAAGAAAGTATTATTAAAAATGCTTTCAATGGTAAACAAACTGTCTATGCAACAATTTGAACAATCTTCTTTAAAAACAGTAAAGCAGCCATTGTTTGAGGCTCTGATAGGGTATTTTTTAAAAGAGGTCGCTGATGTTGTTAAACGTGGTATTCGTAGTGAGTATAAACGTGTAGAAGCAAAAACACCGTATTTGAAAGGTCAACTTCAAACATCAAAGCAGCTTCGTGAGCGTCCGGGGTGCCAAAATCGTTTTAACGTATCTTATGATCAATTTTCCTCTGACCGATCAGAAAATCGATTAATACATTCAGCCTTGAAGCAAGTGCTTAAATGGACGAAGAGCAACGAAAACCATCGTTTAGGTAAAGAGTTATTATTTGTCTTTGATGAGATCCCACTATCATTGAATTATTCTTTAGATTTCAGAAAATGGTCAGTTGACCGTTCGTTAGTTCACTATCGGAGTGTGAAGCCATGGTGTGAGCTAATTTTGAGTTATCAATCTCCAATTGCTTTGTCTGGTGCGCATAAAGGGATTTCTTTTTTATTTCCAATGGAAACTCTGTTTGAGCGATATGTAGCGATAAAATTGCAAAAAGATCTACCATCACATTTGAAGTTAAAAACACAAGCAAGTAGCCAGTCTTTGGTTTCTCATACTCCACCTAATGCAGAGAAAGAGCAGGGATGGTTTAAATTAAAGCCTGATATTGTGATTAGTGAAAAGAAAACTAATAAAGTGGTTTGTGTCGCTGATACTAAGTGGAAGCGGATATATGAGAATCAAAGAACAGCTAAAGAGAAATATGGAATAAGCCAATCTGATATGTATCAAATGTTTGCTTATGGTCATAAATACTTAGAAGGCGAGGGAGTGGTGTATTTAATTTATCCGAAGCATTCTCAGTTTAATAATTCATTAGAAGCATTTAAATTTAGTGAAAAGTTAACGGTTAAAGCAGTCGCGTATGATTTAGGCTTTGAACAGTGTGATATTTCTATTAGTAATGGTTAAGGAATGTTCAATTCCCGAAAAATATGAGAATGAAAATGCTGAATTCCTAGTCGATGATATTAGAGAAGTATCTACCAGTGGGTTTTATCGTGTATTTGGCAATATCGATAAATTAAATTGATGAAAATCGATAACCATTAAGTATATAGATAGATGTCCACAATAATAAAAATGGCGATGCGTGATGTATCGCCATTTTTTATTATTATCTTATTGGTTTTAATTCAGCTCAGATCGGCAGAAGAAATTGCATTAAGTTGTTATATTTAATGCTCAGTATATAAAAATCAGATGAAGCTCTATCATGAGGGGACAAATGTCCTCCTTGTTTTAGATGATACTGCTTTATGATTTTGACACTGACAATAATAAAGGATAACAACATGGACCTACTTTCCCTATTAGACATAAATAATACGCTAGTCAACATTCCAATTGGTGGTGGCTATGCCATGAGCTGGGTAGAGGGCTTTGGCACTATTTTTGGCTTATTGTGTATTTGGTTTGCAAGCCAAGAAAAAACTATAAATTACGTTTTTGGTTTACTCAATGTCACCTTGTTCGCCGTCATCTTTTTTCAAATACAACTTTATGGCCTGTTATTACTTCAGCTTTTCTTTTTTTGTGCCAACATTTACGGTTGGTATGCATGGACAAGACCTAACTCTAGCGGAGAAATACTTGAAGTTCGTTGGTTAAGTAAATCAAAACTGTTGGCCATATCAGGAAGTAGTATTCTAGCTATTGCCTTACTTACTATCTACATCGATCCATTCTTCTTTGCATTAGCAACAATTGCTGTTGATAGTATGAATCTATTTGGTGCCGATCTATCTCAACCTATTCTAGAACCTGATGCATTTCCATTTTGGGATTCGAGCATGACCGTTTTATCTATCGTCGCTCAAATTTTAATGACTCGTAAGTATGTTGAAAACTGGATGCTTTGGATAGTTATTAACATTATTAGCGTTGGCATTTATGCAACTCAGGGTGTGTTTGCGATGTCAGTTCAATACTCAATCCTTATGTTTATCGCCGCTAATGGTGCTCGTGAATGGGCTCGCACAGCAAAAGAAAATCGTAATGAAAAACAAGTAGAAAAGGCAATAGCATGAGTAAACAGCCACATATTTGCGTTGATGAGACTCAAGTAGCCCCTTATGTCATTGTATGTGGGGAGCCTGATCGAGTAAATCGTATTGTTGAGTTGATGGATAACATAGAGCTACTTGCAGAAAACCGAGAGTATCGAGTATTTAATGCTCAATATAAAGGCACCACGATTACTGTTTGTAGTACAGGGATCGGCGCACCATCAATGATTATTGCGGTTGAAGAGTTAAAACTATGCGGTGCTACACACGTTATACGAGTGGGCTCTGCTGGTGCGATGCAAGATCATATTAAACTAGGGGAATTGATAGTTGCTGAAGGTGCAGTGCGTGATGAAGGCGGCTCTAAAGCGTATATTCGTTCTGCTTATCCAGCCTATGCGAGTTTTACTTTATTAAAAGAAATAAACCATTTTTTAGAGAGTCAATCCGTAAAATATTACTTTGGGGTAGTTCGGTCACACGATAGCTTTTATACCGATGAAGAAGAGCAACTCTGCCAGTATTGGAATAAGAAAGGCATTTTAGGTGCAGATATGGAAACCTCAGCACTATTCACTGTAGGGAGACTTCGTGGGCTACAGGTTGCTTCTATTCTTAATAATGTCGTTCTTTATCAGCAAGATGTGAAAGAGGGCGTTAATCAATATGTTAATGATAATGAAGCAATGATGAATGGCGAAAGGTTAGCCGCTATTACCGCATTAGAAGCACTATGTAAGCAAGGAGCATAGAGTAATTAAAATAGTGCTTTAGAGAATTAAAGCGATCTAAAGCACAACTTATGGGCAAAAGACTAGAAAAAGTTGTGTTTAGAGTTGGATCTAATTAACGTTGCAGCCATTGTTTCTAGATGAGTTCATTATGAAAATCAGTCCTTATTCTTCTGGTCGCTTTTACTCATTTTTAGCCAGTAAAAGTAATAAATTTAAAGAGCTGCTTTATCAATGCCAAGTAAGTACGGGTTATGTTGATGTAGGTACAGAAATACTTCGTCAAGGTGAGGCGCTAGACTACATTTATGTTGTTCCTGGTGGTCGCGTATCTATGAGTATTTTGGCTCTTAATGGACGACGATTTCAGCTTGGTGAGGCTAATTGTGATTATCATATTTTTGGGGAAATGGAATTTTTCACTCAAACGCCTTGTCAGTGGACAGTCGCAGCTGATGAGTATTTGCAAGTAGATACAATTTGCTTAAAAGCATTGACGAAGGCCTTGTATAAACAGCCAGAGATGATGTTCTTTTTTGCGGCAGCGCTAGCAGAAGACTACCAATACTCAATGGATATTTACACCAACCGTTTATTGCATCCTATTGCGTATAATATTGGATATGACTTATTAATGCAGAAAAGTGGTGTAACTGCGGCATTAGGGAGTTTTGATAAAGTACTCCAAGAAGCAGAGCGATTTGGAACGTCTGAAAGAGTATATCGAAGAGCGGTTAAAAGCCTAATAGATAAAAATTTGATTGAAAAAAGTGATCAAGGTTTAGTTATTATTAATGAAGATGAATTGAGAGCTTTTTTAGAAGGGCATGAATAGAATATAAAGTCTCGGCTAAAAGAGTCTCAAACCACTCAACTACACCTCATCGACGCCATCATAGATAAAGCGCTTTAAACCAACGGCAATTACTACTTGTGATTGCCGTTGTGCTTACTAGGTTAGGAAATCGTTCTAAATTGTGGTTTCTGAACTTGTATTATTCTGCACCGCAATATTTTGCCAGTATATTAACCCTTCTAATACGCCTTCAGCATGAGAAGCATTGCTTGTATACACGTGATTGAACTCAGACAAATGAGCGACTTCGTTATAATGATTTGCGACTAAAATGGCGTTAATACCGGGCATGGTTAGCATGCTAGTATCATTGGCTGAATCTCCTGCGACACAAACCTCTTCAGCAGTCAGATTGTATTTTTGCATGATGTAGTGAATGGCTGTGGCTTTGTTTATCCCCTTTGGGGTGATATCAAGAAACCAGTCGTGGGAATAGGTGATGTCAACATTAATCGATTGTTGTGCAAGTGCCGTTGCAATCGATGAATATTGCTTGTGGTCAAGTTTTCCCTCAAAAGTGATCTTATAATCGCCTTGATACGATGGATTACACTCTCCTAAAAACGTGATGTCTTGCAAAGCGGTTTGTATTGCCGATTTATTCCATTTGTCTTGTAATTGGTGTTGCCAACGTTCATCTGCAATTAAATCATAGTCATAATTAATACGCGTGCCAATATCACTAATAATACACCGTGGTTTCGGGTAGTTATGCGTAGTTAATCCTTCTTTAATAGAGGGTAGCGTTCTTCCTGTAGCAATAATAAAGTGCAGTTCGGGTTGTGTATTTAGGTACGCTGAAAATTGATCTACACCCAGTGGTGATCCGCCATTAATCGTACCATCGAAGTCGCAAACTAGCATTTTTATCATGGTGATCCCCTATTTTTTGGTGCTGAGAGAAGCGTACTGTTTTTAAACGAGTGTACTGTTCAATAGTTGTGTTTAGTGTGATCTGAAATTATCTGTGTGTATAGTAAATGGTCTTTAAAAATACTATATGATCACAGATAAAAATTTTTAAGATTTAATTGTCAATATATAACCATTTATTACTTGTGCGCACATCTTATTTTTATGACAATGGTTGAGGTTATTTGGCAAGTAGATAGTAGAGAGGAAAATATGAAACAGAAAAAAAATATTATTCTGCTAGCGTCACTAATGTCTTCATTGGTTCTTACTGGTTGTGCCTCAAATGATGAGCAAATTACTCAGCAAAAAAGTCAGATAGAGCAAATAAATACACTAGAGTCGAAAGTAAGTACGCTAGAGTCTCAAGTAAATACATTAGAAACTGAATTACAAAAACAGAAAAGTACAGACAGTGAAATTTACCAAACAGTGCATAGACTCGATGTAGCACAACATAAACTGAAAGAACAAGCGCAGCAACAAGCTGATGAAGCTATTATGTATTACATGATCAAGCAAGGCGATACGCTATATAGCATCGCAAGAGATCATGGCATTGCTTTAGAGGATATAATTCAACTAAACCCTCATATAGTGAACCCTAAACGCTTGCTTATTGGTGATCTTCTTAATGTTAAGTGATCATAGGTAGCAATAGAGTAGTGACACCGTAACCTTATTGCTTGTGCGATAGAGAGAGCATGTTGATTATAAGATCAACATGCTTTTTTGTTATTTAGATAGCTATGAATTTACCAAAATCGCTGCCTTACTTTAAACAGGGGTGATGCTTTCTTCTTTAATGCATATTGAGCCTGAACAAAATTTCGGCCAATAAGGATCCGAATTTGGCTATAAGTTTCATAAGCGAGTAGTTTCCATTTAGGCGCAGTCCAATAACGATTATAAATGTGTTTAGTTGCCGCAATGGCATCAGGAGAGGTTCGAGCAAATTGTTGGCTAAGTTGTATCGCAGCTTCTAATGGATCGTCATTAACTTCAGTAATTAAACCATATTTCAGCGCAGTCTCGGCATCTAATTGGCTAGCGCACATACTTATTCTCATGGCTTGATCTTTCGGCATTATCTCTCTTAAGGTTAATGAACCTGCCATATCAGAGGTTAATCCCATTTTAGATTCCATAATAGATAGATTTGCTTTAGGAGAGGCGATTCGAAAGTCACCCCCTAGTGCAATTTGTAACCCTGCTCCCCAACAATAGCCCTCAATAGCAACAATGACAGGAACAGAAAGGTTACGCCAATTTGCACTAACTTGTTGCGCTTTATTCGCATTACCTGGCCAGAGTTTGAAGAGTAATTTCATAGCATGCGATTTTTTCTTCATAATAGAGGCGAAATCGAGCCCTGAGCTAAAATTACCTCC
Source organism: Aliivibrio wodanis (assembly GCF_052920805.1). Classification (NCBI taxonomy): domain Bacteria; kingdom Pseudomonadati; phylum Pseudomonadota; class Gammaproteobacteria; order Vibrionales; family Vibrionaceae; genus Aliivibrio; species Aliivibrio wodanis. The sequence goes on from NZ_JBREXA010000002.1 coordinate 760,537, forward strand.
ACTTCCTGTAAGAATAACAGATCTAATGGTTCGATCTTTTTCGATCTGGCGACTAACGTGAATTAATTCGTCGAACATAGGGTAATTTACGGCATTCAATTTTTCTGGGCGCTGTAAACGAACAATCATAATGGTGTTTTGTTGCTCAACATGAATGTGGTGGTAGCTCATAACAATCCTTTATTGGTTTAACTCCTCCTACCAGTATAGTCTAGAAAGTAAATTATGTTGGGTTACACTCGAGTATTTGGAAAATGTGATAGAATTCACAAAATCTAATCATGTAGGATATTATTTTGCGAAATTCAGTAAAAACAGACCAAGTACCTAAAGGACAACTTCTTCTTAGAACACTTTCTATGCCAGCAGATACCAATGCTAATGGTGATATTTTTGGTGGATGGATCATGTCACAACTAGATTTAGCAGGTGCGATTTTAGCTCAAGAAATCTCAGGAGGGCGAATTGTCACGGTTTCGGTATCTAGCATTACTTTTAAAAAGCCAGTAAAAGTAGGAGATGTGGTGTGCTGCTATGGGGAGTGTACTAAAGTAGGAAGAACTTCAATGTCGATTGATTTAGAGGTTTGGGTAAAGCCAATTAAGGAAGATGAGGTCAGTCACCGTTTTCAAGTATGTGAAGCGACATTTAATTATGTGGCAATTGATTCAGAGGGAAAACCTCGACCTATACCAAAATATTCATAATTAACTACATTGGTATTAAGTAGAGCCTACAAGGAAACTTTTATCGTGAGCTCTGTTTAACATCAAAATAGGCGAGCTAATACTAATTCAAATCAGTGTATGCATCTTTGTTGTTAACATTTTACTTGAATTGGTATAGCTCAAATAAAGTCACCTGTTAGGTCAATTATAGTAGCATTAGCCCTCGATTTTGAACTAAACAGTTTATTTTGCTATTATTAAAGAATTGAAAAAAGGAGAGTGATGTATGAAAGAAGACAAAAGAATCAACGCATTACAAAAAACCATAGAGCTTTGTGCATTACATGGTTTTCATGGCACCAGTATGGATAAAATTACCGCAGCAACTGGCCTATCAAAAGCAACCATCTATAAATACTTCCAATCAAAAGAAAATTTAATTACTAGTGCTCTAGGACTGTTTAGTGAGCAATCATTGACGAATGTAAAAATACTTTTTGAGAATACAGATCTGACATTAGAAGAAAAAATCGCCCAACGCTTTAAAGGCCTTGCTGGCTGTATAGATGTAAAGTCATTTAATGGTTGTTACTTTCAACTTGCTTACAGTGAATACAGTAATGAAGACCAAGGGATAACCGAAGTCAGTTTACAATACAAACAACATACTCAAAAACTGCTTATTGAGCTGTTGAACAGACACCATATTGATAACGCAGAGTTAAGAGCAAAAAAGGCAGGGCTTATTTTTAATGGTTTACTTGCCTCGTTACAGTTAACAAAAGATCCAACACTTATTGAACTAGCTCATCAAATGTTTTTAGAGACTATTATTAAATCTGAATAGTGTAGCTCCAAGCATCAATATAACGACTATTATTAAAGTTACAATGTTGTTTAAATTTGTTTTTTAATCGTTGACTTATTTTAAAATTCGTCTAAATTAAACTAAACAGTTCAGTTTAATTTGAAGCCAGTCATAATTAAGTAGGGATATATCAATGAAGCCAATTAAAATTACACTATATCGTTGGGCAGGCAGCTGGGGACCATTTAAGGTCAATATTCCTTGTGGAGAATGCACATTAACCACAGATATTCTTCAAGACACTTTTGAGACAGAGCTTGCAGGTATCCCTATTGAGTTAGAAGTTAAAGATTGGCTATCAAATTGGTGGGAGCCTTTAAAGTTAAAAGCATGGCATGCCCCAATTATTATTGTTGAAGATAAAGTGATAAGCGAAGGTGAAGCGCTTAATCGCGGAGTTCTTATCCAAGCTGTTATAGCAAAAGTAGCAGAGCGAGATCAAATTAAAGGAAATGTAGTTTTTGGAAAAGCCACTTGTCCTTTTTGTGTTAAAGCCAAGGCTGCGCTTGATGCGGCAGGGATTGAGTATACCTATCATGACGTAGTTAAAGACAGTGCGGCGTTATATAGAATGATCCCAGAAGTTAAAGCTATTATTGGAGAGAAAACTCCAGTGACAGTACCGCAGATCTGGTTAGATGGTAAATATGTTGGTGGTTTTGATAATTTAACTAAAACAATAAATACTGACATTAAAGAAGAGGGTTAATGATGAATAAAAAACTCATAGTATTAATGGCGTTATTGGTTTCATTTGCGATTGTTTATTTTAACTTTGGTCATTTACTGACATTAGAACAAATTAAAGGCTTCCACCAAACGCTTCAAAGTGACATACAAGAGAACCTATTCTTTTATAGTGCCGCTTACTTTATCGCCTATGTGGTTGTTACCGCATTATCTATTCCCGGTGCTGCGGTAGTTACTTTATTAGGTGCTGCTTTATTTGGGTTCTGGTGGAGCTTATTACTGGTTTCTTTTGCCAGCACTATCGGAGCAACCATTGCATTTTTGAGTAGCCGTTATTTATTAAGAGAGTGGGTAGACAGTAAGTTTAAAGATAAATTAGTGCCGATTAACCAAGGGGTTGAAAAAGATGGAGCGTTTTATCTACTGACATTACGCTTAATTCCTATTTTTCCATTCTTTTTGATTAATCTTTTAATGGGATTAACGAAAATCTCGGCAGGGCGATTTTATCTCTTTAGTCAATTAGGAATGTTGCCAGGCACCATGGTATATCTAAATGCAGGTACTCAGCTCTCAGAGATCACATCTTTGTCTGGTTTAGTTTCTCCTCAGATCTTGGGTTCACTGGCTTTGCTTGGTTTATTTCCAATTATTATTAAATTTGTGATTAATACTATTCAGAAGAATCGCGGACAGTTAAAAGAGTAGTAAATAAGCAGTAAATCATAACCAAAGCACTGCCCAAGGGTGGTGCTTTTGTTTTTCTAGATGATGATATAAATAAGGCTATTTTACCCAATAAAATTAAGTGATAAAAATACTTTTTAAAATCAATAGATTAAAAAGAGTGAAAAAATTATGGTAAAAATAGGTATTTTTAGGTATCTAGTTGTTGTAACTTATTTTTGTGCTGATATTCTATTGTTTACTGCCGCACAGGCAGCTTAGAAAACAAAGTGAATATCGCCCAACAGAGTATTTACGTTTACTGCCGCACAGGCAGCTTAGAAATTAAAGAAAACACGTAGAGTACTAGATGCCTTATTCACTGCCGTACAGGCAGCTTAGAAAACTTACCATAAAATCCCAACATTTAGTTAATAGACGCCTGTTTTTTCACCTATGTTGCAACCTTTATTGATTTTTTGTTACATTATTCCGTATAATGTACCAATGATTTTTATTCGGTTGTCTGTAATGAGCTATGTAGTACGCCCTGTGTTGAACTCTAAATATGCATTACCAATAGTTGTTTTTATTATTGGTCTTATTTTGACGCTATTAGCGGCATCTCATGTAGTAAAAGACAATCGAAAACAGGCCTATCAAGAAACAGTTAATTACTCAGAGCGCCATGCCAATCGAATAAAAACACAGATACAGCAAGATGTGTTTTTCTTGGGGGCATTAGCCAGCCTAGTGGATGAAAACTCCGATTATTGGATAAATCAATTTGATAGTGTTAGTCAACACATCATGTCTGGCAGTTCGTCCATGATATCTATTCAATGGTCACCCCATGTTAATCTTACTCAGATTGAGGAACACAGAAATAAAATAAAAAGTCACTATGAAGGCTTTACGGGATTTAATTACCATGAAGGGGCAGAGAAGCGTTTTAAGAAGCTGCTAGATCGTGGTTTCCCTCTTTACATGGTGTCACAAGTATATCCTGAGACTGGAGCTAATAGCTCAATACTTGGCTACTACTCAGTCAGTGATAGGTTTGAGGATACTTTACTTAAAATGAAAACAACGCAACAACCTTTTTTAAGTGATCGTGTTTTTCTATTACAAGACTCATACAATAGAAAAATTAGTGAGGTTGAGCGTCAAAAGAAACAAAATGGTTTGTTGATGTATTACCCAGTTTTTAATCAAAATAAGAGTCAGTTACTTGGCTATTTTATATCAGCCATTCAAATTGATGCATTCTTTGAGAAATACTTAACATTAGATGCTGTAAAATCTAGAGGTTACCGTATTAAAGTATTTGATCATGGCCCCTCAGGTAGTGATGATCCTGTTTTATATCAAAGTAAAGCGTGGGTAGAGTTAGGAGAAACCATAGAAGTTAGTCAGCTTATTGATATTTATGGTCGACCATGGGAAATCCAATACCAAAAATCGGTGTTACGTACATTTAGTTTTACATCAAATGCGATAATTACACTTATCTGTGGTGTGTTTATTTCCTTGTTAATTGCTTGTATTGTTCGATTCAGTTTGCATTCAAAAGAAGCACTAAAGCGAAAGTTAGCGAAAAGAACAAAAGAACTTCAATATTTGGTGGAGCACGATACTTTAACGGGTGTCCACAATCGCTATGCGCTATGCAATCATTTTGAAATCCTGATTGAACAACAAATTAGGTTTAGCTTAATCGCAATAGACGTAGATAAATTTAAACATATTAATGATACCTATGGTCATTGTGCAGGGGATACTGCATTAAAATATGTAGCAGAAAGAGTGAAAGCAGTTATCTCCTCAGAAGATATGTTAGCTCGTATGGGAGGGGATGAATTTAGTATTTTAACAAGAGTTACAGATAAAAATCAGCTAACAGATATGTGCGACAAGATCTGTAAAGCGGTTAATGTTAAACCTATTATGTTAAAAGATATTGCAATACCGATAACGATTAGTATTGGTGCCAAACGTTGTCACACAACTAATATTGATGATCTGTACCATGAAGTAGATCAAGAGATGTACAAAAGCAAAAATAAAGGAAGAAATGATTTCTCTATAGCGGTATAGCTCCTTGCTTGTTAATACACGCGATCTATATGTTTAAATAATGTGATACTTGTTAGGTTTATTTGTTTGTGTTACTGATATTTCTGTATATTATAATGAGATAGTATGCTGTATTTATCAGGGTGAAATATGAATAAGTTACCAATGAAAGTGAAGTTTTTTTTAATTGCGATTATTCCAATGTTGCTTGTATTAATTGTGTCACTATCAATTACGGTTAGCTTGCAAAAAGACGCATTAGAGCAAGAGGTTAATAACTATCAAGATGTGTTGCTCAGTGAAAGAAAAAAACAATTAAAAGATAATGTATTGGTCGGTAAGGCAGTAGTAGAAGATATTATTACTAAACATGGCGTGACAGAAAAGAGTAAAACATTGGCTTTAGAAGCACTTGTTAACGCTCGTTTTGGTGAGGCGGGTAGTGGGTATTTTTTCGTGTTTGATGGTTCAGGCACTTATGTAGTTCACGCTGAAAAACGCTCAATGATAGGTAAATCAGGAATGGGATTAACGGATCCTAATGGAGTTAAAATTGTTGTCGGGTTACAAAATGCGGCAAGAAATGGAGGTGGTTTTGTACCATACGTTTATGAAAAGCCAGGCTCTAGCTCTCCACAACCAAAAATTTCCTACTCATCTCCAATCAATGGCTCAAAATGGTTTATTGGTGCTGGTGTTTATATTGATGACATTAATACTTCAGTTGCCAATTATAGAGAAGATGCTCAGCAGCGTTTAAGGCATCAAATTAAGTTAGTTTTACTATGGAGTATTGGCCTGCTAATCATGACGATTGTAGTGATGAACTATGTTGCTTGTAAAGTAACTGCGCCACTTCGTAGCATGCTGTCAACATTTGAAAATATTGCTAATGGCGAAGGAGATTTAACGTCTCGAGTTAATGCAGAAGGTAAAGATGAAATTGCTCAGTTAGGACAAGCTTTTGATAAATTTGTATCAAAACTTCATGGGATAATATCAGAAGTATCAGCAACGACAGGTCAGGTATCTCAAGCTGCAATCACAATTAATCAGCAAACGGATCATTTAAAATCTCAATTAGAAGAGCATAATCAAGAAACAGAGCAGGTAGTAACTGCGGTTACAGAAATGAGTTCAACAGCTCATGAGGTTGCTCAAAATGCAAACCAAGTATCTAATGCAACCAGTGATGCAAATAAAGATGCAAAAGAAGCTCAAGATAAAGTGACTATATCTACTGAATCAATTAATTCGCTAGAAATGAATGTAGAAAAAACCAGTCATCATATGGGCTCGTTACATGATCAATCACAGAAGATAAATGGTGTCCTTCAAGTTATTGGTGAAATTGCAGAACAAACAAATTTACTAGCATTGAATGCTGCTATTGAAGCGGCTCGAGCTGGTGAGCAAGGACGTGGTTTTGCAGTAGTTGCTGATGAAGTGCGTAATTTAGCAAGCCGTACACAAGGCAGTACTCATGAAATAAAAGTCATGCTTGATGAGCTTCATCAGTTTGTTCAACAAGCAGTTTCTTCAATGAATGAGAGCCAAGCAACTTGTGGTCTTGTAGTTAGTTCATCATCTGATATTAGCTCGGGTCTTAATGCAGTAAGTAACGCCGTCGAATCTATCAATGATATGACTGCACATATTGCAACAGCAGCGACAGAGCAAAGCTCGGTAACAGAAGAAATCAACCGAAATTTAGTTTCAATTCGTACTATTGTTTCTTCATTAGTTGAGTCAAGTTATGATTCAAGCAAAGTGGCGAATGAGTTAACCGATGCCGGCAATCAGTTACAACAATTGGTGAAACAATTTAAGTTATAAGTGATTTAAAACAACTAATGATAGAATAACTCACTAGCACTACAATATTAATTGAATTAATATTCGGTTTTTATAAGAACTTGTGAATTATTATGACCATTCTATTTTTACTACAAGCAAGTCTCGTTGTTGGAGGCTTGCTTTTTCTTTATATGCTAATCTCATTATGGCGTCGTAAAAGAGAATCAGAAAAAAACACGAATGTGATAGCAATTGGCCTTATCGGTGGTTTTGCTAATTTCTGTGACACATTAGGTGTGGGTAGTTTTGCTATTAAAACAGCAGGCTACAAGCAATTTAAACTGCTTGATGATAAAGATCTGCCAGGAACAATGAACGCCCAAGCAACAATGGCGACCGTTTTTCAAGCCTTAATCTTTTTAACTGCGGTAAATGTAGATTTAACTACCTTATTGAGCTTAATTGTGTCTGCGTGTGCAGGGGCAACGGTTGGTGCGCGTTTAGTTTCTAATTTTGATCGACAATTGATCCGTTTAATAATGACGGGAGCATTGTTTATCGTTGCATTATTAATGTTCGCAGGTCAGTTTCACCTTTTCCCATTAGGGGGGGATGCCCTTGGTTTAACAGGGGAGAAGTTAACAATCGCTATTATTGGTAACTTTATATTTGGTGCTTTAATGACAGTTGGGATTGGTTTATACGCACCATGCATGACAATGATCTATTTATTAGGAATGAACCCATTAGCCGCTTTTCCAATTATGATGTGTTCATGTGCTTTCTTATGTTTTTTCTCATCAGGGAATTTTATTAAAAAAGAAGCCTTAAACTCAAGAGCGGCTTTAGTAGTGGCAATTACAGGTTCTATTGGTGTATTTATCGCGGCATTTATTGTTAAGTCATTGGATGTTGAAATGTTGTCATGGTTGGTCTCTTTTGTCGTTTTATACACCGCAATCACCATGTTTCGCTCATGGCAACAAGGGCGAGAGAGAACTGTGACTAATTAGTGATTAAAATGTCTGAGATTTCATTTATATAAATATAAAATCCTGCTTTCGAGCGGGATTTTTTATGCGATTAAAATAAATCATTTAAACTTAATGCCATTTGGTATAGAATTGCAATCAGTATGCTATACCTATGAATGGGATGTAAATGGATGCGCATGAAAAGTTTGAATAACATAAAAATAATTACGATCTTTATTGTTGTCTCTGTCGTGACTTTTTTCCTGATTTTACGTCCCTTTCAAATAGAAAAGCCTAAGCCTATTGCTACTGAAGCGGTCCCAGCTTTTATGCCTGATCATCAATTATTAATGCTTCCTTATGGTAGCCGGGTTCTTGCTTTGCGTGATTTATCTCGAAGTGATGCAAAGCGAGCTGCGATGATGCTTAATCTGATGGATGAGAAAGGGATCTTCGGTCGAGAGTCAATCTATCGTGTTTATTATTTTATGGTATTAGGAAATATAGCTCTACATAAAGGTGATGATAATAAAGCAAGGTATTATGCTCAACAATTAAAAGAGTTTGCTAAAAATAATAATATGATTTGGGTGGAGGCTGATTCTTTAGTTGAGCTTGCTATTGAACACCTTAAAAAAGGAGAAATAGAAAAAGGGATCAATAAAGCGGAGTATGCTATTGAATTAGCAAAAGGTATTAACTATGAATACTTATTAATTAAAGCCTATAATACAATAGGTGCTGCTTATAATATAAAATCACAATATTCAAAAGCCTTATATTACTTTCATCAAGGGGTAAAGCTCGCAGGATCATATCCTGAGCATATATATAACAGTAAGTTGATATCTAATTTAGCCCTTATTTACATTCATTTGCAAGAGTGGGATAAAGCATTAGTAAATATAGATAAAGCAAAAGAACTTTATAATATAAGTATGCTTAATGAATTGAGTGTTCTTGGTATTTTAGATATAAATGCATCCTATGTGTATTTTAATTTGGAAAATGCAAAACAGGCTCGTAAACATTACGATATGGCGAAAAAAGAGATAACCACTTCTGACTCTGTACGATTAAATGCATTACTATTAAAGGCATTGTCTGAATTGTACTGGCTTGAAAATAATTATAAAGAGGCCTTGGTTACTGCTAATCGTTGTATTAATTATGATGGCATTAATACTGCACCACTGCAAAAAGGCTTATGTTTAAAAATAAAGGCAAAAGTAGATCTTGAATATAAAAATATAGATGATGCAATCGAAAGTTTAGTTGAAGCAACAAATATATTTACAGTAATTGAAAGTAAAGTCTATCTTAATGAAGTGTATGAATTGCTATCGACAGCTTATGAAGAGAAAGGCTTTCCAATATTAGCGCTTGATTATTACAAGTTGTATTCCAAAGGTAATGAGCGTATTTTATTTGATCGTCGTCAGAGTGAAGTGTTTCATTTAGAAGAAGAATTTAATACAGAACAAATTCAAAAGAACATGAAATTAATTAATACTCAGAATGAGCTTAATAATTTGTATGTAGAAAAACAGCAACTCAGAACTCGTATTGTTTCTACTATTGTTATTCTTGTCGCTTTAGGTTTGTTTAAACTGGTTCGACATAATTTTAGTATTGTAAGAGAAAAAGAAGCTTTGCTTGAGCAGAGCACTAAAGATGCATTAACAGACTTAAACAACCGACATTATTATGAAAGTGCAATCCAACAATTAGATCAAAATAAAGCCTTTTATAGAGATAAATACTTTACTGTCGCGATTATCGATATTGATCATTTTAAACGAGTTAATGATACCTATGGTCATGATGTTGGAGACAAAGTATTGATTGATATTGCATCATATATGCAGTCGATTATTGCAGAACCGGATGTTTTAGTGCGTTGGGGAGGTGAAGAATTTGTCTGCCTATTTATGACCTCTGGAAATAATGATTGTGAGATAAGGTTAAACCGATTACGCGTAGCCATTAGTCAATTAGCAATCGCGATCAGTGATAAAGAGACATTAACGATTACGGTATCTATTGGCGCTCTACAAAATTTAATGATTGATGATGTGATCCACAGAAACACAGAATCACTTCGTTTAGCTGACCAATACCTATACCAGGCGAAAGAAGAGGGAAGAAATAAAGTGGTCATATTCTCTCATGGGGTGGATGAGCAGAAAAAAATGGCATTAAGTGTGTCTTAATGAATTTTACATTGCCTTTCTTGTAAACTAAATAATAGCATTCAGTACGAAATGCAGCATAGACGACACTGAGCGGGTGAGTAAGAATGAAAACAAATAATAACTTAAAGAAAATCAGTCTGTTTATTTGTGTATCTGTGGCGATATTTTTTTATATATTACGTCCATTTCAGTTGATTGAACCAAAACCAGAAAAGAAAGCAGCAGAGAAACGTTTCCTACCTGACGATCTATTAAAAAATTTACCTTATAGTGTCGATATTCTTAATGCAAGAGATATATCTTATAGAGATGCAGCGATGGCTCTGGAAAAGGTAAATCAGCTTGATGCAAAGGGAGTATTTAATCAGGGGGCCATATATCGTACTTATTATTTCTTGATCTTAAGAAACATAGCCTTACTTGAAGGTGATAGAGATAAGATAAATTATTATAATGTAGAATTAAGTTTATTAGCTAAGAATCATGAATTTCCTTGGCTTAAAGCAGAGCTGATTATTGATGCTGGTATTGAGTTGTTCAAAAAAGGAAAAATGGATGAGGGAATATTATTAATTGAAAAGGCTATAATGCTTTCCAAATCAGTTAATTATAATTACCTTTTAGTTAAAGCCTATAACACGCTCGGTGTTGCTTACAATATTCAATCTCAATACGTAAAAGCATTAGAGTATTATCATTTAGGGATAAAGCTTGGTAGGGATTACCCTAGCCACCGTTATAATAGTAAACTTATTGCCAATCTTGGTTTGATATATATTTATCTTGAAGAGTGGGATAAAGCCTTAGATTATATTGATAGATCTTCGTATTTATATACTCAATCTAAGATTATTGATGGTGTTAGTATAGTGATCAATAATGTTAATCTGTCTTATATTTATTTTAATCTAGGTGATGCTGAAAAAACGCGTATTTATTATGATAAAGGGGCGAGTCAATTAGATTCAACGGAAGATGTTCGTATCGTAGGATTAATGCGAAAAACAGAAGCGGATACGCTCTGGATCGAAGGTAGATACAAAGAATCATTAGCCGTTGCAAACCGTTGTCTACAATTACCTGAAATCGAAACAGTACCACAACAACACGGCCTCTGTTTGATCGCAAAATCACGAACTGAAATATATTTTGGAAATATAGAGATTGCAATTAAATCTTTAGAGTTGGCATTAGAGCGACTTGAATCTATTAATAATGCTTCTTATGTGATTAAAACGTATCAATTATTGGCAGAAGCTTATGAACAATCAGGCAACACTGAATTGGCATATAAATATTTTAAACTTTATGCAAAATTGGATAAAGATATCTTATTTGATCGTCGACAAAGTGAGGTTTATCACTTAGAAGAGCAGTTTAATACAAAGCAAATTAAGAAAAACATGGAGCTAACGAACACTCAAAGTGAGCTAAAAACACTTTATGTTGAAAAGCAGAAATTAAGAACCAGAGTGGTTGCATCAATCTTGATTTTAGTCGGCTTTGGTCTGTTTTTTTTAATTCGTCGTAACTTTACTATTGAAAAAGAAAAAGAGGTATTAGTAGAGCAAAGCACAACAGATGCACTGACGGGATTAAACAATCGTCATTATTACAATCATGCACTTAAAGAATTAGAGTTAAATAAAGCCCTTCATGAGAAGAAAGTCTTTACTGCTGCCGTGCTTGATATTGATCATTTTAAAGCCGTGAATGATACTTATGGGCATGATATAGGTGATGCTGTTTTACAAAACGTTGCCGCACGTTTAACGGCTGTGATTGATGATTCAGATATATTGGTCCGTTGGGGTGGTGAAGAATTTGTTTGTCTACTGCCAGAATCAAAATTCTATGGCTGTGAGGTTAAGCTAGAGCGTTTACGAATGGCGATAAGTCAGTTACCGATTAGCATTGATCATATTCAGAAAGATCTAATAGTGACCATTTCTATTGGAGCAATAAAAAACCTTACCATTGATGATGTGCTCTATATTAATAAAGAGTCTCTGCAATTGGCTGATGAGTGCTTATACCGTGCGAAGCAAGAAGGTCGAAATCGAGTTGTATTTGAGTCAAAAGAACAGCTAAACAGAGATAAAATACAACTTTGCAGCACATAATTATTGGAGATATAAAAAGTTCATGGTATTTTTCATCTACCAATTATTTATGGATTTTTTATCATGCCAAAGGCAAGTGACATTAAAAAAGGTTCAGCAATTGAACTGAACGGAAAAGTATTTTTCATTAAAGAAATCAGCAAGCTAACACCAAGTGGTCGTGCTGGTGCATCATTGTACCGTATGCGTATGTACGATGTAGCAACTGGTTTAAAAGCAGATGAAAGCTTTAAAGCAGATGAAGTAATTAGTCTTGCTGATTTTAGCCGCCGTAGTGCAACATTCTCATACATTGATGGTAATGAGTATGTATTTATGGATGCTGAAGATTACACGCCATATAGCTTTAATAAAGAAGCGATTGAAGAAGAGTTACTTTTCATTACTGAAGAGACTCAAGGTCTACAGGTTCTAATTGTTAATGAAGCACCTGTAGCTATTGAACTGCCTTCTTCTGTTGACCTTGAAATTGTTGAGACAGATCCTTCAATTAAAGGTGCATCAGCAAGTGCTCGTACTAAGCCTGCAACCTTAACAACAGGTTTGACAGTACAAGTTCCTGAGTATATTGCTAATGGCGAAAAAATCAAAATTAACACCTCTGAACACAAATTCATGAGTCGTGCTTAAGATAGATTGATAGCTTAAAAAGAAAAGGCCAGTTATTTTTAATAGCTGGCCTTTTTGCTTTAATCTCGTTCTATTTTAGGTGAGTAAATTGAATAGGCAGTTACTTGTCCTGCAACAATAGCGGAGAACATAAAGAGGGCAGATAAACCAATACTTGGAATGGGTAATATAGAGGCTTCAAAAACACTTTGGCTTGCACTAACTAACACTCTGCTACCTGGGACTAAAATAATGATCCCCTGCATAATAAAAATAATCCCAGTTAGATTTAATTTTTTTGCTATCCATGTACCGTATAATGTGATTAGTACAGTGGTAACCCAGGTGCCAACGACCCATCCGCCATCAAAGCCCAGATAAAAGGGACCCCACATACCCAATACGGCAACAGGGAGGCTATAAATCATATCTTTTGGGCGAGCTTTAAACATGACGCCGATAGAAAATGAAATAATAGGAAGGCCGATAATTTGCAGCCAAATAGGGAATTCATTTTGATAATCTGTATATTCAGGAACTCCCCATAGCGCTTCACCAACATGTAATCCAATGATAATACCAATAAAGAGTTTAATCAGTGTTAAGAAGCATTGACCAAGCAAACTGGTTCCTGAAACAAGATCATTGAAAGCTAAACACTCTAGGGCATTCGCAATGGAGAGGCCGGGAACAAAAAGGACGATAGCAGCAATGCAGAGAGCCAGAACGGGTATGGGGATACCAAGACTGGCAATGAAAGTGACAATCAAAGTAACAATTACGGCGCTAAAAAACTCAACAGCTAGACTACGACGTTTAGTGCAAACTGCTTGGCAAGCCCAAACGACAAAACCAAGTAAAAAGCTTACCCATAATGCTTCATAAGTTGAGCCAACTAACATTAAGAAAGCAGGAGGGATAAAGATATTGGCAAGTGCAACAACCCAAGTAGGAAAATGAACACCTTCAGCTGGTGGCGGTGGTGTCTCACTGAGTGGCTGTTGTAAGCGGATGATGGTATTGGCTAGGAGCCCTAAGTCAATACTTGCTGGTTTATGCCGTTTTAAGATTACAGCGTTGTTATCATCAGGAAATTGATAATTAATAGCGGTAGGTGTTGCTTGGATCATACAGTTTACACCATGCTTATTGGCGTAAAACATGGTGTAGCGTTCTACTTTATAAGGAGCACATCCACAGCGGTGTAGTGTATCTCCAATATCGACAATCCTATTTATTCTATACTGCGAAGGCATGTCCATGTTCCTAATTTAATTATATATAATCCATCGTACAGTTTATCAAAATTCCTTTAACAGTACGATGGATATAATTCGTTTAGTTAGAATAAATTCCCATCACGAACTAACTCTCTTGGTAGTCCATTTTTAATGCGATTACCTACCCATTTTCCAAGCCCAATAACGGCACCACAATAAGTAACAATGGTTTCCCCTTTGCCTACAGTTTCAGGGCGAACATCACGGCCCATATACCATTCACGCGCTTGTTCAATGGTTAACTCACATGCAGTTGGGTTGTTTGCTTCTGCTAATGCCATGATTGCTTCGTGCTGCCAGCGATACCCTTTTTTATGGGTTTCTGCCAGTTTAAAACCAATACGGTGATAACGCATTTCGCCAATAAGTGGTTTCATACGTTTAGGGAAGGCCCATACTTCTTTATCTCTTATCCATAGCTCGTTTGCTTCTGGGATTGAGAGTTGTAAGGTGGCATTTAATTCTGTTTCTATGTCTTTGGCTTCTTTACTTGAGGCGGCAGTAAAGGGGAACTTACCTAAACGTTTTTTAACTTCTGGAGGTACAGTCGCAGAATTCTTACGAATCTTTGCGACAAAGAATCCCTCACTATCAAAGATCTGTGGGTAGATATGCAAGAAGCCTTCTTGTGTTAATGCTTTTTCTGCATTCTCAAAGAGATCACCTAATGGTTCAAACGTGACCGCGTCACCAAGCTGTTCGACTAAATGATGGCAAATATTTTGATTTTCTTGATGATTCAACGTGCAGGTTGAATAAACCATCACGCCACCCGGTTTAAGGGCATGAAAAGCACTTTCGATTAGATCACGCTGAGTATCACCAATTTCAATGACTGATTCAGGGCTCCAATTATGCATAGCATCTGGATCTTTACGAATGGTTCCTTCACCAGAACAAGGTGCGTCTAATAAGATCGAATCGAAGGTTTCAGGTAACCAACCGCCGAATACACGGCCATCAAAATGGGTAAGGGCAACATTACTTACACCACAACGCTGTACGTTAGAGCACAATACTTTTACACGGCTTGATGAAAATTCATTGGCAACTAATGCGCCTTGGTTTTTCATGCCTGCGGCAAGTTGTGTGGTTTTAGAGCCAGGGGCAGAAGCCATGTCTAATGCCATTTCAATGTTGTCATTGTCTTTTAATAAGGCTGTCACTGGCATCATAGAGCTGGCTTCTTGAATATAGAATAGCCCTGACATGTGTTCGGCAGTACTGCCTAATTTAACGGTATCAGTTTCTGGTCTTGTGATCCAAAATCCAGTATCACACCAAGGTACAGGCTCTAGCTTCCATTGCTTTTCATCGGCACGTTGTTTGAACTCTTCTACACTGTTTTTCAATGTATTTACACGAATACTACGGCGTAAAGGGCGTTTACAAGCGGCAATAAACTCTTCCATTGAAAGGTGAGAGGGCATGGTTTCTTGTACTTGTGTTAAGAAGGCTTCAGGGAGAAAAATATTATCGTGCACGGATGAATCTCATAGGGTGATGTTATGGCAGGAAGTGTAAACGTAAATCTTTGTATTGTCTAAACGGAATTGGGCCTTGTAGGAGAACGAGTTCACTTTTTTATAAATACTGTTGACGTTGCTTGTCCATGTTACTTCACTGTGTAAAGTGTAAATTATGATGATTTCTCGCAATCCCTAAAGCTTCAACTAAACTTTTATATGTATATATCAGCATCATCATTGTTTTATAACATTTAGTCATGTTGGAGTTTTTTACTATGAAACGGCAGTCAATATCTTCAAGGATCAATCTTATTCTTGGTTTCATTTCAGTAGTTATCTTGACTTTCTCTTTTACGGTTATTTATTTAAGCTCTAAAATTAATACTGCTACTGAGCAAGTAGCTGATTATGATTTGCCTGAGGCACTTAATTCATTAGCAATGCTAGAAGAATTAGGTGATATGAACTCCAATTTATTAGAGTATTTGTTAGGTGAAGAGGAAGAGCAGCAAGAGTATTTTAATAATTATGCAGAGTTAGTTCGATTTCGTAATTTAATTCCTAAAGATATAAAAGAACAAAATACACTCGAACGTGTTGTTCGTTTAGTTGAAGGGCATAAGCAGAAAGCGATTTCACAAGTTTTTGAGGTTTATTTCCCTTCAAAAGAAAGAAGAGCAGCGAAGCAAATTGATGATTTGTTAAAGAATGTAGGTATGCCTTTAGAGGCATTGTTAGATCAAATGAAAGAAGAAGAAATTTCAGATGTAGGCTCTACAAATAATCCTCAAGACGTTATTAACGATGATTTACCAGGGGTAAGATTTTA
This sequence comes from Aliivibrio wodanis, assembly GCF_052920805.1. Lineage (NCBI taxonomy): Bacteria > Pseudomonadati > Pseudomonadota > Gammaproteobacteria > Vibrionales > Vibrionaceae > Aliivibrio > Aliivibrio wodanis. The sequence continues at coordinate 776,781 of NZ_JBREXA010000002.1, forward strand.
TCTTGAGTTGACAGATGAGGCTGGAGATATGCTAGCGGACTTAAACCGTTTTGTATTAGCTGATGCTAGTGCAAAACGTGAGTTCTTTGCTAATGCTTTACAATTTGAAACTTACCTAGCTCAACTCAAACCACTAGAACAAAAACCGCAAGAAATCATTCATATTAATGAAATTGAAAGATTGTTTAATGAGTTAAAGGTTGGGGGAACAAATATATTTGAACATTATCAAACTCAAAATAAAATCTCTGCTACCAAGGCTATTGATGATTTAGAACATCAAATATTTAATGAAGCAGAAAAAATATTAGATAATCTGTCAGGAAACGCTCGAAAAGAGGCGATTAAATCAATGGACGATTTATCGCGAATTTCAAGCAACATCTCTTTAATTTTATTGATATCAACACTGCTTATTATTAGCTTAGTAGTAAGTATGATTGTTATTACTCGCCGTACTATTTTTAACCCATTAGCAGAAGTAACCATGACTATTGAAAGGTTACGCCGTGGTGAGAGAGACTTTGAGTTAACCTCTTTTAATCGTAATGATGAGTTAACAGATATCTTGTCTAATTTACAGCTGTTCCAAGCAGAGTTAGCTGAGCTTGATGAGCTAAGGAGCAATGAACAAAAAATTCAATCAGAGCTGTTAGTAGAGCGAGATAATGCAACTCAGTCTTTTCAACAACTACAAGAAACTCAGACTAAATTAATCGCAACAGAGAAAATGGCATCTTTAGGTACATTGGTTGCGGGGGTTGCGCACGAAGTAAATACGCCACTAGGGGTAAGTGTCACAATGGCGAGTACCTTAACATCGAATTTAACGGACTTTTTAGAAGAGGTAAAAAGTGGGGTATTAAATCGTTCTAAATTAGAGACTTTTGAAGTTGAATCAATGCGTTCTCTTGAGCTTTTAGAGAATTCCCTTCAGCATGCTGCTCAGTTAATTCATAGTTTTAAACAGGTTGCCGTAGATCAAACGAGTAATAAACGTCGTGAGTTCAACTTGTATGAAACCCTTAATGAGATTGCGCAAACTCTGCATCATAAAATAAAACGAACTAATATTAAATATTCAATCAAAGGATCTAAAGATATTACCCTTGATAGTTTCCCCGGTCCATTAGGACAAGTCATTACTAATTTATTTAATAACTCGATGTTGCATGGGTTTGAAGGGAAAGATAATGGCGAAATTCAAATACGATTTGATCTCGTTGGTAATGAAGTGAAATTACTTTTTAGTGATAATGGCAATGGTGTTGAAGATAAATATATTAAGAAACTTTTTGACCCCTTCTTTACGACAAAATTAGGGCGAGGGGGGTCAGGTTTAGGGTTAAACATTGTTCATAGCATAGTGACTAATTTAATGGGTGGGGAGATTAGTGTTGAAAGCCGTATAGGGACTACTTTTGAATTAAAATTACCGTTAATAGCGCCACAACAGAAGGAAGATATCTATGAGTGATTTTATCTTGAATTTAGTGGATGACATTAGTGAAAAAGAAATAAAAACAGAGCATTGCTGGAAGATAGCTATTATCGATGATGAAAGCTCAGTTCATGAGGTGACTAAACTAGCATTAGCTAACACTAAAATTCAGAGTAAAAATCTTGAGTTTATCAGTGCTTATTCAGGAAAAGAAGGCTTTGAATTATTAAAGAACAATCCAGATTGTGCCGTAGTGTTACTTGATGTTGTGATGGAAGAGTCAGATTCAGGTTTATTATTAACACAGCGGATTCGTAAAGAATTAAAGCAAATGAATTTGCAAATTATTTTGCGGACAGGACAACCAGGTTACGCACCAGAAGAAGATATTATTTCGAAATATGAAATCAATGATTATAAAACCAAAAGTGAACTTACTCGAGATAAACTCTTAACGTCACTGGCAACCGCAATACGATCTTATAATCACTTACAAGCCCTAGAAGAAAGTAAGGAAGTGTAGTGGTCAAGTAAAACTGGCCACCGTTTTATATTCTAACCAATATTGTTGCTCTGCAAGGTTAGGTGGTAATCCATCATTGTGCTGATGAGGCCTGATATTACTGAAGTAACCAATTATATATTTGGTTATTGAATGTTTTGCTTCAGCAAAACTTTTATATCCATTCTTAGGAACCCATTCACTTTTTAAACTTCTAAAGAATCTTTCCATTGGACTATTATCCCAGCAATTACCACGACGACTCATGCTTTGAGTTATTTGATATTGCCATAATTTTTGCCTGAACTTTAAACTTGTATAGTGGCAACCTTGATCGCTATGGAACATGACATTTGATGGTTTTCCTCGTAATTCATACGCTATTGAAAGTGCTTTCGCTGTAAGGTTACTATCAGGTGAAAGTGACAATGACCAACCAATCGGTTTTCGTGAAAATAGGTCAATAACAACAGCTAAATAAGCCCACCTTGTACCAATCCAAATGTAAGTGACATCACCACACCAAATTTGATTTGGTTGCTTAACGTCAAATTGTCGTTTCAATAAATTAGGGGCAATAATACTCTCATGATCCGCTTTCTTATAATTATGCTTCGGTATTTGCGTGCTTACTAAATTAAGCAATTTCATTAACTTAGTCGCACGATAGCGGCTAAGTGGTATCCCTCTTTGGGATACCATTTTTGCTATACTTCTCGCCCCAGCAGAGCCATTACTAATGCGATGTACTTCTTTAACTTCTGAGTATAGCTCTAATAATTCACCGTCAATATTTCTTGGTTTTGCCTTCCAATACTTATAACTACTCCGATGAATACCAAAGGTTTCACAAAGAATGCTTATACTGTGGCTCTGCCTGAGTTTATCTATTAATGCGAATTGTTCAGTGAGTCTGACATCAACAGAGCCGTAGCCTTTTTTAGTATTTCATTATGCTCCTCGAGACGAGCAAGTTTCTTTTTTAACTCGCGAATTTCTATTTGTTCGGGAGTGATGGGAGATGCCGCTGGCATCACTCCACTTAACTCATCTTTTAGCTGCTGAACCCACTTAGTCATCGCGGATTTACTTACGTTCATAACCTGGGAAGCTTCAGTAATTGAGTATCCTTGCTCAATGACTAACTGAGCGGCTTCTAACTTGTATGTTGCGCTATAGTTCTTTCTTGGACGTTTTGTCATTATGTACACCTATTTAATTCTGAAATGATTATATCATTTCTAATTAGGTGGCCAAATTCACTATGCCACTACAAAGGCTTGAAAAATGTCATCAATGCCTCTTCTGAATTAATGAAAGAACGTTCAATTAATGAATTTGCTAAAGGTGTTTTACAGCAAATTAATGCATTATTTCATCTATCATCACAAGGTATTTTTTGTGTCTCACAACGGCCACTGAAGGGACCAAATGATTTTGAGGATAAGAAAAATAATGCCTTTTTAGTTGTAGCTACGACTCAAGGCTATAATAGTATGTATGGTAAAGATATTTATGAGTATTCAAACGATACAGCTTCAGGTATAGCCCAAAAAGCACTGACAATTAAAAGTCATGTTCTAGAAAAAAACTTTTCAGCACTTTATTTAAGTACGCCTTCTCAATGGCAAGGAGTGGTGGTTATTGAGGGTGGGTTAAATTTATCTGATGTTGATGAAGAACTTTTACAGGTATTTTGCTTGAACATTGCTTTAGGGTTAGAAAATGCAAAATTTTTCAGTCACTTAAATCGTTCTGCATATTATGATTCAGTTACTGACTTATATAATCGTGGTGGTTTAGTTCAGTTCTCAAATACCATTGAGAAACAGGCAAAGGATACAATCAGTTTATATGTTATAGATATTGATTATTTTCATGATATTACAGATAGCCTTGGTTTTGATTTTGGAAATAATGTACTTGTTGCTATGTCCTCAATTTTAAAACGAATATTTCATAAACAGGCGATGATAGCTCGCTTGCATTCAGATGTGTTTGCGGTGTTAGTTGCGGATTCTCAGCTCTCCTTAAAAAATTTAGTTCATGCCTGTTCGAGACCTTTTGTTTTGAATGAAAACTCGATGCGATTAGGTGTCTCTTTGGGGGAAGCTCATGTCGCGATTAAGGAAAAATTTAATATTGAATTGCTTTTTCGGCATGCAAAAATGGCGTTAAAAGTTGCAAAAGAGAGCAAGCGAGGCATGGCGCAAGCCTTTGAGCCTCAATTTGAAAAGGACACTGAGAGTCGACGTACTGTGCTAGCTGAATTTCGTCATGCCATGATGAAAGAAGAATTATTTCTAATGCTACAACCTAAAGTATCAATGTCGACAGGAGCGGTGGTTGGTTATGAAGCATTAATACGTTGGCAGCATCCAGAAAAAGGGGTTATTCCTCCAAATGCATTTATTCCGATTGTAGAGCAAGCAGGGTTGTATTTTGATCTTGATATGTATGTATTTAGAAGCGCTGTAAATATCATAAAGAAATACCCACAAATAAATAAGCCTATTTCAGTAAATATTTCGGCGAACTCTTTACACCATCATGATTTTATTGAGGATATAAAAACTGTAATAAAAGAAGAAAACGCGGATATTACTAATATTGAATTAGAGATCACAGAAAATGCGTTAGTACGTAAGGATATGGCCATTCAACACTTAAATGGTTTGAAAGAGATAGGTTTTGTATTGTGTATGGACGATTTTGGTGCTGGGTATTCCTCGTTAGCTTATCTAATTAAGCTACCATTGGATGTGATAAAGATAGATCGAGCGTTTATTAGTAATATAACTGAAGATAAAGATTCATTGGTTTTGCTAAAGGGTATGCTGCAAATCTGCAATGATTTAAATAAGAAGGTGGTGCTTGAGGGCGTTGAAACTCAGGAGCAAATTGATATTTTAAAACACTATGATGTCGATGTAATTCAAGGTTTTTTTTACTTTCGTCCCCAGCCAATAGAGGAGATATTAAAAAAAGCACTTTAAATATATATGATACTAATTTGAGTCATAATGATTAGATAATTAATTGCATTGGTATGAGTAAACATGGTTTGCTAGCCATTATAATTAAAAGCAGCCATTTTACCGACTGCTTTCACTCTTATTGTTCTTAACTACAACGCCTAACCACAGAGTTATTTATTTGGATTAGGTATTGCTGCGTTCCATAAAACCCAATCTTCTTCAGGTGCTTTATGTAATAAGTACGACTTATTTGCTTTGGCCTGCGGCATAAGTGAAGTGTCGTCAGGTGTTGCAAAAGCAATCCCACCTCGTAATATACTATCAACAGTGCCTGCTTGTACTTTGGCACCACTTAAGCCAATTGACATATTAACGCCTGATACATTCCAGAACATCGTATTATCACGGACTAAATAACTAAAGTCAGGTTCGATACCAATAGTAAATATCACACGGTCAGATAAATCACCTAATCGAACGTTAATGACTTCACCCACTTCCATCTCTCTGAATAAAAGAGGTGTTCCGACTTTTACTGAGCCGCGAGTCATTGACTCAAGAGTGTAGGTGATTAAAGTATTCCCTTGTGGTTGTTCAGATAAAACAAATTGTGTTTTGCTGTTGCCAGAACCTGGGGTTACTTGGATATAACTTCCCAGCAAGGTATCTAGGTTTTCAGCTCCGGATAGCCCAATACTTGGTTTTACAATCCAGAAATGGCTGTTTGATACCGCAATTTGGTCTATGTACTCAGGGTAAACACGAGCTTGGATATTGACATTGTTTTTCTTAAAGTTTGGTGAAATTTTACTGATTTCACCAACGGCCACACCTCGGTATTTTATTAAGGTTCCTTTAGAAACAGCACTGCTGTCTTTTGCGGTAAAGGAGATAATTTTTCCAAATTCTTGAGCCTCAGACAGAGTAGAGTAGAGTTTCCACTTCTTGCCTAATTTATTCTCAACACCTTGTATATTATCAAAACCAATACCACCACGGATCATTGACATTAAAGGGGCTGCTTGAATATTAAGGCCACTTAAACTAGCTTCTACATTAACCCCAGAATAGTTCCAAAATACTGTGTTTTTTTGAATTAAGTGCGCGTATTGCTTCTCAATATTTACTTTAATATTAACGCCATCATTACCCAGACTAAAATTAGTGATTTTTCCGACAACAAGGTTACGGTAAAGAATAGGACTATTTTTAGTGATAGGAGGCAACTCGGGGCTAAAGAGTGTCAATTCAGTGCTTTTTTCTGTCTTAAATTGTGCTAGTTCAGCTAAAGATCCATTTTTAAATAGAGTATAGCTCTTTTGTTTATAACCTTTACCTTCACTGGTAAAACTTATAGACCCAGAGATTAATGATTGGGTTGGAGGTACATCAATACTCACTCCAGAGTCAGTAAACTCGGCGGAAACACTACCAGAGACAAAGAATTTATTTTTTGATTTAATGAGGTGTTTGTATTCCTCTAAGATCATGGCATCAAATTTTATTCTGTCATTAACCAAAGCGACGTGAGTAATAGAACCGACTTTTATGCCTTTATATAAAATAGTGGTGCCGGACATTAAACCAAATGAACGATCTGCATATAGAGAAAAAGTTAAGGCTTTAGAGTCGAGTTTAAGAAGTTCTGGTTTGCGAATTGCAGTAAAGGTACGAGATTTTTCTCCGTTACCAGGTAACAATGTAAGAAAGTTACCACGAACAAGGTTACCGATATTCTCAACACCAGATAATCCTAATTTTGCCTCTTCTAAGACAAAACGAGAGCCGTTATTTAAATAATCGGTAAATGCAGGTTCAACCGTTGCTGAAGCAATGATGTCTTTTTTGTCGTCAGACAGCTTTAAACTGTTTATTTGGCCAATTTCAAGCCCACGATACATAATAGCTGAACCGTTAGGGCTGATTTGGTTGTTATCTGGTAGGGTAATTTTAATAGGGATCCCACGACCTGCTGTTTTAATGTTGTTATATAAACGAAACTCTTTTCCATTTTCGATGGCCTCACCATCATCGGGGGAATCAACAGCAATCGCACCACCAATAAGTGCAGATAAGCTTTCAAATTGGACATCTACACCATTAAAACCAATATTGGCACCAACACCACTAGCGTTCCAAAAACGACTTTTAGAGGTAATTAAATGTGCGTATTGCTCTTGAATAAGTGCTTTAATTCGTACCTTATCGGTTTCATGATCTAACTTAAAATTATAAACTTCACCTATTGGGATTTTTTTATAGTAAATTTTTGAACCAACAGAGATTGAACCTAGATCTTTAGAACGTAACGTGACACTTAACCCTGTAGGATCAGGCTGAATGGCTGGAGAGTTTGTAAGGGCTGTAAAGGTTGTCTTTACCTCACCAGAACCAGGTAATATGGCAATATAGTTACCAGAAACAAGCGCGTCTAAACCAGAGATCCCAGTTAAGGATGCCTGAGGTTTAACGAGCCAAAATTGAGTGTTGTCTCTTAAAAGATCGGTAGCTTCAGGATAAATATCAGCATCGACATATATATTAGAAAGGTTCTTTGAGAGGGTAATGTTCTTAATCATACCGACTTCAAGACCTTGATATCTAATTGTAGTTCGACCTGCAATCAATCCTTGTGCATCGTCAAAATAGATCTGTACACGTTCTCCAGCTTCCATTAAAGCGGAATAGACAAGCCAGCCACCCAAGCAAAGCGCTAAGAAAGGCAGGGCCCACAGCGGAGATATCCCTCGCTCATTTTTTATGTTTACTTGTTCAATAGATGAATCAAGATTTTTTGGTTCGCTCATAATTATCCCAAATCAGACGAGAATCGAAACTTTCAGCAGCCAGCATGGTAAAAACCACGACTAAGGCAAAGGCAACGGCACCAAGGCCGGGAGTAAAATCTAAAATTTGTCCGCGATCAATCAGTGTCATCATAATGGAAATAACAAACAAATCCATTACAGACCATTTCCCTATCCATTTTACCGCGGTGTATATCGACATTCTCTGACGATGAAATACGCTGCGTTTGTACTGAACGCACAGTAATAAATAACCCAGCCCTAGAATCTTACCAACTGGAACTATAATACTTGCTACAAAAATGATAATCGCAATCCCGTACATATCGGTTCGAATTAACCCTGCAACGCCAGAAAAAATAGTGTCTTCTAGACGTTTACCGTTAGTTAATAAAATAGAAATAGACATAATATTAGCAGGGATAATAAAAACAGTAGCGGTCAGGAGGTATGCCCATGTTTTTTGTATTGAATTTGGCTTTCTTGGATGTATGACAGAGTGACAGCGAATGCAATGGTGGCCTTTTTGTTGAGTAAAGTGGCAATGCTCACAGTGTACTGATAATTCAGGCTCAAAAATAGGTGCTTCAATATGCTGTTGGTGTTTTCTTTGCCAAGCTCTCCAGTAACGCCTTGCACTAACATGAGTGAGCAATAAAGAAGTAACAAAGAGTAGGAGAACCAAGCCATATAAGCCTGAGCCGACAAAGATGTCAGCGTGATCTTGTACTTTAAAGCATGCAATGGCAAAACTAACTAAAAATACATCGAGCATTAGCCAATCTTTCAAATGTTGAATGATTGTAATGCTGAGTTTAAATAAGCGAAACCATTTCTTTCTTAATGCTAAATGTGCCGTGACAACGGAACTACAGATAATGAAGGGCACAATAGAGCTGCAGAATAAAATCAACAGTCCAAGCATGAAAAAGCCTTCGCCCATTAACGTTATGCTACCAGAAGGCAAGGTAGCAGGGATCATGACGCCAAAGAGTTTAATGGTTATCAATGGAAAAAAATGTGAAGGAATAAATAGCAATAGTGCAGCAATAGCAATGGCTAAATCACTATTTAATGAAATACGGTTACCACGATACAGCTGCGTATTACAGCGAGGACAGTGAGCATTTTGCTTTTTTGCAACTATCGCTACTTTTACGATCAGATCACAGCCATGGCAGCGACGAAATTTAGCGTCTTCCATGATTGATACCTAATTGTTTAACTTTGAATAGATCCATACAGAGTTTGATACAGTCCTTGCTGTGTAACCAGTTCATGGTGCGTGCCAGATTGCGACACCTTGCCATCATCTAAAACATAAATTGTATCGGCTTGTTTCACTGCGCTTAAACGATGCGCCACAATTAAAGTGGTTCGCCCAACAAGGAAATCACTTAGTGCAATATGCAGTGCTGCTTCTGTCGCAGTATCTAATGCCGATGTTGCTTCATCTAAAATAACAAATTTTGGGTCGGTTAGCACCATTCTTGCGATGGCTAATCGTTGTCTCTGTCCACCAGAAAGTTTCACACCTTGACGACCAATTTGGGTATCAAGGCCATCTGTAAGTTGCTTTACTACATCTTGCAGTTGAGCGACATTAAGTGCGTTCCATAACAGGTCATCTGAGTAATCCATTCCCAGTGTCAGATTATGCCTTAATGTGTCATTGAATAGTATAGGTTGTTGTAATACAACAGAGATTTGATCGCGTATTTTTTCAAAGCCAATCTTTTTCGTATCATGACCATTAAAGAGTATGTGCCCATCACTAGGCTGATATAAACCTAATAATAATTGAATTAGAGTCGATTTCCCTCCACCACTAGCTCCCACAAGAGCGACTTTTTCGCCTGCTTTAATGGTTAAAGATAAGTCATTTAACACCTGAACTTCGTTGTTATAGCTAAAATTTAAATTGTTAATGGTTATTTCAGTTGAGGGAGATACATGGAAAGGGTCAATGTTTGATTCAATCTTTGGTTCTTCATCAATATGCAGCAAGGTGTTGATACGTTTTAAAGCAGCAGAAGCACCATACCAAGAAAACTGAATACTAAGTAATTCTTGAATAGGTGAAAGCATTACCCATAAGTAACTGAAGATCGCGAACATTTGACCAATACTTAAATCACTAAGCAATACCATGATCATTGCTGCTGCGCGAAATAGTTCAAATCCGAGCAAAAAGAGAAGGAAGGAGAGACGACCAGCGGCTTCTGATTGCCAAGAAAATTGGTCTGCACTGTGTCTTATCTCATCAGCTTGATGTTTGAGTTGTTCTAAAAAAACACGTTCACGATTTGCTGCACGTAATTGATAGATACCATCAAGAGTTTCGATTAATCGAGTTTGGAAGCGTTCATAAGACTGGTTCTCTTTACGTTTAAGATCTTTAACACGGTTACCAAGTTTGCGTGAAAAATAGATAACAATAGGGTTAACCAGCAAAATAAATAAGCCCAATTGCCAATTGATCCATAGTAAGACACCTGCAGTACCAATAACGGTTAAGAAAGACACAATAAAGCGACTTAATGTAGGGCCAAGGAACTTATCAATGGTATCTATGTCTGTAATTATGTGTGAATTAATGCCACCGCTACCACGAGATTCGTATTCTTTCATACTAATACGACTCAATTTATCAAGAAGCTGCAATCGAATTTGATAAGTGATGGTTTTAGATACTAAGCTAAATTGGCGACCTTGATAGATATTGAGTATTTGACTAACGACACGCATTAGAATGACTAATACAAGTACAAGAAAAATATAGCCAATAGGGGATTGCCAAGCGTCAGGTAAAAGAGTGTTAAGCAGCTCAATTCCTGTTGCAGGTTTGTTTAACAGCACTTCATCAACCATTAATGGCATTAATAATGGGATGGGAACACTAATAAGCGTAGCGAGAATAGCAATAAGGTTTGCCACGATTAACCGACTTTTATAGTTTTTTGCTTGCCTTAATAACCAATTCCAGTTAATTGTAGATGAAGAAATGTGGCTCATGATGAGAATGGTTCCTATTATTATCTTGTCGGAGGCATTGTACTTAGTATATATAGAGTCGCAAGCGAATAAAGGAAAATAACAATGGAATTGAAACACTACGAGCGATTAACACAGCAAGCCATCGGCTTAATTGAGGGTGAATCGGATTTTATCGCTAACTTAGCGAATCTTAGTGCACTCTTAAATATGGAACTGGATAATATCAATTGGGTGGGTTTTTATTTGTATAAAGACAATGAATTGGTATTAGGTCCGTTTCAAGGTAAGCCTGCTTGTATTCGGATTACGATAGGTAAGGGTGTGTGTGGAACCGCATTTGCGACCGAAACCGTTCAACGAATTAAAGATGTTCATCAGTTTGATGGTCATATTGCTTGTGATGCAGCAAGTAATTCTGAGATCGTCATCCCATTTTATCAAAATGGTAAATTAGCCGGAGTTTTGGATATTGATAGCCCAAATATTGACCGATTCAGTGAAATTGATGAAAAAGGGCTGGTTGATTTCATGAAAGAAGCAGAAAAGAGACTTTAATTTTCTTTCAGTAGTGGTTTTTCACGCTTAAGTATCTATAATAGCGAAATATATTTACTAGAAATGAACCGAAATACGGCTTGAACCGTACTATCAGGAAACTACATGGAAAACTCTGAAAAATTAGCGAACAGCAAAGAAGTTATTGCGTACATTGCTGAGCGCTTCCCGAAATGCTTTATTTTAGAAGGCGAAGCTAAACCTCTTAAAATTGGTATCTTCCAAGATCTAGCTGAGCGTCTAAGTGATGATGCTAAAGTAAGTAAAACTCAGTTACGTGCTGGTTTACGTCAATATACATCTTCTTGGCGTTACCTACATGGCGTTAAGCCAGGCGCATCTCGTGTTGATTTAGATGGTAACCCTTGTGGTGAACTAGAAGAAGAGCACGTTGAACACGCTAAAGCGACTCTTGAAGAGAGCAAAGCAAAAGTAGCTGCTCGTCGTAAAGAGCAAGCGAAAAAAGTAAGAGAAGAAGCAAAAGCTAAGAAAACAGCTCGTGCTGCAACTCCACCTAAGCGTCGTCCTCAACCTGCTGCTGCTAAAAAAGTAGAAAAGCCTGTTGAAACTCGTGCTCTAAACGCTGATGAAATAACTGTTGGTAACAACGTAAGCGTTAACATGGGTAAAGGTAATATGCCTGCGACAATTGTTGAAATTAACAAGGATGATGTACGAATTCGCTTATCAAATGGCCTACAAATGGTTGTTAAAGCGGAGAATCTTCGTTCATAAAGGAGCACTCCCGACGCATGAATTGTCGATTTAGAGTCTCGCTGATTGCTGCTAGCGTAATGCTAGCAGCGTCTGCACACGCACTTGAAGCTAAGCCTCTCGAAGCCAAGTATTCAGAAACGGACTTACCAGTACTAACAGCAGAAACACAGCATACCACTGCCAGTAAGCGTGTTACTTCTCGTTTTACACGTTCTCATTATAAGCATTTCTCATTAGATGATGACTTTTCAGTTGCCATTTATGAGCGATATTTAGACATGCTTGATTATAATCGTAATGTGTTTACTCAAGCTGATCTTACTTCATTCGCCCCATTATCAACTAAGTTAGATGACCAATTAAAAGTGGGTGAAACTCAAGCTGCTTTTGATATCTATAACTTATCACTCAAACGTCGTTTTGAACGTTATGTTTATGCGCTATCTCTTTTAGATAAAGAGTTTGATTATACGACTGATGAATCTCTTGAACTGGATCGCTCTGAAGCGGCTTGGCCAAAAGATGAAGCAGAATTGAATGAACTGTGGCGTAAGCGTGTTAAATATGATGCACTTAACTTGTCTATGACAGGTAAAGATTGGCCTGAAATCCAAGAGATGTTAGGCAAGCGTTATAACAATGCACTTAAGCGTTTAACTCAAAGTCATAATGAAGATGCGTTCCAACTTTACGTAAATGCGTTCGCACGTGAAGTTGATCCTCATACCAGTTATTTATCTCCACGTAATGCAGAACAATTCCAATCAGAAATGAATCTTTCATTAGAAGGGATTGGTGCTGTTTTACAAGCAACAGATGACTATACGGTTATTCGTTCTTTAGTGGCAGGTGGTCCAGCATTAACAAGTAAAGAACTTTCTGAAGGCGACCGAATTATTGGTGTCGGACAAGATGGTGAGAAAGTTGTTGATGTGATCGGCTGGCGTTTAGATGATGTTGTTCAGTTGATAAAAGGACCTAAAGGAACAAAAGTACAGCTTGAGATCTTGCCAGAAGGCAAAGATTCAAAAAGTCACACTGTCACAATTGTTCGCGATAAGATCCGTTTAGAAGACAGAGCCGTTAAATCTGAAGTGATTGAGCAAGATGGTAAGAAAGTAGGCGTACTAGAAGTACCTAGTTTCTATGTTGGCTTAGCTGAAGATACGAAAAAACAGATTGATGAGCTTAAAAAACAAGATATTACCGGTATTATTGTTGATTTACGCAACAATGGTGGTGGTGCATTAACTGAAGCTACAGCTCTATCTGGATTATTTATTACTAGTGGCCCTGTTGTTCAAGTTCGTGATAGTTACGGACGAGTAAATGTAAATGCTGATACAGATGGTGAGATTTCATATACTGGTCCAGTAACCGTATTAGTAAATCGATACAGTGCATCTGCTTCAGAAATATTTGCGGCAGCAATGCAAGATTATGGTCGTGCTGTTATTTTAGGTGAAAATTCATTTGGTAAAGGGACTGTTCAACAACATCGTTCTCTAAATCATATTTATGATCTCTTTGATAAACCGCTAGGTCATGTTCAATATACAATTCAAAAGTTCTATCGAATTAATGGTGGTAGTACGCAAAACTTAGGCGTTGTTCCTGATATTGCATTCCCAGCAGCTATTGATCCGAAAGAAACTGGCGAAAGTGTTGAAGACAATGCACTTCCTTGGGATAGCATTAAAGCAGCTGAATATGCACAAACTAATCAGATTGCTAACACGATTGAACCATTAGCGAAAAAACATGTTGAGCGAATTAAAACGGATGAAGAATTTGGTTTTATTCAGGAAGACATAGATCGTTATAGAGCAGAAAAAGATATCACAACAATTTCACTAAATAAGACTGTTCGTGAAAAAGAAAGTGATGAGTCAGATGTTCGTCGTCTAGATAGAGTTAATCAAAGACAAAAACTTCTTAATAAAGAAGAATTTAAATCTCTTGATGATATTCCAAAAGATTATGAAGTTCCTGATGCTTATCTGAATGAAGCGGTTTCGATTACCATTGATTTGGCGTTAATGAATCAAAAGTAACCTTTTATTGGTTAGATAAATAGAAGTAGAAACAGAAGTCATATTGGCTTCTGTTTTTTTTTGCCTAAAAAACAGCAAATTATACAATCATCATCTAGGCTTACATTATGAATGTATTTTCATTTATGCAAATGGAGCTTGATTATGAAGCCGATGATTTTACTGATATTACTCTTTCTAATTAGTCCATTTGTGTCAAATGCGACAGTAGAGATAAAACAAAAGTCACTTACTTATTTTGAAAATCCTTTTCTTATTGGTGATTGGTATTTTTTGAAACCGGGTGTTGAAAATAATGAAGTACTTCATATATCTCTTAGTTCTAGTCATAAGTTTCTTATTGAAGTAATAGAGATTTCATCAAATAAGGTTGAATCTTGGAGAGGGCGATTTGAAATATCTCAAGACAGTATTCGTTTTGAAGGAGAGGGAGAGCTTGATGAGTCTCAAGTTTATCAGTATGGGGTAAATCATAATCGGTTGTATTTGAATGGTGTAGAGTTTTTTAAAGTTGTGCCAGAGAAAATAATAGGTTCATGGAATTCACGTTTGCTATCGGGTGAAGACATTATGGCGAGTAATGTTAAGTCATTAAATTTAAAATTAGGATCTGATTTTATTTTCTTACTTAATGTTGTTTCAGAATCAGGAAAAACAAATCAACACATTGGTTATTATTATTTTGAAGGTGAAGATCTAGTATTGCTGTATGAAGAAGGAGAGCAAGAATCAACTTTCCATATTGAAGAGAATCAACTTGAAATGAAGAATGAGCAGTTTGGAATGTATGCATTGTTAGTAAGAGAATAAAGTTATAGATAATAAATAAGAGCATAATGTGACTGTGAGGATAGAAATCTGAGACTAAAACTCTTTTTATTAACCATTTTACTGTATCTTATGCGAGAATAGAGAGGTTAAATAGTAACTATCACTAATTCTATTTTTGAGTGGTAGACATAATAAGGATATATGATGAGCCAACAACCTCAGGCTAAATTTCGCAGTGATTATCAATCTCCAGAATTTACTATCTCAGATATTGATTTAGTTTTTGATCTTGATGATACCAAAACGTTTGTTTCAGCAACATCAAAAGTACAGCAACTAAAACAATCAACCGACCTTCTTCTTGAAGGTGAGGGAATGATATTAGTATCGGTAAAAGTGAATGATGTTGATCATTCTGATTACACACAATCTGATACTCAATTAACGCTTCATAATGTTAGCGGTGATTTTACCCTAACAATTGTGACTGAGTTGAACCCACAAGAAAATACGGCACTTGAAGGTTTGTATAAATCTGGTGATGGTTTCTGTACACAATGTGAAGCGGAAGGTTTCCGTCGCATTACGTATTATATGGATCGTCCAGATGTATTAGCACGTTTCACAACAAAAGTGATTGCAGATAAAGAAGCATACCCACATTTATTAAGTAATGGTAACCGTATTAATCATGGTGATCTTGAGGGTGGCAAGCACTTTGTTTATTGGCAAGACCCATTTCCAAAACCTGCTTACCTTTTTGCATTAGTAGCAGGTAATTTTGATGTATTAACTGATACCTATAAGACAAAGTCTGGTCGTGATGTTTCGCTGGAAATCTATGTTGATCAAGGTAATTTAGATCGTACTCCTCATGCTATGACATCACTCATTAATTCAATGAAGTGGGATGAAGATCGTTTCGATCTTGAGTATGATCTTGATATCTACATGATCGTAGCAGTTGATTTCTTTAATATGGGTGCGATGGAAAACAAAGGCTTGAATGTTTTCAACTCTAAGTTCGTATTAGCAAAACAAGAGACAGCAACAGATACTGATTATCTAGGTATTGAAGCTGTTATTGGTCATGAATATTTCCATAACTGGACAGGTAACCGTGTTACGTGTCGTGATTGGTTTCAATTAAGTTTAAAAGAAGGCTTAACTGTTTTCCGTGATCAAGAATTCTCATCAGATTTAGGTTCTCGTTCTGTAAATCGAATTAGCAATGTTCGTACCATGCGTGGTCCACAATTTGCTGAAGATGCAAGCCCGATGGCACACCCAATTCGTCCAGAAAAAGTGATAGAAATGAATAACTTCTATACGCTTACGGTTTACGAAAAGGGCAGTGAAGTTATCCGAATGATGCATACTCTCCTAGGAGAAGTAAACTTCCAGAAAGGCATGAAATTATACTTTGAACGTCATGATGGAACCGCTGCTACTTGTGAAGATTTTGTATTAGCGATGGAAAATGCATCGGGTGTAGATTTAACTCAGTTCCGCCGTTGGTATAGTCAATCAGGTACACCTGTGCTTTCAGTTATTTCTGAATATCATCAAGATACTCAAGAGTACACGCTAACAGTTAAACAAAATACACCAGCAACGGAAGATCAAGCAGATAAATTACCATTGCATATTCCATTAGATATTGAGTTATATGCGCAAGATGGCTCGGTTATTGAGTTACGCTGTAACAATAAAGAAGTCAATAATGTTCTTAACATTACTGAAGAGAAGCAAACCTTTGTTTTTCAACAAGTGAGCGAAAACCCTGTTGTTTCTTTACTGCGTGAGTTCTCGGCACCAGTTAAACTTGATTATGCTTACACAGATGCAGAGCTTATCTTCTTAATGGTTAATGCTAAGAATGATTTTGCGCGTTGGGATGCAGGTCAAATGCTATTAGCAAATTACATCCGTGCTAATATTGGTCACGTTCAGAATAATGAAGCATTAGTTTTACCTGAAGCCGTTGTTGATGCATTCCGTGGCGTGTTATTAAATACAGATCTTGAACATGCTTACATTGCTGAGATGTTTGTATTACCAAGCCATAATGAAATTACTGGCTGGTTTGATACGGTTGATGTTGATGCCATTGATCAAGCTCTTGGCTTTATTAAACAAACATTAGCTACTGAACTTAAAGATGAATTTTCAGCTACGTACCATAGTCTAAAGCAAAGCTCTTATTCTGTTGATCATGACGCGATTGGTAAGCGAGCATTACGTAATTGCGCATTAATGTATTTAGCTAAAACACCAGTTGGTGAGCAGTTAGTAAAAGCACAGTATAACAGTGCTGATAACATGACTGATACAATGGCTGCAATGGTATCGGCAAATGCGGCTGAACTATCAATTCGTGAAACACTTATGAATGACTTCAGTGAAAAATGGTCACATGATGGTTTAGTTATGGATAAGTGGTTTATTCTGCAAGGTTCTAATCCAAGTGTTGCTGCATTATCTACAATCAAAGCGACGATGAGCCATCAAGCATTTAGCTTAAAGAATCCAAACCGAACTCGTAGCTTAATTGGTTCGTTTGCCGCAAATAATGCAGTGAACTTCCATGCTAAATCAGGCGAGGGCTATGCGTTCTTAGGAGAAGTTTTACTTGAGTTAAACGAGAGCAATCCTCAAGTAGCATCTCGTTTGATTGATCCATTGCTGAAGTTCAAAAAGTATGACCATGATCGTCAAGATCTAATGAAGGCTCAACTTCAACGTTTGGCGGATCTTGATAATCTAGCAAAAGATCTCTTTGAGAAAGTAAATAAAGCATTAGCTTAGTTTCAGGGTAGATAATTTTAATTGTGATCGCTTAATAATGGTTGCTTGATTTTAATTATCAATACTAAATAAAAATGGTCAGTATTTTTTACTGGCCATTTTTTTATTTCAAAGTCAAAATAGTATTTCTAATACCAATCTGAATAAGCAGTATCATAATACTCAAGTAATGGCCTAGGGAAGTAGATAAGTGTATGAATAAATTTTATTATTTTAGAGTAAATGTAAGCTATCAATCGTTTTTAAGCCATTATTCTGGAGCGGCAAGTACGGTTTTAGTCGTGACAGAGCAAGGATTAAGCCTACAATTACCCGCTTCTCGTTTTCGTTCATTTTTAACCCAATTAGGCGTCAAAGGTCGCTTTCGATTAACAACTGACCAAAATAATCGTTTCTTAAATCTAGAGCAAGTAGGATAAATCGCTACCTTAATCACATTTCTAACTATAAAGCCTCTTAAGCTTAAAAAAGTCATAACGTTTTTATCATATTCTCCCTACAATATGAGGCGCATAAGCAGTATCAACTGCTACACTATATAATACTAATCATAAGAAACGGAGCATTCGCTTTATGACGACGCGTGATCCTATCGTTCCAGTACTGCTTGAGAAAGTGTACGCCTTAATTGCTGAAAAGCTTGAGATTCCTCAACAGTCTTTAGTAACGCAACTTGCTCAACGTTTATTTGCCAATATTGATGCTGATGATTTACAACAACGTAATGAATCAGATATGTATGGTGCGACTCTAAGCCTTTGGAATCACCTATCGGATGTTAATTTTTCAGACGTATCGGTTCGTGTTTTCAATCCAAAATTAAGCCAAGATGGCTGGCAATCAACTCACACTATCGTTGAAATTGTTGCGCCAGACAGTCCTTTCTTGGTTGACTCAGTTAAGATGGCACTTACGCGTCTTGATATGACAAGCCACTTCATGCTACATGGTCCACATTGCTTTAATCGTGATGAAAGCGGTGAGATTAATTCGATCTGTAGTGATGGAGAAATGCAACAAACTCTTTTCCACTTCGAAGTCGATCACTTAAATGATCAAGTAGAAATGGAGACTCTTCAATCTGAGTTATTATTGGTTTTAGAAGACATTCGCCGTGTGGTAAATGAATGGAAACCAATGTCACATAAACTGACAGAAGTAATTGCAGAGCTAAAAGAAAACGATTCACCGATTGCAAAAGATGCGGTAAATGAAGCTATTGAGTTTTTAACTTGGCTTCAAAATCATAATTTTACGCTAATGGGTTATAAGAACTTTGATCTTATTGCGATAGAAGGGGATCATAAGTTAACCCCGACTTCTGAAGCGGGTTTAGGTTTATTTTCTTTAGCTTCTCGTATTCATACCATCAAATTATCTGATATGCCTTCTTCTGCACGAGCTGCTGCGAAGAAATCAGATTTATTGATCTTAACGAAATCTAATACAAAATCTCGTATTCATCGCCCTGCGTATACAGACTACATTGGTATTAAGCGTTTAGATAAAGAAGGTAAAGTTGTTGGTGAGCATCGTTTCACGGGTCTTTATACTTCAACAGCTTATAACCAAAGTGTGTCTAACATTCCATTACTGAGTAATAAAGTCCAGCGTACTTTAGAATCAAGTCAGTATATTAAGGGGTCACATTCTTATAAAGCATTAAGTAACTTATTCGAAACATATCCTCGTGATGAGCTATTTCAAGCAACAGAAGTAGAAATGCTTGAAGTCGGCATGGGAGTTGTGAAAATACAAGATCGTGATTTGTTACGTTTATTTGTTCGTCGAGACCCATTTGGTCGTTTCTTTTCGTGCATGGTTTATGTGACTAAAGAGCGTTATAACACTGAATTTCGTCGCCAAACTCAGCGTATTTTAAAGCAGTTTTTTAATTCGGATCAAGAAGTTGAATTTACTACGTTCTTTTCTGAAAGTGCTTTAGCAAGAACGCATTATATTGTGCGTGTAGATAATAATAATGGCGACATTAATGTGAAAGAGATTGAAAATAACTTAATGGAAGCTGCATCAACATGGGACGATCGCCTATGTGATGTCATTATTACTAATTTAGGGGAGAGTGAAGGGACGGCGATTGCGAAAAAATACCAACGTGCATTCCCTCGTTCATATAAAGAAGCGACTCTTCCTGGTTCTGCTGTTGCTGATATAGAGCGCCTTGAGTTACTAAGTGATGATAATAAATTAGGAATGTTATTTTATCGTCCACAAGAAGAGAGGAAAGGCTCTCCAAATGTTAAATTTAAATTATTCCATCGTGATGAGCCTATACATCTATCTGATGTGATGCCAATGCTTGAGAATTTAGGGTTACGTGTTATTGGTGAATCACCATATAGCGTGACAAAGAGTGATGGCTCTGTGGATTGGATTTTAGATTTCTCTATGATTCATAATGGCTCAAATGGCCCATCTGAAGTTGATCTTCGTCAAGCTCGTGAACCTTTCCAAGAAGCGTTTGCTCAAGTGTGGAGTGGGCAATTAGAAAGTGATGGCTTTAACCGCTTAGTGCTTGGTGCTGGTTTATCGGGTCGTGAAGTAACAATTTTGCGTGCTTATGCTCGTTATATGCGTCAAGTTGGTTTCCCATTTAGCCAACAATACATTGAGGATACGCTATCGGCACACCCGAAATTAGCAGTCTCAGTAGTACGTTTATTCCAACTTCGTTTTGATCCAACAGCAGATTGGTCTGAAAAGAAACAACAAAAAGCACTTGATGCTATCTTTTCAAGCTTAGATAAAGTAGAAAGCTTAGATGATGACCGTATTATTCGTCGTTACGTAGATATGATTGTCGCTACACTACGTACTAACTACTATCAAAAAGCAGAAGATGGCCAACCAAAACCATGGTTATCTTTAAAGCTTCAACCATCGAATATTCCTGAAATCCCTGCGCCTGTGCCGGCATTTGAGATCTTCGTTTATGCACCTGATATTGAAGGTGTACATTTACGTGGTGGTAAAGTTGCTCGTGGTGGTTTACGTTGGTCTGATCGCCAAGAAGATTTCCGTACAGAAGTTCTTGGACTTGTAAAAGCACAACAAGTTAAGAATACCGTTATTGTTCCTGTAGGCGCAAAGGGCGGGTTTGTTTGTAAGAAGCAGCATAACTTTACTACGCGTGATGATATTTTTGCGGAAGGTCAGCGTTGTTATAAACAGTTCATTCGTGCTCTATTAGATGTATCAGATAACATCATTGAAGGTGAAGTGACTCCACCACAGAATGTAGTTCGTCATGATGATGATGATCCGTACTTGGTTGTTGCTGCAGATAAAGGGACTGCGACATTCTCTGATTTAGCTAACTCAGTATCAGAAGAGTACAACTTCTGGTTAGGTGATGCTTTTGCTTCTGGTGGCTCTAATGGTTATGACCATAAAGCAATGGGTATTACAGCAAAAGGTGCTTGGGAATCAGTAAAACGTCATTTCCGTGAAATGGGTATTGATTGTCAAACCACTGATTTCACTGTTGCTGGTGTGGGTGATATGGCAGGGGATGTATTTGGTAATGGTATGCTGTTGTCGAAACATATTCGTCTCCAAGCGGCATTTAACCACATGCATATCTTCATTGATCCAAATCCAAACGCTGAAATCACATGGCCAGAGCGTTCTCGTCTGTTTGAACTACCACGTTCTAGCTGGGAAGATTACAACAAAGATCTGATTTCTCAAGGTGGTGGTATTTTCTCTCGTCGCGCGAAGTCGATTGATCTTTCGCCTGAAATTCAGAAGATGTTAGGAACCCGTAAACAGTCATTAGCACCAAACGACTTAATCCAGATGATCTTGAAGATGGATGTGGATCTGATGTGGAATGGTGGTATTGGTACTTACGTTAAATCTGAAAAAGAAACCAGTGTTGATGTTGGTGACCGTGCCAATGATGCTTTACGTATCAATGGCTCAGAGCTAAATGCAAAAGTAGTTGGTGAAGGCGGTAACTTAGGTATGACTCAATTGGGTCGTATTGAATATGGTCTTAAAGGTGGCCGTGTTAATACCGATTTTGTTGATAACGTTGGCGGTGTTGATTGCTCTGATAATGAGGTTAATATTAAGATCTTGCTTAACGGTTTGGTTGCTAATGGCGATCTTACTTATAAGCAACGTAATGTTTTACTTCAAAAAATGGAAGATGAAGTTGGTGAGATAGTTCTTGATGATGCGTACTGTCAATCAGAGTCGATCTCTGTGGCAGAGCAGCAAGGCACTTCTTTAGTTAAAGAGCAAATCCGTTTTATTCACCATTTAGAGAAACAAGGCCAGTTAGATCGCGCATTAGAGTTTATCCCTGATGATGAAACTTTAATTGAGCGTGAAAAAAGAGGGCAAGCGTTAACTCGTCCAGAGCTTTCTGTTCTTGTTGCTTATGGAAAGATGGTACTTAAAGAGCAATTAGCTTGTGATGAAATTGCAAATAATCCATATCATGCTGATTTATTAACAACCTATTTCCCAACTGAGTTACAGCGTAACTATAAAGCGGAGATGGATAACCATCCATTGCGTTCAGAAATCATCGCAACCTGTTTAGCTAACCAAATGGTTAATGAAATGGGCTGTAACTTCATTACTCGCTTACAGGAAGAGACTGGTTACGCGATTACTGATATTGCAAATGCATACTCAGCAACTCGCGCTATCTTTGAGTTTGGCGATTTATTTAAAGAAGTTCGTAATCTAGATAATGTCGCTACGGCAGAAGCTCAATATGAAGCTTTCTTTGCAATGCGTCGAACTATCCGTCGAGTAGCACGTTGGTTATTACGCAATGGTTCACAACACATGTCTATTGATCAGCTAATCGCGAAATATAAGCCTGCGGTTGATGACATTAAAGTTAATCTTGATAATTATCTAGTTAATGAAGAAGTTGTAGAGCATATTGAACAAGCGAATCATTACCTCGAGATGGGCGTACCATGTGAGTTGGGTAATGTGTTGGCTCGCTTGAGTAGCTTATACTCTGCAATGGATATCTCAGCAGTAGCAGAGGTAACTGAGCAGCCAGTAGCAACATCTGCACGTTTATACTACGTATTGGGAGATAAATTATCTCTGCATTGGTTCTTAAAACAAATCAATAACCAAGGAGTAGATAACCATTGGCAAGCACTAGCTCGTGCATCATTCCGTGAAGACTTAGATTGGCAACAGCGTCAATTGACGACCTTAGTTTTGTCTGAGTTTAAAAATAGCGATTCGGCAGAAAGTGCGATAGCAGAATGGTGTGAGAAAAATAGCAGTTCAGTAGGGCGTTGGGACAATATCTTAAATGAATTTAAGGTTGGCTCTGTTCATGAGTTTGCTAAGTTCTCAGTAGCATTAAGAGAATTAACGTTACTTAACATAAGCTGTACATCAAATTAAAGTCAGTAATTAATAGCTTAGTATATCGTTAAACAAACGTTTGCTTAACTAAAGGGGAAGTGAGTATTTATTCACTTCCCCTTTTTATTTCCCCGGTAATTTTCCCACACGCTTACATTTATAACCTAATTTAGTGATTTTTTATTCTTAATGTATTTTTCGAGTTTAATGATGCGGAGAAATTATGATGAATAAAGTACGATTAAGTTTGAATTGTGAATAAAATCAGTGAATAATGACTCCCCGTTTATTCGGGACTTTTTTTGGAGCAACAATGTTATACCGCATCGCCAGAGCTGGCATTTTCAAACTTGATGCTGAAAAAGCACATGACCTAGCAATTCAAAATTTCAAACGTTTCACAGGCACTCCTCTCGATCTTTTATACCGTCAAAACTTAGCTTCTAAACCTGTAGAAGTGATGGGCATTACCTTTAAAAACCCGGTTGGCCTCGCGGCTGGCCTTGATAAGAACGGTGAATGTATTGAAGCATTTAGCGCAATGGGTTTTGGATTCATTGAAGTAGGTACTGTTACTCCTCGCCCTCAAGCAGGTAACGATAAGCCACGTTTATTTCGTTTAATTGAAGCGGAAGGTATTATTAACCGTATGGGTTTTAATAACCTTGGTGTTGATAATCTTGTTGAGAATGTAAAGAAAGCAAAATTTGACGGTGTTATTGGTATTAACATTGGAAAAAACAAAGATACACCTATTGAGAAGGGTACAGAAGATTACCTAATTTGTATGGAGAAGGTATATCAATATGCGGGCTACATTGCGATTAATATCTCATCCCCAAACACTCCAGGGCTTCGTACTCTTCAATACGGTGAAGCATTAGATGATCTTCTTTCTCAGTTAAAAGAGAAGCAAAACGAATTAGCAGAGAAATATGGTAAGTATGTACCTATTGCTCTAAAGATTGCTCCAGATTTAGATGATAACGAATTATCTCAAATTGCAGCCTCATTAATTAAGTATAAGGTTGATGGTGTGATTGCAACTAATACTACATTAGACCGTTCTATGGTTGAAGGTATGAAGCATGCAGAAGAGATGGGAGGCTTAAGTGGTCGTCCTGTTCAAGCCCGCAGCACAGAAGTTGTTCGTCGTCTTAAGGAACTTTTAGGTGATAATCTTCCAATTATAGGTGTAGGTGGCATTGACTCATATGTCGCTGCTAAAGAGAAAATGATGGCGGGTGCCGATCTGGTTCAAGTCTACTCAGGTTTCATTTATAAAGGTCCAGCATTAGTTAAAGATATCGTGAACAACATTTAATTGATATAAAGCAGTAAAAATTGCTTACAGACTGTTCAAACGAAAGGGGGAATGAAAATTTCCCCTTTTTTTATTATCAAGCTCTTGTAGAATAAGTGACTCATTGCACCAGTGATGTTTGTTTAAAAAGTCTATTTTTTAGTATAAACGTCCTAATATTAGGTGATGGAGTCGCGTAGGGCATTGTCCCATATTTTTTAGAGAGAAGTTAAATGCTTAAACCAAGTGATACATGGAGTTGGTATTACGATAATAAAGCACGGTCTCTTATGCTTGAATTGAGCATGGATATGGTTTTTTGCGTTAATCTACCTTCTAAAGTCTTAATAGATGAAGCATTCAATAAAAGTAAGTTCTCTGTTGATGATGCGGCTTCTTATGAAATGTTTGTTGAATATATTTCATTCCTTCCTCTTTCTGAGCCTCGTAAAGTTGAATTGGCGCTTAATTGTGTTGCTGCTAAGCGATTCCATAAACCAATGCTACCAAAAAGTTGGTTTTTTGAATCTCAAGGCGATGGTTATTGTCCAGCAGAAGGTGAGGTTGTGTCTCTTAAGAATGATTTAGGGGAAGGACACTTTATTATCGTTGAGAATTACGAGTGTGCCAGTATGTGTATGCTTGTTGATATGGATGCCTTTGCATTGAATCCAGTTAAATATATGTCGTTCTGTGAGCCGGTAAAGGTAATGCACGACAGAATGGCGAAGCTACAAGTTGTTAATTCCTCTTACTACGCACTAGTAGGCTAAATAAAGAAAAATAGCTTGTACGGACAGTGTAGGCTTGTTTTACTTATCTATTCTTTTTAAATTCCCTATAGACTAACCACTTAGAGCTTAGAGCTTATGCTGTATTTGTCTTGTGGTTAGACCCCTAGTTATACATTGATCTAATTAAGTCCACTTTTTCTACGTAACGCTCTATTCTCGAATTGGCATTAGCTAATAGAGTAGAGTGTTATAGGGCTTATTTTTGTCATCATCTGGGCTTACTAGATTTATCATAAATGAGATCTTGTACCAAAATGTACAAATTATTAGCAGTCTGATTAACCTACAAATCGACCTGAAATATTAATATTGCCTACATAAATTTCCTCATTTAATGATTTATTTAGGTTAATAATTTTACTAATTGTCACTGGTATAGTCCAGATTGTTTGATTTAATTTCGCGTCTTATTGTTTTTCATGGGAAACTACTCAGCTCTCATTTAAGAGGGAGATTTAATAAATAGTTGTTTTAAAAGAGATAAAATGAGTTTATGTAAGGGATTTTCTCTGAATCTATTTATCCTCTTTCAGTAAGATTCATGTATAATGCGAGGTAATTTAATAACCAAAAGAATCCCATGAAAAAATACTTAGCCATCACTTCTAAAGGCCTTGAAAACTTACTTGCTGACGAACTTATTGCACTTGGTGTTACAGACCCAAAATTAGTTTATGCAGGGGTTATGTTTGAAGCTCCAACCGAGGTTGTTTATCGTTGTTGTTTATGGAGCCGTATCGCTTCACGTTTTATTCAAGTTCTTTCTGAATTTGATGTTCGTGATGATATGGACCTGTATCTAGGTGCTTCTGCAATTAACTGGCCTAGTTATTTCAGTGCAGATAAAACATTGGTGGTGGATTTTAATGGTACAAACCGTGAGATTCGTAATAGCCAATACGGCGCATTGAAAGTAAAAGATGCGATTGTTGACCGTTTCACCAAAGCGGATCTAGAGCGTCCAAATATTGATAAAGCAGAACCTGATTTACGTGTACATATGCGTTTATCTGGTGAGAAAGGGATTCTTGGCTTTGACTTAATCGGTTCAGGTTTGCATCAGCGTGGCTATCGTACTGAAGCTGGTCGAGCACCACTTCGTGAGACATTGGCTGCTGCATTAGTACTTCGTAGTACATGGGATGAGAGTAAACCGCTATTAGATCCAATGTGTGGTTCTGGTACGTTACTGATTGAAGCTGCATTAATGGCTTGTGAAATGGCCCCTGGCGTTAAGCGTGAGAAATGGTGTTTTGAAGCACTGAATGACTTTGATGAAGAATTATGGACTGAAGTCCGTTCACAAGCGCGTGTTAAGAGTCGTCGTGGTGTTAAGAAAGTAGATACACATTTTTATGGATTTGACCGTGATTACCGTGTTATTCAAACCGCTCGTGAAAATGCCCGTCGTGCTGGCGTTGAAGATTTAATTACGTTTGATGTTGGTGATGCAACTAAGATTGAACGTCCAGAAGCGTTTGAAAATGGCGTAGTGATTTGTAACCCACCATATGGTGAGCGTTTAAGTACTGAACCGGCATTGATTGCATTATACAGTGAGTTTGGTCGCCAACTTAAAGAACAGTTTGGTGGTTGTACTGCATCAATCTATTCAAGCAACGATGATTTACTTGCATGTATACGTATGCGTGCTGATAAGCAATTTAAATTGAACAACGGCGCATTGCCTTGTGTTCAGAAAAACTATTCAATTAGCGAATCAGCTGAACGTAAAGAAGCAGCCAATGTTGAAGTTGCTCCTGAGTTTATGAACCGTCTTAAAAAGAATTTGTCTAAGATTGGTAAATGGGCACGTAAAGAGAAATTAGAATGCTACCGTCTTTATGATGCAGATTTACCTGATTACAATGCAGCGATTGATGTATATAAAGATTACATCATCATCCAAGAGTACGCGGCACCAAAAGAAATTTCAGAAGATAAAACACGTCGTCGTTTAACAGATATGATCCGTGCAACGGTTTTAGTAACGGGTGTTGAAACTAATAACGTTATTTTGAAAGTTCGTCAAAAGCAATCAGGTAAAAATCAATATCAAAAACTGGCTGAGAAATCTCGCTCTTTTGATGTTGATGAGTATGGCGTAAAATTGATTGTTAACCTACAAGATTACCTAGATACAGGTTTATTCTTAGATCATAAGTTAACGCGTAAAATGATTGGTGAAATGGCAGCAGGTAAAGATTTCTTAAACCTATTTGCTTACACCGGTTCTGCGACAGTTCATGCGGCTTGTGGTGGTGCAAAATCTACCATGACGATTGATATGTCTCGTACCTACCTAGAGTGGGCACAGAAGAACATGAATACCAATGATCAAACCGGTACTCAGCATCAGTTCTTACAAGCTGACTGTCTGCAGTGGTTACAACAAGCAGAAGGTGAGTTTGATTTAATCTTTATCGATCCACCTACGTTCTCTAACTCTAAGCGTATGGAACAAACGTTTGATGTTCAACGTGATCACATCATGTTACTTGAGAACCTAAAACGTATGCTACGTGAGAACGGTACTATCGTATTCTCGAATAATAAACGTAACTTTAAAATGGATGACGAAGCACTAGAGAAAGCAGGCCTTAAAGCTAAGAACATTTCTAAGCAAACATTGCCGCTTGACTTCGCTCGTAATAAACACATTCATAACTGTTGGATTATTACTCACAAGGAAGACTAGAGACGAATGATTACTCTCTATAGCACGGAAGGCTGCCATCTTTGCGAGCAAGCGTTTGACTTGCTTGTGGAGGTGGGTGTAGACATAGTAAAAATAAATACGGTAGATATTGCGTTTAACGATGAACTTTTTTCTCGTTACGGCGTCACAATACCTGTGGTGGCTAATGGCTTATCTGAGCTAAATTGGCCCTTCGATATATTGCAATT
Organism: Aliivibrio wodanis; assembly: GCF_052920805.1. Taxonomy (NCBI): domain Bacteria; kingdom Pseudomonadati; phylum Pseudomonadota; class Gammaproteobacteria; order Vibrionales; family Vibrionaceae; genus Aliivibrio; species Aliivibrio wodanis. The sequence goes on from NZ_JBREXA010000002.1 coordinate 804,785, forward strand.
AAAGAATTGGTTAGAAGACAATGGCATTACTTACAATTAATAACGGTCAATTAGCGTTTGGCGATCATCCGTTATTAGACAAATCTGATTTCGCTTTACAAGAAAATGAGCGTGTGTGTTTAGTTGGCCGTAATGGTGCAGGTAAATCAACGTTAATGAAAGTGATTGCTGGTGACATCATTATGGATGACGGCAAACTTCAAATTAATCAAGATGTGGTGGTTTCTCGTCTAGAGCAAGATCCACCGCGTAATGAGAGTGGCACTGTATTTGATTACGTAGCCGAAGGCTTAGCTGAAGCAGGTAAATACTTAAAAGAGTATCACCGCCTTCTTGATTTGCTAGAAACTGATCCAAGTGAATCAAACATTAATAAGCTATCTCGTGCTCAAGAGAAAATTGACCACCTTAATGCGTGGCATTTTGATATGCGTATTCAATCGGTTCTTGAATCATTAAAACTAGATGGTCATACATTATTAACTGATTTATCTGGTGGTTGGCAACGTAAAGCGGCATTAGCTCGTGCTTTGGTTTCTGATCCTGATGTATTACTTCTTGATGAACCGACTAACCACTTAGATGTAACGACGATTGAATGGCTTGAAACCTTCTTAAAAGATTTTAAAGGCTCAATCATCTTTATCTCGCATGACCGTGCATTCATTCAATCAATGGCGACACGTATTGTAGATTTAGACCGTGGTAACTTATCTTCTTATCCTGGTAACTATGAAGAATACTTATTAGCGAAAGAAGAAGCACTACGTGTAGAAGCTGATCAAAACGCACAGTTTGATAAAGTACTTGCTCAAGAAGAATCATGGATCCGAGAAGGTATTAAAGCACGTCGTACTCGTAATGAAGGTCGTGTTCGTGCATTAAAACAATTGCGTCGTGAGCGTTCAGAGCGTCGTGAAGTAATGGGTAAAGCCAATATCCAAGTGGATGAGTCAAATCGTTCAGGTAAAATTGTATTTGAAGCTGAAAATCTTCATTACTCAATTGATGGCAAAAACATTGTTAAGAACTTCAGCTTCAATGTTATGCGTGGCGATCGTATTGCACTAATTGGTGCAAATGGTTGTGGTAAGAGTACCTTACTTAAACTGATGCTTGACCAACTGCAACCTGATTCAGGTAAATTGCATTGTGGTACGAAATTAGAAGTGGCTTACTTTGACCAATATCGTGAAGCATTAGATCCTGAAAAAACGGTTATTGATAACCTAGCAGATGGTAAACAGGAAGTAACAGTGGGTGGCCGTGAACGTCATGCATTAAGTTACTTACAAGATTTCCTATTCTCACCAAAACGTGCACGTCAGCCTGTTAAAGCGTTGTCTGGTGGTGAGAAAAACCGTCTATTACTTGCGCGTTTGTTCCTGCGTCCAAACAATTTATTGATTCTTGATGAACCAACCAATGATTTGGATATTGAAACATTGGAACTTTTAGAAGAATTACTTGCCAACTATCAAGGTACATTATTACTAGTAAGTCACGATCGTCAGTTCGTTGATAACACTGTAATGACCAGTTGGATTTTTGAAGGAGAAGGTCAGATCGAAGAGTTTGTAGGTGGCTATCATGATGCACAGCGTCAACGTGCTAATGTACAGGCGACTCGTGATGCAATGGCTCCAACAGTAAAGGTAAAAGCGGAACCAGTTGCTGCTACAACTCAAAAAGTAGAGCCGGTGGCTAAGCCAAAGAAATTATCATATAAGTTACAGCGTGAGCTTGAACAGTTACCTGAAACATTAGAGAAATTAGAAAACGAAATTACTGAACTTCAAGAGACAGTAAACAGCGCTACTTTCTTCCAACAAGCCCCTAAAACGACTGATGATGTTTTAGCACGTTTAGCAGAAACTGAACAAGCGTTGGAAGTAGCATTTGAGCGTTGGGAAGAACTTGAAGCTCTACAATAGGAAGTTAAATGAGTAATAAATTACAATTAACCACATTAGCTGTTTTGGTGTCCGCTGCGCTTCCTGCGCAAGCGGCGCTTTATAAAGTGGTGGAAGTAACGCCTGCTGTGTCGGGTACTGAGTACTATGGGACGGCGATTCAACCAGGAATGACAACAGATCCTAAAGGATGCTTTGTTGATGACTGTGTAGATGGCGCTGATTATGCGCTCGCTGGTGAAACTCGTAATAATGCAGAAGGTTTTTCATACCGTGAAGAAGTCCCTTTTGCTATGGATAACTCATTCAGTTATATCGAAGATAATCATGACGGTTTTGAGAGCTATTGTTTCTATCAGCTAGGCTACTCCACTTGTGAATACTGGGCTAATGCTCAATATACGAAGGGTTGGGGGATTGAATTAGTTGCTGGTGAAAATCAAGAATCAAATTCATTGGCTTTTGTTGAAAATGGTCTAGTGTCAGCTACTGGAATTAATACTGTTATTAATGCACTAAGTACTAGCAATGGTGCAATAACAACGATTGGTAACTTTAGTTCTTCTACATCACGAAACACTCCAATTTCAGGTGAGACCCTTATTGAGGGGGAGACCACTTGGAAACAAGGCCGACAATGGTCAACTGATGGAACTTACACAGTAGGTAGCGTTACTAATAAATCAGGTGTGGTTGTTGGTGATGAAAATGGTCGTTATTATTATCATACAAAAGCAGCAGTTTGGAATGAAGGTAAATTAACGGCCATTGCCTGGGCAGATAATAAAACTCTTGATGGTGATTATTACGCACAGGGTAGTATGCGTGATCTCTATGTTGATGGAACGGATTTTTATGGCGTAGGCTATAATAATTATGATGATCAACATATGAATGCCACAATATTTAAAGGCGTTACTTCTGATTTATCTGCATTAAAATCAAGTATGATTGGCGGTGCTCAAGTTCGAATTAGCGGTAATAATATCAATAGCAATTCAGTTGCGACAGATATTAATAAATATTTAGTGGTTGTGGGTCAAGCTAAGCGTTCAGGTGGTTTCCCTCAGAATGGCGCTGCAGCTAATCGTTTATTTGCTGTTTCTGATGCTTCTGTTACTTCACCTAGTGCTAATTTTTTCTCTAGTGACATCTTTTTTAATGGTGCGGGTGGAGAAATGGGAGGCATTAACAACTTTAATGAGATTGTTGGACGTATTGATATTGAAACTCACCGTGAATATGACGGAAAGCAGCGTCGTCAACGTGCTTTCATTTATCCTTATGGTGTAACAGAAAAAGTAAACTGAAGCGGCTGAAAAAACAGCTATTGAAAACAGAAGTGCTATTTTTGAAAATAAGGCATGGGTTATTGATGATTTAACCAATGATGGTTTAGTTTCTGGTAACAATAACCAGTATCGAATTTTCGATGCGACAGATATCAATGATGCCGGCGTAATTTCAGCAACAGCAGTGAAATGTTCAGGCGGTTACGATAGTGTTGCTCGTGATGCGTATTGTAATGCTGGAAATAGTGATGAAACTGTTGTTGCAGTTAAGCTAGTTCCTATTTCTGATGAAGAGACAAGAGATATTCAAACTCGTCCTTTTGAAAACTATACGACTGAACGTCAGGGTAGTTCGATTGGCTTTGGAGCTCTGACCCTGCTTGGTTTATTTGGTTTCATGCGAAAGCGAATTAAATAATATCAATTTGTAAGACTAAGCCCGAAGTCACAAACTGAGACTTCGGGCTTTTTTTATACTTGAAAAATGGCTCAAATTGTCCGATTCTTAAATTGTCATCACGAAATGTTCGTGATGAACCCTAACGGAATAAAAGGGTATAAGTAGTAAAGTAGTATATTTATTGAAGCATTATGCCTTCCATCTATGAGGACTGAACTATGAAGAGACAAAAGCGTGACCGTTTAGAACGAGCACAATCACAAGGATACAAAGCAGGTTTAAATGGCCGTTCATCAGAGAATTGCCCATATCAAGCAATGGATGCTCGTTCATGTTGGCTAGGGGGCTGGCGGGACGCAAGAGATGACAAACATTCCGGTTTGTTTAAATAACTAAATTTAAATAGAATTTCAAATTAAAGCCTCTTTATGGGGCTTTAATTTTATCTAGCGTAAAAAGTCAGAATAAACAAAGGTGATACTGAGAGTAATCAATAAACTCTAGCGCACTATAACTTATCTCGTTTGTGTAAAAATAAAGCCAGCACAAGGCTAGCTTTATCAATCAATAGAGTTCTTTAATTAGAATTTTGATGTATCTTGGAAAAGACCTACTTTAAGATCTTTAGCAACGTAGATTTCTTTACCATCAACTAGAACACGGCCATCAGCTAGTCCCATTACTAATTTACGGTTGATAACACGTTTAAAATCAATTTCATACGTTACTTTTTTAGCAGTAGGTAGAACTTGGCCTGTAAATTTAACTTCACCTACACCTAAAGCACGACCTTTACCTTCGCCGCCAATCCAACCAAGGAAGAAACCAACCAGTTGCCACATAGCATCAAGGCCAAGACAACCAGGCATTACTGGATCACCAGGGAAGTGACAATCAAAGAACCAAAGGTCAGGAGTAATATCTAGCTCAGCAATAACTTTACCTTTGCCAAATAGACCTTCAGTTTCAGACATAAGAGGGATACGATCCATCATTAACATATTTGGTGCTGGTAATTGTGGGCCGTTAGCACCAAATAATTCACCACGGCTTGATGCTAGTAAATCTTCACGATCGTATGAGCTAGGTTTATTTTGCATTAAAGTATTACTCCTAAATAAGTTGCTGTGATTCTAGCGAACACTTGTACGCTTAGCAAGTCGGATCAGCGCTGGTTAAACCAGTTCTTAATTCGACAAAGTATAGCAGTGCATTGAGTCGGATTGTGTTCAACATCTTCAATATGTTGAGTAATTAGAGAGAAAATAGACTCGTGTTCTTCAGATTGTAACGGTAAGCCTGTTAATAATTCAACAGCTTGTTCTACATGACTAACTGGATAAATAATAAACTTTTTATCTTCAACGGCTTGAATAACATCCTCTGAAAGAACAAGGTTTATGATATTTGTTTCAGGGATTATAACGCCTTGTTCTCCAGTTAATCCTCGTTTTTGACATAGGTGGAAAAAAGCTTCTATTTTTTCATTTACGCCACCAATTGGTTGAATCATACCAAACTGATCGACAGAACCAGTAATGGCTAAGTTTTGTTTTATTGGCGTTATAGAAAGTGCGCTTAATAGGGCGCATAGTTCAGCAAGACTAGCGCTGTCACCATCAACCTCACAGTAGGACTGTTCAAATACCATAGAGGCAGTAAATGGTAATGGCTCATGAGTATCTAGTTGACTAAGAATGTACGCTTGCATAATAAGCATACCTTTAGCATGGAGATCTCCACCTAGCTCAACTTTACGCTCTACATCTGACAATTCACCATCACCAGCATGAACAACACAAGAAATACGTGATGGTTCACCATAAGATACAGGGTGGCCAGGAACAGAAACAACAGTTAATCCATTGATTTGTCCTACTTTATCACCTTCAGTTTCAATGAATATGTTTTGTTCTAAAATATCATCAAGTGCACGAGATGGTAAGTAAGACTCTGAGAGATATTTTGCATTAATCGAATTAACGAAATCATCCGCACTGATAAATTCTGCTGATTCAGAAATGACAGAAGCTTGTGCTAAAACCGCATTCAACCAAAGTAAGCATAGATTAAGTCGGGTTTGATCTTCACATTCACGCGCTCCTAACTTAAGCAGTGGTAATAGAGCTGCTCCAGATTCTAATGGTAAATGCTTGTTTTTCTGTGAAATAAATGCAATTAACTGCAAGTAATTAACGATGGTGTCATCTGATATTTGAGTATCAAATTCATACTCAGAAAACATAGACATGCCGGCAAGTAAATCTGGTTCTAGCTGTTCAAGCTCACCTAATAAAGCTCGGTCAGCAACAATGATAAGTTTAACATCGACAGTTAGTTGATGTGTTTGTTTTGCTGAAGACTTAGGGTCGCTAACTCCAATATTAACTGCGTGACCTTGTAACAAACTTTTTAATCGAGGCCATAGCTTTGGGTTAGAAAATAAAATACTAGGAGAAATAACTAAAAAACCACCATGAGCTTTCTGCAGTAGTCCGGTTTCTAGTACATCGGATTTATTATGGTAAATACCAAATAATTCAGTTTCTGAAGCATTTTCTGCAATAATTACAGGAACCGCGGCATCATTAGATACACGATTTTTAGCATTTAAGATCAACCAATTAGCAACATATTTACGATAAACATGATTATCTAATGCGTTGATCTGCAGAATATTAACACCATTTATTCGAGAGAAGCGTTCTAAAGTTTGAGTTAACCTAGGCTGTAAAAAATAAGGTGACTGATCATTAATTGAATAAGATTGGTTCAAAGTATTTTGAATATGATCGTATTTAGGCGCGATTAAAAATGGTGTGTCTAACTGCATGCTTACTTATTCATGAAAAATAAAATTGATTATACATGACATAAAGGCACACGTCTGATTTTTCAGGGTTTAGTGAGTATTTAGAGTTAACTCTCAATATAAAGCAATTGTATTGAAGAATAGATAAACTAGAGTTACACTGTCACCCTAATTAATTCCTTACATAACGAGCCTAATATATGAAATATCAACAACTTGAAAATCTAGAAGCGGGCTGGAAGTGGATGTACTTATTCAATAAGCATCGTATGGGGGAATCGATCACTCGCTATATTGATTCAAGTGAACAACAACAATGGATTGCTGAATTTGTTAAATTAGAGCATGAGCCAGTAAAGTCACTTGAATGGATCGAAAAACATATGAATCCTGATTTTGAAAACAAACTTAAGCAGGCAATTCGAGCTAAGAGAAAGCGTCATTTTAATGCAGAGCAAGAACATACTCGTAAAAAATCGATTGATTTAGATTATCGCGTTTGGGAAAAACTTTCTCTTAGAGCTCAGGATCTTGATTCTACATTATCAGATACAATTGAATATTTGTTAAGTGAAGCATCAAGAACTGAGAAAGCCAGTCAAACGGTATCATCACTTAAAGCTGATTTAAATGAGCTATTGAAATAATAGCTCAGAAAAATACAGAGGATAGGCGGTGTTCACGCTAATGCACTATAACTTATATTCTATCATTTAATTAAACAACTCAACCACTAACTGATTGTTTTTTATAACTAGATTAGGTTGAGCAGATTTTATGAAAAATTCTTTCATTTTTTGTGGATTTAATTTATAGGCAGGTTCACTTGAGAGCGCATAACCAATAACTGAAATTGCGGGCTTTAATAATGTCACTAACTCTGGTGGTAATTGTTTATTTTTCTCTTCAAACTTTTCTAAACGTAGAGATTTCAAATAAATTTCTCCTGTTTCCTTATCATATTTAGGTATTGCACTAAACTCTAGGGTTAGTGACATACCTTGTTTTAGTTCATCCATCATTTGAATATCAGCAGTAGTATTAGCAAAGACACTAATCCGTTGGTCATCAACCCGACCAATTTTCACATCAATATTTTCTATATTAACTTCTGCATACAAAACCCCAGGGATCCCAACAGATTTTTCAATATGAATTTCATCAGAAAGATAATCGGTCATTTCTTTTTCTGTTATTGAATAATTTGAACAACCAGAAAGAATTAAAACAGAGGTGATAGCTAAGCTCGTTATTTTATTCATATTTATTCTTATATAATGACTTTGTTATGATAATAAATTAGAAATTAATTAGTTACAAGGTAACAAATTGCATTCGTAGTAATTAAATACTTCATACTACAGAAACCAGTGATGATATTTATAGTGCGAGTGTTTCTGATTGTAATGGTCAACAAAAACCGGACACCAGATCTCGTGTTTCTTTCTCATATTGGATCGGTGACAGATACCCATTAGCTGTAGGTGAGCTTTATATTGGTATAGTGATAGAGAGCGGGGCTTAATACTTTAGCGGTTAAATTGTACTTTCTCAACACCATGATCTTGCGGACGAATAACAACAGTATTTGCCATTTTGTCATGCCAACCTTGTTTTCTACTATCCCAACCAACCCACATAATGCCAATAAAAAGAGGGATTGATGAGGCAAAGTAACCAAGGTATCGAATAATATATTGCTTAGTTGTTGGTTTTTCACCAGTGTCCGCATCAACAATAATTGCTTTAATTGCCATTTTCCCCGGTGTTGCTGATTTATATTTCCAGAAAATAAGAATAGCTACGAATGGGAAAAGATAGTTTAACAAAATATCAGTAAGCCCTAAAATTGAATCACTAGAGGATAAATACGAATCTCCGTAAAACCAAAACATTAACGGAATGATAATTACCATCATGATTACAGTATCAAGTAAAGATGCTCCCACGCGAGACCAAAAACCAACATATTCAAATTCATTCGAATTACTCATAATCTATGTTTCCTTTTAATATATCTAATCAACGTAAAGTAACAAAATAACTTATAGTTGAAAGTAATACTATAGAAAAATCAATATTTTGATTTCTATCCATGCCTGTAACAACGCGCCAAAAGCTCCATCTTAACTTGTGATCCTGCAACAATAACTGTATTAGTAGTTAGTAATAGATCTACTGAAGATGTATGAATTGTTTTTATTCTCAGTGTAACTTAAGTGAGAGAGCGATTCAAAAGTGAATTAATACCTATCAGATTTTTTAGCCATACGCTGAAATAACTGCGTTAAATATTGAGTCCGTTCTTCACGAGTCTAATAGTAATTGCACCGAGAATAATAACTGCATATGGTTCAATAGAGAATCAACGTATAAAATCAGAAATAGAAATATTAATCGAACAGGTTGATTTGTAAAGTTCGCAAAACTTGTAATCTTAAAACAAACAAGTTATCAGCATGGGCACAGATAGCAAAAAAGTTTAATCACCAAGGATTACAGATGCTTAGCATTAGTTTTATGGGCTTACTTGGTGTGTTTTCGGGGTCTGAAGAATCACTCCATGAGTGCGCATTATGTATATTATGTTAAATAGGGTTTGGTATAAAGTGATTGTTAATCTTTAGACTGCTCGAAAGCTTCCCTATCTTCACTTGGTAGCCATCATACACTAGCTATTTAACCATAATCGTATTTACCATAAAATAGCTAATAATCACTAAATAATACTTCGTATTTATCTAATGATTATTAGCCTTTAAATATTCTTGTTTATTTAACATTAAAAGAATGCAAAATTGTTTTTAATTGCTTTGATCTAATTGGCTTAGAAATAAAATCATTCATACCAGCCTCGATACACGTTTTCTTTTCACTTTCTAAAGCATGCGCAGTTATTGCAATTATTGGAATCGTTAGACCTAACGCTCTGATCTCTTTAGTTGCACTGATACCATCTTTAATCGGCATTGATACATCCATGAGAATTAAATCAAAGTTAGTTGAGTTTGATAATTCATTAATCGCTTCATTGCCATTGTTAACCAAAACGACTCTGTGTCCTTGCCTTTCTAAAAGCAACTGAATAACAGCTTGATTTGCTTTATTGTCTTCAGCAACAAGAATACATAAATTCGGAGTATCTATTGATAGTTGATCGTCAGTTAAGAGTTTTTCTGTACCTTTTGGTTGGACCGATCCTTTCAATGGTAATCTTACTGTGAAAGTACTTCCTTCATTTTGTTTACTATTAACAGATATTGAACCATTCATTAATTCAGTAAGCCGTTTTATGATTGATAATCCTAAACCGGTACCACCAAATTGGCGAGTTATTGAGCTATCTGCTTGAATAAAAGGCTGAAATAAATGCTTTTGAACTTCCTCAGATATACCTATACCAGTATCTGAAACAGTAAAAGTGATAACATCAGGCTCGAACTGGTTGATATCTATACAAACCGAGCCGTTTTCCGTAAATTTTACAGCATTTCCAACCAAATTGAAGATGATTTGTGCTAGGCGTGTTGGGTCCGAGTAAATATATTGAGGGATGTTTTGTGACACTGTCACCGTGAAGATTATATCTTTCTCGCTGGCTTTCTTCTTGAAATAATCAACAGAGCTACTGATTGTATCAATCAAATTAATAGACTGTTCATCAAGAGTAAATGTTCCTGCTTCTATTCTTGATATATCTAGCACATCGCTAATTATAGTTAATAGTAATTGGGCTGAATGTTCCATTTGACCAAGCCACTGATATTGTTCTTTTGATAAATAACTATCTTGAAAAATATCAATCATTCCTAATATAGCGTTTAGCGGTGTCCTTATCTCATGGCTCATCATTGCTAAAAATTGGGACTTAGCTTTGTTCGCTTTTTCTGCTTCTCTTTGTGCTATTTGCATATCTCGTATTCGCTTTTTTCGCGTCGAAATATTTTTTGCAGTTCCACGATAACCACATAGCAAACCAAGTTCATCAAAAAAAGGGGTCCCGCTTAAACTCAACCACAATTGGGTGCTGAATTTTTCAGTTTGCCATTCTAGTTCTTTAAATGGCAACAGCTCGTGCCGTGCCATCTTGATCTTAGAGCAAATGAACTCATCATCTATAAATGTCAGAATGTTTTGAGATGATATAGCAACACCCTGCACTTCATTACTTGATAAATAAGTAAAATTAAAGTTGGTGTCAGTTTCCCAGAACCAATCTCCTACCGTTTCTGCAAAATCTTTGAACCTATCTTTACTTAAATGAACTTCTCTAGTTTTTATTTCAACCAACGACTGAAGGCGTTCTTTATAATCAATGTCGATAACAGCTCGTTCTATTAACGGTGTAAATTTTTGGATGCTATCTTTTGTCGAGTTAGAATAAACACCAAATTGAGAGCTCATTAAAATAATCACCGCATAACCTGAATGGCTTTTAATTCCTGTTATAGCGACTGATGAAAAATAGGGTTTGAGCTCTTCTGGAAGTAGTGAGAACTGTTCATTATCATTTGGTTTAAATAAAACAATAGCTTCATTATGGCAAGCTCTATAAAAAAGATTACTGAATGACCAAGTGAGATGTTCAAAACAACATTGAGTGGATGCTAAAACAGAAAACTCTTCATTTCCTGATGAGGATATGACGAGTGCATTTTCAAAAGTTACGAATTCTTTTATTACATCAAGGAGCCCTTTAAAGATGTCTTCTTTATTTTGAGCATCTGATATGACGGATAAGCCATTAAGTATAGCTTGATTTTCTTTTTGAAGATGAGATTCCCTATCATGACTTCGTTTAAGCTCTAATAGTAACTCTTGGACTTGTTCTTTTTCGGAATGAGCCTTCACAATTTATCCTAATGATGAAATAAAACAGCAGATGCCATTAAATTCCCATGTGCATTTTCTCCACCAGTAAATCGGCCTTGTTCGCCAAATGTAAATGGACATATGTAAGGTGCATAATGCATTGCTGTATTTAAAGAGTGACAAACTTCAGACATGTGTGATTTTATATGCATCATCGAACCGGCACAAAAAATATTAATACCACCAATCGGTTTAAGATCGCATTTATGATAACCTAATACTGAATCTATCACTCGCTGTGGTCGAGATATTATTTGTTCTTTTTCACCATACATCATGAATAGCTCTTCACCTTCTTTAATATTAGCGAAGCAAGCCATTCCACCATCATGAGTAAATCTTACCGGATGAGTTAATTTAAAGTAAGGAACATCATGCATATATCCAGCAATCCGTCCAAGTGGATATTGAGTTACTTGCTCTAAAAGATTAATGTCATCTCCAATAATCATTGCTAATTTTGTCCACTCTTTATAGACATCTATAACCGGTCGATGATCTATTTCATAAATCACTCTTTTATCTGTTTTTGTAGCAATTCCTGAAATATTTGAATTGGCATAACCAGAATGAAATGAATAGGATACTTTACAAGAAGGATAAAATACTGAAATTGAGATACCAGATGTTACGATACCTTTTTGAGTAAAAATGTGCCAATCACCTTTTACATTATTATCAGCAGCACTTCCCCCAATTAATGGAACAGGAGTACCAAAAAAATCATCAATAGCAGCGATAATAGTTTCTTCATTACCAGGAGTTGCATGAAGTAAAACTAGAGTTGGTAATTCGCCATTTCGCCCACTATCCTTAATTGCATTATCTAAAAGAAAATGAGTTGTTTCTGCAATGTTAGCACTTCCCTTATGTTCAATAATACTAGTCCCATAGCTCCCAATATGAGGATCGAAAAACCCCCACAAGGCTACTGATTGCTGAGCGAATAACTCATCGGTCATGACAGCTTTGCATGATGTGCACCCATGAATTTTACTGTTTGGAAAACGTTGCTTTAACTGTTTAACAATAGAGATTGCATCATGCTCTTCAGTAAAATAACAAAGTAAAATACTAGGATTAATCGATTCATTAGATAATTTTTTTATGCATTGATTAATGGCTTCTATTGAATTTTTATTCTGTGAAATACTACTAACTATCTTCATAAACGCCCTATATAGTCATGGTTATTTGAAAATTTGAACAGTTTCGTTCTGAGTGACTAGTTTTAAAGCATTACACTTTTAATCTTATGATAAATATTACTTTTTAGAATTAAAAAGAACACTTAACTTATTTTTACCTGATGATATATCTATTGTCCATTTCATCTCATTATGTTTACATTTTGGTAAAAATGCAGAATACATAATCGAATCTGAAGACTCAGATTGAGGTGAAAATTTCAATATACCCATATTCATTTCAGTACCTTGGGCTTCGACCTTTAAAGGCATTGGAAGACCATCAATTACTAATGTCATCTCTGAATTTTGAGTAATTGGCCTTTCTTTTACATCAATAATAACTTGATTATTATCGATATTAATTTTACACGGTGATTGGGTAATGTTACAAATTATAGATAAATTATCTACTTTCTCATTGTCGCTTTGTGACGTATAGGTGATTGTTCTCCAAGTAAATGCTGAAATTAGCACAACCAATAAGAAAATAAGTTGATATAAACGTGGACCTGTTAACTTTTCTACAGCCATAGTTGAAAAACCCTGTGTTATCTAGTTCAAAAAAAATGAAAAAATGTTGCTTAACCGTAAAATTACTATGGGCTTCAACTATGATTCATTTTTGAAGTGCAGTATCATTGACGCCGAAAATGCCATTTTTGCATTAAAAGAGGATATTTCAAAATAAAAGAAGTAAAAAACTTATTATTTGAAATTGAACTTTGGATGGCATTGCGAACATTTTGTTCGCACTATGGAAAGTAAAGTGTAGTTATAATAAAAGTGGAAGCATGCAATTATGAGCCAAGTACAGCAGCATGAACAAAACTACAACTATACCGTTGTTCGTCAGTTCTCTTTAGTTACCATACTATGGGGTATTGTTGGCATGGGTGTGGGTGTACTAATTGCCGCTCAATTAGTTTGGCCGCAACTTAATTTCGACACACCGTGGCTTACGTATAGCCGTCTGCGTCCTCTGCATACAAATGCAGTGATTTTCGCATTCGGTACAAGCGCCCTGTTCGCAACATCTTATTATGTTGTTCAGCGCACTTGTCAAACACGTTTGTTCGGTGGTCCATTAGTTGCGTTCACCTTCTGGGGTTGGCAAGCAATTATCTTAGCAGCAGCGATTACGTTGCCTCTAGGTATGACATCAGGTAAAGAATACGCAGAATTAGAGTGGCCGATTGATATCGCAATCACTTTAGTTTGGGTTGCGTATGCTATCGTTTTCTTTGGAACTTTGTTTAAACGTAAGACATCACATATTTACGTTGCAAACTGGTTCTTTGGAGCCTTCATTTTAACCGTTGCAGTTCTTCATATTGTGAATAGCCTTGCTGTTCCAGTATCACTAGGTAAATCATATTCGATTTATTCTGGTGCTGTTGATGCAATGGTTCAATGGTGGTACGGCCATAATGCAGTAGGCTTCCTACTGACAGCTGGCTTCCTTGGCATGATGTATTATTTTGTACCAAAACAAGCGGAACGTCCTGTATATTCTTACCGTTTATCTATTGTTCACTTCTGGGCATTAGTATCACTTTATATCTGGGCCGGTCCTCACCATTTACATTACACAGCTTTACCTGACTGGACTCAGTCACTAGGTATGGTTATGTCATTAGTTCTATTCGCACCATCTTGGGGCGGCATGATCAATGGTATAATGACGCTGTCTGGTGCTTGGCATAAACTTCGTTATGACCCTATTCTTCGATTCTTAATTGTTTCTCTGTCTTTCTATGGTATGTCTACCTTCGAAGGCCCTATGATGGCAATTAAATCTGTAAATGCCCTATCTCACTACACTGATTGGACTATCGGTCACGTGCATTCTGGTGCGTTAGGTTGGGTTGCAATGGTTTCAATTGGTTCTTTATATCACTTAATTCCTAAGCTATTTGGTCAAGAGCGTATGTACTCTGTATCACTAATCAATGTTCATTTCTGGTTAGCGACTATCGGTACGGTTCTTTACATCGTAGCAATGTGGATTTCAGGTGTTATGCAAGGTCTAATGTGGCGTGCAGTAAATGCTGATGGCACATTAACATACAGCTTTGTGGAATCACTAGAAGCCTCTTACCCATTCTACTTTGTTCGTTTCTTAGGTGGTCTCATCTTCTTATCAGGAATGTTCTTACTTGCATACAATGCATACAAGACTATCTCTGCTCCGAAGAACAGCCTAAAAGCAATTCCACAACCAGTTTTATAGGAGACCATGTTATGAGTTCTAATCGTCATGAAATCATAGAAAAAAATGTGGGCCTTCTTGCGGTTTTAATTGTCGTTGCAATCAGTTTTGGTGCATTAGTTGAGATTACTCCTCTAATTTTCCAAAAACAAACGACAGAGCCGGTAGAAAACTTACGAGCTTACACGCCATTAGAAATGGAAGGCCGTGATATTTACATCCGTGAAGGTTGTAATGTATGTCATAGTCAAATGATCCGACCATTCCGTGCAGAAACGGAACGTTACGGTCATTACTCTGTTGCTGGTGAAAGCGTTTGGGAACATCCATTTTTATGGGGTTCTAAACGTACTGGTCCAGACCTAGCTCGTGTTGGTGAGCGTTATTCAGATGAATGGCACCGTGTTCACCTAATCAACCCTCGTGATGTGGTTCCTGAATCAAACATGCCAGGCTTCCCTTGGTTGGAAGAAAACGTGTTAGATGGTGAATTAACATCGCAAAAAATTGCTATTTTCCGTAATAACTTTGGTGTTCCATACACTGAAGAAGACGTAAAAAATGCGGCTGATGCGGTTAAAGGCAAGACAGAGATGGATGCGCTTATTGCTTATCTTCAATCTCTTGGTCATGCAATGAAGTAAGGAGGTCCATATGGACGCTGGAACTATTCATGCAATTTGGACTGTCATTCTGTTCTGCAGCATGATAGGTATTATTTTCTGGGCTTACAGTAAAAAACAGACCGCTCGCTTCGATGAAGCTGCTAACTTAGTTTTTGCTGATGAACACGAAGATACTTCAAGCCAAAATAAGACAGGAGTTGATAAATAATGAGTACTTTTTGGAGTCTCTGGATAAGTATCATTAGTATTGGTACATTAATTGGTTGTGGTTTACTACTTCGTTTTTGCCTAAAAAACACAACAGGTGTTCCTGAAGGTGAAGACATGGGTCATGAATACGACGGTATTCGTGAACTCAACAACCCATTACCAAAATGGTGGACTTATATGTTCTGGGCTACCATTGCTTTTTCTGTTGTTTACTTAATTCTTTATCCAGGATTAGGTAACTTTAAAGGCGTTTTAGGCTGGACAAGTTCAGACCAAACTGTTCGTACTGTTGAAGAATCACGCGTATCAATTGAGCGTTCTCATAAAGAGAAAACGCTTGATCAGTTTGCCCGTGAATTAGATGATGCAAATACGAATTTCGGAGAAACATTCTCAAAACTTGCATATAAGCCAGGAACCTCTGAGTTCCGTGCTATTACTGATATTGCAAATGACGACGAAGCATTAAAAGTAGGTCAACGTTTGTTCCTACAGAACTGTTCTCAATGTCATAGTTCAGATGCAAGAGGCATGAAAGGCTTCCCTAACCTAACCGATAACGCATGGTTATATGGTGGTGAGCCACAAGCAATCAAAACAACTATTATGAATGGTCGTATTGGTAACATGCCAGCTTGGGGAGATGCTTTAGGTGCTGATGGCGTTAAAGAAGTAGTAACTTATACTCTTAGCCTATCTGGTCGTAAAGTAAACGTTAAAGATGCCGCTGCAGGTAAACAACGATTCATCGTTTGTGCTGCTTGTCATGGTACAGATGGTAAAGGTAACCCTGCTCTGGGTGCTCCTGATCTAACTGACAATGATTGGTTATTTGGCGATTCTCGTGCCGATGTTACTGAAACAGTAGCGAATGGCCGTCAAGGTGTAATGCCTGCTTGGAAAGACATATTAGGCGAAGAGAAGATTCAACTTCTTTCTGCTTATGTCTGGAGCCTAAGCAACAAGTAATAAATTATAATAGCCCCTGTATGTTCAGGGGCTTTTTTCCGCCTTAAGAAGCTACTTTATAAACTCATCTTTTTGCAATTAGAAAGATCTTTAATAGGAATAATTACTATGTCCCAACCTTGGTATAAGCAGTTTTGGCCTTGGTTCCTCATCATCCTTCCTGGTACCGTCGTTGTTGCTTGTATATCAACTTACATTTTATTTGTAGAGCATGATGTTGATCTCGTCGCAGAAGACTATTACAAAAAAGGTAAAGCAATAAACGTCGATCTTTCAAAAATCAAAGTTGCTCAAGAATTATCTATTTTTGCCAAAGTACGCAGCGTTGGTAATACAATAGAAATTGAAATTGATAAAGGTAAGCTAGAGCATAACCCTGCAATTAACGCTACTTTCACCCATAGAACATTACCAAACCACGATTTCTCGCAATTATTAACATCGGATGCGAAAAACATTTATCGTATTAACTTAGATGAACCATTAACCGGCCCTTGGTTTATTGAATTATTACCACATGATAGTTCATGGATGATTCAAGGCCGCACAAACTTCCCCACTGAAGACTTTTTCCCCTTAGGTAAATAGATAAGGTAAGTAAACCATATGTCGAAGGATTGTTATCACTGCAGTGAGCCTGTACCTTCAGGCTCTAGTTTTCAAATCGATATTTTAGGTGAAACTCGTGATATGTGTTGTCCAGGCTGTGAATCAGTAGCGCAAACTATCGTTGAAAACGGCCTATCTTCTTATTATCAATATCGTACGGCTCCTGCCGATAAAGCAGATTTAGTCCCAGAACAACTAAAAGCCTTAGCTCATTATGATCATAATGAGATTCAAAAAGAGTTCATACGTACCAATGATAACTTCAAAGAAGTGACACTGTCACTCGATGGCGTTTCTTGTGCTGCGTGTGCTTGGTTAATCGAAAAACAGCTTGCTAATGCACAAGGTATTCATCAAATAAAAGTGAACACCTCTACGCATCGAGCATTGTTAAGTTGGAATCCAGAAGAAACTAAATTAAGTACCCTTCTTACTCTTATTCATCAACTAGGATATAAAGCTGCTCCATTTGAAGCTGATAAACAAGAAGAAGAATATCACCGCTCAATGAAGCAGTACTTATATCGTTTAGGTGTTGCAGGTTTAGCGACGATGCAAGTTATGATGCTTGCCGTTGCTTTATATCTTGAAGTTTTTGGTGATCTTGATGCCGAGTTTAGAAATTACCTACGTTACGTAAGCTTAGTTTTTGCAACGCCAGTTATGCTTTACTCTGCTCTGCCATTTTATATGAATGCGTGGCGCAGTTTAAAAGCAAGAACATTAGGAATGGATGTTCCTGTATCAATTGCGATGTTATTTGCTTATTTTGCTAGTGTTGTTGCAACCGTGACAGAAAGTGGCGAAGTTTTCTTTGAATCTGTTGCCATGTTTACCTTCTTTTTATTATTAGGCCGCTTTCTTGAAATGCGCGCGCGTCGAAAAGCCGCAGCAATCACAGGTAACCTATTAAAATTAATTCCTGTAATGGCTACATTATCATCTGGTAAGAAGGTTCCAGCTCGAACACTTGATGTTGATGACACCGTAATCGTTCCACCGGGAGAACATCTACCAGCAGATGGTATTGTGATATCGGGTTGCAGCGCGATTGATGAATCGATGTTTACTGGCGAATCAATGCCGGTAGCAAAAAAAGAAACCGACCCTGTTTACGCTGGTACCATAAATGGTGATGGAAACTTAACAATAAAAGTAACCAAAACCAAAGCCGATTCTTTGATATCAAACATTGTTAAGCTTCAAGATGAAGCACAAATGTCCAAACCTAAAGTTGCTGAAATTGCAGATTTGGTTGCTCGTTATTTTGTGGCTGGTATTTTAATCATCTCTGCATTTACTTGGTTTTACTGGCACGAAACAAAGCCAGACGATGCTTTTTGGATCATGCTTTCAGTTCTTGTTGCTACTTGTCCTTGTGCATTATCATTAGCGACACCAACAGCAATTACCTGTTCAACCTCTCGATTAGCACAGCTTGGACTAATGCTTCGTCGTGGCCATGTATTAGAAACATTGTGCAAAGTGAATCGCTTAGTTATTGATAAAACAGGCACGTTAACCGAAGGAAATATTCGATTAACTCAAGTTCATTCCTTTACTGAGATGTCAGAAAACACCGCAAAAATGATAGCCGCTGAAATGGAATCTTTTGCTAATCACCCCATTGCACGTGCTTTCTCACAATACAGAGATTCAACTCAAACTCACTTTGATAGAGTTGAAAATATCATTGGGTCAGGTTTACAAGGGTTTATTGGTAATGATGAATGGAAAATTGGTCATAAGGCCTTTGCTGCACAAGATTGCAAATTAGAAAATCATCAGGATTATCAAGTGTGGTTATCCAAAAATGGACAAGCGGTTGCTGCTTTTTCTCTAGATGACCCAATTCGTCAAGAAAGCCAGGCCTTAATTCAATCACTGCATAATTTAGGCATTAAAGTGACGATGTTAACTGGTGACAGTAGCTCATCGGTAGAGAAAGTGGCTAATGCTTTGAACATTGATGAAGTTATTTCCGGAGCAACACCGCAAGGAAAACTGGATTATTTAAAATCATTACCAAAGCATGAAGTGAGCTTAATGGTAGGTGATGGCATTAATGATGCACCTACCCTTGCTGGCGCTCATTTATCAATTGCAATGGGTTCAGGAACTGATGTTGCCAAAGCCTCTGCAGATATGATCCTTCTTGGTGATAATTTATCTCGACTGATAGAAGCTAGAGAGCTAGCGATGAAAACTCGTAAAATTATCCGTGAAAACTTAGCATGGGCTTTAGGTTATAATGCCATTATATTACCGTTAGCAGTTATGGGTTTAGTTGCTCCTTATATTGCTGTTGTAGGCATGTCTGGAAGTTCTATTATTGTTGTGTCGAACTCTCTTAGGTTATTAAAAGAAAATGGCTAGTTTATATTTATTAATTCCAATCGCTATTATGTTGGTGTGTGTCGCTGTTGCTGTTTTCATTTGGGCAGTAAAAAGTGACCAATTTGAAGATCTTGATCGTCAAGGAACAGAAATTTTGTTTGATGAAGAAGCGCCAATAAAAAAGAAAAAAGAAAAAAATGAACATTGATTTTATCGGCGCTTTTTTTGTTGGATTAATGGGAGCCGGCCACTGCATTGGTATGTGCGGTGGCATTTCCAGCGGTTATTTCAATGAATTCAGTTAAAACGGACTACCCTCGTTGGATGTTTATACTTCTCTATAATATTGGAAGAATAGTTTCGTATTCAACTTTTGGTTTTATAATCGGAGGGTTATTTGTATCTATTGCTTCAACATCTCAAAGTTATAGTGCGTTAGTTTACTTGCGTATCTTTGCTGGATTACTCATGTGCCTACTTGCTCTTTATATTGCTAATTGGTGGAAAGGCCTTGTTTATATTGAGATCATTGGCAAAAAACTCTGGCAATACATCTCACCTCTTACTAAGCCCTTGCTTCCTTTAAAAACACCATTTCATGCCATTCCTTTTGGATTCCTATGGGGATGGTTACCTTGTGGGTTAGTTTATTCAACCTTAAGCTGGGCGGCGGTTTCTGGTGGAGCGCTCAACGGTGCTTTAATTATGTTAGCGTTTGGACTTGGAACATTACCGGCTATGTTTTTAGTTGGTATTGGTGCACACACCTTTCATACATTAATAAATCATAAATTAACCAAAAGCATAAGTGCTACTTTGTTACTCAGCTATGGAATTCATACCGTTTATATTGCGTTACAACAATTAATTTAATTATAAATTTTTGCATACTTTTGTTTTTATGCTACCACTTTGGTACTGGTTAGTGCTAAAATTGACATATATCAATTATAAGAGCATTGAATCAGATGATGTCAGATAACTCAGCAAGCAAACGAATTCAATCAGGTGGTTGTGCCATTCACTGCCAAGATTGCAGTATCAGTCAATTATGCATTCCATTTACTTTGAATGAATCAGAATTAGATCAACTTGACGAAATTATTGAACGTAAAAAACCGATTCAAAAAGGCCAAGAACTATTTAAAGCCGGTGATGAGTTACGTTCATTATATGCGATTCGTTCAGGCACGATTAAAAGCTACACTATCACAGAGCAAGGTGATGAGCAGATTACCGCTTTCCATCTAGCTGGCGATCTTGTTGGCTTTGATGCTATCACTGACGCTGAACATCCAAGCTTTGCTCAAGCGCTAGAAACATCAATGGTTTGTGAAATCCCATACGAAATCCTTGATGACCTATCAGGTAAGATGCCAAAGCTACGTCAACAAATCATGCGTTTAATGAGTAATGAAATTAAAGGCGATCAAGAAATGATTTTGTTACTGTCTAAGAAAAATGCAGAAGAACGTCTAGCTGCTTTCTTATACAATCTATCGACTCGTTTTCACCAGCGTGGTTTTTCTCCAAGAGAATTTCGTTTAACCATGACTCGTGGTGATATTGGTAACTACTTAGGTTTAACTGTTGAAACTATCAGTCGTTTATTGGGCCGATTCCAAAAAACAGAGATGCTAACGGTTAAAGGTAAATACATTACGATCAATGATCATGATGCATTAGCTGAACTTGCTGGCTCAGCAAAAGAAGTTAAATAATCCGCATCAATTAAAATCTTTAAAGTGAGGTATATCTCTTGATGTATCTCACTTTTTTACATCTCCCTCCCCCATTTTTATCCACAAACTGCTACAGTAAATACACAGAATGATTTTATGAATTGGTTTTACCAAGGGAGGTTAGTATGAACCGCTATCGTAAAATATTAGTTGCTGGAATACTGGATCAGGATGAACAACCAGCATTAAGCCGTGCGCTAGAAATAGCTAAACGCAGCACAAAATCATCTGATATCACTCTATTTTGTGCTATTTATGACTTTTCTTATGAAATGACATCGATGCTTTCTGCTGATGAGAGAAATGCAATGAGAAATGGCGTTGTTTCTCAAAAAGAGAAGGCATTAAATGCACTTATTAATAAATACCAATACCCTGAACATATTACGATTACCGCAAAAGTAGTTTGGCATAATCGGCCTTATGAAGCTATTATCCATGAGATTTTTAATGACAATTATAATTTAGTGGTCAAGGCCACACGCCAACATCCAAAGTTAGAAACTGTATTTTTTACTCCTACCGATTGGCACCTTTTAAGGAAATCACCCATTCCTGTTTTATTGGTAAAACAAAGAGCATGGCCTGAACATGGTAATATTCTAGCCTCTGTCCATGTCGGTTCTGAAAACCCTTCACATTTGCAGCTCAATGATAAAATGGTTGATGAAGCAAAATATTTTGCTGATATACTCAACTCAACACCACACTTAGTAAATGCTTATCCGTCCACTCCACCTTCGATTCATGTCGAACTACCTGAATTTGATGCGATTCAATATAAAGACGCGATACGAGGCCACCATTTAACTCAAATGAAAGCGCTACGACAGCAGCATGGGATCCCTGAAGAGCAAACTCATGTTTATGAAGGCCAAACAGAAGAGATTATTTCTGAAGTTGAAGACGAGCTTTCAGCAGCACTGGTAATATTAGGAACAACAGGACGCACAGGTTTATCTGCAATATTCATTGGTAATACTGCTGAAAACACATTAGATCTACTCAATAGTGATATTTTGGCATTAAAACCAGATGGCTACATAAGCCCACTAGACCCTAATCATACCTAATCAAGTTGAGGGTTATTTATTCGCCCTCAACTTTCTGTCTCAAAATAATCTTTGTGGAAACTCGCTTATTGATCTTGATTGGGTATAATACCCGCCTTATCAGTTTCATCACTAGGTTAGAGTAAGTAAATGAGCGAATTAACCAAAGCGCAGCAATTCAATTTCAATAAACTTCAAAAGAAAATCCGTCGTAATACAGGCAATGCAATCGCTGATTACAATATGATTGAAGATGGCGACCGTATCATGGTTTGTCTATCTGGTGGTAAAGACAGCTTTACCATGCTTGATATTCTTATGGGCTTAAAGAAAAGTGCGCCTATCTCATTTGATCTAATCGCAGTGAACCTTGATCAAAAGCAACCTGGCTTTCCTTCGGAAATTTTACCAGAGTACCTAGAAAAACTAGGTGTTGAATACAAGATCGTAGAAGAAGATACCTATTCGATTGTTCAAGATAAACTGGTTGAAGGTAAAACGACTTGTTCTTTATGCTCACGTTTACGTCGTGGTATTTTATATCGCACAGCGAAAGAACTAGGCGCAACTAAAATTGCACTTGGTCACCACCGCGATGATATTTTAGAAACGATGTTCTTAAATATGTTCTACGGCGGCAAGCTAAAAGGTATGCCACCAAAGCTAGTTTCTGATAATGGCGAGCACGTTGTTATCCGTCCGCTTGCCTACTGTCGTGAAAAAGACATTATCAAATACGCTGATATGGCTAACTACCCTATTATTCCTTGTAACCTTTGTGGGTCACAACCGAATATGCAGCGTCAAAATATCAAGCAAATGCTAAATACTTGGGATACACAATTTCCAGGGCGTATTGAATCGATGTTTACTGCGATGCAAAACGTAGTTCCAAGCCACCTTGCAGATTTTAACACGTTTGATTTTAAGAGTATTAACCGTGACTCTGGTGTAATTAATGGTGGTGATATCGGTTTCGATAAAGAAGAGATGCCAGCTCAAACTGTCGATAGTGACGATGCAGTTACTGAGTTTGACCCATCGCTTCAACTAGATGTCGTTAACGTTCAATAGTCTTGTTGATATAACTACAGACAATAAAAATGGCGCTACTTAATCATTAAGTAGCGCCATTTTTTATGCATTTAATAAACTAAAACCAATTGGTATAACTTGATATTATTTCACAAGCCATGGTGTTACTTTCAATGCTGTTGCTGGTAACTCAAAAGAAACGCTCTCATTAAACTTTCTAAGATCAATCGTCGCTTTAGCATTTTCTACAGGAATGATCGTACCATCAGATGCTTTAATTGGTGACGTTACATTGTCACTAAAAACAAAGCGAACCCCTTCAACATCTGGCATGAAATATTTAGAGAACATCCCACCAATATCTGAAAGCATCGCATCCATTTCGGTCGTTAATAAAGCCAGTTCATTAAAGCTGACAGAACCAGATAATGATTTATCTGCTAATACTTCCATCGAAATATCGCATTGCTTACCTTCTTCTGTTTGAATATAAACCAATGGATTGGCTGATTTTAGATTGTCATCAATTGGAAGAGGTAATTCCTGACTACTTGGAATCGTAAATTCCTCGTAATGCTCTTCTTTTTCCATCCATGCTTTTGTTATATGACACGCTTTACCTGTTTGTGAATCATTAAAAAACAGCGCCATGCGAACGTTATCATGACCTTCTTTCTGATTCACTTTTAACTGGTAATACAGTTTCGAATATGTAAAACGATACTGCTCAGCTTTAACTGGTAACGCCAAACACAACAGTGACAACGTTGTCGCACCAATCCATTTTTTCATTTTATCTCCAATATTGACTATTATGTCGGATCATCGCTTGGATCTCTTCAACGTAAGCTTCGCCACGCTCAGAGTAACGAATAAGTCCATTTGCTAATGCATTCGCTTCTTGTTCTGGTGTTAATGCTTCAGGAGAGCTATGTAGTTTAGCTCGAATAATACGAAGTTCTGCATATGCATTATTACGATTTACATTCATAAAGTACGCGTGAACCGCATCTTGTGATGAATCAAACTTTGCAACTTCATGAGCAGCCCCTTCATTACGCTTACTTGGAACTACACCACAGCCTTTAGTGTAACACCATTGGCCAAAGTAGTTATTTGCCTCAAGAGCAAAACGAGAAGTTCCCCATGCAGATTCATTCGCTCCTTGGCTTAATACAAGCGGAGCTGGAATATAGTCAACTTTAACAAGCATTGTATTGATCCATTCAGCCGTAATGCCAGAATCAGTCATCGTCTCTTTATACAAAACAGATAATTCAGTTGCTTTCTTTAACTCTTTAGAAGAAACGTCAGTGTCATTATCTAGTTTCATCACTAACGACTCTAAGAACTCACGCTCTTCTTTTACTCGATCATTTTCAGAAATAACCGCTGGATACATAAAGTTAAAGAAAGCCGCTTTTTTCTCTTTTACATCAGTAAAAGCTTTAAAATCAGGCGCTTGCTCCTTTGGTGTACAAGCTGTAATTATCAATACGGTTGATAACATCATTATTTTTTTAATCATAATTAAATTCACGCGTTGAAGGTATCATGTTGAACATCTTTATTTTTTCGTCCATTTTCGCTGTTATCATCATCATCCGTATCTTCACCTTCTTTAACCAGAACTTTTAATGTAACACCGAACATATTACGATAAATAATACCCTTAACATTAAAAATAAACGGCATAACCACAATTAAGCCAACGCCGTATAACGCAATCCCAAACACCAATGCAAGCATAATTACTACATGAATAAGTAACATAGATGTCAGTTTTTTGTTTGTTGCTCTAAAGGAATATAACAATGCTTTTAGTGGCGGAAGCTTTTTCTCACAAACTAATAAAATGGCACAACCAAAGGCCATTGAAAGATAAAGAGCAACCATCGGTAAATAGATATTAACCAAGCCCTGTAAAACTTCAGAAAGAATTGTTACTAATGCAACCATACCGGCAGAGGCAATACCTTTAAAAATATAACTTGAACGGCACTTTAATCCCGCAGCATGACTCATTCCCATTAAACTAGCGCCAGCAGTCAATGGAGAAACAATCACTTGAGCACTTAGCCCTGCTACAAATGCAGCATAAGATATGTTTGTCGTTAGCTCAGTTTCGCCAAGAAAAGCTTGAAACAATATTGCAGGATCACCAAGTTGAACTTGCAACGCAATAAAGAACACTGCCATATATGTAAATGTCAGTAATAAAATTGCAGGTGAAAATGTGAAAAAATGCTTAACTGTATTTTGCCACGCCTCTTGAAGCACGCCAACAGGGCTTAGCTCAACATCTCCAGACATTGCTTTTTCAATGCTCCCACCAAGGATAAACGTTTTTTCTTTTAACTGATCACTCATTTCTGTGTACCACAATAAAACATGAGTCGATTATACGGCTTTCGACCTCACAGTGCAGTAATCAAAAAAATAAATTCACTAATCTGTTGAAAACAGGCGAGTTAAATTGTAACAAACACGACAACATCACTGAACTTAGTCTATAATTATGCTGATTTTAGATACACTAACTGATTAAAAAATAACACATTTCAAAAAAAACTAAATTATCAAATAAAAAACACTTTGAATATCGTAACTTGGGGTCTATTATGCGCCCGAAATCCCATCTTACATTCATAACACTAAGCGCGGTATCACTACCCAAGGCGGAGATAAAAAGACATTGAACGTTACACAACAATCCGAAAAAGAAGCCGTTATTAAATTAACAGGCATTTCAAAAAGCTTTGATGGCAAAGAAGTGATCTCTAAATTTGATTTAGATGTAAATCACGGTGAATTTTTAACAATTCTCGGGCCATCAGGTTGTGGTAAAACCACAGTGTTACGCATGATCGCAGGTTTTGAAACCGCAGATGCAGGAACAATTTTACTGGATTCGACAGATGTAACGTCAATACCCGCAGAACAGAGGCATGTGAACACCGTATTCCAAAGTTATGCCCTATTCCCACATATGACGGTATTTGAAAACGTTGCGTTTGGTCTACGTATGCAAAATGTGCCAAGTAATGAAATTGAACCTCGTGTAACTGAAGCGTTACAGATGGTTCGACTAGCACAAATGGCAAATCGTAAACCTCATCAGTTATCTGGTGGACAACAGCAACGTATCGCTATTGCACGCGCAGTAGTAAATAAGCCGAAGGTTCTACTATTAGATGAATCTTTATCTGCTCTTGATTACAAATTACGTAAACAAATGCAGATTGAGCTTAAACAATTACAACGTCAATTGGGTATTACTTTTATCTTTGTAACTCACGATCAGGAAGAAGCCCTTTCGATGTCAGACCGCATTATCGTTATGCGTGATGGTATTATCGAACAAGACGGAACGCCTCGTGAGATTTATGAAGAGCCAAAGAACTTATTTGTTGCTCGCTTTATCGGTGAAATCAACGTGTTCGCAGCCACTGTGCTAGAACGTCTTGATGAAAAGCGCATTAAAGCTAAAATCGAAGACACGTCAGCGATTGTTTACTGTGATCTGGATGTCAACCCAGGTGATAAAGTACAAGTCTTACTGCGTCCTGAAGATTTACGACTTGAAGAAATTAAAGAATCAGATACTAAAGGCATCACAGGCTACGTTCGTGAACGTACCTACAAAGGGATGACATTAGATTCTGTACTTGAATTAGATTCAGGTATGAGAGTAATGATCAGTGAGTTCTTTAATGAAGATGATCCAGATGTTGATCACTCTTTAGGTCAAAAAGTAGCAATTACTTGGGTTGAAAGCTGGGAAGTGGTGTTAGCAGATGAACAAGAAGTTTAATCTCCAAAATATCATCATCACAATTATTGTTAGTTGGTTACTGCTGTTCGTTTTCATTCCAAATGTAATGATTATTGGCACCAGTTTCTTAACTCGTGATGAAGCAAATTTAATTGAAATGACGTTTACGATGGATAACTATCTACGTCTTTTTGATCCTTTATATGCAAAAGTACTGTGGCACTCATTTTATATGGCCATTGTTGCAACGTTAATATGTTTAGTTGTGGGTTATCCATTTGCTTACATCGTTGCAAAGATGCCTGATAGATGGCGTCCATTCATGCTGTTTTTAATTATTATTCCTTTTTGGACTA
Organism: Aliivibrio wodanis; assembly: GCF_052920805.1. Classification (NCBI taxonomy): domain Bacteria; kingdom Pseudomonadati; phylum Pseudomonadota; class Gammaproteobacteria; order Vibrionales; family Vibrionaceae; genus Aliivibrio; species Aliivibrio wodanis. The sequence goes on from NZ_JBREXA010000002.1 coordinate 832,184, forward strand.
ACTCATTGATCCGAACTTACGGGTTAAAAATAGTGTTAGGTACACAAGGTATTTTGAATAAAAGCTTAATCGCAATGGATATAATTGATAAACCAATCCGTATTATGTATACAGAAAGTGCAGTTATGATCGGCTTAGTTTATATCCTATTGCCTTTTATGATCTTGCCACTGTATTCAGCCATTGAAAAATTGGATGGTACGTATTTAGAAGCTGCCCGTGACTTAGGTGCAAACAAACTTCAAACGTTATGGAAGATTGTTTTACCACTAACCATGCCAGGCATTATCGGTGGGTGTCTGTTAGTACTTCTACCTGCATTAGGAATGTTCTACATTTCTGATCTATTAGGTGGTGCGAAAAACCTATTAATTGGTAACGTGATTAAGAGTCAGGTGCTTAATGCTCGTGACTGGCCATTTGGTGCAGCAACCAGTATTGCCCTAACCTTAGCAATGGCATTGATGCTGTACGCATACTACCGTGCAGGCAAGTTATTAAATAAAAAGGCGGATCTAAATTAATGGGACGCACTATAAAATTAAGTTTTATGAGCTTGGTATATATTTTCTTATACCTACCAATCATCGTATTGATTGCAAACTCATTTAACGCAAGTAAATTTGGCATGAAATGGGGCGGCTTCACTACTAAATGGTATGAAGCGTTATTAAATAATGACAGCTTAATGCAAGCGGCTTGGCACTCAATCACTATTGCGGTGATTTCAGGTACAGCAGCAACCATCATTGGTAGCTTAACAGCAGTTGCCCTATTCCGTTATCAGTTTAAAGGTAAAAAATTCGTTAATGGTCTGCTGTTTATCGTAATGATGTCACCAGATATCGTAATGGCAATTTCATTACTGGCTATTTTCCTTGTAATCGGTTTTGAACTTGGTTTTTTAACCTTATTAATTGCTCACATTACTTTCTGTCTACCATTTGTAGTTGTAACAGTATACAGTCGCTTAAAAGGCTTTGATGTAAAAATGCTAGAAGCAGCACGAGATCTTGGTGCAAGTGAATGGGTAATTCTAAAACAGATTATCTTACCGCTAGCAAAACCAGCTGTTGCTGCTGGCTGGTTACTGAGCTTTACCTTATCTCTTGATGACGTAATTATTAGCTCATTTGTAACCGGTCCAACTTACGAAATTTTACCACTGAAGATTTACTCAATGGTAAAAGTGGGGATTTCACCTGAAGTGAATGCCCTAGCAACCGTAATGTTAATTGTTTCACTTGCTTTAGTTGTACTATCTCAATTACTTGCAAGAGAAAAGATTAAATAAGATTTATACAAATTAAAATCAATTGTTTATTACAAACAATGACTCTGGAAGACATGCCTTTTGTTCGACATGTCTTCTTTTTTATCACTCTAATGGAGAGTCTATTAATGAACAAAATGGCTGCGTTTTTTACTGGAACCGCCTGTGCTTTAGCACTAACAATGAATGTTGCTAACGCAAAAGAAAATGATGAATTGGTTTTCATGAACTGGGGACCATACATCAACAGTGATATTTTAGAAGAATTTACTAAAGAAACTGGTATTAAAGTTATCTACTCTACTTATGAGTCGAACGAAACTTTATACGCAAAAATGAAAGCGCATAATAAAGGCTATGACCTAGTTGTTCCATCAACTTACTTCGTAGCAAAAATGCGTGATGAAAAAATGCTACAACCAATTGATAAATCAAAAATTTCAAACTTTAATGGCTTAGACACAAACTACCTAGATAAAGCATTCGACCCAAAGAATGAATATTCTATCCCACACGTAGTTGCTATTACAGGTCTTGCCGTAAATACTGAAATGTATAATCCAGACGATTTTAATAGCTGGAGCGACCTTTGGAACCCAGAGTTTGAAGGCCAATTAATGCTAATGGATGACACTCGCGAAGTGTTCCACATTGCATTACGTAAATTAGGTTATTCAGGTAACTCAACTAATCCAAAAGAAATTGATGAAGCATACGCAGAGCTACAAAAGCTAATGCCTAACGTATTAGTATTTAACTCAGACAACCCTGCTGCACCTTATATGGCTGGCGAAGTTGGTCTTGGTATGCTTTGGAATGGTTCTGCTGCGGCTGCACAAGCTGAAGGCCTACCAATCAAATTGATCTTCCCTAAAGAAGGTGGGATTGGTTGGGTTGATAACTTTGCAATTCCATCTGGAGCAAAAAATGTAGAAGCGTCACATAAGATGATCGACTTTTTACTTCGCCCAGAAATCGCAGAGCGTATTTCTCAAGATACTGGTTATCTAACTGCGGTTAAAGCAGCAAATGAAAAATTTAAAGATTGTAGCCCCACTATTCCCATCTCAAGAAGATCTTGATCGTGTTGAATGGCAATCTGCTGTTGGTGACATGACTGTGAAATACGAAGAGTACTTCTTAAAACTGAAAGCCGGACAGTAACCTAACCCTTTACTGACCTTAATTAATGGCAGCGTTTATCGCTGCTATTTTTTTATCTGTTATATCCTGAGCCTTCAACCAGCTGATTTATCAAGGTTAATTGACATAAGGCAAGGTGTTGATTTATAAAGCCATGAAGTCAGTCTCAAAAATTGCTATAATAGATAATTATTTGTTGAAATGCCCTCATCTTAATAGGAGAAGGAAATGAAAAAGTGGACAACTCTCGTCTCTACAGGACTGTGCGCTGCAGCCTTAATCGCTGGTAATGCACAAGCTGCAGATAAAGAGCTCTATTTTTATAACTGGTCAGAATATATTCCTAATGAAGTACTAGAAGACTTCACTAAAGAAACCGGTATTAAAGTCTATTATTCGACTTATGAGTCTAACGAAAGCATGTACGCTAAGTTAAAAACTCAAGGTTCAGGATATGATCTAGTTGTTCCTTCAACTTACTTTGTGTCTAAAATGCGCAAAGAAGGCATGCTAAAAAAAATTGATAAAACAAAACTGGCTCATTTTAAAGATTTAGATTCAAACTACTTAAATAAGCCGTTTGATCCAAATAACAACTATTCTATTCCTTATATTTGGGGCGCGACAGGTATCGGTGTTAATGCTGATATGATGAACCCGAATGAACTTCACTCTTGGAATGATTTCTGGGATGAAAAGTGGCAGGGTCAGTTAATGATGATGGATGACTCACGTGAAGTGTTCCACATCGCTTTAACAAAACTTGGTTACTCAGCAAATACAACCAACCCTGATGAAATCAAAGCCGCTTATGAAGAGCTTAAAAAACTAATGCCAAACGTATTAGTATTTAACTCTGATTTCCCAGCAAACCCATATTTAGCGGGTGAAACAAGCGTTGGTATGCTTTGGAATGGCTCAGCTTACATGGCTCGTGAAGAAGGCGCTGACATTCAAATCGTTTGGCCTGACAAAGGCACTATCTTCTGGATGGACAGCCTAGCGATCCCAGCTGGCGCTAAAAACGTAGATGCAGCTCATCAAATGATGGATTTCTTACTTCGCCCTGAAAATGCAGCAAAAATTGCATTAGAAATTGGTTATCCAACACCAGTTAAATCAGCATACCCTCTTCTTCCAAAAGAGTTTGCTAATGATCCAAACATCTTCCCACCACAAAAAGTAATGGATTCAGGCGAATGGCAAGATGAAGTTGGTGAAGCAAGTGCGCTTTACGACGAATACTTCCAACGTCTAAAAGTAGATATGTAATATAACCACATATAAATGCAAGCACTTTCAAGGCTTGCATTTTTTATGCGCAAAACATAACAACTTGTTTACCTAACATTGAACTCTGTAAATATTATACTAGATTTATTTTGAGATATTTTTCATCTCAAAATAATAAAAGGATATATTATGTTTACATTTAAAAAGTTGTTAGTTGGTTTAGGCTTATTAAGTATTAGTGCTATGACTAGTGCTAATGCAGGTTTTTGTGCTGGGAAGTTAGATGGCTATTATCCCGACCCTACAAATCCTGCAAGATTTTATCAGTGCTTTAACGAAATTACTTATATTCAACAATGCTCGGTAGGACAAGTATTTGACTCAAATTCAAATACATGTACCTGGGCATAAGTCATTAATTAATAGCCATATATTAGCTGATATATGGCTATTACTTTAATAATTCAGACACTAACTCAGGAACTAACACCCCAGCCTTACCATAACGCTTCTCTTCAAACTCATCATCAACAGCACTTGGTTCTAAATTAACCTCAATAGTATGTGCACCATGAAGTCTTGCTTCATGCACAAAACCCGCAGCAGGATAGACTGAGCCAGATGTGCCAATAGAAATAAACAAATCCGCCTTATTTAGCGCATCATGAATTTTTCCCATTTCTAATGGCATTTCACCAAACCAGACAACATGAGGTCGTAATTGTGCGGGGATCTGACAACAATGACAGAGATCGCCTGTGTGAATATCATCTGTACACATAATCACTTGATTCGATTCTTCACAACGTATTTTATTCAATTCACCATGCATATGAATCACATTTGAACTGCCACCACGTTCGTGCAAATTATCAATATTTTGCGTCACAACAGTAACCGTGCCATCGAGCTCTTTTTCAAGCTTAGCGAGCGCTTTATGAGCCGTATTAGGCTGGATTTCATCACTTTTTAGCAGAGCACGACGTTTATTATAAAAGGTCTGAACCAAGTCAGGATCCTTTAAAAAACCTTCAGGCGTCGCTACGTCTTCAATTCGATGATTTTCCCATAGGCCATCACTTGCGCGAAACGTTTGAATTCCTGATTCAGCAGAGATCCCTGCTCCTGTTAAAATAACAATATTCTTATATGGAAATAACATTCAATCATCCTTAACTGCTCTTATTTATAGGTAAACTTTACCATGAAAAAACCATGTACTTTCAATAGATAACTTAAAACAAAGACACAACTCACTTTATTCAATTCAATCGCTCTATTACAATAGAAGCGTTCTTTTTACTGTTAAAGTTACCAATAGAGAAGCCTATGTTAAAGCAAGCCAAACAAATGATCGTGTTTAATGCGCTCACCCAGCAGAAAAGCTTTACCAAGGCTGCTCAGCTTCTAGATATCTCGAGAACACAAGTTAGCCTGCAAATTCAGCTTCTTGAGGAGCGTTTAGGTGTTCAGTTAGTTCAACGAACTACACGCTCTTTTTCCCTTACTGAAGCAGGTCAATCATTCGCTGTGCATTGTGCCAATATCGCCGATGAGATTAACGAAGCTGAAAACGAATTGCTTTCTAATATCGATACACTAAATGGTAAGTTACGTGTTGGTATCGCACAGTCTTTTGCAACCAATCACATATTGCCATATTTATCTGAGCTTCATCAGCGCTATCCACAGCTCAATATAGAGATAACTTTGTTTGATCATAAGATTGATGTGATTGCAGAGCAATTAGACTTATGGATAGGTGTGATGGATTCCCCTCCCGAAGGATTTGTAGCAAGACATCTTATTGATTGTCATTTTGTGCTTGTCGCTAACTCTACGTATCTTGCTAAACATGGGATCCCTTATCACCCTTACGATCTTAAAAAGCATAACTGCCTAACTTACATGAGCCGTGAGCGTAAAGATAATGTGTGGGGTTTCCATAAGGGAGATGAGAATCTACAAATAAAAGTGTCAGGGAATTATCGAATTGATTCTGCCGATGCAATTCGTAACGCGACCGTATCAGGTAATGGTATAGGCTATATTGCGACTTATCTGCTTTCTGATGAATTACGAAGTGGTAAACTTGTGCAACTTCTTCCTGATTGGGAATTAAATCAATCAATGCCTCTTTATGCCGTTTATCCACGTCGTAAATTCTTAGCCAAAAAAGTACACATCTTTATGGAGTTTGTCCGCCACCACATTAATGCAGAGAAGATTGATAATGTGTAATGGCTACCTAATCAATTTTTTAATCATTATTAATTACATAAGTCGGTAAAAAACCACCACACTTTAGGGATAATGATTGTAAATAATTGGCTTAATTATCCCATATAGTAACAACTGACTCTCTCATACGTGACAAAGCTCTCAATCAGGCTGTTATTGATGGAACTATAAACAAATTACCTTGTTTTTGTTATGGCTATGTAGTTTCAATAACATTTTGATCCTTGTCACACTTTTATTTTTGACTAGAATACCCCCGCAATCATTAACTAAATACTATTGGAGTTTGACCTTGAACTTTTTGGTCAGTATTTTAGGCATTGTTTGCCTATTCGCGATTGCGTTTCTTTTTTCAGAAAACCGACAAGCCATCAAATGGCGCACTGTATTAGGCGCGTTCTTAATTCAGCTATTATTTGCCGGATTCATCCTCTATGTGCCAATTGGCCAAACTATCCTTAATAGTATCTCCATGGCTGTCTCAGACATTATTGCTTATGGACGTGTAGGCACAGAATTCCTTTTTGGTGATTTAGCTCAGTACAAATTAGGCTTTATTTTTGCCGTCAACGTTTTGCCTACCATCGTTTTCTTCTCTGCATTAATCTCTGTTCTTTATTACTTAGGTATAATGGGATGGATCATTAAAATTATTGGTGGCGGTTTACAACGCTTCCTTGGCACAACTCGTACAGAATCAATGTCAGCAACCGCTAATATCTTTGTTGGTTCAGTTGAAGCACCGTTAGTTGTTCGTCCTTTCCTTGCTAAAATGTCACGTTCTGAATTGTTTGCCGTTATGGTTGGTGGTTTAGCCTCTGTAGCTGGTGGCACAATGGTAGGTTATGCAGGTTTAGGCGTTGAATTACGTTACTTAATCGCAGCTAGCTTTATGTCGGCTCCTGCAGGTTTGATGATGGCAAAATTAATAGTCCCACAAACCGAAGACATTAACGAAGCAGATCAATACGAAGATGATGTCGTAGATGACGCTCCTGTAAATATCATTGATGCTGCCTCACAAGGTGCATTAAATGGATTACAAATTGTCTTCGCAGTAGGTGCAAGCTTACTGGCTATTATTAGCTTAATTGCCCTAGTTAATGGTGGATTACATAAGATAGGAATGTTAGTTGGTTTTGAAAACTTAAGCTTAGATCTTATTTTTGGTTACCTATTTGCCCCTGTTGCATGGTTAATCGGTGTGCCATGGTCAGAAGCAACTGTTGCAGCAAGTTTAATTGGCAAGAAAATCGCGATTAATGAGTTTGTAGCCTTTGCTGACTTAATGGCAGTAAAAGACCAATTAAGTGAGCATTCTCAAGCTATCGTTACCTTTGCTTTATGTGGCTTTGCAAACTTAACCTCTATTGCCATGTTAATGGGTGGATTAGGTGGCGTAGTACCAAGTCGCCGTCCTGATATTGCACGCTTAGGGATGAAAGCTATCTTTGCCGCAACATTAGCAAACTTAATGAGCGCAACAGTTGCAGGTATCTTCCTTTCCTTCTAAGGGAGTCGATACTGATAAATACATAAAATATAAAATATAAAAAAGCCACTCATGATAATACGTGAGTGGCTTTTTATTTATGACTTACTAGCTATACAATAAGCTTGGTGCATCTAATAAATTGTTGGTGTTTAATCTGTACTAAAGCTTCGTCATACGATTAAGAACAAATGAAGCGACTGAACCGTCTACCGCTTTTACATACTCAGCGATATGAGCCGTATTTAAATGGTCTTGTAAAAGAGCTTCACTCTCCCATTGCTCATGGAATACAAATACACACGGGTTGTCATTGTCTTGATGTAAATCATACTGAATACAACCAACTTCTTTACGTGTTGGTTCAAGCAACTTAAGCATTTCTGCTTTAACAAATTCCGCTTTACCTTCTTGTGCTTCAATTCTTGCAACAATAGTCAGTGTTTGAGTCATTATATTTGTTCCGTACTATTAATAGAGAAGATAGAGTAAACGATTAAAAGCCCAAATGTAAGAACCTTCATTTATTCAATAGAAGACCGCTAACCAAATCGTTAAATTATCAGGATCCGTTTTACTCACTTTATGCTTTTGATGTGCAGGGATAGTTAAATAATCCCCCTTATTTAACGTTCTCTCAGTTCCATCCTCAAATAAAATAGAACCAAAACCTTCAAGCACTAAAATCCACTCATTCTCATCTTGATCATACCAACCAGATTCAGGAGAGCTTTGACCTGACGATACTATTCTCTCTATACGCACTGAATGACTTGTCACTAAATCAGTAAATACCTCATTGCTGAGATCATTAGGAAGGTTTGTAAACAAATTACTCATCGCACTCTCCTATTAATCAGGTAAAACAACTAAACCCAGTGGTTCTAATAATTGCTCTTGTTGCCAACCACAAATTTTAACGCCCGTTAAATCGACTCTGCGAGGATCTAAGCCTTCTAATTCACAATGACACAAATTAGCATCTTGTATTTTAAATTGCCCCCATACGTCTTCAGAGAATGAACCACGAGATAAGTCAGATCCTTTAAATGAAGCTCCCTGCAAATTAGCACCGTTCCACTTGTTCTCAAATAAATCACACTTTTCAATGCACAAACGTTCAAAGTTTGCATAAGACAAGTTACAACCCGTGATATAAGCAGAGCAAAAATACATTTGATGGCTGATTTGATTTACAAAACTAGCTTGAGCAAAATTAGCCCCTTTAAGATCGCAATCTCTGAACTCTACTCCGAATCCATTTGCGCCTTTAAAATTAGCCATCGTTAAGCGACAATTTTTAAACGAAGCATCTCGTAAATCGCTATAGTCAAAGTGACAACCTTCAATTGCACCTTGTTCAATAAAGGCGCAGTCAACAAATCGAGCGTCTCTAAGGTTTGCGCGGCTAAAATTACAACAATAAAACTTACACCCTTCATAATACGAATCACTTAAGTCTTGGCGTGAGAAATCTATTTTGTCGAATACTTCATTATATATAGCCATGTCTAACCTCTCTAATTCGTGTCAGAGAAGACTATCAGTATCTCTAATAAATACCAATAAATATAAAACCTTTAAAAACAGCAAGTTAAAATCGCTCAAAATGGCCATTTAAAGGCGCTAAACAAGAGCTAGGAGGGGTAGAAATAAATTAAATGATTGCTAGGGTGAAAGAAAAAGTTTCACTTAAATTAAAGAAGCGTGAGGAATAAAAGAGCACGCTTCTTTGATGGGTTAATATACTAATATTTTACTCTTGGAACGAACAAAGTCAGATACTTGTTTACTACGTGGTAAATGCAGTTTCATTACGCTATCGCAACAGTACATAAGTGATTGAACTGCTTTAGCCTCCCACTCATCGTGACTTTCTTCTGCTGTTATTGATACATATATATCCATTTTATGATTATATGTCTGAGAATGAGAAGCATGACTATGGCTTGAGTTAAAAATAACATCTTCGCATGCTCTAGCTTGATTCTCTATTGCCCATCTCTTTACAAAATAAGATTGAGCTGCATTACTTAATGTTATTGTACTTACAAAATCTTGATCATTAACATATAGATCAATTGCCCTATTTAGTTGGTGTAGAGCTATGGCTACATTATCCATGATTACCTCCTTGTTTATAATGTTAACTATTAACTTGTACTCCAAAACAAGTTAGTCACTTTACAGTTTAGGAAATTTAATAAAGACAAAATGCAATCGTGATCACTAATAACACAAGTTGTTTAAAAAAAAGACAATTGTTAATTCTATCTTTAATTATGACAATCCATTAATGAGCCCCACATGATGTCTAACTCTTCATCTGTCGGCATCTTACTATGAGAAATTGACTTAATAACACGGCAAGGATTACCAACCGCAACACAGTCAGAAGGGATATCTTTAGTTACTATGCTACCCGCACCAATAATGCTTCTATTACCAATGGTTACTCCATCCAGAATAACACTATTAGCACCAATCCATACGTTATCGCCAATAACAATAGGATTACCTGTAGCAATAGGAAGCACTCGTTCAGCAAGATCAAAAGGATGTCCGGCAGTGCTAATGACCACATTAGGCCCAATTTGAACGTATTCACCAATAGTTACGGGAGCAAGGTCAAGAATAGTGACGCCTGTGTTTAAAAAACCACCTTGTTTAAAGCGAATATTTTTCCCCATATCACAATAAAAAGGAGGAATGATGGTAACTCCTTTATTGCTTCCTAAGAGATCATCCAATAGAGCTTGTCTAAATACGTCTTGCGACGGACGGCTATGGTTAAAATCATAGAGTTTTTCTTTTACTTGGTTTTGAAAATCCATCAATTCACGATCAATAGGAATATGCACACTAAAATCTGACAATTTATGACTCATTCTCACTCCTTGTTAAATTAGGCTCCCTATTTAAATCCAACCAAATAAAACTATATTGTTACGTTCTCATTCTTTAACTGAGTTTTATGCTGTATAGGGAAAGCTTTATCATAAGCCAAGTTATAGATATAAGCATAAAACAGATAAAACACAACGAGACCAATATCTAAAATAAAGGCTTCAACTAAGCTGATATTTAAGAACCAAGCCATTGCTGGAATAGTAAGAACCAATAATCCCCCTTCAAAACCTAAACTGTGCATGACACGATTCATCGTCGTTTTTACTGTGCTGCCTGTTCTTTTTATCATGTAGTTATCAAATAGAATGTTATAGACATAGTTCCATCCCGTAGCCACCACAGAGAAAACAACGCCCATAATACCCACATGTCCCATTTCAAAGCCAAACTGACTTAGGACACCAACAATCAATACCAAACCAATTAATTCAAATAAAATAGCGTGACGAATACGATCAAAACGAGTTCTCATTATATAACTCCAAAATTAAATATTAGCGGTATTATATAAACAAAAAATGATAGATAAAGTTAGTTACCATCTGAAATTTAGATGGGTTGTGCCTTTCTATAAATCAGCCTTGCCCAGACGTCATTCTAGCATTACTACTTCTTAGCAAGGTGTTCCAAAGCATAAGCTCTTAAGACTTCAGCATTATTGGCGTAATGCTTATTTCCGCAAGTAATTCCACCGTAGGTAATGTCTGGGGTGGAATAGAATGGATGTAATTCCTCAGCATAAGACATAACGGTACCCTTACCACCACAAAGATAACCGTAAGAGTATGGTTTTATATTGTGCTGCTGATCTAACGCTAAAAAATTATCGTAATCAAAAGCACTTCCTTCTGATTGTACAGAAAGAGTATCCATATCATGGTTTGCCCAAGCAAGATGTCCAAGTTCATGCTCTAGAACTGTTGATTTACATCCAATATCTAGAATAAAAAATTGCGGATATAAGGAGACATCTGTTTCACCACATTTTTCAGGGTGAAAATTGACGTTTTCTATATCAAAAACAACACCATAATAATGATGTGTATTTTGTGATAAGGCATTAATTTTTTCTGGTTGAAAGTATTCTAGTAAGTTATGTACTAAATCGATGCTTTGAAATTCTGAATTAACAATCTCATCTAGATAAACGATTTCTGCCAACGTTCGTTTCATTGGGATACAAGAGTTAGTTAAGGCTTGATTCGAAAATTTTATCCAACTTGTAATATGCCCTTCAACAACAAATGGGGCATACCTCTCCTTTACTGACTTCGCTATAAAAAAAGTAATGGGTGTATCTAAAATTTGATCCATATAACAATCACGAATAACCATCTTATTGTCTTTTGCATATACTAATGCTGACAACATCATCATATGAACAATAATTACATTACGTATAAGTACACTGACTTTCATAATACTTTACTTTGATGCCTCAAGTTGCTTCTCCATCTTTAATTCAGCGGATACCTTCGTCACCCGAACTGAAATAGCAAAACATATTAAATAAGGACTTAAATACCAAAACAGCTTTTCTAGTGGGTGCTTCTTTGTTTCCAATAAAGTTGTTTCATAAATCTGTTTTTGACTTTGGTAGCTATCAAACATTCCTTGTAACCACATCACATCCGATTCAATAAAATTAGGATCAAATGTAATTGCTGGGAGATCATCAAACGTGATATTTGGAAGTTCAAGAAAATTGACCGATTGTAAATACTTTGCAGACGCTAAAAACCACACGCAAGATTCTTGAGCTTCATTCTGCTCACTCATAATTGACTCCCCAGAACAAATAACATTTTTCAATTGAGTAGTCGTAAAATTATTAATCGATTCTAGGCTCAATACTGCTCTAGTATGCTCTGTTTCAGCCCAATCACTGGCAACTCTCGACCTTACCTCAGATACCGTTCCCATTAACCCAATACCAGCTACAAGTGGCCAAAGATAATCAACCTTCTTCCATTGAACTTTCGACAAGTTTTTACCACACAATAAAGGAACATGAAGTGCCCCTGTAAGTAACAAGGTAAAAAAAACGAAAAAGGTTGAATGTGAAAGGATTATCTCACTACTAAAAAAACTATCCATACTACTTATTGTGACTCTTACTCATCATACAATCTCTATATTAATCGTACTATTCGATTGATTTAGTTACACGACATGGATTACCGACAGCAACACAGTTATCTGGAATATCACGAGTTACTACACTACCTGCACCTATCACACAATTATTACCAATCGTTACTCCTGGTAAGATAGATACATTACCACCGATCCAAACGTTATCTCCAATATGAATGCTAATACCATATTCAGTGCTTTGGCGTTCGATAGGATTTAGTGGGTGTGTTCCTGTTGAGATCATTACGTGTGGGCCTATCAATACATTATCTCCGATAGTAACCTTGCAAACATCAATGATCGTCAAATTATGGTTAGAATAGAAGTCGCTCCCAATCTCAATATTATAGCCATAATCACAAAAAAAGTTTGGCTCCATATGCGCGCTATGGCTTTTATGTTAAGAAGGCCTTTTAATATAAGCATTCGTTCATCTAGCTTAGTAGGATCTGCTAAGTTAAATTGATGACATATCGCCTTCGCGTTCATACGATCTTTTAATAAGGCTTCATCCCATGCATCATATGGAAGGCCTGCAAGCATATTTTCTTTTTCGGTCATTTTAGAATCTAACATTAAAATTTTAATCCCTATAAACTAGCTTACTTATTTTTATAAAAAAACACCTAAGTGTGAGCAACTGTCGTATGGCTCACACTTAGGTGTTAATTAATAAGGTATATACTATATTTTAGCAAATACTGCTTTATTACGCCCTTCTTGTTTAGCTTTGTATAATGCTTCATCCGCCTCTACAAATGAATTATTCTTCTGTTGTAAAATGCTAACGGGATGAGCGCAACTAACACCAATAGACAATGTGACAGATAATTCACCAGAACGAATAATAAAAGGTGTTTGATTCATCACGCATAAACAATTTTCTATTCGCTGTAAAAGGTGCTGATCTTCTTTTATTAAAAATAGAAACTCTTCTCCTCCCCAGCGAACAAAGACCTCTTCATCCTCGACTAACGCTTTTATCCGTTGACTGGTCTCAATTAACACTTCATCTCCAACATCATGGCCATATTGGTCATTTACCTGTTTAAAGTGATCTAAATCCATTATTACGACACAGTAGTCAGCTTCACTGTCTAAGATACGAAGGTGATCTAATTCCTCGTTATAAAAACGGCGATTATAAATACCAGTTAAAGGGTCTATATTAGAAATGTTCTCTAGCTCGATGTTCTTACTACGCACAGACAGGATACGATGAATAACAACAATAATGACAATTATACTAATAACAACCCATAGTATAGCAATGCGAAAATGTATTTGTTCTTCTTTCAGCCGTAGCATATTCAATTCATTCTCAATATCTAAAAAATCGCGTTCTTCTTGTATTTGACGCATATTGAAATCGTTTTCTAATTCATACACTTGGTTCAATAAACGTTCTCTATCTTGAGAATAATAATTTTTGTAGATTTGAAGAGCTTTTTCTGGCTGTCCTAGTTTTTCATACAGCTCAACTTTGACTAAATAGGTTCTCATTAGCCATCTTTCGTGCTTAACTTCATTAAAGATATCCAAGCTAAGATTTACTTGCTCTAGTGCTTCTTGATAATAAGTCTGTCCAAATAATGCTTTTCCATAAATAAGATGGCATAAACCTTGTTGAGTAACAAATTGGTTACCTGCTGGGTGAGAAAGACAACGCCTAGCCACTCGTCCGGCTTCTTCATAGTTGCCCTCCAATAAATTCAGTCGAGCCTCGCCCTTTAGCTTAAGAAGATCATAAAAGGGATGCCAACCTTCTTCATAATATTCAAGTGAAGATTCATAAGTGTTTCTTGCTTTTAACATATCCTCTAATTTGGAGTAAACAAAGGACTGATTAAGCAAGATTATCTGTAATGAGTGGTTTTCCACTTTGTCGCTGATTTTATACAGTTCAGCGGCTTTATTTAGATAGTAAAGAGATCTATCCCACTGCTCTAAATGAACATAAAGTAATCCGAGATTATTGTGTAATTTACTATTATATATATTGCTTGGGTGACGCTTAGCAAGCATAATCCCTTTATAAAAATAGTGTTGAGCTTTACTTAATTGATTCGAGGCATTGTATAGCGCACCTGCGGTGTTATATGCTTTTAACAATAGTGCATCTGCTTTGGTGCTTTCTCCCAATTGCAGGGCATTTGAAATAAGATTTAATCCACGTTCAATCTTGCCACTACGAGCTAATTCTATTGATTGACTAATTTGAACTGATAATGTTAACCATTGAAAATCATATTGTTCTGCAAGTTTAAGTTGTTGATTTAGATAAAAAGCGACCTTATCTTTATCTCCTTTCCTCTGTGCTATTGCTTCTTCAATCATTGCTTGATATACATTTTCAATAGGTAATAAACTAGTAGGAACCGTGGTTTCTTTAAATTGAATAAATGCTTGCTCAGCTTGCGTAAGATCCGTTAACAACAAAGACTTTATATTTAGCAGCTGTTGCCCATGTTCCGTTTTAGCAACCTCTTTATCTGGAGAAAATGAAAAGACAGCCAAGGAGACCGGCAGCGAGCGGAAGATAAAGACATCCATTGTTAACATCAACAATAGTGTAACTATTGATATTAACAGGCTTAATGATATTTTTTTCATACTTCTTTTTTGCACTATATAATCCTTTATACGTACAGATAAAAACAACCATAAAATGGTGATACTAGTGCATATAATATCTTACAGAGAGCTCTTATATGCACTATTTAAATCTATAGATGATTATACTGTAAATATTACGATGTTTCATAAACCTTATTTACGATATCCTCCTTTGATAACTCTCTACCTTGCCAAACCACCACTTTATGTACTTTTGTACTATGGCTTAGTTCAAATAAGACTCTCTCTTCAACATTAGAAAGTCCTCCTTCGCATAAATATCGCTGGTGAACAATGATGATTGGAGGCAATTTAAACATTGTTTTTGATAAGATCTCAGACAAACCGTTACGTAGAGCTTTATCTGCGGCATAAAAATCCCCAACCGCTAATCTTTCTGTTGAGAATGGTAGATCTGACATCTCCAAATGCTCACGATTAGTTTTACAGTTTCTTAAATGAAAACAATCCTTTTTTACTTGGATATATATAGATTCTCTATAGCAATCAAACAACGTTAACTCCTTACGTTAATAAACAAATCTAATAACCTCATTTTCTTTCAAAAAAACAGCGTGATATTGTAGAACCGATCGCAAAGACAATCGCAAGAAAAACTAGAATAAAAACAGCCGATACCAAATAACTAAGACCAACAGAAAAACCAAATCCCCAAGCCAACGAAAAAACCAAACCTTGAAAGGCTTCATAAGGCCATTGATAAAATGGGAAATGTGAGTCTATGGATAACAAAGTTATCATTGAAATCAGAGCCAAGAATGACGCTACTAGTCCAATAATAGTTACCTTACTCATGAGTACTTTCACTTCTTAATTGCTTTTTATAATAAAACCGATAATAGCCCACAAGATTACTGCTAATAAACAACACTTCCATTAATACTGCGGTTGGTGATCCAATGACATAGTTGTGTACTAGCCAAAAACTGGTGCCAATAACCATCAACTCTCGTAAACGCTTATCATCTTGATTAAAAGCGGCAACGGTTTGAAACATAGAACCAATACAACTTAATATACTTGCCAGTCCTGAATACGTAACGATCGATGTAATAATAGATAACGAACAGAACAAGTATTTCAGTTTTAAAGCCGTTGAAAATATACTGGTCAAATAGCGAACTGTTGCAATCATCATTAACCCAGCAGCAGTCCATTGCTCAAGCAGTATAAAATGACTAGAAATTAAAATACCGGCACAAAAAAGACAAGCAACAATTCTTTTTCTCTCTTTGAATTGAAACGACATAAGGTCAAATCCAATTGCTATTGCAACTAAAATTTGAGATATAAAAAATAATGACACTATATTCCCCTGTAGTTAGACATTAGAGTTACTCACACTTATAGCACCAAACTAAGTGAGAATGTCTATCTGAGCAAGGTAATTTTATAAATCCATCATATGCCAACTTTAAAAGAAAGCTCAAGCCTATCTGACATTTCCTTAAATTCATGTAAGATTTGTTCATAACCGTATTTAGAAGGCAACTCCCAGTCACTACATTTAGATATTTCAGGGATGCCTGCTAGTAGTTTCAGCTGAAAACGCGCTTTATTATCTCTCGCCATAAAGCGTATATCATAATCAGAATAACAATATACCGAGCTAGCTCCCTCTTGTAGCTTCCAACGTATAACTCCCTTTCCCAATAAAGTGCCATTCAGTTCATTCTCAACCCTTAATACTGGTTGGCTTTTTCCATACGTTGCTGCTATGTGGTGCCGTGCCTTTTCCCAAAGAGCACCTTGCTGACCCTTAAGCTCTGAATAAGTAAAGGTTTGAGCTTTAATATCCGAAAGTAAAATAGGTTTGATTTCCGGGGGCGTAGGCATCGAACAGCCTGATAATAAAATCACAACTAATGCATTTACTACTTTATTCATTCTAGACTCATATTCAGCTGTAAGACTCCAGTACAAGAATACTACAACTGATTGTATTTATTTAACTATTTAAACTGTCCATTAAGTATTTACAGAAAGCAGACTGCAAAAAAATCAAAATCGGCTTTAATATTATATAATGCCCAATGCTATTAAGATAAATATCGGCCCAAGAAGGACGACGATACTTCCAATTAAACAAAGCAATGATAAACCAAGAACTCTCCAGTTTGAGTGAAAATCGAACCCCTCAGCACTCTCAATATCAACTTTTTTCATTTGATATTTTTCAGATACATATCTCCCTACTACAATGTAAAAAATAGTGAATGGAAGACTTGATACGTCATCTGGAAGCAATGGAAGAATAATGATTAGTGCAAGTATCAATGCTATTCCATATTTTATGGTTTTATTTTTCAACTCTTCATTATTTAAAGTTGAAAAATTAGAGGCTAAGAAATAAATTAAACCAATAGGTCCACCTCAGGGCAAGATCACGAATGTTTTTTAATCAATTAAACGATCGATTTGACGATCAGATTTACCTGTGATCATATACCTCCTTTAACGAGGAGAATTCGATGCACATTGACCATTTTAAAGAACACTTTCATGAAATAACAGACCAAAGACAAGGTGCAAAAGTAACCTATTGCCTTTTTGAAGTTCTATTCGGCTCAATGTGTGCTGTTATTGCAGGAGCAAAAGGCTGGTTTGATATTAGAGAATACATTCTTGGTCATCACGCTTGGTTTGAACGTAATGGTATGTTTTTAAATGACATTCCTGTCGATGATACGATTGCTAGGATTGTTTCAAATATTGAACCAGAGCAATTTCATCAATGCTTCGTCTCTTGGATGTCTTCAGTGCATTCTTTAACTCAAGGCCAAGTCGTTGCTATTGATGGCAAGACACTTCGTGGCTCTTATGATCGAGACGACCGCTCAAGTACTATCCATATGGTGAGTGCTTACGCCTCTTCAAACAAATTGGTTTTAGGGCAGTTAAAAACAGAGCAAAAAAGTAATGAAATAACAGCTATTCCAGAGCTTATTAAGATGCTTGATATTAAAGGCGCATTAGTGACTATTGATGCCATGGCATGCCAAACGGCAATAGCCAAAGTCATAATAGATAAGGGCGCAGACTACTTATTAGCAGTAAAAAACAATCAAGGCTCGCTACGCAAATCTGTTGAAAAAGCATTTTCAAATCAACGCTCTACAGTAAACAAACTCATTAACCTTGAGCAAGGTCATGGCCGTATTGAATCACGTCAAAGTTATGTATTACCAAGTACAGCTCTAGAAGGTAACTTTTCTCGTTGGAAAGGCTTAAAAAGTATCATCATGATTGAAAGCTTTCGTGCCATTAAAGGAAAACAGCCCAGTCTAGAATATCGTTATTACATTAGCTCAAAAGAATTAAGTGCAGAGCAAGCAGCAGTGGCGGTCAGAGAGCATTGGGGGATCGAATCAATGCACTGGGTACTCGATGTCAGCATGAATGAAGATGCTTGCTCTATATTCAAAGATAATGGTGCCGAAAACCTTTCCTGCTTACGACACATGAGCTTGAACATGCTCAGAGCTGAGCCCACAAAACTGAGTATCGTGGGTAAACAAAAGCGATGCATGATGAATACTTCAATGCTTGAATCTGTTTTAACGGCAGGTTTTTTCTCAGAGGTTAAAATTTAACCACTCATGCGGTTGCCCTGAGGTCCACCTAATGTACTACATACAATCTGAGTCGGTGAATATACCTTTCTAACTACTTTAGAATCCTGAATTTCTTCTTCGCTTATTTCGGTCATACTATCAGACATCCCTTTCCCTTATTTAAATAATAATCATAAACTTGAAAATTAACTTAGAACCTAAGCATTAATGGTTATTATACTAAACCATGAAAAAATATCTTTATATCACTTTTAAAATTGCACTCACCTCTAAAAACAACCACTCATTACATTAACAAATAAATTATTAATTAGTTTATGGCAACAATATACTTATATCTGGGTTTTGGTTATATTCAAACCAAAAATCAAAAGCCTCACTAATAATGCGTTCATCTTTAGTTGAATTAAAATCAATTTCCATTTTCTGCTTAATTGAAGTAATTGATACTACCGTTGCCTGTAAGTCGACAGCTACACTCTCTTTCATACCATAATGCTCACCGCGTTTATAAGCATTTAATAAATGATTCGCTTGATATAGAGCTGGGTGTTTTTTTCTTATTATTTCAAGAATATTTATGATTTGGTGATCATTCCACCCTTGTGACTTCTTCTGTTCATGGAAAAAATACTCTAACACTGTATTTAATGACTCAATGGCATTAAGAAACAATCTAAGTCTATGGTACTTTTCAGCTAACATAATAGCTGTTTGCTTCTTTTGCCGTTCCACTAAACCAAAATAATCAAAACAATTCTCTAGCGCGATATGATTTAAGTAGCTCTGATGATTATCTAAAGGACCATTTAATAGAGACATAAAGCTAACCTCCTCTGCTATAAAAGGGTGATACCTTACAGACATTATAGTCAACAACGATAAGAATTAGACTTAAATTATTTAAAGGGATTGAAAACCAGAGATTAAGTAACTCATCTTAGATGTCTTTATTTATAAAAGAGCCCTTATTTTAAGGTAATTTATTTACCACAACTCCCTTTTGCATTAGCATGGTGAATCAATAAAACAAAAAAACATATACCAATGAATATAAAACATTCGAAACTATCTGCTTCGCTCGCTTTCATCTTAGGTATTAGCCTAACTTCGGGGTGTACATCAACTTTATTAGAAACCACTACAGATCAAACTTCGCCTATTTTAGAAACTAACATTGAAGAAAGTTTAATTATTCCTGTCATTATTGGCAATAAAACCTACTCATTTTTAGTAGATACTGGTGCTAGCGTAACTGTAATTGATAGCAATATTGCTAGCGAAATAACTGAAACCACTGATTTTTCTAATCTAGCACTTCATTATCAAAAAGATTTAGAAAGCATAAGAACAGTCTCAGGTTCAATGAATGGCACTGATATGACGTTCCTTAAACCAGTTCCTATGTCTATTGGTTCAAAAACCATTCGTGACCATGAGGTTTGGCTATCATTAGATATGGAACTTCTATCACAAGCTATTGGCGTTGATATCGACGGTATTATTGGAATTGATACATTTAGACAAATTAACTGGTTAGTTAATAACTCTACTAAACGTCTAACATTATTAAATGATTCTCCCTTAACAACACAATTTGACCAATGTATTGGTTACTCTGATAGCTACAATCACTCCCCTATCCTATATCTTGCATATGGTGATTATGATATTTCAGTTCTTTGTTGATACAGGGGCAAGTCATAGTTACTTTGGGCAAGAGTTTATTGATTATTTAAACCAAAACACACAATCAGTGGCAACTATCCCACAAGCTGCATTAGCAATTGAAGCGAATGGTCTAACTTACACTGATACATATGTTCTTAGTGATTTAACATTTAATAACATGCCTCTAGGCGATCTTGAAATTGGTGGAACACCACAAGAAAAATTTGCTCTTGGTATGAACTTTTTCTCTCGTTTCCAGCAATATGCATTTATCCCAAGTAAAATGATGTTCTGTTACAATGCAGATACAATTCAAAAAGAGTGGACCAAACCAAATCGAACTATTCGTACTCGTTATATCAATGAAGAACTTGAAATATTCTACAACCCAGAAACAATAATGGCTGATTATGGGCTTAGAAATGGGGATATCATTCTAAAAGTAAATAATAATGTATATAAGCCGATACAAATAGATAAATTAAATGATGTATTGTCTTACACAGAAAAAGGTAAGCTTTCAGTTACAATCCGCCGAAACGGTGAAGTCATTATTATCAATATTTAATTATTCGTTAAAATATTAGGCAGTAAAGTCACATGGTTATATTGCCTAATATCTCTTTAGAAAAGAACCAAATAAGCATAAGTCTATTATAAAAGAGATATATTACGGTCAAATTCACATTATTTTCACTTTAAACCAGGTATACTGTAAATTAAAATAATTTAGAGAATATGAAATGAGTTTAAGCAATTTTAAGGTCGCAATAATTACACTGCTATCTGTATTTTTATTTGGTTGTGCAAATGGCCCTCTTCAACACGCAACAAAATTTACGTCTTATGATGATTTTCAAGCAGGCCCAGAAGGTGGTGTTGATTTAGTCTGGGCAAGAATTGGTTTACGAGATCCTGACCGTTTACATCAAAAACTAATGACGTACGATTCTATTGTTATCGATAAAGTGATTGTCGTTGCCGATGAAGATACGTTAGATAAAGAGCAGATCGAAGAATTAGTAGATTACACCATAGAACAACTCACGCTAAAGGTTTCGCCATACAAACCCGTAATAGATACCCCGACTGAAAGCTCATTACGCCTTAGTATTGCTTTAAGTAATGTTGAAACACCAAACCCAATACTCGCAGTAACAAGTACAGTGCTTCCTTATGGATTAATTATCTCTACCATTTCGAAATTAGCAACAGGTGAGCATACCAATGTAGGCAGTGCAACTATCGAGTTACTCGTTAGTGATGCATCGACAGACCAACCATTATTTTCAGCCATTGATCGTGAAGGAGGAAACAAAGACTTCTCAACCATGATTGATTCACTAGATGATGCAAAAGATGCCATCAATTTTTGGGTAGATCGTTTAGGTATTACCTTACTGGAATGGAAAAAACCAGATTAATCAAAGAACTAATCTTACCATTTAAGTATAAATCGCCTTTACCAGACGATATATACATATTAAATGCGTAAGACCTAGCTCCGAAATACTAAAGCAATGCGACACCTTCTATCTCGATAACTGAATTGGCATCTGCTCTCTCAATAATTTTCAACAATGTTGTTTGAACCAATTCATTTTCTCTTATTTCAGTCTCACAAGAGAATCGTTCTTCTTGTGAGCTGTCGCCTTCACCCAATGTAAATTGAACCACAACTTCCGTTGCACAATCTTTCGTTGCTCCGTAATAGGCTAACGTGATTTTAGGATAACCATTGAAGCCTTTTTTAACCTGTTTAGCGATGCGTTTTTTAGCTTTATCCAAATTCATACAACTTCCTTTTTATTACCAAACTAGTACAGAGAAATCAGTATATTTGTTATACTGCTGACAACCAAGGACTTTCCAGTTTAAACAATTGCTTATCAAAATCGATACTGACATTGATGCCTAATGGAGTTACCAACATTGGGTGTGTATGACAACTATCAAACCCGTATAATATCGGTATGTCTTTACCATTTAAAACTTCAAGTAATACATCTAATGGGTGAACGATTCGTGCCTTTATGATCAAAAAGCTCATGCTTACCAAGTACTATTGCACCTACCTTATCAAAAACACCACAAGCCATTAAGTGAGCAAATGAGCGCTCAACCGTTTCTATGCCTTGAAGTGAATCTTCAATAAAAAGTATATCGCCAGAGTTAATGTCTGGCATATAGCAACTGCCCCAAATACCAGAGATAGTATTAAGGTTGCCACCGACTAGGCGACCAGTAATCAACCCTCGGCCAAGGAAATCCCATTGGTTAGAATAGACAGGTTTATAACTATTCTGCGTCTCCCAATCCACTCTAATATCAGTCCAAAATTTCGGCATCTCATATTGATATTGGTTTGATGTTGAACACAAGATATCAAGGAAAGACTGAAGTGTTTCATCAACCAAGGGAGGAAACTCACCAAAAGACGCGACAAGTGCAGGACCATAAAAAGTAACCAAACCTGTCTTTGCATAAATACCAAGTAATAGCGCAGTAACGTCTGAATAACCAATAATAATCTTAGGGTCATTTTTAAGTGCTTCATAATCTATATATGGAAGCAGAGAATTACTATTGTTACCACCAATAGTAGACATAATACAACGAACACTTGGATCCCGAATAAGCTGATTAAGCTCTTCTGCCCTAGCTTGAATTGAACCTGAGCGATAAGAATCAGAGCATCCTGTTAAAGAGCCCTCAACCATCTCGAAACCTTGATTTTCTAAGTACGATTTAGCCCGTTCAAACCGATTTGGAGCAAAAACAGTTGCTGGTGATGAGGGTGAGAAAAAACCAATTTTATCACCTATCTTTAATCTCTTTGGATATATCAAATTTTAGTCCTCAAAGTATATGGTGTTGTTTTCGCAATAAATTGAAAGCCATACTTTTCTACAATTGGCTTACTCATATCTGAAGCATCAATAATTAAATACTGAATATCACGCTTGATAGCATCATTAATTCGCTTATGTAAAAGAGCCGAATAATAACCTTTGCTTCGGTATTCTTTGAGTGTACTGCCACCCCAAATCCCTGCAAATGGGCTATTTCGTGTATAAACAATCCACCCAGATGCAACGGGTAAATCATTTTCATAAATAACATATATTGTTAAATCATCGGGGGCCGCTTTTTTCGCATTGATAAGTTGAGCTAATTGACCGCTAAAATCTCCACCCCATACTTGTTCTTGTATAGAAATAGCATCCTTTATTCCTTGTTCGTCACTCACCTCAACACATGCATCATTGTCAACATCCATCATAGACAGATCATTCAAACTAAGCGCCATGAAGGATTCGGATTCACCCTTTTCAAACCCATGAGATATCAACTTTTTATCAATTGAAATGGGTAAATCTGTATCGTAAACCTTCCATTCAAAAGACAAATCACGTTCAGTGAAATAAGAAATTTCTCTTTCAATAGCACTATCTATATTTTCATCATTCAGTTCGAAAAATGATATAAAACTGCCATATTGGGTATCAGAAACAAATTTCACTAACTCAGGAGTGACAACTTTTGTATAACCACCGAGAGTACTCCCTTTTCGTTCGTATTCATTATAAATACGAGTAACTTCCTGTTTATTCATGATTTCCTCGAGACCGTTAATTTCTGAATAACGCCTACAAACACACTAGTTAGTATGCAGGTTAAACCTAAACTTATCACTTAAACACGATAAACCCAAAGAAACCTTGAATGTCGAATATAGTAAATCGGGTTGATGAACAAGTAATTGTATCTACAACTTCGATAAGTAGCCAAGTTTGAGGATATAAAGTCTTGGTATTATGAATTAACAATCTCGGTAATATTTAGTGATCTTTAAGTCACCGTAAGCGAGTTGATTGTTAGCACCAAAATTACCAAAACTTCTTGAAACCATAACAAAACATTGCTTTGTTCTCGATTTACTAAAATCGACATCTTCTCCCAAACCAACCATTAGAACTGGAATATTATCACCATGAAAATTTTCCATTGAATAGCCTGTTGTGTTCATCGCATTTTTTACATTATCGGCTTTTAAACTGATATAACCACGGTTCACGTAAACATCGGTCCCAGGTAATAAAACGTCACCACCACTATCATCAACTCCCGTAATGGCCGCTTTGCTCACTGCTATCGTATCTGCCGTATGAAACTGTGCAATAAAACCATCCAATGCAGCGATACGTGCATCTGATTGTGAGTTGAGAAATTTAGGTGCGGCAACGACAGAAAGTATGCCAAGAAGAACGATTACGACGACGAGCTCTATTAGAGTAAAACCACTGATTTTCATTATGTACCTAGCGAATAATTCTGACTTATTTTTAATTTATAAAAGATAACACATTTAATAAATTCAGCCAGACGCAGAAAGTAATAATTCACAAAATGAACGTTGGTTGCCTTTTTGTTCACCAGTAAACGTAGGTAACTGAGAAAATAACTATCATTGGTGATATTAGAAAAGTGGTTGTTTACTCTAAATTCGGTATGAGAGATGGAGTATGTGGAATGAAAAGCATCAACCCTTGAGTGGGCATCGAACCTAAAATTCTTGCTAGTCGACATCTACCCGATAAAGCGCATTAACTGGCTTCTCTACGAAATACGACCACACGTGCTTAAACACTGCGTGTTGATTTGGAAATGGTGCCAACTCTACTGCTTCTTCTAAACTACACCATTTATATTCTGTATGCTCTTCATTTAAAACCACCTCTTGCTCTGGTGGGCACATTACAACGAAAACAGGTATAAGCTGAATGACATTAACACTCGCTTCATAAAATTGTTCTAGAAACTGAGCATTGTATAGGTTTGACACTTCAATTTGAGTCTCTTCCTTAAACTCACGAACGATAGTATCAATGCCTGTTTCATCGTCTTCAATTGAGCCTGCGACATGACACCAAAAGCCACCTTTTACTCTTTTCATTAGTAGCATTTTCACTTCGCCATCAATTTTTGATAATGCCACTCCTGACACAACTGATGAATTTAATGGGATCATATTAACCTCTTAATTTGATATTTTGTTTGTCGGACTAACGCCTTAATCACTGATACTTGTTGTTAGATTATCTTTCGCACTAATCGCACGATTTAATTAAATTGCACATTTAACATGATAACCTATAATATTGCTATACTTGCAGACTTGGACCTTAACCATGTATACATTAACAGCAAATGATGCCAAACGTAATTTTGGTGAGCTACTTCTAAACGCTCAACGTGAGCCAATTAAAATTAGCAGAAACAACAAAGATGCCGTTGTTGTTATGTCGGTTAGAGACTATGAAGAACTAGAAGCAATGAAAGCCGATTACATTAAACATTGCTTTGAGTCAGCAAAAGTAGACTTAGCCCAAGGCAATGTGGTTGACGGTGAAAAGTTCCTAAGCACGTTGTAAGTAAAGTATGCAAAAAAGTAAATATAAACTAAGTAAATTAGCACAGACTCATTTACACAAAATTAAAAATTATACCGTTACAAATTTTTCCGAGATACAGTGGAGCGCATACAGAGGCACTCTTCTTACCGGTTTTCAGATGCTCGCTGAGAACCCAGCAGTAGGCAGAAGCTGCAACGATTTATATCAAAATGGTTTTTACTTCCCAATAGGCAAACACACAGCTTACTTTACTAAGGAAGACGGCTTTATTTTGGTCGTTGTAGTCCTTGGACGATCGCAATTGCCACAAAACCATCTGCGATAATTATCACACCCTCGCATTTTGAGTTAGGGTGCAATTCTGTTTCGCCATCACTCTTAAGTAATCTGTTAATTTTATTGCCTCAATTCAGTATAAAGCGTATAACGCCTGCATAACACGTTGACTACTATACAATCATACTTGAAATTGACGCCTCAAAACGAGAAACATCCAGCAAACTAAAATTTCCGAGTGTGGTAAATTGTATTAATACGATTATTAACTGAGTGCCAAAATGACACAAATCTTGTCAGCGTATAATAATTAAACTACAATTCACTCGTGCCACTTTGACACTGAATGGAGATTATTATGGCTAGTGCATTGCCTCGTATTACAGCACGTGTAGATCTTGATACACAAGAACTACTCTCTCAGGCTGCGGCCATTGCCGGTATGTCTAGCATTAACTCATTTGTGCTTAGTGCAGCTGTAGAAAAAGCAAAAACTATTATGGAACGTGAACGTGCCCTACAACTAAGCCAGCAAGATGCTATGACGTTAATGACTGCGTTAGACCAACCAGCTAAACCTAATAGCAAATTACAAAAAGCTGCTTCACGTTATATGGATAAAACTCAAGAATGAATACTGTCCAATTAGAAAAAGCTAAACATGACCGAAACCGTTTTGATTGTGGCATTACCGCACTCAATAATTACTTGAAAGTTATGGCAAGCCAACAAGCTAAGAAAGACAATACGCGTACCTTTGTTCTTGAAGATAAACAATGTCCTGAGCACATTATTGGTTATTACACATTAACAATGATACCCATTGATATTCAGGATTTACCTCCTAAATTACAAAAGAAACATCACAGTGTAACTTCTGGTGGTTTGATTACTCGCTTAGCCGTTGACCATAGATACAAAGGTCAAGGTTTCGGTGAATGGCTTTTGATTGATGCACTTAGAAAGCTATTAATGGCAAGTGAAACAGTCGCCTTCCCTGTTGTCATTGTTGATGCAAAAGATGGCGCTGAGCATTTCTATGAAAAATACGGATTTACCGCATTCAAAGACGCTGATAACAAACTGTTTATTACAATTGCAGACATTAGAGCCAGTATCGGTGAATTAATTTAAACCAAGAAGCAGTTAACGAGACTGTAGGACTTCTCCCTCGCCCATTCTCAACCAAGATCCTATCCACATTTCATCATAATAGAAGCTTGAACACACCAATAACTAATCTCCCTGAGCTTGGAAGTATTCGTAATAAAAAAGCCTCAGCCTTGAAGTTGACACCATAGTCGTTTGTTAAACACCCTCTAACGGCATATACTGAATCCACATATTTAATGCGCATGAATGGTAACCTTATGAGAAGCCAATACAATAAACAAGCGATAAAAAAAGCAACTAATCTAACATTAAACAGCGATCTACTCGCTGAAGCAAAACGATTGAAAATAAACCTTTCAGCAACACTGGAAAAAGCATTATCACAAGAAGTAAGCAAACTAAAAAGACAAGAGTGGTTAGAACAAAACTCAGAAGCTATTGAAGCTTGCAACGAACTAACCGAGAAGCATGGTCTTTTTTCTGATTCATACCGAGTATTTTAAATGTCACAATTTACGCTTTATAAAAACAAAGATAAAAGCTCAGCCAAAACGTACCCTTACTTTGTAGATGTCCAAAATAATTTACTCGATAACCTAAATACTCGATTAGTCATTCCATTAACGCCAATTGAACTGCTTGCTAAAAAAGCCCCAGGTCACCTTTGTCCTACGATTCATATTGATGAAGGTGACTTTATAATGCTAACTCAACAAATGACAAGTGTTCCAGTTAAAATCTTAACCGAACCAGTTAATGAGTTATCGACTTTCAGAAATGAGATCATTGCTGCAATTGATTTTTTAATCACTGGCATTTAACGCTGGCAGCGCAGCGCTTAATCCTTATTTGTTAACTGTACACTTGCTCAGTCTAATTTATATGGTATCCCTGTGTTTTCACCAAAAGAACCACTGTAATATTTTTGAAAATCTAGTCCTGAAAAGTCTATTTTATTTCGATACTAGGCTGAGCTTCCATACGTTTGTTAGAACAAAGATTTTATTTCACTGTCGGATTGTAAGCTTAACACCAAGCCATTGAGTTCATTTGAAATTTTATTAGCCAGTGATTCTACATAACCACCCTTAGATAATTTACGTAGATTTTCATCTGTAGACTCAGACAGAATTATTGGGTCACTTAGGTATTTCCACCCAGCTGACCATCTGTTATTTCGCCTAAAGCTTGAATGAACCTCAGATAGGACGCGGCAAGCATTGTCATAAATTTCTCGATCATCTTGTTGAGAGCACCAAATATTAAAATAGCCAGTACCATGATTTGATGTGAAACCTACTTGTAATTTACTTTGATTTTCCCCATTAAACGGGTACAACCAGATGTTGAAGCTGTTATTGAGAGCTACGACTTCTAAACAACCATTAAAATCTGAGATAGAGTCAAATTCATTGATCATTACACCCGATGAAATTCGAGATGCAATAGCTTCCTGAAGTGCATGCAATTTTTTTGCATGGAAGTTTTCTTTAGCTACATTCACTGCATCCAGCAAAGCAACAGGATTACTATCTTTGTTAATGAGCTCCTGCTCAAACCATGATTCTAATTCGCTCATAAGTTCATCACTCTGCTTGGTATGGGTTAGTTCGGCAACTAAATCTAAATATTGTGAAATACTTTCTCTTAACTCGGGGTAATCAACTGCCTCTTTACGACAATTTTTCAACCAATTCGATATATGAGATTTATAGCTAATCGGTTGATAGTTATTCTCCAAAATATGACTTTTCAACCCTTTGACACTTTGTTCTGAAGCTTTCTTTCCGTCTAATGATAAGTACACCAATTTAATCTTGTCTTCATTAAAGTTGAGGTCGTTTACGAGCTTAAAATATCTATTGAGTTGATTGTCTTGATCTCCAGCATATACTTTATTCTCTATAATAATTGCCTGACCATTTTGATTTCGAATAAGAATGTCTATGTCATTCCATTCCTTTTCTACTGTCACTGCTTTCAAATCAAACGAAGTGTCTTTAAGTACATCATTACAAAAATGTTTTAGAAAAACACTTCCTTTTCCGTGGCTACCATAAGGGTTCAATAGCTCGGCAAGAAAGCGACTATGTAGCCTAACTTCATCACTAGAACCACGCAAAACTTTAAATAAATTAAACGACTCTCTTTGTTGAAATCGTTCCCTTAATATTTGAGGGATATACAGCAACTTTTCTAATTTTGTACGCATTACTACCTCTTTGTTCTTATGAAGGAAAACCAATTTGTCATTCATGCCCACATGGTAAAAATTACACGCAATATAGAGTTAGGCTGTTGCCCAAAAACTTTATTTGCGCTTTTCTTTACCATCTAAATACTCTGCATACTTTTTAGCAATTAGTTGATGTATATGAAGTCCTGTTTTACGAACAAGATACCAATCTATCGCAGCTAAAACGGCTAAGCCTATTATAGTCCCCATGTAAATCCTCCTTCACCATCAACTCACAAGTCTATCAAACCATTGATAAAGCACTCATATTTACGATTTTCAGAAAAAAGCATAACGCGCATTAAGGTGTGAAGCACGCTACCCCTTATACCCAAAATGCCAAACGTGCTGAATCACTCTTAAATTGTTTGTTATAGCTCAGCGATGTGTGACAGGGTTTCTGGATGACGCTGCACCAATTTTAAAAGGGTTACCGCTTGTCCATTTGGTGCGCTACGCCCTTGCTCCCAATTTTCTAATGTACGAGATGATGTATGCAGTAAATGTGCAAACACACCACGAGACATATTAAATTGTTCACGAATACTCACGATTTCATTAGGTGAATAGCGAGTTCGGCACACGTTTACGAATCCGTCTTGAAGCGTTTGTTATAATTTTATATATCAGCTATAGTCAGCAATTGACTACAATTACGAACCGTTAAAATATTTATGCTTAACGTTACGCTATAAATAATGCGGTAATTACCAAAAATGATTTCACGATAATTGGCTTTATTCAGCTCAGGGACAAGACGGCCCAACTCTGGAAATGAACCTAAATTCTCAGCTTTATCGAATACATCGTTAACCCATGTTTCTGCCGCTGATGGATTGTCTAATGCTATGTATTCTGCTGTCTGCCCTATTTTGTCTAAAGCAAGCGGCGACCAAATAACATTCATGAACGTAAGCGCTCTAAGATTTTAGAACGAGCATCGTCATTTGATAAACCTAAACCACTAGCGATTTGTGCTTCAGCTTGTTGTACCTCTTCCAGTAACTCTATTTTTTCTTGCATTGCTTCATATTCAGCAACATCTAAAACAACAGCCACACCTTTACCACGTTGAGTGATAACTAGAGGTCTACGAGTTTCGTTAATTTGACGAATAAACGATGCTACGCCAGCTCTAAATTCTGAAAGTGGTTGAATATCTTGGTCTAATCTTAGTCGAGTCATAATAGCACCTTGGTTGTACTTAATTTTGTACCAATTATAGTGCAAGTATAAATATTCAGCAATACTAAGAAAAATTATAACGCCGCATTAAGGTGTGAGCAACGCTACCACGAAACCCAACCATACCACCGTAAACACAAAACCCAACATGGAATGAAAAAATGCCAAGCGTTGGGAATCACTCTTAAATGCTTTGTATGGATAATAAACACTCAATTAGGGTAAAGTGAGACCCAGACTTTAGCTGCAACTAAAGTTGATTTATACAGTAGTTCGGTTGATGCATGGATCCTCTATCGAGAGACCGATAACAAACGCGAACGCTGTATAAACTCCAAGCCTACACTCGAATAGTCGACTGGGTCTCGAACCCGTATTATAGCAAACAAGAGTAAGCTTATTATGAATAATCCTACATTTCAAAGCATCAATGTCGGTGTTGATACCGGTAAAACTCAACTAGACATTTTCATCAGACCTATAGGTCTATTCTTTTCTGTTTCTAATGACGCTAAAGGCATCAAAGAAGCCATAGTAACCATTAAAAAACATCAGCCAGAACGTATCGTTATTGAGGCAACAGGCAGACTTGAAGTTCCCTTTGTTCTTGCTTGCTCAAAAGATAAGCTTCCATACGTTGTTGCTAACCCTATTCATGTAAGACGATTTGCTGGCGCTATTGGACAAATAGCCAAAACAGATAAATTAGACGCCCAATTAATTGCATTGTACTCAGAAAGAATTGCCCCCCACTGTAACTCTAAAGCCTGAAAACATAAGGCTAATGAGCGACTTAGTCATTCGTAGAAATCAATTATTATCCATGCAAACTATGGAAAAGAATCGCCTTCAAATACTCCCTAAAGAATTAGCGATGACCATTAAACCAATCCTAACGGCCTTTAAGAATCAAATCCAAAAAATAGAAGAAAAAATCATTAAACTTATTGAGTCTTGCGATGAATATAAGCATAAAAATGACATCCTTCAGAGCGTTCCCTGGCATAGGCAAAGTTGCCGCTGCATCGCTAATAGGTAATCTCCCAGAGCTTGGAAGTATTAGTAATAAAAAAGCGTCTGCTTTGGTTGGAGTAGCTCCTATGAATCGGGACAGTGGCCGCTACAAAGGTCACCGAAAAATCAAAGGAGGCCGGAAGCAAGTGCGGACGGTTCTCTATATGGCTATGATGTCAGCAATGCAATGTAACCCCGTTTTTAAGTCGACTTACAGTCGCCTCGTAGCTGAAGGAAAACCCAAAAAACTCGCTATTATTGCCTGTGTTAGAAAGATGGTTGTCATACTCAATTCAATGATACGAGATGGTGTCATGTGGGATAAAAACCACGCTAAAACTTAGTTATTGACACCATAGTCGTTTGTTAGCTGATTTTTTTAGGAAAAATTTGAGAAGTCCAGATTATTGATGTTAGAATACACAATTCTATCCTGAGTTAAATCGCAAGATAGAGACGATTATGTTATAATCTGTTTGTAAGTATCTTTACCTAACAGGTTTGGAGATTATATGAATATGAATAAGCAGTCTAACGAATACAAAAAAGAGTTAGCGGGTGTTATTCAATCCATGGGTATTGAAAATTCAATTAAACTTTCAGGTACCCAAGAAGAGAAAATATCCCAGCTGCGTGAAAAATTTGGCGAAGTGAAAATTTTAGATGTCCCTAGAAAAAAGAGAAATTCAAGACGCATCGATCAATGCGCAGTTCGCAAAATTGAGTGCTGAATTCGGCTATGATTACACTGAGTGGGATGATTTAGTCATCGCACTACAAAGTAAATGGCAGACTGATGGTTTCGTTGAGATCTATTCTAGCCATGAAACAAGAGAGTATGGTCGCATTAAAGATAGTTCCCTTGCTACTGGGGCTTCACCATGGTACATAGGTTTGTATCATGCCCGACTAGAAATGGACAATTCAAATGATCCTCTTGTTGTAGTTAAGTTTCATGAGCAAGAAGATGGTGAAATCGTAGATATGAAGTTAATGCTAGATCATGATGACATGTTTGGTGATAAAACTGAAAAACGCGATACTGAAAGAATGAAAGCTATCCGAAAAAGAATTGACGAGTTAGTTAATTCAACAACAGTCGAAGTCAAATTAAAAGAAGAGCCATAGGCTCTTTTTTTATATCTGCAGGTCAAATTCAGCTAACGCCGCATTAAGTAGTGAGCAACACTACCACTTTACTAAACCATTACACCGTAAACACTAAACTCAACTTGAATTGAAAACGCCGAGTGTTGCGAATCTGTCTTAAATGCCTTGTTGAACGAAGCCGCTTCGCGGCAGAGTGAAGCCTGCATCGTCCATACTTTCTGTACCTCCATCATTTTGATGGCGGATAACAGGAGTGAACACCATGAGCCCAACTGAACTAGAGCGATATCATCACTTTTATGAATTACACCTTACCAACTTAACTCTTCAAGGTAAACGACCTGCTACCATCGATGCCTATTCTCGTGCTGTACGTCGGATTACCGAGTTCTTTGACCGTTGTCCCTATACATTAAGTACGGCTGATTTAAAAAGCTTCTTCGCCAATTTGATTAGCACTCACTCGTGGAGCACCGTTAAACTCGACCGCAATGGCTTACAGTTTTTCTATCGCTACACTTTAAATAAACAGTGGGTATGGCTTGATATCGTTAAGCCCCCTCAATCCCAAAAACTGCCCGATATCATGACGCCACAACAAGTGGCTCTACTCATTAGCAGGACTCGACAACGCCGCTATCAAACCTTCTTTCTGACCTTATATACGATGGGACTTCGCTTGAGCGAAGGGCTTAACTTAACTATCCACGATATTGACGCCCACACCATGCAAGTACACGTTCGAGATGGTAAGGGGGGTAAAGACCGATTGGTTCCCTTGCCCAAGCGAACCCTTCATGCGCTTCGAACTCATTGGGTCTCTCATAAACATCCTAAATTAGTCTTCCCAGGGTTGGGAGTAAGCATTGATAAACCTATGGACCGAGGCGGTATTCAAAAGGCCATGAAGTCGGTGCTCAAAGACTGTGGCATCCAAAAAATACTCTCTCCCCACTCACTTAGACACTGCTTTGCAACGCACCTTTTGGAACAAGGGCTCGACCTTCGCTCCCTACAAACCTTGCTCGGCCATGCCAGTCTGAACACCACTGCCCGTTACACTCAAATGACACCACTCAAACAGCGTGACGCCGCACTAGCCATAAACCAACTTGCAGACACGTTAACCTTAATCTGGGAGGAAGCATGAGTACTTTCATTGAATTGTTACGCGCTCATAAAGATGAGCTTGAGCGCCACCTCCTATCACCAAAAGTGAACACTCAAGTCAGCCACGACATTCGCAAGGCGATGTCCGCCATGCTTAGGTGTAAAACCGAGCAGCAAGGCCGCTCGCAATGGTTTTGCTCGAACTGCCATCACGATGACCGACTGCCCTTATCCTGTGGGCATCGACATTGCCCACAATGCCAACACCGCACCACTTGTGATTGGCTTCTACGCCAAAAACAAAAGCTTCTGCCTACACACTACTTTATGACCACATTCACCTTGCCATATCAACTGAGAATACTCGCTAAAAAACAGCCCAAAGCGCTGTATCAAGTGATGTTCTCGGTTGTTGCCAGCGTGCTAAAAAGCTTCGCTCAAAAAGAACAAAAAGGAGAACTGGGTTTTACCGCCGTACTACATACTCATAGCAGAAAAAGAGACCTGCATCCGCACATACACGTTATCTCGGCAAGCGGAAGGTATGACTCATCTAAACAAGTATGGCACAAAGGCAACAAAAGGTACTTATTTAACGAGTTCGCTCTTGCCAAGGTCTGGCGAGCGCGATTACTTGAGGCCATCAATCAACACCCTCAACTGTGGCTGCCAAAATCTATACCGAAACAATGGGTCGTTGACTGTCAAAGCGTAGGTTATGGTGAGCCTGCGTTGGAGTACCTGTCGCGCTACCTATACCGAGGCGTACTACCAGACAGCGACATCATCCACAGTGATGAACATAACGTCACCTTCCGTTACAAAGAAAGCAAAACCAATGCAATAAAGACACGCACCTTACCCACCCTTGAGTTCTTGCTGCTCATCTTACAGCATGTACTGCCTAAAGGCTTACAAAGAGTGCGTGACTACGGTTTTTTACGTGGCCCTGCGAGTTCGTATTCAATTACTCATGCTTGGTGTTTTTTATCAAACTCCGCCAAGCATTATACCCATCCGAGCCAAAGCAATACGAACCTGCCCACACTGTCACCATGACATGGAGTGCGTGGGAATAACACGACCGAGATAGCCGAAAGGCAAACATAATAAGGATAATGGCTAAAGTTAAACCAGAGGAGAAACAACAAATAAGACAATTTTAAAAATAGCTAACCCATTGATAAAATTACTATCGTAATCTTATCTTGGCCTCACTCGCCTTGAATAAAGACTCAAGGCGATACGCCCACCAAACTAGATCGCACAATTTACTATAAAGAAGTGGCTACGGGCTTGTTCAACACCCGGGATTTAACGCTGGCTGCGCAGCGCTTAATCCTTATTTGTTATGTTTGTTCTACATGCGCGCGATCACACCAATACTCTGAGTAACTTTCGTTTACCCAACACTCAATTCGTATTGTGCCAAACTCTTTATAAGTACCTAGTTCTTCTGAGATTGTTATACGTTCAGACGATAATAAATCACTAACTGAATCAACCAAATCTTCAAACCCATAGAGTTCAACATTTTCGTGTTCACTTCTAAGAGTAAGCTTCAGAACTCCTTGTTCTTCGGTCCGAGTCGCTGTGAGATTACAAATAAAGTCAGGTCTCACACACTCGAATAGCTTCTTATAACTACTCATATTCCCTCCGAAAACATAACGCCCGCTTAAACTGTGAGTGAACGTGTGCCATGTTTGAGCGAAGCGAGTTCGGCACGCGTTCGCGAATCAGATTTAAAGCGTTTGTTATATGACATTTCTCAATATGGTTTTCCGTCTTTATTACAGGCTACCCACTCACCACTTTCAGTAACCACCCACTGAAAGTCATCATCATTGTATACTGCTTTGTCACTTTCATTACGTGACCCGATTGCGATAAATTTTGCGATTTTGTCAGTATGATTAATAAGGCAATGTCCATCATCTATTCCAGCAGGAAATCCAATGCACATACCAGCCCCAATGATTTGTTCACCTGAATTTGTAACTAAAGTAACTTCACCATCTACAACATACAAAAACTCATCTGACGCCGTATGCCAATGACGTAAAGATGAACGAGCATTAGGTTGAAGCAATTCCAAATTGACACCAAATTGAGTCAATCCAAATTCATCACCAAGACTTTTACATTCTGACTGCCCTAACTTTGAACGAAAAGGTTCGGGGAAAGGGTTAAAAGTATCCCCTTTAATTTCTTCTGCTTGTTTCGAGATACTCAATGTATATTCCTTGTCATATAACGCCGCACTAAGCGGATTAAAACAGTTGGTTATACTTTGTGAGGCACGAACAAAACCAACTGTTTTAATTCCGTTTAAGTGCCTTGTTAGGCGATTGTAATGCGACTACTTGATTGTTTTTAGTAACCACGGACCAATAAGGTTTGGAGCATTCAAAATTATTGAAAAATGATTTACATTATCAACGTCTTTAATTTCAGTTTTAGCTGTTATATTTCTGTTTGTTTTAGCAAACGCAATTACTTTAACTGGATCAAATGCCTCATCTTTCTTACCTATCCATAATCCGAACTGTTTCAAGTCAGAGAATTGAGACTCAGGTGAATGTGGTGTAACAGCGTTCGCCATATTAACGGTGTTAAACGGTACAATTCCAGGATTAGCCTTTAAGACAGCCTCAGGAAAATTGAATTTAACGGCCTTTGAATGACCTAAAAACAAACCACCACTCATAGTGTTTATTACAAAGTCTGAAGTTTTTACTGTAGAAAATTCAAAGCCAGTGTTCTCCTCATCATAATTAGTATCTGAACGATAACCAAAATATGGAGCTAGAAATGTGTAACCATCAATTTCTGATTTTTTCTCCCAACTCGAATAATTAAGTGCTAAGCCAGCTCCACCCGAATGCCCACCAATAAAGATAGGGAGGTTAGGATGTTTATTACGAGCAGTCGTAACAATTGTATTGATATCATGCCACACCTGTTCAACATTCGGAGTATCTCCTCGATTCCCCTCAGATCCTCCATGACCACGAATGTCTGGCATATAGACCGCTATATCAAAATCATCACGTAATCCCGCACCAATGTGTTTATAACTCAGTCCACTATGAGCACCACCACCATGGTAAAAAATTAGAACAGCTTTCGCATGCAGTGGAAGATATGATCGATACGCTAACGATATATCATCAGTTGCTTGTATATACTCAAGAGGCTGTATTGTTTTTTTAGGAGCATTTTTTATCTCAACAAGTGAGAAAAAGTTTTCTGATTGTTTATTTTGTGATTTTTCTTGATCTTGCTTTGCACAAGAAGTAATCGGCAATACCATGGTAAAACATATGATTATAGATTTAAGATTCATTATTTATCCTTAGTTAACTTAATTCTTTACACAAATTTGATTGTTCTTCTCACAGTTGGAAATGTTTAACATATCAGTGAAAATTTAGCGCCTAACGCTCTTTCTACGACAAAATGTCTTATAGTTCCCTACCAGATTTGTCGCTACTTATTCTATTAAGGCTTACTAGCCTTTTTCTTAAACTGAAATAAATCAACATCATAACAATTCGACATTCATCGTTTCATTCATGCTATGCGACAACCTGTCGCTTTATGCGGTTAGCTCACAGGCTGCTTCGATAAACCATAAACAGCATGGTTGATAATACGACCATTCAGGTTTTCACGATTAGAAATAATGCCTTCTAATGTCATGCCTAAACGCTCACAAACCTTACGGCTTGGTAGGTTGTTCTCGCCTGCTGCTATTTGAATTTTCTCAAGCTGTAAATCTGTGAATGCAATCTCGATTAACTTAGAGACAGCGCGAGTAATAATGCCTTTACCTTGATAAGACTCACTAAGCCAATAACCAATCTCAGCCATTTTTAAGTTATGATTAATCGTGTTGAAGCTGACATTACCAACCAACTCACCTTGGTAAATCATGGCGCAAACCATTCCTTTGCCTTCGGCGTAATCAATTAATGATTTACGCACAAAGCGCAGAAAGAAGTCTTCAGACTTTGCGTGTGGTGGCCAAGCTAGCCATTGAGATAAATAGGCTTCTTCCTTCGAGACGATTTCAAGGTACTTTTTCGCAAAAGATGGCTCAATAAGTGCCAATTTTAATTCACTATCAATTTCCACTGTAAACATAATTCACCTTTTGCCAATATAACCCTTCTACGCACACCAAATTTTCAACGAACTTATTGATTTCAAATATTGCCGTTAAAAATTAATGAATATGTATGTTTTTCATTCGTACATCATACCCTCTTATAAATGGATTTCATTCTATTTCTTTTCATTTTTCTTTTTAGAACTGTATTTTTTGATGATTTAAGCTATTGATAGTATTGGCAATAAGTTAAAAGGTATTGATTGGTCTTTTACTAAGTTAAGATGTGCCTTTATTAGATGTGCTCTTTAAGCTTCCAAGGTGGGTTCAGACGATTTTCTCCAGCCCAATATAATTTTATTTTGTTTCCTGAAGAGTCACTTAATGCCGCTTCTTTCCACAGATAAGATTGCATTGTCAGCTCTTGAGAAAAGACTATACCTTTGCTTTTTAGGGACTCTACCAATTGTTCGAGTTCTTCATGTTCAAAGTAAATAACACCTCGACAATCTAGATCTCTTTTATCAGTGTCAAGATAAATAGAGAATGTTGCATCGCCATTAGGAAACGAAAAACGGGCGTAGTGTTCATTACCAACAATTTGAGTTAACCCAAGAGCTTTATAGAAATCGACGGCCAAATTTATGTCATGAACTGCCAACGTAACTTGATTAAAATTCATTTACTTTTCCTTGTATAAATATCTATTACATTATTTTGTAATTCTTTCCAAATACCGTTTTTTGTTTTAATCAAAAAAACCAACTAGAAACACCACTGAAATTAGCCCAGAAAAAAAGCTTGGATAATGAAATGTACGCTTTGTTGAATTGATATATTCTCTGGTTATCTCTTCCTGATAACTCTTAATTACTAACTCTTAATTACTAACTCTTAATTACTAACTCTCTTATGTAATTATTTTGCATAACCTGTCCTCTCTTTTTATGTGAGATAAGCATAAAACCTCAAGCTAAGTTTAGATCAAGAGAATTTTTACTCGCTATACTTGATGCGCTATCTGAATAACAAAAAAACCGAGCAAGTTACCCTGCTCGGCTTTTAGTTTTACCAATTATCGCTATACGAATAGTAACTCGCTATTAGATGTTTTTGTCTTTTTGTTGATTCTCTGGTAAGTCTTTTACTTCTTCATACCATAAATCGTGGTGTTCTTTGGCCCATGTTTCGTCAACATCGCCAGTCACCATGCCTTCTAGTCCAGCTTCCATACCGAATAGGCCGATATAGATGTGGAAGATGAAACCACAAATCAAGATCAGTGCTGAGAACATGTGGATCAAGTTCGATAATTCCATATCACGGCGTAATTGACCGAAGATAGGGAAATCTAATACAAAACCACTGATCGCTGCGATTGCACCAAACCAGATAAGAAGCCAGAAGATCGCTTTTTCACCACCGTTTGAGAAACCTGCTGATGGATGCGAGCCTTTGTGCTTACCAACCATGCCGCCCATTTTCATGAACCATTGAATGTCTGTCTTGTTTACGATGGATTTTCTCCACCATTTCACTAAAACAGTCATTAATAGAATGCCAAAGATTGGGCCCATGTAGTTGTGATATTGCTTCGCGGCATAAATGATCATGCCCCAAATATCGGTCGGTAATACTGGTTTTAAAAAGTGCTTACCATAAACCAAACATAATCCACTGAATGCGAGCGTTAAAAACGTGAACGCCATGCTCCAGTGCAATGCACGGTCCATTTTGCTCCAACGCTGAATTCGACGTCCTGTTTTTGGTTTGCTTAATTTTAGGGGACCAATGGTAAAATACGCCAAAGTCACCATAGCTAAACTACCAAAGATCGCTAATGCACCTAATGGTGACATCCACTTCTCTTTTAATACATACCAGGTTTCGCCTGCTGTACTGATAAGCACACCATGCTCTGGTGATTGTGAAGTCGTATAGCCTTCTTCGCCCGCTTTTACTTGACGCCAAAAATCAGCACCACCAAGTTGGGTCATTTCTTTCTCTGCACTTTTCGCGGCTACACTGTCATTTGCCATGCTAGGCATAGCAAATGTCAGTGTTAATGCTGCCAATACTGGCAGCAATAACGAAAGAGAAAGACGTTTTAGTTGTTTCAACATCGCTCTCTCCACCGGATTAGCTCTTAGTCGCATCGAACGATAAGTCTTCACCATTTGTCCAACCTGCGTCTTTTGCACCACGCTCTACAACACGTTGACGGAAGATGTCAGAGACTTTCTCTGCATCACCAGCAAGCAGTGCTTTTGTTGAACATAATGAAGCACACATTGGTAGTTTGCCTTCTGCGATACGGTTTGCGCCGTATTTTTCACGCTCTTCTTGTGATCCTGCTTCTGTCTCTGGACCGCCCGCACAGAACGTACACTTATCCATTTTTCCACGCTCAGCAAAGGCACCCTGTTTAGGAAATTGCGGCGCACCAAATGGGCAAGCAAATAGACAGTAACCACAACCGATACAAAGATCTTTGTTATGCAATACAATGCCGTCTTCTGTGTGTTCAAAACAATCTGCAGGACAAACGGCCATACAAGGCGCATCTGTACAGTGCATACATGCAACAGAGATTGATGTTTCACCCGGCTCACCATCGTTTAGTGTTACTACGCGACGACGTTGGATGCCCCACTCTAGTGCATCATCATTTTCGTTTTTACATGCTGTGACACAGCCGTTACATTCAATACAACGCTTGGTGTCACATAAGAACTTCATTCTAGCCATTTTATATCACCCCTTACGCTTTCGTGATTTTACATAGTGTCACTTTGGTTTCCTGCATTTGTGTTACAGGATCATAACCATAAGTGGTTGCTGTGTTTGCTGCTTCGCCAATAACGTATGGAACCGTACCTTCTGGGTACTTATCCGTTAAGTCTTCACCTTGGAATTTACCGCCAAAGTGGAATGGTACGAACGCTAAGCCTGGTTTAACACGACGTGTCACCATTGCTTTAACGTGAATTCGACCTTTCTCTGCACCTTCAACCCAAACCATATCGCCATCTTTAAAGCCGATGTCGTTTGCGTCTTTCGGGTTAACTTCGACAAACATTTCTTGTTGAAGCTCAGCAAGCCATGGGTTAGAACGCGTTTCTTCACCACCACCTTCGTACTCAACCAAACGACCAGAAGTCAGAATAATTGGGTATTCTTTTGACTTGTCTTGGTCTTGAATTGTTTTGTACAACGTTGGAATACGGAAGTTAGCCGCGCGGTCATCCCATGTTGGGTAATCAGCAACTAAATCACGACGTGGTGTGTATAACGGCTCACGGTGTTGTGGAACACGGTCCGGGAACGTCCATACAATCGCACGTGCTTTTGCATTACCAAAAGGCATACAACCGTGTTTAATAGCAACACGTTGAATACCACCAGATAAGTCAGTTTTCCAGTTTTTACCTTCTGCTGCTACTTTTTCAGCGGCAGTCAGATCGTCCCACCAACCAAGTTGCTTAAGCAGTTTGTCAGTGAATTCTGGGTGACCATCTTCAATTTCACAACCTACTGGGTAGCTGTCTTCTGCTAGTAGGCTTTCACCTTCAAATTCCACACCAAAACGAGTACGGAAGTTACCGCCGCCTTGCGCTACAGGTTTAGACGTATCATAAAGGATATGCGTACCTGGGTGCTTCATTTCTGGCGTACCCCAACAAGGCCAAGGAAGACCGTAGGTTTCACCATGAACTGGGCCACCCTCTGCTTCTAGCGTTGTTTTGTGGAACGTATGCCAGTTCATTGTGTGCGATTTAATACGCTCAGGGCTTTGACCTGTGTAACCGATTGTCCACATACCACGGTTAAATTCGCGTGTGATGTCTTCAATTACAGGTTGATTGTTCGCATCAATTTTGATGTTTTTGAACAGTTGATCTGAGTAACCTAACTTTTTAGTCAGTAGGTACATGATCTCATGATCAGGTTTTGATTCAAACAACGGCTGAATTACTTGCTCACGCCATTGGAATGAACGGTTTGATGCAGTTACTGAGCCATGCGTTTCAAACTGCGTTGTTGCAGGAAGAAGGTATACGCCATCGGTACGATCATTCATTACTGCTGCAACGGTTGGGTATGGGTCAACAATAACCATCATATCCAATTGTTTCATTGCTTTTCTGATCTCAGTACCACGTGTTTGTGAGTTTACTGCGTGACCCCAGTAGAACATTGCACGGATATTGTCGTTTTGTTCGATGTTTGCTTTGTCTTCTAAAACACCATCAACCCAACGAGATACAGGAATACCAAAGTTGTTCATTGGCGTTTTGCCGTTGTATTTACCTTGGTCGAATCGGTTTTTAACCCATGAGTAATCTAGGTCCCACACTTTTGACCAGTGTTTCCATGCGCCTTCACCAACACCGTAGTAGCCAGGAAGCGTATCTGAAAGAACACCTAAATCCGTTGCGCCTTGTACGTTATCGTGACCACGGAAAATGTTTGCGCCACCGCCTGATTTACCCATGTTACCAAGAGCAAGTTCTAGTACACAGTAAGCACGCGTATTGTTGTTACCTGTTGTATGTTGAGTACCACCCATACACCAAACAACACAACCTGGACGGTTTTCTGAAAGCAGTTTTGCAGTTTCATATACTTCAGCTTCTGTAACGCCAGTAACACGCTCAACTTCTGCTGGATTCCATTTTGCAACTTCTGTACGGATCTCATCCATACCAAACACACGTTGGTTAATGAATTCTTGATCTTCCCATTTGTTGGCAAAAACGTGGTACAAAACGCCCCAAATGAAGGCAACATCTGAACCCGGACGCAATGAAACATAGTGATCTGCTTTTGCTGCTGTACGCGTACGACGTGGGTCGGCAACAACG
Source organism: Aliivibrio wodanis (assembly GCF_052920805.1). Classification (NCBI taxonomy): domain Bacteria; kingdom Pseudomonadati; phylum Pseudomonadota; class Gammaproteobacteria; order Vibrionales; family Vibrionaceae; genus Aliivibrio; species Aliivibrio wodanis. The sequence goes on from NZ_JBREXA010000002.1 coordinate 874,935, forward strand.
ATCTTACAACCATTCTTCTCTTTTGCGATCAGAATATGTTGCATTGCTACTGGGTGAGCTTCTGCTGGGTTTGAACCAATGAATAGCATAGATTTACAGTTATGCATGTCATTGAATGAGTTGGTCATCGCACCGTAACCCCAAGTGTTTGCAACACCGGCTACTGTGGTTGAGTGACAAATACGCGCTTGGTGATCGACGTTATTTGTACCCCATAGTGACGCCATTTTACGGTACAAATACGCTTGTTCGTTGTTGTGCTTCGCAGAACCTAACCAGTACACTGAGTCTGGACCTGATTCTTTACGGATCTCAAGTGCTTTGTTGCCGATCTCTTCGATCGCTTGATCCCAAGACAGTTTTACCCATTTGCCATTTTCTAGCTTCATTGGGTATTTTAGACGACGTTCGCCATGACCATGCTCACGCAATGCTGCGCCTTTTGCACAGTGACCGCCAGCGTTAAATGGGTGATCGAATGCTGGTTCTTGACCAGTCCATACGCCATTTTGTACTTCAGCGTAGATACCACAACCTACAGAACAGTGAGAACAAATCGTACGTTTCACTTCTGTTGGCGCATCAACTGGCACTTCTTTCGCTTGTGCTTTTTTCATCATGCTTGGAACAAACATGCTTGCACTTGCTACTGCACCTGCAGCAATTGTTGAAGTACGCATGAACATACGACGTGTAATGCCCAGCTGGTTCTCTTGCTTTTGTACCGAATCGGAACGTTTAGTCAATTTCATTATTAAGCTCCGTTATAGGCTATCGTAATAGTCACGAATGTGTTGAGTTTCGCGATATCCATCGCCTTTCTTCTCAACGTCTTTTTTATCCGTTACTGTGCTTGCACTTGCTGTTCCTGAAACGGCAGCAGCTACTGTTCCTGCGGCAGCTGCAGTTGCAAGGCCCTTCAGTAACGTGCGGCGGTTTAGGTCCGTATTTTTATTGCTCATTCAATGCTCCTTTGCTTCCAATTCACTTGGAATGGGCGTCTGTTTTTATGGTTTTAATTCTTTTAAGTCACAACGACGTTTATACTTCTGTGACTTCAATTGCGTTTGGATTTTTTGCAAAGCGCGTTTGTTCTACAATGAAAAACGCCTCCACTAGTTGTGTCACTGATTTGTAGAAATCCGCATTTTCAGCGTTATTGATTTGCTCACACAGTGCGACATACCAAGGTTGGATATGACGGTTAAAGAATCGTTGTTGCAGAACTTCTGCATCCCCCGTTTCAATAAGCATCGCCATTACTTCACATAATGCTGAGATATGATCTTCAGGCTCTTTTACGTCATCCGCTCTCTCAAAACCTAATTGCATAAGGTCTTGACGAAGTGCAACTAACGGTTTTTCCATTAAAGCGCCCGCTATGTGCCATGAGCCAAACGGCATCACTTCACCACGGCCAACGCCAATGAATAGGTTTTGGTATTCGTCTGTTAATGCTTCTTGATTTGATTCTTGAGCCGCTTTTGAAATTGTAGACCATGCTTTGCTCATTGCATGATCATCGTTACTTTCTACTTCAAGCGTACTTAACCAGTCGATTACCATTTGATCTGGTGCAATACGAAATAAATGCGCTAATAAACCATAGATTTCTTGTCTTACTTGTTGTTGTTCATTCATGGTCATTACACCTTTAATTGTTTTTCTGGATTCGCAGACAGATCGATAAAGATGTCTTTTACTCGACAATCTTCACACATGTACAGACGACTGATAGAGGCTTCATCGCTAAAGTGAGGGTTACCCTGTAACTTAATTCTTAGCATTTCAATCATTGATGCAGGAGCGAAAGGTGTTCCACAAGTAATACAACAAGCGGCATCTTCTTTATGCATGATTTGTGTTTCTTGACGCTGTGTTTGACTCCAGTTCATTTGCACTTTCATGCTCAATACTTTTTCTGGACACGCGCTGACACAAAGACCACATTGAACACAATCTTGCTCAATGAATTTTAATGTTGGTGAATCTGGATCACTGTGCAATGCACGTGTTGGACAAACCGCAACACAGCTCATGCATAACGTACAATCTTTAGTTTCACAGCTCACACTGCCATAAGGCGCATGAGAAGGAAGAGCTTGAATTTCAGTGATTTCGATATTATTTGAAGTCGCATCAGCAGCTAGGTGATCTAACGCGCCCATTAAACGTGAACGCTTATTGCCTGTTAAAGGTTGTTCAATCACCGCTAATGGCGTATCGATAAGTGTCATTTCGTGTAACGCTTCCATGTAAACGACTTGGATGCGTTGCGGATCTAATCCTAGTTGAGATAAGAAAGCCTGCGCGATTTCAACTTCTTGCGTTAATACACGTTGAATGGTTTCTGGCATTCTGCGACTAGCAATGAAAAGGATTTGTGCTGCACCATTAACAAGTGCAGAGAACCATGTATCAATACCGACAGAAAGAAGCTCATCAAGAACTACTGGGATAACATGATCTGGCATGGTTTTTAGCGCCATCACATTAAAGTTTTCATGGCGATCACTACAGAAAGCGATAATTGGCGTTTCGCCACCCTCTTTTTTGTAGTTTGCTAATAGACGAGTAGCGAAGTTTTGTGTTTTTTCCGCTTCTGGTAATGCATAGCTAATAGCTTCAGTCGGACAAGCCGTTGCACAGGTACCAACACCTTGACAAAGGTAGGGATTAATTTGAATGTGGTGGCCTGTTTGATCTGAGCCTTCACTGGTTAACGCGCCAGCAGGACAAGCATCAACACAACGCTCACACCCTTTTACGCCACGTGAACTGTGTGCACATAGCTCTGGATTTAAGCGAAAGTATTTTGGTTTATCAAAGGTACCAACAAGAGCAGGCAATTCATCAAGAACTTGTGCAAGTGTTGGATAACCACGGCCTACAGGGTAATAACCAGGTACTGGTACTTGCTCTGACATTACACTGTCTAGTTTCATGTCTAACACAAGATCGAATGCAGCAGCACCAATGGTTGCTTTTGCTAGATTAACGCGCTCACCATTTAGCGTACACTCAACATCGAATGCGCCTAAAAATCCTTTGATGCTTAGATCTTTAGCATGGTAAACCGTTTTTTCAGTCTCTTTATCGTGTGCATCGGATTCTGTTGATACCAATGTAATGCTGTTTAGCTCTGAGAACTGCTCAGCAACATCAACAATAATGCTGGTAGGTCCAATGATGATCAAGTTACCACGGCTTTCGTAACTCACCGTTGGTGGGATTAAATTGTTTAACTCAACGGTTTGCGCAATAGCGAACTGACGCGCTTTGGCATTCGTTGTTTCAGATTGTGCTAAAAATTGGGTTAACATTGCTTCACCTATTCTTGACCCCATTTGGGCCTATTCAGTTCTGTGACTGGTTTCTAGGTGTTACATCGCAATAACCATACCAACTTAATGGCTAATAATTAGAAATATTAATTGGTTAAAATGCTTCATTTTTAGACTATTTGGCAGGCGGTGTTTTTTGTCGGGACATTTTGTCTCACCTTGGTTCAAAATGTCCCGATTGTTTAAATGGTCTTTTTTGTCTCACTTTATGACTTTTCGTTGCCAGTAACGTATTGATATTCATTATCATTACTGTTTATCGCTTCATTTTTAACGGTTAATTCTTGTTGTTCTTCTGATGCTTCTTTTGATAATGGTTCTGATAATTGCTCTGTCACTGACTCTTGCTCACTCTCGCCTTCTTCTTCAACAGGCTCTACCATCCAATCTCGTAACTTGGCTGCAGTTTCACTATCCAATTTTGGTGGTGTTGAGTAGTTTGGCTCATCTTCCATTGCAAATTCAGGGTTCAAAAACATCTTACGCAATGCGGCTTTTTTCAGGCTTTTATCTACCCCTGTTGCCATAAATTGGCTGACATTGCTGGTTCCTGTAATTTCACCTAAATCAGCCTCTGTAGGCAGCTCTATCTCAGGCGTTGATTCCGTCTCTTCTAAAGCTACAGTTGTTTCAACATAATCTTCAGAAGCTTCAATAACAGGCGTTGATTGTATCAGGATAGGCTCATCACTGACCTCTTCACCTTGTTTTACCTTCTGTTTTCTCAGTGCCCATCTACTTAGGAAGTTGCTCACTTGCGCGCCCCGCACCTTTACGTTTCTTTCTACGAACTTCTATTAGTTCACCGTTTTTACCAATAAAAGCTTCTAGCCATGCTTGTATAGGTAGTGGCATTCCAATCGATAGCACAACGTAATCACCATCCATGTATTGACCTATCAAGCTTTGCGAAGCCGTGATCATTACTGGAATAAGTACGTCATTATCATTTTCAAAGGCAAAAAATAGCTTTGGATCTTGAGAGCTTAAATTAAAACGGTAATCCGTTCGTTCATCTAAGAATATTTCTAACCCGCGCTCAAACAAGATGCCATTACTTTGCGCTGCTTGTGTTCTTTTCTCATAAAGATGAATGTCACCAATATGCCAAGATGGCGCACTCCAACGTCCTACCTGTTTGATTTCTTCAATCACTTCAAACTGAAGTGGCCATTGGTTTTCTGTTTTTTGATCCACAAGTCACCCTTCTTTTTATTAGGCTTTTTTATCTCTATTCACACTATAAAGCAATCCTTATACCAACAACGATTTATTTCTAATTTAACCACAACTCATCCTGTGGTATAAAATTTGCGTGTATTTCGTTAATTACCTTAAATCTCATTAATTTGGAGCTTACTTTGAGCCAATCACCAAGAATAATAACTACTGGCGCTGTACCTAAACAAACTCTTACTGTAGATGTTTATGATGAATACGGTGAGAAGCTAACAAAAGAAGTCGCGTGTGAACAACCATTAACGGTTATGTTGAATTGGCAAGAAGTGGTCACTCTAATGACATTAGGCGCACGCCCTGCTGAATTAGTCGTTGGTTATTTAAAGAATCAACATTTTATTAGCGATGTTACGTTATTAGAATCCATCATGATTGATTGGGAAACCAAAACTGCCGCAGTGAATACTAAAGAGACCACTGAACATGTTAAAGAGAATTTAAAGAAGAAGACGGTTACTTCTGGCTGCGGTCAAGGCACCATGTATGGCAATGTAATGAAGCAACTTGAAAATTACCAAGTACCTCAAGTGAATATCAACCAATCTGATATCTATGCGTCTTTAGAAGCGCTGACCTATCACAATGACACTTATAAAGCAGCAGGTGCTGTACACGGTTGTGCTATTTGTGAAAACAACCAAGTCGCTTCTTTTGTGGAAGATGTAGGTCGCCATAACGCGGTTGACACACTTGCGGGTGAGTTATGGTTAAACCGTGGTACGGGCGACAATAAGCTGTTTTACACCACAGGTCGTTTAACCTCTGAAATGGTGATCAAAGTCGCTCAAATGGGTATTCCCGTTTTACTTTCTCGCTCAGGCGTAACGCAAATGGGCTTAGATTTGGCGCAGAAATTTGGCATTACGATTATTGCTCGTGCGAAAGGTAAACGCTTCCAAGTGTTTGCTGGTCATGAAAAAATCAATTTTGATGTGAAAGGCGAAGCGGCGCTTCAAGACTAAAAACTGGAAATTCAGGGACAAGTAAGTGCAAAGAGCAATTACTCGTCCCTGATATTCATCTATGCTTTCTCATTAAACTCTTTTTGAAACTTCAGTACTTTTTCTAGATATCGACGAGCTTCTGCTTTTGGATGTTTATTGGTTAATGCCCAATATAACTGCTCTGGTTTTAGGTTATTGATTTCGCTAATAGCTTTAGTTTTACTTGTATCAAAAGTTGAAAATACTCCACCAGATCCCCCGTTATACGCGGATACCATGCTGTAATGCTTATTGGTTGCATGAGTGATATCTCGTAAGTATCTATTCTTTAAGATATAAAAATAGGCTGTGCCTGTGTCTATGTTGTTTGCTGGGCTAAACAAGTATTCTTTGGTTGGTATACCTGACTTATTTTTTACCAATTTAAAAACATCTGCCCCTGCGGTTTTAGGAATAACTTGCATTAACCCATAGGCCCCAGCATGGCTTACTGCATAAGGATTAAAACTACTTTCAGTCTGAATAATTGCGTAAATTAAATCAATTGAAATACCGTATTGTTTTGATGCTTTTTTAATTAAATCTGCATATTGGAATTCACGTTGCTCTAAATGGTCATCTACCATTGAGATCTCTACGTAATACGCTTTTCCATTTTTAATGGTTTTAGATTGCAGCTTGTTTTCAATTAAATAATCTGCGTATTTCCCTGCTCTCCAAGGCCATTCAATGTCTTTATTCTCTTGATCTTTAATTTGACCAAGTAAAAAAGGACGTCCACGCAGCGGAATTGATTTATCACTGAATAAATCGACATGTGATGGGTCAGCAGGCATCAAAACCGTACCAATAATGGCTCTTTTAAGGGTTTCTTTTGGTTGATATTGAGAAATGGTTGAGACGTAAATTTTACCTTTATCAAAATCAATATGTGCACGAGTGCGATAGCCATCAAGATACTTTACATAACGATGCTTACCGGCTTCAAGGAACTCTTTATCACCCCACTTATTGTGAACTTGAGTCGCAAGGTTTCCTAATTGCTCTTCCACTGTTTGGGTTGGTTTTGAGGTACTTGGCTTTGATGAACCTGGCTGCCACGAATTTGGTTTTGATGACCCATTGCTGCAATCACAAGATTCTGAGCTTGATTGATTATAATTTCCATCGAAAATTGGAGTACAAGACACTGTTGCTAAGGAGATAGCAAGAGCAAATAATACGTTTTTCATTTATGTCCTAAAAGTGTATTTATCTTTATTTTCAATACACTGGAATAATTAACACGTTAAGTGTTGGCCGCTAAGGAGGCGTATTCTACACCTTGTTTCAATTTTAGGAATAGTTAATGAAAGATGTTTATCAAATATTTTATAAGTGGCTTCTTCTACTTTCCTTTTGAACTAAAATCACATTTTTTGACACAAAAAAACCGCCAAAAATGACGGTTTTTATTAAATATTTAACGTTTAAAGCTTATAGCGCTTAATTTCCTCTTCTAACGAATCTGCCAATGATTTTAATGCTTCTGCTTGTTGTGCTGCACTTTCTGCTTCTGAGGCCATTTGGTTTGCAACTTCTTGTACGCCTTCCGTATTGCGGCTAATTTCAGAGGTCACGCTTGATTGCTCTTCTGCTGCTGAAGCTATTTGTGTTGCCATATCACTGATAAGGTTAATTTGATCAGCAATATTATCAATACTAACTCCTGCTTCATCGACATCTTTAACACTCGTTTCTGCTAAGTGATGGCTATCTGACATAACCGATACTGCTTCTTGTGTCGTCGATTGCAATGTCTCAATCATGGCTTGGATCTCTTCAGTGGAAGTATGAGTACGTTGCGATAACACTCGAACTTCGTCTGCTACTACCGCAAAACCTCGACCCTGCTCACCTGCTCGTGCAGCTTCAATCGCTGCATTTAACGCCAATAGATTCGTTTGCTCTGCAATTGAACGAATTGTCGCAAGAATTGAACTGATTTTTTGGGCATGACCATCAAGATCTTCAATTATACCAACCGCACTATTTACTTCACGCGCAAGATTACCAATTGATGCTTGGCTTTGAGTCGCTTGCTGATGCCCCTCTTTTGTTAAATCAACAGCTTGTGATGCAGATTTTGCTGTGTTTTCGGCATTACCTGCGATTTCTTGTGTTGCACTTGCCATCTCAGTAACTGCCGTAGCAACCATGGTAATTTCATCTTGTTGATGGCGTATACTATCACTGCGTTTAAGTGCCGAATCTGCCGAGTCTGCTGCTGACTGGTTTAGCTCTAAGGTTATTTCACGTAAGTTAGATGCCATAGTGTGTAAACGAGACACAAACTGATTAAAGTTTTCTGCCAGCTTTCCTACTTCATCATCTGATTTAACATTAATTCGTACCGTTAAATCTCCTTCACCATTTGCGATATCAGCGAGTGCTTCTGATACCGTGCCTAATTCACGTAACTGACGTGTCACTAACCAACCAGTAAATAATGATACAAACAATAAAATCAATGCACCAATAAGAACCAACTTAAATAACATCGCATTTAGCGGCGCTTCTAAGATTTCTTTATCCATCACTAACGCAATTGCCCAATTTGTATGAGGCACTGCGGTTATCATTACCGCTTCTTCTCTACCGTTCTCTTCTGTAAAGAAAAAACCATCTGATGATATTTCTTTATTTAAGTTATTAGCATCAAAGCCTTTACCAAGATCTGCAATTGGTTTTAAAGCAAGTTTTTCATTAGGGTGGGCAACAACTATTTTATTACTTACATCAAGCAACATTGCGTAGCCTTTCCCTGGTACTGGAATATCTAAGACATCTTCAATCAGGGTGCCTAATGCTAAATTTGATGCAGTAACACCAATAATTTGGCCATTTTTTCGAACGGGCTCAGTTAGCGTTACCACTAGTGCTTGCATTGTATGACTTACATAAGGTTTTGTTGTAATAGCCTTATTTGCTGCCATTGTTTCTTTATACCACCCACGAGTGCGTGGATCATAACCCGCTTTATTTAATGAAGGGTCTTGACGTTGCATTACCCCTTCTGCATTTCCATAATAGCTTAAACCAAAACCACCAGAGGTAAATGTCTGTTTTAGGTGCGCGACAACGTCTAAATTTGGGTCTCGCTCAATGGCATCTTTCATTGCAGTAATGGCATCTTGGCGTCCCTTAAACCAATCACCAATACCTAAACTGTAGGCTTTTGCTGTATTCCCACTTTCACTTCGAATACCATCCCAAGCTTGTGTTTTCATGGTTTGGTATGAAAATGTCCCGAGAGAGATAATGGTTAAAACAATCAGTGCTACGCTTGATATTACAAGCTTCATTTTTAATGTTAGATGCATATTTTTCTCTTTTATTGTGACTGCTATCAAATAATTCACAGTAAGAATAGTTTAAGCCAACCATTCTTACCTCACCCCATCTATATATTTATAAAATTGATGGTTATTGTGTTAAATATAATATCAGTATTAATATTAAGAAATATAGACTCACTCACAAACTAACATCTTCATTTAAACATTATCTTTGAACAATTTAACACAAAACATAGTAGCAACAATGTGATAACTAGCAGTTATCAGCAGTAATTACAAAATGTTACATACTATTGGGTATTCAGCTTATTAAAGAGTGAGGGATAACCCCAGCCATTATCACCAACAGTAACTACTTCATTCGTAAGATATTGATATAACGTTGGTGCTAAAGATCCATTTTCATGAATCGTCAATGATGTCACACCTTTATCTACAGGACTTCCCCAGAACCCTAAAAAGGCATCTTTCTCTAAATAATGCTCTCCTGCATGTCGCCCAGGTACTTTAGTATTAAAGCCAACACCAAATTTAGGAAATAGGTTGATCGTCCCTGCTCTATCTTCTTCATAAATTTGTGCTAATTGATTGATTGAATCAGGTCTTGCGGAATAAGCCGTTAATGCTCTCCACTCTTCTTGAGTACACCACGAACTCACATCACTAATAGTGGCTTGTACAACACAACGCTGATAATATTTTTTATACTCTGCTAATTCTTTCTCATTTGGTTGAGGAAGATAAGGGTTTAACACGTTAAGCTCTAACAGTTGAGGAGAATTAATCTCTGGCTGGTAAAATAATCGTCCACCTTTTTTAGTGATCAATTCATCAACTCTAATGCCTTCTTTGAAACCAATAATTCGTACCTCACAGTTATCTAACGTACAGGCACTTTCTCTAACAACAAGATAGTCTAGCGATTCTTTTAAGCGAGAAGTAATCTCATTCATCACATTAATGGATTTTCCTTGTGGTGCATTCACTGGCATCCAGCTAGTCAGTTCTGCGTACGTGGGCTGCACTTTCCAACCTTGAGCAGAATTAAAGAAATCCATCATAAAGTTACCACCAGCAGTCGAAGCCACCACCACGTCTACTTCTTTATTGCTCTCATAATTAAGGGCATTAGTAATTTTAGGCCCTTCTCCTTCATCGGATGAAATTTTCTTTATTACAAGTGGATAGTCTAACTCCGCTTGAAGCGTTTCAAATACTTGTTTCTCAGGATTTAATGAATAATATACCGGAGATAAACCGTGATCTCCTGCCATACCCCATAAGGTACGATCATAAACACCTGCATCTTTATAAGTATTCGTAAATTGAGTTAACCAATAATCCAGTCGGTTTAACTCTCCTGTTGGCATAAGTATTTCATCACTAAAAGGACCTGTAAAATGCGCAAAATGATCAGGCCATGGATTATAAATGAGCGTAAAATCTGGCATCCCTTCTTGCTCTAAATTAGCAAGAGACTCAAGATGTTGTTGAATTTTCCATTTTTGAGTCAATTTTCCGTAAATATTTAAAATGAAAATCTCTTGGTAAACACGAATGTCTTTTATTAAATCAGAGCGTATTTCAACGATATTTTTTTCTATTTTCGCTCGTTGGGTTAGTTCACGTAAACAGCGTTTTTCACCAAAATCTCGTAAACTTTCACCCGCACCTAAATTAACAAGCCCATCATAAGTCGTGTGTGCATTCCAATCATATTGAGCATTACAATTTAACGTTACCAAGTAATCGAGTCGATCAAACATGGTTTTCACCTTATTGGCATCCATTAAGCGATCCAATTGCAATGCATCGTTACCAAAGAAGTAATAGGCACGATCTTCTTTTCTATCAACAAAGTGAAAGTTGGGGATGCCCGTCCCTCCTTTACCAGAAACTTTCGCACCTGTTTTAATAATAGGCAAGTTACGCACACTAATGGTGGGTGTCGATGAGATACCGACATTTACAATACTTTCCTCATATTGCTTATACAATTGAGTAAAAAATGGCAAATAATTAGGGTCGTTATACTCTTTTTCTACCAAGCGCTTTAAAAATGAAAGTTGCTGCTCATGCTCTGGCTCTGATGTTGGTTCTGTTTGAGGCTTATAATCTTTATGCTTGAGGTGATCTTGATAAATGTGTTTTAAAAAAGGCGTTTCAGTGGGTGATACTAAACCTTGAATCAAGCCTTGCTGCAACCCATCAACAGTAACTTGTACCGCCAATCGACGCTCTTGACGAGACTCTAGATAAGCTATCAAATAATTTGGATCATCTTTAAATGTCTGTTGAAGCCAATCATTTAAAGCTTCTTTTCGAGATTCTTGATAAATAAACTGACGATACGATTTCAATACATTCAAACGAACAAAATCAATTAAGGTGATGGTTAAGGCTTCCGCTTTATTATTAATTTTACCTTTATTCTCAGGTTTAGCATCATCAATAATTCGCTCTAGCGCCGCACGGATGTCTCCTTCATCCATACCTGCAACCGTCTGAGTCATGCCAGAAATAATAATCGGTTGGATTCTATCAATAACTTTTCTGTCTTCTGGCGTATCTGAGAGATAAGTATAACGCTCAGGCAGTTGATCAAGATCTTTCCATTCACCAATCTGAACTAGTTCATCATAAACAACAACCATGTTAGCAATGAATTTTCGATCGATTTTTAACCCTTGGTGGTGGCTATCTGAAGTATCTGGCTTAGCCTCTTGTTTAATCTTATCTAAGGTAAATAAAGAATGACTAAATTCACGTAAAGTCTTCTCATCGTAGATAGTTTTTAAATATTCTTTGAAGGCATCGTCGTTATCCATATCTCCATATTTATCCACGAAAGTATAGAGGAAATGTCCTAAAGGAATAGCATATGAAGGATTTGATAATTGAGCTATAACACGAGCCTTGACACGGCTATCAAGCGGAAGAGATAGAATATAAGCATCTAATGTGATGCCTGCTATAGTAAAAATAGCCGCATCACGCACCGTTTTAGTCGTATATGTTACTGATGTATTTATCTGATTTTTTAAGATTTCAGCAGAGTTTACTACCCCACCAATCACGGGAATCAAACTCACATTTGCTGAGCTATTCATACTTAACATAGAAAGAGATAATGCACTCAGTGCCAATATCGACGATAACGATTTTGCTTTCATTTAATTTCCTTTAATAGCAATTTGGATAAGCCGTTAATCAGGTAACTTTAGGAGTGATGGTACTTACATTGAAATAATTAATGGAAGCTCTACCAAACTCATAATATTGAGTTTTATAGAACACTCCCATTGCAATTTAATTCTGATTAGCTAACCAATATTATGATGCAGCTATAACTATCCTATAATTGATAGTTTTAACCTATTACAGCCCGAAACCGATTTTAGGTTGACGACGAACAGAACGAACGCCCCATGGAGCTAGATCTGGTTTTGGTTGGCCTTCAAAATCACCAAGACAAATATAGCCTTTAGAAAGATAACGGAACAAGAAGTCACCGCCATCTAATGAACCTGTTTTATCATCACCAAAAGGTAAATGAATGCGCTCAACACGAAGATCTTGTGCTTTTTTAAATGCAGGGGAAGCCGTTGAGTTAATTTGATATGCATCCAAATTTTTCAGTAACGCTTTATCTGACATCTTTGCTTTCATGCGAGCAAAAATCATAATTAAACGTTTCTGTTTTTCAGAAGAGACGATGATCATTTCCATTATAGAAATTCCTTTGAAACGAGAAATTATATAGTAAGGAATCTCTTACGGCTATGCCTAGTCTATTCTTGCTGTAACTATTATTGGATTAGACATCGAAATTCATAGCAATCAATAATCTCGCCCTCAACAATCGTAAATTCTGGCTTAAACCCTGTCTGCTTAAAGTTATTCTTTTTCAGTACTTGATGAGATGCAAAATTATCAGTAGATGCCATTGCTATCAATGTTGATAAATCTAGAGACACTTTAGCAAATTCAATTAATGCTTTTGTCGCATACGTTGCTATACCTCTTGAAATAAAAGCCTCTCCAATTCGATAACCAATATATGCTGAGCTGTCTTCTGAATTTATATTGTATAAGTTAGCTCGACCACAAATAATACCTTTTTCATCTTTAATCAACATTGGGTATGTCTTCCCACTTTCATGATCTGACAAACACGATACAATATGTTCATCGATACCCTCTTGACTGAAAAAGTCATCATCTCGTGCTTCAATGAAAGATTCAAACCACTCTTTATTTTCTGATTCAAATGCCAAAAGATCCGAGCCGTCTTGTCTGGTCAATAACTCTAATGTCACCATTGTCTTACCTCTCATACTTAATTCTTCATCATTATCCTTAATTATAGACAAAAAAAAGCCGCGAGGTGTGATCGCGGCTTTATCTTGTCATCTATCGGTTAAATCTTACAAACCTTGTTGATATTGGTCGTTAGTATTAATTGGAACCATTGTAAACAATTCATCTTGAACGCTCATATCGCCATTAATTAGCTTCTCAAAGTGTTTAACTAACTCAACTTTATCAGCTTGTTCTTTAGAACCACCACCAATGTTAGTTAAATCGATAAAGAACTCATCAAACAAATCAGAGAAATCTGTCACGATATCCATGTTTAAGAACTGTTCGTGGTTGTAGATGCTTGGGTAGCCACCTTTTTGTTTATCTACAGCGAATGAAATGCCTTTCACGTTAGTAATTGTGGTCGCTTTCTCACACTTCAGCATACAACCCGCTTCAATCGCTGGCTTATTACAACCTACTGTTTGCTGGAAGAAACACTGACGGCTTGTCATCATCAAGATTGGGTGATAAATGCTGTAAGCTAATTTGAAGTTTTCAGGACGACGAATGTGTTTCATCTGACCTTTATTGATCTCGTTTGAAATAAACGCACCCGCACAGTTTAGCGTTTCTTTCATTGTCACTAACGCGTGTGAGTTAGTTGTATTTAAGAATGGACCTGCAACCCATTCAATACCCATCTCAAAGGCTTTGTAAGCAATACCTGTATTATTGGTTACGATGCGAGCTGGTTTTACTTCTTCAAGTACTTTAACGGCTTCGTCGTAATCTTTACCAATAAGAACCGCTGGGAACCATGGGATCAAACGCGGGTTCTCTAAGAAGATATTGATGTACTTACGATCACGCTTTTTAAAGCTCTCTGGTAACTTAAAGTAAATATCCGCATCCGTAGCATCACATACATTTAAGTCAGCAACATCAGCAATAAGCATAGATAACTTAGGCTTCTCTTCTACTTTTGGATATACAGGTAATGCAGCCACTTCAGTATGTTTAATAACGTCTTTAGAACCATTCATCAAGAAAGCGGCTTGATCTTTAATTTCAGTAAGTTCTCGGAATGGAACCGCTAAGTTATCTCCTAACTCAGAGAAATCATAACCCAATAGTTCATAGTTAGGATTAATCACACCTTTAAAGCGTTTTTCTAGCTCTTTTGATGTAATCGATTTTTGACCCGCTTCGCTTAATAGCGATGCTGATTTCACTTCAAACGTGTCTTGAGCTTCATCTCTTGGTGTAATAACCACTGTTAATGGCTCACCTAATACCGCTTTAAACGCAATGGTAACCGCAATTTTATCGATACTTAGAGATTTTATTTTTTCTTCAAGTGTTGCACCAATCGCATTCTTATCAGTGTAAAGCTCTTGTTTCACTTCTTGGATCTGAACGACATCAATCGCGTTACTCTGATCAACGGCATAATTTACGCTGTTATCACGAGGGTTGTCGATGAACATGTCTTTGGTCAAATTACCTTTCAAGAATTTGTTGGTTAAACCACGGTTAAACACTTTATGTAGATTTGAGTCATCTTCATATAGCTCGCCTGTCTCAACAAATTTATTGATATTTTTACGCCAGTTTTCAACTACGGTATATACGTAATGAGCACCTTTAATACGACCTTCGATTTTCAATGAATCGACTTTAGCGTCAACTAACTCAGGAAGATCAAAATACGCTGAGTTATCTTTTAAGTTTAATGGGTACTTAGTGCCAACGTTTGTTACTTCGTATTCATCACGACACGCTTGGCTACAACGGCCACGGTTACCCGAGTTACCAACACTCACTGAGCTTGAGTAACATTGACCAGAGAAAGCAATGCACAGTGAACCATGAACAAACACCTCTGTTAGGATATCGTGCTCATGAGCCACAGCTGTCATCTCTTTAATTTCTTCAATATTCAATTCACGAGATAAGTTAACGCGTGATGCACCTACTTTTGAAAGAAAGTGAATCTGGCCTTCATTGTGTGTGGTTAACTGAGTAGAAGCGTGAACATCTAAGGTCGGGAAATGTTTTTTGATCAGATTAAAGACACCTAAATCTTGAACAATGATGCCATCAAGTGTTGTGTTTACTAATTGATTCAGTAACTTCACTAATGATTTAATTTCATGCTCAAGAATCACAACGTTCAATGTCAGGAATACTTCACAGCCGTATTCATGAGCAAGTCGTAACACACCATTTAGCTCATCAAATGAAAGATTGGATGCGCGGTTACGTGCGTTGAACATATCTAGACCACAGTAAACAGCATTTGCTCCTGCAACGATGGCCGCTTTAATCGCTTCAACATCACCACCAGGTGCCAATAATTCAAGTTTTCTACTCATTATGAAATTGCTCGCTTCGGTTTTTATGTAATAATTTTTTTGAGGGGGCATTCTACTCGTCTCACGCTTTTATTACCACTCACTTAGGCTTTTATTGATCTAGATCATGACTTTTCTTCGTGAACATCTTTGCTCTATCCGATAAGATGCTCGTAACGCTTTCTATTTTAGGGATTTAATATGACATCACCCATTCTTTATTCATTACGACAATGTCCCTATGCAATGCGCGCTCGCCTTGGAATAATGCACGCACATCAAGTGGTCGTACTCCGTGATATTGATATGAATAATAAACCAGAAGAAATGCTCTCTATTTCACCAAAAGGGACAGTTCCCGTATTGCTACTTAGTGATGGAACCGTTATTGATGAAAGCATTGATGTGATCATATGGGCACTAAATCAATCCGATCCTAATAATCTACTGTATGCACACGATGAAGGGATGTTGTCTGTAATGCTAGAGTTAATCTATCGAAGTGACACTGAATTTGTGGATGTTTTACAAAAGTACCGAGCGGCTTCTCGTTATCATGATGACAATGAAGTAGAGTATCGTGATATGTGCTGCGAATGGTTGATGGAAATTGAACAACGTTTATCTCAGCACGCTTACATTATGGGGAATACTCCTAGCTTAGTCGACTATGCTCTTTTACCTTTCATTCGCCAATTTTCACGTGTGGATAAAAAATGGTATGGGCAAGCTTCTCTTCCTAGTTTACGTGATTGGTTAATTAGACAGTACAATAATCCTATTTTTTCAAAAGTTATGACGGTGTATCCCAAATGGCATCAAGACGCTCCTATTACTATTTTTAGTCTTTAATATCCCAAATAACCATTAAAACAAAGTGAATATTCCATATCAATAAAGTACTCATCTTCACTCACTGTTTTATAACCTAGTGATAAATAAAAATCGATCACCTGTTGGTTAGATTTGAAAGCTGAAAGATGGCACTTTGTTACCTTGTCACTATAAGATCGTTGGATATATTTCATCACAGCAGAGCCTATACCTTTTTTTTGGTATTTTTCAAAAATTACTAGCAAGTGAATATGGACGGTTACTTCTTCTTGTTTTGTACAGACTATTCCTAAACGTTCTCCATTGAACATGATCCAATCAAACCACTCTGGTTGATAAGAGACTGAAAAACGGTGCAGCTGATAATCTTCATTCCAGCCAAAGCTGCTACTAATCGCTGGATATAGGTATTTTTTATAAATAGAAAACAGTGATGGATACTCACAGGCGGTGACTTTTTGAAAGGTGATTCTATCCATATATGCATTTTATCCTGTTTGTTATTTTAAAATACCGTC
This sequence comes from Aliivibrio wodanis, assembly GCF_052920805.1. Taxonomy (NCBI): domain Bacteria; kingdom Pseudomonadati; phylum Pseudomonadota; class Gammaproteobacteria; order Vibrionales; family Vibrionaceae; genus Aliivibrio; species Aliivibrio wodanis. The sequence continues at coordinate 891,811 of NZ_JBREXA010000002.1, forward strand.
ATCCACGGCTTGGTTTAAGTGTACTTCAATTGTAGACCATAACTCAGTACTGACTTGAGATATTCGACTCTTATTAAACCCTAGTACCAATTGAAGTTGGTATTAGGGTTTTACTAAATACTATCTTGCTGATTTGCATTTCATTTCCATTTATACGTAAATCTTTCCCTTTAGATACAACATTGCATCACCAGAAACCATCACAGAACCTGAATTTAATTGGCAATATAAAACTCCACTACGTGTTGAAGCTTGATAAGCAACCAATTCTTTTTTAACAAGTTTTTCACTCCAATATGGCACTAGAGCTGCATGAATTGATCCTGTTACAGGGTCTTCATCACCTCCATTTGCAGGCCAAAAATAACGAGACACAAAATCATATTGTTGAGATGGTGCAGTTACAACAACGTCATAAGGAACCAATTGCTCTAATAACTTATTATTACGCTCAACAGATAAAACATCTTTTTCATTCTGGTACACAACAACATACGCTTGCTGGTTACGTAAAATCTCCTCAGGTTTAATCGATAGTCCATCAATTAATTGCGATGGCACAGAAGAGATTACTTCTGGTGCTAAATTAGGAAAACTCATCTCAATACGATTATCAACATTCTTTTTAACCACTAAATTTCCAACTTTAAGGGTTTGAAAAGTAATACACCCTTCTATCCCTAGGTATTCATACAACACATAAGATGAGGCTAATGTTGCATGACCACAAAAGTCGATTTCAGTCATTGGAGAAAACCAACGTATTTCAAAAATATTGGCTTCTATTTCTTTAATGAATGCGGTTTCTGATAAATTATTCTCTGCTGCTATAGATTGCATTAGCGTCTCTGACAACCACTCTTTAACAGGCACAACTGCTGCTGAGTTCCCTTTAAATTGTGTATTAGTAAACGCATCTATAATGTAAATATCCAATTCCATTTGTTTATTCCTTTTATTGTTTATCTTCAATCATAGCTTTTATTTTGGTCGCTTTTTCAAAGTGATCCAATTTATGGGTAGATATCCACCACGTTGCCGCTTCCATTAATAATTCTGGATCATCGTTTTTATTGGCAAAGAAAGCATAAAAAGATAAGCCAACGTTATCTCCTTTCTGCGCTATTTTCTTATCACATACTTCGATGATCTTCTTTCGTAAACTGTCTCGCATTAGCAACCCTTACTTTGATTATTCGATAGGTAATGCATGATTAGTTCCCCAATCTGCCCATGAGCCATCGTATAAAGTGACCTCTTTATAGCCAATAGATACCGCAGCTAAGATCAAGATACATGCAGTGATACCTGAGCCACAACTGAAATAGGTTTTCATCTCTACTGAGGGCACTCTTTCTGCAAAAATAGCTCGTAAAATGGCTTTATCTTGGTAAGTATAATTATCTAACAATATAGAAAACGGGAGGTTTTTAGAGTTTGGGATATGGCCACTACGAACGCCCTCACGCGGCTCAGGTGCCTTTCCTAGAAAACGCATTTCTGCACGCGCATCTAAAATTGCCACATCTGTATTTATTACACTGAGAACCTCTCCTGAATCACACGCTAAGCCTTTCACTTCTTTCGCTGTCGCATTACCTAATGTCGATATTGTTATGTATTCTGACGTAGTTTCTCTTCCTTCTTTTATCCATTGAGGTAGCCCACCATCCAATACATAGACATTTTCAAACCCCATCGTTTTAAATGTCCACCACGCTCTAGGAGCAGAATAAATACCTTGATTATCATAAAGAACAACCGCGCTGTCGCTATTAATACCTAGCGCTTGGACGGCTTGAGTAAACTGTTGCTCAGTGGGTAGTGCGTGACTTTGAGAAGAAGAATGATCACAAAAATCCACTTCAATATCTAACTTACGTGCTGTAGGAAGGCAAGAAAACGCATCATAAACTAACGGTTCTTTACCGACGACATTCGCCATATAGGCATCAACAATCACAAGGTTATCATCATCAATATGTTCCGCTAACCATGCTGTTGTTACCAGTGGATTAATTGCTAATGGACTAATTTCTAGTGGATTACTCATTATTCTGTCCTTAATTAATGGCGTTTAAATGTCATAAGAAATTTGCATTACATCTGGATAAATGAACTCATAATCCAGTGACTTTTTGATTTTTTCATTGCTAATAATTTTAAACGTTTGCGTTTCTGATTCAATAAACTCAGGTGTTTTAACCCCAATTTCTTGAGTTGCTTGAGTATAAAACTCACGTTTACTTGGGTGACTATCAGCGCATGCATTAAACACTTCATCCCACTTTTCTTGCTTTATTATCTGCGTAATTAACTCAACACAATCATCTTGATGGATCATATTTACAGGAGCGTCTGGATTACTGACCGAGCGGCCACTTTTTTGAAAAAATCGTCCCGGATTTCTTTGATAGCCCACTAAACCACTAAAACGGATCACTGTTGTTGTAAATGCTGATGATTGAGAAAATAGCGATTCAATTTGAAATAATACAGAAGATTCAGAGGCAGCAACATCTTCAGTAACCACGGCATTGTTATCCGCATATACCGACGTTGAACTAACAAAAATCACATGTTTAATAGAAGAAGATTCTAAAATAGAGAGCAGAGAAGTAAAGCCTGCTTGGTTCTTAGAAGGAATAGCTATAATTAAAAGCTCTGAGTCTAAAAATTGTTCCCATGATTGCCCTGTTACCTCGCCGTCAATATCCAACAAAAACGGAGTCACCGATTCATTATCTAATAACGCTGACTTTTCTTTATTACGAACAGACCCTTTAACAATAAAACCATTACTCACCAAATGCTTTGCTAATGGAAATCCTAACCAACCACACCCTAATACACTTATTGATGTCATGACTTTACCTTAAAATAGCTTTAACTGACTTGCATCGGATAAAACCCATGCACTATTGTGAGCTTCAAAACCAATTTTCGGATAATAACCTTCTGCTTGTGGAGCAGCTAACAAAATCAATTTGCAATCAGGTGTCAGCTCTTCTTTGGTTACCAAAATAAGATACTTTCCAATACCTACTGACTGAATGCTTTCATCAACCGCTAAGTCCGATAAGTAACAACAAAAATTAAAGTCTGTCACCGAACGTGCAATACCAATGAGTTCTCCATCTCCCCATGCCGTAACAATCAAATTTGAGTTATCAAGCATGGCTTGTATTTTTTCTACGCTATCAATGGGACGACGAACACCTAAAGAGGTTTTCTTTAGTAAGGTAATAAACTGCTCAGCCGTAATGGGCTCATTGACTTTATAATCGATTTCCATGCTCTCTCCACCTTTAATGCTAGCTATTTTTTATTTTCAATAAGATACAATAACAAGTTACTCAACAATATCTAGGGCAAGAACGAGACGATCTTCACCAATATCAAAATAGTCTTGTTCTTCTTCTAATAAATAAAAACCATACGATTTATATAAGGCATACGCTCCTGTATTTTTAGGGCAAACCGTTAATAATAATCGTTTATAATCTTTGGCATTTTCAATCGCCGTTTCTAGTAATTTCTTTCCTAGCCCCTTCCCTTGCGCTTGCTCAGAAACCGCTAAGGATAATACCCAAGCGTCGCCTAAAGATTGGCTTGATGGGACTTGAAGTGCGTAGCCAAGTACTTTGTCTTGGTCTTTTGCTACTAATAATCCATTGGACCAACAATCAAACGCTTGTCGAATGAAAAAAGAAGGATAACCATGAGAGCCAAATACCTCCGTTTCAATTTCATAGATCGTCTTTAAATCGATTTTTTCTGCTGTCTTGACCAATACCATTAATACATTTCCCTTTCTACACCACAAATCACACTATGAATCTACTTTTGTCTATAATTTATACTCTTTGATACTACTCGCATAGTTAAAACAGATCCATCGACTCAGATAACCATAATTTATAAAAACTTCTATAGTTATTCCAACTTATTTTTATTGTGTAATTAACTACAAGGAGCGTTACCTATGTTTAAACTTGCTGTACTGCCTACACTGCTTGCCTGCAGTTTTTCGGCGAATAGCTTTACAATGAGCCCTCAACCAGATCCTGAAAACCCAACAGGTTACATCGTTACCCAAGCTGAGATTGATGCTGCTGAAGCGGCAAAAACATTAGACCCGATGTATGATGTATGGGCTAAAGCTTTAGAAACGCTACCTAACACAGCAGTTGAAGCCATTGATGTAGGGGTTGAAACAAACCCTGCTAACGTTAAACGTGTTGAACGTGTTTTCCCTCAATCTGAGTGGTTTTTCTTAACTCAAATGGCGGCACCTGAATATACCTATACACGCTTCTTGCGCGCAATCGGTAAATTCCCTGCTTTTTGTGGTGATTACACAGACGGACGTGATTCCGATGCGATTTGTAAGAAGTCTATCGTTACTGCTTTCGCCCACTTCTCTCAAGAGACTGGTGGCCATATTGCTGTAGATAATACATGGGATAACCCATTAGGGCTTGAGGAGTGGCAACAAGCGTTAGTTCATGTTCGTGAGATGGGTTGGTCTGAAGGTCAAGAAGGTTATACAACAGGTTGTGGTCAAAATGATTGGCAAAACAAACGTTGGCCATGTGCAGCAGGACAAGGGTACTTCGGTCGTGGAGCTAAACAGCTCTCTTACCATTTTAACTACGGTGCTTTCTCTGAAGTAATGTACGACGGTGATGCTACCGTCTTACTAAATAATCCAGGATTAGTTGCTGATTCTTGGCTAAACCTAGCATCTGCCGTGTGGTTCTTCTTGACACCACAAGCACCAAAGCCTGCGATGCTTCATGTTATTGATCGTACTTGGACACCATCTCAGCGTGAGACTGATGCAGGTATTGGTTATGGGTTTGGCACAACGATTAATGTGATTAATGGTGGTATCGAGTGTGGGGAACAAAACAAAGATAAAGGCCAACCAGTTAACCGTATTCGTTATTGGGAAGGATTAGCAAAACATTACCAAATCCCAGTTGAAGCTGACGAGACAAATACTTGTTGGCAACAAACACCTTATGGCAGTTTGAACCTAAACGGGGCAACGGATGTGCTTTACACTAACTGGGATGGTAACTGGAAATATTATGCAGATCGTCCAGAAGGTGCTTCTTTTGAGTGTGAATTAGTTGGTTTCCAAACTGCGTATTCAGCACTTGTCCCGGGCGACTATGAGAAATGTGTGACTAACTTCTATGAATCTCACGCTAACTGGCCTGTTACACGTGTTGTTGATGTATTACCGCCAAAACCGACTGACCCAACCGATCCTGTAGATCCAACAAATTCTTGGGATGCTAGCAAAGTTTATAATACTGGGGATCAAGTGGTTGTAAATGGAGTAACTTACCAAGCTAAGTGGTGGAACCAAGGTGATAACCCTACAACCAGTACTACTGGTGTTTGGGAAGTGATCAGCGGTACTCCAACTATTCCTCCAGTTGAGCCTACTCCGCCGACACCAGTAGAACCGACGCCTGTTGAACCAACTCCACCTACACCTGTAGAGCCAACACCTGTTGAGCCAACTCCACCGACGCCAGTAGAGCCAACTGACCCTAATTCTACATGGAGTGCGACAGCAGTTTATAATACTGGTGATCAAGTGACAGTTAACAACATAACATATCAAGCTCAATGGTGGACTCAAGGTAATAATCCTGAAACCGCTGGTGAATGGGGAGTATGGAAAAAAATCTAATCAAATAAACATCTAATATAATAATGGGCCATTTATATCGGCCCATTATTATGCCTACTTCACTAAACGCTGCTATTAACTCATTTAATCAAGAAAAATGAACAAATAATCCTATGCTTCTGCCATTTTATTTAAGTAATTTATCACTTCTTTAGCCGCTCTATTTGGGCTGTTCTCAGTAGTATCAACAATTAGATCATAATTCATATACTGATGAACGATTGGAAACTCTGATTTTGCTAATCCAATTGCTCTATCGCCTCGATTTTTTTCTCTTTCTTCACATACTGACAGTCGACACTTTACACCGACTCTAAGTACAGAAAATGGCTCTAATACTTTATTTAAATTATCAATTTCTTGCTTATCTATCCAAGCACTATCAATAATTAAACGACAACCAGCTTTTAATAAGCCTTTAATACTATTATGGTAACCTTGTGTTAATTGAGCATAATCATACCCGTCTCGCTTTATAGGTAAGCCTTGCATCATTTTTTGTAAATCAGATGGTGGCAAAGCATAGAGAACACTATCAATACTAAAATTGAGATATTGATTTGAAAGCTTCTCTTGAAGTTGTTTAGCTATACTCGTTTTTCCTGAACTGCCTGTCCCATTTAGAATAATTACATCCATAATAACTCTGTCCTCGTTAACATTGAGACTTCAATTACACTCAAATAACAGGCAATAAAAAAGGCCTACCACAGATTCTGCGATAAGCCTCTCATTCGTTCTATGTTTCTATCTTACACAGCCGCTGTTTCTTGATTAACTGCTTCAGATTGATTCTCTTGCTCGACACTTTTCATTCGTAATACAGCAATAGGTGCTGAAATAAACGTAAAGCCAAGTAAGATTGATACAGGAACCGCGGTGATCACGATGAAAGATTGCAGAGCGTTTAGTCCACCATCTCCGGCAATCAATAGTACGCCAGCAACCACACCCATCATTATTGCCCAAAACAGACGTTGGTAACGTGATGGAGTATCAGTACCCTCAACTGCCATTGCAATTGAATACGCCATTGAATCACCCGTAGTAGCAACAAACGTTGTAGTCAGTACTAAGAATGCAGGGATTAACAACCAACTTAACGGTAACTGCTCTAGTGATGCTAATAGTACTGCAGGTAATCCAGCTTCTTGCAATGGAATCGAAATACTACCAGGAGTTTGTAACTCAAGGAAAATACCTGTACCACCAAGCGCAGAGAACCAGAAGTTTGTTGCGATAGGAGCAATAATTGCTACTGTAATCACAAGCTCACGAATACTACGACCTTTAGAGATACGAGCAATAAAGATAGCCATCATTGGAGCAAAACCAATAAACCAACCCCAGAAGAACCATGTCCACCACGAGTTCCATGCAGGATCTGCAGTGCTTAAGCTCATTTCCGGAAGGTGTTGAATATAGTTACCAAATGCAAGACCAAACTCAGTAAAGATAAAGCTTGTTGGGCCTAGCACCAAAATCGCGACTAATAGAGTAACAGCGCCAATAACATTCATTCGGCTTAACCACTGTAAGCCTTTGTCCATCCCTGTGAAGGCTGAAACTGAATAAATAGCAACAATCATCGATAAAAGACCGATTTGGCTCATCAGAGAGCTTTCAAGGCCTGTGAGTACAGTTAGACTATAGCTAAGCTGTGTTGCTAAGAAGCCAATTGGTCCAATCGTACCTGCGGCAACCGCAATAATTGAACAAGCATCAATCAGTGAACCTAACCAATGGTTTTCAAGTTTGTTACCTAAAATCGGGTATAGCAGCGCGCGAGGACGCAATTTAACACCACAGTTATAATGTGCGTACATTAGTACAATAGTACTTAACGTGCCCAATACAGCCCATGCTAGGAAACCCCAATGTAAAAAGCTTTGGCTTAGTGCAGGTGTTACTGCTGCAAGCGTGCCTGTTTTAACATCAGAAAAAGTTGGAGAAGGAGTAATGAAGTGAAAGATTGGTTCAGCGGCTGACCAGAAAACGCCTCCGCCTGCAAGTAAGGTACACATGATCATTGCGACCCATTTGAACGTACCGAACGTTGGTTTCTCTTCGCCACCCATTTTGATTTTACCATAACTGCTCATCGCAATGATAAGAGCTAAAACAAACGTGATGATCATTAACCACTGCCACCATAAACCAAACATTGTCGATGCCGACATAAACATGGTTTGAATCGTTGCAGTAAATGTTGAGAGATCAACAAGAGCAAAGAGAAGAAATAAAAGGATAAATCCTATAGTAAGTGTTGGAACTAGTTTATCGCTATTTTCATTGCTATTTTTAAACATGGGTATCCCACTAGATGCGTGAGGGATGGGACTCTAGCAGCTTGAAAAACGTAAAACCAGTGAAAATTTTCTCAAAAATGCAAAATCATAGTGATATATTTATGAATCAGATCACATTAACGGTGAAATAAAAATGTAAAATCAATTACTTATCAAAATTGCCATCAATTCATACAATCACCCAAAAAAATTTACACCTTTTTCAGAATAACTCATTATGAGTAGAGCTTTTTTAAACGAAAATTCATGTTCTATTCATCTTCGCTGCCTTATACTTCCCCAGTATTGACTCAACTAGGAAGCATTATGCTTAAAAAACCAGCCATATATCTTGCTGCCCTATTCGCTTTATTGCCATTATCACAAGGGGCTTTTGCGAATGATCATCCCGATGGACATCAACTCATTCAAGATGTTCAGAAAAATGGGGCTAAAATAGATATAGATGAGGATCAAGATGAAGTTTATGACGCGGTTCAAGCCGGTTTAGTTAAACCATTTTCAGATCTTTACTCCACCGTTGAAAAAGACTTTCATGGTCGAATTATCAAAGTTGAACTGGATGAAGATGACAATGAGTGGACCTATGAGCTAAAACTGGTTCACGATAATAATATAATCAAAGTTGAATATAATGCAGCAACCTTGGCTATCACAGAGATCAAAGGCCGTGATATTCGCGCAGCTCTTAAATAACAACAACAAAAATAATTACTAAGAGAGTAATCATGAAAATTTTAGTCGTAGAAGATGATCCGCGTTTAGGCGAACAAGTTATTGAAACCTTAGAAAGTGCTGATTGGGTTCCTGAATTATCCCAAGACGGTATTGATGCCTTATATCGTGCAACCACTGAAGAATGGGATGCGATCGTTCTCGATCTTGGCTTACCAAAGTTAAATGGGTTAACTGTCTTAAAAAGTATTCGTGATGAGAACATCAATACACCCGTTATTATTTTAAGTGCTCGCGATACTCTATCTCAACGTGTTGAGGGACTTAATGCAGGTGCTGATGATTACTTAACCAAACCTTTTGAAATGGTTGAACTGATTGCTCGTATTCGAGCTCAATTACGTCGAGCTTCTGGAAACGCTTCTCCTATTTTAAAAATTGGAGAATTAAGTTTAGACACGCGCAGCTCAAAAGTATTATGGCAAGAACAAGCAGTTAACTTAACGGCATTAGAGTACAAAGTTGTTGCCTACTTTATGCATAATCCCGATAAGGTCATTTCAAGAACCACGCTTGTAGAGCATATTTATAAGCAAGATTTTGATCGTGACTCAAACACGGTGGAAGTATTTATCGGCCGTATTCGTAAAAAAATTGCACCACAAATTATTAAAACTGTTCGTGGTCTTGGTTATCAATTAAACCCTTAAATATAAAGGTCTACTGTGAATACATCACCGAGACAATTAAAACATACCTTTAAAAAATTAAGCTTAAAAAGCCGCTTGCTTCTTGCTGCGGCTTTTTGGCTATCTGCCATGATATTTGCTGCGGGAATTGGTATCCCTAAATTAGTAAATGATTATCTAGTCCAAGATGTAAAAAGTCAGCTATTACTTTCAATGGATGAGATCACCGCTAATGTCGAGGTGAATAGCAAAGGTAACCTTATCATGTCATCACGCTTATCTGATCCTCGCTTTAGTCAGCCTTACAGTGGTCTTTATTGGACGGCATCAACCAAGGGAAATGAGCTACGTTCGCGTTCATTATGGGATAAAAAGCTCATATTCAAAGAAGATAGCTTATCTATTAACCAAAAAGTGAAAGGCGCGAATAACGAGGAACTTATTTATATACAAAAACATATTTACCTTCCTGAAATTAAACAACCAATAACCATCACTATTGGTCTTGATGAAGACCCATTAGAAAAAACCTTACATCAGCTGACAGGCCAACTCTGGATCATTCTTGGCTTATTATTCAGTGGAGTATTATTTCTTATTGGTATTCAAGTCAGTTGGTCACTTCGTCCTTTAGCTAAAATGCAATCTGAGTTAGTCATGCTACGTAAAGGTGAGCAACAAACGTTAAGTCAACATTATCCTCAAGAAATCGCACCATTGGTTTCAGATCTCAACGCACTATTATTTCACTACCAAGAGTTACTTGAACGTGCTCGTCATCATGCTGGAAATTTATCTCACTCATTAAAGACACCTCTCTCGGTACTTAAAAATGAATTAGAATATTTGAGCGTTGAAGATAAAAATCGTCTATCGGCTCCTATTGCTCAACTGCAAGCACATATTGATTATCACCTTAGTCGTGCTCGCATGGCTGGTTCTATGAATATCCTCTCAGTGGCCACCTCTCCTTCTGAACGAGTAGATGCAATCTCAATGGCATTTGATAAAGTTTATGCCGAGCGAGAAGTGATATTAATTAACGAACTTGATAGCGAAGATAAAATAGCCGTTGAGAAGACAGATCTCGATGAGATGCTTGGTAATATACTTGAGAATGGGTATAAGTGGGCGCACTCGATGATCCGAGTTCATTCTATTGAAATACCTAATGAACAAATTCAGATTATCATTGAAGATGATGGTTTAGGGATCCCTCAAGATCAATTCGATCAAGTCGTTAAGCGCGGTATCCGTTTGGATGAAACGACTCCAGGAACAGGTCTTGGGCTAAATATAGTGAGTGAAATGGCACACAGTTATCGCGGCTCGCTTGAGTTATCAAAGAGTGTAATGGGAGGACTAAAAGCCACCCTAACCTTCCCACTAGTAAAAGAATAATCGTTTTTCTGCTTTATTAAAAATCTTATTCTGACAATCTAAATTAGGGTCAAAACGACCCTAATTATTTGCGATGAGTAAACGCTTTGATGCTCCAATGACTAATATCTTTCCATCAGAATAGTAATCATGTTGTTCATCTTCAGTGATCGGTTCTGAATAAGCTATATTTAAGGTCGTTAAATCGAGAAAAAGAGTATCAATACTAGTTTTAAATCGTTCTCTTTCTTCATCAACATTCGGGTCAGTGCTGTGTAACATAGTAACAATACCTCGATAAGCGGTGATCGTTAATCCATCATCGTAACTTAATGCCCCTAACCATACTTGTTTATTATTTTCGTTCTTACCTGCACTCCACCACCGAATATGACTTCTCTTTAATAAGTCGCCCGGTAATTGGAATGCCATATCTTGTATGCGCCCATTCCAAAATAGATCAGAAATCGGTGGCGTTTTATTCTTGATAAGTGAAAGATAATCAACGAATTCAATATCATCACGAGAAAATGTTTTATTCTCAATCCAACCTAATTGCACCATTATGGATTGAGGATGATGCCCAATAAGTGCAATGTTAACTGCTTGAGCATCAAAAAACGAAGACACTCCTGGGAAAGCTTTGAAAGATGTTTTTGTTCCATCAAAATGCAATGGTGCAGGTATTGGCTTTTCTATTACATCATCAGCGACCCAAAAAAAATGACTATAATTCAAATAAATAATAGCACTCACAACCACTACTACTGATTTCTTTCCAACATTTTTCCATTGAAACTTCTTTGCTATCACTAAAAAAATAACTATCAATAACAAGATGATGATTGATTGCTTATGCTCTGTGACAAATAGTGTCATATCACTCACCCATGGAAAAGCATCAATCCCATAAGAGAGTAAATATCCCCATAAGACAAATTGACTTACGCCAAGTAATAACCCAATAGATGCAAACAATGAGAATCGTCGCCACTCGATATTATTTACCCCTGCGATAAAGGGAACGATCCAAGCTACTGGCCCTAATAAACGAGCAAATAGTAAGACCGAATTACCTTTTCTCTGAAGTAATAAGCGACATCGTGCAATGGGTCGGCGAGTTTTTGGCTGCCAATTCATTAATCGTGCCTGACCCTTTCGGCCAAAGCGACGTCCAATCCAATAACTGAGTTGATCACCAATAAGACCACCGAGCAATACCGCAATAACGCCAGTCCAAATTCCTTGGTGCAGCTGAAAACCTGCTGCAATTAAGAACGGCTCACCCGGAACAAATAAATTTGGCCCTATAAGCGCATCCAATAATGCGCCCGTAAATAATGCCATAGAATCATACATAAGCATTCTTACCTATGCTGGTTACTTTTGCTCAGAATAATGACCGAATTTATATTCCATCTCGTTATTACGCATCTCACCAAGGAAAAAACGGCGCACATTGGCTTTTAAATACGTAGCTCCCATCGTAAACAAGCCATCTTGATCTAATCTACGTGGATCAAACTCAAACGTCATTGGCAAAAATCGAAAACGCCAGGTTTGACTTGCACGTTTCACATAATCACAGTCTTCACATAAAGTGATGTTTTCATCAAAACCTTGCAATTCATTGTGCGCACGCTTTGTTGAGAAAATACAGGCACCAACGGCGGTTGGAAAAGTGAATTGAGTAGCAAATAAACCTAAGTTAAATAAGCCATAGCCTACTCGATGAGCAATAGGAAGCCCTTTAGAACCCATATACACACCAGCGACTTCTAATTTATTCTCATCTAATTTTGTTACTGCTTTTTCAAGAAAATCTGCTTTTAGGCTTACATCGGCATCTAAAAATAGTAAGCGTTCATGCCTAGCAAGTGATGCGCCTGTATTACGGCCTAAGCTAACACCGCGCTTATCCATTTTGTGGATAGTTAAATCAGGAATGCTCGCTTCAAAGGCCTTAGCAACTTCACATGTCGCATCTTCGCTGTTTGAATCAACAATAATGACTTCAAAGTTTTGATGTGTTTGTGTACTTAAACCCTCAAGTAAACGAGCAATTTTCTTCTCTTCATTTAAGGTAATAATTACGATGCTTAATGGACTCATATGTATCTCCAAGTAGGTAAATGATTAACTTGGGACTAATAATACCTATAGCATTATTAATGAGTTATGAGGGTATTATTCATTTTCAGTTCATTGAATGATTTAGCAAAATCAAACTAATGAGTCACACATGACAAACACAGGGTATGAATCCTGAAAAAGAAATATTGCTTAAGGAAAAATAGGAAAGTGAAGAGAGAAAGGAAAGCCACACGTCTCAGAATGTGGCTTAATTTAGTACTGTTCGGGGTCATAACCGGACGTGCTAACTATCTAATAACACAGTCTAAATATCAACATTTTTCGATAACGTTGCGGTTAAAAAAAACACAATTATTAAGCTATTCTACAAATTTGTGAGAAGGATAACATTTTTATTGTTTCTTTTTTATCCGACTAAATTATCGAATTGATGGTGCTCTGATTTTATTGGTAAATAAATAATAAACGTCGATCCTTCACCAAGTTGCGATCGCACTTTTATTTCCCCATCGGTTTGGCTTAATAAACTCTGAGAAACAGAAAGGCCAAGACCAGTACCGTCACGTTTTGTTGTATAAAATGGGTCAAATATCCGATTTAATTGTTCTGATGACATGCCACAACCAAAATCTTCAACTTCAATAATAGCACCTAGTTCTTTATCTTCTTCACACCACGTACGACTCCGAATAATCAATTTTCCTTTACTGTTCATCGCATGGATACCGTTCATTTGCAGGTTAACTAAGATCTGCAACAAATGATGTCGATTAACCTCAACTCGCGGTGGTTGCTCAAAATCAAACTCTACCTCAATATCTCGTTTATGTGCGCCCGTTCTAACGAGTGTCACACTCTCTTCGATAATTGGATTAATATACTGCCAAGTGACTTGATCTTGAATTCCACCTTGTCTGCTATATTGCAACAGACTGCGCGTGATATTACGAATTCGATCTATCTGCTCCATTATCGCATCAAGCTCTTCTGAAATAACCTCAGCGCCCTCTCCCAACTCATATTTAATCAACTCCGCATTACCTAAAATTACCGCGGTTGGATTATTTATTTCATGGGCAATGCCTGCGGTCAACTCACCAAGAGAAGCCAGCTTTTCGCTCATAATGAGTTTATCTTGTGCTTGCTTTAATAACTTAATGTATTGCTCTAGCTCAACAGTTTTTTCATGCAAACTGGCGGTACGAGATTCAACTTTAGATTCTAAGTTTTTTGATGCTCGTTGGATCTCTATATTTCGTTGTTGTAGCTGATCGAGCATATTATCAAACTGCTGTGCCAGACTCGCCAATTCATGGCTATTATCTAACCCCAGTTCACCAATACGAACATCTTTACCCATTTGAACTGACTTCACCACATAGTGAATCTTTTCAATTGGTTGAAATAGATCTCTTGCTCCACGATGTACAAAAATAGTAGATAACAATAAAGTAATAAGTATGGTTACCCCAGCTTCCACTAAATTCTGTAAGTATTGCTTAAGTAACGGCCACTCTAAATAACCGGTATATAGCATTCCGATCACATTATTGTTCATGTCTTTTATCGGTTGATAAGCAGAGATATACCAATCGTTATATACATAAGCTCTATTAACCCAGCGTTCACCCTTTTCAATCACTCTCTCTTTTACGACAGTTGAGACACTTGTACCTATTGCTCGGCCCTGATTAAGTGATTTATTCGCAAAATCATTATGCAACGGGACATTGGTGCTAATACGTAAATCGTCTAGAAATAGGGTTACCGTTCCATAATTATCCGACGCTAAATCGCCCTCTGGATAGATAAGATCTCTAATACGATCGACTAAAAATGTACTGTTATTTAAAATGATCCCGCTATCAACTATCCATGCTAAGTTGCCGTTGTCATTAAAAATAGGAATTAATGTTCTACTTACTAATCCACGTTTTTCTATGCTGCCATTATCCTTATTAACTACTTGAACTTGGGTACTCAATTTAGGACTAATGCTATATAAATCAGCATTACTCATCACTTGAAAAAAGGTCCGAGATATCCCTAACGATAAGGCTTTAACTGATGATTCTGGTAAGTATTCAATATAACTAACCGGATGAACAACAATAAAATCAGAATTATAATTATCAGCTTGATTCTCTGCCCAGTACTGAAGCTCTGGATCATTATTTTTTAATCTTATTTGGAATTGATACGACTCCACAAAGCTGTGGAGTTCAGCGCCTTGTTCTTGCTGTAGAAAATCAATACTGTTGTTTGCTACTGATAATTTGCTTCCAACATCATTGAGTGCGTTTTGCCACGTATAATGCACCGACCAAAACGCGGTGATAATGACTAAGGCAAGTAATGTGAGAAACAAAGGAACGGAGTTTAACCACAACAAGCGGTATCTCACCATGGTTTTGATTCTACGTTTCCATAAAAGAGGAGATAACATCATGCGATCTCTTCACTCCACTCTTTAAATTTTCTCTCTAACGTTTTACGAGCAACACCTAACTGCCTTGCTGCCGCTGACTTATTGCCATCATGCAGATCGACAACCGTAATTATGTGCTTCTTTTCAACTTCTTTTAATGTCCACTGATCAGGGTATTCATCCATCTCTGGCATACAAGTACATTCCGTTGGTTCTTGATTTATAATCTGTTCTTGATTACATGATTGATGTAATGGCGTATCACCTTGTAAACTAGACCAGTGATCTACGGGCGGTTTACCAAGTAAAATACAACGCTCAATCATGTTTTTAAGTTCACGAATATTCCCCGGCCAATCATATTGAGCCATAGCTGCTATATCTTCGTGTGCCCAGTGAATTGGTTTTAGTCCCATTTCTTTAGCGATCATGTGTGAGAAATGCTCAGTCAAACAAGCCAAATCCGCTTTACGTTCACGCAATGCAGGTAAAGAAACTGTTAATACGTTTAAACGGTAAAAAAGATCTTTCCTGAAATTGCCTTTTTCAACTTCTTCAAGCAAGTTTCGATTGGTTGCAGCAACAATACGTACATCAACTGGGATCTCTTTTTCAGAGCCTACAGGACGAATAGCTTTTTGCTCTAGAGCACGTAAAAGAGACGATTGCATCCCAATTGGCATTTCACCTATTTCATCTAAAAATAGTGTGCCGTTATTGGCGACTCTAAATAAGCCCTCACGCCCTTTTTTCGCACCAGTAAAAGCTCCTGATGTATGACCAAACAGTTCACTTTCAAGAAGATCAGGCGCAATAGCACCACAGTTAAGTGGGACAAATGGACCGTTACGGTTACTTAATTGATGTAAACCACGAGCTACTAATTCTTTACCTGTACCGGACTCACCTTCAATTAGTACTGCCGCATTCGATGGGGCGAGTTGAGCTACCATCTGTTTTAGCTCTATGGTTTTTTCAGCATTCCCTATCATCTCAATAGGGTTATTTTTTTCCACTTCGCGTTGTAATGCAAAATTGGTTCTCTCAACCAAACGACGATCCATACAGCGTTTCACCGCTTGCAGCATATTTTCGAGATTAAATGGCTTTAAAATAAAATCAGCAGCACCTAAACGTAGCGCTTGAATCGCAGTATCTAATTCTGCGTATCCAGTCATGAATATCACATCATAATTACGAGAATCGCTAGCAATACTTTCTTGCCACTCTAACCCTGTTTGACCCGGTAAATTAATGTCTAAAATAATAAGATCAAGATGATGAGATTGACGGATAATTTCTGCATCTTCAATGGTTCCAACAGTATGAACCTGTCCAAATTGTTTACTTAATGCTTTTTTAAGTATGGTTTGCATACCTACTTCATCATCAACAACTAGAACTGAAAATGCATGCCAATCTGTTTTCGAAACCATAGTGTTTCCTATTTGTGTGCTTAAACGAAGATGTGGGTCAAAATGTCCTAATTATTCTAACCTGTATTTCACAAAATGTATCCTTTCTAATGAGACATTTTGTCCTAGTCACATTTTTTGTAGGGTTTTTATGCCAGAATGCCTCTCAATTGCTTATATATCATTATCTTATAGATAAAAATATCAGCAAAATTTTTGGCATAAGGATTGCTTTATAGCCAATAAGTCTATTCACTCATTGCATTTGCAGTGATATTTAACTTCATTACATGGATATAACATGAACAATAAAATCAGTACGTTTTCAGCAATGGCTGTTGTGGCTCTGGGTTCTTTTTCAGCAGCAAATGTATATGCGGATGACGCAAGCGTTGTGCGCCTAGCTACAACAACAAGTACTTACCACTCGGGTCTACTAGATTATATTTTACCTGTGTTTAAAAAAGATTCAGGTTATGAAGTTCAAGTTTTAGCTGCTGGTACGGGTAAAGCTTTAAAAATGGGTGAAAATGGCGACGTTGATTTAGTGATGACTCATGCACCTAAAGCAGAAGCTGATTTTGTTGAAAAAGGTTACGGTATTGAACCAAAAGCACTAATGTACAATGATTTTGTTCTTGTTGGCCCTAAAGCCGATCCTGCACATATTCACGGCATGAAAGACGTAACTGCTGCATTTGAGAAAATGGCTAAAACTGATGCAACATTCGTTTCTCGTGGCGATGATTCTGGTACAAACAAAAAAGAGCTAATCTTATGGTCTCAATCTAAGATTGAACCAAACTTTGGTGGCTACAAAGCTGTTGGCCAAGGTATGGGACCAACATTGAATATGACCTCTGAACTACAAGCTTATACATTGACAGACCGTGGTACATGGTTGGCTTACCAAAATAAACTGGATCTTGAGATCATGGTTGAAGGCGACAAACGTCTATTTAACCCATACCAAGTAATTCTAATTAACCCTGAGCGTTACAACAACTTAAACACGAAAGGTGCTCAGGCATTTAGTGATTGGTTAGTAAGCGATAAAGGTCAAGCATTGATTAATAGCTTCAAACTAAGCGGTAAACAGCTGTTCACTGCGGACGCTAAATAATTCATGACTATCTTAGCCACCTCTCACGAAGCCATTCAATTACTGTTTAGTGGTGATACTGCATTATGGAGCATCGTAGGTGTTTCGTTCTCAGTATCATTGTTTGCAATGGCGGTTGTATTACTCCCTGCATTATTACTGGCTTTTGCGCTTGCATATGGCTCGTTTCCTGGGCGGTGGCTACTGCTCTCTATTATTAATACATTACAATCAGTACCTACCGTAGTTATCGGTTTATTGTTGTATATGATGCTCTCTCGCTCTGGTCCTCTCGGTGATTGGCAATTATTGTTTACCCAAGAGGCGATGATCATTGGCCAAATGTTTATCTGCTTTCCTATCATGGTTGCTATGATGCACGGCGCATTTCAGCACAGTGATCGACGAGTATGGGAAACCGCATTTACTTTAGGTGCTTCGTTACCACGAGCCTTTGGTAGCTTAATTTGGGAAACGCGCTTTCCTATCCTAGCAGCAGTAATCGCTGGGTTTTCTCGAATAATCACAGAAGTCGGTTGCTCAATGATGGTCGGTGGCAACATCTTCAATGCAACACGAAATATTCCAACCGCAATCGCTATGGAAAGCCAAAAAGGTGCGTTTGCTCAAGGGGTGGCCCTTGGAATGGTGCTATTGATTTTAGCTCTGGTTTTAAATTTTTTACTCTCTATCACTCGTGGTAAAGGGTACTTACGTACTTAGTAGGCATAAAAAATGACAATAAGAATCACTGCCGATAATCTATCTATGCGATTTAATGATCGTGTGCTTTTTCATATTCCGCACTTATCATTAGGGCCAAAAGAATCCGTATACTTGCGCGGTGCTAATGGTGTAGGTAAAACTACGCTACTCAAGATTTTATCTGGTTTACAGACCGCAACAACTGGAAAGTTAAACCTGAATCAACCTCACTGGACTGCGCGTTTATTTGGGCGCTCTGGAAACAATCAAATCGTATATTTACATCAGAATCCATTTTTATTTGATGGTACTGTTTTCGATAACGTTATTTATGGCATGAAATACACCACCATGAATAAGCTTGAAAAACGTAATATGGTGATTAATGCTCTACGCATGGTTGGATTAGAAACCTTAGCTGATGAACATATTTCTGTTTTATCTGGCGGAGAAAAACAGCGTGTGGCGATGGCAAGAGCTTGGGTGCTAAAACCGTCTATTTTATTAATGGATGAACCAAGTGCGAGTGTTGATCAAGAGTCGATTCAGTTATTAGTAATTATGGCTAAAGATCTTCTTGATCGTGGCTCTAGTATTGTAGTTACAAGCCACCAAACAAATGCCTTAACTGAAATTTGTCACCGTCAATGGACTATTTCAGATGCAAAGCTGATAGAATCAACACAATTAAAAGTGATTGTTAGCAAGGATAAGTATGCTCCAGCCAAAGCAAACTAGTTGGGTAATTTTAGCGGGTGGACAAGCCCGTCGTATGGGCGGTCAAGATAAAGGTTTTGTGGCTTTTAAAAATAAACCGCTCATCGAACATGCAATAGATATATTAACGCCTCAAACTGATCAGATTGCCATCAACGCTAATCGCAGTATTGAACAATACACAAGTTACGGCGTCACGTTTTCTGACCAGTTTAGCGATTACCCAGGGCCATTGGCAGGAATGCATTCCGGCTTAATCAATATGAATTCTGATTGGGTAGGTTTTATTCCTTGTGACTCCCCTAACCTACCTGACAACCTTGTTGCTTTACTGTGTGATGCAGTAAAAGAAGATACTGATATTGTAGTCGCTCATGATGGCGAATACATGCAACCGGTTGTGACTTTAATGCACAAACGTATTATTCCTAAAATTGATGCTTTCTTAGCGCGCGGTGATAGAAAAATCATTTTATTATACAAAGAGTGTAATACCGTCTTTGCTGATTTCTCTAACTACCCAAATGCTTTTATCAATTTGAATAGTCCTCAAGAACTCGAACAATTTGGATCTTTATTATGAGCTTAACGACTGCGTCTATCCCTTTATTGGGTTTTGCTGCTTATAGCAGCACAGGTAAAACGACATTATTAGAAAAGCTATTGCCAAAACTGAATGAAATGGGACTAAAAGTCGCAGTCATCAAACACGCTCATCATAATTTTGATATCGACCAAGAAGGCAAAGATAGCTACCGTTTACGTAAAGCCGGTGCGAGCCAAATGTTGATCAGCTCTCGTTTTCGTAATGCGTTAATTACTGAAACGCCTGATGAAGAAACTACCTGTCAGCAATTAATCAATAAGTTAGATCAAACTGAACTTGATTTGATTCTTATTGAAGGCTTTAAACAACTGCCATATACCAAGATTGAATTGCATCGTGATGAAGTCGGTAAACCTTGGATCTTCCCAGAAGATGACAACATTATTGCGATTGCAGCAGACTCAAAAGCAGAATCAGAGCTGCCTCAAATGGAAATTAACGATACTGATGCTATCACTGCATTTATTGTTGAATACGTAAAGCAACATCAGCATAAACAACAAAGTGACCTGTCCGCTAATTGCGATGAATTATCTCCTGCGTTTTTATCTGTTACTCAAGGTAGAGCTAAGATTTTAGAGGCGATTAACTCATCAAATTCACACTCAAGCGCTTCGCTAACTGAATCAATTAACGCTTTGGTTGCACAAGATATTCTATCGCCAATTAACGTACCTCAACATAATAATTCAGCAATGGATGGCTATGTGATTTGTGGTGACGATTTAGAACGTGATAGCTACACTGTGGTTGCCGAAATCATGGCTGGGCACAGTTACGATCACCCTCTTCAACATGGTGAAGCGGCAAAGATCATGACTGGCGCACCAGTGCCTGAAAATGGTAGTGCAGTAATCATGCGTGAACAAGCGATTCAAGAAGGTGACCGAGTACGCTTCGATGCAGGTAAATCCGGTATTCGTAAAGGCCAAAACGTCCGTCTAGCTGGTGAAGACCTTGCTATCGACCAAACCTGTGTAGCTAAAGGCTCACGTATTACAGCTCCTGAAGTCGGTATGCTTGCTTCTTTAGGTATTGCTTCTATTCCTGTGTTTAATAAAATTAAAGTCGCTATATTCTCTACAGGCGATGAAGTTCAAGCTCCAGGTGAAACACAAAAAGCCAATTCAATTTATGATTCTAATCGTTTCACGTTGACGGCGTTATTACAGAAGATCGGCTGTGAAGTTATTGATTTTGGTATAATTGAAGACAATGAAGCCGCTTTAGAATCTACGCTTTCTCAAGCATCACAACAAGCAGATATGATCTTATCTTCTGGTGGTGTATCGGTTGGTGATGCAGATTACATTAAAACGATTTTAGATAAGCTAGGTAATATCAATTTCTGGCGTATTAATATGCGTCCGGGTCGCCCTCTTGCCTTTGGTCATATTGGTGATACTCCTTTCTTTGGTTTACCGGGTAACCCAGTAGCGGTAATGGTGGCGTTCTTACAGTTTGTTGAACCTGCATTACGTAAACTTCAAGGTGAAGATGACTGGAAACCTGAGACTTTTACGGCAATAGCTAAAGAGTTTATACGCTCTCGTACAGGTCGAACTGAATACAGCCGTGGCATTTACTCGATTAACCAAAATGGTCAAATGGAAGTGATCACCACAGGTAAGCAAGGCTCAGGTATTTTACGTTCAATGAGCGAAGCAAACTGCTTAATTGAAGTACAACCTGAAGTTGAGTCAGTGGATATTGGCCAGAAGGTGACAATTATTCCGTTAAACTCACGTGTATAACACTGTGTATCTTTCTTAAACTATATCTAATCTAGCCTCACGTTTGTGGGGCTTTTTTATCATGCTGTTTCTTATATTTTTGACTTCAGTCTCGTTTTTACTTTTTTCTAAAGCAATCCTTCATTATCCCAATGTAATTAAATGGTTTAATCAATAAGAATGAGCTGGTAATTACCAAAATTGTTATTATCTCAAAGCTACGAGGACGTTATGACTAAGCCATTAATACCACAATCAGACGTATTGCTAGACAGTATTCGAGATGTATTAAACCATAGCCATAAACACGTTGCTCAAATTGTTAATTCAACGATGGTTCAAACATATTGGCAAATAGGACACTTGATCGTTGAGAATGAACAGCAAGGGCTAAGCCGAGCTGAATATGGTAAAGGAACTCTAAAAGCATTATCACTTTCTTTAACTAAAGAATTTGGAAAAGGATTTGATGTTACGAACCTTAGAAAAATGAGATCTCTATTTTTATATTTTCCAATTCGAGACTCATTGCGTCTCGAATTGAGTTGGACTCATTATCGTATCCTTACTCGCATCGAAAACAATAAGACTCGTCAATGGTATATGCAAGAATCTATTGAGCAATCTTGGTCTGCTCGAGCCTTAGAACGTCAAGTCGGTACTCTTTATTATGAACGTTTACTGGCTAGCCAAGCTGATAATAAAGCGATTAAGCCTGTTTTAGATGAAGCAAAACAAAATACTGATGCTCTTTCTGTATCAGCAAAAAACTACCTGCGAGATCCTTACATTTTTGATTTTCTAGGTTTACCGACCAACTCTCTTCAAGAAAATGAACTAGAGCAAGGGCTCATTGATAACCTCAAAAAATTTCTACTTGAATTAGGGAAAGGGTTTGCTTTTGTTGAACGTCAACAACGCATCACGACAGAAGATGGAGATTATTACATTGATCTCGTCTTCTATAATTTTCATCTAAAATGCTTTTTGCTCATTGATCTTAAAATGCATAAATTAACTCATCAAGATGTAGGTCAAATGGATATGTATGTCCGTATGTATGAAGAGAAAAAACGACGCAATGATGACAACCCTACTATTGGCTTAATACTTTGTACTGAAAACAATAAAACGGTCGCAAAATATTCAGTGCTCAATGAAAGTGAGCACCTTTTTGCTTCTAAATATATAACTGAGTTACCAAGTGAAGAAGAGTTGCGTCTACAATTAGAAAAGGATCGCCGATTAATCCTCGAACAGCAAGGAAAGTATGAATACTGACACTTGCCTATGTTTTAATTATATTTTGAACCTTATTCTAGTTTATTGATAGGCACTTTGATGGTATAAAGTGCTTAAAATACTGTGTTCAAAAATTATAAGGCTCCAAGATGTCTAAAATGTTCTTCAAAGGTCGTATCGAAACTCGTCAAAATCACGTTAAATCTGGTTTTAATACTAAGCGTGACGTTAAGTTAGGTACTGAAGAAGCACCACTAACTTTAGTTGTTCAAACAGAAGAACGTAAAGTTGAAATTGAAGCGCAGCTTACTGAGCACAACTTATTCGCAAACATCGAAGTGAATGCTGAGAAAGAAGAAAATATTCTTGAGCTTGAAGGCGTATTAAACAAGCCTAAAACAACTCGCTTTGAGAAAACACCTAACCGCAACGATGTATGCTCTTGTGGTAGCGGTAAAAAATACAAAAAATGCTGTGCTTAATATCAACAAAATAATCAGTAATCTAATAATAGATTACTGATTATTATTATTTGTGATTTACTTCTAGAGTCATACGATAAATCCCCCCTTCATTTTTCAAATCGTTACTATTTAATAAATTTTAATATTAAGAGTAAAATGATATGAAAGTTAAGTTTTTCCTCATTACTTTATTACTATCCCATACTACATTAGCTTCTGAAACCTTACCTCTAGCTACTCTTGGTGGTTTAAAGAATACACCTGAAATTGGCACGATATATCGTATTGATGATGCAGCCTATGGAGCTAAGCCCGTTCAATTACGTTGTATATCTAAAGGGCTTTACTTTGACTTCTCAGCATGTGAACTTGAAGCAAATATCTCAAACCTATTTTTAGATATGACACCTGATAATTTTACTGGCAGAAACGTTTCAGGCATGGAAATTAAATTTACGGGGATCAAACACGGGCAATTATTTTTCGAATTATTAAATTGATTGCCACTATCAAAAAAGAGCCTCTGTTTATCTGTTAGTAATAACAAACAACATGAGGCTCTTTTTGTATCTGCATTTTCTATTCTATCGTGTAGCGTGTCGGTTTATTCTTTAATATTTAAGAATGCCGCGCCACGAACACCGCCAGAGTCACCGTGTTTTGCTTTAATGATACGAGGAACGCGAGCTACTGATAATAAATGTTTTGGAAGACGCTTTGGCAGTTCTTCATAAATCAATTCAAAGTTAGATAAGCCACCGCCAAGTGCAACCACATGCGGGTCAAAACAAGTAAACAGGTTAGCAAAACAGATAGCTAATAGCTCCATAAAGCGTTCTACATGCTCAACCGCATTCGCCTCGCCTGCTTCATTCGCTTTTATGATATCAATCGCTTTTTTCTCTTCACCGTAATAATGAGCATAAAGTAGCTCAAAACCACGACCTGAAAGGTAGCTATCTAAACAGCCTTTATTTCCACACCCACAACCTAGTAAAGGTGCATTTTCACCCAAATGGAACCAAGCATCGATTGGTAAACGTGAATGACCTAATTCACCGGCAACATGGCTATAACCAGAAAAAGCTTTACCATCAAAAATTAAACCACCACCAAAGCCTGTACCTAAGATTAGGCCCATAACTGAAGGTGAATCTTTTAATTCTTCATCCCACGCTTCTGATAATGCAAAACAGTTCGCATCATTATCAATTTTTACTGAACGACCAATTTTTGCTTCTAAGTCTTTACGTAAAAACTGACCTTTAGCAGCAGGAACATTACTTGTTAATAGTGCCCCTGTTTCGGCATCCTCCATTCCTGGAATACCTAAACCAACTTTGCCTTCAACACCAAACTCAGCGTCATACTTTGCAATTAAGCCTGCAATATCATCAACCAATAATGCGTAATCTTCCGTTTGTGTTCGGAATTCGCTCAGTAGCAATACGCTCAAGGTTTTCATTAAACGCACCAAATTCAATCTTTGTGCCACCCACATCAAAACCGTAGTACATAAGGTATCCTTATCCTAATCTATTCTAAATTTTTTATGGTGTTATCTTACCTAATTTTTATAAATACAGACTGTGACCCAATCGATATTCACTGGTTTTTTGTGTGAAATGAACCTCAAAACTCCATTAGATTTGGTTATTAACTTTCAGTTCTGTACGAAATTCCATCAAGCGTTTTAAACCCATTCCACGCTCTGCCCCTTTTACTGGGCGTTTGCTGTATAAATAATGCTCTCTAAACAGTTCAAACCAGCACTCAAGGTGCTTCGCATTTTCTCTTTCACCAAATAAATCAAGCACCAAACTTGCCACTTCAGCTGTAGCTAGCTGATGATCTTTAGAAGCTTTTCGCATGATATAACTAGAAAGATGATCACTGTTAAACGACAATACTGGTAATTGATGAAGATAAGTACTTTTACGATACATGCGCCCCGCTTCCCTCCAACTACCATCAAGGAGAATAAACAAAGGTGTCTTTCCTGCTTCCATAGCGATCTCATTTGTTACAAGAGATTTATTTTCAATTTGCTCTTCAGGGAAAATAACAAAAGGCTGATACGATTCATTCTGCAATAGAGCTAGCATATCTGGATTTGGCTCTGTACGAGACCACAAATAAGCATGTGTGTCAGGGATTAAATCTGCGATTAGTTTTCCAGTATTACTTGGTTTTAAAACTTCTGTATCAAACATAATCAACAAAAAAGCAGCACTAGACTTAACTGCAGGTTGATGCTCACAAATACAGTAATCTTTATGGACTTGGCAAAATTCACAGCGGTTTACATTAGCCCCACGCGCATTGAAGGGTTTTGTAGAACGAGCTAATCTCTCTTTGTGTAATTGGTGAACTTTGTGAATACGCATTTGTAATAACCAAGCTATTTATATGGAAAAAGAAGCGCATTTTACTTACAGTGTAAGTAATAACAAGTTCTATAAGAGAATTCCTAATGGAAATTAACTGGATTGAATACAATGACTCCCTTCGTTTAGGCTGTTTTATCGTTGCATTTATCATTTTTGCTTTAGCTGAATACACCTGGCCACGAAAAAAACTGAGTCAAAAAAAATCTCTTCGATGGTTAAATAACCTGGCTTTAATTGTCTTTAATAGTGTAATTTTACGCCTTACTCTGCCACTGCTTGCCATTGATGCGGCCTTAATTACACAACAAGAAAGTATTGGATTATTTAATTATCTTAATACTCCTTATTTTTTGACTATTCTCCTTTCAGTCTTATTGTTAGACTGGATTATCTATTTCCAACATCGTCTTTTCCACCAAGTTCCTTTACTTTGGAAACTGCATCGAATGCACCATTCCGATCAAGATATTGATGTAACAACAGGTACTCGCTTTCATCCTATTGAAATGATCTTATCTATGTTAATAAAGATTGCAGCCATTGGAGTATTAGGGGTCCCTGTTGAAGCCGTTATTCTTTTTGAGATCATTTTAAATGTCAGTGCGATGTTTAATCACAGCAACCTTTATATTCCTAAGTGGTTAGATCGGTATTTACGTGCTCTAGTTATAACTCCAGATGTACATCGTGTTCATCACTCTATCCATGTTACTGAAATGAATAATAATTATGGTTTCTTTTTATCTGTTTGGGATCGAATTGGAAAGACTTACCTAGTAAAACCTAGAGATGGTCATCCAGAAATGAAAATTGGAATTGCCTTGTTCCGAAAAAAAAACGAGCAACGATTAGATAAAATGCTCACTCAGCCTTTTAGGAAAAAATAACATCTCTTTCATTCAACGAATGATCTTGTCCATAAAGCTTATGTTTATACCAATTCTTTTAATTAGATGATTATTTATTATTGGAATTGGTATTATTTTTATCAAAAGAGTTAACTTCATCTAAAGTTAGATATCGCCACTCCCCCTCACAAAGATCCAAACTGATCTTCCCGATCTTCTCTCTATGTAGAAAAGTAACTTTATTGCCAACAGCAGAAAACATGCGCTTTACTTGATGAAACTTGCCTTCGGTAATAGTAAGTAATACTTCTTGAGGTGTAATTATTTTTAAGGTCGCAGGTCGTGTCAGTTGTGTTTCACCTTGAAGCTTAATACCTTCAGAAAAGGTGACAATCGCCTCTTCTGCTATTGGTTTTCGCAAACCTACTCTATATGTTTTATCGCACTTCTTACTAGGGGTAATTATATTGTAAGACCAACGACCATCATCAGTTATGAGTACAAGTCCTGTTGTGTCGGCATCTAAACGTCCAGCAACATGTAATTCAGTATTATTACCCTCTTTTATATAATTAAATAAAGAGGGATATACTTCATCGATATTTGAACAAATAGTATTCGCTGGTTTATTCATCATAAGGTAGCGGAAAGGTCGTGCTACCAACTTTTGTTTATCCAGAGTAACTATATTATTCTCATGAACTTGTGTTGATTCAATAGTGACAACGTCACTATTAACAACAACCCTTCCCATATGAATACGCTCTAATACCTGATCTTTGGTTAACTCTGTACTTTTACAAACGAACTTATCAAGACGCATTACAGCCACACCTTCCTATTTTGAATATCGTCATTATCCTTTCTCAGTTTTATTATGCAAATAAAAAGGCGATCCGAAGATCGCCTTTTTTATGTCTTTCATTTTATGCTTTTCTAAGCGCTTATTCTATAGCCGACTATGGCGTGTAGAACGTTGCTGCTCCTGGACCTACTGGTAAACCGAATACAAATACCCATAGGTAGAACAGAATACTCCAACCAAACATGAAACACATTGAGTATGGAAGCATTGTTGCTATCAGTGTACCGATACCTAGATTCTTCATGTAACGTGTTGCTACAGCAAGAATAAGACCGAAGTAGCTCATCATTGGTGTGATGATATTCGTTGTCGAATCACCAATACGGTAAGCCGCTTGAATTGTCTCTGGTGCGTAGCCTACTAGCATTAACATTGGTACAAAGATAGGTGCTGTTACTGCCCACTGAGCAGAAGCCGAACCAATCATCAAGTTAATGAAACCACACATTAAGATGAATGCGAAGAACAACATAGGACCAGTAAGACCGATATCTTGTAGGAAGCTCGCACCACCAACCGCAATTACTTGACCAAAGTTAGTCCACTTAAAGAAAGCAACGAACTGTGCAGCGAAGAATACAAGAACAATATACATGCCCATTGAAGACATAGATGTTGCCATTGCATTAATTACATCACGATCATTCTTCATTGTGCCTACAATTTTACCGTAAACAAAACCAGGAACCGCGAAGAATACAAAGATGAAAGCAACAATACTTTTAAGGAATGGTGAACCTGAGATAGTACCTGTTGCTGAACGTAATACACCATCTTCAGGAACAATCGTCCATGCAAGTAATGCACTTACAGCAAGAACAGCAAGACCTGCAAATTTAAGACCTTTCTTCTCAACTGCTGTCAGCTTACCCATCTTATCGTTTGATAGATCTTCTGATGCTTCATCATCATTGTATTTACCAAGTTTCGGTTCAACAATTTTCTCGGTTACAAATGCACCGGTAATTGCAATGAAGAACGTAGAAACAAACATGAAATACCAGTTTGCTTCAGGGCCGACTGTATAAGTAGGGTCAATCATTTGTGCTGCTGTCTCTGTAATACCAGAAAGCAGTGGATCAACCGTACCAATTAGAAGGTTTGCAGAGTAACCACCTGACACACCAGCGAACGCAGCAGCAAGACCTGCTAACGGGTGACGACCTAGTGAATGGAAAAGCATTGCAGCTAACGGGATAAGTACTACGTAACCAAGCTCAGATGCCGTATTAGAAATAATACCTGCAAATACAACCGTTACTGTAACCATACGCTTAGATGCGCCCATAACCATGCCACGCATAGCAGCAGATAACATGCCTGAGTGCTCTGCGATTGCAACACCAAGCATTGCAACAAGAACTGTACCTAGCGGTGCGAAACCAACAAAGTTTTTCACTAAGTTAGTAACGATAAGTTGTAAGCCTTCAGCATTAAATAAGCTAACTACGTGGATCATGCCATCAGCTGCTCGACCTTTCGCCCCTTCTGGACGTGGATCTATTACTGATACGTCAAAGTAACCAGCAATGCCTGATGAAACTAAAATTGCCACACAAAAGATTGCAAAAAGGGTAATTGGGTGTGGTAATAGGTTTCCTAAATATTCTACCGAATCAAGAAAACGTGTAAACAACGGCCTTTTTGGCTGTTGTTGGTTTTGTTGTTGCGATGCAGACGAACTCATCTGTAACTCCTTGTTTTTGTCTTCCTTTATAATTAAAACACTCCATTCTGGATTAAATGGTTAAATAATGTGTATTTTAGTTAAAAGTAAGTACTTCCAAAATTCACGCAAAGGTTACACGATTGTAAAAATCATTAAAAGCAAGAAATGTCACAAAGTATTTCATTTGTAGTTAAAACAACCATTATCAAAACATAATGCAGAACTTAAGGTTAACATAGACTCATAGTTAGCATCATATGAAACATATAGTTTACCTTGATTTACGAACGAGTATTGATTTTCTCTGTTAAGTTAGGTCAAATAAAACATATACTCTTTTATTTAGGATTTATCATGATTCAAAAAATCATCTTTAGCAGTTTGATTCTGACATTAATTGGGTGCTCATCAACTACTCCCCCAATAAAGCAGGCTACAACACAACAAGCTGTATCTTCATCACAAACGATTAAAATAAGAGAGCTCAATTTACCTCAATCAGATGGATACCATGACTACTTTCAAGAATGGAAAGGTGTCCCTTATCGATACGGTGGTACAAATAAAAAGGGAGTAGATTGTTCTGCTTTTACACAAGATGCATTCCGTACTTTACATCAGCAATCATTGCCTAGAACAACGGAACATCAACTTTCATTAGGGGTGAGAATCAACTTAGATAACGCTAAAAAAGGAGATTTGATTTTCTTTAAAACCAGTACAAAGGTAAGACATGTTGGTATATATGTAGGGAGCAGACAATTTATGCATGCATCTACATCTAAGGGCGTTATTATTTCTAGTTTAGATAACCCGTACTGGAAAAATACCTACTGGCAAATAAGGCGTGTTCTATAATTGGTACATAAAAAATCTGATCAACTACCTATCCTAAATAAGTAATTGATCAGATATCAGCTTGAAAATGTGCATATTTTAGATATAGATGATTTTTTGTTAAAAAGCGCTATCAAATAAATTTTTAATTAAACCAATATAGTCATCTAAAAACATAACTTGCTCATTCGTTGCTTTTTGAACCCAAGCACTTGCAAGAACTTCACCAAGATCATCCACGACTGCATCAGCTTCACGTAATAAGGTAAAACGAATATCAGGGTCTAGTTCTGGGTTTTGTTGAAAAACGATCATTAAATTCGAAGCTACTAGGTCGGTAACAATGTCTTCAACCGTTTCTTCACCTGTATCTCCCTGCTGATTAGCAAATAATGCTAAGTGCTCAGTAAGGTACTCAATAAGCGCATGATATCCATCAGTATTGACAATCATAATTTATCCATCTTTAGTCGTTCATTTCAAGTATGTATCGTATAATAAGTTATTTTAAACTCTAGCGCTCAATTTATCAAAATAGAGAAAAAGTCTCAAATTCTTTCCTTTTATTATTGACATTTATAAAATATATTACATAACGTTAACCTGATGCCTCACTAATGTTATAGATCACTAACATGAATTAGACTAGCGAAAACAAGATAAATTTTAGTCTTAGTTCACAGTTATTTATCTAAAATGCACTATTCTTAGTACTGACATATTTCAGAACTTAGAGAGGCAATTATGTGGCAAGCTATCGCTCAACAAATCTCTGACGTAACCGGTCGCCCCTTTATCATAGCTGAACGTGAAACTGTGAATGGTGGCGAAGTAAATGATTGCTATATGATTAGTGACGGTTCTCAACGTTATTTTATCAAAGTGAATGAACGTGCTGAACTCCCTATCTTTGAAACTGAAGTTGAAAGTTTAAAACAACTTGAAAGGTCTGATCATATTTTTGTCCCTCTCCCTCTCCATGTTGGTATAACCAAAGAACATGCATTCCTTGTGCTTAACTATTTACCGACTAAACCTATGGATAAAAAAAGTTCTTTTGAGTTAGGGATAAACCTTGCTAATCACCATTTATGGGGAGACCAACTCGAATACGGTTTTGATTGTGACAACTATCTTGGAAATATTTTACAGGTCAACACATGGCATCGAAAATGGGCCTGTTTTTTTGCAGAGCAACGCATTGGTTGGCAATTGCAGTTACTGCATGAAAAAGGCATTGCACTTGGTGATATAGATACCCTTGTAAAAAATACGAAACGTATTCTACATAACCATCAACCTAAACCAGCTTTGCTTCATGGGGACTTTTGGCACGGTAATATTGCTCTTAGTGTACAAGGCCCTATTAGTTACGATCCCGCGTCTTACTGGGGTGATCCGGAGTGTGATCTTGCAATGGCTAAGTTATTCGGTGGTTTTCAAGACAGCTTTTTTGAAGGTTATCAATCTATAATCCCTATTTCTGAAGGGTTTGAAATACGTCAGCATTTATATAGCCTTTATCATGTACTTAATCATTGCACCATGTTTGGTGGTGAATACATGTTTCATGCACAGCAGTTAATAGAACAATTAA
The DNA here is from genome assembly GCF_052920805.1 of Aliivibrio wodanis. Classification (NCBI taxonomy): domain Bacteria; kingdom Pseudomonadati; phylum Pseudomonadota; class Gammaproteobacteria; order Vibrionales; family Vibrionaceae; genus Aliivibrio; species Aliivibrio wodanis. The sequence goes on from NZ_JBREXA010000002.1 coordinate 923,287, forward strand.
AATTAAATCAAGAGTAAAGTATCAATAAGATAATGGGATGGAACTTACCATCTCATTTTTTATCAAATAAACAAAAAAACCTCGAAACTATCAATGTTTTCACTTAATTCACTACAAAAACCAACTCTTTTTTCTACTATGAATAAACAAAAGAGTCAGAGTTATGTTATTGACTCAGTAATTGCAGAACAATAATAAGGAGTTTGTTGTGAATAATTACATAAAGCAAAATATGCAATGCCCTAACTGTCACCATTCAATTAATATGGTTGTAGCCCAAAATCAACCTAGTCAGCAGATTTATGATGATTGTCCATCATGTCATCGTGCTATTGAAATGAAAATGGTGGTAAACCCACAGACTCAATCAGTTAACTTTTCGATTGATAGTAGTGAAGACGGACTTTTCTAGTTTACTCTATTTGTTCTTTATTTTGATTCGCTAACACTCGCTCTACGGTATCTACGATTGCTTGTGTTTGCGGATCAATTTCTAAATTAATTTTATCGCCAATATCACGACCACTTAAATTAGTTCTTTCCAGAGTTTCAGGGATCAAATTAACGTTAAAGCCTTTTTCATCAACATCACCAATGGTTAAACTAATACCATCAACGCCAATATAGCCTTTATGTAAAATATACTTTGTCCACTGCGGCGCAACATCAATCCAGATCTGACAGTTTTCTGTCGTTTTATTAATCTCTCGTACTGTCATAACATCGACAATATGACCAGACATTGAATGACCACCAATCTCATCACCAAAACGGGCTGCACGTTCAATATTAATGAATTGCCCTACTTCTAATAAACCAAGATTGGTTAAACGTAGGGTTTCTTCAATTAAATCAAAAGAAATAAGATGTCCATCGATTTTGGTTACGGTTAAACAGCACCCATTATGAGCAACAGACGCACCTATTTCTAATCCTTGATGATATGGTGCAAGTATTTCTATTACATGAGTCTGAAAATTCTCTTTCTTTGTAATTTCAATTACTTTTGCAGTTGTCGCAACGATCCCAGTAAACATCAGTTTCTCCAATCTATACAGCCGAATTAATTCAAGAGTTTTATCTTACTCTATCCATTTTAAAAAATATCCACGATACGTTGAATATTTCATTTTGTGAAGTGTAGCTTAATCTATATACTGTCCGATTCTGCTTACCTTTAACAGTTTCCTCTGTTTAAAGCACTCAATCAGACCTTTTTCCTTTGATTACGATAATCGTGATAAAGAACCGACAGTGATAGTCCTTAATTTACATATTTATAGATATGGTGACGCAGTGCACAGATACCAAAAAGAAATCGTTCGATTAATTAAACTCTCTACACCTGTATTAATTGCAAGTGTGGCACAAACCGGCATGGGCTTTGTTGATACCGTTATGGCTGGTGGAGTCAGTGCTACCGACATGGCAGCAGTAGCAATTGCAGCAAGTGTTTGGCTTCCATCTGTATTATTTGGTGTTGGCTTGCTAATGGCGCTTGTGCCTGTTGTTGCTCAATTGAACGGTTCAGGAAAATCTAAAAAAGTTCCATTTGAAATCCATCAAGGTATTTACTTAGCGTTAATCGTTTCTGTACCGATTATGCTTATCCTCTATAACGCTGGCTTTATTATTGCGGCTATGGATGTGGAACCTGAGTTATTTGAAAAGACTCAAGGGTATTTACATGCGGTGTTATGGGCTGCTCCTGCGTTTTTATTATTCCAAGCGCTACGTAGCTTCTGCGAAGGTTTATCTTTAACCACGCCAGCAATGATCATCGGTTTTATCGGTCTTGCCGCTAATATTCCTTTGAACTGGATGTTTGTCTATGGCGAAATGGGCGCACCAGCTCTTGGTGGTGTTGGCTGTGGTGTAGCAACGGCTATCGTTTATTGGCTGATGTTTGTGACCATGGTTATTTATACGTTTATCGCGCCGAAACTACGTCGTGTAAACTTGTATGAAAACTGGAATAAGCCACAAGCGAAAGAGATTTACCGTTTATTCAAATTAGGTTTACCTGTTGCTTTATCTATCTTCTTTGAAGTGACGTTATTTGCAGCGGTTGCACTATTAGTATCGCCATTGGGTTCAATCGTTGTCGCCGCTCACCAAGTCGCGATTAACTTCTCATCGTTGATCTTTATGGTACCGATGAGTATCGCGATTGCCGTTAGTATTCGCGTTGGTCATAAACTGGGTGAAAACGATCTAGAGGGCGCAAAGATTGCAAGCTTCTGTGGTCTGGCTTTTGGTTTGATGATGGCATGTTGCACCGCAGTATTGACCTTCATATTCCGTGAAAATATTGCGTATTTATACTCTGACAATAAAGAAGTGGTTGAGCTAGCTGTAAGCCTGATGCTTTTAGCGGTAATTTACCAATGTACTGATGCAGTTCAAGTTGTGGCTGCTGGCGCTTTACGTGGTTATAAAGACATGACAGCCATCTTTAAATGTACGTTTGTCTCTTATTGGATTGTAGGGCTACCAGCAGGTTATATCCTTGGTATGACAGATTGGATTATTGAACCTATGGGTGTATATGGCTTCTGGATTGGTTTCATTGGTGGTTTAACTACCGCAGCCATTTTACTTAGCCTTCGTCTACGTTGGCTACAGAAAAACCCATCTCAAATTGATATGGAAGTTGATGAATTACAAATAATGCATTAATTCAGATAATCATAAACAACAAAGCCCGAGGTACTAAATGCCTTGGGCTTTTTTATGCGATTAAAATTCTTCACGCAATTATTAAGTGATTCAACCAATAATAATTAGATAATTACTAGAATTGGTATTAATCATTTTTGTTTCTCTTTCAGTTGAGCAATCACATAGTCAGGGGCAACTTTGGCAAGCTCTTCTAAACATGCCTCCGCTTTGACATTTCCATAACGTACGTAAATGTCACATACCGCATAAAGTTGCTCAGGAGATCCTGAAATAAGATACGCCTGCTCAAACGATTCAGTCGCTATTTTTAAGTCAATATCTTCATGCAGAACGCCATTTAAATACCAGTAATAACTATTATTTTCTGCTAAATCAGCAGCAGCCTGTATTGATTGTGCTGCTTGTGTTTTATGACTTAAACGTACCTGAGTTAACGCTTTTGAGTAATATAGACTCGCCTCTTTTGGTAATTGAACAATCGCTTTATCTAATATTAATAGAGCCTGTTCATCTTGGTTCTGCGCTCGGTAGTTATCCGATAAGTTTAACCATATTTGCGAGTTATCAGGGTCTATTTTCACAAGCTCTTGATAAATTGCATCGGCATTACTCCACTCACCATGCCAACGATACACATCGGCTAATAGTAATTGAGAACCAGAGTCCTGTTGCTTTGATAAATATGCCGTTACTTCCTGATATGGCGCTTCAATTTGAGCTTGCTGAGCTGCAGACATCAGGCTGTACTCGCGAAGCAGATTTGCGGTCGCTGCCATACGAACGTTCAACTCGGAATCAGTTAATAAAGGCGATACTATCTGCCAGCGGTGTTTAAATTGGTATAAATCAGAGCCTACCACTGCCGCTTCGCGGATCATGGGTTCTGGATCTTTTAATCCTCTTGCTACGGCAACTAAACTGTTTTGATTAGGGTAACGAGCTAATTGACGTAACGCCTCTGCGCGCTTCTCTGTACTCTCATTTTTATTTTGTGCCGTATAAGCCAATTGTTGCTCTGGTGTCATGCTCTGCAATGAATCCGTCGCATATACTGGCGTAGCAATGGCAAATATACTAGCAAGCCCTAGTGCCGCGCATTTTTTCAGTAATGGTTTCATTCTCTCCCCCATTAAAACTTAGTTGGAAACGCAGAAGATTGCGCTTGCTGTCGAGCCGCATCACTAAATTTTCCATGTTGAACTGGATTACCTAGCATTCTTAAAATATACGCAATTGATTTATCCGCATGGGCAAAAAACTTCTTCCACCCAGCGCACAGGTAATTTAACCCCGGCTCGCCATCACGTGTTTTAATGAAGCGGTTTTTAGGACACTCGCCATGACAGGCAAATTTATAGTCACATTGTTGGCATTGGGTGGTTAATGTTTTCGCTTTAGCAAAACCAAACTCTTGTTGTTTTTTGCTATATGCCAATTCATCTAATTTTTGATGGTGAATGTTCCCAATCTTATATTCAGGATAGACATAATGGTCACAAGCAAACACATCGCCATTGTGTTCCATCGCTAGGCCTTGTTCCGCAAATTTCACCCAAGGTACACAATGGGTTCTTACGTCCCATCCAAGTTTCGACACTGGCTTCAAAATATTGGACGAATACTTTACCTAGATCATTTTGTGCCCATTCATCAAAAACGGCGATTAAGAAGTTACCCCAGGCTTCATCTGAAACACACCAAGGCTCCATTATTGATTCTTTGTTTCCCGGAATAAGGCGCTTATCACCTTGACGTAATTGCGCCGTCACTTGCTCTGTTTGCGGTGCTACTGTTCTAAAACTTTTTTGTTCTACAATCGGGATAAACTGCATTTGAGGCGATTTCACCACATCTCGTAAGAATCGATAGACTTCTAATGGATTTCGACTCGTTAAGTTATTAATACACGTTAAGGTAGCAAATTTCACCTGATGTTTATGAAGTAGATCAACCGCCTTCATTACTTGGTTAAATGTCCCTCGACCAGCTTTGTTAGTTCGATAGGCATTATGTAATAACTCAGGGCCATCAATACTTAAACCAACTAAAAAGTTATTTCCAGCAAGAAACTCACACCATTTATCCGTTAATAACGTACCGTTAGTTTGTAAATCGTTAGAAATTAAAATCCCTGCTGGTTGATATTTTTTTTGAAACTCTACAATTTTCTTAAAGTAATCTAAACCTAGTAATGTTGGCTCTCCACCTTGCCAAGAGAAGATGATTTCAGGGGTGTTTTGACCTTCAATGTATTGACGAATATACGTTTCTAACGTCTCATCATCCATTTGTGGAGAACAGTCTTTTTTATATTCAAGTAAGTCCTCTTTACTCAAATAATAGCAATATGTGCAATCAATATTACACACAGCACCAATTGGTTTTGCCATAACATGTAATCGCTTTGAAGCCTTACCCTGAAATTGAGGACCTTGAGTAATGATCATATTGATTCCTATTGATAATGAGTCTTTGATTTGAAAAAAGAACTTACCTAACAAGCCTATTAGCCACCCTTTATAGCCAGCTGTTAAGCAAGTTCTATCTCCATAATAAACAAAAAGAACATCGGTATTAGTTATACACGTTATTCCATTTTGGAAAGTGCTTTCACTGTATGATAATTACTCAATCATTACTGTTGAGAATGTCATGTTTAGAATCTCTTTTTTAACCAATTTTAAAACATTATTTACCGCCTTATTTCTTAGTTCAGTGCTAGCTGGATGTGCAACCGCACCACCACACCCTGTAACTCAAAAAATAGAAGAGACCATGGTCCATGTAGAGGGCGGTGAATATCTTATGGGTTCAGATTCTCCATATGCAAAGAAAGCAGAAAAGCCCGCTCACCTTGTTTCAGTAGATGATTTTTATATTTCAAAATTTGAAGTCACTCAGTCGTTATTTGAATCAGTAATGGGTTCCTCTCTCAGTTATTTCCAATCCCCTGATATCCCTGTAAATAACCTAAGTTGGCAGCAAGCCAATTACTTTATTGAAAAACTCAATGAACTGACAGGTGAAACGTACCGCCTTCCAACAGAAGCAGAATGGGAATATGCCGCTCGTGGAGGAAAACTAAGCCAAAATTACACTTATAGTGGATCGAACAACATTGATGATGTCGCATGGTTTGCCGATAACGCCAATAATCGAGCTCATGCCGTTGGAATGAAGCAACCCAATGAACTAGGCTTATATGATATGACAGGCAATGTTGGCGAGTTTGTTAGTGATGCGTATGACGATACTTTTTATCGATTTTCACCAACTGATAATCCAAACAATGCACGTGACGAAGCAAGTGGCTTAGCGCATAAATCAGTTCGAGGTAGCAGTTTTTCTTATAAGGCAAATGAATCAGAAAACTATCGTCGAGATTTCGCTAGCCAATCCATCATCATGGCAGATATGGGTTTGCGTTTAGTAAGAGATACAAAGTAATCAATAATTAAGATTACTCATAACTATTACTCTTTTGGCAAGGAATAAAAACATGAAGAACAACGTATTACATTGTCTCGCACTCGCAGGGGTAATCATGATCCCAGGGACCACCCTGGCGAATGATCATAACCCAAAATTAGTTTTACAGATCACTGTTGATGGCCTTCGTGGTGATTTGTTAGAGCGTTACCAAACGAACTTTGGCGAAAATGGCTTTCGCTATTTAATGGAGGATGGTGCTTACTATACCAATGCTCATTATCAGCACGGGAATACCGAAACGATTGTTGGACATGTCTCACTTGCTACAGGAGCTCCGCCAAGTGTACATGGCATGGTTGGTAATGTGTGGTATGACAGAAATGAAGAGCGCTTGGTCTATAACGTTGAAGATGGCAATTACAGTATGCTTACCTCGGGTGCTGGTGTAAATAAATCAACCGAGATCGACCCAACTCAAAAAGTCGCAACTCAAGATGGCCGCTCTCCAGAACCTATTTTATCCACCACCTTTAGCGACGAACTAGCGATAGCAAGCAATGGTGAATCAAAAATATTTTCAGTATCCGTGAAAGACCGTGGCGCTATTTCGTTAGGTGGCCATTCAGGAAAAGCGTTTTGGTTCTCTAAAGCACAATCAGAATTTGTGACCAGTAATTACTATTATAATGAGTATCCAGCATGGGTAACCGCGTGGAACGAGCAAAAAGTCCCTAATCAATACTCAGGAAAAAAATGGGCATTATCGCTACCTAAAGACCAATATACTTTAAAAGAAGGCAATCCAGATTACAAAGTTGACCTTGCAGGATTTAAACGTACCTTCCCTCACCCTTATGGCCCTGCAAGCTATAAATACTACAGCACAATGCTAACACTTAGCCCAGCAGGTGATGAGATCACAGGAGACTTTGCTGAAACACTGCTTAAAGAAGAAAACTTAGGCAAAGGAAAGTTTACCGATTATCTTGCAGTTAGTTTCTCATCAAATGACTATGTGGTTCATATGTATGGCCCATCAAGCCTAGAAACTGAAGACAACTTAATTCGATTAGATAAAACCATTGCAAACCTACTTAAAAAAGTCGATAAGCAAGTCGGATTAAAGAATACACTGATTGTTCTTTCTGCCGATCACGGTGTACCAGAAGCCCCAGCTACGGTTAATGCGTTAGGTGCAAATCAAGCCGCTTACTTCAATCAGAAAAGTTTAATCTCACCAACGTTGACCTCTCGTTTAAAAACAGAATTTGGCTTAGGTGAAGACGCGATTCGTTTATATGCTCAACCTTATGTATATTTAAATCATGAGGTAATCAAGAAGAAAGGCATAGCGTTAGATAAAGTACAAAAGGCAGTCGCTGAAGAATTATTAAAAGTGAAAGGTATTGCTTACGCGGTAACAAGCTCAGATATTGAGAAGAACCAAGTACCAAATACTCACACCATGCAATTAGTGAAAAACAACTATCATCCAATGCGATCAGGTGATGTTTATGTGGTTTATAACCCTAGAAACTACATTAATGATATGGATGGATTAACCATTGCATCCACTCATGGTTCACCTTGGCGTTATGATACTCATGTTCCGGTTATCTTTGCTGGATATAATATTGATGATGAGAAAATCAGCCGTGAAATTACCCCTTACGACATAGCCCCAACCTTATCGAATATTTTAGGTATTACGCAACCAAGTGGTACAACTGGTGAGGTATTAACTGAAGTAACGCAAGATTAAACGAAGAACAAAAAAAGCAGTGCTGAGAAATCAACACTGCTTTTTATAATCTATGTACTTATAAAAAAATAAATAGATTATGGGATGGCTACTTTATTCGCTACTTTTTGAATTTGTTGCCTTAACCAACGGTGTCCACTTTCAGCCGTTCTGCTTGGATGCCAGATAATACACAAATCATGTTGTTGACGATCAAAAGGTAAATCTAACGACTTTAAATTGTAATACGCACCTAAATCAGAAATTGCCGATTGTGGAAGCATCCCTATCATTTCTGTTGAACTAATAATTGGCATCATTTCGAATGCGCCAGCTGCTCTTATTACTATATTTCGAGCCTCAAGCTCTACTATATCATCTCCATTCAATAAACTGCTTCGGCTATGCCAGCGCGATGCCGCAACATGTTCTTCACTTAAGAATTCTTCTAGTGATATTTCATCACCGATTCGAGGATGATTTTGACTACAAACTACTTTTAATTTTTCAGTATAGATAACTTCTGATTTTAATAGCGTTCGCCCTCTTATCGCCATATCAATGACTAGATCATAACGTTGTAATCGTAGATCGGCTTCCAAGTCTTCAGTAAATTGAGGGTGCACTTCTAGCGAAACATTAGGAGCGCAAGCTCGAATTTGCTTTACTAATTTAGGAATAAGCGAATAACTAACCGTAGACACAACAGCGATCGAGAAAATACGATTTGAAGTTTTTGGATCAAATTCTCTCGATGCTGATAGTGTTGATGTGAAGTTTTTAAGGGCGGCAGACATCGCAGGATAAATGTCAGAAGAGAATACGGTTGGCTCTACTCCTGATGTATTACGATGAAATAAAGGATCATCGTAAATTTCACGTAGCCTTTTTAAGGCTTTACTTACTGCTGGTTGGCTGATGTTCATTCTTGCCGCGGCTTTAGAAAGATTTTTTTCTTCATAAATCGCGACAAAAATAGGTATTAAATTAAGCTCTGTACTTTTCATAACTACTGACACTGCTGATTGATCCCTACGCTCACTGTATATAACTCAAAACTCGACACAACCTTTACTCTTTCCTTTTGTGTTGATTCTCTTGGTTTTTTACATATTTTCTTCGTAACTGATTGAACTGAGGAAATACCGCTTTTGGCTTCCACATTAATAAAAGAGAAGATAATCCATTTATCGGAGAAGATATTCTTTTCCATAAACGAGAGGATAACTTTTTAGTGATGTCTCTTGTTTGAAACATAGACGCATCTTGTTGCCAATCACTGGTCGAATCGCAATGTTTTAACTCCAAGGTTTTATTCTTCATTCTCAACGTTCGATAAAGAAGCACCCTAACTGTACCCCACTCTTTTTTATTTACGGCTTTCGAATACATAAACCAAGCAGGCAATGGGTGGGTTTGATAATAACGAACCATTTTAATCACGGTAAACAAAGCAACAATGGCACTGATCATCAATATGACTAACCATTGCCAATATTGGTGCAACCAAGAACTCATCGTATGGGAGATAGAAAACGATTGACCATCAAGCGTAATGGTTTTTAATTCTTGGGCATCGGTATCCCACCAGGTTAAGTTAATGGCTGGGAACGCTACCTCACCCCCGTTTTGAAGTACATAGACAACGGACTCTTTTCGTTCTGACAAATAATCACCACGAGTCTGTGAATCATCTAATTGATTCGGTTGTGAGTACGTTTGATAATTCGCTGTCGATGTTTGCTTAATTAATTCAGGGATCAACATAGCTAATGTATCAGAACCCTTGATGGTGATGGTACGAGTAATCGCATCACCCGCTTTTAAGTCATCATTTGACTTATCCCACTCTTGTTCAACTGAAAAATCACGACCGGACACCCACTCAGAATCATCATTCAATAAACCTGATGGCATAATGGCGGTAAACCGTTGTGGTTCTGTATATAAAACACCAGAAACATTCCCCGAATTTTCTCGTGAAACTTGTACCTTAACAGCGGTTGGTGGGACTACAAAATGGCCTTCAACTTGTGGGTATAATGTCACCTCCCAACGTTGATGAGTCCAAGTGACTCCATTGCGCCTTTCTGTAAAATTCGTGGCTAATTGATTACGCTGTTTGGCTACTACATTCTGAATTTCTATAGGAGCGATCCGAGTACCTCCGGTAAACCACCTTGGCGTAACAACTTCTATATATAAAATGATTTGCTGATTTACGGCATAAGTTGGCGCTTTCTTACCCTTGTTTTCTTTAGCGTTATTTGGATCACTTAGCCACGTTTTTATCGTTACTTGATTGGATTTATCGAGTGTTTCAACTGTACTGGCTCTAGAACCAAAACTCATCACCATTAATATAACAGCGACAAAAATGCAAAAGTGTATGACTCGACGTTTATCGTTATTTTGAGACATTATTTACCTTCTCCACTATTCTCTGACCCAGAAACCGATGATTGAGAACCAGACGACTGGGCTCGGAGTTGAAGCTGAAATTTCGCGCGTAAGAAATACTTAGGGTCAGCCTCTACACGACGTAACCATTTATCAGCAAGTTCTTGGCTTCCTAAAATTTCATTCGCATTTAGTTTCTCTTCTTTCATTAATGCAGAATCAACCTTTTCATCAGCACCATCCCCCGTTTTAGGCTTATCATCTCCTAATTCAAAAGACTCTTCAGGCCCATCAGTACTGCCTTTCTGACTTTCACTCATTCGATTCACTTCATCTACAATGCCTTGCATGATCGATAAATTGTTTTCTACTTTTTCTTTCAATTCACTTTCAAGATCTCTTTCTAGCAATAACTGATAAACATCACGAGCAGCAAGATACTCTCTTTGTCTTGCCAACGAATTCGCCGCATTAAAAATACCTAGATTGGTTTTTACTTGTAGAAAAGCACTGTGAGCCAATTTATATTCGCCGGCATAATAATAAGCGATGCCTTTTTTTAATGGATCTTGATAATGTTTTGCCGCCATCAAATACTCGAATTTATCAAAATACCATTGCCCTTGTTGATCTGGCGTTAACCATAAATCCATCCACCATTGCGTCGTTCTATCCCATGCGGTCACTTCTTTTACTGGTTCATTCGTTTTGGCTTTTAGACTGACCGTTTCAGCATAAGTTGGAGTCGAATAAAAGCTAGGAAAAACAATCAATGCCACCAAACACCATTTTACTAACCAGCCTTTTCTAAACCATGACAACATTAAGAGAGATACGGGAAATAAAAGAAAATATCCCATGTCTTTCCACGGCATTGCCGATTCATTATTTAGCTGCATATGGCGTTCTATTTTACTGTTTAGCGTCTTAATATCACTATCATCAATCGTCACTTCGACCACACTACCATTACTTTTACTGGCTAATGATTTAAGCGATGAGAGATCCATCGGGTTGTCACTGGCTCTGTCACCATTGCCCGCCGCCAATACTAATAATTGATGTCGGCTTTTCTCAAAGTAACTCTTAAATGCATCAGTCGTTGCTGGGTTAACACCGTCAGTAATTAACAGTACTGTTCCCACACTTTCAGCACCCAATTGCGGTTCAATCAGAGGCAGCGCCGTTTCTGCATTTTTACCTTCTACAGGCATAATATCGGGTTGAATTGCAGCTAGAAATGGTGCGAATACCGAATCATCTTTAGTTAATGGCATGGCTAAATGTGCTGAGCCAGAAAAGACGACTAACCCTGTTTTACCACCTTGTCGTTGCTTGATTAAATCTCGTATTTTTTGCTTTGAACGCTCTAACCGGTTTGGCGCAAGATCTTTTTGTAACATCGATTCAGTGTTATCTAAAACGATCAATAACGCTGCTTTATCTTCACCAAATGGAGACGCTTCACGCTGCCAAGTTGGACCTGCACACACGATAATAGCGACAAACATAGAAACACCTAACAACTTTAATGGCAGCTGCTTTTTCCATCCCGCATCATTAATGGTTAACGCGCTACGTAAATGTTTTGGTAACTGTTCTTGCCACTCATTTTTTGAATCTTGCTTCCAACGCAAATAAATCACAATGCCGAACGGAATTAAGACCAGCAGCCATAAAGGTCGAATGAAGTGAAACTGATCAGCAATTTGCTGCAACATCAGAGAATCAAACATGCTTTTCCCCCGGTTTAACATGACGCTTAATCGTCGCAAAGCCAAAAGCAAATAAATACATCATGACGATCAACATTATTGGGTATTGATGAATTGACTGCTTTGGTCGATAAGTAGTGCTTTCATACAATTGAGGCTCTAATTCACCAATCGCTTCATAAGCTTGCTCTAATTCATCACGATTAATGGCTTGAAACGCTTTCCCACCAGAGGCTTCTGCAACTCGGTTGATCACATCCATATCTAATGCTTGTTCACCAACGGTTCTGGGATCACCCATTGCTATCATATGAATACGAACATTTTTAGCCGCTGCAACTTTAGCTGCATCAATCGGTTCGACATAGCTGCCAGTATCATTACCGTCCGTTAAAACAATGGCCACTTTCTCTCTTGGTTTTTCAACAGAGTCATTCTGTGAACTGTCTTTGTTTATCTCGTCTTCTGATGAACTTTGCTCAAAGACTTTAATTGCCAACCCTATTGCATCACCCAAATGGGTACTTTGTCCTGCCATTGCCACGTCAGTTTGATTCAATAGCTCTAACCACACTTTTTGATCTGCCGTAAATGGGGTTTGCACAAACGCAGCATCCCCAAACAGAATTAATCCTAAGCGGTCACCTTTTCGAGTTTTAACAAAATCGACCAACACTTCTTTTGTTGCTTCTAAACGAGATATCTTTTGAATAGATCCTTTGTCTGAAGAGGCTTTAGAGACAAAATCTTGCTCTGCCATCGAGCCAGATAAATCCACCACAACCATCACATCTCGCCCTAAGCTTTCACGAGTTTGAGGTTCTCCTAAAATAGTTGGTTTAGTCAGTGCAAAAATTAATAAACACCATGAAATAATCAAAAATGTTTTTTGCCAATAACTCGCACGTAATTGACTTGCTCCTTCAGATGGAGATTCATCTAATGCTTTTACTAACACATCAAAAAAAGGCACTTTAATTGCAGATTGACGTGTACGATAAGCCGGTATTAACCAGTAAATAATAATCGGTAATGGCAACATCCATAACCAATATGGATTCGCTAGTTCCAGTTGATTAAACTGCATGTGCGCCTCCAGTTTGCTCTAATGTCGGTACGACATGACTCGTTAACCATTGTTGACACAAAGTCATTAACTCATTGAGTTGTTGCTCTGACAACGCATATTGCTGCTGCATTAACGAACGTATCCATTGTTGCCCAAGCTCGCCATTAAAATCACAAACACTATTGGGTGAATAAGAATCTAATGCGATAAGAAAATCGTCTTTAAAGAGTGTCGCATTCTTTGCGTTAATATGCGTAAGTACCGCCTTCATGACTTCAAATATCTCATAACTTAACGATGGATTATTCACAGAACTCGACAGTAAATTTAATAAGGATCTTGCTTCTCGACGATAGCGATTTTCCCACCATTTTTTAGTCGACTTAGCGATATAATAAATAGCAAAAACAAAAAGAAGTATTGCGACAATTTTCCAACCTATCGTCTGAGGAAACCAACTCACATGATCGGGAACAGTCACTTCGCTCATTTTTCTAAGCATATAACTGCTTGGCGGCTCATGAATACTCATCGTCTGCCTCCTATCGCCCGTTTAAGTTGTTCGATATGATGCCCTGACGTATCCGCTTCAATAAGAGGAAGGCCCTTGGCTGCCATCAACTGAATTAATTGTTCTTTCTTTAAATCTTGATAGTCAGTTAACCCTTTATTAGCCAAATCAAATTTCTTTGCATCACTAAGGTTAATTTGAAATGCACCATCACCCACAACCCATGAGCTGCTTTGTGATGGAAAATTGGACTCGAAAGGATCAGAGATTAATACCCCTAATACATCATTGTGTTTTTGAAGGTGTTTTAAGTGAGTTATCTCATCAGAAGTAACGCCATGCCAATCACTTAGGATAACAATTGTTGCTTCTTTAAGCTTTAATCGACCTAATAGCGTCACAAACTGTGAAAAACCAACATCATCAACGTCTTTACTTTCGACGTCTAAAGACTGATTAATACTAGATAACAATTTTAATCGATGGAGTAAATCACCTTGAGATCGTTTTGGCGTTAACCAATGCATTTTCTCGCTTGAACTGATGACAAAACCAACACGATCACTGTCTTGCAAAATACGCCACGCAGTGAGTGCTGCCAATTCAGCGGCAACAACCGACTTCATTGTCTCTACCGATGAAAAATACATAGTGCTACGTTGATCAACACAGATAATAAAATTGCGGTCTTTTTCTTCAGTGTACGATCTAACATGAGGTTTACCCGTTCGCATCGTCACCTTCCAGTCAAGGTTGCGAATATCATCCCCGAGTTGGTAATGCCTTAACTCCTCAAAATTTAAACCTCGTCCACGAAAAATAGATGAATGACGACCAGACAGCGCGGTGCCTGATTTTAAATTCGGTAATAAACTGAACGATCTCGCTTGAGATTGCAGTTTTACTAATTGGCTATATTCACAATGAATACGTGTGTCGGTGCTTTTTTCGTTCATAAAAAGCCCTACCCAATAACAACATGATCCAACAATTCATTGATGACTTGCTCTTGCGTCACGCCATCAGCTAAAGCGTCATAACTCAACGTTATACGGTGCCCCAACACTGAATGTGCCATTGCTCGAATATCATCTGGTTCTACATAATCTCGACCTTGCAACCATGCATACGCACGTGCGCATTTATCAAGTGAAATGGATGCTCTAGGGCTCGATCCAATTTCTATCCAACGAGACAGGTTTGACTCAGAATAACGCTCAGGTTTACGTGTCGCCATAACCAAAGCAACGATATAACGCTCACTGATCTCAGACACTTCGATTTGAGATAATTCAGAACGCGCTTGCATCACTACAGAAGGATCAAGTTGAATAGTCGTTTCTATTTCAAGGTTATCTTCTGTCTGTTTTTGTGGTGACTCTTCTCCACGAACAAGACGAATAATATCTAATTCAGCATCATCATCTGGATAATCAACCGACACTTTCATGATAAATCGGTCCATTTGCGCTTCTGGTAACGGATAGGTTCCTTCTTGCTCTACTGGGTTTTGTGTTGCAAGCACCATAAATAATTCAGGCAGCGCATGAGTTTGATCGCCAACGGTTATCGTGCCTTCTGCCATCGCTTCTAATAATGCGGCTTGTACTTTAGCTGGCGCTCGGTTGATTTCATCCGCTAAAACGATACTGTTAAAAATGGGCCCCGGTTGAAAATGCAACTGCGGTTTGCCATTTTGCTCTTGGTATACTTCTGTACCCGTCACATCAGATGGCAATAGATCTGGCGTAAATTGAATACGCCCAAACGAGGTATGTAAATTATCAGCCAACGATTTAACCGAACGCGTTTTTGCGGTGCCTGGCAACCCCTCTAATAAAACATGCCCTTGAGTTAATAACCCAATAACCAGTGAACGCACGACATGGGATTGACCAATCACCGACTTCTCTACCTGAGAGATAAGCGATGTAATAGCCTGCTGAGTTTGATTCATGTTTTCTCCTTACGTTCACAAGTTAGACCAATAGATACTAAAATTTAGCTTTTACTATTCTAGTTAAGTCCATCATAACTATTGGTTATAGTGCTCATTAATAAAGCCGTTTTTTAAGTTCATTGATCACATTTTTAGGGGCATATTGTTCAAGTTGCGTAATACAGGATCGCGCTTGTAATGATTTCGCTTTTAACAGTTGATCACAC
Source organism: Aliivibrio wodanis (assembly GCF_052920805.1). Lineage (NCBI taxonomy): Bacteria > Pseudomonadati > Pseudomonadota > Gammaproteobacteria > Vibrionales > Vibrionaceae > Aliivibrio > Aliivibrio wodanis. The sequence continues at coordinate 939,003 of NZ_JBREXA010000002.1, forward strand.
TGTGCAAATAAATGCTGAGGGTTGCCACTTAAACTAAAAGCCCTTGCCAGAGCATCCGCTCCTTGGTTCAGGTTAATACCTTCAAGTGATAAACCATATACATACCAATATTGTGCATTTTGAGGTTCCACCACTGTCGCTTGTTCAAAGTAGTTTGATGCCTCTGTTTTTTTTCCTAAGCGTAATAATGCTAATCCTGCGCTGTAACGTAATGCACCAGATTTAGGTTGTGCTTTTATCCCTTGTTGCATCAAGGAAAGACCTTTCACTTCATCGCCTTGGGAACGGTATAAATCCGCAAGATTTACGTAGCTATTCACAAAATACGGTTCAATATTTATTGCATCTAGATACGCTTTTTCTGCTTTTTTAACATCACCTTGCGCTCGATAAACATTACCTAAATTGGTACGTCCAAATCCTCTATCGGCATTAAATAGTTGAATATTGATGTATTCATTTAATGCCGGTGTTAATTGCTCGCGTTGCAATGGATTCCATTCCGGCCAATACGCCGCTAATGCTCCAGCCGCTTCAGCACGAATACCCAACACACTATCTGTTAATAACGGCGATAATATTTGCCAACGATCATGAGATGAATACCCTGCTGAACCTTGAATTGCCCCTAAACGAATTAATTCATCATCATGTTTTACCGCTCGCCCTAATGCCACTAAGGTATTCTTACTTGGAAATGCGCTTAAACGCTGCAATGCAGACCCACGAATAATCCCAGATTGCTTCGCATCTTGCGCTGTATATGAAAGCGCATCACCTGCTCCACGATAATTAATGTCTGAGGCATAAAATGCGACAGCAAAATGCTGTTGATTTCGATAAGGGGAATCAGGGAACCATTCGCCGACTTTTTTATCTGCCCACACATCGTCCTTCTCTTCATGACATTGCGTACACACATTAGGAGTGCCGATATTTTTACTTAAATCAGGCCTTGGGATTTGCCAACTGTGATCTCGTCTTGCGTCTACACCCATGTACGTCGTTTCTGGCATATGGCAAGTGGTACATTGCGATGCTTCAGTATTGGCTTCATGAAAGGTGTGTTTTTCTGGTGTATATTCTGATGCAATATGGCATTGGCTACACACGGCTTGCTCTGGAATGTCTAATTTGGTTGAATGCGGGTTATGGCAATTAGTACAAGTTACGCCCTTTTCTGCCATTTTTGATTGCATAAAAGAACCGTATACATAATCTTCATCGTAGATCTGACCATCATTATGGTACAAATCAGAAGTAATCAAACTTGGTAAATAACTGTCTAAGAGCGAACCCTTTACGTGCGCTTGTTCTTCATTAATTTGAACTCGACGGCTATGACACTGCGCACACACCGCCACTTGATCTGTTGGCTCAATGTCTTTAGGTTGAAGCGTTGAATGGCCTTCTTTAAAAACCCACTCTTTGACTGACTTACTTAAATTACGCTCAAAACCATAGTGGGGATTTGTATTTTCTGTTTGGTCTTCACTCCAAGTAATATGCTCACTTGCTGGACCATGGCAGGCTTCACAACCAACATTAATTTCAAACCAACTGGTGTTATAGGTATCAGTCTTCGCGTCGTAATTCTTCTTTACATCCGTTGAGTGACAATCAGCACACATAAAGTTCCAATTTTGCCCTGAATTAGCCCAATAGAACTCGTCCGTTTTTTCCATCTCAGGATAAAGGTGATACCAACGTTGCCCCCCCTCTTTTTCACTACGCGAATCCCAAGCAAATGGAATTAGCTGAATGCGTCCATCTTCAAATTCGACCATGTATTGCTGCAATGGTTCGAACCCAAAAGTATAGCTAATTTTGTAATCATGGAACTTACCATCAGGTCCTTCAATATTGACCCAATATTCATCCCTTTTTTTAAAAAAACGGTTTGGTTTTCCTTTAAATTCAAAAATCGCATCATTGAAGTCACCAAACACGCTGTCTTTATCTGCGTGTTTCATTGCCATTTCATGATCAGATCCTTTCCAAGCTTCAGTTTCTTCTTTATGACAATCAATACATGCATCACTACCAACAAAGGCGGCAGAAAACACATTTGATGAAAATGTCATCATACTCATCCATACAACGAAAAATCCATAAACGATTTTTTTACTGCTCATATACATCCTTGTATTTATACATTTTTCATCTCTAATTCTAAAGATAACAATACAGTAGATATAGAGTATATTTACTGATTCTTCCATTAGGATTCATGAATATGTGAATACTATTAGAAATAAAAAAGGGCTCCGAAGAGCCCTAGTATTGTCTTTTTTCACTATTTATTGTGCGGTTGTTGTAGTTTTTCCATAACTTGATCCAAACTGAAACTTGCCGCTTTTTGTCGAGGAGGAAATTCTTCAAATGTAGCGAGGAAATTCCCTACGTATGCTTGAGCAGGTACAAACATATAGGCACGATCTAGTAACCAATCATAATAGGTGTTTGACGTTACATCAGCGACTTCGTATGGGTCCATACGTAGATTAAACAATTTAGGCAGGCGTAAGATAACTAGAGGTTCAGCCCAAATAGCTAAAGTACCTTTCGCTCGCTGCTCCATGAATACCGCTTTCCACTGGTTATAACGAAGCGCTGCTAAATCACCATCATCAGTAAAGTAGAAAATTTCTTCACGACGGCCTTTTTCTTCATCACCCGTTAAGTAAGGTAAAAAGTTGTAACCATCAAGATGATTTTTGAAACTCTTATTACCTAACTTAGTTCCTTTTTTAAGCTCATCTTTAATTTTGTCATTACCAGCTGCTGCTACAAATGTTGGCAACCAGTCCATGTGATGCATGATCTCATTGGATACGACACCCGGTTCAATTTTACCCGGCCAACGAACCATGGCAGGAACTCGATATGCCCCTTCCCAGTTAGTATTTTTCTCACTACGGAATGGGGTTGTACCGGCATCAGGCCATGTATTCAAGTGTGGCCCATTATCAGTAGAATAGAACACAATAGTATTGTCTTCGACGCCTAATTTATCAACAGCTTTCAATAGTTCGCCCACGTGATTATCGTGTTCAACCATACCATCAGCGTAGTTACTAATCCCTGTTGAACCTTGAAGTTCAGGCTTCACATGTGTTCTAAAGTGCATACGCGTTGCACTCCACCACACAAAGAATGGCTTGTCAGCTTTCACTGCTCGTCCCATGAAGTCAATCGCAGCAGACGCGGTTTCATCGTCCACCGTTTCCATGCGTTTACGAGTTAATGGGCCTGTATCTTCAATCTTGCCATCAGCATAAGAATGAATTACACCACGAGGGCCATATTTTTTAAGAAATTCAGGATCTTTAGGGTAATCAATATTTTCTGGTTCTTCTTCCGCATTAAGATGGTAAAGGTTACCGAAAAACTCATCAAAACCATGATTAGTTGGTAACATCTCATCTTTATCACCAAGATGATTTTTACCAAATTGACCTGTCATATAACCCATTGGTTTTAGCACTTCCGCAATGGTTGCATCTTCTGGCTGTAAACCAATGTCAGAACCAGGAAGCCCGACCTTACTTAGACCTGTACGAAGAACACTTTGTCCGGTAATAAATGTTGAACGACCAGCAGTACACGATTGCTCACCATAATAATCAGTAAACATCATCCCTTCTTTGGCAATAGAATCGATATTCGGTGTTTTATACCCCATCAGACCGAAAGTATAAGCACTGATATTTGATTGGCCGATATCATCGCCCCAAATAACCAAGATATTCGGTTTTTCTGCCGCAAGTGTATAACCTGAAGCTCCCATCAATACGGCACTAAGAATACTTAACCTGCGTTTTGTTCCTTGTTTCAACGTCATATAACCTCCTGTTTATGTATAAGCAGTTACGATTAAATATATAGTATATAAAACAACCACAATCTAATTTCATTTGTATTTTTTGTGCGCAGCAATGCCAATTGTTTCTATTCCTTTTAAGCTTACGATATCAAATATATATCGTATTTCTGATCAGCATCTCAATTCGCCACAGATAGGGTTAGAGTTATAGCGATTTAAATACAATAACTTACATAGAAAATAACCATTGGTTATAACCGCTATAAAGCGACGAATCAGTACTCCTCATTTAAAGTACAAGCAACTAATCGCAACTAATTGGAGTTCTTCATGGGACATAATTTAAGTAAAATTGCTGTTGGTGTTGGTCTACTTGCCACTTCTGGCACAGTGATGGCCGCATCTCAACCAAACATACTCGCTATTTTTGGCGATGATGTGGGTTACTGGAATATCAGCGCGTATAACCAAGGCATGATGGGTTACGAGACCCCAAACATTGACCGAATTGCAAACGAAGGTGCCCTTTTTACTGACCACTATGGCCAACAATCGTGTACTGCTGGTCGTGCAGCCTTCATTACAGGTCAAGAACCTTTCCGTACCGGTCTCTTAACCATTGGTATGCCGGGTTCTGATCATGGTATTCCAGATTGGGCTCCTACTATTACTGACCTTTTAAAAGAACAAGGCTACATGACCGCTCAATTTGGTAAAAACCACCTAGGCGATCAAGATAAACACCTGCCAACAGCTCATGGTTTTGATGAGTTTTTCGGAAATCTTTATCATTTAAACGCAGAAGAAGAGCCTGAAACGTATTACTACCCTAAAGATCCTGAATTCCGTAAAAACTACGGCCCTCGTGGTGTGATTAAGTCGTATGCCGATGGTAAGATCGAAGATACAGGCCCAATGACCCGTAAACGAATGGAACATGCCGATGAGGAGTTCTTAGATTCTTCATTAGCGTTTATGGAAAAAGCAGTTAAAGCGGATAAGCCTTTCTTTATCTGGCATAACACCACCCGTATGCACGTTTGGACTCGTCTACAAGAGAAATACCAAGGTGCATCAGGCATCAGTATTTATGCTGATGGTATGCTTGAACACGATGATCACGTAGGTATTTTACTGGATAAACTAGACGACTTAGGTGTAGCAGATAACACCATCGTTATCTACTCAACCGATAATGGCGCAGAAACAGCTACATGGCCAGATGGCGGTGCAACTCCGTTCTATGGTGAAAAAGGGACGACATGGGAAGGCGGTATGCGTGTTCCACAACTTGTACGCTGGCCTGGCACAATCAAGCCTGGAACTAAGATCAATGAAATGATGGCGCACCAAGATTGGCTGCCAACGCTACTTGATGCTGCAGGTGTTCCTAATGTGAAAGAAAAACTGGCTAAAGGCTATAAAGCCAATGGCAAAGAGTTCAAGGTTCATATTGATGGTTATGACTTCAAACCATTATTTGAAGGCAAAACAGATAAAGGGCCTCGTGAATCCCTGCTTTACTTCACTGCAAATGGTGAGTTAAACGCAGTTCGCTGGCAGGATTGGAAATTAAACTTTGCAGTGATGGAAGGTAATATTTCTAACGCGGTTCGTCTAGAACCAAACTGGCCTCAAATCATTCATTTACGTGCAGACCCATTTGAAAAAGCACCACACGAATCTGGTATGTATCTACGCTGGATGGCAGATAACATGTGGCTATTCGTACCGATGCAAGATGTATTAGGAGAGTTCTTTAACACTCTACCTGACTACCCAATGCAGTCTGGCCAATTAATGAACCCTGCAGCTATAAGCTCTCAATCTCTTCAAATGAAAGCAAAGATGCAGCAATTGGATAAACTCCAACAACAAATGAACAGCTTAAACGTGAAGTAATTTATTTTAAAGCTAATAAACCAAAAGCCCTCAATGTTGATCATTGAGGGCTTTTTCTATTCATACTATTTGTTAGAGCTAACGCCGAATACACGTAGTACAACCACTGCACGCTGAACGAGTATGGGGATCTAATCGCCCTCTTTGGATCTTACAATATGCATTTTTAATAGCACGACGAGCAGAAAACCAATCATCAGGTTTAGCAAGCAGTAAATAGCCATTACATCGTTTCATTAATGGCACTCGATATTCATCAATAAATTTACTGTCAAAGCCAATATCAAAATGCTCAAGAAGCTGCTCTACTGAAGTAAAACTAGCAATGATTTTTTGGATTTCAGCTTGGCTCATCGTAAATACTAATGCTTAAACGTATTCATTTCAGTGGCACTTGTTGCGGTAAGATCGCCAGCAGGGTTTAATAAATGCGGTAAGATCTTAGGTAAATTTAACGTAATGTCTTTATTTTCAACTGCATAAATAACTTCGTTATACCAACCTAATAACCCCATTGATGCATAGCCAATTGCATCATTGTCTTCACGGTGCTCAATGATGATTTGTAGAAAACGCAAAATCGCTTTGTCATTTGATCCAGCTTGCTCACGAGTCGAGTGAAAGATCTTAGTCGCTTCAACAACTAATCCTTCATATTCAGTTTCAACAGAAACTTGAAAAGAACCACCATCAACAGAAATTTTCATAAGATTTATTGCCAATTCATTATTCTAATAAAGACGCATAATATCGAATAAATATCACCTTGTCGTTAGTCGCAATACAAACCACTTGATCTAAGTGAAGAAAATACTCTTCATGATTAGTTTTTAATCTTTCTTACGCCAATTACTGGCATATGCCAAAAATAGTTATTGGCATATGCTATAAACTTACTTATACTTCTTTCATATTTAATGGAGAGTATTCATGGCTAGACCTAAAAAATGCCGCAGGATCTGTGGCAGAGCGCCCTACAGTTGCTTTAAGCCCAATGGTGTGCCAACGACTGAGTTACCACAAATAGAGCTACTTGCAGAAGAGTTAGAGGCATTACGCCTCGCCGACTTTGAAGGACTCAGCCAACAAGAAGGCGCAGATCAAATGATGATCTCTCGCCAAACCTTTGGAAACATTGTTAAGCAAGCAAGATTCAAAGTAACAAGTTGCTTAGTGCAAGGAAAAGCCTTAATGCTGCAAACGGAGAATAAAGAATGATATTTGCAATTCCCTACCAAAATGAACGTATTGCTGGACATTTTAGCAAAGCAGATACGTTTGTATTTACAGATAAACAACAGTCAACAACAAAAGAAAATCCAGCCCTAAACAGTAGTAATTGTGGAGGAAAAAAAGATCTGTTGGCACTATTAAAAAGCCAGAAAACAAATACTGTATTAGTACGTAATATTGGACAAAAAATGCTAGCGAAACTACTTAATGCTGATATTAGAGTTTTCCGTACAAGTAGTCGTATATCGTTAGATACTCTGCAATTATCTGAACTAACAGAATTGACCAATGCCTCTCAAGGACGTCCATGTAAAAATAGTAAACAACACTGCTGTAAAAAATACACAAGCATAAAGCCAACAGCATTAAAGCCACTACAAAAGATTAGTGAGAAATTTACAGTACTTGGAGTAAAACAATGAATACCCTATTCATTACTTTTGGCGTTTTTATACTTGTTATTTTATTAATGGCATTAGGGGTAATCTTTGGACGAAAAGAAATACAAGGCAGTTGTGGCGGGTTAAATACTGTAGGAGTCAATAAAGTGTGTAACTGTGAAACAACTTGTGATGATCACAAGCTTTACCAGATTTCTGAGCCTAATCAATCTTCCAACGAGAGCATGCTTAATAATTTATAATTTTTCTCAAAAACTACTTACCTCATCATTTTCAATTCATTAATTCATACGATGAGGTTAGTTTTTTTCAATTTCAGATTTAGTTCTTTTAATAAAAAAGTATTTCACTTACAAATAAGTTTGAAAACTCTTTTACTTCTCAAGGTATGCAGTACACTGACTTTTATATGACACAAGGACTGCATAACTATGCATCGGAAAAACCATCATAAATACGATAAATCACAAGAAAATAACTCATAATAATATATTACCTAACAGGACTAAGCTCTGGTTCTTCTTCCTGAACATTTTCTGCTAAACCTATCTCTCCAGCAAAGAATATAACATTACTTAATCCGGCAAGAGTTTCGTTCATATTTCTCTCAGGAAAATCACCTGCTGAGTTAACACTTTTAGATTCAATAACTTTATTACAAACGATACTAGAGCATCCTATCTCATTATCAGATATTTCCAAACTCTCTTCACTATGATAAGAATGTAAATCTACTTCTGCATTTGCTATAGACAAACTACTCCAACCACATATAAATAGTAACCAATACTTCATTATTCATCCTTTATTATGTTCTTTCCTAGACCTCAGAAAATAAGACTAAGATAATGACAAAACGTTCAATTAACTATCGCCACTTATTCGCTTCAGCTTTTGCATTAGCATGACGAGCAGCCGCAGCAACTTCTTTATCTACAATTGTCTGCCCAATAGGAGCAATTGAAATAGCCGCTAGTTTTAAATGCTGAATAGCAAATGGAATACCTATAATAGTAACAAAGCAAGCTACTGCCGACATGACATGTCCAATCGCTAACCACAATCCAGCAAAAATGAACCAAAGCACATTGCCAATAAAACCAAGACTTCCGGTCCCAACATCTTCAGATAGCGTTAGTTCATCACGAGCAATGGCTTCTTTACCAAATGGGAAAAAAGAAAACCCTGCAATCACAAAACACGCCCTTCCCCATGGAATACCAATGATACTAATAAAGGCCAATACGCCAAAAAAGCACCATGCTAGCCCCATGAATACGCCACCAAAAAGGAACCAAATTAAATTACCAATTGCACTCATTTCATTTCCTTACTTTACATTCGATTACTACAGTCATGACATCTCAAATAAGAACACAATAATTAGTCGTCAGCGCCACACTTTGCACAACTATCATAGGTTCTCTCACCCTCACTAATAACTGTGTATTTACCTACACAGTTTTCACACAGTGCGAGTACAGGATAGGCCTCTTTCTTCTTTTTGGAAGTACTATCGCCTTCGGTTGTGTAATATTTTCTCATTTCTATCTCTCAATTCGGACTAAGCTTCCGATTATAACAATATCCCATTGAATTCTAAAAATGATTATACATGAGAATGATTTTTACCAAACTTAGCTAAAATAGTCTGAGGAATAGGTATATCAGCACATTTAATAAAGAAAAGCAGAGCAATAACACTCAGAGAAAGACCAATAACAAGCTCAGGTACACCGGTAAGTATCTGAGATAGAAATTGACTTAGTGCTATAGCAGAAATCCCTACACCAATGCATGCTACCCATCGAATATGGCGATAAGGAAGATATTCCATCGACTGACTGACTTTATATAATAAAATCAAACGCAGTGCATAAGCGAGTGCAAGTATCCCTGCTGCCCCCCATAAACCAAACGTTGGCACCGCAATAAAATATCCACCCGCGGCAGTAATCGCACAAATACCTTGTATCCACATTTGAGAATAACTGGAATCTCCGCTATAACACCCTAAATTAAGATAATCCCCCGCGTTTTTAATCATACCTATCGCTAATAGTGCAACAACAATTGTTCCAGCCATTTGATAACTCTCAGGTAAAATTAGCCTCATTAGTCCTGGCACAATCAAGATCATCATTGTCCCAAAAATAATACCTAGGTTAACGCCAAGTAACCCTTTATCTGCACAATTTCTTTTACCGTTATGCTGTTGAAGAATAGAAATACGATTAGGAAACCACCACATAGCATAAGGTTGAAGGATAAGTCCTAATATTAAAGCAAACTTAGCACTAACCGCATATACCGCTAATTCTTCTACACCAACAAAACTGGCTAAAAACCATCTATCTAAACCTGTGATCATATAGATAGATGCGCCACCAACTAAAACAGGAATTCCAAATCTTAATAGCTGTTTAGAATGCATTAAGTGCCCAAACTTCCCCATCTCTTGCCATTGATAAGCAAGTAAACAGAGTAACAAACCCACACTAGATACCGCGCCTGAAATAAGCACTCCATCAATACCAAAACCACTTTCTAATAAAACAAACGTCATTAATGCTTGTAAGACTCCCTTGCCTACACTAAGTATACAAAAACGCTTCGCCATCGAATTCATACGTAACAATGTAAGTGGAATAGATATCACGCCATCTAACATGGTGGGAATAAGTAACAACAAGATTTGATAAGCTTTAAACTCCACAGGCAACACGGTAAGCAATGATGACAAACTTACCGCAATGACAACCCCTCCCAGCAAACAAACCAATACACTCAACGTAAAGCAATTGGAGATTAACTTTCGCTTCTCTTCACCTTCTGATGTACCAACATAGCGATACATCGCATCAACAATGCCAAAGCCAAATAGAATGGTCCCAATATCAGCCAATAAGATCAGCGCTTCTAAAGACCCATATTCTTCAAGGCTCATTTGATGAGTTATATAAGGAAGCATGACAAGAGAGATCCCCTTCATCATAACGATCCCTATCGCGTAATAGGCTGATTGCTTTAACAAATTCATACTCGCCTTCCTTAACTTGCTGAACGTAATACCAATCTAGATAAACAGTGAATCAAACATTATTTAGATAGATATAAAGCCTTACTGCAATCACCAAGCAAGCTACGTACTCTTCTTAGTTCAGGCACGAGAATTAATGATCGTAAACCAAATGCTATCGCCTGCTTATAATGCTGCAATCCACGATGATAATCGGCATAACCCTCTAGAACCCTAGCTCTAGCATTTTTAAATGATGAAGGAGAGAGATCCCAACGCTGACTTTCATTTTGATAACGATTTAAAATAAATTCGATACATTGAAGATTTCTAAGTCGTAAGCTGTCAGTTTGAGTGGTCGAGCTTTGACGCATTAAATAACCGACTTGAACTGAATTCAGTGCAGCCACGTCATACTCTTCACATATTCTCAACCACAGTTCCCAATCTTCTGCGTATTTAATATCAGCATCAAACATTCGTATTTTCGGTAAAATATCCGCATTAATCATTACCGTTGAAGTACCTATAATATTGTTTTTAATAATAAAATCTAAAGGATGTTCAAGGTGAATATAAGGACTGTTATCACCTTGAAATTGATTCCAATAAGCAAAACAATCCACTATCGATTGGTACTCTTCTGTCAGGTGGTCATAATTGGTAAAGCTCATTGCCACAGTAGGATTGGTTTCATGTAATTTAAGTTGTAGTGACAGTTTTTCTGGCAACCAAAAATCATCAGCATCCAAAAACGCAATATAATCACCACACGATTCTGCAATACCGAGGTTCCTTGCTTGCGAAGCACCAACACCACCAGTAGTAATCACTTTTACCCTTTCATCAGTAAGATTATTCAAATAATTTTCAGTATCGTCACTACTATTATCATTAATAATAATTAACTCAAAATCTTGATGGCTTTGCGAAAATACACTCTCAACAGCCTTTGGTAAAAAAGCTAAGCAGTTATACGTTGGAATGATAATAGATACTTTTTTCATAATGCGACCTCAGATATGTCCGTATAATAATGAACTCTCGCATGAAGCATGCCAAATGGTAACTAACTGATTTATAATAATTATTCATAAAGACTCTCAAAATGAATATGTCAGACTTAAAATTACTCAACCTATATTTCATATTGATTGTCATATTGAGAAAAATACTTTCAAATCCAAAATTAGCAAATTAAAGCCAAATAACATACTGATATTAAACAATATATTTTATGGCCTGCATTTTGCTCTGATCATTTAAAACATAACATTAAAGGGTTTTAATATGAAAAAAGTAGCATTCATCGCACCAACCTACCCTGTCCTTAGTGAGACGTTCATTCAAACAGAGGTCGATTCTATCAAGTCGTGCGGCCACGATGTCTGTGTTTTCGCTTTTGAAATTGAAGACAGTCAGTATGAGTTTGATTACAGCATTATTAAGATTGGCAAAAATATACAAGCAGGTATGTATAAAAACCTTCATTTTTCTGGTCTATTAGAAGCAATGAAATTTGTGCAACAACAGAAAAGTATGCCAAAAAAATCTCTCTTTCATTATGGGTTAAAATTAGCATTACAATTAGCTGAAAAGGAAATTAACCACGTTCATGCTTCATTTCGGTCAACACACCGCAGCTCACGCTATCGTCGCTGCAAAATTACTGAATATTACTTGCTCATTTGTCGCTCATGGACATGATGTATATGAAACTGCTTATGATATCGAAGAAAAAATTATAGCTAGTGATTTTGTTGTCGCTGTATGCAAAGACATGCAAAACGATTTTAATAATATGGCAAAAGGCAATATTAAACTCTTACATTGTGGTGTGAAAACAGAGCAATTTAGAATGGAAAATAAAACACCCTCAGATAGCCTACGACTTGTTTTTCTTGGTCGATTAGTTCAACAAAAAGGTATCCATCATTTAATTGACGCACTGGCGCCTGTCGCTCAACAACTCAATATTCATCTTGATATTGTAGGAACTGGAGATATGAAAGAGCAACTAGAGAGCCAAGTTGAACAGCAAGGTTTATCAGAGCGCGTTCAATTTTTAGGTTCAAAACCTCATGATTGGGTAAAGCAGAATTTATCGAAATATGACTGTTTACTCGCTCCATTTTGCTTCTCAGAAACTGGATGTGTCGATACTGGGCCTTTGGTATTAAAAGAAGCTATGGCGGTCGGAACTCCTGTCATTACTACCAATATTATGGGATGCAAAGAGATTGTCACTTGTGAAACGGGTTATCTGGTTAATGAAAAAAATGTAAGTGAATTAAGACAAAGTATCGAACAATTTGCAAAACTGACCTTTAAAGAAAGAACACAAATGGGACAAATGGCTAGAGAACGAGTGGTTACGCATTTTAATGCATTTACCCAAGCTAAACAGTTATCTCGTTGGATAGAGAATCCTGCCTAATGTTATTTCAAAAGAATACTTGTTTTAATGACTATTTCGCCCAATCGAGTAGGAGGAGGCCTCGCGGCCTCCGTCCTCTCACACCACCGTACAAGCGTGGGTCGCATACGGCGGTTCCGAATACATTTTCAGTGCCTTATACCCATCCAATAATGAGTATAATCCCATCTCCATCAGTTTTACGTTTGGAAGTGCATGATTCACTTGAGGTGTTCTTGAGAGTCTCCACCAACCTTTATCTGACATCGCTAATTTCCAAGCATTTCGCTCGCTTACACCCTCTTGGCGTAGCCACATCGCTATGCTGTATTTTCGCTTTCTCTGCTTCAGGCGGTAGCTCCGAAGTCGGCGTCTTATCCAACTGTCTAGAGTTCCCATTACACTCGGTTTTAAAGCCAATTTAAAGTAGTGTTGCCATCCTCTAAGATATTGAGTTAATTCTTTTATTATTGCCTTTAACTCTCTTCCTCGATTTCGTTTCGTTATCTCTCTGACCCGCTTTTTCATTCTTGCTTTCGCCTCTTTTGATAGACGGATCTGACCTGAGTAACTAAAACTGTGGCTTAGATAACTGCGCTCCGTTATTCTTGTCGCCGCACTTTTCTCTCGGTTAACCTTGAGTTTCAGTTTATGCTCTAAGAATACGGTGATCGAGTCTTTGACTCTCTCTGCAGCTTCCTGACTACTCACATAGATTTGGCAATCGTCTGCATATCGACAGAACTTATGCCCTCTACGTTCTAGCTCTTTATCTAGCTCATCTAATACTATATTAGATAGTAAAGGTGACAGAGGACCACCTTGTGGGGTTCCTCTTTGTCTACACTCTATTATCCCATTTCGCATCAGTCCACTTTGTAAATATGACCTAATTAACTTCAAAACTCGTTTATCTTCAATATCTTCTGCTAAACGATGCATCAATCTATCGTGATTAACGGTATCGAAATACTTTTCTAGATCTATATCTACAACGTATCCTCTTCCTTCTCTGATGTATTGACTCGCTGTCGCTAAGGCATTATGAGCGCTACGCATTGGCCTAAAACCAAAACTACTCTTCGAGAATTTTGGCTCATAAACTTCTGTTAACACTATCGTGATAGCTTGTTGAACTATTCGATCTAGAACCGTTGGTATTCCCAACTGCCTGACACCACCTTTAGCTTTCGGGATCTCAACACCCAAGACTGGTTGAGGTTGATAACTACCTTCTAATAAGGATTGACGCAATTGTTGTCCATTATCGCCTTGCTTGAGTTTATTAATGGTCGCTTCGATGCTGAGTCTATCAACTCCCGCACACCCTTTATTACTCTTCACTCGGCGTAATGCTGCGTTCAAATTAGTTGGAGCGCTAATGCGCTCTAGTAGTTGAGAGGTATTCACCAAGACTCGCCTTTCTTTCTACGCCAGATACGTTTGTTACGCTTTGTCACCGTCAGTGCTACTTGCGGTTTTACCAACTGGGACAGAGTGATGGGTTTCATCGTTGCTGTTACTCCACGTATTTGAGTGTTTAGCGGCTGCTTCTTGATATATTCGGTTCAGGCCTTCCTTTAAACTGTACTGGTTTAAAGTACTATGCCGTCGGCTGACTTCTTAACTTCCGTCGAGTGACATCACTGCCGCTCTAGTCTCTTTGAGACAAAGGCTAAGATCTCCCGAGGTAAGACGCTGTTCTTTCCCATGGTCATGCCTGATTTACTGCGACACACTTCTCGTCGAAACATAGGGTTATTCTATCTATAGCTAGGTTACCCAAGTTGTCACAGCCTACTATCAGATTTCTGTTCGTCACCACCATGTTTTGCCATTTGCTTCCTTCAGATTTCACCTCACGGTGAACACCCTTGCATAGGCTAACGGTTCTCGTTCGACTGAGCCCGTAGAGGACTTTCACCTCCTAGAACAACGCCATGCTCGGCGCACTAAAAAAACACTCGGTAGGATTACATACCGAGTGTTTTTTATTACATCAATTCAATAAACTTATCGTATTGCTTACCAGTTATCTGGGTATTTTCTTTTGTTCTTCTTACCCGTACCTTCTGGTTTTGCTACTGGTTTAATCGCTTCCAATAAAGCTTCTGTGATCTCTTCATCTACTTCAAAACCCTCTACTTGTTCACGCTCAAGTCGGATTTTATTTTTCTTTTCAATAATTTTAAAGTGATGATAATCTTCAAAATCAATTAATGATAGCGCTAGACCCACTTCACCAGCACGGCCACTTCGACCAATACGGTGCATGTAATCAGCAGGACTTCTTGGTAAATCAAAGTTAATCACAACAGGTAGCTTTTCAATATCTAAACCACGAGCGGCAATATCAGTTGCGATTAATACATCAATCTCACCCGCTTTAAAGCCTTCAAGCACACGACTACGTGCGCCCTGACCTTTATCACCATGAAATACTTCTGCAGTAATTCCACGTTTAGATAGCTTATCTGCTAAGTGATTACAGCTGTTTTTAGCATTAACGAAAATAAGTGCTTGGCGCCACTGTTGCAGATGGATCAAATGCGCTAATACTGCTGTTTTTTCACCTTTATTAACGGTGAATACGCGCTGCACTAACGTACTTGCATCTGCACTTTGTAATTGCAGTTCTACAGGATTATTAAGTAGCGCTTGGGTTAACGTCTCTACTTCTTCTGGGAACGTTGCTGAGAATAATAAGGTTTGTTTTTGCTTTGGCACTAAAGCGAGTAATTCATTAAGCTCATCAGTAAAACCAAGGCTTAACATTCTATCTGCTTCATCAAGCACTAAGGTTTTTACTTTATCAAGCTTAATCGCGTTACTTGAAATCAAGTCAATCAAACGACCTGGTGTTGCTACCAAAATATCAGTACCACCACGAAGTGCCAACATTTGAGTATTAGCAGATACACCACCAAATACAGCAACGGTTTTAATTGCACCATTAAAATGCACAGCATAAGATTTAATGCTATCAGCGACTTGTTTAGCAAGCTCACGCGTTGGAACCAAAATTAAACCAGTAACATAGTTACCTTTAGAATTTTGGGCTTTGCCTGATTGCTGAAGTTCAGCGATTTGCTGCAACATTGGTAATGCAAAAGTAGCTGTTTTACCTGAGCCAGTATTTGCCCCTGCAATTAAGTCACGTCCAGTTAATACACTTGGGATAGCTTGCGCTTGAATTGGCGTTGGCTGTTGATATTCCAGCTCAGTTAATCGTGCTAACAAAGGTGAAATAAGGCCAAGTTCCGTAAAGTTGGCTGGAGTTGTGATAGTGCTCATTAATATAAAGGGCTCAATGCTAGGATAATAGCCCGATATTTTAACTTATTTATGCAGCAGAAAGTTAATTAAATTGGCCTTTTTATTTCGACCAATTTCGACAGGGACTAAACTAAGACTTGGCGGGTATTTTTGATGAAATGATGTACTTGCTGCTCTACTTTTTCATTGACCATTTGCTCTGGTCGGCAGCCATTTGGACATGGCATTCGTGGTGTTGTACCAAACAAGCGACAAATCAACGGACGTTCTCCATATACATTGCAGCCCTTTTCACCTAAATGAACACAATTGAATTCATTTAATGCGGCTTCGTGCTCTGCATCCGTTTTTCTTGGTAAGCGCGACATTTCTTCTGACGATGTAGTAACAGGTCCACAGCAATCATGGCAACCCGGAGTGCATTCAAATGAAGGAATACGCTCCCGTAATATGGCAATGATTTCACGGTTATTTAGGGGATCGTTCTTACTCATAAGCACCTAGTCTCTGTAAATTCAAAATTATTATACCGTCATACGGTAGATAATAGAACAAATCACCTATCCTCTTCTACTAGTTAGTAAACTCTTTCAGTGCCTTTAGTGCTAAGTCTGCCTTGTCTTTTTGAATAAATACATGATCGTGATAGTAAGCCGCAATAACGTTAGCACTAATACCGTTAGCCGTTAATTTAGTTGCAATGGCTGCTGTAAGGCCTACCGCCTCAAGACTTGAATGAACCATTAATGTGATCTGTTTATAGATACCATCAAATTCAAAGCCCCCTAATTTCGCGTCATTCACAGGCAAGACAAGTGTTAAGCCTTCCTTTTCTTGAAACATGGCAATTGGATTATATTGAGCATAATCAGCCAATGTTCCAGACACAGTAATAAAAACAAACTCTCCGTCCATTAACTCTGGAGACATTGATGCTAATAATGTATTTAAATCACTAATCCCTGACATTTTGCACTCCTTAATTTATTTAAGAGTTTTATAACTTTGATTTAGTATTACACTTTCTTCACAAACTTAGCAGTCACCATCATTTCACCTGCCCCATCTACTTTGCAATCCAGTTGATGATCTTTTCCTTCTACTATTCTTTTAATCACGGCTTTTGTGCCAATTTTAAGTACTTGAGAACTGCCTTTAATTTTCAGATCTTTTGCTAGTGTTAATTTATCACCCTCACTTAGCGGTGTTCCATTCGCATCTTTCACGACAAAGATATTCTCAAGCGCTTCCGATGGGTCCCATTCATGCGCGCAGTCAGGGCAAATTAATAAATTTTGGTCTTGATAAACAAAATCAGACTGACAATTTTCACAAGGGGGTAATAACATTGGCGTATTCTTCTCAATAGTAAATTTGTGAATATAATAATGGTTATTCATCATGTTATCGAGCCTGATAACATTAGTTCATTAACTTATCTAATTACTATTCATCGTATTATAAAAAATAGATGCTAAAATAAATCACAAATAATTTAACGAGAATATTCAATGCCTGTTCAAAACCCTATCCTTGATGATGTATTTGTTGCTTTTCAAGTGATCCCACGATTAAAAGAAGGCAATAACTTTGAAGTTGTAGATAAAGCAATTGAAGTTGTTAAAGCCGCTGATGTTCCATATCAAGTTGGAGCAATGGAAACCACAATGAAAGGTGAGCTTAATTATTTATTAGAAGTCGTTAAGAAGGCACAACAAGCGTGTTATGACGCCGGTGCTGTAGAAGTGATTACCAATATAAAAATTCACAGTAAAACGGAAGCCGCAACAGATACGTTCTGCACTTATGACCGCGGCGTAACCAAAGCGAATCATATGTTTGTTTGATCGTAATATTTAGCTGTCAGTAAGATGCTGACGGCTAAAACTGAGTATTGGCCGTGTTATTCAGACTCTATACTTGATCCGAAAATTTAGAATACAGCTCTGGTTCTTTACTCAATAAATTAAGTACCTTACTTGCTAAGCCTGTCGGATTACGCCTACCTTGCTCCCAACTTTTCACAGTATCAACGCTGACATCAATTGCCATTGCCAACTCTTTTTGCGTTACGTGTGTAACTGCTCTCGGATGGCCTTTACGTCGGCAATTTCATAACGAGTAACATTACCGTCTAGATTTCCTTTTTTTATTTCAACCGCTTGCTCTAGTGATTTGATTATGTCATCAGCAATACTGCTCATGGTTGTACCTCATTTTTCAATATAGAAACTAGCTTCTTCATCTGATTCTTTTCAGCTTGGTTTAAAGAGTCCTTTTGCCCTTTCTTATACATTGTTATCAAATATACAATATCAGGTAGAACCAAAAGGTAGATAACTCTATCCTCCTTGATAGTGAAGCGAGGTACATAGTACCCCTTTAGTTGTGAGTATACATGATATTAAAAATAGAGTAATTTAGAGATTGTTATTCCATCCACTCCTTGGCAAATTGAGCATCTGATGATTTCGGTGAGGGTTCCGCTTTATCAATAGTAAACCGGATGGGTATATTAAATGCAGAGCCAAATGCTATAGCATCACCTCTTGGTAAACCGGAGATCTCACTAAGAATATGATCATTACCATTTTCAATAGCATGTCGTAATGATGTAATGTCTCGTTCATTTGTTAATCGTAAAGATATCCAATTCGAACACATAGCCAGGACCGTTGCGGAGAGCTCTGAAGGCCTTTGAGTACTAACAAGAAGTGAGCAATTAAATTTTCGCCCCTCTTTCGCTAACCTTTCATAAGCTTTTAACTGAGTTCCTTCTTCAGAAAAAGGATCTCGTAGGTAATGATGTGCTTCTTCAAGTAAAAGCATCGTTGGATAATTATTATCTTGACCTCTTTTAAAAAGTACATCAGCATACATTTCTAGCAAAGAACCTAAAATAATGGGTGCATGATCATCAGCTAAATCTTTTAAATTGATTATATGGACATCCCAATCTTGTTCTTCCCCACTCTTTTTACCAAAAAGATAATCAACTTCTTTTTCTATTTCGTTTTCCCACATCTCCTTTTGATTTGAAAGAGGTTGTCCTCCATTCAGATTAACAATATTAGTAAAACGATTATCATCTACTAACTGTTGTATTATTTTCACTAATGGAATCACATTACCATAGCTAAACGCGTCTCTTTTACTCCCTCCTTGAGGTGTAACTCCAACGCATCCAAACTCTGCAACAAGTTTACCCAAAGCTGAAAATGGAGGCCAACGGCTAAACCAATCAAGTTGATTTGTACGTAATAACATAAGCCACTGACTTAAATCATTCTGCCCTTCTTGTCGACAATCATCGACCAATTCAAATTGAGAAGGCGGGGATACATTTGTAGTATCTGTTTTCTGAACCCATACAGTATTACCACTTCCCTGAAAAACCATATGCAAAGACTTAAGTGCATTACGAAGAGCTGGAAGTTGCGTTTTATCGCTAGGACGTAATAATTTAATTAAGCCAGCATACCCAAAAGCTTGATACGGAATTCTATGCCTATATATTTGATTTCCTAAAAATACTTCCTCAACTTCCATACTTGGAGGTGGTGGCACATTACCCGCGCCAGAATTACCTAAAATTGTATGCTTAACTTTCTTATAACCTTCAAATGCTTGTGCATACTCACCATTAATATCAAAAATAACTAATCTTGATTTGTTAAATTTATTCCGTATACGTTGCGCTAATAAGGCATTAAAATTCGATTTTCCATAACCAGTACTACCTAAAACAGCTAGATGACGTGATAAAAGAGAATTAACCCCTGCCTTAATTTTAGTTGTTTTAGTCCTAGAATCCCTTCCTAATTCTATAGCTTGTTCTTTCTCATCTTCATTTACCCCATAGATCGTTTCTAAATAATCTGAAGATAAAGGAATGGCTTTAGCGCCAAGAGTTGGCAATTTCCAATTTTCTGAAACAAACTTCCTAGAGTTATCATCTTGATAAACATAACCAATCGAGTAAGCAATTAATTGTCTCAGTGGAATATCACTAACATTCATCGTTCCTACATTCAAAGAGTGAGCTTTATCTGGATCAGTAAAAGCCATATCGGTAACTCTCGCGATAATTAGACAACGCCCAGCGTCTAATCCAATTAAATCTCCCGGCTGCGATACTGAACTGACACCATGCCGATGGGATGCCAACTGCCCTTTATGTCCATCAAGTAAATTAACCCGTATCTTTGAGCCTTCTAAAGCAACAACATAACCTATAGATGAAATCGTCTCTAATGTCATAATTCTTTACTACTCTGAACTAAATCATTAATTGCATCGACCAAGTCACGCGCACTAGTATCTTTCGGAAATAGCACAGGCTTAGGAATATATTTCACAAAAGCATCAAAATATGCCTTTTCTCCTCCACCAACAATGGTTATTTGATTTAAAGACAGTGACTTAAGCTTTTTAATACATTTTTTAGCCTCACTCATCTCTTGATTTATTTCTGGAAGTGAATCTAATTCAGGGAAAAAAATTACGATATGAAGAGAAGGATTTAGCAATGCACCTAGAATTATACGGTTAATATGATAATCACCAAAGCCATAACCATTTACAAAAATTGCAGTTTGAGGTTTGGAAAGAAATTCACTGAATCGTCTGAACATTTCACCATAAACAAACCCAATTGTGTGGTGATATTTATTAGCTCCAGGATAAATTAAAAATTGCTTGTTAAATACTGAATCCCCGTTTAATAACGGTTCAATATATTTACTTTTCGCCAATGGTGAAGGTATTTCTATAATCTCATTTCCTTGCTCTTGAACCCAAGTTAAAGAGCCATGTAATTTAAATAAATACGCATGATAATGGCCGAACCTTGCTTCACCTTGTGCATTCACATTTCTAAAGCTTAAATCAAAATTTTGAGGCTGAAAGGTTCTTGTATGTAACCCAGAAAAACCATTAAATAGTTGAATGCCCACTTCTTCTGCTGACCATTCTAAAGAAAGATCATAATTAGTAGTAAACAACATAGGAGCAGCTTGTCCCGGTTGGCGGTTTGAGATTAATTTCTCTAATAGCGACCGATGAGAAGAGAATCTTTCTTCTCTACCTATATGAGATTTATCAAAACTGTCAACTCCTACCAACAAAGCAGCCTTTGTAACTGACTGATATAATGCTAGTAAGATTTTATTTAATCGGAGAGTTTCTTTTGTCTCTGTATCTAATGCTTTATATACAGATAAAAACTGAGTCACTTTATCTAATAGCAATTCCACATTGATAATATTCGAGTGTTCTTCAACTTCAGGGATTAATTTGAATGCTTTTAGTTCTGGGATAAGAAGTTCGTTATTAATTTTAAAATCTTCCCAAACTTGTTGCATTGTCATCCCACCGCAACCAGCAGACGCGCCCGCCCCTAAAAGAGCACCAACATTTTCAAGTTGGCATAACGATGTTAAGTGGTTTCTAAAATCCTCTTCAGAAATTGCATTACCACCTTGGTAAATAAAATCATTCATTACAAACCCAACTTATCTTTAATAACATACATGACCAACTCCATCTAAACTGCGACAACAAAAAAGATGACGGCAAACATTAGTGCAAATAAAACATGAAACATAATTTTTGATTTACTTTCAGTGTGTGGTGTTAGCAACGAATCCTCTGACAAATTATTCCATTCCGTAATTATCAAATCATACTCATTTTCAATATTTTCTTTTTGAATAAGATCAGCATTAATCTTTAATTGAAGAACTTCTATTGAACGAGCAAGATTTGCATATCTTGCACCAGATGATCGATGCATTTCAGCTCGCTCACCAAACCTTGCTTGAGTAACAATTCCTGATATTACTGCCGAAATACACCCCATAAGAACAACAATATGTTGCTCTGTTATCCCGAATAAAATTTCTTCTGGTTTATTCAATGAAAAGAAAGAAAATACGGTTACAAATACAGTCGAATAGATAAGCACATAACCTAAAAACTGAGAGCGATCAAATAAAACTTCCGCTCTTTTGTAATGTCCATCCCTAGCTTCTCTACAACGTTTTGCCCAAGAAGTAAGAACGCATATCAATTCAGGAGCTGCAAATTCATTATAATTGTTGTCTATTTTCATAATAATCTTTAACTAGCCTTTAGAAGATTGCATTCTATTAGAAGTTTTTAATCTTTAACATGATTAAAATCATATAGTTGAAATTACATCATAGTTAATGAGACCAATCGTTGGTTAATAGATCTAAGAATAATTGCCTTTCATCTATACCTTGCAGCCTCAGTTTCCTCCTCCCACCCACCAAAATTTGACCAAGATCTCCTATTTATCACTCTATCAATTAGAACTCTGCGTTTGATCACACTTAGTTACATTCTTAGGTGCAAAGTGCCAATTATTACTCTAAATTCACCATCGAAACGTTTACGCAAACGTTTCGATGAGCATTAAACAAGCAGTATGTGTTCATAATTAATTAACTAAAGGTATTCTCATGAAGAAAAATACACTACTAAACGCAGAATTATCGTATGTAATCGCCACTCTTGGCCATACTGATGAAGTCACCATTTGCGATGCTGGCCTGCCGATTTTTGAAGAATCACAACGCATCGATTTAGCGGTAGTTCAGGGAATACCAACCTTTATTGATACCGTAAAAGCAACATTGTCTGAGATGCAAATTGAAGGCGCTATCGTTGCTGAAGAATTCAAAACCGTTAGCCCACAACTGCATGATGAGCTGATGGCACTTATTGCAGCTGAAGAAGCACTATGTGGAAAATCAATTACCGTTTCTTATGTGTCTCACGAAGCATTCAAAGTGCACACACAACAAAGTAAAGCGGTCGTTCGTACTGGTGAATGTACTCCTTACGCTAACGTGATTTTCCAATCTGGCGTTGTATTTTAAATAGGACACGTTATGACTCAAGCTATCTTAGAATTAAACGGTATTGAGAAAGCCTTCCCCGGAGTAAAAGCTCTGGATGGTGCTTGTCTTAATGTCTATCCCGGTAAAGTTATGGCCTTAATGGGCGAAAATGGCGCGGGTAAATCAACCTTAATGAAGTCATTAACTGGCATCTACGCAATGGATGCAGGTGAAATTCGTTACGAAGGCAAAGCAGTTAACTTTAATGGCCCTAAGCACTCTCAAGAATCTGGTATCAGTATTATTCACCAAGAGCTGAACCTTATTCCTGAACTGACCATTGCAGAAAACATCTTTTTAGGCCGTGAGAAAACCAATGCATTTGGTGGTATCAAATGGGCTGAAATGTACAGCGATGCCGATGCCCTACTTAAACGTTTGAATGTAAAACACCACTCTCGCCAACTATTAGGGGAATTGAGTTTAGGTGAGCAACAAATGGTTGAGATTGCCAAAGCGTTGTCGTTCAAATCTAAAGTTATCATCATGGATGAGCCGACAGATGCCTTAACAGATACTGAAACTGAATCTCTATTTAAAGTCATTAATGAACTTCGTGATGAAGGTTGCGGCATTGTTTATATTTCGCACCGTCTAAAAGAAATCTTCGAGATCTGTGATGATATTACTATCCTTCGTGATGGTAAGTTCATTGGCGAACGTGTGGTTGCAGAGATTAATGAAGACATCCTAATTGAAATGATGGTTGGTCGCCGTTTAGATGAGCAATACCCTCGTATCGACGTTCAACACAACGAAAAATCATTAGAGCTATTCGATGTTTCTGGTCCTGGTGTTCATAATGTTAGCTTCTCATTAGATCGCGGCGAGATCCTTGGCGTGTCAGGTTTGATGGGCGCAGGTCGTACTGAGTTAATGAAAATTATCTACGGTGCAGCACCAATGACGTGTGGTGCGATTAAACTAAACGATAAGATGATTAACCCTATCTCTCCTCGTGATGGTTTAGCAAATGGCATCGCTTATATCTCTGAAGACCGTAAAGGTGATGGCTTAGTATTAGGCTTATCAGTGAAAGAGAACATGTCTCTATGCTCATTAGATCAGTTATCAAAAGGCATTCAGCTTGATCATTACGCTGAAGTCACAGCAGTAGAAGATTTTATTCGCTTATTTAATATCAAAACCCCTACTCGTGACCAAATAATTGGGAACTTGTCTGGTGGTAATCAACAAAAAGTAGCGATTGCTAAAGGCTTAATGACTCGCCCTAAAGTCTTGATTTTAGATGAGCCAACCCGTGGCGTTGATGTTGGTGCGAAAAAAGAGATCTACCAATTAATTAACCAATTTAAAGCGGAAGGCATGAGCATTATTTTAGTCTCATCAGAAATGCCTGAAGTATTAGGAATGAGTGACCGCATCTTGGTTATGCATGAAGGCCGTATCAGTGGCGAATTCATGGCAAAAGATGCCGATCAAGAAAAATTATTGGCTTGTGCAGTAGGAAAAACTGTTCAGCAAAACGTCGAGGTAACAGCATGAGCACTAAATCTATGACTTCATCTGAATCACAAAAAAAGAAAGGCGGCATTTTCTCTAAAGAATGGCTGATTGAACAAAAATCGTTAATCGCGCTATTGTTGTTAATTGTCGTGGTGTCATTTTTAAACGAAAACTTTTTTACTGTCGACAATATCTTAAACATTTTACGTCAAACCTCGGTTAACGCTATTATCGCAGTAGGTATGACACTGGTTATTTTAACTGCCGGTATTGATTTGAGTGTAGGCTCAGTACTCGCGCTTTGTGGTGCCTTTGCAGCAACCATGATTGGTCTTGAAATTCACCCTATCATTGCCGTTCCTACTGCGCTACTTGCGGGTGCTGCTCTGGGTGCAATTAGTGGTATTATTATCGCTAAAGGTAAGGTTCAAGCCTTTATTGCAACACTAGTAACCATGACGTTGCTTCGTGGTGTGACGATGGTTTATACAGAAGGCCGCCCTATCTCAACAGGCTTTACTGATGTTGCAGATAGCTTTTCATGGTTCGGTACAGGTTATGCACTTGGCATCCCAGTTCCAATCTGGTTAATGGTTATCGTATTTGCATCTGTATGGTATTTACTAAATCACACTCGCTTTGGTCGTTACGTTTACGCACTGGGTGGCAATGAATCAGCAACACGCTTATCTGGTATCAATGTAGATCGCGTTAAAATCGGTGTTTACGCTATCTGTGGTCTACTTGCTGCACTGGCAGGTTTAATCGTAACGTCTCGTCTTTCTTCAGCTCAACCAACTGCTGGTATGGGTTATGAGTTAGATGCTATCGCAGCGGTAGTGCTTGGCGGTACAAGCCTAGCGGGTGGTAAAGGTCGCATCATGGGCACATTAGTTGGTGCTCTGATTATCGGCTTCTTGAACAACGCACTGAACTTATTAGATGTTTCTTCTTACTACCAAATGATTGCCAAAGCTGTGGTTATCCTACTGGCAGTATTAGTGGACAACAAAAACAAGTAATACACATTATTTATAACACTCAATAACTATACGAATAAGAGTCACCCCTATAAATTCGTTTGCTATTTAAAACAAAAAATAGGCACAACCAGACGTACCATGTTTGATTTGTGCCGCCCTACACTCTACAAGGAATATAGAATGAAAAAGTTAGCAACCCTAATCTCTGCAGCCCTACTTTCTGCTTCTTTCACATCGACAGCTGCGGCTCAAGATACAATGGCAATGGTCGTGTCTACATTGAACAACCCATTTTTCGTGACCATGAAAGAAGGGGCTGAAGCAAAAGCAAAAGACCTAGGCTATAAACTGATTGTTCTGGATTCTCAAAACGATCCAAGTAAAGAGCTTTCAAATGTTGAAGACCTTACGGTTCGTGGCGTAAAAGCAATCCTAATTAACCCAACAGATTCTGATGCGGTATCAAATGCCATTCGTATGGCTAACCGTTCTGGTATCCCTGTCCTAACTCTTGACCGTGGTGCAAGCCGTGGTGATGTAGTGAGCCACATTGCTTCAGATAACGTTGCTGGTGGCGAAATGGCGGGTAAATACATCATGGAAAAAGTGGGCGAAAAGGCACGCGTTATCCAACTTGAAGGTATTGCTGGTACATCAGCTGCGCGTGAGCGTGGTGAAGGTTTCATGAAAACAGTAAACAGCGACGGTCTTGAACTACTAGGTAGCCAACCAGCTGATTTTGACCGTACAAAAGGTCTTAACGTAATGGAAAACATGATTGCAGCAAACCCTGATGTTCAAGCGGTATTTGCTCAAAATGATGAAATGGCGTTAGGTGCTCTACGTGCTGTTCAAGCTTCTGGTAAAGACGTTCTAATCGTTGGTTTTGATGGCACTGAAGATGGTATCGCTGCCGTTAACCGTGGCCTACTTGGTGCAACCATCGCACAACAACCTGACCTAATTGGTGCGCTTGGTGTTGAAACAGCCGTTAAAGTACTTAAAGGTGAAACAGTAGAAAAATACATTCCTGTTGACCTAAAAGTTATCGCTAAGTAATTGAATAAAAAGCTTAGTAAATAAAAATGGAGCATTGGTGCGCTCACAACTAAATTGCACCGATGCTCTACTCTTCTCAAAAATAGAAACACAGAAAACGTATCGTTAAATGAATGAAACTATAAATAAGTTAGTCACCCATTTACCTATATGTTTTAAGACCGATAACTTCAAGGTCATTTCCAGATAAGAAACAAAGGCACATTATGAATAAATTAGTTGTTTTAGGTAGCGTAAACGCAGACCACGTTCTTCAAGTTGCTTCTTTCCCACGTCCAGGCGAGACGTTACACGGTCACAGTTATTCCGTTATTCCTGGTGGCAAAGGTGCAAACCAAGCTGTTGCTGCGGCGCGTTTAGGTGCCGATATCGCGTTTATCGCAAGCGTAGGTGACGACAGCTTTGGTCACCAAATGATTGAAGCATTTAAGTTCGATGGTATAAATACTGAAGCTGTGATGATTGAAGAAAACACACCAACCGGCATCGCAATGATCCAAGTTGCTGCAACTGGTGAAAACAGCATCTGTATTTCTGCTGAAGCGAACGCACGATTAACGGCAGATCGCATTGCGCCTCATCACGGACTAATTGAAGCAGCTGATACCTTGCTAATGCAACTTGAAACACCGATTGAAACCATCGAAAAAGCAGCACAAATTGCAAAAGCAGCAGGCACTAAAGTCGTTCTAAACCCTGCCCCTGCTCACCAATTAAGTGATGACTTATTACAACTTGTTGATATGATTACCCCAAATGAAACAGAAGCTGAATTGCTAACGGGGATTGAAGTGACTGATATGGCAAGCGCTCAACAGGCTGCTGACGCACTTCATGCGAAAGGCATTGAAACGGTAATGATCACTTTAGGTAGCAAAGGCGTGTGGATTAGCCAAGATGGCAAAGGCCGTCAAGTTGAAGGCTTTAGAGTTCAAGCAACCGACACAACAGGCGCAGGTGATACCTTTAACGGTGCGTTTTTAACAGGCTTACAATCTGGTCGTAAATTAGATGATGCGATTAAATTTGCTCATGCTGCGGCAGCAATATCAGTAACTCGAATGGGTGCTCAAACCTCTATCCCTTCTATTACAGAAGTCGAGCGTTTTCTACTAGAGCACTAATACCGACTTTCGTGTCTTTATGAGCTAAACACCTTAGTGATTTACTCATAAAGACATAAACAAAGGATTGAATTTATGGCAACAATCAAAGATGTAGCCAAGCATGCGAGTGTCTCTACCTCTACGGTAAGTCATGTTCTAAACAAAACACGCTTTGTCAGTGATGATATTTCTGAGCGTGTAATGACTGCTGTATCTGAGCTGAATTATGCGCCCTCTGCGCTCGCTCGTAGCTTAAAAGTCAACCACACTAAAACCTTTGGTATGCTAGTCACCACCTCTACCAACCCTTTCTTTGGTGAAGTAGTAAAAGGCGTTGAACGACGCTGTTATGAAATGGGTTATAACCTGATTTTATGTAATACCGAAGGCGATGCACAACGTGTTCATTCAAGTTTAGATACCCTACTACAAAAGCGCGTTGATGGCTTATTGCTGATGTGTACTGAAATTGAAAATCAAGTGCTTGAGCTATTCTCTCGTTATCAAGCCGTTCCAACCGTTGTTATGGATTGGGGGTTAATTGATTTTCCAAGCGATAAGATCCAAGATAATTCCCACCACGGCGGTTACTTAGCAACAAAACATTTGATTGAACAAGGTCACAAAGAGATAGGCTGCCTCACTGGCCCTCTGAACAAACTGCAAGCGCAGCAACGTTTAAGTGGCTTTGTGCAAGCAATGGAAGAGTCAGGATTAGACATTAATAAACAGTGGATCGCCTCTGGTGATTTTGAATGCGAAGGTGGCGAAAGCGCATTTAATGAGCTTCATAGCAGGGGCAAATTACCAACCGCACTATTTGTTTGTAATGACATGATGGCAATGGGAATGATCAATTGCGCGAGCAAAAAAGGGATTTCTGTTCCCGATGATATTTCAATTGTTGGCTACGATGACATTAAAATGGCCAAATACATTACGCCATCGTTAACGACTATCCATCAGCCAAAACATCGTTTAGGACAACAAGCGGTTGATTCATTGTTGGAGAAAATTCAAACTAAATCAGAAACAAATCATGTGATACAGCTAGAACCAACCCTCATGGTTCGTGACAGTGTTAAAACTTTCACAGCCTAAGCTATTACTGTAAATAATAAGAAATAGAGTAGCGCTACTATAAGTACTCTATTTCTTTTAATACCCTTCACGAACAGCGAGATATCGCGCAAATTTTGGGATCCCATTATCAGTATATCCATTATAGCGATATGTTATCTGCGTGCCTATCTCTGGTGGATTTGCTCTTACTGCATCACTTAATCCACTACCGATTTTAAACTCTTTTCCATTAGGCATTCGTAATATAAATGCTCCGACCATTCCTTTATACTTACCTTTCCCATCGGTATATCCTACAATTATTGCTTCGTCGTCATCATGTTTTTTGACTTTAATTAAATCATCACTACGGCCAGAGCGATAAATCGTATCTAATTTTCGTAGCATCACACCTTCGCCGTTACGAGCAGAAATATCGTCCAATATATTAAAAAGTTGTTCTTCAGAGTTTACAGGATGATGAACCACAAGCTTTAAATGTGGTACTTTAAAAGATTTTTCCATTGCTGATAATTCATGATATCGTTTTGGGAACACTCCTACCGAGCCTGGTAAATCAAACATCATAAAACGAATATCACGCCACGCCTCTTCATCCGGTTTAAAATCCAACACAGTTCTCGCTACTTTTTGAAAGCCACCTCTTCCCGCCCATAATTCACCATCAATCGCATGCGCAGGCAGCGGATCAGTAAACCACTTTGGTGTATATATTTTATGTCCTTTTCGAGTAAGTAGCTCTGAGCCAGTCCAATAAGCTCGTATACCATCAAGTTTTTCACTTAGCCAATATAAATTAATATCTAATTCACGTTGATAGTTACTTGCCAAAGTTAGAGGAATTGAAGCAGTATTAGGTTCGTCAAATGCTGATGCTATTGGGGATAATAGTCCTATAGCGACCAATGTCGATAACGTAGAGTTTTTCATAGAAACCTAGCCTATTTATGATTAATCTCATTAGTTATCATTGCACGTTAAAATAATATTCTTTATCAATTCAGTCGTTACATTTTAGCTACTTCGATCCATCTCTAAATTCAATGTAATCTATTCAATTCAAAATTACTTAGCAAAAAAAATGGCGAATACGACTACTCAAGTAAGCATCGTATTCGCCATTTCTCATATTACTATTGCTACTATTACTTTAAGCCAAAGACAACTGTTTGATTTTTACCTTTATTTTTCGCATCGTTTAGCGCTTTTTCAGCTGTTGCTATCCACTGCTGATAACTTGACATCGCAGAGTTAAATTGACTAACAGATAGGCTGATAGTGTAATTCTTCTCTATATCATTGCAATTGATAGTTTTAGTTTCAATTCGCTTACGTAAACGTTCAGTAAAAAACATAGCTTGGTCAGCAGATGTTTCAGGTAAAATAGCCGCAAAAATTTCATTGCTGTAACGACCAGTAAAATCACTTCTACGAGCTGTTTTATGCAAGGTACTTGCTGTTAATTTAACAAACTCATCACCAATCAGTCGGCCATAATTTTCATTGATTTCTGACAGGCCATCAATGTCTAATAAAACCAATGTAGATACTTGATCAGAGGTGTTATTTTTATGAAATTCATCGCCCAGCATGTTGATAAGTTGGCTTTTGTTATATAAGCCTGTTAATTCATCAAATTGATTAAGCTTAGATAAATTATGACTAGTTTCACGTAAATGCAACTGGTTTTTTGCCATTTCTGAGACATCATGCACCATAATACAAATGTGGCTCACATCACCACGCTTATCTAACATAGGAGAAAATACTAGATTTTGGTACATGCTTGCTACACCATCAGACACAGGTGTAAAATTTTGAAATGGGAACACCATCGGGCGCTCTTCCCAGTTAGAAAAGCCATTACAATTTAGCTGACGAGTTAAATTGATTTTTGCTTCTAACCATGATCTTGGTGCCGTTGGAAAAAGTTCAAATAATGATTTTTTCATCGCTTGAGCAATATTAATACCACTATATGCTTGCATAAAATGGTTCCACGCACATATCTTATAATCTTTATCAAGAATAAGAACGCCTGCATCCATATTGTCAACGGTCTGCACCGCCCACTCATACTCTTCTTCGTTCAATGCTCGCTTCGTAATATAAGTCATTACACGTTCTCCAAGAAAGATTGAATGGTATTGACCGACTTTGAATCAAGTAAAAACAGTACCTCACATTCAAAATCCATAGTTTCAGCTAAAAAACTGTATTCTAAAGCAAACATATCTTGGATGTTTCGTGTATTACTGATATCGATTTCACGCTGAACTCGATCTACAATACTTGGCTGTCTTGTTGTAAACATCGCTCCAAGTTGATCGCTCAATGCTTGAAGATAAGAAGAAACCACAACACCAGAAATAGTTAATACAATCTCATTCGTTGAGATACTTTCATCTGTTAGACCCATATTACGACCAATGGTTTCTGCATCTTTTCCACGCATACATACCAAAGCTTCACCATGAATACCATGGCCACTAAAGCGTTGTGATATTGCCATTGCACCTTTATGGGAGAAAACATCTTGCAGGGTCATGTCAAGTTCACCGGCCACCATTGCCCAAGCATGTGGAACTGGGATCGTAATAAACTCACCTAAATATTCAGAGAGCAATGAAGCACCACGGCCTAAAGCTACATTAGTAAGCTCTTTTAGCTTTTTCATACCACTGACTTTGTTATCTTCAACATCAACAGACTCTGATTTAGAAAAGGTAAATACAACGCCTAAATCATGTTCATATTCAAGTAATTCGTCAGGTGAAATAGGCTTTTTAATAAAAGCAAATGCACCAAGATCCAAGCAGCGGTCAATAGCCGTTTGCTGGACATCACCAGAAATAACTACCACTTGAGTTGGGTAATCAATATTTGGCATTTCAGCCAATACTTCATAGCCATCCATTATAGGCATAGTTAAGTCTAAGAACATTACATCAATGTCAGTTTCCTGCATGACTTCAAGGGCATTTTTCCCATGCTCAGCAAAAATTACATGTTGATCATTCGTTTTTGCGATACAGCGAGCGATGGCTTTTCTTGCAAATGAGGAGTCATCACATATTAGAATATTCATTCTGGTTGTTCACTCTTAAAATAACATACAACCCACCGTACCATAAATAGACAGAACATCGAACTGTTTATGTTGGTTATATTATAAAATGATTAACCAGAAAGAAATGGATGCTTCAAATTGTCATTGTCGTTTTTTACACCACTTTGCATAATAACTGCATCATTATTGCAAAATGGTGACATCGTTACGCTAACATTACTAATCATATTATCATCAGGAGTCGATTTTAAATGTTCCCTTACCATACCCACAACATGAACTCGTAAAACAATCAGACTGATGATACCAAAAACAATATTCCCTAACGCCTGTCCATATAAAACACCAAGACCGCCATACCATTGCGCCCCAAAATAAACAAATGGAAGCGTTCCTACCGTTGCTTTACTGAGATTTAATGCTGTTGAGTAAAGCGGCTTACCTAAATTGTTAAATGATGTATTAGCAACAAACATCGTACCATTGAAAATAAAAGTGATGGTTATCACACTACAGAATGTAGCCATGATCAAAGCGGCATCTCCAACTAGATTAAACCACGCAATAATATAATCTTGAAGAACAAATAAAATCAATGACACCGCTATGCAATAAATCGCCATAAAAAATAGGGAGTTTCGCAAGGTTTCTCTTACCCTATCAATACGGTCTGCTCCATAATTTTGTCCAATGATCGGACCAATTGCTCCAGACATGGCAAAAATTACCGCAAAAGTTACTGGAATTAATCGTCCAATAACGGCAAAACCTGCAACAAAATCCTCGCCAAATGGTGCTAAGGTTGAAGTGACTATTGCATTTCCAATAGGTGTTGCAGTATTTGTAATAATGGCAGGAATGGCAATGGTAAAAATAGCAGACGAGTGAAATTTAATGTCTTTCCACTTGGGTAAAGAAATAAGTTTATGAGTAAAAATAAGAGGGTATAAAGAAAAAGCTAACACGGTGAGCCTAGAGATAACAGAAGCTATCGCAGCCCCTTCGACGTTCATATTAAAACCGAAGATAAAAATTGGATCTAAAACGGCATTAACGATTCCACCATACAATGTTGCTAGCATCGAACGTTTTGCATCACCAACAGCCCTAAGACCCGCACCTGCAGCCATAGCTATTGCAATTAATGGTGTACTTGGTAAAAGAATAGAAAGGTAAGCTTGAGCTCGCTCAGCAACGACTCCTTTTGCTCCAATCATTGCTAATAATTCAGGAATGAAATAAAACATCGTCATTGTCACAATACTATTAACAATAAACGCAATAAATAGAGTACTGCTGGCAAGTTGTTTAGCTTTTTCATTTTCTTTTGCACCGAGCGCTTTCGATACTAAGGCCCCCATCGCAATAGAAGAACCAATAGAAACAGAAGTAGAAAAGAAAATGATGGTACCTGCAAACCCAATGGCAGCTGCCAGCTCTATTTGCCCTAGTAAACTAATAAAAAACATGTCAAGTAAGTCAACGACAAACAAAGCCATTAGCCCTATTGAGGCTGTTCCCGACATAACTAATATATGACGTATTGTCGAACCTTGAACAAATTTAGCTGTTTGATTGCTCACCTGTCTCTCCATTCATAAAATTTCACAGTATGCTATATTCTTTACAATTAAACCTCAAGCTAAATGTGAATAATTCTCAACTAAAATTAAGTGTATAAAAAAAGCCACGGTATGAACTGACCCCCAATAATTGGACAACCAATTACTGAGGGTCTTTTTTATGTCCAAATATAGTCGTGAGCTAAAACTAATTATTGCTAAGCAGTGCTTAGTTAGTCGTACATCAATTCAATTATCTAAAGAATATTCGATATCTGCTCGTCAGATACGATATTGGACTCAAGTATTTTCTATCCATGGTAAAAACTCATTTTTACCAACTACACATGCCGATAATGCCAAAACAAAATTACAAGCATTGAAATTAATGTGGACTAACAGTTGGTCTCTCACTCACACTAGTGCAGTATTAAACTTATCCTCCCCTGGCACGCTATCAGTCTGGCTTAAAACATATAATGAAGCGGGGTTTAAGGGACTCAAGAATAGTAATATAGGAAGGCCTTCAATGAAATTATTATCCAATACTACACAAAAATCAGATGACGAAATGACCATTGAAGAGCTAAGAGAAGAGTTAAGTTATTTACGAACAGAGAATGCTGTTCTAAAAAAGTTCGAAGAGCTGAAACAGAAAAAACGCCAACAAACAAAGAAAAAGCGTTAATTGTTTTAGCTCTCAAAGCTAATTACCCTTTAAAATATTTACTTCGTATCACCAGTTTGGCAAAAAGTGTCTTCTATTATCAGGCTCAAATAAGTAGAAGGCCTGATACTTATGAGCATGAGTTAGAGATGATTGAGTCTATCTACCATGAACATAAAGGACGTTATGGCTATCGACGGATCCATTTAGCTATGCGAAGAAAAGGTGTAGAGCTGAATCATAAAACAGTACAAAGGCTGATGGCGCAACTAAACCTAAAATCTATAGTAAGACCCAAAAAATATCGTTCTTATCGAGGAGAGGTGGGTAAATCAGTCCCAAATGTACTTGAAAGGGATTTTAGTGCTACGAAACCAGATGAGAAATGGGTAACCGATGTAACAGAATTTAAAGTTAACGGACAAAAAGTTTACCTATCGCCAGTGGTTGATTTATTCAATCAAGAAGTTATCGCTTATAAAGTGACAAAGAATGCACGTTTACCGCTAGTCACGGATATGCTTAAAGAAGCAATAGGCAAACTAAGTAAGGGCTCGAAGCCAATTTTACACAGTGATCAAGGTTGGCAATATCGACATAAGACTTATCAACAGGAACTTGTAAAGCATAGGCTTCAACAAAGTATGTCTAGAAAAGGAAACTGCTTAGATAATGCAGTAGCTGAAAATTTCTTTGGTTTACTTAAAACTGAAATGTATCATGGATACATCTTCAAGGATGCAGATGAGTTAATAGAAAAGATCGAAGAATATATCGAGTATTACAATACGAAGCGGATTAAGGTAAAACTAAAAGGCCTGACTCCGATAGAATATCGAAACCAGGCCTTACAAGCCGCTTAACTAAAATGTCCAACTTAACGGGGTCACTTCAGTATGAACTACCATGGCTCTCATGTCATCACCCTTATTTAAGGAGAGAAAGCCCCCTTTAAAGGATAGTACTACATTCCTAAATCTTCACTTATGAGATCGATTTCTTTTATATCCATTTGCAATAATTGGAGTTCATCATTGTATTGATTTATCTGCTTCTGTGCTTCTTCTTGTTGCTTACATACATCAGATTTAACATCCCAACTTTTTCCTTCAAGATACACTTTACACTCTTTTTCTAGTTTGCTTTCTGTTGTGGTTACCGTGTCAATTTTCATTTCTAAATGGTTTGCCTCTTCTTTAAGTTGAAGTTGACGCTGAAATAATTGCTTTGAACGAGACAACATCGTAATTTGCAGATCCACTTGGTGTGTCAATTTATTAATCTGTTTATTTTGTTCTTCAACTTGCATTTCTAATGATGCGCCACGAGACTGTAAAGCCTCAACTTCGCTTATTAAGGAACTATGCTTTTTCGACTCCAGTAAAATAGCTTGGGCTTTTTCTTCATCTAAACTTTTCTTTTGAGCTTGTAATGCCTGCTGTTTCTCTTTTGCAATCAAAACATCAAGGTCAGCACTTTTAATTTCAGCTTGATTTAAATCGGTTTGATACTGCTTTGTTTTTACTTCCAACTGAGTATATGCGGCAGACCATTTACTATCAGATACGCTAGAGCCAACTAACCCACCCGCAATCGCACCAATAATCAGAGTAACTCCGGCAACCCAGTGACTCAATTTAGATTTTTCTTCGATAATAATAACGTCATCATCATGATCGTCCGTCATTCTGGTTTGATTTTCTACACTCACGCATTAACCTCTAAGCATTTATAGACAGGGTATCTAGTGTAAATAGTTATCTACACCTTTTGTTAATAATAAGACAACTTATCGGATAAGTTCTGAAATCATGATATACGCTACATAAATCACAACACCTGTAACAGATATATAAACAACCGACTTTTGTATTTTTTCATTCGCTCTGTATTTAAATAAAAGCGCAGAAAGAGCAAACAATAAAATAATGACAGCAATTCGTAACATAGTACACCTCACTTTTTATTTATTTTAGCACACTTTAATAAGGTAAATACTTGAGTTATCGTTGTTATTTTGAGCAAAGAAACCGATTTCGATCAATTTACCTTTAATTTATAAAGAAAGTACATGACAAAAAAATGTGACTTGTCTAACATACTTGGCTTAGCTACTTCGTAGCTTACAATTTGTTGATCCGATGAAGACTGCAGGAGAGCGGCAACGCCATTATTTGGCAACGCCCACCGAAGAAGTAAATCTTTCAGGTGCCTAATTCAAAACTATGAATAAGGTGAGGACTGTAGTTGGAGGAATCTCTGGAGAGAGCCGTTAAATCGGCCGCCGAAGGAGCAAGCCATTATCTGAAAAATGATAACGGTGAAACTCTCAGGCAAAAGGACAGAGGAGAAAGTGATCCGATTAATCTCGGCTCTATACTATTGCCTATTTTTTGGTTTTGGTACACCACTCTCTCTTCTCCTTTCTATATGTTTTATTAAGGGGAAACCATGAACACCTTTCACAATCTACTTGTTACTATCGATAATTTTATCTGGGGCCCACCACTATTAATTTTATTGGTTGGTACAGGTATCTACTTTACATTTAAATTACGTATTTTTCAGTTGCGTCACTTACCCACTGCGCTAAAAATGGTCTTCTCAAAAGAAGAAAATGAAAGCAAAGGAAAAGGAGATGTATCAAGCTTTGCTGCCTTATGTACCGCCCTATCTGCCACTATTGGTACGGGTAATATAGTAGGTGTAGCAACTGCGATTAAAATGGGAGGGCCAGGAGCTCTATTTTGGATGTGGCTTGCAGCTGTCTTTGGAATGGCAACCAAGTACGCAGAATGTTTATTGGCAGTAAAATACAGAAAAACCGACAGCAAAGGCCAAATGATCGGTGGGCCGATGTATTACATTGAATATGGCATGGGCAATAAATGGCTTGCTAAGCTATTTGCTTTCTTTGCTTTAGGTGTTGCTTGTTTTGGCATAGGAACTTTTCCTCAAATCAATGCGATTGTAGATTCAGCTCATCTGACAATGAATGCCCCTGCTTGGTTAACTGGTGGAATTTTAACGGTTCTTGTCGCGGTTGTTACTTTAGGTGGGATTAAATCTATTGCTAAAGTAGCAGAAAAAGTGGTTCCAACAATGGCTGTCGTTTATGTGGTTTCATGCCTTTCGGTATTAATCATGCAAGCTGAAGCTCTACCTTCTGCAATTCAACT
This sequence comes from Aliivibrio wodanis, assembly GCF_052920805.1. Classification (NCBI taxonomy): domain Bacteria; kingdom Pseudomonadati; phylum Pseudomonadota; class Gammaproteobacteria; order Vibrionales; family Vibrionaceae; genus Aliivibrio; species Aliivibrio wodanis. The sequence continues at coordinate 976,178 of NZ_JBREXA010000002.1, forward strand.
GGTTGTAACATCTGCTTTCACTGGCACCGCAGCTACTGGTGGTTTTGTTGGTGCATCAATCATGTTAGCCATTCAATCTGGTGTTGCCCGTGGTGTATTCTCAAACGAATCAGGCCTTGGTAGTGCCCCTATCGCTGCCGCTGCCGCAAAAACAGACTCTTGTGTAAAACAAGGTTTAGTTTCTATGACTGGAACGTTTTTTGACACTGTTATTATTTGTACCATGACAGGTTTAACCTTAGTGGTTACCGGCGTTTGGCAAGGTGATGCTGCAGGTGCATTAATGACAACTCAAGCCTTCGCTATTGGTTTAGGTTCTAACCAACTTGGCCCTTATTTAGTCTCTATCGGTCTAATGTTCTTTGCTTTTACTACTATTCTTGGTTGGAACTATTACGGTGAGCGTTGTGTTACCTATTTATTTGGCTCTAAAGGGGTAATACCTTACAAAATTGTTTTTATCTCTTTAGTTGCTTCAGGCGCTTATATGCAACTAGATACCATTTGGGTTATTGCTGATATTGTCAACGGTTTGATGGCGATTCCAAATTTAATAGGATTAATTGCATTACGCCACATTATCATTGAAGAAACTCACCTTTTCTTTAAGAAACAAAAAGATAATGATAAAGGAATCGCTTTCAATCAAATATAAAACACTTTAAAAAGCAAATTAAAAGTGTATCGACACATATTGATACACTTTGTTAACTAAACTCCAGTAATGTAATTTATAAATTTGCTATACTAGTCTTGAACTAATTTACGAGGTGATATATGGAAATATTAACTTTGTTGTTTGGCTCAGTACTATTGGTAATGACAATTGGATTTTTTTGGTCCTTTTGCAAAGCACTAATTATTGAGTTTAAAAAACTTGATTAAAAAAAGCACTACCGTAATAAAAGCAGCTTTCGTGGCTGCTTTTTTATTTCGCTAACAAATTTTCTAAAAGTTCTCCTGCCACTTTCTCTTATTTTTCATTACAATAAAGTGATATCCACCTAATTCATACCACTGTTAGAGAGGCTCTATGCGTAATTTAATTTGGCTATTTCTTCTTTTCAGCTCGCTCTCTTTCGCTAATCAATCCCAAGACTTAGTGGAGTTAGGCAACATCAATAATGAGGTTACTCGTTTAAAACAAGAAGCCTCTTCATTTACAGGAAGCGATCTTGCTGTAATTCGCGTTCAACAAGTCGATAAAAATAATGAACTTCGCATTGTATTATCAAGATTAGTTAATCGCCACAATGAATCAACTTCTCAGTTATTAGTTAAAGAGGTAAAAGCTCAGATCATATATGCTGAGCGCTCTATCGCTTATTTAGATCGAGACATAAAAGATAAGCAAGAACTAATAGACAGCTCAGATATTGAACATAAACTCGTACTACAAAATACCTTAAAAGAATCTAAAGATTATTATTACCTCGCTCTAAATGATCAATTTGAAAACTATCAATGGTTAACTCAACTTGATAAGCCAGAGAAAACAAAAGCCCTCGCCTTTAAATTGCTAATTGATCAAAAAATCAAGTTTCTTTCTGCCTCTCTAAGCTTCGATACCAGCCGTGAACAACTGCTTTCAGATCAACTTCAACACTCTTCTGATTCGGAAAAATCATCTTTAACCTTAGATCATTTATTTTTCGAGAGAAAAGTACAAAACTCAACTAATGGACTTGAACTGTTAATTGCTATTGCCGACAATTTAGACATTGATACAACAGAATATAAACGCCAACTTTTCTCAACGACAGGTGATTTAACGGAAGATATTCTTAATTTCCCTGTTATTGCAGCTATTTTAAGTGACTGGTTCGCATCTGGCAGCGACTGGGTACTAAAGCATGCCCCTGATCAATTTTTAAAATTTCTTGTTTTCATTTTAATTCTTGTTGCAACACGTTTCATTGCCCGGCTTACAAGTAAAGTAGTACTAAAAGCTGTAGTTCAACCTCACTTACACATGAGTAAACTAATGCAAGACTTCTTTGTTTCGATGTCTAGTAAGCTCATCTTCTTCATCGGTATTCTTATTGCTTTTTCTAAAATTGGATTAGATCTTGCACCTGTTCTAACTGGTTTTGGGGTTGCTGGTATTATTATTGGTTTTGCATTGCAAGATACATTATCTAATTTTGCATCGGGTATGATGCTACTAATCTACCGTCCATTTGATGTCGGTGATTTTGTTGAGGCAGGAGGCGTGTCAGGTAAGGTAAGTCATATGAGTTTAGTAAATACCACGATTAAAACGTTTGATAATCAAATCATTATTCTACCTAACAGTAAGATTTGGGGAGATGTGATTAAAAATGTAACTCATGAGCGATTACGTCGTGTAGATATGGTTTTTAGTATTGGTTATAACGATAGCATTGAACATGCTGAAAATGTATTAGCTGAGATTATAGATGCTCACCCTGCTACCCTCAAAAAACCTGAACCAAGCATCAAGGTTCATACTCTTGGTGCCTCGTCCGTTGATTTTATTGTTCGCCCTTGGGTTAAAACTGACGATTACTGGGATGTCTATTGGGATGTTACTCGTGAAGTAAAGCTTCGCTTCGATCAAGAAGGTATTTCAATCCCGTTTGCACAGCAAGATGTACATGTACATTTCGCAAGAAAAGACAAAAAATTAGCTAACACACATAATGCTGATAATGATTAAAAATAGAGCACCCTTAGAGTAAAGCTTTACAAGGGTGCTATATAGATAATTTAATACTACGTAGATGTAGCATCTTTATGTATTCTTTTTAACTTTATTTAGAGACTAATAAATTAGCCCCTAATAAAATCAATACTCCGCCAGTCACTCTTTCAATGCGCTTTGTCATTTTCTCACTCGACATTAAATCTTGCGCCTTTTCAACTAATACTGCAATTCCACTCTGCCAACACATAGCGATAATAAAATGAATACTTGCCATTAAGAGTGATTGAATCAATGCACTGTATTCTGGATTAATAAACTGGGGTAATAAAGCCAAATAGAACACCGCAGTTTTAGGGTTTAAAATATTAGAAAGAAAGCCCTCTTTAAATGAAGAGACTAACGACTTATTTTCATTCGATGCCATTGTTGCAATGTTAACTTCTTGATGTTTATTAAAAGTACTCTTAATTGATTGAATACCTAACCATATTAAATACAACGCACCTATTACCTTCACTACTGTAAACAGCTCAGCTGAACTCACAAGTAGAACTGACAAACCAATAGCTGACATTGTGGCATGTACAAATAATCCACAACAAATACCGAAACTACAAGTTACACCTTCTTTCCAACCACCTCGAGAGGAGTTTCGTATCACTAGAGCGGTATCTAACCCAGGAGTAATAGTTAACAATACAATAGCAATAAAAAATGCCCAAAAGTCCATTATCATTAATAACTTCCATATATTTAGTAATTAATCAATATACCTTATTTATTATTGATTAACAGTTCATTTAAATTAATTTATAAATAATCCAGATGATTCTACATAAATTTACTTATTTAATATGATCCTATTGTTTATATAAAATTAGTCCATATATAGATCTTTCTGACCTCGATATGAAAGTTATTCGTAGCTAAGATCGTTAAAGTACATGCATTCATATCCGGGGGGAATTTATAATGAATCATGTTAAACTAGAATATCAAGTAATGGGTTTTGGCAATTGGATTACAGCGACAGTATCTACTGAAATCGCAAATAAGCTAGCAGAAGAGTATAAGTCTTATGGCTGGCCTGTAAAAATCAGCTAATATCATAGAGTTATAACACACCTTGTTAATTTAGCGAGGTGTGTTATTAGAAAAAAAACGGGGTATTATAAATAACATTTTGATTACAAATAGAGAGCTAATCCACACTTCTGCATCAATTCTGAGACATCACTTCATATAATCACTAGTTTATTCTATAATTTCTTGTAATATCATAAAAATTATAAATATAAAACTATGGCTAATAATCAATGGTACGGGTACTTGCTCGAACAAGTGCGTCAGCTTCCAAGGGCTTCATCCAAAGAACAAGTTCAATTTCAGCTCAACACGATTGCACTTGAAGCATCAAAAAACTCAGAAGAAATCCCTTCTGAGTTTGAGTTAATATTTCAAGCTTATCTTCTCTCACGTTCAGGCAGACTCATCGAATCAATCAGTCAGTTTTTTGATGCGATTAACTTTGCCCAACAAAGCAACCAAAAGTTTCTTATCTGTTTCTGCCATTATAACATTGGTACAGTCTATGGCATGTTAGGTAATTATTTCTACGCCCATAAATTTTTAACCAAAGCAGAAAAATCACAACAATTCTGTGATGATTTTATTACTGGGATCATTAAAAATAATATCGGTGATATTTTCCGCCAAATTGGTAATTTCAGCGAAGCTCTTAACTATTTGCACGAAGCAACAATTCTATTAGAGCAAAGTGGGCCAAACTCTCCCACTGCTCTTTCTTGGTTAAATATAGCTGAAATAAAAGCAAAACAGACTCATTTTGATGAAGCATTAAGTATTCTCAATTACCTTTTTCCTAAAATTCAAGACCAACCACGATATCTAGGTTTTTATTTTAAAATTCATGCAGAAATAGCAAATGGATTAAATGAGATTGGTGATGCAGAACATTACCATCTGCTATCTATTGAAAATATGAAACAGTGCCAAAATGATTATGACCATTCCGAAATGATCTTAGAATATTGCCAGTATTTAACCGGATATAACCAACATTCAAAATTGGATGCTTATATTGAAGAAGGGCTTAATATTGCTAAATGCATTGAAAGTGATAAGCTAATTGATGGCTTTAACGACATCATCTTACTTCGTATTAAAGACATTGAAAATATTGAAGTAAGGGAAAAACATTATCAATCATTAACTTCTTCTTTACTCAACTCAAGAAGAGAGCTATTGAAAAGAGAAAGTGATTATCTACAACAACTTTATCGCTTAAATACGGCAAAATTAGAACTCAGCACGATGAAGTCACTGTCTCAAAATTTATCAGTGATTAATAAAATCGGTCAATACATTAATAATAATACTGATATTCAAACTATTTTACCGCAAATACAAGAAGACTTATCTACGTTATTTCAAATTGATATGCTTGGTTTAGGTTTCTATGATAGTGAAAAAGATAGTATCACCATTCATTATTTAGATGATAAAAAAGCTGCACATCCTCCCTATATTTCTCCTTGTCATACACAAGCAACTTACATGAGTTATTGTATCAAAAGTAACTCAGCTTTCTATTTTAATCATATGAATAGCGAACAAAAAGTTGCAATGCTTGGAGAGAGTTGCGACCCTCAAGTAGAGTTTAAATCTGTTATGTTCTCTCCAATTAAAATTAATGGCGAGATACAAGCAGGTTTTACCCTACAAGCAAAAGAAAGTTATCAGTACCAAGCTTTCCATTTTGAGCTTTTTACTCAACTGATAAACTACATTTCTATTGCGCTTGAAAACCAATTTAACCGCAAGCAGCTTTTACATCTCTCACAAACAGATCATTTAACTCAGTTATTAAATAGAAAATCTCTTGAGGCGAATTTTAAACAATTAAAATCTCAGCACTGCCAGAATTACACCGGCATTATGATTGATATTGATCACTATAAAGAATATAACGACACTTATGGCCACGTTGAAGGTGATAATGTTCTAATTCAGATCAGCCATTTAATTAAGCAGCAGTTCTACGGTCTAAATCAGCAGGTATATCGCTATGGTGGAGATGAGTTTTTTATACTAGCTTCTGATATCTCTCAAAAAAGCCTGAATAAAAAATTACAGTCAATTATTGACTAGTATACAAGCCTTATTGATCCCTCATCATGAATCAACGTGCTCCCCTTACCTTTCTGTTTCTATCGGAATTAGTCAAATTATCGATCATCAACATATTTTAACTCTTAATCAATTAATTGAACGTGCAGATAAGGCTCTTTATACCGCAAAAGAGAAAGGTCGAAATCAATATCATCATCAATCAGAGGGTGAGATATTATACCAACTCAGTTGATTATGTTATGATTTTATATCGATTTTCGCGTAGAAATAACAATGAAAAAGATAGAAATAAATAGCACGATTACAATAAATGATTCATCTAATAATTCATTATTAGAAACGTTAGAAGATCAAGGTATTATAGCTGAATCTCAATGTCGAAATGGTGATTGCGGTAGCTGTCGTTGTACTTTAGTTTCAGGGGAAGTTAGTTATTCAACGTTTCCCCTAGCCTTTTTAGCGCCTAATGAAATCTTACCTTGTGTCTGTAAAGCAGAAACTAGCTTAGTAATAAAAGATCTTAATTATCAATTATTCAATGATAGAAAAACAAAAAACGACTCTAAATAGAGCCGTTTTAATCGCCATAAATCTGAGTTTAATTTAATGCACTTTGGGGCACATAAATCTCAGACTCTCTATTTAATGACTCATAATGACCAAACATAGGTTTCTTTTCTAAACATCGACGTAGCATATCTAACATTAAAGTTGATAATATAGAGCGCACTTCATTATAACTGTAATCTCTTTTTAGACTAACTAGCTGCCCCCATTCACCGTAAGAGGTAGATAAAGCGACTGCAACTTTGCCTTGTAACATAGGGCCTGACGACAAACCTATAGCTGTTTGAGTACGTTCACGTGTTGCAGCAGCTAATGCTAAGGCAGCGGCAAGTGGGTCTTGTCCTGCCATTTGTTGGTCGACTTGAGAAGATAGGATCCAACCCTGCTTCATATGAGATCTGACCTGCTCATCTTCCTGCAGCCAATTAGTTAACCAACCACCTGTTGATTGTTCTGCTACTGTGAAGCTAAGTGAGAATTCATTTAATAACGCACCAACATTAGGCAATATAGATTCGTCAACGCTAACTACATTATCCCCTAATAGATGATACATCTTTTCTAAAACAGGAAAACGACCATCATGATTTGCAGGGCCAAATAATTTAACCTCAATAAAAGGTAATGAAGAGCGATAGCCAATTTCGAATCCATGTGGTAAACGAAGTTGTTGTAACTTATCTTGAATACCAGATTCTGACAAACCAAAAGTAAATAGACGGCTGCATTCAGAAGCTTCTACCATTGGGTGCCATTGCTTCATTCGAGGTAATATCTGATGCTCAGTCATCACTTTAAATTCAGATGGCACACCTGGAGTAAAAATCACAATAGACTTATTAACTTCAATAAAGAAGCCACAAGCAGTACCCACAGGGTTATCAATTAGTTGCGCCCCTTCAGGTAACATCGCTTGCTTGATATTACTTTTTGGCATTTCCTTGCCCTGCTCTAAATAACGAGCTTGCATTCTATCTAACCAATATTGAGACATCACCAATGGTGCATTTAACACCTTAGCCGCAGCCTCGCTAGAAATATCATCAGACGTTGGCCCTAAGCCACCATTTACAATCACAACTGACGCACTTTTCGTTTGATGCTGAATCTCAGCCACTAATGCCTCAATATTATCACCCACAGTAGAGCGGTTAGATAACTTAAAACCATGCTGATAAAATAATTGAGATATCCATGCCGCATTAGTATCTACAATGTCTCCATGTAGAATTTCTTCACCTGTGCTAATCATTGCTACTTGCAACATGCACCTTTCCTCTTTTGATATTTCTATAATTGACTTTAATTTATCATATTAATCGATTTAAAAAACCTATGTCACTTTAAATTTCGATCAGCATCATCCCTACCACTAGGTGTAAATATTTAATTACATCGAGTGTAATTTAATTATTACAATAATTTGAATTAACAAGAAATAAAAAGTACATTGCACTCATTGATAAAATCATCAAATTTCAATTTATTTAGCATAGAAGTATAGATATATGAAAACAAAAGTACTCGGAAGCTCATTAATTATAGCAGGAACAACAATAGGTGCAGGTATGTTAGCCTTGCCTCTGGTATCTGCTAGTTTAGGATTCTTTACAGCAAGCTTATTAATGGTTGGGATCTGGGCTATTATGAGCTATACAAGTTTATTGATGCTAGAAGTACACCAACACGGCGAGCGTAATGCGACACTCCACAGCCTAGCATTTCAGTTTTTGGGGAAATACGGACAACTCATTGCTACATTTGCTATGTTATTTCTCTTCTACGCTCTTTGTGCAGCCTATATCGCAGGCGGGAGTGAGCAGTTTCATTCAAAAATAAATTCTATTACACCATTTGAGTTATCAAAAACAGCTTCTACTGTGTTATTTACTGTTATCGTTGCGACCGTTATCTCACTAGGAACCAAGGCTGTCGATATTATCAATCGTGGTTTATTTACCTTAAAACTGGTCATGCTGGTTTCTATTTTAGTTTTTTTAACACCAAATATTACAGGTGAATACTTATTATCATTGCCTGTTCATCAAGGTGTTTTTATTACTGCATTACCTGTAATCTTCACATCATTTGGTTTCCACGGCAGTATTCCTGCCATTGTAAACTACCTAGAGTTAGACATTAAAAAAATCAGATTAAGTTTATTAATTGGCTCATCCCTTCCTTTGATCATCTATCTTTTCTGGCAAGGGATCACTTTAGGTCAATTATCTCAAGCTGATTTTGAGCAAGTCGAAGGGCTAGGACATTTTATTCTAACCATACAGCAATCTATCGATATGTCTTTTATACAACAAGCATTATCATTGTTTGCTGATTTGGCTTTATTGACCTCTTTTATTGGTGTTAGCTTGGGCTTATTTGAATTCCTTCGTGATTCTTCAAAAAAATGGCAACAATCTTCAATTATTACGGCTTTGCTAACTTATACACCACCAGTCTTATTCGCAATTTTCTATCCTGAAGGCTTTATTCTCGCGCTTGGATACGCAGCAATAGCTCTAGTAATTCTAGCTTTATTTTTACCAGTAGCACTGACTATATCTGCACGTAAGATCCACAAAAATGCAGCTTACCAAGTCGCAGGTGGCAACATTGGGCTTTTTGTTGTAACCATGTTTGGCTTCATTATTATTGGTAGTCAAATAATTAATTCTCTCTAAGTTCTCGCAAATAGATTTTTAACATTCAGTAGCTAAAACTGCTTAACACTCCAAATAAGGTTTGCCTCTCTTATAAAAATAAGATTAGCAGACCTTTATTTGTTTTATGTTTTGCATTTTATCTCTAATAGTAGATAATTGTGATCTAGCTCGGTATTTTATTAAGGACTTTTCGTGAAAAAACAAGCAATCGCCAGTTTGCTTTTAGGGTGCGCTGCTTCAACACAGGCACTAGCATTAGATACTAACAGTGCGTATGACATAAATTATCAAACGGATTGTTCTATAGATATTTACTCTAGCTATTGTTCCACTGCATCTTTTGACTTTTCACCAATGCGCTTAGATAGTGACATTACTCCCTCTAAAATTGCTGAATCTGATTCTTTTTCAACAGATCAAACTCTGCCTCATTATTTGCGAGTTTCTGATGAACGTGATTGGGATTACCTAATGGAACAATCTTATACCATCCTAGGTTTAAGTGTTGCGACTGTTGGTCTAATGACCCTACTTCCAGAAAGCATTACTAAATGGGATTCAGAGGATTCTAGTTTTAAGAATATCGGAAGTAAATGGAAAGATAATGTAAGTTCAGGCCCTGTATGGGATAAAGATGAGCACTTTTTAAATTACGTTATGCATCCTTATTTTGGTGGGGTGTACTACACTGCTGCACGTCACGCTGGCTTTAATGAATTTGAATCCTTCTTATACTCAACAACAATGTCTACATTCTTCTGGGAATACGGCGTTGAAGCCTTTGCAGAAGTTCCTTCTGTTCAAGATTTATTTGTAACGCCTTTCTTTGGTGCTGTTGTTGGTGAACTAATGTTACAACAAGAATTAAGCATTACTGATAATGGCGGTGAAGTAATGGGCTCAGAAACGCTAGGTAGTGTAAGTTTATTCTTCTTAAACCCTGTTGGACATATCCACTATTGGGTAACTGACGCTTGGGGTGATGATACAGAAGTAAACCTTGCTTATAATGCATGGTTTAGCAATGGAGATGCAGCTCAGTTTGCTTACGATGCTGGAATGCCTTATACCGACCAATTTGTTGGCTTAGAAGTTAAATTAAAATTCTAATAAGTAATTATAATTATTGGAATTAAACTAATTAAGGGGATCCGTTGCGATGCCCTTTTTTATGAATTTATACCAATCACAGTAAGTAAGTGAACAGAAATAGCGAAGGAAAAATGCTTGAAAACAAGGCGGCACTTTTCGACAAATAGTTTCGATAAGTAGTTATTCTACAATCAAAAATTTTAACCCAGTTATCGAGTATTTTAACCCGCTAGGATGATCAGTTATTCACTACGATTGGTATGATAATACCAACTATTTCATTACTCCAAGTGTAGTAAAAAAAGAGCATCGGTTAATATTAGCATTGTTGAAAAAACAATCAGATATAACCGTGTTGATTGTTCAATATTGAAAATATAGATTAAAGGTTTATATTCAGTAAGTAGCCATAAAATAACCAAAAGTAATATTTTCAATAAAGGTATTATTTCTATAAATAGCATAAGAGTAAATATTATAGCTATATACCCATAAATCATAAAGGTATTGCGGATTAACTTATTTACCTTGATGTAAAGAAATTGCAACAAGCCAATTGTAAATGCTAGTGTAATACTAATTATAATTGTATTCATCTACGCTCTCCGCAATAACTATTTCCAGATGTGTGGCAGAAAAGGCAAAGGTTTGTTTTTCTAATCACCTCGGTGATACCGTAAATACTGAGAAACACTTTCAGGCTCAATTTCAAATATATGTTCATCTTTAAAACGCACCAATAGTAATGATACTTATTATCATATGAGTATTTGGAAATTATTACTACCTCTAAATTTGACGATCTTTCAAAAATTGAAGGGGTATTATAAAAAAGCCGCTAGCTGTTAAGCGAGCGATATTAAATCGTTGCGATGCCCTTTTTTATACCATTGCCATTAATTAAATGGTCTATTTATTACGCAGGAAAACCACTTAAGAGCAAGGCGAAAATTCTGATAAGTAGTTATTCTACTTAAATAATTTTTAACGAAGCTATTATGTGATTTAACCAGTAATAATGACTAGAGAATTACTGGAATTGGTATTATGAACTCAAAATATTACAGACACAAAAAAGCCGAGATAAAAATAATCTCGGCTTTTTTGTGTCTTAAAGAGATTTACAGCAGCATTATGCAGCTTTATAAATCACTTTATTACCAGCAAGTTGTTCACGAACAACTAGGTTTTCTTCAACTAGCTTTTTCAAGCCACCTGTAGCCCATGCTGCCGCTTTTGATTCTTCTTGACCTGCTGCTAGACCAATATTCTTTGAATTGATCCCTTCAGGGTTCTGACAAACAACATCAAATACAGTCTGTTGCTTTGGCGTTAGAGCGATGTCTGTCGCTACTGTTGCCGCTTTAGGCGCTGCTGTAGCTACTGCTTCCACTTTTGTCTCAACTGGTTTAGCTACTTTTGCAGGTTTAGCTGCTTTTTTCACTTCAGTTGTTGGTGCAGATTTCGGTGCCGTTGCTTTGATGCGTTTATGCAGCTTAGACTGTACTTTACGTTTGTGAGCAATTTTCATGAAACTTAAACTCCGTTGCGCTATTTCTACTTTGAAGCAATCAAGGCTCAAAAATGATAGCGGAAAAAAGATGTCAATTCCTAAAATGAAACTCATAATAGTTGTATCGGAATTGGCGAAGCGCGTTTTATACCAAAAAACGAGCAATATTTATAGAGATGGAAGCACTGTATGGCGAAAAGTGCGGCACTTTTGCCAAATTACTTACCAAAGGGGCATTTCATCCGCCACAAATGGGTTAGTTTTACGTTCATGACCAAATGTAGATTCTGGCCCGTGACCCGGAACAAATTTCATCTCATTACCTAAAGGCCACAATTTTGTTTTAATTGAGGCAATCAACGTTTCATGATCTCCTTTAGGGAAATCAGAACGACCAACACCGCCTTTAAATAGCACATCACCAACAAATGCCATCTTTGCTTCTTGATTAAACAAAACAACGTGACCCGGTGTGTGACCCGGTGTATGTACTACATTTAATTCTTGATTACCAAATTTAACTACATCACCTTCATTTAACCATGTTGTTGGTTCAAATGCGTCAGTGTGAGGAAAACCAAACATATGGCTTTGTTTTGGTAATCCTTGCAACCAAAAATTGTCTTCTTTATGAGGGCCAACAACTGGAGCATTAGTAATTGCTGCTAACTCCTGTGTACCACCAACATGATCCAAATGACCATGAGTTAATACCAAATTCACAACTTCAATTTTAAGCGCATCAATCGCTTGTTTGAGTAATTTCACATCACCACCAGGATCAATAACGACACCTTTCATGGTTTCATCACACCATACAATTGAACAGTTTTGCTGGTAAGAAGTCACTGGAATAATTTGGTATTGTAAGCTCATAATTTTCTCTTTCTAAAATAATTGCGCTAAGAATAACACGGCGATTATTGTAGGGGAATTATTCAGGCATTTGGCATATGATTCCAATGATTATCCCACATAACATTTGTTTGATGGCCTTCCACATAACCCTGTTCAGTTCGACTGACGATCTTTCCAGTCCCTGAGCTGATATACCATTGTGGTGTTCCATTGTTACTTGTACTGATCACAACACCAGACGCATCAGATAGAGCCGCGATTTCAATCAATTGATTCGTTGCTAAATTCCACACGCCATAACAGTTTCCTCTAGGAGAAGTCGCCACCACATGCTCACCAAGCACTGCAATACTTGCCACATAATGATTAAATCGAAGCCACTCTTCTGGCTCAGCATTTAACTGTACTAATGGTCTACCACGTTGATGTATCGCAACAAGTGGCATGCCCTCTTCAGGCTCTCCACGGTACTGCTGGCCACACAACACTCTGCCATCATCAGTCAATGAAAGATGCCGGATACTCAGCTTATGATCTGGTAAACCAACACGTTCAAGTACCTTCCCTGTTTCTGTAGAGAGGTAAACCAAAGCGGGATTCATCGAATCGATATTCATAGGAACTCGCCCTTGAGTATGAACACCGCCAACGCCAATCGCTAATGTTACTTCATCAACGCGTATTACCTCATGAGGACCAATACCAAACCCTGAGAACTCATTAACTTTTATAAGCTGAGATCCCTGTAATTGATACACACCAATAATGCCTTGGCTAGTTTCTTTCTCACCTTCTGTCGTATAAAGCGTTAAGCCGTCAGAAGAAAATACTCCATGCCCATAGAAATATCGATTAGGCCTTGATGGGGTAATGGGATAACTCACACCGGTTTTTATATTAAATAATTGCATGTAATTACCCGGACGTCGAGCAAAGGCAACCGCCAACTCGCCATTAGGCGTAATTGCAACTCCATGCCCTCTTTCTGGTAAAGGTATCGAATGAATCGGAGATCCTTCTTTATTCGCAACAACCGCACCAAAATTCCCATTCGAGGTTCGAGAACAGGAGATCAATGCAGGTCTATTATCTACCCCAGAAATCGACGAACATGCAGTAAGCCATGGCGATAAAGCAATAGATCCAATCCCAGCTTTTAATATGCTTCGTCTTTGCTTATTAATCACCATCGGTTGCATTAAACCCTATAGCAATGTCTAATTCTATAGCTACTTCTTCATGAATTAGGTATTTCAAATATTCTAATTTATTGTACAAAGCCAAGGTGTTTTGATAACCAGATTTAGTCTGTAATTCAGCAAATAACGATGATGATTGAGGCCATGTCTCTAGCGTAGAGTTAAAATGGTCTTCAATTCTTTCTGCTAAATCTGAATGACCTTGCTCTTGTAAATAACGATTAAGCCCAACACCATTTGCCAAATACAGATCACGCATAGCCACTACATTATATTTAAGCCAAGTCAGTGAAGTTTCTGAGCGCCACGATTCAGAAAAATAAGGTCGAGGCTGCCCCACTTTTGCCAACGGTCGACTGAGCTTTTTCATACTATAATCAAGTTGATTCGCAAGCAGAGCAATGTACTCATTTAACCACATAGTTTCATCTAACTGTGACCATGGGTTGGCCTGCCATGCTTGAGCAATCTTACTCGTATTAAGTGCCAAATTTGCAGTAATCGCTTGGCCTAATTGACACGAATCTACTTTTGGTAACGTCGATGAAGGATCAAATAATAACCATTCCACCGCACCTAAACCTTGAGTCGTAACACTCTGTTGTTGGATCAACTCACTATCCCAAGTTTGATCTTTTTTCAACAGTTGAGACATTTTACGCCCAGTGGTGTTTTTCTTATCAGGCCAAAATTGAATATTCCAATTTAAGCTCAATGCCGCTTCTGGCCCTCTCTCCTGACCTTGCAATGCCATCCACGATTGCATGGTCTGCTGCCATTGTATAACCACCGTCTCTTTTGCTGTTTGATTCGTACAATACCCTTCAAAACTCTCAGCCAATCGTTGACTAGATTCAAACAAACGTTGAGCAGATTGCTGTTCAATATAATAAACATGGTCAATCATATTTGTTGAATCAGGGATTTGATTCGCATCATTGGTGCTTTGGCAGGCTGTAAGTAACACTGTGCTGCTCAATAATAAATACGTTGTTTTCATGACCAACTCCTTATAACGAATCTAAAAATGCCAATAACGCCTTGCGATCTTTTGTTGATAACTGAACCACGTTATCGCGGGCTTGCTGTGCCTCACCACCGTGCCATAAAATCGCTTCTAGCGTATTTCGAGCTCGGCCATCATGCAGCATTTCGGTATGGCCATTCACTTCTTGTGTGTAACCAAGCCCCCATAACGGTGGCGTTCTCCACTCTTGGCCATTCGCTAAGAATTCAGGTCGATTGTCAGCAAGACCTTCGCCCATATCATGAAGTAACATATCCGTATAAGGATGAATTAACTGATTAGATAACGCCGGTCTGTCTTCAATTTTTGCTGTCTTAATATTCGTTTTATGACAACTTTCACAGCCGATATCTTTAAATAACTGTTGTCCTTTAATTACTTGAGGATCTTGAACATTTCTACGAATAGGTACAGCTAAATGCTGTGAATAAAACTCGACAAAATTTAAGATCTTGTCACTCACTTCTGGAGCTCCACCATGAGGCAGTTTTTCACAAATAGTTTGAGCTTGAGTGCAATCATCTTTAGGAAACATATTACTGGTTAAGCCTAAATCACCATTAAATGCCGCGGCATTCTGTTGCATTAGCGTTGGCTGCCCTGCTTTCCAACCAAAACGACCTAACGCTAACTCTTGAGCCTTAGCATCCCATACTTGATTAGCTTTACCTGAAATCCCTTTATTCTCTTGTTTCTGTTGCTCAGCAAAACCTAAAATTGTAGATTCAGGGATAGATTCTAATAAACCTAAACCAATCATTGGTGGAGCAATACGTGCAGACATCAATACATTATCTGCCATATCTCCATACGCTAGCTCTGTAATGGATAAATTGGGCTTACGTAACGTGACAACGTCACTATCAGAAAGCGTAATATGTTGTGATGTGTAAGTTATATGGATTTGCCCTTCTGGTTTAGCTCCAGATAGTGAAAAATCTTGTAACTGACCACCATAAATAGGCTCAGGGATCACCCCTTCTAAAATGACACGCCTTTTTTGCTCAGGAGTTAATGCTGGAATACTTAAGCGCACCAACATGGATACCGCATTTGTATCTCCCTCTCTCGGAGCATGACCTCGACCATCTTTAATATGACAATTCTGACAACCATTAGTATTAAATAATGGCCCTAAACCATCTCTCGCATCAGTAGAGGCTGGAGCTTGTACCCAAGGATTACGGAAAAAACTATTACCCACACTAAAATCTAATCGCTTACTCATAGGTAGATTTGCTGCGGGTAAAGAAAATGCGTTTTGGCCCTCCTTCTTCACACTCGTTTTACCACCAGACGTGATATCCATAGAAGTGTTACTTGAAGAAGCAGAGAAAGAAAGAGTTGAAAGTAAAGCTATTGCTCCAAGCATTACAGGTTTCATAATATCTGTATCCTGATAAATATTGCGCTTATCGATATACCTAATGTCGGTATAATTATATTTGTTTTATTTTGTATCAATAAGGCCAATAGTTGAAAAATAAAAGAGCTCAATCACTATATCGGGGGGAGTGATTGAGCTAATACCTATTTTTTAGATTGGTATAATGGTACTACTGCTTTTTCTTAAAATTCATGATCCGCAGTATCAGGATTTAAGCTTGTAATGCCAATTACATTTGCTGCACGCTCAATTGACGCCGTTTGCAACACCAAAGACATGATTGATTTGTTCACCAATGCATTACCCGCTGCATTATCTGATGCAATCAACTGATCAAAATGTTGGTTATCTTTTTCAGCCGCTGATACTAACGTACCAACTTGAGTGCGCGTTGCATCAAACTGCTGTTTAATTTCTTTCGCTGCTTTTTTATCTTCTTTAGCAACAAGATCATGGATACTTGGGCCAGATAATAGAGAGCCATCAGCACGCGTATAAGTACCTGTATATACGTTATAGATACCTTGCTCATTATAATAATGAGAGTTATGCGTGTTATCAGAGAAACAATCGTGCTCATCTTCGGTAGAGTTTGCTTCTAATGCCACTTTCATACGCTCACCAGCCAGTTCACCCAGCGATAATGAACCCATGCCAAACAACATTTTGCGTAAACCTTGTGTTGAAGACTCAGATAGCAGCTCAGCGCGGTAGTTTTTCTCGCCTTCTTTCCATTGTTTTTCCATCCAAGCAAGATCTTTAATTAGCAATTCAGATGCTGATTTTAAATATTCAGCACGACGCTCACAGTTACCATTAGTACATGCAGAGCCAATAACATAATCGGTATATGGACGCTCACCTGCACCTGCATTCGTACCGTTTAAATCTTGGCCCCATAAAAGAAACTCAATCGCATGGTAACCAGTTGCTACGTTTGCTTCTGAGCCACCAAGCTCATTAAGATCAGCCAATTTATCCGCTTCAATGCTTTTAACATCCAGAGTTTCTGCACCAATTTTGATTGAGGTAGAAGCAATGATATTTGCTTTAGCGCCATCATTACCTAATTCATATTGGTAATCATCAGCAACATAATCAATTAAGCCTTCATCTAATGGCCATGCGTTTAATTGCCCTTCCCAATCATCAACTACCGCATTACCGAAACGGAACACTTCTGATTGTTGGTAAGGAACTCGCGCTGCTTTCCATGCTGTTTTAACCGTTTGTAAGCCTTTCTCAGATGGGTTATTCAAAAAAGTGTGAATGGCTTTATCAAGTTGCTGAGCTGTCGTTAGTGAATCACTGTATACCGCGTGTGCAATATCAGCATAATGCTCTACCACATCCGCTTCTGTTGCTGCATAAGAAAAAGTCGGTAAAACAAAAAGTGATGCTGTAATAATGTTTCGAGCAAATTTGACGTGGTTCATAAATCGTCCTTGTTGAGCAAATGAATAGACTATGTGAATCAATAATTGAAATCTGTAAGAATTCATTAATGATAATAATTTTTATTTGCGTAATATACTTAAATCAAATAGAAATGCAAATATTTATCATTTAGATTAACCAAAATGCTGGAGATACAAAAAAGCCCCGTACAACGACGAGGCTTGTAATTTAACCAGCTAGGATGACCAGTTATTTACTACGATTGGTATTACTTATCTAAATTCAATTTATGACCATGATTTACTTTAGATTGTAAGTAGTGCTCATTCCCTTTTTTTACATGGGCGTGCGTATTCACAACCTCATCAAGTTTTATACCAAACCCTTGAATATCCTGTATTTTCTTAGGGTTATTGGTGACTAACTTAATAGTCGTAACCCCTAATGCTGCCAACATTTGTGCCGCTTCTTCAAAGTCACGTAGATCATCACCAAAACCTAAATGATTGTTGGCTTCATAGGTATTCATACCTTGGCTTTGAAGCTCATAAGCATCTAGCTTATTATATAAACCAATACCACGCCCTTCTTGACGTAAATATAAAATAATTCCGCCACTTTCTGACATTCGATTAATCGTTTCTTCTAATTGCTCACCACAATCACAACGTGATGAATGAAAAACATCACCCGTTAAGCACTCAGAGTGCATACGAACTAATGGTGTTGTTTGTGTTTTATCTGCTTGATTAAAAATGACAGCAACGTGCTCTTTTTCTGTTTTTAATCCCTCAAATGAGAGCATTTCTGCAGGGATATTACTTTGCTGCCCTACCATTAATTCAATACGAGCTCTTACGTTTGCCATGCTGATTTACTGCCTTTTTCAATGAGAAGATAAGTCTTCTACGATTTAATCAGATAAAAAGATCATAATACCAATCTAAATAAGTGACACTAACTTAAATTAGATGGCTATAAGCATACCTAGTGAAAAAGCAAGAATCAAAAAAAAGGCCTAACAAATGTTAGACCTTTATAGATAAATGACTTATTTATTACATTGCTGCTTTAAAAATACTCACAATTTCTTCATGAGTTGCTTGTTTAGGGTTAGTAAAACCACACGCATCTTTTAATGCATTTTCTGCTAGTGTATCAAAATCTTCTTCTTTCGCATTTAACTCAGTAAGGCCCGCAGGAATACCAACATCAGTTGACAATACCTTAATTGCATCTAGTGCAGCTTGAGCTCCTTCTTCGTTTGTCATACCTTCAACGTTTACACCCATTGCTTTTGCAACATCTTTTAGACGCTCTGGACATACTTTTGCGTTGTAGCTTTGTACGTGAGGAAGAAGAATTGCATTACAAACACCGTGTGGAAGGTCGTAAAAACCACCTAACTGGTGTGCCATTGCATGAACATAACCTAAAGAAGCGTTGTTAAATGCCATACCAGCCATGAATTGTGCATAAGCCATTTGCTCACGAGCTTCAAGGTTTTGACCATCATTTACTGCTGTACGTAAGTGCGCTTGGATTAGTTCCATCGCTTTAATCGCTACTGCATCTGTAATTGGTGTTGCTGCAATTGATACATACGCTTCGATTGCGTGCGTTAATGCATCCATACCTGTTGCCGCTGTTAATGATGCAGGCTTAGCAAGCATTAACTCAGGATCGTTCACTGACATTAATGGTGTTGTATGCTTATCAACGATAGCCATTTTAATGTGACGAGCTTCATCAGTAATGATACAAAAACGTGTCATTTCTGATGCTGTACCCGCTGTTGTATTGATAGCAATAAGTGGCATTTGAGGTTTTGGTGATTGATCAACACCTTCATAATCTGCAATTTCGCCGCCATTAGCCGCAACTAGTGCCACGCCTTTCGCACAATCGTGCGGAGAACCACCACCTAGAGAGATAACAAAATCACACTCATTTTCTTTTAAAATTGCAAGACCTGCATTTACATTGCCAATCGTTGGGTTTGGTTGTGTACCATCATACACTGCAACTTCAACATTACGCTCTGCCAGTAAATCAGAAACTTGCTTTACCATACCAATAGCAACTAATACATTATCAGTAACGATTAACGCTTTTTTGTAGCCTTGAGATTTAATGCTGTCCATTGCTTCTGTAAGACAACCTGCGCCCATAAGGTTAACCGTAGGGATAAAAAATGCACTCATAACTAACTCCAATAATTTGATATATAAATTTTAAGAACTGACTATGTTGTACCACTTTTTAGTTACACTTACTTTTGATCTAAAACAACTTATGCAACGGGTTTATTTCTTTGCAACAAAAACGTGAACTAGAGCATTAACACTAATGCGTGAGATCACATAAAAACACGCTAATTTATTGATAACAAAGATAATAAATAATAGATAAGAAAAAAGCCAACAAATCAATTCATTGGCTTTTGGAAGTAATGGGATAACTAAACTGCGATTAAGAACGCTTTGGCTGCTGGTAAGTTTTACCTGCGGCTTGGTACGTTTCTTTTTGCTTGATATCGAACATTGCGTAGAAGAACCAAGCAACGAATTTAATGACATCGTCACCTTCGTTCATGATCCACTCAGCAAGCTCTTGTGCTTCGCCGTTTTCGTCTTCATCATTAAATACATGATAAATACGTTGCTCGCCTTCAACTTCAGCAAGACGGAATTGACCTGCTAGCGATTGTGCAGCATCAACGATTTCTTGGTCTTCACACGCTTTTAATGCTTCTAGCACTTGAGGAAGGTTTTCTTTTTGGCATAGTTCTTTAACTAGTGTTTCAAATTCATTCTGTTGCATGATTATTAAGCTCTTTTTATTCAACATGTAATCTAGATAGTGCAATTTTAGCAGCAATAAAAATTTATTCGATAAGAATTCGTTTTAATCCTTGATATTTCGTCTTCACTTTGGCTTTATGGAGTTATTAATTACTTATTATTGAATGGATTCAGATGTCAGACAAATTAGATACCAAATACGTTACCGCTGGTCGCAGTAAAAAATGGACAAAAGGCGTGGTAAATCCACCCGTTCAACGTGCCTCTACCGTAGTTTTTAATACTGTTGCTGAAAAAACACACGCAATGATTAACCGCGCAAAACAGACTCTATTTTATGGTCGTCGTGGTACTGAAACCCACTTTGCCCTGCAAGATGCTATGGTTGAATTAGAGGGTGGCACAGGCTGTGCACTATACCCTTGTGGTACCGCTGCGATTGCGAATGCGATTTTGTGTTTTGTAAAAACGGGCGATCATATTCTAATGGTTGATGGCTGTTACGAGCCGACTCGTGATTACTGTGACACCATCTTGAAGAAAATGGGTATTGAAACCACCTACTACGATCCAATGATTGGCGAAGGCATTCGTGATCTAATCAAACCAAATACCACGGTGCTATTCACTGAATCCCCTTGTTCTATCACGATGGAAGTGCAAGACGTTCCGCTTCTTGCTCGTATCGCGCATGAGTCCGATATTGTCGTCATGCTTGATAATACGTGGGCCGCAGGTGTGAATCTCTCACCTTTTGACCATGGTGTTGATATCTCTATTCAAGCCGCAACTAAATACATTGTCGGTCACTCTGATGTGATGCTAGGTACAGCAGTAGCAAATGAAAAACATTGGGATCAATTGCGTGAACAAAGCTATTTAATGGGCCAATGCATTTCACCTGATGATGCTTATCTTGCTATGCGTGGTTTGCGTACTATGGGCGTTCGTCTAAAACAACATGAAGCAAGCAGCCTTAAAGTAGCGAATTGGTTAGCTGAACATCCACTTGTTGATCACGTTCGTCACCCTGCCCTTGAAAGCTGTCCGGGTCACGAGTTTTATCAGCGTGATTTTAAAGGCTGTAATGGCTTGTTCTCTTTTGTTCTAAAACAGTCTGACACCAAAGCAACAACCGCCCTACTTGATGGCATGAGTCATTTTAGTATGGGCTATTCTTGGGGCGGATTTGAAAGTTTGATCCTAGCTAATGAACCAAAAAGCTTTAATGCGTTAAGAACGGTTGCTCATCCTCAGTTTGAAGGCACATTAGTCCGAGTTCATATTGGCTTGGAAGATGTGGATGATTTGATTGAAGATTTAGATCAAGGTTTAGCTCGATATCAAGAGATGTTATCTGCTTAATTCAATGATAAGAGATGGTGTCATGTGGGATAAAACCACGCTAACATTTAGTTATTGACACCATAGTCGTTTGTTAATTCAAAATCAAATTCGTCGGGAAAAAGGGCTTGCCCTTCTTCGTTTTGATTTGGGAATACAACAACCGCTAATTCATCATCTTCAAGACCAGTCGTCCAACGGCTATGCCATTTGTTTAATGAAATAGACTCAGCTTTACATTTTTGTATAGTGTAACCATTGCTTGATATGCATCTCGCTTTCTACTTTCTTTGGAATTGGCGAGGGGTATCGTTAAATTATTTTAACCAATAGCGGTCAAAATCTTCCGGGAGGCCTTCCCACGATTTGATCAGGTTCATATCATTTGCACTCAAACGCTCATACGCATCAGAATAATGATCAACCGCAACCAACCACGCAAAGTCTTCATCGTATTTAAATTTCATATCAAAGCTGCCATCAGGCTTTAATTCAAAACGTGCTTTGTTCCAAGGAATATCAGACTCATCTTTTTTCATTAACTTATAGAGTGCTCTGAATGCTTCTGCACACTTAGCATTTTCATATTCCTCATCAATCTGATTCACATCAAAGTCAAACGAGTTATCATGTAATAAATACTTATTTATGTACGTACAATCTCCTCTTTCATTAAGCATTCTAAAATAAAAAAATGCACTATCCCATTTTTCTGGCAATGCATTAAACATTGATTGCCCAATGTGATGATAAATATTTATTTCATTCTCAAACATAACGAACCTACTAATCTAATTAGGGAATCTAAACACTTCCGGTTTTTCTATACCTATTTTATATTCACCAAATATCGTACTTGTCACCTTGCTATCACTATGCCAGACGCACTAAAAAGGCCGCTTGATAGCAACCTTTTGGCATTGGCGATACAGGGCTATCGTTAAATTATTTTAACCAATAGCGGTCAAAATCTTCTGGGAGGCCTTCCCACGATTTAATAATGGTAACAATCCCTGAATCTAAGAGAGCATCAAATAAATCAGATTCTTGTTTTTTTCCAAGGTCAAGGCCTTTATAGAACGCAAAGTCTTCATCGTATTTAAATTTCATATCAAAGCTGCCATCAGGCTTTAATTCAAAACGTGCTTTGTTCCAAGGAATATCAGACTCATCTTTTTTCATTAACTTATAGAGCGAAAAGAATGCATCTGCGCACTTAGCATCTTCATACTCACCATCAATCTCATCCACATCAAAATCAAAATCAAACGAGTTATCATGCAATAAATACCCATTTATGTACGTACAATCTCCTCTTTCATTAAGCATTCTAAAATAGAAATACGCACTATCCCATTCTTCTGGTAATGCATTAAACATTGATTGCCCAATGTGGTGATAAATATTTATTTCATTCTCAAACATAACGAACCTACTCATCTAATTAGAAAATATAAACGCTTCCGGTGTTTCTATACCTATTTTATATTTACCAAATATCGTTCTTGGCACCTTGCTATCACCATCGTAAGCGAACTTGATTTCCACTACCTTGACCGCGTAAGGTAAAATCTACATCATATCTAATGTTACCTGAAATAATGCTTAAATTTGATAGTGTTACGGAATATTCATCGCATTGGCGATACAGGATTTCGTTCAATTATTTTAACCAATAGCGGTCAAAACCTTCCGGGAGGCCTTCCCACGAATTAATAATGTCATCAACCCCTGAATCTAAGAGAGCATCAAATAAATCAGATTCTTGTTTTTTTCCAAGGTCAAGGTCTTGAAACCACGCAAAGTTTTCATCGTATTTAAATTTCATATCAAAGCTGCCATCAGGCTTTAATTCAAAACGTGCTTTGTTCCAAGGAATATCAGACTCATCTTTTTTCATTAACTTATAGAGCGAAAAGAATGCATCTGCGCACTTAGCATCTTCATACTCACCATCTATTTTATTTGTATTGAAATCACAATTCACACCATTCATAAAATAGCCTTCCTCATAAACACAATCTCTTTTTTCACTAAGCATCATTAAATAAAAATACGCACTATCCCATTCTTCTGGTAATGCATTAAACATTGATTGCCCAATGTGATGATAAATATTTATTTCATTCTCAAACATAACGGACCTACTAATCTAATTAGAAAACATAAACGCTTCCGGTGTTTCTATACCTATTTAATATTTACCGAATATCGTACTTGGCACCTTGCTATCACCATCGTAAGCGAACTTGATTTCCACTACCTTAACCACGTAAAGTAAAATCTACATCATATTTAATGTTACCTGAAATAATACTTAAATTTGATAGTGTTACGGAATATTCATCGCATTGGCGATACAGGGCTATCGTTAAATTATTTTAACCAATAGCGGTCATAAACTTCCGGCACGCCATCCCACGATTTGATCAGGTTCATATCATTTGCACTCAAACGCTCATACGCATCAGAATAATGATCAACCGCAACCAACCACGCAAAGTCTTCATCGTATTTAAATTTCATATCAAAGCTGCCATCAGGCTTTAATTCAAAACGTGCTTTGTTCCAAGGAGTATCCAAATCATTAGTTTGCATCATTTTAAATAAACAATCGAAAGCTTCAAATGTTTCAGAGTATTCATCTTCATCAACATCAAAACCAAAAAAATCATTACCTTTCATATAAAACTGTTCAGATAGAGCAGCATTATCAACTTCAAGCATTTTGAAAATAAAATAAGCCCTATCCCATTTGTCTGGTAATACATTAAACATTGATTGCCCAATGTGATGATAAATATTTATTTCATTCTCAAACATAACGAACCTACTCATCTAATTAGAAAATATAAACGCTTCCGGTGTTTCTATACCTATTTTATATTCACCAAGTATCGTACTTGGCACCTTGCTATCACTATGCCAGACGCACTAAAAAGGCCGCTTGATAGCAACCTTTTGGCATTGGCGATACAGGGCTATCGTTAAATTATTTTAACCAATAGCGGTCAAAATCTTCTGGGAGGCCTTCCCACGATTTAATAATGGTACCAATCCCTGAATCTAAGAGAGCATCAAATAAATCAGATTCTTGTTTTTTTCCAAGGTCAAGGCCTTTATAGAACGCAAAGTCTTCATCGTATTTAAATTTCATATCAAAGCTGCCATCAGGCTTTAATTCAAAACGTGCTTTGTTCCAAGGAATATCAGACTCATCTTTTTTCATTAACTTATAGAGCGAAAAGAATGCATCTGCGCACTTAGCATCTTCATACTCACCATCTATTTCATTTGTAGAGAAGTCACAATTCACGCCATTTATAAAATAACCTTGCTCATACTCACAAGCCCTTTTTTCACTAAGCATAGTGAAATAAAAATAAGCACTATCCCATTCTTCTGGTAATGCATTAAACATTGATTGCCCAATGTGATGATAAATATTTATTTCATTCTCAAACATAACGAACCTACTAATCTAATTAGAAAATATAAACGCTTCCGGTGTTTCTATCCCTATTTTATATTTACCAAGTATTCACTTGGCACCATGCTAGACGCACTAAAAAAGCCGCTTGATAGCGACCTTTTGGCATTGGCGACACAGGGCTATCGTTCAATTATTTTAACCAATAGCGGTCAAAATCTTCCGGGAGGCCTTCCCACGAATTAATAATGTCATCAACCCCTGAATCTAAGAGAGCATCAAATAAATCAGACTCTTGTTTTTTTCCAAGGTCAAGGTCTTGAAACCACGCAAAGTCTTCATCGTATTTAAATTTCATATCAAAGCTGCCATCAGGCTTTAATTCAAAACGTGCTTTGTTCCAAGGAATATTAGACTCATCTTTTTTCATTAACTTATAGAGCGAAAAGAATGCATCTGCGCACTTAGCATCTTCATACTCATCATCTATTTCATTTACGCTAAATGCATTAACTTTATTATCAATAAGATACCATTGTTTATACGTACAATCCCCATTTTCACCAAGCATTCTAAAATAGAAATACGCACTATCCCATTCTTCTGGTAATGCATTAAACATTGATTGCCCAATGTGGTGATAAATATTTATTTCATTCTCAAACATAACGAACCTACTCATCTAATTAGGGAATCTAAACTCTTCCGGTGTTTCTATACCTATTTTATATTCACCAAATATCGTACTTGGCACCTTGCTATCACCATGCTAGACGCACTAAAAAGGCCGCTTGATAGCAACCTTTTGGCATTGACGATACAGGGTTTCGTTCAATTATTTTAACCAATAGCGGTCAAAATCTTCCGGGAGGCCTTCCCACGAATTAATAATGTCATCAACCCCTGAATCTAAGAGAGCATCAAATAAATCAGATTCTTGTTTTTTTCCAAGGTCAAGGCCTTGAAACCACGCAAAGTCTTCATCGTATTTAAATTTCATATCAAAGCTGCCATCAGGCTTTAATTCAAAACGTGCTTTGTTCCAAGGAATATCAGACTCATCTTTTTTCATTAACTTATAGAGCGAAAAGAATGCATCTGCGCACTTAGCATCTTCATACTCACCATCTATTTTATTTGTAGAGAAGTTACAACTCACACCATTTATAAAATAACCTTGCTCATACACACAATCTCTTTTTTCACTAAGCATCATTAAATAAAAATACGCACTATCCCATTCTTCTGGTAATGCATTAAACATTGACTGCCCAATGTGTTGGTAAATATCACTTTCATGATTAAACATATAATTAATTCCTAATTTGAAAATATAAATTCTTTCGGTGTTTCTATCCCTATTGTATATTCACCAAGTATCGTACTTGGCACCTTGCTATCACCATCGTAAGCGAACTTGATTTCCACATCGACTGACTGGTTATCTTTTAAACTTGATTTCCACTTCCTTTCCATATTCGTCCATTTACTACCTTTACCACGGTTCAGTGATTTTAGTTGTGGAACAATGTTAATTTTTTCAGCTGGCCCCATAAAGACTGCAGCGACAGCGTGTCCCCCATCATACGCTTCACTCTTTCCTTCACTTCTTGCTATGGCTCCACCATTTTTTATCTGTCCATTACCATCTCGATGTACTTTATTACGCTCTTTATGTTTTAACGATGATAACTCTAGCTTTCCTTTAACACTTATTGTCCGACCTAATCCATCAGTTTCATAGGTATACATCGCTTTCTTTCCATTATGTATACACTCAACTTCATAAATCGTATTGGGCTTAGGGTTATTTAATGTCTCATTCCAATTATCTTTTATCCCTGCCTTTTCTTTAACAACAGGTTTGACAATCTTTTTCTTTTTCTTTGATTTCTCAAGGATTCTCTTTATTGGTACTGCATCAATGGCTTTATCTACCCATTTACCCGGGATAGCAGCAGCAGCTACCATTGCCGCTGTTGCTAACGATGGATTAGCAACAAACTCTTTTCCAGCATTAATACCATCTACAACACTCGCTGCTGGTGTTAGCGATAATACTCCAGACAAATCACGATTTTCTGAATGTTTTACATAACCTTCGACAAAACGTTCATCGTTACCATAGCTCGGGTTTCCACCTTGAGGGGCAACCATTGCTTGATATGCATCTCGCTTTCTATTTTCTTTGGTGTCAGCTTGCTCTTTTTCTGTTTTAGCTGGCTTAGGTGGCTCTTCCACTGGACGATAAGCGCCGCCTACTTGACGTACTTTATTCTCTCCTAACTGGTGCTGCTTAATGAGATAATTAAAATGACCACGTAAGATAAAATCCACATCATATCTAATATTACCTGAAGGGTCTAAAACTCCGTCGTGAAACGGTAGCTGCTCTACAAGTAAAATGTCATAATCATCTAAACGACTCATCAGTCTCGTTTTTTGATAATACGATCTTAATAAATAAGGGTGAACAACCTTAGGGATATCCTCATATTTTATCTGAAATAAGGTTTTAATTTGATAGTGCATCAATATATTTCATTCATAATTTAACGTGAATAAATCGTATCAAAGTTTTGAAAATCAAATTAACTGAAAGACTAGTGATAATACCTAAATGAAGAAAAAGTAGATCTTAGTTCAGAGTATCCTTATTCTCACGTGCAGCCACGCAACCGCCTTTACGCTCGTTTTAAGCGAAGTTATACCAATAGTAGTAAATAACTGGCCATCCTAGCTTGTTAGAATAATCGATAAAATCCACATTTTAACTGACGCCATAACAGTTTCTGGCGTGTCATTCCTCCCCTACATTGACAGACGATGACATTTATTTTGTGAATTGGTTGAGTTCTTTGCAATACTTAGGCGACATAATTGAATAGCTCAATATGTTTTAGAAGAGAGAATTATTTGGATAAGATATGAAGGCTATTTCTGCTGACAAAAACAGCCTAATTTTGAATGTTATTAACGCTTTCTTTCTTGCTTTGTTAGTTCAAAATCAAATTCGTCAGGGAAAAGGACTTGCCCTTCTTCGTTTTGATTTGGGAATACAACAACCGCTAATTCATCATCTTCTAAACCAGTAGTCCAACGGCTGTGCCATTTGTTTAATGAAATAGACTCAGCTTTACATACATCCCATTCGCCTGTTGCCCATGCTTCTGCAAACTCTTTATTTGGCCATACAGGAACGCAATCTTCTTCTTCGGTATTCAACATCACACAACCGTGTTCATCAGTCAAAATCCAAATTTCACGATTAGCGACAACTTCTTTCATAAAGTAAGTAAAACGCTCTTCTTCATGAGAATTTACGATTTTGTCCATTGCTTGTTGATCTAGTTGGCTCATTACCAATTCCTATCAGTGGGAAAGACTTTCCCGTGCATAATACCAAAAAAAGCCCACACTGCGTATGACAATGTGAGCTTCAATTAGAGTTTATAGCAATCTTTGATTAATATTCGACTACTTTAATTTTATGGAACATGCGATAGAGCACGGGAACCACGATAAGGGTTAGTATTGTCGCAAATCCTAAACCAAACATAATGGTTACTGCCATTGGTTTGAAAAAGGTATCTGGTAGTAGCGGGATCATACCTAAGATGGTTGTTATCGCCGCCATACATACTGGACGAACACGACTCAATGCCGCATCAACCACCGCATGGTATGGTTCTTTGCCTGAATGTATTTCTATCTCAATTTGATCACAAGAAGTACGATGCCGTTTTTCAACAGCATGCCACTTAAACTCAAGAAGCCAAGCAATGCCATAAAGCCAAATGGCGTATTAAGTAAGAGTAAACCGCTAGTTACACCAATGAGTGCCAATGGCACTGTTAACCAAACAATCACCGACTCTTTCACGCTATTGAACAAGAACACAGTCACTAAGAACATGAACAGATAGCCCATTGGCATAGTTTGGAATAACGACGCTTGAGCATCACGTGACGATTCATATTCACCGCCCCATTCTAAGCTGTAGCCTGTAGGGAAATCGATTTTCTCTATTTGTGGTTGTAAGCGCTTTTGCAGTGTCGCCGCCGTTTCTTCACCTAGAATATCTGGGTCTGCCATTACGGTTAACATACGTTTACGGTTTTTACGCACAATCAGTGGATCTTCCCAAATCACATCGTAGCCCAATACCACTTGTTGTAATGGAATGTATTGTGATAATGCAGGGCTCCAAATCTTCATCCCTTCAATGGTGCTGATATCAACACGTTCACTTTCAGGTAAACGAGTCACAATTGGCATTAGAGTTGTACCATCACGGTAAACACCAATCGCTTTACCAGAGAACGCCATTTCAAGCAGTTCATTGACATCTGTTTTTGAAATACCGTAACGACGTGCCTGACTTTCATTAAATTGAGGCTCCAGTACTTTAGTACGCTCACGCCAATCATGACGAACGTTGGTTGCACCCGGATCGTTATGCATCACTTCAATTACTTGTGCAGCTAAGTCACGTAAAATGGTTGGATCAGCACCCACAATTCGCGCTTCAACTTTGGCACCACCACCTGGCCCCAATTCAATTTGCTTTAATTTGTATTGGATTTGTGGATAGTTGGCTTCTATATGTTGACGGAATTTAGCCATTAATGAAGGTAAAGCGGTGTAATCATCAACACGTGTCATTATCTCACCATATGCAGCATAGCTCTTCTCTGGTGCATAGGTCAGCATGAATCGTTGCAAGCCTTTACCTGCTGTTGTGGTTACGTGATCAATATGTTCCTGCTCTAAAATCCACTCTTCTAATTCTTTAAGTGTGTCATTAGTTGAGCGAATATCGGTTCCTTCTGGCATCCATACATCTACCAAGAAAATTGGGGTTGTCGATGATGGGAAGAACGACTGTTTAACCTTGGTAAAGCCATACATGCTGCCGCCAAGTGCAATAACCAAAATAATCATGGTTACCACTGAGTAGCGCATACAAAACTCAAGGAATCGCTTATAAATAACAAAGATCATTCCGTTGTATGGATCTTTTTCTTCTTGCTTTTCACCTTCTTTTTGTACTGTTTCTTTAAAGAACAGAGACGCAAAGAATGGCGTAAGAGAGATTGCAGTGAACCAACTCAACATTAATGAGATCAATAGAACGGTAAATAACGTTCCACAATATTCACCCGTTGCATCATCCGATAAACCAATCGGAGCAAAGGCAGTTACAGCAATAACGGTTGCGCCAAGTAGTGGCCATTTAGTTTGCGTGACGATATCGGTCGCAGCTTGCAGTCTCGTTCGGCCTTTTTGCATACCGATAAGAATACCTTCTACCACCACAATGGCGTTATCAACCAACATCCCTAATGCGATAACTAATGCACCTAACGAGATACGTTGCAGATCTATCGCAAAGTACTTCATGAACACGAACGTACCACACACTGTCACTAATAGGATTAACCCAATAAGTAGACCAGAGCGAACACCCATAAAGAAAAGCAATACGATGATAACAATGGCAACCGCTTGAGCAAGGCTGACCACAAAACCACTCACCGATTTATCGACTTCTTTTGGCTGGCTGTATATTTCAGAAATATCAATGCCAATCGGTTGTTGATCTCGCAGCTCTAGCATACGTTGGTCAACTTGTTTACCGATCTCAACAACGTTAACACCTGCACTAAAAGAAACGCCCATGTTCAGTGCAAAGTTACCATTAAAGTTAACCAAATTACTTGGTACTTCAACATAACCTCGTTTTACTTCAGCAATATCTTTTAAGTAGATTAAACCTTGAGCACCGCCTTCTGTGATGATCAAGTCACCAAGCTGTGAAACGTCTTCAAACTCACCAGTTGGATGAATTTGAATAAACTCTGAACCGATTTTCACAGCACCAGCATTAGATACGGTATTTTGATTTGACAGTAGACTATAAAGTGTTTGCGGTGAAATGCCTAAGCTTGTCATGCGTTTCAAAGAGGCTTCAATAAAGACTTGCTCTTGCTGAACGCCAGAAACAGAGACCTTACTTACGCCATCAACCAATTCGAGTTCACGTCGTAAATAATCAACATAATCCAGTAATTCTTTATATGAATATCCTTCTCCCGTAACAGCAAGAAGTACCCCATATACATCACCAAAATCATCAATAACAGTAGGCTCTCCAACTCCTGGTGGTAATTGGCGCTTTAAGTCATTCACTTTACGACGTAATTCATCCCAAATTTGTGGTAAATCATCCGGCCCATAGTTGTTTTTCATGGTGACGGTAATTTGCGACAAACCTCGACTAGAAATTGAATTCACTTCATCAACATAGGTAAGCTGCTGAATGGCTTTCTCTAATGGGTAAGTGACCTCTTCTTCAACTTGCTCTGGCGTTGCCCCCGGATAATTAGTTACCACCATGGCATCTTTAATGGTAAAAGCCGGATCTTCTAAACGTCCAAGACCAAAAAATGCCGATGTACCACCAATCATGAAGATCAAAGCCAACATCCAACTAACCACTTTATTATTAATAAAGTAAGCTGCGATTCCTTTTTCTTGACTCATTATTTCTCCTCCTTATTGATAATATTCACTTCGATACCATCACGTAAACGAGAGACGCCCGCAATTACAATACGATCGCCTTTTGAAATACCATCAACGACTCGTAATCCAAACGAGGAAGCTTTTGTGGTCACTACTTTTTGTTTTCTTACTTTACTGTCGGGATCTATTACCCAAACGTATTTTTCGTCTTTATCAAGCGCATCACCATCTTCATTGAAAACAGCTTCAATAGGAATGATCATTCCAAACTGACTTGATTCATTCAATGCACTTTGTTGGGTTGTGACTTCTACCGCCATTCCATCTAAAATAAATTGATCTTCAGGCATCGGCATTGTCAAAGTAACAAGGTATGCTCCTGAATCAGGATCAGGCTCTGTAGTGTATTCTTTTACTTTTGCCTCATAAGACGATCCATTATCCAAACGAACGGTCGCGTTTATCTTTTCGACAACGCCACTGTTTGGCTGCTTTGAATACAATTTATCCGGAACTTGAACAATAATATCCACTGCATTACGATTATGAATATTTACGATCTGTTGCCCTACTTGAATGTTCTCAAATTGCTCAACACTAACCCGTGAGATAATTCCATCTATCGGTGCTTTTAATTCAGTAAAACTTAGACGAAGTTTCGCCAACTCTAAATCTGCTAAGGCAATTTGACGCTGTGCAGCTAACTCATCAAATTGGGATTTTGCAAGCAAGCCTTTATCAACTAACGGTTTTGAGCGTCGATATTGACTGTTTGCTACGTTATATCGTGCTCGTGCATTATCAACATTGATGTTGTAATCTGTTTTATCTAACACGGCTAACACTTGGCCTTTTTTCACCGTTTCACCGGCTTTAACATTAAGGTTAGTGATCTCACCTGAAAGGCGAAAGCTTAAATGAGAACGATCGGCTGCCGTTGCAACTGCTGGCAGGTATAACTTATCACCAACTAACCCTGAATCTATGGTTTTAATTTCGACTTTTGGCAGCTCAATCACCACATCAACAGGGGCTGGTGTACAACCACTGAGTATCAAAGCGGTGGATATTAAAGAAAGCGTCATTAACTTTTTCATGCTTACAATCCTCTTTCCTTAACCCATTTACGCACTTTCATGCCTTCTTCTAAACTAGCGATACCCGAAATAACAATTCGTTCTGCATCGTTTAAGCCTGAAAGCACTTGACGTTTTTCACTCAATTTCACTTCAACTTTTTCAATTACGCCATTTTCGCCAACTCGCCATACATAGGCGGCTTCGCCTTCATACTCAATAGCTGATAGAGGTAGCTTTTCATTCTCGCCACTTGGAATAGTAACTTTAACCTGACCTGACATGCCAGGAAGAATACCTAAATCAGTGGGTCTAGCCATACTCATTTTAACAGTATAGCTCGATGTTTTACTGTCGGCTTCTGTATCAATTTCTTCAAATTCTAAAGGGAAATTAACATTAGGGAACGAATCAAAAGAGACGGTAGCGACAACTTCTGTAAAGCTGAATCGTTGTAATAGATAATCAGGAAGTTGGAATACCACAAAAAATAGATCATTGGTTTGAATATGCATGATCGATTGTTTTGCGTTTACGTATTCAAAGTTTTCGGCTGGTAGTAAAGAGATAGTGCCATCATAAGGCGCGATAAGTTTGCTATAACTTAAATTTGCGGTTGCTTGATCTAATGTCGCTTTCGCTGTTTTACGGTTAGCTACCGCAGTATCGTAATCTTGCTCTGAAACGACTTTATCTTTACGTAGTTTTTTCACTCGCTGATATTGCACGTCTATTAATTGATATTGCGCTTGGGCTTGCTTTTGAATTAAACGATATTCATCAGGGTTAATCGATGCTAATAACTCCCCTTTTGATACCTGCTGTCCTGCATGCACATCAAGTGTATTTAGTTGTCCTGGAACTCTAAAGGCTAATACTGCCTTGTCTCCCGCTTCCGCTTGTGCTGGGAATAGTCGAGATGTTTCATTATTGCCAACAGAAACTGTCATTATTTTAGCTGGGCGAGATTCAGGCTCTGCTATCACAGGGGCTTGTTTATCACACCCCGCTAATAAAACGGAGCCCAGAACTACTGCAATGGCCGTTTTCTTGAACATATACTGTTCCTTATTGAAATTATTGATATAGAAAGAATTATTGCTGATTTCTTTCTTTTCATCCAACTAATATATGAGATTTAGTTATTAAAATTCTGGATTTAATTCTTTTTTATGATTACTAGCTTATTAGTATTCATCAATACAATTTAATCACCTTGATCACATAGTTCAAAATATGGTTCTCTATTAAATGGCTTTCAGGTTGAATTAAGCATCCATTGTTATTCTGCTCCTATCCTACCTCCATACTAAATATCAAACACTTACTCATACCAAACTATACTACACTCAATTCATTTACATTAAAGACACAAATATAAAAAAAGCACTCATTTTACTGAGTGCTTCTTAAAATTATAGAATAAATTTAATTATTTACAGATTTATTCCATTTCAGCGATTTTGACCTTCCATGTATCTGGACCAATTTGGTGAGCATTCGCTCCCGTTGAATCTACCGCTACCGTTACAGGCATGTCTTCAACATCAAATTCATAGATGGCTTCCATTCCAAGCTCTTCAAAAGCAACAACGCGTGCTTTTTTAATCGCTTTAGATACAAGGTACGCAGCACCACCAACAGCCATTAAGTACACCGCTTTTTTGGCTTTAATAGAAGCAACGGTTGCAGGGCCACGCTCTGCTTTACCTATCATTCCCATTAGACCCGTTTCTAACATCATGTCAGTAAACTTATCCATACGTGTTGATGTCGTTGGACCAGCAGGACCTACCGCTTCATCACCGACGGCATCAACAGGACCAACGTAATAAATGAACTTGCCATTAAAGTCGACACCTTCTGGTAAACCTTCACCACTTTCAATCATGCTTTGTAGGCGTTTATGAGCAGCATCACGACCGGTTAAAATCTTACCGGTTAATAGAACCGTTTCACCAGTTCGCCATTCTTGTACGTCAGCTTTGGTCAGTTCATCAAGATTCACACGGCGAGTATTTGCACCGGCTTCCCAAGTAATATCTGGCCATTCTTCTAATTTTGGCGGCTGTAAGTCCGCAGGACCTGAACCATCAAGGGTGAAATGAACGTGGCGTGTTGCTGCACAGTTAGGGATCATACAAACAGGTTTAGAGGCTGCATGAGTCGGTGCAGATTTAATTTTTACATCAACAACCGTTGTTAAACCACCAAGGCCTTGTGCACCAATGCCCAGTTTATTTACTCGGTTAAAGATATCAAGACGCAGTTCTTCTTCTGCATTCTCTGGCCCACGGTCAATCAATTCTTGAATATCAATATGGCCCATTAATGATTCTTTCGCTAATACGGCTGCTTTTTCTGCTGTTCCACCAATGCCTATTCCAAGCATACCTGGCGGACACCAACCTGCGCCCATTAATGGTAAGGTTTTTTCTACCCACTCAGCAATATCATCTGATGGATTTAACATCACCATTTTAGTTTTGTTTTCAGAACCGCCGCCTTTAGCTGCGATTTGAATTTCCACTTTATTACCTGGCACCATGTTAATGTGCACAACCGATGGCGTGTTGTCTTTAGTGTTAATACGCTTGCCTGCAGGATCGGACAATATTGAGGCACGCAGTGGATTATCTGGATTAAGATACGCCTGTCGTGTACCTTCATCTATCATTTGCTGGACAGTCATATCCCCTTCCCAGCGAACGTTCATACCGATGTTAACAAAACAAGTAACAATCCCCGTATCTTGACAAATAGGACGACGTCCTTCTGCTGACATACGTGAATTAATTAAAATTTGAGCAATAGCATCTTTAGCTGCTTGGCTTTGTTCTCTGTTATATGCTTTTTCTAGTGCTTGAACGAAATCAAGTGGATGATAGTAAGAAATATATTGCAGTGCATCAGCAACTGAGCTGATCACATCTTCATTACGGATGATAGTTTCTTTACCAACAGTCATCATTAGACCCTCTTATATATATGCTTCCATAGCGGTGTGAAGTGTGTTTTTTATATTATGACGTGAGTAATCGCCATCTATTATTATCTATTAGAACTCGCAGTATGATACTCTTGCTCTCCATTCAAGGCTATCGTTGCTCATCACATTCTGGTTATAAAACTCAAAATGAACAATCAATTAGACACAAAGTTACATCTCTCCCTACTTGATTATCAATCGAATTCCGTGATTGATTTATTTTCTGCTATAGAAAACCAACCTTGGGCGATGCTGCTTCATTCATCCGCTCAGGACCACATTGATAATCGTTATGATATTTTAGTCGCAGACCCTATAGCTACATTACAAACTCATCATAATGTGACTCGTATTAATGTGATAGGTAAACAACCTGTCACCAGTGAGGCATGCCCTTTTCAGCTACTTTCTCATTATCAAGAGCGCTTGACTCCTCATTGCAATTCAATAAAAGATCTCCCTTTTATTGGTGGAGCATTAGGTTACTTCAGTTATGACTTGGGTCGCCGAGTGGAATCTATTCCTAATATTGCTGAGCAGGATATTTCAACCGCGGATATGGCTGTTGGTATTTACGATTGGGCACTAATCGCAGATCATAAAGCCGCTACACTTACTTTGGTTCAACCTGAAGGTGCTGATCGCCTTTATTGGTTACAGCAATTTGTCGCTATAAAAGAAAAAAAAGAGTCTTTTTCTTTACAAACTGAATGGCAATCAAATATGACTCAATCAGAATACGCTGCAAAATTTACAGTAGTTCAAGAGTATCTTCACTCTGGTGATTGTTATCAAATTAATTTAGCTCAACGTTTTCACGCTCAATATCACGGTTCTGAATGGCTTGCCTACCAAAAACTGGCAAGTCATAATGGCGCTCCTTTCTCTGCATTTATTAGGACACCAGAAGTAGCTATCCTTTCTGTCTCACCGGAACGATTTTTACAAGTAAAAGACAAACAAATTGAAACTAAGCCGATTAAAGGGACACGCCCTCGCTCATTAGACGGTGAACTTGATATAAAAGAAGCTGAAACTTTACGTAACAGCCCCAAAGATCGCTCTGAAAACCTGATGATTGTTGATTTATTACGTAATGATATCGGTCGAGTCGCTAAACCCGGCTCGGTTAAAGTGCCTAAATTATTCGATATTGAGTCTTTTCCTGCGGTACATCACCTTGTTAGTACTATCACTGGCGAATTAAAAACTGAATTTTCTTCAAGTGACCTATTAAAAGCTTCCTTTCCTGGTGGCTCTATCACTGGTGCACCAAAAATTCGAGCAATGGAAATTATTGAAGAATTAGAGCCACACCGTCGTAATTTATATTGTGGCAGCATTGGTTACCTCAGCCGATGTGGAACCATGGACACTAGCATAACTATACGAACGTTAATTGCTTATCAAGATACTTTATACGCATCTGCTGGTGGTGGAATTGTTGCTGATAGTGAAGTTGAACTAGAATATGAAGAGACGCTGCATAAATTGAGCAAAATATTACCTATTTTATAATTAAGGATCCGGCTTATGGATACGCATTTGATCTCTCAACTTCTCTTACATCAGCCGAATTCTTATAGCAAAGAATTACTCTCTCATCCTCGCTTCCAAAATAGCAATTTTAAACCTGCGGCGGTTCTTGTTCCTATTGTTCAAAGACCGTCGGGTTTACATTTAATTCTTACTCAAAGAGCGTCACATTTACGTCATCATCCAAGTCAAATTTGCTTCCCAGGAGGTAAGGTTGAGCCCTCTGATTTATCCCTAATTCATACTGCTATTCGTGAAACAAATGAAGAAATAGGGATCCTTCCATCGCAGATCAAACCATTAGCAAAACTTAACAATATATCAACAGTTTCGGGCTATAAAGTAACCCCTATCGTGGCACTCATAGATGAAAATTATACCACCGCAATCGATTACGGTGAGGTTAGTAGCACATTTGAAGCACCGATCAATCATCTAATTAACCCTAATAACACCTTTAAACACCACGTATTTAACAAAAAGCACACGTATGATCTAATTTTAATTCCATTTGATAAAAAATTGATATGGGGGATGACTGCCGAAATCATTCATTCCATGAATTACATTTCAACTTAAAAAAATTAGCATTATTGATAAGTTTTACTAATATCAAAGTCACATCTATTGTGATCATTATCAATTATTTTTCGATCTCGCTTCCTCTTTTTTCATTATCCGATCTGGGTCAAAGTTTTTCTCGTCAAAATAACGACAATAGCGCCGTTCCCAAAATTCCTGTTCTAAAAATTAAGAGTATAATTATTATGCAAACAACAAATACTGCATCAATAGGTGCAAAAAAAGCAAAGTGGACTTATAAAGATTTCACTTGGTGTCTTTCTCTTTTCGGTACTGCGGTAGGTGCTGGTGTTTTATTCCTTCCAATTAAAGCTGGCGCTGGCGGTTTTTGGCCTCTAGTTATCCTTGCATTAATCGCTGCACCAATGACTTGGTTTGCACACAAAAGTTTAGCTCGCTTTGTACTATCAGCTAAAAATCCTAATGCAGATATCACTGATACTGTAGAAGAACATTTTGGTAAAACTGGCGCGAACCTTATCACTTTTGCCTACTTTTTCGCGATTTACCCAATTGTACTTATTTACGGTGTTGGTATTACAAACACGGTAGACTCTTTCATGGTTAACCAACTAGGTATGGAATCAATTCCACGCTGGTTACTTTCAGGTGTTCTTATCACTCTGATGACATGTGGTGTTGTATTTGGTAAAGAACTTATGCTGAAAGCAACTTCTGCAATGGTTTACCCACTTGTATTCATCCTAATGGCATTGTCTATCTACCTAATCCCAGGTTGGAATACTTCAATGGTTTCAGTTAGCCCTGATTGGAGCTCTATGCCTTCAATTGTTTGGCTAGCAATCCCTATCATTGTTTTCTCTTTCAACCATAGCCCAGTTATCAGCCAATTCTCTAAAGAACAACGTCGCGTATACGGTGAAGATGCAGTTGCTAAAACTGACATGATCACTGGCGGTGCGGCTATGATGCTGATGAGCTTTGTTATGTTCTTTGTTTTCTCTGTAGTTCTTTCTCTATCTCCAGAGCAACTAGCACAAGCACAAGCTGAAAACATCTCTGTTCTTTCTTACTTAGCTAACGTTCATGAATCTCCACTGATTTCTATCATGGGTCCTATCGTTGCTTTTGCTGCTATTACTTCAAGCTACTTCGGTCACTTCCTTGGTGCTCACGAAGGTCTTGTTGGCCTTGCTAAGTCTCGCTCTAACGCTCCGATTGCTAAGCTTGAAAAGTTCTCTCTTATCTTCATCGTTGTTACTACTTGGATCGTTTCTATTGTTAACCCAAGCATCTTGGGCATGATTGAAACAATGGGTGCGCCAATGATTGCTGCAATCCTATTCATAATGCCTGTATTCGCAATGCGTAAAGTACCAGCTATGGCTAAGTACAAAACTTCAGCACCTGTGCAAATCTTCACAGCATTATGTGGTGTTGCAGCGATTACTTCTGTAATCTACGGCGCTCTTTAATAAAGACTTTATAAAACCTTGTAAGGTTTAGCTATACGAAGTTAATAATAATGATAATAAAGCCCCCTCTTTTTGGGGGCTTATTCGAGGTAATAACATGATTAGTGTTTTTGATATCTACAAAATCGGAGTTGGTCCTTCTAGCTCTCACACCGTTGGTCCAATGAAAGCAGGTAAAGAGTTTATCGACGATTTACGTGGCATGGGCAAACTACGTGATATCACTAAAATCACTGTTGATGTTTACGGTTCATTATCACTGACAGGGAAAGGTCACCATACTGATATCGCTATCATTATGGGTCTGGCAGGTAACACGCCAGAACACGTAGATATTGACTCTATTCCGGGCTTCATCGCTCGTGTTGAAGAAACAGAGCGCTTACCTGTGGGCATGCACTGCCATACGGTTGAATTTCCAAAAGAAGGTGGAATGAACTTCCACACATCTAATCTTTCACTTCACGAAAATGGTATGCAGATCCATGCGTGGATTGATGGTGAGGTGGTTTACTCTAAAACATACTACTCTATCGGTGGTGGTTTTATTGTTGATGAAGAGCACTTCGGTAAAGAAGTTGAATCATCAATCCAAGTTCCTTACGCATTTAACACAGCAGAAGAGCTAGTTAACTTATGTAAAGAGAATGGTTTATCTATTAGTACATTAGTGATGAAAAACGAACACGCTATTCTTGCAGAGGATGACGTTCGTACTTACTTTGCTAAAATCTGGAAAACCATGCGTGACTGTATGGAAAAAGGCATGAACACTGAAGGTATCCTTCCTGGGCCTCTACGTGTACCTCGCCGCGCAGCTGCACTTCGCCAACAACTACTCACTTCTGAAAAGACATCTAAAGATCCAATGGAAGTTGTTGATTGGGTAAACATGTACGCATTCGCTGTAAATGAAGAAAACGCAGCTGGTGGTCGTGTAGTTACTGCTCCAACAAATGGCGCATGTGGCATTATTCCTGCTGTTTTAGCTTACTACGATAAATTCATTCAAACAGTTACAGAGAAAGATTACATCCGTTACTTTGCAGCTTCAGGCGCAATTGGTGGTCTTTACAAGCAAAACGCTTCAATCTCTGGTGCTGAAGTAGGCTGTCAAGGTGAAGTCGGTGTTGCCTGTTCTATGGCTGCGGCAGGTCTTGCTGAATTAATGGGCGGAAGTCCTGAGCAAGTTTGTATGGCTGCAGAAATTGGAATGGAGCATAACCTTGGTTTAACTTGTGATCCTGTTGCAGGCCAAGTACAAGTTCCTTGTATCGAGCGCAATGGTATTGCTGCTGTTAAAGCAATTAACGCAACTCGTATGGCACTTCGTCGTTCGTCTGCCCCTCGCGTTTCTCTTGATAAAGTAATTGAGACTATGCTTGAAACAGGTAAAGACATGAACGCTAAATACCGTGAAACCTCTCAAGGTGGTCTAGCAATTAAAGTTGTTTGTTAAGAAACATAAACTTTATTAAACAGTAAGGGCGCATATGTAGCGCCCTTTTTATTTTCTATCACTCCTATCAAACTTCTTCTATACTCAAATTAGTTAATAAATTGGTGAATAAAACACCTTTGCTATTAACAAATGACTCAGTTGCTGTAATAATACCTTTATGCAAATAATTAGTATATTTCTATTATGAATAAGAAAAAACATACGCTTTCTCCAAGAGCACAAAAGTTAAGAGCAGAATGGACAGGGATGGAAAGTAATCATCGCTTTATTTCTCATTCATTTAATTGCGTTAAAATCCATATTCATACACCAGATGATGGCATGTATAACCGCTCTGTCGGTTGTTTAAAAGAAGGCAGAGAAAAGGCCTTGAAAGAGGCAATTAAGCAACGCAATAAAGTTGGTAAAGAATTATGGGGTACTTGTTGGAGTATGGTACTCAACTACCCTAGCTTATTCGAACGTCTACCACACAGTCTAGAACCAGATATCATCACAAAAAAACGCACCTTACTTTCAGGGGAAGTTCGTACCACTGATTATTATATCGTTCGATGGAAAGAGTTAGTTGATGGCGAGTATAAGCCTAAAAGTCGTTTATTCTCTCATGGAAATGGGAATGATAAATTAAGTGCTTACAGTAAAGCCAAAAAAGTTATGCTTGAAGTAAACAAAGAATTCTTACCAATTTTGAAAAAAATGGGCCGCTTTAATATTGTTAAAGTACATTAGAATCAAACTGTATATAAAATGGCTATCGTATTGACAGCCATTTTAACTTATACACAATATTTATTAAATTTGACTCATTAATAACAGAAGACCAAAGATTAACGTCAGCCCTAATGCAATTTTCCCACCTTCAGCTTCATAAGTATGAATCGATAATTCCGCCGTATTTTTGTCTTTCTTTCTTAGCGCTACTACCATCGCCAATGGAATAAAAATCGCTAGAAATACTAAGATCACCCCCGCATAACCCAATACTGACAAAAACTGGTCAGCGGCAAGACTTGCACCTAATAGTGGAAGAATAAAAGTACATACATACGTCACGACTTTATTGTGTGAAATCATGTCTTTATTTTGATTGTACAGCGCCATTGCCACACCAAGAAATGACGTCAATAGTGCTAATGAAGTAAAGATAGAAAGGATGATTTCAATATTTTCATTCTTTGCACTAAAGGTTTGAATTAGATCTGAAATATTAGAGAAGTGAGTCAACTCATCAGCATTTAGATTCCCAACAACTGCATAAAGCCAAACTAAATAACAAATTAATGGAATGATAGAACCCAAAATAATCATATTTCTTAGCTGTTTACTTGTAGCTTCTTTATTGTAAGCAACAAGTGATGGGATCACCGGCATTGAAGCAAAACTAGTAAACAAGATAGTACTTGTGTTGAATAACCTTCCAGTATCAGTGTTAGTTACCTGCATTAAATTATCTGATGAAATGCCAGGAACTAATATCACCAAGGTAATCGCAAGCATTGAAATCATAAACAAAAACAAAACACGATTTAGTTTATCGATAATTTGAGTACCACAAACGACAAATACACTCGCTACTAATGTGAAGCCAATTTGTGCCGTTTCTATACTCATCTCAATAGCAAGCATTGAGAATATACGCTTAATTAAGTCTGCAGCACCTAAAATATAGGCAATCAACATACAAATAAGCAGCAAATAAAATAAGGTATTCGTGATAATTTGACCACCTTTACCTAGCGTTCTATTTGCAACCGTATTTATACCAAAAGCTAATTCTGTTTTAGAGCATGCTTCGGTTAACAATAATGCTGAGTATGTTGTCCCTGCACAAATAACAAGCATCAGTAACGTGCTGTAAAAAAGACCAAATTGCGCCAATACCATTGGAATAGCTAGCATTCCAGCGCCAAGTGCCGTACCTGATAAGATCAATGCACTGCCAAATAATTTAAAATTCATTACTTATTCTTAATTTTATAGATTGGAGGCTCATAAAGAGCAGAAAAGAGGTACTCTACTCATAAAAAGTAGAGCACTATATAATACCAATTCCATTAATTATCTGAACATTATTACTGGTTAAATTACTCAATAGTTGCGTTAAAAATTATTATTGTAGAATAACTACTTATAAGAATTTTCGCCTTACTCTTAAGTGATTTTCCTGCGTAATAAATAGATCATCTAATTAGTGACATTGGTATAGCTAGATAACTTGTGAGATCAGTAAGAAATTACCGAAGATGAACGAGAAGATCAGCATTGCCACTCCTCCTTCAGCTAAATAGCTTTTTGCTTGGCCATCTGTTTGTCTAAGCTTAATTACCATAGCGAGTGGAATGAATACCGCTAAGAAAACTAGAATAATTCCAGCGTAGCTTAATACTGATAAAAATTGGTCCGCAGCAAAAATAGCGCCTGCAAGTGGTAAAATAAAACTGATCACATAGGTAACAACTTTGTTTTGCTTAAACGTATCTTCATTTTGTGTAAACAGCGCCATTGCCACTCCTAAGAAAGAAGTCAGTAATGCAAGTCCTGTAAAGCTCGATAACACAAGATTGATAAACGAATGCTCAGCACTAAATACTGAAATTAGCTCGGACACATTCGAGAAATGCGTAATTTGCTCTGGGGTTAAATTACCTACCACCGCATATAACCAAATTAAATAACAAACTAGAGGGATAGAAGATCCTATAATAACCATATTTCTCAATTGCTTAGGCGTTGCTTCATGGTTGTAAGAAACTAATGAAGGAATAACAACCATAAAGCCAAAGCTGGTAAAGATAATAGCACTGGTCTGTATTAGTTCTGATGGATTTGAATTAGATACCTGAGTCATATTATCCAATGAGATACCTGGAACCAAAAATACAAGGGTCAGCAATAACATAAATAACATGATGGCAAATAAAGCACGGTTAATCTTATCAATTACTGCGGTTCCAGAAGCAACAATCACCCCTGCAATTAAGGTAAATGCAACTTGGCTTTGCACTAAACTTAGATCGAATCCGATATTTCGGAGTAATTTATTAAGCAGGTCTCCTGCGCCTAAAATGTAGGCCATCAGAAGACAAATAAGTAAAGCATACAGCAAGCCATTAGTAACTAACTGCCCCCCTTTACCTAAACTTTTACGAGCGATGGTGTTCATACCTAAACCACCACCCACATTAATACTTGCCTCTAACAGCAATAAAGCAGCATAAGTTGTTCCGATAAAAATAAACAACATTAACGCCGTTCCCCACAGTAGGCCAAATTGAGCCAAAACCATAGGAATTGCAAGCATGCCTGCACCCAGTGCAGTACCTGAAATAATAAGAGAGCTGCCGATTAATTTTAAATTCATAATTGTTCCTTCGTTTTTATTCGAGTTTGAACTTTCGTTCTAGTTTATTTTTAGTTTTAGCTTTTCAAATTCAACGCGCGCAAAAATACACCACAAATAAGGGCAAACGGTTGAAGTTAGAGCTGATTAATTACGAATAAAAACGGAGAAATCGAAAGTACGAGAGGAAACGAGACGCGAGAAACTGAAACGAAAGGAAGCGTGGAAAAGTAATTGCTGTCGATGTAGAGCAAGTAGCGTGTGGTGAACCTTCTGTAGGCTCTAATAATGGGCCTGATGTTAATTGAAAAATCATGTGTACATCCTAATTAGTCACATTCCATTTTATAAAAACGTCAATAAGTCCTTTACTGAACGAACTACCAATAGATAGTTCGATCCATTCTATATAATGAGGTTGTCAATGCAACCCCTTAAAGTACAAGTTTTTCCTATGCTTCTTTCTCAACTAGGTTATTTATCCATTTCTTACTTTT
The DNA here is from genome assembly GCF_052920805.1 of Aliivibrio wodanis. NCBI lineage: Bacteria > Pseudomonadati > Pseudomonadota > Gammaproteobacteria > Vibrionales > Vibrionaceae > Aliivibrio > Aliivibrio wodanis. The sequence goes on from NZ_JBREXA010000002.1 coordinate 1,020,730, forward strand.
TAAACATTCCAATAACTATCTAAAAAAACGCCCCAAATCTATCATTAAGATTTGAGGCCATAACATCTCACCAGGTTAAAGAGAGTGTATTTATTATTCGAATTTAAAGGCTACTATTTTATTTCAAATACTTAACGTGGGCTTCCATCTCTTCACCTATCTCTTTACGCATGTTCATCAGTTTAATTGCTGATTCACGTAAATGAATATCTTCATCCGTTTGAGGGATCCACTCTGGCACCTCTGTCGGCTTGCCGCTCTCATCCACAGCGACCATAATAACGATACAATGGGTTGTTAATCGATTTTCAAGCTCTTTAGGATCACTGGCTTGAACATCAATCGCAATGTGCATTGAGGATTTACCAGTATAGATAACCTTTCCTGTTACTTCGACCAGATTACCGACATGAATTGGCTGAACAAAACGAATACCACCAGCATAAGCTGTTATACAGTATTTACCACTCCACCCAGCTGAGCAGGCATAGGCAGCTAAATCGACCCATTTCATTACCGCACCACCATGAACCTTACCACCAAAGTTTACATCACCTGGTTCTGCAAGAAAACGTAGTGTTACTTCGCGTTTATTCTTACTCATCTTAATTTCCTTTTGCTGCTAACTATGAGCTATATAAATTTAACTGACTTTTTATATTGTTTTTCTAGTTCACTCACGCCTAATCCACTGCGTTTGGTGACTTTTATTTGTACTGGAATACGTTCTTTCATCGCTTCAATGTGGCTTATCACACCGATCATTTTTCCTGATGCATTTAAGTTATCTAACGCATCAAGCGCCATGTCTAATGTTTCACTGTCTAGCGTACCAAATCCTTCATCTAAGAACAGTGAATCAATACTTGTTTTGTGACTGACTAAATCAGAAAGCGCCAAAGCCAGAGCCAAACTAACAAGAAAACTCTCACCGCCAGACAAGGTTTTAGTATCACGAACTACATCACCCTGCCACGTATCTACTACTTGTAATTCTAGACCATCACTGGCTTTGCGTTTAAGTTCATAGCGACCATGCAAACGAGTTAGTTGCTTATTAGCTAAATAAACCAAGTTCTCTAACGTTAATCCTTGGGCAAACTTACGGAACTTGTCGCCTTTCTGCGAACCAATTAATGAGTGTAGATATTGAATATCATCATACTCAGATTGATACGCTTCAATCGCTTCAAACAAGGCTTTTTGATTAGTTTTACGCTCGCTGTCTGAACGTAATGCTTGAGCTATTTCACCCTCTCGCTTCACTAATGTTTCGGATTGAGATTTCACTTGAGCTAACTCAGCCTCAACTGTTTCTCTTGGTATTAATTGCCACTCAACGGCTTTGGGCTCTTGGTAATGTTGTTCTTTGGTTTGCTGTGCACTCTCTAGTAGAGCAATAGTTCGCTCAATCGCTTGTTGTATTTCAGTTTTTAAGCTTAGTAGATGTTGGCGATCTTCTTCTGAAATCAACGCACCTTGGAATAACTCAAGTGTTTCAAACGGACTGTGCGATAGTGCTTCTCTCCATACATCAGAACGCTCTGCTGATAGCTTTTTACTGCTTACATGATTCTCTTTAAGGTTATTTAGTTTGCCATCTAAAGCCGCAAGATCTTGCACCAATACGTGCAATTTCTGCTGTTCAACATCATAAGTTTGTTCTGAGGTATTCAACTTATCTGTCATTACAAAACGTGCGGTTTTGATATCTTGTGTTCCAAACAACTCAATACGTTTTTGCTGATGTTGTTCCAACTCACTAGCCAATCTTTGCACTTCAGTTTGAGAAACCTGCTGTTGAGAGTTTAGCTCTTTCAACTGTTCAGCTAGATGACCTTGATCACTTTGCATTTTTTGCTGCTGTTGAAGCAATGCTTGACGATTTTCAACTTGTTGCTGAATTTGTTGTAAATCTTGCTCTTTTTGCACAAACCAAGATTGAATTTGAGTAAACTCAGGAGTAATAAACCCTGCTTGCTCAATCTCTGTGGTTAACTGTTGATTCAATTCTGTTTGATGTTGTTGTAACTGCATTAATTTTTGATTGTCATCTTGCAGTTGCTGAGTTGCTGCTTGGTATGATTGACGATCATAATTAAGATCTTTATTTAACGTATCGAGACGATGCTGAACTTGTTGTAATTGAGTTTGTTGAACTCGGCGCTTTTCATCTGCTTGGCGTAATTGTTTTATCTGCTCACTTAAAGTAAGTAACGACGCTTCACATTCAGTAATAAATTGAGTAATACCATTGGTATCTCCCAAAGCCAAAGTGAGTTGCGTGACTTCCATTAATGCTGACCATTGTTGCTTGGTCATTTTTGCCGTTTGTTGCCATTGAATTAATTGAGTTTGGGTGTGCTCTTGTTTTACTTTTAATGAATCTAGCTGCTCACGTACCGATTGACCTTGCTCTACAATCTCAACTCGCTTTTGTTCTGCCTCTTTTTTACGCTGTATCGTTACATTAATATCTAATGCTTGCGCTTTTTCTAGTAACGGATGATGCGTTGAGCCACACAATGGACAATCATGATCTTTTTCTAATAGAGCACGATACTTAACGAGATCACCTTCTTGCTCAATTAGCGTCGTTAAATCTAAGATTTGCTGATCTTGCAGCTTACAGGCAATAACAAGTTCAGCACGCTGCGATTCTAATTTTATAATCGTGTCACTCTGCGTTTTTTGGTCTTCGCTTAACGTCTTTTGCTCTTTTTCAGCACGTAAAAACTCATTATTAGTATGATTCAGCTCTACACGATAATGATGACGAGTATTAAGTGCATTGATTTGCTCTGTTAATTCCGTTTCAGTGCCTTTTTCTTGTTGCTGTTTAAATACAAGTTCAGCGTTTTCCGTTGCTTCTGTTTCATTATTTAATGTGCTTTGAATTTGCGTTAATTCCGCATCTTTTAAACTTACGTTCTCAAGTAAAGTCGCGATTATTTTATTGGCTTTCTCAACTTTATTAGCTAAAGATGCAATATCTTTATCTTGCTGTAAAATATAACTAACTTTAGTCTTCCATTGACCTAAATAACGATCTAAATTCAAATCTGATTGATGCGTTTCTACATAGCTATTCAGTACTGCTAATTTAGACGTTAATTCTGTTAATGATACCTCTAGTAGTTGTTGTTTATTACTACCATCTTGAAGACGAGTATTCACTTGCGTGAGTTGTTGCTGCTTTTCTTGCGATTGTTGAGTTAACTGTGCAATTGCAGTATCTAATGGTTGCACTGAATCATTAATCAATATTTCTAACGATTTACTCTCAACCTTAATGCTATCAAATACTTGTTTTAATTGCGTAACAGTTAACTCAATAGCAACTTTCTCAGCTGATGCCTTCTGATGTAATTGCTCAGTCAGTGTTAGCTCTTTTACGACACCATCAAAGCGAGTTTGTGCTTCTTGCCATAATTGATACGGTACGCGCAGTTTTTCTGCTGGCTCACTTTGCGCTAAACGATGTAGCTGAGTACTCGCTTCTTTTTGCTTATCTAACGCGAATTGGTTCTTTTCAGCCGCTTGCTGCCATTGTTGTTGATTTTTCGCATCTGCAATCCACCACTCTAGATGAGCTTGCCACTCTGCAACTTGAGCTTGCTGTTGTTTTTGATTGGTTTGTAATTCAGATTGTTCATCGATTAATGCTTGCTTGTCTTCTTCAGAAAGCAGCTCAACACCTTCAGCCTTGGCTTTAAGCTCTGCTAACTTCTGCTTTGACGCAGTGTAATGCTCATGCACTTTTTCGGAGATCTGACCGTAGATCTCTGTGCCAGTGAGTTCTTCTAATAAACCGGCACGATCATTAGCATCTGCATTTAAAAACGCCGCAAACTGACCTTGAGAAAGCATCATAGATTTTGTAAAGCGAGAGAAATCAAGACCAGTAATCGAGTTGATTAGCTCATCTTTCTTTTTGACTTGTGTTGCTAATACTTTTTCAGAATCGACTTCTGCAAGCTCAACTGTGGCTGATTGTAAATTACCATCCACTTTGCCACGAGAACGACGTTGGCTCCAAAACGCACGATACGCTTTGCCTTTCACTTCAAACTCGACTTCAGCCGAACACTCCGCTGTACCACGCGTCATGATCTCATTGCTTGATGTTGAGATACCACCGAGACGAGGGGTTTTATGATAAAGCGCTAAACAGATCGCATCTAAGATTGTCGTTTTACCTGCACCTGTTGGGCCGGTAATCGCAAACAATCCATTTTCAGCAAAAGGAGACGCTGAGAAATCAATTTTCCACTCACCTTTTAATGAGTTCAAATTTGAAAAACTTAGGCTTAAAATTCTCATGCATCACCTTCTTGTAAATCGGTATCTTTATGTTCTACTTCTGACAAAATCTGTTTAAATTTCATTGTCATTCTTTCTGCGCGTTGCTGCTCTTTTTCTGTCTCAAACGTCTCTTGCTCTATCCGCTTGGTAAATACATCAAAAGGCGTTAACTCCGCTAGAGTTTCTGTTTTTTCTTGCGCTAACGTTTGTTCACTGCGATTTCTAGCTCGACGCAATTGCAGCACTTCAACGTTAAGATCTTGAGTTAAAGATTGAATTCGTTGTTGTAGATCAGACAGGTAATCTTGTACTTCTACTTCGATACATAACCATGTGGTTTCTTCGCACTCTTTAAATTGTGCTAACTCTTGCTCTATTGTCTTTAAATCGCCTTTTAATGCTTTCATTTGCTGAAACATAGGCACATTAATCGGGGTAATTTGAGTTACGTTTGCTTTGTTAAACTCCACCATCACGACTTGTTTTTGAGATTTAAGCTCATCAAAGCTCAATGGAATTGGCGAGCCTGAATAACGGATGTGATCAGATTTTGCAACCAGTTGAGGACGGTGAATATGACCAAGGGCAATGTAATCAGCGGGTGGAAAACCATCGGCAGCAAAGCCATCCAATGTGCCAATGTAGATATCACGAACTGAATCTGATTGTTTAACACCTAGTGCCGTTAGGTGACCAGTAGCGATAATAGGTACATCAAGATCTAACTCAGATCTTAGTTCTAGCGCTTTTTGATACAGTTGATGATAATGTTGTTTAATCGCTTCACCGAGTGCTTGTTGCTTCTCTACACCGGTTGAACCCGCCACGCTAGTGACAACGTCACGTGGTCGTATAAACGGAACCGCACATAAAATAGCGCCGACAGAACCGTCACTGTTTGGAAGTGTTAATAATTGAGTCGATAAATCATCATTAGTATTAGCAATTACTCGTGCATTTAAATGTGCTAATAGTTGTTTTGATTCATTGAGTGTCGATACAGAATCATGATTTCCACCAAGCACGATCAATTCGCAATTTACTTTGTTCATCTCCACCACAAATTGGTTATACATTTCACGCGCATAACTCGGTGGCGCGCCCGTATCAAACACATCTCCGGCAATGATCACCGCATTAATGGCATTTTCTTGAACTTGCTCAAGCAACCAGGCAATGAATTTTTGATGCTCATTACGGCGGCTTTTTGTGAAGAAGTTTTGACCTAGGTGCCAATCAGAAGTATGTAAAATACGCATAAATATCAACTTGTTTGATGGATAGAGAAGACGATACCTCTTTTATACCATCTGGGAGAGAAACTATGTACTTTTATAAGCTTTTAAACTTAAAACTATTAGCACGTGTTGACCTTACTTCATGCTGTTATACTTTGTTTAATAAACGTCAATTCCATCAATAATAACAACATGAGTATCTAATTTGCCATCTCCTGAAAGCCTAACGTTTACCACCATCAATATGTTCAACTTTGTTGAGCCGCCTAATGCGTATTACGATTTTGAAAATATACTAACTCAAGATGAATGGCTGAAGAAACAGGGCTGGTTTAAGGATAAGATCACGGCATTAAACTCTGATGTGATTGGATTTCAAGAAGTCTTTAGTCCAAGCGCTTTAAAGGCTTTAGTTAACGAACTTGGTTATTCATATTTTGCCACTGTCGATGAGCCAAAATCTGAAGATGGTTATGTCTTTAATTCCCCAGTGGTTGCCTTTGCTTCACGTTACCCAATTCTAAATGCTCAACCAGTGATTGCAGAACCAGAGCAATTAAAACGATTCGGAATTGAGTTTGAATTTAATCGTGTGCCTGTCCATGCCTCTATTGAACTGCCTCATCTTGGGATTACTGACTGTTATGTCGTGCACTTCAAGTCTCAGCGCCCTAAAGAGCCAGAAGAAAGTGATGTAACGGATGAAGTCAATAGCTCACCTCTTCATCAACTGCATGATGAACAGTTAGGCTCTTGGCTTTCGACTGTTCAACGTGGATTAGAAGCTAATATCTTACATAATCATATAATTCAACAACGTAAAGAATCAAACCAACCCGTTATTATGATGGGTGATTTTAATAAACCTTTGTTTCATGATGAATTTAAAGGGCTACTGTCTCATGAGTTACGATTTGATAAATTTAGTACTGATTATTTAACTCGATTTCAGCTTAAAGACAGTTGGGATATTTACTGTGGATTAAAAGGCGCAGATTTATTGGAAGAGCGAGTAAGTACCCATTATTACGGAGCAAAAGGCTCGGTATTGGATTACATACTGCTATCTAACGAGTTTGATAGTTCATTTTCGGGCAATATTTTAGAAGTTATTGATTACACAGTAACAGATCAGCACATTGTGAATCCAAGATTTGATATTGATCAATTCAGTACGGATCATGCGCTAGTTTCGATTACTGCACATATACGACAAGCATAAAAAAGACGTTTGATATCTTACCTATTTGGATAATATCAAACGCCTGATATTCAATATGAATATACCAGTGAAACTAAGCTAAACGCTCATCTGCAATTATTTTTCCATCTTTAATGTTGATAATGCGCTTTGTTCTCTGAGCTAGGGCATTATCGTGAGTTACAATAATTAAGGTTCGTCCTTCCTGATGCAGTTCATTAAAGAGCGCTTCTATGTCTGCCCCTGACTTTGAATCCAAAGCCCCTGTTGGTTCATCAGCCAATATAATTTGAGGATCATTAACTAAAGCTCTCGCAATCGCAACACGCTGTTTTTGCCCACCAGATAGCTGATTCGGTTTATGATTCATCCTATCACCTAGCCCAACTCGCTCTAGTAGAGCTGCCGCTTTCTTTTTCCTTTCTGCGGATTTAACTCCACGATAAACCAAAGGTAATGCTACATTCTCAAGTGCACTCGCATACTCTAATAAATTAAAGCTTTGAAATACAAAACCAATGCTCTTATTTCGTATTCCTGCTAGCTGGTGACTACTCAAGGCTGATACATCTTTACTATCCAGATAATATTCACCCATTGTCGGGGTATCTAAACAACCTAGCATATTCATCAAGGTTGATTTTCCAGATCCTGATGGCCCTAAAATCGAAAGAAATTCCCCTTTTTTAATTGAGAGAGATACGCAATCCAAAGCTCGAACTTCTTCTTCTCCGCTCTTATAATGCTTGCTAATATCACGCAACATTACTAAGTCTTCAGATCCAGATATAGCTGTATTGTTATTACTATTCACTTTGTAATGCCTCTAATGGGGTTATTCCTGCGGCTCTATTTGCGGGGAACCAAGCGGCTAAGATACCGACAAATCCTAAAGCAAATATAACTAAACCAACAATAGGTAAAGAGAGTTCTGGTTTTGGCTGGCCTAGTTGATCATACAAACCATTTCCAGTCAAAGGGAGCGTTTGCATTAATACAATCAACAGATAAGTTAAGCTTAAACCCAACATACCTCCAAGGCTCATAGTAAACAATGATTGTGTTAAATAGTGTAGACGTATGGTTGTTGGAGTTGCCCCAATTGCCATTCTGACACCAATATCTTTAGTCGCTCGTTTAACTGTGGCGTACATTACATTTGCAATCCCAATCCCTGCGACCCCCAAGGTAACTAAACCAATAATGCCTAAAAAACTTTGTAAACCAATTAAAAATTGTCGCATGGTTTTTTGTCTTAATAACATATCTTGAACTTGAACCAATTGATCATCTTCAATGCTTGCACCATACTTTCTAGCAATCACTTGTTTAACTGTTTTCGCAACTTGTATGCGATCTGCACTCGCTATTGGCTCTATATTAATGGCAGAAATGGCACTGTTTTGATGAAAACGCTTCCAAGTAGTAAACGGTACAAAAAGAGACTCATTAAGTGGTATACCTTGCTCTATATTTGCACTACTGCGCTTAATTAAACCAATGACGGTAAACTCTTCACTGCCTACTTTTACGTTTTTTACCAACCGGATCAACCTCTAATTTCGGAGTATTAATCCAATCAAAGTCATCCGACTCATTGAATAAAGAAATAGCGGCGCTTTCACCTAATATAATCACTTTACGCTGTTCTTTGATATCTAAAGGATTAAACCATCGCCCTCCTGGTACTATTTCTAAGCCAGTTAATGCTTGATAGCCAGGGAATACGGCAAGTGGGTTTTGCCAAGTCCGATGATCTTTATAACTTGCACGTTCATCCCAAATAGCACTTGCTTGAGCATGCTTTACACTTGGTAAGGCTTTTATTACATCTAAGTCTTCCGATTTAATCTGCAATTCTTTACCTGTGTAGAAATTGCCTGAATTTATAGTGGCATAACCTCCGGTAAGGTAGATTAACTTCCCATTCCCATTCTCTGAGCTTCGGATCAACCCCTGACGTAAGCCTTCACCGGCAGCAAGCATGGTGGCTATACATAATGTCGCCCATGCAACTGCTAAGATAGTTAAACTCAAACGTACTTTCTCAGCAGCCATTTCTTGAAATATTTGTCTCATTGGCAACAGCATTATCAAGCCCTCGCACTTAAGGCAATTACAGGAAGTAAGTTCGATGCTCGACGTGCAGGAAAGTACGCGGCTAACAATGCAAATACTGCCGTTACTCCTAATGATATTTTAATGGCATCGAGTGTGATCATTGGTTCGCCAAGCCATTCAGGCATACCAATCATATTTAATAGCATGACTATGCCATAGGAGAACATAACTCCAATGACGGTTCCGCACACAACGAGGATCCCTCCTTCTATTAAAAATTGGCCTAAAATATTATTAGGTGTTGCACCTATCGCAAGTCGAACTCCAATTTCTCTAGTTCGTTCAGTTACTGATAAAAACATTATATTTGCAACACCTAGTGAGCCAACAGCTAGAGTCATGGCACCACTTGCTCCTAAGAACAGTTGAATACCCCTTAATAGTTTTTTAAAAAATTCAGCTTCTTGTCCAAAGTCAGGCATATACATCGCATCTTTATCATTAGGATCAAAATGTTGCTGATTAGCAAAAAATGACAATATACTCTTTCTTAATAGCAAACCAGAAACACCTTCAACAGGAGAAATAAGCAACATATTCGGTTTACTTTTCCATAAATCACTAAAGGTTGTACTTGGGATCATTGCTTGACTAGCATCATCATTTAATGAAATCCCACCTTCATTTTTCTTTGTAATACCAATAACGTTAAAAGGGATACCATTAATATTTAAAGAGCTTCCTATATGTAAAGAACCTATCTCTGCTAACTGCCAACCAACCAAGGCAACACGGTTATGATTAACCAAATCACTACGGTTAATTTGTCGTGAACCCTTGTTTAGTTTCACATTTCGCAATTCAATAAATTGATCATCGATACCAGTAACATTACCGGGTAAAGAGCGACCTTGATTATCCGTAACGCTAGCATCCCATTTACCATATATCACTGATATATTCTCAATCGCGGGGTGATGAAGCATTTGGCGAGCTTCTACTTCAGAAGGCAAGATCAATCTTCTCACGGGCCTTCCTTTCCACTCCTTGGTAGTTTGTCCAGGAAACACTATCTGAGTATCACTCATTAATAGGGCAAAAGATTTTGTATTTGTCTGATAGAACCCCTCACCAAGAGCAACTAAAACCAAAACTGAAATAATGCCCCATACAATTGCGAGGATAGCCAGAAAGCTTCTCAAACGATGAGCCAATAAGGTCTGTATCGTTTGAGATAATAAAGCTATCATGATTGCAATGCCTGTGAAATCAAGGTTATGGTTTCATTATCTAATTTACCAACAGACTTAAGTAAAGAAATACGATATTGCCAATATTGATAAAGCAATGATTGCAAAGTATTTTTACTGCTAAACAAACGATTATGTGCATCAATAACATCAGATGCTTCAGCCATACCTGCCTTATAAATCGCTTGTTTACTTTTTAACACTCGTTCTCTCGACGCAACTTGTTTCTCTGCCATTTCAACACGTTGCCAATTCAACGATAGCTGAGTATATCGGTTAGAAATGGTACTTTTTATTCCGATCTCTACCGCTCGAACATCTTGTCTAGCACGATGAACTTTTAACTTAGCACGATCAACACTGGCTGCTGTTGAACCATTTAAATCAAGAGGTAAACTCAAGTTTAAATTGGCATTCAGTTCATCATCTGAGTGAGTACTGTCGCTATATCCCACAGACCCTGTAATCGTAGGGTAATAACCTGTTTTAGCCTGCTCTGTCTCCAACTCTGCAATTCGAATACTCTGTTTTGCCGCTAATAATTCAGGGCTATGATTACTTGCTAATTTCAGCCACTCTTGTTTACTGTTCACTATCAATTTCGGCGGTGATAAGTTAGTAGTCTTAATTTCATCAACTTGAGTAGGTTCCATATTGATTAACCCAATCAAACTAGCTTTTTTATCTTCAACTCGTGAGCGACTCGCTAATATCTCTGCTTCTTCATCAAGATGGTTAGATCGCATATCCTCCAACTCAACAGATTGAATTTTCCCAGCTTTGTAACGTAGCTCAATGATACGTAACATTTTTGTGCCTTCATCAAACTTTTGCTGTGCTAAACGGAGATCTCCTTGAGATTGAGCAAGGTCAAGGTATGCATTAATTAATCGTTCAGCTAACTCATTATGACTCTGTTTTACTTTCAATTGAGAAGCTAATAATGAGGCTTGAGATTGATCAAGTACTGACCATTTGCTGCTATCCCAAATGGTTTGATTTAGCCTAATTCCGTAATTATTGGTATTATCACTACCTTCATTCCAAGTAGAACCTGCAGTAATCTCTGCACTCGGAAGTAGAGCGCTTCTACTTAAGCGTATTTCAGTTTCACTTATTTTTTCATCTAATTGTGACTGTAAATACGTTGGGTCATATTGCTTTGTCGCTTGCCATGCATCTTCAATAGTTAACGCATAACTCATCGTACTTACGCTATTAACCATAAGACTAAAAGAAAGAAGGCGAAGAGCATTTTTTGCTGAGGATTTATCACGCATTTGGTTCACCCATCATCATACTCATATCAACAATCTCTTCACCCTCAGCTAATCCAGAAAGTACTTCTACCATGACTCCATCAGATAAACCGAGTGTCACCGCTTTAGGTGAATAACCATTTTCACTCTCATCAATAACCCAAACCTCTGGCTCATCTCCATTAAATTGTAATGAACGCTCTGGGATAGTGATTACATTGATTGATTGTTGAAGAATAATTTGAGCCGTTGCTGAAAAACCTGAACGAATAGTGATGTTCTTTGGAAATTGGATCTGACCAACTTCAACTTGAAAACCATTATCAAAGCTTTGTGAGCTGTTGGTGGTTGTTAAGTTTAATGTCTCTGACTGCACTGCAACTTTACTTAATTCTCCTGACATCACAATATCTGGATATGGAGCTAAAATAACGGTTACTGGAGTTCCAACAGTTAATTGAGCTGCATCATGCTCACTAACACTGCCTTTAAAAATAATATCGCTCATATCTGCAATCGACATCATCTCCGTCGCTTCTTGATTCGATACTGTAGATATAATGGGCTCACCAATTTCAACTTTCAAATTTAGTATAGTACCGTTAATTGGCGCGACAATTGTTGAGTTCAATTTAGAATTACCAACAGAAGACTCTCCACTACGGATAAGATCAAGATTTTGTCTTTTTTGCTGTACATCTGCCTTGCTAGATTTCACATCAGATTTAGCTTGAATATATTCTCCATAATTTTTAGGAATAATATTTTGCTCAATTAATTGGTTAAGGTTCTCTAGCTTTTTCTGCGCTGATTCTAGTGTTGCTTCACTTTGCATTAAATCCGTATTTGCTAGCATTAATGCAGCTGGCGTTGGGTTTGGTCGAACTTTAATTAATGGTGTATTAGCGGTAACGACTTCACCAACTTGATGATATATTTCTCCAACAATTCCATCTATTTGCGATTTGATTGAAATGGAATGAGCAGGAACAACATGACCTACAGCTACTGCTTTCTTCTCAACAGAGCCAAGAGAAGCAACCACAAACGGTAATGCCTCATTTTGTACTGCTGCTTGTGTTGAAAAATAATACCCTGCTCCGGCAATAGATGTAGATAATAAAGCCATAAAGAGCCAACGCTTTTTCATAATGAATTCCATATAAAAACTGAATGATAATATTAATAAACATAGGACAAGCAGAGGTTTATTATGTTCAATCCAACTATAATAATATATTTTTATAAAATAAAATGTATGGATTTGTATAGATTTGTATTTATACCAACCTGAAATAAGCCAGTGGCGAGATAATTACGTAAAAGATTTGATTAAAATAAGAAACAAAAAAGGCGTCTAAGTATATAGACGCCTTTCATCATTTAACGAATATACGTTAATTATTCACCGCGGTAAGTACAACCTGCAGTACATGTTTCTTTAATTTCTATTTTGCTTAGTAATGGAAGGCTCGGTTTTACTTCGTTCCAAATCCATTTAGCTAATACTTCACTTGTTGGGTTTTCTAACCCTTCAATATCGTTTAAGTAGTAGTGATCAAGACGATCATACGTTGGTTTAAATGCCGCTTTAATTTCAGAGAAATCAATAACCCAACCAGTATGTTGATCAACTTCACCTTCAACATATAGACGAACTAAAAAAGAGTGACCATGAAGACGACCACATTTATGACCTTCTGGTACATGTGGTAAATGGTGTGCTGCTTCAAACATGAAGTCTTTATATAGTTCAGTTGTCATTAGTTAAAATCTCTATTACCTATATTATGAAGCAGGAATAGTACTCTACTTCCCTATTCTTCGACAAGTAAGTTCCCAATATGCAGCCATTATTGGTGGTTTTTTCGCCTTTTGACACGTGAAAATTGATTCATCTCCTGAATTTTTACCTTTATAGAGCAACAACACTTGATGCGAGCGACAAGAAAGGTAATATGTCTCTCTTGAAATGAAAATATTCGTGCATGTAGCACAACAATGGAGAATGTAATTAACATGACTTACGCGCCTGTAACAGACGTATTAAGCGGCAAACTAGCGGTTGACAGTGAAGTAACTGTTCGCGGTTGGATCCGTTCACGTCGCGACTCTAAAGCGGGAATTTCATTCCTAGCTATTTATGACGGTTCTTGTTTCGATCCGATTCAGGCCGTAGTTCCTAATGACTTAAATAATTACAATGAAGAAGTCCTAAAACTAACAACAGGTTGTTCTGTTGAAGTAACAGGTACTATCGTTGCTTCTCCTGCTAAAGGCCAAGATTTCGAACTTGCTGCAACGGCAGTAAAAGTAGTTGGTTTAGTTGAAGACCCAGATACTTACCCAATGGCGAAAACTCGTCACTCAATTGAGTATTTACGAGAAGTTGCTCACCTTCGCCCACGTACTAACGTGATTGGCGCGGTTGCACGTGTTCGTAACTGTCTGTCTCAAGCGATTCACCGTTTCTACCACGAGCAAGGTTACTTATGGATGTCTGCACCACTAATCACATCATCTGATGCTGAAGGTGCTGGTGAGATGTTCCGTGTATCAACACTTGATCACAACAATCTACCTTTAGATGACAAAGGCAATGTTGATTACGACAAAGATTTCTTTGGTAAAGAAACATTCCTTACAGTATCTGGTCAATTAAATGCAGAAACTTACGCGTGTGCATTAAGCAAAGTTTACACATTTGGCCCGACTTTCCGTGCTGAAAACTCACACACAAGTCGCCACCTAGCTGAATTCTGGATGGTTGAACCTGAAGTTGCTTTTGCTGATCTAGATGATGTTGCGAAACTGGCTGAAGACATGCTTAAGTATGTATTCGAAGCGGTTCTTGCTGAACGTCGTGATGATCTAGAATTCTTTGCTTCTCGCATTGATAAAGAAGCAATCACTCGTCTAGAGCAATTTGTTAGCTCTGATTTTGCACAAGTTGATTACACTGACGCAATCCAAATCCTTATCGACTCTGGTAAGAAATTTGAATTCGACGTTGAGTGGGGCATCGATATGTCTTCTGAGCATGAGCGTTACCTTGCTGAAGAACACTTCAAAGCACCTGTTATCGTTAAAAACTACCCGAAAGACATCAAAGCATTCTACATGCGTCAAAATGACGATGGTAAAACAGTTGCTGCGATGGACGTTCTTGCACCAGGTATTGGTGAGATCATCGGTGGTTCTCAACGTGAAGAGCGTTTAGACGTTCTTGATGCTCGTATGATTGAAATGGGTATCGACCCTGAACACATGACTTGGTACCGCGATTTACGTCGTTACGGTACTGTGCCTCACGCAGGCTTCGGTCTTGGCTTTGAGCGTCTAGTGTCTTACGTAACTGGTATGGGCAACGTTCGTGACGTTATCCCGTTCCCACGTACTCCACGCTCAGCTAACTTCTAATTGGCTCTATCTCAATTGAGATAAGTAATCTAGAAGACAGAAATACAAAAATGGCGACCAATGCGGTCGCCATTTTTTTATAACTAATTATTATTCTGCTACTGCTGTTACCAGAAACGGACTCGACCTGTATCAATATGAACAAAGTTGCTACCTGGGTAATACCCTACTCCGCCCGCTTTTAATGATAACGCCGCTTTCCTTACCTCTGCTAATGGTACACCTTCTAAGCGAAAATCCATCGCTTTCCCAAGCATATGTAAACTTTTTTTAGCAACACCGCCTGACTTCGCACTTAGCATTTCATTCGTCGCCGGAGAACGGTAACCCGAGATAATTTGCACTTGAGTATCACAACCAATTATTTTTTGAATCGCTGATAATTGATCAAATAATCCCGTATCCATTGCTATGCTTTCATTGCGACGAAAATCGCGACACAAATGATTTAATTTTGCTAGTTCATCATTCTGATAGCCTAAGCCATTAAAATATTCAGTGTGTAGCTCTTCACCTGTGTGTAAATTATTTAAAGCTAGCTTTCGAGGCGTCTCTTTAAATTGAGAAGCAAAAGAAAATGATGGGAAGGCACTTAAACCAACAACAGCAATACCGCCAAGAAATATCTTACGACGTAATGGACTAAACTCAGACATGTAGCAAATGCTCACTTATAAACAAAATAATCAATAACTGAGCAAAAGATACACATTTAATTATTCATGGTCAAATAACAGGCAAACAACTTTTTCCTGTTTATTCAAATTTTCTAGCATTTACTTGTTAAATGATAATGACTTAGATTAATTTAACGATGAATGTTAAAATTAAGTCAATTTCTGGATTTACTCCATTTATCATATTTATATATGTCATTTCTAAATTGAATCTGATTTTTATCATCAACCCAAGCAGTTTGATAAATTGTATAAACTAATATCCGCTTACCGAGCCCTACTGTATTGGTCTTTGGTAATTGATGATACTTTTTGTAATCTTGAGCTGAAAATTGAGATTCCTTCATCAATAATTGTGCAAATTCAGAAGCTCTTTCTACTCGAATACATCCTGAGCTATATGCTCGATGCTGCTTTTTGAATAACGATCGGGATGGAGTATCGTGTAAGTAGATTGCATTTCTATTAGGAATATTAAACTTATAGCGACCTAGTGCATTTGAATTTCCTGATTTCTGTCTTAATTTATAAGGGAAATTATCGACTGTCATCGTATCCCATTCAATCTCATTAAGAGGGATCACATCATTACTCCGCCAAGTAGGGAGCACCTCATAGTTATGCGTTAATAGATAATCTTGATTATTAAAAGCTTTTGGCAAAATATCTTCTTTCATGATTCTTGTTGGTACTCTCCAATTCGGATTAAATACGATTGAATCGAGTCGTGAAGATAGCAATGGTGTTTTCCTCGCTGGCTTTCCAACAATCACTTTACTATGAAACAACAGCTTATCTTCTTGCCAATACCCCATTTCATAGGAAGGTATATTAACTAACACAAAGCGGTTCTTTTTATCTTGCCATAAGCGTAGTCGTTGAATATTTAACGCCATAATCCTTACGCGCTCTTGTGCTGACATATTTAACCAAAATATCGTTTTTGGTCCAATAATTCCATCAGAGACTAAGCCATGCCGAGTTTGAAATTGTTTTACTATACCAACTAACTCAGAGTGATAAATACCACTAATGTCTTGAGAAAGACGTTCAACATCCTCTTGATTTAATTCACCAGAAACTTGAAGGCGTAATAATAAAGTCTGATTAGATAAGACTTCATTCGGCTTAATTACGCGAGAAAAAGGCATTTTATCAACGGGTACATGATAAGGGTCATAATACGATAATAATTGCTCATATAATGCCGCGTATTGTGAAGAATTAGGCGGTAACGTTTGAGTGATGTTCTCTAATTCTTTATTTTCGAATGCTTGATGTAATTGAGTGATTATTTGTGGTGATGGCTCCCCTAGATGAGTTTCAAGCCGTCCACCAAAAAACCAACTAGTTCCCTTCTTAGATATTAACGATTGATAAGTCAGTAAATAAATTAACGTATCCGTTGCTAAAATATCATACTCTAAGCCAATGGCCTGTTGCAGTAGATAGTAACGATTTTCAAGCGCGCTGTTAAGATCGGCGAGTATTAATAGAGCAAGCTGATTCTCTAAATCTTTTTGTGCTTTATCTGAGTTCCACTGACGTTGAGAATTAGGATATAACATAGAAACAGCTTCAGGATAAAATAACTGCATATCATATTTGTTAATATACTCGTCCACTCTTGAGGCCTGGCTCAAAAATGACACCGACATTAAGCATATAAAACACAAAGCCGTTAACTTACCCATTAATATCCCTTACAAAATAACAACACTACATTCATAGTAGTCTCAATGCTTTGAAGATCAAGATATTATCCTTGAATACCACCGTCTATTTGACAGGAGTCTTAAATTAAAGAATCAATACTCAAGCCCAGAGTAAAATTGCTAAGATCTAGATAAATAACAAAAAAGGCTAGAACATAAGCTCTAGCCTTTATTTAAAGTTGATTTAAATAGTTATTAGCTATTTAAGTAGATATATCATTCAATATTATTGAACAACTTCACCACTCTCAATAACCGTTTTACGAACTAGTTTTGTAAATTCAATGACTTCTTTTCGGATCTCTTCTTCATTTACAGTTAAGATGGCACGATCTTTCATGATCACTTTACCATCAACAATGGTATGACGAACATTACCAGAGTTTGCTGAGTAAACTAATGCCGAATATGGGTTATAAACAGGCATCATATTTGGTGCTGTTGTATCAACGACAATAATATCCGCTAATTTTCCGACTTCAATTGAACCGATTTTATCTTCCATATGAAGTGCTTTTGCTGCACCCATTGTAGCCATATCAATAACTTTGATTGGAGGCATTGCAGCACGGTCTTTATTGACTAATTTATGTACTTTAGCTACTTGGTTAAACTCATCAATAATACTTAATGTATTACCAGACATTGGGCCATCAGTACCTAGCCCGATGCGAACGCCTTCATCATACATCTTAAGAGCTGGAGAAACACCTTTAGCCGATTTGATATTAGCGCTCATATTATGAGCAACACCCATGTCAGATTGTTTCACTAATTCGATGTCCTTATCATCAACTAAGATCATATGAGCTCCGATTAAGTTCTTGTTCAGCGCACCGATGCTATCCATGTACTGAACTGGAGACAAGCCATTTGAACGTTTTGCAATTTTCTCTTCTTCACGATGAGATTCAGCTAAGTGGATCATAACTGGAACATCAAGCTCTAAAGACAGTTTAGCCACTTTTTGCAAAATTTCTGTTGTATTCGTATATGGTGCATGAGGAGCAAACGCAGGTGTAATACGGGGATGATCTTTATATTCTTCAATAAAGTTTAAGGCATATTGAATGCCCTCTTCTGCATTTGCAGCATCAGCAACAGGGAATTTGATAACGCTTTCACCTAAAATGGCACGCATACCAATTTTATCAACCGTTTTAGCGACTTCATCTTCAAAGTAATACATATCAGCATAAGTCGTAACGCCGCCCTTAACCATCTCTACGTTACCTAAGTTAGCACCAATACGAACCATATCGCGTGATACTAACTTTTTCTCTAAAGGGAAAATATAACGATGGAGACGATCTGGTACATCATCAGCTAGTGAGCGGAAAACCGTCATTGAAGCATGCGTATGTGTGTTAATTAAACCAGGTAAGACAATGTCACCATCAACATCTAATACTGTTTTTGCTGTGTAATCCTTTGCTAGGCTTTCATCACCAACTGCAATAATTTTATTACCCTTTATTGCAACAACACCATTCTCAAACGTTTGCTTAGATTCATTCATGGTAAGAAGTGTTGCATCAGTGATCAACAAATCAACTTGCTGAGCTGCAAACGCAGAAAAAGCAGTAAACGCATTTGCTGCAATTGCTGCCGCTACTATTGTCTTTTTTAAATACATGGATAACTCGCTAAAAGTAAGGATAATATTCAAGGTGGGATGGTATACGTTAATTTTCTTTTATCAAGTAAATTATCAATAGAGAAAGTCAACATTCATTCAAAGTAGTGATCAGCTTCATACTTTCGGTAATTAACTTCTCTCTATAAAATACAAAAAACCGTACGTAAAACCTTTAACGTTTTAAAGTTAAGTAATTGGTTTTAATAAAATGTAAATGTTAATTCGCTCAATAAATTATTTTAACTCACATGAACTGGTTAACATTACGCCGTTTTTTTTACTTTAAAACTTATTAACAATATGTAAATATCCTCTCGATTTTTGAAACAATAGTGAAACATAACAAGGATTCACCCAAAGGTGAGCACAACATTCTGGAGAAAACCCATATTATGAAAAAGTCACTTTCAAGCAGAATATTTGTAGGTCTGTTCGCAGGTCTATTAATTGGTACAGCGATACAATATATGTTTAATGGCATCGCTTTCTTTGATTCATTTCTATTAGGAACCGCTGAAGGCGTTGGTGGGATGTTTGTCTCATTGATCAAACTGCTAGTTGTTCCTTTGGTCTATGTTTCAATTGTCTGCGGTATTGTTGAATTAAAAGATATTGCTTCATTTGGTCGTCTTGGTGGTAAAACTTTTGCTTTATACCTTATTAACACCATCATCGCGATTACAGCAGCACTTACTGTGGGTATGATTTTTGCCCCAGGTGCAGATGCTAATCTAATGGGAACGATTGCTGCAGGTTCTGTTGAATTAAAAGCAACAGAGACTCCTGATATCTTCTCACTGATTACGAATATTGTACCTAGCAACCCTGTTGAAGCATTTGCAAGTGGTGATATGCTACAAATCATCTTTATGGCGATTCTAACTGGTCTTGCTATTCAAGCCTTGGATCACCGTGGCGGTCCTGCAATCAAAACATTTAAAGTCGCTAATGAGATCATGATGAAGCTAATCAGCTTAGTGATGAGCCTTGCTCCTTATGGTGTATTTGCACTTATGATCCAACTAGGTGCAACATTAAATGCTAATACTTTAATGTCTGTTGCGGGTTATGTTGCTCTTGTTATCTCAATGCTGACTTTCTGGATTTTCATTTTCTATCCATTAATGGTGAGCATTACGACAGGAATTTCTCCAAAAACATTTTTGCGTGCGGTACGTGAGCAGATCTTGTTCTCTCTATCAACAGCAAGTTCAAATGCAACAATTCCAGTAACTATGCGTACACTAACAGATAAGTTAAATGTATCTAAATCTGTAGCAGGCTTTGGGGTTCCGCTAGGTGCAACCATGAACATGTCTGGTGTATCTATCTATATTGCACTTGCCGCTATCTTTGTTGCTAACGCATTTGGTCAACCTATCGATTCTGCAGATTTATTTACTCTAGGGTTTACTATTCTACTACTTTCAATCGGTGCCGGTGGTGTTCCTGGTGGTGGTGTTGTTATGGTCGGTGTTATCTTGCACCAATTAGGTCTTCCACCTGAAGGTCTTGCTATTGTTGCTGCCGTTGACCGTATTAATGATATGTTCTGTACGTCTTCTAACGTAGTTGGTGATACAGCAGTAAATACTATCGTTGCCAAGTCTGAAGGTGCTATTGAAGTAGCAAAAGAAGATGAGACATTTACAGAAAAAGCTAATAG
Organism: Aliivibrio wodanis; assembly: GCF_052920805.1. Taxonomy (NCBI): domain Bacteria; kingdom Pseudomonadati; phylum Pseudomonadota; class Gammaproteobacteria; order Vibrionales; family Vibrionaceae; genus Aliivibrio; species Aliivibrio wodanis. The sequence continues at coordinate 1,041,161 of NZ_JBREXA010000002.1, forward strand.
CTAATAGTTTGAATAAAAAAAAGCCACTACTTAATAGGTAGTGGCTTTTTTATTATATAAAGAAAAGGAGATTATTCGCCTTCTACCTCAGCATCAACATCATTACGTTGGTTGTGTTGAACACCTTGTAAGAAATTACGTAAAACTTGATCTTTACAGATACGGTAGTGTTTATGATCTGCCTTGCGGAAAAATGCACTTAGTTCATGCTTACTTAAACGGAAGTTAACTAGCTTCATCAGGTCTAGTACATCATCTGCTTTTAAGTTTAATGCAATCTGTAGCTTCTTAAGAATAATATTGTTCGTTAGCTTTTCTTCAGGCTTTGGTTGCTCGCCTTCGCGCTTACCACGACGATCATTAATTAAGCCATTTAGAAACGTTGCTAATTGAACATCTTGACAGCTTTTGTAATCTTTATCGTCATCTGCTTTTAACCAGTTACAAACTTGCTCACGAGTTACTTCTAGATCTGCTGCTGCAAACAGTGCAATCATCTTAGTATCATCAAAGTCAAAAGCGTAGCGAATGCGTCGTAAAATGTCGTTATTAGTCAAGGTATATCCTAAATGTCTTAATTTAAATGAGGGGCAGACTATAACTTGTTATCCCTCTCGGTAAAAGATTTATGTGATCTCCACATACAAAAAACCCGAGAATTACCTCGGGTTTATTTTAATCTTTTACTAATGTATTAAATTACATTTGGCGTAATGCATTAATACGCTTATCTAATGGTGGATGACTCATTAATAATTCAGTTAATGATTTTTTACCATTAATACCAAATGCCATCATAGAGCCTTCTAGTTGAGATTCTTGTCCCATACGTAGACGTTCTAAAGCAGCGATCATTTTTTCTTTACCAACCAATTGAGCTGCACCTGCATCGGCATGGAATTCACGATGACGGCTAAACCACATCGTTAAGAAGCTTGCTAAGAAGCCAAAGGCAATTTCAAGAATGGTAGAAACGATGAAATACGTCATGAAACTACCGCCTTCGCCCTCACCTTCTTCATCGCTTGATGTGAAACCACTCACTGCATTTGCAATCATACGTGATAAGAAAATAACGAAGGTATTCACGACACCTTGCATTAACGTCATTGTTATCATGTCGCCATTCGCAATGTGACTCACTTCATGAGCAAGAACCGCTTCAGCTTCATCACGAGTCATGTTGTGAAGTAGGCCTGTAGATACCGCAACTAAAGAATTATCACGCTTAGCACCAGTAGCAAAAGCATTCATATCAGGCGAGTCGTAAATTGCAACCGTTGGCATACCAATACCAACCTGTTGAGCTTGACGAGAAACCGTCTGCATTAGCCAATGTTCTGTTTCATTGCGTGGTTGCTCAATAACTTCACCGCCAACAGAACGTAGTGCCATTGATTTTGACATCATTAGTGAAACAATTGATCCACCAAAACCAAATAATACCGCCATAACCAGCAACCCAGAAAGGCTACCTTGTTGAATCCCCGTAACAGAATAAACAATATTCAGAACAATACTGAATACAATCATTACCGCTAAGTTTGTTGCTAAAAACAGCGCAATACGCTTCATTTATATTTTCTCCAATTAATAATAAACTCTACTTATTTATTCTATATTCTTAAGTAGACACCCTACGTATTTGTGACACGTTTTAGGTATAAGCATAAGATAGTGCCATTTAGCTCAATTACAAGGGCTTGACGCACTTTGATACACTTTCTTGCTCTCTATTTATCTTTATTCTTACTTTTCCATGATTAGAAGAGTAAGAATAACTTAGGAATATTAGACTTAAGTCGTATTGTGATCATTTCTCTTTCACTTTACTTTGTCATTATTGATTTAAAACATAATGCTCAAGGATCGAACATGACAGAAAACGAAACGCACTTAATGGCTATTGATATGCTTTGTTGCCATCTAGGGTTATCAAAAGAAGAAGCGCAAAAGCAACTTGGGATCCAATCTCAAACGGATTTGCAAACTCAAATCATGGAAACTCAAGAGGCGTTGATGGGTTTAAAACGATAAGAACTGAAGCTATTTATTTCTTAAATCTATTTCAAGCAAACACTAAAAAAGCGGCTCACTATATAATATAGTGAGCCGCTTTTTAAATTAAAGTAGATTAAATATTTAAGCAGTTACTGTTGCAGCTTTTGGTTTCATTTCACCAACAGGTAAGACTGTACGACCGTATTCAGCGTTAATTACTTGCGCCATAGAGAAGTACATTGCACTTAAACCACAGAAGATACCTTCATAACCTGCAATGTGACCAATTAACTCGCTACCAGTGAAATCACGAATCGCTAACAAAGCAAATAGAATGGTTAAGCTACCAAAGATCACCTGCTTAGCTCGTGGGTAGTTAAATGTACCTAAAAATAGGAAAAACGTTAGTACGCCCCACATTGAAAGATACCAACCCATAAACTCTGGTGATGTTGCTTGGCCTAGACCCATTTCTGGCATAATAATTAAGCCAACAAGAGATAACCAGAAAAAGCCGTAAGAAGTGAACGCAGTAGTACCAAATGTATTACCCTTTTTATATTCCATAATGCCAGCAATTACTTGCGCAAGACCACCGTAAAAAATACCCATCGATAAGATCGCAGTATTTAAAGGGAAAAAGCCCGCATTGTGTAGGTTTAGTAAAACAGTTGTCATACCAAAAGCCATTAAGCCTAATGGAGCTGGGTTTGCAAGTTTGTTTGACATTTAGATGCCTCAAAAAAAAGTGTAATGATTAAAAAAATGTTTAGGAAGCGCATTCTATTTATCAGTGACAAAGATCACAAGTGTCATTTATGGAATCTTACATTTCATTTATTGCACTTTTTAAATTAAAGGGGGTTTACAGTTATTTTACAAATAAGAACACTCTCTTTCCCCTCTTCTATTTAGACACAATACTTAATTACGATTAAACTAAAGACCCCTGCTTTATCTATAGAGAATCTTCATGGAATTGGTGTTTTCCCTACTACAGCAATTAAGTGTTTACCTCGTACTTGCTTACCTATTAAGTAAGACGCCTTTATTTCTGCCTATTACTACTATTTCAGGTCGCTGGAGCCATCGCTTTCTTTGTTACATCATCTTTTCTGGCTTCTGTATTCTAGGTACTTACTTTGGTTTAGCAATTCAAGACGCCATCGCAAATACAAGAGCAATTGGTGCTGTCATGGGAGGAGTATTAGGCGGACCTTTAGTTGGTTTCTTTGTTGGTTTAACTGGCGGACTTCACCGATACTCTATGGGAGGATTTACCGATCTAGCCTGCGCTATTTCAACCACATCTGAAGGACTTCTTGGTGGGTTATTTCATCTGTATTTTGTTAGAAGAAATCAAATAGAACAGTTATTTAGACCAAGAACTGTTCTCATGATTGCTTTTATTGCTGAACTTCTACAAATGGCTATTATTTTAATCGTAGCCAAACCATTTGATCAAGCTTACATCCTTGTCTCTTCTATTATCCTACCTATGATTGTAGCCAACTCTGTTGGTGCTGCCATGTTCATGAGTATTATCCAAGATAGAAAAACGATTTATGAAAAATACTCCGCAGCATTCTCCAATAAAGCACTTAATATTGCACAACGATCTGTTGGTATATTAAGCCAAGGTTTCAACCAAGAAAATAGCAAACAAATCGCTGAAATCATCTACGAAGAGACCGGTGTTGGCGCTGTATCTATTACTGATAAAGAGAAAATACTAGCCTTTATTGGCATTGGTGATGATCACCATTTACCAGGAACCCCTATCGCTTCTGATTACACTCGCCAAGCGATAAAGCAAAGTAAAGTAATGTACATAGATGGGGATGAATACCCTTATCAATGCTCTATTGATGACAAATGCAAACTCGGCTCAGCATTGGTTATTCCTCTAATTGGGGTAAATAATGAGGTTATTGGTACTATTAAACTGTATGAGCCAAAACTGAAGTTATTTTCCTATATCAATATTACTCTTGGAGAAGGTATTGCCAAATTACTCTCTAATCAAATTTTAGCTGGTCGCTATTTGCAGCAACAAACCTTATTAACTCAAGCAGAATTGCGTTTATTACAGGCTCAAGTTAATCCACACTTTCTGTTTAATGCATTAAATACCATTAGTGCAGTTATTCGACGAGATCCAAATCGCGCTCGTGAACTAATTCAACATTTATCTCAGTTTTTCCGCCGAAACTTAAAGCAAAACTTTGAGCAAGTCACATTAAAAGAAGAGTTACATCACGTACAATCCTATTTAGAAATCGAATTAGCTCGGTTTTCAGATCGATTAACAGTAACGGTTGATATCGATGAGAGTTTATACGACTTAAAGCTTCCTACATTTACTCTTCAACCTTTAGTTGAGAATGCTATCAAACATGGAACCTCTAACATGTTTGAAGAAGGAGAGATAAAAATCAACGCTTATCTATCCCATCATCAAGTCATCCTTGAGGTTATAGATAATGCAGGGCTGTACGTAGAACAAACTAACAGTGATGGTTTAGGCACAACCATCGTTGATAAACGTTTAAAAAATCAATTTGGTGAGGCGTTTGGGTTAACCATGTCTTGCATTGAAAACCAACAAACCAAAGCTACTATTCACTTACCACTAGAGACGATAAATCATGCTTAAAGCGATTGTGATTGATGACGAACTATTTGCTCGTGAAGAGTTAATTGAACAATTAAATGAAATTGGTCACATTGACGTTATTGCCGAATGTGGCAACGCTATTGACGGATTAAAGCAGATTAATCAGCTCAAGCCTGATGTGGTATTTTTAGATATTCAAATGCCAAAGATTACCGGAATGGACTTGATTAGCATGCTTGATCCTGAAACCATGCCAAATGTGGTTTTTGTTACCGCTTATGATGAATTTGCAGTAAAAGCCTTCGAGGATAATGCCTTTGATTATCTACTCAAGCCTATTGAACCTCGCCGCCTTGAAAAGACAGTCAAACGCTTATTAGCTCTAGAAACCAAGCTAGATCTTACGCCTATCACTCAAACTGAAATTGAGCTGATCCCATGCTCTGGCCACAACCGTATTCTTCTACTTCCCTCTCAAGAGCTTGAGGTTGCAAGTATTCAAGCTTCAGGGGTTCAGCTACTAACAAAAACAGAAGCCGCTTGTACACAATTAACATTGAAAGTACTTGAAGAGAAAACGCCACTCATTCGCTGTCATCGACAATTTCTGATAAACCCTCATTTTATTCGAGAGATTAAGTTACATGAGAATGGCACGAGTGAGATCCTCACTCAAAGTGGGCATATAGCTCAAGTGAGTCGACGTTATCTTAAAGAAATCAAAGAACGATTGGGGATTCATGGTTAGTTTTAATTTACTCATACAAACCAGTTAATATTACTCAAAACCACTTAACATTAAATAACACCGTTTAACCTCTCATCACAACCACTCACCTTTTTTGGGCGTGAACTCTTTACGCCCACCAGTATGATAACCAGCATATAAATTTGTTTATTTAATTAACCAGTAATTCAAACAAGGAATAAATTATGGTTTGGTTTCTAACCTGCGTTGCAGCACTTATCGGTGGTTACTTCATCTACGGTGCGTTTATCGAAAAAATCTTCGGTATTAAAGAAGACAGAAAAACCCCCGCTCATACAAAAACAGATGGCGTAGACTTTGTTCCAATGTCGACACCAAAAGTATATCTAGTTCAACTTCTTAATATTGCAGGCGTCGGTCCAATTTTTGGCCCAATCATGGGTGCCCTTTACGGCCCTGCAGCTATGTTATGGATTGTACTAGGTTGTATTTTTGCAGGTGCTGTACACGATTACTTCTCAGGTATGCTTTCTATCCGTAATGGCGGAGCGTCAGTTCCAACGATTACTGGTAAGTACCTAGGTAATGGCGCAAAACACTTTATGAATGTGTTCGCGATTGTTCTGTTACTTCTTGTTGGTGTGGTATTTGTATCTGCTCCTGCAAGCATGCTTACAAACCTAATGAATGACCAATTTGATTTAGGCATCACAATGACGGCGATGGTTGTTATCATTTTTGGTTACTACATCATTGCTACGATTGTTCCGGTAGATAAAATCATTGGTCGCTTCTATCCGTTGTTTGGTGCACTACTAATATTCATGTCTGTTGGTTTGATTACTGCAATTGCACTTTCAAGTGACCACTCTGTTCTTGGTAGCTATGAGCCAAGCCAAATGTTCACTAATATGAATCCAAACGACTTACCATTATGGCCTGCTCTATTCATCACTATCGCTTGTGGTGCTATCTCTGGTTTCCACGCAACACAATCGCCACTTATGGCGCGCTGTATGGAAAATGAAAAAAATGGTCGCTTTGTATTCTACGGAGCAATGATTGGTGAAGGTATTATCGCTCTTATCTGGTGTGCAATTGCTCTCTCTTTCTTCGATGGTATGGAAGCACTTCAAGCAGCAGTTGCAGACGGTGGTCCTGGTAATGTTGTTTATACTGCATCATTTGGACTTCTAGGTACGTTTGGCGGCATCCTTGCTTTCTTAGGCGTAATCATTCTACCAATTACCTCAGGTGATACTGCGTTCCGTTCAAGTCGTTTAATCCTTGCTGAGTACTTCAACATGGAACAAAAAACACTGCGTAACCGCCTACTTATGGCCCTACCATTGTTTGTTCTTGGCGGTATCTTGACTCAAGTTGATTTTGGTATTATCTGGCGTTACTTCGGCTTTGCTAACCAAACAACAGCAGTAATGATGTTATGGACAGCTTCAGCTTACCTGCTTCGTCACAATAAACTTCACTGGGTTACCACGGTTCCTGCGATATTCATGACAAGTGTTTGTATCACTTTCATTCTAAGCAACAGTCAGTTAGGTTTTGGTTTACCAATGACGCTATCGACTATCACAGGCGTTGTCTCTGCGTGTGTAATTGCTGGTCTAGTGATTGTAAAATCAAAAGGCAAAGGTGAGATTGATTCAGAAGAAGAGAGTCTACAATCTTAAACTAATGTTATAACTTTCCCCCTATAGCTTTAGACTTAAGCCGAAACAAAAAAAACGCCAGTGATAATAACCACTGGCGTTTTTATAATTTGTACTTACTTTGTATTTATTGACAGCGTTACTTCTGTTTCGCAGCGATTGCGGCGTAATCACCAAGCAATTTAGATAAAACCGGCAACCAATTCAATGCATCTGTTGGTGGTTTCGCCAAAATCTGCTCAACCAATTCACAGTGTTCCTCTAATGATACCGCTTCTTCTAAGTTAAATAACATTGCATAAGCATGCCATAAAACAAGACGCATCATACGTAAGCTATTTTGTTGTGAATTATCAGACTCTGAAAATGCATGAGTCACTTCACCAAGAGCAACAGCAGCAAGACGAAGCATGGCATCTAGTTGAGCCGTTTGCATACGATCTTGATTGGCTGTTTCTTCTTGTTCAAACGTAAAGATCTCTTTTATTGTCTCTTCAGGAACCATGCGACTAATCACACGGTGGCTGAACTCTTCAAGATCATGACGTGGCATTGTTACCAAACAAGAGAAAGTATAATCACGTTCCATTTTACTCTCCTACTTTTTAAGCTTAGTAATACCAGCTTTCTTTTGGATCACGTTCTTCAAACGCATACGACGCTCTGCAGAAGCCTGATCTTGATTCGCATTGGTTACATTATTAGTACGACCTTTACGATTTTTAAATCCTTCTTTCGTGTTCACTTTTTCAATGTAAGCATCACGGCTCTTAGGCTCGTAACCCGTTTGAACTACACGGTGAATACGTTGCTGAATTAGTGTTTCAACTTGAACAACTGTTAGCTCTTCTTCACGGCTAACAAATGAAACTGCATGACCTTTTTTACCAGCACGACCAGTTCGACCAATACGGTGAACATAATCTTCTGCTAAGAAAGGCATATCGTAGTTAATTACGTGTGGTAAGTCAGCAATATCAAGACCACGAGCAGCAACATCCGTTGCAACCATTACACGAGCTTTGCCTTCTTTAAACTCTTCTAGTGCACGACGACGAGCACTTTGTGCTTTATCACCATGACAAATAACCGCTTTAATACCATCAAGCTTAAGCTCTTTAACGATGTTATTTGCTGTTTCTTTATAGTTTACAAATACCAGAACTTGCTGCCAGTTTTTACGACCAATCAATTCTGATAATAATTCGGTTTTACGCTCTTCATCTACAGGATAAACAACGTGAGCAATAGTCGATGCTGTCATGTTTTCACGATCAACAGAAACACGTTTTGGACGACGTAAAATATCGCTCGCTAACTTGTTCATTTGTGCTGAAGACGTCGCAGAGAACAGCATGATTTGTGGTGCAGAGTTCACTTCCATCATGATATTACGGATAGCATTAACAAAGCCCATATCTAACATACGGTCAGCTTCATCGAATACTAAAAATTCAAGATTAGCGATAGAGATATTGCCCTCTTCGATGTGCTCTTGAAGACGACCTGGAGTCGCGACCAAGATATCAACACCTGGATCCAATGCTCTCTCTTGAGAAGACATTTTCTTACCGCCAAATACAGCGGTTACAGATAATGCTGTATATTTTGTGTAATCAGCAATGTTTGATGCGATCTGCTCTGCTAGCTCACGAGTTGGCGCTAAAATTAACGCACGAGCTGAACGACGTGTTGCTGTTTTTTTAGAATCAAGCAATTGCTGAATAACAGGCAATGCAAATGCAGCCGTTTTACCAGTACCGGTTTGAGCATTCGCAAGAATATCATGACCTTTACGTGCCAAAGGAATGGCTTTTTGCTGGATTGGGGTTAATTTCTGATAACCACATTCAGTTAATGCTTTTACGACTTCAGGTGAAAAACCTTGAGATGAAAATGACATAAAGTGGATTCCTTAAGCGAACAGTCTATGTATTCAATGATCTATAATTTAGCCGCGCATTATAGATGATTTACGGTGAGTTAGCGCACATTTTTTGTTATTCCATCATAAAAAAAGGCAGAAATACCAAAGTATCCCTGCCTTTTTACTGATTTATTTTTAAAACACCGTGATTAGTGAAGTTTTAAGTTTGGACGAAGCACTCGGTTAATACGGCCAACCAACATAATCAAGGTTGTTTTAAATACACCATGCAGTGCAATTTGGTGCATACGATACAATGAAATGTACACAACACGAGCAATACGACCTTCAACCATCATAGAGCCTTTAGTTAAATTGCCCATTAAGCTACCAACGGTTGAGAAGTTACTTAATGAAACTAAAGAACCGTGATCTTTATAAATATATGGCTTCATTTCACGGTTAGTCATTTTAGCAACGATATTCTTAAAAGCATGACTTGCCATTTGGTGTGCTGATTGTGCACGAGGTGGAACAAAACCACCTTCAGGTTTCTCGCAACACGCTAAATCACCAATGACGAAAATATCATCATCACGTGTTGTTTGCAGCGTTGGCTTAACAACAAGTTGGTTAATACGGTTCGATTCTAAACCTGCGATCTCTTTCATAAAATCAGGAGCCTTGATGCCTGCAGCCCAAACCATGATTTGAGCAGGAATAAGCTCGCCATCTTTAGTATGTAAACCTTCAGAATCGGCTTTGGTTACCATCGTCATCGTTCTAACGTTTACACCCAGCTTTGTTAATTCACTGTGCGCAGCTGAAGAAATACGAGGAGGAAGAGCTGGAAGAATACGCTCACCCGCTTCAACAAGGTTTACATTTAATTTTGCAGAATCTAAATCACCGAAGCCATATAAACGTAGCTCTTTAATCGCATTATGAAGTTCAGCAGAAAGCTCAACACCCGTCGCACCTGCACCAACAATCGCTATATCAACGGTTTTTTGTGTTGGATGCATATGAAGTTTTAAGAACTGATTATTCATTTCCGTACGGAAGCGATGTGCTTGCTCTGGGCTATCAAGGAAAATACAATTTTCACGAACCCCAGGAGTATTGAAATCATTCGATGTAGAGCCAATCGCAAGGATTAAATAATCGTATTCAATCTCTCTTGTTGGGATGAGTAACTCACCATGCTCATCTTTAATTTCAGCCAAAGTAATAAATTTACGATCACGATTAATATCGCACAAGCTACCCATTTGAAAATCAAAAGAGTGATTTTTAGCATGTGCACGGTAACTGATTGCATCAACGCCTTCATCTAAAGAGCCTGTTGCTACTTCATGAAGTAATGGTTTCCATAAGTGACTTGCTTTACGATCAACTAAAGTAACTTCTGCGCGACCTTTACGACCTAATGTACGACCAAATTTAGTAGCAAGCTCTAGACCACCAGCTCCACCACCAACAATAACAATCTTAGTCATTGCAATCTTCCTCTAAAAAATAAAAAACGGCATTAACCTAAGTAACTCAGATTAAAAAATTTGTGCTCTCTTTGTTTTGCTAACTCGCAGTACAAAAAATAAGAGTCTTGAGGAAACAGCGTTCACGTTACGCTAACTTGAGCAATTTATGCTTCTTTTCTTTGTTTTTTGCATTATATAACCCTATTTCTGATGTTATCAAGCAGATATAGATGTTATGCAGAAGATTTTTTTAGATGTGTAAAATAAATAGGTAAATTGATCGAAATTGTAACAGCAGATCGTTTCTTTGGTTTAGATCAAAAAACCTCACGATAATGTGAGGCTTTTATTATGTTACTGAGGTTTTTTGGCATCAAATCAAATGAATCAATATAGGCACTAAATGAGCGTTTCAGCTTCTTTAAAAGCTTTCATTACCTGTAGATGCTGAGAGATCTTCTTAAATTTATGCGTTTCATTCTCATCCCAAATAATTTGATAATATGGTTCAAGCTCTGTCGCCGTTGCTGAATTATCACGAATCTCATCACTTCTTGATAAAATACATAAACAATTTTCTTTATTTTTATTACGGAACTTCTCAACACACTTGGTTGCAATATCAGTATACTCTTCAGGACGATCGATACGACCTTCCATATTCACTTCTGGATGCAAGTTAGGATTAAACATAACCTGACGAATACCGCATAAAAAGCCAATGCGTTCAGCCCAAAAACCACCAAGGCCAACACCACAAATAATTGGGTTTGGATCACCAGCTTGTTCTATAACCTTATGCACTTCTTTCAATAAGTACTGCATGTCATGTTTAGGATGCAGAGTGCTGTAGTTAATAAAGCGCACATCTTCATCAATAAACTGAAGCTGCATAATCTTTTCATGATTACCTGGGCTTGTTGAGTCGAAGCCGTGAAGATAAATAATCATGTATTCCCCCTGTTTCCTGAATAAGAATTTTCCATATAGTAAATTTAATCTACCATGAAAAATAAGGTTTTAAAGCCCTTAGCTTGAGCAATAATGAGAACAGTGATCTAGCCTAGATAATTGCCGATTTATTTCTTAATTAATGGTAATAATTTCTTGAGCTTGTTCATTTCTCGCTCAGCCAGTTCTTGATAACAACTATCCTTGAGCAACTGATAACCTAACGAAAACCATAATGCGCCCATAAAACAGACCCAAGGCGTCCAGTATTTAACGGCGTACTTCCATTCATTATCATCAAGATCTCTTTGCATACAATAACTATGGATAACTTCATCGACATCAAATTGATTGGCAATGATCATCGTTGCTAAGTCTTGGCTCGGGTCCCCGATAGAAGCGTATTCCCAATCAATTAAGCCATACCCTTGCTCTTTAACAATAATATTATAAGCACCAATGTCGAAGTGGCATAAGCAAGGTTCAAACAACGGCCGTTCATCTTCTTGAGAGAAATAATCAACATAAGCGTGCATTTCATTTGTTTGGTTTTCTGGTTCTAATGATGACCAATAGCTCAAAATTCGTAATTTCAAACTCATCACATCATTAATAAGCTCATCATCAAACCCATTCGTTGTAAGTTGATGAACCGACGCTAATAACTCAACAGCAGCATCTTTGGCTTTATCAAGTGCAATGACTTCTCCTTTGAACCATTCAACCAACAAACCCTCGCCATTTGAATCGTAAACCTTAGGTGCAAAAGGCACTGCGTCTAATGCAGTTAAAATCTCACGTTCTTTATCTCTATCTGCACCAAGTAATGTCGCTTGTTCAGAAACAGGTCGCCAAACAAAAGTCCCCTCTTTCGCTTCGACTTTTAAACAAGCATTAGTTAATCCACCAGACAGTAACGATACTTTGTGAGCATTTAATCCAAAACCATCAAAATTAATATCCATATCTACTCCATAAATCTCGTAATAACATAATCTTATAAAAGTTTATCACAATTATTCAAGAGCTTTTATTTTGTCTCAAATTTGCATTAGAAATTGATTTCAAAATCTTAATAGTTTTAGCTATTCAAATCTAAAAAATTGGATTACTATCCGCGCCCTACGCGTCTCTTTAGGCTTAACTATTATACAGTTCCTCATCTGGCGTACTTCTTATACCAATCACAGTAAGTAAGTGATCAGAAATAACGCAGGAAAAGTGCTTGAGAACAAGGCGGCACTTTTCAACAAATAGTTTCGATAAGTAGTTATTCTACAATCAAAAATTTCAACGTAGTTATCGAACATATTAACCAGTTAGGATGAACAGTTATTTACTACAATTGGTATTATATACCTCTCCAAATAAGCGGTTAATCAAACACTTAAAGTAGACTGGTGTTATTTTGGATAGACTATAATGTCCTCTAACGCTTTATATACTGATTTATCTGGCTATTACGATTTAATGTGTGCTGATATCGATTATCAAGAGCAAAGTAACTTTGTTCGCCGTATACATCAAATCTTTGGTAATCAAGGAAGAGATTATCTCGATTTAGCTTGTGGTACAGGCCCACACGTTAAACACTTTATTAACTATGGATATCGAGCAAAAGGGTTAGACATCAACCAACCTATGCTTGATATTGCAAAGCAACGTAACCCTGATGCTGAATTTATTTTGCATGACATGAGTAACTTCAAAGTTGAAGAACCTCTTGATTTAATCACCTGTTTTCTCTATTCCATTCACTACAATGCGAATATTGAAAAGCTGTCAGAATGCATTGCCAGTGTTCATGCAGCATTGAAGTCAGAAGGCGTACTGTGTTTCAACTCTGTAGCAAGAAACAAGATCGACAATCGCTCATTTGTAAAACATCCGGCAGAGCATGAAGGCAGCCAGTTTTCCTTCCAATCAGGTTGGAACTATTGCGGTGAAGGTGAACAACAACACTTATTACTAAAAATAGAAAAGACAACGGATGGTGTAACAGAAGTTTGGGATGACAAGCACCCAATGGTTGCGGTTGATTTTGAGCAGTTGCAAACACTGTTAGAACCTTACTTTGAGGTTCATATGTTTGAACATGATTATGAAAAGATCACACCATTAAATGATGGTTCAGGCAATGCTATCGTTGTTTGTGTGAAGAAATAATCCATACCTAGAGTTTAGAGTTCAAAAACAAAAAATCCGCCAACAAAGGCGGATTTTTTCATTCTGATTTATCGACAATCAAAATTATAGGTAGTTAGCATCAACTAGTTCGCTGATCTCTACTTTTTTCACTTCAGGGCGGCTGTCTAACCAGTTAGCAACTAGAAGCTGCTCTTCTGCTGTTGCTGAACGGTAGCGCTCAGTTGAACAGATAAAACCTTCAAATAGCTCTAGGCCACCACCACCAAAACATAACTCAATGCTGTTGATGTAATCAATGAAGTCATCTACGAATACATCATATTGATCAAAATCTTTAAATTCAGTAGTACAGCTCACTTCAAAACCAAGAATAGCGAACTCGCCTAAGTATAATTTCTTACGAATACGACGGTTTTTATTTTCTAACTTATTCAGTTTCATAGCATTTCTCTCTTTGATTTATCTACTACCTTTATACTCCTTTCCACCATATTTCCCAAGCTTTGATTGCAAGAAATTAATAAGTTTATATAAACAAAAAAGCCAGAGCAGTTTCCCACTCTGGCTTTCATCTCATCAAATTAGAGTTTAGTAATTACCAACCTAATAAGCTTTTCTCTTGTTGTTTACGGATCTCAGTCTCATCAGCCCATTCGATAAGGCCAGTTTCTAGATCCATTAAACGCATTGTCATTTTGTAGTAAACGTCTTTGTCGCTACCTGCATTTTTCACGATGCTAGAAAGGTTGCCATAAAGCATGTATTGAGCGCCGACCATTTTACCAAATTGAACCGCTGTATTTTGGTTTACTAATTCATCATTATTTTGGAAGTTAAGTTGTGAACGTACCGCTTCTACGCGATCCATATCTACAAAACGGAACTTACCAGAATTAAGTAATTTAGTACTGATTGAATCTGTTACTGATTCAGTATCAATGTGCTCACTAGTTTTGTTCTTAATGCTCTCAACAAAAACAATTGGACGATTGCCTTGAGTAATTTGAGCAACTGAACCTGATGACAGCATACTTTCTGTCATTTCTGCAGCAATTTTTTGTAGATCAGTTGAACCAAAGTCTACTGTTGTGGTTTCAACGGCTTGGGCGTCACCATAGCTTACTTTGTTAGAACAGCCACCGAGTAATACAGCTAAGCTTAATAATGCAATAACACTTTTTTTCATTTTTCATTTACCTCTAGTGAGTGTTTCAAATTATTCTAATGTGCGGATTTGAACACGGAATTGAGTCGCTTCTGGTTTCATAGCAACTCCCTGAATACTCATTGTATCTAAACCACGAATAATAAAGGTACGCCATGGTGAATCTGAACCAGCAACTTCTAAGCCTTGAGCATCATACCAATAAAAACGATATTGAAGACGTTGGTCTCCTGAAAATTTACTGGTAACTGCAACAATACCGCGAGCTAATCCATTGTTATACTGAGTATTAATCTGGTCTACCGCTAATCGATAGCCCAGGACATTATCGCCAAATAAGACTTTTTGTGTACCGCTATCAACACTTATCCCCGCAGTTTGACTTGAACTACAAGCCATTAATGCAAATGGTAATAATATTGCGATAAGCCATTTTTTCATTATATTTCCCCTAGTTGTTTATACCACCATGTGACCGCATTCCCTTGTCTTGATACCCAAACCACTACGGTATGACCTTTTTGTATAGTAAAGTCTAGTTCATGATTTAAATATTGAATTCGATTCGATCCTGCATTCACATTTTGGCTTGTTACACTCACTGTTGATGGCAATGTTTGCCAACTACGAGTATCTGGCTGTTCTGTTAAAGAATTAAAGATGGTTAATACTACATTTGCCAACTCATCTTCTTTTGCTTTTCTTGACGTTTTTCTTAATTCATCTTTTGCAAATACTCGTAATGCCTGACGAAGCACCATAGCTGGCATACGTTCACTCAGATCATTTCTCGCCATTAACGTAACATCTGAAATTTGATCTGATACAGAAGCATTACCGTTTAACTTAAGAGGGGAAAACGTTTCATTTTTCATTTCCTGATAATACGGTAATGCTAGATTATATTGAACAAAGTCACCTCGACTATCCCACATTGGCAATCGTAATCTCCAATCAGATAACTGCGGTAGCACCCCTTTCTCATCAATAATAATAACTCGACTTTGAGAGCTATTTGGAGCCTGATACGCACCATATTTTTGCTCTAACATCTTTATGTCGTTACGCATTCCTAATCGACGAGCAAGACGCTGAACCGATTCAATCACAGTTTTATTATTCGGAGCAACCGCTAATGCACGCTTATAATCAATATAAGCATCACTAAAATTTCGATTAACCTCAAACAATAAACCTGAATAATAAAAAAGGTAGCCGTTTTGTACTGCCGCTAGATCGCCAGTTACATCTGGGTAGTTCGCTAGAATCGCTCCAACATTAGCATCTACCCCTTTCTTTTTAGCCTCTTTCTCAGCTAATCGTAATTCTTTCTCACGATCTTTCTTTGCTTTTTCTTGAATATAATTGGCTTTCCGAACTTCAACTAAAGCGCCTTCCAAATCATTATTTTGTAAGTAGTTCAATGAAAGATAAAGATGTAGATAACCTAGTTCATAATCAGCAGGCTTATAAGCAAGTAAATTATCATTAGTCACCAAAGAGCCTACTTGGTTCGCAGAATCTGATACTGAAATTACCGCTTGCTCACTCTGTATCCTGACCGCTTGTTCCGCAGCTTCAAAATCAGATTGGCTTTTTGCATACTGCTCACTGAGTAAACTAATTCGCCCTTGCTCTAAGTTAGCTAAAATAGTCCCACCGACCTCAGACGTTTCTTCTGTGTATGCCTGTTGTGCTCTCCCACTTTTAACTAATTGATAAGTATCGGCAGTTTGAGCAGAGTAGTGACTAAAGAGATTACCAACAGATAGGTTCGCACACCCTGATAGCAACAGAGTGAAAGAAAGTATGATGGTTTTTTTAAATATCGACGTCATTAAAATAGAAAAACTCTCAGTAGAAAAAAGTAAGGCTCCGAATATAGGAGCCTTATTAGAGATCTATTAACTTAGCAGCATAGGGCCTAATGGACGACCGCCAACAAGGTGCATATGAATATGGTATACCTCTTGGCCACCGTGTGGATTACAGTTTACAATCAAACGATACCCATCTTTAGCAATGCCTTCTTCTATCGCAATTTTTTTAGCAACAGTAAATAATCGCCCCATAACTAATTCATCTTCAGCCTCGATGTCATTTGTCGTTGGAATCAACTTATTTGGAATAATTAGCACGTGGCTTGGCGCTCGTGGATTAATATCACGAAATGCGGTCACTAAATCATCTTGATACACAACATCCGCAGGGATCTCTTTACGAATAATCTTACTAAAAATCGTTTCTTCAGCCATGAAATCTCTCCAATAAAACACAGTTTTTTATTTTCTATTCGCTCTAGTATGCGTCACAACTTTCTCAAAAACAATAATTTGAATGTTAACTTCATGACAAAAAACCTTACATTTAACAGAATGGCAACTCATTAAGATACAGAAAAACTCATGACTTATTATTAATTTTATAGACAGACTCGCAATATTGAAATGTAAAAAAACATAATATAGTTATTTATTGTCAATAATTAAGGCTTAATGTTATTCATATCATTAGTTATTATAGCCTGAATAAAATAAATAATTAGAGAGAGATAGAACATGAATAGTTCGGTAGTACGTCGAATGTATGCAGGATTTTCACTTATTGTGATTTTGTTTATTACGACGGTGATTCTTATGCTCAATGGAACGAGTAATATCCACAAACAAATGCAATCTGTCTCTTCTGACTCTATGCCATTAGTTAGTTTATCTAATGAAACCAGTGTCGCTCTTTCTTACCGCAGATAAGTTGTTTAAAGATTTTTTAACCACTCGCAACCCTGCACAAATGCAGCAGGCAAAAGAGAAATTTACAATCGCAGAAACTGGATTTAAGCAAACATTCCAGAATTTAGTTAATAAAGCTCAAAATCAAAATATAGGAGCTCAACAACGTTCTGAGTTAGCAACTCTTCAAAATGCTTATTTTAATGAAGCAAAAATAGCAATGAATAACTATCAAGCACTCCTTGTTGCTGAAAATAACAAACAGCAAGCAACACGGAGTTTTCAACGTCTTTATACTGAGCTAAGTGTTCGTATGAAAGAATTTGTTGATGATCAAGAAAGTATTGCTGTAAAAGTTATGGCGAAGAGCTATTTTGTAAAACTAGAAGATGCAGAAGGAATAACTTCTGATGCACTGGCAAGTAATGATATTGAGCTTGTAAAAAAAGCCGTCAATAAGAATAAAAAAGCCGTTACTCATTTAAACTATGCTTATCGTGGTTTAGTTAATCAAGCACCAGAATTAAAAGAAATGTTTGATGATTCTGTAGCTAAATTCAGCTTAGAAGTAGGTAAAAAAGAAGGTATTTTAAACACTCACTTTACTTATTTAAATGCAAAAAACACCTTATATAGCAACATTTCTACCCTAGCTAAACAAATTGATACTTCAATCGTGATTCTTACATCATTTAACGAATTGGCCACTAGAGACCTTCAAGACTCTTTAAATAAAGCCGATACCATTTATCAACAGAGTTTCTATAAAGCTATCATCTTAGGTTGTTTCGTTTCTTTATTAGCAACATTCATTGGTTTCCATTTAGCATCATCAGTAAGAACACCGTTACAAAACATGCTTAAGATTTTAGAGTCATTAACCTCTGGAGATATGACCCAACGAATCAAAACAAAGCACAACACTGAATTTAGCCGAGTTTCTCGACATATCAATACTTTAGCGGATAATTTACAAAAAGTATTATTGCAGTTAAATGGCGCTTCTGATGAGTTAACTGCAGTAGCTCAAAATAACAGTGCAACGGCAGAAAAAGCCAAACAACAACTGCTTAATCAACGTGAACAAACAACCAGTGTCGCTGCTGCTATGACTCAGATGGAGCACTCCGTTGTTGAGGTGGCATCAAGTTCAGAAAGCTCTCTACTCAAAGTTCAAGAAGTAGAAGCCGCCTCTGAACATGGTCAGCAAGTAATGCAAAGTAATTTACAAACGATTGAACAATTATCAAGCCGCCTTGATGAGTCAGTACAAGCTGTTGGTAATTTACAAAAAGTCAGCGGTGAAATTGGATCTATTCTCGATGTAATTAATAACATTGCAGAACAAACGAACCTACTTGCACTTAATGCAGCAATCGAAGCAGCACGCGCAGGCGAACAAGGCCGCGGCTTTGCCGTAGTTGCCGATGAAGTTCGTATTCTTGCTCAACGTACAGCAAAATCGACCTCTGAAATTGAAGTGATGATTGCGAATCTTCAATCAAGCTCAAAAACCACCACCACAGTTATTGAAAGCTGCGTTGTTGATATGCAACAAAGCGTCACCCAAACTAACGAAGCCAACAATGCAATGGTGATGATCCAAAGCCTGATTGATGAGATAAGTCACATGAGTAACCACATCTCTCAAGCTGCTAACGAGCAAAGCGCCACAACAACAGAAATTGCACGTAGTCTTGAAGATATTAGCCACATTGCAGAAGAGAACCAAACCGCAATGAATGATATTGCCAATGTCAGCTCAACACTTAATGAATTAGCTCATCAGCAAAGTGATATCGTTCATCAATTCAAAGTCTAGTTAACATTATTTCAATAAGTGAAATAAAATATTTACCTTTTGCGTACATGATACTATCATAATCATAGTCTTACATATCTGATGTATTTATAAGGAAATAATTTATGAAGAAGTTGTCTATTTTAATCGCTGCGACATTAGCTACTGCTGGTTTAACTGCACCTGCACAAGCCGAGTTTTATTATGGTGCAAAACTTGGACTGGGCTTAATGAGTGACGCTTGCTCACTTTCATCTCCATGTGATGATGACTCTTTTGGTTACGGTGCATACGGTGGTTATAACTTTACGGAACGACTAGGCCTAGAGCTTGGACTTGATGCCATTGGCGATTTTAAAACAAATCACAATTACAAAGGTACTAACTACAGCACTGATAGCATGTTGAGCGCGATTTCTATTGCTCCTAAATATACGCTTCCATTAACAGAGTCTGTAGATTTATTTGCTAAAGCTGGTGCAGCTTTCATGAGCCATAGCGAAGCAGAAGATACTGTATTTACAGTAGGTTTTGGTAGTGAGTTCGAATTAACTCAATCTTTAGCGCTTCGCCTTGAATACCAATATTTTGATGGTATTGAGGATAAGTTCATCAATGATGTTGCCTCTCACTTTACCTCTATTGGTTTAACTTATACCTTTGGTGGGTCTTCAGATTCAGCAGCGGCGGCAACAGCTGCTGCTACAACCGCTGCGGTTGCTGAAACAGTGAAAGAAGAACCAATTGTAGAAAAAGTAGTGCAAGAAGAGAAAGTTGTTGTTCCGACGTATATCACAAAACAGCAGCAACAGAAAACACATCAAAACCTATTTGCTAACAACAGCTCTGAGCTATCAGCCGCTGCAGCCTCTGAACTAGAGCCTGTATTAGCAATTTTACTTGCACACCCAGAAGCAAAAGCAACTATTGTAGGCCATACTGATTCTTCAGGTAGTGAAGCGTATAACCTACAAATTTCTGAAAAACGAGCTCAAACTGTTGCTGATTACTTTGAACAAAAAGGCGTATCATCAGAGCAACTAACGGTTAGTGGTGAAGGTGAAGCAAACCCAATCGTAACGAATACAACACGAGAAGGTCGAAGCCAAAACCGTCGTGTTGATATCACGGTTCCAGGTTTTGAGTACCAAGTTTTAAATAAATAAAACGAATGTAATTAGTTAAATAATCAAATAAAGGGCAAGAGTTAATTCTTGCCCTTTCTACTATCTACTTTATAGAGACTGAAATAATAAATACGAGTGCTTAGGGATCTCAAACGTAAACTTCCCTTCAAGATTACTGCTCTGCTTCGCTGAGGTCAGTTCAACCCATTTATTATTTGATTTTAAAGAAATTTGAACAGGCTTATTCGATTTATTAATAGCAACTATGCCGCTATCTCCCCTCATAAACACCAAATGATCATCACTTGCTTCAATTATCTTTTGCGGTTTTCCATACATTGCATGATAAAATGCAATCAACTGCGCCATTTTTTTACACGACCACTCATCTTTCCATCTAGGTTGGCCTAATGTATTTTTTATACCACTAATCTCCAATTCAGAATAAATTAGCGGGATCCCACCTTCTCTACCAAATAAATACGCATAAGCTAACCATTCATTTTTCTCTGTCATCACTAAATTCTTAAACACATCATTATTAGGAATATCGTGCGTGACAGCAAAGGTGATAGCTCTAAGCGGTGAAAGTGCCATACCATAACAATAAGGATCAATTAAACTCGATAGTGAGCCTTTCTTTTCAAATGCTTGGTGTAAGGTATTAAATAATGGAAAATCATAAGCCCCTAACCTTGTTTCTTCCAAGTAAGGGCTTAAGAAAGTTTCATATTCTTCTTTTGTTGCTCCACCGTCTGTAATGATCTCACCAAAGATATGTACATCTTTTGCAATCTCCTCATCCCAGACTTTATTGAGGTGTTCTAGTGTCATATGTTTCGCGGCATCGATACGAAACCCTTTTACCCCAATTTTTTTCAATGCTTTTAGATAAGCACGTTGCTGGGCAATGACATGGTCACTGTCTGATAATGTTGGTAAACCGGGATCATGCGCTCCACCTGAAATACGGCCATTTTGCACTTCCCATTTATCATTCCAGTTTTCAATCCCAAACGCTTCTACAAAATCAGATTCAGAAAATAACGGTTTAGATAAATCACCAAATAATCTTAATGGCTCATATTTTTCAGGATAACGTGCATAATCTTCTCTATCCCATTGATTTGGATATTCTAAATCTGCTCTAATATCTGATTCATTTGCCATGTGATTAAACACCACATCCACATAAACCCAAATATTAAGCTCTGCTAATCGAGTAACCATACGTATAAAATCAATAGTATTACCAAGTGCATTATCAATTAAACGGTAATCTTGTGGCTGATATCTCTGCCACCATTGAGTCCCTGATGGCAAGCATAAGGACTTCATCGCTGGTGATACCAATACAGAACGATATCCTAAGCTGGCAATTAATTCAGCCTGTTCAGTAATATGCTGATAACTCCAATCAAACGCATGAAGAATGATATTACTAACTGCGGGAACGTTACCTGAATGCCATTGTGTTTGCTGGCTCATTATTTTTATCCTTTTGCATAACATCACTCAATTATAAAAGCCCTGATTTTACTGCCCTCCTCCCTAACTCTATAAAATGGAGTAGGAGTCATAAGGCGTAGAGCCAAATGCAAACACAAGCTTTCGCTGATACCGTATTATCAACCAATTATTAATGTCTTTTATAACAATAAATTATCTTCAATTGGAATAAAGCGATCTGCCGCCTCAATTAAGGAGTTTGCGGTTAAATTGGCTACACCATACACTTCAACTTCTTTGTTAAAACGTGACTGAATTCGCTTAACGAGTAAGTCAAAATCACCATCACCAGATAAAATAACCACAATATCCGCCTGCTCAGCCATCTCAATCGCATCAAGAGCAATACCTACATCCCAATCGCCTTTTGCTGAGCCATCACGACGTTGGATAAAAGGCTTAAGCTTTACATCAAAGCCAATACCACGAAGGATATTATGAAATTGCTTCTGTTTATCATCACTACGTGCGATAGCATAAGCATTAGCACCGACAACTTTACGGCCATCAGTCACTTTTGCCCATAATGCGTTGTAATCAAAATGACGTTGGTAGACATCACGCGTGGTGTAGTAAATGTTTTGTACATCAACAAGAATTGCAACCGTTTTCATATTTCACCTTCCTAGGAAATTATCCAATGAGTCTATATGAATCCCTTTAATTTAGGTATACTTCGCGCAAATTTTGTATTGGAAAGACGGTAAAATGACTAAAGGCTACTCTTGTATTGGATTGGTAAACCCAAAAACACCTGAAAACGTAGGCTCGGTAATGCGAGCGGCAGGCTGCTATAATGTAAACTCTGTATTCTACACGGGCAGACGTTACGATATCGCAAAGCAGTTTTGTACGGATACAAAAAGCCAGCATCTTAACGTTCCATTGATCGGCGTTGAAGATCTAAAAGACATCATTCCTTTAGATTGCGTACCTGTTGCCGTTGACCTTATTGAAGGTGCAAAACCTCTACCAGATTACAAGCACCCACCACGTGCGTTTTACATTTTTGGCCCAGAAGACGGCACATTGAAAAAAGAGATCACTGATTTCTGCCGTGAGACTATTTATGTACCTACCAATGGCTGCATGAACTTAGCCGCAGCGGTAAATGTGATCATGTATGATCGCATGGCAAAAGGCGAAAACTTCTCCAACCATAAATAATCTACGTTAAGCTAGATGAATAAAGGAACTCGACATGTTTGATTTATCACGTATTTCGGGTTTCGAAAACGCATCAATTACTCAAACCGATACCCTACAAACCTTGTGGGGCGGTTATGGTGAATTGGTGCGTTTGCATTTAACCCAAGCACCCACCTCTTCTATCATCATTAAACAAATCACCTTACCAAAGCCTAAAGTGCATCCTAGAGGCTGGAATACCGATTTATCGCACCAACGTAAACTCGACTCATACCAAGTGGAACTCAATTGGTATCAAAGTTACGCCAATTCGGTTTCTGAGCATTGCCCTGTTCCTCGCTGCTTATACGTAGAACAACGTGATAACGAACTCATTTTAGTATTGGAAGATTTAGCCACTTGCGGTTTTCCAATCGTAAAAACTGGACCATTACAAACCAGCGCCTCAATAAATGAAACCAAAGCCTGCTTAACGTGGCTTGCAAATTTTCATGCAGCGCACCTTTATGTTGAACCGATTGGCTTATGGCAAACAGGTACTTATTGGCATTTAGACACTCGCCCTGATGAGCTGGAAGCCTTAACGGATTTACCATTAAAACGCGCAGCAGTTAAGATTGATGACACGCTCAAAAATACCCGCTACCAAACCTTGGTTCATGGTGATGCTAAGTTAGCGAATTTCTGCTTCTCTGAAGATGGTAATCAGGTAGCCGCTGTGGATTTTCAATACGTAGGAAAAGGCTGTGGCATGAAGGATGTGATCTTATTTATCAGCAGTGCAGTTTTACCAGAAAACTGTGCGGAGCTTGAGAGTGAGCTGTTAGATCATTACTTTACTCAGCTTAAAATCGCCCTATTGCGTTTAGGCCACACAAAAGCAAGTAACGATATTGAGCAAGAGTGGCGACCACTGTTCAGCGTTGCTTGGGCAGATTTTCAACGCTTTGTTAAAGGCTGGAGCCCAGATCATTGGAAGATAAATGGGTATACGGAAGGGCTTAAAGAAAGAGCGTTGGGGGTGTTGTAGGGAAAAGGTCGCAAGTGAGCGACCTTTTTTTGTGGGGATTTAGTGGCTAATTGATTTTTGGACAAAAATTAGTTTCAGAAAATCGAACATTAGCGATTCATGAATAACTAAAAGTAAGGAAAATAGCTGTACTTGACGCCCAACGAAGATAAGGAGAAGCGCTACCTAATACAGCCTATGCAAGACAATTCACTCAATTAACTCTTTCCCTAATAGAACATCAAGCTCTGTAGCTAACACCGCTTGACCTTTCTCTTTTCTAAATAATGTTACGTAAATGCTAATCACCTCACTGGGCGATAGCTTTGCTGTTTTGGTGGTAGCTCCTCGCTTGTCGATTAGCTTCCCTACAGCATTTTTTTCTGCCACACCAGCATTCATTCGTCTCTTAATTCGTCGATAATTTGAATTGGTTAGCTGACACAATTTATGAGTTGTGATCATCTTACCGTCGTATTCAATGAGGTGCTTTTTGAAATAAGTGGCTGCGGTCTAGTTACCTCTGTTGCAGATATCGCGGCAGCTAAACAGGTCTCCCCTAACCGCTTAGAACTATAACAATATCAAAATGGGGTATCAATTAGAGCAAATCGTAGTATTCCATACTACAAGTGTGGGATCTATGTCGCACTGGCTGAATATTCCTCATGTCCGATTGTCTCAAAGGTGATTGCAACCAATTGACTATAATGAAAATAGGCGTATATATTCCCGAAACATAACCTGTTTGGAGAATAAAATGTCGATAGAAAGCGTTGTTGGCTGGGCTAACAAGCTAAAGAAGAACTTCTGGTGGCGTCACGCTCTCAGATTGGCAGCAAATAAAGGCGAACTTGATGACGGTGATCTGCAATTACTGTTTGCTCTTTCTAAAGAAGAAGCAGGTTTGCAACCACAAAGTGATGCTTATGCGGCTAGCATAGCTTTGCTAGATCTAGCAGGCTTTGGCGAAGAAAAGCATCCAGTAAAATTGGCATGTATTAGCAACGTTGCTAATGTTTCAGCGCTTGCCCCGAACAAATCCATTGCATTTGAAAGCGAAGGACTGACCGCAATTTATGGCGATAATGGTTCGGGTAAATCTAGCTATGCAAAGATTTTAAAGAACGCCTGTCTTACTCGCGGTAGTACTCCAAAAATCCTCTCGAACATCTACGACGCACAAATCGGTGAGCCTGCTGCGGACATTTCTCTTTTGATTGGCGAGGACAAGCACGACATTCCATGGCTTCTCTCTGGAAGCTCACATGAAGATTTGAAATCGATTCGAATTTTTGACAACACTTCGGCGGCGCATTACATCTCTGACGAGGACTCGATTGATTACAAGCCTGCGGGAATGAAATTATTGTCTCAGCTAATGAGGGCTTGTGATTATGTAAGAGCCGCAAACGAGTCAGAGAAAAGACCATATAACGTTGCCGCTCCGTTACCTCAATGTAGACCTGGAGGTAAAACAGCAGCGTTTGTATCTAGCTTGTCTGGCGCCACAAAATCAGAGGCCGTTGATGCCATCTGTCTGAGCAAAGAAGAAGATGAGTCAATCCCAGAATTAAAAGCAGAACTTGTTAAGCTGCAGACCAGTACACCTGAGCAGCTTAGAAAAGGGTTTAGTGACCGTCGAAAAGAGCTAACCCCTCTTAGTGCTTATTTTAATCAACTAAGAGCCAAACTCGATGAAAAGCAGTTTGAGACGATAAAACTCAATTACGATGACTATCAAACCAAACAGGCAGCAGCAGAGATAGCTCGCAAGCAGGCAATTGAAGGTCACGAACTATCAGGCATTTGCTCACCTGAGTGGAGAGAGATGTGGAATCACATTCAGACATTCGTACTAAAGCATAATGCGACATTATCGTTCCCAGCAGCAGCGGGCGAAGCCTGCCCTACTTGCTTGCAACCTGTCTCAGAAGCATCTGCCGAAAAACTAAAGCTATTTAACGACTATCTGCAAGATAAAACTCAGATGGAAGCAGGCAAAGCCAAAGTTAAATTTGATAGTTCAATTGCGGCTCTAAGGCGACTGTCATTCAACCTAAAACCTTATGAGTTTATTCTAGGCAAGGTGGCTGAATTTAATCCAGAAATCAGTAAGAGTTTTATCGCACAGGAAGAATCATTCAAGGTTCTCTGTTCGAATCTTACTAAACAGGTACCGGACTTCTCTATTGTTCCAATTGATTACAAAGCGCTAGATTGGATCAACGGGCAAATTGTCTCTTTAAAGGCCAAAGAAGATGCAGTTAAAACCAATGAGGGGTTAACTAAGCAGATCGTTACTGCGTCACAGGCTATTAACGAACTTGATGACAGAAAGCTGTTTACATTATCTAAGCAAAACATTCTCCACGAGATTGAGCGCCTGAAGATGATTGGTTTATATAACGCTGTCACTCAATCTTGCTTATCAACAATCATAACAACTCAAACAAACAACATTGCTAAAATGGGTGCTATTGGCGAGCTTAGCAAAGTGTTTGAGGCTGAATTGAAGAAACTTGAGTTTAGAAACTTCGATGTAGGCACTGAAACTCGCGGCTCTCGCGGCAGGCAAATGTTGAAGTTTAGTATAACAGGCAAGCGAAACAACATTTCTGACATCGCCAGTGAAGGCGAGCAAAAGTGCGTTGCTTTGGCTGGATTCATGGCTGAACTTATTGTTGATGACCGAAAATCAGCGATTGTTTTTGATGACCCAATTAACTCTCTCGATCATAAGTGGCGAAGAAAGTTTGCTGCCCGCATCGCAGAGGAAGCACAAAGCCGTCAGGTCATTGTGTTTACCCATGACATGTCATTTTTAGTCATGCTCGGAGAGGCAACTAAAAAGGCCAATTCGAAGTACTCGGCTATTTCAATTGTTAAACGTGGGAAGCTTGCTGGGTTCCCTACATCTGAGCCGCCGTGGGATGTTAAATCAACAAGCGATCGAGTCAAAGATCTAAACAAGATAATGGTTCCTTTGAAGCAGCTTGAAGATGCCGGAGATGTTGACAGCTATGAAGCTATGGCCAAGTTAACGTATAACAAGATGCGTGAAACATGGGAAAGACTTGTTGAGGAATGGCTATTTAAGAAAGTCGTTGAAAGATTTGGTCGAAGTGTGAAAACACAAAGCCTCAAGGATGTTGTCGAAAAGGGAGGTATCACCCCAGAAGACTATGCTGCCATCGAGGAAGGCATGTCGAAGTGCAGTACTTTTATGTATGGACATGACCAAGCGCCTGAGCTGAATGAAGGCGTGCCTGACTTTGCAGAAGTTGCAGATGATTTCGAGAAGCTAAAGGCTTACTTTGCTGCTCTAAAAGCGCGCAGAACCAAAAAATAGCGCTTAAATGATAAAAAGCTCACTTCGCGAGAGGTGGGCTTTTTCTAGCCTAGAGTGGAGAGAGTTATTCTGATATCTGATTGCACATTTGGTACATGCCGCATCGCTTGTTTGGGTATCTGTCTTTCTTAGGTTCTGGTTTAGGTTCTTTAAATACAGGGCAACTTTTACTTTTTTCAATAGAGTTAATTTTGGTTCATCGCGATTAGCGGGAACTAAAAACAAAAACGATAGTAAGTGATATGGTTTAGTCGCCAAACAAAAATCATACACAAACTACCGTTTCCATGCCGAATCATACTTTCCTATCTTCATTCTGGGAAAGCTTTCAAAGCTATTTCTTGGCCCACACAATAACAAGCCTGAGATTAGCTAATATAAGCCCTGAAATTACTCAAGCACGGTAATAAATATGTATTATGAAAATAAAATGACTTCCTCACCCTTCCAAAATTACAGTGCATCGCTCAGTAAAACATCTCCTAGTTTTACTTAAAAAAAACTCCCCAGCACAAAGTACCAGAGAGTTTTATTGTAGATCTAATTTTTGCTTTAGCTCTTAATCTAGCTACAAACTAACGTAATTAGTTAACTCGCTTAGTCGCTACCTTTGGCTTATCAACTTCCGTCAATAATCCTTTAAGTAGACTTCCACTGCCTAACAACAAAATAATCGTAAACGGCATTGCTGCAATAATGGTGATTGATTGCAGCGCTTGAATTGATTGAGTACCACCAACCCACAACATAATCATGGCAATAGCACCAGAGATCACAGCCCAAACCACTTTCTGTTTAACAGGTACTTCTAATTTACCACCCGCTGTCATGCCATCAATAACGATAGAGCCTGAATCCAACGTTGTCACAAAGAAAACGATGATCAGTGCTACCGCAATAAAAGATAAAATATCCCCGAACGGATAAGCATCTAGCATATGGAACAAGCTTAGAGAGACATCGCTAATACCTTGTTGAGCACCCAATAACCCTACTTTATCCATCACTTGTTGAATAGCCACACCGCCGAAGATTGACATCCAAGCCGTTGTTACCATTGTCGGAATAAGCATTACACAAAGAAGGAATTCACGAACCGTACGGCCTCTAGATATACGCGCTACGAACATACCAAAGAAAGGTGCATACGCAACCCACCATGCCCAATAGAATACCGTCCAACCATGCAACCAAGAAGTATCTTCACGACCCGAGGTTTGACTTAGCGGAATAATATTTTTCACATAACCCGTCAAAGCAGTAACTAATGAATCCAATACGGTTGTGAAATTCAATACCGCAATTAAGCCAAGGAAGATAAAGGCAATAACCATATTCAGGTTACTAAGAAACTTAACGCCGCCATCCATACCACGCAGAACAGAAATGATCGCCAGACCCATGATCAATACGATAACCGCCTGCTGAAGATAGATGTTATTGTCCATTCCGAAAACATGGCTAATACCACTAGCCGCTTGCGTACCGCCTAACCCAAGAGACGTAGCAAGACCAAACAAGGTAACCAATACGGTTAAGATATCAATCACATCACCAGTTTTACCCCAAACTCGATCACCTAATAGTGGATAAAACACCGAGCGCATTGATAATGGCAGCCCTTTGTTATAAACAAAATAAGCAAGACAAAGCGCTGTCATGCCATAGATAGCCCACGCATGTAAGCCCCAGTGGAAAACAGTTGCACCTAATGCTAGCTCACGCCCTGCTTCAGTATAAGGTTCTACATTAAGCGGAGTTCCAAACCAATTGGTAAAGAATGCGGTTGGCTCTGCAACACCCCAGAAAATAAGTCCAATACCCATGCCAGCAGCAAATAGCATCGAGATCCAAGAAGCTTTTGAATAATCAGGCTTCGCACCCTCACCACCTAATCGAATTTTACCCAAAGGTGAAAACGCGATAATGACGGCAACGATTAATAATATGTTAGCTCCCCACATAAAGAGGAAGTCGAAGTTTGATAATACAGAGCCTTTAAGGGAATCAATGGCGGCTTTTGCGTCTGCTGGAGGTAGTGCAAGAAGAGTGATAATGAAGAGAAGAGATAAGCCGACTGAGGCTATAAAAACTGTGTTATGGACATCCATGCCCCATTTACTGATGTTATCTTGACCGACTTCATAATCTGTCGATTCAATACTGTATTTTTCTGATTTAAAACCCATAAACGATAATGTTCACATATCCGGCTAAGCGAACAGCTAGACGAATATAAGGACAACTCCTTATCCAATTACTATTTGATTGAGTAGCGGTACCATATAAATAAACATGATAAGAATCACCACTGTAGGTGATTAATTGCTCTTTTTCTCAATCCCAAGTGACGAATTATAACACAAAATGGGTAGTTATTGGTGAATTGGTATTACCACAAGTGTTTAGAACGAAAACCATACACAAACGTTGAGGCTATGAATGATATAAATATGACATCAAAAGCCAAAATAAAAACCCAACTATTTAGCGAATCCATCTCAGTAAATGCCCATGACCAAACATTAACCATATAAAGTATTGGAATAGCAAATAATATTTGAAAAATAGAGAGTACTTTCCACGCTTCACTTTTAAAGATTGGCTTTTGATAAACATACCCATACGAAGCTAATATCGAAACGGAGCCTCCAACTAGCACATACAGTGATTGAAATAGACCGCCAATACCCTCTTTATAACCTATCACTACACAGCACAAAGCGACAATTATGCATTGACCCAATAATATAATTTTCCACATACGCCTACCCTTATCAATCCATTACTGTCAGCTCTATTACTGATACTTGTTACGCTTGGTTTTATCATATACAGGAACAAAGGGTAACCATGCTCTTTAAAAAACTAGCAGTACTCACTCTTTATGCGCGTTAAAAAAATAACCCAAATAGATTAGCAAAACTAATGCTTTTTATTACACAAAAACACAATGAAATCACATTAATAAAATTCAAGCTTAACTTTTCAGCAACTTAAGTAACCTTGCTGATACTTAATTGAACTATTAACTAAAATATTACTAATGGTTAATTATTGGAGTATTTAATCTAATGCGACATAAATCACAGAGAGTAAATTACAAAACAAACAAACCTCACAGCATTTAAAAAAATAACAGTGTTAAATGCCACCTAAATAATAAATAGCTAGGTGAAATAACTAATATGGATAATAAAACAAGTATATTAAACCAACCAAAACCATTTAAGATGATATTTTTCATTGAACTATGGGAACGATTTGGTTACTACGGACTTCAAGGGATACTCGCCGTCTACTTTGTAGATAAACTCGGTTTTAGCATGCAAGACTCTTTTGTTACCTTTGGTGCATTTGCTGCCTTAGTTTATGGCCTTGTCTCTGTCGGTGGCTACGTCGGAGATTATGTTCTAGGGACTAAACGCACCATGGTCTTTGGTGCTGTCGTTCTTGCTCTCGGTTATTTCTTAATGGGGTTCTCTATTTTGAATCCTAATTTTATCTATTTAGCGCTGGGCTCTATCGCGGTTGGTAATGGTTTATTCAAAGCAAACCCATCAAGCCTATTAGCCAAGTGTTATGAAAAAGGTGACTCACGCTTAGATGGCGCATTCACTCTTTATTATATGTCGATTAATATTGGCTCTTTAGTTTCGCTTTCTCTAAGCCCTGTCATTGCGAATAATTACGGTTATGAATATGCCTTTCTGATCTGTGGTCTAGGTCTTGTTGCCAGTCTATTTAGCTACTTTGCATTACGTAGCACAGTGCAAGGTATTGGCTCTGAACCTGATACCCTGCCACTCAATAAAACCAAAGCCTTAATTGTTTTGATCGGTACTGTTGCATCGACTCTAGTGTGTGCATGGTTACTGCAAAATATTATGATGGCGAACTTAGCGCTAGGTGTGATTGGTGTTGGTGTGGTTGGCTTCTTCTTAAAAGAAACCTTTAAAGAGACAGGCGAACAACGTAACAAAATGATCGTCGCTTTCATTCTTATGCTACAAGCGATTATTTTCTACGTACTATATGCACAAATGCCAACGTCACTAAACTTCTTTGCGATTAATAACGTTCACACTGAATTGTTCGGTATTGATATTAACCCTGTTAGCTTGCAAGCGTTAAATCCATTCTGGGTGGTATTCTGTAGCCCTATCTTGGCTTACTTATACACTTACTACGGTAACCAAAATAAAGACTTATCTATGCCTGGTAAATTTACTGTTGGTATGTTTATGTGTGCCTTTGGTTTCTTATCTGTTGCTGCAGCAGGTAATTGGTTTGCAGACCAAGCCGGTATGGTTTCTGTTTGGTGGATGGTTCTGGTTTACTTATTCCAAAGCTTAGGTGAGTTGATGATCAGTGGTCTTGGCCTTGCAATGGTAGCAAGCTTAGTTCCGCAACGTTTAATGGGGTTCACTATGGGTGCATGGTTCTTAACTCAAGCGGCGTCATTCATCATTGGTGGTTACATTGCAACATTCAGTGCGACTCCTGAGCATCTTACTG
This sequence comes from Aliivibrio wodanis, assembly GCF_052920805.1. Lineage (NCBI taxonomy): Bacteria > Pseudomonadati > Pseudomonadota > Gammaproteobacteria > Vibrionales > Vibrionaceae > Aliivibrio > Aliivibrio wodanis. Next base: position 1,072,964 of record NZ_JBREXA010000002.1, read on the forward strand.
ATCCTCTAGATACTCTGCCTGTCTATACTGAGCTGTTCCAAAATATCGGTTTTGTGACTCTAGCGGTTGCTATCGTAATGGCGATCACTGCACCAAAACTGAATCGTATGATGACAAGTTCACAGCCTGAAGAAGTTGAGCTGGTTGAACAACATTAATTATGTATTCGGTCAATGACTTAATAGACAAGTTATTTAATAGAAAAGTTACTTAATAAAAAAAGCAGAATGAAGCGTGATGCTCATTCTGCTTTTATTACTGAGTGTTAAGCAATAAGCTGATCTGAAATATCTTTAAACGAAGTAAAACAAGTATCAAAATCATATGGTTCAGCGCTATATACCATCGGAGCTACAAAAGCGTCAAAACGATTACGAAATTCCACGTTAATTTCTAGTTCTACTAATCCCAGCTTTAACTCATTTTTCGGATCGTCGACAAACTCTTGATGTTGATTCCCATACCGTCTCTTATCTTCCTCCAAAACGACATCAAACATCGGTTTTAATACGTCCATATCAATTTCATGTTCTGCGCTAATGCAGTGAACATCATAGATATGACGAACTAGCGTTTCGTCATCCTTACGCTTTGGATCTCGCTTGACTGACATGGTGCGGCGCAACATAGAAAGCACTTTTTCAACTAACGTCGAATCAATAGAAATACACGACATTGCGCTTACTTCGGCAGGTTGTTTATAGCTCTGTGCTACTAATGATGAGATCGAGCGTGATTCGATATCCTGAATCTCAATAGTCTCGATAAACTCCAACTTAATATAAGGTCGTAAGCACGGTGCTTGATGATATTGTTGCGGATATTCTATTTCTATTTCAACATAGCGATAATTATCACTTACTGATTTATCACTGTAATTTAGATAAGGGTGTTCAACTAACTTAGCGATGAGATATTCGACTAATGCCTGCGTGCCTTCCTCTTCGCTCCATTGCCCTTATCGAGAAATTCTTGAGTTGGGATCAATTTTATATCGACGTCTTCCGACATTCTTAATATCTTAATGTTGGACTTAGCTAAAGCTGTTCCACCTGAAAAGACAAGTTGATGATGTTCGCTTTCCACATTTTCCAACATGGCTAGCAGTGACACTACCCAATAGTCTTTTTCCGTTATCGACGGATTACCTAATTCAAGCGCATCAGAAACTTCAAGAAACTGTTTCTTAAGTTTTGGTATGCTCATTGTCGATTACTCAATACTCTGTTACCAACCTTAAGGCTACGGTTGAACAGCTTAGGATCCCACTTGTATTTGATTGACGCTGGTATTTGGGTTGACTGTCCATTAATGCTCTTCAAAGACATAGCATCCATCTCAAAGTCTACACCGCGCAATCTTAGTATCTCGCGCATAATTGCGTCAGTACCACCAGGATTCGTTGGCATCGGTTTATTAGTTAGGCTGTTGATTGTTGACTTGGTGTATAAGCCATAGCCGATTTTCATCAGCACACCTTTATCTACAAGCTGTTTCAAGACACGACCAACTTGGTCATAGCTTGCATCGTTGTAAAAATCTTTACGTTCGAATACATAGCGACGAGAACGCTTTATTTTTTGATAAATACGGTCGGCTGCTGTCATGATTCACCCTCCTACATAATGCTTGAATTTAGTATACTAGAAGATCACTATTATTTAAAATTCTTACGGCATAACATCAAAAAAAAATACGACATAACTGAACAGGTAAATAAACATATCCAATTGTTTATATTGAAATTAAAACAAATTAAATTTTCTTCACTTACTGATTTATTTTTTATCGACCTAACTCTCAATGGCATCAATTCGCGAGATAGAAAAGCAGAATAAATTTAGTCCTCATTCTGCTTTTTATTACTGCATTTGTTTATTGTGTTCTAACTATTGGTGTATAAAACTCAAATCACTTAAACGGATTCACCTTCATGTTACTCAGTGTAAAGGCATACACATCTGCCATTAAATCCATTGATTTTGAAATTGGCATTCCTGCACCATGACCTGCATTCACATCAATACGAATTAACACAGGGTTATCGCCTGATTGCTTGGCTTGCAGCTCTGAAATGAATTTATAGGAATGTGCAGGTACAACGCGATCATCATGATCAGCGGTTGTCACTAAGGTTGCAGGGTATTCCACACCCTCTTTTACGTTGTGCACTGGCGAATAATTTAACAGGTATTCAAACATCTCTTCACTTTGCGCTGAGGTACCAAAGTCATACGCCCAACCTTCACCTGATGTAAACGTATGATAACGAAGCATATCTAATACGCCGACGGCAGGCAGAGCGACTTTAAATAACTCAGGACGCTGCGTCATACACGCGCCAACTAATAACCCGCCGTTTGAACCACCACGAATCGCAAGATATTCTGAGCTTGTATAACCTGAATCTATCAAATATTCCGCAGCTGAAATAAAATCATCAAATACATTTTGTTTTTTCTGCTGTGTTCCTGCTTTATGCCATTCTTTGCCATATTCACCACCTCCGCGAATATTTGGGACTGCATAAACACCACCTAACTCTAACCAACTTGCCATTACTCCACTAAAGCTTGGAGTTAGGCTGACATTAAAGCCACCGTAACCATAAAGAATCGTTGGATTTTTACCATCTAAGACAATCCCTTTTTTATGCGAGATAATCATAGGAATTTGAGTACCATCTTTTGAGGTGTAGAACACTTGAGTAGACTCAAACTTTTCACTCTCAAACGGTGAGGCTGAAGGTAAATACAGCTCGATATGACCCGTCTTAGCATCAAATTGATAAATGGTCGGTGGCGTTACGTAATTGGTAAAGGTAAAGAACAGATCGGTTTGCTCTCGCTTGCCAGAAAAGCCTGTGACTTGTCCCTCTCCCGGTAGTTCGATCTCTCTTAGTAAATTACCTGAGAAGTCATATTGTTTCACTTGGCTTAGCACATCAACCATATAGCTTGCGAACAAGGTTCCACCGCCAACGCTGATTTCAAGAGGCTGTAATTGCTCTGGAATAACATCGGTCCAATCGCATGTTACTGCGTTATAAGAGACAATTTTACCGTTTGGTGCATTCAAATTAGTAAACATTAGCAGACGAGAATCATCATTTTCAATCACGTAGGTATCTGAATCAGTATGATCTAACACGGTAATTCTTGTTGAGTTCTCACAGCTTAAACGCTCAAGATAAAGTTTGTTACCAGAGGTTGATGTCGCTGCCGTAATAACCAAGTACGCATCGTCTTCTGTTGTATATCCACTGACATAACGATGCTTCTCTTCTTCTTTAGCACCAAACACCAAAACATCGTCTGCTTGCGGTTTACCTATCTCGTGAAAATAGAGTTTATGTTGATCCGTTCTTGCCGATAATTCACTGCCATCTGGCTTATCATAGCTTGAGTAATAAAAACCTTTTGAGCCTAACCATGAAATATCGGTGAATTTAGCATCTACAATCGGCGCTTCAATTTGTTCTTTGGTTTCTGTGTTTAATACGAAGATCTTACGCCAATCACTACCTGCCTCTGAAATCGAATACGCTACTAATGAGGTGTCTTTTGAAAAGCTAACAGATCCTAGAGAAGTGGTTCCTTCTTCACTGAAAGTGTTTGGATCGAGAAAAATTTCGATTTCTCCGCCTTCTTTTGAGCGATACAACACACTTTGATTTTGTAAACCATCATTTTGATAGAAGTAAGTGTAATCACCTCGTTTGAATGGCTGTGAGGTTTTTTGATAATCCTGACCTTTTGCGATTAAAGCCCGAATATCATCACGAAAATCGATATGTGAAAGAGTGTCAAATGTAACGTTATTTTGTTTATTTACCCACGCTTCTGTTTCTTCGCTTCTGTCATCTTCTAACCAACGATATGGGTCAGCGATGGCATGAGAAAAATAATGGTCAACCGTTGAGTCTTGCTTTGTTAAAGGATAAATCATGGTACATCCCTATTTATAATTAGTTATCTATTTGTAGAATACGCTCATTAAAAATAGGAATACAACTGTTTGATGGTTTAAGGCTAGTTATTGACGTCTAGGGTATTAAGATCCAGTCTATGGTCGATTCATTAAGGCTTTTGGTAAGTTTAGGGTGTTTATTAAACAGCTGATTTTTTGGGTTAAATCGTTATGATATCTCGATCACAGTTTTTATAAAATTTAGATCTAAGTTTGTCGACAGATTGATGAATTAGCACTATTTTATCTCGAATCCACATCAATCGTGATTTGGATAATTTTCGAGCACTAGATTACTCACAAAAAACCGTCCGCATACACTATTTATACTCTATTAATTTTAAGTTAAACCCGTCTGAACCCCTCAGTACGGGGAGTTTTTGGTGCGCGTACTTAATAATTGACTCTGTTTTTATTACGGACAATAGAAATGAAAAAACACTTCGAGCTTATCGATAAACCCACTTTTTTCGGCGCAATATTACTGCTTTGTGCTGTTGTAATTCCTCTACTGGTATTTCCAGAAGAAGGGGCTGCGTGGATAGCCGTTGCTAAAACATTTATGACCGACAAACTAGGCTTTGCTTATTTAGGCCTAGGTTTGGCGGCATTTTTCTTCATGATCTACATCGTTTTTTCTGATATCGGTCAGATCAAACTGGGTGACCCAGATGAAAAACCTGAATTTGCACTGGCGTCTTGGGCGGCAATGTTATTCTGTGGTGGTATCGGTGCTAGTATTTTGTACTGGGGTACTATTGAATGGGCATATTATTACCAAAATCCACCATTTCAACTAGAAGCTGGCAGTGAAGAAGCAATCCGTTGGGCTGCGACTTATGGCCTGTTCCACTGGGGTCCAATTGCTTGGTGTATCTATATGATCCCTGCAATTCCAATCGCTTACTTCTTCTATGTGCGTAAACAACCTGTACTAAAAGTTTCTGCTGCACTTATGCCTGTTATTGGTGAAGCAAACAGTTTTGGTAAGTTAGGTAAAGTCATTGATGTACTGTTTATCTTTGGTTTATTAGGCGGCGCGGCAACGACCTTAGGGTTAGCAGCACCACTGATTAACGAAGGTATTAGCTACCTATTTGGTATTCCTGCAACAACAGGCAGCCAGATTTTAGTACTGATGGTTTGTACCGCTATCTTTGCTTACTCATCGTACATGGGTATGGACAAAGGCATTAAGATTTTAAGTAACATTAACTTCTGGGGTGCGTTAGGTTTACTGCTGTTTGTATTAGTTTGTGGCCCTACCATCTTTATGCTGGAAACCGGTCTAGATTCAATCGGTCGTATGCTGTCTAACTTCTTTGTGATGGCAACATGGGCAGAACCTTTTGGTGGCATGGGTACGTTTGAAGATACGCACTTCCCACAAGATTGGACTATTTTCTACTGGGCATGGTGGTTAGTATTTGCGCCAAGCATGGGTCTGTTCGTTGCGCGTATTTCACGCGGAAGAACAATTAAGCAAATGGTTTCTGGTGCGGTTTTCTTTGGCTCTTTAGGCTGTTCAATGTACTTCATCATTTTAGGTAACTACGGTTTATCACTACAGTTATCAGGTGAGTTAGATGTGGTAAGCGTTCTTAATACTGAAGGGGCAACTCGTGCCATCTTCGCCATTTTAGAAACACTGCCGTTTAGTACTTTCGTTATTGCTTTATTTACCTTGTTATGTGTAATTTTCACCGCGACAACGTTTGACTCTATCTCTTATATTTTAGCGTCAGTAGTACAAACAAACGTGACTGAAGATCCAATGCGTTGGAACCGTCTGTTCTGGGCTTTCACTTTATCATTTATGCCATCGGCGTTGATGTTTATGGGCGGCTTGGCAACACTACAAACAGCGGCAATTGTTGGTGGTTTACCGCTATTAGTTATCGCAGTTATGCTAATGATCTCTGGTGTTAAAGCGGCAATGCTAGACTTATCACACCAAGATGATTATGTAGATCCTGTGATCAACATTTCTGACTTACCAGATGTAGATCCTTGGAGTAAAGAAGGCCAAGCATTGGCTCGCTTTGAGCAGCTACGTGATAACGCAATTGAAGCAGCCGATCTTGAACGTGAAGCTAATGACGCGATTTGGATGCTGAAAAAACAATTACGTAAAGAAGCATTAGCACGTGGAGAATCAAGCGTTGATTTAGGCGATGCGCCTGATGAAATCATTGAGAAATTACGCCAATTAACGGATGACTCAATGAATGCTAAAGATGCGAAACTGGCAGCGTCTGAGCTTGCTCAAGAAGCACGTGTTTCTTTTGATGATCTAATGCGTCAAAAGGGTGAAGACGAAGCTTTACAAGCGAACGAAGATGTTAAGTTAGCGATTAAGACAAGATTGAATTCAACAAGTTAACCTAACCTTATGGTTAATGCCTGCTATGAATTCGCAGGCATTAACCCTTTTCGCTTTCTCTTTTCATCGATTTACAAGGCGCTACCTCATTCCCAACACAATCGCCGCTACACCCGATACTGAACACATCACTAAAGACACCTTTCTTATTGTCTCTTTATCTATTTTATCCACCACTTTCATTGCAACCAAATAACCAATATATGACGCAGGTAATAATGGTAAAGTAAGATAAAAATGCGACATGCTCATATAGCCTGCTGGTACTTGAACTATCAGTGAAATAACACTACTCACCACAAAGAACGCGGATAAATTAGCACGAATTAAATTTGCCTCTTGATGCTGTAATAATAACGCCATTGGAGGCCCACCAATACCTGAACTGGTGCCAAATAGACCAGAGAAGAATCCGGCAATGGTCATTCTTGAGTTATTCGGCTCGATACGAAATGGCAGCAAGCTAATCGCAACAGCAAGTAATACAACCACGCCAATCCAAAGTGACAGCAGTTTTGCGTCTACATAATAAAGCAGTAAACCACCACATATAGAACCGGGAATTCGACCTAAAAAGGCATAACCTAATCCACGAAAAGAGACATTTGCTTTATGTTTATAGGCATTAATAATGGATAAGAATAAACCGACAATTACGATGGGTGCAGGTACATAGCTTGGAGAGATTAAAAATAATAGTGGAGCAGTAACAATGGCTAAGCCAAAACCAATGGCGCTTTGCACAAATGAGCCCATAAAAATCAAGATCATTGCAAAGAGTAAACCAAGATCCATCAGTGGTAGTTCCATAAAAAATGCCTTCTGATTATTAATATAAAACAGAAGGCATTATGAACTAGATTTTAGAAAGGAAATAGCAGTATTACACTCTTTACCCTTTCATTATTATTCAACCGATTGCAAAGTTTCCCACGTCACTTCACAGTCGCCTTTCGCTGCTGAAATAAACGCAGAATCACCAGTGATCATCACTGACATCTCCATCGTTCTTTCTAATAATGCAGAAAATGAGTGAATTTGCTCAGAGTCAAAACGAACCACATCAACAGGGTATTGTTTATATTTGCTTTCGTTCTGTTTCCACCACACTTCAGATTTCGAATTAAAGCTGTATACCTTAGTGACTTTGGACTGACGCGATGCTTTTTTCATGCGCTCAGGATCAGGTTCACCGGCATCAATCCAAAGAGAGATCGTATCGTCGTATTCACGCACCCAAATATCAGGCTCATCAATCGCTGACAATCCTTTCGTAAACGTTAGGCGCTCTTCTGCATTCAAACAAAATGCCAATACACGAGCCATCATACGCTCTTCACTTTCTGATGGGTGCTGAGCGATGGTTAAACTGACTGAATCATAATGGTCACGGTTCATGTCCGTTAGAGCAATACGAAATTTGTAGATGGTTGGTTTGATAGCCACTGGCTTTCCTAACTATTGAGAATTGCAGGCATTGTACGTGATATACAAAATAAACCTAATTTATTTCAGAGCATCACGAATAAAGCCATTTGCTTGTTCAAGTTTGCTTCTCGCTTCTGAAGCAGAAATATCAGCCAAAATCATCAAGATTGCCGTTTTACAGTGACGGTTACATTCAAACAGTGATTTTTCAGCTAACTCTGCATTACAACCAGTAGCTTCAACGACTATGTTTTGTTGACGCTGTATTAATTTAGCATTAGTCGCTTCTACATCAACCATTAAGTTACCAAACACTTTCCCCAGTTTAATCATTGCGCCAGAAGTGATCATGTTAAGAACAAGTTTCTGAGCTGTTCCCGCCTTCATTCTCGAAGAGCCAGTTACAACCTCAGGACCAACAACTGGTGTTATCGCAATATCAGCTAATTCTGTCATTGGACTATTGGCATTACAACTAATACAAGCAACCGTTGCTCCAACTGATTTTGCAAATGTCATTGCTCCAATAACATAAGGAGTTCTACCACTTGCAGCAATACCTACTAATACATCATTTTGATTAAAATCTAATGCTTGTAAATCTGAAGCGCCAAGATCTCGATTATCTTCAGCGTTCTCAACTGCTTTTAAAATAGCTTTATGGCCACCAGCAATTAAACCAACCACCATTTCAGGATCTGAGCCATAAGTTGGAGGGCATTCACTTGCATCTAAAATACCTAAGCGCCCAGAAGTACCTGCACCACTGTAAATTAAACGTCCACCTTGTTGAAATGCTTTAGTTACCGCATCCACCACTTGCGAAATCTCAAAGATAACCTCTTCTACTGCGAGTGCTACTTTTTTATCTTCAGTATTGATAACTTTTAACATGTCAATTGTAGATAAAATATCAATGCATTCACTTTCTTTATTTCGACTCTCTGTTATCAACTGAGTTAAATCAATTTTCATTATAATCCCTACAAGCTAGAGTGTTCATATACACTAAATATTAATACAATTAATGTTTTTTTTGAACCAATATCAAAATTTTCACTAACTACAATTATATATTTAAAATAAAAGTAACTATTGATAATAATATCACATGTTGGTATTTAAAAAAACACTAGGAGGAATTACAAATAATAGAACTATCAATTTAAAGATATTAATATTAATTACTGTAAAACCTATTTCAATTTATATTATTTTACGTATAATCCGGTCGCTTATAATTATAAAGGAAGGACAAACAATGAAATCTATTCTATTTTCGTTTAAAGGACGTATTGGCCGTAAACAATTCTTTTTAGGTATAGGCTGTATGTTATTGCAAACACTAATCTTATTTCTATTATTATCAATGACGTTTAATCCAGAAACACCAGTTCCTGGGCCAGCAGGTTTTGCTATATTAGCTATCATGATGATTTTAAATACATGGCAATCTTTTGCTCTTTATACTAAAAGATTTCATGATAGAAATAAAAGTGGTTGGTGGGTGCTAATAAGCCTTGTACCTCTTATTGGTGCAATATGGATTATCGTTGAGTGTGGTTTCTTAAAAGGCTCAGACGAAGAAAATAGGTTTGGTGAAAACCCTATATTAAATAAATAGTCTTGAACATTTAATATACAAATAATGGAGTTTTAAATCGAATATACAACTTAAAAACTCCATTTTATTTGTGCGTATAATAATGTGCTTGGGCTCTCACCAAATACACTATTATTTTTTCCATCAAAATATTGTGCTACACCGAGAAGTTCCCAATCATCCGCTAATGAATAAGTCTGATTCACACCTACAAAATACGAACCATCACCGTAATAACTATTCATGAAGGTGAACCTCGATAATGGCGATATATCCACACCTAAGCTTGAATACCATGTCCAATGGGTAAAGCTAAGGGTTCTGGCACTAAGTGGAAGGTTAAGATAAGCCATTGCATTGCCAGTACCTTGAGGCTCAGAGATATACATGAGCGAGCCTTGAATTACCCAGTTTTGAGTTCCATCAAAGCGATAATCCATCTCAACACTTGATACACTTGATGCGATTAACTCTTCTTGTTGGGTGCTACCTTCTAATTGATAGCTATCTTGTGTCGGCTCAAACCAACTGAACTCACCACGTAACCCTGCGCCATAAATATCCCCAGCAATACCAGCACCAACTACATAATCTAAGTGAGATTTACCTAGCAGAACCTGCATATCCCACCCTTGATGATTAAACAAATAACGCGCCGCATAGCTGTTTAATTCACGGTCGCTATTGGGGTTAAACACCACATCAATCGAACTTGCAAAGCCAAGTCTTTTGGTGACCATGATTGCATCGGTTCCCGGACGTTCTTCATAATCAAAATCATAAATTGAATACGAGTTGAAGATATCATTTGGGTTCCATACGGTTGTCATTCCCCAATTAATACGAAAACGTCCTGCTCGAAATTGCCAATCATCTTTATTCCAGTTGAGGTAAGCGCGATCAAATTGCGAGTTCCCTACCATTCCCTCTTTATCTATCCAATTTTTAGATAAATCAACATAGCCGGGATCATAAGAGATGAAATCACCATAATTTGGATACTCTGCGCTATCACCAAATAACAGGCGATTACGCATCCCCAAATTCACTCGTAACTGATCATTAACTCGGTATTCAAAATTAAAACGTTGATGAACGATGTGATCAAAAATAGTATCGCCAGAATTAGGGATGGTGCTGGTCGCCATGTATTTTACATAGCCGTTTAGGTCCCAATCTTTCTCAGGGGCTAAACCAGGAATTTGAGCATAGCTCGATAGGCTAATTGGTAATAAAAAAGGCACGAACCTTGTGAATGCTTTCTTCATCAGTTCATGCCCTCTTAGTGATACCTATTCTAGATAAGTATTATGTTTGTTCGATAACAGTCAGGTTACGACAGTTCCTTAAACTTTATCAACAACTCTTTCTGCTCTTCCGTCAGATTCGTCGGTGTTGCCACAGTAATTACGACCATTAGATCACCCGTCGCGCCTTTACGACTCTTCACGCCTTTTTCTTTCATGCGGAACTTGCGACCATTTTGTGTTCCTGCTGGCACTTTTAATTTAAAGCGACTTTCTAAGGTTTGGATCTCAACCTCTCCACCTAATGCAGCTGTCGCAAAATTAGTGGTTACAGGACAAATTAAATCATTGCCTTCACGTTTTAAATGGGTATGTGGGCGAATGTTAATTTGAATTAATAAGTCACCGGCAGGACCGCCATAAGCACCTGACTCACCTTTACCAGCAAAACGAATTTTTTCACCGTCTTCAATACCCGCAGGAACTTTTACATTAATTTTTTTGCTTACACCATTAACGGGCAATTCAATCACTTGCTCACAGCCATTAATCGCCTCAGCAAATTCAACGGTTAGATTAAACTGACGGTCTTGCCCCTTTTGAGGACGAGGCTGACGCTGTTGAGAGAACATATCGTCAAATCCACCACCAAATCCTCCACGGCCTCGACCGCCGCCGCCAAATCCACCACCAAAAATATCTTCAAAGCCACCGTAACCTTGACCTCCGCCAAAGCCACCTCCGCCACCATTTTGGAATGCTGCATGACCATAGTCATCATATTGACCACGCTTGTCGGCGTCAGTTAGAATTTCGTAAGCTTCTTTTATTTCTTTAAACTTATCTGCTGCATGTGCATCACCCTGGTTCTTATCTGGGTGGTATTTCATCGCAAGACGTTTGTATGCTTTTTTGATCTCTTTCTCTGTGCTGTTTTTTTGCACACCAAGAACATCATAATAATCACGTTTAGACACGACTTAACCTCGTCAATGAATAGAAACAGGGTAAGAGATAGCTCAAAAACCTGTTATTGAATAAATCTAATCAGTGAAGTTTATGTCCTATCAGATTTAGGTCAAGATCTATCTCACATTATGCGATAAGTTCCTGTCATTTATCCTCTTTAAGCATACCATCTTCAAATACTATAACTCGTTTTGCTCTCTCAAATACTCTGGAATCATGGGTTGAGAAGATAAATGTAGTGCCCTCCTCTTTGTTTAAGCTCTCCATAATATCAAGTAATTCAGCGGTACTTTTAGCATCTAAATTGGCGGTGGGTTCATCAGCCATAATAAAACGAGGCCTTGGTGCTAATGCTCTTGCTACAGCGACCCGTTGCTGTTGCCCACCAGAGAGCTGTGCTGGCCTTTTATGCTGTTGTTGCTCTAGTCCCACTTTTTTTAATAGCTCTTGAGCTCTCTGTTTACACTTGCTTTCAGCGTGACCCTGTAACTGCATAACGAACTCTACATTCTCTAATGCAGTTAAAACAGGCAATAAACTGTAGTCTTGAAAGATAAATCCAATATTATCTCGACGAAACTCGATTAGCTGCTTTTCATTCATTAATGTCAGCTCATTCCCATCAATGTTAACCGTTCCCGAACTCACTTTATCAATGCCACCAAGCATATTAAGCAATGTTGTTTTTCCTGAACCTGATGGGCCAATTACGGCAACAAATTCACCTTGTTCAATGTTTAAATCAAGATGATCAACCGCATGAACAGGGAACTCAGATTCTGGATTATAGGTTTTGCATAACTGTTCGATTTTTATCGTCATACTTTTGCCTTATTGTTTCTCTGCCATAGCTTCAACGGGATTCTTTTTAATGATTTGATGTGCAGGGTATAAACCTGAAAAAATACTAACAAGCCATACCATTGTAAAGACAGTGACATAATCATTTAAAGAGACACTTGGGTATAAGGTAGAATCAACACCAAATGCATTCAAGCCTTCAGCCATTGTATCTAGTGGTATACCAGTTTGATTAAGAACATAAATAAAGAAGATCGAACAGATCACGCCTAATCCTGCCCCCACGCCTCCAATAAATCCAGATTCAAGTATGATTAAACGACGTATATTGGTTTTTTTCATACCAACAGCCATTAAGACTCCAAACTCTCTGGTTCGCTCAAAGACAGACATTAATAAAATATTAATAATGCCAAAACCCATTGCTGCAACGAAAATAATAAGAATAATCTGATTACCCGCATCCATCGAGCTCATCATGGTTGATAACAATGGCTGCAATTGAAGCCAATCTTGTACGATATTGTTGCTTTTTGAATGGTTATTTAAAGAAGGAGCAGAAAAGGTCTTATTTAGTTGATCGCTAAAAGCGCTAACTTGATCTTCAGCGTGTAATAAAATTGCAATTTCATGATCAAAATATACTTGGCCAAGTTGTTGAATATCCGTTTTTCTGACATATACATTAGCATCATCAAACGTACTGGATGAGGTTTTAAAGATCCCTCTCACCCGAAACGCTGCACCAGTCACTTCGCCAGTCGTATCCGTAAACGTAAGCACTATTTTAGAGCCAACTCTCAGCTTTAAGCGATCCGCGGTTTTCTGTGATACCAAGATAGGGTTACGCCCTTTATCATCAAGCCATTCCCCTTCAAGAATATGCTCTGCAATTGGTGTTATCTTTGGCTCTGACTCTAAATCAATGCCATTAACTTGAATACCACGAGTGCTGCGTGCTGACGCTATCATGCCGTTAACTAAGGTTCTACTTGTCCACGCTTTTACCTGTGGTGCTTGTTCTAACCACTTTGTTATTTCAGCTTCATTATCGATCACCAGATTAATGTCTGGATTTAATGCATAATTTTTTTGATGGATTTGGATATGACTGGTTTGCCATTGGATGGTGTTTTTAACGAGGTTATCGATAATACCATTCATAAATCCCATCATTAGCATCACACCAACGACTCCAAAGATCATCGCACCCAGCATGATGGAGGTTCGTAATTTATTGCGCCATACATTGCGCCACGCTAATTTAACTAGCATGCGAACCTCCTTTTAGTGCTGAAACAATATCTAAATGATAAATACGCCATAATGGATAAATAAGACAAAGCAGCAATAGACCTATCACGATCATAATTTGATCAATAAACAGCCATGAACTAATTAATACAGGAATAATAGGTTCATAGCCCATTTCAAGCATGGCTTGTGCCGTATTTCCGGTTAAGGTAATAGGATTAATATACAAATAGCCTAAGATTGGTGCCGCGATAATCAGCCCAATAACAATACCTAACAAGCCTATAAAAAGGGACTCAAGAGCTAATAATTTTAATAGCTTTGCTCGAACCATTCCTGTCGCTAGCATCACACCAAATTCACGTTGTCTTTCCAAGGTCATCATTAATAAAGTAGCGAATAGACCAAAGCCAACAATGCCATATAAGATGTACATCATGATAATGCCGCTCACCCGATCAATTTGGATCTGCTGTTCCATTTCAGGGCTAAGATCATTCCAAGGTCGAACGGCTACATTTGCTCCATAACCTATTTGTAGATCATCCACCGTTTGCGGCAATTGAGAAAAATCACGAGTATGGAGTACCCAAGCGGTGACTTGATCTTCTGTGCTAAATAAATTGGAGGCTTCTTTGATGGGTAAATAGATAAGTTGATTGTTCAGCTCTGGCATCGGAAAATGCACAATGCCTTTAATTAGGTATAGCCCTGCTGCGGTTTGACCTCGATAACCCTGCCCATACAACACAACCTCATCACCAAGGGTAAGATTAAAAAATTGGGCAAGCCCTTCAGATATCAGTATGGCTTTGTCATCTGATGAAAAATAATCCCCTTTAATCACTTTATCTGCCAAACCTGAATAGGCAGTTTCTGGTTTTGGATCAACGCCCACTACCATGACGCCTTTTGATTTATCATTCGCAGCGGCAAGCGAAAAGGTTTCAATTCGTGGGATAGCAAACTCAATATTAGGCTGTTGCTTGGCTGGTTTGATAAATCCATCGCTCATTGGCAATAAATCATCAATGCTTTGGCTTTCTTTAAACTCGGGATTTTGCAGCTGAATAAGACCGGTAGATAAACGCGCCGCATTCTCAATATTTGCTGTGTAACTTCCCTCTTGGATGCTTCGCATTAATAAAGAGAGCAGTAAGGCCAATGCTAGAGCAGAGGCCGTCAATATGGTTCTTCGTTTTTGTCGCCATAGGTTTCGCCAAGCTAACTTAATGAGCATGTTTACCGCCTAAAAATAAAATGATTGAAGATTAATTACGTAATGACTTCATTTGACCTTGCGAGAAAAACTCATCGTTAATAAGAAAATTAAATTGCGCTTTATGAGTGATCATTTCCGTTTTATTACCTGATTTGTCCGCTGGTACCATTTCCATTCGAGTTGCTACCATGCGATTTCCCATTTCTTTAATATCATAGGTTGTCATCGTATTAACTAACTCATCGAACTCATCATATGACTCTACTTTGCGCTGTAAAAACGTCTCTTGTGAGATCCACAAACGCACTTTACTCCATACCACTGGAGCATCTGGTTTTGCTATTGCATCAATCACCCACGTCTTATCACCATCGATCACTTCTTGTTTCACCATTTTATGATCGTAATCCACCACGATAGAAGACTGGTTTATCAAATCATCATTGGTAAAATCTGAACCCATCCATGATTGACCAAGCATCGATGGGGCTATTTTTATCACTCGTTCAATATTTGGTATCCAGCTCCACATCTCTTTATCACGCTTAAGAGAAGCACTACCGCGATCTTTCGCTGGCCCTGTAATTAATACTAGAGAGAGGTTTTGTTCTTTAGTCCAACTCTTCATGCTCATGCTACGTGTCCAATCAGGACGTATAATGTTCATGGTTAATTCTGTGTAACTCGAATCACCACGCATTTGAGCATCCGATTTCTCAACAATAATATTCGCACTAAGTTTTTCTGCTGCAAACACATGCCCAACAACACCGAAAAAGGCAAAAAACAGTACAATTTTGATGATAAATTTAATTTTTTGTTTCATATAACACCCCAGCCATGATGCTTAATTTCTAGGCATATAATAGGATATTTAGGCTGGGTATTTCGTGACCTCTAAGACGAAATTATCTAAATCTCTGTCATGAAAATGTCAAATTCGTTCCATAGCATTCATAATACGATCGATTAATATGGTTAGCGCTTTGGGTTGAAATTTTCGCTGCTTATAAACCAGATAAGATTGCCTTGGTGGAAATTGATATTCAGAGAAAACCTCAACGAGATCCATCTCTGGCGTGACAAGATGAATGGGTAATCGCGCCGCGCCTAATCCTTTAATAACCGCATGCATGACTTGATCCAAATCGTTCACTTGCAGACGAGGGTGTACATTAATCTGTTTTAGCGTTTGCTTTGCATCAGTATAAGTTAAACTTTTCTGGTCATCTAAGCGGATCCAATCAATGGTCTCTATGTCTGTTACGTCATTATTTAGCCAATACGCTTGAGAGACAAACACGCCATGCTTTGCTAAAAATAGCGGACGAGCGATCATTCCTTCTGCTCGGCTAATATCAAAAGTTAGAACTAAATCTCGATCAGTCTCTGGTAAAGCATCTTCAGCACATAAATTAACTTCTATTTGAGTGTGTGGAAATTCTAATAAGAAATCAGTAATCAGCTCTCTAACATAGGTGTTATAAAAACGATAAGGCAGAGATAAACGTAACGTGCCTGTTACTTCTTCTTTGTGATCTTTTAACTGATGGCAGTGACTTTCTAAGTCGGTAAACTGACTTTCAAGCAGTTGGTAGTATTGTTGGCCCGTTTCAGTAGCAACAAGCTCTCGCCCCTTTTTTTCTAACAAGCGAACGCCGAGTTTTTCCTCCATTAAAGAGAGTCGTCGGGACACGGTTGATACTGGTAGTTTTAACTCTTTTGCTGCACCTTGTTGAGATCCAAGCTGAACCACTTTACAAAATAAAAACAGATCATCAATACTTCCAAATATGGAATTCATGGTTTTATTTCTCGCTATTTTTTATCATTAATGAAATTAATATACTTTACTCTATCGAAACAAGCACGGTTAGTGTTAAAAAATAATTCGTTAATAAAGAGAGAAATATGTATGAGTAAAAAACAGTTTTGGGTATCCGCTTTGCTTTCTTCTATCACAATGGCGCTATTAATGTCAGGATCAATGTCTGCAATAAGAATGGGAGGTGTAAGCCTAGAGTGGGTATCCGCTTGGATAGACGGCTTTACTATTGCATGGCCAGTTGCGATTGTGGCAAACCTTACAGTACTTCCTAAGATCCGCCAACTTGCCGCTTGGTTATGCCGAGACAAAAACACTCAAGTTGCCACGGCATCATAGTTATTTGTTAATTAAAACCAACGCTTTACTCTACTGGTATATTCAACAAATTCGTCTCCAAACAAGGTAACCAACATTTTCTCTTCTGGTTCAATTTGAAAGCGATTTATATAAAGAACAAAACCTAGCGCACTCACCAAACCAAGTGGGTGTTGGGTATAAACAACACTACTTAACAAAGCTAATAATAGACCAAGGTACATAGGATTTCGGGTGTATTGATAAATACCAGAGCTAACTAATGACGAGCTACTTTCTGGTTTAAGTGGATTCACCGTTGTTTTGGCTTCTCGAAATTCTTTTACTCCCCATAAAGCAATTACTCCACCTAGAACAATCAAGCTAATGACAAGAACATAGCTCAACCAAGGCAAGTAAAATAGATTAAAGGGAGCAATGTAGTCAAAAACAAATACTGTCATCATAAATAACAGCATTACTAACGGTGGTGGAACTCTCAGTTCTAATTTTGATAGCATATTTTATCCTTAAAAATGTGGTATATTCTTTCCATATTATTGTATTAACTTTAACAGTCGAGATTAAGATGTCATCAGATTTTTATGGCTCTAGTGCCGCCTATGCCCGCCAAGAAAGTGGCTATCGTGAAAAAGCATTAAAATTATACCCTTGGGTTTGTGGTAATTGCGCGCGTGAATTTGTGTACTCAAACTTACGTGAATTAACCGTTCACCATAAAGATCATGATCATACTAATAACCCAAATGATGGTAGCAACTGGGAACTTTTGTGTCTTTTCTGTCACGATCATGAACATTCAAAATACACAGAGCATGATCAGTTTGGGTCAGAAATTAAAGCTGGTGAAGATGATCACCAAGGTGCAACTCACAACCCGTTTGCCGCTTTAAAATCAATGATGAAAAAATAATTCTCATTATATACTTATATGACCTTTCTATTTCACGGAAGGTCATTATCCTCTTCTTACCCCACTAACTATTCAAGCCTCATAATGAAAATCCAAAACAGCCCAATAACTCAACATCAATTCAATGGTGTCGATTTCTATCTAAAACGCGATGATCAGCTCCATCCTCAATTCTCTGGTAACAAAGCTCGAAAGTTCATGGGATTATTGGATGGAGATTTTCCTAATATCACGACAATCATTGGCTATGGATCTCCACAGGCAAATTCTCTGTATTCATTAGCGGCCTTAGCGACATTAAAAAACTGGCAATTAGATTTTTATGTCGACCACATTCCTTCATTTTTGCAAGAGAGCCCAAAAGGAAACTACCGTGCAGCATTAGCACTTGGGGCAAATATTATTGCTCTAAATACACTTGAAAATGCAAAACAAGATGATGGTTCAATATTAAACAGTTTGGATTATATTCAACAAGTACGACAGCCCAAAGAGCATGAACTCTTTGTACCAGAAGGTGGTCGTTGTGGCCTGGCAGAAAGTGGCGTAAAGCAATTAGCTCAAGAACTTATCCTTTGGAAAAATGAGCAACAATTATCGCAGCTGACTGTTGCTCTACCCTCTGGTACAGGAACAACCGCACTCTTTCTTCATAAGCATTTAAAAGCACACGATATCAAAGTCATTACCTGTGCTTGCGTTGGCGGAAATCAGTATCTCACAGATCAATTTTTGGAGCTTGACGAAACCGACCATCCAGATATATTAACACCAACTAAAAAGCATCACTTTGGTAAATTATACCGCCATGATTACGACATTTGGCAACAGCTTAAAACACAAACAAACGTTGAGTTTGAGCTATTATACGATCCATTAATGTGGCGCTGCTTAGTCGATTGGATGCTAAACAATACAGAGCAAACGCTAGTTTATATCCACCAAGGCGGTTTGTTAGGTAACGAAAGTATGTTACCTCGATACCAACGAAAATTTGATTGAAGCATAAATAATCAATCTTCTATTCAGCCTGCATAACCTGGGCAGATACGAGTAAAGCACGTATAATCCTCTCAATTAATTTTAGAAAAGACGTTAACATCATGATCATTTTCACTACCAATTTCGGCGATATTCACATTGAGCTAAATAAAGAAAAAGCACCTGTAAGCTCAAAAAACTTTTTAAAGTACTGCCAAGACGGTTTTTATGAAGGCACCATTTTCCATCGTGTTATTAAAGGTTTTATGATCCAAGGCGGTGGTTTTACTACTGATATGCAAGAAAAAGAAATGCGCGCCCCTATTGTTAATGAAGCTAATCGTGGTTTAAAAAACTTAAATGGCACTATCGCAATGGCTCGTACTGATGCACCTCATTCTGCAACCAGTGAATTTTTTATCAATATAGCAAATAACACCTTCCTTGATCACACTGCAACCACAAACGCTGGTTGGGGCTATACGGTATTTGGTGAAGTGACGATTGGTATGGATGTAGTTAAGAAAATTGCCAAAATTAAAACTAAATCTGTCGGTGAATTTGACGATGTTCCAAAAGAGATCATCATCATTGAAAAAGTAACGATTACTGAAGATTAAATAATCTCATCATATTAACGAGGCATAAGTAGCCTTTGCTTATGCCTATCATCAATACCTCCTAATAACACATTCATCAATAAGATACTACGACTCACTGACAAAACTTACAAACCCAGACATTACATTACAAAATCGCGACAGATCTATAAAACAAAACCCTGTACATTAGCCCACAGTATTTCAGTCTTATACGGTTAGTGCTTCATCAAGAATAAACCTTTCCTATATGTATAGAAAAATACAAAAAATAAGTCACATCTTATTTAACACCACTTTTTCTGATTAATTAGAATAAAAGCACCCCTAAATTATGTATACAAAAATGCAAGTTTTAGTGTGCTCCAATAACTAATTATCAGTAAATAATCATTACATAATAACAATTAATAGGTCTTATTTTGAAACCAGGACAAACAGGTCTTCGCCGCGTTGTAGATGCAACGGGATATTCAATGAAAGGATTAAAAGCAGCTTGGATTAATGAGGCTGCTTTTAGGCAAGAAATTATTTTAGTTCTTATTCTTTCTTTTATTGCTTTCCAATTACCAGTAAGTCATTTAGAACTCGCTCTTCTTATTGCTAGCTTGCTTCTAATTGTTATTGTTGAACTTATTAACTCTGCTATAGAAGCTGTTGTCGATAGAATCAGTGATGACTGGCATGAATTAAGTGGTAGAGCTAAAGACATTGGTTCTGCTGCTGTTTTTGTTTCTCTCTTCTTAGCATTTGTTGTTTGGGCTTTAATTTTAATTGATAAACTATGAAAAACAATAAACCACTAATGAATAGAAACCTACCTTTTGTTGCTTTCACTCTCTTACTTGCTATCTATTTTATTACCGTTATTAATATTTCGCTTTATAAAGAGTTAAATAATATTTTAGGACAACTAGATAATGTAAAAATAGGGTTTATTCTCTCTATTCCATTCTTCTTTTTGGCCATCTTCAATTTACTATTTACTCTTTTTACTTGGCCAAAATTTAGTAAACCTTTTTTTATTATTATTACAATAATATCAAGTGTCGTAAGCTATGCTAGTTATAACTATGGCATACTTTTCGATCAAAATATGATCGTTAATATTGTAGAAACTGACAGTAGTGAAGCCACCTCTTATTTAAGTACCTACTCTGCCATCTGGGTTCTACTAATGGGAGGGATCCCTTCTCTTTTAATCTTCAAAGCTCCTCTACCAAAGCGCATTAAACTTGTGAAGTTGGTCTTAGCAAAAATAGTCTCAATACTGGTATCTATTGCTGTTATCGGAGTTATAGCTAGCCTATATTATCAAGATTATGCCTCTGTCGGTCGTAATAATACGATCTTAAAAAGGATGATAATCCCTAACCAGTTTATATCCAGTACTGTTGGCTACATTAAAAAAGCCTATTTTTCAGAGCCTATTCCGTATAAGCAAATAGCCCTAGATGCCAAGCAAATAACAAAGCTACAGGATAAAAACAACACAAAGCCGACATTAATTGTTTTTGTGGTTGGAGAAACAGCACGCTCACAAAACTATCAGGCAAACGGCTACCCTCGCCCAACTAATCAATATACTCAAGACCTTGATATGGTGTCTTTTCAAGATGTTGATGCCTGTGGTACAGCAACGGCTGTCTCTGTCCCTTGTATGTTCTCTGCGTTAACCCATCACACCTTTGATCGCAATAAAGCAGATAACCAAGATAACCTCTTAGATATTCTACAACGTGCAAACATATCTCTATTGTGGAAAGAAAATGATGGTGGTGATAAAGACGTAGCCAAAAGAATCAACAAGATGTCGGTTGATCGCTCAAGAAAGGATGCTGTGTGTAATGGAAGTACCTGTTATGACATCGCTCTTTTAGAGAATTTCGAACAAAATGTTGACGACCTAACGGGTAATAGAATGATTGCTATGCACTTAATTGGTAGTCATGGACCAACTTATTACCAACGCTACCCACAAGATAAAGCGACTTTTCAACCTGATTGCCCACGTGCCGATATTGAAAATTGCTCAATAGAAGAGATCGTTAATACTTACGATAACACCATCCTCTATACAGATTACGTCATCAGCCAAACTGTAGCTAAGTTGAAATCATTACAAGATAGATACAATACAGCCCTGATTTATGTTTCTGATCACGGTGAATCTCTTGGTGAAAATGGCATTTTCTTACATGGTTTACCCTATAGCCTCGCTCCTGAGTATCAGACAAAAGTACCTCTTATGGTGTGGATGTCTCCAAGCTTTAAAGAAAGTAAAAATGTGAATTACGACTGTTTACAACGCCGCTCACAGCTACGTAACAGTTATTCCCATGACAATATTTTCCATTCAGTTCTCGGCATCATGGATATTGAAACAAAAGAATATAACAAGACATTAGATCTGTTTAGTTTATGCCGAACATCATAGAGAAAAATTACATGAAAAAAATACACTTTGGGCCATTGCAGCCCATCATTACCTTTGCTCTCATCGCCTTTAGTATTCTAACTATTTCACGCTTAGGTCTTACTATTTGGCTTTCTGATCGCGTATCAAACGTTAACGGTTGGAGTGACGTTCTATTACAAGGAGCGAGGATAGATATTGCTACATTATGCTGGTTATTTATTTTGCCTTCATTACTTGCTTCGTTAATACCAATGCGCGGTATTATTGGCAAGATTTGGCGACTAATCTTACGTATTTGGTTAGTTCTTGGTTTGTGGATCATTGTCTACATGGAGTTGGCAACACCTTCCTTTATTATGGAATATGATTTACGACCAAATCGCCTTTTTGTTGAGTACCTTATTTACCCAAAAGAAGTTTTTGGCATGCTATGGTCTGGCTATAAACTTGAACTTTTCATTGGATTTATTGGCTCTACGCTAACTTTATTCTTTGGTTGGATGTTAAGTGGGAAAGTCACTCAACGTCACATACCAATGAAGATTTACCTACGTCCTCTTCTGGCAATTGCAGTATTACTCATTGGTGTTTTAGGCGCTCGTTCATCTCTTGGTCATCGTCCTATTAATCCAGCGATGGTCGCTTTTTCAAGTGACCCATTAATTAATGACTTAGTATTAAACTCTTCTTATTCACTATTGTTTGCTGTTAATAATATGAAATCAGAACGCAGTGCAGACAAATTCTATGGCAAGATGAATAGCGATAAGGTGATCGAGTTGGTAAAAAGATCATCAGCAAAATCAAATTCTTTTGTTGATGGTAAATTACCAACGTTAAACCAAAATATTGCGACTTATCAAGGTAAAAAGAAAAATCTAGTTATCTTGTTACAAGAGAGTTTAGGTGCTCGATTTGTTGGTGAAATGGGTGGTTTACCACTAACACCAAACCTAGATAAATTACTAAAAGAGGGTTGGCGTTTTAACCAAATGTACGCAACAGGTACACGCTCTGTTCGTGGTATTGAGGCGATGATTACTGGTTTTCCACCGACACCATCACGCGCCGTTGTTAAGTTAAGCAAAAGCCAAACTGGATTTTTCACTATTGCTGATTTACTTAAAAATGAAGGGTACCACACACAGTTCATCTATGGTGGTGAATCTCATTTTGATAACATGAAAAGCTTTTTCTTTGGAAATGGATTTGAAGAGATCGTAGAAGAAAAAGATTATATAAATCCTGAATTTAAAGGTTCATGGGGAGTAAGTGATGAGGATTTATACAATAAAGCCCATGATGAATTTACTCAACTGAATAAACAAGATAAACCTTTTTTCAGTTTGGTATTTACTTCAAGTAATCACAGTCCCTTCGAATATCCAGAAGGAAAAATTGAGCCCTATGATACAGAGTTTAAAACTCGTAATAATGCCGTAAAATATTCAGATTATGCTTTGGGGACTTTCTTTGATAAAGCCAAAAAATCAGAGTATTGGGACGATACCATATTTATTATTATTGCAGATCATGATGCTAGAGTGTATGGATCTCAGTTAGTACCTGTCGCTCACTTCCATATTCCTGCACTTATTTTAGGAAAAGGTATCGAGCCAAAAATTGATGAGCGATTAGCTAACAACATTGATATACCGCCCACTCTTCTTTCTCTAATAGGTGTTGATGCATTAACACCTATGATTGGACGAGATCTAACTAAACCTCTGGCAAAAGAAGATGAACGCGCAATGATGCAATTTGATAAGAACTTTGGTTATTTAACCAGAGATAACTTTGTTGTTTTCTCTCCAGGAGAAAAAGTAACCAGTTATAAATATGACTTTTCAGATAAGACATTAACCCCTAGTGAGGTCGATAAATACTCTCTAGATAGAGCAAAAGCAAATGCCTTGATTGGATCGATGGCTTATAAAAATAATTGGTATAGCTCTAAATATTAGATTAGCGCCATTTATCATAGAGCTGTTCTTACATACTAGAAATAAAAAAGGTTGCGATTTATTATCGCAACCTTTTTATTGTCTCATTGTCTTGAAATCTGTTCTTAATCTATAGTGATAAAATTACCCCAGCTATCGCCGCACTCATCAAGTTTGCTAATACACCAGCAGTAATCGCCCTGAACCCCATTTTAGCTATGAATGGACGACGCTCAGGAACAAGACTTCCCAAACCACCAATCAAAATAGCCATCGTTGAAATATTGGCAAAACCACACAATGCGAAAGTCACTATTGCAACTGAATGCGGACTTAATTGATCTTTCACTTCCATCAATTGAATAAAGGCAACAAATTCATTCACAACAATCTTATTACCAATTAATGAACCAGCAAGAACAGCTTCGTTCCACGGTACACCTAACAAGAAAGCCACTGGGGCAAATAAATAACCAAGGATCAATTCAAAGCTCAAATTAAAACCAAATAAATCACCTACATGACCAAGCAAGCCGTTTAATAGTGCGATCACACTCACGAACGCCAATAAAGTTGTCCCGACTGCTACTGCAATACGTAAACCAGACATTGCACCATCAGCTAATGCTTCAAATACATTAGTTGCGTGATCGATTTCTACTGAAGTAATCTCATCGTCATTGTTCTCTTCGTCACCCGGTGGCACCATCATTTTTGCCATTAATAAGCCGGCAGGTGCTGACATGAATGCCGCTGAAATAAGAAAATTAAGATCTACGCCCAGTGAGGCATAACCAACCATAGTACCACCAGCAACTGACGCTAAACCACAAGTCATTACTGCAAAAAATTGCGAATCACTCATGTGCTTTAAATACGGTTTAACTACAAGTGGAGCTTCAACCATACTTACAAATATATTTGCTGTAGCTGCAAGTGATTCCGCACGGCCAGTGCCCAATAAACGTTGTAACCCACCACCGATAAAGTTGATCACTTTAGGCATTATACCAAGGTGATAAAGTGCTGAAATTAATGCTGAGAAGAAAATAATGATCCCAAGAACATTAATCGCAAACACAAAACCTACTTTACCAGTCGCTAACCCACCAAACAGAAATGCGATACCTTGTTGACCGTAATCAATGATGCCTGAAACACCTGCGGTTACTGAGTTTAAGACCTCTTTACCAGCAGGGACATAAAGTACCAACAGAGCAAATAAAACTTGTAAACCAAACGCCAAAGAGACAGTTCTTAAAGGGATATTACGGCGATCAGTCGAACAAAGATAAGCAAATAGTAAAATGGATAAAATACCAACGAGCGATGTCATGATAGAAACCTGTGCTATCGAAAATGAATCCGCATTCTAATGCGCAAAGGTTTGCGTGCAAGTCGGGTTTGCTAACACCCTGTTAATGGTGACTTAGATCACACTCCGTAGGTGTTTTTAAGTTATTGATTTATAAAATAACTTGAAGTCTAAAAGTAAAGATTATTGCCATATGGAAAAGATATTTTTTTCAAGGCAAATAATTAACATAACACCTTGATTAAAAAGGAATCATTATCTAGGTGATAATTTAACCAATAATGTATTGTGCTCATCATTTCTAATTACAGCTTTACCCATTTCATCAGAGCTTTATCCCAATATGGTTGTGGACCAATATGCTGACGTAAGAAATCAATAACAGCGCTTATCTTTCTTGGTAAATGCTTACGGCTTGGATATACCGCATAAATTGGCATTTTTTGACTTGCTTTCCAATCGGGTAATAGCTGAATTAATTTACCATCATTAAACTCATTAGTTAGCAAATAACTGGCTAGATAAGCCACGCCCCACCCTGAAATAGCAGCATCCCTTACCGCTTCTGCTAAATCAACACGATAATTTCCAGACACCTTAATACATAATGCTTCGTTGTCTTTAGTAAAATCCCAATTGCTGTAATCGCGATGACAACTTTGATAAGTCAAACAATTATGCTCTATTAAATCTTCAGGATGGTGAGGAACGGTTTTATCAATTAAATAACTAGGGGCTGCTGCAAGTATAAAGTGTGAATCAGCTAATCTCTGTGCTACATACCCTTCTGGTAAATCTTCAAAATTAGTAACCCATAAATCTAAACCATCTTTTAACATATCAGCACGATGATCAAACAATCTAACTTCCACTTGAAGATCAGGGTATTGATGACGTAATTTATCTATTGCTGGAATAATATGCATAGTACCGAAAGATTGGGATAAACCTAAGCGTAAAACCCCTGCGACTTCATCTCGCTCATCATCCATAATGGCACTGGCTTCAATCATCGCACTGTGCATCTTTTCGCAATACAAATAAAATTGTTGTCCTGCATCGGTAAGCGTTAATGATCGTGTCGTTCTTTGCACTAACTTAACGTTAAGATCGGCCTCTAATATCCCAAGCTGCTTGCTTACATGAGAAGTTGACACTCCCATTTGTTTTGCGGCAGACGTAAAACTCCCCGCTTTTGCTAGAGTGTAAAATATCACCATTTGACTGGCACGTTCATGCATCATTGTTCCTTTAACACTAAGGATAATTAGGGCGCAGATAATACCATTAGTAAAGAAATTTACCGAAAAATATCCTAA
Source organism: Aliivibrio wodanis (assembly GCF_052920805.1). Taxonomy (NCBI): domain Bacteria; kingdom Pseudomonadati; phylum Pseudomonadota; class Gammaproteobacteria; order Vibrionales; family Vibrionaceae; genus Aliivibrio; species Aliivibrio wodanis. Next base: position 1,099,472 of record NZ_JBREXA010000002.1, read on the forward strand.
TTCCAAAAATTATCACAGTAAAAAGCCAACCTCTTAACAATATAGAAACTGTAAACACCTTCATCACATTAATAAAATGCAACATAAAGTGACTCAAATCACTAAATTTAAGTAACAATATTATCATTTCACAGCAAAGTGAGGCACAGCACATTAAAATATATTTGATTAAGCCAGAATCACGCAAATATTATTTTATTGCGGGGGATTTATGAAGGAAGTGCAGTTTAGAACGATTGATCGACTATTTATAAAAATGTCAATTAATGACAAGATGTGGGTGGTTTTCATTTTATTTTTGATCACAATAACATCGACAGCGGGCGCTCGTTATTTCGACAGCATTGAACAAATTGAAACTCAGTCTATTACTACTGTCGAATACAAACTTCAAGGTATATTAACTAATCCGGATGTTAATACACTCCCATCATCTCTGCATAAAAGTAATAATATTCAAGCGACTCAATACAAAAATGGTATTGTTACATCAAGTGCATCTCATTCCTCTGGTCAAGTATTTTCATTAACAGAAAATGTGCGCTCATTGGAGGAGAATAAAAAACAACAGGCCCTAATTTCCTTCTTTCTCACTTATCTTTGGGCAATTCCTTTTGGTATTTTCATTTATTGGGTTGCCACTTTTCTTGGTGGTGCGCTGTGGGTTCTATATACAACCACAGAGAAAATTGGTGCCGGAGATCTTACCTCACGCCTAAACTTTCACCCAGGCCGTGATGAGTTTGGGATCATTGGTTGTGCTTTAGATAAATCAATGGACACACTTACTGATCTTGTTGTTAGTGTTAAAGATAATGTAGAGACTCTTACTAATACTTCGTCCTCTTTTGAAGAGGAAATGAAAAAAAGTGAAGAACAAATAGCAAACCAATATGCATCTCTAGACTCGGTTGCTACTGCGATGGAGCAAATGACCGCATCGGCACAAGAGGTTTCAAATATTGCGCAAAAAGCAACAGAGCAAACAGATCAAGATGCCAAGCACGTAGATTCCAGTAATCAACGAGTTCAAAAAGCTATTAATGAAATTGGTCAGCTTTCTCAATACATTGAGCACACCTCCCATTCAGTGGCAACTCTGAATGAGAATACCACCCAAATTAATGACGTCATTACAACAATCAATGCAATTTCTGAACAAACGAATCTATTGGCATTAAACGCTGCCATTGAAGCAGCTAGAGCTGGAGAGCAAGGTCGTGGTTTTGCCGTGGTGGCCGATGAAGTTAGAACGCTAGCAAGCCGTACTCAAAGTGCAACCGTAGAAATTCAAGTAATGATAGAAAAACTGCAATCAGAAAGCCAAAATATTGCCAATATCACCAAGCAAACAGTCAGCCAAGCCCATAGCAGTAGTCATTTGATTTCAGACATTGGTAATAATGTAAGTACCATTGCTAACTCTTCGACGACTTTAATGGATATGAGTATTCAAATTTCAACCTCTTCTGAAGAACAAAGTGCAGTAGCTAATGACATAGCCTCTGAACTCAGTGATATTCGACTTCAATCAAGCACGATAAAGGCAGTGGCTGAGCAATCATCAATTAAGATATCTAACATCACACAAGCCTCACTCTCTCTTGGGGAAGCATTAAAACATTATCGTACTATTTAATTCTAGCGCTAATGCAATTCATTAACTTTATAAAATTAGGTCAATATAATAAGCATATTGACCTAATTTTCATCCATAAAACCACTTAGGTTATACCTTTTCAAACGTTACTGTACTCTTCACTATTAATGATAAAAACTCTGTTGAATCTGATTTTTTAGTAGAGTTTTGCAAAGTTTGTTTGTTTCGATTTAAACGTTCTCTTAGCTCTTTCATCTCTTCTTGAGTTGAGCTAATTTTCTCATTAGAAACTGAATTTTCCATTTAAATACCTTTTACTATTAATTTAATACCTCGTATTATTATTCAATATTTTGATATTCTATAATTAATAACTATCTGATAAATAGATGGGTCTAACCAACGGACGAATGAACTATGTTTAATCTTCAACAACTCGAAACACTGGTACTGTGTGTAGAATGCGGTTCATTCTCTGCTGCTGCTCGAAGATTAGGTAAAGCACAATCTGCAGTTAGTACCGCAATCGCAAACCTAGAAATAGATGCTGGAATTGATATATTTGATCGCTCAACTCGCATTCCTACATTAACGCCTCATGGAAAGCGCCTATATACCCACTCTATTCATTTACTTTCACAAGCAAAAGAGATGAAAGCTATGCTCCACTCTTTTAGTGTCGGAGTAGAAGACACATTAACAATCGTAATAAATGAACTCTTACTAACACCTAACTTTTTTAATATAATTAATAGTTTCTATCATGAATTCCCACATACTGAATTACATATCAATACAGCAGATAATAAAGAAATTAGTCAATTAATTGCACAAGGAAATGCATCGATCGGCTTTATGCTATGTGAAGATTTTATCCCTCAAGACGTTGAGTTAGGCCTAGTAGGATACTTACCAATTTCAGCAACTGCAGCAATAGAGCATCCACTGCATGAGCAAGTATCAACGACACTTGATGAACTAAAAGGATTTCGTCAAATATTACTCAATAATATGCAAGGTCCTTGGAATATCCATTTCTCACCATTAATCACTAGAACTAATGATTTAAATACACTTCAATCACTTCTTGCTGCGAATAATTCTTGGAGCTTCGTTCCTGATCATATCATTGAAAAAAACAACGCTATAAAAATAATCGAACTTGATTCAGAAGAAAAAAACTGGCTATTACACATAGATCGAGCTGTACCTAAAAACAAAAATATGGGTCAAGCATTTACTTGGCTTTATCAAAAATCAATTCATATGTTTGAAGTACAATCAGATAAATAAATGTACGTTACAGATACCTTAAGCTAGATTATTTTTCTATAAAATATTCAGACAAGATTTCATGCCATTCTGTCGTTTCACGTATATGTAATAAGGCTCGATTAATCTCTTCAGCATAAGGACTACCTTCAATCAGAACTAATCCGTAATTTTGTTTTTCAAGTTGATAAGGAAGTACTGTAAAATCAGAAAAACGCCCTGCTGTTTTCCCTTGTTTTATCATATAACGTAAGACGGCGTCGTCTGATACAACCGCACTTATTTCATCATTATCTAAAGCTATTAATAGATCATCCATCGTGTTGTATTTTTCATGTGCAATACTATGATCACTTAAGAATAAAGAAGATGTGGTCGATTTTAATGCTCCTGTTTTTATTTTAGATAGGTCATTTACGCCTTTCACGTCAAATCTTAATTGCTCTAAAGTTAACGAACTTGCGAGAATTGCTGTAATACTGGCAATAAATACCGTAGAAAACATCGCAAGTAATACTGTCATCATACGAGCTGGTAACGTTTTGAACTCAAAATAATTAAAAGGACCTTTACTAATGAATAAAATGCCTAAAATAAGTGCTTCAGCTAAACGCCCCATTTTCGTTGGCATCGAATATAGCTTATCGTTCTTCTTATGCTCTAAACAGTAATAAAAGCTACCCACCATCATTGCAACGAAAAAAAATGCGCCAATAACTTTCCACAATTTACTGTTTGTTATCACACTGATAAACGAATCCCAATAACTTTGTTTTTTTACTGCAATAGCTAAATGAGTTTCATAAAAGGAATGAGAGAAATCGACGTGTTCTTCACGATCTGGGGTTATTGAAATACAAGAAACACCGACATCAATAATCTCTTTTTCCGCCGACAGTAAGAGATCTTCTAATTCATAATTTTGAACAGAGTAACCGACTCCCATAGTTTCAGCTATTCGCTGCCATAGCATCATACTTAAACCATTCCGATCTTTAACTTCTGCATTAAAGATAAAAGGTGGGCAGTGATACGTACCGACTTTTAGGGTTCTCGCTTGAACTTGATTTGGTAACGTAACTAAAAATAAAGTCGCACATAAAATAGTCAATAAACGTATGTGATAACAATATCTTTTACTTTCATCTAGCATAGTATTCTCCCTAATACGTGGTATCACGCTCTAGGGTAGTTCGAAAAAGAGATGAAATAGAATGTACAATATCGAAATTACCCTACCGAATTGATTTCTCTTACTAAAATGTAGCAGCTGAACAACATTTTCTCGACTAGTTATCCATATTAATTAAGATCTTTAGCCAAATTCATTATGAAAAAAGTCTATATCTCTGAGGTAACTCAACATTTTAAAAATCAATATTAATGAGGTGAGACTTAAATCAATTCATCAATAAAGCGACTATCAAGACTTATAAAGTAGGACACAGAATCAATATTCTAGGATACACTGTAGATATTAAATTTTGCTCAATAATTAAAATAAACATCGCTCATCTAACACTAATTACAACACGACAGTTCACCTTCATCATTGATAACTAAAAAGAGAATATATTTTGAACGACTTATCGAAACTAACCGTTAGAACTCGACTTATTATCGGATTCGGGCTCACCCTTTTCCTTATGTTGCTATTAACCATACTAGGCATCCAAAAAGTAAATATTATCGATCATACGTTAACGGAAATTACAGATGTTAACTCCGTAAAACAGCGTTATGCCATTAACTACCGTGGTAGCGTTCATGACAGAGCGATTGCAATCCGAGATATCGCAATTGCAAGAACACCTCAAGAAATATCCAAATTGGAACAAGAGATTAATCAGTTGAAAGAATTCTACCGAGATTCTGAAAACAAGATGAATCAAATGCGCTCACAAGGTGTAATGTTCACCAGTGATGAACAACGAATTTTATCGAATATAGAAAATATTCAACAGCAAACATTACCTTTAGTTGAACGTATAATTAATGATAAAAAATCAGGTTCAGTGATGACTGATACCATTTTAGACTCAGCTCGTCCTGCCTTCATACAATGGTTAAAAGTGATTAATGAGTTTATTGATTATCAAGAGGCTCGTAACCAAGAGCTTACTCCTGAAGCACGAAATGTTGCAGGTGGTTTCCAACAGTTAATGCTTTGGTTAAGTGCATTTGCTTTAACGTTATCTTTATTTATTGGCTTCCTAATTGAACGCAGCTTCCGAACATCTCTAGGTGGTGAACCATGGCAGTTATCTGAAATGATCAAAAAAATATCAGAAGGTAATTTATCACAATCATTTGATAAGCCAGAAGAAGCTGTTGGTATTTACCGTTCATTAATTACTCTTAATGATAAAGTCGGCTCTGCAATTAAAAACAGCAGCGAGATATCAAGCCGAGTAGCCCTATCTTCAGAGCAATTAACCGTTGTAATGCAAAATACGGCAAACAATGCTCAACATGAGTTAGCGCAAGTAGAAGAAATCTCACACTCAATTAGTGAATTATCTAACACATCAAGAGAAGTGACCTCTAACGCTACGCATGCTGAAGATGAAATGAAAAAAGCCATTGATAGTGTTTCACAAGGTAATAAAGCCTTAGATGAATCAATTTTACTGACTCAAAATATTAATGAATCAGTACAGCAAACAGCAAATATGATTGCTGAGCTAAAAACTAATGCGATGGATATTGGTGAAGTAACTGCTGTGATCAGCTCTATCTCAGATCAAACTAATCTTTTAGCGCTAAATGCCGCAATTGAAGCCGCCCGTGCTGGTGAATATGGCCGAGGCTTTGCCGTGGTAGCTGATGAAGTACGTAATTTAGCCTCTAAAACACAAGAATCAACACAAAGTATTCAAGACATCATCGCTCAACTACAGGCTCAATCAGAAAAAGCCAATGATAATATGATCAGTAATGTGGAGTTAATTCAAGAATCAGTGGTTTTATCTGAGAATGTAAAATCATCTTTTGATTATATTTCCAATTCTGTCGAATCGATTTCAAAAATGAATTCTTTGGTAGCTAGTACCTCTCAAGAGCAATTTAATTTAACCGAAAAAATTGCATTGAATACCACTAATACTTTTGATCTAGTAAATCAAAATGTCTCTGCGGTAAATCAAACACAACAAGCCGCAAAAGAGTTATCTCAACTAGCTATAGAACAAAAAGAAGAGTTAGCTTACTTTAAAATGTAACTCGATAAAATAAGGGCAATCACACTTATGATTGCCCTTAATGTTAATTCCCACTCCACATTATTACGCAGAGAAGCACACAAAATTACTGTCTTCATTGTTGATTCTATTGTAGAAATACAATCGTTCATCATCAATAAGGAATTTTAAATCCGCTTTAAACCCTTTAAGGGAGTCTGCATCTCTGACAAAAATAGGGGAACCTTCCGGCTTTTGATACCAATCAATACTCTTATAAGCGAGGGATATTCTATTCTTTTGTACTGTATACGTCATGTCAAACAGCACTTCATATTTTTCACGTTTCCCTGTTTTAAGTACTAATTCTCCTGATTGAAAAATGGTTAAATTAGAAGAGGAAGCAAATGTTAAAACATTACGTTCACCAATTTCTTGGTATTTCTTATAGGGCTCTGATGTGAATTTTTTTGATAACTCATGACAAGACCAACGCGTCCCTGATAGCTCTGAATCATCAAATTTCCATTGATAAAAACCAAAGATAATCAAAAAGACTAACAGCATAACATTGATTATTCGCATATTCGTTTCGCTCTTTTTAACGCTTCTGTAATAACAATAGGAAGCTCATCAAATGAAAACTGGCTTAACGTGTAATTACCATTACGATGACTATTTTTTGCCATCATATAACCTTTTAACGAATAGATGTCGTCATCATAAACAGAGCGATATATTCGAATATACATATCAGCATGGCAGGTAGTTAGGGGTAAAGATTCAAGCTGGGATTTAATCTCAGTAACATTCATACTTTCTTTAGTTTTATTCAATAAATAGAAATCAGTATTGCTTATCTCAAAATGCTGATAATCACTTTTAACAAGAAAGTGGGGAATCGAGGAGGCTTTCCCGTACCAATATACTCCCCCAATAGCAATGAGCAGGCATAGCGTAATAAGTACCGAAGCTATAAATCGCTGTACAGATATATGTTGATGAACTGAAACTAGGGCATCTTCCATCACTGCTTTTTTATTATGGTTTAAGGCTGGATCTGCCATTTGGGTGTTATTACTTTCTTTGGAAGAGAGCTCATTGGTTTTTTCTTGATGAGATGTAACCGAAGCCTCTTCATCGATGGTAAGTAAATAACCTATTTTACTCACTGTTTTTAACGTAATACCGTTAGCTTGTAATTGCGTAAGGTTTTGTCTTAATCCAGAGATAACATTCGTTAACGCTTGATCGGTAACAACAGATCCTTCCCAGCATTTATTAAAAAGTTGATCACGCGAAACGCTTTGTCCTTTTTGCTCAAGAAGTAGCGTGAAAACATTGTAAGGTAATGGTCTCAGTATTATTGTCTGCCCAACATGATTGATTAGCGTCCTAGTTTCTGGGTCTAAAGTCAAATTAGCGATAATTATTTTCTGCATCTAAGCCTTATAACAATAAAAGAGTCTATTAATTTTTAGGAAAAAGTTAATAAAAACAAGCCTAAAGAAACTTTTATGAGCTTATTTATAAAGCCTGAAGTTTACCTCATAAATAATACAAATCAACGCCTTGCTACTTTTTCCGCTTTAAGAATAAAGAAATTTAATAATAATCAAGACGTTAAAAGCAACTGAGCTTTCAACATATTTAGTTATCAATAAATATAAATCAAATAAAAATCAAATATGTGAATTTCATTTAGTTTAAATTATCCAACCTCTTATAATTTTTCTAACTTTTATACACTCAATTTAAACGAGATTTACATGAAAAAGATTGTATTTTTATTAGCCCTATTTTCGGCATTTACTCACGCTAATGATGACATTTCAGGTTTTTACTTAGGTGGTGGTTTTGGTACTACTAACTATGATGATGGTGGTGCATTTGATAATACATCGATTTACACTAACGAAGATGATAGTACTTTAAAATTAATTGGTGGTTATCAATTTAACCGTATCGTTGCAGTAGAAATGCAATATACTAATTACGGCGATATTACCTTGAGCCATGTAAATTCGACTCAAAAAATTGCTGTTGAACCGTCTTCTATCTCACTTGCTGCAAATTTAGGTTACACCTTTGATAGTGGTTGGCGACCATTTGCTATTGTTGGTCTAGGCTCAACTGAATTTGAAACAAAAGTTCAGGGTCTCTCTGTTAGTGATAGTAAAACATCATTCCACTTCGGTGCAGGGGCAGAGTTCGCACCAAAAGCACTGGAAGGCTTAGCTTTTCGTGTGGCTTATGAAGGTGATGTTTTCGTAGAAGAAGGGGTAAGTAATTACGGTTATAACGAAGATTACGCAATGACTGTTGGTACATTTTACGCTGGCGCAACTTACAAATTCTAATAATAACAATTGTTAGTTGGCAGATCGATAAAACGGGGAGCATATATATGCTCCCCGTTTTCTATGGATTTGACTAACGGTGATGAATCAATATTAAGCCATATTCTAATCTCATCGAATAAAAATCAGCTAACTCTTCATCTCCCTCATCATGACAATCAATACACATTTCTTTTGGATCAGACTGTTCATGAGGAAGGTGACACTCTACACACTCCATATTCTCACTCTCTTGGTGCTTCATGTTATGTTGTTTCCCTTCTAAATTTGATAACACATCATGACACTCCACACAGCTTTGATATTCGAATGCAAGGTCATCTGAAGGTGATTCATCTTGATGGCATTGTCCCGAGCAGGTCTCATCTAATAGATGAAAATTAGCGAGGTTGTCCTCTTTAGGGTTAGGCAACTCATCTGCCACCACGAATCCGTTAGTGGTGATAATGAATAATACCGTAGTAGCCCATCTAATTATATTCATGAACTCGCTCCTTATTATTCCTCTGTGCTTTTTTATCTCTCTGGATCGCCTCATGACAAGTCGCACATAAATCAATTCTGAAGGTTCTATTTATACCAATAATTGGATCAAATTCTTTATGCAAACTATGACAAGCAGAACAAACAAGCTTTGTCGCATGAGTATCATGTGTCCATTCAATATTTCGTAACTGTTCAGGAGAATGGCATACAATGCATTGTTTATTTTGTTCAAAAATTGGGATTTCACTATCTGTATTAAATGGAATAATTGTTGTTAAATTAGTCTCTTTAGGATGCACCCCTTTATTACGATGACATGCAGTACAATTATTATGAAATTCAGAACTAACATGAGCTCCTACAGTAGTAATAGCATCAATATCTTTAATTAGACGCTTTTTTTGATGGCATCGGATGCAGCGTTGATTTTCTTTTATCAAGATTTTCATGTCATCATCATTAGTCACTTGCCTAGAAAAGGCTTTAGGTACGAGTTCGGTTAACTCACCAATTGCAAAGTCAGAAGAATAAGAAACTGATGCGGTCAACATTACCCCAAGCAGAACGCATAGAAACCGAGAAATTGTTTTAACCATAATCGCTCTCTTTTTAGGTTAATGACTTTTCTTGGTAAAGTAGAGTCAACATTAACTGACCCTACTTCATTAAACGATTCGAGTTATTAACATTATTTAAACTCAAGATTCAATACACCTCGATGGAAGATATGATTAATTTGTGAGTTATCAAACACTGCAATTCCAAATGGATATTCTTTTGATAAGTCATTAAATTGCACATCTTGCGTTTCTGCATTCTTTCCTGTTGTTACAAGTTTACGCTTCATCTCCAATATCCATACACCATCTACCCACATAGCACCAACTTCTATATCACCACGAGATCCCATAAAAGGTTTACCTGTTAGACCTGGAATTCTGTCAGTTTTATTGTAGTCAATGGTAAAAGGAATTTTCTCAGAATCTACAATAAGCAAGGTTTCATCAGTCAAGGTTTCTGATACATACGCAGGTTGGCCGTCTTTTATATTATTAACATAACCACCACCTGTTTTACTATCTCCTTTACGTCCCCACCCTTTATTCGCTTTTGGATCGGTATTACTATCAATGTATTGATCATCTAATTGATTATGGACAGCAGTTCTTACCCCTTTCCAATGCCACATATCAATATACTCATCTTCTTGCGTGTATTTACGCGCAGGATTTTTATCTTTATGACCCGCATTCATTCCTTTTTTGACACGATGACAGGCGTCATTACAGCCTTTTTTAGCAAATCCTTTAGTATTTATATCCCAAAAAACAGCAAATTTATCTTCATAGTAAGTATTATCATGTCCTGTGCTGTCTTTGTTTGATAGTTGCTTCCAAGTGCCATCTTCTTGTTTTATCCAAGGAAATCTATCAATACTTTTAGTTGGGTCGGCATAACTAAATAAGAAATAAATATACTCATCGTCATATAAGGACTTCATTTCAACGCTTGTTTTTTTTATTCCTTCATACCCATTATTTGGTTTGTACGGTAATTTATTTAACTTTTGAGTAATTGATGCTGCTTCTTCCCATATAGCATCAACATTTCCATCAATGACAATATGTGAATTAATCTTACTACTTTCTAAAGTACTCCCTTTAGCTTGTACTGTACTAGCTGGGACTACAGCTAAAGCGACTATGATAGATACTGCAATAATAGAAAACTTCATTGCTATTCTCCTTGTGTTCATTCATCTATTTTATGGACCTAACCTTTTCGTTAAGAAATCTTGTTATACCAATCTAGGCAAACGTTGTTCACATGGATGCATGAAAATTGATGCGAATATTATTTAGGCTGGTATTAACATAAAGCTTAGTAATGATACAAATAGTTACAATTGATTAACATCAAAGAAAGGGAAGAAAAATACATTGGAAAGATAATTAGCGAGTTATTTTCAGCCTTAATGATTCAACATGAACCTTATATAAAGGCTGAAAATAACTACAATTGGCTAGGCATTGATTTCTACATTTACCAAGTTTGATTTTCGGCTTATCAACTTACTAATTAAGATTGCGGTACATACAGGTAAAAACCAACTCGCATGTGCTTCAAACATTGGAACATAATCATTTAATGGCGTAGCTAATGATTCAGGCAACAACCCAAGAATATGCAATGCATCTAAACTACCAAATAGAAGTGTAATACACACAATTGTCACATAAGTAGCTACATTTTGTTTTGTGGTTGGTAAAAAAAGTGCCGCTAATACCAAAGCAATGGCTATTGGACATAAAATAAGTATTGCAGGTAAACTAATTGCTAAGATTTGCTCTAAGCCGAAGTTTGCTACTACTCCTGTTAATCCCGTCACTATAATAGCGGTAATCGCAAATGGAGAGCGGAATGTTTGCTGATAATATTCAGCACATGCATTAGTTAAACCTACCGTCGTTGTCAAACACGCAATAATAATAATACCCGCTAATAAATATTGTCCTAGAGGACCAAATATCTCAGCAACATAACGAGTTAATAGCTCACCACCATTAGTTGTGCCTTCAGCAATTGATGCAGAAGTCGCACCAACATAGGCCATTGCTAAATAACATGCTGACATTAGTAGTGCATAGATAAACGTCACTTTAAGAGTAGCTTGAAAAATTTCTTGTGGCGATTCACAACCTTTATCTTGAATGGCTTTTATAATGATCCAACCAAAACCAACAGCAGCAATCGCATCCATGGTCATGTAACCCTGAATTAAACCACTGGTTACCGCTTTAGCTTGATAGGCCGCACTTGGTTCATTTAACACTCCTAATGGTGTAATAATGGCAGCTACAGCTAATGCCGCTAACATCAATACCAATAAAGGTGTCATTATTTTTCCAATATAATCAACTAGCTTTCCACGCTGAAATGCCAAAATCAAAGTGGCCCCAACAAATAATACTGAAAAAATTAACAAATAATCACTTGATACAAATGGTTTAATTCCCATTTCATAAGCAACGGTTACCGCTCTTGGCATACCAAATGCGGGCCCAATTGCAGTAAAAAGCAATACCCAAAAAGCACCCGCTAGTGACTTTGGTAACGCTTGAGTTAATTGCCCACTAGAGCTAAGTCGTCCTAATACAATCAGAGTAAGCGCAGGAAGGCCTACCGCGGTAAGTAAAAATCCTAACATAGCAGGGAGAAATTGAGTTCCAGCCTCAAGACCAAGAAATGGAGGAAAGATGATGTTTCCTGCGCCAAGAAACATGGCAAACGTCATTAAACCAATCGCAAGTAAGTTGTGTTTTTTCATGTAATAGTCCTTATACTATTGGGCTTCACCCTAGTAGCTTTTTTATTATGGACCGTCAGATTGGCTAAAGAAAAACAAGAAGAAAATGAAGAAGTTCCCCGTCAGCCTGGCTGACGGAAGTGCCGCCAGCCTAGTTAATAATCACTAGAATGACCGCAATAATAGATGATGTTACACGCGACACAGCACCGAGCATCATTTTGCACAAAGCAGAAAATTGTAGGGCTGTAGAAGAAAACATGGATATATCCTAGTCATTTATAGTGGTAACCAAATCAATATATAAGTAATAATTTATAAAGTAAATAATAAAACAATTGAAAGTACTAAATTCATTGATATCAAACTCTAAGCCACTTTGTCTATAGTGAAAAACCAAGGCCTTTTCAAACAACCTTGGCTTCATTCATTTTGCGCATCTATTCTGATTCTGGTTGCAGCAATAGAACTTCAATGATCTCTTTTTTACTATGACGCTCAGGCAATTGTTCCCATACTTCTCCCCATGTTCGATTAACGACTCGACCACGCTTAACTGCTGTTCGAGCTAACATCATTTTTGCCCAACTTCTCACATAAACGTAACTTCCAACATCTAAAAACGATTCTGCATCATATGAATTACCTAAGACTAAATTACCATACCACGGCCATACAGCCATATCTGCAATGCTATATTCATCACCCGCTATATATTGATTCTTAGCCAACTGCTTATCTAATACATCTAGCTGACGTTTTACTTCCATCGTAAATCGATTAATAGGATACTCAAACTTCTCTGGTGCATAGGCATAAAAATGCCCAAAACCACCACCAAGATATGGAGCAGAACCATGTAGCCAAAACAACCAATTCATCACTTTTACGCGTTTTTCAGGATCTTTTGGTAAAAATACATTAAATTTTTCAGCTAAATAAAACAAGATTGACCCAGATTCAAACACTTCAATTGGAGTCTCTTGTGAAAAATCAACAAGAGCTGGAATTTTAGAGTTAGGATTCACATCCACAAAACCTGATGAGAATTGATCACCTTCGCTAATTTTAATTAAGTGTGCGTCATATTCTGCTTTCTCGATACCTAACTCTAACAACTCTTCAAGCATGATGGTTACTTTCTGGCCATTAGGAGTCCCCATAGAATAGAGTTGCAGAGCGTGCTTACCGACCGGCAATATTTTTTTATGTGTTGAACCAGAAATCGGACGATTAATCTTTGCCCACTCGCCACCACTTTCACTATCAAATGTCCACACTTTAGGTGGGATGTATTGCTTTTCCATACTGACTCCTAACACCATTATTATTAATGTTTAACTTCAACCAAAAATGACTCTTTCATTCGTCTCTTTATTTAAAATTCTGCGGATAAAGAGATCGGTTGGCTTTTTCATCAAACTCAGATTTAAACTCAATGTCATTAGCGATATTTCGAGCCTTTTCAACAGCTGGGCGATTATTTACGTTATCAAACCAACGTTGAATATTTTTATAAGGGGCTAAACCCTCTTCGCCCAAAACAACTGTCGCTTTATCTATCCAGCCCCATGCAGAAATATCAACAATACTGAACTCATCTCCAACGATAAATTCACGGCCTTCAAGATGACTATCTAACACTTCGTAATGACGCTGTGCCTCTGATAAATAACGGTTAATCGCGTAAGGTATTTTTTCAGGTGCAAAATGACGGAAGTGAACAGATTGCCCAGAAAATGGCCCTAAACCAGACGCAATAAATAGCAACCATGAAAGAATTTCTGCACGATCTTCAACTTTACCACCAAGCTTTCCTCTTGTTTCTGATAGATAAAGCAAAATAGCGCTGGAATCAAAAACACGAACTCCATCATCAACGATAGCAGGAGCCTTTCCGTTAGGGTTAATCGCTCGATACTCCTTTGTATGCTGCTCACCTTTTAGTGTATCTACTGGCATTAATTCAAATGGAAGTTCAGTTTCTGTTAAATATAGAGCGACTTTCATTGGGTTTGGCGTTTGATGAAAATAAAACTTAAGCATATTGATATCCTTTAAATTATGAAATAAACCAACATTACAGCCATCTTGTGTGCGTTGGTGTAGAAACAATATAACTAGACTTGAACGATCGTTCAAGATAATATTTGAACAAATGTTCAAGAAAGTTTATCAAGGTATCTTTTTATGGCTAAAAATTCGAAGTTTGATCGAGTTCAAGTTATTGATAAAGCAGTTGATCTTTATTGGGAGAAAGGATTTCACGCAACATCGATGCGTAATCTTCAAGAAGTAATTGATATGCGCCCTGGAAGCATTTATGCCACATTTGGAAGTAAAGAGGGGTTATTTAAAGAGTCGTTACAGCGATATACCCAGTTAGGCATTTTGCATTTACAGCAATGCTGCAATGAAAAACAGTCTCCTCTACTAGGATTAAAATCATTTATCCATCAGATTGTGGTTGAAAAACGCTCTAGTTCACCAAGCGGCATGTGTATGTTGGTAAAAACAATTACTGAGTTAACGAATGAAAATGAAGAACTGTTAGCTGAAGCCAAACGTTCTTTAAAAATCATGGAAACTGAATTTGAAAAAGTATTAAAACAAGCGCAAGTGATTGGAGAAATCGAACAAGGAAAAGATACAAAGCAACTTGCTCAATTTGTTCAAGTACAAATTGCAGGATTAAGAACATATGCTCGCACTATAGATAGCGATTTTCCATTGCAGAAAATGCTTGATAATATGTTTACTCATTACCCATTTTAATCGTAATTTACTTGTGTCAGATAGTATCGGCACAAGCAAATTACAATGGATTATAGATATATTGATGAACTAGTAAATTAGATTTCATTGGTGCTTTATCTCTTATACCATTGCCATTAATTAAATGGTCTATTTATTACGCAGGAAAACCACTTAAGAGCAAGGCAAAAATTCTGATAAGTAGTTATTCTACTTAAATAATTTTTAACGAAGCTATTATGTGATTTAACCAGTAATAATGACTAGAGAATTACTGGAATTGGTATTAGTCCTTCAGAGTAAAAATTACAAGACCGAATTAAAAAAGCCCTGCTTCGGATAACCAAAACAGGGCATTTCTATTCTCTTTCTATTTATAAAGCTCTATGCAGAGACATTTTCCTTTAAGAGTTTTTATTATCGATAGTATCTTCAACTTGAGTTGCATCGGCAGCTATACCCATAGCGTCACCTATTAAGCTGTTTTTACCATTCAGTAAGTCGCCAAGAGTACCTGTTTTATCATCAACTAAGCCAAGATCACGGATCATGGCATCAACCATAGGCGCATTCGCACGATAGTTTAATGCAGCGCTCGTAATTTGTTCTGCTAGACCACCAGAATTCGCATTACTTACTGCTCCTGAACCTGATGTTGATCCTGCATTACTGTAACCTTGTAATATCTTAATGCCTTCAATATTTTCAAGTGGTTTCACTGAATTAGCAACAATCTCAGGTAATACTCTTAAAATAGCTAATGATTTTTGTAATTCTATTTGCTCTGAATTTAGACTATTATCTGCTGCATATAAAGCACGCTTACCTTCTGCTTCTACTGCTAGAACTTTTTCATCAGCTTCAGCTTGCAATTTTTTAGCATCAGCATTTGCTCTAGCTTCAATAAGTACAGCTTCTGCTTTATCTTGTGCTGCTTGTTTGCCAGCTTCAGCTTGAACAGTAATACCTACAGCTTCACGTTCCGCTTCTTTCTTCGCATCAATAATTTCAATTTCTTTACAACGGTTCGCCGTTGCAACTTCTTTTGCCGTAATTACTGCTTCTTCTTTCTCTACTTTAGATTTTTCAGCATCAGCTGCTTTAGCACGAGCTGCTGATTCTTCTTCTGATTTTTGAGCAATCGCAATACGCTTATCTTGCTCAGATACTTCTATATCTTTTTGCTGTTGAATACGAGCCTGCTCTAATGTCTTAAGCTTTTCAATTTCTTGTGCTTCAATCTGTTTAGCTTTTTCGATTTCAGCCAGTTCAATTGTACGCTGCTTAGAAATCTCAGCTTGACGCTCTTCTTGCTCACCTTTCTCTCGTTGCTTAACAATCTCAGCTTGTTGTTCAACACGTTTAAACTCTAACGCTTGTTGTTGTACTAACAGGGCTTCTTCTTTCTCTTTTTGAATGGTTAATGATAATTTTTCAGCTTCTAAGTTTCTTTGTTCAATTAAAATACGGTTCTCTTGCTCAATATCATTTGTCTCTTTACGCTTTTTCTCAATGATATTTGTTAAACGAGCACGACCTTCTGCATCAAAAGCATTGTTCTCATTAAAAAATTGCAGCTCTGTTTGGTCAAAACCAGTTAGCGATACTGATTCTAATTCTAAACCATTTTTCTCTAAGTCATTCATTACATTTTGTTGCACTTTTTGAACAAATTCAGCACGTTGCTCATGCATTTCAATCATTGTCATCTCAGCAGCTACTGCACGTAGAACATCAACAAACTTAGACTCCATTAATACTTTTAACTCTTCAACACGCATCGTACGTGTTCCCAATGTTTGTGCTGCCATTGAGATCCCTTCTGAGTTAGGTGCTACACGCAAGTAAAAATCAGCTTTCACATCGACACGCATACGATCTTTAGTAATTAATGCATCTTTTTGAGTTTTTCCAACTTCAATACGTAGTGTATTCATATTCACGGGAATAGTCTCATGCAGTACTGGTAATACAATTGAACCACCGTCTTTTACTACTTTCTCTCCTCCCATACCTGTACGAACAAAGGCGACTTCTTTAGTTGCTCGCTTATACAGCTTGGCAAAAATAATGCCTATTGTAATTAAAGCGATTAAGACTACTCCAGTGATTACCATAGTAAACTGTAGATTATGCTCAAATAACGATCCCATTTCTAATTTTCCTTCAAAGTTAATCAATGTTACTAAAATATATCGGATGACGGTCTAAATGTTTAAAGATAACAATAAAACCCATACGGCTGAGAGAGTTTAATAATTTTTGAGAATCCAAGTAAATCCAAATATTTACCTACTTAATTTTCATCAAGAATTAAAATAATTCAATTTAAAATGGATCCTTACCAATTACAGAACAGTAAGAACATATAAAAAACATTGACAACCCATATTTAGAACATGAATCAATTTAAAGTTCACCATACTATAATTGTAAAAATTAACAGCTTATTATTTCATAAAAATATAATCACCAATGTAATTATTATTCATTATCTTAATAGTTCTTTCAATATAGAAAATTCAAACAATAGTAATTGCATAAATTAAATATAATATTATTTACCACCTATAGTGAAGTGTCTGGGTTACTCTTGGTATCGAATAATTCAATTGCCAACCAACTATTAGTTAACTTTTCGACTAATATCACTTGCTTTCCTTGTTCAAAGATCTGTTCTTTACATTCAGGTTCTACTAATACGTAATGCTTTTGATTAAATTGGTCATGAAAAACAGCTTCTGCTGCATTACCTTTAGAGGCTTTTCCAATGGTAATCGTCGCTACTTGTCCTGAAAAACTACTCAATGAAATTGCAGAACTCTCATTTTTTGGAATGATTTTTACAATACTCTCTGCTAAATATCTAGTGATAAAAATAGTACAAACAAAACTAATTGGTAGACTGACAAATAGTGGAATAACGAATATAAAATTCAAAATACTACCAACTACACCAAAACTACAGAGTAAAAGAATAGACCAAACTAAAAAAGGGAGACGATGATAATGCAGCCAGCCTAATATAGAAGACAAGCTAAAACTAAATGACCTAGGTTCAACTTCTATATCAATTGAAAATAATTCATCTAATAAGCTAGAAAAGCTAAACCCAATTAAGAATACAATCCCTTCTAACAGAGCAATAGCCACAACCAATGTTAGTGCTAATGTGTATGGGAGGTTTAAATCGGAAAAGAAAAAATCTAACACAAAAAAATCCTTGAATATTAGCTAAAATATTAATCAACCCTAACTATATCCTATCATTAGCAATGATCATATTTAAACTCGATACACTGTTAAATAATTCATGTTAATTTTTCCCTATAGAACCAATATAAATTTTATCTAGTTCTTAGCCTTACAGCGTTTCATTTGATCAAATTCTATTATAAATTTAGATTCCTCGATTAACAAAAAACAATTTTGTACAATATTTACCATGTCTATATCGCTTATTGTTATTAAGATAACTATCATCTAAATCTCTAAAGGTACACTTATATGACTCTATTTCTCGCGATGGCAATGTTTGCATTCATTACTTCCCTCTCTCCTGGTCCGGTAAATATTCTGGCTACTATCACAGGAGCGAACCATGGCTATGTAAAAACCATTCCCCATATTTTTGGGGCGACCCTTGGATTCGTCTCTATTCTTATACTCTTAGGATTAGGCCTGATACAAGTTTTAGATGATTCTCATGTAGCAACATCCGTTTTAAATTATCTTGGTAGTACTTTCCTGCTTTATTTAGCTTATAAAGTAGCGACTAGCGATAGAACGGAACAAGACAAAAATAAAAAAGGCAATGCTCCAACTATGACTCAAGGCTTGTTATGCCAATGGTTAAATCCAAAAGCTTGGATTGTTTCTTTATCTGGTATCACCGTTTTTTCTAGTAATGGTGTGATTCCTCTCGAAGACCTTGGCGCATTTAGTGTGATATTTTTTATCGTATGTTACTTCTGTATATCCACGTGGGCTCTATTAGGGTTAACTATTGGTAAATACCTTGAGCATCCAATCCATTATAAAATTTTTAACCGGATCATGGGATCTTTGCTTGCCTTAACAGTAGTATATGTATTCTTCATATCAAAATAACAATGGACGTTATATTGACTAATTCAAAAACACATTTTTTAAGACCTTCTATTCTTCCGTTTGAACTACGTTATTCAAATGATTCAAATGCCTGCTATAAAAAACACTCGCATCCAGAGTTTTCTATTGGTGTCGTAGATAATGGTGTTAGTGAATACATGAATCAAAACTCAAAACAAGAAATAAGCACAGGCTCTACTGTAATCATCAATCCTGAAGCAGTACATTCTTGTAACCCAAAACGTGGGACTAATTGGAGCTATAAAATGCTTTTTGTTGAGCCTGATTGGTTAATACAATTGCAAACAAGCATCTCTGGTATTAAGCACAATGAATTTCAACCCTTTCAGAAAAATCACAGCCGATGTCCTGCTCTATATCAGAGCTTTCAATCGTTAGCACAAATATTGATTGAAAACGAATCGTCATTATTGGTCGAAGAATCAGCGATCGCTTTTTTCTCTACACTTATCTTTAATGAGCTTAAAACATCACCACCACGCCACATTATTTCCACACAAGCAACTCATCTCGCATACCAATACATTTCAGATAATGTTGATAAAAATATGTCTATCTCTGAAATAGCGAGGGAGTCTGGTTTGAGCCATTTTTACCTTATTCATTCATTTAAAAAACAATACGGAATAACACCGCATGCGTACCAACTGATGATGAAGATAAATAAAGCCAAAACCTTACTAAAAAAGGGAAATGATATTGCCTCTATTGCTACAGATCTTGGGTTTACCGATCAAAGTCACTTTCATCGTCATTTTAAAAGCATCGTGGCTGCAACACCAAAGCAATATAAAATAGACAAACACTTATTGATTAATGATTAATGATTTACTATCCACAATTTAGCTAAATCACACCAGCCAAAACCATTCATTCTTATCTCTTTTAGGCTTTCAGATGTGATGAGTTCAAACGAATCTTTCTTAACGATATCAATAACGTCTATCTGCTGTAGCCAATCATACAGTCGTTGAAGTTCTTTAACAGCTTGCGCCAAGTCTGGAGTATTTTTTATCTCAGACACTTTATTTAAAAAGAAGCCGTGATCAGTTTCTTTAACCATTTGGTTTTTAAAAGGGTAAAGGGATAAAAAAGCCAAACGACTGTATAACCGATCACTTTCTTCAAGAATGCTACACAATGTGGTATCAGCTTGATAATGGTAGTCACCATAAAGCACCTCTTGTCGTGTCTGAGATGGAAAAAATGTATCTGCTAAGGCTTTGCATTCATTATTATTTTCATAAGTCACTAAATTAGAGCTATTCAAATTACTGCCTTGTTTTTTTATTATCATAAATAATGAATGGTATTTACTTTTATACGTAACCGTCTTCTCTGGAAATGACAAAATTAACTGATTTTGAGCACAAACTTTATCTTTTGCCCATTCTTCATATACCCACAAATCCACTCTTTCTAACAACGGTAATATTAAAACATAGTGATCAAACCTGCCTAATCGGATCATTCTTGGTGACAATACTTCAACCTGAAATGGGCCTGAGCCAACAATCCTATCTGTTGATAAATGAGTAGGATAAATAGATGCTTCACTTCGAGCTAATAATCTTGGTAGATGGAAGTCACCTTCAGATAAAGTAATTTCCACACACTCTTCAGAAATAGACGTTATCTCAGTGAGATTTAAATAAAGTGAATGCCAGTAAGAACTGGCTATCAATTTGGTTAAGCAACGTACTACATCTTTTGCCGTTAACGGATTTCCGTCATGGCACACAACTCCACTTCGAAGATAAAAGCGCCACTGCGTTGCTGAAAGATCGCTTTCCCAGTAATGAGCAAGATCAGGACAAATGATATCATTTTCAATACTCACCAAACGTTGAAAAATTTGAGTAACCAAATAGCGCTCGGTACGACAGATTGCTTTATAAGGTAATAACGAGCCAATTTTCCGATGAAAAGGCATACAAACCGATCGTGGTACCGTTTTATTAGAATGAAGAAGATACTTTTTAAGCTCAATAGAAGCGTTACGTCCACCAAAGCTTAGTATATTTAAAACAGAGTCAGTATTACCAGAATCAACCACATTCAATACACAGTCATAACACGCTTCAATGGGTTCTTTAAGACACTTCAATTTTGCTTTTTTGCTGCGGCCAGGCGTTGCTTCCCATTCAACCCACCCCGCATTAACTAATCTCTTAATCACAGTTTGAACATGGCGCTCACTGATCTTCAATAACCATGAGAGTTCTGTGATATTACAGCTTGATGCTACTGGTCCATACTTACGAAAAAGTATGTCATAAACCTCTAGTTTTCGTTTTATATTTTCCATAGCTCCAAATTCTATCTTTTTGTTAAATGAGCATATCCGTTAGTGATTAACGTTTGCTCTAGTATAGACAATACCTGCCCACTGAGCTCGGTATTAAGCACTGAGGAGGTTTTAACATTGTTTAGTAATAATGCTGAGCAATGATCTATTTCATGTTCAAAACCACCACCACTGTTATGCATAATTGTGTGAGTCTGATCTCTTAAATGCACATCAATTCTTGATGGGTTCCACCATTTATCATGTATGACGATCTCAACGCCATCACCTTTTAAAATGGCATGTCTTGGTAAGTTTTTTGAAATTGACGCGCCTATTTTTCCTTTAATTTTACCTTCAAATAGAAACTCTACATTTTCATCAACTCTCCATTCAGGGTGCTCCCCAGTTATAGATACCGATGGCGTTGGAACATTTTCCCCAAAGAAATGGCATAAATCACAATAAAACCAAACACCATATACCCCAACATCAAGAGTCGCTCCTCCTGATAATTCAGGATTAAATACGAATATATTAGGATCATACACATTTTCATTACCGAAAGAGGCTTCTATTGAATCCACGACAATCTCGTGTTCATTCATAAAAGTCTTCAACTCTTGATAAGCAGGAAACACAACGGTTTTCATCGCTTCAAGCAATAAGACGCCATTATCTTTAGCAAGTTGTTGCATGTCTTGCCAATCTTGGTAGTTAGTAAAAGCAGGCTTTTCAACTAAAACGTGTTTATGGTGAGAAAGAAATAACTCAACAAGTGGCCTGTGGTAAGGGTGAATCGTCGCCACATAAACAATATCAACGGTAGGATCCGTCGCTAATTGCTCATAATCTCCATAATGTGATATCACCTTATAGGTAACAGCAAACTGCTCTGCTTTATCACAATTTCTAGCCGCAACGGCTTGTAGCTCACCTAATTTACTGTTGTTAGTTAAATCTTGAGCAAATCGATGCGCTATATTCCCAAGTCCTGCAATACCCCATTTTATTTTTTTCTCATTCATTATCTCATCCTATTCTTTTTTAATTGAAATAGTGTAGTCACCTCAACATAAAAGAAAAATAGAACAAATAAGCTCACTTGTTCCTATTTAAGAAGAATCAGAATATATACTAATAATATAAAAGCCCTGCTTAAATTATTCAGCAGGGCTTTTTATAAGCGACTATATTTTTCTAAACTGCATATAAGTCAGAATAGAAAGTAAAGCAAAGAAGGCAGGATCGCTCCATCCAAAGCCAACAAATATTCCTGTAATTCCTGCATACAAGGTAATAATCAAGCCCAATAGGTTCGTGATCAACAAAGCTAGAAACAGCTTTTTCGCTATAGGATTATCTCCTATATCACGCAGTAATAAACTAATGGCTGCGATACCACCAAGGAAAATACTGGTATGTTGTGACAAGAACACTGCGTATTGATCGTTTAGCTCGACACCATACATTGGCCATATTAAATGCGGACCAAAAAACAACGCCAAAGCAAATACGGTATAAATTGCGCCATGTACCGTTAGAAAAACTTTATTATTCAACATAACTTAACTCCCTTTATTTAGCCACTGGCCCATTATTAATCATAGTTAATGGGATATTTACGTCAAAGATCTGACCACGAACTTCCTTCACCCCCATATCTTTTAATCGTGCAGCATGCATTTCTAAATAGTTTTGAGCTGTTATCTCATCCTCAAATAAGTAGATACCACCACCTAGCTGGTCTTTTTCATTCTCAGTCCAAATTTTCCAGATCACCCCAGGTTCATGATTAATTGATTCAGCTAAACCAACCAACATTGATGACATTTCTTCGCCAAACGGGCCTGAAAATTCAAAATCAACTTGTAGTAACTTACTCATAACTCTCTCCAAAAATACAGCAGAAGCAATAAAGGAGTAATACACTTCATATTACCTCCCTTGCGATAGATGCTATAATACCTACAAAAATTGAACAGAAAAGTTCATAAAACTGCGTATAACTGTGAGTATTTTAGACGGATGAGATTAAAAACAACGTTAGACCAATGGTTAACTTTATTTGAAATAGATAAAGCGGGCAGTATTCAAGCAGCCGCTATTGCACTAAATAAAAGCCATACCACGCTCATTTATGCCGTAAAAAAACTGGAAGACCAACTCGGGGTTTCATTACTTAAAGTTGAGGGACGTAGAGCGGTATTAACGGATGATGGGAAGTCATTATTACGCAGAGCACAATCAATGCTTGAGCAAGCAAAAGCGCTTGAAGAGATCAGTACACAACTATCTCAAGGCATTGAAGCTGAAATCACGGTCGCGATAGATCACCTATGTGATCGTTCATGGTTATATTCCGCCATGTCTGAATTTCTTGACGACAACAGTACGACTTCGGTTCAAATCATTGAAACCTCACTCTCTAAAACAACCAATATGGTCACCTCTGAAAGCGCCGATATTTCTATTATTACTCTGCCTATTACCAATCATTCTTGTGAGGCTTTTGGTATGGTTGAGATGTTTCCCGTTGTTGTAAAACACCACCCATTAGCATCACTTTCTAACCCTTGTCTGTCTGATTTAATAACCAACAATCAAATTGTCATTCGAGATTTGGGCTTAGATAATAAACAAAATGCAGGTTGGCTAAAATCAAACCAGCGTATAACCGTTGATAATTTTGATCATGCATGGCAAGCCACTAAGCAAGGATTGGGGTATTGTCGTCTTCCATTGCATATAATTGAACATCATAACGATAAAAATATGATAATTTTAGATATAGAGGGCTCGACCAGTTATCAAGTTCCCTTACACCTCACACTACCAAAAGGCGCTAAAACAGGTCCTGCTGCCAAGTGCCTTTATCAATTGCTGATTAAATCCGTACAAACAAGAATCATACCACCACAGAACTGATAGAGTAGTGGCATACTACTATAAAAATAGAAAAATAAGCGCCCTTTCTATAAAGGATAATTTAAATGCCTCTACTAGTAAAAAAACCGTCTTCATAGCTCGATATTTGCGAACTACCTATGCTATGGTTCTTTTGTTAATAAGGAATCCAATGAACGATTATGAGCTTTTCATCAAAGTAAATGATGCTATTTTACTTGAGTTTGATGTGTTTAAACCATGGGAAGAAAACGTTACTTTTAAATATTCAAAATCAATTAATGGAGCGATTTCCGATTTCGGAACCACAAAGAAAGCTACTCACTAAAGTACTTGAGAAAAAAAGACCAAAGAAAAAGAAAAAGAGAGCAATATAAAAGCCATTATTACCTTAATCATAATGGCTTCTTATTACGTTAAGTTTCATAATTAACTGCGTTATTTTTAATTAAAACAACCTATTTTTGAGAGCGAATAATTTCTTCATCCATCCATTTAAGTAACTGTTTAATTGCTTTGGATAAAATCTGATTCTGTCTAACAATATAACCTAAACTTGTTGTTGGGAATTTCGGTAAAGAGGTTACCTTCGTCTTCAGACTTTGTTTCATGTAAATCGAGAACTCAGGGACGATCGCAACACCAAACCCCGCCTCAGCCCAATCAATTTGAGCATCGACACTACCTACTTCCATAATGCGATATTTAGGTAAATTCAATGAAGGTAATGCCAAATCCAATAAGTCACGAGTTCGCGTATCATGCCCTAATAATATCAACGTTGGTTCTTCATCTAATTCAATATTAGGGTTCTTTTTTGCCTGCTGCCATAGCTCTAAGTTATCACCTAATGCACACCATTTTATTTGCTGAAGTTCAGTAAAGTGCAGTGGCAGACTCTCTTTTTGTGCAATAACGAATCCTAAATCTGCTTCTGCACTTTTCACTAGTTCAGACGCTTGTGAAGAGGTGGTATTAAGCAGAGAAAAATCGATACCAGGGAATTCTTGCTTAAATAATTGAAATGGACCAATCAATAATAAACGGGAAATAATATCACTCGCAGCAATGGTTAACGTTCCTCGACTCAGATCATTAATCGCATTCAAGTCAGCTTGGCAAACTTGTAGTGCCATTAATGTATTTTGACTGGTTTCTAATAATCGAACGCCAGCTTCAGTTAAATGAAATGGATTTCTCTCAATCAATTTCACTCGCGTTGAATTCTCTAACTGTTTGATATGTAAACTAACATTTGGTTGTGTCATGTGTAGGACCGTAGCGGTTTTACCAAAATGTTTTAACTCTGCTAATGTCACAAATGTTTTAAGCCAATGAAGGTCAAGCATTCCCATACTCTCTTTTTGAATATATTTCACCCAATATGATATATGGATTTCTTATCAAGTCGATAATTATAATTAATTTCTCATATTGCATTATTGGGATTAGCATAGCGTCTTAATCATTTAGGAGTTTGTGTTATGCCGTCTATTGTTGTTGTTGGTGCTAATTGGGGCGATGAAGGTAAAGGCCGTATCGTTGATTTTCTTGCTGCGGATGCGTCTGCAAGTATTCGTTTTCAGGGCGGTAATAACGCCGGTCATACTGTGGTAAATGACTTCGGTACCTTTAAACTTCACCAACTCCCAAGCGGTATTTTTAACCCAGACTGTACAGCGGTTCTTGGCCCAGGCATGGTAATTAGCCCTGCGGCATTAAGCGAAGAAATCGCAGAAGTTAAAGCGGCTGGCATTGAAGTAAAAATGCACATATCTGATCGTGCGACGCTTTGTCTCCCTCTTCATGCGCTTGAAGATACACTTGAAGAATTACGTTTAGGCGACGGTGCTTACGGTTCAACTCGTCAAGGTATTGCTCCTGCGTACGGTGACCGTGTAATGAAAAAAGGCATCCTTGTTGGTTGGTTAATGCAACCTGAAGTATTGCTTGAGCGTATTCAATTCATGCTTGATTGGAAAATGCCACAACTTAAAGCGCTATACCCAACATGTGATTTCAGCCAAACGGCAGAAGAAATGACAGAATGGTTATTAGAAGTAAGTGCTCCTTGGCGTAAATTTATCTGTAACGTAACTGAACCTCTAAAAGTAATGCAAAAGAACGATGCAAATTTATTGTTTGAAGCACAGTTAGGCGCTGGTCGTGATTTAGTTTATGGTGAATATCCATGGACTACCTCTTCAAACGTAACCGCAGCTTATGCTGGTATCGGCAGTGGTTTACCTGCGTTACGCCCTGAACGTATTATTGCCGTTGCTAAATCTTTCAGCTCATCTGTAGGTACAGGTACGCTAGTTACTGCAATGGAAGAGCAAGATAACTTCCGTGAAGCGGCTAACGAATATGGCGCAGTAACAGGTCGTCCACGTGATATGGGTTACTTTGATGCAGTTGCAACACGCAACGGTGTTGAGCTACAAGCGGCAACTGAAATTGCATTAACAAAAATTGACTGTTTAAGTGGTATGGCGGATCTTAAAATCTGTACGTCTTATGCTGGCGAACACACTGAGAACCCAATCTGGCCTCAAACTTCAGCACTAAGCCCTGTTTACGAAAACATGGAAGCATGGCAAGAAGACATCACTGGTTGTCGTACTTTTGAAAGCCTACCAAAAGCGGCTCAAGCATATGTATTACGTATTGAAGAGCTAATGGGCGTGCCAGTAAGCATGGTTTCTGTTGGTCCTGAACGTGAACAAATGATCATCCGTTAATCTGAACATTATTAATATACGTTAATGATTGACGTATAGAATAAAAAATTAAAGCCGTGCCATCCTATTGTGTGAGAATTTTAGGTGGTACGGTTTTTTATTATCAAACCAATAATTCATTTCAATCTATCTCATTAGAGGCACAACAAATCTAATAAATAATCACTATGACCCGATTCATAGTTGAGCTAGAGATCTAATTTTTGACTCAAAACTCAACAGAGTTAGATTGAAAAAAGAGGAGTTCAGGTACACTCTGCATTTAATATTTATAAACCAAGGATAGGAAATGAATTCGGTTCGTTTTGGAGAGAAGCTAATCACTCCATCTAAATTATTATGTATTGGCCGTAATTACGTTGCCCACATTAATGAATTAAATAATACGATACCAGAACAAATGGTGGTATTTAATAAACCGAATTCATGTATTTCTTCCACACTTTCAGCTTTTCACCAAGAGCGCCTACATTATGAAGTAGAGATCTGTTTTCTTATTGAAAAAGAACAGCTATCTGCCGTTGCAATAGGTTTTGATTTAACCAAACGAGATTTACAATCTGAGCTAAAAAGCAAAGGGCTTCCTTGGGAGCGAGCAAAAGCATTTGATGGAGCAGCCGTGTTTAGCCGTTTCATCCCTCTTGATGGTATCGACATTAATCAACTTCAAATTGAGCTATTCATTAACAGTATGAGAGTCCAATGTGGCCAAGTTAGCCAAATGATTTACTCTCCAGAAACAATCCTTGCTGATTTAAAATCCTATACCCAATTGTATGATGGCGATGTCATCATGACTGGTACACCTCAAGGCGTAGGTGAAATTCATATGGGTGATATTTTTCTTAGCCGCTTAAAGTTAGATGGAAAGACACTTATTGAGGCTGAATGGGTAGCGAGGTAGTTTTTCAATCCAGAGTCATTTTATAAACATAAAACAACCACTTAAGAAACCATTAAATAATAATTCTATCATTATTTTCTAACATGCTGATTATTTATTCTGTTCTGAAGCTTTAAACATGGAAAACTGGATATCACTACTATAAAATCCGCCTCCTAATTTATAATTCAAAATAAAATAATGATTGATATTACTATTCTTCCTGTTTATTTAACTGCTGTTATCGCCCTGCTTCTTTTACCTGGTCCAGATATGCTATTAATTGCAAGTTCGAGTATGAGTTACGGCCGTAAAGTGGGATTGTTTGCGAGTTTAGGTAATGCGACCTCGGGGATTATTTTAACTCTACTTGCTGCTTTGGGCGTATCTGCATTAATTGCAATGAGTCCTTTAGCTTTGCAAGCCTTGCATTTACTTGGCGGTATGTATTTATTAAAGATGGGCTGGGATTGTATTCGAGCAGAAGCTGATGAAGCGCCAGAATTACAACAAGGTTCAACAATGGCGACCACGTTTTACCAACGTGCTTTAGTCAGTAATCTATTAAATCCTAAAGCATTAGTTTTCTTTGTGATGTTTTTACCGCAATTTGTTTCTACCAATATTGCAGCAACCTCTGGTGAGCAAATGCTAGTTCTTGGGTTATTGCTAAACGTACTTGGTTTGCTGTTTAATCTAATCTTAGTCGCTTTAGTAGGCACGCTTGGAAAGTCATTAATTAATAATGTGAAATTCAGAACCTATCAACATAAATTCATGGGAGGTATTTTTATGATTCTTGCCTTATGGATGTTGAGTTCTTTTGTGACAGCGCTTTAATACAATTTAGCGATATACATAAAAACGGTGAGCATTGAGCTCACCGTTTTTGTTTCTGACCTATCTATTGATAGCTTAGCCTCTTTAGCACTCTTGTTTTTAAACTAGGCTCTTTTGATGCTCTGTGATCAAATGTTCCATCGCTTCATTTGCTTTAGCTTGAATTATCAAGTATTCATCTGTTGGTGAAATATCTACCACCACTTCATAATAACATTTCAATTTCGGTTCCGTTCCTGATGGGCGAACAATAATACGAGAGCCGTCTTCTAAATGATAAATCAGCACATCACTGGCTGGTAAATCAATTGATTCTGTCATGCCATTTGAAAGATACCGTAACGACGCTTTTAGATCTTCAGTAACACTGATATTTACTCCAGCGATTTGCTTTGGTGGGTTTGCTCTAAGTTTATCGCCAATTGGTGGAGAATTAGGATCTAATGCAATACTTTGTTGCGCGTTTACATATAAACCGTGAGTACGATAAATCAATTCTAACTCATCCCAAACACTCTTACCTTGAGTTGAAAGCTCAGCAGTTAATTGAGCAAAAGCAACTAAAGCTGATAATCCATCTTTATCCCACACTTCACTACCTATGGTGTATCCAAGCGCTTCTTCATACGCAAAAAGAAATTGCTTCTCATCACTCTGTTTTTGCATTGCGACATTAGTCAGCCATTTAAAGCCAGTAAGTGTCTGGAAATACTCTGCACCGTTTTCCTCAGCTATTTTCTTTAATAAACGAGAAGACACAATCGTATTACCAACCAACTGCTTAGTTGAATCCGTGTGCTTCAACAAATAATGTCCAAATAAAATACCAACTTGATCTCCTGTCAGCATTTGATAACTACCATCTACTTTTCTCGCAGCAAGGGCAAAACGATCCGCATCGGGGTCATTAGCACACGCAAGTTCAGCTTGTACTGAATCTGCCAGTGCGATCACCATATCCATTGCTCCTTTTTCTTCTGGATTAGGGAAGTTTACAGTAGGGAAAGTACCATCTGGCTCTTTCTGCTCAGCAACACTAAAAAAATGATCAAAACCTGAATCTCGCAACAGGGTTTCAGCCATATCAGCACCAACACCGTGCATCGCGGTATAAGCAATCGAAATGGCAGATGGATCCGTATGGTTTGAAAGTAATGGGTTACTGTTCATCGCATTACGATAACTTTGGTAATAATCATCATCCAACCACACCAATAAGCCTTTTGCTTCCGCATCACCAAGCGACATTAACGGAATTGGCTTAGTCGCCGCAATATCTATTTCATTAGCAATACCAGAATCGTGCGGCGGGATAATTTGCGCACCATTTTCCCAATACACTTTAAAACCATTGTATTCTGGCGGATTATGGCTTGCAGTAACCACCACTGCGCCTGCTGCATTAAACTTCTTTATGCCATAAGCAACAATTGGAGTCGCTGCTACTTTCT
Source organism: Aliivibrio wodanis (assembly GCF_052920805.1). Classification (NCBI taxonomy): domain Bacteria; kingdom Pseudomonadati; phylum Pseudomonadota; class Gammaproteobacteria; order Vibrionales; family Vibrionaceae; genus Aliivibrio; species Aliivibrio wodanis. The sequence goes on from NZ_JBREXA010000002.1 coordinate 1,129,670, forward strand.
TGGTTAAAAAGACTTTAATGCCCAGAGCAGTTAAAACACTAGCGGTATCACGAGCAAATTGTTGCGAGTCAGTACGACCATCATAACCGATAACAACGCCTCTTTTGCTTGCATCAATAATGTGTTCAATTAAATAATGACCTAAACCTGTCGCTGTTTCTTGAATCACGAGTCGATTCATTCGGTTAGGCCCAGCTCCTACCATACCACGCAACCCTGCAGTACCAAATTGCAGACGAGAAGAGAAACGATCTTCTAATTCTGAAACATTATTACTATCAACAATGCATTGAAGCTCTTCACGTGTCTTTGGATCTGGATCTCTAGTTAACCACTCTGTTATTTTTTGCATCATAATAAAAACCTCTTTACTGAATATGTCACAATTCTAAATGATATTTATTATCAATTACATGAGCGCAATCGCTAAACTCATGTAAAATTAAACATGAACAAATTATAGCTCTAATACATAACTATCTTTACTCAGATAATACAAAAAACAACTATCTCTTATTTTCCTCTTATTTTTACGTTAATAAGTGATAGAGTAGAAACAGAGTGAAATTAATATAACCTATTTATTTGTAAGGATATTATATGAAAATTGCAATGTTCAGCACCAAATCTTATGATGAGTTTTCTTTTAGCCGAAGTAATGAGAAGTATCAGTTTGAGTGCCAGTATTTCAACTTTCAACTCACAGAAAGTACGGCTCCTATTGCCGATGGTGCTGACGTTATCTGCGCTTTTGTCAATGATGACTTATCTGCACCAGTGCTGGCTAAACTGGCTTCTCAAGGCACCAAATTAATCGCAATGCGTTGTGCAGGTTTTGATCGAGTTGATCTTGATGCAGCAAAAGAACTAGGACTACAGGTTGTTCGTGTTCCTGCTTATTCTCCAGAAGCGATAGCAGAACATGCAGTGGGAATGATGATGTGTCTTAATCGCCGTTTTCATAAAGCATATCAACGAACTCGTGATGCTAACTTTTCTCTAGAAGGCTTAACTGGCTTTAACTTCTTTGGTAAAACAGTGGGTGTTATTGGTTCAGGTAAAATTGGTCTTGCAACGATGCGAATCCTAAAAGGGTTAGGGATGGAGATCCTTTGCTATGACCCATATCCAAATCAAATTGCTATTGATTTAGGAGTAAAATACACGACCTTAGATGATATTTTCACCCACTCAGATGTAATCACATTACATTGCCCACTAACCTCAGAAAATACACATTTATTAGACACCTACTCATTTGAAAAAATGAAAGATGGTGTGATGATCATCAATACAAGTCGTGGTGGGTTGCTTAACTCAGCCAATGCGATTGAAGCATTAAAAGCAGGCAAAATAGGCGCGCTTGGGTTGGATGTTTATGACCACGAGAAAGAATTATTCTTCCAAGATAAATCAAACGACATTATTACTGATGATGTATTCCGTCGTTTATCTGCCTGTCATAACGTCCTCTTTACGGGACACCAAGCATTCTTAACAGACGAAGCATTAGAGAATATTGCTAGCACGACACTGGTGAGTATTGACGCCTTCATTAAAGGTGAAGTGTCTGGTAATGAGTTGATTCAGGCGTAATAATGATAACTCCCTCATGAATATAGTGCATGAGGGGGTTATAGTAAAAAGACTAGATTATCGTAGTCGGTTTAGTACCACTTGTTGATCAAGATTCTCTTGATAATCGGTATATTCAAGTCCTTTATCAAATACAAACTCTGTCACTAAACGAGTGACTAATGCTCTTAATTCATCGGCATTCCATGGTTTTTCAATATAACTTTCAATGCGAGCTCGGTTAATCGCAATAATGGTATCTTGATGAGTGGCTTGCCCTGTTAGCAGCACCTTCTTAGTTCTTAAAAAGCGGTAGTCGTGAGACACATCCGTTAATAACTCCACACCACTTTTACCCGGCATCACATGATCAGACAACACTAGTGCAATGTGCCCACCTTCACTGTCCAATTCATCCATTAAATCTAATGCTTCATCTGCCGACTCACACTCTTCAATGTTTATCCATGATTTGAGTGGGGCGAGATCTTGCAAAACGGCACTCAGCACTTCCCTTTGATCGTCTACACAAATCAGATTAAGCTTTTCCATGACCGTCCTCCACTGGCAATTTAATTCTAAAAATAGTTTTTTCTTGATTACTTTTTACTGCAATCGAGCCACCGTATCCACTCAAGATCCGCTTCACGATAGCCAGTCCTAACCCTAGCCCAAAAGAGAGTCCGCCTTTTTTGGTGGTAAAGTTAGGTTGAAATATTTTACGTCTCGTCGCTTCATCAATTTCTGGTCCATTATTGGCAATAGTAACGAGAACAAAGCGATTTGACACTCTGGTAGAGATCTCAATCTCTGGTTCTTGTACTTTCTCCATGGCATCGCTGGCATTTTTGATAATGTTCGCCCATATCTGCACAAGCTCTGTGGCTGATGCTTTCACCATTGGCATAGCAGCAGGGCTTAAATGCACAGATACACGGCGTAAATCACTTTGCAGTAAGACTAAGGCTTTATTGATACTGTCATTCACATCTAAGATTTCATCGGTATCAATGTCTGTTCGACCTAACTGTTTTACTGAGCGAACAATCCCAACGGAGTGCCTTGCAGCCAAACGCATGTCGTGTAGATCTCGACCTATGTTCCAATACCTCACTGCTTGCTCTGGACTTTTAAGCCAAAATTGAGAAAGGTCCCCCTCTGGTACTGCACGAGCTAATTCTCGTGCGGTATCTCTATCAATACCGTAGCTAACTTCAAGCTCTCTGCCTCGTTTTCTTACTTCAGAAGAGCTAATATTTTGGCCATTAATTAATCCTTGATCGACAAAACTACTCGCTTCTGGATGTATCTCTTCAAGTAATTCTAAAATAATAGATTGAAGTCGCTCTGTTTTACTGCTCAATACCCCTACTGCATTATTGAGTTCGTGGGCAATTCCCGCCGCTAATTGTCCTAACGTTGTCATTTGCTCTGCTGAATATAACTTTTGTAAGGCTTTCTCTTTTTCAATAGATTCATGCATTGCTCTGCGTTGCCTACGAGAAAGTTCATTAACAATAATTGGTGTAAATTGAGCGGTTAAAGGACCATAGCGCTCTAACTCAATTGCGGTTGTTGTAGAGTCAATCCAACTCAATTCACTTTCTGTTTTACTCACCACCGTTGACGAAGCAATTAAGGTTTCAGAGAAAAAACTGTGCACCCCAATAAACGCCCCTTCAGAAGCACTAAATACCTTAACTTGACTCTCACCATTCTCTTCTAAATAAAATCCTTCTAGCTCTCCTGAACAGACGTAATAGAGACGATCATTATCTGCCCCTTGCTCTAAAATTGTTTCTCCCGCAGGAATAACGACTCTTCGCTCAGGTTGGCTAAAATAAGCATCAATCAAACGCTGTAGTTTATCTTGATTCATAAGCTATCCAATATGACCAACAGTGTGAAGAACCCATACCATCACGAAACTTAATAAGACGCCTATTACCCCTAAGATTACGCCTGTTTTCGCCATTTGGCTGCTTTCTACATTTCCTGTTGCGTGTGCTAACGCATTAGGTGGCGTACTGATTGGCAATGACATACCTAAAGAAGCAGCAAACGTTACGATTAAGATAAGCGTTAGCTCTCCGCCAAGTGGTGTCAGTGACGTCATTGATGTACCTAAAGCCGCCATAATTGGCATTAATAAGTTAGCGGTTGCTGTATGTGACATGAAGTTCGCCATGATTAAACATAAGAAAGCCGCACCAAATAACACAACATAAGGAGAGTAAGCATCAAAAGGAATGCTATGAACCACTAATTTAGCTAAGCCTGTCTTATCTAAAGCTAAACCAAGCGCAATACCACCCGACACTAACCATAGAACATCCCACGAAATTTTCTTAAGATCTTCTTTATTAATGATCCCAGTAAGAGAGAACACCGCCACTGGAATTAATGCAACCGTATATGAATTCATTCCATGGCTTGACCCCATTAACCATAAAATGATCGTTCCTGCGAAAGTAATGTACACCATGATAGCTTTTGGTGTTTTTAAGAACTTACCTTTAATATCTAAATTCATTGATGTTTGTTTAGCTGGATATAGATAAACAATTAAAAACCAAGCAAGCGCCATCATTACAATCACAAATGGCACACCAAATACCATCCATTCACCGAAAGTAATTAAGTTATCACCCACTAGATATTTTAGTGCGATTGCATTCGGGGGCGTTCCAATAGGCGTTCCAATACCGCCAATGTTCGCTGCAATAGGAATACATAAAGCAAACGCAACTCGACCCGGGTCTTTAGGACCAAATACAGCGATTACTGGCGTTAAGATCGATAACATCATCGCAGTTGTCGCAGTATTCGACATGAACATCGAGAAAATGCCCGTGATCAGCATCAACCCTAACATTACAAATTTTGGATCTGTACCGAACGGTTTAAGTAATACTCTGGCTAAATTGACATCTAAGCGATATTTTGTTGCCGCCATTGCGAGGAAGAAGCCACCTAAGAACAGCATAATGATAGGACTGGCAAAGGTTGCCATGATGTCGCTGTAATTGAGTAGTTCTCCAAAATGAGGGGCATCTTGATTCATTTTAAATAAGATAAACCCTTTGTCAGAAACCATTAAAAGTTCTAAAACAATGATGACTACTGAGGTTGCATAAATTGGAATAGGCTCAAATACCCAACACAATGCTGCCAATAAAAAGATAGCAATGACACGCTGCTGAATAATCGTCATACCTTCAAAAGGAAAAGCTGACAAAGGCATCAAAAGAATGATGAGAGGGATAATTGTTGGGATTAAATACTTCATGTATTGACGCATAACGCTACCGACTTCCATAGAACAATAAAAGGTAATAACGAGAATTATCCCCTTAACCACTCATTCGGTATAACGTGTTAGATCAATCATTATTTCGAAATAATAATAAATATGAAGCTTTGTGACAGAGGTAGCATAAAAAAAGAGCTGCATTTCTGCAACTCTTCTCTATTAAGCCTGATGTCGATAACTTAAAAATTAAGACTCTTTTTCAGTTTTCTCTGCTTTTGGTTTTTTACGTTTATCAGTAATTGCCCATTTTCCATCAATGTATAAACCTGTCCAACCTGATGGCTTTCCATCATTTTCTGAACGCACGTAGTTTTCTTTCGTCTTACGACTAAAGCGAACTACCGCAGGCTTACCATCTGGATCATGTGTTGGCGCTTCCGTTAAGTAAGTAAACTTAGGAGACAGACGCTCTTTGAAGCGTACTAGCTCTTCCACTAATGGTGCACGTGTTTCACGTGATTTAGGGAAAGTGCTTGCAGCTAAGAATAAACCTGACGCACCATCACGCAATACAAAGTACGCGTCTGATTTTTCACATTCCAATTCGGGAAGATGAACAGGATCTTCTTTTGGCGGCGCAACTTCGCCATTTTTAAGGATCTTACGTGTGTTTTTACACGTTTCACTCGTACAATCCATATATTTACCAAAGCGGCCGTTCTTAAGTTCCATATCTGAGCCACATTTGTCACACTCGACAATTGGACCATCATAGCCTTTAAGTTGGAATTCACCTTTCTCGACAATGTAACCATCACAGTTCGGGTTATTACCACAAACGTGCAGTTTACGATCTTGATCGATTAGGTAAGGGTCCATTGCTGTTTCACACTTAGGACAACGTTTCTTCGCACGTAACGCTGCGGTTTCTACGTCTTCTTCAAGAACATTAATAATGCCCTCTTCATTGCCTAAGTTAATGGTTTTCTTACAGCGCTCTTTTGGCGGTAATGCGTAACCTGAACAACCAAGGAATACCCCAGTTGATGCGGTACGAATACCCATATTACGATCACACGTCGGACATTTAATATCAGTTTCTACGATATTATTTGGTGACATACCGCCTTCTGATTCATCAAGCTCAGCTTTAGCTATATCATCAGTGAAATCTTGGAAGAACGCGTTAAGTACATCTTTCCAATCTTTGTCGCCTTCAGCAATCTTATCTAAGTTGCCTTCCATACGCGCGGTAAAGTCGTAATCCATTAAATCATCAAACGATTGATTTAGACGGTCTGTTACGATTTCACCCATTTTCTCTGCATAGAAACGACGAGTTTCAACACGAACATAACCACGGTCTTGAATCGTTGAGATGATTGATGCATAAGTTGATGGACGACCAATGCCTTTTTTCTCAAGTTCTTTAACCAATGCCGCTTCTGTGAAACGCGCTGGTGGCTTAGTAAAGTGTTGTTTTGGATCAAGCTGTTCTAGTTTTAGCTTATCACCAAGTTGAACGGCTGGTAATAATTGGTCTTCGTTTTTACCCATTGGACGTTGCACGCGAGTCCAACCGTCAAATTTAAGGATACGACCTTTCGCTTTTAGGGTAAATTCATCCGCTTTTACACTCAATGTGGTTGAATCATATTGTGCTGGTGTCATTTGACACGCCACAAATTGATTCCAAATTAAGTTGTAAAGTTTATGTGCGTCCGCTTCCATTCCTTTTAGGTCATCTACTTTCACATCAACGCTTGAAGGACGAATCGCTTCGTGGGCTTCTTGAGCGCCTTCTTTACTACCGTAGGTAATTGGAGCAGCAGGTAAATAACTGTCACCGTACTCTGAACCAATAAACTCACGTAACGTCTCTACCGCTTCTTTACTTAAGTTAGTTGAATCAGTACGCATATAAGTGATGTAACCCCCCTCATAGAGGCGCTGAGCTAACATCATGGTCTTTTTCACACCGTAACCTAAGCGGGTACTTGCCGCTTGTTGCAGTGTTGAGGTAATAAATGGTGCCGACGGCTTACTTTTTGTTGGGCGATCTTCACGCTTACATACTTCATATTCTGCTTTTTCAAGAATACTTACTGCTGCTTCCGTATCCGCTTGCGTTAGTGGTTTAAATACAGAGCCATTACGCTGTGCGACTTGAAGACGGAAGTTTTCTTTGCCTGCCGTTAATGTATCTGCGTGAATATCCCAAAACTCTTCAGGGATAAATGCATTAATTTCACGTTCACGCTCAACCAGCACTTTTACTGCAACCGATTGAACACGACCTGCTGATAAACCACGAGCAACTTTTTTCCATAGCAATGGTGATGCCATGAAGCCAACAACACGGTCTAAGAAACGACGTGCTTGCTGTGCGTTTACACCTGGCATGCTTAACTCACCCGGAGTTTCAAACGCCTGTTGAATCGCATTTTTTGTAATTTCGTTAAAAACTACTCGTTTATAGCGTGAATCATCACCACCGATGATCTCGCGAAGGTGCCACGCAATAGCTTCCCCTTCACGGTCTAAATCGGTTGCGAGATAAATAGTGTCTGCGTTTTCTGCTAATTTCTGTAATTCAGCAACAACTTTTTCTTTACCCGGTAAGATTTGGTAATTCGCAGCCCAATCATTATATGGGTCAATACCCATTTTATTAATTAGGTTCTTTTTGTCTCTTTCTTTCTTAATGCGTGCTTTTTCTTCAACACTCATGCCTTTAGTCGATGCAGCTGTGGCTTTCTTGCCTGTGCTTGTCGAGCCCATAGGCAAATCACGAACGTGACCTACACTGGATTTTACGATGAAGTCCTTGCCAAGGTATTTATTAATTGTTTTAGCTTTGGCTGGTGACTCCACGATAACTAGAGATTTACCCATAATGTCTCACTAACGTCCTCGTGCTGAAATACAAAACTGTCGAAAATAACAATATCCACAGCTATAAATTGAACTTTTATCTATATATTACTATTGAGGGAGGATGCCATCACGTCAACCTCTTTTTTTACAATTGCTTCTGAATGGTCGCGCTTTGGACAGTTGTTAAGTAGATGTAATGATCATCTAATACTTTTTCAAGCGCCCTCATTTCGGTCAAATCTATTAACATTTACTGACTAATAGCTCAAAAAGTTCATTCAATATCTTGCACTAGCTCACAATAAAATGGCTATTTATTCTGAAATTTTTATTTTCATACTCATGATTTACATCAATTGTCTTTTAAAATTTTTATGCTTAAAATCCCTCTTTTATATAACAAAAAATGAGTGACGTATGAACGATAAAAAATCCATTTCTGAGGCTGATTTACTGTTAATAGCCAATCAAATCATTCAAGATCACGAAAATTATGTTGACGGTATGCGTGCAACGAGTGTCGAAGAAAAAGAAGAAATATTAGTATTTAAAGGCGAGTACTTTTTATCAGATCAAGGCTTACCAACAGAGAAAACAACCGCTGTTTTTAATATGTTTAAGTACCTTGCTCACCAGCTTTCAAAAAAGTTTACTATTAAGTGATTTTGCTAATAAAAAGTAATAAAAAAGGCTGAATAATTCAGCCTTTTTAAGTTAGTCACTACTGCTTATAAACGTTATATAATTGGGCGTTGACCTTTACTGATTAATCGCATAAACACATTTTCTGCAGACTTCCCTGCAACTCCTGCAATTTTATCACTTAACTTTTTCTTTTGAACATAATGAATAGCTAAGACTTCACGTTCTTCTTTACATGCGTTTGTTAAGTAATCATCTGACGTTTGAATTGCGTCAATTAAACCTAATTCTAGTGCTTGTTTTCCAAACCAATGCTCACCCGTTGCGACTTTTTCAAGATCTAATTCTGCACGGTGCTCATGGATGAAATCTTTAAATAATACATGAGTTTCTTCCAGCTCTAATTGGAATTTCTCACGAGCTTTGTCACTGTTTTCACCAAACATTGTTAGTGTACGTTTGTATTCACCAGCCGTCAGTTGTTCAAACTCAATATCATTTTTCTTTAATAATTTACTGAAGTTTGGAAGTTGTGCAACAACACCAATCGAACCAACAATTGCAAAAGGAGCAGCAATGATTTTTTCACCAATACACGCCATCATGTAACCGCCTGATGCCGCAACTTTATCGACTGAAATCGTTAATTTAATACTAGCATCACGTAAGCGATCTAATTGCGATGAAGCAAGGCCATACCCATGAACCATACCACCACCACTTTCAAGACGAAGAAGAACCTCATCTCCCTCAACGGCAACGGCTAAAATTGCCGAAACTTCTTCACGAAGTCCTGCAACTTCTTTTGCATCAATACTGCCATTGAAGTCCAAAACAAATAATCGAGCATCACGGGTTAAGGTTAATTCACCAGATTTCGCTGCTTGTTTGACCTCTTTTTGTTTTGCTTTTTCAGTTTCTTTATCTGCTTTTTTCTCTGCTTTTGCGCGCGCTTTTAATTCAGCCTCATCAAATAAATGATGCTCTAGCTCTGTCACTGTCTCTTTGTATTGCTCTGTTAAATTAGTTATTTCTAACTCACCTTTTGCTGCTGCAGATTTTCCACCTACCGCTTTCACCGCTACTAAAATGGCGATAATCGACACAATCACCGTGGCTATCTTCGCTAAAAAGAGACCGTAATCAAACAAAAATTCCAATGTAATACCCTCTTAAGTATGTTTCGTGTATTGTACCTAACTTAACCCTAAGTTAATTCACCTTATGATAGAAATTCGCACTAAATGCGCGTTTTTACATCAATACACTGCAAAAACAAGCAGTCTTATTTATGGTGAGCGTTGAAATACAAGGATTACAGAGTGGACTATCAGGTTTCAGCTGACGCATTAAAAAACAAAACAATTCTGATTACAGGTGCTGGAGATGGCATTGGTAAACAAGCGGCATTACATTACGCACAACATGGTGCAACTGTCATTCTACTTGGTCGTACCGTGGCTAAATTAGAAGCCGTATATGATGAAATCGAGGCTGCTGGTTACCCTACTCCAGCAATTGTCCCTCTTGATTTGAAAGGTGCAACCAAACAACACTACATTGATATGGCTGAAACAATTAAAAGTCAATTTGGTCAACTTGACGGGCTATTGCACAATGCAGGACTACTTGGCATGTTAAGTCCATTTGAGCAATTCGAAGAAGCAATGTTTGATGAAGTAATGCAAATTAACGTCAAAGCACAATTCTTAATGACTCAAGCTTTACTGCCTGTTTTACAGCAATCAGATGATGCTCGTATTATTTTCACTACATCAACTGTTGGACATCAAGGTCGTGCTTTTTGGGGAGCTTACGCTATCTCGAAATTTGCTACTGAAGGCATGATGCAAACATTGGCTCATGAAATGGAAGGCACTCAAGTAAAAGTAAATGCCATTAATCCGGGTGGCACCCACACTCGTATGCGTGCACAAGCTTTCCCTGCTGAAGATATTAGCTTACTAAAAACACCAGCTGACCTTATGCCACTTTATGTCTACTTAATGGCACCAGAAAGTTGTGAAGTTAATGGTCAATGTATTGATGCACAACCGAAATAGTTGCGAATATTAATATAAAGTACAAAAAAGGGTTGAAACCATATGGCTTCAACCCTTTTTATTTGTTTAATTCTCGCTTAGATCAGGAATTCAACTTAACGCTGTCTTGGGGCTGATTTTGGCGCTTTACCATTTGGTGAGAATTTACTTCTTACTGGTTTAGCTCCTGGTGCTGGCTTCTTACCTTTGCCATTTGACTTACCTGTAGGCTTTCCTGTTGGTTTACCTGTAGGCTTAGCATCACCAGTTGAATTACGCTTTGCAGAAGGTAAAGAGCTACCTACTGGTTTTTTGTTGTTACGACCACGACGACCTGAAGGTGTATTACGATCTTCAACTGTACGCTCATCATGACGTTTTACTGCACGACGGATCTTTTGAGATTTAGATTTAGCACGCTTACGTGACTCTTTATCTAGATCTAATAAACTTTCTTTTTCGTGTGGTAATTCAACCATTTCACGTAAGTAGTTTACTTCTTTAAGCTCAAGTTCCATCCAACCGCCACGTGGCAATCTTTTCTCTAGGAAAATATCACCGTAACGAACACGCTTCAGACGACTTACCGTTACGCCTTGAGAATCCCATAAACGACGAACTTCACGGTTACGACCTTCATTGATTACAACGTAGAAAGTATGATTCATACCTTCACCGCCAGCGTACATTACGTCTTCAAAACGAGCTTCACCATCTTCCAGTTTTACACCTGAAACAAGGTTTTTAATCATTTTGTCGTTAATATCACCGAATATACGACACATATATTCACGTTCAACTTTACGGCTTGGGTGCATTAGGCGGTTTGCTAGTTCACCATCAGTGGTAAACAAAAGCAAACCCGCGGTATTTGCATCTAAACGACCAACAGATACCCAACGAGAATCTTTGATTTTTGGTAAACGATCAAAAACGGTACGACGACCTTCAGGATCGTGGCGAGTACATAACTCACCTTCTGGTTTGTGGTAAGCAAGAACACGACAGATTACTTCAGTAGACTCTTTTACCGATACAACATGGCCATCGATACGAATTTTCGCATCAACATTTTCTAGGCGATCACCTAGTTTTGCAATCTGGCCATCAACACTAACACGATTAGACTGAATCATCGTTTCTAATTCACGACGAGAACCAAGACCTGCTCGTGCTAATACTTTCTGTAATTTTTCGCTCATTTTTTACCTTATTATGTCGCCTTCACAGGCGTCAATTAGCTTTTATTAATCAAGGACCTATCTGAATAAGATAAGATTCCTCAATCACTTTAAAATTCTATAGAGGCTGATTATACAATAAGGTTGTGACGAATGGTAAAAAATTAAGCACAAATTTATTTCATGATGACATTTTCAGTATGATGATGGAGCTGCTTTATAAAGCAAGTCGCTTATATCTATCAAGTAAATAATTGCACAATTAAAATGCTCAAATATTTATTTCAGATTGATATTACTTAGACCAAAGGAGAACCATATGAAATCGTTATATAAAAAATTATCAACATTTGACCTAAACAATCTAGATGAAGAGGCACAAAAAAAATCAACAACACGAATTTATAGAAAAGCTGTACGATTACTGCATAAAATCAAATACACCGAACCTTTTACAGCAGTTAATTGAAGCACGTAAACAGACTATTTTATCTAAATTAAGTAACACAGATACAGGTAACCTTTCTTATCTATTTTCGACAAAAGAAGCCATAGAGCTCATAGGGAAGCACCCCTGTAGTATCTTACCTAAACATTATTTTATGATAGAACAACTTGCACATAAATTATTTGGATGTTTATTAAGATGTTGGACTGAGTTTGAAATTTTCCGAACCATTCAACATTCATCAAATAACTACCACATATATTCTAAACAAGAGCATATTAATTCGGAATCAAACATCATTAATGAAGACTATCACTATGAAATAGTTAATGATATTTCAAAGGATAAACGTCTATTTTATACCGATTTTTGCGAACAACCACTGTTACTGTCCGACGCCATTGTCTTAATAAATATAACAACATTTATTAAAGAACATAAATGGTATGAAATGCTTAGTATTCTTGACATCTCATCAAAAGGAGAGCATTTTATTCTATACCAATTAAAGACAAACAACAGTTATCCTACCATTATTTCTTCAGCGCTTATTGAACCATATCAAGACAAAGCAAACTGGCTGTTCTTTAATGATTTCTTCCAAACCAAACATTGGAAAAGTGAAGGAATAACAGATTCTTTGCTATCTTTTTTCCCTAACCTGAAAACAAAGTACTCTAACGCCTCCTCATTAGGTCACTCTAATTTATCCAGTTCAGATCTAGAAAATGCTATTTTTTCTTCTATAGTAGACAAAAGAAGTGTATGCGGAGTTATCCGATTTACCATCAATGGACCACGCCCTAAATTAAACCAGTATATGTATTTAGCTCAAAAAGGATTAGCCAATGCACTCTACAACTCAGGAAGAGAGATGATCTTTTCTATTATAGAGCAACCCGCAATGGTTTTGTTTTACCAAGCAATAAATAATGATAACTGCTGCACACCCTTTCTTTTCACTAGCCAACAAGATATCAACAATTCAGGATTAATCACATATAAAGGGATCTGCTTAACTAAGCATACAAGTAATGTGTTCAATCAATATGATTTGAAATCTTATAATGCTAAAATTATAAAAAGAAGAAAAGATTTAAAACAACGATGAGTTTCTTATAAATGTTAATTGGCTTCCCTAAAGATAATCTATTGCTATTTATTGCGGTATTCATTTTACTATGGGTAGCCTTCTTTATCCGATCTTTATTTAAAGATCGGATGGAGGTTGATCCTAAAATCTACTACCCCTACATAGGGTATTCTATTTTTATAGTCATTTGGATTTTAACCAACTTCTATTTTCAATCTGAACTATTATTAATCTTCAGTGAAAAAATTGCTCTTTATATGGCAATAGCGGCCAACCTCGCTTCATATTTTGCTTTTGCTTTTGCCTTTCTTTTTTCTTGTCGTCTCGTATCTACTAGAAAAGATAAAAAAATGGCATCTTGGCAGGTAGTTTTATTTTACGCAGAAACCGCCTTTGCTCTCGCTATCAACTTAATACCTAATTTAACGGTTACTAGTGTAACCATTATTGATAAAGGTGTTTTTACCATTAATTTTGGACCATTTGCTTTTATTTTCTTTATCAATGCCTTTGTCTTTATTGGCTTAATCATCCATAATTTTTTACAATTAAGAACAAGTAAACTAAAACTTAACAAAGAAAAATCCATTTATTTATTATTTGGCATTCTTATTTTTATGTCTTCAACCATCATATCTCAAGTTATTATTCCTATCGTATGGGGGGATTTCTCTTTTGCATGGCTTCCACCCGCACTTTCTGTAACTGAATCCGTCCTTATTGGCTATACCCTACTCTTTCATAGATTATATAGCCTACGTTATATTTCATACTGGGCATGCTCATACACGATTAATATAACTATATATTTAATACCTATTATTCTTATTTATTTAACAAATGACAATATCAACTTACTATATACTTGCATTTTTCTTATTATATATACCGGATTATTTTGGGAAAAAACGCTTAAAAAATCAAAACTAGTTTCTAGTCTGTTAATTTACAAAAACAAGAAAACACCTGTAGAAGAAATATATGATATTGCTGATGAATTCAAATACTCTAGTCAGCATGCTATGATCAAGTTAGCTACACTTCTAGATACTCCACAAGAAGAATTATTACTTGTTGGGAAAAATACCAATTATAATATTTTTATTCCACATCTTAATCAATCTAATTCGGCACTAGTTAAAGACGAACTAGATTACCAAATACATTATTCACCAAATTCCAAAGTATCAAGCTATTATGATGTTCAAAAAGAAATGGACTCTCAGAAAACAGCATTGATTTTACCTATTTTTGGGAAGAACAAACTAGTATCTCATTTATTGATCTCCCCAAGTAAACGCAATGGTTCTACGTTTTCAAATGAAGAAATCACCGCAATTCAGTGGGTATTAACCAAAGTACAGGGCTATATTGAGAGTGAACGTAAAGTAAAACAATCTCAAGCACTTGCAAACTCAATAGCTCATGAAATGAGAAATCCTTTATCACAATTACAGTACCATTTTGAGCGCATTGCTTCCCACTCAGATGAAACTAGTATAAATAGTGAATTAGAACAGGGAAAACTTGCCATTCAGCGAGGAGCACAACTAATTGATATAATTCTAAGTGAAGCAAAAAACAATGAAATTAATAACTCTTTATTTAAGCATTATTCCATTGCAGAACTAACTCAACAGTTTATTAATGAATATGCCTTTGACTCAAAAGAAATTAAAAATCGGATTGATCTTGAACTCAATCAGGATTTTATTATTAATGTAAACGATACACTCTTTGGCTTTATTATTTTCAACCTAATACGTAATGCTATCCATTACTTCGATACTTCCGATTGCGTAATATCGATTAAGTTACAGAAAGGTAAGTCGTTCAATACATTAGTATTTAGAGATACGGGCCCTGGGATCTCGTCTAATATTTTACCTCATATTTTTGATGAATTTTTTACTCATAACAAAGAAGGTGGTAGTGGTTTAGGCCTTTCTTATTGCTTAAGAGTAATGCATTCATTTTCTGGGAACATTGCCTGTTATTCTCAACAAGGCAAATTTACTGAATTTGTCTTAAGCTTTCCAACAATTGAAGTTAAACAAAAACATACAATAAATTGTCCAGAAATCAATAATATTGCTAATAAAGAAAATCATGCTGAAACAATGAGCAATAACATAAAAACAATCCTCATTGTTGATGATAAGAAAGTACAACGAATGTTAATTCAGACTTTTATTACTAATAAAAGTTTTCATATTCTCCAAGCAGAGAATGGTTTGGAAGCGGTTCGTATTGTAAATAATACTCACATTGATCTTATTTTCATGGATTCCCGTATGCCAGTGATGAATGGAACTGAAGCGGCTGAAAAAATTAAAGCTACTCACCCATCAATCCCTATTATCGCTCTGACTGGTGAATCTGGTCATGAAGAGATACTAAATATCACATCGATAATGGATGCTTATTTAACTAAGCCAATATCTAAACCACAATTACTGCAAACTCTCGAAAAATGGATAAAAAAATAGCCAGACACTGCTGGCTATTTACACACTCTGTTATTTTTAATTATTGAAATGGGCTAGGATCACCAGCACCAATACGAACCACATTGATTTCATCGTCACTAAAATCAACTACGGTTGTTGGCTGTTCACCTAAATAACCACCATTCATGATTAAGTCGACAGCATGCTCAAGTTGATCGCGAATTGCTTCAGGATCAGACTCAGCCACTTCATTACCAGGTAAAATCAAAGTCGTTGACATTAATGGTTCACCTAACTCCTCTAGCAGAGCTAAGGCTATTTTATTATCAGGGACACGCATACCTATCGTCTTACGTTTTGGGTTCATCAAACGACGTGGTACTTCTTTGGTTCCCTTAAAGATAAACGTGTATGCGCCCGGTGTATTATTTTTTAATAAACGGAAGACGCTATTATCAACACGAGCATAAATTGATAACTCAGAAAGATCGCGACATAACAAAGTAAAGTTATGCTTATCATCTAAACGACGGATCTGACAAATTCGCTCTAATGCCTGTTTATTCTCAAGTTGGCAACCTAATGCATAACCTGAATCGGTTGGATATATAACCACTCCACCATCACGAATGATAGCAACCGCTTGGCTAATTAAACGAACTTGTGGGTTATCTGGATGTACATAGAAAAATTGGCTCATTATTCCTCCTGCCTAGCAGGTCATTATTATATTAATTATTATCTAGAGCGAGTTTACTCAAATGTTGGTAAATCCCATTCTTGCCATACTGGTACTACCCCTTCAGGTAACCATAGATTTCTTCCAAGCTCAGTCCAAGGCGACGGATAATGGAAATCTGACCCTTGTGATGCTTGTAACTCATAATGAATCGCATAATCTGCAAGCACTCGACGCTCTTGCACACCTTGTTGTGGTAATGCGACTTCCATTGCATCCCCTTTTGCTTCAACAAATGCCGCTAATAATCGCTTAACCCATTTTGCCGTTAAATTATATCGTCCAGGATGAGCTAATACTGCCGTTCCTCCTGCATTATGAATAACATTAACCGCTTCTTCGATTGAGCACCAATCCGGCGGAACATACCCTATGTTATTGCGTGTTAAGAACTTTTTAAATACCGCTTGCATGGTTTTTGCGTGACCTTGGTCAACTAACCACTTGCCAAAATGCGCTCGTGTCAATGAACCGCCATTTGCCAGAGTCAGCGCACCTTCATATGCTCCCACATAACCGGCTTTCTCAAGACGCTCTGCCATTTTTCGTGCTCGTGAATCTCTACGTTGCGCTTGTTCTTCTATCAATGCAATTAATTCAGGGTGATTAACGTCAACATTAAGGCCTACAACATGAATATCCTTGTTGCTCCATAATGTAGAAATTTCAATACCATCAATTAAATGCACTGGTAATGCTTTCTCTTTAATCGTTTGGTGGGCTTCTGCTAAGCCGGCAACGGTATCGTGATCGGTGATAGCAAGCACCTTTACATTAAAAGTAACCGCTCTTTCTACTAATTCGGCAGGAGACATGCGTCCATCCGACGCCGTTGTGTGACTATGTAGGTCTATTTTCATAATAATTCTTGACTTTCACCTCGCGTACTAGTTTACTGATACGCAGTTAAACACTTTCTCAATAAATAATTGATATTATCTTTGTTTTAATAGTAGGTACTTTATGTCACAGCTTAGCAAACAACAAGCATTCTTAAAAACTAGCGTGATGACTAAACGTTGGTGGCACTACTTCGGGTAGTGTTTTGTGCTTAATTAATTTTGACATAAAAACCTTGCCCGCCATCTAGCGGGTTTTTTTATGTCTTAAGTACAACCAATCAGTAAAGCTAATAATAGATGAAAATCTAAACAGTCAGTCATTCAGCCCTCACAAGTTTTAAGAAAAGAGTGGCAACAAAAGTGAAATATGCGACTATGAAAACCAATAAGAATGTAACATCAATTCAACGTATTAGCATGGAGGCTGGAATGCAGTCAGTAATGTCCAATGATGGTCAGCTAGAAGTTCTTTCCCTTGACGTTCCATACGTTTCCGATCCAACCCAACTTTACTCTACCTTGTGTGAAAATAAAGAGATGAGCTTGTTGCTCGAAGGGGCTGAAGTAAACTCTAAGCAAAACATTATAAGCTTAATGCTGATTGATGCTGCGGTACGAATTCATTGTTTTGATAAAGACGTTACCTTAGAAGCCCTAACACTGAACGGTGAACGTTTATTACAGACCTTAGCGCTATCTCTGCCTTCTTCTTTGATTACTCTTTCTTCTCAAACTCTACTCACGCTGCACTTTCCAGAGATTAACCAAGATCTGGATGAAGACAGTCGTTTACGTGAGCTTTCTTCTTTTGATGCTCTGCGTTTTATTCAAAATCACTTTGATGTAACTGGGTTACCCTCTAATGCACTATTTTTAGGCGGTTTATTTGCTTATGATTTAGTAGCGAATTTTGAAAACCTTGGTAATGCAGAGACAACTAATAGTTGCCCTGACTATGTGTTTTATGTAGCGGAATCACTTTTGGTCATCGATCACCAAACAGAGTCTTCGGTACTTCAGGGTTCACTGTTTAATGCTGATGAAAAAATCAAAACCAGTGTTTCTGCTCGACTCATTGAAATAAAAGAGTTCTGTTCAGAGCCACACACAGTTCCTGCAGCACCGACGCTACAAAGCTGTGACGCGATCCCAAGTGTCTCCGATGAAGATTTCTGTCAAACCGTATTAGATTTAAAAGAATTTGTTATTAAAGGCGATATTTTCCAAGTTGTTCCTTCTCGTCGATTTACTCTTCCTTGCCCTGCGCCATTAGCGGCTTACCGTGAACTGAAAATAGGTAACCCAAGTCCTTATATGTTTTATCTGCAAGATCGCGATTTCACCCTGTTTGGTGCATCGCCTGAATCTGCATTGAAATACGGCAAAGAAACAAACCAAGTTGAGATTTACCCAATCGCAGGCACACGCCAACGTGGTAAAAACAGCGATGGTTCTATCAACCATGATTTAGATAGCCGCATTGAATTAGAACTGCGTTGTGATACCAAAGAAAACGCAGAACACATGATGCTAGTTGATTTAGCTCGTAATGACGTGGCTCGTATTTCAGAAGCAGGCACTCGCTATGTGGCTGATTTATTAAAAGTCGACCGCTACAGCCATGTTATGCATCTGGTTTCGCGTGTTGTTGGCCAATTACGTGGCGATCTTGATGCCCTTCATGCTTACCAAGCTTGTATGAATATGGGGACATTAACTGGCGCACCAAAAATTCGTGCAATGCAGCTCATTCGTGACGTAGAAAAAACACGCCGAGGCACTTATGGTGGCGCTGTAGGTTATTTAACGGGTGATGGCAATATGGATACTTGTATTGTTATTCGTTCAGCCTATGTTGAAGACGGGATCGCTCAAGTTCAAGCAGGCGCAGGTGTGGTTTATGATTCCAACCCACAAGCTGAAGCTGATGAAACTCGTGGAAAAGCACAAGCGGTGATCTCTGCGATTCAAAAAGCGCACTTAGCTCAACCAGCAAGCACTAAGGAGAAAAACTAATGGCTCATATTGTATTACTCGATAATTTCGACTCCTTTACTTATAACTTGGTTGATCAATTTCGCTCCCTTGGTTACCCAGTCACTATTTATCGAAATAGTTTATCCGCCGCGGCTTTTGAAGAGGCGGTAAATAAACTAGAAAACCCAATCGTTGTGTTATCACCAGGTCCTGGTGCCCCATCCGAGGCAGGCTGTATGCCTGAAGTCATTCAACGCTTAAAAGGCAAAGTACCTATGATTGGAATTTGTCTTGGTCATCAGGCAATTGTTGAAGCATATGATGGTACGGTTGCAGGTGCTGGTGAAATCGTTCATGGAAAATCTGCAATGATGAGCCATAACCAACACGCAATTTTTGACGGTTTACCAAACCCACTCTCTATTGCTCGTTACCACTCTTTAGTCGCAACAAAGGTAACCGATCAATTAACCATTACAGCAACCGTTGATGATTTAGTCATGGCGGTGATCCAAGAAGAAGATAAAGTGTGTGGATTCCAATTTCACCCTGAATCTATCTTAACGACTCAAGGTGCTGAGCTACTAATTAATACACTAAACTGGGCTTTAAATTTAGATTCAAGCCATTCAGATAACAAAGAATAAGGATAAGGATATTCTCATGACTCAAATTGAAGCCATTTTTACTAAATTGTACGACCAAGTTTCTCTTTCAGAAGCGGAAAGCCAAGTTCTTTTTGATGCAATTATTAAAGGCGAGTTAGATCCGATTCTACTTACCGCCGCGCTAACTTGTTTAAAAATAAAAGGCGAAACGCCTAACGAGATTGCTGGCGCTGCAAAAGCTCTGCTCGAAAATGCGAACCCATTCCCTCGTCCAGATTATGATTTTGCAGATATCGTAGGCACAGGTGGTGATGGTTCAAATACAATCAATATTTCCACCACAGCAGCCTTTGTAGCAGCAGCCTGTGGATTAAAAATCGCAAAACACGGTAATCGTGGCGTATCAAGCAAATCAGGTTCTTCTGACTTATTAGATTCTTTTGGTATCAACTTAGCGATGTCAGCAGAAGACACACGTAAAGCGGTTGATGATTTAGGCGTTGCCTTCTTATTTGCTCCTCATTATCACGGTGGTGTTCGTCACGCGATGCCAATTCGTCAAACCATGAAAACACGCACCATCTTTAATATCCTTGGTCCGTTGATCAACCCTGCTCGTCCAAACATTGAGTTAATGGGTGTGTACGATGAGTCACTGGTTCGCCCTATCGCAGAAACCATGGTGAACATGGGAATGAAACGCGCAGCGGTTGTATTTGGTTCAGGCTTAGATGAGGTTGCCATTCATGGCCCAACAACCGTCGCTGAAATTATTGATGGCGAAATCAAAGAATACACATTAACGCCTGAAGATTTTGGTTTAGACACTCATCCGCTTGAAGCAATTAAAGGCGGAGAACCAGAAGAAAACAGAGCCATTATTACTAATATTTTGACAGGTAAAGGGACTGACGCCCAACTGGGCGCGATTGCGGTTAACGTTGCTCTATTAATGCGCCTGTTTGGACATGAAGATTTAAAAGCCAATGCGCAAAAAGCCATTGATGCGATGAACTCAGGTAAAGCATTTGAGCTAGTTCAACAACTGGCTGCACGAGGATAAGAAAGATGACACAACAATTATCTGAGCACATCTCAGTAGAAAATACCCAAATGGCTGAAGTGCTAGTTAAAATTGTCAAAGACAAAGCGATTTGGATAAGTGAACGTAAAGAAAGTCAGCCTCTAGATACCTTTAAGAATGGCCTAACAAATTCTGATCGCAGTTTTTATGATGCATTAAAAACGGGCAAAACCGAGTTTATTCTTGAGTGTAAAAAAGCATCGCCATCGAAAGGATTAATTCGCCAAGATTTTGATCTTAACTACATTGCTTCAGTCTACAACAAACACGCCAGTGCGATTTCTGTGTTAACGGACGAAAAGTATTTCCAAGGTAGTTTTGATTTCTTACCAATTATTCGTGACCAAGTTAATCAGCCTATTCTATGCAAAGATTTTATGATTGATGCATACCAAGTGTATTTAGCTCGCCATTACGGTGCTGATGCGATTCTACTAATGCTTTCTGTACTTAACGATAAAGAATACAAAGAACTTGCAGAAGTCGCTCATTCATTTGGGATGGGTGTGCTCACGGAGGTCAGTAATGAAGAAGAGTTACACCGAGCTGTTGCATTAGAAGCACAAGTAATTGGGATTAATAACCGTAATCTACGTGATTTATCTACCGATTTGAACCGCACGAAAGAACTTGCACCACTGCTACCAAAAGGCACAACGATCATTTCTGAGTCTGGTATCTATAACCATCAGCAAGTGAAAGATCTAGCGAAACACGCAACAGGTTTTTTAATTGGTAGCTCGTTAATGGCAGAAGAAAATCTAGAACTGGCAGCTCGAAAAGTGATTCTAGGTGAAAACAAAGTCTGTGGGTTAACTTCTATTGAAGATGCAAAAGCAGTCTATAACTCAGGTGCAGTGTATGGCGGATTGATCTTTGTAGAAAAATCACCTCGCTCTGTTTCACTAGAGACAGCAAAAGCCATCACTCAAGCAACCACATTAAATTATGTGGGTGTTTTCCAAAACGAGACAATCTCTACTGTTGCACAACGAGCAAATGAGCTATCTCTTGCCGTGGTTCAACTGCATGGTTCTGAGAGTGAAGAATACATTGCAGAGCTAAAAAAACAGCTACCCGTGTGTTGCCAAGTGTGGAATGTTATTTCTGTGTCAGATGATGCACAAAGCATTTCCCTTCCTCAAAGCCTTGCTGATAAAGTGTTGGTAGATTGTAAAGTTGGCACTCAAGCCGGTGGTACTGGTGTTAGTTTTGATTGGAGTAAACTGCCACATAACGACATTATGCTGGCCGGTGGCTTATCACTCGACAATACCAAAAAAGCTGCACAACTTGGCTGTTACGGATTAGATTTCAACTCTGGTGTCGAATCAGCTCCAGGTAAAAAAGATCACAAAAAATTACGCGCCGTATTTAGCGCATTACGAGATTATTAAGGAAAATATCATGGCAAAATTAGATGCCTACTTCGGCGAATATGGTGGTCAGTACGTTCCACAAATTTTAGTTCCAGCACTTGATCAACTTGAGCAAGCTTTCATTGACGCTCAAGCAGACGAAGATTTCCGCGCTGAGTTTATGACGTTACTGCAAGAGTACGCCGGTCGTCCTACTGCCCTTACGCTTTGTCGTAATCTAACCAAGGGTACTAAAACTAAATTGTATCTAAAGCGTGAAGATTTACTGCACGGTGGCGCTCACAAAACTAACCAAGTATTAGGTCAAGCCCTACTCGCACTACGTATGGGTAAAAAAGAGATCATTGCTGAAACTGGCGCAGGTCAACACGGTGTTGCGACGGCTCTTGCTTGTGCTCTACTTGGTTTAAAATGTCGTGTTTACATGGGTGCTAAAGATATTGAACGTCAAAGCCCAAATGTATTCCGTATGGAGCTAATGGGCGCAACAGTGATCCCTGTTCATTCAGGTTCATCAACACTAAAAGATGCATGTAATGAAGCACTACGTGACTGGTCTGCAACTTATGAAACTGCGCACTACCTATTAGGTACAGCCGCTGGCCCTCACCCATTCCCAACGATTGTTCGTGATTTCCAACGAATGATTGGTGAAGAAACAAAAATGCAGATCCTTGCACGTGAAGGTCGTCTTCCTGATGCCGTTATTGCTTGTGTTGGTGGCGGTTCAAACGCCATTGGTATGTTTGCTGACTTCATTGAAGAAGAAGAAGAGGTAAAACTGATTGGTGTTGAGCCAGCCGGTAAAGGTATTGATACCGACCAACATGGCGCTCCACTTAAACATGGTAAAACTGGCATCTTCTTTGGTATGAAAGCACCATTAATGCAAGATGAACATGGTCAAATTGAAGAATCATACTCAGTATCTGCTGGTCTTGATTTCCCATCGGTAGGTCCACAACACGCACATTTAAATGCAATTGGTCGTGCTGAATATGGCTCAGTGACCGATGATGAAGCGCTAGAAGCATTCCAAACGTTAGCAAAAGGCGAAGGTATTATTCCTGCATTAGAATCGTCTCACGCTCTGGCTTATGCACTTCAACTGGCGCACGCTGAACCAGAAAAAGAACAACTGTTAGTGGTTAACCTATCAGGCCGTGGTGATAAAGACATCTTCACTGTTCATGACATTCTAAAAGAAAAGGGAGAAATCTAATGGATCGTTATCAAGACCTCTTTGCTAAATTAGCAGAAAAAAACCAAGGTGCCTTTGTTCCTTTTGTAACGATTGGAGATCCAACCCCTGAGCTTTCTTATCAGATCATGGAAACGTTAGTTGAGTCAGGTGCCGATGCCCTTGAATTAGGTATTCCATTCTCTGACCCTCTGGCGGATGGCCCGACAATTCAAGGCGCAAACATTCGTGCATTAAACAGCAAAACAACGCCTATTGTGTGCTTTGATTTAATCGCAAAAATCCGAGCCAAATACCCTGAAACCCCAATTGGTCTATTAGTTTACGCTAACCTTGTATTCGCAAACGGCATCGATACTTTCTATGCTAAATGCCAACAAGCCGGTGTAGATTCTGTGTTGATTGCAGATGTTCCAACCAATGAATCAGACGAGTTTAGAGCAAGCGCGATTAAGCATAATGTTCACCCTATCTTCATTGCTCCACCATCAGCATCAGATGAAACGTTAGAAACCGTTGCTAAGTTAGGTGGTGGCTACACTTACCTTCTTTCTCGTGCTGGTGTTACAGGCGCAGAAACTAAAGCAGGTATGCCAGTAGCTCAACTATTAGAGCGCTTAAATCAATTTGATGCACCACCTGCTATCTTAGGTTTTGGTATTTCAGAGCCTGCACAAGTAGAAGAAGCAATTAAAGCCGGTGCAGCAGGAGCTATTTCAGGCTCTGCTACAGTAAAGATCATTGAGCAACATCAAGATAATCCAGCCGCTTTACTTGAGGCTCTTTCGTCGTTTACTTCATTGATGAAAGCTGCAACACAAAAATAACATTTAACACATTACCTTACCCCAAAAGAGCTCATCACGAGCTCTTTTTTTATTTATCACTTTTCTCACTGCTTTATTACGTTAAATATTAATTAGAGTCCGTTTACTAACATAAGTAATAATAAGTATCATGGCGCACAAAAAAGAAACAAACACCCTACATAAAACTACATAAAATGAGATCTATTTGATAAAACTATTGATAGATGTAAATATTGCGTGTAAAACAGCTCCCAATATATTTAACCAATAAATACATATTTAACAAGACATACAAACTTCGTCTTGTTACAAAAACAGCATAGAGGTAGATAAAGTGTTACAACAAAAAGGACTTCTCAACAATATTGGCGTTCAAGTCGTTATTGCAATGATCGTAGGTACCATGGTTGGTGCAACAATGGGGCAATCTGCCGCTATGTTTGCTCCATTAGGAACCATCTTTATTAACCTAATTAAAATGCTGGTTATTCCACTAGTTGCGGTTGCTCTAATCTCTGGAGCTGCAGGACTAGGTAATAGCAGTAATGCAGGTAAAGTTGGTTTAACAACTTTAGGTTACTTCGGTATCACTTCAGCACTTGCTGTTGCACTGGCGCTGTTCATGGGTGAGATTTTTGAACCAGGCAAAGGCATTGATGTCTCTGGCGTTGAAGGTATGTTCTCATCAGCGTACGCCGCAAAAGGTGAACTGCCAACTTTCTGGGCAACTATTACAGGAATGATCCCTACCAATGTATTCCAATCATTAAATGAAGCAAATATTCTGCAAATTCTTGTTTTCTGCTTATTTTTTGGTATTGGTCTTTCTAAACTAGAGAAAAAACGTCGTGAACCAATGCTTAATACGGTTAATAGCATTGTCGATATAATGGTTTGGATGATCAACAAGGTTATGATCATTGCTCCTATTGGCGTGTTTGGCTTAATGGCTGAAGCAGTAGGTACATTTGGTTTTGGCGCATTAATGGTCGTATTTAAACTGTTTGTGGTTTATATCGTAGCTATTCTTGTATTTGGTTTTATCGCTTACCCGTTAATGGTTGGCCTACTAACTAAAACCTCTGCAAAGAAATTTCTGATTGCAATGAAAAAACCACAAGCGGTTGCATTATCAACTGCGTCATCAATGGCAACACTTCCTGTAACTATGGAAACAGTTGAAAAAGACTTAGGGGTTCGTAACTCTACTGCCTCGTTTGTTTTGCCATTAGGTGCAACAATCAATATGTCTGGTAACGCAATTTACTACGGCCTAGTTGCTATCTTCTTCGCACAACTGTTCAACATTGACCTATCAATTGGGGCTTATGTTGCAATCATCGTAACCTCAACGTTAGGTGCCGTTGGTCAGGCAGGCGTTCCTGGTCCCTCTTTCTTAGTTGTTGCTGTTCTGCTTGCTGCTGGTATTCCAATTGAAGGCCTACCGCTTCTATTCGCATTAGACCGTATCTTTGACATGATCCGTACTGCTCTTAACATCACTGGTGATGCTGCATGTGCCGTAATTGTTGACTCTATGGTTGAAGAAACAATAGAAGCAACGACAGAAAATAAAGAAGCGTAAATTCATTACTTCTTTACATCAGATATTATTAAGCCAACTCACACTTGCTCTTTCTAGTTGAAAGCATAATGAGTTGGCTTTTCTTTTTCACCAACAAGCACGCATAAAATGTAACAAGTAATTTTTAGCGATTCCCTCCCCTGTAAATTTTAGATACACTCGCTACATAATTAATTATTGGCTCAACCTATAACTATGAAACAGATTTTAGATTTTATCCCACTGATTATCTTTTTTACCCTGTACAAAATGTACGATATTTACACTGCAACAGGTGCACTTATTATAGCCACAGCTGTTCAACTTATTTTGACTTATGTTCTTTATAAGAAAGTTGAAAAAATGCAGCTAATCACCTTTCTTATGGTGACCGTCTTTGGTGGCATGACGATCTTCTTACATGATGACAACTTCATAAAGTGGAAAGTAACAATCGTATACTGCGTCTTTGCGGCAGGTTTATTAGTCTCTCAAATTATAGGTAAACCTGTAATTAAAGGCATGCTAGGCAAAGAAGTAACGCTAACTGATCCTCAATGGAACAAGATCAACTATGCATGGATCTTATTCTTCACTGTATGTGCTATTGCTAACTTATATGTAGCATTTGAAATGCCATTAGATGTATGGGTTAACTTTAAGGTCTTTGGCTTACTTGGGCTCACCTTCTTATACACATTGCTTACAGGTATGTACGTTTATAAACACATGCCAAAAGAGGCAAAAGAAGAGCAAGAGTAATCTTAGTTTCCTATACACAAATAAAATCAAGTAAACGATTGAATAATAAATAATTTTATAAATTAAATTATCATCAAAAACTATAATAGAGCTCTCTGAGCCGTGCTGTTTTATCGCACGGCTTTTTTATATCTGTTTTTTTATGATAGACTGCCGCCAATTTCATTTTTGCTGTATTGGAACCTACTTTGACTACCCCAGATAACCTTGGACAAGCCCCTAAAGGCCAACTTCTTCTTCGTACTCTTTCTATGCCAGCAGACACCAATGCCAATGGCGATATTTTTGGTGGATGGATCATGTCTCAACTCGATTTAGCTGGTGGCATTTTAGCCAAAGAAATTTCTGGCGGCCGTATTGTTACCGTATCTGTTTCTAGTATTACCTTTAAAAAGCCAGTAAAAGTAGGTGATGTTGTCTGCTGTTATGGCGAATGTATAAAAATTGGTCGTACTTCTATGTCGATTAATTTAGAAGTATGGATCAAGCCAGTAAAAGAACACGGCATTGGTGACCGTTTTATGGTGTGTGATGCCACATTCAATTATGTAGCTATTGATGCTAAAGGGAAACCGCGTCCAATCAAAAAATAGAAAAAAAGCAGAAGACAACCTTCTGCTTTTACTTATTTTTTAATAAATAAAGCTATTAAAAAATAATAACCTATACTATTTCATTGCTGCTTTAATTAATGCTTTTACTGTTTCAGCATCACTCGCGGTATCTACCTTAGTAAAATAGGTCAATGCTAACTCTTCAGGTTGGTCAACATTTGTAATAACGAGATAATCATCTTCAACACCATAGCCTAACAACCTTTTTGATACTTGCATATTGTCCTTTGGTGAACCAACAATCACAATTGACTTTGCATTGGCAAAGCGTTCCTTTTCTAATGAAGAATGCTGTTGAAGCACAAGACTTGAATCTAGCACAACCATTGCATGATTACTCGAGGCATAGAGCGCCTTTTCTCCCGATGTAGATTCAACGGGCCCTTCCATACTAACCATTTCTGTTACTACATCAAGCGACGAGTTCGTTGCATTATCCACTAACAAATGAACTGGATTTGCCAGTGTAGAAACAGAAAGGAACGTTGCGACAGTTAAAGTCAATATTGATGTCATTTTCATAATTTAAGTCCTAATATAGTTATCGGTTTAACGTTCCAGTTTCATGAACTCGATACAACTTACCTGATCTGCCCTCAACACATTTTGTCTCAACCAAGAAGTTTTTTGACGTTGCGTAAGTATCATAACTTGCACTGTAACCTGGAGACTTTTCAACTACCGTTAGTACATTACTGTCATGATCCGCATCATATTGACCACGATCCATACTTAAAGTATGTCTAAATATCTGCTCCCTAAGACCTTTGTCTGGTTTACAGTTGCCCGAATTTATAGTTTCTCGCCAAATGGTAAATGAACTAAAATCAATGTCACGCCAAGCCGACTGACCTATTTTATTATCAACAACGCTACTAGATCCTGAATGAACTTCAGTATTAAAAGCAGATATAGGCCAAATTGCATCTACGTTAAGTTTAAATT
Organism: Aliivibrio wodanis; assembly: GCF_052920805.1. NCBI lineage: Bacteria > Pseudomonadati > Pseudomonadota > Gammaproteobacteria > Vibrionales > Vibrionaceae > Aliivibrio > Aliivibrio wodanis. The sequence goes on from NZ_JBREXA010000002.1 coordinate 1,157,755, forward strand.
CAGAACTAGACCCCGTATCTGATGTTAACTCAGTGCCATGAACTGTCATTACTGTTTCTTCAGTTGAGTATCCACTTTCATAGCCCACCGCAAAATTAACTGAAGCACCTTTAGCATCAGTAGCTATACCACCATCAACGCCAAATGTAATGCTTGTTGATTTTGCAATATCTAATGTTTTATTTTGAGTGCTTGTTTCAGGGAAAAATTTATCTAGTCGCCAATAACGTGAATTGGTATCCCCACCCGGTATTGCTGGATTATTTTGAGAATTAACAGTTTGTATTTGTGTTTTTACGTTATTAAATACATTATTTAATTGTCTGTAGCCCCAAGCATCCCAACTAGCAACTAAATTTCCTTTTATATCGTTGTTATTATAATTTGGAGCATGAGAGCAAATTCTCGGAGTGATCGTTCCAATACAACGAAAATTTTGTTCTCTAAGTTGAGCTCCTCCAGTTGCATAAACCACATAGGTAGTCTCATTACCACCAGATAGCATAACTAGCTCAAGTTCATTGGTAATATCTACCTTTTCTGTCATTTGAGCCCAAGGATTATAACCATTTGGATATACACTGTATTTAAATGGATGCAATGAAACTTCTATTTGTCCACGACTTAAAGGGACGTAAGTACAAGTATTTTGCGATTCAATTTCTGCTAAGTCTAACCTTTTTAACTTAGCATTCGCTATTTTTACTCGATCATTATACAACTCACAAATGTCTTTTTTTGATGCTCCAAAAGGATTCGAAACGATTGGATTTATTTCAATCACATTAGCATTAACACCTAATGAACAAAATGAAGTAATAATCACACTGGATAATACTCCAAATTTTACGGGCTTATTATGGATATAACTGAACATAAGATCTCCTGATTAGTAATTTATAAACTATTCATAGCCTTAACAATATTCAGACACCCGAAAATTAAAGCTATATAAATAATTGAGAGAAACTTAACTTTACAACTTAATAAAACTACAAGCTTTAATATCAAAGAGATTACTATAGAAAAAACAAGAAATATCTTTTAATTTGAACAAGCTAATGTAGATTATAATATTAATTTATGATTATCTTTCATTTACTGACTAATTAAAATTTAACTACTCAAATGCATTATAGCAACGAAAATAATATGATATTCAATAAATTGAAATATGTTTTGTTCCCCTAACCATCTTTATATTAATCACTTAAATTAAAATAAATAGACTTAAATCCACATAACACTTTTGCAAAATTCGCACTAATATTAATTCCACAAAGAATTTAACGACATTTTATTAGAAACAAAATCAATAAACCGTCGATGTAATAAAGTCATCTGCTTCCTATTAGAATAGACAAGGTGTACATCTAAATTCTTAGCTTCCCAATCCGTTAATAGTTGAACAAGTTTTCCAGATTGAATTAAAGGCCAAGCACACGCTAGAGGTTGATAACTAATTCCAGCACCATCTAAGGTAGCTTTAAGTAAGATATTAGAATTATTGGCAATCAATCTCCCTGAAATAGCTACATTTTCATTTTCGTTTTCACGGTAAAAACTCCACTCATGTTTACCAAAATAACTAAAAGAAAGGCAATTATGTTCAATTAAAGATTTGGGGGTTGTAATCTCAACCTCATTGGCTAATAAATACTGAGGACTAGCGACAATAACTGAGCGACAAATACCAATTTTTTTCGCAACAATATTAGGATCTAAATCGTTACTAATTCGAACGGCTAAATCTATTCCATCTTCAATTAAGTTAATATGTTTATCTGCAACAATAAGTTCAATTTTAACTTGAGGCCCAGGGCAACCGCATGAGTGGTTAAATTTTAACCTCTGAGAAAAAACCTGCCGTTAAAACAGATTCAAGCATTGAAGTATTCATCATGCATCGCTTTTGTTTACCCACGATACTCAGTTTTGTGGGCTCAGCTCTGAGCATGTTCAAGCTCATGTGTCGTAAGCAGGAAAGGTTTTCGGCACCATTATCTTTGAATATAGAGCAAGCATCTTCATTCATGCTGACATCGAGTACCCAGTGCATTGATTCGATCCCCCAATGCTCTCTGACCGCCACTGCTGCTTGCTCTGCACTTAATTCTTTTGAGCTAATGTAATAACGATATTCTAGACTGGGCTGTTTTCCTTTAATGGCACGAAAGCTTTCAATCATGATGATACTTTTTAAGCCTTTCCAACGAGAAAAGTTACCTTCTAGAGCTGTACTTGGTAATACATAACTTTGACGTGATTCAATACGGCCATGACCTTGCTCAAGGTTAATGAGTTTGTTTACTGTAGAGCGTTGATTTGAAAATGCTTTTTCAACAGATTTGCGTAGCGAGCCTTGATTGTTTTTTACTGCTAATAAGTAGTCTGCGCCCTTATCTATTATGACTTTGGCTATTGCCGTTTGGCATGCCATGGCATCAATAGTCACTAATGCGCCTTTAATATCAAGCATCTTAATAAGCTCTGGAATAGCTGTTATTTCATTACTTTTTTGCTCTGTTTTTAACTGCCCTAAAACCAATTTGTTTGAAGAGGCGTAAGCACTCACCATATGGATAGTACTTGAGCGGTCGTCTCGATCATAAGAGCCACGAAGTGTCTTGCCATCAATAGCAACGACTTGGCCTTGAGTTAAAGAATGCACTGAAGACATCCAAGAGACGAAGCATTGATGAAATTGCTCTGGTTCAATATTTGAAACAATCCTAGCAATCGTATCATCGACAGGAATGTCATTTAAAAACATACCATTACGTTCAAACCAAGCGTGATGACCAAGAATGTATTCTCTAATATCAAACCAGCCTTTTGCTCCTGCAATAACAGCACACATTGAGCCGAATAGAACTTCAAAAAGGCAATAGGTTACTTTTGCACCTTGTCTTTGGTCTGTTATTTCATGAAAGTGTTCTTTAAAATGGTCAATGTGCATCGAATTCTCCTCGTTAAAGGAGGTATATGATCACAGGTAAATCTGATCGTCAAATCGATCGTTTAATTGATTAAAAAACATTCGTGATCTTGCCCTGACTTGAGGCCACAATGTACAAAATTCATTAACAGCTTCTAGTAAAAAAACATCAACCATTGCGTATGAACTAGTAATACGTAAGCGACCCGATAATGTGTCATTTTGGCGATCTATAATTGTATTAATATCACCCGTTAAAAAATCTATTTGATAAGCTCGTTGTAATGTTTTTTCACCTGCTTGGGTCAAACTTTGATTTCGTGTTGTTCTATGTAATAAACGTGTTCCAACCCAATCTTCTAATTCACTTAAATATCGAGAAACTTTGGTTCTTTCAATATCTAATAACTTTGCTGCTCCCGATAAGCTTCCTTGCTCCACAATCGTAATAAATACCTTTAATGCACTTAATCTGTCCATAATTCGAGGTTCTCTTATTTTATAAAAACTGAATAATGACTCTAATTCATGGTTAATTTATATCCAAGCCATCTAATTTTGAATAAGAATCACAATAATTAATAGTAAGAGAGAGCACTTCAAGATTAACAACAACAGCTTCCTTGTGAACATGTTAGGATCACACCAAGAACTGGTCGCTCAATTCCTAAAAATGCGTAGTTATTAGAAATTTTCTGATTAATTATCAAAAAGCTCTGGTTTATAGTCTGAGCTTTTTTTATGATGGGGTATCAATGATGATACAAAATAAAAGGACTCACCATGTGGTATGTAATTTTTTCTCAAGATGTTGAGAATAGTCTGGAACGTCGTTTAAGTGTTCGTGAAAAACATCTAGAGCGCCTTACTTTATTACAAAATGAAGGTCGTTTATTAGTTGCAGGACCAATGCCAGCAATCGACTCGGAAAACCCTGGAGAAGCAGGGTTTACTGGTTCAACCGTTATTGCAGAATTTGATTCATTAGATGCAGCTAAAGAATGGGCAAACAACGACCCATATATTGATGCAGGGGTTTATGCGAATGTAGTCGTGAAGCCATTTAAAAAAGTACTTCCTGCTTAATAATATAAATTTAAACTATAAGAACTATAATGAAAAAACTTATTCTTACCGCGTTAAGCACCCTACTACTTTCTGGCTGTGCCTCTAACGAACAGCAACAAGAAATTGAAATGCTAGCTGATTATCGCGCTAGTATTCTTTCGAGCACCCTTCCACTTGAGATTGGATCACTAACTTTACTTCAAGTAAAAGAAAGACAAGGTGTGGTTGAAATGGTCTTTTTAGATAGTGGTAATGGCGACACGAATACGAACCAGATTATAGAAACAAGTATTACCACTTACTGTAATGATAATGAAATTCGACCGGTTCTAGAAAAAGGGGTTGCTTATCGTTATTTGATCCGTAATTCACGCGGCCAAAAACAAAATGACATCTTAGTTACTGAACAGTCTTGTTTGGCGCGAGAAGCAATAGACGTAACTAAATGAACCAACGTGAATCGATAGCTAATTTAGCAAAAAGGTACTAGCCTATTAATAGCTAGTGCCTCTACATACTGCAATATCTAACTATTTATTCGTATTTGAAACTAAAATAGGTGATTCAAAACGAGCACAGTTAGTATTTAATAGAAAAGCTCTAATCATATAAATTACTTCCACTAAAATAAGATTTTGTTCAAACACTTGATCAGCAAGGTTTGAAAAGCCATAGTCTCATCAGCATCAAAGTAAGCTAGATATCAAATTGAAAAAGATAATTTCTTTTTAAAGATAATAAAGTGTTCTAAGCTTAAGTTGAAGGCCTTGTCGCTGAAAGAGAGTACGATATGAAACAGATATTTCTTATTTTCTGTCTACTATTCCCTAGAATGTCAAACGCAGAAATAAAATTAGTTACACTGGACTATCCTCCATATATAACTCAAAACAACGATCAATTAGATGGTGTTGCTGTTAGGCTAATAACGCATATCTTTCAACAGATGAGCACTCCTATAACAATTGAAATTTTACCATGGGGAAGAGCTATAAGCTCTGTTGAAAATGGTAGTGCTGATGCCATTTTTACAGCATTTAAAACACCATCTAGAGAAAAGTTTGCCGATTATAGTAAGGAAATTCTGTTTAATCAGACTATTAGAATAATTAGATCAAAGAGCAGTACTGTCAATTGGGAAAAGTCGAGAATTGGTGAATATAGACTCTGTGTAGTTAATAACGTGAGTTATGGCTCGTGGTTCGACAGTATGTTGGATAAAAAGCAATTTAAAGCAGTCTATAAAGTGGATTTTGCAGAGCAATGCGTCTTAATGATATCTTCCAAAAGGGCTGATTTTTGGGTTAACAATGAACTTGGTGCTCGATTTATTTCTGCTAATATGGGGGTAACAAATAAACTTCACTTAGAGGAACCTCCAGTAGAGTCAACTCCAAGCTATATTGCATTTTCTAAAAAAAATCAGCACATAAAGTTAATAAATAACTTTGACCAAATTCTTAATTCAATGAAAAAAAGTGGCACCTATCAAAAAATAATCGACCAATATTTCAATGAGTTAGAGATAAGTAAATAATACTTAAAAATAAAAAACATTGTGAAGAATATGAATATCATGCATCAATTAATATTAATACATGATATTTAAAGTTCCCTTTCTACTAATAAGTTCTCTTTATATAATTCAATATATTAACGGGTAAAACACATCACTTTTAAGCCGCTTTCAGGATTAATATCTGCAAACTCTGGCGGGTTATCTAAACGCTCTACAAATTTTAATTCAGGCGCTTCTTCTGCCATACCATCAATCAAGAAATCAGTAGATACCGCAGGGGAATTCACACATGCCAATACTTCACCCGTTTCGCTCAATAAGCTTGGTAAACGACGCAAGATCTTCTGATAATCTTTGGTTAACGCAAAGCTGCCTTTTTGGAAACTTGGCGGGTCAATAATGATCAAATCATATAAGCCTAATTTCTTAATCTTACCCCACGACTTAAATATATCATGTCCCAAGAATTTAACTTTAGACAGATCATGTTCATTTAAGCGGTGATTATCACGACCACGACCTAATGACGCTTTCGCCATATCGAGGTTAACAACTTGCGTCGCACCACCAGCAATAGCAGCCACAGAGAAACCACACGTATACGCAAATAAGTTCAATACCGACTTGCCTTCACTGTGTTCTTGAACCCACTGACGACCATAACGCATATCTAAAAAGATACCCATATTCTGGTTCTTTTTCAGCTCTAGTTGGTACCTTAAACCGTTTTCTTCAACGACAGGGAACGTATTTTCTTCTCCCCATACCACTTGTGTTGGCGCTAATTCTTGATAACGATGTTGCAATAAGATAGAAGTCCCTTTGGCATTCATCCATAACTCTGAGTCTGCAAATGCTTTTAGTCTAGCTTCTAACTCTTCTACAAATTCAGGTTCTTGCTCTTTAAATAACGCCACAACTAGTTGACCTTGAGAGCCTTGGCCATTCGAATCTTTCGCTTGTAACCAATCTATCGTAATTTGCTCTAATCCTTCAAAGCATTGACCACGACCATGAAATAAGCGGCGTAATTCACCTAATGGTTGAGTCAGTTGCTGTTCAAGATGCGTAAATAACGTGTTTAATGCTTCTATTTTCATTATTTCTTCTTAATCTCTGGCCAAGTTAATGTCCATGGCGCTTGCCATTGGGTTAATCCTGCTTGAATGGTTTCATTTTCCCATTCCGCACCTTGCTTTGGTAATTCAGCAAACTCAAACGCTTGCTCTTGATAGGTAAATCGCAAGGCATATGCATGAAGGTAACCACGATCAGCCTTAGACGAGCTATAAATTGAATCACCTAAAATACCAGAACCTACGCTTTTTAAAGCCACTCGAATTTGATGAGTTTTACCAGTGTGAGGTTTACATAAAAATAGGCGATTACCATCATGCGCGGCAGTTGAAAAAAACTGAGTAATCGCTGGGTTTTCTTTACTGTTGATCAGCTTCCATGACGCTCTACGTGAACGCTCCATATCGCCAATAACCAAACCTTGTTTTTTCTTAGGCTTTTTATCCCCAATGGCTAGATAGTATTTCTCAACTAAACGCTTCGCGAAAAGTTGTGATAATTCACTTGCGGCCGACTGATTACGACCAATAAGCAACAACCCTGATGTCATCTTGTCTAAACGATGAATAAGATAAAGCTGTTTATCACCAGTGACTTTAGCTAGCTCAATCAATAGTGATGTATCACCATCGTCTTTATGAACGCTAACATTAGGGTGTTTATTGATAACAAGAAAATCTGAATTTTGATAAAGGATATCGAACATTGGCGCTCCTAAAATTGAGCGCAGAGTATAGCGAGGATGGTATCTCAATTCCAATAAAAACGCCGATCAGATGATCAGCGTTGATTTATTATTTTTACAATTGAAGAAAATTATTTATGACGTTCTTTTAGTTTGTTAATCACATCATCAAACGACAAGCCTTGATCTTGAAGCAGAACAAACAAGTGATACATCAAATCTGCTGATTCACACACTAGCTCCGCCTTGTCACCCGACGTCGCTGCAAGCGCGACTTCAACGCCTTCTTCACCAACTTTCTGCGAAATACGTTTGGTGCCACGGGCATAGAGACTTGCTGTGTAAGATGAGTCAGGATCAGCATTCTTACGCTCGGCAAGTAACTGTTCCAACTGATGAAGCCACACCAATTGCGTTTCTTCGGTTTTATCGCCATCCCAACAGGTGGTTGTTCCTGTGTGGCACGTTGGGCCTACTGGATTAACTTTAATAAGCAAAGTATCGTTATCGCAATCTAGAGAAATATTAACTAGATTCAAGCTATTGCCTGACTCTTCGCCTTTGGTCCATAAACGATTTTTAGTGCGAGAGAAAAACGTAACCTTCTTTGTTTCTAATGTTTTCGACAGTGCTTCTTGATTCATGTAACCCATCATCAATACTTGGCTTGAACCAAAATCTTGAATAATAGCAGGCACTAACCCATCCACTTTTTCCCAATCAATTCGTGTTGCTAATTCTTGTTGGCTCATCGGCGCACCTCTACATCCTGTTGGGCTAAATATTCTTTTAATTCACCAATATTGATGATTTGTTTGTGGAATACAGATGCAGCTAATGCACCGTCCACGTTTGTTTTTTTATAGGCATCAGCAAAGTGAACCATTTCACCTGCACCGCCTGATGCAATTAATGGCACATGACACACTTCTCGTACCATTTTTAATTGCTCAAGATCGTAACCATTACGCACACCATCTTGATTCATCATGTTCAATACAATTTCACCCGCACCGCGTTTTTGAACTTCTTGCACCCAATCTTTGGTTTCCCATTTGGTTGCTTTGGTACGCTCTTCATCGCCGGTAAATTGGTAAACTTGGTATTTACCCGTTTCTTTATCAAAGTAAGAATCAATTCCTACAACGATACACTGAACACCAAATTTATCTGCAAGCTCTGTGATAAGTTCTGGATTCGCCAGTGCTGGTGAGTTAATTGATACTTTGTCAGCACCAAATTCTAAAATCTTCGCTGCATCTTCGGCGGTTTTAATACCACCTGCCACACAGAATGGAATATCAATCACTTCAGCTACGCGTGCTACCCAGCTTTTATCAACTACACGACCATCACTTGATGCGGTAATATCATAAAATACCAATTCATCCGCGCCCTCTTCTGCGTAACGCTGCGCCAGAGGGACAATATCACCAATGATCTCGTGATTACGAAATTGAACGCCTTTTACTACTTGCCCATCTTTTACATCAAGACAAGGAACTATTCGCTTTGCCAACATTGGAATGCCTCCTCTGCGGTGAACTTGCCATCAAGCAATGCTCGACCAACAATCACTCCTGCAACACCAGAGCCTTTAAGCGCAGCGATATCATCCAGAGAGCCTATGCCGCCAGAAGATTGGAATTGCACTTGTGGGTACTGTTTACATAGGTCTACGTAAAGTTCTACATTCGAGCCTTGCAGCGTGCCATCGCGTGAGATATCAGTACACAATACATGTTTCAAACCAACCGTTAGGTAATCTTCAAGCAATGCTTCAATCGTTACGCCTGAATCTTCTTGCCAACCTGAAATAGCAACGTTACGAGTGCCGTTTTCATCAATGTTGATATCTAGCGCTAATACGATTTTTTCTGCACCGTATTTTGCCATCCAACCTTTGACAAGCTCTGGCTGTTTTACCGCTGTAGAACCAACAACCACACGTTGTGCACCAGCGTTTAATAAATCTTGTACATCCGCTTCGTTACGTACGCCACCACCAATTTGAATATTGGCAGGGGTGCTTGCTAACAAACGAGCAATCAAATCTAACTGACGTGCTGTTGTGTCTTTTGCACCCGTTAAATCAACAAGGTGTAGCCAATTTGCGCCGGCTTGGTGATACAGATTAAACTGCTCAGCCGGATCAACTTTATATTCTGTTACTTGCCCGTAGTCGCCTTGAAACAGACGAACCACTTGGCCTTCAATTAAATCTAATGCTGGAATGATCATAAATATCCTTATTAACAGAGCCGAGAACATTCGCTACGCTCATTACGAGATCCGAGGGACGAGTAAGAGCCCTAAAACCTCGAAGCGAAGCGACCTCGCACCTCGTCCCTGCTCTTATAGCTCCAAAAAGTTCTGAATAAGCTTTGAACCCACTTTACTTGAACGCTCTGGGTGAAACTGAACACCGTAATAATTACCCACTTGTAATGCGGCGGTAAACGGTTGTCCATAGTCACAAGAAGCAATGGTGTAATCACCCACTTGCATGCCAAAGCTGTGTACGAAGTAAAAGTAACTGTTCTCTGGAATGTCTTTAAACAGCGAATTACCTTCAACGGGTTTAATTGTGTTCCAGCCCATGTGAGGTAGTGGTAAATTACCAGTTTGAAGCTTACGAACTTCACCATCACATAAGCCTAAGCAATCCACAATTTGATCTGCCTTTTGACCTTTCTCTTCAGAGAGTTTACCAAGCAGTTGCATACCTAAACAGATACCCAATAGCGGCTTTTCAACTTGTTTAACCAACTCAATGAGATCACGCTCAGCTAAGTTTTTCATCGCTTCGCTTGCTGTTCCTACTCCCGGTAAAAACAGCTTATCTGCTGCTAATACCACTTGTGGATCTCTGCTTATCGTAACGTCATAACCCAAACGCTCAATCGCAAATCTCACTGACGATACGTTAGAGCAACCTGTATCAATAATAACGACATTTTGCTTTGTCATAGTCACTCCTACAATACGCCTTTTGAGCTTGGCAGTTCATTACCTTCCACTTTAATCGCTTGGCGTAATGTACGACCAAACGCTTTAAATAAGCTTTCAATAATGTGGTGATCATTATGACCAGCAGAAGAAAGGTGTAACGTACAAGCAAGCGTATCTGTAAGCGAGCGGAAGAAGTGAACCACCATTTCTGTTGATAAATCACCCACTTGATCACGACTAAATTCCGCATCAAATTTCAGATATGGACGGCCAGATAAATCCAGCGCACATTGTGCTAAACACTCATCCATTGGTAAGCTAAAACCAAAACGACCAATGCCACGTTTATCACCCAATGCTTCTTTTAACGCTTCGCCTAGTGCTAGAGCCGTATCTTCAATGGTGTGGTGATCATCAATGTGTAAGTCGCCCTCTACATTGATCTTCATTTGGAAACCGCCGTGCGTAGCGATTTGATCAAGCATGTGATCAAAGAAACCAAGGCCGGTTGAGATTGTATTACCACCCTGCTCATCCAAATTAACAAACACTTTAATGTCCGTTTCTTTAGTCGTGCGGATCACTTCTGAAGTACGCGCATTTACGGTTAGATCTTTTAATATCGCAGGCCAGTTCATTGTCTCAGGGTGATATTGAATGCCACGGATTGCCATGTTCTCTGCTAATTGAAGATCCGTTTGACGATCACCAATCACAACCGAGTGTTGAAAATCAACTTTTCCTCCTTGAAGATACTCTTTTACCATGCCCAATTTAGGTTTGCGGCATGAGCAATTGTCTTCTTCAAAGTGAGGACAGATCAGTACATCATCAAATTTAACACCTTGAGATTCAAAAAACTCCATCATCATATTGTGTGGCGCATCGAACTCATCTTGTGGGTAGCTATCTGTTCCTAAACCATCTTGGTTCGTTACCATCACTAAACGATAACCTGCATCTTGAAGAGAAAGTAGAGATGGGATAACCAAAGGTTCAAACTTTAACTTGTCTAAACGGTCTACTTGAAAATCGACAGGCGGCTCAACAATTAAGGTGCCATCACGGTCGATAAATAAAATCTTTTGTTGTTTGCTCACAGGAACGTCCTTTTAATTTTTCTAATTCTATTCTTATACCAATCACAGTAAATAAGTGTTCAGAAATAGCGAAGGAAAAATGCTTGAGAACAAGACGAAATTTTTCGATAAGTAGTTATTCTACAATCAAAAATTTCAACGCAGTTATCGAGCATTTTAACCAGCTAGGATGACCAATTATTTACTACGATTGGTATTACAAGCCCCAAGCCTTATTCCTAAGCTTGGGGATAAGATTACATTAATTGATTACGAATAAATCCAAGAGTTTTTTCACACTCTTCGCGATTACCTACGCTGATACGCACACAATCTTTAATTGGTGAATTACGTAAAATAATACCGTGATCCCACGCTGCTTTAAACACTGCATCGCCATCAGAGAATTGCACTAATAAATAGTTTCCCCAACCTTCATGGACGGTGACACCATTCAATACCATTAACCCTGCGTGTAAATAAGCACGGTTAGCACTTAAATCAAGCATCTGGTATTTCATTCGAGCTAAACCTGCTTCAGATAAGGCTTGAGTCGCAATTTCAGCCACAGGAACTGGCACTGGGTATGGCGCAATCACTTTAAGTAATACATTAATCAGTTCTTCATTGGCTAATGTAAAACCACAACGTAAGCCAGCCAGTGCAAAGGCTTTTGATAGTGTACGAAGAATCGCAAGGTGTGGATAATCAGCCAGTAAATCGACCGTAGACTTCTCCATACAAAAATCGATGTAAGCTTCATCCATTACCACAATTGCGCGATCTTTTGTCATCTCAAGCAATGAAATAATATCTTTACGATTAACAATGTTGCCTGTTGGATTATTTGGGCTACACACAAACACGACTTTGACGTTTTCTAAGCTTTCTTCTATTGTAGGAAGATCTAACTGCCAATCAGAAGTTAGTGGTACGGTTTTCGTCTCTACACCAATGCTTTCTGCACTGATTGAGTACATCCCATAGGTTGGCGGGCAATATAAAATCGCATCTTCATTTGGCTCACAAAACGCACGAACTAATAGTTCAATACCTTCATCAGCACCACGTGACGTTAGCACTTGCTCTGGTTTTACATTTGCATAAGCCGCATAAGCATTGATCAACTCTGGTGGTTGACATTCACTGTAACGGTTAAGGCGTGCAAAATTGAATTTGTATTCATTATCAAATGGGGATTCATTGGCGTTTAACCACACATCTCCTGTGCCACCAATACGACGAGCAGAGAGATAAGGAGTTAATGCTTGCACTTGTTTTCTGGCTAACTTTTCCATCATGAATTCCTATTGATTCGCTTCTAATTTAGCTAATTTTTCAATTCTGATTGTAACCGCTCGTTTGTGAGCATCAAGTCCTTCTGCATCAGCCATTGTTACCACTGTCGGAGCTAAGCCTTTTAAGCCATCTGCTGTTAATTCTTGTACCGTCATGCGTTTAGAAAAATCAGCCAAACCCAAACTTGAGTAGGTTTTTGTATAACCATAAGTTGGTAATACGTGATTGGTTCCAGAAGCGTAATCCCCTGCTGATTCAGGCGAATAATTACCTAAGAAAATAGAGCCTGCATTATCCAGTAGTGGCAGCAATTCACGTGGGTTTTTAGTTTGAACTATTAAGTGCTCAGGACCATAAAAGTTTGAAATTGAAACACATTGCGTTAGTGATTCAGCAATAATTAATAAGCTTGAACCTAGTGCTTTACGTGCAATATCAGAGCGAGATAACTCTTTTAGTTGCTTCTCGATTGCGTCTGCCACTTGATCAGCAATGATCGGTGATGGAGTGACAAGAACCACTTGTGAATCCGGACCGTGCTCTGCTTGGCTTAAAAGATCCGCAGCAATAAAATCAGGATCTGCCGTTTCATCCGCAATAACCAAAACCTCAGATGGACCTGCTGGCATATCTATCGCTGCGCCACGGAAATCATTAGATACCTGACGCTTAGCTTCAGTGACGTATGCGTTGCCAGGACCAAAAATCTTATCCACTTTAGAAACAGATTTAGTACCGTAAGCCATGGCAGCAACGGCTTGAGCACCACCGATGTTGTACACTTCATCAATTTTACATAGTTTTGCAACGTATAAAATTTCATCTGCAATTGGTGGAGGAGAACACAACACCACTTTTTGACAACCGGCGATTTGAGCAGGAATACCTAACATTAATACCGTTGATGGTAATGGCGCACTGCCCCCTGGAATATACAGACCCACTTTATTAATCGGCATTATGATTTGCTCACACACCACACCTGGTTGTGTTTCTACTTTAATTGGTTGCGGTTTTTGAGCTTTGTGAAATTTAGAGATATTACTATACGCTTGTTGTAGCGCCGCTTTCATCTCTTCAGATAAACGTTCACTTGCTGCTTCTATCTCTGATTTAGATACTCGAATCGACTCTGGTTTCACACCATCAAACTTTTCTGTTAACGCTAATACGCCAGCGTCACCGTCTTGTTTAACGGTATTAATCACGCTAGTTACCGCAGCAGTAATATTTGCGCCTTCGGTAATAGCAGGACGTTGTAAGACAGTATCTTGCTGTGAATCGCTAAGTGATTGCCAAACTAGGGTTTTCATAATGGTTACTCCATCATCTTCTCAATTGGCAATACAAGAATAGAGCTCGCACCCAGTGCTTTTAGTTGCTCCATTGTTTCCCAGAATAGATTTTCAGTACTGACTAGGTGAACCGCCACTTTTGCACCATCACTTGATAAAGGAAGTACTGTTGGATCTTCTGCACCTGGTAGTAATGATTTAATCGCTTCTAGTTTATCTGTTGGCGCGTGTAGCATGATGTATTTAGATTCTTTGGCCTGAATACACCCTTGCATACGTGTTAGAAGTTTTTCGATTAATGCTGCTTTATCTGCGTCAAACTCACCTTCACGTTGAATTAATGTGGCTTTAGAGCGGAAAATCACTTCAGCTTCTTTTAAGCCATTTGCCTCAAGAGTAGCGCCTGTCGATACTAGATCGGCAATCGCATCAGAAAGGCCTGCACGTGGAGCAACTTCAACAGAACCATTTAAAATACAAGTTGAGAACGGAATACCTTGCTCGTCCATAAAGCTTTTAAGTAATTGTGGGTAAGTCGTTGCGATACGTTTACCAGCAAGATCTTGTGGACCGTTGTACGTTTCATCTTTATCTATAGCAATAGATAAACGACAACCACCAAAATCTAAACGGCGCAGAGTGGTAAATGCTGAAGGCTCGCCCAATGCTTTACGCTCTAGACGCACTTCTTCTAATTCGTTTTCACCAATCACACCTAAGTCAACGACACCATCCATGATTAGACTTGGAATATCGTCATCACGAACTAACAATAAATCAATTGGCATATTTTCAGAATGAACCACTAATCGCTCACCTGAGATATTAAATTTCATACCGCAACGCTTAAATAGCTCTTGGCACTCTTTAGATAAACGGCCTTTCTTTTGAATCGCGATACGTAAACGTTGTGATGACATAATCTCTTCCTTGTAAAAATGTAATTCTAAATTTGTTGTTAACTATCAATTGCTCAATTTTTTGGTCATAAAACGAAAAAACCCTCAGAAGTTTTACCTTCCGAGGGTTTGAAATTGTATTCATCGGAAGGAAATTCTAATTGCCTTCCCGGATATGCATATCCTCCCGAAAGACTACTCAGGATGATGGTGATGATGGATGTTCAGACCTTGAATACGCATAATTATAAACCTTTAGTAACAAATTGATTTTGTTTTTAACCTTGTAAACACATTATCAAACTGTGGTTTTATTTCAACAAAAAAGATCATTTTTTTTAAAGAAAGTTTTAATGCTGTGAAAAGTTTAATAAATACCCTAATATTTTATTTTTATTCAGACGAAAAAAAGCCAGTCGTTATGACTGGCTTAATAATTTAGCTTACTTTAAATCAAGAGATTAGAAGTAGTAGTACGCTGCTGCGAATACGTAAGTTTCTTCTTCGTTGCCTTCGCCCATGTCTAGATCTTGACGTACGTCGATACCCATGTCCATGTTTTTAGCCATTGTGTACATAGCTGCAACGTTCATGTAAGAACGATCAAGGTCGCTTGCATTATTTTCTTCTACTGTATTAGCTGCATAACCCGCGGCTAAAGTTAGCTCTTCGTTTAATGCATAACCCACAGATAGGTAGTAACCTACATCTGTCTTATCAGTAGCATTTGTACCTGTTAGGTCACCTTTGTCGCCGTTATCAGACCATACGTTAGCACCTAGTTTAACGTCACCAAATTTCACGTTACCAGATACAGAAATTACACTGTAATCAGCAGCATCACGAGTTTCGTAACCTACATAAAGGTTGTAGATTTCTTGCTCAACACCTACATAACCATTGAAGCCTTTATCACCAGCACTGTGGTCATCATCAGTTTCAAAGTAAGACACACCGTATGCAAAACCGCTTGTAGCACCTTGGAACTTAAGTACGTTAAATGCATCTGACGCATCACCTGCAGAAGCACCGAACTCGTATGTGTTGTCGCCAGCGCCGTCAACTTTATCTAAGGCTGTATCATTTTCCCAACCGAAAGATGCAATACCGTAACCAGTATCAAAACCTAACCAAGCTTTATCTACGTCTGTTGCTGGTCCAGAGTTCTTCTCTGTAGAAGATGCATGCTTAGTTGCACTGTCTGTTGTGTAGTTCAACATAAAGTCTGTTTCAAAGTAACCAACGATACGATTGTTACGGTAGTTAACTGCTAGAGTTAGGCCAGTAGCCCAATCATCATAAAATGCTTTAGTACCAGTGTCGTAGTAACCACCAGCGCCAACAGAACCAGATACTGAAAATTGATCTTTATGCATAGAGTCAAATGCAAACATATCTTCATTTTTGCTGTTTTGGCTGCTAGTTTGAACAGCAAATGCTGAAGTTGAAATACTTGCGATTGCAAGTGCTATAAGAGTCTTTTTCATAATAAATCCACTGCCTTTTCTTAGAAAGATTTGGAAATCCGATTTCCGGTTCCCTATTTTATATTCCATTACGGCCACATCTTATTGTGCAACTCGTGATGTCTTTAAATCTGGAGCATACTTTGCTCAAGATTTATCTTGATGTCAACGGAGAAAGTCAAGGAAAGTAAAAAATAATAAAGAGTTCTAATACAACAAGTTATAAGATACGGCGTAAATTTGAGACGTAGATCACGCGGATAAATATAAATAAATATAAAACAAAACAGTGAAGGTAACAGAAAAAGATCGAAAAACCCTTTTGCGGAAAGCACTCTCAGTATAAAAAAAGGTAAAAGCATTCTTGTTGGGGCGTTATTTGATATCTGCTGTGTTTTACTTTAATACACACAAAAAAAAGCTAAGCAATTCTTTAAAAAATCACTTAGCTATTAATATATTTAGCTAATAATCAGATCTGTAATAAAATTAATTGTGATCTATGATCCACTTTTGAAAGGCTTTACGCTCTTCTTTATTTGTTTTTAGGTAAAGAGATTGAAGCTGACTTAGGTTTGAAAGCTTAGCATTTTCTGAATTATTGCCTTTTTCTGTCGACTTAGATGCTGTTACTAACGCAGAAGAAGAACCAAAAATAATGCCCTTATCTTGGTTGTACTTTTCAAGCATCACTTCAAGATCGTAATAAGGCATAAAACCGTCGTTTGGCTTTAATTTTTCTTGTCTATAATTAATTTCATTATCTTTGTTATCAGTAATTAACCACTCAGGTGCAGTTTTAAACTCTCTCTTTGCTTTTTCATAACTATAAACTTTTGGCGCATTAACAGTGAGATCGCTATCTGGAACATTAATTGTGATTATAAATGGAGCAGAATCAAAAATTTTCTTAGTATTACCATTACCTACTTGCTTACTATATCTCAACATTAATTGTGTGGTTTTAGCATCTAAAGTAATTTTTTCTCGCTTTTCTTCTACTTTAACCCCATCGACAAAAAGAATCTCTATCCCTTTTTTGGGTGTTATTGTTGCCGCTTGTAGTGATGATGCAAATAGCAGCCCTAATAAAACAACCTTTCCTTTCATTATCTGTTCCTTAAATATAATAGCTAAAAAAAAACCACCCTATATAAGGGTGGTTCAATTATATCTTAATTAACTAAGATTAGAATGATGCTTTAACACCTACAGCAAAACCAGTTTGGCTGTCGTCGTTACTATTACCACCAACTTCAGCATAAGCTGTAGTATTTGGAGCAATTGGGTAACCAGCATTTACATACCAAGTATTAATATCATCATTTGCATCAACATCATCTGAAGATAAGCTGAAACCTGTAGCTAGAGCAACTTTATCAAGCTGGTAAGTAGCAGAAAGTCCAAGAGTATTTGTTTTAACAGCTTCGTTATCCATAGTATAAATAGCAGCTGCTAAACCTAGGTTTTCAACACCGTTAAAACGAGCTTCGGCACCTAATAAAGTTTCAGTGTTTTTAGCATCATTTTCACCAGAACCACCTAGAACTGTAAAATCAAAATCAGCTACACGGTAACCAACACGAGCATCAAAATAAGTTGAATCAACACCTACTTCTGTAGAGTTGTTTTTATCTTGAGCAATTGCTGCTGTTGCATAAAAATTATCTTGGTCAAAGTCCCAACGAATTACTTCATCGCCGCAGTACATGTCAGAGCCATTAAAAAATGTTGTGATACCAAATTGGTAATCTGAACCGATACCTGCGTCATCAAGAGCAGTACAAGTACGACCAACTTTAATTGAACCCATAGAATCAGAGTAAAGTGCTACGTATGCATCACCTTCGTTTGTGCCAGTATCTTGTAGTTCAAAGAAACCACCAAATTGTAAATCATCATTTACAGCGTAACGAACATCAAACTTAACATCAGCATCTTGGATTTCTTGTTGAAAATCGTGACCTTTTTCAGTTTTTTGTAGGTAAACAACTTCAATGTCGCCGCCCATATCAACTGTAACACCACCTTCGTTGTAAATTTCAAATGCTTGTGCTGAACCAACTGATGCTGCTAATACTGATAATGCTACTAGAGTCTTTTTCATAATAATCCACTGCCTTTTCTTAAAAGATTTGGAAATCCGTTTTCCGGTTCCATGTATTTATATAATTTCTTTGACATCGACCAGCACATCTAACTGTGTGATTAATCAATGTTTCTAAATTTCGAGTGCTACTTTGCAAAATCTTGACTCACATGTCAACGGCTAACAAAAAGATTCATAAAAAAACATAAAGACAGCAAAACCAAAGACTTAGCCGTAAATGACCATAAATGAGACACGGTTCGAACATGGAAATGAAACAATATGTAAAGAATTATTTCGCAGTAAAAAAGAATATCAATCTGTTAATCCCATCTACAAAGTAATAAATAAGAATAAATGACTTAAAATTACAAGAATACAGAACTTTAACTCCATCTAAAAATTAACATTTAGATATTTCATCTTAGTTCATTCTATTTTCGTGACCTACATCCCGATTTAATTACATAAGAATCCATTCTTTGCAGAAGATCACACTCAAGGTAGCGTGCTATAATGGATTTTCTTATATTACTAGAGTTAAATCATGCTGAACAAAGCGGTTACTGATTGCATACGAGAGAGCTATAAAACACTACAAGATCAATTACCCGGCTTTATTCCTCGCCGAGCACAAAACTATTTAGTAGCAGAAATCACTAAATCTCTAGCAGGAGAATATAGTGATACGCATCGCATGATTGTTGCAGAGGCAGGTACTGGGATTGGTAAATCACTCGCTTATCTACTTAGTGTCATCCCATTTGCTAAGTTAAATAATAAGAAAGTCGTGATTTCGACTGCAACGGTTGCACTGCAAGAACAGCTAGCGCATAAAGACCTACCATTTTATCGTCGTATCTCACCATTACCTTTTTCTTTTATTATTGCGAAAGGCCGACAACGTTATTGCTGTAACCATAAACTCGCTTTATTAGTTGAAACTAACCATGAAGAAGATAAACAAGCAGCCCTATTCACTGAAAAACCTAAAAAGAAAGATTTAGATCTTTTGAGAAGAATGTATAAAGCATTATCCGAAGGTAAATGGGATGGAGATATAGACAGTTGGCCTACCACTATTCCCTCTTCTATATGGCAGAGTATTGTTTCTGATAAATACAGTTGCCATAACGGGTTACCTATGCACCGTGATTGTGCCTTTCAAAAAGCCCGTGAGCATCTTGATAAAGCCGACGTTGTTATAGCAAATCACAGTCTTGTTATGGCAGATATCGATCTTGGTGGTGGTGTCGTTCTTTCTGAACCAGAGCAAACTATCTATATTTTTGATGAAGCTCATCATCTTCCGAATGTCGCTCGTGAACATTCATCAGCAGCAGCAAGCTTAAAGGGAACATCATCTTGGCTGGAGTCGCTAAATAAGTCTGTTAGTAAATTTTGTAATCTAGCAGATCAAAAACGCGTTAATCGTTTTCAAAATACGTTACATGATAACTTACAAGAGCTAATTCCCTCGTTAAATCAACTAAGCAAGCAATTCGATCCCACTCTCTTTAATAGTGATGGCATCTATCGCTTTGAACATGGGGAAATTCCAACATGGTTAGCCGAACAATCAAAAGATTTAAAAGATATCTCAACGAAAACAAATCAAGCCTTAGCAAAAATTAGTGATTTAATCTCTGAACGCATGAAAGATGGCGAATTAGCACCAAGAATGGCAGAGCCTGCATTGGCTGAGATGGGCTTCTATCTACAACGACTAGAAAATCTCGCACAAGTTTGGTTCTTAATGGCAAAACCAAACAGTGATAAAGGTGCTCCACTCGCTCGTTGGCTAGAACAGAGTAAAGATAGAGAAGGCGATGTTATCATTAATGTCTCTCCACTAGAGGTTGGCTGGCAATTAGATCAAAATTTATGGAGCCGAGCAGCTGGAGCAG
Organism: Aliivibrio wodanis; assembly: GCF_052920805.1. NCBI lineage: Bacteria > Pseudomonadati > Pseudomonadota > Gammaproteobacteria > Vibrionales > Vibrionaceae > Aliivibrio > Aliivibrio wodanis. The sequence continues at coordinate 1,178,028 of NZ_JBREXA010000002.1, forward strand.
TTATTGTATCTGCAACTATGCGTGCGCTTAATAGCTACTCTTTCTTTTGCAAGCAAGCGGGAATTTCTGAAAAACAAGAAGATGGCGTGCGATTTTTATCACTCGCTTCACCTTTTAATTATCAAGAAAACTCTCAATTAGTTATTCCTAATTTACCAATGGAACCATCAGCTCCAGGTTTTACCGATTTATTAATAGAAGAGCTTCCTTTCTATTTAGCAGATCAAACCTCAAGCTTGGTGTTGTTCTCCTCATATTGGCAAATGAATAAAGTAGCAGAAGGCATAGAGGGAATTGCTAAAAAGCATGGGTGGAGTTTACTTATCCAAGGAAAAGAGTCTCGACAAGAAATCCTAAAAAAACATAAAAAACTTTGTGAAGCTAATAAAATCAGTATCTTATTTGGAACAGGGAGCTTTTCTGAAGGGTTAGATTTACCTGGTAACCTCTTAACTAATTTAATTATAACCAAAAATTCCATTTGGTGTTCCAACCTCTCCAGTAGAAGAAGCGCACTCAGAATATATTGAAAGTAGAGGCGGAAATCCGTTTATGCAGATAAGCATTCCTGAAGCGAGTAAAAAGTTAATTCAATCCGTAGGTCGATTACTGCGTAAAGAAGAAGATTCTGGTAGAGTTGTCCTTCTTGATCGCCGCGTTATAACTAAACGTTATGGTAAAGCGCTTTTAGATGCATTACCTCCCTTTAAGAGAGTGATAGAGTAAGTGTGGCTATTAACGGTCATACATTACGATACTAGGGTCTGTTGCCCTAAACTATACTAATAATAAATAAGAGCTTATATGGAATTTCTTGAGCCTAGTACCCTGATTGTTTTGGGATTAGTTGCCTTTATTGCTGGATTTATTGATGCTGTTGCTGGTGGAGGTGGAATGCTAACCGTACCTGCATTACTATCAATTGGTTTACCACCGCATATAGCTTTAGGCACTAATAAGCTTGCAGCTACTTTTGCATCATCAACCGCTGCTTTAACCTATTTTAAAAAGAAACTGTTTGATCCTACCTTTTGGAAAGCCTCCTTTATTGCTACTCTCTGTGGTGCAATCTTTGGTACATTATTAGTGAACTATATTTCAACTGAATGGCTAGAGAAAGGATTACCTTTAGTTATTCTTTGTGCTGCTATTTATACTATCTGGCCTACTCGGATTGCATCTGAAAACAATCAGTTACCCAAAGTAACTCCTAAACTAAAAAAACAGCAGACAATACAAGGCTTAATATTAGGATTTTATGATGGTGTAGCTGGACCTGGAACAGGGGCTTTTTGGACGGTAAGTAGCATGGCTATGTATCGACTAAATATTTTATTAGCTTCTGGATTAGCCAAAGCAATGAATTTCACCAGTAACTTTACCTCTTTAGTTACTTTTGCCATTCTTGGTCATATTAACTGGGCATTAGGGTTAACAATGGGGATCTGCTTGATGGCGGGAGCTTTCATTGGTGCTCACTCTGCAATTCGTTTTGGCTCTAAGTTTATTCGCCCTGTATTTGTCACTGTTGTTTGTATTTTAGCAGTAAAATTAGCATTAGATGCTTGGTTCTAAACCTACTGAATTCATTTCGAGGCTCCTATGATAAACCTCAGTTCTATTGAAATAATGCTTGAGCAGTTAAGTAAAACAGCAGCAGAGATCGATCGTCGTCGAGGCGAACAACGCTTGCCTCTTTTTGATGAACGTCTATTTGGCTGTCGTAGTCGCTATCTTGTGCCTTGTATCACCGAAACTAAATCAACACTGGCTTCTATTCAGCGAGAAGAGAAAGCGGGGATCCTCACCAGCCAACGTGCAGAGTATTTAACTCAAATGCTAGTCGCCCAAATAGAAGCTGTTCAACGTGAAGTTGCCACTCAACGTATTCGCTCTAATGAACCTCGTCCAAAAGGCAGTTATAAAAAACCAATTAGTGATATGTACCAAGATTTGGCGCAACATCAAGAACTGGGAACGTCGACTCAGTCAAATGGTTCGAGAACAAGAGCACTCTGTTAATCATTGCCACTCTTTTTCTCAGCAACAAGAATTGCAGAAAACACTCCTTGCAACAGAGAAACGATTACAGCGCTGTAAAGATGCAATGAAACGATTAGAACAGCAAATTACTTATAGAGAACAACATGATTAAGCACTCTAAACACATTGAAGCCGAAGCAACCCTTGAAGTTGAACAAATAACTACACCTAGCCCGTTAGATAATGCTCCTGATGAAATTAAACTGGCAGTGGATTTAATTTATCTACTCGAAAATAATAATGTAGATAAAGAGACTGTAATAAAAGCCTTAGAAATAGTGCTAAATGATTTTAAAAAAACAAGACACCTGTCTTAAAATAGAAACAGATTTATTACTCTTATCTCTATAGAAATAGTTCTATTTATTTTATTTACACTAAAACTTAGATCTATTTCTCAATTAATTTCCCTCGCAAATTATTCCGCTTCCTTAATCACATCTTCCGACTTATTCTTTATCCATAAATAGATTTTTAATAATAAAAAAATCAATAATAAATGACAGCATCATTTAGCTAGGGTAAATATGTTTTCTTATAACTTAATTCTTTCTGATATATCAGAAGAGGATCGCTTAGGCATAGATTTAACTTATGAACCTGAGTTTGAATCCATTGAAAGTGAAATACAAAAATCAACGGATATATTTGCAACCAGTAAAACTGACTGGAAAGAAGTTCATAATAAATCATTGAATTTACTATCAAATAAAAGTAAAGACTATCGTTACCTTTATTGGATACTATTATCAATTCAGAAGGGACAACTTCCTATTGACCCACTGCACTTAGTATTAATAATTAATGATTTCATCAGTAAGTATAATATTGAAATATATCCATCAAGAAAGAAAAACTTATATTCAACTATAAATCAAATTATTCAAAAACTTAGCGACATTATAAAACCTTTTATAGACAATATTAACGGACCTTATATCAGCAAATGATTTAATTGAAATATTAATACTTTTAGACAACTCAATAAATGAAATTTTTAATGAAAACACCGATAATATTTCATCTATTATTAACTACGTAAAAAGCCATAAAAAAAGATTGAAATCAGTGGATAGTTCAAAAACAGAAGCCTTAAATTCACTCGATTATAATAAACCAATACAAATAGAACCAACAAAAGAAAGCACATCAATTTCGTCTAGTGAAATTACTAATGACCGCGAGGCAAATAAAGCTTTACGCCACTTACAAGATGTCGCTCGTTCACTTTCAAAATATTGGTTAACTGAACGTATTAATAATGAGAAAGCATATCAACTTAGTCGTACATTAACATGGTTAACTATCACACAAGTTCCAGCAAGTAATAGTAACGATGTCACAATGTTAAAACCTGTTCCTCAAACAAGGAAGCAACACTTTAATAAACTTAAAGCGGACTCTGATCATGTGGGGCTATTAATAAATCTTGAAGAAAGCCTATCAAAATCACCTTTTTGGCTCGATGGGCATTTTATGGCTTGGGAAAGCTTAATTGAACTAAACCATCATGATGCAGCTCAATGTATTGTAGATCAAGTTTCATTATTAATAAAAAAACTACCTGAAATTACTCACCTAAAATTTGATGATAATTCTGAATTCTCTACTTCAACAACTAGGTCTTGGCTAGAAGAGCATTGCTATCAAGAAGATAACTCTAAAGTCACTGAGAACATTAATATTATTGAAAAGAATACAGAAAGTGAATGGGATCTTGCATTACAAAATGCACAATCATTACTAAACCAGAAGACTCTCACTGAGATATTACAACCTTTGGTGAATGGTCACCATCTATCTCGCTCAAATCGAGAAGCTTTTTTTTGGCAATTTTCACAGGCTAAATTGTTATCGCAAGCACAGAAATACGATCTAGCAAGTGCTCTTTTAGGTTGGCTTGATTCTCAATATTCTCACAAGGTGCTAACTCATTGGGATCCTTCACTTGAAGAACGCTTACTCGAACTATGGTTATCATGCCAACAAAAGTTGCCTTCCAAAGAAAAAAACAATCAATTAACTACCACGTTACGTGAAAGACTCTGTTGCTTAAATCCAATGCGAGTTCTTAATTAAAAAACTAGGAGACCCCATGTCAAAAGATGGATCTGTAGCGCCAAAAGAGCGTGTAAATGTGACATTTAAACCCGCAACAGGTGACACAACAGAAGAACTTGAGTTGCCACTAAAAGTGATGGTTCTTGGTGATTTTACTCAACAACATGATGAGCGAAAACTCGAAGACAGAAAGCCTTTCACTGTTGATAAAAATAACTTTAATGATGTTATCGAAAAACAAAATCTTAATATTGAGTTTGGTGTAAAAAATCAGCTACAGGATCATGAAAAAGGCAATGATGAAATACCAGTGAATCTTACCTTTAAGAATATTAATGATTTTAATCCTGCAAGTATTGTTGAACAAGTTCCTGAACTTAAAGGCTTAATGGATTTAAGAGAGGCTCTTGTCTCTCTTAAGGGCCCACTCGGTAATGTACCTGCATTTAGAAAAGCCATTGAAGACGCTTTAGTAGATGAAAATGCACGTGAGAAACTTTTAAACGAACTTGGCTTAGCAACAGAGAAGGAGTAATCCAATGTCAGAGACCAGTACATTACAAGAAGCACAAAGTGAAACCACCGTAGGCCTTCTTGATCAAATCGTTGCACAAACTAACCTTACACCAGAAGATGAAACCTATGGTATAGCAAAACGAGGAGTCAGTGCTTTTATTGAAGAGTTATTAAAACCTCATAATCAAGAAGAGCCTGTAAAAAAAGCTTTAATTGATAAAATGCTAACTGAAATTGATCAACGTTTAAGTAAGCAAGTAGATGAAATCCTACATCACTCTTCTTTTCAACAGTTAGAGTCTTCATGGCGTGGGTTAAAACTTCTCGTTGACCGCACTGATTTTCGTGAAAATATCAAGATTGAAGTTATCAGTGTATCTAAAACCGATTTATTAGAGGACTTTGAAGATGCCGAAGAAATTACCCAATCCGGTCTCTATAAGCACATCTACACTAATGAGTTTGGTACATTTGGTGGGCAACCTGTTGGTGCTATTATTGGTAATTATGATTTTAGCCCTTCTGCGCCCGATATTAAAAATCTGCAAAATGTGGCTTCAGTAGCAGCAATGGCTCACGCTCCATTTATTTCAGCAGCTGGACCTAAATTCTTTGGATTAGATTCTTTTGAAGGGTTACCTGATCTGAAAGATCTGAGTGATCATTTTGAAAGCCCTCAATATACAAAATGGCAAAGCTTTCGGGAGCAAGAAGACTCGCGCTTTGTCGGGTTAACACTGCCAAGGTTTTTACTGCGTCAGCCCTATGATCCTGAAGAAAATCCGGTTAAAACATTTAATTATCATGAAAATGTCTCCACTACCCATGAAGATTACTTATGGGGAAATACTGCATTTACTATGGCTTCACGCATTACTGATAGCTTTGCTAATTTCCGTTGGTGCCCAAACATTATAGGTCCTCAATCAGGTGGAGCAGTTGAAGACTTGCCTCTTCATCACTTTGAAAGTATGGGCGATATAGAAACTAAAATTCCAACCGAGGTCCTAGTTTCAGATCGTCGTGAGTATGAATTAGCCGAAGAGGGCTTCATAGCATTAACCATGCGTAAAGGTTCCGATAATGCGGCCTTTTTCTCTGCTAACTCAGTTCAAAAAACGAAATTCTTTGGTAACTCAGAAGAAGGGAAAAGTGCTGAACTTAATTATCGATTAGGTACTCAACTTCCTTATCTATTTATCATCAGTCGCTTAGCTCACTATATAAAAGTATTACAGCGAGAGCAGATCGGCAGTTGGAAAGAACGAACTGATTTAGAGCAAGAATTAAATGGTTGGATCCGACAATTCATAGCAGATCAAGAAAATCCACCAGCAGAGGTAAGAAGCCGTCGACCTCTCAGAGCTGCAAATATTGAAGTATCCGACGTAGAAGGAAATCCAGGCTGGTATAAAGTCAATTTATCAGTTCGACCACACTTTAAATATATGGGTTCAGATTTCACTTTATCTTTAGTCGGAAAATTAGACCAAGAATAATTCACCCTCCCCTGAGATTACAACATGGAATGAAAGACACGTAAGTCAGGGGAGTTTTATTACTTAATGATACTTCATAAGAAATTTAAATACATAATTTCTCGAGGAATAAGAAATGTCATCACAGCGACTATTTGAACGGCTATTAGCCGGGACGACATCACATAATCTGGCATCAAATACCCAGACAATTACTGACTCTATTCATACTCATGTGACTCAATTGCTATCAATTCGACAAGGCGCTGCATTGATCCGTCCTGACTTAGGGTTACCAGATCTCAATATGTCCCATATGACACCCCACGACGCTATTATGTATGTTAAAAAAGAAGTCGAACGAGTAATTACACAATATGAAACACGAATTACCAATATAAAAGTTCATTATCTAGGGGATATCCATAGCCCACTTCATCTCTATTTTGATATTCAAGGCGATATTTTATTAAATGGCCAATTGGTTTCAATTTCATTTACTACAGAAACACATGCTAAGAATAGAAAGCTAAACAATAATCATATTCAAGGTGCTGCATGAGTTTTAATCAATATTATCAATCAGAATTAGTTGCCTTACGTGAACTTGGAAAGTCCTTTTCAGAAGAGAACCCTGCTCTAGCACCTTTCCTAGCCCAAGAAGGACTTGACCCTGATATTGAGCGCTTATTTGAAGGATTTGCTTTTTTAGTTGGCCGTTTGCATCAACGATTAGACAATCAACTTCCTGAGTTAACCCACTCTTTGATGAGGTTAATATGGCCGAATTATGTTCAAGCTATACCAGCAATGAGCACCTTAAAGTTAACACCTTCTGAAGGATTAACACAAAAAACAACTATCACACGTGGAACAGAAGTACTAAGCCAAGCAATAGAAGGCGTACAATGCCAATTCAAAACCTGCTATGATGTTGATATATATCCAATTTCAATTCATTCATCTTCATTTACAGCTAATGGTAATGGAGGGATATATCAACTTCAAATCGAATTAGCTTCAGGGGTTAATCTTCATTCATTGGATATGAAGAAACTTAAAATTCATTTTAATGGTGATAAAGCCAGTTGCCTCTCTTTAATAATGGCGCTGTGTTCAACGACAACTCAAGCCGAATTTTGTGCATTAGACGCTGAAAAATCCCTCATCAATCGTTCAACATTTCCTATTGAGAGTATTCGATCCGTTGGTTTTGCAACTGAACAAGCTATTTTTGACTATCCTCTTAACACTTTCGAAGGCTATCGTCATATACAAGAGTTTTTTTGCTACCCTGAAAAATATTACTACATTGACTTAACTGAACTTCCTATTTGGCCAGCTCAGTTTAGTGAAGGCTGTAAATTTATTGATATAAAATTCACCCTAGCTAATATTACTCACAAACCTTTTTATGCAAGTCGAGTTCAGCCTGAGCTGTTCTGCACCCCTATTGTGAATGCTTTTAAAACAGATACTCAACCTCTTTTATTAAATCATCGTAAAGATCAATATAAAGTAATTCCAGCCTCATTAAACGATAACAATAGTACTATTTTATCAATTGAAGAAGTTCATGGTTGGAATCCTGGGCAAAAAGGTCGTATCAACTTCTATCATTTTGAATCATTTGAACATAATGACGCTAATAATCACTCAAATTATTACAGTATTAGGCAAGAAAAAAATATTGTAAATGGACATTTTGATACTTACTTATCATTTCGTACTCAATACAATTCTACCAATAATATAACGGTATCATTAACAGTAAATGCATGTAATGGAGCATTAGCGCAACGTTTACCTATTGATTCTATTACTGAAAGTACATCACATACGACAGGAGCAATAGCTTTTACAAATATTCGCTCTGTCACTCCTTGTTATGCTCCGCCAATCGAAAAAGATGGGTTATGGTCACTGATTTCAAACATGTCCCTCAACTACCTTTCACTTACTAAGCCAGAAGCCTTTAAACGAATTCTATTAGCTTATGATTTTGCAGGACAGCAAGATGATGCTAAAGGCAAAAAACACCAACGCTTGATTGATGGCATTAATGATATAAATACAAAGCCTGGAGACATGCTCTATCAAGGTTCTCCTGTTAGAGTAATGAATACACATTTACACCTAAATAGTAAACACTTCCTCTGTGAAGGCGAATTATACTTATTCTCGGAGGTGATTAATGAATTTTTATCACTGTATATCAGCCTGAACTCGTTCAACCGACTCAACGTAACAAGTACTGATGGAGGCGACTATTCATGGCTACCACGAATGGGGCAACAACCTCTTATTTGACTCCCAATTTATCTATAGATCAAACTCTTCCGATTGATATTACTATTCAAGATATTGGTCATTTATCATTAATGAAAGCTCTTGATCATATCTGTAATCAATTAGCTCAATCTTATGATATTACTCATGATGAAGCTTATAATCGTATTCAATTTATTGCGAATCCATCTCAAGGTTTTGCCGCTAGAGAGATCCAAGCAATTACCATAGATTCGCATTATGACGGCTTACCAAAAATAATTTTGACATTAAATATGCTGTCACTAATTGGAGCCTCATCGCCCTTACCGCATTATTACAACGATTATCTATCTCAAGATGAGAATAATATTCTTAAACCTTTTTTAGATATTTTCCATCATAGATTACATCGGCTTATCCGCAATGTATGGCAAAAATATCGCTATAATGCGGCATTCAGAGAAGGAGCTAATGACCCTTTTTCTCAACATATATTTGCATTGCTTGGTCTTAAAAGCCAAGAATTAAGAGAAGATAATACAATAGATTGGCCTCGCCTATTCCCTTATTTAGGCTTGCTCTGCCAGCGAGTACGCTCGGCAAACACTATAGAGGCACTGTTACGTTACTACTTCCAACACGCTGATATATATATCGAAGAATGCCTCTTCCGTCATTGCTATATACCAGAAAAGCAACGATGCGAATTAGGACAACGTAACTCAGCTCTCGGTAATAATTCTGTCTTAGGAGATCGTGTACCTGATCGTGCCAATAAATTTAGGATCCACATCAAACAACTTACGTGGAAAGATTTCCATTCATTTTTAACCGATAAACCTAATTGGATTACTCTCAATCGATTAGTGCAATTTACAGTAAAAGACCCTCTTTCTTTCGATATTCAGCTTCATTTAAAAAAGGGAGAGCCTCGCCCATTAAGACTCTCTCACTGTAATGAATGCTGCTTAGGGTGGACTAGTTGGTTAGGCTCTGATGCAAATGAAGGGCAAATTACACTTTCAGGGAAGACATTATGATTAACGTAGAATTACCTCAATTAATAAAAACATTAGATAAAGAATCTCACTTAGCGTTAGAGCAAGCAGCACAACTGTGCGTCACTCGTGGAGGAAACGAAGTTCTCTGCGAAGATTTCATTTTAGCCGCATTAAATAACCCACAAAGTTTTTGGAATAAAGCATGTCAGCAATATAACGTCTCTACCGAACACTTAATTGAAACATTACAACACGGTAGAAAAAGCACGTCCTCTGAAAGTAACCACCCCGTACTTTCGACTGCTTTAATTGAATGGTTACAAGAGAGTTACCTATATTCGATGCTTGAAATGAAACTCCCTGAAGTACTCGCCGCTAATTTATTATTAACCTTACTGACTCATCCCAATAAATATGGTCACACTCCATATTATCGAGAATTAAGCATTATTCCTGCCGCATTATTAAAGCAGCAAGTAGAAGGTCTTATCGATTCTGTGACTCAAAACGAACATACAAATCATGAGCACCAGAGTGCATTAGAGGCCTACACCACCAATTACACTCAACTCGCTAAAGAAGATAAAATCGACCCAGTATTATGCCGAGACAGTGAGATCAGGCAAATGATCGACATTTTAGCTCGTCGTCGTAAAAACAACCCGATGATTGTTGGCGAAGCTGGAGTAGGAAAAACTGCGTTAGTCGAAGGTTTGGCCATCAAAATAGCACAAGGTGAAGTTCCTGATCTTTTACAAAATGTTTCTCTTCTTTCGCTAGATTTAGGCTTATTACAAGCCGGCGCAAGCATTAAAGGTGAGTTTGAACGCCGTTTAAATCTCGTGATTACTGCCGTTCAAGAAAGTCCAAGCCCCATCATTCTTTTCATTGATGAAGCCCACACCTTAATTGGTGCTGGTGGACAAACCGGGAGTAACGATGCGGCGAACTTATTAAAACCCGCGCTCGCTCGTGGTGAATTACGAACCATTGGCGCGACCACTTGGTCTGAGTACAAAAAATACATTGAAAAAGATCCTGCTTTAGCACGTCGATTCCAACCAGTAACAGTTCTTGAACCTAGCGTAGAACAAGCCGTCACCATCTTACGTGGACTTGCTGAACGCTATGAAGAGAGTCACGGCGTTTATGTCCGAGACGATGCCATTATTGCCGCAGCTGAATTGTCTTCTCGTTATATTAGTGGGCGTCAATTGCCAGATAAAGCCATTGATCTGCTCGACACGGCTTGCGCCCGAGTAAAAATCAACCTCAAAGCCAAACCAGAATCGTTAGAAGCGCTTTTGCATACCATTGCAATTACCCAGCGAGAATTAAATTACGTTGTAAGAGACAAACAAGCTGGAATTGATATCGAAGAAAGCCTCATCACTCGTCTTAAAGACACCTTAGTCCAAACGCAACAGCAAGCTGACGATCTAGAACAGCAATGGTGCGAGCAAAAAGAGTTAGCAGAAGCCTTACTGACTTCACGAATCGATATTTCACAATGCGATGAAGAAGCAGAACATGAACGCTTAGTTTGCAATCAACAAGACATTTATCAGCAACTCACTAATGCCCAGACTTCGGGTTCTCTGGTCAATTATGAAACCTGCCCTTCTCTTGTTGCAGAAGTGGTATCTCACTGGACAGGGATCCCACTAAGCACTTTACAACGCGGACAAGCAACGCAAGTACTGAACATAAAACGCCAACTTAAAGAACAAATTAAAGGTCAAGACCAAGCCGTTATCGCACTAGAAAAAGCGATTCAAGCTACTGCAGCTGGTCTTAATAACCCAAATGCTCCAACGGGAGTTTTTCTGTTTATCGGCCCAAGTGGCGTTGGGAAAACACAAACCGCACAAGCAATTGCTGATCTTATGTATGGTGGTGAGCAATTTCTTACCACCATTAATATGTCTGAGTTCCAAGAAAAACATACTGTTTCACGATTAATCGGCTCACCTCCAGGTTATGTTGGTTACGGTGAAGGTGGTGTATTGACCGAAGCTGTACGTCAACGTCCCTATTCTGTCATTTTATTAGATGAAGTAGAAAAAGCAGATCCTGACGTAATGAACATTTTCTATCAAATTTTTGACAAAGGTGTAGCGAATGATGGAGAAGGGCGCGAGATAAACTTTAAACAAACCTTAATTATCATGACCTCTAACTTGGCATCAGACCAAATTGAAGCCCTGTGCAGCCAAGAAGAAAAACCCACCACTGCCGAGCTAACCAAAGCCATTCGCCCAACGCTAAATCAATACTTTAAACCAGCACTGGTTGGTCGAATGAACGTCGTTCCTTTCTTCCCGCTTGAGCTAGATAGTATGGAAGCCTTGGTGACTATTCGACTAAACCAACTGCAAGATCAGCTTCTACAACAAGACATTACGCTAGATTATGATAAAGACATTGCCCATCACATAGCTCAAAGCTGCACCTTAACCGAAACTGGTGCTCGAAACATTGATGCCATTATTAATCATCAATTAAAACCTGCGTTTTCATCTCAAATTTTATTGGCACTTGCTCGAAAAGAGCCATTACATCAAATCACTCTTGCTATCGACTCTGATGGACAAGTTTGCTGTGAATTTGGAGAGTAACTATGCCAGAACAAGGTGGGCTTACTCAATGTTGGTTATCTGGGGTTCTTAAACACAGTGGTGCTCAAAAAGTCATTTGCTTTTTATCTCAAGCCTCGGGAACTCAACTGTTTAAAATGGCAGAAGGTTTCACACAAACAAATGGCGATAGCAAAATCAAACTCGTTTCTGTCGAGCAGAGCCAACACGCCAATCAACGTATTAATACAGACTATAGCGAATTCAATACCTTAACGCTTTGCATGAGTGAAGGACGTAATTTTAACCTTCATTTCAGCCAGTGTAGTGATGAAATTAAAGACACCCTATTTGATCATTCTGAACATTATTCACTCACTGATGGTGAAGTTGAATTCATGCCATTAAGAAATGCTCAAGGGCGTGTTTCAGGGGTATTGATGTTCTATTTTTCACGTTTTACTTGTTATCAAAAGAGCGACAGACAAACCATTAATACGCTTAATTCATTGGCAATTGATCGCTTAGCATTCGCCTTAAAAAACCAACATCATTCTTTGGAAGAAAAACTAGCTCCTCAATCACAATCGGCTCATATTCCTTCTGACTTAAATATCATTGGAGAAAGCCAAGCGATTAAAAACGTACGATTAACTATTTCTAAAGCACTGCATATAAATCGTAATGTGTTAGTTACTGGTGAAACCGGCAGTGGTAAAGAGCTAATAGCCAAAGCAATTCATCAATTTGGTAACCGAAGAAACGAGCCTTATATAATTCAAAATTGTGCATCTATTCCTGAACATCTATTAGAGAGTGAATTATTTGGTTACCAGAAAGGCGCATTTACTGGAGCCGATAGAGATTATATTGGATTAATTCGTTCAGCAGATAAAGGCATTCTATTTTTAGATGAAATTGGGGACATGCCATCCTCACTTCAAGCCAAATTGCTGCGCGTATTGGAAGAGAAAAAGGTACGCCCTCTTGGCTCAACCACTCTCTATGATGTTGATGTAAAGATTATTTCTGCAACTCATCAAGCATTAATAAAAAAAATAGAACTCGGTGAGTTTCGTCAAGATCTCTATTTCCGTTTAGCCCAATTTCCCATAGCGCTTCCTCCACTAAGAGAAAGAGATGGAGATATTGCGCTTCTTAGTCGCTTTTTTGCAGCTAATTACTCCCAAGAGCTTCACCAATCAACACCTGAATTAACTAAAGGTTTTCTCGAATATCTAACTACGTATTCATTTCCAGGCAATATTAGAGAATTAAAAAACATTATAGAGCGTTGCTGTATGGAAGATCCTGATACTCAACAATTAAATAAACCCATCATCAGCAAGGTGCTCAGCGATATTATGCTAATGACGCCTAAAAAACAGAAAGAAACAACACTCACAGGCAGTCTTTCTTCTCAAATAGAGCAGTTTGAAAAAACAGTACTGACGACTTATTTAGAAAAACATCAAGGACATTTACAAACAATTGCCAACCGACTCGAACTATCAAAAGGTTCACTCGATTATCGATTACGTAAATTTAATTTATCAGCAAAAGAATGGAGATACTAAGCATGTTGTTACGCTTTTCACTGATCACGACCCTACTTCTACTCTCAGCATGCAGTAATTACGATGACTATCGCCCTGTTGGTAATCCAGAACCACAAGAACAAATCACTTTAATTTCAGAGGAAGAATAAGATGGAATTAATTTTTGACATTATTCAATCACAAGATCTTCCTATGGATACTCTTCCTACTTTCACATTTAAAAAAGCCGGAGGGACTATAGGTCGAAGCAGCGATGCTGATTGGTATATTGCGGACTCTAAGCGCCAATTATCAAATATTCACGCCTCAATTAGTTTTGATAATGAACAATATTTCATTACTGATAGCAGCACTAATGGGACTTACCTAAACGGCCAAGAAGCTTCTTTAAATAATGGTGAGCTACATCCTATTTCTCATGGTGATGTATATGAACTTGGGTTTATCAAATTGAGAGCTCGCCTCCTCCAAGATCCAACTAATTATATTTCTCCTAATACGAATAATAATCCATCATTAGATCCATTAGCGAATCACGGAACAGAACAAGCCCCCTCTGTATTTGACATGATCCCTGATGATAGCTTTTTAAGTAATACTCCCATTGAAGAGTTACTCAATAGTGATGAAGATATCATTTTAAAACAAGTTGAAGAGACTATTCCTTCTCAATTGATCATGGATGATGCATTACTTAAAGAACAATTTATTTCACCAGTATTAAATGAAGACGTTATTAATGATGATATTGAATTAGAGCCTCAACAGATAAAACCCAAAGCAACCACACAATCAACATCAAATAGCTCAACTCATTTAAATTCATCTTCTCATATAGAACAAGCTCCTAGCAATAACGAGGCATATTTAGCAGCACTATCCAGAGGCCTAGGCATTGAGTTAGCTGATTTAGATGATCCAGAACAAACTTTATTTGAAATTGGGGCAGCTCTACGCAGCTCTATAAGTGGCATACAGCAACTGCTTCGTACTAGAACTGAAATGAAAAATAAGCTGACGGCGAACGCTACTACAATTCAAGCTCAAGGTAATAATCCAATCAAATTCAGCCACGATGTAAACGATGCACTCAATGTCATACTTCATCATAAACCAGGATACTTACAAGGTATTGAAGCTATCAATCAAAGCTGTAAAGACATTCAAGCAAATCAACTTGCTATTCATGATGCTTGCCAAAGCACTTTAGATACTCTTATTGAAAAACTGTCTCCTCAAACCTTAGTTTATCGATTTGTTCAAGAAGGCGTCCACAGTAAATTTGGTAAAGCCGATGCGCAATATTGGCAGTCATATATAAAATTACACGAAAAAATAAGCAAAGATCCAGATTGGAGAAATGCTCTATTAGAACAAGATTTTGCTAAACAATATGAAACTCAATTACAAATGCTCTCTGCTGCACTGCGTGTGTAATAGCTAATATATGAATGATTTAAAGGATGTAATCTAATGAAAAAATTGTTTCTTCTCGTTACCATATTTTTTTTGAATGCATGCAGCAGTGCTCCAGACCCGACTTATGTTGCGCTAACTCTTAACGCTTCAGCCAATCTAAACCCGGATCATGTAGATCGCCCCTCACCACTAGTAATTAGGGTCATTGAGATCTCATCAATCACTAGTTTTGAGAATGCTGAATTTTTTGATTTATACAATAATGCCCAATCAACTTTAGGTGCTGATTTTATCGCTGAAGAAGAGATGATTCTACGCCCTGGAGATCGGAAAACCATTAAATTACAACTCGATGCCAAAGGGCAATACCTTGCAATTATTGGGGCTTATCAACATATAGAAAATGCTAAATGGCATTACATATATACCGTTGAGCAAGAAGAAGCACAGAAGATCGAGCTCATTGCCACAGATAATGCCATTGTAAAATTAGAACGTGTGAAAAAAAAATCATCTTCACTAAAAAATAGCACTCGTATTTAGAGGGAAAATAAATGCAAAAAGTCATATGGAAAGAAGGCATGTTATTACGCCCTCAGCACTTTCAGCAAAATGATCGTTATTACCATAATCAGTTGCAAATAAGGACTCAACAACAGCATAGGTTTAATTGGGGATTTCATTCATTAAGTTTTGATACCCACCACCTATCCGTAGGTAAGATAGTGATCAGTCAAGCATCAGGGGTTCTTCCTGATGGGTCTTTATTTGATATTCAACATCAAACCACTCCTATCATATGGGAATCCAACGCGCCTGAAACAAATCTCAATCTTTACTTAGCTATTTCACTCTCAACGTTAAATAGCCCAGAAGCTCGTGAAGAAAAAGAAACAGAGATTAATACTCGCTACATTTCCTATGACCTGACTGTTGCTGATAATAATGCACAAGAACAAAACTTACAGACTATCAACTGTGGTGAACTCGATTTCCATATTATTACCGAGGATGAAATTGACAGCCATTGGGTAAAATTAAAATTATGTGAAATAAAACAAGTCACCCCCGAAGGAGCAATTCAACTAAACCCTCACTTCGAAGCTAGCTTTATTAATGGGCTTAACTCCTCTTTAGTTCATCGTGCTTTACGAGAGGTCCTCACATTACTTAGCCATAAAGCCGATATATTAGCAGAACGAATTACCCAATCAGGCCATGCAACATCTGAAATTGGAGATTTCTTACTACTACAATTGCTTAATAAGTACGAGCCTCAATTTCACTACCTAAACAAATGTAGGTCTTATCACCCTGAAGAACTATTCTTACTTTTAACTTCGCTACAAGGTGAATTATCCACCTATGACTCGACTCACCGAAGAGCAAATCTAGAGATAGCATATAACCATAAAGAACAAGGAGAATCTTTTGAAACTATTCTATTTCAGCTCCGTAAGCAACTAAATCAATCTTTAAAACAAAATGCATTTGAGATACCCCTTCAAAAAAGAAATCATGGTGTACTCATCGCTCCAATTTCAGACGAAAGTTTATTACAAGAAGCTACCTTTATTCTTGCGGCTCGTTCTCATACTGATGCAGAAAGCTTGCGTAAACAATTACCGCCACAACTTAAAGTAGGCCCCGTTGAAAAAATACGGAACTTAGTAAACTTGCAACTGCCAGGAATAACTTGTCGTTCTCTTTCTGTTGCTCCAAGACAGGTACCATTTCATGGTGACTACTGCTATTTCACATTAGATCTCAATGCTAATGATCGCTCTCAATTAGCTCAATCCGGGGGATTTGCCTTCCATATAGCAGGGGATTTCCCTGACTTATCTCTTTTCTTTTGGGCAATAAGGAATAGCTAAAATGAACAGCAGTAGCATGGATGATCGCACAGTCCTAATCACTCAAGAACCTAATCAAGTTAACCCAACTCTTACTCAAAATGTAGGGGCACCTAAATTCGACCAACTTCAAGACCGTATGGTTTATGCTGCTCGAATTAAACCTGAGGAATATAATTTTGCAGGAAATAATCCATTAATTAGTGCAGCCTCTTCTTTATTGTGTATTACCTGTGATTTAAAAAAAGAAAGCTATCAAGACATTGAACTCCTTAAACCCAAATTAGTTGAAGAGCTAAAATCTTTTGAGTTTCAAGCCCTTAATTCAGGAGTGGAAAATAACTATGTCGCACTATCACGCTACCTATTATGTACATTTGTTGACGAAATAATTGTAACTACCCCTTGGGGTGCTGAAAGTCATTGGGCTTCACAGAGTATGCTAAGTAGTTTTCATAATGAAACCTATGGTGGTGAAAAATTCTTCCTATTATTAGAAAAATTAAGTCGAAATCCAGCAAAATATCTAGACCTTCTAGAATTAATGTATTTATGCCTTAGTTTAGGATTTGAAGGGAAATATCGTGTTTTATCAAGAGGATTAATAGATCTCGAAGCGATTCGCGATTCACTGTACCGTCAAATTCGTTCTTTACGCAGTAGTGAAGAGTCTAGCTTGTCTCCTAATTGGTGGAACCTAAGCAAGTACAGCGTCACAAATTAACACGACAAACATCATGGATAGGCATTATTTGCGTTGTCGCTTTTTCTTTGTCTGCCATTTATGGCGGGTTTTACTATGTATTAAACCAACAGTCAGAGCATGTTATTCAAGTATTTCAACAGATTGAATTATAGGATTTTCACGGATGAAATCATTTTTTAGCTCACTATTTACTCTTTTTAAAAAAACATGGTGCTGGACTTTATTATGTAGCTTAGTTATTGCATTGCTAATCTGTTTGTTTGGTAAGCATATAGCTATTGCTAACATTCCATTAATTGAAACCACCACTGGTAAAATACTGACAGTTTTCATCTGCTTGTTACTATGGGGGGCCTTAAACCTTACCCTTTGGTGGCTAGAAAAGCGTGAAGCACAAAAAGAAGAAAATAGAGAAGCGTACGAAGCTGCACAATCTGAACTGGCTTACATACAAGAACACAGCTCCACCCTAAAAGAAAAACTAGACACAGCTATTGCGACTATCAAACGCGCAGGGTTATATGGAAAGCTCAATGGTAATGTTAAATATCAATTGCCTTGGTATATGGTCATTGGCCCACAAGATAGTGGCAAAACGACATTACTAGAATGCTCAGGCTTAGATTTTCCACTAAATCAAACCGATGGGCACTACACCAGAGATATTCAAAATAGCCAATACTGTGAATGGTACTTTGCTAATCATGCTGTTCTACTAGATGCTGCGGGGCGTTTTTTTGACCAACATGAGCACCAACTTAGTAAACCTATTTGGAATCGATTCTTAAAATCCTTACGAAACAAACGTCGTCGTCGCCCAATTAACGGCGTAATTTTAACAATAGACATTACTACATTGCAGGCTCCTGATGAAAGTAGCATAGAACTTCAAGCTCGTTATGTTAGAGAGCGTTTGCAAGAACTAAGGCATGAATTAAGTTCAGATATGCCCATCTATTTTCTTTTAACTAAAATGGATAAAGTAGAAGGTTTTGAACCTTTCTTTGCCTCTCTTTCTCGCGAAGAAATGGATCAAGTTTTTGGTATTACCTTTAACGAAGGAGAAGGACAACAAGCAGATAAAATAAAACAGGAATTTGAAAAGCTTATTTTACGAGTTGATTCACAGGTTATGTCACGCTTACATGATGAGCGCGATGTAATGAAAAGAGCTGAGCTATTGCAGTTTCCAAGGCAGCTGAGTTTTCTTGCAGAGCGTCTTGCTCTATTTTCTGAACTCGCCTTTACTAAAACACGTTATCACCAGGCATCACATCTACGTGGATTGTATTTAACCTCAGTGCCTGCACCTACTAATATTCAAGCCGACTCAACTACCTCTAATATCGGAAAAAATATTGGTATTAGTTCTCGAGTATTACCCACTTATCAACATCAACGAGGTTTCTTTATTCGTAAGCTCCTAGATGAAGTTATTTTTCCAAATAGTGAGTTAGCAACACTCGATCAGCATTATGAGAAAAAGATAAAACTAAAAAATATAGCAATTTATGCAGCCTCTTTTACTCTTGTTATTGGATTTGGTTCATTATGGGCTACAAGTTTTTTAACTAACCATCATAAGCAGCAACAATTACTCGCTTTAACTCAAGATTATAATCAAAATATCGTACATTTATCACCTTTAGCCCCCTCAATTGAGCTATTACCCACTCTTAATGCTCTATTAAAAGCGACTCAAATCTATCCTGAAAACAATAATGCCTTTTCAGAAGAAATCTCAGGTCTTCAGCAGGGTCAAAAATTAAGAATCGCAGCAGAAAATGCTTATCAACAACAATTAATTACTCTTCTTCTTCCAAAAGTGACAGGGGAACTTGAACATCAGGTCACAAATAATCAAGAAAACCGAGAATTTCTAACGCCTTCATTACGCGCCTACTTAATGTTAAATCTACATGAACATTTAGACAAAGATTATTTAAAACAATGGATGGGGCTACATTGGTCTTATCTATACAGTGGCTCAGCAACCGAGCAAAACTCACTACAAACTCATTTCTCAAATCTATTAAACATTGGTTTCGAACCAGTATTGCTCAACGATAATTTGGTTGCTAAATCTCGCAAATACCTTAGAGAGGCTGATATTTCAGAAGTGGTTTATCAGCAATTAAAACAAGATGCAAAAGAAATAGATTTACGAGATATTAAACTAGGTGATTATTTAGGAGTAAACCAAAGTATCTTTAATAACACCACTAGCGTTATCCCTGGCTTATATACACAAAAAGGCTATCAAAGCGTCTTCTTAAGTAAAGGGTTAGATCAAGTAAAACAACTAATCGATGAGAATTGGGTGATAGGTTTATCCAGTGATTTAAGTACTAACGAAATTCGTTCTCTTTACGCTAAAGTGGAAGACTTATATTTCCACGACTATATCCGCTATTGGAAAGAAGCGGTTGACCAATTACAAATTAAACCATCTAAAAATATAGATGAAGCAATATTGCAGATATCGAATATTACTGGTTCAAGTCAACCAATTTTAAAGCTACTTAATTTAATCCGCGAAAACACAACTTTTATAGACCAAACTCAATTAGCTTCAAGCGCTGTAGAAGTGACAAAGAAACTACCAGTTAGCACTAAGCTAAAAAAGGTAGCCTCACTTGGATTACACAGTGTTGAGGAGCGATCACAAAGTGCGAGAAAAGCAGTAAGTAATCAATTTGAGCCCCTTAATTTACTTTTAACCGATAAGGCACAAGCAACAATCCCTCTTGAAGATGCACTTGTTGTAATCAACGAGTTAAGTGGGCGGCTTTCTATGGTTAAGTTCTCCCCAAACCCTGAACTTTCAGCATTCAAAATTGCACGAGATCGGATGCAAGGGATCCCCAATGAGTTAAACGACATTCGAGTTATGGCTGAAACATTACCTCAACCTCTACAACAATGGTGGAAACAGCTTTCTAATAATGCTTGGGGGATTGTATTAAATCACTCAAGAGAACACGTTCAAATGGCATATCACGATAAAGTAGTAAACCATTACGCTATTGCCCTCTCTGGTCGTTATCCATTTAAAA
The DNA here is from genome assembly GCF_052920805.1 of Aliivibrio wodanis. NCBI lineage: Bacteria > Pseudomonadati > Pseudomonadota > Gammaproteobacteria > Vibrionales > Vibrionaceae > Aliivibrio > Aliivibrio wodanis. The sequence continues at coordinate 1,198,570 of NZ_JBREXA010000002.1, forward strand.
ATAGTAATCAAGACGTAAATATTGCTGATTTTGATGAGTTTTTTCAAAATGGAGGCATTCTAGATAACTTTTTTGAAGCTTATCTTGCCTCATTTGTAAATAAACAAAAAGGAACATTTACACAAAAAACCTTACATGGCCATTCACTCGGACTATCTAAGTCCTTTTTGAATCAGTACAGCTATGGATTAACGATTCAAAAAATGTTTTATGGCTCTAAAGGTAAAGAAGCCAATGTTTCTTTTCGTATTGCTCCGTTTGAGCTTGATGCTAGCGCACTTCAATCCACTTTTTACTATGGTAAAAATAAATTTGCATATCGTCATGGTCCAATTCAGAAAAAAAGCTTTACGTGGCCTATAACCAATCAACGCCAATACGTTAGCTTTGTTCTTCAAGATTTAAGCGGTGCTAAAGTTGTTAATCAACAAAACTCTGGTCCATGGGCATTTTTCCGAGTATTAGATAAATTTAACGTCAATAAATACCGTGGTCATGATGTCATTAAGTTAGATCTTGAAAATAAAGGAATGAAAGCAAAATACTTAATTTACAGTGATCGCACTCCAAACCCATTTAATCGTAAGCTCTTAAGTAGTTTTTATCTTCCAAAAAGGATTAATGGATGAGTCCACAATTTCAAACTGCTTATTTTTCAGAAGAAGGAAAAGTAAGGGATAAAAATGAAGATGCTATTTTATCCTTTACAGATCAGCGAATCTGGATTGTTGCAGATGGTATGGGAGGTTATGAATACGGTGAGATTGCAAGTAACATGATCACCGACGCTTTCCGTTCTGAATTATTATATGGCACTTTAGAACAGAAAATTGAGAAAGCAAAACGTATACTATTCAAAGTAAACCATCATTTAAGTCAAGAAAAAACCCTTTCTCACTGCGCTATTATTGGCAGTACTGTTTGCATGCTGATAGCTCAGAATGGTCATATTGCTTGTATATGGGCAGGTGATTCACGTTGTTATTTATTTAGACATAATAAGCTTTATCAAATATCCAAGGATCATACTCGCCAACAACATGGCAAAGAAGCATTAACTCAAGCGATAGGGATGGGAACGAACCTGCTAATTGAGCACTGTATTATTCCATTACAACATCAAGATACATTTCTACTTTCTAGTGATGGCGTTCATAAATATTTGGCAAATTCAATGATAGAGGCATGTATGGCTCTGCCTACGGCATTAAAAGGGTGCTACCACTTAAAAGAGCAAGTATTACTTACCGAAGCTAATGATAACCTATCAGCTATCATAATTAAGGCAAACCAATGACGGAGTTAAATATTGATCATTTTTTGGCGACCGAACCTGAAATAAAAACACCAGAAATATCACTAGAAAATAACCTAAAGCCATTACCTAAAATAGTTAATAATCGTTATAAAATATTACGCGTTTTAGGCATTGGCGGTATGGGTGTTGTTTATCAAGTAGACGACCTATTACTAAAAAGTATTGGGGTGCCTCAAAGTGAAATGGCTTTAAAAATACTAAATAGTGAAGTGTCTGTATTTAATGATTCAGATCTGCTTTTAGTAAATGAATATGTACAAGCGAATCAGTTGCATCATCCAAATATTGTTCCAATACAACATTTAGCATTATGCGATGAATCTCAACGAGGGTTTCTTGTCATGCCTATGATCAAAGGAGAGTTACTTTCTTTATTACTTGATTCGCCTTTTGAGAACATCCCTGATGAACACCGATTAAAGTACGCTGTTACCTTAATTAATTGCGTAAATCATTGCCATAAACAAAAGGTGATTCATGGTGATTTAAAACCTAGTAATATTCTGATTGCAGACAGTAATGAACTGTATCTCTTTGATTTTAGTATTAGTAGAAATATAAATTCTGATAAGAACAATTTTACGGTAAACTTTAATCAAGTTCACGCTTGGAGTAGTGATTATGCTGCACCAGAGGTACTTCAAGGCAACGCTCCAACCATTAAAAGTGATCTCTACTCTCTTGCCATTTTACTTTATAAACTACTACTTAAAACTCACCCATACCAACAAAATGAAAAAATGTTAGAAGTCAGAAATAAGGAGCAACAGAAGCTACATCAACTGCTGTTACAAGGTATGGCTCCTGTACCTGCTGAGCGAATACTAAATTTTAAAGCTTTAATACTCTTATTCAAAGAAATGAAAAAAAATCTATCTTCAGATAAAAAAATAGCTATTTTACAAAAAGTTGCTTCTGTATTCTCAATGAATAAAAATAAATCTTAGGCTATTTGTTCCATATCATCAGTACTGAAACAAGATATCTGATTACGACCTGCTGTCTTTGAATCATATAAGGCTAAGTCAGCACGTTTGTAACTTGCTTCACTACTATTACAAATATCAGTTACCCCACCACTTATAGAAACTTTAACTTCATCATATAAACTGACAGCGGCACGTAATCGGTTTAAAATAACTTCTGCTTCTTGCAATTGGGTATTAGGTAAAATAACTGCAAACTCCTCACCACCAATACGAGCAACAAAATCAGATTTTCGGCTCTCTGAACGTAAAATTTCTCCTACTTTAATGATTACTTTATCCCCTACATCATGACCATATTTATCATTTACACGTTTAAAGTGATCGATATCGACAATAGCTAAACAAGAAGTAGCAAACTCTTTTATTAGAGACCCATCACCAATAGTTTCTGAAAACTCTCGTTCAAATTTACGACGGTTCCAACATTGAGTTAATGAATCTCTTTCACTCAGCTCTCGAAGACGATTTTCTAATTCTTTACGAGCAGTAATATCGACAAAAGAAGCAATGTAATACTCCATTTTTCTATCTTTACTCAAAATAGCTTGAATACGTAAGATCTCAGTTAGTAAGGAACCATCTTTTCTTTTATTTGTAACCTCTCCTTGCCACAGTCCCTCATCCCTAATCGTCTCCCACATTCGAGAATAAAAGGCTTTATCATGATAACCAGATTGAAATATAGAAGGCGATTTGCCTAGCACTTCACTCTCATGCCAGCCACTCAAGCGAGTAAACTCATCATTTACTTTAATAATTCGGTTTTTTTTATCGGTAATAACAATTGCTGACATACCATTTAATGCAGCTAAAGCTAATTGGCTTTCTAGACTTGTTGTTCTATGTTTTGCAATATAACGAGCAATAATCGCAGATAAAAACACGATCAACAGCATGGTTACTATAGCTTCATATTTAATCAATAGTAGATCGCCATTTGATGCTTCAAATTTTATATCTTTATTACAACTTAATAGTAAATACATGGTACTGCTATCAAATTCTCCACCTAGTGTGAGCTTAGAATATGAATAATATTCATCACCTTTAACAAACTCTCCCTCACTAGTCTGTTTCATTAAATCCCATAATTTAGGCATTTCAATTAAGATATTATAACTATCTCGCTCAGAAATAAGGTGTCCTAATGTTTTCCTTCGATCTTTTGAGGCTAAATAGTAACCAGCTTCGTTAATGAACTCGATTTTGTAACCATCATCTATTGAATGCTCAACTTGCGCTACAATTCCATACACATTCAAATTAAAAAATAAATGACCTTTACGCTCTCCATGTATTTCTACGGGTGTAAATATACGTAATGAAGGCTGAGGAGGCATAACAACCTCACCATATTCTTTCTCTAAATCTATTCCAAAGAAGCCTAAATTGCCGGCTTTAAGTGTCTTAGCGTAAATAAAGTAATCGCGTAATGATTTGTTCTGTAATTTAGGTATTGGAACTATTGAGATTTCACCATCAATATCATCTACACGAGCGACCTCTTGCCCTTCAGTATCAATAAAACGAACTTGGGAAATATAAGAGTAATTAGTGGCAGTTAAAGACAATAGTCCTTCTAAAATCGCTCTATTTTTGATAGAAGGAGATTCAATAAATTGCAGTAAAACACGGCTATCAGACAAGAGCTTTAATGAGGTACCCAACTCAGAAGCGATTGAGTTAACCTCTTTTTTACTGTAGACAAGTTGATGTGTCGCTTCTATTTGTCTTTCATTATGAATTGAGTTTAACTCAGTACTATACTGTTTATTAAAGTATAGGATTGGCGTTATACCAATCAACAAGAAAGTAATAACGAAATATTGAATTTGTTTGAGATGAATTCGATTAATCAAAATTAGGCCAACGATTATTTTTATAATTTTATTTTTCGCTATATTCTAACAAATAATCAAAAAATATTAGTGATCATACTCTAATAACCCTCATAAATGTGTTGCTTAATTGTTTTGTATTTTGACGTCATTTTAATGTCACTCATACCTTATCTCCAGTACAGTGATACATTGAAACTGTATTCTCATACAGGTACTGAATGATTAATGAACACAAATAATCATTAATATCATATTTCGGGCATTTATTAATCACTTGATTGTTTTTTTACTTTTTCTTCTTGCAATATACCTAAGGTTATTCAATAATCATCTCGTTCTCAGGAACAACAGAATCTATGGAGGCCCTGGTCCTCCCGCAACACTAACTCGTGAACTCGGTCAGGCCTGGAAGGGAGCAGCCGCAGCGGGCGACGTGTGTGCCGGGATGTGGCTGGGGCTTCCACCCAACTGACGTTTGCAAAATTACTCATATCGATACCCCCTCTAATATACTAAATCCCTTAAAGCACTAAATTCTAATAGACATAACTCTTTAATCATTCTTTTTGATTAATATCACTGATAACGTCGAAAAACGTATGAATGAAGCACTTAACAAAGCCAATAGAATTATTTTCTGACGTTGCTTAAAATATAAGAGCCTCGAAAGCACACCTTCTGATTAGTTAAAGATCAGCCTCTCCCATCACTCCTAATCTCAAGATAAAAGATCTTAAAATCTCAATCAATCTCACACATTTTTTTAAGTATACTTACTCATTCAAGTAAATTTGTTAATTACTTCCATATAATTCATTAACCTAGTTTATATATCTACTCATTAAGATCACTATCATTTATTACTGAATTTACTATTAGAGAGCAGTATGCTTATTCAAAAGAATGGGATCTTTTTATGCTTAGCCACCTTGTTTATCAGCGGCTGCAATGACAAATTAGACATTACATTCAATCAAAGTGTTGGTTTGGTTGAAGAAACAGAAATTGAAATAACAGAGGCATTAAAAGGCATTGCGATTATTGATAATTTTGAATGGAGAAACAAACCGAGTGATTACTCTGAAGGTGAAGACAGAGTAACATGGTATAAAGTTAGACTAGAAATGAGCGCAGATGAACTTAATCCTAACTATTCTATTCCACAAATATCCAAAATAATTAAGAATCACTTCGCTTATCAAGAGCAGGACATCACTCTTACCATTGATATTTTTGAAAAGAATAAACAAATATTAAAAACATTAGCCATAGAGGAAGGCGTTCAGATAGCCACAAAACTTGATTGGAAAAAAGCCAGAACTAATATTTTTTACTTTGATATTGATAAAGAGACATTTAGCTACCAATCAAAACGTAATTTTGTTTGTGCTATCAGTGTACCTCTTAAAACTAAGATACCCACTCTTACCTATCAATATCATCAAAAGCCCGAACTAGACGGCATTGAGATTATTAGGGCAAATAACGACAACCAAAATAATTTAACTTTTGAGGCGTTAAACCTCAAAAAACTCACGGGCTTACCAGTTGATGATGATCTCTTTACAATAAAACTGCAGTCGACATCGGCTAGTGGCGAGAAATATGGAAAAGCCTTTTTAATATTTAAACATCTCGGAGATACTAGATTCAATAAATATGCAATATATGACAATGTAAGCGTGCCTGATAATGCTACAAAAGAAATGTGTGAGGAGCTATTAAAGGTAAGTACTAATTCTAATCTTTTTGGTGCTGCAGGTCACTTTACTGCAAATGGGAATATTAGATCTATCAGAATGGTATATTAATTTAGCGTATAGTATTAACCAGACAGCAGCATAGTAAATGAGCAACCTTGCTACAAAAATCAATGTAACTTTGTTTACTAACATTGGTTTTATTGCGATCTGCCCTGTAATTTATAAATCACTTCTAGCGCATTTTTTTTTCTATTCTAATCTTAATTCACATCAATTAAAAAGATGGTTGATGTCTTTTGAATTACCTTTAAGGATATGAAATGGAACATTCAAATTTAACAAAAAAACATAATTATAAATTTGCTCTCTCTACTCTCACACTCTCTTGTTTAATGGCATTTAATGCACAAGCTTCGGTTAATTGTGATCCACTTTTAGCATGGGATGCTGGGACGGTATACAATGGTGGAGAAGAAGTAAAACAAGGAAATAATGCTTATAAAGCAAAGTATTGGACTCAAAATAATGACCCTGCCACCGCAGGGCAATGGGGTGCATGGCAAGATTTAGGTGTATGTTCAGGAGAAGCGATTAACGTTGCACCAAATGTTGATTTAACCTCTCCTAGCGTGACTGATAACATTACAACGGGAGATGTTGTCACATTAACCGCTTCAGCGGCTGACAGTGATGGCTCTGTTGCTCTTGTTGAATTTTCCGTTGATGGCGTTATTATTTCTTCAGTAACAACCTCCCCTTATAGTGCGATTTGGACAGCTACTGAGGGTAATCATACCTTTAGCGCTCAATCTTATGATGATAAAGGTGCTGTTAGTCTCATTAGTTCAGTCTCAGTTAATGTGGCAAACGTGCCTACTGATAATGCCGCACCAACAGCGAGCCTTAGTTTATCAGCATCAAGTGTTGAACTTGGGGCAACGGTTACCTTAACAGCTGACGCCTCCGATTCTGATGGCACTGTCGATAAAGTTGATTTCTATATAAATAATGCGCTTGTCGGCACTGCAGCAACAGCTCCTTATGTTCTTCAATATAAAACGACAACTGCTGGTTCACTTTCTGTTTATGCGAAAGCAACGGATAATTTAGGCGCAGTTGCCAACTCAGTGGCTGCCACATTAACCGTAACTAGCTCTCTTCCTATTGCTGACAATTGTCGCCCTGATGGTTTATACCAAACAGAAGGCGTTAATGTTCCTTATTGTACAACTTATGATAAAGAAGGCCGTGAATTAATGGGAGCGGATCACCCTCGTCGTGTGATTGGCTACTTTACAAGTTGGCGTGATGGTGGCGATGAACAAAACAGCTACCTAGTTAAAGATATCCCTTGGGAACAATTAACACACATCAACTATGCATTCGTAAGTATTGGCTCTGACGGAAAAGTGAATGTTGGTGATGTAAACGATCCAAATAATGCAGCAACAGGTAAAGAATGGGCAGGTGTAGAAATTGACCCAACTCTTGGCTTTAAAGGCCACTTTGGTGCGTTAGCAACTGCAAAAGAGAAACACGGCGTTAAAACATTAATTTCTATTGGTGGATGGGCTGAAACAGGCGGCCACTTCGGCGCAGATGGTAATCGTGTTGCTGATGGTGGCTTCTATAGCATGACAACCAATGCCGATGGCAGCATCAACCACGCAGGTATTGAGAAATTTGCAGCATCTGCTGTTGAAATGATGCTTAAATACAAATTTGATGGTTTAGATATTGATTACGAATACCCGACTTCTATGGCTGGTGCTGGTAATCCAGACGATAAAGCGTTCATGGAACCTCGCCGTCAATATTTATGGGCATCGTACCAAATATTAATGAAAACACTACGTGAAAAACTAGATGCTGTTTCAGCTCAAGATGGACAACATTATATGCTGACCATTGCTGCACCATCTTCAGGTTATTTATTACGTGGTATGGAAACCTTTGATGTTACTCAGTACCTAGATTACGTCAATATCATGTCTTACGATTTACACGGTGCATGGAATGATCACGTAGGCCACAACGCCGCATTATATGACACAGGTAAAGATTCAGAACTGGCTCAGTGGAATGTTTATGGCACAGCAGCTTATGGTGGTATTGGTTACTTAAATACCGATTGGGCTTACCATTATTTCCGTGGTTCTATGCCAGCTGGTCGTATCAATATCGGTGTTCCTTATTATACTCGTGGTTGGCAAGGCGTTACAGGTGGTGACAATGGTCTATGGGGCCGCGCACCATTACCTGATCAAACTAAATGTGACGCAGGAACTGGCGAAGGCGAGAAAAATAACTGTGGTTACGGTGCTCTAGGTATCGATAACATGTGGCATGATAAAAACTCATACGGGCAAGAAATGGGCGCAGGCTCTAATCCTATGTGGCATGCTAAAAACCTTCAAGAAGGCATCTTTGGCTCTTACGCTAATATTTACGGTTTAGATCCTGTAAATGACCCTGCTGACCAATTAGTAGGGACTTATACTCGTCATTACGATAATGTCGCAGTTGCTCCTTGGCTATGGAATGCAGAGAAAAAAGTCTTCTTATCAACAGAAGATAAAGCTTCAATTAATGTAAAAGCTGACTATGTCATCGATAAAGAAATCGGTGGTATCATGTTCTGGGAACTAGCAGGCGATTATAGCTGTTATGTTCTTGATGCAAATGGTAAACGTACCTCTGTAGATGCTACTGAAGCTGCTTGTCAAACAGGAAATGGTGAGTACCATATGGGTAATACCATGACAAAAGCTATTTACGAGAAGTTTAAGTCTGCAACTCCATACGGCAATACTGTCGCTACTGGAGCGATTCCAACGGAAACCGTTAATATTGCTGTGAATGTCGGCGGATTTAAGGTTGGTGACAAAAACTACCCAATTAATCCGAAAGTTACATTCACCAATAATACTGGCCAAGATCTTCCTGGTGGAACAGAGTTCCAATTTGATATTCCAGTTTCTGCGCCTGATAACGCAAAAGATCAATCTGGTGGTGGCTTACAAGTCATCGCATCTGGTCATACACGTGCAGATAATGTTGGTGGCTTAGATGGCACAATGCATCGTGTTGCATTTACTCTTCCAGCTTGGAAAGCGCTTCCTGCAGGTGCTGTTTATGAACTAGATATGGTGTATTACCTACCAATTTCTGGTCCTGCAAATTACTCTGTTAAAATAAATAACACAGAGTATGCGTTTAGCTTTGAACAACCTGATTTACCTTTAGCTGATTTATCAGCTGGTGGAAACCCGGGTGGTGGCGATAATGGTGGAAACCCTGATCCAGGTTGTGATGCCGCAGGTGTCGTTACTTATCCGGATCTTCCACAAAAAGATTGGGCAGGCAACCCTAGCCATGCGAATACCGGAGATAAAGTCATTCACAACAATGTAATTTATCAGGCAAACTGGTGGACAGCAGCGGTACCGGGAAGTGATGGTAGCTGGACTAAAGTATGTAACCTTTAACTTTTATCGTTATTAATGAAATAATAAAACGAACAGCAACCACTTGCTGTTCGTTTTTTATTTAAGACGATTTAAGATTATATTACCCAATTAAGATATATAAAAAGGCTGAACATGATTCTAATGCCGATCATTTAAGGTAAATATGATCGGTTGACCGATCCTTTTTAGATGTCAAAATCCAAGTGTATTTTATGCACTTGGATTTTTTTATGGATGTTTCTCAAGCTCTAAACATAATCAATGACTGGAAACCTAGCAACGTTGAGACACTCGCTGATTTACTTCCAATCCATCTGATTGATGAGGCTTATTCTCTCACTGATACGGTGACGATGAGGAAGCGAAAGCTTACTCTTGAATCAATGGTATGGTTACTTGTTGGTATGGCTATCTATAACAATAAATCCATGAAGGATTTAGTTAATCAGCTTGATATCGTAGACCGTACAGGTAAAGCTTTTGTCGCGCCTAGTGCCCTTACTCAGCGCCGAAAAAATCTAGGTGAAGCAGCAATGAAAGCAGTCTTTGAGCGAATGACAAGTTCCTGGCTTAAGAGTGCTAATCTTCCTAAATGGAATGGGCTAACTCTCTTAGGGGTTGATGGAGTTGTATGGAGAGCACCTGATAACCAGCAAAATGAAGAGGCTTTTTCTCGCCAAAAAGGAACTCAATACCCACAGGTAAGAATGGTTTGCCAAATGGAGCTAAGCAGCCACCTTATTACAGCGAGCGCTTTCGATAATTACAATACAAATGAAATGATATTGGCAGAGAAGTTAATAGATAGTACACCTGACCATAGCGTAACCATGTTCGATAAGGGGTTCTATTCATTAGGATTACTACATAAATGGCAGATGACAGGCTCAGAGCGTCACTGGTTAATTCCCCTTAAAAAAAATACTCAGTATGAAATAATTCGATCGCTAGGTCGTAATGACAAACTTGTTATTCTTCGAAGTAACCCAAGAGCAAGAAAACTGTTTTCTGATTTACCTGAAACGATGACAGCTCGTCTCGTGACTCGAAAAATTAAAGGAAAAGATTATCAAGTTCTGACGTCAATGATTGACCCATTACGTTACCCATTAAAAGATATTATTGGTCTTTATGAGCATCGTTGGGAAATAGAATTGGGTTACCGAGAGCAGAAACAATACATGTTAGGAAGATCGCTTAACACTACGAAGTCGTCTGCCTGAATTAGTGAAACAAGAACTATGGGGTATCTTGTTGACTTATAATTTAATTCGCTATCAAATGGTAGAGCTTTGCTTTAATTTAAAAGGAAATTATCTCCCTTATCAATTGAGTTTTAATGGGACTCTTGCTCATGTATCTGCGTTATTAGTTGGTTTACCACACTCAACGCCAGGAGCGATCCCTCGACAATTAAAAGGCTTCCATCAGATGGCTGAAAGCTTAATACTTGATAGGCGAAGAGAAAGAACATTCCCTCGAATGGTAAAACCAAGACCTCAACGATATGCCAGAAATAAGAATGCCGTTCACCCTTAAGTGAACGGCATTACTGAACATGATTCAGCTTTTTAACATCATTTTATTGCGTATTTAGAACAAAGATCTTCAATGAGTAAAGGTTTATCGAAATAATAGCCTTGAACTAAATCACAATTGTATTCGATGAGTTTATTCAATTGCTCTTCAGTTTCAACCCCTTCTGCTACCACTATCATTTGACATGAAGCTCCAATTGCAACAATCGCTTTAACTAAGGTTTCACTCTGCTCATTGATAAATAGACTATTAATAAAGCTGCGATCAATTTTAATCTCAGTAATGGGTAAAATATTTAAATAACTTAATGATGAATATCCTGTTCCAAAATCATCAAGTGATATACCAAAGCCTAGTTGTTGTAATTGCTGAAGTACTGGAGAAACACTTTTTAAATCACTAATCAAAATATTTTCAGTGATCTCTAAAGTAACTCTTGAGATATCAATCCCTGTCAGCTTAACAATCTCCATAACCCTTGGGATAAAGTTCGGCTGAATAAGCTGTTTAGGCGACAGATTAATAGAAACCATAACAGCCTCTTTGCCATTGGGCATAAATTTCAAGATATCTTCACAAGCTCTTTGTAAAACAAAATCACCTATCGAATATATCATGCCGATTTCTTCAGCAACTGCGATGAAATCAACAGGAGATACAAAACCTAGCTTTTTATTATTCCAACGAGATAATGCCTCAACACTACGAAGTTTACCCGTTTTTATGTCTATTTGAGGTTGATAAGTTACAAATATTTCATTGTTAATGATCGCTGATTTTAACTCTTCTTCTAAGCTAAATTCATAATTGACTTGAGTATCGATACTTTTATCAAAGAATAAAGCGCCACCTTTTTGATTGGCTTTCGATTTATATAAAACAATATCAGCCTTAGAGATCAAATCGAGTGAGTTATCTGCATCACTTGGGTACATCGCGACACCAATACTCGCACTGGTTGTAATAGATTTACCATTGATCATAAAGCCGTCTTCAAAAACCGTCTGAATCAATTTAACCTTTTCCTCAGCATCATTTTTTGAGATTAACTGTGGAAAACAAAAAACAAATTCATCACCACCAAAGCGTGAAACAATATCATCATTAACTATGAGAGCTTTAAATTTCTTGCTAATACACTTTAATAACTCATCACCGACTTCATGACCAAAACGATCATTTATTTTTTTAAAGTCATCTAAATCAACAAACATAACCGCTAAATACTGGCCATTTAAGTGAGCATGCTGAATACCTGACTCAATTTTTGTTTCTAACATAACTCGGTTTGGAAGCTGAGTTAAATCATCATGCAATGCCATATGTTGCATTTTATTTTTTGTTTCTTCTAGTAACATAAAGTCACTTTGAATGCGCTTTTGAAACTTTTTAAAACGTCTTCCAACATATTTACTCACGCCTAATGAAAGCGCAGTTAAAACAAATGCTAAGCTAAAAGTAAGAATAAGTATTTTGGCCAATTCCATTTCATTTTGATTAACCAGTAACACTTCTTTCTCTTTTAATAAGCGTTTATTTTCGTCAATATATACTCCAGCACCAATTGCCCACCCCCAATCCTGATAGCCTTTGATATAACTCAATTTTTCAGCATGCTGTGAAGAGTTAGGTTTAAATGCACTAAGGTACTGCATGAAACCATCACCATTACTCGCTAGGGTTAGTATATCTTGGGTAATTGAACCTTGATGAGGATTACTTTCATTATATTTATTGGGGATTACTCTTTCTTTATCATAATGAGCTAACGTATTTCCATACTGATCTAATAAGAAAATATAACCGTCTTCACCAAAGCGAACCTCTGAGATCCACATCACTAGGTCTTCTTTAATATCATTTTCTACATTAATAATGTATTCACCAGTACCAATATAGAGATCTAACGGGGCAAACAACTTGGTATAGCCTATTTTTTCAAACTCTTCATCTTGAGCATCTGGTTTGGGATACCACCAACGACTAAATCCCTCACCGTTTTCTTTCATAAGAGCAATATGATCTTGAAGAATGAACTTACCATGCACATCTTGTAATTGAATTAGATTCTTCCCTTCTAAGTTAGGGAAGATAGGATGCATGAGATTGGTGCCATCCAAACTATATATAAAGAAATAGCCGCGCCCATCATTAAAGCGCGACTGCCTTAATGCATCTGAAATTAACTTAATAACTTCATCTTTAGGTTTATCTATATTTTCTTGATAAATAAAACTCAACGTATTAAAGGCATCGTCCACACGCAGCTTTATCACATGTTTTAATGTTTCTTCTGCTAAGTTCCGCTGATAACTAATTTGTTGATAAATAGTATCAACTTGGTTTTTAATCTGGGTTTTTTCTTTCTCTACAGATTCTCTATATAACGAATCAATTAACGTCTCTACTTTCATTTTATTATCATGAATAACAACAAAACTCAAAATGAACGTAAAGATACCAATCAGTACGACGGGCATAACCGAGATGAGAGTTAATAATTTTTTATCGGTTCTACGAGGCATACAAACCCATTACAATTCCTAAACAAACCATAATAATGATTTTAAATATGAATAACAGTACTATTTACCATACGCTGACAATAATACTTATTAGATGTGATCTCTCTTTAAAAAACGATAAAAAACAGCTAACCCATTGATAAGATTACTATCGAGATATTATCTTAGCCTCGTTCGTCTTGAATAAAGACTCAAGGCGATGCGCCTACCAACCTAGGTCGTACAACTTACTATAAAGAAGTGGCTACGGGCTTGTTCAACACCCGGGATTTAACGCTGGCTGCGCAGCGCTTAATCCTTATTTGTTATATGCCAATTCCAATTGAAGAAGATAGTACAGTTCCAAGAACCGATATTATTAATCCAGGGACCCAGGTATCCTTAAGCGAATTATAGATCCCTTCAATTAAGCCAACATCGGTATTATCAGAAGATAGTTGTAGTTTAATTTCTTCAAGAGATTTGATTAAAGCACCAAATTGCTCATCAAGTGCTCTAGCTGCTTTTTGATTTGCTAAAGTTACATCACCACTTGAAACAGATATTTTCTGTCCAATCGTTGTTGATCCTGCACCACCGCCAGTAGCGGTGACAACTTGACCGATACCGCCATGCGATACAATCGATTGTCCAACAACTTTTACGTTTATTTTGAATTGATCTGGGCTCTCACAAATAGAAGAAATTAGAGCTTGAACCACCTCAATTGAGTCACTTTTTTGCATGATTACTCCTTGGCATATAACGCCGCATTAAGCGGACTAAAATTGTGGGTTATACTGTGTAGCGAAGCGGAACGTAACCCACTGTTTTAGTTCCGTTTAAATGACTTATTATGTGTTTGACGCAACTTTAATTTTTTTACTAATTTTGTCAATACTTTCCATATTTGATTGAATGATAAACAACTGCTTCAAACCGCGCTTAACTCTACGAATTGATACATCTTCAGATTTAGAGTATGCAACAAAAGATGAAGTAGTTTTCTTTATTTCTGCTTTGTACGTTTGCAAATCATGTTTCGCGAATTTTTTGTATTCTTAACAGCTATCACTAGCCCAGCCCTTCATTTTTTTTACTTTCATTTCAACTAAACAATCAATACTTAAACCTCTGTATTCTTCGGATAATTTTGCCATATCACGAACATCACTAACTTCATCTGCGATAGCTGAACCACAGACCAAACTTGCAACTAATAAAAAACTAACCTTTAACATATTAAAATCCTTTTTGGATATGAAACTATTGAAAGTGACACATAACGCCGCAATAACACGTTTATTACTACGACGACTTAGCTGAATTTTACTGCCTTAAACACCGAAACCAAAGACAAACCTACAACGCCGAATGTAATAAATCGTGTTGATTGCTTTGTTAAACCGCAATGACACGCTATAATGACCGAATAATCAACCTAATTAGAGACCGTTATGACTACTAGAATTTTAGCTGATGTTGCAGCAAGTATTACCGAGTTTAAAGCTAACCCAATGAAAGTTGCTTCAAGTGCTTATGGCGAAGCTGTTGCTGTACTAAACAGAAATGAGCCTGCATTTTATTGTGTACCAGCAGAAACTTATGAACTTTTGATGGATCGAGTTGAAGATCTAGAACTACTATCTCTTGCTGCAGAACGAGAGAATGAAGAAACTATTTCGGTAAATATCCATGACTTATAAGTTAGATTTCAAAAAGAGCGCATATAAAGAATGGAATAAACTAGGTGCAACGCTTCGTGTGCAATTTAAGAAAAAACTATTAGAACGCTTAGATAATCCTCACGTTCCTGCGTCAAAGCTATCAGGCGCTGATAATTTATACAAAATTAAGCTACGACAGTCTGGTTACCGATTAGTATACAAAGTTGAGGATGACGTAATAATTGTCACCGTTTTAGCTGTTGGCAAAAGAGAACGCAGCGACGTATACAAAAAAGCGATGCACAGAATTTGACCATGGCGGTTTAACGCCGCATTAAGTAGTGAGCAACGCT
The DNA here is from genome assembly GCF_052920805.1 of Aliivibrio wodanis. Lineage (NCBI taxonomy): Bacteria > Pseudomonadati > Pseudomonadota > Gammaproteobacteria > Vibrionales > Vibrionaceae > Aliivibrio > Aliivibrio wodanis. The sequence continues at coordinate 1,213,954 of NZ_JBREXA010000002.1, forward strand.
ACCACCTGACTAAACCATTACACCGTAATCACAAAACTCAACTTGAATAGAAAACGCCGAGTGTTGCGAATCTGTCTTAAATGCCTTGTTGAACGAAGCCGCTTCGCGGCAGAGTAAAGCCTGTATCGTACATACTCTCTGTACCCCCATCGCTTTGATGGCGGATTACAGGAGTAAACACCATGACCCCAACCGAACTAGAACGATATCATCGCCTTTATGAATTACACCTTACCAACTTAACTCTTCAAGGTAAACGACCCGCTACTATCGATGCCTATTCTCGTGCTGTACGTCGGATTACCGAGTTCTTTGACCGTTGTCCCGATACATTAAGTACGGCTGATTTAAAAAGCTTCTTCGCCAGTTTGATTAGCTCTCACTCGTGGAGCACCGTTAAACTCGACCGCAATGGCTTACAGTTTTTCTATCGCTACACTTTAAATAAACAATGGGTATGGCTTGATATCGTTAAGCCACCTCTTTGTTAGCCCACTTGGGTTCAACCGCCAGCTATACCAGATGAAGACTTGCACAAACTTAAATCTTTTGCATAAACCCTCCAGCTATTTTTAGAAGAAGTTCGTGACTCATTGATACACTTTACATAACCAGATTTGGTTGCTTGGTAGCCAAGATAACCTCTTGAAACTAAGCCAAGTAAACCTATGGCTAGTGATACATAAGCAACTTTAAGCCATACCTTACTATAAGAGGTCACCTCTCTTTGTGGATTACATAACTGATGCGTCATTATACCAATGCCTCCTAAGAGTAGGGGAGGAATAATTGCTAATGCAATGTAGGATGGGTATCCAAGCAACCTGACTCTTAGCTCTAATGACTGAAAGGGAAGCGCCAATTCTGCTGGCGATCCAATTGCCAAATAACCGACGAGTAAGAGAGCTGAGAAAACGATACCCATCATTTGTACTTTTTTCATTGCTCACCCTTTTTCAATAAGTCTACCAACGAATCAGATACCCCTAGTTCATTATCAGCCCAGTCAAGTGCGAAACCCATACCAACTGAAACACCAGCAAATAATAACCCGCTAACCAGTACAGGAGCCCCGGCAGTGACAAAAATGACTGCGATTAAGGTTACTGCCCCAGTTGCAGCAACACCTTTAACAATATCGACAACCACCCCTACTTTCAACATGTTGCGTGCCATATTTTTTGTGCCCAAACCAAGCTGAACAACCTGAGGATTATTTACACGCCAACGGTTACCTTTAACGAGAGTTTTTAGGTGCTTTTTGTAACCTTTGATTATTACGTAGTCTTGACCATTGGCAGGTTTGACATAAGCCACAACCCCCATACCACCTAACCCTTTAGCGAGCTGATAAGCATCTTTGGCATTCGCTGCGCCGTCCCAGACTTTTTTAGAGTTATCTAACGTATCTTTGCCGTTGTATTCCAACCATAAGTTATTAGCAAACTCTTCAGCTTCCTCTAGCGACATAACCGCTAGATCAACAACCTTTTGGGTATACTCAACATCAAGTTGTTCACTTTTAGTAAAATCATACGGGGGCCAATAACCTGAACCTTGTGGTATTTGAGCGGTTTTCGAAGTGCCGACTTCGGTTACACTCGCTGAGGAATGTGCATTTTGATCTTTAGTTTGAATAGCAGCTTGAGATTCTGTTGAAGACAATGAAGATGATAACGCAGACATTTCCGCAGGCTGATATACATCACCGATGTTCACTGTACCACTACCAATCGTTACCCCTCCGCAACTAATCGCACCACCAGTAATGGCTGCTGGTTTGCCATTTATTTTGACGGTTGATGGAACCGGACGCTATGGTACGTCCATGAGGGAGGTGTTTGGGTTTATCGTGTGGAGCTAACGGATCTCCAACCCTTGCAGCGGGTTGACCATCAAATTTCACATCAGGAGAGCCTGCCGTAACAGGAGTAGGTGGAAAACCATCATGGTCAGTACCTATATCGCCAACTTTAACGCCTTTAGACATAACGTTTATCCTATCTTTATTCTTGTTCGAATATTATACCGATATACTTCGTTAAAAACGGCGATAAAGTAACTACGTTTGTGATTTGGATTCAAAGATTGCGATAGTGGGCTAACGCCGCATTAAGTAGTGAGCAACGCAACCACCCTACCTAAACCATTGTGACATAAACACTTAAACTGAAGAAAGTCGAAAACGCCATACGTTGGGAATCCGTCTTAAACGCTTTGTTGAACGAAGCCGCTTCGCGGCAGAATAAAATCTGTATCGTCCATACTCTCTGTACCTCCATCATTTCGATGGCTGATAATAGGAGTGAACACCATGAGCCCAACTGAACTAGAGCGATATCATCACCTTTATGAATTACACCTTACCAATTTAGCTCTGCAAGGTAAACGGCCTGCCACCATTGAGGCCTATTCTCGTGGAGCATCGTTAAACTTAACCGCAATAGCTTACAATTTTCTATCGCTACACTTTAAATAAACAATGGGTATGGCTTGATATCGTTAAGCCACCTCAATCCCAAAAATGCCCGATATCATGACTCCACACCATGCATAACGCGACCGAGATAGCCGAAAGGCAAACATAATAAGGATAATAGCTGAAGTTAACCTAGAGGAGATATAACAAAAAAGACGATAAAAAACAGCTAACCCATTGATACGATTACTATCGTAATCTTATCTTGGCTTCGTTCGCCTTGAAAAAACACTCAAGGCGATACGCCCACCAAACTAGATCGCACAATTTACTATAAAGAAGTGGCTACGGGCTTGTTCTACACCCGGGATTTAACGCTGGCTACGCAGCGCTTAATCCTTATTTGTTATATGTATTCTGCGCCTACAGTGAAGCATATAGCTCACTTAATGTCGGAAACTTCGAGCAATCCCAACCGCTTGGAAGCTTTACTTCCTTACACGACTCAACTAACTTAAGAGCTTTGGAGCTATCCGAAGAACAACTAACATCTGCAAGTTCATCGAGCAAAGTTAATTCATACTCTCCAGAAATAGGGCTTATGAATTTAGGCAATATGCCCCACCCTGTATCCCACGTATGCATTTCAAATTTTGATAATGCATACAAGTCTCGAATAAGGCTACCCTTGATAAACGGTAATCCTTTGAAATCCCGAAAACCAAAATTGTCAGCAGACTCCAAGTTTTCACGGCATAACTTCCAAGCCTGCCCAGCCACTATAAAGTTTGATGATGGTACATCACACGGGTCAAATTCAAACCTCAAGATTTGATGATGAATGTCGTCAAGCTGAGCATCAACCGCTACCCATCCCTTCCCTTTATCCCAATACTCACAAACCCAGTGATCTTCGAAATGGTTTTGAGCTAAATAAGTCGCAAATCCACTCCTTAGTCGGGCTGGAACTCCTTTTGACCTCAAAATAGAGCAAACCAATAGTGAAAAGTCTCTACAAATACTTACAACTCTATGGCTTGGTTTCTTGAACACATGAGAAGGTTCGCCTGATTTCAACATTGCTAAAGAGACTAAATCTTTAGCATACCGAGTTTGCATTTCTGTAAGTTTTTTTGAGGGGTCTACCTCGACACCATAGTGTTCAAGCCAATACGAGTGAATAAGGTTGCCTTGAACAAATTTACATATACCCGCAATATCATCAGGCACTTCACTGATATCTAGTAGATTATTAGGGAGTTCTGTAAACTCCGTATTTTCTATATAGTCGTTGACAACCATTTATTTTTACAACCTTTTCGGAAATATCCACTAATACATATAACGCCGCAATAACACGTTTACTACTATGCAATTATACTTAAAATTTACGCCTTAAAACGAGAAACACCCGGCAAACTGAGATTGCCGAGTGTAGTAAATCGTGTTGATGCATTTGTTATATGCATATATACTTTGTACAACTATGTATTACAATGTGTAACTTATTAAGGTGTAATTATGAGAAATGAAATGCTAAGTACCCGCATAGACCATGATACTAAACTTGCTTTCACTAGCATCTGCGGTGAAGTTGGTCTAAGCACATCACAAGCAATTAAACTGTTTGCTAAAGCTGTCATTAACCATGGTGGTATTCCATTTGATCTACGAGTTCCGCAACCAAATGAAGTTTCTGCTGCTGCGATGAAAGAACTTGTTGAAAATAAAGGACATAAAGTTAACTCTATAGATGAGATGTTTTCTGAGCTCACTGAAGGCAAAGTGACAAATGTATAACCTAGAATACTCAACCCAATTTAAAAAGGATTTTAAGAAGATAACTAAGATGCCAATCTCCGATATCATCGAAGTTGGCAATATCATCTCTAAATTACAAAGAAATGAAACATTAGACCCTAAAAATGTAGACCATTCTTTAACAGGAAATTGGAGTGGTTTTCGCGACTGCCATATAAAACCAAACTTAGTTCTCATTTATCGTATATTTGATGAGCAACTACAACTAGCAAGAATTGGGTCACATAGCGATCTATTTTGAACCTGATACTGCATATAACGCCGCATTAAGTAGTGAGCAACGCTGCCGCCTAATCTAAACCATTGCGCCGTAAACACAAGACTCAACGATGGTATGAAAAATGCCATGCGTTGGGAATCTGTCTTAAACGCTTTATTAAATGTTATATCTATGAGTTAGATACTTGGTAATCAACACTATTAAGCCGACTAGTGCTGGAGCGAATATAAAAGCGGAAGTCTTGATTGACAAGATTAGAATGAGTTTTTCAAAGTTGTCTGCTTCCGAATAATCGCTAACAGGAAAGTAATAGATAGCAAGCCATACTGGTATGGAATAAAGAAGAGTGTGTGATTTGAACTTTTCTACGAAGCCCAACTTATTCGCTTTTCTTACATTTAGATAGCAACAAAATATACACATTAAAAACGAGATAATAGCTACTACAAATAGGCTGAATCCTATGACCATTCCCATATTTCACTCCTTACATTTAACGCCGCATTAAGGTGTGAGCAGCGTTTGGCTATACTTGAGCGAAGCGAAAAATGCCAAACGTTGCGAATCACTCTTAAATGCTTTGTTGAACGAAGCCGCTTCGCGGCAGAGTGAAGCCTGCATCGTCCATACTTTCTGTACCTCCATCATTTTGATGGCGGATAACAGGAGTGAACACCATGAGCCCAACTGAACTAGAGCGATATCATCACTTTTATGAATTACACCTTACCAACTTAACTCTTCAAGGTAAACGACCTGCTACCATCGATGCCTATTCTCGTGCTGTACGTCGGATTACCGAGTTCTTTGACCGTTGTCCCGATACATTAAGTACGGCTGATTTAAAAAGCTTCTTCGCCAATTTGATTAGCACTCACTCGTGGAGCACCGTTAAACTCGACCGCAATGGCTTACAGTTTTTCTATCGCTACACTTTAAATAAACAGTGGGTATGGCTTGATATCGTTAAGCCCCCTCAATCCCAAAAACTGCCCGATATCATGACGCCACAACAAGTGGCTCTACTCATTAGCAGGACTCGACAACGCCGCTATCAAACCTTCTTTCTGACCTTATATACGATGGGACTTCGCTTGAGCGAAGGCCTTAACTTAACGATCCATGATATAGATGCCCACACCATGCAAGTACACGTTCGAGATGGTAAAGGCGGCAAAGACCGATTAGTACCCTTACCCAAGCGAACCCTTCATGGGCTTCGAGCTCATTGGGGCTCTCATAAGCACCCTAAATTAATCTTCCCAGGATTAGGAACAAACCTTGATAAGCCGATGGACCGAGGCGGTATTCAAAAGGCCATGAAGTTGGTGCTCAAAGACTGTGGCATCCAAAAAATACTCTCTCCCCACTCACTTAGACACTGCTTTGCAACGCACCTTTTGGAGCAAGGGCTCGACCTTCGGTCGCTGCAAACCTTGCTCGGCCATGCCAGTCTGAACACCACTGCCCGTTACACTCAAATGACACCACTCAAACAGCGTGACGCCGCACTAGCCATAAACCAACTTGCAGACACGTTAACCTTAATCTGGGAGGAAGCATGAGTATTTTCATTGAATTGTTACGCGCTCATAAAGATGAGCTTGAGCGCCACCTCCTATCACCAAAAGTGAACACTCAAGTCAGCCACGACATTCGCAAGGCGATGTCCGCCATGCTTAGGTGTAAAACCGAGCAACAAGGCCGCTCGCAATGGTTTTGCTCGAACTGCCATCACGATGACCGACTGCCCTTATCCTGTGGGCATCGACATTGCCCACAATGCCAACACCGCACCACTTGTGATTGGGTTCTACGCCAAAAACAAAAGCTTCTGCCTACACACTACTTTATGACCACATTCACCTTGCCATATCAACTGAGAATACTCGCTAAAAAACAGCCCAAAGCGCTGTATCAAGTGATGTTCTCGGTTGTTGCCAGCGTGCTAAAAAGCTTCGCTCAAAAAGAGCAAAAAGGAGAACTGGGTTTTACCGCCGTACTACATACTCATAGCAGAAAAAGAGACCTGCATCCGCACATACACGTTATCTCGGCAAGCGGAAGGTATGACTCATCTAAACAAGTATGGCACAAAGGCAACAAAAGGTACTTATTTAACGAGTTCGCTCTTGCCAAGGTCTGGCGAGCGCGATTACTTGAGGCCATCAATCAACACCCTCAACTGTGGTTGCCTAAATCTATACCGAAACAATGGGTCGTCGACTGTCAAGGCGTGGGTTATGGTGAGGCTGCGTTGGAGTACCTGTCACGCTACCTGTACCGAGGCGTACTACCAGACAACGACATCATCCACAGTGATGACCATAGTGTCACTTTCCGTTACAAGGAAAGTAAAACCAATACAATAAAGACACGTACCTTACCCACCCTTGAGTTCTTGTTGCTCATCTTGCAGCATGTACTGCCTAAAGGCTTACAACGAGTACGTGACTACGGTTTTTTACGTGGCCAAGCGAGAGCCCTGCGAGTTCGTATCCAACTACTCATGCTTGGCATTTTTTATCAAACTCCGCCAACTACTATGACTATCCGCACCAAAGCAATACGAACCTGCCCACACTGTCAGCATGACATGGAGTGCGTGGGAATAACGCGACCGAGATAGCCGAAAGGCAAACATAATAAGGATAATGGCTGAAGTTAATCTAGAGGAGATATAACAAAAAAGACAATAAAAAACAGCTAACCTATTGATACGATTACTATCGTAATCTTATCTTGGCTTCGTTCGCCTTGAAAAAACACTCAAGGCGATACGCCCACCAAACTAGATCGCACAATTTACTATAAAGAAGTGGCTACGGGCTTGTTCAACACCCGGGATTTAACGCTGGCTTCGCAGCGCTTAATCCTTATTTGTTAAATGCATTACTTGACTACTTTGCCGTGCGTTTTAATGAGTTCAATGAGCTCTTTAACAGAAATAGAGTATTGTTTGGTAGTCGTGGATGCAGACTTGAAAGCGTTCTGGTGACTTTCATGCTCGACCATTTTTACTTCTAATCCTTCACCTCTCAATGTTGTAAAGTAAGTGTCTTCAGCATGACCACTGCTAGACTCTTCCCATTCGTAGTTAAGCTCTAAGGTGCCTGATGCTTGCCTTTTATCTCTCGTAGCCATTTTTATTTTCTCCTCGATAGATTTGATTTAAAACATCGTAATTTTACTTAATGCATTTAACGCCCTGTTAACAGGCAAAAAATAGTTGGTTAAAATTAGCGACGCAGGAGCAAAAACTAACTGTTTTTTGTCCTTGTTTAACAGCTTGTTAGGCTTACTTTGCTCGAACTATGGGTGTGCCGCGGCCCCACCAAATTCATTTGCTAAATAATTAATAATTTCCACTGGTTCAGTGATCGTCTTATTATTTTCAAGTATAAGTACAGGAAGCCATTGGTTATCTTCACCCAATATATCCACTACTTCTTTTCTTGGTTTTGGAAACTCTATACGGCGAACTTCCACCATATTCTCCCAGTGCGTGTTTACTGACAATGCACCTTCAATAAGTGCACAATGTGAACATATCCACATTTTTCCGGGACCATCTTCAAATGGCATTTTTAAAATAAATAATTTAGGTTTCACCAATTACTACTCTATGTTGATATGCACAAATTGTCTGTAAGCCTAACGCCGCGTTAAGTAGTGAGCAACGCTACCACTGAACTTAACCATGCCACCTTAAACACAAAACCCAACTATGGAATGAAAAATGCCAAGCGTTGGGAATCTGTCTTAAACGCTTTGTTAGCATGTTGTTTCCGCTACAAACTCATTGCTAGATCGTAACAATAACCGACACACGCTTACCGCTTAAAAACTCACTCGGACTCAGAAAATTTAATGCCTTTCTAGGTCTCGAATTAATCAAAAACTCTGCCTGTTTAACCTCTTTTGCAGCAAGTTCTCCAATGGCCATTCCCTTTGGGAAAAAACGCCTTAGTAAACCATTGGTATTTTCATTCAAACCTCGTTGCCAGGAATGGTAAGGTTTAGCAAAATAAATTTCACAGTTCAGATGCTTAGCTATCTTAGCATGACCTGCAAACTCTCCGCCATTATCAAATGTGATTGTTTTGCAAAGTTCTTTAAAGGGCTTCATCATGCGATTTATCCCACGAGTGACTGCTTTTTTAGACTTGCTACGTACTTTGCAAGTAACTAATAGCTTAGATACTCGCTCTACCATAGTGACTAAATACCCATCTTGACCATAAACAGTATCACCTTCCCAGTGGCCAATTTCTGAGTTATCGTCAACAATAGCAGGCCGGAGAGAGATATCAGCACGGTTGGGAATTAGTCTTGCTCCAGCTTCTACACCTTTACGCTGTTTGTATTTTTTACCTTTTCGAGCAAGCATTCTTTGCCAATGCTCTCTTTTAACTACATTGTAAATAGTACTGCAACATATTGTATTTTCTATTTTTTCTTTATGCATTCGTCCAGATATTTGCTCTGGGCTCCAACCAAGTTGTAGGTATATTTGAATTATTTTCTTATTCTTTTGGCCACACTTTGTGTGCTTAATTGAAAGTGTTCTTTTTTGAAAAGCATGTTTATGCGCTTGCTCGGCAGAATAACTTCCAACAGGACAGCGTCGTAATTCCCTTGAAATGGAGCCATTGCTCCGTTTTAATTTTTGTCCTATTTCCCGAGCAGAAATACTATGTGTATTCCAAGCTTCAATCTGGTATCTTTCACTTAGTGTCAGTTGCTTATATTGGTGTCCCATGTGGTTACCTTAGTTGATTGTGTGAGAGCTTGAAGCTTATAGGCAACTGACTCTCTAATCTATACCAAAGTGTGTCGGTTATTCTTGGGATCTAGGAACTTCTTGCAACTGAAGTTTTCGGGATAACTGTTTCGACAACCAACTCTTACCTGAACCAGAATTACCAATGATGAGAATTTTCTTCATATTACTCCTGCATGCTAACGCCGCATTAAGTAGTGAGCAACACTACCACTTTACTAAACCATTACACCGTAATCACAAAACTCAACTTGAATTGAAAACGCCGAGTGTTGCGAATCTGTCTTAAATGCCTTGTTGAACGAAGCCGCTTCGCGGCAGAGTGAAGCCTGCATCGTCCATACTTTCTGTACCTCCATCATTTTGATGGCGGATAACAGGAGTGAACACCATGAGCCCAACTGAACTAGAGCGATATCATCACTTTTATGAATTACACCTTACCAACTTAACTCTTCAAGGTAAACGACCTGCTACCATCGATGCCTATTCTCGTGCTGTACGTCGGATTACCGAGTTCTTTGACCGTTGTCCCGATACATTAAGTACGGCTGATTTAAAAAGCTTCTTCGCCAATTTGATTAGCACTCACTCGTGGAGCACCGTTAAACTCGACCGCAATGGCTTACAGTTTTTCTATCGCTACACTTTAAATAAACAATGGGTATGGCTTGATATCGTTAAGCCTCCTCAATCCCAAAAACTGCCCGATATCATGACACCACAACAAGTGGCTCTACTCATTAACAGGACTCGACAACGCCGCTATCAAACCTTCTTTCTGACCTTATATACGATGGGACTTCGCTTGAGCGAAGGGCTTAACTTAACTATCCACGATATTGACGCCCACACCATGCAAGTACACGTTCGAGATGGTAAGGGGGTAAAGACCGATTGGTTCCCTTGCCCAAGCGAACCCTTCATGCGCTTCGAACTCATTGGGTCTCTCATAAACATCCTAAATTAGTCTTCCCAGGGTTGGGAGTAAGCATTGATAAACCTATGGACCGAGGCGGTATTCAAAAGGCCATGAAGTTGGTGCTCAAAGACTGTGGCATCCAAAAAATACTCTCTCCCCACTCACTTAGACACTGCTTTGCAACGCACCTTTTGGAACAAGGGCTCGACCTTCGGTCGCTGCAAACCTTGCTCGGCCATGCCAGTCTGAACACCACTGCCCGTTACACTCAAATGACACCACTCAAACAGCATGACGCCGCACTAGCCATAAACCAACTTGCAGACACGTTAACCTTAATCTGGGAGGAAGCATGAGTACTTTCATTGAATTGTTACGCGCTCATAAAGATGAGCTTGAGCGCCACCTCCTATCACCAAAAGTGAACACTCAAGTCAGCCACGACATTCGCAAGGCGATGTCCGCCATGCTTAGGTGTAAAACCGAGCAGCAAGGCCGCTCGCAATGGTTTTGCTCGAACTGCCATCACGATGACCGACTGCCCTTATCCTGTGGGCATCGACATTGCCCACAATGCCAACACCGCACCACTTGTGATTGGCTTCTACGCCAAAAACAAAAGCTTCTGCCTACACACTACTTTATGACCACATTCACCTTGCCATATCAACTGAGAATACTCGCTAAAAAACAGCCCAAAGCGCTGTATCAAGTGATGTTCTCGGTTGTTGCCAGCGTGCTAAAAAGCTTTGCTCAAAAAGAGCAAAAAGGGGAACTGGGTTTTACCGCCGTACTGCATACCCACAGCAGAAAAAGAGATCTGCATCCACACATACACGTTATCTCCGCAAGCGGAAGGTATGACTCATCCAAACAAGTATGGCACAAAGGCAACAAAAGGTACTTATTTAACGAGTTCGCTCTTGCCAAGGTCTGGCGAGCGCGATTACTTGAGGCCATCAATCAACACCCTCAACTGTGGTTACCTAAATCTATACCGAAACAATGGATCGTTGACTGTCAAGGCGTAGGCTATGGTGAGCCTGCGTTGGAGTACCTGTCACGCTACCTGTACCGAGGCGTACTACCAGACAACGACATCATCCACAGTGATGACCATAGTGTCACTTTCCGTTACAAGGAAAGTAAAACCAATACAATAAAGACACGTACCTTACCCACCCTTGAGTTCTTGTTGCTCATCTTGCAGCATGTACTGCCTAAAGGCTTACAACGAGTACGTGACTACGGTTTTTTACGTGGCCAAGCGAGAGCCCTGCGAGTTCGTATCCAACTACTCATGCTTGGCATTTTTTATCAAACTCCGCCAACTACTATGACTATCCGCACCAAAGCAATACGAACCTGCCCACACTGTCAGCATGACATGGAGTGCGTGGGAATAACGCGACCGAGATAGCCGAAAGGCAAACATAATAAGGATAATGGCTGAAGTTAACCTAGAGGAGATATAACAAAAAAGACGATAAAAAACAGCTAACCCATTGATACGATTACTATCGTAATCTTATCTTGGCTTCGTTCGCCTTGAAAAAACACTCAAGGCGATACGCCCACCAAACTAGATCGCACAATTTACTATAAAGAAGTGGCTACGGGCTTGTTCAACACCCGGGATTTAACGCTGGCTGCGCAGCGCTTAATCCTTATTTGTTAAGTTACGTTTTCAACTTCGTTTTTAGAAAGCTAGACATAAAATATAGCTTTTCCGTGCTTAGCCCCCAACCCAAGTTTATTCGTTGCTTTCCTTCTAATGAAATATGTCTACGCTGTCCTAGCCCTACTTCCCTTACTCTAGCAATATTTTGCCATTCAAACCTTCTGTACCAACCTATAGAACCCACCCCTATAAAAATGAGGCCTTTACCATTTTCATTTGAAACATAGGTACGACCCAAAACACTCATTAGAGTAATGCTAATTAATACAATACTGCCTATTAGAAATGGCAACCCGAAGAGAGATTGTTTAAAATCGAACTCTCCATTCATTAACTGGGTTCCATATATTCCAGAAAGAGCAATACTTACCCACACCACAGTAAACGGAACTAAAAAAAGTGCCGCCCAACTTCGATTTGAAAGTTCAATAGACCAATCATAGTCATTGCCAGAAATATGTACGCCATTAACCTTTTGAGTACTATCGAACTTACTGTCAGATGCTGCCTCTAATATCGACGCAAGCGAAGTTAGATTTTCACAGTTTTGACAGTAAGCTGTATCCAGCGAAACATTAATATTCTCAGATTCGATCTTCCGCCCACATTTTGAACAGTTCACTTCCATTTTGAGATACCTCCTTAGTAACTTAACGCCCAATTAAGGTGCGACAACGCTATAACACCAAACTAAACCATTGCACCGTAAACACTAAATTCAAATCGGAGTGAAACCGCCAAACGTTGCGAATCACTCTTAAATGCCTTGTTGAACGAAACCGCTTCGCGGCAGAGTGAAGCCTGCATCGTCCATACTTTCTGTACCTCCATCATTTTGATGGCGGATAACAGGAGTGAACACCATGAGCCCAACTGAACTAGAGCGATATCATCACTTTTATGAATTACACCTTACCAACTTAACTCTTCAAGGTAAACGACCTGCTACCATCGATGCCTATTCTCGTGCTGTACGTCGGATTACCGAGTTCTTTGACCGTTGTCCCGATACATTAAGTACGGCTGATTTAAAAAGCTTCTTCGCCAATTTGATTAGCACTCACTCGTGGAGCACCGTTAAACTCGACCGCAATGGCTTACAGTTTTTCTATCGCTACACTTTAAATAAACAGTGGGTATGGCTTGATATCGTTAAGCCCCCTCAATCCCAAAAACTGCCCGATATCATGACGCCACAACAAGTGGCTCTACTCATTAGCAGGACTCGACAACGCCGCTATCAAACCTTCTTTCTGACCTTATATACGATGGGACTTCGCTTGAGCGAAGGGCTTAACTTAACTATCCACGATATTGACGCCCACACCATGCAAGTACACGTTCGAGATGGTAAGGGGGGTAAAGACCGATTGGTTCCCTTGCCCAAGCGAACCCTTCATGCGCTTCGAACTCATTGGGTCTCTCATAAACATCCTAAATTAGTCTTCCCAGGGTTGGGAGTAAGCATTGATAAACCTATGGACCGAGGCGGTATTCAAAAGGCCATGAAGTCGGTGCTCAAAGACTGTGGCATCCAAAAAATACTCTCTCCCCACTCACTTAGACACTGCTTTGCAACGCACCTTTTGGAACAAGGGCTCGACCTTCGGTCGCTGCAAACCTTGCTCGGCCATGCCAGTCTGAACACCACTGCCCGTTACACTCAAATGACACCACTCAAACAGCGTGACGCCGCACTAGGCCATAAACCAACTTGCAGACACGTTAACCTTAATCTGGGAGGAAGCATGAGTACTTTCATTGAATTGTTACGCGTTCATAAAGATGAGCTTGAGCGCCACCTCCTATCACCAAAAGTGAACACTCAAGTCAGCCACGACATTCGCAAGGCGATGTCCGCCATGCTTAGGTGTAAAACCGAGCAGCAAGGCCGCTCGCAATGGTTTTGCTCGAACTGCCATCACGATGACCGACTGCCCTTATCCTGTGGACATCGACATTGCCCACAATGCCAACACCGCACCACTTGTGATTGGCTTCTACGCCAAAAACAAAAGCTTCTGCCTACACACTACTTTATGACCACCTTTACCTTGCCATATCAACTGAGAATACTCGCTAAAAAACAGCCCAAAGCGCTGTATCAAGTGATGTTCTCGGTTGTTGCCAGCGTGCTAAAAAGCTTTGCTCAAAAAGAGCAAAAAGGGGAACTGGGTTTTACCGCCGTACTGCATACCCACAGCAGAAAAAGAGATCTGCATCCACACATACACGTTATCTCCGCAAGCGGAAGGTATGACTCATCCAAACAAGTATGGCACAAAGGCAACAAAAGGTACTTATTTAACGAGTTCGCTCTTGCCAAGGTCTGGCGAGCGCGATTACTTGAGGCCATCAATCAACACCCTCAACTGTGGTTACCTAAATCTATACCGAAACAATGGATCGTTGACTGTCAAGGCGTAGGCTATGGTGAGCCTGCGTTGGAGTACCTGTCACGCTACCTGTACCGAGGCGTACTACCAGACAACGACATCATCCACAGTGATGACCATAGTGTCACTTTCCGTTACAAGGAAAGTAAAACCAATACAATAAAGACACGTACCTTACCCATCCTTGAATTCTTGCTCCTCATCTTGCAGCATGTACTGCCTAAAGGCTTACAACGAGTACGTGACTACGGTTTTTTACGTGGCCAAGCGAGAGCCCTGCGAGTTCGTATCCAACTACTCATGCTTGGCATTTTTTATCAAACTCCGCCAACTACTATGACTATCCGCACCAAAGCAATACGAACCTGCCCACACTGTCAGCATGACATGGAGTGCGTGGGAATAACGCGACCGAGATAGCCGAAAGGCAAACATAATAAGGATAATGGCTGAAGTTAACCTAGAGGAGATATAACAAAAAAGACGATAAAAAACAGCTAACCCATTGATACGATTACTATCGTAATCTTATCTTGGCTTCGTTCGCCTTGAAAAAACACTCAAGGCGATACGCCCACCAAACTAGATCGCACAATTTACTATAAAGAAGTGGCTACGGGCTTGTTCAACACCCGGGATTTAACGCTGGCTGCGCAGCGCTTAATCCTTATTTGTTATGTGATTAGATGGCACCCAACTCTTTTGCTTTAATATGCGAGGTATAGAAAAACTCCTCAAACTCCAAGTCAAATTTGTCTTCACATTTCTTCCCTTTCCAAAATCGAACATTCGGATTCTGCCCTTGTAAAATAAGACAAATAATTTCAATGGATGTCTCATCAGTTTCAGAACCAAAGTAAACCCCAGTTAAGGATGTTTGCTCGTACGTATATGCCAATGGAGCTTCTGCATGTATACAGCGCCATTCATTTTCATAGCGCCAAGCTGTCGACTTGGTATGAAGCAATTCGATAACCGGCTCATAGTTGCAATCAACAACCATAACCTCTGCGTCTAACTTCGGGAAATCATCAACGTATTTGACTTTTCTAGCTTTGCTAAACGGCTCAAGCGAAGTATCAAATTCTAAACAAAAACCAGTATGCTTTGCTCCATAGTGAGACCACATCAGAAGATTGTCTAAATCACTTGAGAAACAAGAGATCCCCTTACCTTTTAATGTAGTGCCTAAAATTTCATACATTGCTCTATTCAGCATTTCAGACAAAGCGCTGTCACTCATTCCATTAAGCTGCTTGACGCTAAGTTCAGGTAGATTTCCACGACTAAGGAAACTCTGCTGAAACCTTGCTAACGATTTGACGTTGAGATCTAGGCTAATTGGAAGTGAGCAATCAAATGGATCATTAAATTGGCTTGGAAGCGAAAAATATATTTGACCATTTTTGAGATTAGCTAAAGCTTGAGTGGTGACACTCTCATATTTGTATAATTTTTTCGGAATACTCATTTTTATCCTAATCACATAACGCCCAATTAAGGTGTGAGCCTTTCACCTGACTAAAATTGAACACCTTAATCACAAAACTTAACCAAAGCAAAAGTGCCAAGCGTGGCGAATCACTCTTAAATTGTTTGTTAGCTTATGAGAATGACGGACCGTCTAAGTCCTTATTGATAGAGTACCCTCTCGACATTATATGCTGCTGCTCAATTTTCATTCCATTTTCTAATCCAAATTCATGCAGAGTTTTACATTGGACAATTTGACCATCACTACTAATACCCGCGACTAAAGCGTAATCATTTGCTGTTAAGCCACCACCACCACCACCACCATTTGAACCGCCATTCTTATGGTAAAGAAAACGTTCAAGGTACCCAATAAAATTGTCTTTATCCAATCCAGAATGAAGTAGTTTTTCAATATTTCCTGACGGTTTACGTAAAAAATAAGTTTCTCCACACAAGGTGAATTTATCATTCTCGAAATTTATGGCACCGAAAATAATAAAGTGATGATTATCTAAATTAGACAGCTCTTTACAAGCTGCATAATAATCAAAAAATTTTCTTTTCTCACTTTTAATCGCCTCAGAGTCCACTTTGAACTCAATCATTATCCAGCTTCTAGCATGCTGTAAAACTACATCACCTATTTGTTCATGTTTACCATCAAATGCAGAGATCATTGTTTCCATGGGCAAATACTTTTTAACAAATAGGTACTCAACTGTCTTTTCCCACCATTTCATATCAAAACTCCTTTAATAAGCTAACGCCTGCATAACACGTTTGCTACGATACAGACTTAGCTGAATTTTACTGCCTTAATCACTGAAATTAAAGACAAACTGACAACGCCGAGTGTAGCAAATCGTGTTGATGCATTTGTATGGATAATAAACACTCAATTAGGGTAAAGTGAGACCCAGACTTTAGCTGCAACTAAAGTTGATTTATACAGTAGTTCGGTTGATGCATGGATCCTCTATCGAGAGACCGATAACAAACGCGAACGCTGTATAAACTCCAAGCCTACACTCGAATAGTCGACTGGGTCTCGAACCCGTATTATAGCAAACAAGAGTAAGCTTATTATGAATAATCCTACATTTCAAAGCATCAATGTCGGTGTTGATACCGGTAAAACTCAACTAGACATTTTCATCAGACCTATAGGTCTATTCTTTTCTGTTTCTAATGACGCTAAAGGCATCAAAGAAGCCATAGTAACCATTAAAAAGCATCAGCCAGAACGTATCGTTATTGAGGCAACAGGCAGACTTGAAGTTCCCTTCGTTCTTGCTTGCTCAAAAGCTAAGCTTCCATACGTTGTTGCTAATCCTATTCATGTAAGACGATTTGCTGGCGCTATTGGACAAATAGCCAAAACAGATAAATTAGACGCCCAATTAATTGCCTTGTACTCGGAAAGAATTGCCCCCCCACTGTCAACTCTAAAGCCTGAAAACATAAGGCTAATGAGCGACTTAGTCATTCGTAGAAATCAATTATTATCCATGCAAACTATGGAAAAGAATCGCCTTCAAATACTCCCTAAAGAACTAGCGATGACCATTAAACCAATCCTTACGGCCTTTAAGAATCAAATCCAAAAAATAGAAGAAAAAATCATTAAACTTATTGAGTCTTGCGATGAATATAAGCATAAAAATGACATCCTTCAGAGCGTTCCTGGCATAGGCAAAGTTGCCGCTGCATCGCTAATAAGTAATCTCCCAGAGCTTGGAAGTATTAGTAATAAAAAAGCGTCTGCTTTGGTTGGAGTAGCTCCTATGAATAGGGACAGTGGCCGCTACAAAGGTCACCGAAAAATCAAAGGAGGCCGGAAGCAAGTGCGGACGGTTCTCTATATGGCCATGATGTCAGCAATGCAATGTAACCCCGTTTTTAAGTCGACTTACAATCGCCTCGTCGCTGAAGGAAAACCCAAAAAACTCGCTATTATTGCCTGTGTTAGAAAGATGGTTGTCATACTCAATTCAATGATACGAGATGGTGTCATGTGGGATAAAAACCACGCTAACATTTAGTTATTGACACCATAGTCGTTTGTTAAATTGCGATGTTCCACGCGCAGTATTCTATACAGTCTGGTTTTTCTCTTAGGTATTGCGATTTAATGCCCAACACACCACAAATCAACTTAATGTTGAATGATGAGAATTCAACGCCGAAGTTTTCTTTTGGGTGAGCATAGCCAATCGGCTCTCCGTCGAACCTAGCTTCATGTGCTAATTCATTTCTAATATTACTTAGTCTACTGTTTCGATGTTTTATTAACTCAGCCCAGCGTGGCAGGGTTACGCCAAACTCTTTTGCTAATACAACAGGTCGTTCTGCGTGGCTTGAGGACTTGAGTTTTGAAAGCCTAAACACCCCATCAAGAACTTTATACTGAGAATCAAATTTTTCCCAAGGATACCTGTGAGTTTGACCTAGCAAAAACCAATGCAGAATAGAAAATGCCAGTTTCCTATCCTGAGGTGATGCACCTCTATAAAAACTTGCTATTTGCTGCATGCCCAACTGCCTGTCTGTTCCAACTAAAACTAAACCCGTAAGTTTTCCGCACTCATAAGGCACACGGTCGAGATACAAATTCCCCTCAGGACTTAGGTATATACCATTTAGAAACCCATATCCCAAGATGAGAAATCTCGAAAACTCAACATCATCGCACGATGTAGTAACTTGATGAGTAGGCGGCATAGAATAATAGCTTGAACACGTTATAGGAGCCCTAGTAGAAAATTTTTTCTTTTCTGTATGGCTTTTAGTTAGTTCACGTTCAGGACCATAAATCCAACCATGACTGACGCTGGTCGTGTTGTAAAATGTCTCGATAGTAGCATCAATTTCCTCCAGAGGAGCAATTGCAAATCCATCGCCTGTAACTTTGTATTTGTTTATCAAAAATCCAAATTTCACTACTAACTCCGTAGCAATTTAACGCTTTATCTACGACAAAATGTCTTATAATACACCTATAATATTTATCTATAGTGTTTTTATTAAAAATACCATTCTGTTCTAAAGCTATATGTAAATCAATGCAATAAAACATTTACCTCAGTGATATGACTCATGATCTACGACATATTGTCGTCTTATGAAGGAAATTCAAACTAAAGTCTATTGTATGTTAATTATTAAAAGTAAAAATGATGCCTGTTAAATCTCCATTTCTCAAAAGCATTGAGAATTTTATGAGCGCTCGACATTATGCAAAAAGTACCATATCGGCCTACTTATACTGGGTAAAACAATATATTTATTTTCATAACAAAACACACCCAGAGTTACTTGGTTCAGACGCTGTAGAGGCTTTTCTTAGCCATTTGGTTATAGATAAAAATGTCGCGTCAAAAACTCAGTCTCAAGCCCTCAATGCACTGGTTTTTCTTTACAAACAAATCTTAGAACAACCAATCGACATTGATATTCGCTTTAAAAAATCGAATAAAGATAGAAAGTTGCCAACGGTACTAACTCGCAATGAGATATCTCAATTATTGTCACAAGTCTCCCCTGATTTTTTATTACAAGTACAGTTAATGTATGGTTCTGGGCTTCGAGTTACAGAGTGCTTACGATTACGCTATCAAGATATCGACTTTCAATATTTAGCCTATGTTTTGCTTCATCAAAACAAACTAAGCACCGCTGACATCGCGTGTTGAGTAAGGCATCTCATTTCGATATAGAGAGCTATAAATATAGATAAAGCTATTACACTCTTATTTTCTTATCTTTCCCTTTACTGATAGTAAATCTCATTTAGAATGCTACCACTGGTTTTATTAATGGATTACTCATGTCATATTTACTCTCAATTACCCTTCTTTGGGCCTTCTCCTTCAGTTTGATTGGGGTTTACCTCGCAGGACAAGTTGATGCTTGGTTCTCTGTACTGATGCGTATTGGCTTAGCCACTTTGATTTTTATTCCATTTTTACGTCCTAAACAAGTATCCGCACCTATTGCCATCAAGCTTATGCTGATTGGTGCTATTCAACTTGGTTTAATGTACGTTTTTTATTACCAGTCATTCCTATACCTAACCGTTCCTGAAGTCTTACTGTTCACGGTTATGACACCAATTTATATCACTTTGTTAAATGATGCCTTTGAAGGTAAATTCCATCTTAACTTTATGATTAGTGCCGTGATCGCAACTTTAGGGGCTATCACCATTCGCTATAACGGTCTTGATTCTAATTTCCTGCTTGGGTTTGCTATGGTTCAAGGGGCTAATTTATGCTTTGCGACTGGTCAAGTTTGCTATAAACGCTTAATGAAAGATCAAACAATTGAACAAAAGAATGTTTTTGGCTTCTTCTTTATTGGCGCATTAATTGTCGCGACTGTCTGCTACGCTATTTTTGGCAACAGCGAAAAACTACCAACGACAACCACACAATGGGGCGTTCTGGTTTATTTAGGCACTATTGCTTCTGGCCTTGGTTACTTTATGTGGAATAAAGGGGCAACATTGGTCAACGTTGGTGTTTTAGCCGTGATGAATAATTTACTTATTCCTGCTGGTATATTAGTGAACTTACTTATTTGGAACCGTGATGCTGATATTTTACGTTTAAGTATTGGAGGAGGGTTAATCCTTCTTGCTTTGTTAGTAAATAATCAACTTGAAAAACGACGTCATCACTAAAAAAATGGTGAGTATGTACCTCAAGATACTCACCATTCCTCACCGCGCCCCTCTTTATTATTTTATATAAATCGCCTTTCTTATAGTCATTTTTTCCATAAACAATATTCATCTTCACAAGAAAAATTGCTTGTTTTACTTGCTCTCTCTTTTAGCCTCATAGTCGCGGAAAATCTACTTCCTACTATTACTTTTTTGAGGCACTGCGGTGAACACAACAACATCAACTCAATCACAACCTGCTCTACTTATCCCTGTGATTGCACTTTCTTTATTTGCTGTCGCATCTGGCTATTTAATGAGCCTTATTCCATTGATGCTAAGCCAGTATGGGATTGAGGCGAAATACGCCAGTTGGTTAGCCAGTGCATTTTATGCTGGCCTTCTTGTTGGTGCAGGCCTTATTGAACCGTTTGTTGCTCGTCTTGGGCATAAGAACGCTTTTGTATTATTTTTAGCATTACTTGCAGCCACAATTGTGGTCCTTCCTGCTATGCCTGTTGAATGGGTATGGATGACTGCTCGTTTTGTTGCTGGTATTGCGGTTGCAGGCGTATTTGTTGTAGTTGAATCTTGGCTATTAATTGGTGATGCAGAAAGCCGTCCAAAACGTCTTGGTTTATACATGGGTGCGCTTTATGGTGGTTCATCATTAGGTCAACTTGGTATCGGCTTTATCGGTATTGAAGGTTTACTGCCTTACTACATGATCATTGGTTTAATCATGATGGCTATTGCTTGTTTATTGTTTGGCAAAGGTGCACAACCACAAGTACAGCATCACAATGTGTTAAATCTGAAACAAATCCTAAAACTAAACAAAGCATCAATCATGGGCTGTGTGGTTTCTGGTTTATTGCTTGGTGCTGTCTATGGCTTAATGCCTTTAGAATTAAAACACAGAAATATTAACATGGCTCAGATTGGCAGTTTAATGGCACTAATCGTTCTTGGTGGAATGGCGGTTCAACCTCTTGTGTCTTACTTATCTAAGCACTTAGGAAAAACACTGTTAATGGCTCTATTTTGTATTTTAGGGGTTTTCTCGATAGGTTTAACAACATTGAGTGACAGTACTGCAGTTCTTGCTACGGCACTGGTTCTGCTTGGTATGTCTGCGTTTGCTATTTACCCTATCGCGATTTCTTTAGGGTGCGATACGCTAGATGAATCTTATATCGTATCAGCAACACAAGTAATGCTATTTAGCTACAGCATTGGCTCAGTATGCGGTCCAGTACTTGCAAATACCTTAATGAATACGGCTGAAGGTTTGATGAGTTACTTATTTGCTATTTTATTAGCAACTGCTATTTATATGTTATTAGCAAGTATGCGCCAACACCGCCCAATGGTTGCTGGTGAATAAGCAGTAGGATTTACGAAGGGTGCGCGTTACAATGCGCACCACAATCGCTAAAGGTAATAAACAATGGAAGATGCTCAATACGTTGTAGAATGGGGTGATACGATGACCCTTAATTTTGAAGGTGCCCTACTTGTTTCGGCTTATCATACTTGCCCTGAAGAAGGTGACGAGATAGAGCTAGAATTTGGTGAAGGCTGGTTCCAAGGTGCTGATGATGAAGAGTACCGTATCGAGCTACAAATGGCACCTTTTCACCCGTATGATGAAGATCCTGTTCGCCTAGCAAATATCACCATTAATGGCGAAATTGTAAAAATCCTAGAAATAACAGAAACTGTTGATGGTGAGTTCTTTATCGAACCAAGCGACAGCGATTACTAAGTAATCAACCAATTTATGAAAGGCGCAGTGTTTAATTACACTGCGCCTTTTTTGTATTTATTTATCGCTATTGATATATTACATACTGATTTCTATTTTAAGAATGTATGCAGGTAATACTTGATGAGAGCGATTGTAAACAAATTTGGCCTACCACTAGAGTCCATTCAATTAGAAAACAGTTCTCCTGCTCCCCTTGCCCCTCATCAACTTCAATTAAAAATGAAATATAGCTCTATTAACCCCTCTGATCTTATTACTATTTCTGGCGCATATCGCTCCCGTATTCAATTGCCTTTTATTCCGGGCTTTGAAGGTATGGGTATAATCAATAGTTGTTATGATACTAAGTCGTCATTTTCTATTGGGGATCGTGTCTTACCCATTGGAAGTGCTGGTTCATGGCAAACCTATCGAAATATTGATGAGAAATGGTGCTTCTCAATTCCTGACTATCTTAGTGATGAGCAAGCTGCAACGTCTTACATTAATCCGATGACAGCTTGGTTAATGTTGACTGAGCAATTAAAGATCACAAATGGAATGTCTTTAATTATCAATGGAGCAACTTCAGCTATTGGCCTAATGATAATACGCATGCTGAATCATTTGGGAGTTGTACCTATTGCCTTAGTTCGTCGTGATAATACTGAAGCTCTCTTTGAGAATTGCCAACTAAGCGCCATTATAAATACTCAAAACAGTACGAGTTATCAGCAGTTTCACTCTCTCAAAGAACACGGTGGCGTTGATGCTATTCTGGATTGTATTGGAGGGGATAAAGCGTTAGAACAAGCAATGTTATTAAAGATAAATGGACAGTTTATTAACTATGGGCTGCTATCTGGTGTGCCTATCCCTGCTAGTTTTTGGCAAGAAAGACCCGATGTTACATTCTCATATTTTCACTTAAGACAATGGATTCATTCTGCCTCAAAAAAGGATATTCAACACAAACTGAATGAGGTAATGAAATTAGTTCATAAAGGGATTGCAGAAACAAAAATAGATAAAATAGTACCTATCGCATTACTCCACTCTGCGATTGAAGAAATACAAAACAGAACAGTAAATAATAATGGGAAAATACTGATTTCTTTTTAAGTTCTTGCTCTTTATAACGGCAGCTATTCAGTCACAAAAGAAGATAGAGTGCAGAATAAAACGCACTCTATTTATATACACTTTAGCTGTATCTCAATTATTTATTGAGCAGCTTTTCCATTGATAAATGCGGGATCCCTGCTTCCATAAATTCATCACCAAATGGTTCAAAACCCAATTTAGTATAAAAATCTATTGCGTGCTTTTGAGATCCTAAATAGACTCGTGGATAGCCTTTATTTATTGCTTCATCAATCAATGATAAAACAATTTTAGCTCCTAGACCCTGTCCTCGAAATGCTTTCAAAATAGCAATACGACCAATATGTCCATCGTCTAAAATACGGCCTGTACCAACTGGCTGAGCATTACTATAAACAATTGCGTGTACTGCTGATTCGTCTAGCCCGTCAAACTCAATGTCAGGATCTATGTTTTGCTCTTGAATAAACACGGAATCACGTACTTCGCGAATCGCTTGTTCATTCTCACCAGTATAATTTACGTTTCTGATCTCAAACATCTTCATACTCTCAATATATTTACTTCTTCGGTGATATTACCTTACTCAAGATCAATACCAAAAATAATCTTACTAATAAAAAAATGCCACACTCAATAAATAAGTGTGGCATTTAAACCAAGGTGCAGTGGATTATTGCTATTTGGTTAAATTAGACCTTCAACTTAGAAGCTGTAGTAAACACCCGCAACAACGGTAGATGCATCATCTGCTTCCCAATCCGCTTCTGCTTGCTGGTATTCAACAAAAGTACTAATGTTACTTGCTACTGCGTAATCTGCGCCGATAACCCAGTTCGTTGTATCGCCGTATTTTTGAGTTACTGTGTCATCAAGAGATGCAATTGCATAAGTTGTGTAAATGCGCGTCTCATTTAATTGGTAAGAAGCAGCAAGGCCAATTGTGTTACCTGAAGTCAATTCACCACTATCTATTACATTATCTTTTACTTCAGCTGAACGATAGAAACCATAGCTACTTGTATTTTCAAACTCAGCGTATGTTGCTGCTACATATAGGCCATTGATTTCTGCAGATGCCGATACACCGTATAACTCATAATCATCTTGTGCAGTTGCTTCACCAGAAATGTAAGTCGCACCTACAGAGAACATTTCATGTTGGAAATCAGCAGACACACCGTATGTGTTACCAATTTCTGAATCAGTTACTGTGTTTACATCAGCAACAAATACCATTGGGCCAACTTTTACTTTCGCTACTGCGCCTTTACCAGCACTCTCGCGGTGGTTACCACCTACTGAGCCCATGTACATGCCTTCGTTAGTGATATCGTCTTTTTGAATCGCATCCGCTGATTCTGCTAAATCACCAACTTCACCAACAGCAACACCCCAAACGTCAGTTTTAACACCAACTAATACATCATCAAAAGTCGCGTTAGCATTTGTTCCGTCGTACCAAGAGCCTGATTGAATTTCAAATGATGCAAAACCAGTTAGGGTATCATTTATTTTTTGCTCTGCGTCCATTTGAACTTTTGCCCAAACATTCACATCCGCATCTTGTTGTTGAGATGGCGTATCCATTGTTGATAAATATGCGTCAACTTCACCACCAAATGATACTTTCGTTGTGTCATTTGAGTAAATATCACCTGCAATCGCAGTCGTTGCTGTTGATGCGATAAGTACTGCTAAAATTGTCTTTTTCATAATGCTCACTGATTTAGTATTAATTATTGTTTGCCATGACTGGCTTCGAATTGGGAGAATTATTCACTAATCAGATGATGAGAAATACGGTAATTTTACTGAATTACATCAGTAAATAGAAACTATCTTATGAAAACGCTATAAATAAATATATTTATAAAAAACCAGGTGTCATAGAATAATAAAAGGCTTTGGTGCATAAATATTGTTTATTAAAATATAAAACAATAGAATAAATTAATATACAAAGTATAAGAACTAAAAAAAGCCAAGATATTTTCATACCTTGGCTTTTACTTTAAATAATTAATAACAAATTACTTAGACATTAACTTCTTTAGCCTTGCTAAATCAATAGCACTTGAACGAACTGTTAATTTAACATGATCATATTCATATTCTTCAGTGACAACACTCATGCTTGAGCGGATTTCACCCATAATACCTTTAGCTGTATAAGGAACGATGATCTCTTCTTCAATCATTCCTTGCTCAGAAGCATTCACAATGTATTTATGCAATTTTGCTACATCAAGCGGATCTCGAGTAGATGTCATCATCGCATCTGGAAATTCTTCCATCAATGCTTCTTGCTCTTCAGGAGTCAGTTGATCAGATTTGTTTAAAACTAATAGTTTATCAATCCCATCAACACCGACTTCTCCAAGCACTTCATGCACCACGTCAAGTTGTGCTCTAAACGTTGCGTCTGAAGCATCAACTACATATAGCAGTAGTGAGGCATCATGCGCTTCTGCTAACGTAGAATGGAATGAAGCAACTAGATCATGAGGTAGTTTTTTAATAAAGCCTACGGTATCTGATACTAAAATTCGAGGCTGGGTCACTGGGTATAATGCACGTACCGTAGTATCAAGCGTTGCGAACAGTTTATCTTCGACAAGAACTTCACTGCCTGTTAATGCTCGCATCATTGATGATTTGCCCGCATTGGTATAACCAACTAAAGCAACACAGAAAAGCTCTGAACGTTGTTTACGGCGACCTTTTAACTCATCTTGAACGCTTTCTAACTCACGTCTTAATTCTGCTAATTGATCACGCACTTTACGGCGATCCAGTTCTAAATCTGTTTCACCCGCACCTTTACCCATTTGGCGTTCATTATCACCAACGGTTGATTCTCTTAATCGCGGCGCGACATAATTAAGACGAGCCATTTCAACTTGTAATCGTGCCGTACGTGTACGAGCATGACGACTAAAAATCTCAATGATAATCCCGGTGCGATCATAAACTCTCACACCTAATTGGTTTTCTACATTACGCAGTTGTGAAGGACTTAAATCACAATCAAAAACCACCACATCAGCACTACCAAATGGAAGGTTTTCTGATGGGATATCATCAAAGTCTGTTTCATCAAAGAAATCTTCAGTGTCTGAGTCACTGTCCTCACCTTGATTACCTGTAATGTGAGCGATTTCAGCCAACTTTCCGGCGCCCAATACATTTACTTTTTGAGTGGAACTTTGTTTCTGTGACTGCGTACCAACAACTTTGAAGCCTAAAGTTGTGACTAATCGCCCCAGCTCTGCAAGGGACTCTTTTGCTTCATCACCTTTGAATTGCGGTGTGCAAATAGAAATAAGCAAGGCATTATTTAGTAGTGGTTTCTCTGTTAGTTTCATGATTTTATCTTAATGCACTTATAGTGCAGCCTGATTTTTATCTAAAGTTAGCCTGATCCTACGCTGTTATGGATAAGCTTGATAGATAAATAAAGGCTAAATGTAGAGAATTAAGAGAAAGGCAATAACGTGATTGTGTATTTAATAATTTAGACGCCACTAAAGCCCCTCTAAATAATCACATGATTTTACATCAAAAAAGCAAATGTAAAGAAACTAAGCAATAGCATAAATTATCTCCATACTTAAAGAGGTGTCAATTACTTATAATTATTTTTCCGTGTGATTATCTACCTAAATTGTACTAAAATTTAAGTAGTAACCTATCTCTATCTATATCAAATCTGTCGGTTATCCTTAGCACCTGAAGAGTTACTTAACTCATATTGGTGTTTGACTTTCATTCCAAAGAATAGAGTATGAATTTAAGATGCAGCTATCTCATCGGTCCCTAAAGCAGCTCACCATATTAGTCTCACTGACAATATCTCTTATGTTTGTCATAAGTTATCTCTGTATTCATTATTTTTGGAACTACGATAAAGCACTAGAGGTGGCAAAACAACAGCAGTCAGAAGAAGTTAATCGTATAAAAACCGTTCTTAACTTAACCGAGCGTGATTTAACAAACTCCTTAGAAGATTATGCCTCATGGAATGACCTTTCTGATTACATTGATAAGCCTAACCAAGAATTTATTGATGACAGCATAAATGATCATGCTTTTTCTTCATTAAAACTAAACGGAATTTTTATCTTTGACAGTAATGTTAACCTTATCTGGGGACGACATTATGACCCATTTTTGGATCAAGAACTTTCATATGATGAGATCCGCTATAAGTTTGGGTCTTTACTTGCTAACACATTACAATCACCTAAAGATAAAATCACCACTAACACTAAATTTTTAGTCATAAATGATAATCCTGTTCTTATGGCAACATCGAGAGTTTGTAATAGCCACGGGAAGATTTGTGATAAAGGTTATATGATGATGCTTAAACCTATCAACAAAAAATTCACGCATACCCTGAAGTTAGCAACAGGTATTGATGTCACCATCCTAATAAAAGAAAAATCTAAGATTCAAGAGTTACCATCCAAAAACAATATTTCTATAATTAAAAAACTGGATTCTGATAATAAATCAATTACTTACTTTATGATAAATCACACTATAAAAATACCTAGATTTATTAGTTTTGGGGAGCTTAGCGCTATTTTATCCTTTGCTAGCTTTATGTTTATTGCCAATCTATACCTTGCTCATTTGATCCTTAAGCCATTTAAAAAAGCTCGACTTACATTAGAGTATTTAAGTAAAGGAGATATTCCTCCTACAGCCTTAGCAGATCGCTTTATATCACAAGAAATACGAGATTTTGCCCACCACATTAATCAAGTTTTTATTGAATTAGATACACAAAAAAAAGAACTCGAATGGATGTCTTACCATGACACCTTAACAAAAGTAGCCAATCGTCGAAAATTACAGATACACTGGGATGAAGTATCAAATGATCATCATAAAAACTATATCAGCGTTGCTTTAATTGATATCGACTATTTTAAGCCATTTAATGATAATTACGGTCACTTAGAAGGAGATATTGCTCTTCAGATGGTAGCTCAAGCACTAAAAGAATCAGCAACTGAGTGTGATAAATTTGTCGCTCGCTTTGGAGGAGAGGAGTTCTATATTGTTCTTTCTTCATCTCAACCAATTGATAGTGAGAAAGAAGCTAGTTTACTTATTGAAAGTATCAATCGACTTGCAATCCCTCATAAATATACAGAAACAGAGGTTAATTGGTTAACTATTTCGTTAGGGATGGTAAGTTGCCAACAGCAGCCATTACACTGTCAAAAAGAGATATTACTTATTGCAGATCAAGCACTCTATCAAGCGAAAGCTAATGGTCGAAATAGGTATGTGATTGAGAAATATCAGTCATGTACAGCCAAAAGTAATTATAATACCAACCCAAATAGTGGTTAGGGTTGGTATTACTGCTTGTTATTTACTTATTCGCATTTAATTGCTCAGCAAAATCTAACATGCGATTTAATGGAATTAAAGATTTTATACGGATCTCTTCATCAACAAAGATTTCATGCTCTGCGCCACCTTCACTCAACGCTTTCTCTATCGCTACAAGGCCATTCATCGCCATCCACGGACAGTGAGCACAACTACGACATGTTGCACCTGCACCGGCTGTTGGAGCCTCTAACAGTTCTTTTTCTGGAACCATTTGCTGCATTTTAAAGAAGATGCCTTTATCTGTCGCTACAATCATTTTTTGCTGTGGCAACTCTTTTGCTGATTTTATTAGCTGACTTGTAGAGCCTACAGCGTCTGCTAATTCAACCACACTTGCTGGTGACTCTGGGTGCACTAATACGGCTGCATCAGGGTGAAGTGCTTTTGCATCTTTTAATGCTTTTGCTGAAAACTCATCGTGAACAATACATTCACCTTGCCACAACAGCATGTCTGCGCCAGTTTTATTCGCAATATATGAACCTAGGTGACGATCTGGTCCCCAGATGATTTTTTTATCATCATCATCTAGGTGCTCTACAATTTCCAATGCAATACTAGAAGTTACAACCCAATCAGCACGTGCTTTAACTGCTGCTGAGGTATTTGCATAGACAACAACAGTATGATCAGGGTGAGCATCACAAAACTCTGTAAATTTGTCTGCGGGGCAACCTAAATCAAGTGAACATTCTGCTTCTAATGTTGGCATTAAAATCGTTTTTTCAGGCGTTAAGATCTTTGCAGATTCGCCCATAAAACGAACACCAGCAATCACTAATGTTTTTGCATCATGACGATTACCAAATTTAGCCATTTCTAATGAATCACCAACAAATCCGCCGGTATCTTCAGCTAATGCTTGGATCTCTGGATCAGTATAGTAATGCGCTATTAATACTGCATTTTTATCTTTTAACAGCTGTTTGATTTTAGCAATATACTGCTTTTTATCTTCACTGCTTAATTTGAGGGGTTTTGGTGGAAAAGGATATACGGTGTCGACATGATCTAGAATATGGCCCATTGCTTAGCTCATCAATTTCTTCAAATAATCTGAACATTATACCTCTAATGATATAAGCGGCAAGTTGGAGGCAATAAAAAAGGAGCTATTAGCCCCTTTTATATCAATCTAGTTTTAGTATTAGTACCTAATACACTTATAGATTTTTTAGTTGTTTTCTTGCTGTTTGTGCGCTCGTACTTTCAGAATATTCTGTCACAACTTTTTGATAATACTTTTTAGCTGCTGCAGTATTGCTATTACGTTGTGCAAGATCTCCTAACTTCAATAACGCATCTGCGCGCTTATTTGAATCAGAATAGCTCACGACTTTGGCAAAACTTTTGGCCGCTTCAATATCATTCTTTTGAGAAAAGTATAATTGACCTAACCAATAATGTGCATTAGAGGCATAAACAGAATCAGGATAACCAGCAATAAAATCTTTAAATGCTTTGGCTGCACCTTCATAATCTTTTTCTTTTAAGATTAAATCAACTGCATTTTGATACGCCTGATTTTCATTAGTATCTGTTGCATAAGCACCAGTAGATTTATCTGACGGATCTGTAGGAGTCGTTGCGGTTACTGCTGGCTTAGCGGTTCTCAGTGTATCTATTTCGATATACAACTGACGTTGGCGCTCTAACATCTGATCAAGTTCGTAGCTATTGCGTTCAACCATACCACGCATTTCTGATAGTTCTTCTGATAAACCATCTAACTGCTGCTGTAGCTGTAGTTGAATCTGATTACGGCTATTAATTAAGCGTTCTAAACGCTCAATACTTGAAGAGGATGCAGTGCCTGAAGACGTTGAACTCGAATTGAGATCGGTGACTGGAGCAGCAGCGGCGACCATAAAGGTCGCCGCACTAGCCAGCAACGTAAGCGGAATAATTCGCTTAAGGTTACTGTATTTCATATTAACTCAGCCTTAAACTGTCGTATTAGTATACTAATACTGCACGACGGTTTTTAGCGTAATCTTCAGCAGATTGACCTAATACTAGTGGTTTTTCTTCACCGTAGCTTACGATAGAGATTTGGTCAGCAGAAACACCTAGAGCTTGTAGGTATTTAGCAACTGCACTTGCACGGCGCTCACCTAGTGCAATGTTGTACTCTGGAGTACCACGTTCGTCAGCATGACCTTCTACAGTCACTTTAACATTAGATGACTTGCTTAAGAATGCAGCGTGCGCAGCTAGCATATCTTGATACTCTGAAGAAATTGTAGAGTTATCAAATGCGAAGTAAACAGTCTGAACTTTACGAAGTTCTTGCTCTGCTTGAGCGCGGATTTCTTCTTCTGTCATTTGAGCTTCAGCATCGATAGGTGATACTACTGCTGTATCCGTTTGTTCTTGTGCGCCTTTGTTCGTCGTTTCTTGGCCAGCAGTACTGTCAGTTGCGCTGTCGCTAGAACTACAAGCAGAAAGAGCAACCACAGGCAGTGCGATTAAAAGACTCTTAAGAAGTTTATTTAGTTGCATTGTATTTTCCTTATTTTCCTAAATATTTAGTAGCTATAAAAATGGCGACCACGCTGGTGCCCGTACACGTCCGTTCGTTGCTGGTAATCGAGCTTTGAAACGGCCATCTATAGATACCATCGATAGTACATTTTGTTTTCTATAAATAGAACTGTAAATCACCATGCCACCATTGGGCGCAATACTCGGTGACTCATCCAGTAATGTCTTAGTTAAGACCTGAACAGCCCCAGTTTCTAAATCTTGTTTTGCTAGATTAAATCCAGTCTCTGAACGATTTACCATGACAATAAATTTACCATCAGGGGTGATCTGCCCACCAAGATTTTGACTGCCTTGCCAGGTTAAACGTTTTGTCAAACCATCTCTTAAATTTACTCTATATATCTGAGGTTTACCACCCCGATCTGAGGTAAATATAAGTGACTTGTTATCTGGAGCCCAAAATGGCTCGGTATTATTCGACCTTCCACGCGTAATTTGACGCATATTTTTAGTTTTTAAATTTACAATATAAACATGTAAACTTCCCGACTTTGATAAAACTATCGCTAATTCTTCACCATCATGAGAAAAACGAGGGGCTCCATTATGGCGAGGGTACGATGCTATTAACTCTCTCTTTCCAGTATATATGTTCATAATGAAAATTTGTGATTTACGATTTTCAAAACTTACATAAGCTAACTTCTTACCATCTGGTGACCATGCAGGTGACATGATTGGTTGTTTTGATTTCAATACCAAACGTTCGTTATAGCCATCGTAATCTGCAATTCGTAACTGATATGGATACTGTGAATCATCATTAACGACCACATATGCGATACGAGTTAAAAATGCTCCTCTTTCACCTGTCAGTTTTTCATAGACAACATCTGAGATACGGTGTGCATATTTACGTAACTGTTTCTTTGATAATGACGCTACTTTATTTACTAAAATATGATCACGCGTTAATACTAACTCACCAGAGCTATTTAACGCCTTTGACTGGCCCTTAGTAAGTTGTCCTCGAACTACATCAATGAGTTTATAGGTGATTTCATATTTACCTTGAGCATTAAGCTTAACTTCACCTGTAACAATGGCATCAACACCCATTCTGGTCCAAGCTTCGTAATTAATATCCGAATCTTTATAAGGTGTCTGTGGCATTTTATTAGTAGCAACAGGACTAAACTTTCCACTGCGCTGTAAATCAGATGAAATGATAGCAGAAATATCTTGAGGTAATTTACCTTCACCATGCCACTTAAATGGCACTATACCTATCGGTCTTGCGGAATCAATACCCTCGGTAATAACCAGTTCTAATTCAGCTTTTGCTACCTGACTAAATGTCAAACAAGTAACAAAGAGAGTTAATATCCATCGTTTAAACACTTTATCTTCCCTTATTCTGGTTGAACCGTAAGGTTTATGTTTGTAAGTTGAGACGCTATATCTGCATCTTTTGGCATTGGAAATACATTAACTTTTGTTACGGCTGTTTTCGCTGCACGACATACTTGCGCATCACCGCTTAACGTAGTAACCGAAAGCAGCAATCCTGATGAAGTTAGCTTCATTTTTACTCGGCAGCTTTTGCCAACATAAGTTTCATCAATTAACAGGTTTTGCTGAATCATCTGTTTGTATATTGCCCCAAAACGAGATTTTTCATCATTAATATGTTGTTGTTTAGCCGAGCTATTTTGAACGGTTTCATCTTCTAAACCAGCAAAAATATCATTTAGAGCTGCTTCTTTCTGCTTTCTATCAGCTTCTGCTTTCGCTGCTCGTTCTCTCTCTCTTTTTGCTTTTTCTGCGGCTTTCGCTTTTGCTATTCGTTCTGCTTCGGCTTTAGCTTTGGCTTTTTTCTCAGCTTCTGCTTTCGCTTTTCTTTCTGCTTCAGCTTTAGCCTTCGCTTTTTTCTCTTTAGCTACACGGTCAGCTTCTAGCTTAACAGCTCTTTCTTTATCTGCTTTTACTTTTGCGACTCTTGCGGCTTCAGTTTTTGCGGCTTCGTCAGCCTGACGCTTGCGCTCTACTTTTTCTGCGACAGCACGCTCTCTCTCTTTTTCTGCTTGAGCCACTGCTTTTTTACGCTCAGCTTCTGCCTGTCGAGCCGCTTTTTTCTCTTTTACTTGCTGCGCTTTTAGCTGACGAATTCGCTCTTCTTCTGCTTTGCGATTTTTCTCTAATTGTGCTGCTTGTTGCTTTAAACGCTTTAGTCGTTCTTGCTCAGCACGCTCAGCTCTTTCTCGCTCTTGACGAATTTGAGAAGCTTGCCTTGCGATAGTGTTTGGATCAATCACAACTGCTTGAATGGTATTAGGCTTTGCCTTCTCATCCATAGAAAAATCACTGCCAAAAATAAGCGCTGCAACTAATAACAAATGCAGCACAACAGATACGACAATGGCGAAGGTGTAATTACTGTCCGATTTCATTAATGATTATTCACTTCTATTCCTTGAGATCGGTAAGTAGTCCAACTTTACTTACCCCGGCACGACTTAATTCATCAAGAACTAACACAATCTCTGAATACGGCGTGCTTGCATCCCCACCAACCGCTACTGGTGAGTTTGGTTTAATGCTTAACTCGGCTTTTACATTTGTGATCATTTCTTGCATTGATATTGGGCGACGAACTTCTTGATTATCAACACTTAACCCTAAATTACCATCTTGATCAACTTCAACAATAATAAAAGTGGCGTTAGGATCTTCACCTGCCATTGCTTGTGCTGATTTTGTATTTGTCATTTCTGGTAACTCAACATCAACGCCTTGCGTAACAAATGGAGCGGTTACCATAAAGATAATTAGTAGTACCAACATAACGTCAATATATGGAACAACATTGATCTCTGCGGTTAATTTTCTTTTTTTAGGTTGATAGCCAGACATTATTGCTCCTGACTTGACATAGCTTGACGGTGTAAAATACTAGAAAACTCATCCATAAATGCAGCATAGTTGTGTTCTAACTTACCCACTTTAACGCTTAAACGGTTATAAGCAATTACCGCAGGGATTGCAGCAAATAAGCCCATAGCTGTTGCAACAAGTGCTTCAGCAATACCTGGAGCTACCATTGCTAAAGTTGCTTGCTTCACTGCACCTAATGCAATAAATGCATGCATAATGCCCCAAACAGTACCAAAAAGACCAATATAAGGAGTAATTGAACCTACTGTTGCCAAAAAGGGTAAATTAGTCTCAAGGCTATCAACTTCGCGTGATACGGTAACGCGCATTGCCCTTACTGTGCCATCCATAACCGCTTCTGATGAAGACCCATTTACTCGGGATAAACGTGCAAATTCATTAAAACCAGAATAGAAAATCTTCTCTGTGCCACTAATTCGGTCTTTACGTACCTTCACTTCATTAAACAATTGAGATAAATCCATTCCTGACCAAAATTTATCTTCAAAGCGTTCAGCATCACTACGGGCAATAGATAATACTTTAGAGCGTTTAAAAATCATTGCCCATGACATTACAGATAAGCTCAATAAAATAAGCATCACGATCTTAACTAATAAACTAGCTTGTAAAAATAGATCGAGAATTGATAGTTCACCTGTCACAAGATATCTCCGATAGTATAAATGATGGTATCGCTATTGGTTTCATTTTTGAATTATCAATACAGGCTACCTTAACTGTAGCTTTGCACAATACCTTACCTTCAGAATTAACCAATAACTGACAAAAGGTCAATGATACCCTTTTAATTTCTGTTATGAATGTTTCAACAATAAGGTGCTCATCTAATCGAGCACCTTGAATAAAATCAATAGTTAAGCTTTTAACGACAAATCCAACTGATTTTTCTAATAGTACTTGTTGAGAGACACCGTGGTAACGAAATAATTCCGTGCGAGCTCGTTCAAAAAATTTAAGATAGTTAGAATGATATACAACCCCACCGGCGTCGGTATCTTCATAATAAATGGTTATTGGCCACTTAAATTCACTTTTATTCACGACACTGCTTCTCTTTTTTATTGAAAAATCAGATGGTAACTATAACTGATAATTAACTATGTTCACTATCCAAAATAATGATTTTAGAGTTAAATCGCCAAAAAAAAAGCGGTTTATCACTTTAAAAAGTAACAAACCACTTAGTATGACGTTCCAATAACCAAATTTGTTGGTTGCTAAAAGCTACATAAGATAAAGGTAGCTAAAGTAACTTAAAATTAGTATGGAAAAATATGGACTAAATAGTAGCTTCCAAATCCATTTTTGCGGGACAAACCCAACGGCAAAAATGAACGCTGTGCACACCGAATAAATCAAGCTAGGTGCTAATAAACCACCAAAACCGCCAATTTGTTCCGCATATACTGTTGGCTCCCACATTAGCATTGCCATGTGAAAAATAGCCGCTCCAACTAATAATAATCGTACAATGATATTATTAATTGGGCGTTGAACGTTATCTATTTTGTCAGCGAGATTACTCACTGTCTTTGTCCATCATTTCTGAATGCTCTAGCCAAAGCGCATTAATGATTGCAAATGAGCATGCTAGTAGCACGCCTAGGATCCATGCGAAATACCACATAATTATGCTCCTTAATAAAGCGAATTTTTGTTTTCTTCAACAAATTTAGTGTCGATACGACCAAACATTTTATAATATGTCCATGCTGTGTAAGCAAGAATGGTCGGAACCATAACTACTGCAACTACTGTCATAATATTCAATGTTAGCTCACTTGATGTTGAATCCCACATAGTCAAACTATGATCTGGGTTTAAGCTTGATGGCATTACAAATGGGAACAGTGCAAAACCAGATGTTAAAATAACACCTGCATTGGTTAGGCTTGATGCAATGAACGCAACCCATGCTTTCTTCAGCTTAGTCGCAATCATAGCAATAACAGGCATAACAACCGCAAGAGCTGGTGCAATCCATAGTAGTGGATATTCTTTAAAGTTTAAGAATAAAGCGCCTACTTGACGGATAACATCTTTATTTAATGGGTCTGATGGTGCGTTATGATCCATTACACTTGTAATCACAAAACCTTCAATACTTTGAGCCCAAAAACCTGCAACCGTAAACAATACGATAATCAATGCTGAACAAATCATTGATACTTGACTTGCTCGTGCATGTATTTGATCGGTTGTTTTCATTTGTAACCAAGTTGCACCCTGCAATACAAACATTGCTGAACTCACCAAGCCACAAATTAATGCAAATGGATTTAGTAGGTCAAAGAAACCACCATGATACTTAAGCATCATTAGGTTGTTCAATTCAAATGGAACACCTTGAAGAAGGTTACCAAATGCAACACCGAAAATAATTGGCGGAACAAAACTACCAATAAAGATGGCTGCATCCCACGCTGAACGCCAGCGCTTATCTTCAATTTTAGAACGGTAATCAAAACCGACTGGACGGAACCATAATGCAGCTAAAGTCAGCATCATTGCTAGGTAAAAGCCAGAGAATGATGCAGCGTAAACTAAAGGCCATGCAGCAAATAGTGCACCACCAGCAGTTACTAACCAAACCTGGTTACCTTCCCAGTGAGGAGCGATTGAGTTAATCATCACTCGACGTTCTGTATCTGTCTTACCGATGATAGGCACTAGTGCACCTACCCCCATATCAAAGCCATCTGTTACAGCGAAACCAATCAGTAATACACCGATCAATGCCCACCAAACAAATCGCAATACTTCGTAATCAAACATTACTCAAATCTCCGTTGTTATGCTTCTACTTGGCGAGATAATTTCGCTTCTGAATCTTGACCATCTTGTTCAAAGTGGTAGCGGCCTGTTTTCAAGCTACTAGGACCTTTACGTGCGAACTTCACCATTAAGTAAACTTCAGCAATCAAGAATATCGTGTACAGACCAATAATCATTGCCATCGAGATTAAAATCTCAGATACCGTTAATGCCGACGCTGCAACATTTACTGGTAAGATTTCACCAACAGCCCATGGTTGACGACCATACTCTGCGACAAACCAACCGGCCTCAATTGCGATCCATGGTAGCGGCATACCAAATAAGGCAGCTTTAAGTAACCATGATTTTTGACCAATTTTCTGACGGCATGTCTGAACAAAGGCAAAACCAAAGATAAGCAGCATTGCCACACCACAAGCAACCATGATACGGAACGAGAAGAATAGCGGCCAAACTGTTGGGATTGAGTCATCCGCAGCGGCTTTAATTTGATCTTCTGTTGCATCAACAACTTTATCGGTGTAACGCTTAAGTAATAAGCCGTAACCTAGGTCATGTTTAACATCATCAAATGCAGCAATGTTTTCTGGTGTTTTATCACCATTACGTAATTTTTCCAGCAATTCATACGCAATCATACCGTTACGAATACGAACTTCGTGCTGTTCTTTAAGATCTCGTAAACCTGTTACTTGCTTATCCAATGAACGAGTTGCAATAATACCCATTACATATGGGATCTTAATTGCGTAATCCGTTTCCATTGATTCTTGGTTTGGTAAACCAAAAACAGTAAAGGCAGCAGGTGCTTCTTCTGTGTGCCATTCAGCTTCAATTGCTGCTAGCTTCACTTGTTGAACTTCACCTAGCTCATAGCCAGATTCATCACCAAGTACCATTACAGATAGAATTGATGCCATACCAAATGAGGCAGCAATAGCAAATGAGCGGCGAGCAAACGCAACATCACGACCTTTTAATAGGTAGTAAGAACTGATACCAAGTACGAACATTGCACCACAGGTGTAACCTGATGCTACTGTATGTACGAATTTAACTTGAGCTACTGGATTTAATACCACTTCAGCAAAGCTCACCATTTCCATACGCATGGTTTCAAAGTTAAATTCTGCGCCAACTGGGTTTTGCATCCAGCCATTTGCTACTAGAATCCAAAGTGCTGAGAAGTTTGAACCTAACGCCACCAACCAAGTTACAGTAAGGTGCTGACGTTTTGATAAACGATCCCAACCAAAGAAGAATAAACCAACAAAAGTAGATTCTAAGAAGAAGGCCATTAGTGCTTCGATGGCAAGAGGCGCCCCGAAAATATCACCAACATAGTGAGAATAGTAAGACCAGTTTGTACCAAACTGGAACTCCATCGTTAGACCTGTTGCTACGCCTAATGCGAAGTTAATACCAAACAATTTACCCCAGAACTTTGTCATGTCCTTGTAAATTTGCTTGTCTGTCATTACATATAAAGACTCCATGATAGCCAGTAAGAAGGCCATACCTAAAGTCAGGGGAACGAATAGGAAGTGATACATCGCTGTCATTGCAAACTGCAATCGCGATAACTCCACTACATCAAAGATCATGAGAACTCCTTTGTGTCAGGCTGAATGACACAGTGCTTCCACACTTTTGGGTGAGCGTAAAACTTTATACATTGGTTTTAATATTTATAACCGTATTAATAACTATAAAGTGTTACATGATTGTGTAAAAAACGTTAGCTTAATGTTAAGCTTAACCTAATATAGAACCTGCTAATATTAATGGTAAATTCATTTTCTTTCAAAAGGTTTGTCCATTTTTTGTAAGTTAATTACAATAAAAATTGTATAAACGACCATTTTTCACACTTTACACATTTTTAGTACGTAAAAGCGGATGATTTTGATCACCCGCTTTCAATTAACTTACATTATTATTAATAATTTATGAAGGATTATGAAAATGATTTCGCTTTATTTATCAGGTTTATCAATACCAAAATGCAAATAAGCTCGGTCAGAGACAATACGCCCTCTTGGTGTCCGTTGAAGGTAACCTTGCTGAATTAGATAGGGTTCAATGACATCTTCAATCGTGTCTCTTTCTTCACCAATTGCTGCTGCAACATTATCAAGACCAACTGGCCCACCATCAAATTTTTCCATAATCGCTAATAAAAGCTTTCTATCCATGTAATCAAAACCACGAACATCAACATCAAGCATATTCAAAGCTTTGTCTGCAATCTCAGAAGATATATGACTATCACTCATTACATCCGCATAATCTCGTACTCGACGTAATAATCGGTTAGCAATACGTGGAGTACCACGAGCACGACGAGCAACTTCAAGTGCTCCTTCTGATTCCATCGATAAATTAAGGCAATCTGCACTACGTTGAACAATATATTGAAGATCATCGACTTTGTAATACTCTAATCGTTGCACAATACCAAAACGATCACGTAGTGGAGACGTTAGTGAACCCGCCCTTGTCGTTGCACCGATAAGAGTAAAAGGGGGTAAGTCGATTTTAATCGAGCGAGCTGCAGGACCTTCACCAATCATAATATCTAACTGGTAATCTTCCATTGCTGGGTACAGTATTTCTTCAACAACTGGACTTAATCGATGGATCTCATCAATAAATAAAATGTCGTTTTCTTCTAAGTTTGTTAGAAGTGCAGCTAAGTCCCCTGCTTTTTCAAGAACAGGTCCCGACGTTGTACGAATATTGACTTCCATTTCATTGGCTACGATATTCGCTAATGTGGTCTTGCCTAATCCTGGGGGACCAAAAATTAATAGATGATCAAGAGGCTCATTCCTCATCTGTGCCGCTTTAATGAATATCTCCATTTGACTGCGAACATGGTCTTGCCCTCGATAATCATCCAGTTTTTTTGGTCGTATTGCTCGATCGATGACTTCTTCTTCACGGAAAACAGGGTTATCAGCAGCAATAAGGCGATCAGCTTCAATCATAAAAAGGCACTCAGGGATTCAATAAATAGTAATAAGTAAAAAGCAATTCATAGAGAATAATGGGAATGATTAGATCATCGATTTCAATGATTCGCGAATTAGTGCTTCACTTGTCATATCCGGTTTTGCTACTTGAGAAACAATTTTTGATGCTTGTACTGGCTTATAACCCAGAGATATCAATGCACTCACCGCTTCATCTTGAGCACTTTGAGGTGAAGTTATTAAATCAGAACCATCGTCCATTGGCGCAGCATCAGTCGCAGGAGTAAATAAATCACCAGCTCCCCATCCTTTAAGACGGTCTTTCATTTCTACCACTAAACGCTCTGCTGTTTTCTTGCCTACACCAGGCAGTTTTACTAATGTTGAAATATCTTCACGCTCAACACTTTGTACAAACTGAGAGGCCGTCATTCCAGATAGAATAGCCAGACCAAGTTTAGGGCCCACACCATTTGCTTTAATGACTTCTCTAAATAAAGCTCGTTCTTTTTTAGTATTGAAGCCATATAATAATTGAGCATCTTCACGTACAACATAATGAATATAAATGATCGCTTCAGTGCCAATTTCTGGTAACTCATAAAAACAACTCATCGGCATTTGGACTTCATAGCCAATACCACTAACTTCAATCAACAATTCTGGTGGTTGTTTTTCTAATAGATTTCCACGAAGGCGTCCGATCACAATAGATACTCTTTAAATAAATTAACTATATCGAATAGTAATAAAGAACTGGATAGATATCCAGTAAAAGAAATGAGAATTTAGTACTACCTTAACGATAGCGTCCACGTCGGGCACTGGTTGCTTTACCTGCTAATGCGATTAAAGTTTTATTAGTATTAGCATGACAAATCGCAACCCCTAATCCATCTGCTGCATCGGCTTGTGGTTTTGCTGGCAGTTTCAGCATGCTCATTACCATATGCTGAACTTGTGCTTTATCTGCCCCACCCGTTCCTGTCACTGCTTGTTTAATTAAACGTGCTGCATATTCATATACTGGTAAATCTGCATTTACTGCGGCGACAATTGCACTGCCTCGGGCTTGTCCTAACTTTAACGCTGAGTCTGCATTTTTAGACATGAAGACTTGTTCTATGGCGAATACATCAGGCTGAAACTGGGTAATAATTTCAGAAACACCGGCATAGATTTGCTTTAAACGACCAGGAAGTTCTTTTTCTGACATACGGATACAACCGCTACCTAAATATTGTAGATGTCGGCCATTTTGACGGATAACACCATAACCGGTAATGCGAGAGCCGGGATCGATTCCTAAAATGATAGACATAGTAAAACCACTGAGTATTTATACATATATATTAGCTAGATATCCTTCTAAACTCAAGATATTACTCGTACTTGCTTGTCTCGTTTTAATACCATTCTGGATAAGTAGTTGTTCAGATAATTGCGTAGGAAAAATCGATTAGAGCAAGGCATAAATTACAGTAACTAGTGGATCTAATTACAAAATTTATAACGTAGATATAATCGATTTTAACAAGCAAGAATGATCAAATACTTATGTAGATTGGTATAAATAGAGCAGATACAAAAATGCCCGCATAATGCGGGCATTTTTAAGAATAAAGAAAACTTAATTAAGCGTCTTTTTTCTCAGCAAGTTTTACTGCAATCGATAGCTCAGTAAGAGACTCAGGATTTGCAAGACTTGGTGCGTTCGTTAGTAGACACGCAGCTGCTGTTGTTTTCGGGAATGCAATAACATCACGGATGTTTTCCGTACCACAAAGAAGCATAGCTAAACGGTCAAGACCGAATGCAAGACCTGCGTGTGGCGGCGTACCATATTTTAGAGCTTCAAGTAAGAAACCGAATTTCTCTTGTTGCTCTTTCTCTTCGATACCTAAAATACCAAATACCGCTGTTTGCATTTCAGCATTGTGAATACGAACTGAACCACCACCAACTTCATAGCCGTTGATAACCATATCGTATGCATCAGAGTTTGCTGCTGCAGGATTTGCTTTAAGCTCTTCTGCTGTCATGCCTAATGGAGAAGTGAATGGGTGGTGCATCGCGTGCAAGTTACCTTCACCATCTTCTTCAAACATTGGGAAATCAATAACCCAAAGTGGAGCCCATGCTTTCTTATCTGTCAGCTCAAGATCATCGCCAAGTTTAACACGTAAAGCGCCCATTGCTTCTGCAACGATACCTGCTTTATCCGCACCAAATAGGATGATATCACCCGTTTCAGCTTCTGTACGATCTAAGATGCTGTTTACGATATCTTCGCTTAGGAACTTAGCAACAGGAGATTGAACACCTTCAAAGCCAGCAGCACGATCGTTCACTTTCATCCAAGCTAGACCTTTCGCACCGTAAATGCCTACGAACTTGCCGTATTCATCAATTTGCTTACGAGAAAGTGATGCGCCGCCAGGAACGCGAATAACCGCTACGCGGCCTTTTTCATCGTTAGCAGGACCAGCGAATACTTGGAATTCAACATCTTTAAGAAGATCAGCAACATCAACTAATTCTAGTGGGTTACGTAGATCTGGCTTATCAGAACCAAAACGACGGATCGCTTCAGAGAATGGCATAACTGGGAATTGACCAAGTTCAACATCAAGAAGCTCTTTCCACATATCATGAACCAAACGCTCAGTGATATCACGAACTTGGTTAGACGAAAGGAAAGACGTTTCAATATCAATTTGAGTAAATTCAGGTTGACGGTCAGCACGTAAATCTTCATCACGGAAACATTTAACGATTTGATAGTAACGGTCAAAACCAGACATCATCAGAAGTTGCTTAAACAACTGTGGTGATTGTGGAAGTGCGTAGAAACTGCCTTTATGAACACGGCTTGGTACTAGGTAATCACGAGCGCCTTCTGGCGTTGCTTTTGTTAGTACTGGTGTTTCGATATCTAAGAATAGGTTCTCATCTAAGAAACGGCGAACGAAGCTAGATGCACGAGCACGTAACTTGATACGGTCACTCATTTCTGGACGACGTAAATCAATGTAACGATACTTTAGGCGTTGTTCTTCAGAGTTCGTTTGATTGAAATCCAGTGGAAGTGCTTCTGAACGGTTGATGATCTCAAGACCTGTCGCGTAAAGTTCAACTTCACCCGTAGACATATCTTTATTTACTTGGCTGTCAGGACGAACACGTACTTCACCAGTAAATTTGATACAGAACTCATTACGCAGTTGGTTAGCGATTGAAAAGATATCTTTCATATCTGGATCAACAACTACCTGAACGACACCTTCACGATCTCGCATATCAATAAAGATAAGACCGCCTAAGTCACGGCGACGGTTTACCCAGCCGCAAAGTTCTACAGTTTGCCCTGCAAGGGACTTGTTCAGGTTACCACAGTAATGGGTGCGCATGATGATTTTCCCAATCTAATATATATATCAATAGTAAACGCAGTAAGAAAGACTTACTGCACTTTTCATAAACCAATTTACGCTTGCTAAAATGACGAATAAAACAGCTACCTTGCTGAATTAATAAGCTAAACGCAAAAATATAGCGACATTATAAAGGAAAATCCCTTTAACGACATAGTAAGGAGAAAAAAAAGTTCACTTTCAATTTTCATAGCCCTAAAGACATTAAGATAAGAATTAACTACAATAGCGACGTGATGTGCAGGAGCGCATAAGAAAATGCCATTCTAGGTAAGTAGTACACCAATATTTACCTAGAATTGTATGATGTAAGTATGGATATAAAAACCGCCTTTGTGAGAATCCCATGGCTAACCCAGACACAATATTTTCAGCACCGATTGATAAAATTGGTGATTTTACATTTGATGAGCGTGTTGCTGAAGTCTTTCCAGATATGATCCAACGTTCAATCCCAGGCTACAGTAATATTATTTCCGCCATTGGAATGCTTGCCGAACGTTACGCTAAACCTCATTCAACGGTTTATGATTTAGGTTGTTCATTAGGTGCTGCAACCCTTTCTATGCGCCGCCATATTGAGCAAGAAGGCTGCCAAATTATCGGTGTTGATAATTCATCAGCCATGGTTGAACGATGCCGTTTACTTATCAATGCTTATCGTTCTGATACACCAGTGACGATTATTGAAGCTGATATCCGAGATGTCGACATTCAAGATGCCTCTGTTGTGGTACTTAACTTTACTTTGCAGTTCTTAGTTCCCTGCCGATCGTCGTGCTTTACTTGAAAAGATTTACGCCGGTTTACGTCCTGGCGGCATTCTTATTTTATCTGAGAAGTACATATTTGAAGATGAAAATGCGAACGAGTTACTTATCGACCTGCACCATGATTTCAAGCGTGCAAATGGCTACAG
Source organism: Aliivibrio wodanis (assembly GCF_052920805.1). Lineage (NCBI taxonomy): Bacteria > Pseudomonadati > Pseudomonadota > Gammaproteobacteria > Vibrionales > Vibrionaceae > Aliivibrio > Aliivibrio wodanis. Next base: position 1,258,155 of record NZ_JBREXA010000002.1, read on the forward strand.
TGAACTAGAGATCAGTCAAAAACGCAGTGCTATCGAACATGTCATGCTACCTGACACCATTGAAACTCATAAACAGCGCTTTAATGATATTGGCTTTAAAAGTGCTGAAGTATGGTTCCAGTGCTTCAATTTCGGCTCTATGTTTGCCATTAAATAATCGAATATTGCCATTTATTTTTTCTAATTTATTAATTTAAGATGCCTCAATGATTAACTTTGCTAATTTTTACACTCTAATTTCTCAAGATACTATTCTTCAGCCGTGGTTAAATGTTCTTCCTCAGCAACTCACTGATTGGCAGAACGCAGAGCATGGTGATATTGAACGCTGGACTAAAGCGCTAACAAAAAATCCCAGAAGGGTGCGCAGATAACATTGACTTAAAAACGTCGGTGACACTATCAAATAATGAGCCTTTAGTGGATGGACAGCGTAAAAAATTAGAAAACTTATTACAAACCTTCCACCCTTGGCGTAAAGGACCTTTTACGGTTCATGATATTCATATTGATACCGAGTGGCGCTCAGATTGGAAATGGGATCGCCTACTGCCTCATATTACTCCATTAAAAAATCGCTCTGTATTAGATGTAGGCTGTGGCAATGGTTATCACATGTGGCGTATGCTCGGTGAAGAAGCTCGTTTATGTGTTGGTATCGACCCATCACACCTATTTTTAATTCAGTTTGAAGCCATTCGTAAACTAATGGGCGATGATCAACGCGCTCATTTATTACCATTAGGTATTGAGCAGCTTCCTGAATTAAATGCGTTTGATACGGTATTTAGCATGGGTGTTCTTTATCATCGTCGATCTCCACTTGACCATTTGATCCAATTAAAAAATCAATTAGTCGCTGGCGGTGAGTTAGTACTAGAGACTCTGGTTATTGATGGCGATGAAAATGCAGTATTAATGCCAGTCGATCGCTACGCTCAAATGCGTAATGTTTTCTTCTTCCCATCAGCACGAGCATTAAAAGTATGGCTTGAAAGTGTCGGCTTTGTTGATGTAAAAATTGTGGACGAATGTGTCACAACTACAGGTGAACAACGTTCAACAGAATGGATGAAACACAATTCATTACCTGAATACCTAGATCCTAATGACTCAACAAAAACAATTGAAGGCCACCCTGCTCCTAAGCGTGCAATCTTAATTGCTAAAAAACCTGACTAAACTCTAACATTTGGGGGCTATTCGCTCCCATTTATTATCGTTATTATTCCTATGTTACTCTAACTCAACGGAACATCAAATGATCCAACGAATTCTACCTCTGGTTGCCATTTTAAGTCTTTCGGGCTGTGCATTAACGCCACAAGTTCAGCAAGTATCAACCGATAACACCGAAACAGTTGCAGCAATTAAATCCATGGAATCAAATTTAAATACACGTTTAGGCGGCATGGAGAGCAAGATTGAAATTCAAAATGAGTATATTGCGACGTTAGAAAAAGAGTTATCCAATGTTTCTGAAGAACTGTCATTAGTTAGATCGGAACAAAATAAAATTCAGACTGCACTAAAATTAGTAACAGAAAAGAAGAAGCACTTAACACCATCTCCGGTATCACTTCAAAACCAAGTACTCAAAGACACTCTTATTTTAGGTGCGATTGAAAATGTTGAAATAGCTGATATTGAACAAGGTTTTAGCGCCCGAATTGATACAGGTGCAACCACTTCATCTCTTAATGCTATCGATTTACAAGAATTCGAGCGAAATGGAAATAAATGGGTTAGGTTTCATCTACTTAACCAAAATATACAAAAAGGTAGTAATGAACTAGAGTGGATAGCCGCTCCTGTTATTCGTAGTGTAAAAATACGCCAATCCACAACAGAAGAGCTAGAGCGCCGTCCAGTAGTTGAACTGTGGATCAAACTTGGCGCTATCCATGAAAAAGTACAGTTTACTCTTGCCGATCGCTCCCATATGACCCATTCTGTTTTATTGGGTAGAGAATTTATTCAAGACATTGCCATTGTTGATGTTAGCAAAGAGTTTGTTCAAAGCAAAAAGTAGTACCTATCTCATAGAAGCGGTAGTTTTTTCAATATCTTAGTAGTAAAAGCTACCGTTTGAATTACAATTATAACTATTATTAACTTATGCCATTACAATGAGGACGTTATGCCATCAAGAGTTCCTTTTTATTTTCTTATCTCATTATTAATTGTCGCCGGGCTTACATTGAGCTGGTTACGCCATGATTCATACGGAGTACCTTGGACACCAGGAGAGACAAGTCAAGTATGGGATGTAGAAGCCCGTATTCAATTTGATGCTGCAAATAAACCCGTTAAGGTTTCTATGGCGGCACCACAAACACAAACCGGTTTTACTATTGTTGACGAGAGTGCGTCTTCTCCTGGCTATGGTATTGCTTATTTATCTACCGAGTACGGTCGTAGAGCTGAATGGACAATCCGTCAAGCTGATGGACCGCAAACCCTCTATTATAAAACACAAATTTTAGTAGATCCTCAAGCAACTGTATTTGTAGAACCGCCTAAGACAGATAAACCAGAAACGGTTACTTTTGAAGGTCCACATGAAGCTGCTGCAATTTCATTATTAGATCAAGCAAGAGCTCGTTCTTCAGATGACATTACCTTAACTCGTGAGTTAATTAAGCAATTTAATGATCCTGACAATCAAAATGCATCGTTACTTCTTAATGACTTAACCAAAGTTCAAGCAGTATCTAAACTATTAAGTTATGAAGCAATTCATAATAAGATTGTTGGTGCTCTTTGGTTAGAAGATGGTCGTCGTCGTCAATCTGTTCAACACATGGTTGAAGTGTGGAATGGCGAGAAATGGCAACTGTTCAACCCTGCAACCGGCGAGCAAGGTCAACCAAACAATTTACTACTTTGGGATGAAACTAATGTCTCTCTATTGGATGTTGTTGGTGGTAAAAATAGCCAGATTAACTTCTCAATGATTGCACAAGAAATTTCACCGACCACTGCAACCGAGAAAAAAGTAGAAGCAGATAACCTGTTAAACTTCTCTATCCATAGCTTACCTCTTGAAGAGCAATCGATGTTTAAAACCATTATGCTTATTCCGATTGGTGCATTAATGGTTGTGTTTTTACGAGTTATTATCGGTTTAAAAACATCTGGTACTTTCATGCCAGTACTTATTGCCGTTGCTTTTGTTCAGACTCAACTAGTTACAGGTATTGTTGGTTTCTTACTGATTGTTGGTACGGGTTTAGTTATTCGTAGTTACCTATCCAAACTCAACTTACTTCTGGTGGCTAGGATATCCGCGGTGATCATTACCGTTATCATGATCATTTCAATCTTTACGATTGTTGCCTTTAAGATTGGTCTAACCGCCGGATTAAGTATTACTTTCTTCCCAATGATTATCCTTTCTTGGACAGTAGAGCGTATGTCTATCCTATGGGAAGAAGAAGGTTGGAAAGAAGTGGCAACTCAAGGTGGCGGTTCATTGCTTACTGCAGTATTAATCTACATCGCAATGACAAACCCATTTGTACAACACTTAACCTTTAACTTTATTGGTGTTCAATTAATTGTCTTAGCGGTAATTCTAATGCTAGGTAATTACACTGGCTACCGTTTAAGTGAGCTTCGTCGCTTTAAGCCTTTAGCGGAGGACTAGCCTATGTTTAGTAGATTTACGTCTCCTTCAAAACTAAAAGCTAAAGGGATCATGGGAATGAACCAACGTAACGGTGGCTATATTGGCCGTTACAATGACCGAAGCAAGTACCCATTAGTTGATGATAAATTAAAAACTAAGATCATTGCCGAGAAAGCAGGGGCTACCGTTCCTAAACTTATCGGCGTGATAGATAGCCAAGCTGAAGTGAAAAATATTCACGATATCGTTAAAGATTGGCCTGGTTTTGTAATCAAACCAGCCCAAGGCAGTGGTGGTAAAGGGATTTTGGTTGTCACATCTCATAAAGATGGTGTTTACTACAAACCGTCTGGTGCAGAAGCGAATAAACAAGATGTTGAACGACATATTACCAATACATTAGCAGGTCTTTTCTCCCTTGGTGGAAAAAACGACGTTGCAATGATTGAGAATTTGATCGAATTTGATGATGTATTTGATGGTTTTAGTTATGAAGGGGTGCCGGATGTACGAATTATCGTATTTAAAGGCTACCCTGTCATGGCAATGATGCGCTTATCAACCACAGATTCAGATGGCAAGGCAAACTTACACCAAGGTGCTGTTGGGGTTGGTATTGATATTGGTACAGGTAAAGCTGTGCGTGCTGTACAGTTTGATTTACCTGTTGAAAAACACCCAGATACAGGAAAGTTATTAAGTACTTTAGAAGTACCCCATTGGCATAAACTGTTAACGCTTGCATCAAGTGCTTGGGAAATGACAGGTTTGGGCTATATGGGTACAGATATGGTTCTAGATAAGAAATACGGACCTATGGTGCTTGAGCTTAATGCTCGTCCCGGTTTAGCGATTCAAATTGCTAATGGCACGGGTTTATTGCCTCGACTAAAGCACATTGAAAGCTTAGAAGAGACGGTTCCATACCCTACTCCTGAAGCGCGTGTTGCTTATGCGATGGAGCAGTTTGGTATTTATAATAAATAACAAGCCGCTACTAGCACAACCTAAATAGAAAAAGGGAAGACAGCGTATGCTCTCTTCCCTTTTTATTTATCTTCTAACTTTACTTTCCAAATCGAATACCGATTCTAATAACCACTATTTAGATAATTACTTTTCCCAGCGTTGCGCCGCTGATTTATCCGTCTCTCTTGATTCAACCCAGCGCACTTCTTTGGTTGTACGTTCTTTTTTCCAAAATGGCGCATTAGTTTTTAAGTAATCCATAATGAATTCGCATGAATCAAACGCCGCACCACGGTGAGCACTTGAGACACCAACAAAGACAATTTGATCGCCAAGTTCTAAGTCACCAACTCGGTGAATCACTTTCACTTTAAGTAGTGGCCAACGCGCTTTTGCTTGTGCAACGATATCATTCAGAGACTTTTCTGTCATACCTGGATAATGCTCTAGAGAAAGCCCTGTAACATCATCACCAAGATTCATATCTCGAACTTTGCCAATAAAAGTAACAACGGCTCCTGCTGCTGTGCCTTCCGCTAATAATTGATATTCATCGCCAACATTAAAGTCATGCTCTTGAACAGAAATCATATTAACCACCTGTCACAGGCGGAAAGAATGCAACTTCGTCACCATCTGCAACCGCAGAATCTAAACTTGAGATTGTTTGGTTAATCGCAACTAACAACTTGCCTTTTTCTAGCGCTAAATCCCACTTACCTTCTTTTTTGCTTAACTCTTCACGAATCGCTTCAGCTGTCGCGTAATCACCAGTAAGCTCCAGTTTGCCAGTGCCTACAAGCTCTTTTGTTTGAGCGAAAAATAATACTGTGATCATGCGTCTGCCTTAAAGTGTCCAGATTTACCGCCCGTTTTTTCTAATAAACGAACTTGACCAATAACCATATCTTTCTGAACGGCTTTACACATGTCATAAATAGTTAGTGCAGCAACAGACGCGGCTGTTAATGCTTCCATTTCTACGCCAGTTTTGCCCGCTAGTTTACATACAGATTCGATACGAACCATATTTTCAGCTTCAATCGCTTCTAATTGTACTTCAACTTTAGTTAACAATAATGGATGACACAGTGGAATAAGATCCCACGTTTTTTTCGCCGCTTGAATGCCTGCAATACGTGCTGTCGCAAACACGTCGCCTTTATGGTGAGAACCAGAAACAATCAGATTCAATGTTTCTGGAGCCATATGAACAAACGCTTCTGCACGTGCTTCACGAACCGTTTCTTGTTTAGCTGATACATCAACCATGTTTGCCTCACCAGAGGCATTAATATGAGTAAAATTTGACATAATTCTTCTTTATTATCCGCCAATAGAGGCTAAATGTGGGGTCATACCTGCATGGCCATCATGTAGAAAGTGGCCTTCAGCTTTGTTATCTAACTGAGTTTGAATACACTGAATTAATTCATCCTGCTGTGTATCTTCTTGCAACAGTTCGCGTAAATCAACACCATAATCACCAAATAGACACATATGTAATTTGCCTTTTGCTGATACTCGAAGTCGATTGCAACTTTGGCAGAAATCTTTCTCGTAAGGCATGATCAAACCAATTTCACCCATATAATCTGGATGAGTAAAAACTTGAGCAGGCCCATCACTTTCACCGCGTGGTTTTAATATCCAATTATTCGCAATTAAGTGATTACGAATGGATACACCAGACTGATGATGATTTTTAAACAGATCGTTCATTTCGCCAGTTTGCATCAATTCAATAAAACGTAATTGAATTGGGCGAGTTTGAATCCACTTTAAAAAGAGAGGTAATTCGGTGCTATTGAGATCTTTTAGTAGAACGGTATTAACTTTTACCTGCTTAAATCCCACTTCAATTGCTTTATCAATACCAGCCATAACTTCGGTAAATTTATTTTCACCTGTGATCTGATAAAACATATTAGGATTTAAACTATCAACACTCACATTAATATCCGTAAGGCCAGCTTCTCGCCATTCAGCGACATGCTTCTCCATACGATAACCATTCGTCGTGGTTGCGACTTTAGTAATGCCAGGTTGAGAGGCTACGGTGCGGATGATCTCAGTAAAATCTTTACGCAGACTTGGTTCACCGCCAGTAATACGTACTTTTGACGTACCACAACGCGCAAACGCACTGACTGTACGTTTGATTTCATCAAGTTCTAGGAAGGACTCTCGTTTACCATTTTCAGGTCTATAGCCATCAGGTAAACAATAAGTACATTTAAAATTACAGACGTCTGTAATCGACAACCGTAAGTAATAGAACTTACGATTAAAGTTATCTTCAAATTGTTTCGCCACGGAACACCTTTCCAAACACGGGAGGCTTGTTCATTTCCAAACAAACCCTTGTGACCGAATTGTCACTGGCTCACGCTACATATTGAGTGCTTCTTAAAAACAACTTAGTCGCTTGAGCTCGGAGTTATGGCAACCAAACTTGATCAACTATTAATTCATCAATAGCTAATGATCAAATTGGTGCTCTTATTAAAATACTCAATATTTCTATGGTTTTCCAATTTTTTTCCAATTTAGCTCAATTTTCTCCAATTTGTTTGACAGATGTTATTTTTATGCTGTTATTCAATCTAAAAACTGTGATTAATTCAACATTTCCCCAATGACTGCTTGTTCTAATTTTCTAGATCCACCACACTGCAATTAATACTAATTCGACATAAAGTAATCAATGTTATGAGTGAACATCAAATTGTTGCTATCGGTGGCGGACATGGCCTAGGGCGTGTTCTTGCGGCTTTAAGTGAGTTTGGCGGTAACGCAACAGGAATCGTAGCAACCACAGACAATGGTGGCTCTACAGGACGAATACGCGAATGCCAAGGTGGTATTGCTTGGGGAGATACGCGTAACTGTATTAATCAGCTAATTACCGACCCATCAATCAGTTCAATGATGTTCGAATACCGCTTTAAAGGCCAAGGCGAGCTTCATGGACACAATCTTGGTAACTTAATGCTAACCGCTCTAGATAATTTGAGCGTCCGCCCTCTTGATGCAATCAATTTAATTAGAGATATGCTTAAAGTCGAAACCCATATTATTCCAATGTCTGAGCACCCATCAGATTTAGGGGCATTAACAACTGATTTAAGAAAAGTTTCAGGAGAAACTAATGTCGATGAGATGGATGAACTTCCATTACGACTTTTTTTAGATCCAGAAGTTCCTGCAACCCTTGAAGCGATTGATGCGGTTAACAATGCAGACCTAATTTTATTAGGCCCAGGTAGTTTTTTAACCAGTATCATGCCACCACTACTTCTACCGGGATTAGGTAAGGCGATTGGGGCAAATAAGAAAGCTAAAGTTGTCTTTATTGATAACCTATCAAAAGAATTTGGTCCCGCAGGAAAAATGGACCATAAAATGATGTTGGACTGGTGTGAACGTGCGTGCTCTGGAAGAAAAGTAGATGTGATATTAACGGATAAAGAGTTAGTGGCTCTACAACAGGAGTACCATTGTAAAACCACTGATCTTGCTTCATTAAATCACGATTGGAGACATGATAGAGATAAATTGAAGCAAGCTATTATAGAATTACTTAATTGATCATTTGACGATACGCTAGCTCAGTACCGCGCGCAATATTGACAAATTCAGAAATATTGCGCTCAACCCAGTCTTTCTGTTTATGCTTTGCTTTTTCTTCAATATGGATAGCCATATTAGCCAATTTATCAGCACCAAAGCTACCCGCACTGCTTTTTGAGGCAATGGCTTATTTCTCTTATTTTATCAATTTCTGGTTGAGAGTTTAAAGTATCAATAAAGTCATCCAACTCATCACAAAAAATACCAAATAAAAAAGGAACGTTTTCATCTCCTACTTCTTGTATTAATTGATCTACTGCTATTTGATTCACATACTGACTCACGTAAGTACCCTCTATTTATCATTCCATGATTGTAATTTTCTATATATCGTGGAGGGGCTAACCTCTAACTGTTTAGCGGCCTGTGGAATATTCCCTTCACATAGAGCTATTGCGGCTTCAATAGTATTTTTTTCAGATTGCCATAAAGGAATAATAACTTTTTGTTTTAAGCTATCTACTTTTTTCAAAGCATGGCTTTCTTGGTGATGTTCTCGATCTATTGAACCACTTAAAGTCTCTTTCGATGCAAGATTTAAACCATGCTTATTCTCTAATGATAATGGAGGGGGAAGCATCGATAAAATCACCTCCTTTCCTTTATTCAAGACAACAACATTTCTAATCACATTTTGCAATTGACGTACGTTTCCAGGCCAACCATAATGCAAAAAACGCTCAGTCACTTCTGGACTAAATGTAATAAATTCTCGGCCTTCCTCGTGAGAAAAGTGCCCTAAAATTGAGTGTGCAATTTCAATAATATCTCCTCCACGTTCACGCAAAGGCGGCAATGTTAATGGAATGACATGCAAGCGATAATACAGATCTTCACGAAACCGACCTTCTTGAACTTCAAGCCAAGGGTCACGATTAGTTGCACATACAAACCGCACATCCACTCGGCTCATTTTTGAAGAACCGACTTTTTGAAACGTACCAGTCTGAATAAAACGTAATAATTTCGTTTGTAAATCCAAATCCATTTCACACAATTCGTCAAGAAATAGAGTCCCTCCATCAGCTTGTTCAGCTGCACCTTTTCGATCGACAGAAGCTCCAGTAAACGCTCCTTTCATGTGACCAAAAAGCTCACTCTCGATCAAATCCTTTGGTATCGCTGCACAGTTAATAGCTATGAATGGCCCATCATCTCGCTTACTTGCTGCATGAACGGCTTCTGCGCACACTTCTTTACCTGTACCTGACTCTCCCGTAATAAAGACAGTAGCTTTACTCGGTGCTGCGGAGTCAATCGTTCGATACACCTGATGCATCTGAGGGCTACTGCCAATAAAACCTTGATATTGCTTATTAGTATTTTCAGGGTTTTCCTTTATATCATCCTGATCTTTCTGAGCTCTACGCAAAGCATTATTAACCGTCACACGTAATCTATCGGCTTCACACGGTTTAATTAAAAAATCTTGAGCTCCCAACTGCATCGCTTCTACTGCAGCATCAATTGAACCATGAGCAGTCATCAAAACAACAGGAAGATCTTTATTATTCTTTCTAATTTCAGATAAAACATCAAACCCGGTCATATCTGGTAAACGTAGATCTAGCAAAACTAAATCAGGTATACGTAAAGCGATCGCTTCTATCGCTTCAGTACCTTTTGCTACAACATCAATATCAACGCCTAATGGATTCAAGTAAGAGCGATATAAAGCCGCAACTGAAGCGGTATCTTCAACCATTAGTAAATATTTTCTTTGCATCACGAACTCTTTGTATTTTAAGTAACACCCATGGTAATTCGCATTATGCAATTGCATTATGCAAATATCAAATTGCATAATGCAATTTAATTGTGACTTTGAGCAATTTTTAGACTTAATTAGGTTATTTTTCTAATTGAAAAAGTTGGCACACTACCTGCTATATGTATAGTGACCCTTTAAGCCAAAGGGTCACCTAGCCAACTGACGTTGTTAGTGAAATTTACTTTCACATGAACAATAAAGCCAACCGGGATATTGCGGTTGGCTTCTTTTTTCTCTAAATTCAACAATTTATAAAATAATTAACTGTTAGTTATAAATTGATTTCTTAACCTATCTATCTCATCTCTCACTTGTGCAGCTAATTCAAACTCTAAATCTTTCGCATGTTGATACATTTTCGTTTCTAATTTTTTAACTTCTTTATCTAATTGCTGCGGCGTCAGAGATAAATAACTTGCACCTTTCTCTGCAACTTCTGAAAGCTTCATTTTAGGCGCGACAACCTTACGCTTATTCTTGGTCATATCACCTAACTCTAGAATATCCGCAACGTCTTTTTTCAAGGCCGTAGGTACTATCCCTAAAGCTTTATTGTGTAAGATCTGTTTTTCACGTCGTCTTTCTGTTTCACCTATCGCTTTTTCCATTGAACCTGTCATTTTATCTGCATAAAGAATCGCTTTGCCTTCCAAATTACGAGCAGCGCGACCTATCGTTTGAATTAATGAGCGTTCTGAACGTAAAAAACCTTCTTTATCTGCATCTAAAATCGCAACCAAAGACACCTCAGGCATATCTAAACCTTCACGAAGTAAGTTGATACCAACAAGTACATCAAACTCTCCTAAACGTAAATCACGAATAATTTCGACACGTTCAACCGTATCAATATCCGAATGTAAATAACGTACTTTGACCTCATGCTCTGCAAGATATTCAGTTAAATCTTCTGCCATTCGCTTAGTTAATGTTGTAACTAAGACACGCTCTCCCACTTTTGTTCTAATTCGTATTTCAGATAAAAGATCATCTACTTGTGTTCCGACTGGACGCACTTCAATTATTGGATCAAGTAAACCTGTTGGCCTTACCAATTGCTCTGCGATATCTGTTCCTGATTTTTCTATTTCATACTTACCAGGAGTAGCAGAGACATAAATGGTTTGTGGAGCTAACGCTTCAAATTCGTCAAAACGCATTGGCCTATTATCTAATGCTGATGGAAGTCGAAAACCATATTCCACCAAGTTTTCTTTACGTGAGCGATCACCTTTATACATAGCACCAATTTGGGAGACTGTAATGTGGGACTCATCAATGATCAACAAGCCATCTTTTGGTAAATAATCGAATAACGTTGGTGGCGCTTCACCTTGAGGTCGACCACTTAAATAACGAGAGTAGTTTTCGATACCAGAACAAAAGCCCAATTCATTCATCATTTCAATATCAAACTGAGTACGCTGAGTAATCCGTTGCTCTTCTACTAATTTATTATTCGCCAGTAGTTCTTTTTGACGTTCAGCCAGATCGACTTTTATTTGATCAATCGCTTCAAGTACCTTTTCTCTTGGTGTTACGTAGTGAGTTTTAGGGTAAATGGTACATCGCGGCATATCTTTCGTAATAATAGAGCCCGTTAATGGATCAAATTTACTAATGCGCTCTACTTCATCATCAAACAATTCAATTCGAATCGCTTCATGCTCGGACTCTGCAGGGAAAACGTCCAATACCTCTCCACGGACGCGGAAAGTCCCACGCTCAAACGCCATGTCATTACGTTTATATTGTAATTCAGCCAAGCGACGTAAAAGATCTCTTTGGTTAACAACATCTCCACGTCGTAGATGAAGCATCATGCTTAAGTAGGCTTGAGGATCACCTAGACCATAAATAGCAGAAACGGAAGCGATAATAATCGCGTCTTTACGCTCTAAAAGAGCTTTCGTTGCTGAAAGACGCATTTGTTCGATATGTTCATTTACTGATGAATCTTTTTCAATAAAGGTATCTGTGGTCGGTACATAAGCTTCTGGTTGATAATAATCAAAGTATGACACAAAATATTCAACGGCATTATTTGGGAAAAAAGCTTTCATTTCTCCATATAGCTGAGCCGCTAATGTCTTGTTATGAGCCATGATCACCGTCGGACGACCAGATTTAGCAATCACATTGGCTAATGTGAATGTTTTTCCTGAACCAGTCACTCCAAGAAGGGTTTGATGAGCAAGACCATTCTCTAAACCTTCATTCAACGTTTTTATCGCTTGAGGTTGATCACCTGCCGGCTGATAATTGGACATTAATTCATACGTATTGGCCATTTGTAATACTCCACATACACTCATTTTATTTAGAATAAATACACCCTATCAAATCCACTCGGCTATTTATAGAAACTCTTAACAAGATAAAAGTTTTCCCCAAGGCTGATTAAATTATAAGCATTTAATTTTACCACCACCCACATAGGGCGAATAATAAACAAATTGAACACTCAAACACCAAGAAATATTCAACCGATTGATTTTAATATGAAAAATATTAATTAATCGTAATTAAAAGTAATAGAGATAAGATAAAACCTTACTTTTTCAGAGTTAATATAGTTTCATTAACACACTTATCCACAGTTTTAGTGGATAAGTACCCACAACCATTGATGTGTATAGCGCAGAGCTGATGTCAATGACTTTTTATATTGTTTTTCATATTGTAGATAAAAGAAACAAAGGTTTTTTTTATTGTTATATATTCTTGACATAACATTTTAGAGCCGATAGTATCTCATCCGTTAAATCGATTCCCTTTTAGTTCAGTTGGTAGAACGCCGGACTGTTAATCCGTATGTCGCTGGTTCAAGTCCAGCAAAGGGAGCCAAATTCTAGAGCCTTGTCTTAATGACGAGGCTTTTTTTTGCCTATTTTTTGCTTAAAATTTAAAAACCTATTCTTTCTAAGGTTGTTATCACGCGCTTAAAGTCCGATAATAACCAGATCATCTATTATCATAAAAATCATTGGCATGACTGAGTATCTATTACTACTTGTTGGTACTGTTTTAGTAAACAACTTTGTATTGGTTAAGTTTTTAGGTCTTTGTCCATTTATGGGCGTATCTAAAAAACTAGAAAGTGCAATTGGAATGGGCCTTGCGACAACTTTTGTCCTAACGCTTGCTTCGGTATGTTCATACCTTATTGAAACCTACATTTTAGCGCCTCTTGGCATTGAGTATTTACGCACCATGAGTTTCATACTTGTGATCGCGGTTGTGGTTCAATTTACTGAAATGGTCGTGCATAAAACAAGCCCAACGTTATACCGTGTTCTTGGTATTTTCTTACCTCTAATTACGACTAACTGTGCCGTTCTTGGTGTCGCACTACTCAACATCACGGAAAATCATAATTTCATCGAGTCTATTATTTATGGCTTCGGTGCTGCTGTCGGTTTTTCATTGGTTCTCATTCTTTTTTCTGCCATGCGAGAGCGAATTGCAGCAGCCGATGTTCCTTTGCCTTTTAAAGGTGCTTCTATTGCAATGATCACCGCAGGTTTAATGTCTTTAGCCTTTATGGGCTTTACTGGTTTAGTGAAATTATAAACATGAGTTCAATTCTTATTGCTGTTATTGCCATTGCCGTTCTTGCCTTAGTATTTGGTTTAATACTGGGGTTTGCGTCAATTAAGTTTAAAGTTGAATCCGACCCTATTGTTGAGCAAATCGATGCGATTCTTCCGCAAACTCAATGTGGTCAATGTGGCTATCCTGGCTGTAAGCCTTATGCCGAAGCCATTGCTAATGGGGATGTGATAAATAAATGCCCACCTGGCGGCCAAGCAACCATTGAAAAACTAGCGGATCTTATGGGCGTTGACGTTCCAAGCGCTGATGATGATGTCGTCAATGTAAAAACAATTGCTTTTATTCATGAAGATATGTGTATTGGTTGTACTAAATGCATTCAAGCCTGTCCTGTTGATGCTATCGTCGGTGGTACAAAAGCATTACATACTGTTATTGAAGCGGAATGTACCGGCTGTGATTTATGTGTCGCGCCCTGCCCTACCGACTGTATTGAAATGATACCGGTCAGCACGACCCCTGATAACTGGAAATGGGACTTACAAAGTATCCCTGTTGTTAATCTTCCGGCAGATAAGCCTTCTCAAGCATCGGAGCAGTAACCCATGTTGTCCATTATCGAGCAAATTAAACAAGGTCAACTTTGGGATTTTCATGGCGGTATCCATCCCGCAGAAAATAAAGTTATCTCTACACACAATGCCATTCAGCAAGCAGGTATTCCTTCAGAGTTGATCCTGCCATTAAAACAACATATTGGTGGTAAAGGCGATATCCTTGTCACAATAGGCCAAACCGTATTAAAAGGACAACCACTTACACAAGGTAATATTGCCATGTGTGTGCCTATTCATGCACCAACATCTGGTAAAATTGTTGCGATAGAGCCACGAACTGTTGCTCATCCATCAGGCCTAACCGATCTCTGTATTGTTATCGAAACCGATGGCAATGATCAGTGGATTGATCATCGTGAACCAATCGGTGACTTCTTAAATGAAGATCCTATCGATCTTATTGAGCGTATTCGTCAATCGGGTATTTCAGGTATGGGGGGCGCTGGTTTCCCTACTAGCCGTAAATTACAAAGTGGTGTAGGCAAAGCTGATATTTTAATTATCAATGCTGCTGAATGTGAACCCTATATCACTGCCGATGATCGTTTAATGCAAGATTATGCGAGTGAAATCGTTACTGGCATTAAGATCTTACAACATATTTTAACGCCTAAACTGGCTATTATTGCTATCGAAGACAATAAACCAGAAGCGGTAAAAGCATTAAACTCTGTTGTTTCAGAGCACGATAATATTCTGATCCGCGTTATTCCTACAAAATACCCATCAGGTAGCTCTCGCCAATTAGTTAAGATTTTAACGGGTAAAGAGGTTCCAGCTAACGGGCGCTCAACAGATATTGGCGTTATTATGCAAAACATCGGAACTGTTTTTGCTGTTAAACGCGCTATCTGTAATGCAGAGCCTCTAATTGAACGTGTTGTTACTCTCACAGGTAACAGCATTGATGCACCTGGTAATTATTGGGTTCGCTTAGGAACCAGTGTGCAATTTCTGATGGATCTTGTCGGTTATAAAGCTGATAAAAAACACCCTCGTATTATTATGGGGGGCTCACTAATGGGCTTTACTCTTCCTCATCAGCAAATTCCAATCACTAAAATTACTAACTGTATTATTACGCCAGATAGAAAAGAGCTTCCTCTTTATAATCATGAAATGGCGTGTATTCGATGTAGTAGTTGTGCTGATGCTTGCCCCGCATCACTGCTACCACAACAACTTTACTGGTACTCCAAATCAGAAGAGTTTGATAAATGTGAGGAATATAATTTATCTGATTGTATCGAATGTGGTGCTTGCGCTTATGTATGTCCAAGTGAAATCCCATTAGTTCAGTATTATCGCCAAGCGAAATCAGAGATATACGCTCGTAAACAAGATTCATTGGCAGCTGATCGTGCAAAAGTACGATTTGAAGAAAAAAATGCTCGAATGGAACGAGATAAATTAGAGCGTGAAAACAAATTCAAACTTGCCGCAGAGAATCGTCGTAAAGAGATGAAAGCAGAAAAACCGAATGGTTCTGGTAATGATGCCATCGCAGCAGCTATTGCAAGAGTTAAAGCGCAAAAAGCAGCAGAAGAATCAGGCGTAGCAGCACCAAGACCTGCCGTTGCCGCAGCAATTGCTCGTGCTAAAGCAAAACAAGCAGAAGCAACTAAATCAAGCTCAGATGAACCAGATAATACTGAGATGATGAAGTTGCGTGAGGAACGTAAACAACAAGCAAGAGAAAGAAAGGCCAAGCTAGCTGCTGAAACGGGCGACTCAGAAACAGAAAATTCTGCAACGGCTACTGATAAAAAAGACGCAGTTGCAGCTGCTATTGCTCGTGCAAAAGCGCGTAAAGCGGCTCAAGCTGAAAAAGAAGTAGTAACACCTGAACCTGTTGCGGCTAAAACAGAAGAAACAGAGAGCAGTACTGAATCGGTTGACCCGAAAAAAGCCGCTGTCGCCGCTGCCATTGCTCGTGCAAAAGCGCGTAAAACGGCTCAAGCTGAAAAAGAAGTAGTAACACCTGAACCTGTTGCGGCTAAAACAGAAGAAACAGAGAGCAGTACTGAATCGGTTGACCCGAAAAAAGCCGCTGTCGCCGCTGCTATTGCCCGCGCAAAAGCGCGTAAAGCGGCTCAAGCTGAAAAAGAAGCAGTAACACCTGAACCTGTTGCAGCTAAAACAGAAGAAACAGAGGACAGTACTGAATCGGTTGATCCGAAAAAAGCCGCTGTCGCCGCTGCCATTGCCCGTGCAAAAGCGCGTAAAACGGCTCAAGCTGAAAAAGAGGCAGTAACACCTGAACCTGTTGCAGCTAAAACAGAAGAAACAGAGAGCAGTACTGAATCGGTTGACCCAAAAAAAGCCGCTGTCGCCGCTGCCATTGCTCGTGCAAAAGCGCGTAAAACGGCTCAAGCTGAAAAAGAGGCAGTAACACCTGAACCTGTTGCAGCTAAAACAGAAGAAACAGAGAGCAGTACTGAATCGGTTGACCCGAAAAAAGCCGCTGTCGCCGCTGCTATTGCCCGCGCAAAAGCTCGTAAAGCAGCTCAACAAATTGAAAAGAATAAGGAAGAGTAATAGTGGCCTTTTTTATCACTAGTTCACCACACGCTCATAGTCAGAAAAGTACTAGAACGATCATGAAAATGGTAGCATTAGCAACTATCCCTGGATTAATCGCTCAGACTTATTTCTTTGGTTGGGGAACGATTTTACAAGTTTTCATTGCCATTATTACTGCTATTTTAGCTGAGGCTTTAATTTTACTCTGTCGAAAAAGGCCATTAGCACCCTATTTAAGTGACAATAGCGCCTTATTAACTGGATTATTATTGGCACTTGCTATACCTCCATTGTCACCTTGGTGGATAACAGTCATCGGAGTAACATTTGCTATAGTAATAGCCAAACATCTATATGGTGGGTTAGGTCAAAATATATTTAACCCAGCAATGGCTGCTTATGTTGTCCTGTTGATCTCTTTCCCTGTTCAAATGACAACCTGGCTCCCAGCAAAAGAGCTTCTCATCGAAAGTATTAATTTTTCAGATTCTATCTGGCTAATTCTTAATGGATTAAATCAAGATGGTTTTTCTGTTCACCAGCTCACGATGAATGTAGACGGAATGACAATGGCAACACCATTAGATACCGTAAAAACAGGGCTCAAAGCAGGATTAACAACAAACGAAATCTTATCAGCACCAATTTTTAATGGCATTGCTGGCCTAGGCTGGTTGTGGGTAAATATTGGCTTCTTATTAGGTGGTGTATTTTTACTACAACAGCGCCTTATTCACTGGCATATCCCTGTAAGTTTTTTAGTCAGTTTATTTATCGTTAGTGGTATGTTCTCTCTATTATCGCCAGATACTGCAACCTCACCAATGTTCAATTTATTCTCAGGGGCAACAATGTTCGGGGCTTTCTTTATCGCCACTGATCCTGTCTCTGCTGCGACAACATCAAAAGGTCGCTTGTATTATGGTGCACTTATCGGTGCTCTGGTTTACATTATTCGAACTTGGGGTGGTTTCCCTGATGGTGTTGCTTTTGCCGTACTCTTAGCCAATATGTGTGTACCTCTAATTGATTACTACACAAAACCAAGAACTTACGGTCACAAAAAAGGATAAAACAATGCTAAAGACCATGAAAAAAAGCAGCCTTGTATTAGCGCTTTTTGCTGTTGCATCGACAGCCTTAGTGACCATTACGTTTGCACTAACTAAAGACCAAATCGCGTATCAGCAACAACAACAGCTACTAACTACACTTAATCAGGTAGTACCAAGGTCACTGCATGATAATGAGCTATATAAAGCCTGTACTTTAGTTTCCAACTCTGATGCCTTGGGTACAGAACAACCAATGCCTATCTACTTAGCATCACTGAATGACAAACATTCTGGTGCTGCAATAGAGGCCATAGCTCCTGACGGTTACAGTGGAGCGATTAAAATCATTGTGGGCGTTGATGCCAACTCAATGGTGACAGGTGTTCGTGTATTATCTCATCAAGAAACGCCAGGGCTTGGTGATAAGATTGATACTCGAATTACTCGCTGGGTTGATTCATTCCTAGGAAAAAGTGTCGATAACTTAGAAGATAAAAGTTGGGCAGTTCAAAAGGATGGCGGTCAATTTGATCAATTTACAGGAGCAACAATTACTCCTAGAGCGGTTGTAAAAGCAGTCAAAAAAGCAGTGTGGTTCTACAAAACACACCAAGATGAATTACAGACTCTTCCCCTTAATTGTGAGGCTAACTAATGACAACTCATCAAGAATTAATCAAGAATGGCTTATGGGATAATAACCCTGCCCTAGTACAATTATTAGGCTTGTGCCCATTACTTGCAGTATCAGCCACAGTCACTAACGCATTAGGCTTAGGTATTGCTACAACGCTAGTTTTGATCGGCTCAAACTTGATAGTTTCTCTTGTTCGTCAATGGATACCACAAGAAGTCCGTATCCCTGTTTTTGTTATGATTATTGCCTCATTAGTTACCTGTGTTCAATTATTAATGAATGCTTATGCTTATGGTTTATACCTTTCTCTTGGTATTTTTATCCCCCTTATCGTAACCAATTGTATTATTATTGGTCGTGCTGAAGCTTTTGCATCAAAAAGTGACCCAATACCAGCTGTATTAGATGGATTATGGATGGGATTAGGTATGACTGCTGTTTTAGTTCTACTTGGTGCAATGCGTGAAATTTTAGGTAATGGAACTTTATTTGATGGTGCTGATTTATTATTAGGCGATTGGGCGACGGTATTACGTATTGAGCTATTTCATGTAGATAGCCACTTCCTATTAGCTATGCTTCCACCAGGTGCTTTTCTAGGGGTTGGTTTTCTTATTGCTCTGAAAAATGTCATTGATAAAAAATTAGCTGATCGTCAACCAAAACAAGAAAAAGAAAAAATTGAACGCGCACGAGTATCGTAAATAAGGGCATGAAGCAGTATGAATAATGTAAAACGTCGTGAAATGTTAGAACGCTTAAGAGCCGATAACCCACACCCTCAAACTGAGCTTGAATGGTCTACGCCGTTTGAATTATTGATCGCGGTTTTATTATCAGCCCAAGCAACCGATGTCAGTGTTAATAAAGCAACTCGCAAACTTTATCCTATCGCGAATACGCCTCAAGCTATTTTAGACTTAGGAGTTGATGGCCTAAAAACTTACATTAAGACTATTGGTTTATTCAATACTAAAGCTGTCAATGTCATCAAAACTTGCCAGATGTTAATTGACCTTCATGACAGTGAAATACCAGAAGATCAAGATGCATTAGAAGCGCTACCAGGAGTCGGCCATAAAACTGCAAATGTGGTACTTAATACTGCTTTTGGTTGGCCAACGATTGCTGTCGATACCCATATCTATCGAGTATCAAACCGAACAAAATTGGCAATGGGTAAAACAGTAAACGATGTTGAAAAAAAATTGCTCAAAGTCGTTCCAAAAGAATTTAAGTTAGACGTTCATCACTGGTTAATCCTACATGGGCGTTATACCTGCATTGCACGTAAACCACGTTGTGGCAGTTGCATGATTGAAGATTTGTGTGAGTTTAAAGAAAAAACAGATATTTAAAATATCAATTAATATTAAAAACTGGAGCAAAAAAATGGCTAATGGACGTATTTTACACACGATGTTCCGTGTGGGCAATCTAGACAAATCAATCGAGTTTTATACTAACGTCATGGGCATGAATCTTCTTCGTCAAAATACCAATGAAGAATACAAATACACTCTTGCCTTTCTTGGTTACGGTGATGAATCTCAAGGTGCAGTTATCGAATTAACGTATAACTGGGGTACTGAAGAATATGACATGGGTACTGCTTTTGGTCACATAGCTATCGGTGTCGATGATATTTATGCTACTTGTGACGCAATTAAAGCTGCTGGCGGTAATGTCACTCGTGAAGCAGGACCTGTAAAAGGTGGCTCAACACACATTGCGTTTGTTAAAGATCCTGATGGCTACATGATTGAGCTAATTCAAAACAGTAGCGCCTCTGCTGGCCTAGAAGGCTAATATATTTAGTATCTAAGTAAAGCAGCTTAAAACTTTATTTTATAAAACCTGCGATCTGTGCAGGTTTTTTTATACCCAAAACTTCTAATGATAACCATTCTCAATTAAGATGGCTTTTATCTAGACACTAAAGAAGAAGATATTATGATAGAGCTCTGGGAAAAGCACACTATATTAGCCGAGCAATCTTTTAAAAATAAAGATTTTTGGCGTACTATTTTACATTACCAACAAGCCTATGCTATTTCTGAAGAATTAACCAAGAGAAATAAAGGTTCATTAATTGATCAAGTCACTATCTCTGTTATTTCATGCCATAACTTAGCTCAGTTCTGGCGAAGCCAAAATGATAATCGATTTGAATTAAAATATTTACAGATTGCTTCCGAAAAGGTACTCACATTAGTACCTCAATGCCCGCGCAAAGATTGTGAGTCTTTTGTTTCTAATTTAGGTTGCTGCAAAAATGCCCTTCTCGACTTCATGAAGCGCCATCCTAACCCTGCAATAGCTAAACATATCCAGCATATTGATAGCGCCGTTCAATGTGAACTAATTGCTAGTTTTAAATTACAATAAAAAAGCGCCTATACATTAGACGCTTTTTAAAAACATTTTTCTTAAATAATAGTTCTACCTAAAGAGATAACTACTCTTCGGTTTTTATTCTTACCAATTGGTGTTTCATTATCCGCTATTGGACGACGCTCACCATACGATTGAACTCGAATTCGGTCTGCTGGTAAACCAATTGACTCAAAATAGTTTTGTAATTTTACAGCGCGTCGCTCAGACACTTGTTGGTTCACGTTTTTACCACCACTTGAATCGGTATAAGTCGCAACCAAAACCAAATCTACATCTTTAGTATATTTAATAAAATCTGCAATTTGAGATAGACGTTTTTTCGATGATTTATTTAATTCATCACTATTTTTATCAAAGTGTAAAATAGTAAATGAGATATCTTCAAAGCTATATGGCAATAAATTAGCAATACACATACTGAATACATTGTATTGTTCTTGGAATACAACAGGTGATAACGCAACTTCAATTAGCTGTTTAGGGCTCTGCCAATCAGCATAGGTAAATGTCGGAAAACGTCCATTCTCTAGCTCAGCTAACATCGACCATGCAGTTGTACCACCAACATAGCCATCGAATTGTTTAAAGAATTTTAAATTCGTCATAGAATCAGCACTCTCGCCAGGCATCCAACGAGCAGGCATAGAAACTAAATTAACTGAACGCGTCTCTCCCATTGGTCGACTCATTTTTAATTCAAAATCTAAATTCATCTTTTTATTTGCATAAGCCGTAAACTCTGCATTGCCATAATTGGGGATATTATGAGATAAACGACACTCCAGTGGCGAGTTTTCTAGCATCATCCATTTCGATTGTTCCGGCTTAGCAACATAGTTCTTATTTGCTAATGCTGGCATCGCAATCAATGAGCTTACTAGTAGGGCTGAAGTAAAAAGTGTTTTTTTCATAATACCTAAATCTATTGGTCATGCCGTTGACGATAGATTTAACAAAGCAAAAATTAGACCAACAATATTCATTTCTTAACTCTATTTTGTTTCCGCTTTACCAATCTTCAATAAATATATCTTCATCACACCTTATTTACAGTTTTTATGCTTACGATTATCTGCAATAATAGCGGTAACATTTTCTTACGTACCGAATGATGACTGAAGTAGAGCAACATAATTTATTAAAAAACCGTTTTCGTGGTTATTTCCCTGTCGTTATTGATGTAGAGACCGCAGGTTTCAACTCAAAAACTGATGCTTTACTTGAAATTTGTGCCGTCACTTTGGCAATGGATGAAGAAGGTTATTTAAAACCTGCAACAACTATCCACTATCACGTAGCTCCTTTTGAGGGGGCTAATCTTGAAAAAGAAGCGTTAGAATTTAATGGTATCCGTGACCCCTTTAGCCCTTTACGTGGTGCTGTCACTGAAGATATTGCCTTGAAAGAAATATATAAACAGATCCGAAAAGAGCAAAAACAACATGATTGCCGTCGCGCAATTATGGTCGCCCATAATGCCAATTTTGATCACAGCTTTGTTATGGAAGCTTCTGAACGCTCTAAATTAAAACGCATCCCTTTCCATCCTTTCTGTACTTTTGATACAGCAGCTATTAGTGGCCTAGCATTAGGTCAAACCGTTCTAGCAAAAGCTTGTAAAACAGCAGGTATGGACTTTGATGGAAAAGAAGCACACTCCGCACTTTATGATACACAAAAAACCGCAGAGTTATTCTGTCATATCGTGAATAAATGGAAAGATCTTGGTGGCTGGCCTCTGTTGCCAGAACCAGAGGAAGATAATACTAATAATAATTAATAGGCTACTTTGCTAATGCCAACAACAATGTATATTTTTGTTGGTATAATTACACAACATTTACAGGGAAACTAAACAAAAATGAATCCAATAATTCTTTCTGTTTCAGTAATGCTTATCCTCGCTTTACTTAGAGTTAACGTTGTTGTTGCTTTAACATTCAGCGCACTAATCGGCGGTTTAGTCGGTGGTTTGTCATTATCTGATACGATCTCAGCCTTTGAAGGCGGTCTAGGTGGCGGTGCGACTATCGCATTAAGTTATGCCATGCTAGGTGCTTTTGCTGTTGCTATCTCTAAATCAGGCGTTACTGATTTACTAGCTCATAATGTAATTAAACGCATTAATGGTAAAGATAATCTACATGCAGCCACTGGCGTTAAATATCTATTACTATGCTTAATTCTTTTGATCACTGTTTCATCTCAAAACGTTGTGCCTGTTCACATAGCATTTATTCCAATTTTAATCCCGCCACTTATTCAAGTATTCAATAAACTAAAACTTGATCGTCGCTTAATTGCCTGTGTGTTAACTTTTGGTTTAGTTACCCCATATATGGTACTTCCTGTTGGTTTTGGTGGCATTTTTCTAAATAATATCCTACTAAAAAACCTACATGACAATAATCTAGATGTTGTGGCGAGCCAAGTTCCTTTAGCGATGGCTCTGCCTGCTTTAGGCATGGTGACAGGTCTTTTAATTGCGGTATTCATCTCTTATCGTAAGCCTAGAACTTATGCGGATGTTGATAACGCAGAGATGCAAGCAACAAACGCAACACCTACGTTTAATAAGCGTCATATTCAAATCTCTATTGTTGCTATTATTGCCGCTCTATCTGTTCAATTAGCAGCAGGGTCAATGATTGTTGGTGCGTTAGCAGGTTTCATGGTGTTTACTTTTGGTGGCGTTATTGCGTGGAAAGAGACTCAAGATGTCTTTACTCGTGGTGTGCATATGATGGCGATGATTGGTTTTATCATGATATCTGCCGCAGGTTTCGCTGCTGTAATGAAAGCTACAGGCGGCGTTGAAACTCTTGTTCAGGCACTATCAACTTCTATTGGTGACAATAAACCACTAGCAGCACTACTGATGCTAATTGTCGGATTATTAGTTACAATGGGAATTGGCTCATCTTTCTCTACCATCCCAATTATTGCTACTATTTACGTTCCACTTGCTGTTGCATTTGGCTTCTCTCCAATGGCAACAATTGCCTTGGTTGGTACTGCCGCTGCCTTAGGTGATGCTGGCTCTCCTGCTTCGGATTCGACATTAGGTCCAACATCAGGTCTTAATGCAGATGGGCAGCATGAGCACGTATGGGAAACAGTTGTTCCTACATTCCTACATTATAACCTTCCACTTATTATATTTGGTTGGATTGCAGCAATGGTTCTTTAACCTTATGTATAACAAGGTTTAATTATGTATATTTAATTAAACCTTTATCACCTTTATATAAAGTGGCTGTAATTCTGCCACTTTTGTATAAAGATCATAAAATATATTTTCTAACTTTGGCTTTGGTGTGTTTTTAATGAATACTGTTGCTATACTCTGCCTCTATTTCACTTATCACCTATTTGAGCTTGCATGAAATTAATAAAGCTATCTTCTTTTCTTATTATTGATGACAGTAGCGTTATTCAAAATGCGATTCGTGCGTTATTGAGTCGTATAGGTGTACCTATTAATAATATTGCTTGCTGCCCAACCGCTGGTGCTGCAGTTGGTAACTGTAAGCGTCAAAAGTTTGATGTACTTTTTGTTGATCATAATTTAGGTCATGGAAGTACAGGTCTACAGATGCTAGAACAATTAAAGTTACTACGATTAATTAATGATAATACGTTGATTTATATTGTAACTGGAAATGAAGACCCACAAATTGAATTAGCTTATAGCGATTACAATCCAACAAAATACATTCAAAAACCAATACGCCCAGAAGAAATCATAAAAACGATTAATCATGATTTAATCAAACGTAAATTTTCTATGGGAATGATTGCTTCATACACAAAAAGTGGTTTGGCTGGCGTAAAACCTCTAATTTTTCAATCACCAAGTAAAATGATCTTAAAAGACGCCATGCTTAAATTAGCTTCACGCCTTATCAAAGTTAATCGATTAGATGAAGCAATGAGTGTCAATAAAGCCTTATTATCTATCATTAAAGCATCACTCGAAGCTGAAGTTCAGCAAGTTGAAATATATGTTGCAAGAAAAGAATTTGATGCTGCAAATCAGCTAATCGATACTCTATTACAAAAAGATGAGCAGAATCTTCGCCTTCTTGATTTGAAAGCAGAAACAGCATTTTATCGAAATAATCTTTCTATCGCTGTACGTTACTGGAAAAAAGGGTTTGAACTAGCTCCCTTTTCTTACTTACGATTCAGTCATCTCACTTGGTCATTGCTGGCTAAAGGTGATAGATATGATACCTTCGATTTATTAACTAAATACGCTTATTTACTTCCTCACTCCGCCTTTGATTCTGCAGGTAAACGAGCGATGGTTGCTTGGGGTGATTTATTTTTAGCTCCAGAAGAAATACTTCAAGAATGGTCACCAGAAAGTGCTTGGCAGCGTGCGAGTGCTAAATTAAAAGGTCGACTACGAGGTATTCCCTGTACCTCAGCTCAGCGTGCATTGTCTGCTTTGTGGCAACTAAAAATGAATCGTTATGGTGAAGCAAACCGTTTAATATCTGATATTCAACTGGCAGATATCACTGATTATGAAACTGCTTATATTGTTTATTTAGTGTATTGTGAAATGAAACTTGATGATGAAAAGAAAATCATTGAGGAGAAATGGCTAGCAAAACTGCAGCAAGGAACTTCTATCCTAGCTAAGCTACAAAGCCAAGCATTTGAAAAAGCAAAAATATAGAATTAGGTTCAACTGAAGAGGTAGGCTAATACCACCATAACAATATACTTGGTTAGATAGCCTATTGACGACGCATGAAAAAGCCACGTATTTTATTAATACGTGGCTTTTTGTTATTTTGTACTGGAATTCTTATTCAGCAGCAGGGGCATTACGCTCTGCAGCTTCTTGAACCAATGGCTTTAACTCACCTTTTTGGAACATTTCAAGAATGATGTCACAACCGCCAATTAACTCACCTTCAACCCAAAGTTGTGGGAAGGTAGGCCATTGTGCGTATGCAGGAAGTTCAGCACGAATGTCTGGGTTTTGTAGGATATCTACATAAGCAAACTTCTCGCCGCAATTCATTAGCGCTTGAGATGCTTGAGATGAAAAACCACAGCTTGGAAGCTTAGGTGAGCCTTTCATGTATAGAATGATGTGGTTTTCAGCAATTTGTTGCTTGATCTTATCGATAGTTTCCATTGTATCCTCTAATGGGTCGACACTAAGTTGTATCCATTCTACTTGTTATGCAACCAGAAAAAAATACCTAATATTTGTAGTGGTATTATTTATTGAAAATTCACCACTTTTTCTTTTAATAAAATCAAAACTTGCTAGAATCAGATCGAAGTCAGAATAAATTCTACACTCCATTGAGTGTATATTTTTGGAATTTAGTGAGGCGTAGACCTCTTACAACATGGAGACATGAGCAATGTCATTTGAATTACCAGCTCTACCGTTCGCAAAAGATGCACTATTACCACACATCTCAGCAGAGACTTTAGATTACCACCACGGTAAACACCACAATACTTATGTGGTTAAGCTTAACGGTCTTATCCCAGGTACTGAATTTGAAGGCAAAACTCTAGAAGAGATCATCAAAACTTCTACTGGTGGCGTTTTCAATAACGCAGCGCAAATCTGGAACCACACGTTCTACTGGAACTGCCTTGCTCCTCAAGCTGGTGGCGAACCAACTGGCGCTGTTGCAGAAGCTATCAACGCTGCATTCGGTTCTTTCGAAGAATTCAAAGCGAAATTCACAGATTCTGCAATCAACAACTTTGGTTCTTCTTGGACTTGGTTAGTTAAAAAAGCTGACGGCTCTCTAGACATCGTTAACACTTCTAACGCTGCTACTCCTCTAACAGAAGAAGGTGTTACTCCGCTTCTAACTGTTGACCTATGGGAACACGCTTACTACATCGATTTCCGTAACGTACGTCCTGACTACATGGCTGCGTTCTGGGCTCTTGTAAACTGGTCTTTCGTAGAAGAAAACCTAGCTAAGTAATACATTAGAATTAACTGGTATATTCTGGTTAACTCCCAATCAAAAGGTCAGTATTCGTACTGGCCTTTTTTATCTCTAATCATCTGCGGTAAGTAATTGCCCTAATATTAAAATAATTTCAATAAACGGCAATTATTTTCCTAAAAACACTAAAGTATTTTAATTTCTTTCCGATAAGTATTTATCATTAAGAGGAATTGATTCATGAAAGTACATACTTTAGATAAAGCAGAGTTAATCAACGAAGTTCAATTCGGTTCAAACCTAAACCATGCAATGGAAGCGGGTCGCCGAGCTGATTTTGCTTTAATGATGTCTTTACTATCTAATGACTTACGTGAAAATACGCCTGTTGAAAAAATTAATGAGAAAACATTAACTGAAAATTTGCTTCGTCAGCGTTTCCAGTTAGCTGATGCACAGATCCTTCGCAGCAATGAAGAGAGTTACTCTCGTTCTGCTTCTCAAGCAAACCAATTTCATAATGGTGGCTTAGCAAGTGCAAAGCTACAACACGGCCTAGCACCTGATGCAATGGCTTACATGCCTCAAGACACGTGTGATTTACCAGAAGATGTTTACCACAATTTATCTGGACACCAACGCCGTCAATTAGAATCAGGTAACGAGATATTTAACGCTATCCCTCAAGATCTTTACAATGAATTAGTGACTGCTAAGCGTCATTCAGAAATGAACTTATACGTTTAACGCACACTTAAACTTCTTTAGTTAAGTCATCACTCGATTTATCACCATTTGCTATATCACCCTTACAACTCATTCGTGATTATTATGTGAGTTAGTGCATAAATCCTATCATTGAATACAATTTAACCCTCATTTTCAACAAAGCTCACAGCAGATACCCTATTTCTATCCCATATTAATAGCACCTATTTCAGTTAATTCTGCTCTTCTAAGGAAGGATGCTATGAAAATTGAACACTCAACCATTCTGATAACATCAGCTGGCAATTTTATGGGTCGAGCTGTTGCTTGCCATTTTGCCTCACTTGGTGCACTTCTTATTATTGCAGACTCCAATAGCGATGCGCTTATTGAGACACACCGCCTCTGTAGTCAACTTAATGAAAATGTGATCAGTTTTGAGTTAAAAGATCAATCTTCAGAGAGCATCTGTCATTTATTTAATGCTATTGATAATCAATTCTCTCACGGTATTGATGTTTTAATCAATAACTACACTGATGTTGCTCTCCCTAGTTTATTTACTCCTCATCAAAGTCATTGTTCTTTTCAATTAACTGAATTAGCAACAACTCTGTTTACTTATGGTCAATTCGCAGCTCAGCATATGCGCGACCATAACAAAGAAGGGGTTATCATCAATTTGGGATATCACGAACACTCACAACAAGAGAAAACAATAGAGAGCTCTACTGCTTTACTCGCAGGGTTAACAAAGAGTTGGGCTAAAGAATTAAATCCTTTTAATATTCGCATTGGTGGCGTAGCTCCTCGCTTCTCTTCTGCGTCTTCAGAGCTTAACTTCAATTCAATTAATCAAGAACTCATAAAAAACACAGAGTACATTCTTGAAAATGATTACTTTAATGGCCGGATTATTGAAGCAACTGCTTAACCCCCCCTTGGCACAACAAGAATAAAAACAAAAAAGTAACAGGCATAAAAAAACCACCTTATAAATAAGGTGGTTTTTTTCATTTCAATATTTTCAAATCAGTGAAAACATCTTAGCTTATCCGCATCGAATTATTTCTTTGCTTTTTTAGCTTTAACTTCTTCTTTCACTTCTGGAGCGTCCATTACGTCAGCGTAAGCCGTACCGTAGTAAGAAGCGATTAATACTTCTTTAAGCTCTTTGATCAATGGGTAACGTGGGTTAGCACCAGTACATTGGTCATCAAACGCATCTTCAGCAATTGAATCCACTTTTGCCATGAATTCAGCTTCGTTAACGCCAGCAGCTTGAATTGACAGTGGGATATCCAATGCAGTTTTAAGCTCTTCTAACCAACCAAGTAACGCATTAACTTTCGTTTCAGTATTACCTTCACGGTAACCTAAATGCTCTGCGATTTCAGCGTAACGAGCACGTGCTTTAGGACGGTCGTACTGAGAGAACGCAGCTTGTTTAGTTGGGTTGTTAGTCGCATTAAAACGTACTGTGTTAGCAATTAATAACGCGTTAGCAAGGCCGTGTGGAATGTGGAATTCTGCACCTAATTTATGCGCCATTGAGTGACACACACCTAGGAAAGACTGCGCAAAAGACATACCAGCGATTGTTGCTGCATTGTGAACTTTTTCACGTGCAATTGGATCTTTCTTACCGTTAGCGTAAGAGCTTGGTAGGTACTCTTTAAGCATCTTAAGTGACTGTAGAGCGTGACCGTCTGAATATTCGTTTGCAAGAACAGAAACGTAAGCTTCTAATGCGTGCGTTACTGCATCGTAACCACCGAATGCACATAAAGACTTAGGCATATCCATAACAAGGTTAGCATCAACAACAGCCATGTTTGGCGTTAGTTCGTAATCTGCTAATGGGTATTTTTGACCTGTTTTTTCATCAGTTACAACAGCAAATGGGGTAACTTCAGAACCTGTACCAGAAGTCGTTGTGATACATACTAATTCAGCTTTTTGACCCATTTTAGGGAACTTGTAAATACGTTTACGGATATCCATAAAGCGCATAGATAAGTCTTCAAAATCAGTTTCTGGGTGCTCGTACATAACCCACATGATTTTCGCTGCATCCATCGGTGAACCACCACCAACCGCTAAGATAACATCAGGTTGGTAGCTTGCACATGCTTCAGCACCGGCTTTAACTACTGCTAATGTTGGATCAGCTTCTACTTCATGGAAAACTTCAACTTCCATGCCTTTTTCTTTTAAGATTGAGCGTAGGTCATCGATATAACCGTTGTTGAATAAGAAACGGTCAGTAACGATTAATGCACGTTTTTTACCTTCAAGGTCAGTCATTGCGATTGGTAAACAGCCGCGACGGAAGTAGATAGATTTTGGTAGTTTATGCCATAACATATTTTCTGCTCGCTTAGCTACAATTTTCTTGTTGATAAGGTGCTTAGGACCTACGTTTTCAGAGATAGCGTTACCACCCCAAGAACCACAACCTAACGTTAATGAAGGTGCTAATTCGAAGTTGTAAAGGTCACCGATACCACCTTGAGATGCAGGTGTATTCACAAGAATACGAGCTGTTTTCATCTTGTCGCCGAAGTACGCGATACGCTCTTCGTTGTTATCTTGGTCAGTATAAAGAACTGAAGTATGACCAACACCGCCTATGTCTAATACGATACCCGCTTGACGCACAGCATCTTCAAAGTTTTTCGCTTTGAATAGACCTAATGTTGGAGATAGTTTTTCATGAGCAAATTCGTCATCCCATGAAGCTTCTAAGCCTTCACCGATAAGAATTTTAGTAGAAGTAGGTACTTTAACATTTGCTAGCTCAGCAATTTTGTATGCTGGTTGGCCAACGATTTTAGCGTTAAGTGCGCCATCGATAAGTAATACTTTACGTACTTTATTTGCATCTTCTTTGCTTAGAACAACCGCGCCCGTATTTAGCGAAACGAGCTTTAACTTCGTCGTAGATAGATTCAACAACGATTGCCGCTTGCTCAGAAGCACAGATAACACCGTTATCGAATGTTTTAGACATTAAGATAGAAGAAACAGCACGTTTGATATCAGCAGTTTCGTCGATAACTACAGGAGTGTTACCCGCGCCAACACCGATTGCAGGTTTACCTGAAGAGTAAGCCGCTTTAACCATGCCTGGACCACCAGTAGCAAGGATCATGTTGATATCGTCATGCTTCATTAGGCCGTTTGATAATTCAACAGATGGTTGGTCAATCCAACCAATGATGTCTTTTGGTGCACCAGCTTGAATTGCAGCATCTAATACAACTTTAGCTGCGTAGTTAGTTGCATTTTTAGCGCGTGGGTGTGGTGAGAAGATACAACCATTACGAGTTTTAAGACAGATTAACGCTTTAAAGATTGCCGTTGAAGTAGGGTTTGTCGTTGGAACGATTGCACAAACAATACCTAGTGGTTCAGCAATAGTGATCGTGCCACCTTCATCGTTACGGTCGATGATGCCACACGTTAATTCATCTTTGTATTTATTGTAAATAAACTCAGAAGCAAAGTGGTTTTTGATAACTTTATCTTCCATGATACCCATGCCAGATTCAGTTGCTGCCATTTTTGCTAGTTCAATACGAGCTGTTGAAGCTGCTAGAGATGCTGCACGGAAGATTGCATCAACTTTCTCTTGAGGAAAGTTCGCAAATTCTTTTTGCGCCGCTTTAACGCGTGCTACTAGAGCATCAAGTTCAGCTAAATTAGTTACAGGCATATTGTTTCTCCTAAAAATAAAAATTATAAAAATCGTTAAAAACTATTTAGTAAGGATTTTGCTTTTACATCCTTTCAAGCGATTAAGCTTAACCATTCATTTCTGGTTACCTTGCTTTGCTTACTTAGTAAATTGCTTTCAAAACTGATTATATTCTTTCACAATTTTAAAAGTATTGATTCAGATCAGTTATCGGAAAATATTTACCACTTTCGTCTTACCCCTAACGGGTATCCCAATAAAAAGACCTTTTACATCACATACTTAATACAACTTACGATCCACATCAAAAAGTAGACTAGTAATAAAAGTATCATTTAAGCTGACACTAACTGTAATAAAATTACATATATCAGGTCAAAAATGACAAATTATGGCGAAATCTCCGTGCCACTAAAGAGTAGTATAACTGATAATAAAATCACATCATTTATCACTAAAATAACCTGTTCCAGATCACTTTATGATGAATATTTTACAATTGGGATATAAAGGTAGGCACAGTCATTCCAATCTAGGTGAATATTTGCTCAGAAAATCGTTCAGGAAATTCCCTAAAAACCTAGATAAGGACAAAGTGAGCTAAAATAACTAGTAAAGCTGACTATTTATTAGGTATGCTCGATTTGAGCAAGGTAGAATGCTCAATTATTTAGATTACTATTATAGTAAAGACAATTTATTACGCTTTATTCAAACCGTTCACTTATTGGTAGCTATGAAAAAACAACGTATAAAACATTATCTATATACCATTATTTTTGGTACACATACTAAAGCAGGTAAACGATTTGATATCATGTTGATTATCTTAATCCTCACCTCTCAAGCAACTTTAGTTTTAGATTCTATTAGTTCTATCAATGCTAGTTATGGTCATATACTGTGGCGACTTGAATACACCTTTACTGCAATTTTTACACTTGAATATCTTTTGCGGCTCTATTGCTCACCTAAACCTCGTTCTTATGCCCGTAGTTTTTATGGTGTTATTGATCTACTGGCGATATTACCTACTTATTTAGCTCTGTTTTTCCCTAGTGCCAGCTATATTGCCATTATTCGATTATTACGAGTAATGAGGATCTTTAGAGTATTAAAATTAGTCCGCTATTTACAAGATTCTAATATTCTCTTACGTTCTCTGCTCATGGCTAAAAGAAAAATTTTCATTTTCTTTAGTACGGTTGCAATTCTTATTTCGGTATTTGGTTCATTGATGTTTGTAATTGAGGGGCCAGAGAATGGTTTTACAAGTATCCCACAAAGCATTTATTGGGCAATAGTGACAATAACAACGGTTGGATATGGTGATTTAGTACCTCATACCGCATTGGGGAAAGCAATAGCATCCATAACAATGTTATTAGGCTATTCTATTTTAGCGGTACCAACGGGCATCATTACTGCAGAGTTAAATCAAGAAATGAATACTCATCGAAATTTAGTTCGCTGCCCTAACTGCTTAAAAAGCGGGCATGAATCGGATTCTATTCATTGCAGGCATTGTGGGGGACAGCTTCCTGAGCCAGAGAGTCGAGTAATCACAAATCACTCATAAGATCGTTGGCTCAGAAAAGAAACGGGGCTATATTATTCAGAATAAAGGGTTACAGTTCCTTGTGATGCGCTATTTACAGTTTCACCCCCGAGGAATTTTGGAGCGGCAATCACTGCAAGTAAAACGAATACAGCGGCAAATGCTGCAAATTTAGTAAGAACCTGTCCTTTGGTTTTTTTCATAATAACGTCTTATAATTTATTAAATTGTCGATAATCTACTTGAGTAAATCCCTATCGACAATATTATAAATTCATTTTGGGAGCAATGTAGCATTTATATTCTTATTGCTGATAATTTAAACATTATAGTTACATTAATCCAGAGAGACATTAACACGCACAATATCTTCTTGCCCTTTAGAGAATTGCTTCTTTAATTCAGCTTTTGATTTAAAGGCAATTTCACCACCTTCTGCCACTGTCATATGTTGTGCATCTTTATTATGTTTCGATTGGTACAGCATCATCGCTTGCATACAAGTGCTTCGTTGCTCAGCAGACAAAGGGGTTCCATTATGCCACTTTCCTGTTTCTACTGCATATTGCAAATTTTGAAACACGTCTGGGGTCATCGATTCTAATAATTTATTTACGTCCATCATTCACTCCATATCTAACGACAAGTAAACGATATCTTTTCATTAATGTTAGTCAACAAAGTGCCGATAAATAAGAGTAATGGATCACACTTCCCTCTTCTATATATAGGATTATCATGTTTTCAACTATTCAAAGATTTTCTTTACTCACTCTGACGACTCTTTTGTTATCAGCATGCTTTGACTCAACCCCTACTACTGAACAGTTATGTGAAGAGCACAAGGGTTTACAATGTAATCAATTAAACATGCATGATGGACAATGCTTACGTCAGCGTGACGCTCTCATTTTAAGCCGTTTTAAAACATTAAAAAGTCAACATGATTTAGATAAACTAAACACGATTAAACTCACTTATAATTATCAACAATGTTTAGGTTCAGCAGCACAAATTGAACCTATTACCGCTAAAGAAGTTAAATCTAAACGCTCAGAAGCTTTATTACATACTTATGATGCAATTGAAGCAATATCACTTGATCTACAAGATTCAAAAGAGCCTAAAGTGCTTTATTATCGTTGGGTAACCGGTGATAAAAGCGCATTACGTGAATTTTTACAACTTGAAGGCACTACAAAATTAGAATCAACAGAATTACAATATGCTCTAGCAACTTTCTATACTCAACGAGATGGTAATAAAACAATTTTGATTTTAAATCATGCTCTAGAACTACTTACAGAAGATGATTATGAAAAAAATCTGCACGCTACAGTTATTAAATCTTTAGCAAGTATTAACCACAAAGAAAATAATAAAGAACACGCTTATATCTGGGCGTTAGTTGGGAAAGAGTTTGAACTTCAAGTTGCTTCTGAAAAACAACTGTCTTTGCTGTATAACTTTTCTGCTATAGAAAAAGAAAAATTAGTACAATTCAGTGAAGCTATAACTGAAAGCATCAAGAATCAAAACTTTAAAGCCTCATTATGAAGTGACCCCGTTAAGTTGGACATTTTAGTTAAGCGGCTTGTAAGGCCTGGTTTCGATATTCTATCGGAGTCAGGCCTTTTAGTTTTACCTTAATCCGCTTCGTATTGTAATACTCGATATATTCTTCGATCTTTTCTATTAACTCATCTGCATCCTTGAAGATGTATCCATGATACATTTCAGTTTTAAGTAAACCAAAGAAATTTTCAGCTACTGCATTATCTAAGCAGTTTCCTTTTCTAGACATACTTTGTTGAAGCCTATGCTTTACAAGTTCCTGTTGATAAGTCTTATGTCGATATTGCCAACCTTGATCACTGTGTAAAATTGGCTTCGAGCCCTTACTTAGTTTGCCTATTGCTTCTTTAAGCATATCCGTGACTAGCGGTAAACGTGCATTCTTTGTCACTTTATAAGCGATAACTTCTTGATTGAATAAATCAACCACTGGCGATAGGTAAACTTTTTGTCCGTTAACTTTAAATTCTGTTACATCGGTTACCCATTTCTCATCTGGTTTCGTAGCACTAAAATCCCTTTCAAGTACATTTGGGACTGATTTACCCACCTCTCCTCGATAAGAACGATATTTTTTGGGTCTTACTATAGATTTTAGGTTTAGTTGCGCCATCAGCCTTTGTACTGTTTTATGATTCAGCTCTACACCTTTTCTTCGCATAGCTAAATGGATCCGTCGATAGCCATAACGTCCTTTATGTTCATGGTAGATAGACTCAATCATCTCTAACTCATGCTCATAAGTATCAGGCCTTCTACTTATTTGAGCCTGATAATAGAAGACACTTTTTGCCAAACTGGTGATACGAAGTAAATATTTTAAAGGGTAATTAGCTTTGAGAGCTAAAACAATTAACGCTTTTTCTTTGTTTGTTGGCGTTTTTTCTGTTTCAGCTCTTCGAACTTTTTTAGAACAGCATTCTCTGTTCGTAAATAACTTAACTCTTCTCTTAGCTCTTCAATGGTCATTTCGTCATCTGATTTTTGTGTAGTATTGGATAATAATTTCATTGAAGGCCTTCCTATATTACTATTCTTGAGTCCCTTAAACCCCGCTTCATTATATGTTTTAAGCCAGACTGATAGCGTGCCAGGGGAGGATAAGTTTAATACTGCACTAGTGTGAGTGAGAGACCAACTGTTAGTCCACATTAATTTCAATGCTTGTAATTTTGTTTTGGCATTATCGGCATGTGTAGTTGGTAAAAATGAGTTTTTACCATGGATAGAAAATACTTGAGTCCAATATCGTATCTGACGAGCAGATATCGAATATTCTTTAGATAATTGAATTGATGTACGACTAACTAAGCACTGCTTAGCAATAATTAGTTTTAGCTCACGACTATATTTGGACATAAAAAAGACCCTCAGTAATTGGTTGTCCAATTATTGGGGGTCAGTTCATTACTACCAGCTGAAATAAAATAAAAATTTAGCTTATATCATTAATTAAATGCTCAATTTATTACTGGTATAGCTATGTTCATCAATAATTTATTTAAGTAATGAAGGCCAACGCCATACCTTCATTACTTTCTAATTTCTTTTTTCAATAACTAAATGAAAAGCTACTTCTGTATTTTCATTCCGCTATCACATCGTCATTAAAACTTAAAGAAACTGAATTAACACAAAAACGCTCACCTGTCGTTTTAGGCCCATCATTAAATACATGCCCTAAATGACAATCGCAAGTCCTGCACCTGATCTCAATTCTCTCCATTCCATAACTGCTATCTTTCAAGTAACGAAGCACATCTTTATTAATTGGCGCATCAAAACTTGGCCAACCACAACCTGAATCGTACTTGTTTTCAGATTCAAATAAAATTGTCTGACAGCAAGTGCAGGCATATTTCCCTGTCGATTTATTATGCAATAACTTGCCAGAAAAAGGGGCTTCTGTACCTTGTTTTCTACAAATATCAAACTCTTCTTGTGTTAAACGCCCTTGCCAATCTTCTTCTGTTAATTCTGAAAAGGGTTTTGATCTATCCATTTGAAATTCTACCTCTTAAGACTTATTTAAATTAAACCTTGCTTATACTCACCTTTGTAGCACATACTTTGCCAAAGTAATTTTACACCAACCGCGAAAAATGTGATTGACAGTTATGTCACTATTTTTCACAAAATGTCATTAAGGTTATTAAGTAACCAACATTTCTATAAATTACGTAAGAATTTTTCTTAATGTTAACAGAATATGGTCTATTTTTTGATTTTAAACAATATAATTGGCATTTTCGCTTGCAGGTTGGCTCAGGATTTTGTAATTTTACTACCAGTTAATTTAAACCTGAAAATCAAATTTAAGTTGTGGAGCAACATATAATGACTATCAAAGTAGGTATTAACGGTTTTGGCCGTATTGGACGTTTTGTTTTCCGTGCATCTGTAGAGCGCAACGACATCGAAGTTGTTGGTATTAACGATCTTATCGACGTTGAATACATGGCTTACATGCTTAAGTACGACTCAACTCACGGTCGTTTCAACGGTACTGTTGAAGTAGTAGACGGTAACCTAGTAGTTAACGGTAACACTGTACGTGTAACTGCTGAACGTAACCCAGAAGATCTTAAGTGGGATGCAATCAACGTTGACGTTGTTGCTGAAGCTACTGGTCTTTTCCTTACTGACGAAACTGCTCGTAAACACATCACAGCTGGCGCTAAGAAAGTAGTTCTTACTGGTCCTTCTGGTGACGTACCAATGTTCGTTATGGGCGTTAACGCTGCAGATTACGCTGGTCAAGATATCGTTTCTAACGCTTCTTGTACTACTAACTGTCTTGCACCTATCGCTAAAGTACTTAACGACAAGTGGGGCATTGAATCTGGTCTTATGACTACAGTTCACGCAACTACAGCAACTCAAAAAACTGTAGATGGTCCTTCTGCGAAAGACTGGCGTGGTGGCCGTGGTGCTTCTCAAAACATCATCCCATCTTCAACTGGTGCAGCTAAAGCAGTAGGTAAAGTAATTCCTGAGCTTAACGGCCTTCTAACTGGTATGGCTTTCCGCGTACCAACTGCAAACGTTTCTGTTGTTGACCTTACAGTTAACCTAAAAACTGCTGCAACTTACGAAGAAATCTGTGCTGAAATGAAGCGTGCTTCTGAAAACGAATACGCTGGCGTTCTAGGTTACACAGACGAAGCTGTTGTTTCTCAAGACTTCATCGGCGAAACACAAACTTCAGTATTTGATGCTGCAGCTGGTGTTGCTCTAACTGACAAATTCGTTAAGCTTGTATCTTGGTACGACAACGAAATCGGTTACTCAAACAAAGTTCTTGACCTAATCGCTCACGTTTCTAAGTAAGCATTAGTTTAGACTTTCTTTGAAAGCTAACTTAAAAGGTTTTAGTATCTTTTAAGAATGAAAGGCGACTTAATTGTCGCCTTTTTTGTATCTGTAATTTAATACCATTCCATAAGTACCTATTCTTTTGCTAGACCAATTCAACAATTACTATCTAAAAAAGAATACGTATTTACTATTTTAGGAGTTACCTATGAATCTTACTCACCTTCCAACCATCAGTGTGTTATCTGATTGCGTTACCATTACTCAATTAGACGATGTAAAAGTAGTTCGCATACTTCATGAGAAAGCAGAGGCCGCAATTTCATTACACGGTGGCCATGTATTATCTTTCACTCCAAAAGGACAAGACGACCTAATTTGGATGAGCAAAGACGCTATTTTTAACCCTGACAAAGCAATTCGTGGTGGCGTGCCTGTATGTTGGCCTTGGTTTGGTCGTATCGCAAACCCAGCACACGGTTTTGCTCGTAATAGCACTTGGACATTAGTAGAGCATCGTGAAAACGAAAATGGCGTTATGGTCGTTCTTGGATTAGAAACGTCTGAAGAAACCAAAGCTATTTGGCCATGTGAGTTTGAAGCACGATTAACAGTAGAAATTGGCGATCAGTTAACGATTACTCTTAATGCGAAAAACACAGATAATAAAGCGTGGAACTGCTCAGGTGCATTACACACGTATCTAAATGTTGCTGATATTAACACGACAACAATTACCGGTATGGGATCTAGCTATATTGATGGCTTACTGGAAGGGAAAGTATGTTCGGGCGGTGATACATTATCGATTGATGCGGCTGTTGACCGTGTCTATACCCAACCACAAGAGACAATTACAGTATCAGACACGCAACGTAGCTTATCTGTCACTAATGCGGGTCACAATGCGGCTGTTATCTGGAATCCTTGGATTGAAGGTGCAGAGTCTATGGGTGACATGAACAATGATGGTTACCAAACCATGGTGTGTGTTGAATCTACTTATCATGCGACAAGTCTTGACGTTGCTAAAGTCATTCAACCTAATGAGTCATTTGTATTAAGCACAACAATCTCAGCTTAATTATTTAAATTCTAAAAACAAAAACGGAAGCACTAAGCTTCCGTTTTTTATATCATCTGCTTTTTATATTTTCATAATAAGCACACGCTGACATTATCTTTCCCAGTACGACTCTTCTAATGAATCTTCACGCTCTGGTAAACCACGAGATAAACGTGGTGAATGTTGCGCTAATACTTCAAAGCTTACGCGGTTTGAGTACTTACATACTTGAGAGAACGAAGAGTATGTAAGGTATGAGTGCTGATGCTTACTTGAGTTAGGTACATTATTACGGTGGTAATGGTTTGCTGCCATATCGTGTAATAAAGCCGATAACGCTCCATCACCTGCCCCATTAGTATTCTTGATTTTTTCTGGGCCACCCATGTATGGTGAAATATGAGAATACACCTTCATTGGGTTTTCACAGCTATCTTTAATAGCAGGACGACTAAATTCATATTGGTTGAATTCCGCAATCGTACCAGGAAGCAATGGCAAAGAAGTTTCACGCTTTGCTTCGTCTTCAGTATAACCCGCCATATAAAGCCCTACAGGGCCCGCAGTACACAATACAAGATCAACCCACTCAAGAGCCTTATCTGCTGCTTCTAGAGGATCTGAAGCACCAGTAAGCGCCTCTCCTTCCTCTTCATTCATAGCAACCACTGATACATGATCTTTTAGAAAGTCACGCCAGTATTGTGGGTCATCTTGAACAACAAACTTAGTACCCATAGTCAATACTACTGGTACGTCATGCTTTTTCGCGTACTCAATGGCTTGCATCGTAGCAGCTGGCATTGGATCACCATCTTTGCAGCGAACTAAATAAGCCGTCAGTACTAATGCAGACGCATTTTTAAAAATTTTCTCTGGAATGCTTTCTGCACGAAGTTGGTTCATGTCACCTTCGCTGATCGCAAACGTACGCTCTCCATCTTGGCTAATAAGCGCAAAACAGCGACCAATTGCACCAGGTACCGGCTGAAGATAGTTCAAATCCATTCGGCTAGACGTATTACATAAGTAGCGGTATGAGTAGCTACCAATATGAATGTCTTCACTCATCACACCTAGCAATGTAGATTTATCATCTGCTAATACAGAGTAGTTATGAAGTGTGTTACCAATTGTACCACCAGCAAATTCATTGGTGATCATGTTGTTATCTTTAAGCTCGTTATAAAGCATTTCCGCTTTATCATTATCGATAACCAGTGAGTGCCCTTTACTCAAGCCATACTTTTCAATAAAAGCATCATCAATTCGAGCTTCAATATCCACTAACGTTTGATCAATACCGATAATGTGCGTACGCGACATTTTTTTGGTTTCTTGAGCTTGGCTAACTAATGGATCACGAGCGTGAACTGGAAAATAATGCTTGGATTTACGCTGACCTGGAAATTTCATAAAATAATCATTCAACTGGCTAATGGAAGAAGTGCGAAGTTTAGCCGCTGAATAACTCTGCCGCAACTACTGATATTAGCCTCAACGAAAAGCAAACGTTTGCTCTTTCTATTTGTTGATAGCTCTAGCCTTATAGAGGACATTCGTGATAATTTATGAGCGTATTTTTTAAAGGTAACCACCATGACAACTGAACTAATTAGCTATGATGACGTAATCGAAGTCGCTTACGATATTTTCCTTGAAATGGCTCAAGACAATCTTGAACCTGCTGACGTTGCATTATTCACTCTGCAATTTGATGATCGCGGTGCTGCTGAAGTCGTTGATACTCGTGATGACTGGGCTGAACACGTTGGTTTTGAGGTTGATGGTGAAGTATATGCAGAAGTTCTAATTGGCTTAGTCAATGAAGAATCTGATGTTTTAGATGATGTCTTTGCTCGTATGCTAATAAGTCGTGATCCTGAACACAAGTTCTGCCACATGTTATGGAAGCGTGATTAATTTCACCAACCTTACCATTTCATACTAAGGAGCATCTATTTGCTCCTTTTTTATTGCTCTTTCTAATTGAATATCTCACTTAGTACCCCCATTATTTCTTTATGCTCACAAACTGCTGATAGCAGAAAATAATAAAGGAATACCATGACTCAATTTCAATCTCGATGCCCATCGTGTAATGGACTCAATCGCCTTCCTATTGAACGTATTAATGACACGGCTACGTGTGGTCGCTGTAAAGAGCAACTATTAGATGGAAAACCACTAGAAGGAACATCTGATAATCTTGCCGCTTTAATGAATAGTGATAAACCTGTTGTTATCGACTTCTGGGCCCCGTGGTGTAACCCGTGTGTTGGATTCTCTCCAGTATTTGAAGACGTTGCTGCTGAACGTAATGGCCAAGTTCGTTGTGTAAAAGTAAATACTGAAGCTCAACAACAAATTGCTGCACAATATCAAATCCGTTCTATCCCTACGATTATGGTATTTAAGAACGGTCAACGTGTAGATATGATTAATGGTGCATTACCAAAAGGTCAATTTGATCAGTGGCTAAATCAAGCACTGCTTAAATAAGCTATAAATAATTTAAACAACAGACAAACAAAAGCCGCTTTATGACTTAACATAAAGCGGCTTTTTAGTGTTTATCTAGTCTATGTTATAGAACAGATTAACCGATGAACTCTACATCGTTCATGTACTTACGTAGTACTTCAGGGATAGCAATCTTACCATCAGCTTGTTGGAAGTTCTCTAAGATCGCAACCATTGTACGACCTACAGCAAGACCTGAACCGTTCAGTGTGTGAACTAATTCTGGTTTTTTCTCGCCTTGACGACGGAAACGCGCTTGCATACGACGAGCTTGGAAATCCCACATGTTTGAACAAGAAGAGATCTCACGGTACGTTTCTTGTGCTGGAACCCATACTTCTAAATCGTAAGTTTTACGAGAACCGAAGCCCATATCACCAGTACAAAGAACTACTTTACGGTAAGGAAGTTCTAGTAGTTGAAGTACTTTCTCAGCATGACCTGTTAGTTCTTCAAGAGCTGCCATTGAATCTTCAGGTTTCGTGATTTGAACTAATTCAACTTTGTCGAATTGGTGCATACGAATAAGACCACGAGTATCACGACCGTAAGAACCCGCTTCAGAACGGAAACACGGTGTATGAGCCGTCATTTTCAGAGGCAAGTCAGCTTCTTCAGTAATGGTATCGCGT
Organism: Aliivibrio wodanis; assembly: GCF_052920805.1. Classification (NCBI taxonomy): domain Bacteria; kingdom Pseudomonadati; phylum Pseudomonadota; class Gammaproteobacteria; order Vibrionales; family Vibrionaceae; genus Aliivibrio; species Aliivibrio wodanis. The sequence continues at coordinate 1,299,959 of NZ_JBREXA010000002.1, forward strand.
ACCATGTTTGTTACTGGTACTTCAGCTGTTGGGATAAGTGATAGCATCTTAAGAGGAACATCACTTACTTGCTCTGTTAATGGGCTTGTGTGGAATAGATCTTCACCAAATTTAGGTAATTGGCCAGTGCCGTATAGGCTATCGTGGTTAACTAAGTATGGTACGTACATTTCCATGTAGCCATGTTCTTCTGTATGAAGATCAAGCATGAACTGCGCAAGTGCACGATGAAGACGTGCAAACTGACCTTTCATTACGATAAAACGAGAGCCTGAAATTTTAACAGCACTTGCAAAATCAAGACCGTCAGCAAGCTCACCAAGAGCTACATGATCTTTAACTTCAAAGTCATACGCTAGCGGTGTACCCCAACGTAACACTTCTACGTTTTCTTCTTCATCTTTACCATAAGGCACAGAATCATCAGGAAGGTTAGGTACAGACAATGCGATTGTGTCGATCTGTTGCAGAAGATCAGCAAGTACAACTTTTGCTTCATCTAATTCAGAACCTAGGTTTGCAACGTCAGCCATGATGCGCTCGGCTTCTTCGTGATCACCCTTCGCTTTTGCTTGACCAATGGACTTCGAACGGGAATTACGCTGCGCTTGAAGCTCTTCAGTTTTAACCTGAAGGGACTTACGTTGTTCTTCAAGGTTGCGAAGTGTCTCTACGTCTAGCTTAAAGCCACGACGTGCCAGTTTCTCTGCTGTTTCATCCAGCTCTGTACGAAGTAATTTTGAATCAAGCATTTGTAATCCTATGCCTTATGGTCATTGTGTGTTCAAAGTAAACGAACTCACTTAATAATAAAATTTTGTGCAATTTTTAATTCTAAATTGCGATTTGAATAAGATACCGAAAATGCCCTTTTATTGGTAGCGTTTTAAGGTACTGTTTTGATCTAATTTAGCTAAATACTCTAGCTTTTCGCTAATTTTGGTTTCTAGACCACGTTTTGTAGGAAAGTAATACTTACGATCCTGCATTTCTGGTGGAAAATAGTTCTCACCTGATGCATATGCATTTGGCTCGTCATGAGCATAACGATAGTCAGCCCCATACCCCATATCTTTCATTAATGAGGTTGGCGCATTACGTAAATGATTAGGCACATCGTAATCTGGTGAGTTAATGGCATCCATTTGAGCTTGTTTCCATGCCGTATAAACCGCATTACTTTTTGGTGCACACGCTAAATATACCACCGCTTGGGCAATTGCTCTTTCCCCTTCTGCCGGACCAATTCGCGTAAAACAATCCCACGCATTCATCGCAATTTCCATCGCACGAGGATCGGCATTACCGATATCTTCAGAAGCAATCGCTAATAAACGACGTGCAACATAAAGTGGATCACCACCTGCGGCAATAATACGCGCAGTCCAATATAAAGCTGCATCAGGATTAGAACCACGAATTGATTTATGAACGGCTGAGATTAAGTCGTACCACATATCCCCTTTATTATCGAAACGCGCCAGTTTTTCACCAGCAACTTCCGCTAATAAAGGCAAGTCCACCACTTTCTTACCTTCGTGATCTTCTTCTGCCATATCATGCAGAAGCTCAAGATAATTGAGTGACATACGAGCATCACCCGATACTAAATCGGCCAATTGCAGTTTTACATCATCAGGAATAATAAAATTATCATCATTTAAACCACGATTTTTATCAGTTAGTGCCTGATCGATAACGTGTACAATATCTTGTTTTTCTAATGATTTTAATTTGTAAACTCGTGCACGTGATAACAATGCGTTATTGAGTTCAAAAGAAGGGTTTTCTGTTGTCGCACCAATAAAGGTAATCGTACCGTCTTCAATGTGCGGTAGAAAAGCATCTTGCTGGCTTTTATTGAAGCGATGGACCTCATCCACAAACATGATAGTTCTTCTACCTGTTACTTGATTCTCTTTCGCTTTTTCTATTGCAGCACGAATGTCTTTTACACCAGAAGTGACCGCCGATACTCGTTCAACTTCTGCATTGGTGTAATTAGCAGCCACTTCCGCTAATGTTGTTTTACCCGTACCTGGAGGTCCCCATAAAATCATGGAGTGGATCTGACCTGCCTCAAGTGCACGACGTAACGGTTTACCAACACCTAATAAGTGCTGTTGACCAATGTATTGCTCAATATTTTGAGGGCGCATTCTAGCAGCAAGGGGACGAAAATCGTCCCCTGCTGAAAAATCTAAACTGAAGTTACTCACGTTTATCCTTTATCTTTCATTAGCGTTGGTCATCAATATCAACACCTGCTGGCACAGTAAAACTAAAATTACTTTGTGCTGGTTTTTTCGCTTCAAATTTCGTAAAGCTAAAGTCACTACGTTGTCCGTCTTGCTCTACAACAGAGAACCCGGTGACATTACCTGATGGCTGTATATTCACAATAAAGTCGCTTTTTACTGCTGAATCAGACTTTGGAGACACCGTAAACGCATCACCATTTTGTGTCACAGAATAATTATTCCAATCAGAAGACTTATTACGTGTCAGTAATACAAATGGGGTCTGTGTCGTTGCTTTTTCAAGTCCCATCAAGGTCACTTGTTCAACAAATGGATTGTAATACCATAGTGTTTCGCCATCAGTGACCAATAAATTCTCATCGGGAGTTTGAGTATGCCAACGAAACAAGTTAGGACGTAGGATTTTTACATCCCCTTCCCCTTGCATTAATACGTCCCCTTCAGGACTCACTACTTTTTGAGTAAATACCGCTTCAAAGCCAGCATTTTGATTTAAACGCTCAGTTAATTCACTTTGAGGAGATGCCAACGCTGCAGCGCTAAATACGCCAGAACTTAACAAACACAGAGAAACTAAAAATTTTTTCATCAATAATTTTCACTTATCTAAATAGAAATAATGCCAATACCATTAATCGCCACTGCCTACTGGAGGTGGGGCTATCACTTCACGGTTACCATTATGGCCCGGAGTACTTACTATTCCATGAGCTTCTAATTGTTCAACAATACGAGCTGCACGGTTATAACCAATTCTAAATTGACGTTGAACCCCTGATACTGAGCCTCTTCGAGAGGTCGTTACAAACTCAACCACTTGGTCGAACAATTGATCAAGCTCTTCTGCATTATCCGATTTTTCACCTGGTAGCAATGATTCTGCACCTTGTTCACTCTTGGTAATTGCTTCAATGTAATTTGGACGACCACGAGCTTTCCAATCATTCACTACGGCATGCACATCATCGTCCGATGCAAACGCACCATGAACACGAACCGTATGGTTAGAGCCTGGAGCTAAATACAGCATATCACCCATACCTAGTAGTGATTCAGCACCACCTTGATCAAGAATCGTTCTTGAATCTGTTTTGGTTGATACAGTAAAGGCAACACGTGTTGGAATGTTAGCTTTAATTAACCCCGTAATTACATCTACCGATGGACGCTGTGTTGCAAGGATCAAGTGAATACCCGCAGCACGAGCTTTTTGAGCTAATCGTGCAATCAGTTCTTCTACTTTTTTACCAACAACCATCATCAAATCAGCAAATTCATCAACAATAACAATGATAGAAGGTAGTTTCTCTAACAATGGTGGCATTTCATCCATGCTATCACCCGGTTTCCATAATGGGTCATGAATTGGATGCCCTGCTGCTGCGGCCATTTTCAATTTATCATTAAAGCCTTGTAGGTTACGAACCCCTAACGCTGACATTAATTTATAACGACGTTCCATTTCACCAACACACCAACGCAATGCATTACCTGCGTCTTTCATGTCAGTTACAACTTCAGTTAATAGATGTGGGATTCCTTCATAGATAGAAAGTTCCAACATTTTTGGATCGATCATGATAAAACGTACATCTTCTGGTGTTGCTTTATAGAGCACACTCAAAATCATGACATTTACACCCACAGATTTACCAGAACCAGTAGTACCAGCAACCAGTACGTGAGGCATTTTTGCTAAATCAGCAATAACCGCTTCACCTGCAATATCAAGCCCCATAACGACAGTTGTTGGCGATTTTGCATTAATAAAGGTTTCACTGCCTACAACATCAGAAAAGAAAACGGTTTGACGATTAAAGTTAGGAAGTTCAAGACCTACATAAGGTTTACCAGGAATAACTTCAACAACACGTACAGCCATCGCAGATAAAGAACGCGCTAAATCCGTTGCTAGTCCTGAAATTCGGCTTACTTTAACTCCTGGAGCTAAATCCAATTCAAAACGTGTAATTACCGGACCTGGGAAAATATCGACTACTCTTGCTTTAATTTTATAATCGGCTAACTTCGCCTCAACTAAACGAGCGGTTCGCTCTAGTGATTCACGTGACTCTAATTCTTCACGAGTATCTGGAGCATACAATAAATCCAACGTCGGCATCGGAGAAGTCGGTTTTGGTAAATTCGCCTCAGATTGAACTAAAAATGGATTCTGTAATGCGGCTTTCGTTGCTTTTTCTTTCGCCACCAATGCTTGGAAAGCGGCAATATCAGCATCACTATGTGTCGGTAACTCTTCGGCAGGTACAAGTTCTTCAGATACTAGTTCCTCAGCAGTCACCTCTTCAAATATATCATTAGCTTCAATATTTAAAGAACTCTCAGTGTCACTCTCTTCTGCAATGGCACTAAATGCTGGCAACTCATCATCATCTAAAGAAAAAGGCTCTTGTGCTAATAGTGGCTCTTCATTTATCACCACTTCTTCTATTGGTTCAAGCTGAGTTGAGAATGCTTCATTCATTTCAGCTTCAGTATTAGTGCTAACTTCTAAATCAGCATCTGAATCTAGATCGTTATTCTCTTGAACCAAAAAGGTGCGTTCTTCTTCAAGTTGCCAAAGTTTTGGTTCATTCGTAAGCTCTTCTTCTAATTGCTCATCTGTAGATTGAGCAAGAATTTCATGATTATCATGATTATTTTGTACAATAATAGGCTCTTCAGGCATTGATAAAAACGGTGCTGTTTTTTCAGCATTATCTAAATTTAAAAGCGGATCTTTTTCTTGTGCTTCACTTTCTAATTCAGCTATCGTTGCCTCACTACACGTTACTAAACTAATACCATCATCTAAGTCTTCAGGATCATCCATTCCGTCTAATAACTCAGAAACTGTTGGTTTATTTGCTAAATCAAATTCTGTTGCAGTTTCCACTAATTCAGATGTCACTAACACTTCACTACTATCAATACCAGCCATGATCTCAACATTAGTAACTGACTCTTCTTCAGTAACTTTAACCTCTTGCTTCAAAGTATCAGGTGTCGATGGAGAGAAAAGTGGATCATCAAACAACTCTAGAGAATTATCGTGTTCATAAGTACTTTCATTTCCAAGCCCCAACGCTTCTTGAGATGAGATTTTAGGCGTTTCAAAAGGGTCTATATCTACAATTTGCTCTTCTTTAATAGAAGTAAATGAGGGGGTATCAAGCAGCGTTTTTTCTGATTCGTCTATATTAATGTCATCTTCTACTTGATATGTTTCATCTTCTGTCTTTCTCATTTTATTAACAATAATTCGAATGCACTCTAAAACGAATCCACCTAAATTATCCACAATAGTAAGCCAAGATAGCCCTGTAAATAATGTTAAGCCAGCCCCCCATAGGAACATAAAGATAAGCGTTGAACCTAATAAATTCAAAGTCGGAGTTGTAATGCTAGTCAAAACATCACCAACGACACCGCCAGATGAGAAATACCAAAGATCATCAAAGCTAGTATCAGCGAGAGCGCAACTGGTAAAGAATAAAATTAGCAAACCAAGAATACGGCTACCAACAATCATTAAGTCAAGTTCTGCTTTTTCTACTGGTTTTTCTTTTTTTCTAAAAACTAACCAAGTGCAGCCCATTAAAATCACAGGTAACAGATAAGCAAGTGAACCAAAAGCAAAAAATAACGTATCTGCTATCCAAGCCCCCAAAGAGCCCCCTGCATTTTCAACCTTTCCACTCCATGACGTTTGGGTCCATGCTGGATCCGCAGGATTAAAGCTAAGCAAAGAAACGGTAATAAAAATGGTTGCTAATAAACCAACAATAAACAACGCTTCTTGTAAGCGCTGATTACCATTTAAACGTTCTTTTTCTGGCTCAATAACCGACTCAACTTTTAAAGTGGTGAGTTGTTTTTTTCGTTCTGATATTTTTTCTTTAATCTTGGTAAACAAAATACTATCCAATGCTACTGTACTTAGATTTAGTCATCCCTCTTTAATACAGTCGTATATTCAGAAGGCACAGTAAGAGTAGATCACTAAATCTTTATAAATTAAAAACAAGTCGAGCGGCATAATGCCGCTCGTCATTGCTTAAAGGCCTAAACAGATAAAATATACCTAAAAACCTTTAAGCTCTTCAAGATTATACAAATTAAAAACAAAATATTCTAATTTTCAACCTTGATTCAATTAGCGAGTTTTAATCACTAAATGATTAGTTTGTTTTACCTCTTCCATAACAACGTAAGTACGTGTGTCATTTACCCCAGGAAGACGTAATAGTGTATCACCAAGTAATCGACGATAAGCACTCATATCTGATACTCGAGTCTTTAAAAGATAATCAAAATCACCAGATACAAGGTGACACTCTTGAATATCATCTAATAACTGTACCGCTGTATTAAATTGCTCAAATACATCCGGCGCACCACGATTAAGCGTTATCTCAACAAATACTAATAATGATGCATCAAGATATTGTGGATTCAACAAGGCTGTATAGCCATTGATGTACCCTTGACGTTCTAAACGACGAACGCGTTCTAAACATGGAGTAGGCGATAAACCCACTCGCTTAGATAATTCAACATTAGAAATTCGCCCATCTTTTTGAAGCTCATTTAAAATATTGCGATCGATACGATCCAGTTCCTTGGATGGTTTCTTATTATCTACCATTTTTTATTCCACCTTATTACTTCCTTGCAAAAAAATATACTACAACTTTTTAATATTTAGCATCAAATTCTGCCAATTACAATCTATACTAGATTAAAGTTCGAAACAAAAACCCTACAAGCAGTCAAAATAACTATAACACAAAAGGAAATCAGGATGATCATTGGCGTACCTAAAGAAATAAAAAATCATGAATACCGCGTTGGCATGATCCCAGCGAGTGTTCGAGAATTAATATCTCATGGCCATAACGTTTTTGTCGAAACAAAAGCCGGTTCTGGCATTGGTTTTACTGACGATGATTATATCGCAGTAGGCGCATCCATACTTCCTACAGCTGAAGACGTTTTCGCTCAAGCTGACATGATAGTAAAAGTTAAAGAGCCGCAAGCTGTTGAGCGTGCAATGCTACGTGAAGGGCAAATTTTATTCACGTATTTACATCTTGCACCAGATTTTCCACAAACAGAAGACCTAATTAAGAGCAAAGCTGTCTGCATCGCATATGAGACTGTAACAGATTATATGGGTAGACTGCCACTATTAGCACCAATGTCTGAAGTTGCAGGCCGTATGTCTATTCAAGCCGGTGCTCAAACTCTTGAAAAATCAAACGGTGGTCGTGGTCTACTTCTTGGTGGCGTACCAGGTGTTGAACCAGCAAAAGTTGTTGTTGTTGGTGGCGGTGTTGTGGGTGCAAATGCTGCACGTATGGCTGTTGGCATGCGTGCTGATGTAACGATTTTAGATCGCAACATTGATACTCTTCGCTCTCTTGATGAAGAGTTCCAAGGTCGTGCTAAGGTAGTTTATTCTACGGTTGACGCGATTGAAAAGCATGTATTAGAAGCTGACCTAGTTATTGGTGCTGTACTTATTCCTGGTGCAGCAGCTCCAAAATTAATTACAGCAGATCACATTAAGCGCATGAAACCAGGCGCGGCTGTTGTTGATGTTGCTATAGACCAAGGCGGTTGTTTTGAAACCTCTCATGCAACAACACACGCTGATCCTACTTACATCGTAGATGAAGTGGTTCACTACTGTGTTGCTAACATGCCAGGCGCTGTTGCACGTACTTCAACATTTGCTCTAAATAATGCAACACTTCCTTACATTATTAAACTAGCGGATAAAGGCTATAAAGCAGCACTTCTTGAAGATAAAGGCTTCCTAGATGGCTTAAACGTTATTCACGGTAAAGTGACTTGTAAAGAAGTAGCAGAAAGCTTTGATTTAGAATATGTTGCACCAGAAGCAGCACTAACTGCTTAAAAGACATATCCTATAACAAAATCATTTGAGGGCACCCACTGTGGTGCCCTTTCTTTACTGCAATAAATTCCATACAATCACCTTAATCACTAAGGATGATGAACACACCCTTGTCGTTCCCACCTTAATTTCCTGTTTTTTTTGATTTTAGCTCGGAGATCCTATGAGCAACGTTAAGCATTCTAAATTATTGATCCTTGGTTCTGGCCCTGCTGGTTATACTGCTGCTGTATATGCTGCACGAGCAAACCTAAATCCTGTAATGATCACAGGTATGCAGCAAGGTGGACAATTAACTACAACGACAGAAGTTGAAAACTGGCCAGGCGGCGCTGCGGATATGACAGGCCCAGGTTTAATGGAAGAGATGAAAGCACACGCTGAACGTTTCAATACTGAAATGATTTTTGATCATATTAACGAAACTGATTTCAGTCAGCGTCCTTTCCGTTTAAAAGGCGATTCTGCTGAATATACCTGTGATGCTTTAATCATCTCAACAGGCGCTTCCGCTAAATACCTAGGCTTAGAATCTGAAGAAGCATTCAAAGGCCGTGGAGTTTCAGCTTGTGCTACGTGTGACGGTTTCTTCTACCGTAATCAAAAAGTTGCGGTTGTTGGCGGTGGTAACACTGCTGTTGAAGAAGCACTGTACTTATCAAACATCGCCGCTGAAGTGCATTTGATTCACCGTCGCGATACCTTCCGCTCTGAAAAAATCCTAATCGACCGTTTAATGGATAAAGTTGAAAACGGCAACATCATCCTACATACCGATCGTACGCTAGATGAAGTACTAGGTGATGAGATGGGTGTTACAGGCGTAAGATTAAAAGACACAAAATCAGACGCAACCGAAGACTTAGAAGTCATGGGCGCATTCATTGCTATTGGTCATCAACCAAATACCGCTATTTTCAATGGTCAACTTGATATGGAGAATGGCTACATTAAGGTAAAATCAGGCCTTGAAGGCAATGCGACTCAAACTAGTATTGAAGGTATCTTCGCTGCGGGAGACGTTATGGACCATAATTATCGCCAAGCAATTACCTCTGCTGGTACAGGTTGTATGGCAGCATTAGATGCTGAGCGCTTTTTAGATGCGTTAGAAGCAAAAGAAAGTTAAACTATCCCCTAGTTAACGTTAAGCCCGAAGTAAACACTTCGGGTTTCTTTTGCTCACCTTATTTTACTGATGTACATATGGTTTCTTATATTCTAATTATTAAAATAGATACTGTACGTATGTAAAATAATACAAAACGTAAGCCTTCAATATTATGGATAAAAAACAACAACGTGAGTTAGGACAATGGCTCAAAGGCCAAAGTAAACTTGCAAAAAAATGGCTAACCCTCTCTATCGGGCTTGGCTTTCTTTCTAGTATTTTTCTTATAGCACAAGCTGCATTACTTGCCGATATATTACATCAGCTGATTATTGAACAAGTTGATAAGTATGAACTCATTTCCCACTTTATCGCTATTCTCGCTATTGTTGCTATTCGAGCAATTTGTAGTTGGGGCCGTGAGATTGCTGGCTATCGATGCGGTGAATATGTACGTGTACATATCCGTCAATTGGTAATGGATAAACTTCAAGAGTTAGGCCCTGCCTATATAAAAGGGAAACCTGCAGGTACATGGGCAACCTTGTTACTCGAACAAGTAGAAGACATGCAAGATTTCTTCTCTCGCTATCTGCCACAAATGTCTTTGTCCGTATTAATTCCTTTTGCCATCTTGATTGTCGTCTTCCCACAAAACTGGGCAGCCGGTTTAGTGTTCTTATTAACCGCGCCATTGGTTCCATTATTTATGGCACTGGTTGGTATGGGTGCTGCTGACGCTAACCGCCGTAACTTTAAAGCGCTACAACGTTTGTCAGGCCATTTTTATGATCGCCTACAATCGATGACGACGATCCGTTTATTCAATAAAACAGCTCAAGAAACCGAGCATTTGCACGGCGCTTCTGAAATCTTCCGTAAACGCACTATGGAAGTATTAAGACTGGCTTTCTTATCTTCTGCGGTATTAGAGTTTTTTACTTCAATTTCAATTGCTATCGTAGCGGTTTACTTTGGTTTCACCTTTATTGGTGAATTAGACTTTGGCCATTACGGAACCACAGTTACGCTATTTACTGGTTTATTTATTCTTATTCTTGCGCCAGAGTTTTATCAACCACTGCGAGATTTAGGGACTTTTTACCATGCAAAAGCACAAGCTGTTGGCGCTGCTGAATCTCTTGTTGAGTTTTTAAATACTGACACTAATGCTCAAACTAATGGCACTAAAAAAGTGTCTGATTCCACCACGCTTGATATTCAAGTTACCGATCTGATTGTGACTACGCACGATGATAAAACGTTATTAGGCCCTATCAGTTTTCATCTCTTTGAAGGTTCTCAAACTGCCTTAGTCGGCCCAAGTGGTGCGGGTAAAACTAGCCTAATTAATGCCATATTAGGTTTCTTGCCTTATCAAGGCAGCATTAAGATTAATGGCATAGAGCTATCTGAGTTAGATAAAAAACAGTGGTATCAAGAAATTAATTGGGTTGGACAAAACCCTACCTTAGTTCATGGCACCATCGAAGAAAACATCACCTTAGGTAAGCAAGAGATCACAAAAGAACAACTTGATTCAGTAAGCCAACAAGCCTTTGCTAATGAATTTATTGATGGTCTTGGTTATCAGCATGCTATTTCAGATCGCTCTGGTGGTTTATCTGTTGGGCAGGCTCAACGTTTAGCGTTAGCTCGTGCGCTATTACAACAAGGTCGCTTATGGATTTTAGATGAGCCAACCGCTAGCCTTGATGCAAAAAGTGAACGTCTGGTAATGAAGAGCTTAAATGAAGCGACTCAAGGACTAACCACCTTAATGATCAGCCATCGTTTAGATCAACTTCATGCGATGGACACCATTTTAGTTATGGATAAAGGTCAAGTGGTTCAATCTGGTTCATTTGATGAAATTAAAGACTCCGGCTTATTTGCAACCATGCTTGCCGCAAAACAACCAAAGCAAGGTGATCTTGATGCGTGATTTACTGCCTTACATTAAATTATACAAAAAACATTGGTTCGGCCTAACACTAGGTATGTTACTTAGCTTTGCAACCTTATTTGCATCTATCGGCTTATTGACTATTTCAGGCTGGTTTATTTCAGCCTCAGCTATCGCTGGTTTAACCATTGCTCGTGAAACGTTTAACTACATGCTTCCTGCGGGAGCGGTACGTGGTTTCTCTATCGGCCGAACCGCTGGTCGTTGGGGAGAACGAGTCGTTAGCCACAATGCTACTTTTAAATTACTGACTGAATTACGTATTTTCTTCTTTAAAAAGCTAATACCGTTAATTCCTGGTCGTTTTTCAAAGCTGCGTGATGCCGATTTATTAAACCGCCTCGTTGCCGATGTCGATGCCATGGACCATGTCTATCTGCGTCTTATCAGCCCAATTATTGTTGGTACACTAGGTATTATCGGACTAACCGCTTTTCTTGCGTGGTTTGATCTCACTATTGGCCTTACTCTTGGCGCGATTCTATTTTCTCTACTGCTTATCTGGCCAACGCTTTTCTATAAGTTAGGCAAGCAAAATGGCGCAGATCTTACTCAAAATAAAGCCACATTAAGAATTAAAACGCTTGATTGGCTTCAAGGAAATGCTGAACTGCGTATCTTTGGTGCAGAAGAGCAATATCACCAACGAATCCTTGATGCTCAAGTCGCGCTGTTATCTAATCAACGTCACATGGCAACATTGACCGGTTTAGCCAATGGACTGCTGCTTTTAGCTAACGGATGGACACTGCTGTTAATGCTGTGGATCTCTGCAGATGGTATTGCAGGCATGACACCGGATCCAATGGTAGCTATGGTTGCCTTTGCAACAATGGCAAGTTTTGAATTATTAATGCCGATTGCTGGTGCTTTCCAATATTTAGGTCAGACATTAAGTTCTGCACGTCGCTTAAATGAAATCATCACCGCTGAACCAGATACCGTCTTTGATGAAAATGGCGTGACTCAAGAGATAAAAGGTAACTTAACCATCTCTGATGTGAGTTATCAATATCTTGATGCAGATACAGATGCAATCACACACGTATCATTAGATTTACTTGCAGGTCAAAAAATGGCGATTGTAGGTCAAACAGGCTCAGGTAAATCAACCTTATTGCAATTATTGACTCGTCAGTGGGACCCTAAATCAGGCTCTATTGCCATTGATGGTGTCCAACTACCTAAGTGGAAAGAATCAAGCCTACGCAGCGCAATGTCTGTTGTTAGTCAACGTGTTGATATTCTTAATGGCTCGTTAAGAGATAACCTCTTACTCGCAAACGATGAAGCAAGTGATGAGTTATTAACCCAAACGCTAAATAAGGTCGGCCTAGGCGATCTTACTGCTGATGAGGGCTTAAATACGTGGCTAGGAGATGGCGGACGTCAGCTTTCTGGTGGAGAGCGCCGCCGTATTGGTATTGCACGAGCTTTATTGCACAACGCGCCTATCGTATTACTCGATGAACCAACCGAAGGCTTAGATCAAAAAACAGAGCAACAAATAATGTCTGTACTAAATGATCATATTAAAGATAAAACGGTGGTATTTATTACCCACCGCCTAGTTAATTTAGAAAACATGGACCACATTTGTCTTATGGATCACGGTGAGATAACTGAACAAGGCACACATGAGAGCTTACTTGCACTCAATGGAGCTTATCATCAGTTGTGGCAACGTTTCTAAATCAAGCATTAACTCATTAATCATCTGCTTATTATGAAACCATAAAAAAGCCGATACTGTTTATTCAGTATCGGCTTTTTATTTATTCTGTATTTAGCTCATCTACTAATTAGATAAAACCAACACCTTATGCGTATTTAGTTTCAAATTCTTTCATAAATTCAACTAACGCTTGAACACCTTCTAGTGGCATTGCGTTATAAATCGATGCACGCATACCGCCAACCGCTCTATGGCCTTTTAAAGCTTTTAGACCAGCATCATCCGCTAATGATAAGAATTGATCATCCAGCTCTGGATTGGCTAATTGAAATGGAACATTCATTAAAGAACGGTTATTCGCATGAACATCATTACGATAGAAATCAGATTGATCAATATAATCGTACAATGCAGCCGCTTTCTTACGGTTATGTGCTTCCATAGCCTCAATACCACCGTTCGCTTTTAGCCATTTGAAAACTAAACCCGAAAGATACCAAGCGTATGTTGGCGGTGTATTGAACATAGATTCTTTATCAGCCAATACGCCATAGCTTAATACACTAGGAAGTGCATCTGCTGCTAGTTCAAGTAAATCATCTCGTACAATAACAATGGTTAGGCCAGCTGGACCAATGTTCTTTTGCGCACCCGCATAAATAACACCGTATTTTGATACATCAATTTGACGCGATAAGATCGTAGACGACATATCAGCGACAATGGGTTTATCAGTGACTGGTAAATCATTAATTTCGATACCGTCAATGGTTTCATTTGGACAAAAATGCACATAAGCCGCATCATCACTTAATGCCCATTCAGCGGCAGGCTGAACGGCTTTTTTGCCATCTACAGTAATAATGGTTTCAATGACATTCGGCGTACAATATTTTTTTGCTTCAGTCACCGCACTTTGAGCCCAATAACCCGCATCCACATAATCCGCTTTAGTGTTTCCACCAAGTAGATTCAATGGAACTGCTGCAAATTGTGCTCGTGCGCCACCTTGGCAAAACAATACTTTATAATTCTCAGGAATTGATAATAAATCACGCAGATCTTGCTCAGAATCTTCCGCAACTTTAATGAACTCTTTACTACGGTGGCTAATCTCCATAACTGAAGTGCCTAAACCGTTCCAATTCACCAATTCCTTTTGAGCTTGGGCTAGAACGTCTACTGGCAGCATTGCTGGACCAGCACAAAAGTTAAATACTTTTTCCATGTTTCTCAAAGGCTCCTGCTATTTTATAAAAGGTATTTACATAAAATAATGTATAGAAATTAATACCACCTTTTCTCTCACAAGGAAATCAGAAAGTGATCTAATTCACTAAATCACTCAAATATTGTCCCTAGATAAAAAAATAGCCCACCTAGTGAGCTATTTTGATTCAATAAAAGCGGTTAACGTAAATAGCTTAAAAAGCCTAATAGCATAAACAACGGCATTTTTTGTCCGTTAAGTAACTCAATTTGACCATCTGCAATAGTTGCAGATAAACGGTAATTATCACCCTCTTCTACAGCAAACTCATTAATCAATAATTCATCCATTTGCATACGCAATTCTGGTGTCTCATCGACCAATTTCTTTGCAATAACTAATTCTGTTTTCCCTTCTAGGGTTTGAACTAATTTATCTGCATTTTGAGAAGCTCTTGCTGTGCCAGCAGGCAGTGTTAATTTAATACTGCTATCGACTTTACTACCAAGTACTTCAGCACTGAATTGATTAATATTAACTTTAAAACCTTTTGCGGCTAACAAGTCAAATGAAAGCATTAACTGCTCTGTTTTTTCAGGAGTAAGCTCTTGATCTTGCAGTAAAGGAATAAGTTTTACTAAGCCGTCATAATTAAGATCTTCAAAGCTAATATCAAAGATACCATCTTTTAAAACACCAGCACTAGTTACAACTTCAGCAAGTGATACTGTGTTTTGAGAGGTAAAAGTTGCCTCTTCCGCTCTATCTTTAACTTCTACTAAACGATTACTAGTCGAGTAATTAAAGCCTTTAACTTCATTTTGGCTAGCAGTATCGATATCATTAAATATTAATTTATCTATACCTCCATTTGCTTCACCAATGAAGATATCGCCCACATAGTGACCCACACTTTCACCTGAGATGTTATCCATAACAACTTCTGACTGGTTATTTAAACGTAATTCCGCTTTTGGCAACTGATAAAACAGATTAAATTTACCATCTTTCTCAATCGTTGCTGATACCTGACTCGCTGCAAAGTACAGTTTTTCAATCCCTTGAGAGCGTAAATCTTCCGTAACAAAGTCATTTTCTTGGCTAGTTAACAATAAATCTGTTGCTCCTGTTAACTTGCTTTGAGTCGTTAATGTTAGCCCCTGAATAAACGCAGATGGTTCTATAGCATTTTTTTCTATAGATTCTTCAAATGTAGAAACAGAAGATACTGATAATAAACCGTGTGATATTTCATGGTTAATTATAATCTCAGTAGGATAACCAGCTTCTTCAAGCTCGTGACTTAGCCCTTGATCTATCACATAAATTCTACTTTGAGCTTGCGAGCTTAAATAACCCCTATCATAAGAGATTGATTCTATAGTAATAATAGAGTTTTCATAAGACGAAATGCCATCTTTAAAAATAGCTTCTCCAATCTTTCCCGTTGCAAAAGGCCAGCACGCAACAAGTGCTATCGCACCACCAATAGCCGCGTATTTCTTTAAGTCATTCATATTATTGTCCATTTTATTTATTTTCCCCAGTGTACCTAAGGCTATCAATTTAATACAAGTCAATTTATAACTATCATCTCTGTCTATATAATGGGTTTACTCTAATAGCAGGTTTTAGAACACAGCTTGACTTCACTCTGGCTTAAATATTGCATAAGAAATAAGTAAGAACACGTAATTTTTTTGACAATTTGCTGCAACTTCAAATTTATATATTGCCATCTAGTAAAAATGCTTCTTTCTGTTAGTATTTATGGCATATTTTATTTACAGCACTCAATTGATAGGTTTCAAGTATCATGATCCGTAAAACACTTTTAGCATCAAGCCTAATGTTTATCTCTGCGACATCAATGGCTGCCGATAATGATCCAAACAATACAATCATGAGCAACTTTAGTTATGATTACATGGAAGCTCGTATTGGTTTTAGTCCGTCAACATTTGGTGGTGGGTTCAGCAAATCTATTCACCCTAACGCACATGCAATTGTTTCTCTTGATTCTGAATTAGATGGCGATTTTGATCTATCTACAGGCCTAGGATTTCATGCTCCTGTAAATAATTGGGCTGATATCACTGGTGAAATGCTATTTCGTATGGTTGATGACAACAGTAAATACGATGGTGATGCAGGTATGGAATTAAACTTAGGCGTACGCCAATGGTTAGGTCCACAACTTGAAGTCGGTGGTAAAGTTGGTTACCTATCAATAGATAGTGAAGATGATACTTTATTCTCTGTATATGGTCGATTCCATTCAACAGAACTATTCTCTATTGGTGCTGAAGGTCGATTTAACGGCATCTATGGCGATCAAGTTATGCTAACTGCTCGCTTTAAGTACTAGCTAAGTTTTAATATCAAAGAAACAATTTAAAACAAAAAAACCTCGTTATTTCTTAGTCTCTAAATAAAGAAATAATGAGGTTTTTTTATAGCTATATATTTATCTGTCTACAATAGAAATTAAACCAATGTGAAATTGGTATTAAACCTGCCGTAATAAGGCTTTTTTAGCTGGGTCCTGTAACAATGTCCAATGCACTCCTGACTCTGCGCCAGCAAACTTCCATAAAAGCTTCACATCTACATCCCCACCATAGGCATGATTTACCTTTCTAAATACATCCACAGCGCCGATCTCTAAAAAAGCATCTACGTCTGGCACACCTGATTTTTTTACCATTCTTTCTAATGTTAATTGCATGTTTGGTAAATCACGTAACCGACGGTTTTCTTTAGATTTCTTAAATTCTCGCTCCGCTCGTGAATTATCCATTGCCTCTTTAATAATCGTCAGCAATAGCGTTGGTTTCTTCTCAAATAACTCACTGATATCAAAATAGTTAACCGTTGCGATAGTCGTTTTCTTTACGTGTTTAAAACGCTCACAGCCTAGTTTTTCAAATTGGGCGTCTACCTCACCACCACCACGAACATATAAACGTCCTTCAGTAACCAATGAAAACATAGCTTCGTCTGTAAATAACCCTACACCACCAAACATTGATCGTTTATTAAAGTGACCGAGTTTTTTTACAAAGTTAAAAAAGCGTTCTTCTAGATGACTCATATTAGATCTCCTTGATCTTGAATTATTGACCCCCGTCCCTGTCATAAAATTGACATCAAGCAATTGAATCTTAAACACACAATAAATAAGTTACTATGACTTTTCGCTTACACCCTGAATTTACTCTATATTTTTTTATTTCGATCACACATTTTAGTATTATTTCATGTAACGAACTAAGTTTTAATTCAGGGCCTTATCACATTATAGTCTCACATCATGTCCTATTGATTCGTTGATGAAGTTCACAAGATTCATTTACAATGCCAATAAATCGACTCTTATTTCTCAATTCGTAATAACTTTTAAATCACTCAATATAAAAATGATCTTTTTTCCTGGTAACTTCTCTCAGTTTTAAGAGTTTTTTTTAAGATTCAATGAAAATGATGTATGATTAAAACATTATTTAAAGATATGAATTAAGAATGGATCATTTATCGTTTTTCTGGCTATCCCACGATAAAGAAAAAGTGCTAGCTGCCTTAAGAACTGAATTTAGCCAATTAGCAGCTAAAAGTATCTCCTCAGGAAATATTCAATTACCACCAATCCCTGATGTTGTACTAAAAATTCAAAAATTATGTACTCTTGAGTGCACATTGATTAAAGAGGTCTCTGATACTCTATTAGAAGATCCCGGCCTTACTGCAATTGTCATTCGAATGGCAAATTCTGTTGTCTTCAATCGTCGTAATATTACCTGTACTGATGTACTAACTGCGGTTTCACGCCTGGGGATTTTCCGCGTTCGTGATATTGTAACAGCTCAAGCTATCGAACAATTAAAACACTCTAGCGATTTAAATAAAGACTGTAACACCCTACTTCGCAAAAGTGCGGCACGTTCACGAGAGTTTGCTGCTGTTATAACGATGGTTTGCCAAGAGCTTATAAATTCATGCGAGGATAACTCTTTAGATTATCTTGAACCAGAAAAAGCCTTACTGACCGGGTTACTTGCTGATATAGGACTATTCTGTCTTGTAAATGAATATTATGATTACCTTGAGAGAGGTAACTACTTAGATCTCGATTTAGCAATATATGTTTTTGATAAAGAATGTAATGACACAAGCTACCATATTTTAAATCACTGGCAATTTGATGTGGATTTTTTAGCCGTTGCTACTAATGAGCATAAAAAATCAAACACTCAGCAGTCTATTAATTACCTCGACATGGCTCGTATTGCTAATCATCTTCTTATGTTTAGAAGTAAAGACGATGCTATTGAAGATCATGACATTGAAATTACTCTTGAAGGAGCGGAAGCACTATATACGCTCAGTAACCTAACAGATGCTCAATTCCGTGACCGAATTAAAGAAACACTGAGAAGTAGTGGTTTGTAATTAAATTACAAAAAAACGAATAACTTATATTGATGTACTTAATAAGCCTTGATATTCTCAAGGTTTATTCATGGACGAGATAAAGAATAATGCTTTCAGGAATGCTATTTGTTTTTTTACCACTACTTTTTGGCTATTTAATCCCCTTACATAAAAAAAAGCCCCTTCAACATATTAATGCAGCAACTGGGCATCTAGTAACCGTTATCCTTGCTTTAATGGGATTAAGCCTTGCGGCTCTCGATAACCTTGCTGAAAATCTCAACCAGATAATTATCATTACTGTTGTATTTTTTGCTTCTATTAGTGTATGTAATTTGGCTATCCTTCCCATTATGGATAAACTCTTCCCTCTAAATTCAGAAGGGAATAAAAATACCCTACCTTTATTTAAAATGATCCTTGAGTCCGCTAAGTTATTACTTGCAGTCGCTGGTGGCTTACTTGTTGGTTTATTGAGCGGAATTGACTTATCTTGGGTTGAAGAGGCTAGTGAGCTTACCTTACTTATCTTATTATTTCTTATTGGTATTCAGCTAAGAAATAGTGGCTTATCACTTCGCCAAATTTTACTTAATAAACACGGTATTATCATCGCTGCGGTCATCATGCTGACCTCTTTGATTGGGGGATTGATTGCTGCACTAATTCTAGATATCCCCCTACAGCATGGACTTGCTATGGCTTCTGGCTTTGGTTGGTATTCTCTTGCTGGGATTTTAATGGGAGATGCATTAGGACCGGTGTACGGTGGTGCAGCCTTCTTAAATGAATTAATGCGTGAACTGGTCGCTCTTTTATTAATTCCAACACTAATCCATCGCTACCCTGTTACTTCTATTGGTTATGCTGGAGCAACAGCAATGGACTTTACTCTACCGGTGATTCAAAACTGCGGCGGTATCCGTTGTGTCCCAATAGCTATTGTCAGTGGATTCATTCTTAGTTTATCCGTTCCATTCTTAATGCTATTTTTTGTTTCCCTGTAATATTTATTTTCCAATATTAAATTTAAGAGGGAAACATCACACTGTGGATTGTTTCAATTGCATTTAATGCAACGATCCCTACAATCACAACCAATAATAATGATTCATTTCTAAGGATTTGTAATGAAACTTGCTGCTATTATCTTGCCGTTTGCTTTGCTAACCACCTCAGTTCAAGCTGCCGATACTGAATGCTTAAGCAATAAATACAGCCAATACGTAGACGCATCTTTAACTTGGTATAAAGAGTTAATTGCGATTACAGTAAAAAAAGATCCTAACTTACAAAGCGTAGGAGATTGGTTTCTAGAAGGTCGTCAGCATCACTTTGAACTAAATCGCGCAGCTGTTGATTTCTATCTTAAAAATGATTCATCAAAAGTAAAAACAAATCAGTCTATTGAATCTTGGTTACAATTAGATCAAAAAGAAATTAAAAACCTAGCTTCAAATAATGACGAATTAGGAAAAATAGCCAAAATTACCTTTGATGATCGTCAAGCTCAACCTCATAAGCAAAACTACGAACTACGCTCAGCGTTTGCCGATATCTTAAGTCACCCAAAAAATATTGATACTCCATTAAACGCGTATAATCAGAAAATGACTGAGATCAGTGAAATAAACTGCAAATAAATTGTTTATTATTTAACCTTTTGGTTTGATTTTATAACAAATTGCCTTATCAATCGTTTGTATGGCACATTTTAGACAAGACATTTTTCTTATTTTGTTCTAAATTGTGCCTTTCGTCGTAGGTAAAGAGAGTGATCCCTTTGCTTTTCAATCATCAACAGAATAGAACAGATACCATGGTAACAGACAACAAAACAGCGGATGCCAATTTAGAAAGCATGCTGCGAATTTTTACTGTTCCGGAAGCTCCCGATTCGACTCTTGGAAAAATTGAGCAAGAACTCTCTCAAAACCTGAATCAATTCTTACGAGAACATATTGTCGCAGAAGAGAAACCTCTCAGCGAAATTGAAAAAGATTTTACTGATCCTTCAATGCCAGAATCTCCTACCTATGTTTCTGAGCATACCGAGCATTTACTAGATACTCTAGTTTCTCAATCTGTTCATACTTCAGCACCAAGTTTTATTGGTCATATGACATCAGCATTGCCTTATTTTTTAATGCCGCTGTCAAAAATCATGATCGCGTTAAACCAAAACTTAGTGAAAATTGAAACCTCTAAAGCGTTTACACCACTAGAGCGTCAAGTATTGGGCATTTTGCATCGTCTTATTTATAGTAAGAAAGATAATTTCTACCAACATTGGATGCACAGTGCTGATCACTCTTTAGGTGCTTTCTGTTCAGGTGGAACCATTGCCAATATCACTGCATTATGGGTAGCAAGAAACCGTTTATTACAGCCAGATGGCGACTTTGAAGGTATTGCAAAGCAAGGCTTATTTGCTGCATTAACTCATTATAAATGCAATGGCCTTGCTATTTTTGTTTCTGAACGTGGTCACTACTCCATCAAAAAAGCCGCTGACGTATTAGGGATTGGTCAAGATGGAGTTATCGCGGTAAAAACAGACAATAATAATCGTATTTGTTTAACTGATTTAGAGAAAAAAATAGCGGCAGTAAAAGCAAACAACATTAAACCACTAGCTATTATCGGTGTTGCAGGTACAACAGAAACAGGCAGTATTGATCCATTACGTAAATTAGCTCAAATCGCTCAACAAGAAGGATGTCATTTTCATGTTGATGCAGCTTGGGGTGGTGCGACACTGATGTCTAACACATACAGAGACTTACTCGATGGTATAGATTTAGCCGACTCTGTCACTATTGATGCCCACAAACAACTTTATGTCCCAATGGGCGCAGGCATGGTTATCTTTAAAGATCCTGAATTAATGTCTTCTATTCAACATCATGCTGAGTATATCTTACGTAAAGGTTCTAAGGATCTAGGACGCCATACTCTAGAGGGTTCTCGTAGTGGAATGGCAATGTTGCTTTATTCTTGTTTCAATGTGATCAGTCGCCCAGGCTATGAACTATTGATTAACCAAAGCATTGAAAAAGCAAAATACTTTTCAGAGCTAATTCAACAACAAGATGACTTTGAAATTGTTTCTAAACCTGAACTTTGCCTGCTAACCTATCGTTACGTACCAAGCAAAGTAAAGGCAGCACTAAAAATTGCAAGCGCTAATCAAACAGCCGAAATTTATGAACATTTGGATAATTTAACCAAATACATTCAAAAGACTCAACGAGAAACAGGTAAGTCCTTCGTCTCTCGAACTCGACTAACACCACGAGCATACCAATATAACCCAACGATTGTCTTTCGAGTGGTATTAGCCAACCCGCTAACCACCAAAGAAATTTTACAAAATGTATTAATTGAGCAACGAGAAATCGCAAGTAGCAGTAAAATATCTTTACCACAACTGATAACGCTTGTTGATACTATTCTAAAGTAATCTGTTTTACCCTTACAATAAATAGGTTGTTTTATCGCCATAAAGTAACCTATTTGTTGTAATTATTTTCCCTTGCTACTGAAATTTAATCACAAAACCTCACGCATAATGACGAAATTATCGCATTTATAAATAAATCAACTTTCAAAATTGAAAGTATTTTTAGAGTTCTGTCATACTATTGTTATTAAAATACACTCAAGCCTGCCATTTGTTAGAGGCTAACAAAACAAACGTATATACTAATTATAAACTAGATAGCATTAACCAAAGTAATCTGAAACCTACTCATTTTGGTTAGGGTTATACCAAGAACTGAATGTAGAAGAGCGCATTATGAATACCATTGAAAGAATACAAAATAACCTAGATAATTTCAGTAAGTCAGAGCGCAAAGTCGCTGAAGTTATTATGGCATCACCACAAACTGCTATTCACTCAAGTATTGCAACACTTGCCAAAATGGCAGATGTTAGTGAACCAACAGTGAATCGATTTTGTCGCCGATTAGATACCAAAGGCTTCCCAGATTTTAAACTTCATTTAGCTCAAAGCTTGGCTAACGGCACTCCATATGTAAACCGTAATGTGGAAGAAAATGACGGTCCAGACGCTTACACTCATAAGATTTTTGAATCTACAATGGCGTGTTTAGATGTTGCAAAAAACAGTTTAGACCCGATGCAAATTAATCGTGCAGTTGATTTATTAACTCAAGCGAAAAAAATATCATTCTTTGGCCTTGGAGCATCAGCCTCTGTTGCTCATGATGCGATGAATAAATTTTTCCGCTTTAATATCCCTATCACTTGTTTTGATGACATTGTAATGCAACGCATGAGCTGTATTAACTGTACAGAAAATGATGTAGTCGTATTAATATCTCACACTGGCCGTACAAAAAGCCTAGTTGAAATTGCTGAACTAGCAAAATCAAATGGTGCAACAGTAATAGCAATTACAGCTAAAGATTCTCCGTTAGAAAAAATAGCTTCTTTAGCAATTTGTTTAGATGTTCCAGAGGATACCGATGTCTATATGCCAATGGCAAGCCGTGTTGTACAAATGACAGTTATTGATGTATTAGCAACAGGCTTTACACTTCGTCGCGGTGCAGGATTTAGAGATAATTTAAAACGCGTTAAAGATGCACTTAAAGATTCTCGTTACGAAAAAGACAGCTCAAATTAATTATTCGTTTTAAGAACTGCCTAGAGCGGTAATGCCGATCATTTAAGGTAAATATGATCGGTTGACCGATCCTTTTTAGATGTCAAAATCCAAGTGTATTTTATGCACTTGGATTTTTTTATGGATGTTTCTCAAGCTCTAAACATAATCAATGACTGGAAACCTAGCAACGTTGAGACACTCGCTGATTTACTTCCAATCCATCTGATTGATGAGGCTTATTCTCTCACTGATACGGTGACGATGAGGAAGCGAAAGCTTACTCTTGAATCAATGGTATGGTTACTTGTTGGTATGGCTATCTATAACAATAAATCCATGAAGGATTTAGTTAATCAGCTTGATATCGTAGACCGTACAGGTAAAGCTTTTGTCGCGCCTAGTGCCCTTACTCAGCGCCGGAAAAAATCTAGGTGAAGCAGCAATGAAAGCAGTCTTTGAGCGAATGACAAGTTCCTGGCTTAAGAGTGCTAATCTTCCTAAATGGAATGGGCTAACTCTCTTAGGGGTTGATGGAGTTGTATGGAGAGCACCTGATAACCAGCAAAATGAAGAGGCTTTTTCTCGCCAAAAAGGAACTCAATACCCACAGGTAAGAATGGTTTGCCAAATGGAGCTAAGCAGCCACCTTATTACAGCGAGCGCTTTCGATAATTACAATACAAATGAAATGATATTGGCAGAGAAGTTAATAGATAGTACACCTGACCATAGCGTAACCATGTTCGATAAGGGGTTCTATTCATTAGGATTACTACATAAATGGCAGATGACAGGCTCAGAGCGTCACTGGTTAATTCCCCTTAAAAAAAATACTCAGTATGAAATAATTCGATCGCTAGGTCGTAATGACAAACTTGTTATTCTTCGAAGTAACCCAAGAGCAAGAAAACTGTTTTCTGATTTACCTGAAACGATGACAGCTCGTCTCGTGACTCGAAAAATTAAAGGAAAAGATTATCAAGTTCTGACGTCAATGATTGACCCATTACGTTACCCATTAAAAGATATTATTGGTCTTTATGAGCATCGTTGGGAAATAGAATTGGGTTACCGAGAGCAGAAACAATACATGTTAGGAAATCGCTTAACACTACGAAGTCGTCTGCCTGAATTAGTGAAACAAGAACTATGGGGTATCTTGTTGACTTATAATTTAATTCGCTATCAAATGGTAGAGCTTTGCTTTAATTTAAAAGGAAATTATCTCCCTTATCAATTGAGTTTTAATGGGACTCTTGCTCATGTATCTGCGTTATTAGTTGGTTTACCATACTCAACGCCAGGAGCGATCCCTCGACAATTAAAAGGCTTCCATCAGATGGCTGAAAGCTTAATACTTGATAGGCGAAGAGAAAGAACATTCCCTCGAATGGTAAAACCAAGACCTCAACGATATGCCAGAAATAAGAATGCCGTTCACCCTTAAGTGAACGGCATTAGCCTAGAGCGGTTCTTTTTTTATAAAAACCATTAGCTTACTCGCTTTATTATCACATTAATTACCCACACAATTAATAGGTATTACCAATCAATCAAAAAGGTGAAACCATCTTTACTTTGCTAATTTCAACAGGCATAGTGTACTTATTGATTGCGAGTATTACGCATAATTTACTAATTGTTTGGAGTTAACACTATGTTTGTTGTTATTTTTGGTCGTCCTGGTTGCCCGTTTTGTGTTCGTGCAAAAGATCATGCGGATACGCTAAAAGAAAAGCGTGAAGACTTTAACTACCGCTATGTTGATATTCATGCTGAAGGTATTTCTAAGGCTGATTTAGAAACAACTGTTGGTAAGCCAGTTGACACTGTTCCACAAATTTTTGTTGACCAAGAGCACATTGGTGGCTGTACAGAATTTGAAGCGTATGCAAAAGAAAACCTAGGTCTTTTTGATTAATTCATCGCTTAAATCAATGTATTCTAAATCACCGCTTATTAGCGGTGATTTTTTTTAATTTTATTTATAAATACGGTTATACATTCACCATTTTTACGTTAGACTTGCATCACACTTTCTTCTTCTAAATTTCAGGCAAAATACAGTGAACATTGATGTTGCGACATTATTATCGCAAAACGATATCTTACTTTTATTCGTTGTTCTCGCTCTCGGCTTATTTATTGCTAAAGTTAAAATCGGCAGCTTTCAATTAGGCAGTTCAATTGGTGTTCTTATCACCGCCCTCTTTATGGGAAGCCTCGGCTATACCTTTACTGCAGACTCACTCAATATTGGCTTTATGCTATTTATTTTCTGTGTTGGCATTGAAGCTGGGCCAAACTTTTTTGGTATTTTCCTTCGTGATGGTAAACATTATTTATTATTAGTGTTGGTTGTCCTTATCTCCGCGATCTCTCTAAGCTTTTTGATCGACCACTACTTTCAATTAGATTATGGCCTTTCTACCGGAATGATGGCTGGTGCTCTTACTGCAACTCCTGTATTGGTCGGTGCAAAAGATGCCTTAAACTCTGGGTTAGCAGTACTCCCTGAAGGCGTTGATTTTAGTAAAGTCATAGATAACTTAAGTGTGGGTTATGCTTTTTCTTATCTAGTAGGTTTAACCAGTTTAATTTTATTAGCCCGTTTATTACCTACATTGCAAAAACAAAATTTACAAGACAGTGCAATGCAAATAGCCCAAGAACGTGGTATTGGCAGCGCAGGACAACGTAAAGTTTATCTTCCGATTATACGAGCTTATCGCGTAGGCCCAGAATTGATTGAATGGACTGATGGAAAGAACTTACGTGAACTAGGCATTCACCGCCAAACAGGTTGTCACATTGAGCGCATTCGTCGTAATGGTATTCTTGCGAACCCTGATGGCGACTATATCCTACAACAAAGTGATGAAATAGCGTTGGTTGGCTACCCAGATAGTCATGCTCGTCTAGATCCTAGCTTCAGAAACGGGAAAGAAGTATTTGACCGTAACCTATTGGATCTACGTATTGCGGAAGAAGAGATCGTTGTAAAAAATGACAACATTGCAGGAAAGCGCCTTTCTGAGCTAAACCTTTCTGAATACGGCTGTTTCTTAAACCGTGTTGTCCGTGCTCAAATCGAAATGCCGATTGAACATGATATTGTGTTAGCTAAAGGGGATATCCTTCAAGTTAGTGGTGAAAAGAGTAAAGTTCATCATATTGCTGATAAAATTGGTTTTATCTCTATCCATAGTCAAGTATCAGACTTGCTTGCCTTCTGTAGCTTTTTCATCTTAGGTATTATGTTTGGGATGATAACGATGAGCTTTGGGCAGGTTACTTTTGGATTAGGTAATGCGGTAGGCTTATTAAATTTCAGGTATCACTTTAGGTTTCTTACGAGCAAACCACCCTACTTTTGGCTATGTCCCACAAGGAGCGCTAAATATGACCAAAAACCTTGGGCTACTTGTTTTCATGGTTGGGATTGGTCTGAGTGCAGGTGGAAATATTAGTGAATACTTCTCTGAAGATGGCTTAAAAGTACTCGCAGCAGCTCTCATTGTCAGTGTCGTACCTGTTATCCTTGCTTACCTTGTTGGTGCTTATATTTTAAATATGAACCGTGCGTTATTAATAGGTGCCATCATTGGTGCTCGCACCTGTGGCCCTGCAATGGATGTCGTAAATGAACACGCGCGTAGTACTATCCCAGCATTAGGCTATGCCGGTACTTACGCTATTGCAAATATCTTAATGACCGTAGCAGGTACCATTATGATCTTACTGGCCTAACTCATTTATACCAATACACCATTTATACAAACAATTTTTTAGTGGTGGGTAATAAATAGTAAAAAGCCCTAGAATGATTATTCACTCTAGGGCTTTTTTTCTATTCATTGATTATAGCAAGGCTATTAATTAAATAGCGGCAACATCAAACTCAACCATTGGGTTCACGTCTGCGTCGTAATCAACACCATCAACGCCAAAACCAAACAGTTTTAAGAACTCTTCTTTATACTCAACGTAATCCGTTAAATCTTTTAGGTTCTCAGTCGTTACTTGTGGCCATAGCTCACGACAATGTTTTTGAATGTCTTCACGTAGTTCCCAGTCATCTAGACGTAGACGGTTTTTATCATCAACTTCAGGAGCTGAACCATCTTCTTTATATAGACGTTGGCTAAACATACGTAAAATTTGCTCTTGGCAACCTTCGTGTACGCCTTCTTCACGCATTTTCTTAAATACCATTGCGATGTAAAGAGGCATAACTGGAATTGCAGAACTTGCTTGAGTCACTACTGACTTAAGAACCGCCACGTTTGCAGTGCCACCAGTCGCTGATAATTTCTCGTTTAGCGCTGTCGCTGCACGGTCTAAATCCATCTTAGCTTTACCTAATGCGCCATCCCAGTAGATAGGCCAAGTTAGCTCAGTACCAATATAGCTATAAGCAACAGTTTTACAACCATCAGCTAAAACACCAGCATCAGATAATGCGCTCATCCAAAGTTCCCAATCTTCGCCACCCATTACAGTAACTGTATCTTGGATCTCTTCTTCTGTTGCAGGCTCAACTGAAGCTTCAATGATTGCATCTTTGTTAGTATCAACAGCTGTTGCTGTATACGTTTCACCAATTGGTTTTAGTGAAGAACGGATCACTTCACCTGTTTCTGGCATTTTACGTACTGGAGAAGCCAGAGAGTAAACCACCATATCAATCTGACCTAAGTCTTCTTTGATTAGATCGATTGTTTTTTGTTTTGCTTCATTAGAGAAAGCATCACCATTCAAGCTTTTAGAGTAAAGGCCTTCTTCTTTTGCAAGTTTGTCAAAAGCAGCTGAATTATACCAACCTGCGGTACCTGGTTTTTTCTCTGTCGCTGCTTTCTCGAAGAAAACACCAATTGTTGATGCACCACCACCAAACGCAGCAGTAATGCGAGAAGAAAGACCGTAGCCACTTGAAGAGCCAACAACCAATACACGTTTTGGTGCATTAACAATTGGGCCTTGCGCTTTAGTTAGAGCAATTTGTTCTTTAACGTTGTGCTCACAACCAACTGGGTGAGTGGTTGTACAAATGAATCCACGAATTCTAGGTTTGATGATCATGTTCAACTTTCCTTTTAATAATTACCTCTAGGATAAAAGGTTCTTATCCAGTTCGCATCCCATTTATGACAATTTTTGTCAAAATAGTGAGTGGTTGGAGGTGTGAAACGTCTTTTCATCATAAAAATGGAATTATCTTCACTTTTTTTGAACTATCTAAAAAATACGAAGTCTGATGTTATGTTCATAATTCCACTGCTTTTTCTTGATTAATTCAAGTAACCCGTTATCTCGCTTTTAGCACTAAAGATAACGGGTTT
The DNA here is from genome assembly GCF_052920805.1 of Aliivibrio wodanis. Classification (NCBI taxonomy): domain Bacteria; kingdom Pseudomonadati; phylum Pseudomonadota; class Gammaproteobacteria; order Vibrionales; family Vibrionaceae; genus Aliivibrio; species Aliivibrio wodanis. The sequence continues at coordinate 1,328,514 of NZ_JBREXA010000002.1, forward strand.
TTCTTTTTAAGCGATAAAACAAAAAATAAATATAAAAAATTGAACTAACTCGAATATCGCTAGTCATAATAAATACCCGTTGATAATAAACGACTATAAGATTTAGCAGGCCGCCAGATTTTATATTATCAACTACATAGCTTTTTCATAACTCCTTATATTCCTTTGCCCATTCATTTTTGTTTGGGCTTTTTTTTACCTTAAGAAAGGTGAAAGCCCTATAATATCTCTATTAATAGGGCTTTCTGGGGGTCTTATATCTAACTCAATTAAGCATACTATCGGCTCTTAATTAGATTAATATTGATATAATAGTTATGGCTTAAATAATACTTTGACACTCCCGTCAACATTAGCTTCGTCAATGTAACCAATGCCTTTAGGATTTTGAGCTATCATCGCTTTAATCATATTCGAATTTGAAACTTCTACTGGTGGCTTTCCTTTACCGGTAAATAATTGCTTTGACCAGTAAGATTCTAGTTGAGCCAAACTCTTTTTTGTTACCTTACTGTGAAACTCTTCTTTTTCTGCATTCGCGCTAGTCAGCTCAATTACCTTTAAGTTACCACCGGCATATTTTGATTTTTTGCCTAAGAAAACTTTTTTCGCATCACTTTTTGACATGCCATCAGGCAGTGCTGGGTTTCCAACAACCACTACATCAGCTAAGCTAGAAAATGAAAAAAGAGAAGTAAACGCTAAAATAATAATATTCTTTTTCATGATTCTATCCTTAGAATGTAGCATCTAGTTTAATTGTGTATACCATTGCACTGTCTTCGTCAGTCGTGTTTCCTGACATACCACCAGCAGTGTCACCAAAGTTAGTGGTATAAGTGGTATCAAACTTCATTGCTAAACCAGGTTGAATATCCCAACGAGCACCTAGGCTATAAGCTACGCGCTCATAGGTTAATGTTTCAAATCCAATAGAATGTATAGGGTGAGTCGTAATTCGCTCATCATTGTCCACGGTTTCTAAGCGTGCTAATGATACATACGGCATTACTGCATTAATGTGATAACCCACGGTTACATAACCAGAATCTGAATCAGAGAAGTAGCCATCTACACGAGTTTGAGTAGCTTCACCCATTACTAACCAAGTTTCGTCTTCATAGCGAATACCAATACTTGCATATGATCCTTTTTCTGAATCTATCTCAGGTAAAATGGTTGCAGGGCCACTTGGTAAAACAATCGATGGAAAATTTACATCTTTAACTGTTGCAACAGTATAGCTACCACGAACAGTCCAGTAGTCATCACTCCATAACATCACTGCACCTACGATATCTTCTACCTTACCAGAACCACCAGCAGCACTTGCCCCACTCATGTTCTCATTACCAGTAAAACCTTGCAGATTAATGTAAGAATCATCTAGTTCTATTTCATAGTTTACGTCAACACCTGTAAATGAAGTGATAGGTACGCGACCATACACTTCTTCAGGGCTAGTAGCCCACGGCATTGCATAACCCACATCGATATATTCAGACAACATAAATAGAGGAAGACCAAGTTTACCAATACGTACTTTTACATCGTTATCAAATGTGTAGCCTAAGTATGCCCAAGTAATCTCTGGCTCCCAGTCATACTTCCCTTTTGCCACTAATTGAATGGTTGCTTCAAAATTTTCAGTAGCTTGAAATGTCCCTTGCAAACCAAACAATGAATCTTGATTATAACTACCATCAGTTGTGTAACCTTTGTAGCCTATATCATTATCAGAGATACCAAACGCACCAGAAGCAAAGCCATTTACACGTACTTTTTCAGTCGTTGCGGCAGCAACTAAACTGCTAAGTGAAGCAATTTGTTGCTCAAGCTTTACAATCTTTTCGTCTGTAGTTTCTGCCATTACAAATGGACTGGCTAATGCAGCGGTTATCGCTGTTGTGATTATTGTTTTTTTCATGATTTGTCCTAATTCCTATTTCTTGGCAGACTAAATTTTAAATTGTTTAGTAAAGTTAAATAATTCGTCACTGACCGATTGAACTTCATGGCTAATTTGAGATAGTTCATTGGCATTATTTTTAACTTCGGAAGAACTACTTTCAATCGTGTGAATACTGGTTTCAATTAAATGTGATGATGAGCGCTGCTGCTCCGCCGCAGAAGCTATTCGCTCATTTATCTCATTTATAGCGCTGACCTTTTGCGTTATTCTTGCAAGAGCTTCAACTGCATTGTATGACTCTTTAACCCCTTCATTTGCTTGCTCAACACCACGATGCATTGCTTGTGAAGCAGTTTCTGAAATTTGATTAAGCTCTGCGAGCATTCCTTTAATATCAGCTGTTGACTCTTGCGTTCGAGAAGCCAGTTTTCGCACTTCATCCGCAACAACAGCAAAGCCTCGCCCTTGCTCTCCAGCACGTGCAGCTTCAATTGCCGCATTTAATGCCAATAGATTCGTTTGTTCTGCAATATCGCCAATAATATTAATTGCCCCACCCACTTTTGACGTGTAAGAGACTAATTGATTAACTACATCTGCACTATTTTCAACTTCACTTGCTAGTGAGGTTATTGAAGTAATTGTATTTTCAATAATACTATTACCTTCAATGGCATTATCGTTTGCTTCTGTTGCCTCTTTTGAAGCTTCTAGCGCACTTTCAGTTATTGAACTAATTGCTAAAACCATCTCATTAATACTACGAGATGTTTCTGAAACCTCATTTGCTTGTTTTTCTGAAGACGATACATTGTTATTACTGTTATCTTTAAGGCTCTGGGTAATCGTTACTAATTTATCAACATTTTGAGTAGTATGTTTCATTGAGGTTTGTAAACGCTCAACAAATCGATTGAAACCACTTACAAGCTCAGCAAGTTCATCTCTTCCTGTATATTCGATACGAACTGATAAATCACCATCACCATCAGCAAAACCTTCTAACGACTTACTCACTGCTTTTAAATTTTTACTCATTGAGGAGTTTGTTCGCCATGCGTACCCGCCCATTAACATTAGTCCACTTAGTCCAATAATGTTAAACCAAATAAATCGTTTTTTAGCAACATGTCCTTCCTCTAAAGTAGAGGAGATCATTTGCTCAAACTCATGCTCTAGTTGTCTTTTTAATAATTCAAAACCATCAACTAAACCACGAAATTCCTCATTATTTCTTTGAGCGTTAATTAATAACTCATCCATACTTTTTTCAGAATCAATAAAGTCCATTGCTAATTGATTCGCATGTTGAGCATAGCTCTGTAATGCAGTATTAAGCGAACGTGCATCTGATTGATATAATGTTGTAATATTTAATAATGTATCTAGATTCGAACTCATCGTTGTTGCAATATCAGTCGCAAATTCCAGGTTCTCTTCTTCTGATAGCGTTACTGCTGTCTGTATATGCTGATCAAACTGCATCAGTAAATTATTATTGGTAATAGCCAACTCTAGAGATGGATAAAACTCTGTTTGAATTTGCTTTAAATTGGAGCTCATCACATCTTCTAATTGGCCATGCAAATAAAATGACGTACCGAATAAACCAAAGATAAAAGAAGCAAATAATAAAAATTTTAATGTCAACGTCATTAGCATGCCGTATTGTTAAGTGGATGACAGAATGATATATCGTTATATTTGGAATTACAAGAACTTAACATTACGTTTACAGTTCATTATTTAGCCAATTAAAGAGAGGAGCTCGGATGAGTTAGGTAAGGTATTGTTAAATATTATTTTTTTAAATATAACAACAATTGTGAGGATGTTTAGAAATGAGATATTTATTCAAAATTCAGATAAAAAAATGCCCCGTATTAAACGAGGCATCTATTATTTTAGCTCAAACTATAAAGCTTATGCTTTAGTTTTCTTCGGTAAAGAAACGCTCAATAACACGTAACCAACTACTGCTGCTAGCGTCGAGCCCATTAATATACCCAGACGAGCCAATTTATCAAACTCAGGATTTACCCCACCAAAAGCCAGTGAAGAGATGAAAATCGACATGGTAAAACCAATACCACATAACACAGACACTGCAAATATGTGTCGCATCGTTATTCCTGTTGGTAACTTAGCAACACCAGACTTAACGGCAAAATAGCTGAAGCTGAAGATACCTAATGGCTTACCAAGGAACAAACCAAGTGCCACACCTAATGGTAATGTTGTCGTTAAGCTATCTAATGATACGCCTTCTAATGAAATGCCTGCATTGGCAAAGGCAAACAACGGTAAAATAGCAAATGCAACGTACGGATGAAGCGCATGTTCCATATGTTTAAGTGGTGAACGTTCACCTTTATTGCCTTTAAGTGGAATCGCAAAACCAAGAACAACGCCTGCTAATGTAGCGTGAACACCAGATTGAAGAACGCTGAACCATAAGATAAAGCCAACCAATAAGTACCAACGGATCTTAGAGACGTGCTTCGCATTTAGTAAGAACAAAATCCCTGTCATGATAAAGCCAATCACCAGTGCTAAGATTGACAAATCACTTGTATAGAAGAAGGCAATAATCACGACAACACCAAGGTCATCAATAATTGCTAAAGCAAGTAAGAATACTTTTAAGCTTACAGGGACACGATTACCAAGCAGTGCCATGATACCTAACGCAAAAGCAATATCGGTTGCCGCAGGAATTGCCCAACCAGATAACGCTTCTGGATCACCAATATTAAATGCAACATAAACGAGTGCAGGAGCAAGCATACCACCGACCGCTGCAATCGCTGGAAAAATAGCGGTTTCTTTAGATTTTAAAGCACCTTCAAGTAGCTCTCGCTTCACTTCCAAACCAATTAAGAAGAAAAAGACAGCCATTAAACCATCATTGATCCAATGTGAAACTGACATACCACCAATATAAGTATGTAAAAAGGTATTGTACATTGGTGCTAAAGAAGAGTTTGCAATAATCATAGCAATAGCTGCTGCAATAACCAGAAGGATCCCTCCAGCTGACTCTAATTTAAAAAAATTCTTAATAACATCACTCATAAGATGTCCTTCACTTATAATTATAGTTTATTGAAATAATGAATAGGAAAAGTCTACCTCTTGTTCGAGATCAAGAATAATCGCTTCTTCAGAGAAGTACCATCGGAAATTCCGAACTATTAGTCCTTATAGTCTGATTTATTCGCATCGAACAGAAATCAGTTCTATTTAGTAGACATTATCTAAACTCAAGATCTATTAATATCCCGTCAACTGCATAAAGCCTGTTACTTGATGAGAGCCTGTTGTGGTTATCGGTCCCTGCCAATAAGGAATAAGGGTATCTAACCACTGTTCATTTCTTACTACCTGTGTCGTGAGGTTAATATTGTAACTAGGCAAATTAATTATCCACTGAAGTGGTAATCTTCGGCCATTTTTTAATTTACGAGCAGGCAATGTTTGTAAAGAGAAGTCATCTTCGCTAAGAGGTTTATATTCCCCATTTTTATAAAGTAACACACCATAACGATAAGGTGTCTGATTTTTATGTCTATATTGAGCTACCAGAAGCTTACTATTTTGATCAATATTTATAATGAACCAGTCCCAACCCTGTTGGTGTTCATCTAGAAAACCACTTGCCCATTCATGTTCTAAAATCGCCTGACCTGAAATAGTGTAAATTTGATTATTCAAAGTTACATTTCCACGAACGCTAAGAAACGGAAAAATATATTCATAAGAAGCTACGGGGATTAAATCGTGTTTTCTAGAATAGCCATCCTCACCAAGTGGGATTACTGGAGAATTGGAATTTATAGACAACTTTAGTGAAAATTCATCTGATATTATGGATAATAATCCAGGAAAAGGGCTACTACCTAAGCTTCTCCATTGCCAATCGTCAACCCACATACGATAAGGCTTAGCTGAAACCCCAGCTTGACCAATCCCTCCACGAGCTAAACGCTCCTCAACCCATTTACCATCTTTTGTAGTAACAACGACTTTGGCCACATACAAACGAGGATCTAACCAACCTTTTGTTTCTCTATCGTCATTTGAAATACGAAATATTGTCCATTGAATAGCAATCTCTTCGCCCGCTTGATTCAAAGCATTTACTGTCATCACCCACTTTTCATGCTGAAAGCCAGAGTGCTCACTAAAATCTTTAGGAAAACGTAAGGGTGAATTAGGTAAAACAGGATCAAAGTAAACCCCATCTGATTGGGAGAAAATAGAGTTGATCTCGTTACTTCCTTCGCTATCAACTTTTCTCCAATTAAAATAATAAGCAACGCTAAACATTAAGACACATACTACAATAATGAGGGATACTTTTAGGTTGTAGGCATTTTCATTATTTTCCAGCATTACAAAGACTCCCTCAATGAAGTGATAGCTTGCCGTTTAGTTACTCTCCACACGGTGGCGGCACCTGCAATTGTTAAAACGAATAATGTCCACATGAATGTTCGTAGATATTCTAATGGATAATAGTTAATTTCCATTGTCCATCCAAATGCATATTTCATAACAATATCAATTAGTAACTGAGAGAGAACCAAGCCTAAAGGCAACGCGATCAAAATGGTAAATAACCCAATAGTAAGTAATTGTAAACCACCTAATAAGATCAATTCTTTTCCTGACAAACCTAAACAACGTAATAAAGCAGTTTGTCTCTGACGAGAGATCTCACCAACCAATGTAGCGAAAAATAGCCCAAATACAGCAATAATTAATGTCAAATTGCCTAATGTGCCAGTCACAATAAAGGTACGGTCAAAAACCTTCATTGCTTGAATTTGAATCGAATTATTATCACTTATTTGTTCAATTGGTAATCGATACTGCTTTAAAATCCTATCTATTAACTCTGTGCGTTGATCTTTATCCGTAAGCACAACCCCTATTCCGGTCTTGCCTTGTCCACCAAATGCTTTTAACCACGTTTTATGAGAAAGCAGTAACTGATTATAAGGATTACCGTAGTCATAATAGACACCAGAGATCTGCCAGTTGTCTCCCATAGGTACTGGTAAATCTAAATAATCCCCTGGTTTTAAATCCCATTTCAAAGCCATTGATTCGCTAATTAATACGCTACGGCGATGATGAAGTGAATACCAAAATTCAGGAATAGCCACTTTCATAGTCAGTGCACTCTTCTCCCCAAGAGTAGCTCCTGTGCTTAAAATCTCAAGATTACCATATTCAGTTTGATAATCTATTTGCCACTGTCTCCATACCGATTCTACTTCTGGTTGCTTTTCCAACCAGTAGCTAATACGACTAGCAGAAGCTTTACTTGGTTGAATATAAATATCAGCAGCGAGGCGCTGTTCAAGCCAGTTATTAGTTGTTGCTCTAAAGCTTCCGACCATAGTTTCAACACCAATATTGGAGGCCAACGCCAACATAAAGGCCATTGCTGCAACACCACGATAACTTAGGCTAGCTGCAGAATCAGAGAAAAACCACCGTGCTTTTGCTGAAGGTAGTCGATAAGATAACCAATCAAAGAACTTCCAAATAATATATGGGGTTATTAAACCAACACTAATCATTAAAAAGCCAATAAGGTAAAATCCATTTTCATGGCTATGAGGCAGTAAATTAATTAAATAAGCTGCTACAAAAAATACACATGCAATAATGGCTTGAACTTCAAACTCTTTACCTGCAAAACGAGCGATAGACAAACGTGCAGTTAAGCGAATAGGCTCAATGCTCAATAGACGGTAAAGTGGCCAACCACAAGCCAAAATACAACCTAAGATGGCCATCCATAAACTTTGATAGCTCCAACTCCATGAGATCAAAAGATCTACGTCTGCGTTATAGAGTGAATATAAACTATTAGATACCGTTGGTATTAACTGGTTTGCCAATATTAAACCAAAGAAATTACCACTAACCCAACCGACTATAACCCATAGAAATACTTCCATCCCCATAGCCAAAATAAGCTCTTTTGTAGACACTCCTATCTGCCTTAACGTGCCAACAAGCGGCTGTCGTTGAACAAAAGAGAGAGACATAGCTTGATAAAAGATAAACAAACCCACGACAAAAGAGAGCATACCCATAGCAAGTAAATTAGTATGAAATGCTTTTGTTAATGCTGTTAATCCAGATTCTTTATGCGTTTCTAACTGTAAACCTCGTGGTAACATTCTCTCTAATCGTGCTTTTTTCTTATCTGACATTTCACCGCAAAGAATAATATCTAAGCCAGTTTTGTGTCCTAACATTTTGGTTAAAGCAATATCAGAGAAAATTCGAGAACCTGATAAACGTTGGTTTTTATCGATAATAATAGGGCCAACATTCGATTCATTTTGCAAATCGATGTAATCACCATCGCTAAGACCAAAATACGAAGCTAAGGGCTGGCTAACCAATACAGGGAACGGAGGTCTAATTAAAGAAAGCATGTCTTCTGTACTAGCTAAGTTTTTTACTGATATTTGCATTAAGGCAATAGGGTCAATACCGACTAACGAAATATCAATATCATTTTTTGTTTCTAAATGTAGAGTTTGTACTGGCATACAAGAGGAGTAACCAGCACGACGTAAGTTTATATAAAACGCCTGAGGGATCGTAATGCTTTCTTGAATAGCGCGAATACGATTAGGAAAAGGATTAGAGAATAATTTCTCCCCTTCACTATAGCTGGTTTTTGCATGGTTATTAATCGCTAGAACACCGACAAGCAGTGACACGCCAAGCGTTAAACCAAGCCAGACTAAAAAAATTTGTAGGGGATGTTTTCGGTAGTGCCCAAAAAGTGCTTTAGCTACCGGGAATAACATTTAATAACCCTCCTTGAAGCTTAACTAAACCATCCATATGTTCAGCCACTTTTTCACTGTGTGTCACTAATAAAAGCGTACAGTGAAGATCGCGAGATAAACGCGTCAATAATCGCATTACCGCTTCTGCATTTTTCTCATCTAAACTTCCTGTTGGTTCATCTGCTAACAATAGCTTAGGTTCCATATATAAAGCACGAGCAATAGCAGCACGTTGTTGCTGTCCACCAGAAACTTCTTCAGGATAACGACCGAGTAATGGCATAAGATCCAATGCAGAAATGATTTGACGCCATAACGCACCATCATCTCGCAGCCCTTTTAATTGGCGACAAAAACGAATGTTATCAGCAATGCTTAAGGTCGGTAGAAGATTAAACTGTTGAAAAACAAGGCCTATATTATTACGGCGATAAGAAGTCCGAGAGCTTTGTTTTGGAGAATGCATAGAAAAGCCAGCAATATCTATTTGACCACTGTCGACACTATCTAAACCTGCAATTAAATTTAAAAGGGTACTTTTGCCTGAGCCACTTTCACCCATTAATGCAATTTGAGCGCCCTGCTCTATTGTTAACTCTGCCCCTTGAAGGATAGGATGAAACTCTCCACCATCCAAGTAACCTTTATTCAGGTTTGTCAGCTTTAACATGTACCCTCTCAAAAGATGTTTTGTGATATCGGTAACAGAATTTACACTATAACCCTGCTTTCATAAAGCTTTTTATACCTTAGGTTACGACTCTGTTCCGATAGCAACTAAAACCCATCTTTTGTTATGCATCTACCAGATTTTTAATCCATTTTTTTGATTTCATTCTATAAATTGAACCAAACCATTTTACTATTTCTTCAACAATAAATAGTGCATAAACATACTCAGGAGGGAAGCCTAAAACTAATGCTCCAATAGCTGCGATAGGAATACCAATAAACCACTGTGAGATAATATCCTGATACAAACAGTACTTAACATCCCCACCCGCTCGCAACACTCCTACAATAGCCGTTAAAGGCACACTTCTGATCACAATAATAATGGCAAGAATTGCCATAAATTTCTCAGCAATAGCACGAGTTTCATCAGTTAATGCAGGGAACATATCCAAGATTTGATGCTGAAAAATCATAACAAATAACGCAATGACAAAGCTCGTCACTACACTTAAACCTAAGACTCCCCAACTTTGGTAATAAACCGCTTCGTATTTTTTTGCTCCCAACTGATTTCCCATCAATACTGACGCAGCCCCTGCCGCACCAATAAGAAAACTTAATGCAATAGATTCAATTGGAGAAATAACAGATAACGCAGCTAAACCTTGAACTCCCGATTGACCCATAATGGCATGATAAGTAAATATACCCGCCGACCAGACTAAGAAATTAAACGTCGTAGGCAAAGATAAAGAGAGGAACTTAGATATTTTTGGCCAATTTAATACCGCTTTAATTTCAACTAAGCCAAAACTTAATAAATGAGAACGACCATAGAGGTAACCATACAAGCAGATAATCTCAATAACACCACTGATCAAGGTTGCTAAAGCTGCCCCTTTTATCCCCATAGCAGGCGCACCTAAATGACCAAAAATCAACACCCAGTTCAAGAAGACGTTAGAAACGATCCCTATCCCACTAAAAAATGTACTAACTCCTGGTTGATGAATAGAGCGTAACCCTACCGCCATACTGCTACCACAAGAAACAACGTACATAGTTAATGCCGTTATAAATAGATACTCCGCCCCTAGGTCAATAACTTCTTGAGAATCGGTCGCTAAAGACATAATTTGCTCTGGGATCAAAAAGAACAGAGCAACAGGAATCGTCGCCATAGCCATGCTTACCATCCAAGTAAGCGCCGTACTTTGACGAACTCCTTCCTTATTTTGAGCTCCCCAGTATTGGGCTGTTAATAGCGCACCACCTGTTGTTACACCAACCAACATAATGGTAGTCACAAATGTTGCACGGCTAGCAACACCAACTGCAGCAATATCTGCTTCGCCAAGTTGACCTAGCATAAGCACATCAACCAAACCACGGCTAGAGAACATAATATTTTGCAGAGCAATTGGAATTGCGATCATCAATAATCGCTTTAGAAATTCACCGCGAGTGTGTAGTGCAACATTGGAAAGAAAAGTAGACATAAGCGCCTCAAATAGAATAACAAATCATACAATTCGCAACCCACAATATTCTATTGAGTGTATGCCTATAAATTGTACTATCACCTATGAAAATTTCATATTTATATTCTTCAATTATACCAATCTAAATAATTACATGGATATTAAGAAAAAATCTTAAATTAAAAATATAAAAAAAGCGCAGATAGACCGCGCTTTTAGGCTGTATTGACCTTTCGTACTTATTTTTTCACATTAAATGAAAATGGGATCTCACCTAGCTGTGTTCCCTGATTGTTAGGATAAATCAGGTATTCACCGTGATATTTTACTTTTGACTTATAGTCCGAACGTTTATGCACAATAAATCCATGTTCATAGGCAGATTCAATAAACTCATGATGATTACCACGAACATAACAGGTCAATGGTTTGATTAACTCAGCTGAGCCATCCTCACCGTCAAAGCAAGACTCTAGTTGTGTTGAACAGATAATCAACGAGTGATCACCATCCGAAAATAACGAGGCTTTTGGCAATACTTCGTACTCAGTTGTCACACACCAGTCTTTATCTTCTTCTAAAAACTCACTCCACACGCTAAAATCGCATCTTTTGTGATAGGTTTTGTCGCTTCAGCAGGTGCTAATTCACGATACAATCGTGAATAATGCTCAAAACGTGTCGGTAGCTCAGTACCCGTTCCTTTTGTACGACCTTCTTTCTGCCACGTTACTAAATCTTTTGCAGCACAATGAGCAAAACGTTGTGTTTTAATTGCCGTAGTTACCCAGCGAATTAAAAAGTGATTTGCACTTACAGGGTTCTTAGGTAAGCGTCCACTGTCTTTACTTTCTTGTAAATCACCTAGTGCCGCATTGATTACACATTGAATTTCTTGATAATACTGCGCTGATTTTTTTTCACTCATTTACTATTTTCGCCCAAAAACAAAATAACAACCAAAAGATAAAATAGAACACGCCGTCATTGCACTAACCATAGGCCACGCTGAATCTGACGGCAACATGGCAATACTAGCACCAATTAATGAGCCAGTACCAAACCTCAATGTACCCGCAAGTGATGACGCCGTTCCTGCCATCTTAGGGTAATGACTTAATAACAGAGCCATACTATTACTACCAATAGTAGAAATACAGCCAACAAATAGCACTACAGGGATCACTGTGCCCCATAATCCCCATTCAAACCATTGACCAACGACCATCAATAAGCCTGCAAATAACTGAATAGATAACCCCAACTTAAGCATATTATGAGAGCCCATTCTTTTCACAATACGGCCATTAATTGTGGTCATAATAATTAAGAAAATGATATTTAAGCCAAAAAGATAACCAAAATTAGAAACACTCACACCATAAATATCAATATAAACAAATGAGCCTGCGGTTAAGAAAGCAAACATCCCTGAAAATGAGAATGCTCCGGCAAATATCAAACCAAGCGACACTGGGTTTTTAAATAGAGATAAGTAATTACGAAAAGAAGTTGTTAGCTTAAAAGGTTCTCGATTCTCTTCTTTTAGTGTCTCGGGGATTTTCCAAAAAATGGCTAAAATAATTAGGACAGAAAAAGCAGCCAATAACCAAAAAATTGAACGCCAGCCAAACCAAACCGCTAAGTGACCACCAATCATAGGAGCAGCTAAAGGGGCAATTGTCATCACCAAGGTAATAAATGCCATGGTACGAGCAAAATCTTCTTTATCAAACATATCACGCACAATAGCCTGAATAACCACAGAAGAGGCTGCGCCTGCAACACCCTGTAATACTCGGATATACATTAATGATTCAATGCCATCGACTAAGGCACCAATAACCGCACAAATAGCAAATAAAACCGTACCGATAATAAGAACTGGACGTCGGCCATAACTATCAGCAAGGGGACCATGAATTAACTGTGCAATAGCAAAGCCTGCTGTATATGCCGTTAATGTCATTTGAACAGAGCCGGCAGACACTCCAAGATCTTTCGCAATACTTGGCATTGCAGGTAAGTACATATCAATCGCAAGTGGTGTTAACGCAGCAATAGCTCCAAGAATAACGATTAAAAGTAAACTTAGCGGTGGACTTTCAGAAGATTCAGGAGAGCTCGTTGACATAAAAAACCTAAAGGAATAAAGAGCGATTAATGATCGTTAATTTTATCATGAGCCGTAAACTAAGCCTATTTAATACTAATTATTTTCATTAATTTACAAAAAACGGTATGACATAACATCATACCGTTTTTATACCAATGTAATTAATTAGATGATCTATTTATTACGCAGGAAAATCGCTTAAGAATAAGGAAAAAATTCTTATAAGTAGTTATTCTACAATAAAAATTTTTAACGAAATTATTAAGTGACTTAACCAGTAATAACGATCAGATAATTACTGGAATTGGTATTATTAATAATTTAAGTAATGATTAGCCAAAAACAGCAATCACTTCTTCTTCTGTCAAATAACGATATTCACCAGGTTCAAGTGAGTAATCTAAGCCTAATTGACCAATTTGAGAACGGTGTAAACCTTCAACTTTGTTACCAAGCGCTGCGAACATACGCTTCACTTGGTGGTATTTACCTTCTTGGATCGTTAATAGAAGCTCATTTTCGTCTTCATTAACTATTTCCATTACTGCTGGCATAGTTAAGCCAGTTTCGCTCTTAAGCTGAATGCCTTCGGCCAGTTGCTCAGCGTAATCAGCACCAATTGATTCAGCTAACCATACACGGTAAGTTTTTGGACATTTACGTTTTGGTGACGTGATCTTATGAGACCATTGACCATCATCAGTGATCAGTACTAAACCAGTGGTATCGACATCAAGGCGACCCGCAAAGTGAAGCTTTTCTAAGTTAACTTCATCCAATAACGTTAACGCTGAAGGGTGTGTACTGTCTTCGTGAGAACATACATAACCATCCGGCTTGAATAGCATAATATAACGAGGACCATGGAATTTAAGTTCACGACCATCCCACTCAACCGTTGAATCATCTGTTACTTTTACTGAAGTAACCTTGGTTTTCACACCATCAACGGTAACCGTACCACTTTTAATAATACGAGTTGCCTCTTTACGAGTGGCACCTGTTGTTTCGCACAAAAATTTATCTAAACGCATGAGAACCTCATTTCAATATTCTGGCGCATTATACCCAAACCTTTTAAAGAAGCGAGTACCGACTGTCATTTGACCTAGATCTAATGCGCGCCAGCAGCCATAGAATCGGGTTTAGAGTCTGATTTTACAAAAAACATTAATACAGCAGCAAACGCTAAGAAGCACGTCATCATAAAAAAGACATCGTTATACGCCATGATTGAGGCATCTCGTTGCATTGTCATCATCAATGAGGCTTGAGCTTGATGCAGTGCAGTGGTGGCATCGCTTCCTTTTTGCATAAACATTGCTGTACTTTGTTGTAATTGGTACCAACCATCAGTATTTACCGTCGTTAATGTCTCTTTAATGTGCCCCAAATGCTCACGAGTTTTGTTATCAAGTAAGGTCGCAATAAACGCAATACTAAACGCTCCTCCTAAATTTCTAAGAACATTAGTAATAGTTGAGGCATCAGCGACGTCTTGTTTTTTAATCCCCTCCATCGCCACTAAAGATAACGGCACCATAATAAACGGGCTGCCAATCGCACGTAATAACATAGAGAAAATTAGTTGGTCGCCACCAAACAAATAACTCATATGAGTATTTACAAAACAGCTAATACCAAACATTGAAAAGCCGAAGAACACCAAGTATTTAGCTTTAATGATCTGCGTTAATTTCGGTACTAATGGGAAAATTAACAGCTGAGGAAACCCCATCCACATTAATACTTCACCAATCTCCATCGCGTTATAGCCCTGTATTTGAATCATATACATTGGCAACACATAGATAGAACCAAGCAAAGCCATACCTAAGATCAAATACGCAATGCATGACATTGCAAATTGGCTCTGTTTTAACAGCCGTAAATTAACTAAAGGTTTTTTATGTTGCAACTCATTGATTATAAAATAGGTTAAGCTGATAACTGAAATGATGGATAGCGTAATAATGAAACCTGAGCTAAACCACTCTTCTCGGTTTCCTTCTTCTAGCACCACTTCTAAGCAACCAAGACCAATTGCCATTGTGGTGATACCAAACCAATCGGCTTTCAATAAACTGTCTAGCTTTAACGGCTCATCATCAAGACCATAATTCACCATGCAGATCAGCGCGATTGCAGGCGGAATATTAATATAGAAAATGTAGTGCCAAGAAAAGTTCTCGGTTAACCATCCGCCTAATGTCGGGCCAATGGATGGTGCAAAGGTTGCAGTTACACCAAACAACGCCATCCCCACAGCACGCTTATGCAAGGGTAATAATTGCACCACAAGCGAGAAAGCGAGTGGAATTAACGCTCCACCACTAAAGCCTTGAATAGCACGAAAGACGATCATTGATCCCATATTCCAAGAAATTGAACACAGTACCGATGCTACCGCAAAAATGATGGTCGTCCATGTAAGATAGCGACGCTTACCAATTGCTACCGATAACCAACCACTCAATGGAATAGCTATCATCTCAGCAACTAGATAAGAGGTCGATATCCAAGAACTCTCATCCATGGTTGCCGAAAGCGCACCTTGGATGTCTTTTAATGATGAGTTGGTGATCTGAATATCAAGGATCGCCATAAAGGCACCTAATAAACCACCAAATAATGCAATCCAATTACGTCTTGGAATTTCAGGCTCTAAAGATTTATCCATGCCTTCTTTTGGATGAGAGAGTGCTGCTTCTTGAGTCATGACTAACCTCGAGTATCAACCGTCGCCACAACAGACAGCCCAGGGATCAATTTTCCATCTAATAATTCAGCATTAATAATATTAATTTTAACAGGTACACGTTGCACAATTTTAGTGAAATTACCGGTTGCATTCTCAGGTGGTAGCAACGCAAACTTTGCACCTGTTGCCGGAGAAAAACTATCAACAATGCCTTTTAGGTGTAAATCTGGGTACGCATCAAGGTCAACAAATACTTTTTGCCCTTTATGAATATCCCCTAATTGTGTTTCTTTAAAATTCGCTTCAATCCACACTTCTTTTGTTGGCACCAAACTTAATAGCGGCATACCCGCTTGAACCAATAGCCCTTGACGCAAACTACGCTTACCAACAACGCCATCAATCGGCGCATAAATATGAGTGTAAGACAGATTAATTTCTGTTTGTTCTAATGCTACCTTTGCTTGAGAAAGAGACGCTTTAGCCTGTTCAATCTCGCTATCTAGCACATTCACTTGCTCTTTCGATGCTTGGTAATTCGCCTTTGCTGCATCAACATTCGCCAGCGACACTTTAAGGTGGGATACATTATTATCTAACTCATCTTGTGATGAATAATTCTTTTTAATTAATGCTTTGGTGCGTTTTACTTGCTGCTGTGCACGCTCATATTCCGCATTTGCTGATTCAACTTCACTGTTTGCTTGTCGAATTCTGATCGTCTGTAATTTTCGCTCTGCCGCTAAATTTTTAATCGATGCTTCACTGACCAAGACATTAGCCTCTGCTTTCTCTTTTTCTGCTAGAAAATCACGGTCATCTATCGTCGCTAGCAAGTCACCTGCTTTCACCATTTGGTTATCTTCAACCAAGGTTTTTTCAATATAACCACCCACTTTTGGGCTGATAATAGTAATGTCACCTTGAAGATAAGCATTATCGGTTGATTGAAAATATTGTGCATAGCTATACCAATATCCCGCGCCTGCAAGTCCACATAAGATAAAAATCATCGTTGCTATCAAAGGCGCTTTATTTTTTTTCTGTTGTTCTGCCACTGGTCTACCCACCTGAAAATGAAACCACTCTCATTTGCAATAAACAAGAATGTAATAAATAAGAGAGCAGAAGTATAAAACGAAAATGATTAATTGATTAGATAGGAAAAAAAGGAAACACTGTTGCATAAATATAACCAATTAACTGAGAAAAAGTAATGATGGACTTAAATAGCATTACCATAATAAACCAAGTTATTGATTCTGGTAGTTTTACTCAAGCTGCTGTTAATTTAGGTATGACGAAATCAACAGTAAGTCGAAAACTGGCTGAACTTGAAGATCATCTTGGTGTGAAGCTGATCACTCGATCAACACGAAAATTAGGCTTAACCCAAGAAGGTGAGATTTTTTATCAAGCCAGCGTCAAAGTGCTCGATATTATGCAGCAAACTGAATTAGAGCTGACCGCAAATCAAAACTTGATCCGAGGTCATCTTAATTTAGCCATGCCTGTAGAAATTGGCCATAGTGTCATGTCTGATTACATCAACAGCTTTCTTATTCGCTACCCAGAAATCTCTATCAATGTTGAAATGACCAATCGAGAAGTCGATATCATCGGTGACAATATCGATCTCTATGTGCAAATTGGTGAAATTAATGACTCTTCATTAGTCGCTAGAACCATTGATTTTTCTGAGCGTATCATTGTTGCAAGCCCTGAGTATCTGAAAAACTATGGAGATATTCAGACCCCAGAAGATCTCCAAGCGCCTCATCATCAAATCAAAGTAGTTAATGCCGTAAAAGTACCTGATCTTTATTTTAATCAGGTAGATAAAGCCATAAAAGTCAACTTACCTTACCGTTTAAAAGTCAATACTATTACCGCCTCTAAATCGGCTTGCTTAAGTGGACTAGGCGTTGCTTTATTACCTGAATTTTTATGTCGAGAACACATTAAAAACGGAGAGTTAATTCAAATTCTACCTGATTGGGATTTACCTAAAGCCGCCATTAGCTTGGTTTTTCCACAAAATAAGCTGATACCAAAACGATTACGTGTTTTTATTGACCACGTGCTTGAGCGATTTGAATTAACGGCAGCGGAAAGAAATAAGACCAAATAATTTCACTAAAATTACATCAATTTTTCTGAATCTATTAATTTCACTTGCCAGTAAGGCCATTCATCGAATACGATGCGATGGTCTATTAACATCAGCACTGGGTTTTTCGTGGTACAACTGTTTCGATTATTGATAATTTGTCTTTGCTTTGGGGTAAGTTCGCTTGCTCAGGCATCTGCATATCATCAAAACGACAACAGCCACTTTGTAGAGCTGACGATTGAGCAGCACTCTACGGTTCCAGTAACGATTTCCGTTGATAACTCTCATATCCAATCTATTGATTTTGTCACTTGTAACATCAATAGCAACCAAACTGACTCGACTACATTACATTCTAACAACGTCTCTCAAAGCCACGATGTAAACTTAGGTATTGGTTACTCTTCTCGCATGGCAAACTTGGCGCGTCATGAACCAGAAGAAGTCTTCCCTGTTTATGAACTCGCGTTAGAGATCCCTGCAATACCATCAGAACAATTGACGATTGGTTATCAAGAAAAACCAAAACCTACCGTAAATTGGGCACTGAATAGCTATTCTTCAAGCTCTCGCGTATCTGCTTGGAAGGAAAGTAACCTTCTCTACAGCCAGCGGTTATACCCACACTCTTAATTTCACACTCAAAATCCATTGATTTATCACTTAGTTATTATTCGTTTATTACGAACTGACTAGATTTGTGACTTTTTCGCATACGCAACTTCGTATGTGAGGTGAAATTATTATGCAAAGAAAACAACCAATACAACGACTGAACCATTATTCAAAATGGAAATACGTTGTTCTTATTACGACTCTTGTGATTCTATTATTAAGCGCTATCCCTACTTGGTATGGTGAAGATGCCGCCGTTCAAATTACCAATAAAGACGGACAAATCCCTTCTATTGTTCAATTACAAAATACGTTAACCGACCAAGGCATTATCGTTAAACGCATTGAACAAAAAGGCGATAAAACCATCGTTATTTTGCAAGATGAAGCTCAACAAGCCGCAGCAAAAAATGTATTAGCTTCTGTTATTGATGACAGTAAAAAAGGCACAACATTAGCGTTATCTTTAGCGCCAGCAGCCCCTGCTTGGTTGCAAAATATGGGCTTTGAGCCGATTAAACTGGGCCTAGATTTACGTGGTGGTGTTCAATTCTTATTAGATGTTGATGTAAACCAAGTTTTCCAAGCACAACGTAATGAGCTTTCAGATTCTTTAAAACAAGAGTTACGTGAAGAACGCATTCGCTCAGTTCGCTTCCAAAAAGAAGGCAGTGACAGCTTAGTGGTTCGCCTTCCATCAGAAGAAGCAAGCCATGCTGCTCGCCAATTTATTCATAAAAACTACCCTACTTGGCAGGTATCAAACGGTGACGGTTTTGATCTTAAGCTAACACTAAAAGAAGATGAAAAAATTGCCGTTCGTAACCTTACCGTTCAACAAAACTTACAAACCATGCGTAGTCGTATTGAAGAGTTAGGTATCACTGAAGCCTTAGTTCAACGTCAAGGTGAAAACCGAATTCGTATCGAGCTTCCTGGTGTTCAAGATCCAGCTGCTGCAAAAAATGTTATCGGTGCTACCGCGAGTCTTGCGTTCTACGCAGTAAAAGAGCAAGGCACTGGCAGCACAATGGAGGTGCCTGATGAGAATGGCCGTCCTGTACGTGTGGGTAGAAAACCCGTACTAAGTGGTGATCACATTGTTGATGCTCGCGCAAGCTTAGGCGAAATGGGCATGGCAGAAGTAAACATTGTTCTTGATAGTTCAGGCGGCAAAATCATGTCTGAGTTCTCTCGTCACAATGTAGGTAAACCAATGGCTACGTCGTACAACGAATACGGTCGTAACAGCAAAGGCGAAACCACTCAAAGCAACAAAATCATCAGTGTTGCGACAATTCAAAGCCAACTAGGTAGCCGCTTTAGAATCACAGGTTCTGGTTCACTTCAAGAATCTCAAGAACTTGCATTACTACTACGAGCAGGCTCACTCACTGCGCCTGTAACTATCGTTGAAGAGCGTACTATTGGTCCAACGCTTGGAGCTGAGAACATCCAAAATGGTTTTGCGGCTTTAGGTCTTGGTCTTGGTCTAACTCTGCTGTTTATGGCGGTATGGTATCGTCGTTTAGGTTGGGTTGCTAACCTTGCACTTGTTAGCAACATGGTGATGCTATTTGGTTTACTTGCGCTTATTCCGGGTGCGGTTCTTACCCTTCCGGGTATTGCAGGTTTAGTATTAACGGTCGGTATGGCGGTTGATACCAACGTTCTAATATTTGAACGGATTAAAGATAAACAAAAAGAAGGTCGAACATTAGCGCAAGCAATTGATAGAGGCTTTAGTAGTGCATTTGGTACGATTTTCGATGCCAACTTCACCACAATGATTACCGCGGTGGTTCTTTACACTATCGGTAATGGCCCTATTCAAGGCTTCGCATTAACACTGGGCTTAGGTCTATTAACCAGTATGTTCACAGGCATCTTCGCTTCACGTGCCATTATCAATTTAGTTTGGGGTCGTGATTCTCGTCATGATGTTAGGATTTAAGTTATGTTTATAAATATGAAAAATGCAACAAAATGGCGTCACATGACGAGTGTGGTTTCTATCGGTTTAATGATTTTTGCATTATCGATGATAGCAATGAAAGGCCTTAACTGGGGTTTAGATTTCACTGGCGGTATCGTGAGTGAAGTTCAAATTGATAGCAAAATAACAAGCAGTGAAATTGCTCCGTTATTAGATGCAAGCTTTAAACAAGATGTGGCAGTGATTGCCTCTGGTGAGCCGGGTCGTTGGGTGTTGCGTTATGCGATCCCACCAAAAGGCGTTGAGCTTCCTGCATTAACTGAGGTTCTTGCTCCGCTGCATTCAGATGTTCAAGTATTGAACACTAGTATCGTTGGTCCACAAGTAGGCCAAGAGCTAACTGAACAAGGTGGCATGGCGTTATTAGTGTCGGTTCTGGTTATCTTAGCGTACTTGAGCTACCGCTTTGAATGGCGTTTGGCTTCTGGCTCTTTGTTTGCCCTAACCCACGATATCGTGTTTGTGCTTGGTTTCTTTGCTGCAACCCAAATGGAATTTAATTTAACTACCCTAGCCGCTATCTTGGCGATTTTAGGGTACTCGTTAAATGACTCGATTATCATTGCAGATAGAATTCGTGAGCTGTTAATTGCCAAACCTGAGTTATCTATCCAAGAGATTAATAACGAAGCGGTTGCAGCAACCTTCTCTCGTACGATGGTGACATCAGGAACTACCCTAATCACTGTTGGTTCATTATGGTTATTAGGTGGTGGTCCATTAGAAGGCTTTGCGATTGCAATGTTCATCGGTATCGTGACTGGTACTTGGTCTTCTATCTCAGTAGGTACAAGTTTGCCTGAGTACTTTGGTTTGAATTCGGATCACTATAAGCCGAAGTCAATTTCTGAAGAGCCGTAAGGGTTAGGTTTAGATAGATAGTAAAAAGCCGCAGGGAATGCGGCTGATGTTGGGGGGGATCTGGTTTAGGCTGGGTCCCTTTTTGTGGGTGGAATGTAATTACTGGACAATAATGAGTTAGTAACTGTACTAAATGAACAAAAAATAGATAGCTTAAGTATGAAAATTCAATAGGAAAAGACTCAAAACTAGCCACAAAAATTAATCAAAACAGCCCATAAACTTTTATCTTCAACAACACTAGCTAGCATTAGTTTAAGGTAGAAAAGTCTATCTACATCATTTCAATTTCATCTTCCCTAAACCAACCAGACTCTAAACTCTTCCTCTTAACAGCTTCAGGATCTTTTGTATATGCAACGACAGCTAAGCTCTTTTCTGCCCTACTACATATCACATAAAATAACCTTCTAGTTCTTGATAGAACAGAGTCTTTACCTTCTGATTGATTTCGTATATCCGTCTGGGACAACTCTTGAGCACCAAATAGTTTTTCATAGCGGAACAAAAATCCATTTGCACTATTATCGTCCATAATTGCCATAACACGCTCAAACTCTAACCCTTTAACCCCTTGATGTGTTCCATACCCTAACTCTTCATTAATATAAAGAGCATAGTTTTCCAAATGACTGATAGGAGCTAAAAAAGCCTGATTCCACGCAATTGATCGTTTACTTAAATTCTCTTCTTCCTCGTCGTTTGTCTCGTCAGATGAACCTACAAGAAGAACATTTAGTTCATCAGGAATGTAAAGTAGCTTGCAATCTTTTATCAAACGCAGAACCTGTACTAAAGGAGGATCAAGTTTCGAGACTATGGCTCTTACTTTATCAACTGACTTATCTGTATTTTTAAGAGTCAATATTGGATCTAAGCAAAAATCCACGTTATTAGAGCTAATAACTCCAGAGTATTTTTTGATAATACTTGCAATAGCAAACTCATCTCGAACTCGAATTGCGTTAACAAGAGGTAACAAGCTATTGCACAAAAACCTTAAAGAAACATTTGTTCCGTTAAGTAAGGAATCTCTCAGACTGTCAACTGTTGCAAGTGGCAAATAAAACTTATCGAAGTTCCCCCTGATAGCTGCCATTGCATGTTCCAA
The DNA here is from genome assembly GCF_052920805.1 of Aliivibrio wodanis. NCBI lineage: Bacteria > Pseudomonadati > Pseudomonadota > Gammaproteobacteria > Vibrionales > Vibrionaceae > Aliivibrio > Aliivibrio wodanis. Next base: position 1,350,919 of record NZ_JBREXA010000002.1, read on the forward strand.
AGTAAGAGCTTTTATCTTATTTGGTTCAAGCCAAAAAGAATCATCTGAAATAGCTGACATCTTAGCTCTAATTAAAGCTTCTACATCTCGCTCACGCGCAGTATCAGAATCAATAATAAACAACCTAACGATTCCAAGCGACGCTCCTGATTTTGGCTCCTGCTTTTTCTTGTCATCCTCTTCGCGAATACTGTTAATTAACTCTATTACTCGCTGCGGACAGCGGTAATTTATCGTCTTTAATGGGGTCTTCCAATCGTCAGGCAATGAGGATTCAAGATCATGTTTCCCTCCTCCATATATCCTTTGCATGAGATCTCCAAATAACCCAAGAGAAAACTTCGAACAATTCAGACTTTGAGTTTGAATGAAAGCCTCCATGAGCTCTTTTCTAGTGTCCTGACTTTCATCTATTAAAAGTATGGGATACCTATTCGTAAGTATATTTTGGAGTAACGGGCTCTCATTCAATAGAGTTGCAGTAATCTGTATCACTTCTTCATGAGAAACCGTACCTCTTTCGGCTCTATTACTTGTAGGCGAGTACGAAAATTTTTTAACCAATCGTAATTCGTCTAATCTCGTAACTTTAGACTCTCTTTTTCTAATATTTTGCTGAGCTGTCTTACCGTTAATGTCTCTGGCTTTCGAGATTTTTAAGTTAAGATCCTCGATATCGGCACTAAGTTTTGTCTTAAGCCACCCTTTAATATCTTCGGTAAACGGTTTAATCATCTCCCAAACAAAGCTATGGATTGTGGATACGTGAAACAATGGGTCATAAGACAAACGTCGTTGAATTTCGTTACACGCTGCATTTGTATATGTTATGACCCCGACCCGTTGACCATTTTGGATAAGGCGATCTAAGTTGTTCTCTCGTATTTCTTGTAATACATTTACTAGAGATCTAGTTTTACCTGAACCAGCACCAGCAAATAATAGAAAGCTCTTGGGGTTATCAAGGTTTAGATATCCGTAGATTTCATGATCGACCCCGATTAGGCTGTTAGGCTTACTCACCAATCATTTCCTCCATAATTTTAGAGGCTTGATTTTCTGGTACCCATGTATAGTCTAAGCTCATCGTCTCTAGCTCACTCTCTAGCCAAGCTAGCCCCTCGCTTATGTACTCTGGGACAAGCAGCTCGTTAGGTTCAACATCAAACAGTAGGTCTAAAGCCATTTTTGCTTTCTCTCCATCGAGAGCTTTATACATAGCATTGCAACAAGCATTTAGTGTTGTCATTTTTGTAGCTAAATGCATTTTCTTTACCATTCCAGTTGAGTTTCTTAGCGTCTTAAAGAGCTCGAAGTTCGTCAGAGCTACTGCATCTTCGAACGTATAAGGAATAACTTCTTTCGTCGTTCTCGCATTCGGCGTGAATTTAGTCTGAATACCATATTGGAAAGATACGCGAACGTTACCTTGAACTTTTCGCTCAGGCGGTAGGTCAAGCAGGTCATCCAAAGTCAACTTACTAAAATCAAACCAAGTTTTTAGTGTTTCACTGCCAAACTCTAAAGAAGCCCCTCTTTTCGGGCGTGCTTTATTTCTTAGAGAGTCACACGCATCAGTATCGGTAATGACTAATGTTGGTAAACCTAGTAGTTCAATTAGAGGACGTAATCTTTGCGCATGAGCACCACCAATTTCCAATATTGAAATATAGCTTCGTCTCAAATCCTTATGATGGTTGGAAATGAAATGTGGTAGAAGCATCCGTTCCGCAGCCCCCTCTACCAAAATCACCCCATTAGCAAAGAACAAGTCGCAATGAGTTGTCTTTAGATATCTTGAAACAAATTTGTTCGTGGATGATACATCAGTTTCACTTTTCTTCTCGGAGGGAAAAACTGTCGCAAGGTTCACCACTTCAGCCTGAGGAGTAGGTTGTTCTCTAGAAGCAGGTTTTCTTTTGAAATAGCGAAGGGATTCAAAACCTGCTTCATAAGCAACGTAGCTAGAGTGGGTACTAATAACCATTTGGGTCGTCAGATTATCTTCAACGGCTCCATATTCTCTGAGTACCTTATAGGCTTTACGAACAAAAACCTGTTGTACTTGAGCATGAAGGTGAGCTTCTGGTTCTTCAACCAAAACTAAATGAATAGGTTCAATCGCCGCATCTTCTTCCGAACGCTTTTTGCCTATTTTTCCGACCTTCAACCAACGATCTCGGAAGGTAATCAACTGAAAAATTATATGGATCAAGTTTTTGTAACCCAATCCATTGTATTGCTCAGGAAGAGAAAATGTATTGTCACCGAAATTCTGTTTTCTAACGTCAAAGATTACAGCAGCATCATGCTCTAAAGTATCGATCGGGTTCAACCTGCTCGATAGCTTAATATCAGGATCGGTAAACCCTGGATATCCAAGCTCCTTTATCTCGCCAAGAGTTTTTTCAAAGGCTTTATCCAATCGAGAATCAAACTCGATTTGAGCCTTTTCAACTGCCTCTAACGCATCTAAATCTTCAGCCTCAGGCATATCAGATGGGTTTAAATGACGCTTGTAGTATTCATTTAGCTGTGAAGATAGACTGCTAGCTGGCTTTCCTAAATCGGAGTGAGGGTCAGAAAAGCCTCTTTGCGCTTCAATTGTATCGACTCGAAAAATACCCTTAAATGGATCAGAATCAAAACAAATAGCGTCATTTGTAAGCGTTTGTGCTATATCTCTCTTAGCAGGGTCAAGTAAGAACGCTTTGATTTCAAATTCAACATGTAGTTTTTCCTTGAGATAATCTTTAAAGTCTCTTGGCCAAAGTGATAGTTGTTTCTCACCATTCACTTTAACTACAGCTTCACGCTCACGTACGTAATTTTCCCGTAAATTATCCAAATTTTTTGGCTGATATACCAAGCGAACCCCCAAAGGCTCGCCATTCCACTTCAACGTAGGTATCAAGTGAGAAACTCTCTGAACCTCACTAACGTCCGCTTCAATCCAAACATCCAACGACGGACAATAAGGTTGCCAATTTAATAAATCTAATCCAATAAAAGCACTTGTATCCTCATTCATCCATGATTGAGCAAATCTATTCAAAAATATCCAATTGCATAAAGTAAAATCTGTTGACGTTATTTTTTTCCCTTTATCTAGAAAACAAATCAACGCATCTGTCGCAGAAGTCTTTCCACTATTATTTGCACCAACTAAAAGTGTTTGCTCCTCCGAAAAATCCACACGACAACGCTTTAATTTTCTAAAATTTTGAATATCTACAAAGCTAATTTTCATGAGTTTCTCATCAGGTTACCATTAAGCAATTATTTTAATATTAAATCGTATATACATTGTTGATCCATATATCAAATAAACTCAATAATTTTAATTTTAAGAATAGACCAATTAAAAACTCATCATAACCAAACTTTCTACTCCCTCAAAACATAACGAGTACTGCGACCACCCGCCCCTGCTTTAACCAAACAACCAAGATCACCAACATAGTTAAATGCCGAGATGCTGTGGGCTTACTTACCTTTGAAACTTTATGGTATTGATAGGTGTTAATACCCTCTTCAAAATCTCCATCTAACATTCAATTAAGCACTTTTACTTACTCTTCTGTCAGCTTGGTTCAATGTACAACCGTCAATATTAGAACTTGCATTTACCAACCAGATAATCCAAGATCATTTTGTAGGTATATTAAGCCTACAAGGTAAGAGAGAGACTAAGTCGGATTGAAATACCCTCTCCTCCCGCTGACTAAAACAGCATTTTAAGCGAGTAATGTCGGGTTAAAGTGTATGTCGGTGACCATGCAAGACATGGTGTTAACTAGGTAATCCGGAATTATTTATGAAAATGAAAAAGGCTCTGACAAAATCAGAGCTTCTTTTATGCATTCAACTTTGGTAAATCGACTCATCTATATTTTACTCCCCCAAAACATAACGAGTACTTCGACCTCCAGCCCCTGTTTTAACCAAACAGCCAAGCTCAACTAACGTTGCTAAGTGCCGAGTTGCAGTGGGCTTACTGACCTTTGCAACTTTATGGTATTGAGAGGTGTTAATGCCCTCTTCAAAATCGCCATCTAACATTCTATTCAGCACTTTTACTTGCTCTTCTGTCAGCTTGGTTTGATCAACCTTGCGCCAAAAGTTAGTTTTAAAAATCGTTCTGTCTATTTCGTTAAAGACTTCTGAAAACGTACTCTCAAGAGTTTCAAAAAACCATTGTAGCCAAGCGGTAATATCTAACTCTCCTTTTTGGGTTTGCTCTAAAATCTCATAATAGCTTTTGCGGTTCGCCAAGATACCCACCGACATCGCATAGAATCGAACCGATTGCTGCTCAGCTTGGGCTAATGCGAGATCGGTAAGTAGACGAGTGATTCTTCCATTACCATCATCAAGTGGATGAAGCGTCACAAACCACACATGAGTTATTGCCGCTCTTAATAGAGGATCTAACGAAGTGTCATTTTTTGACGTGTTGAACCAATCAATAAACTGATTCAATTCAGCATCAAGAGTATCTCGGCTTGGCGCTTCAAAATGGACAATAGGACGATCAATGCGGCCAGACACGACTTGCATAGGTGCATCGCCTCGTAATTGCCCACCCACCACAGGATTAAACATGGTGTAGCCTTGAGGAAATAAACGATGATGCCAATGTAAAATACGATCTAGCGTTAAAGAGGTGTCTAAGTTTTCTACCGCATCAAGCATGATCTCGGCAAGGCCATCAGTTTGCTCTGTGGTTGGAAAAGGTCTTTCTTCACTTAATCCTAATTTATTAGCCAGAGAAGAGCGCACCGAGAACGCATTCAACGTTTCACCTTCAATCGCGCTTGAGTGGACAATATTGGCAAGTAACGTATCAAGCATCGCTTTTTCTTGGTCTTGACTCGTCATCTTGCCTAATAAAAGCCCTTGGTTAAATCTAACCGACCTTAATAACGGTTCAATAACGTGTTCATCCCAATAAAAATGAGGCCATTTATCTTGCTGCCATATCCACATAATGCCTTCCTCTGATTCAATTTCGCTTAATCTAATCACAGTATGATTTGAATATAACGCTTATTCAAATCATTTAATGATGTGATTAACCCTCCTATTCACATCAAAACGTGATGTGATTAGAGGTATTATTCGCATCACGACAAGTCAAAACTCGATTCACTTTCTTTGATAACCGCTACTTGCGATTTTTCTGTGTATCGTAACTGATGTGCTTATCTACGTTCTTTAGTTGGACCCCAACCTTATTAAACGCCTTTTGGATAGTTGCTGAAACGTGAAGCTGGTCTTCTCCCATTAAAAAGTGTGCTCTATCTTGATCCGTTTCAAATACGCAGACGATTTTTAAGCTCTGTGGAAAAGATGAGAATTTGACCGTATGAGTCACCCAAAGAAAACCATCGTAGCCTTTTAACGTATCTTCACAAACTTCGGTTAACACTTCTCTAATTTGATTTTCGATCTTCTTATCTGATTTACGCATAATGCAAACTTCCTATTTAACACTTTTAAAAACGTTTTCGAGCAATATTATCTTAAACGATATTAAGTTGTGTGGCAGTTTCAAATGCAAAGTATTTACAGTAACACCTGAAAACCTCACAGTGTGGGAATGTAGTAAATGAGTAAATATGGCCACAGAGTTTGAGATTGGAGCCGAGGAGTTAGATAGACAATAAAAAGCCGCAATGAATGCGGCTTGATATTGGAAAAATGTGATTTTCACGCAGTGACGTTAGTTTGTTTTTGATATTGCGTGCTGCTCTGCAATGAAAGCGATCTCTTTATCATTTAAGCAAGATTTACTGACATATTGGCGCTGTTTACCTATATGCAAGATAAACCCTAAATCGCTTTGTTCAAGTTGATCAATTTCACTCCATGCAATGCTACGAGTGATTTTAGCGCTTTTATAACTCACTCCTTTAACGTCAGCCTGAAACACCACTTTAGTACCAGAAAGCGAGCTGATTTTTTGTCGCCATAACCACCACGTTCTTTTAAAGTAGATACTAAGCCCCTCAATAATACTCAAAACAATAAAGAACCAACCAACATATCCATTAGGTAATAGTTCAAGTTTTAATAAAACCACACCAAAAAGAAGAAATAATATTCCTTTTAAATAGGCTTTGGGAAATTTAACAGGGTGACTAGTTTGATCATAACACTCGGCAAAGAAAGTCTTGTCGAGTGTGTATTCTGTGGTGACACTAAAATCTTTAGACATATAGGGCTACTTTACGCTTTTATGTGAATGAGTTTCTTATGCTGCGATGTGCAACTCGGATATTGTACCGCTTCTCGGTGCTTTTCTACATTCAAATATATCTTAAAGTCGATTAGGTATATAGAATCAGCCCAATCAAAATCAGTGAACTCTATAGGGAAATAAAATGACATATGAAGTACTAGATGTCAGCCAGTGGGCGCGAGCTCAACACTTGAAATTTTATCAAGGCTTTAGTCACCCTTGGTATAACATCTGCTCTAATATCGACGTAACGGCGCTGCACCAATATTGTAAGCAGCATAATCACCGTTTCTTTCACGCTTATCTTTACCTAACTCAGCAAGCACTAAATAAATGTGGAACCGATGAGCTATCGCCTTGTAGGGGAAGAAGTACGTATTTACTCGCCTATGTGTGTCAGTGTCGCGCTGCTCGCCGATGATAATACGGTACGTTTTTGCGATTTAGACCATGAGCCTACGTTTTCTGACTTTACGATCAGTGCAGCAAAATCCGAGACTAGGATTAAGAACACGCCTTTTATTGTAGAGCAGTTCATTGGCCAAGAAATGAAGCAGAATACGATTCATTTAACCGTATTGCCATGGGTCGATTTCACTAGTATGACTCATGCTAGAGACGTTAACTTCCCTGACAGTGTGCCAAAAATGGCATTTGGGAAATTGGTTCAGCAAGGTGAGCACTGGCGCATGCCGCTATCCATTGAAGTGCATCATGGTTTAATGGATGGCTTGCATGTGGGGCAATTCATACAGACATTACAAGCGATGTTTGATACCCCATCACAGCTTGAACAATCAAAATAGGCTTACTTATCTTTATTATTTTAATAGTGGTAATAGCTTTAACCATCCATAAATTGGCTTTCTGCCGATGAACAGATATAACCCTCTTGTATAATTTTGCTTTGTAATACATGTAAATGACGTCTGCTACTTACCCATTTAGCATGAACTTCAATCTTTATACCCAGTTTTATTGGTCGGTGAAAGCGAGTACATAAACTAACCGTCATTGCATGAATTTCAAGATTATATAAACAATGCAGCATTGCACTATCATGCAATGCTGTAATTAATCCCCCTTGCATAACACCGTCGTAACCTTCTACTTTTTCTATTGGTACAATTTCGGCATATATTTCTCGGTCATTACTCACTTGAAAATTGATCGGCTGTTCAGAAAAAAAAGCATGCTGACAGACCCGACATTGTTGATGATCATTAGGTATAGAGAGTGACATTATCCACCAATAATTTTTGTTAATTTAATGAATAAACTATAACTCCATGTTGTTAGCATATGCCAATAACCATTTCGCATTCTAAGATCTCATATATAACGAATACTTGTAAGATCAAGGCTATTTGTCAAATCACGTTATTCCGTTAACCATAAAGGTTTTGAATTCCAATGATAACAAAAGGTTATTATTTTAATAAAATTTGATAATTTCACGTAATATCAATTCTTACCTATACTCTCCTACATCGAAACAACATAACGAATTAATAAAACGTATTTGGAGCACATTATGAAAATGAATCACGTTGGTATCATGGTTGGCGATATGGACAAAGCTGTTGAGTTCTACACTAAAGCGTTAGGCCTACGCATTGTAATGAACAACACGAAAGTAATCGAAGAGCGTGAATCTGCTATTGGTCGTATGTGTATCGCCGTATTCGGTGAAGGCTTTAAAGGCTTCAATATTGCGCACCTTGTAACATCTGATGGTATCGGTATTGAGCTGTTCGAAATGAAAGAGCGCCAAGAACGTCATGACGTAGATTTTTCTCGTCTAGGCATCTTCCACTTCTGTCTACAAGTGCCAAAAGAGCAATTTCATACCGCAATCAAGCGTGTTGAAGAATATGGTGGCAAGGTTCGTATGGACATTATGCGTTACCACCCAGAAGACGAACTAAAACAAGCACAAATGGTTTACCTAGAAGACCCATTTGGTAACCTTTTTGAGTTCTATTCCCACTCTTACGAAGATACATACGCATCTGATTACGAGTAATCGTTCTCTGTAAATACGGCATTAAAAAAGGATTGGTAGATATGCCAATCCTCTCACCAACACAACCGATTGATTTTATAATTAAAAAAGATTTATGATAAATTTTAAATCACAACTTAAATATTTTAATTATTCACCTCAAAAGCACTTCCCTATTAGTAATAACTGTAAAAAATAACAGTTTGAACTATAGTTTAAGTAAGGTTAAACCATCATTTTTGCAACCTAGAGTATAACTAACCTCAACTCAGAACCACCCAAGCCATTCAGTACTGTTTCTTTAGCCTCACTACGTTGAAATCAAATAATATCCGTTTCTAAATTTGTATTGCCCATATTTTATCTCCACATCAGAAGGGTTAATAAATTCATATGAAAAAATCATTACTTTTAAGTACTGCCACATTATTAGGACTGACTTTCTCAGCATTTGCCAAAGAACCTGTAAAATTACTTTTACTAGATTGGGGGAGCCAAAAGGTATTAACAAAAGCCCTAGGAAACCTGCTTACGCAGCAAAATATTCCGATTGAGTATGTTTATTCTGATGAAAATTCTCAATGGTACAAACTTGCTCATGGTAAAGCTGATGTGCAAGTCGAAGTCTGGGAGGGCTCAATGGCTACAAAGTTTCAAGAACTCATTGATTCTGGTTATATTTTGGATGGTGGCACACATATAGCGACGACTAGAGAGGAGTGGTGGTATCCTGATTATGTCGAAAAACGTTGTCCAGGGTTACCAAATTGGGCCGCATTAAAAGAGTGCTACACTATTTTTTCTGAAGGAAAGGAGCGTGGTATTTATTATACAGGTCCTTGGGAAAAGCCTGATGAGGCACGCATAAGGGCCCTAGAACTCCAATTTGATGTAGTAAAATTGAAAAATGGTGACGAAATAAATAAAAAAATCAGAAAGTACATCGCCGACAAAAAACCACTCTTGATTTTTAACTGGACCCCAAACTGGGTTGAAGCACAATATCAAGGAAAGTTTGTGGCATTTCCCGAATATGCTAAAGAATGTGAAAGTAAAGCCTACTGGGGAATAAACCCTAAATTCATGTGGGACTGTGGAAACCCTATCGATGGCTGGCTAAAAATCGCTATATCAACATCCCTACTAGATAAATCCCCATGCGCTGTGGATATTATCCACTCATTTTCCCTAGATAATGAACAAGTTGCACAAGCTGCAATCCTTATTGATGAGAAAAATATGTCTATTGATAAAGCCAGTAATGTATGGATGGAGCAGAATAAAGAATACGTAAAAAAATGGCTGTCACATTCCTCATGTAACAAAGAGATCTTATGAATAACTCTTTATGAAAAAATTAAACAGCCATCAATTATAATTGGTTTAATGTCTTAACGTTCTGTTCGATTTACAAGTATTTCTCTATTGGCAGCAATTGCAATAATCGGGATTCAAATCGCTCCCATCGGCCAGTTTCGGGCTCTTTTTCCCAATACTGCTCACCTGAATACCAACGAATATCCCCCTCTTGCAACTTCAAATGCCAACTGTTCTTTTCATCCATCGCTTTTTCTATATCGCTAGCAAGACGCTCTGCAATCTTTTGATTTTTAATAATTAGAATTGATTCTGTATTAAGGTAAGTTGAGCGTAAATTGAAGTTAAAAGAGCCGATACTCGCTATTTTATCATCAAAAACAGCGGATTTGGCGTGAAGACCGTACGCTAATGTTGGCGCACATTTAGACACATTACGGGTCGATTCCTCACACAATTCAGTTTCTGGCTTTAACTCAAACAATTGTATACCATGCTCAAGCATATCTTTACGGCGACCTGCATAGCCAGAGTGATTAGTGGTTAAATCATTTGAGGCCATTGAGTTAGTTAATGCTTTTATTTGCACACCGTTGTTACTTAACTTCTGCCACTCTGCTAATTGGCTATCATCAAATATCAAATAAGCCGATTCTAATACGATCTCTTTATCTGATTCACTGGCTAGTTTAGCTAATTCTTTCGCTGTTGCTTTGGGTTCATTGGTATTGTTTGTGTCTAAAGGTACTGGGCGATCAAATACAAAACGGGCGTTAACCCAAGTCATTTTACCCATCAGATCTTGTAAGAATTGGTGTGCGATTTTATTGCCTTCTGGTAAGGCCGGATAATTTGTATAAATTGGTGCTGCTATCTCATCCAATACGGGTTGATCTGGTGATGTTGCCTTACCCAATAAATCAACAGGGTAAGACCAAGTACTGTCCCAATATTGACTAAAGCTCGTCTGAATATCAGCCACCACAGAGCCCGTCACTAAGACATCACGGTCACGAAAGTTAATGTCATCAGAGAGATCAAAATATTCATCGCCAATATTGCGTCCACCAACAACAGAGAAAGCCCCATCAACAGTGAATGATTTATTGTGCATACGACGATTTAAACGAGAGAAATCCCCTAAGAAGTTCACCCATTTGGTAACACCGCGGCGAGTTGGAATAGGATTAAACACACGGATCTCAGCTTGAGGGTGCGAGTTAAGTGCAATCAAGAGATCTTCACGCTCATTCAAATTGATATCATCGAGCATTACACGTACTTTTACACCGCGATCAGCAGCAGCTAATAAACGGCTTGCAAGATAATGACCTGATGCGTCTGAGTTCCAGATGTAATACTGGATATCAATGGAATGTTCGGCGGTTTCAATTAATGCTAAGCGTTGAGCGAGTGCATCCCACCCTGAATCTTGCAGCAAAACCGCACTTGTTTCTTGTGTCTCTTTTTGAGGTAACGATGTGTCTCTTAACTCAGATAAGCGACTTGCTAATGGCGTAACAGCGGGCTCATTAGCGTGTTCAACCTCATCAGGAAGTGATCCACACCCTGAAAGAATAGCGACAAAAAATAGGGTGATATTAATGCGTTTAAGCACTGACATTTATTAAACTTCCTTTTTACTATTGAGCAATTTTTAATATTAAACAATCAATCCTGAGAGATCTGAAATTGATGATGAGATCTTTATATAAAGAGAGTATATCAGACTCATCACTCACGCTCTGTCTCTGTCTCTATCCAGAAATTCGATAAATCATCAAACAGTTGATCATTATCTAAAATACTCAAATGATCTTCATCATAGCCACGTATTTTCTCGGCATGTAACTGAGCTTCGCGGTCTAACTGGCTTGATAAATCAATTACGCCATCATTACTGTTGGTATTAAGCAAATCACCAGAGTTATAACCAAACAATAAAAAGTGGGGGGTATTGCCTTTATTTCTATCTTTGAATAGCCCTTCAATAAACTCGCCATCTGGGTTTAAATCAACCCATGCAGGCATGACTACTGGCGAGTACTCAACACCTTGTTTTGCTGATTCAACCCCACCAAATGGTGAAGAAATGGTTGAGGTACTATTTACGAATTGGCACAGCTTACCAAGATTACATTGGCGCATATAGTTTTCAACGACAAGGCCTCCCATACTGTGTGCAACAATGTGCATTTGTTGAATATTGTATTCACTTGCAACGGTGTACAACACATTAGCAAGACCTTTTGAGGTTAAAAACAACGATAAACCAGAAGGGTAGTTAAATACCCACACTTGATACTTTGATTGGTCTACTTTATCAATTAAAGCTGTAAAATCAGAGGCAGTTGAGTTGATCCCATGAACAAATAAAATCGGGATCTTCTTTGGGTCATATTCAGATAAAAAATAGAGCCCAGTATTATTTTCAAGTAAAAAAGTCAGTGGCTGCCACATGCCTAACTCTGCATTTTTTTTATCAAACGGCGGATCACGTAGACTGACCACTTTGCCAATATTAACCAGATCTAACTCAATATTCAGTAGTGACGATAAAGAACGATCAACAAATGCCTTAGGGATCGCTTTTCCATTCACATTTAACGTGACAAGTATTTCCGCTTTATCTTTATAATCGTGCAAATTAATAAGACTAAATGCTTCGTCAGATTGCAGTGTTAAATCTTTATTCTTATCTTCAAAAAGTAATAAATAATGGATGTCATTCGACATTTGTAAATCAATGCTCTCGCTACCAATAATGGCATCATAGCCATCAATATCACTCTTATTAATGTCTTTGATTTGCTCGATCACAATCGCAGATCCAGAAACAGGTTCACTCAAAGTAAGCGTATACTCATGAGTTAATGAATCAATCGCCTTCATCTCATGGGATAAGTTTTTAAAATTACTGCAACCAGATAATACCGAGCTTAGTAATAACACCGTAAGTAATAGTCTCATTGTCATATTCATCCTTAAATCAACTATATTTATCTTAGCAAGAAAACAAAGAGAGTAATCTTTTATATTCTGATATGATGCCAACTTGTCTTTACCACTGTGTTTATATCCATGTATACGTTACGCCCTTATCAGCAAGATTCCGTTAAAGCCGTTATTCATTATTTCCGAAAGCATACCTCTCCGGCAGTCTTAGTGTTGCCTACTGGTGCGGGGAAAAGTTTGGTAATAGCGGAGTTGGCGCGTATTGCTAAAGGTCGTGTATTGGTGCTTGCTCACGTTAAAGAATTGGTTGAACAAAACCATGAAAAATACGAAGGCTATGGCGAAGAAGCCTCTATATTTTCAGCAGGATTAGGTCGTAAAGAGAACGATAAAAAAGTGGTATTTGCCTCTGTGCAATCTGTGGTTAGAAACCTTGATTCGTTTAAAGACCAATTTTCATTATTAGTTATTGATGAATGTCATCGAGTGCCTGATAACAAAGACACCAGTTATCGTAAAGTGATTGAACATCTACAAGCTCAAAACTCTGGTATTAAGGTGCTTGGATTAACCGCAACGCCTTATCGCTTAGGTATGGGTTGGATTTACCAATACCATACCCGTGGACAAGTCAAAACTGATACGCCTCGATTTTTCCGTGATTGTATTTTTGAACTGCCTATTCAGTACCTATTGGATGAAGGCTTTTTAACCCCAGCAAAACTGTTAGATGCCCCAGTATTGAGTTATGACTTCTCACAATTAAAACCCGCTTCTACTGGTAAATACAAAGAGTCTGAATTAGATTTGGTGATTGAAGAGTCTAAGCGTGCCACTCCGCAAATTGTTCAGCAAATTGTGGAGTACGCAAAAGACAGAAAAGGCGTGATGATCTTTGCAGCAACGGTTCGCCATGCTCAAGAGATATTATCATTACTGCCACCAGATCAATCCGAATTGGTGATTGGCGATACCAAAGTGATTGAACGTGATGCCATTATTCAACGCTTCAAGAAGCAACAAACCAAATTTTTAGTTAATGTTTCGGTATTAACAACGGGGTTTGATGCGCCTCATGTTGATTTAATCGCTATTTTACGTCCAACAGAATCTGTCAGTTTATACCAACAAATCATAGGTCGAGGCCTACGTTTAGCGGAAGGAAAAACAGAGTGTACCATTTTAGATTACGCGGGTAATTGCTACGATCTCTACCAACCAGAAGTGGGCGACCCTAAACCTGACAGTAACAGCGAGATCATTACTATTCCCTGCCCTGCTTGTGGTTTTAATAATAACTTCTGGGGCAAGTTAGACAGTAATGGCTTTTTACTTGAGCATTTTGGTCGTCGTTGCCAAGGTTATTTTGAAGATGATGAAGGGACTCGTGAAGAGTGTGGCTATCGTTTTAGAGCCAAATATTGCAATGAATGTGGTGCAGATAATGATATTGCTGCACGTATTTGTCATGAGTGTGATGCGATCTTGGTTGATCCAGATAAGAAGCTAAAAGAAGCCTTGAAACTGAAAGATGCACGTATCCTAAATTGTATTGATTTAACCCTTACTGCGGGGAAAAATCAGTTCGATAAGCCACAACTTAAAGTTACCTATTTAGGTGATGATGATTCTGAATTACATGAAGTATGGCAAATGGTGACCAAAAAACAGAAGCAATTATTTTTGAATAACTTTGTGCGCCCTCATTTGGTTGATAGACATCGTCCATTTGAAGAAACAACCGCAATTAAAATCGCGAATAACCAACACCGTTTTCGTCCACCGAGTTTTGTAATTGCTCGTAAACAAGGAAAATTCTGGTCGATTCGCGATAAGATCTTTGAAGAGTGATTTAGATAATTACTGGCATTGATATTATCTAACAAATTACCACAGCGAACGATAATTCATGTGACAAGAGCGGCACTGAGAGAACGCTTTATCAAGGGCTGCCCGTGCTGCCACTTCATCTTGCTCTACTGCCGCTTCGCTAATTAACATGAATTGCTGCGATAAGGTATTAAACTTGCCTTCAAACTCTGCTTTTTGCTCCCAAATTTTAGTCCGCGCTCGGCTGTTGTCTGCGCTTCCTTCTGGAAACAGGGTTTTCTGCTCTTCTACTGTTAAGTACGCACTTTGGGCTAACGGCATAATGCGATCCCAATCTAATACACCTTTGTCAAATTCATCATCTAACAAATCAGCGGTCGCATCGAGATGCTGAAAATTATCTTGCCGAGTCTCTATCTCTTGAGAGTAATCTGCTGCCATTACTGAAAACGAAAGTAGCCCAACTATCCCTATTTTTTTCATATTTGCCTCCATTCATTTCAATCAATCCAATGCCAATTGAGATTGCATGCCATGTATGCTCTATCTTAGCGGTGATTTCTTTACCTTAGAAAAATACTATTTAAAACACACGAAAATAGGTTGTTAGATAAATAATCTGATGGTACTATTCGCGCTCGTTTTTCGAAACGAAAAGTCTGTTAAGTTAGGTCGCTAAGCTTAATGGCATTTTTTTATTTTACTATTTTTGAGAGTAAAGACTATGAAATTTGAAGCAGTAGTACGTACTGAACAAGGTAAGGGTGCGAGCCGCCGCCTTCGTCACGCTGGTAAATTCCCTGCAATCGTTTACGGTGGCACAGAAGCTCCAGTATCAATCGAACTAATCCACTCTGATGTTATCAACCAAATGGATAAGCCTGAGTTTTACGAAGCAATTGAGCTAGTAATCGATGGCGCTACTGTTAAGGTTAAGCCGCAAGACGTTCAACGTCACGCGTTTAAGCCTAAAGTTGAGCACATGGACTTCATCCGCATCTAATTCGAGTCTGTTTTACTCTTTTGCATTATGTTATTTCTTTCTTACCAATTGAAATAACAACCCCTTTAAAGCCCTGATATTACCAGTATCGGGGCTTTAATCTATCTGGTATAGAAAATAAAAAGTCCGCATTATTTTTACAATGCAGACCTTCACCTTCTGTTTATCTTTTACTTCTCTAGTATTAACTTGCTACTTTAAAGCTGGATACCATTCGACTTAAGTCATCAGATAAACTCATAACCGTACTACTTGTTATCGCCAACTGCTCTGCACCTTTTTTAGTATCTTTAGTTAGATCACTAATCCCATTCAGAGAACGATTAATTTCTTCTGCTACATGCTGCTGCTCTTCACATGCAGATACAATGACTAAATTCATATCTGTAATGCTACCAACAGATGTAACTATAGATTCTAAAACCTCGCCTGTATAACCAACCTGTTTACCAGTCATATTCGCTTGTTCTTGACTTGATTTAGTTTCTGCTACAGCACCTTTCATTCCAGTTTGTAAGCGTTCAATCGCATTATGTATCTCGGTAATTGAAGATTGCGTACGAGAAGCAAGTGTTCTTACTTCATCGGCAACAACAGCAAAACCTCGGCCTTGCTCCCCTGCTCGGGCAGCTTCAATCGCTGCGTTTAATGCTAATAAATTAGTTTGCTCTGCAATTCCATTAATTACATCAATTACAGAACCAATACCATCCGTTTCTACTTCTACAGATAAAACTAATTCATTAACATTATCAATTTTTCCAACTAAAATGGTAGAGGCTGATACGGCATCTTCTACAGCATCACGGCCAGTGTTCGCTCGTAGCGTTGTTTCTTGTGCTGAACCCTCAGCATTACTTGCACTTTGTGTTACCTCTCGAGACGAACAAACCATTTCTTCCATTGCCGTCACAACTAGTTCTACTTCTAATGTTTGTTGTAATACTTGTTTATTGGTCTCTGTACTAATTTCACTCATTTTTTGTGCATTTTGAGCCAAATTATTAGATGCTTGATTAATATCATTAACCAAGCCGTTAATATTAGAAATCATTAGATTAAAATCTTTGGATATTTTAGCCAAATCAGAAGGACCTTTATCACAAGCTAATACCTGTAAGTTCATATCTTGAGATACTTGCTGCATGACAGAACTAAGGCGACCTAATGATGATCTAATTACTGAAAAATTATTAATATTAAAGAATGCGAGAATTGCGGCAATAACCCCACCAATAATTAAGAGTTTCGTTACCGACGTATTATAAAGATTATGTATATGGTTAAATTCTTCTTCTGCCACATTTAGTTGAAGATCGACAAGTTCTGCTATTTTTTCACTAATTGGATCAATACTGCTATATAAAACACCATTAAATCCATCAAGTTTTCCGGTAATGTTTTCTAATGGTAACTTCCTCAATAAATCCTCTAATTGACGTAGTGATTTATCTGCTGCTACAAATAACACCTCAGCTTCTCTAGCTAATCTTTCTTCTTCTGTTGTTAATGTGGTTGCTATATAACCTGCCCATTTAATATCTATATCATCAATAGCAAGAATTACATTATCTAATGCTTGTGTACGAGAAATTAACCCTAAATTTGCTTTGTTTACAGTATCAATAATAAAGACTCCGTAGTCATCTGAGATCATTTTCAGTCCTTTTAAAGGAACGACACGATCTAAATACATAGTTTCCGCACTCTGGTTCGCTTTACCTAATTGATATAAAGAAAGAATAATTAATACAATTATAAAAAATACAGGCAATATTGTATTAATAATTAACCTATTTTTAACTGATATATGATTCATAATTCAAGGTACCTTTTATACATTACATTTTATGACACACGTTGCTACATCAGTAATTAAATGCTACCTAAATGTTAATAACATAAGGTAAATTACTGTGATACGCATCACACTATTAAGGAGGTGAATACTAAAGGATTAATTCGCTTTGTAAAAGAAGTTTTACTTTATATTTATCTTTTTCGGAGTTTCAATGAAGAAATTATTAATTGCCATATACCCACCTATTCTAATTACAGCAAACGGTAACGCTGGTTGTAATAACTTCTTTGGCCAAGGTGAGCTAAACACAGAAGGTCAATTTCGCATTGAGAGAATGGGCATGACTATGAAGATATGTATGGGTGATGCAATGACAACGGAACAAGCGATGTTTAACACTCTCTCTTCTTGAAGTGACATTACACTAACAAAAGAAAATTTAATCCTTAAAGGGAAAAAGCACGAACTAATGTTCACATTGCGTGATTGGGTAAACTAATCAAATAGTGTGAATGGTTATTTCAGTCATTATTTTATCTTTGATATAACCAATCTGAAGAATCGAGGAGGAGGCCTCCTCACACCACCGTACAAGCCTGGGTCGCATACGGCGGTTCCGAATATGTTTTCAGTGGCTTATACTCATAAAGTTTAATTGCCCTCACCTTATTTTTCTATTTTGAAGCTAGACACCATTTCACCTAATTCTTTAGAAAGCAATGTAACTTTAGAGCTTGATAGTGCAATTTTTTCTGCACCATTTTTACTCTCTTGCGTTAATGAACTTATACCAGATAAAGATCTGTTAATTTCTTCAGATACTTGTTGTTGCTCTTCACACGCTGACACAATTACAGTATTCATATCCGTAATACTTTCTACCGATGTTATAATTGACTCAAGAACATCCCCTGTCTCCCCTACCTTATCTCCTGTAGTTTGCGCTTGGGATTGGCTTGATTGCGTTTCTTTTACCGCTGATTTCATGCCTATTTGCAAACGTTCAATCGCACTTTGAATTTCAGTGATCGAAACTTGAGTTCTCGATGCTAAGGTTCTTACTTCATCAGCAACAACCGCAAAGCCTCTTCCTTGCTCACCTGCACGAGCTGCCTCTATTGCTGCGTTTAAAGCTAATAAATTCGTCTGTTCAGCAATGCCGTTAATCACATCAATAACTGAACCAATACCATCAGTTTCAACCTCAACAGATAATACTTGTTCGCTGACTTGATCTATCTGTCCAACTAAATTCAAAGAGGCAGTAACAGAGCTATTCACTACATCAGTTCCTTTATTCGCTTTATCTAACGTTTCTTGCGCAGATAAATCGGCTTTTGTTGCACTTTCAGTGACTTCACGAGAAGCGCATACCATCTCTTCCATCGCTGTTGCTACTTGTTCCATTTCTAGTGTTTGTTGCATTATCTGTTCATTAGCTTCAATACTAATTTGATTCATCTCTGCTGCACTGGATGCCAACTGTCCCGAGACGGTATTCATATTATTCACAAGCGTATTAATATTACTGAGCATCTTATTAAAACCCGTTGATATATCGACTAAATCAGCCGGACCTTCTTCACTAGCCCTTACTCTTAAATCCATATTTTTTGAAACGTTTTTCATTGCCGAGCGTAATATAGTGAGAGAATTTCGAATAACTATGAAATTATTCAGATTAAACCCTATCAATAAAAGAGAAACGATAACTGAGATAACCGACATTACAACTATCGATTCATCATAAATCTTGTTTATCTCACGGTACTCTTCTTCTGCTACTCTAAGTTGTAAATCAACTAACTCTGTGATCTTCTCACTTATTGGATCAATACTGGTATATAAAGCACCGTCGAAATCGTCAAGCTTTCCCGTAACATCACCTGAACCTAAGTTATTTAATTTTTGCTTTAAACTGACTAATGCGGCTTGAGCGGGTATAAATAAAGTTTCTGCTTCACGAGCTAACTTAGATTCCTCTAACGTTAGCTCTGTCGACATATAAGACTTCCACTCTTTATCAATATCTTGGATTGCATGCTCAACATTGCTTAAAGCTTCTGAACCTGTAATAAGCCCTGAATTAGCTTTATTTACAGCATCAATAATCAAGACTGCATAATCGTCAGCAATAACCTTTAATCCTTTTAATGGAACCACACGATCTATATAAATCGTTTCAGCACCACGATTAGCTTTACCTAATTCACTCATTGCTAAAATACTGAGAGAAACGATAACTAACACAGGTAAAATGGTATTAATAATTAAACGGTTTTGAACTGAAATTTTATTTAGCATACTGACAACCTTAGTACTAAAAACATAACAAGGCGCTATTCTATAATTATATGCGCTCTATTTTATGTAAGATAAATGCTACCAACCTGACTATTAAATATGAATAATTTCACATCAACAGTATAGTCAAGCCTAGGTAACATTACTAATCAGTACGATAAATAACCAATGCAATTCTTAACTCGCAGTTTTGAAGCCCGTTACCATTTCACTTAATTCATTAGATAAGTCTGTTACTTTAGAGCTCGCTAACGCTATATTTTCTGAACCATTTTTACTTTCTTGTATTAATGCTCTAATTCCAGATAAAGAGCGATTTATCTCTTCTGATATTTGTTGTTGCTCTTCACAGGTTGAAACTATCACGGTGTTCATATCAGTAAATTGAACTCTGTTTTTTACTTTTTTTTGACAAAAGATCCAATTTATCTCTTATACTTAGTGACATTAAACATTAGGCATCCCTAATGAGTCTCTCTAGGAGTTAAAATGAAAAAATTATTAGTGGCTGTATCTTTACCTGTATTAATGGCTGCATGTGCAAGCAATGGCGATAACCTAATGGCTGACACTCAAGTTTCAGCAGATATGCTTCAGCACCACAACTGGCAGTTAACTCAAGTTGACGGCAAAGACGTTGCAACTCCTGAAAAAATGGAAGCTCCACGTCTTGAGATTGGCGAGAAAATGACAGCTAATGGTAACGCAGGCTGTAATAACTTCTTTGGTCAAGGTGAACTAAACGCTGAAGGTCAATTCCGCATTGAGAAAATGGGAATGACAATGAAAATGTGTATGGGCGATGTGATGACAACTGAACAAGTTATGTCTAGCACTCTATCTACATGGAGCGATATTACACTAACTAAAGAAAACTTGATCCTTAAAGGTCAAGAGCACGAATTAACATTCACACTGCGTGATTGGGTAAACTAATCAAGTCGTGTTAATTATTCTATCTTCGATCTAACCAATTTGAAGATACAAAAAAACCGGTGAATTTCCCTCACCGGTTTTTTCTTATCTGTTATTTCAAATTTATCATTTAAAGAGAAAAACTAGGCTTCAGTCCAACGCTTAAAAATAAGTGATGTGTTAATTCCACCAAAAGCAAAGTTATTACTCATGATGTAATTGCAATCAATCTCGCGACCTGTGCCTGTGATGTAATCAAGCTTGCCACAACGTTCATCAACATTGTTTAGGTTCAAGGTTGGGCTAAACCAATTGTTACGCATCATCTCTATCGATAACCACGCTTCAATCGCACCACAAGCCCCTAACGTATGACCAAAGTAAGACTTCAGTGAACTGATTGGCATCGATGAACCAAATACGTTCTCTGTTGCTGTACTCTCTGCAATATCACCACGTTCAGTCGCTGTACCGTGAGCTGATACATAACCAATGTTCTCTGGCGATAAGTTTGCATCTCTTAATGACATTTCCATACATAGTTGCATGGTTTCCATTTGAGGTTGTGTTACATGGGCTGCATCACAGTTGCTCGCAAAGCCAACTAATTCTGCATAGATGGTTGCACCACGAGCTTTCGCATGTTCATATTCTTCTAATACTAATGCGCCTGCACCTTCACCGATAACTAAACCATCTCGATCTTTATCGTACGGGCTTGGTGAGGTTTTAGGTTCATCATTTTTTAAGCTTGTTGCAAACAGAGTATCAAATACCGCTGATTCTGTTGGGCATAATTCTTCAGCACCACCAGCAACCATCGCCGTTTGGTAACCGTGTTTAATCGCTTCATACGCGTAACCTATCGCTTGGCTACCTGATGTACACGCGCTGCTTGTTGGAATAACACGGCCACGTAAACCAAAGAATAAACCGACGTTTACTGCTGCTGTGTGAGGCATCATTTTTACATAAGTTGTTGCTGTAATCGCTTTGGTACTTTTCTCACTCAGCATGACACCGAATGCTCCAACTGCGTCTGTTGAACCTGTCGATGAACCAAAAGCGATACCAGTTTGTCCATTGGTTAAAACGTCATTACCAATCAAACCACTCTGCTCTAGTGCCTGTTCAGAAGCAACAGTAGATAGTAGTGACACTCGGCCCATTGAACGGATCTTCTTACGGGTGTAATGCTTTGGTAAAGTGAAGTCATTAATCGGTGCGGCAAGCTTAGTATTTAGGCCATCATAGACCTCAAAACTTGGCATATATTGAGTAGCATTTTCACACTTACGAAGGTTTTCGCCTACCGTGTTCCAATCACTACCTAGAGCGGTTACACCAGACATACCTGTAACGACTACGCGACGACTCATACTAAACCACCATTAATAGAAATAACTTGGCGAGTCACATAACCCGCTACATCTGACATTAGGTAACTAACAAGACCTGCAACTTCTTCTGGATCACCCATACGACGCAATGGTACTTGTGGTAATGCATGCTCTTTTACATGCTCATCAACCATGCCTGTATCAATCAGTCCTGGAGCTACACAGTTTACTGTAATTTTACGTTTTGCTAATTCTAGTGCTAACGATTTAGTCGCACCAATAACTCCGGCTTTAGCTGCGCTGTAGTTAGTTTGACCACGGTTACCAACAATGCCCGATACTGACGCTAATGTCACAATACGACCACCTTTACGCAGTTGAACCATAGGCATTACGCAAGGATGAAGTACATTGTAGAAGCTGTCTAAGTTGGTATGAATAACACCATCCCACTCTTCTTCTGTCATTGCTGGGAATGCTGTATCACGAGTAATACCTGCATTACTCACAACGCCATAATATGCACCATAAGTTTCAATATCGTTTTCTAATCTCTCTTTACACTGCGCGCGATTACTAATATCAAATTGAATTAAGCGACCTGAACCGCCATTCTCTTCAATCGTCGCCAATGTTTGTTCTGCGCCTGCTTGATCACTCATATAGTGAACAACTACATAAAACCCATCTTTTGCTAGCTGCTCTGAGATAGCGCGACCAATACCTTTACTGGCTCCGGTCACTAATACTTGTCTTGTCATGGTTCCCTCTACTGCTTATCTTGCTTAGGAGCGAGAAGCTCTTCTAATTTTTCTTCTGTTGGTACAAATACATTAAGCTGGCTCGAAGCCACTTGCTGACCATTTGATTCAATATAACAACTGAATACTGCCATGCCATTATTCTCAAGCACTTGCTCTGCAAAAATGTCGAGTGTGTCGCCTTGTTGAAATTCACTGCACTCCGCTTTATATTTTCGGCTGCCAAGCAAAAAGCCTATCGGTGACTTATTGCCCTTTTTCCACGCGTGGTAACCAGACCACCCTGCAACACTTTGTGCCATGAACTCAATACCAACCCATGCAGGAATGGTTTTTGTTTCATGATTAAAGAAAATATTCTTATCGCTAATAGTCACTCTGCAATGAATGGACAGCTCTTGCACATCAATCAACTCATCAACTAAAGCTAATGGCATATCATGAGGCAAAAGGTCGATTAAATCTGGAATATGGCTCATGAATGATACCCAAAAATTAAACTAATATTGTTGCCACCAAAAGCAAAAGAGTTACTGATGATCGCTTTCTTTTCTAAACTCTGGCTTTGAACCAAGTTAATCTCGGCTAATTCAGGATCAATCTCACCATCATTGATTTGTACAGGCAATGCTAAATTGAATTTGAGTATATGCCAACAAATTGAAGCCTCAATAATACCAGCCGCTCCTAACGTATGTCCGGTTAATGGCTTGGTTGAACTGATTGGCGTCTGAGAGCCAAAAACAGCATGTGCAGCTTTTGATTCCATCGCATCATTCAATGGTGTCGCTGTGCCGTGAGCATTAATGTAACCAATATCTTCGGCATTAAGTCCTGCATCTTTTAATGCTTTTTCCATCGCTTCTATTGCTCCCTTTCCTTCTGGATGAGGGGCTGATATATGATGAGCATCTGAGCTGTCACCCGCCCCTAATAGAGTAATGGGATCATCGGAGTCTTTTTGCTCTGCGCTCAGTAGCATATACGCACTTGCTTCACCGATATTAATCCCTTTTCTATTCGGACTAAATGGTAAACAAGGCGTATTTGATAACGCTTCTAGGCTATTAAAACCGTTCAGTGTTAATTTACACAAGGTATCTGTGCCGCCAACGATAACCGCGTCAACAAAGCCTGATTTTAATAATCGCTTTGCAGATAAAAAGACACGACCACTCGAAGAACACGCCGTAGAAATTGCATACGTTGGACCGGTAAGTTCTAAATACTCTGCAATAAATTCTGCAGGATTACCCAACTCTTGCTTATGGTAATGATAGCCTTCAGAAAACTCGCCAGAATTTAGCTTGGCACTAAGTGCCACTTCACCATCAGAGATCCCAGAAGTACTTGTCCCTACCACCACAGCAATACGATCAGCGCCGTACTTTTCTTTTGCTTGCTGAATTTGTTCTTCAATTTGCTGTAATGCAGACAGTACTAGCTGATTATTTCGAGTATCAAATGCAGCCAGTTGCGATGGTACCGTTGGCAATTCACCTTCAGCTTTACCAACAACGGTTGATTTTCCATCATTTAGCCAACCATCTTCTGCTCTCATCGATGGTGCTTTTGTGCCTTGAAGCGTCTGATGGATATCAACTATCTCTTTGCCTAATGCGGAATGCGAACCACAGGCATGAATATATACAGGAAATGCACTCATTTTATTTATCCATTATTCTTTTGAGTTTGTGTTTCTTGTGAATGTGAAAACGTTTTTATGGTTATAACATAGCCCAAATGAGGACTACTTAACCTAATATCACCATTAAGCTTGTCTTTGATTGAATCATAACGCGCATCAAGAACAATGTTGCCCGAAGCATCACGTAGTACTCGATGATCTCCACTTTCACTTAGCTGCCAATTAATACTATCCAATGATGACTGCCACGCATCCAGTGGCCACAAAGTAATCATGACATTAAACAATACTTGCTCTGGAGGCGGAAGCGTATCCGCAAGCCCTGCCATCACATAGGTCTCTAAGGTTAGCCCGTCATAATCTAAACTCAATAGGCGAGATCCCCATGAGGCAAAACCGGCAAGAACAAGATCATTGCCAGTTAGTTGCAATTGAACAGGAAGTTGTTGTTTAGTTCCTTGAAACTCAACCGAGATCAGCTGGCTCAATGATAAGTCACTGCCGTATTGCTCTGGCTGAGGTAGCGTAACAAAAGTTCCTTGAGCCACTTCAACTTGATTAGGCTGTTTGATCGGTTTTGATGCACATCCCATAAGGATAAACGACAAAATAAAGACACTAAAATAACGGAGTGTTAACGGCTTGCTCTTCATTATTTATCCCTTTTACTGTGAATATGAGAAGGGGCTAATTGGCTTAGTGGTGCAAGTAACCAAGCGACAATGATACCTGTTAATACCGTGATACCAAAACTGTGGATCGCTTGGGTTTCACTTAATGCCAATAATCCAAACGAAAGAATGGTGGTTAGTGCCGATAATGAAATCGCCAATAAGGTACTTTCTTTATGAGAATCGTCACCTTGTTTATTCTGCTCAGCAAAAAACAGGGTGTAATCTATCCCTATTCCTAAAATCAGCATTAACGCTAATAAATTAAACAGATTTAATGGCACACCCGTTAATACTGTCACCGCAAGCCCTGCACAACCTGCGATAAACGGAGGCAATACAATTAAGAACGCTTGTTTCACTTTATAGCGAGGTAATAAAAGTAAAAATATTGCTGCATATGCCATTAATAACAGTTCGGTAATTCGTTGGCGATATTGAGCAAATAAGGTAGAGATCTCTTCGGCTTTATTGAGATAAGTCGCGTCGTTATTTTTGGCAAACTCACTCAATGTTGCACTGTCTACTTCTTGATTAAAGGTGATCACTGAAGCAAATACATCATCAATATGACCAAGCCACAAGAACCCTACAGTCTCTGATATTGGGGATGCTAAAAAACCTTCAATCGTTAGAGCTTGATACGGCTGTAATGCTGACAGTGCTTGCTTTTGCTGTATCACTTTTTGATAAGCATCTGCTTGTTGTTCATATAAATCAGTCACAAGCAGATAGTTCTCTTGCTGTGTTTTTTGTGATGGCACATAACGGCTAATGGATTGGAATCCACCAAAATCACCACTCTGCTCAAGCTTATCTGACACTCGCTCTAACTTTTGTAATAACGCTTCTTCTGTCTTTGCTCTGACCAACAATAATTGTTGAGATCCACCCACGCCCGTGATGGCTTTTATTTCTCTTTCTTGCTGCTGTAATGCTTGAGGCAATGCTTGAAGTTGGCGAATATCATCATCGTATTTAGCCTGTGTTACCCCAAATACTGAAGCGATTAAAAGGCTGAATGGCAGTACTAAACGGATCAGCGGTTGTTGCCATACCAATAGCCATTGACTTAGCGCTCGTTGAGCAGGAATAACATGGTGCTTGCTCGGCTTACTAGCTAATACAGGATACCAACACACAACGGTGAAATAAGCAGCGGTTAAGCCAATCGCAGAAAAGAGGGATAATTGCTGTAATCCAGGGAACGGCGCAATCAACATGCCAAGATAGCCAATTAAACTGGTAATCAAGCCCAGTGTGATTGCAGGTAAAAGCTGTTTAATTCCTTCGACAGAGTTCCACTTAGCTCCGGCATTTAAACGATCGGTTAAAAAGTGAAACGCATAATCAATCGAAACACCAATTAAACTGGCACCAAATACCAAACTAAATAAATGAATAGAACCAAATAAACTGATGGTTAATACATAAGCACAGAATAGGCCTGTGGTTATAGATAATAGGGCTAACGCTAATGGCAGCGTACTGCGATAGACCACCAAAACCAGTACAAAAATACCAATCAATGATCCTAAACCTATAGTACTGATCTCGCCTTTTGCACTTTCTGTTCCATGCGCGGCATAGAAGATGACACCGGTATGTTGAATATCAACATCAAACTGAGTTTCTATCTTCTGCTCTACTGTCAGTAAATCAGGTAATTGTTGCTGTAAAGAGAGCTGATAGGATGATCCGGCAAGATCGGCGGTGATCACTATGTATTTCTGTTGATCCACCGTGGCAGTTAAGTAGCCATTCTCGATTTGGATATTACCTGAGCTTTGAACCAAGCCAGATAAATAATCTCGAAATAGTAAAAAGGGATCGCTCTCTAACTCAGCGCCAGTGACACCAGAAAAAGGATTGTATAATGCATGTAATACTTTCTGTACTTGTTGCTCTGGTTTATCCGTTAGCTGTTGCTTTTGTTTATCACTTAGCAATTGCGCTCGTGCAGGAAAGTAGTATTGACCCCACGCTTGCTGCTGATTTTCACTCACCGTTGCCGTCACTGAATCAAACATTGGCAATTCAGTTAAGGCTTGGCTAAAATTATCAACCGCTGTAATCAGTGTTTTATCTTGGCCCTGCGTTTGATGTACGACAAACACCACTTTATCACTCATGGTGTTAGCAATATTATCAAAGGCTTGTTGAGCAACCGGATCTTGTTGATTATCTGGCAGCAGCGCTAGAATATTAGTTTCAATCGGTAATGCGCCCTTGGTGCTGGTTTGATAGCCAAATACACCCAAGATCATCAGCAATACCAATGACCAAATTAACGCCAGCAAACGCGGTTTCATTATCATCTATTTAATACCGTTAGAAGGCAAATGCAGCTAACTCTTTTTCAGTTAAGGTGTTTGGCTGAGTGGATTGCTGAGTAAATACCATTTCAGTAACATCACCACGAACTTCGCTTAATACGACTCGGTTCAGGTACTGCCCACCTTCAATTTTAATCGATTTAAATACACTATCAATTGGTGAGATTTTTGGTATAAGTAGCAATGTCCAAACGTCTTTCTCGCCTGAGAGTTGCAATGTAAAATTCTCTTTTATCGCATCGGTATCGCCTTTAAACAGAGACAAGAATAGACGCGTAAAATAGAAAGCCATCGGGTTCTCAGAATCATTCATTACTTGAGCTTCACCATTAATAGACTGGCGAAGTTTGTTCTGAGTTAATGTTAAATTAATTGGAAATGGCTTGGTTTGTTGCCACAACAGTCCTTTTTCATGATCCAACAAAAAAGTGCCTGATGTCGATAAAGGCTGATTAAACATCTGCATGGTTCGAACTTGCTGAAACTCGCCACGAACCAGTGTCGATTGTGCTAATTGCTGTTGTAAATCACTAATGCCAAAAGCAAAGCTATTCACGCTAAACAATAAAAAGATCGAAGCAATCCATAATGCACAGCGATGTTGACGATTAAGCATGTTGGTAAGCCTCTACTTTATCCGTAAATATACGAGGTGATACAAAACACATTTCTTCAGTTTCAATTGAAACTGCGACTTGCATCGTGTGAGCTTTTGTCATTCTAACGCCTGAGTCTGCATCATAAATGACGTAATCTACGCGCATACGATTTTCCCATTCGGTTAATGTCGCCACCACGCGAATGGTGTGATCATAAGGAATGGATTTTACATATTTCACACGAGTGTCAATGATGGGCCAAACATAGCCTGACGCCATCATATCTCGGTAGCTATACCCTATCTTCTCAAGCATTTCATGACGTGCTTTTTCGAAGAAGCGAAAATAGTTACCGTGATACACCACGCCCATAGGATCGGCATCCTGAAAGGCGGTGGTGATCAACACTTCTGCACTTAATACGTGGGTATTCTCTTCAGCATTAACTACAGAGTTAGACATTAGTATAGCGTCCAATGTTGTTGTTGGATTTTATTAATAAAGTTACGTAAGTCTTGCTCTAACGGACGATCTTCATTTACAAATTCAAACTCAGACAACACAGCATCACGCATGGTTTTTAGCTCCACACTTAGCTCGTCATCGCTTAGCTCGCCTTGTCTCTCACGTAATACTAACGCTTGAGTCGCGGCTAATAGAGAGGCCGACGTAACTTGTTCTGTTAACTGAAGTACACGTAAACAATCACGTGAAGCAATTGTACCCATGCTCACTTTATCTTGGTTATGACACTCTGTTGAACGTGAGAATACACTTGCTGGCATCGTGCCTTTAAGCGCTTCTGCTGTCCATGCTGAGATACCGATTTGTACCGCTTTAAAGCCATGGTTAATTGGTTTCCGAGCGCCGGTTGCGCCAGTTAAGTTGAATGATAAGCCATTATTAAACTTATAATCCATTAACTGTGCCATTTGACGATCCAGTAGATCAGCAATATTGGCAACCGCTGTTTTTAGCATGTCCATCGCCATCGCAATGTGACCACCGTAGAAATGACCGCCATGAAGAACACGCTCATTATCACCATCAATAATTGGGTTATCGTTAGCACTGTTCAGTTCGTTCTCAATCATTTGACGTAAGAACGGGAGGCTATCTTGAAGAACACCAATCACGTGTGGCGCACAACGTAGAGAATAACGGTCTTGCAGACGATCACTGTTTCTTGGTGGCGTTTCGTTGTGTAAATCAGAACGTAACCACGAAGCGATTTGTTGTTGGCCTGGATGCGGTTTTACCGCAAATAATGCTTCATCAAAGTGGAAGTCATTACCTTGCATACCAACAGAAACCATTGCTGTGATCTTGGTTGCCATTTGTGCTAAGTACTCAGCACGTTTATACGCTAAACACGCTAATGCCGTCATTACCGACGTACCATTCATTAATGCTAAACCTTCTTTTGGTTTTAGCTTAATAGGTGTGATGTTTAGCTCTTTAAACACATCGGCAGTTGCGCGGATTTCACCTTTATAGATAACTTCACGCTCACCAATAAGGGTAGCAGCAAGGTAAGAAAGCGGCGTTAAGTCACCACTTGCACCCACTGAGCCTTCTTGAGGAATACGCGGTGAAATTCCGTGATTAATTAGGGTAACAATTTGATTTAACAAATCGTGAGTGACGCCTGAGACACCTTGGGATAAAGAACACAAACGAGTGGCTAATACCGCACGAGATTGTTGTTCATCTAGATTTTCACCTAAACCACAGCCATGAAAACGAGTTAAATGTAATGGTAGTTCATCCACTAAATCCATAGGGATCGCAACCGTACAAGAATCACCATAACCCGTTGTTACGCCATAGATAACGCCTTCTTCTTTTAGAAGTCGCTCAAGGAACTCAACACCACGATCTATTTTGGCAATGAATTCATCGGCATTATTAAGTTGTGCATCTGCACCATTTGCAATCTCAACAACGTCTTCAATCGTCAGACGTCCCTTACCAAATGTAATTGAATTAGTTGTCATCTTTCTTTCCAGTTAACTGCCAAAAATTAAAAAAGTTATACCACTGTGATGGTGCCTTTAATGTGAAATGCTCCAAACGTTGGGCATAATTTTGTACGACTTCTTGCAAAGCCTCTTCTCGCTTACCACGAGGTAAAATAATTTGCTCAGAAAACGGTTCAAAATACACATCAAAACGTGAGTCTTTTTGTGTATCGTCACGCAATCCAAACATCAAATAAACGGGTTGTTTTAAAATAGACGCCAACATAAATGGCCCTTGTGGGAACGGTGCTGGTTTACCTAAGAAATCAGCCCAGATAACACGATCTTCTTTGGTGACAGAAGTTCTATCCCCCACAATCACAACCCATTCACCAGCATCAATTTTCTGCTGCAATAAAATGGCGGTATCTGGCCCCATTTTACTGACTTGAATTAAATTAATATCCGATTGAGGATTCACTGTACTCATGACAGTATTAAAACGCTCAGCGTGTTCCGTAAATACTAGCGCATTAATTTTTAAATCTTTATGACGACGACTGAGTGCTCGACATAGCTCTAAATTACCCAAATGTGAGCCAAGCATAACAATGCCTTTTTCACGTTTAAATAATTCCTCATAATGCTCAATGCCATGCACGGTTAAGTTTTTCTCTGAGAAATCACCACGCCATGCTGCTAACTTATCTAACATGGTTTCGCCAAATGACACCAAATGACGATAAGGAGTGAGTTTTTCAGGTAATGTAATGCCTTTAATTCGAGCATAAGCGTTTACTTGTTGAATAAAATCATCAGACGCTTGTTTTACTGAACCACCACGTAAGTAGTAATACGCCATCACAGGCTTTAGCAATACAGAAAACACGCCACGACCAAACGTTGAATAAATCCAGAGCAGAAATTGAATCCCCAAAATCGTACCGCGCTCGGCGTGTGAAGACCAATGATCGTCTTGAATTGGTTGACGACGAAGCAGCGATGGAATGCGTGGCAACATACCAAAAACAAGTTTTGTATGCATCCAACTGATTTTTACGTTATCCCACAAAGCATCAAAATGAGAAATGCCATCTTCAGGATAAATAACACGAGTATTAACAAAACGGACATCCGTCTCATTCCAATACATGCGAACCATGATTTCGGTATCAAAATCCATTCGACGACCAATAACTACACGTTCTAACACGCTAATAGTTGGTCCTATTGGATAAGAGCGAAAACCACACATACTGTCTTTAATAGCAAAAGAAAGCGTCTCAATCCAAACCCAAACATGGGTAACATAACGGCCATATAAACGTGATTTAGGCACACTCTCGTCATAAATAGGTTGTCCTGAAATCAAAGCAGTTGGGTAGGTTTGTGACTCTTTAATCAGTTTTGGTAAAGCCTCTAAATCATGCTGACCATCAGCATCAATTTGAATCGCATGGCTGAAACTTTGTTGATACGCCGCCTCTATCCCTGCAATTACAGCTCCGCCCTTGCCTTGATTTTCAGCTAGCGTAATTAAGGTTATTCCATCATTACTTGCTACTACATCCGCTAATATCTGTTTTGTTTCTGCATTACTGCCATCATCAACAATTAGCATTGGATAACCAAAGCTGATTAATGATTTCACCACAGCTGGAACGGTTTTACCGTGGTTATAACAAGGAATGAGAAAACAAGGACGAAAGGTTGTCATATTATTGTCCTAATAAAATTCGGCCAGAGGAGTGTTTACTCATACTCTCGCCTTGTTTAGAACTAAAAGAAAAATATAGCTTTTCTTTATCTTTTACCCAGCGAAGCTCTAATTCAACTTCTGCATTAGGTAAGATTGGTTCCTGAAATTTTAAAACTTCCATACCTTGGAAAACAGAATTCGCTTGTAGGTATATCTGGCCATAATAAATAGCCCAATCTACCTGAGTGACCCCTGGTAATAATGGGTGATTAGGGAAGTGGCCTGTAAAATCCAAAATATCACCATCCACACGCATCGTAATAACAACACTTGGCTGATTATCATCTTGAGCCTGTGTTTGCGTAGAAATAATTGTCGGTTTACGTTTTGTCATGAGTACTTCTTTTAATCATTAACATCATTAAATAGCTGTTGTAAATCGTGCATTTGACGCTTACCTTGGCTATTCAATGGAATTTCTTTAACCGCCCTAAAGCGACGTGGAATACCCACAGGTTCTAACCACTCTCTTAATTCAGATCGTAATTTTAACCAAAACTTACCTTTAGAGCCTTGTTGTATTGATTTGTTCCCTGCATCTGAAAGAACAATAACAGCACCTAATACGGTACGTTTCGCTTCTTCCATTGGGATAACAGCCGCCTCATCAATCCACTCTAGTTGCATCAAACGCTTTTCAACTTCGGTCAGTGAAAGGCGTTTTTCTTCAATTTTGATAACTCTATCGACTCGCCCTTTTAGCATGAATTGTCCATTATCCAACAAATCACAGTAATCACTGGTCGGATACCATAATGACTCATCAATAAAGGGAGATAACAATTCGAGACAATGCTCAATATTTAAGCGAGCTTGGTGAGACGGGAAGAAGGTCCAAAGTGAGGCTGGTTCTATTTGTTGGCGATATCCAACACCACCCGTTTCGGTGCTTCCGTAGACTTCAAATGGACGTAAAGAGAGTTTAATTTCACTCTGCTCAGCCCCTTCAATAGAAAGAGGACCACCTGAAGAAAAAACCATTTGATAGTGATTGTGACCTTCATGATCAGCAAGGCGTTTTAATAATGCAGGGCTGCAAATGAGTGTTTTTTTATGCTCAGGTTGATGAGATAAAATTTGCTCTGGATAAATGAAATTGGTTCGACAGAACGCACGACCAGCACACAATGGCCATAACACTCGAAATAATAGACCATAAATATGTTGATGAGAAACGGTGCTGTAAATTTCAGTCGCGTCTAGCTTGTCACCCCATAACTGCTCCAATTGCTGGATTTCGTTACTCAGTAACTGCAACGTTTTTTCGATTGGTTTTGGGGTATCAGTAGAACCTGAAGTAAATAAAGTAAGGCGAATATCATTTAACACTAACGGGGATAATACGCTCATGACATTATCGGTGATAGTTTGATAATGGCAATGATGTTCGCATGGCATGACTTGAATTATGTCATCATGCAATAAAGCATCAAAATGCTCAGATAATTCAGTCAACGCAGCAGGCTGATGATTACCTGGTAAAATAATGTGTTTGCCAGCATGAGCTAAAGCCAGAAAAGAGACGGAAAATTGATAACTATCATCAAAACATAATGCCCATTTTTTTTCTGGTTGATGAGATAAATAACCACATACTCGTTGCACGTCATGCCGAAACTGCTCATAACTTACATAAGTGTGCTGCTCATCAAAACACACGTTATGAGCTAGGCTTTCTTGATTGGTAAGATGGGAAAGTGCTGTGTAGCTCATACTTCTTTTCTCTTTATCCATTGACGCACTAACCATTCAGTGACAAATAAAGTTCCTATCAGTAAATAGCTAATAAAACCGTTATACAACATCCATACTTTCATCTCTAAAAAACAGGTAGAGAGTGAAATCGAACCATTAATGATAAAAAACACACACCACACTTTGGTTACGGTTCTAGTGTAGACTACGCCACTCGGCGGCAGATCAGGTTCTTGAAGGCGAGCAAAGCGTTCTATCATGCTTTGAGGCTGAGATAGCGTCCAAAAGAAGACAGTAAACATCACCACGTTAACGATCACCGGGTAAAACGTAAACCAGCCTTCAGATCGAAATAACCAGCCTAAGCCAGCAAGAATAATCCCGGCTCCGCCACTGATCATTGCAATGTATTTAAGCTCTTTTATTGGAACTTGTTTTCCACCAACCATTCGCACCAAAAACAACACCGCTAGCACGCCTGCTACGGTCGTAATACCACCAAAGTGGAGACCGTAGTAAACCGCTAGCGGGTAAGCAAGCAGTGCAATGGCTGACAATACCGTCAGCCAACGCATTATTTTAGCAGCGCTGCTACAGAGTTAACTACGTCATCAACGGTGCGAACTTCTTTAAACTCTTCTGGCTTGATTTTTTTGCCTGTCACTTTTTGTAAGTGAACAACCAAATCAACCGCATCAATACTGTCTAAATCAAGGTCTGTATACAGTTGAGCTTCTGGCGTAATATCCGCTTCATCAACTTCAAATAACTCAACTAATGCAGCAGTTACTTGCTCTAATACTTGCTCTCTATTTACATCTGTCATGCTTTACTCTCTTACGCTTGATTTGCAGTAATGTATGCAGCTAAGTTTACTACTGATGCAAAATGTTCACGAGTTTGAGTATCATCAGCATCCAAGACTAGGTTGTACTTCTTCTTAATTGCTAATCCTAGCTCTAGAGCATCAATAGAGTCTAAGCCTAAGCCATCACCGAACAGCGGCGCATCAGTTTCAATATCATCTACTGAGATATCTTCTAAATTAAGCGCTTCTATAATTAATAGTTTAATTTCGTTGTGTAATGCTTGCATCAATGACCTACTTATTTTCTTTTGATGTATTAAATTCATTTTGAGGATACAAAGCTGTATCTAAAAATCGATTCACGTTTCGAGCCGCTGAAGATGATGAATCAGCGCCTTCAATAAAAGAGGAGATGGCGACCTTTTCTTTCACTTCAACATGAAAAAAAGGACGGACATCTGGTACTTGATACCACTTCGCTTCTTTGGTTAAAAAACTGGGTGTCACTGTCACATGCACAATACGTAAATCACTTTCACTACGTACTGCAATTTGAGCAGCTCCACGTTGAAGCTTAGAGGTAATACCTGGTGTCGTTCGTGTTCCTTCTGGAAAAACCAATAATACATTTCCAGAATTTAATTTCTCTGAGCACTCTTCTAAAAATGCTTCAGGCTCTCTATTTGGAATATAACCTGCGGCTCTCACAATCCCTCGAATAAAGGGATTATGCCATAACGCCGCTTTAACAATGCAATCACACTGTTTCAATTGTGAAGCAATCAAAACATAATCAATCAAGCTTGGGTGATTAGCGACAATCAAGCAATTCTTATCTCCTTGTAATAGCTCTGCACCATCAAATTGGTACCTTATTGCACGGCTATAATGCATTGTTTTACAGAAGAGAAGAAAGCTTCTTTGTATTATCGCTTGTACTCTAACTTCACGTTGTTTGGTATTTTTCGCCGTAAATGTTAATAGTGGAAAAATAATAAACGTTAAGCAAAGCGCACCAACCCCAAATAAAGAAAAACAGAGTCCAGTAGCTACGATTCGCCAACATTTATCAATACGTAAAATCAAAGTCATTAGTTATTTATGCGTCCATGTCCATTGCGTTAATGAACTTTCGATCATCCATTGAGAGTGCGATCCTACTAACTTAGAAATACATTGCAACCCATGAGGCATCTCATTATGTTTATTTGCAGGTTTATTGTTCCATTGTAGAGAGTATTCACTACCTGCATTCAATATAAGCCCGAATGCATAGCCTTGATATTCTTGTTGTTCGAATTCTTGATAATGTGAAGGAAGTGGTTCATCAAAGTCTACTAGAAGTACTTTATCATTCGAGTTATCACTCAAATATGCAGCCGCTTCTATTAATGCTGAATGAAATGTATTTTCTCCTGCAGCAATTGAAGTCACTGAAATCGCTTTTTTAGCGGTAATAGTAAATAACCCTGCGGCGGTGTTATGTACTGACTGAGAGAACGCCATTGGAGAGGCATCTTCGCCTTTTAAAATATCTTCTAATAAAGCACACGTCCTGGTTAACTCACCATGACGACTGGCAAAGATTAAATAATCAATATCTTGTTCTTGAACTAAGGTAAGCGCGGTTTGAACTGCGAGTTTACTTAATGAGCTCATTCTTCTTCGAGCCATCGCGGGAATTTTATCGACGGGGGCTTTCTCGCCCTCAGGCCAAGTGAAATTAGCTTCTTGCCACTGTTGCCAAGCCGCTTTGGTCTCTATTCCAGCCGAAATTGCGTGCCAATCGATAATATTAAAATTTGCGTATGCCATGATATCCATCTAGTCGTAAAAATATTACAATTTGTTACCCTACTCGTATAGGATATATGAATTCAGGGACTTGGCGCAAATACAAAAAACAATAACGCATACGGTAAAAATATATAAAAAAAGATAATTTAAGGACTAACGATGCTATTTAAAAAACCACTAATGCTAACTACTGGCTTACTTCTTTTATCTGGCTGTGCAAGTGTTATGACACTGACAGATAAACAATCTGGCGAAGATTTATTTCAAACCAACAAACCTGTTTATACTCTGGTAAATCTTCATCCTGATGAACAGCGAGCAAAACTTTATTCTGTTAACTATCAACAAGCAGGTTTGATTCCTTTATGTACTAAAGTGAATATTGTTAATGCTACAAATAAACGATTAACATTTACAGTTGATAAAACGGAAAAGCAATACAGCTTTGATAAACACCGCTCATCACCAGACTTTGCAAAATATTTAAGTAATTATTTTGGAACTGAATGTAATACTTCAAAAGTAAAAAAACTGAGTGCGATAGATCAACAAGGAATTAAAGACGGTATTGCTAAAAAAGGCATGACTAAAGAAGGGATAAAATATGCAATTGGTTTCCCTCCTGAACATAAAACACCTGATTTAGATAGCGATGAATGGCTATATTGGAAAAATAGATTTAATACGTTCAGAGTCGAGTTTAAGAATAATCGCGTAGCCAACATTGTTGATTAATTAAACATTATTGTTAAATATCAGTGGTTTCTTGCTTTTAAACAAGGTTTCACACTCAACCACTGATATGATCATTTTCATCTTCTAATAATATGGTTAATTTCGTGACTCAATATAAAAATGACCCTTTTAATGCACTAGAAGCAAAAACAGAAGCTCAAAAACTCTCTTTTGCCCCTATCGTTTTTCAAACTGCTCGTACTCTCAGAGATCTTGGTATTCTTGCCGCGCTAGATAAAGCAAATGATCAAGGCTTAAATGCTGTTCAATTAGCTCAAGAGACTGGCGTGTCTGAATATGGCGTTAAAGTTCTTCTTGATATGGCACTTAGCGCACATATTGTGACATGGGACGAGCCAAATTACGTACTTGCTAATCTTGGGCACTTTTTATTACACGATGGAATGACTAATGCGAATTTAGATTTCACTGCTGATGTGTGTTACGCCGCAATGATGCACCTAACAGAAGCAATTCAAGAAGGCACTCCTGCAGGTTTGAAAGAACTGGGTGATTGGCCAACTATCTATGAAGGCTTATCTCGATTGCCAGAAAAAGCAAAAGAGAGCTGGTTTAAGTTTGATCATTTCTATTCTGACCGTTCATTCCCTATTTTATTAGAAAAAGTATTAAGCAAAAAACCTAAGCGTCTTTTTGATATAGGTGGTAACACGGGTAAGTGGGCATTACAGTGCTGTAACTACGATAAAGATATTGAAGTAACCATTATTGATCTTCCACAACAGATCGAAATTGCACTAAAAAATGCAGAGCAACAAGGTTTTGTTGATCGTATTAACGGCTATCCTACTAATATGCTGGATAAAACGCTGCCTTTACCTCAAGGCGCTGATGTATGGTGGATGAGCCAGTTCTTAGACTGCTTCTCTCCAATGGAAATTCTGAGTATTCTAAAACGCGTTCGTGCTGCAATGTCTGCTGATGCAAAAGTTTATATTCTTGAACTATTTTGGGATGAGCAAAAATACGATGCCGCGTCATACAGCCTAAATGCGACCTCTTTATACTTCACTTGTTTAGCGAACGGTAACAGCCGTTTTTATCGTTGCAGTGATTTCTTAGAAATTATTGAAGAAGCAGGCTTCACGGTTGCTGAACAAACGAATGATATTGGTTTAGGCCACACACTACTTGAGCTTAGCGCTAAATAGGAGCTGCCTGTGCTATCACAACAATCAATCAACCTAGAATCCACTCAAGTTGCTATTATTGGTGCAGGTCCATCAGGCTCGATTGCTGCTGCATTATTAAAAAAACACAATATTGATTGCATTATTTTAGAGAAATCGACATTTCCTCGCTTTTCAATTGGTGAGAGTCTGCTTCCTGCTTGTATGGAATCAATTAAAAAAGCAGGAATGCTGGAAGCAGTAGAGAAAGCTTCTTTTCAATATAAAGATGGCGCTGCTTTTCATTTTGATGGTACGTTCACTTCATTTGATTTTACCGACAAATTTTCAGAGGGTGCAGGAACAACTTATCAAGTACAACGTGGCAACTTTGATAAAGTACTGGCTGACAGTGCTCAAGAGCAAGGTGTCGAAATTCGTTACCAACATGAAATTACGGATGTTGATGTATCTCAAACTAAAGCTCTACTTTCAGTTTTAGATGCCGATGGCAGCCCTTATCAAGTGGAAGCAGATTTTATCTTGGACGCAAGTGGATTTGGTCGTGTATTACCAAGATTGTTAAACCTAGAAGAGCCTTCTTGTTTACCACCACGAAAAGCCATTTTTACCCACCTTACTGATAACATTGTTAGCGAAGGTTATGACAGAGATAAAATCCTTATTTCTGTACATCCAACCAATACACAAGTGTGGTATTGGTTAATTCCATTCAGCAATGGTACTTGTTCTTTTGGTGTGGTTGGTGAGCCTGAGTTTTTTTCTGATTACCCTAACGATAATCTTGAGGCATTAAAACAATTAGCAACTGAGGATAACAACCTCAAGCAATTACTCGTCAATGCCGAGTACCCAAATCCATGTGGCGAGATCATGGGATACTCAGCCAATGTCACCAAGTTGTTTGATCGTAACTTTGCACTTTTAGGTAACGCTGGTGAATTCCTTGACCCTGTATTTTCTTCTGGTGTAACTATTGCGATGAAATCGGCAGAGTTGGCTGCGGAGTCATTGATTAAACAATTTAACCAAGAAAAGGTTGATTGGCAGGTTGATTACTCAGATAAGCTAATGAAGGGCGTAAATACGTTTCGTTGCTATGTTGAAGGCTGGTACGAAGGGTCATTCCAAGATGTTATCTTCCATGAAGATTCAAACCCTAAAATTAAACAGATGATCTGTGCTATTTTGGCAGGTTATGCGTGGGATGAAGAGAATCCTTTTGTGGCTGAACCTGAACGACGCTTAAAAGTGGTTGCTGAATTATGTAAGCCATTAGCTCAGTAAATCTTCATATAGATAAATACCTAAAAAAGGCATCCAAATTCTACATTGGGTGCCTTTTATATTTTTGAGATATCAAGCCTTATGCCTGCTCACTCTCGATAACCGCTTTTAAGCTATGTGGATGCAACTTAATACATACACCTTGATATTTAAAAGCAACGGTATAATTTGCAATTCGCTCTGCATCACCCGATGGGCAACTCTGTTTTACTTTAACGTCTAAAGAGGCCAAGTTATCCCATTTCTCTTCTAACACCGGAAAAGTTTTCAATACGTATTCCAAAAATTCTTCTTGAGAATTAACATCACATGGAATGACCCACTCTACATGCTCCCAACCTTGTTGCGGATAACTTTTCTCACCAGGATAAGGTAACTCTAAACATTCAATAGACCAACTACTAACCTCTAAAGGTTGATTGAAGCCTAGTGCAATAATTGGACGACCATTGATCTCGTTATTTGACCATTCTTCCGCTTGTTGTAGCCACGCTTGATGAGCGGCTTCAGCAACACCGCGATCATTAATTCGCAAAGCAATATGATCCGCTTGATAATCAGTAAGATCGAGTCCCAACACATCAAGCAATATTTGAATTCTATCCATAAACACAGGTAACGCATTAATTAACTGCTGAGGCTCTAATTGTTGTTCTTTTAATAATAACGATGACATGAAGGCAACCTAACGGTAAAAAGAGAAACCGAATTGTATCAACCTCTTTACTTGATGTTTAGACTCTTAAGAAAAAATAGCAGAAACTATTAAATATCCCCTATTTTATTGCTATTATTAGCGACTATTTTGCTTTCCATGCAACAGCATTCCTGTTTAACAGCGATATGAAGGATAACTCTTTGAATATTCAATCACTTATTAACGACAAAGTATCTCAAGCCTTAGAAGCAGCCGGCGCGCCAGCAGGCAGCCCTGCCGCAGTTCGTCAATCTGCAAAAGCTCAATTTGGTGACTACCAAGCTAACGGCGTAATGGGCGTAGCTAAACGACTAGGTACAAACCCACGAGAATTTGCTCAGAAAGTACTGGATGTTTTAGATCTTGATGGCATCGCTAGCAAAACTGAAATTGCAGGCCCTGGCTTTATCAATATTTTCTTGTCTGAAGAATTTCTAGCAAAACAAGCTGAAGCAGCATTAGCTGACGAGCGCTTAGGTGTTGCTAAAGAACAACAACAAAACATCGTTGCCGATTACTCTGCACCAAACGTTGCAAAAGAGATGCACGTGGGTCACTTACGTTCAACTATCATCGGTGATGCTGTTGTTCGTACTCTTGAGTTTTTAGGTCACAACGTGACTCGTGCTAACCACATCGGTGACTGGGGTACTCAATTTGGTATGCTTATCGCAAACCTTGAGCGCATCCAAAAAGAGAAAGGCGAAGTTTCTATGGAACTGTCTGATCTTGAAGGCTTCTACCGTGAATCTAAAAAACTGTATGACGAAGATGAAGAGTTTGCAGTAACTGCACGTGGTTACGTTGTTAAACTTCAAGGCGGTGATGAGTTCTGTGCAGAGATGTGGAAGAAGCTTGTTGACGTTACTATGGTTCAAAACCAACGCAACTATGATCGTCTAAACGTGTCACTTACTCGTGATAACGTAATGGGCGAAAGTATGTATAACAGCATGCTTGCTCCAATCGTTGCTGATCTTCAAAAACAAGGTCTAGCGGTTGAGAGTGATGGTGCTCAAGTAGTTTACCTTGACGAATATAAGAACAAAGATGGCGAACCTATGGGCGTTATCGTTCAAAAGCGTGACGGTGGCTTCCTTTATACAACAACGGATATCGCTTGTGCTAAATACCGTTTCGAAGAACTGAATGCTGATCGTGTTCTTTACTTCATCGATTCACGTCAACACCAACATCTAATGCAAGCGTGGACTATCGTTCGTAAAGCAGGATATGTTCCTGAAAGCGTATCTTTAGAACACCACGCGTTTGGTATGATGCTAGGTAAAGATGGCCGTCCATTTAAAACTCGTGCTGGTGGTACGGTTCGTCTGGCTGATCTTCTTGATGAAGCAGAACAACGTGCAACAGCGTTAATCGAAGAGAAAAACAAAGATCTATCTGCTGAAGAAAAAGCGAAGATTGCGACTACGGTTGCAATGGCTGCGGTTAAGTACTCTGACCTTTCTAAGCACCGTACTACAGATTACATCTTTGACTGGGACAACATGCTTGCATTTGAGGGCAACACTGCGCCTTATATGCAATATGCTTACACTCGTGTTGCTTCTATCTTCAGCAAAGCTGGTTTGTCTATGGATGAACTGACTGGCGAAATTAAGATCACTGACGAAAAAGAAAAAGCGCTTGTTTCTAAATTGATGCAATTTGAAGAAGCGGTTCAAGCAGTAGCAAGTGAAGGTCAACCTCACTTAATGTGTGCTTATCTATTCGAACTTGCGGGTCAATTCTCTAGCTTCTACGAAGCGTGCCCTATTCTTAACAATGAAGACGAAACTGTTAAGCAAAGCCGCCTAAAACTAGCTGCATTAACCGCTAAGACAATCAAGCAAGGTCTAGACCTATTAGGCATTGAAACGCTAGAGCGTATGTAATTCCTATGTCACTACTCTGAATACTTATTTATGCAGAGTAGTGATAAGCGAAGATCAAAAAAGGAGCTAATTTTAGCTCCTTTTTTATTAGGTCGAATTTGTGTTACAAATTATTAAAACCAACGCTCTAATGCAGATTTATCCAACTGCTTAAACGCTTTATTTAAAATGTTCGCCAGTTCTTTATAACGAGGTTGGCTCTTCATTGGCTCTAATGCAGCCCCTGATTCAATAATTTTCTGGTATAACTCTCGATACCAACTTGCTAATGCTGGCGGTAATACTGTATTTGCTCGATTACCTAACCACCAAAATCCTTGCAATGGCATACTTAATGCGAATAACGCAATAATAATAGCTTGAGGTAAACCTGCCGTGTTATTAAAAGCCATTTGTGTCAACACACTGATTACGGCAACCGCAGGCATAACCTTAACTGCAAACTTAGTGGCTTTAATCACTCGTTGCTCTGGGAACATTGGAGCTAACTCTTTTCGCTCAGGCCAAACATCCATGTAAGTCTGACCGTCTCGAAATCGGAATAGAAAACCGTTTTCACTCATATTGCCCCCTTAATTTCTAAACAAAAGTTTAATTATTCAAAAAAACAGAGAATAAACTTGATTAGAATTAATATTAACTTAAAATATTTTTGTTATCTTAGCGCACAATCGTTATCCTATGCGCTGATTTATTTTTTGCTGTAGTTCTACTATAAGCTAAAAAAGGATAAATCGGCAAGGACTGCTGTAATGCTCTTTCTAAGGATAGCCAACTTTTTTATGCAAATGTGGTCATAATTTTTTAAATTAAACTATATTTGCCATTGTTATGTCATTTACGACATAACTTTATTACTGATGAATAAATAGGTATTTATACATGTCTAAGCTGGTTTTAGTTTTAAACTGCGGTAGTTCTTCTCTTAAATTTGCGGTTGTTGACGCAGAATCTGGTGCAGAGCACTTAACTGGTCTTGCTGAGTGTCTTGGTCTTCCTGAAGCTCGTATGAAGTGGAAACTTGATGGCAAGCACGAAGCACAACTAGGTGCAGGCGCTGCACACGTAGAAGCTCTATCATTTATGGTAGAAACTATTCTTGCTTCTAAGCCAGAGCTTAAAGCTAACCTAGGCGCTATCGGTCACCGTATCGTACACGGTGGTGAGCAATTTACAGCATCAGCACTTATCACTGATGAAGTACTGAAAGGCATTCAAGACGCTGCAACTTTTGCACCTCTTCATAACCCTGCTCACATCATCGGTATCGAAGCTGCTAAAGCAAACTTCCCAGAGCTTCAAAACGTTGCTGTATTTGACACTGCTTTCCACCAAACAATGCCTGCAGAGTCTTACCTATACGCTCTACCATACAACCTATACACAGATCACGGTATCCGTCGTTACGGCATGCACGGTACTTCTCACCTGTTCATCACTCGTGAAGTTGCTGGTCTATTAAACAAGCCAGTTGAAGAAGTTAACATCATCAACTGTCACCTAGGTAACGGCGCATCTGTATGTGCTATCAAGAACGGCGAATCTGTAGATACTTCTATGGGTCTTACTCCTCTTGAAGGTCT
This sequence comes from Aliivibrio wodanis, assembly GCF_052920805.1. Classification (NCBI taxonomy): domain Bacteria; kingdom Pseudomonadati; phylum Pseudomonadota; class Gammaproteobacteria; order Vibrionales; family Vibrionaceae; genus Aliivibrio; species Aliivibrio wodanis. Next base: position 1,394,016 of record NZ_JBREXA010000002.1, read on the forward strand.
AGTAATGGGTACTCGTTGTGGCGATATCGATCCTGCGATCATTTTCCACCTACATGACGCACTAGGTTACTCTGTTGAGCAAATCAACAACATGCTAACTAAAGAGTCTGGCCTACAAGGTCTAACTCAAGTGACTTCTGACTGTCGTTTCGTTGAAGACAACTACGGCGAGAAAGAAGAAGCAACTCGTGCAATGGATGTATTCTGTCACCGTCTAGCTAAATACGTTGCAGGTTACACAGCAACTCTAGAAGGTCGTCTAGACGCAATCACTTTCACTGGCGGCATCGGTGAAAACTCTGCTCCAATCCGTGAAATGGTTCTTAACCGTCTAGGTATCTTCGGTATCGAAGTTGATGGCGAAGCTAACCTTAAAGCGCGTTTCGGTGGCGAAGGTACTATCACTACAGCAAACAGCCGCATCCCTGCAATGGTTATCTCTACTAACGAAGAGCTAGTAATCGCAGAAGACACAGCTAAATTAACTGGTCTATAATATATCTCCTAAAAGGCTAGCCATTAGGTTAGCCTTTTTTCTTTCTATGGCTTTATTTTTTCAATAAGGTCTCTTGCCCCAATAGTGTAGAGGAATCTTCCATGTCTCGTACTATTATGCTTGTTCCAATCAGTGCTGGTGTTGGTCTAACTAGCGCAAGTTTGGGTGTTTTACGTTCTATGGAACGTAAAGGCGTAAGCGTTTCTTTTTACAAACCTATCTCTCAACCTCGTCACGGTGGTGATCAACCTGATCTAACTACTTCAATTGTGACTAGCAGTAGTGATATTAAAGCAGCAGAACCTACAACAGTTTCTCGTGCAGAAGAACTTCTACGTAACGATCAAACTGATGTTCTTTTAGAAGAAATCGTTGCTCGTTATAAGTCTATCAGTGAAGGTACTGATGTGACGCTGATTGAAGGTCTTGTTCCTACTCGTAAGCACCCATTTGCTAACCAATTAAATGGTGAAATCGCAAAAACTCTGGGCGCTGAGATTGTGTTTGTAGCTACTCCTGGTACAGATAATCCTTCTCAACTTAAAGAGCGTATCGAAGTAGCATGTTCTAACTTCGGCGGCACTAAGAACAAACAAATCGCTGGCGTTATTATCAACAAGCTAAATGCACCTGTTGATGAAGCTGGTCGTACTCGTCCAGACCTATCTGAAATCTTTGATGATGCAGATGCTACGTCTAAGACTAACCTTGAAGTAATGCAAATCTTCAACTCTAGTCCTATTCGTGTTCTTGGTTGTGTGCCTTGGAAAATCGATCTAATCGCTACGCGTGCTATCGATATGGCTAAGCACCTTAATGCTGAAATCATCAACGAAGGCGAAATCGCAACTCGTCGTATTAAGAGCATCACTTTCTGTGCACGTTCTTTACCGCACATGATTGAGCACTTCAAACCAGGTTCTCTATTAGTAACTTCTGCTGACCGCCCTGACGTTATTGTTGCTGCATGTCTTGCTGCAATGAACGGCGTTGAAATCGGTGCAATCTTACTAACTGGTGGTTACGAGATCCCTAAATCAATCGCTGATCTTTGTAAGCCTGCACTAGATGCTGGTCTTCCAATCTTCACGGCTCAAGGTAACACTTGGCAGACTTCTCTAAATCTACAAAGCTTCAGCCTTGAAGTTCCTGCAGATGATAAAGAGCGTATTGAGTTTGTTAACGAACACGTTGCTAGCCACATTGATGGTCCTTGGATTGATTCACTATCTGAAGGTACTGAAGGCATCCGTCGTCTAAGCCCACCAGCATTCCGTTACCAGTTAACTGAATTTGCTCGTAAAGCGGCTAAACGCATCGTTCTTCCTGAAGGTGATGAGCCTCGTACAGTTAAAGCTGCGGCTATCTGTGCTGAACGTGGTATCGCGACTTGTGTTCTTCTTGGTAACCCTGAAGAAATCCGTCGTGTTGCAGCACAACAAGGTGTTGAACTTGGCGCTGGCGTTGAGATCATCGATTCTGCTGCTGTACGTGAAAACTACGTTGCTCGTTTAGTTGAGTTACGTGGCGCGAAAGGCATGACTGAAGTTGTAGCTCGTGAGAAACTACAAGATTCAGTATTCCTTGGTACTATGATGCTTGAAGCGGGTGAAGTTGACGGTCTTGTTTCTGGTGCGGTTCATACCACAGCAAACACTATCGTTCCTCCATTCCAAATCATCAAAACAGCTCCTGATGCTTCTATCGTATCTTCAATCTTCTTCATGCTTCTGCCTGATCAAGTTCTTGTATACGGTGACTGTGCGATCAACCCTGATCCAACAGCTGAGCAACTTGCTGAAATCGCTATCCAATCTGCTGACTCTGCAGCGGCATTTGGTATCGACCCTCGCGTTGCAATGATCTCTTACTCTACTGGTGAATCTGGTAAAGGCGCAGACGTTGATAAAGTACGTGAAGCAACAAAACTTGCTCAAGCAAAACGTCCTGATCTAATGATCGACGGTCCTCTACAGTACGATGCTGCAATCATGGAAAACGTAGCTGCTTCTAAAGCACCTAACTCTCCTGTTGCGGGTAAAGCGACTGTATTTGTCTTCCCAGACCTAAACACTGGTAACACAACATACAAAGCCGTTCAACGTTCTGCTGACCTAGTATCTATCGGTCCAATGCTTCAAGGTATGCGCAAGCCAGTAAATGACTTGTCTCGTGGCGCTCTAGTGGACGATATCGTTTACACAGTAGCTCTAACGGCTATCCAAGCATCTCAAGCTGAAGAAGCAGAGAAAGCTGAAAAAGTAATTAACTAATTTAATGCTCTAGCAATAGAGTTTAGTTAACGAAAATAGAAAGACACGCGATGCAAATTGCGTGTCTTTTTTTGTGCTTATAAAGCAGGGACTAGGTTTTAGAAACAAAAAAACGAGAACCAATTGGCTCTCGTTTTATTTATCACGCTAATGAAACTAGGCTACTATCGTATGTAAGTCGTCATTAACTCATCTTTGTATACAGGGCGATACCAGACACGTTCAGCCTCTTGGCAACACTGAGTCTTGTCACAACCAATAAGCTCACGAGTTAATTTAGCTTTTTTGACCCAGAGCTCAAGCATTGCATCGACACCATCTTCACTCATACTGAACTTCTTAGCTAAAGTAATACGTTCAACTCGACCTTGTTCATCAATGTACTGTTTAAGCTCTGTTAAGATCATACTAAAGCAACCTCTTGTTGTTCTACTTCTTTGCTCTTGTGTTTCAAGGCAAGGTAAGTCACTGCCATTGCGATTAACGAAATTGCAATCCACATGCTGCTTGTCATTGGTGCATTAGAAAAATTCGCAATTTGGTAATACAGCGTTGACGACACATAAGCTAATAACATCGTCCAGCCTGCAATAAAGTAAGAGTACTGACGACCAAACTCACGCATATATGCCCCCATTGCAGCAACACATGGCGTATATAGCAAGATAAAGATTAAGTAAGACATTGCACTTGCACTAGTTACAAAATGAGCCTGCAAATTACCAAAGATTGAATCAGCAACACCTTGGTCTTCAGCGACAGCATTTGCATCTGTTAGATCCCCAACTTCTACCCCTAATGGATCTGAATAACTTAAGCCTGATAAGTTGTCAGGAATAGACATCACCGCTTCTTCAAGACTTGCCATTAAATCAAACTCAGCACCTTCATCAGCAGGATCAGAATATAAACTGTTTAATGTACCAACAACGGCTTCTTTTGCAAAAATACCGGTAATAATACCCACTGTTGCTGGCCAGTTATCTTCTTGAATACCAATTGGCGCTAATACTGGAGTAACAATTTGAGCCGCTTTTGATAATACAGAATTTTCACTGTCTTCATTACCAAATGAGCCATCCATACCTAACGAATTAAAGAAGCTTAAAATAGTCACGACAACGACAATTGTTTTACCTGCACCAAGAACAAAACGCTTAAGTTTCTGCCAAGTTTTGATCATGATATTGCGCATTGTTGGAAATTCATAATCTGGAATTTCCATGATAAACGTATCACTACGACCCGGATAAATAGTGTGTTTTAGCAATAAGCCTGTAAATACAGCAGCTAAAATACCTAAGAAATACAAACCAAATACCACGTTTTGGCCATTTTCAGGGAAGAAAGCTGCAGCAAACAAAGCATAAACAGGAAGACGTGCACCACATGACATAAATGGAGCCATTGATGCTGCCAGTTTACGTTCACGCTCTTGTTCTAGCGTACGAGTCGCCATGATAGCGGGAACGTTACAACCAAAGCCTAGAACCAAAGGAACAAACGCTTTACCTGGTAGCCCAATCTTTTGCATCACTTTATCAAGTACAAATGCTGCTCGAGCCATATAACCTGAACTTTCAAGTAAAGAAAGAAATAGGTATAAACAACCAATCACTGGAATAAATGTTGCAACCGTTTGAATACCACCACCAACACCATCCGCAATCAAAGTTACCAACCAAACAGGTAAATGACCATCTAATAGATAATGGCTTCCATCAACTAATACCGCGCCAACACCAATATCGAAAAAGTCGATAAATGCACCACCGATATTAATAGAAAACATAAACATCAGATACATGACAAAGAAAAAGAAAGGAATACCAATCCATTTATTTAAAATAATACGGTCAATTTTTTCACTGACACTATGGCTTAGCCCACCTTCCTGACGACGTAATTCTTGACATAACTGATGTAAAAATGTGTATCGACAATCCGCAATATGAAAATCAGCTTCTACTTTCGTCGTTAATACATTAGCGATATTAACTACTGCATTTCTTTTTTCTGCTTCTAATGCATTCAATACTAATGCATCATTTTCTAATGCTCGAATTGCCAGTGAACGACTTGATGCGTAATCATTTGTAAACAATGATGAAGCTTCTTCTATTGCCTCCTCAACTTGATCGCCATACGCTAACTCAAGCGAAGTCATTTTGATGCCTTGAGCAATAGATTTATGTAGTTTTTCTTTAAACTTATGAACTTGGCCATTGTTGTTTGCAGAAAGCGCAAGTACAGGACAACCTAATTTTTTCTCTAAACCTTTGATATCAAGAACTTGTCGCTGACGCTTTAATACATCCATTTTATTCAGAACAACGATCATTGGACGACCCAATTCACGCAGCTGTAACGTCATATATAAGCTACGCTCTAAACAAGATGCATCTACCACATTAATAATAACGTCGGCGTCATGTGTTAAAACGGCTCTCGAAGCGATAGTTTCATCAAGGCTATTAACATCATTACCACTGTCTAGTGCATAAATACCAGGTAAATCTGTTAGTAAAAACTCATCACCTGAACAAGTATATTTACCTGTTTTCTTTTCAACCGTAACACCAGCCCAGTTACCTACTTGCTGCTTAGCACCGGTTAGACCATTAAATAAAGTTGTTTTACCGCTGTTTGGGTTACCTACAGTTAATACTTGATACTGCATTCTATAATTCCTTAACTGTAATTTGTTCTGCTAGATTTTTACGAATAGCCAGAGAAGTACCTCTTACGCTAATTTGTAATGGATCACCCATTGGAGCTTTACGCAAAATAGAGATTTCCGTATGCGGTAGCATTCCCATTACCATTAGCTTCTTTCTTGTGTCTGTTGGTAATAAAGACATATCTGTTACTACGGCTTTTTTTCCGCTGTCTAATTGCGTTAGTTTCATCTCAAGCTCCACGATAGTGAGAATCATTATTATTTCGTTTCATTCTATAACTTACGCTTACATTTATCTTGCGCTAAATCAATTTTTGTCAGTAAATTGACAAAAATCCTATAAATAGATATTTCACAACGGAAATATGGTTATGAGACTTTGCTTCCACAATCACGTCAATTACGTTAATTAAGTGCAAATGCAAATAACGTCAAAATATAAACCTGATAAAACAAAAGCGACACATAAGAATAAAGCATATAAAAACAATAACTTAATATTGAAATCTTATCTTTGTCGCTTTTGTACCTATTAATTGTCGTTATTTTGATATGTAAAAAAAGAAAGGAAATGTATAGTTATTTCATCGAGAGGGAGACCTCTTAAACTTTTATTCTAATAGAGGTAATAAGAGAAATCTTATTACTTCGGCAGCAAGCGAAGGTGCCTTTGGTACCCGTGGCGTAGTCCCCCCGACTACGTCACGATCTTTTTTTCTTACTTCCCCTCAACTTACTATCAATTACCAATATAGATAGCCATAATCGACTTGATCAGAAAAATAAGTAGATAAATAGTAGAACGAATTGATACAAATCATTTAACTCTCTTCATTCTCACTGACAAATTGAGTTGGAGATAATCCATAGTGACGCTTAAATCGTTTACTGAAATAAGAAGGATCATTAAATCCTGATTCAAATGCCGCATCTGCAACCTTGCAACCAGAAATTAATAACTCACACGCTTTTTCTAATTTAACTTCAATTAAATATTCCATAAACGATCGCTGAGTTAATTGTTTAAACCTTCTTTGAAGATTTCGTTCTGAAACAAACAATGCTTTTGCTGCGGCACTCGTGCCAAACTTAGGGCTACGGTAGTTCTCTTCCACTATTTCATAAACACGAATTAACCAGTCTTGATGGCGTTGAAGATCGTCTGTATCTTTATTCTCTAGCTTTACACCTGATAACTCACTACTAAAGGAATCAATAGCAATAGGCCATGAAAGTAGGAGTTCATTTGCACCAATAATATTTTTTGTAATTTCAAAGTGTCCTCCATTTTGCACAGTTAACTGTTTAACGGAAGATAACCCAAGCGCTTGATTTATTACTTCAATTATTCTAGATAGATCAACTCTTTTTAATTCTTCAAGCTCTTCTGCTGTAATGCAAGAACCCTGACTAAGAAAACGGATACTTATTCGTTGTTCATTATTTTCAATGCAGATCGTAACCTGCTCTCCAAGGTCACTTCTTTTTAATAAATTAAATAATACATTATTAAATATCGCATCAATCAAGATCGGCTGGACAAAAATAGAACAACCTACAGAATGGTCATCTAAGCAAAGATTAACGCCTTTAAAATGGTATTCTTCTTCCCAACCTTTAATTGCAGCTCTTAATAAAGGAGATAATAATTGATTCATACGTTTGCTTTGTTGAAGCATCATTAAAGGCTCTATATGACTCAGTTGGCGTAATAACTTCAAGCTATATTCACATTGGTTTGCTAGAGCTAAGTTAGTTAATGAGCCTTTTTTATGTAAGTCATTTTGAATATCTTTAATTGGTTGAAGTGCTTGCTCTGCCATCTCCGAGATAACATGCTGCCTTACTGTTAAGAGTTTCTGTAATTGACGGTTACTTGAGATTAGAGCCTTACCTTGATGGCTTAACTGCTTAGTTTTTATATCTACACTCTTTCTTAGATTCTCATTACTTTTTTTAATTTCTTTTGAGCGCCAAGAATAAATGCCAATAATACTTAATAGCCCAATACAAAATAACGTAAATATAAACCACGGAGCAAAGAACCAAGGGATCTCAACATGAAATGAAAACTCCGTAACATAACTCGTTCGTTGTCCATCATTACGTGGGTTAATTCTTAAAACATATTTTCCTGATTTTAAAGAATCAAATATAAGTAGGCTACCATCAAAGTCTTGCCATGACTCATCACTAGAACCTAATAATTGATATGATAATGATTTATTTTGAAACTCAGGAAGTATCCCAAATAGAAACGAAATACTCGAACCATAAGGAACTAAGCTTTCAAGCTCTTGCTTTCCTCCATAACTAACGGCCTTGTGATCAATTCTGACCTGCCCTAAAACAGCACGCGGTTTGGGTATTTGATACTCTACAAGATCTTGTTCATTTACAAAAAAAATCCCATCTTTACTAACAAACATCATTGTTCCATTAGAAGATATTGAGCATAAATCCGGTAATAATTCATTATTGATTAAACCTCTCTGACTTCCAAAATGCTTCGTTAATCTTCCTGAATGAGTATATAAAGAAAGCCCTTTACTTGATGAAAGCCAAACACCATTGTTGCTAGATAACACGCAATGAGGCGTTATATAGTTAGCTGATAACATGACGTCCGATCTCTCTCCTTTTGAATTACTTATTTGTAATCCATAATTACTGACAATCCAAGAGTTACCATATTCTGTATCTACCATGTCTAGAACACTACCAGTACGAATATAGGCATAATCAAAAGTTAAAGCTCCATTAGCATAGCGGTATAATCCAGTATTTGTTCCTATTGATATTTGACCATTTTTATTTTCATAAATATGCGTTATCGTGGTTGAGTATTTCTTCTCTAATGCCCACGAATACCCCAAAGTCATTAATCTGTTTGTATTCGTATTATAATGGAATAAGCCCTCTTTACTCGAAAACCAAAGAATACCTGTAGAATCCATTAACAAGTGCTCTATGTTCTCGCCTTCTAACCCTTTAAGCTCCTCAGGGATACGTACTACAAAAGAGTCACTTTCAACTTGATAAATTCCTGTCGTTGTTCCTACCCAAATAAATTCTTCATCATAGGAAAGATCATTGACATAATAAGGAAGTATTTTTTTTATCGATTTTTTTTTATTCGACATTGGAATTAAAAATAAACCTTCAGGCGCACCAAACCACGATGAGTCATTTGAACTCTGTAATACTGCGTTTACCTTGTCTACATTTAAGTTTCCATTTGCTTCTTTATGCCTTATTCGTGTAAACAAGCGGGTACTATCTGAGTAATAACTTACACCGTTATCAGTTGCTATCCAAACTCCATTATTGTTATCGGATAATAGAGCATAGATCTTATCCCCTTCTAAAGAATAATCATCTCTTACAACAGATTCAAATCGATCAAGTTGATGACTAAGCGTATTCCATTTGTATAATCCACTGGCTGTTCCAAACCAAAAAAAACGGTCTGTTTCTGTAAAAGAGAGTAATAAATCACTTATGATTTTATGCTGTATATCTATCTCATTATTTTGAATTTTAGCTAGCCAAATACTGCCATGAGTACCTAGAATTATTTGGTTAGTTTTCTTTGAGTAAAAAATAGCATCAATATAGTACCCTAGATATAAAGGCGCATAGGTTTTACTTATTGGATCAAATTCAAAGATGCCTTCTGACGTTGATACTATCCATCGCTCTTTGGCATAAACAGCACCCGTAATTGTAATTTCATCAAGGATTGCTCCCGTATTTGCTTCATTTATATTTGAAGTTATAAACGTCATTTTTTTAGTATCATAAATAAAAAAATGATTATCGTTATAGCCCCACAAGGTGCCGTCTTGTTGGTTTAATACTTGTAAATCATCGATTTCTGGTAAATCTAGTACAATATTAAAACCTGCGCTTTCAGACCACGATTTAAGTTTGTTATTCTTAATAAACCAAAATTTATTATCTACAAAAGCGACTCTTCTGGGGGACTCTTTATTACTTCGTTCACCTAAAGTAAAAATATTCTGCCCATCAAATAAATGTACTTGCCCGTAAACGTCATACATCCATAAGGCACCATCATCACGTAAAAACAGTTGTTGAGCCGTGATATATTGGCCATCTGTATGAATAGACATTGGGTAAAAGATTGTATTATCAGAAAGAGAAAAAGAGTAAGTAGAAAACAAGAGAGAAATACTCAAAATAAGCATTCTTAATAAAAACATCTACTTGCCTTATGATAGAAGAAGGAAAAGGAAGAATATAATAGAAAAAGTCGTTCAATATAGCAATCAAGTCATATTTACTAAAGTTGATTTAACATGAATGATAAAACTAAAAAAGCCCTTTCTATTTGTCAAAATAAAAAAGGCTATTATATATTACTATTTACACCTGCTCACGTAGAGCATCAATGGTTAGTTTAGCTTGTTGCTTAAAATGAGAGCGCTCAGACGTTTTGATCGGTGATGCTTGCGGCAAAGGAACTTTCATTGCATTTACAGCTCGACCATTTTTTATCAATTCATAATGAAGGTGCGGGCCTGTTGAACGACCAGTATTTCCACTTAAAGCAATCTTATCTCCCATTGAAATTTTCTGTCCTTTTTTGACCAAAATTTTACTCAGATGTAGATAACGAGTTACATATTCACGACCATGCTTAATCACTACATAGTTGCCAGCTAATGGATGATGTAGCGCTCGAACCACAACGCCATCACCCGTTGCGTAAACTGATGTTCCTACTGGAGCAGCAAAATCGGTTCCATTATGTGGGGAAGTTCTGCCTGTTACTGGATGTTTACGATAAGGGTTAAAAGATGAACTGATCCTAAATCGCTTATGAGTCGGATAACGATCAAATGCTCTATTTAAGCTTCTTCCTTGCATATCATAATAGTGACCATCAGTATGCTTAAGTAGGGTTATATCCCTATTACCATTTTTATATAAAACGGCTTTTACTTCACCTGAAGATATCGCTTTACCGTCAATAAACTCTTTATCGATCTCTACTGCAAATTTATCCCCTTTACGTGCTTCCTTGCCAAAGTCAAATTTCCACTGTAATTGTTTTGCTAATGTCTGGATTTGCCCCGGTGTTAACCCTGCTGAACGAGCTGAATTATAGAAATTACTCGTTACTCTTCCTGTCAGAAATACAGGTTTAATTTCCCCTTTTTCTTCTTGCTGAGTAAAGGTATATCTATCATCACTCCACGTATAAATATCAGTATCTTTAATATTACGATGGATTTTCAATTCAATCAGCTTTCCAGCTTCATTTTGTTGCCATTCTAGATCAGCACCAACACGCATATTTGCTGCTGATTTATTCACTCCTAGCAATGCATACATATCAGACATCGGTAGAGCATACTGATTAAAGATCTCTCCTAGAGTTTCACCAGAAGCGACTGTATGCGAATGACGAATATCTTGAACATCAATATGTTTATCAAGTTCATCTTTAGGCGCATTAAAGTCAGGATCATCAGGTTCAAAAATTGTTTCTACTGGTTCACTATTTTGATCTGCCAAGGTTTGTAGGTTATCACTCGATAACTTAATCTCATTTCTTGAATCTGTAGTTGAAACAGCATCAAAGCTATGAGTCGGCTCCCAGATTAAAATAACACAAGTAAATAGGGATAAAGAGACTAAAGCAAATTTGTGACTTTTTGAAAGAGTATTAATTCGTTTTACTACTACATCTTTATATTTCATTGATTTAAACAACGTGTTAGCTCATTACTTATGGTTAATAAAAAATCAAAATAAGCACCTTGTTCATCAGCTTGATGTATTGCTAAAGGATCTAATTCACCTTTATTTACATCTGTTCCTCTAGTAATCGTTGTTACGATTGCTGGTTCAAATTGAGGTTCAGAGAATACACATACCGCTTTCCGTTCAAGTAGTGACGTTTTAATTTTGATCAAAGATTTTGCACCCGGTTTTCTGTCCGGACTCACCGTAAAGTGCCCCAAGTTATTCATTTCAAAATAACGTTCAAAATAACCATATGCATCATGAAAAACAAAATAGCCTTTATGCTGCACTGGTTTTAATTGTTTTGAAATAGTCTCCACTGCCTGTGCTAACTTATTTTCAAAGTTGTTAAGGTTAGACTCATATTTATCTTTATTCAATGGATCATTTTTAGTCAACTGTACGGTTATCTCTTTTGCGACACCTAGAGCTTCCTTCGGACCTAACCAAAAATGAGGGTCAGTACTATGGTGATGATCTCCTTCGTGGGCATGTTCGTCCTCTCCATGCTCATCAAAATGATAAAATTCAACACTTGAAAATTCACTAATAGTGATTACATTTTTTTTATCCGCAATGATTTTACTTAAAAATGGTTCTAAGTCATCACCGTACCAAACAACGATATCTGCTTGCTTAATTTTCTTCACATCAGATGGACGTAAAGCATAATCATGAGGAGATGCACTACTTGAAACTAAATAAGAAGATTCAGATACACCTTTAGTTAATTCTTGAACGATAAGATTAATCGGCTTTACCGACGATAGTACCGTCATTGCCTGAACTGATGTACCACAGAAGGTCATAAGACATAGCAGTATTAATTGTATTTTTTTATTCATTTTCTTCTCTTAAAAAATGTGATGGCGATTGGATTTCTAAAATGTTACATTATAACACTTACTAATTGCAAACGACTCTTATTTAATAATGACTACTTTACTCACTTTACAAGATGTTTGCGTTGTCTTTGATGACCGCCATGTCCTCGATAATATCTCTTTAACTATTGAACCAAATAAGATAATTACGCTTATTGGCCCAAATGGTGCTGGAAAATCCACATTAGTGAAAGCCATTCTGGGCTTACAAAAACCAACAAGTGGATTAATTCAACGAAACAAGAAGCTTCGAGTTGGTTATGTCCCTCAAAAATTACATTTAAATGATTCGCTCCCTCTTTCTGTTCAAGGCTTTTTAAAGTTAGCAGGAAAATACAGCCAACAAGAGCACCTTGATGCTTTAAAATTGGTTGAAGCCGAACACCTTCTTCAATCTAATATGCATAAATTATCTGGTGGTGAATCTCAACGTGTTTTATTAGCAAGGGCCTTATTGCAGCGCCCTGATCTACTTGTACTTGATGAGCCAGCACAAGGTGTCGATGTTCAAGGCCAAATCAGTTTATATGCGCTAATCGAGTCAATTCGTCATCGTTTCAATTGCGCTGTTTTTATGGTTTCTCATGACTTGCATCTTGTAATGGCAAAAACCGATGAGGTGATTTGTTTGCAACACCATATTTGTTGTTCCGGTGCGCCTGAATCTATCTCTAAACACCCCAAATACATTGCTTTATTTGGCCAACAACGAGATCAACAATTAGCGTTTTATCATCATGACCATCGCCATGACCATGATTTATCTGGTGAGCCAAGCGATGGCTCATGCTGCAGTAAAAATAAAAAGGCATAATCATGATTGAATTCTTACTTCCAGCTCTGTTAGCAGGGCTTGGTATTGCGCTACTTGCAGGCCCTCTAGGTTCTTTTGTTGTCTGGCGAAAAATGGCTTATTTCGGTGATACTCTCGCTCATGCTTCTTTATTAGGGTTATCACTTGGTTTTTTATTCGATATTAATTTAAATCTTGCTTTAATCGTGTGCTGTGTAGCCATTGCATTATTATTAGTTACTCTGCAAAAGCAACGTTTAGTAGCAACTGATACCTTACTCGGCATTTTAGCTCATAGTTCTCTATCATTAGGCTTAGTTGCTGTTAGCTTCCTCGATAATGTTCGAGTCGATTTAATGTCTTATTTGTTTGGTGATTTACTTGCCGTTACTTATGATGACCTAATTTATATTTATACAGGCGTTATCATTGTTTTAGGCTTGATATACATCGTATGGAGGCCACTGCTTTCATCAACGATTAGTGAAGAGTTGGCTCAAGTTGAGGGAGTAAATGTAGATTTAATGCGTTTAGTCTTAATGCTAATGGTTGGGTTAGTTATTGCTATTTCAATGAAGTTTGTTGGAGCGTTGATCATTACGTCATTACTGATCATTCCTGCGGCAACTGCGAGACGTTTTTCTCGTTCACCAGAACAAATGGTTTTACTGGCTTCTATTTTTGGTTGTATTGCTGTTATTGCAGGTTTAGCTCTGTCATGGCACTACGATACACCTGCTGGTCCTTCTGTGGTTGTTTCTGGTGCTGCTATATTTATGTTAAGTCAGCTAAAGAAATCTACCCAATAATCACGTTTACAAAGCATAATCATTACTGCAAATAAAAAGAAACCCCAAACTCGTTAAAGTTCGGGGTTTTATTTTATTCTTTAGAGCTTAGTCGTTATTACCAACCAGTCACTTCACGAAGTGCTTTACCGATATCTGCAAGACTTTTGACTGTCTTAACACCAGCTTCTTCAAGTGCTGCAAACTTATCTTCAGCTGTACCTTTACCACCAGAGATAATCGCACCAGCATGCCCCATACGCTTACCAGGAGGCGCAGTAACACCAGCAATGTAAGAAACTACTGGTTTAGTTACATTATGTTTAATGTACTCAGCCGCTTCTTCTTCCGCTGTTCCACCGATCTCACCAATCATTACAATTGCTTCTGTTTCTGGATCTTCTTGGAACAGTTTTAAGATATCGATAAAGTTTGAACCAGGAATTGGATCACCACCGATACCAACACACGTTGATTGGCCAAAGCCTTCATCTGTTGTTTGCTTAACTGCTTCATAAGTCAGCGTACCTGAACGAGATACGATACCAACTTTACCTTTCTTATGAATGTGACCTGGCATGATACCAATCTTACATTCATCAGGAGTAATAACACCCGGACAGTTAGGACCAATCATTACTACGCCTTCAGCATCTAGACGAACTTTAACGTCAAGAAGATCAAGTGTTGGAATGCCTTCTGTAATCGTTACGATAAGCTTAATGCCTGCATCGATTGCTTCAAGGATTGCGTCTTTACAGAAAGGAGCCGGTACATAAATAACAGAAGCCGTTGCGCCAGTTGCTTCTACAGCATCACGAACGGTGTTAAATACAGGCAGGCCAAGATGAACTTGACCGCCTTTGCCTGGTGATACACCACCAACCATTTTTGTGCCGTAATCAAGTGCTTGCTCAGAGTGGAACGTACCTTGACCACCAGTGAAACCTTGGCAGATAACTTTTGTATCTTTATTAATTAGTACAGACATTATTTGCCCTCCGCAGCAGCAACAACTTTTTCAGCTGCTTCAGTTAATGAAGTAGCCGCAATGATATTTAGGCCACTTTCAGCCAGTTTTTGTGAACCAAGTGGTGCGTTGTTACCTTCCAGGCGAACAACAACAGGAACTTCTACACCCACTTCTTCAACAGCACCGATGATGCCATCTGCAATTAGGTCACAACGTACAATACCACCAAAGATATTTACTAGAACGGCTTTAACGTTACTGTCTGATAGAATAATTTTGAACGCTTCAGTTACACGCTCTTTTGTTGCACCGCCACCAACATCAAGGAAGTTAGCAGGTTGGCCACCGTGTAGATTTACGATGTCCATTGTGCCCATAGCAAGACCAGCACCGTTAACCATACAACCAATGCTACCATCAAGAGCAACGTAGTTTAATTCCCACTGTGCAGCATGCGCTTCGCGCTCATCTTCTTGAGATGGATCATGCATTTCACGCAATTTTGGTTGACGGTACATTGCATTTGAATCAATGTTAATTTTACCATCTAGACATAGAAGATTACCTTCTGCTGTCACAACAAGAGGATTAATTTCCAATAGAGCTAAATCGTACTGAGCAAACATGTTGCCAAGACCTAAGAAGATCTTAACAAATTGCTTAATTTGATCACCAACAAGACCCAATTTAAATGCTAATTCACGACCTTGGAAAGCTTGAGGTCCAACTAACGGATCAATCGCAGCTTGGTGAATTAACTCTGGCGTTTCTTCTGCAATCTTCTCGATATCCACACCACCTTCAGTAGATGCCATGAAAACGATGCGACGCGTAGCACGGTCAACAACCGCACCTAAATATAATTCATTTGCAATATTTGATGCTTCTTCAACCAAAACTTTAGTTACTGGTTGGCCGTTAGCATCAGTTTGGAAAGTCACTAGATTTTTACCTAGCCACTTTTGAGCGAACTCTTTAACGCCTTCTTTCGTATCATGCAGTTCAACACCACCCGCTTTACCACGGCCACCGGCGTGTACTTGACATTTTACTACTTTCTTAGCAGTACTGATTCGTCCTGCTGCTTCAAAAGCTTCTTGTGCTGTATCGCATGCGTAACCTTCAGGTACAGGAAGGCCATATTCAGCAAACAGTTGCTTTGCTTGATATTCATGTAAGTTCATTATGTTCTATCCATTTTATGTTATTCCCTTTAATGGGAATTTTTAATGTCCTAAGACGCTCTAAGGCATCTTTCTATTTTTATCCAATAATGAAGTTGAATAAGAGGCTGCCGTGAGCATGGCAGCCTTTGTTTATAACTAAAAGTTTACTATTAAACGTCTAGTAGTAAACGAGCAGGATCTTCAAGTAACTCTTTAATCGTTACTAGGAAACCTACTGATTCACGACCATCGATTAGACGGTGGTCATAAGATAAAGCAAGGTACATCATTGGTAGAATTTCTACCTTTCCATTAACTGCCATTGGGCGGTCTTGGATTTTATGCATACCTAGAATTGCTGCTTGTGGTGGGTTAATAATCGGTGTCGACATAAGCGAACCAAATACACCACCATTGGTAATAGTAAAGTTACCACCGATTAAATCTTCAACCGCTAACTTTCCGTCACGACCTTTGATTGCAAGCTCTTTGATGCCTTTTTCAATATCAGCAAAGCCAAGTGCATCACAGTCCTTAAGTACTGGAGTTACCAAACCACGCGGCGTTGATACCGCCATGCTGATATCAAAATAGTTATGATAAACAATATCATCGCCATCAATTGATGCATTCACTTCAGGGTAGCGTTTAAGTGCTTCAGTTACTGCTTTCACATAGAAAGACATGAAACCTAAACGTGTACCATGACGCTTTTCAAACTGCTCTTGATACTGCTTACGAAGTTCCATGATTGGCTTCATGTTTACTTCATTAAACGTTGTTAGCATTGCTGTGTTATTTTTTGCTTCTAACAGACGTCTTGCTACTGTTTTACGAAGACGCGTCATTGGCACGCGCTTTTGACTACGATGTGCTAACGCTTCTGCTGGCACTTCCGCTGATTTTTCAGCTTTTGGTGCTGCTTTTAATGCTGCAACGTGTGCATCAACATCTTCACGAGTAATACGGCCACCAACACCAGTGCCTTTCACATCGGATGAAGCAATATCATGCTCACCTAAAAGACGACGAACTGCAGGGCTTAAAGCATCATTACTCTCTTCAGATAAAGAAGCTGTATGGCGCTTATCAGGAGAAGGTTGAGTATCATTTGTTACATCTTTTGTTGGTTCTCCAACAACTGCACCCGGCTTAAGACGTGCAATTAATTGCTTAGAAAGAACCGTTGCACCATCTTCTTCTAAAATCGCTTCTAGTACACCAGCTTCAGGCGCTGGTACTTCAAGAACCACTTTATCAGTTTCAATGTCTACAAGTATTTCGTCACGCTCAACTGCATCACCAGGTTTTTTATGCCATGTTGCTACAGTAGCGTCTGCTACAGATTCAGGTAAATCTGGAACCAGAATTTCGATTGTCATATCCGTTTTCCTATACTTTCTAGTTCTTATTTAGGGTCAGAGCGTCTTCAACTAACGCTTTTTGTTGTTTCACGTGCACTGACATATAGCCAACTGCCGGAGAGGCAGATGCCGGACGTCCTGCATAATGTAAGATTGCATTGTTTGGTAATGCCGAACGGAAGTTATGTTGGCTTGAGTACCAAGCGCCTTGGTTTTGAGGCTCTTCTTGACACCAAACATAATCCACTACATTCGTGTATTGTGCGATAGCTGCTTCTACTTCTTCTTTAGGGAATGGGTAAAGTTGTTCAATTCGAACAATCGCAACATCATTTTGTTCATTCAGACGACGCTGTTCTAGTAGGTCAAAATATACCTTACCCGAACAGAACACGACACGTTTTACTTGTGCTGGGTCTAGCGTATCAATCTCTGGAATCGCTGATTGAAAAGTGCCTTCTGCTAGATCTTCTAATGACGATGTACACAATGGATGACGAAGTAATGATTTAGGTGACATTACAATCAATGGGCGACGCATTGGACGTACAACTTGGCGTCGTAACATATGGTAAACCTGCGCAGGTGTCGATGGAACCACCACTTGCATATTTTGTTCAGCACACATTTGTAAGAAGCGCTCAAGTCGTGCAGATGAATGCTCTGGTCCTTGACCTTCATAGCCATGTGGTAACAGCATTGTAAGACCACACATACGGCCCCATTTTTGTTCACCCGATGAAATAAATTGATCAATAACAACTTGAGCACAGTTAGCAAAATCACCAAATTGTGCTTCCCAAATCGTTAAACCACCAGGCTCAGCCGTTGCATAACCGTATTCAAACGCAAGTACTGCCGCTTCTGATAGTACAGAATCATGCACTTCGAATGGACCTTGCTTATCATGAATATTAGCCAAAGGTACATAAGTACTTGCATCTGATTGGTTATGAAGAACTGCGTGACGGTGGAAGAAGGTACCACGGCCTGAGTCTTGACCTGTAATACGAATACGCTTGCCTTCATCGACTAAGGTTGCATAAGCCAGTGTTTCTGCCATACCCCAATCAATTGCTTTTTCACCAGCGACCATAGATACACGGTCATTACACATTTTGTTTACACGACTATGTAATTTATGACTTTCTGGATACTGACAAACACGTTGACCAAGCTCAAGTAGACGCTCTTTGTCAAACTCATTTGCCCACTCCATATTCCAGTCATGACCAATAAATGGTGACCAATCTACATTATGCAACTGCATTGGACGCCATTCTTTAACAACAACTTCACCATGATCGAGTGCATCACGGTATTCATTAATTAATTGGGTTGTTGTTTCTAATCCAAGCTCTTGACGTTCAACTAACGTATCTGCGTAAATTTTACGAGGTGTCGGATGTTTTTTAATTTTTTGATACATCAATGGCTGTGTTGCATTTGGCTCATCAGCTTCATTGTGCCCATGACGACGGTAACAAACTAAATCAATCACAACATCACGTTTGAATTCATTTCTGTAATCCAAAGCAATACGAGTTACGAAAGCGACAGCTTCTGGATCATCAGCATTAACATGGAAGATTGGAGCCTGAACCATTTTTGCAATATCAGTACAATATTGTGTTGAACGTGTATCTTTTGGATTCGATGTCGTAAAACCAACTTGGTTATTAATAACAATACGAACCGTACCACCCACTTGGAATGCGCGAGCCTGAGACATATTAAATGTTTCAGCTACTACACCTTGCCCCGCAATCGCAGAGTCACCATGAATAGTAATAGGAATGACTTTATCACCAGTGGTATCGTTTAAACGATCTTGACGAGCACGAACCGAACCGATAACCACAGGGTTAACAATTTCAAGGTGAGAGGGGTTAAATGCTAACGCTAAATGTACATTACCACCTGCTGTTGCAAAATCAGAAGAGAAGCCTTGGTGATATTTAACATCGCCAGTTCCCCATGATTCACCATGTTTGCCCGCAAATTCATCAAATAAATCTTGAGGTTTTTTACCTAGAACATTAATAAGCATGTTCAATCGGCCACGGTGAGCCATACCAATTACGACTTCACGACCACCATTTTCACCAGCACGACGAATAATTTCTTTCACCATTGGAACCATGGCATCGCCACCTTCCAATGAGAATCGCTTCGCACCTGGGAATTTAGCGCCTAAATATCGCTCTAGGCCTTCTGCTGCTGTTAATTCTTCAAGAAATGTTAGTTTCTCTTGATCTGTAAAAGTTGGATTACCTGCTACAGATTCTAAACGATGTTGGATCCAACGCTTCTCTTCAGTATTCGTGATATGCATGTACTCAGCACCTACTGAACCACAGTAAGTACCACGTAATGCTTTATACAGATCTGAGAGTTTCATTGTCTCTTGCCCTGAAGCAAAAGAACCTACATTGAACGTTTCTGCAAAATCTTCGTCATTTAAATTATGAAAAGAAGGTTCTAATTCAGCAACATATTCATGTTGTTGTAGCGCTAATGGGTCTAAATTTGCATTTTGATGACCACGAAAACGGTATGCATTGATTAACTGCAATACTCTTACTTGTTTAGCATCTACATCTGGATCATTAACTTGAGCACTAACTTGCTTTGTTTCTTTCGCAAGACGACGGAAATATTCTCGTACAGGGGAATGGGCCTGCTCAGATACACCAGTACTTTCAACTGGAAGCGTATCAAAAACTTCTCTCCATTCATCGCTAACGATTTCCGGGTCACTGAGATAGAGTTCGTAGAGATCTTCTACGTACGTTGCATTAGCGCCAGCTAAATGTGAAGACTCAAACCATGCCTTCATCACGCTATTCTGCATTATTTTCCCTTAATCCAGTAGTTTCACGTCTATCCCGGTCTTTTCTGCCGGGCTTATAAACCTCAACTAATATATGAGTAGTCATGTATTAATTGAGGAGATAATAGTTATACCGCTTTTTTCAAAAGCATAGTTTTTATATGACCAATTGCTTTTGTTGGGTTTAACCCTTTAGGACATACACTTACACAATTCATTATGCCATGGCAACGAAAAACACTGAAAGCATCATCTAAATTAGACAAACGTTCATTTGTCGCTGTATCACGACTATCAATTAACCAACGGTATGCTGCAAGTAGACCTGCTGGTCCGATGAATTTATCTGGGTTCCACCAGAATGATGGGCATGATGTTGTACAACATGCGCACATAATACATTCATACAAGCCATCTAAATGCTCGCGCTCTTCTGGAGACTGTAAGTTCTCTCTTGAGGGAGGGGTAGCACCATCATCAATTAAGAATGGTTTCACCTTCTCATAGTTCTCATAGAACTGCGCCATATCGACAATAAGATCACGAACAACAGGAAGTCCTGGTAACGGGCGAATAATAAGATCACCGCTACCAATCAAATCCGATAATGGCGTAACACAAGCCAAGCCATTTTTACCGTTCATGTTCAAACCATCAGAACCACATACACCTTCACGACATGAACGACGGAATGATAAAGTAGGATCTTGCTCTTTAAGTAGGATAAGTGCATCAAGCACCATCATATCTGAGCCTTCTTCTACTTCTAACGTATACGCCTTCATATGAGGAGCATTATCTACATCTGGGTTATAACGGTAGATTGAAAAATTTAATTTCATCTTTCTTCCCTCTCTTAATACGTACGCGCTTTAGGCGGAAATGCTTCACGATGGATAGGTTCCATGTTTACACCACGCTTAGTCATTGATTCTGTCTCAGGGTTGTATACTGAGTGGCATAACCAATTTGCATCATCACGCTCAGGGAAGTCGAAACGAGCATGCGCACCACGACTTTCAGTGCGGTAGTTAGCCGCTACTGCCGTTGCAAACGCTGTTTCCATTAAGTTTTCTAATTCTAAACACTCAATACGCTGCGTATTAAACTCTGTTGATTTATCTGCAAGATACGCATTTTTAAGACGTTCACGAATCACTTTTAGTTCTTCAAGCCCTTTTGCCATTGCATCACCTTCACGGAATACCGAGAAGTTATTTTGCATACATTGCTGTAAGTCTTTACGAATTTGAACTGGATCTTCACCGCCTGTACTATTTTCCCAGCGATTGTAACGCTCAAGGGAAGCTTCAATATCTGCATCAGTCGCAGGTTTTGCTTCTGCTTGCTTTTTCAAAGTTTCACCTAAGTGTAGACCAGTTGCACGCCCAAACACGACTAAATCAAGTAATGAGTTACCACCTAAACGGTTTGCCCCATGAACAGATACTGATGCGATTTCACCACAAGCAAATAAACCTTGAATTTCAACATCTGCACCAGAGTCATCTTGTTTAATCGCCTGACCTGAAACTTGTGTTGGTACGCCACCCATCATGTAATGACAAGTTGGAATTACTGGGATTGGTTCTTTTACTGGATCTACGTGAGCAAAAGTACGAGACAACTCACACACACCAGGTAAACGAGATTCAAGAGTTTCTTTACCTAGGTGATCCAATTTAAGTTTAATATGAGGACCCCAAGGACCATCACAGCCACGGCCTTCACGAATTTCAACCATCATAGAGCGAGCAACAACGTCACGGCCGGCTAAGTCTTTCGCGTTTGGAGCATAGCGCTCCATGAAGCGCTCACCATCTTTATTCAGTAGGTAACCACCTTCACCACGACAACCTTCCGTTACAAGAACACCAGCCCCTGCGATACCCGTTGGGTGGAACTGCCACATTTCAATATCTTGCATTGGAACGCCAGCACGAATAGCCATACCAACACCATCACCAGTGTTGATGTGTGCATTGGTTGTTGATGCGTAAATACGACCCGCACCACCCGTTGCTAGAATTGTTGCTTTAGATTTGAAATAACATACTTCCCCAGTTTCCATACAAAGAGCAGTACAACCTAAAATTGCACCATCTTCATTTTTAACTAGATCAAGTGCATACCACTCTGAAAAAATCGTCGTTTTATGCTTAATATTCTGTTGGTACAACGTATGAAGAAGAGCGTGACCCGTTCGGTCTGCAGCTGCAGCTGTTCGTGCTGCTTGCTCACCACCAAAGTTTTTAGATTGACCACCAAATGGGCGTTGGTAAATAGTTCCATCATCAAAACGAGAAAAAGGTAAACCCATTTTCTCCAATTCAATTACTGATTCTGGGCCATTTTTACACATGTATTCGATAGCGTCTTGGTCACCGATATAATCAGAACCTTTAACCGTATCATACATGTGCTGTTCCCAATGGTCTTCATGTGCATTACCAAGAGCTACGGTAATTCCGCCTTGTGCGGACACGGTATGAGAACGAGTTGGAAACACTTTTGATAACAAAGCACATGAAAGGCCTTGCTCTGAAATTTGTAATGCAGCTCGCATACCTGCACCACCAGCGCCGATCACCACGGCATCAAATTCTCTAACTGCAATGCTCACTACACACCCCACACAATAATTAAACCAGAGAAGAAATATCCTAATAACACTGAGACTAAACCAAGTTGAAGCAGAGCACGCAACATTACTGGTTTGATATAATCAGTGAGAACTTGCCATAAGCCAATCCATGCATGAATGATGATGGAAAAAAGCGCTAGCAGAGTAAAGACTTTAGTGAACATGCCACCAAAGAAGTTAGTCCATGATAAGTAAGTTAATTCTGGGCCAAATACACAGAAACCAACAATATAAAATGTGTAGAGGGTAAGAATGATCGCACTAGCACGAATTAAAATAAAATCGTGAACACCGTTACGACCGAAGGAAGATACATTAGCTACCATATTAATACTCCTGCTAAAAGAGATAACACTGCTGTAATTGCAAAAGCAACCTTAGCGCTTTGAGTACCTGATTCGAGCTCTTCAAAATGCCCCATATCCATCAATAAATGACGAATACCTACCACAATATGGTAAGCCAGAGCAGTTAGAATTCCCCATAGAATAAAGGTAATAAAAAAGCCATCGACATAATCAGCAGCTTGTTTAAATCCAATAGGCGAGGAAAGCGATAGGTTTAATAACCAAAGCAGTATTCCAACAGAAACAAAAGTAATTACACCACTCACACGATGTAAAATAGAAGCGATAGCCGTTAAGGGAAAACGGATCGTTTGTAGATCTAGATTGACAGGTCTTGACTTTTTAACTTTCACAAGGGGCTCACTCAGCTCCATTGAGCATTTTATTGTTATAGATACCTCTGAGCTATCAAAGCCACTAAATTTAACATTTTAGCAACTTTTCGTGTGAGCAACATCTCTTTGTACTGTCTAATTGTTAATTAAGACTCTATTTATAAGTAGATGAAAATCACGCCAACCCTATATAAAATAAGGGATAGAACAGAAACTCAGCCGCAGTATACGATGTGACACATCTGATTACAAACCTATAAATAATACCTACATCACACCACAGAAAATTAACTTTCTTTTCATTAAAAATATAAACAAGTGCACACATAAGCACACAAAAATTGACATTAGCCCGTGTAATGGGTACAAAGTTGTCACTCTCATATCCGGGATAAAATAAAAATATAACAAAAGGAGAATGTTATGGCAGATAAAAAGGCAACACTTCATATTGAAGGTCAAGCGCCTATAGACATGCCAATCATGGAAGGAACGATTGGGCCTGAAGTGATCGATGTGCGAAAATTAGGAGCAAGTGGTTACTTTACTTTTGACCCTGGTTTTCTTGCCACTGCATCTTGTGAGTCTCAAATAACTTATATCGATGGTGACAAGGGTGTTTTATTACACCGTGGTTTTCCAATTGATCAACTAGCCAACAACGCAGATTACTTAGAAGTCTGTTATATACTTTTGAACGGCCAAGCACCAAGCCGTGAAGAATATGAAGCATTTAAAGAGATAGTCACTCGCCATACTATGGTACATGAACAAATCTCAAGCTTTTTCCATGGATTCCGTCGCGATGCTCATCCGATGGCGGTAATGTGTGGTGTTGTTGGTGCATTAGCCGCTTTTTATCATGACTCATTAGATGTTAGCAATGATGAACACCGTGAAATTGCAGCATTTAGACTACTTTCTAAAATGCCTACCCTTTCGGCAATGTGTTACAAGTACTCTATCGGTCAACCATTTATTTACCCACGTAATGATCTAACTTACGCAGAAAACTTCTTACACATGATGTTTTCAAATCCATGTGAAGAATACGAAGTTAACCCTGTTGTTGCTCGTGCAATGGATAAAATCTTTACTTTACATGCAGATCACGAACAAAACGCATCAACATCAACAGTTCGTTTAGCTGGCTCTTCAGGTGCCAATCCATTCGCTTGTATTGCTGCTGGTATTGCTTCCTTATGGGGCCCTGCTCATGGTGGTGCAAATGAAGCATGTTTACGTATGCTTGAAGAGATTGGTTCAGTAGATAATATTGATGAATACGTGGCAAAAGCAAAAGACAAAGAAGACCCGTTCCGTCTAATGGGCTTTGGTCATCGTGTTTACAAAAATTATGACCCACGCGCGACCGTAATGCGTGAAGCTTGTCATGAAGTATTACAAGAGTTAAACATTAAAGACCCACTACTTGATGTAGCAATGGAACTTGAACGAATTGCGCTTTCTGATGAATACTTTGTTTCTAAGAAGCTGTATCCAAACGTAGATTTTTACTCAGGTATTATCTTAAAAGCGATTGGTATTCCTGTGTCTATGTTTACCGTTATCTTCGCACTGTCTCGTACTGTTGGTTGGATTGCACACTGGAGCGAAATGCACAGTGATCCAAATAACCGTATCGGTCGTCCGCGTCAACTTTACACTGGTGAAGAGCTTCGTGAATTTAAACCACTTCATGAGCGTGAATAGTTTAGATCTTAAATTCAGAATCGAATTTAAATCATTAGACTTATAAGCAAAAAAGGTTGATGTATTAGCATCAACCTTTTTTATTATTCAATAATAGAAACTATACTGGATTATCAATATCAATAAACTCCACATCAAAACCGTGCTCTTTCGCTAACCATTCACCCAGAGCCTTAACACCATAGCGCTCGGTCGCATGATGACCAGCGGCAAAATAGTGAATACCTAATTCACGCGCGATATACGTCGTTCTTTCAGATATCTCACCAGAAATAAACGCATCAATTCCTTGTTGTGCAGCTAACTCAATGTAATCTTGTCCACCACCAGAACACCAGGCCACCGTTTTTATCTCTTTATCAACATCAGGTGTTATATGTAGAGGAGCTCTGCTCAATACTTGATGAATTCGCTCACCTAACTCTTCGCCAGATAACGCAGCTTCAAACTCTCCTTTCATTGCAATAGATTGAGGCGTTGCTTCTAATCCTTCCACATTTGAAATAGAGAATAAACGGGCTAATTCTGCATTGTTACCTAATGTAGGATGAATATCTAAAGGGAGGTGGTATGCAAACAAATTAATATCATTTTTAATTAAAGAGCGGATACGATTACCCTTCATTCCTTTAATTGATTCACTTTCACCCTTCCAAAAATAACCATGGTGAACGAGCAAAGCATCTGCATTCTTTTCAATAGCCACATCAATCAATGCTTGCGAAGCAGTTACACCTGTAATGATTTTTTTGACTTCATATTTACCCTCAATTTGTAATCCATTTGGGCAATAATCTTTAATTAATTGAGGTTTAAGCTCTTTATTTAATAGCAGTTCTAGCTGAAAATGATTCATTATCATACCTATTTATTTTCGTATACCCATCTAATGTAAGTAAATTACGCAGGAAAAGTGGTCTAATACTTATTTGGATTGATATTAAATGCTGACAGTAATAAAAAAGCAGCGACATGCGCTGCTTTTTATAAAGACTTAACTGGTTTTAAATTACAAACCTGCGTCTTTAAATACGTTACTTACAATCTCTTGAGCTTCTTGCTCAATCAATGCTAAATGATCAGCACCTTTAAAGCTTTCACAGTAAATCTTGTAGATTTCTTCTGTTCCTGATGGGCGAGCAGCAAACCAACCGTTCGCTGTTGTTACTTTTAGACCACCAATAGCTGCACCATTACCTGGAGCATGCGTTAAACGCGCAGTGATCTCATCGCCAGCAAGTGTTGTTGCTGAAACCATTTCCGGAGACAGTTTACTTAAGACTGCTTTTTGAGCTTTATTTGCAACAGCTTGAATACGGTTATAACTTGATTCACCATGCTGAGCAGCTAGCTTGTTGTAGTATTCTTGAGGGTTCATACCTGTAGTCGCTGTAATTTCAGCCGCAAGTAGACACAAAAGAATACCATCTTTATCAGTTGACCAAGGTGTCCCATCAAAACGTAAGAAAGAAGCACCGGCACTCTCTTCACCACCAAAGCCTAAACTGCCATCATAAAGTCCATCAACAAACCATTTAAAGCCAACAGGAACTTCACATAACTCACGGCCTAAATCAGCAACCACTTTATCAATAATCGCTGAAGATACTAGCGTTTTACCTACAGCAACCTCTGGCTTCCAATCAGGACGATTACGATATAAATAATCAATACATACTGCTAGATAATGGTTTGGATTCATTAAACCTGATGGTGTAACAATACCATGACGATCATAATCAGGATCATTACCAAACGCTAAATCATAATCATCTTTTAATGATAATAAGCCAGCCATTGCATAAGGAGAAGAACAATCCATACGAACCACGCCATCTTTATCTAATGACATAAATTGAAATGATGGATCAATCGCTTCACTAACAAGAGTAAGATCAAGCTCAAACTCTTGACCAATTTGGCGCCAATACTCGATGCCAGAACCACCTAATGGATCAACACCTAATTTTAAATTTGCTTTTTGAATCGCTTCAATATTGATTACATTTTTCAGATCATCAATATATGGCTTTACTAAATCCACTTGCTTAACCAGCTCTGACTTCATTGCTTCATTAATAGCAACGCGCTTCACACCACTTAACTCATTAGCAATATAAGCATTAGCTTGATCTTCAATAGCTGTTGTTAATTCACCTTCCGCAGGTCCACCGTGTGTCGGATTATATTTGATCCCGCCATCTTGAGGAGGATTATGCGAAGGAGTGATAACAATACCATCAGCTTTATCATCAAATTTAACGTTATGCGTTAAAATTGCATGAGAAATGCCTGGCGTTGGTGTATAGCCATTATTATCTTGGATAATGACTTCAACACCATTTGCAACTAACACTTCAATGGTTGAAATGAAAGCAGGTTCAGATAACGCATGCGTATCCTTCCCTAAGAAAAGCGGACCTGTTACTCCGTTCTCTTTTCGAACATCGGCAACAGCCTGAGCAATAGCCCAAATATGATGCTGATTAAACGTTGCTTTATCTGCTGTACCACGGTGACCTGAAGTACCAAATTGCACTTTTTGATCTAGGTTAGAAGCATCTGGTTCTAACAAAAAATAGTTAGAAACTAATGCAGGGATATTATGTAGGTCTTCTTGCTGAGCTTTTTGCCCTGCGCGAGGATGTATAGCCATTTGACGATTCCTTGTGACAAATTATTATTTGAGTAATGGCTCAAAGGAAATTAAATTGCCGCGCACACTTTTTCAATTAAATCATGATGGAAGCCCATACGCTCCATCAATAAGTCAACCATATGGCGCTTGCGATTAGTATTTGTATTAGTGATAACCCAAAATGGGGTGCCGTTAATTTCACGAGGCTTAGTTGTTTTACCACTTGCAATCAATGTCTCTTGATTGTCTGCAAAATAAACTCGAGTTCTGCCTTTTACTTCAGTTGCTTCTGAAAAAGCTTTTGAGTCAATTTTATATAATTCTGATAGCACGGTTAGAAAGCGATCAATCGCTTTATCTAATGCTGAAAATTCATCAGAGATTAATAAGGTACGTACCGCTTTAACACGATCTACTGATGCCTCTTTACCCGCATCTTTACTGACTATAATGCCTTTTTTCTGTACTTCAACAGGTGCAGAAATAGCAAGGTCTGAAGGTGATGGCTGCAATAAGAGACGACGTAAAATATCAGAGGCACTTTCACCGATGTGTTGAGTTTGACTCGCAATAAAGCGGTATAGTTCTTCGTCTACTTCAATTGTCTTCATTATATGGTTCGTATTCTATAATCTATTTATGAAGGCACGATTATACCTTGTATAATCGTGATACTCTACGACAAACCTATCACAAAAAAGAAAAATGAAGCAGCTTAACTATAAAGAACAAGGAAATGGGGATCCTTTGATCCTTATTCATGGCTTATTTGGCAATTTAGATAATCTCGGGTTGCTTGCACGACAACTTGAAAGTGATTATCGAGTGATCAGTATTGATCTCCGTAATCATGGCCTTTCATTTCATTCTGATGATCATACTTATCAGTCATTATCTTCTGATGTAATCAGCTTACTTGATCATCTCAGCATTTCATCTGCGCATATTATAGGTCATTCTATGGGTGGAAAAGTTGCGATGGCCCTTGCTGACCAAAAAGCTGACTTAATTAAATCCTTAATTGTATTAGATATGGCACCTGTTGCTTACCCAGAACGAAAGCATGATGCTGTCTTTGCTGGGCTTCAGCATATTATGGATACTCCACCAACAACCCGAAAAGAAGCAGATCAATTACTTGCAACTTCAATTACTGATCCAGGTGTACGTCAATTTTTAAGCAAATCATTATATAAAGACGATAAATTTCTTTCATTACGTTTTAATGTCACTGCATTACTTAACAATTATCATCATATTATCGGTTGGAAGCACATTAGCCCTTTTCAGGGAGATGTCTTATTCATAAAAGGCGAAAATTCTGACTATATTCAACCTGCATACCAACAAGAAATCATGGCTCAATTTCCAAAAGCTAAGGCACATATTGTCAGTGGTACTGGTCATTGGCTGCATGCAGAAAAGCCAGAAACCATTTATCGAGTCATAAATCGATTTCTAGTAAAAGCTGGTAATAGATAATCCATACCAACAAGGTCAAAGCTATGATATAGTTTTGCCAAATTATTCGATCAGATTTAGGTCGCTTACTTAAGATAAAGGGTGATTCATGCTGTATGAACATTTTGATCTCATTGAATCTATTGGATTAGATTTACTGTTTGCCTCGATATTTTTCTTTATCGGCATGGCTATTAAAGATGTATTAAAACAAGCGAATGTCCCCCCTTTTGGCCGAAAAATTGTTTGGCTAGTTCTCTTTTTAGGCTGTACAGGCTTTATTGCAAAAGGGATTATTCAGCTAAGCTGGGAAGGCTCTGGTCTAGGTTAAGTTACTGATCTAATAACATCTATTTTTAATTAATACAGACAAATACAGGTATTCATCATATGGCAAGTGTAGGACTCTTCTTTGGTAGCGACACAGGTAATACTGAAGCTGTTGGCAAGATGATTCAAAAACAGCTTGGGAAAAAGCTAGTTCACGTTCAAGACATAGCAAAAAGCAGCAAAGAAGATATTGATAACTTCGATCTTCTACTTCTGGGTATCCCTACATGGTACTACGGTGAAGCTCAATGTGATTGGGATGATTTCTTTCCTGAATTAGAAGGCATTGATTTCTCAACTAAACTTGTTGCTATTTTTGGCTGTGGTGATCAAGAAGATTACGCTGAATACTTCTGTGATGCTATGGGTAACATCCGTGACATCGTTGAAGCAAAAGGCGGCACTGTAATTGGTTACTGGCCAACTGAAGGCTATGAATTTGAAGCATCTAAAGCCCTAGTTGATGAAGATAATTTTGTAGGTCTTTGTATTGATGAAGATCGTCAACCAGAGCTTACTGAAGAGCGTGTAACTGCATGGGTTAAACAAATCCATGAAGAAATGTGTCTTGCAGAATTAGAAGACTAATTCTCATTATGATGCTCTCTTCTTACTTTTATAATTAAGAAAGTAGAGAGCATTATCTAAACTCTGGTTTTTTCCTCACATATAAAGTTCTATTTACTCGCGCTACTACCTTTCCTTTTTTATCATAGATACACACTTCAAATTTCGGAAAGCATTTTTCTCCACTCTCAGTCAACTGCTTAATTTCTTCAATTTTCTCATTTGAGATCAAAAAATGTGCATTCAAATCACTGGTACCTGGTGAAATAAAATCTATTTCAGACTGCTTATCCCACACGAAGTACTCTTCTCTTAGTATCCCCATTAACATTAACGAAAACACGGGATCTGTCATAGAAAAAATACTCCCTCCATACTGGCTTCTATTTGCATTACGATTCCAAAAGCGATCTTTTAATATCACTCGTACTTCTTGAAAATCAGGCGCAATAGTTTGGATAGATATCCCTGCGCCCCAAAACGGTGGCCAAATATTCAATGCCCTTCTTACGATTTTTGGGGTAAAGTACTTATACATATTTATCATCCTTGATTCTGGTCTGACCTCATCATAATAGTTTTATTAACAAAAGATCAACATCTATTTTTTTGTAAGAGATCGTACAGATAAGGTATCAACTGGATTGAATGTTCCCTATAATTAACTTATTAAAACTGCACAAAAAATCGATGCAGAATGTCAATACAGGAAAAGTCGATGTCAGATAACAACCAAGCACTAAAAAAAGCCGGTTTAAAGGTTACTCTTCCACGCCTGAAGATTTTAGAAGTGCTTCAACAACCAGATTGCCAACACATCAGTGCAGAAGATTTATATAAAAAATTAATAGATATTGGCGAAGAGATTGGTCTTGCTACTGTATATCGCGTATTAAACCAATTTGATGATGCAGGTATTGTGACTCGTCATCACTTTGAAGGCGGAAAATCTGTATTTGAATTAGCAACTCAGCATCACCATGACCATTTAGTTTGCTTAGATTGCGGTAAAGTGATCGAATTCTCTGATGATATCATTGAAGATCGTCAAACAGAAATTGCTCAAAAATATAATGTACGACTAACGAACCACAGTTTATATCTATACGGCCACTGTATTACTGGTGACTGCGTTGATAATAACGAAGCTCATAAAGGTTAATCGTCCACTTTAGAAAATCATAGTCATAAAAAAACCAGCATTTCTGCTGGTTTTTTATTATTTGTTACTTAGTTAAGGTTAACCTTCCCAAGTATCACGTAAGCCTACTGTACGGTTGAAAACAAGAGCCTCTGGTGTAGAGTCTTTATTATCAATACAGAAGTAACCAGTACGCTCAAACTGATAGCCAGCTTCTGCTTCTGCTGTTGCTAAGCTTAGTTCTACAAAACCATTCTTAGTAATCAATGACTCTGGATTAATGCTTTCTGAGAAATCTTCCAGAACTGCAGGGTTTGGCACGTTGAATAAACGATCGTATAAACGGATCTCAGCAGGAATGGCTTTCTCTGCTGATACCCAATGAATAACGCCCTTCACTTTACGACCATCTGCTGGGTTTTTACCTAGAGTTTCTGCATCATAGCTACAGAAGATAGTGGTAATGTTACCAGCTTCGTCTTTTTCAATGCGGTTAGCTTGAATAACATAAGCACCACGTAGACGAACTTCTTTACCAAGAACCAAACGTTTATATTTTTTATTTGCTTCTTCACGGAAATCATCTTGCTCAATGTACACTTCACGAGTGAATGGTACATCACGCTTGCCCATTTCAGGTTTGTTAGGATGATTAGCAACGCTAAGTGTCTCAACTTTACCTTCTTCGTAGTTTTCAATTACGATTTTAACAGGCTCAAGAACTGCCATTGCACGAGGTGCATTTTCATTCAAGTCATCACGAATACAAGATTCTAGTGAACCAAATTCGATCATATTTTCTTGCTTAGTTACACCAATACGCTTACAGAATTCACGAATAGATGCTGCTGTAAAACCACGACGACGTAAACCAGAAACAGTAGGCATACGTGGATCGTCCCAACCATTTACTAATTTTTCAGTCACTAGTTCATTTAGCTTACGCTTAGACATGATCGTGTATTCTAAGTTTAGACGGCTAAACTCATACTGATGTGGTTGGCAATCAATCGTAATATTTTCTAAGACCCAATCGTATAAACGACGGTTATCTTGAAATTCTAATGTACAAATTGAGTGTGTAATGCCTTCAAGTGCATCCGAAATACAATGAGTAAAATCGTACATTGGATAGATACACCACTTATCACCTGTTTGATGATGAGTTGCGAAGCGAATACGATAAATTACTGGATCGCGCATTACGATAAAAGAAGAAGCCATATCGATCTTTGCACGTAAACAGATCGTTCCTTCTTTAAATTTACCATCACGCATTTGCTCAAATAGAGCAAGGTTATCTTCCACACTACGATCACGGTATGGGCTGTTTTTACCTGGCTCTTTAAGTGAACCACGGTACTCACGCATTTGTTCAGACGTTAACTCATCAACATAAGCTAGGCCTTTTTCAATTAGCTCTACAGCGTAACCATACAGTTTATCAAAGTAGTTTGAAGAATAATGAATATCACCACTCCAATCAAAGCCTAACCATTTAACATCATTTTTGATCGACTCAACGTATTCAATGTCTTCTTTTTCAGGGTTAGTATCATCAAAACGTAGATTACACTGTCCCTGGTAATCTTGAGCAATACCAAAGTTTAAACAGATAGATTTTGCGTGTCCGATATGCAGATAACCGTTCGGCTCTGGCGGGAAACGAGTATGGACACTGGAATGTTTACCTGACTTTAGGTCTTCATCAATAATTTGACGGATAAAGTTGGTAGGACGAGTTTCAGTTTCACTCATCTAAAGCACCTCATTGGTATTAGTAATTGCAAAAAGAACAGATTGTTCATATAGCCCTATGATCCACAATTATGCGCCAATACTCAATATATAGAATCAAATAGTTGCTTTATTTACATAAAAAAAGCCGCTCTAAAGAGAGCGGCTTAGTCATTTGAGTTAATTTACTCAATAATTATGGTAATGCAACTGCTGTTAGGTCTTCAGAAGCTGGGATTTTTTTCATTTCGCCAGCTACGATTTCAGCAAGAGGACCAAGGATAACTTGAACATTGTTTGAACCAAGTTTCACTACACCCATTGCACCTAGTGCTTTCAGTTGCTTCTCGCTGATTACGCTAGTGTCTTTAAGAGTTAAGCGTAGACGAGTAATACAAGCATCAATGTTTTCTAGGTTATCGTGACCACCTAGAGCTTTAAGGTATTGCTTAGCTAGTTCACCAGTTTCTTTAGAACCACGAACTGAACTTTCTTCTTCATCGTCGTCTTCACGGCCTGGAGTCTTAAGATTGAACTTAACGATTACAGCACGGAAGATGAAGTAGTAGATTGCGAAGAATACGATACCTTGGATAATTAGCATGTACCAGTTAACAGCTAGTGGGTTACGAGTAGAAAGAACCATATCTACTAGACCTGCTGAGAAACCGAAACCTGCAATCCACTGCATTGAAGCTGCGATGAATACTGAGATACCTGTTAATGCTGCGTGAACTACGTATAGTGCAGGAGCAAGGAACATGAATGAGAATTCAAGTGGTTCAGTAACACCAGTGAAGAACGATGCGAAACCTGCGGCAATCATGATTGATGCTACTTTTTCTTTGTTCTCAACTTTAGCTGTGTGGTAGATAGCTAGTGCTGCACCTGGTAGACCAAACATCATGATTGGGAAGAAACCAGCTTGGTACATACCTGTAACACCTACAGTTGCAGTACCTTCAGCGATAGACTTAGCGCCACCTAGGAAGTTAGGGATGTCGTTAATACCAGCAACGTCGAACCAGAACACTGAGTTAAGTGCATGGTGAAGACCTACAGGGATAAGTAGACGGTTAAAGAATGCATAGATACCAGCACCCGCAGAACCCATACCTTGGATCGATTCACCAAAATGTACAAGGCCACCGTAGATTGCAGGCCATACGTACATTAGTACGAATGCAATTAAGATACCTGCAAAAGAAGTTAAGATAGGTACAAGACGCTTACCTGAGAAGAATGCAAGAGCTTTATGCAGTTCAACAGCAGAGAAACGGTTGTAGATCTCAGCAGATACGATACCAACTAGGATACCAACAAATTGGTTATTGATTTTACCAAATGCAGCAGGAACTGCAGAAGGGTCAATACCTTGAATTTGAGCGACTGCACCAGGTGCAAGAAGTGTTGTTACAACAAGGAAACCAACAAAACCAGAAAGTGCTGCTGCACCATCTTTATCTTTAGACATACCATAAGCAACACCAACTGCGAACAGTACTGACATGTTATCGATGATAGCCGCACCAGCTTTAATTAAAAACGCTGCTAGTGCATTGTTGCCGCCCCAAGCCACTGGGTCAATCCAGTAACCAATACCCATTAAAATTGCTGCTGCAGGTAGTGTAGCAACTGGTACCATCAGTGCTTTACCTACTTTTTGAAAATATCCTAAAATATTCACCTTTAGATTCCCCCTATAAGGATTTTAGATTTTTTTGAATAACGTAATTTCGTTCACTAAAAACTTATTTCGCTACTCGTTATTAACTAGGCCAAGTGTAAGGGATTAATTTCGCCCCGCAAATTAAAAGCGAGGTAATTGTGATCATTATCACCTGCAGAGGCAATATTTAGGGGTTTTTGCTAGCGAGATCATAAAACTTATTTTATCATTCGAAAGAATAGAGCATCAGGAATAATATTTGGTGAATGCATCACCTAAATTTGTCATTACTGAACGAAACATTTAAATAATTGAGTGTACCGCTCAGTAAGCAGTTCTATTTTCACTTGCTTAAAAATTTCAACAAAAAATTAATATTTTTTTGTACTATAAATTATAATTAAAGGATTCAATCTATGTATGCGCTAACTAACTGTAAGGTTTATACTGGTACCGATGTTCTTGTGGATCATTCAGTCATCATAAATGGAGCAGAAATTGGCACTATCTGCCCTAACTCTGAATTACCTCAAGATATTGAATTAAAAGATTTAAAAGGTGCAATCTTAAGTCCAGGCTTTATTGACCTACAATTAAATGGTTGTGGTGGCGTGATGCTGAATGATGAAATCACAGCAGAAACAATGCAAATCATGCATGAAGCTAACCTTAAGTCTGGTTGTACTAGCTTCTTGCCTACGTTAATCACCTCTTCTGATGAAGATATGCGCGCTTCAATCGAAGCTGCTCGTGAATACCACAACAAATACCAAAACCAATCACTAGGTCTACATCTTGAAGGCCCATACTTAAATGTGATGAAAAAAGGCATTCACAGTGTTGATCATATCCGTAACTCTGATTCAGATATGATTCAACTGATGTGTGATAACGCTGATTTAATTGCTAAAGTAACACTCGCTCCAGAACTAAATGATCCAGAGCACATTGAACGCCTATACAAAGCAGGAATTGTTGTATCTATCGGCCACACTAACGCAACTTATGCTGAAGCTCGCCAAGGTTTTGAATCAGGTATCACTTTTGCTACTCACCTGTTTAACGCTATGACACCTATGGTTGGCCGTGAACCAGGTGTTGTTGGTGCTATCTACGATACTCCAGATGTCTATGCTGGCATCATTGCTGATGGCTTCCACGTTGACTACGCAAACATCCGTATTGCGCATAAAATAAAGAAAGAAAAGCTAGTATTAGTGACCGATGCCACAGCTCCTGCAGGTGCTGACATGGAATACTTTATTTTTGTTGGTAAGAAAGTATATTACAAGGATGGTAAATGTGTTGATGAAAATGGCACATTAGGCGGCTCAGCTCTGACTATGATTGAAGCAGTTCAGAATACAGTTGAGCACGTTGGAATCGCTTTAGACGAAGCACTACGTATGGCTACGCTATATCCTGCTCAAGCAATGGGTGTAGATAACAAACTTGGCCGTATTAAGAAAGGCATGGTAGCTAACCTTGCTATTTTTGATCGTGACTTCAATGTAAAAGCGACTGTTGTTAACGGACAATACGAGCAAAGTTAATATGACTGACGGACAAATTGGTAATGTAGATCTAGTAAAACAGTTAAACAGTGCGGCTGTTTATCGTTTAATCGACCAAAAAGGACCGATTTCTCGAATTCAAATCGCCGATGTTAGTCAGCTTGCCCCGGCAAGTGTTACCAAAATAACCCGTCAATTGTTAGAGCGCGGCTTAATAAAAGAAGTCGCGCAACAAGCATCAACTGGTGGTCGAAGAGCAATATCCTTGACTACTGAAACGGATCCTTTTCACTCTATTGCAGTTCGATTAGGCAGAGATTATATCCAATTAAGCCTTTTTGATCTTTCCACAAAAGAATTAGCTTCTGAGTATCACGAGTTCAATTATTCTCATCAACAAGAATTATTGGATGGATTAAGTCAATTAATTCAACTTTTCATTACTCGAAATAAAGATACCATTAAGCAACTAATTGCAATTGGCATTACCCTCCCAGGTTTAGTAAACCCTGAAACTGGGGTTGTTGAATATATGCCAAATACTGATATCGATAAACTAGCATTAGCAGATGTAATTAAAGAAACCTTTAATACACAATGTTTTGTCGGTAACGACGTTCGAGGTTTAGCTCTTGCTGAGCATTACTTTGGTGCATCAAAAGATTGTTATGATTCTATTTTAGTTAGCGTTCACCGTGGTACTGGTGCTGGTATTATTGTTAATGGCAAAGTTTTTCTTGGTCATAACCGCAATGTAGGTGAAATTGGTCATATCCAAATAGATCCTATTGGGGATAAATGCCAATGTGGGAACTTTGGTTGCTTAGAAACAGTTGCTGCTAACCCTGCGATTATCGCGAGAGTGAATAGCTTACTGCAACAGGGCTACCCTTCTAGCCTTTCTAAAGTAAATGATATTTGTATGGCTGATATTTGTCACGCCGCAAACCATGGAGATGAATTAGCAACGCAGACATTACTACGTGTTGGTAATCAACTTGGTAAAGCCATTGCAATGACAATTAACTTGTTTAATCCTCAAAAGATTATTATCTCAGGAGCAATAACTCAATCTGATAAAATCCTATTTGCAGCTATTCGTAATTGTATTAAAAATCAATCATTAACGGCTTTCCATAAAGATCTTCCTATTGTAGCTTCAGAGCTTCATGATCAACCAACCATTGGTGCGTTCTCTATGGTTAAACGAGCAATGCTTAATGGCGTATTGTTACAAAAATTACTTGATGAATAATCACGATTAAGTTTCAACGTGTTATCCTAAGGGCTGCTTTTGCAGCTCTTTTTTTTGATTACTTTCAGGGAAGTACAGTATATGGAGTTACTCTTTATCATTGCAGCGTTTGTGATGGGTTTTATTGCATTAAAAATAAATTTACCACCATTAGTCGGTTTTTTACTCGCTGGGTTTGGTTTACATGCCCTTGGTTTCCAATCTAATGATGCTTTATCTACCTTTGCTGATCTTGGTGTTACCCTTCTTCTCTTCTCTATCGGTTTAAAGTTAGATGTAAAAACTCTACTTGCTAAAGAAATTTGGTTAGGTGCTACGTTACATAACTTATTCTCAACGCTGTTTTTTACCTTTGCGCTTCTTGGTCTCAAATATCTTGGGATCACAATGCTTGCAGATATAGACATAACGCAACTTGTCTTATTTGGCTTTGCTCTCTCTTTTTCTAGTACAGTCTTTGCAGTAAAAGCATTACAAGAAAAAGGAGAAATGAACGCTACATACGGTACGTTAGCTATTGGTATTCTTGTTATGCAAGATATCTTTGCTGTTGTATTTTTAACTGTATCAACAGGAAAGATCCCTGAAATCACTGCATTAGCTTTATTTGCCCTACCATTCTTTAGACCTTTATTTTTCAAATTATTAGACTGGGCAGGCCACGGCGAAATGCTGGTGCTTTATGGTATATTTTTAGCGCTTGTAGCAGGAGCAGGAACCTTTGAATTAGTAGGAATGAAGCCAGATCTTGGGGCTCTTATTTTAGGGATGCTATTAGCGAGTCACTCCAAAGCCTCTGAGTTATCCAAATCTCTTTTCAATTTAAAAGAAATATTGCTAATTTGTTTTTTCTTAAATATAGGATTATCAGCAGCCCCAACTCTATCAGGCTTAGGCTTAGCTCTTATACTTATTCTCTTACTGCCAATTAAAGGGCTTTTATATTTTATTATTATTAATAAATTCAAGTTCCGTGTACGAACTTCTCTTCTCGCCTCCCTCACTCTGTTTAATTATAGTGAGTTTGGGTTAATTGTTGGGGGGTTAGCATTTAAGATGGGCTGGCTACCTGCTGATACTTTAGTCGCCATCGCCATTGCTGTTTCGATTTCCTTTATTATCTCAGCTCCGTTAAATAATTTTGGCCATACCATTTATCAACGCTCTCGTCATTGGTTAAAAGAACATACTGCAGAGCGTTTAAACCCAATGGATAAATTAATTAACCCTGGACGAGCTCAAATATTGATCCTTGGTATGGGTCGCATAGGTAGTGGTGCTTATGATGAATTAAAAGAAAAGTATGGCGATATAATTTTAGGTATCGAACTACGTGAAGAGTCAGCAAAACATCATCAAGATTTAGGTCGAAATGTTATTTCAGGTGATGCCACCGACCCCGATTTTTGGGAACGTATTCTATCAACCTCTCATGTAAAGCTAGTTTTATTGGCAATGCCAAACCATCAAGGTAACCAGTTTGCCTTAGAGCAACTCCAATCACGCAATTATCAAGGGCAAACCGCTGCAATTGCAGCTTATAATGATCAAATTGATGGATTACTTGAACAAGGTGTAGATGCAGCATTTAATATTTATCATGAAGCTGGTAGTGGTTTTGCACGACATGTAAGCGAACAATTGAATCCACAATTTAATCAACAAAAAGAATATATGAAGTATTAATTCTTTGGTTAATGACACTCTTCTACCGAAATCAGATTAGAACTTAATTAAAGTCTAATCTGATTTTTCATTTATATTCCCTCAGTTTTCATTCTTTTTGTTCAAAAAAACTCCTGTAACTAAAGATTCATAACCAAAATGGCAAAAATATTAAATATTTTCCAATTAGGTTGCCTATTTGTAATTTTATTTGTATTTCTTGGTTGCTTTTTTTAGCGATCGTGGCAAATTGTAGTTAAGACAATAATTTATGATAAAAATTAAGAAGAGATTAGAGGGAACTTATGTGCTCAATTTTTGGAATACTAGATATAAAGACTGATCCTGCACCACTTCGTACAAGCGCACTTGAAATGTCAAAGAAACTTCGTCATCGTGGCCCTGATTGGTCTGGTATTTACTCATCAGATAAAGCAATTTTAGCGCATGAACGTCTGGCTATTGTGGGTGTTAACAGTGGCGCTCAACCTCTTTATAGCGAAGATAATAAACACATCTTAGCTGTTAATGGTGAAATTTATAACCATAAAGAATTACGCGAAAAATACTCAGACGATTACGCTTTCCAAACAGACTCTGATTGTGAAGTTATTTTAGCTCTGTATCGCGAGAAAGGGGCTGACTTATTAGAAGACTTAAACGGTATTTTTGCATTTGTTCTTTATGATGAAGAAAAAGATGAATATCTAGTAGGTCGTGATCATATCGGTATTATTCCTATGTATCACGGGTATGACGAGCATGGTAACTATTATGTTGCCTCTGAAATGAAAGCTTTGGTTCCAGTTTGCAAATCAATCAGCGAATTTCCTCCTGGCCACTTCTACTCATCAAAAGATGCAGAGCCAACACGTTATTATGTGCGTGACTGGATGGAATATGATGCAGTTAAAGATAATCCGACAAGTAAAGAAGAACTTAAACAAGCATTAGAAGACGCGGTTAAACGTCAATTGATGACTGATGTTCCTTATGGCGTACTTTTATCTGGTGGACTTGATTCATCAATTACCTCAGCGGTTGCTAAGAAATTTGCTGCTATGCGTATTGAAGATAACGAAGAATCCCAAGCATGGTGGCCTCAGCTTCATTCATTTGCAGTAGGATTAGAAGGTGCCCCTGATCTAAAAGCCGCTCGAGAAGTTGCAGACCAAATAGGCACTGTCCATCATGAAATGACTTATACGATTCAAGAAGGTCTTGATGCTATCCGTGATGTTATTTATCACATCGAGACTTATGACGTAACCACTATTCGTGCTTCTACACCAATGTACTTATTGGGTCGTAAGATCAAAGCGATGGGCATTAAAATGGTCCTTTCTGGTGAAGGCGCTGATGAAATATTTGGCGGTTACCTATACTTCCATAAAGCACCAAACAAAAAAGAATTTCATGAAGAAACGGTTCGTAAGTTACTTGCTCTAAACATGTTTGATTGTGCTCGTGCTAACAAATCACTTGCTGCTTGGGGTGTTGAAGGCCGTGTACCTTTCCTAGATAAAGAGTTTATCGATATTGCTATGCGCTTAAACCCACAAGATAAAATGTGTGGCAACGGTAAAATGGAAAAACACATTCTTCGTGAATGTTTTGAAGATGATTTACCACCAGCGATTGCTTGGAGACAAAAAGAGCAATTCTCAGATGGTGTAGGTTATAGCTGGATTGATACCTTACGAGAAACGGCTGAAGCGAAAGTAACAGATCAACAAATGGAATCAGCTAAATTCCGCTTCCCTTACAATACGCCGGTAACAAAAGAAGGTTATGTATATCGTGAAATTTTTGAAGAGCTATTTCCTCTTGAAGATGCCGCTAAATGTGTTCCTGGAGGCCCTTCTGTAGCGTGTTCTTCAGCAAAAGCAATTGAGTGGGATGAATCATTCCAAAACTGTGTTGATCCATCAGGTCGAGCTGTACAAGCCGTTCATAATGAAGCCTATGATTAACTAATATTTGTTATTTAATTCTTAAAAAGCGCCGAAAGGCGCTTTTTAACGATCTAATCAATGGAAGATTCAATTTATACCATTGCCATTAATTAAATGGTCTATTTATTATGCAAAAAAACTTAGAGCAAAGTAAACCTCAGAACAAGCAGTGCTTTGCGAGATACTTAAATGACAAGTCAGTATTCAATAATATTATTATCAATATTAATTTCCACTTCTTGATTGATTAGTGTTATCAATAGAATTGAACGTTGTTCCCCATCAGCTTCCTTATAAATAGCCTTAACCCCAGAATAGGGGCCTTCCTTAATTCCTATTTTTTGTCCAGATTCTGGCAAGCATTCAATAGCTTCTTTGCTATCACTTTCATAAATCATCTTTAAAGAATAAATCAGATCGCCTTGAAGTACTTTTGGTTGAGACCCAAAACGAATGAAGTCGCTAACTCCACGAGTTGACCTTACTGTAGTAAAAGAAGGTCCGATCTTAAAATCAAATCGAACAAATATATAACAAGGAAATAAAGGTTCTTTTACTAAGGTTCTCTTTCCTCGAATTATTTTTTCTATTTCAACTTCTGGATAAAAACATTCGACCTGTTGATTTTCTAAATGTTGTTTTGCTCTCTGCTGCTCTCCACGCTTACAGTAGAGTAGATACCACTCTTTCATTATTTTTATACCTAACTAACCGTTAGAAGATCATAACATGCAATTAGTGGCAAAAATATAATTAGGGAGTTATCTCTAAGCTTTCCTCTTTGTTATAAATGTTAAAGTAAATTATCGAAATAAAAACCCATAATAAAACTAAAAAACAACATATTAAAAAAGTATACAATTTAATTATTTCTAAATATTTCAGCTAGTTAATTTGTTAATCAAATCACATAAAATTGTACATCATTGCAGATGTTACATTCGAAGAGTATAAATTTACCAATGAAAAATATTAAAATTTCATTAAAAATGAGTGAATTATGTCAAACAACAACAAATTAATTATGGGGCACCCTAAAGGGCTGTTCTTACTTTTTGGTACTGAGTTATGGGAGCGCTTCTCTTATTATGCAATGAGAGCAATTCTCGTTTTATATTTAACAGACAGAACGATTAATGGTGGCTTAGGCTGGACTGTAAAAGATGCCTTAAGCTTATACGGCACTTATACCGCTTTAATGTACATTACCCCTCTCATTGGGGGTTGGTTAGCTGATAATTACTTAGGTCAACGTAAATCCCTTCTTATTGGGGGAGCCTTAATGGTCGTAGGCCAATTCGTTTTAGCATTACCCCTAGATGTTCTTCCTTTTTCAGTTGAAACTCTATTCTATACAGGACTTGGTTTTCTGATTGCTGGTAATGGTTTATTTAAACCAAATGTATCTACTATGGTTGGTGACTTATATCAAGATGGCGATCATCGTCGTGATGGTGCATTTACCATTTTCTACATGGGAATTAATTTAGGTTCATTATTAGCGGGGGTTGTCTCAGGTTCAGTAACTGGTGTTTGGGGCTGGAAAGCGGGCTTCTTAGTTGCTGGTATTGGGATGATCATTAGCTTAATCATTCAAAGCCTTTTTGCTCAACGATTCTTAGGTGATATAGGAGTTCGACCTGCTGCTCATATTGCAAGAGAAAATGCAGAGGCTGAAGGAAAATCAAACACAGCCTTCACCAAGCAGGAAATAGACCGCTTAAAAGTGGTTATGATCATGGGGTTATTTGTTATTGTCTTTTGGGCCGGTTTTGAACAAGCTGGTGGACTAATGAATGTTTACTCTCAACAATATACTGACCGAATGATCGGTTCTTTTGAAGTACCTGCTGCATGGTTCCAATCATTAAACCCATTTTTCATTATTGTATTTGCTCCTCTCATTGCTATGTTATGGGTTAAATTAGGACCTAAAGAACCTAGCTCACCAGTTAAATTTGCAATGGCTCTATTCTTCTTAGCAATTGGTTTTGTCTGTATGGTAGGAGCAGTACTAGAGCAAGGTGGTGACTTAACGATTAAAACATCAATGTATTGGCTAATTGGGGCTTATTTTTTCCATACCCTAGGTGAGTTATGTTTATCACCAATCGGTTTATCACTAGTAACTAAACTTGCGCCTCTTCGTTTAGCTTCTCTAATGATGGGGACATGGTTTGGTTTCAACGCAATTTCAAACTATATTGCAGGTTTAGTAGGGTCACACGTAGAAAGTCTTGGTGCATTAGATATATTTGCAGGTATTGCCATTACTGCAACTCTTTCAGGTGTATTATTACTAATAATATCAGGTACTCTTATTCATTGGATGCACGGTGCAGAAAAGGCACATTAAGACCAATACTCCATAGTTAAAAATGCTATTAATTATATGATTTAATTGATAATAGATGATTATTGAAATTAGTATCAATTAACTAAAATAAATAAAAGGCAACCTTAGCTAAGGTTGCCTTTATTATATCAGCTATAACTCAATTCTATTTCGATTCTTTTCAAGCAACCTATCCCCTATCCCTTTAACATTGGATAGGTCATCAATAGAAACAAACTTTCCATTTGTATTACGATAATCAACAATCGCTTTTGCTTTTGAGCTACCGATTCCAACCAGTAAGGTTTCAAGCTCTTCAATACCCGCATTATTAATATTAACCGTAATATCAATTCCTTCATGCTTACTAACTTTCTCATCTTTAGCATGAACAAAGCTGGTAGAAAATAAAGCCATTGTAAGAAAAAGTGTACCAATTAATGTTTTTAAATGTGCCATTATCATTCCTTGTTTATTATTTATCAATATGATGATATTTGATACTTCAGAACTACAATCTCTATCAGCCATCAAAAAGAGAATAAATAAACTTAAAGAGAAATCCTATTAATGGATTTCTCCTTTTGATAAAAACACGACGGGCTCCATATAGGAGCCCGTCTATCTTATATATCAATTACAAATAAATTGATTACTGCTCTAGTAAAGGATAACTAATCTCAGAGCTTGCTTTTAGAGTGCTTAATGTTGCAGATAAATCTTGCTGAGTTTGAGTTCTAAGTAGACGTGTTGACACTTGCTCTGCCATTGCACTATTACTTAGTTCTAAAACACTATCAAATGCAACAATAACTTGATTGCCTTGGCGATCTGCTATTTGAGCATAAGTTGGTTTATCTTGCTCTGGTTTTTGCAAACGATATACATCACTTGCTAATTCATCAGCTCGAGTAATAACTCTTGCTTCAGTAAAGCTTAATCCATTATCACTTAAGAAACTCATGTCATCAGCATTTAAAGCTGTAATTGTACCTTGAGCTAATTCTAATGCTTTCTGCTCACCCTTTGATTGAGATAAACGAGCTATCACAGCCTCTTTAACGTCATCTAAAGGTAATACCATTTCATCACGAACATCTTCTACACGAACAACAAG
Organism: Aliivibrio wodanis; assembly: GCF_052920805.1. Classification (NCBI taxonomy): domain Bacteria; kingdom Pseudomonadati; phylum Pseudomonadota; class Gammaproteobacteria; order Vibrionales; family Vibrionaceae; genus Aliivibrio; species Aliivibrio wodanis. The sequence goes on from NZ_JBREXA010000002.1 coordinate 1,438,464, forward strand.
AATATGTTCTGGTGCTATTTCGATAACATCTGAATTCAAACCATCTTCTTTTACTTCTGGGCTGTAAATCGCTTGTAGTACAGCACTATTTGCTAGTACCTCAGGTGCATCAGCTTGAGAGAAAAAATCCGAAGTCGTAATTTTTGCATTAACAACTTCAGCGGCATCATCTAGAGAATCGGGTGATTCAAACGCTTTTTCTGCAAGCTCTGTTTGTAAGCTATAAAACTCATCAGCGGCATGTTCATCCACTAAGAAAGATTTAATCTCAGAACTTACTTCCTCAAGAGGCTTTGTTTTTGGAGCTTCAATACCATCAAGTTGAATAATGTGGTAACCAAATGCAGATTTAACTAAGCCTGAATGATCGCCGATATTAACCAGTTGGAAAGTAGCATCTTCAAACTCAGGATCAATAACACCACGTTCAATCCAACCTAAAGAGCCACCTTCTTTTGCGGTTGGAATATCTTGTGAGTCTTCTTTTGCTACAGTAGCAAAATCTTCACCGGCTTCTAAACGAGCAAGGAACAATCTGTGCGTCAGCTTCATCACCTTTGATAAGGATATGACTAACTTCTCGTTTTTCTTGCGTTGAATACTTATCTTGATTTTCTTGGTAATACTCAGTCACTTCTTGCTCTGTAATCGGAGCTTGTGCTTTAAGTGAATCCCCAGATAATTCAATGTAAGCCACTTTAACTTGCTCAGGACGAATAAACTGCTGCTTATTCGCATTGTAGTATTCGGAAACTTCTTCATCTGTAACTGTTGCTGTTTTAGCAAACTCGTTAGTATTCAGGGTAATAGTACGAATTTCACGTTGTTGGGCTTCTAAAGTGCCTTGAGCTTGAACTTCATTACTTAGAGTAAACTCCGTTGATTCAAGAGCAATCATAAGCTGGTTTCGAACTAAATCTTGACGTAAATATTCAGCAAAACTATCTGATGTATAACCAGCACGACGAAGTGAAATATTATAAATCTCTTCATCAAATTTACCGTCTTTTTGGAATTGAGGCATAGATAAGAATAGCTTGGCGAATTTGTTTATCACCAACTCTCAATCCTAAATCTTGAGCTTGATTATCTAATAATGCATCATTAACCATACGATCTAGCACAGATTTACGGAACTGTTCAACATAAGCTGGATCACCAAGCAATGTAGCAAAATACTCACCTAATTGTGATTGCATACGATTTCGCTCATTTTGGTAAACTTGCTCAAAGTCATTTCGAGTTATTTCACGTTCGCCAACTTTTGCTGCTAATGGTTGACTTCCGTTGACTAAATAACTGCCTACACCTGCAAATACAAATGAGAAAATAATTAGACCGAGAATGATCTTAACTACGGGGCCTGTAGAGCCCTCTCTAATTCGATCCATCATAATATGTATTAACTCCTAATCACCGAGTGGAATAATTTATTCCTAAGAAAATGTTGTCATTTCTATTGATAGTGACAATTAAAAATAGTTCAACAAAAGAAAAATTTAACAATAAAAAAGCGCATCATGGATGCGCCTATGACTCATAGCTCTAGTCTACTAGCCTTATGCTAGCTTGTGTAGAGTTTTATCTATCTTTCGATTAGTTACACGCATCTTTTAATGCTTTACCTGCTTTAAATGCTGGTACTTTTGCAGCAGAAATCTCAATCGCTTCACCCGTTTTAGGATTACGACCAGTACGTGCAGCTCTTTCACGAACAACAAATGAACCAAAGCCAACAAGTGCAACTTGATCACCACTTTTTAGTGTCTCTGTTACTGTTTCAACTAAAGCATCTAGAGCGCGACCTGCAGCTGCTTTTGAGATGTCTGCACTTTCAGAGATTTGATCAACTAATTGAGATTTATTCACGGTATTCCCCTTTAAATTATTCATTCAATTATATGAATGAAATTCCATATTTAATCCTGTTCTGCGAAGTAGCTATCACAGTAATGTAGGCTAACTTAGCTACATCAATATAAGCTGACAAGCTCTTTTAGCCTGTCAGCCCTGTTATATCAACGTTTTTCTGCTACACATCACTATTTAGAAGCTTCAGTACTAAAGCCTTGTGGATTATTCTTAAGCGCTAAGGTTAATACTTCATCAATCCACTTCACTGGATGAACGGCTAAATCAGCAATTACATTCGCAGGGATCTCTTCTAAATCACGTTCATTATCCTTAGGAATAATGACAGTTTTAATGCCACCACGATGTGCTGCAAGTAATTTTTCTTTCAAGCCACCAATAGGAAGTACTTCACCACGAAGCGTTATCTCACCCGTCATAGCTACATCAGAGCGTACAGGGTTACCAGTCAGGCTTGACACTAATGCGGTACACATACCAATACCTGCACTTGGACCATCTTTTGGGGTTGCACCTTCAGGTACGTGAACATGAATATCACGCTTTTCATAAAAATCAGGATTAATACCTAATTTTTCAGCACGAGTACGAACTACTGTCATTGCAGCTTGAATCGACTCTTTCATGACATCACCAAGTGAGCCAGTGTAAGCCAACTTGCCTTTACCAATCATAGATTCAGCTTCAATTGTCAGTAGATCACCGCCCACTTCAGTCCAAGCTAAACCAACGACTTGACCGATGCGATCTTCATCATCCGCTTTACCATAATCACAACGTTGAACACCTAAGAAATCTTTTAAATTCTCTTGATTTATTGTGACTTTCTTAATGGTTTTATCCAATAAGATTTGTTTTACCGCTTTACGGCAAAGTTTAGAAATTTCACGCTCTAAACTACGTACGCCAGCTTCACGAGTGTAGTAACGAATGATACCCATAATGGCTGAGTCATCAATTTCGATCTCATGTGCTTTTAAGCCATTACGTTTAATTTGTTTATTCAACAAATGACTTTTTGCAATATTTAGCTTTTCGTCTTCGGTATAACCAGACAGACGAATTACTTCCATACGGTCCAATAATGGGCCTGGAATATTCATTGAATTTGACGTTGCAACAAACATAACATCAGAAAGATCGTAATCAACTTCTAAATAATGATCGCTAAATTTATTATTTTGCTCAGGGTCTAAGACTTCAAGAAGCGCTGATGCTGGATCACCACGCATATCAGATGACATCTTATCAATTTCATCTAATAGGAAAAGTGGGTTTTTCACTTCAACTTTTGATAGCTTTTGAATTAGTTTACCCGGTAAAGAACCAATATAAGTACGTCTATGGCCGCGGATCTCCGCCTCATCACGAACACCGCCCAGTGCCATACGTGTATACTTACGGCCAGTTGCTTTAGCAATAGATTGACCAAGAGACGTTTTACCAACACCAGGAGGACCAACCAAACATAGAATTGGGCCTTTAAGCTTAGTCACTCGACTCTGAACTGCTAAATACTCAAGAATGCGCTCTTTAACGCGTTCTAAGCCATAATGATCAGAGTTTAATATCTCTTCAGCTTTAGCTAAGTCTTTCTTCACCTTAGAACGTTTAAACCAAGGCACAGCAACCATACAATCAATGTAGCTACGCACTACTGTTGCTTCTGCTGACATCGGAGACATCATCTTCAGCTTCTGTAGCTCTTGCTCTGCTTTTTCTTGGGCTTCTTTTGGCATTTTAGCGTCTGCAATTTTTTTCTGCAGTGCTTCAAATTCATCAGGTGCATCGTCTAAGTCGCCAAGCTCTTTTTGAATAGCTTTCATTTGCTCATTCAAATAGTATTCACGCTGGCTCTTTTCCATTTGCTTTTTAACACGGCCACGGATACGTTTTTCGATTTGCAATAAATCAATTTCCGACTCCATCATTCCCATTAAAAATTCTAAACGAGCAATAACATCCGTTAATTCGAGTACTTCTTGCTTATCAACCAACTTCAACGGCATATGAGCAGCAATGGTGTCAGCAAGACGTGCAGCGTCTTCGATCCCATTCAGTGACGTAAGTACTTCTGGTGGGATTTTTTTATTTAGCTTAATGAAACCTTCAAATTGGTTAATTGCAGAGCGCATAACCACTTCTTGTTCAGCATCATCAATAATAGGTGTAAGTAAAAACTCAGCATCCGCCGTAAAGAAATCAGCTTCTAAAAACTGATGAATTTTCGCTCGCTGCTGACCTTCAACTAAAACTTTAACTGTACCATCAGGTAGTTTCAGTAGTTGCAAAATAGTCGCAATAGTACCAACAGCATGTAAGTCATCCAGTTGTGGTTCTTCTTTCGCGGCTTCTTTTTGTGCCACTAATAGGACTTGTTTATTCTGTTCCATTGCTGCTTCTAAGCAACGAATCGATTTTTCACGGCCAACAAATAATGGGATTACCATATGCGGATATACCACTACATCTCGTAATGGTAGAACTGGTATCTCAATGCGCTCGGAACGCTCCAGGTTCATATTATTCTCTCTTTTCCGTCAGTAACTATTAGAGATAATATGGGGGCAAGTCGCTAAGATTCAACATTATTTCTAATTAAAAATAAAAAAGGAGGCCAAGGCCTCCTTTTTGTCTGTTTATTAGCTAAATACGCTATTCAGCAGATATTGCTTTTGTTTCTGTATTTTCAAACATCAATAGTGGTTCTGATTCGCCATTGATTACAGATTCATCGATAACTACTTTAGATACACCTTCTTTTGAAGGTAATTCATACATAGTATCTAATAATATCGCCTCTAAAATTGAACGAAGACCACGAGCACCTGTTTTACGGTTCATTGCTTTTTTTGCAATCGCTCTCAACGCATCTTCACGGAATTCTAACTCTGCGCCTTCTAAATCAAATAACGCAGCATATTGCTTAGTTAATGCATTTTTAGGCTTGCTTAGAATTTGAATCAACGCTTCTTCGTCTAATTCAGTTAATGTTGTTGTTACTGGTAAACGACCAATAAACTCAGGGATCAGACCAAATTTAACTAAATCTTCCGGCTCAATTTGCTTCAATAAATCACCGACAGTCGCTTTGTCATCTTTAGAACGAACATCAGCAGCAAAGCCAATACCAGTTCCCGTTGCAACTCGTTGTTCGATTACTTTATCTAAACCTGCAAACGCACCACCACAGATAAATAAGATCTTAGAAGTATCTACTTGTAAAAACTCTTGTTGTGGGTGCTTACGACCACCTTGAGGTGGTACTGATGCAATTGTACCTTCAATCAATTTCAATAGTGCTTGCTGAACGCCTTCACCTGACACATCACGTGTGATCGATGGGTTTTCAGACTTACGAGAAATCTTATCAATTTCATCGATATATACAATGCCACGTTCCGCTTTCGCTGGATCGTAATCGCATTTCTGTAGCAGCTTTTGAATGATGTTTTCTACATCTTCACCTACATAGCCTGCTTCTGTTAGTGTGGTTGCATCCGCCATAGTAAACGGAACATCCAAGAAACGAGCTAGCGTTTCAGCAAGTAATGTTTTACCACTACCTGTTGGACCGATAAGTAGAATATTACTCTTACCTAATTCAACGCCATCTTTTGTAGTATCGCCATTACGTAAACGCTTGTAGTGGTTGTATACCGCTACCGCTAATACTTTTTTCGCGTGCTCTTGGCCGATAACATAGTCATCTAAATGCTCACGAATATTTTGCGGTGTCGGTAACTCTTCACTACTCTCTTTTGGAGACAGAGTATTATCTTTTAGCTCTTCGCGAATAATGTCGTTACATAAATCAACGCACTCATCACAAACATAAACAGAAGGACCTGCAATTAGTTTACGAACTTCATGCTGGCTTTTTCCGCAAAAAGAGCAATATAGTAACTTTCCACTATTTTCGTCTTTACGCTTGTCTGTCATTTGCTAACCTCTTAAACGTTGCCTTTATGCTGTAAGTTTATACTAACTTACCTTCTTTGCTGTAAACGTTACTGCTTTTTTATTAATTAGTCACGTTTATTTAACACAGCATCTACAAGACCGTATTTCACTGCATCATCTGCTGCCATGAAATTATCACGATCTGTATCATTTTCGATCACTTCTAGAGGCTGGCCTGTATGCTCAGCAAGTAACGTATTCAATTTCTTCTTAATCGTTAAGATTTCTTGTGCATGAATTTGAATATCTGATGCTTGACCTTGGAAGCCGCCAAGTGGTTGGTGGATCATCACACGTGAGTTAGGCAATACATAACGTTTACCTGGTGCACCACCTGCAAGTAAGAAGGCACCCATAGAACATGCTTGACCCATACATACTGTGCTCACATTTGGTTTGATAAACTGCATTGTGTCATAAATAGACATACCTGCAGTAACTGAACCACCTGGAGAGTTAATGTATAGGAAGATATCCTTATCTGGGTTTTCAGACTCAAGGAAAAGTAACTGAGCAACCACTAGGTTAGCCATGTGATCTTCAACTTGACCTGTTAAAAAGATAACACGCTCTTTTAACAGACGGGAATAAATATCATACGAACGCTCACCACGTGAAGTTTGCTCAACAACCATAGGAACAAGTGCATCCATAATAGAAGGCATTGCATTGTTTTCTTGATAGCTCATAACCGTATCCCTTATAAAATAAATGGTCCGAATGACGCTTCATTCGGACCATTATTAGCAGATCTTGTGAAACTAAGTCAACTAACTACTTAATTAATTTAGAAATTAAGCAGGTTGTTGATTCATTAGTTCGTTAAAGCGCACTTCTTTATCAGAAACTTGTGCTTTAGCAAGAATTGCTTCAACTGCTTGTTCTTCTAGAGCAACATTACGCATGTTGTTCATCATTTGCTCGTTACCTTCGTAATAAGCAACAACTTCAGTTGGATCTTCGTAAGCAGAAGCCATTTCGTTGATAAGTGCTTTCACTTTTTCATCGTCAGCTTTTAGTTCTTCAGACTTGATAACTTCACCAAGAAGAAGACCAACAACTACGCGACGTTTAGCTTGCTCTTCAAACAATTCACGTGGAAGTTCAGGAGCAGTCTCAGCGTTGCCGCCAAAACGTTGAACAGCTTGTTGACGTAAAACTTGAACTTCTTGATCGATAAGAGCAGAAGGAACATCAATGTCGTTTTGCTCAACTAGACCGTTAATTGCTTGTTCTTTGATCTTGTTTTTAACTGCTTGAGCTAATTCACGCTCCATGTTCTTACGAACTTCAGCTTTAAGACCTTCAACACCGCCTTCAGCGCCGAACTTAGTTACGAACTCATCGTTCATTTCTGGAAGTTCACGAGCTTCAACTTTAACTACTGTAATAGCAAATTGTGCAGCTTTACCTTTTAGGTTTTCTGCGTGGTAATCTTCTGGGAAGTTAACATCGATAGTTAGTTCGTCGCCAGCTTTCTTACCTTTGATACCATCTTCAAAACCAGGGATCATACGACCTTGGCCCATTTCTAGAGGGAAGTTGTCAGCTTTTCCGCCTTCAAATTCTTCACCATCGATAGAACCAACGAAGTTGATTGTAGCGCGAGTGCCATCTTCAGCAGCAACGTCAGCATCAGCCCAAGTTGCCTGTTGCTTACGTAGTGTTTCTAGCATTTCTGCTACGTCTTCGTCTTTAACTTCAACTTGTGGTTTTTCAACAACAACTTTGTCTAGACCTTGAAGTTCAACTTCTGGGTAGATTTCAAATGATGCTGTAAATACAAGATCTTGACCTGCAGCAAATTCTACTGGTGCAAATGTTGGTGTGCCAGCTGGATTAATTTTTTCTTTAACGATTGCTTCAATAAAGTGACGTTGCATAACTTCACCCATTTTATCGTTACGTACTGCAGCACCGTACATTTTAGCAACCATCTTCATTGGCACTTTACCTTTACGGAAGCCATCAAAGCGACGATTTTTAGCGATGTTACGAAGTTCTGCATTTACAGCATCTTCAATGTTTGCAGCTGGTACAGTAATAGTTAGAACGCGCTCTAGGCCTTCTTTAGTTTCAACAGTAACTTGCATGTTTATATAAACCTCAAAATCGACTCAGGTTCTCTGAGTTTGCGACAAAAAATACGTGCCGCATCCTTGTGTTACAGGCCTAGTAAAATAGAAACCGTAACCCCTATGATTCGTGATACCAAATTGGGTATCTTCTTTTATCTGCTTATTTTGAATAATAAGTAGATCGCGTATTTTATTAAATAAAACACGGCATTTAGCCAAGTGGCAAAATAAGACGCGATATTGTAGCGATCTGACCCATCTATGTCGAGGCTCACTACTCACGTAGATAATCTTTAATAAGAAATTGGGCAATGAGTTGTACTTTTCAACCCTTATAAATGCTTTTTTTCTAAAAAACAGACGGAATTACTGAGAAAACTTCTTATTAACGATATCCGCCATCATTTCAATATGTAATTGATCGTCATTTAAGCAAGGAATAAAGGTGTATTTTTGACCACCAGCATCCATAAATATCTCTTTACACTCTTCTGCTAACTCTTCTAATGTCTCTAAACAATCTGAAGAAAACGCAGGGCTAATGATATCTAAAGATGCAACGCCCTTTGGCGCCAATTCAGTTAATGTTTCTGACGTATATGGCTGTAACCAAGCTTCTCGTCCAAAGCGAGATTGGTAACTCATACCAATTTGTTCTGACGTCAGATTTAACTCTTTTGCTAGTAATTCTGTTGTACGTTCACAATGCTTTGCATAAATATCACCATTATCGACAAAGCGCTGCGGGATCCCATGATATGAACATAAAACGTAGTCCCCTTTTCCATTTTCTTCCCACGATCGTTTAATCGAATCAGCAAGGGCTTTTATGTAAAGTGGGTGGTCATGATAATTATGAACCAGTGAGAAATCAGGTAAGACCGGTGTGGTTTTATATTGCTTAGCAATTTGATCAAATACTGCTGCTGTTGTTGTTCGGGAATACTGGGGATACAAAGGTAGAATTACGATTTCTTCACATCCTTGTTCCTCTAATTGTTCAATTCCTGATTTAATCGTCGGTTGGCCATAAGTCATTCCTAACGCCACAGGAATGGAAAGATGTTCTTGCAACGCTCTCATTTGGCGCTGTGAATAAACCATTAAAGGCGAGCCCTCATCCATCCAAACACTTTGGTATAACTTTGCTACTTTAGGCGCTCGAATAGGAAGGATCACACCATGAAGCAAGGGACACCAAATAAAACGAGTCATATCGACAACGCGTTTATCATGCAAAAATTCTGACAAGAACGTTTTTACTGCCGATGCCGTTGGCGCTGTTGGTGTTCCAAGGTTAACTAATAGCACCCCTGCTTTTTTATTATTCACAATCATTATCCATTATTTTTATAAAAAAAGGCGACCAATAAGGCCGCCTTCAATATAACAATAAATTGTTCGTTAGGTAAGATTACGAAAGTGCTTTTTCGATCTCTGCGCTAACTTCTGCAACTAACTTAGTGCCGTCAAATTTAAGGTACTGAGTATTACCTGCTTCAGCTTCTTTATTGTAGTAAGCGATAAGCGGTGCAGTTTGCTCATGGTAAACACCTAAACGAGCAAGAACTGTTTCTGGTTTATCATCTTCACGAATAACAAGAGGCTCACCAGTTACGTCATCTTGACCTTCAACTTTAGAAGGGTTAAATGTAACGTGGTATGTACGACCAGATGGAAGGTGTGCACGACGACCAGACATACGCTCAACGATCACTTCGTCAGCAACGTCAAACTCAAGAACGTAATCAATTGATACGCCATTCTCTTTTAAGCCATCAGCTTGAGGAATTGTACGAGGGAAACCATCTAGTAGGAAACCTTTAGCGCAATCTTCTTGAGCAATACGCTCTTTAACAAGACCAAGGATGATCTCATCAGATACAAGTTGACCAGCATCGATTACAGACTTAGCTTGTTTGCCCATTTCTGTGCCTGCTTTAATCGCAGCACGTAACATGTCACCTGTAGATATTTGTGGAATACCAAATTTATCCATGATGAACTGAGCTTGAGTACCTTTACCCGCACCAGGTGCACCTAAAAGGATGATACGCATTGTTTTCCCCTTAAAATTTAATCTTGGAATTTATACCAAACCTTACAAATAGAATTAATCACTATCTATAAACTTAGGTATAAGTTTTATTTCTAAAAATAAGCCGTGAAAGATACACGGAACTGAGAACGCTATCAAGTTTGAGATGAAAATAGCAAAATCTATTGGCTCTAGAATGTAACGAATTCCAATAAAAAACAATGAGACCTTAGTGCACTATTGTCACTCAGATCTCATTCATTTTATTTTTACAGCTATTACTTAATTATTTTGATAATAATTGATTCATAGCACTTAAGAATTGTGATGGGTCATCTAAAGAACCACGTTCTGCTAACATTGCTTGACCAAGTAACATCTCAACCCAACGACCGAACGCTTCTTCATCCGCTTCATCAGCCATTTGCTTAATAAGAGCATGCTCTGGGTTTATTTCAAAAATGTACTTAACTTCAGGAGCAGCTTGACCAGCAGCTTCTAAAAGTTTCGCCATTTGTGTGCCCATTTCAAAGTCATCAGTAACGACAACAGCAGGTGTTGTTGCTAATTTAAACGTAGTACGAACCTCTTTAACTCGATCGCCTAAATAAGATTTAGTGCGTTCAACAACAGATTTAAACTCTTCTGCTGTTTCTTTTTGTTTCTCTTTCTCAGCATCATCTTCAAACTTGCTTAGATCTAAGCCCGCTTTTGTAATTGATTGGAATTGCTTACCATCAAATTCCGTTAAGTAGCTCATCATCCACTCATCGATGCGATCATACATCAATACAACTTCAATGCCTTTTGCTTTAAATTGCTCTAAGTGTGGGCTATTTTTCGCAGCAGCGTAACTATCTGATGTTAAGTAGAAAATCTTATCTTGATCTTCTTTCATGCGCTCAACGTAACCAGCTAAACTCATTGCTTGCTCTGAACTGTCTTTGTCTGTTGAAGCAAAGCGCAGTAAATTCGCAATTTTATCTTTATTTGCAAAATCTTCAGCCATGCCTTCTTTTAGAACTTGACCAAACTCTTTCCAGAAAGTTAGATATTTTTCATCGTCTTTCTTCGCTGTTTTCTCAAGCATACCTAGTACACGCTTAGTACACGCACCACGCAATGACTGAGTCACTTTATTATCTTGAAGAATTTCACGTGATACGTTTAGTGGTAGATCATTTGAGTCAATCAAACCTTTAACAAAACGTAGGTAACTAGGCATAAACTGTTCTGCATCATCCATAATAAAGACACGTTGGACATACAGTTTTAAACCACTTTTATGATCACGATTCATCATATCAAATGGGGCTTTCGCAGGAATATATAGAAGGCTCGTGTAATCATTTTTACCTTCTACTTTATTGTGGCTCCACGTTAGAGGGTCTGCGAAATCATGCGACACATGTTTGTAAAACTCTTGGTACTCTGTATCTTCAATCTCTGATTTGCTACGAGTCCAAAGCGCTTGAGCTTTATTGATTTGCTCCCATTTACCTTCTTTATCTTTTCCTTCTTCGTCTTTTTCAATACTCCAAAGAGAAACAGGAATACCGATATGATCAGAATATTTACCAATCACTTCTTTTAGACGCCATTCACTTAAAAACTCTTTACCTTCTTCACGCATATGAAGAATGATATCGGTACCACGAGTTTCTTTAGTAATGTCTTCAATCGTGTAATCCCCCTCACCTTCAGAGTGCCACTGAACCGCTTGGTCTTTTGCTGTACCCGCTTCACGAGTACGAACCGTTACTGCATCAGCTACAATGAATGCAGAATAGAAACCAACACCAAATTGACCAATAAGTTGAGAATCTTTACTTTGATCGTCTGATAGTTTTGAGAAGAAATCAGCCGTACCTGATTTAGCAATTGTACCTAAATGTTCAATAACATCATCGCGGTTCATACCAATGCCGTTATCAGATATAGTTAAAGTATTCGCTTCTTCATTGAAAGACAGTTTAACGCCAAGATCTGCATTTCCCTCATATAAATCACCATTTGACAGTGCTTTAAAACGTAACTTGTCTGATGCATCTGATGCATTTGAAATTAACTCACGTAAAAAGATCTCTTTATTTGAATACAAAGAATGGATCATTAGATGAAGTAACTGCTTAACTTCTGACTGAAAGCCGCGTGTTTCTTTATTATTAATTGTTTGTTCGCTCATCTATAAACTCCGATATAAAGACAAATGTATTGTTATATATTCACTTTAATAGGGCCTAAAAGATGAAAATCAAGGTAAAGCAATGTAAAAACACTGTTTTTTTTCTTTTTTTATACTGTAATATGATTAATGATAAATTTTGACATAAAATAGACATTCTAAAAATGATACTTAGATATCATCTAATATGAATCACCATTACTGAGTTAACAACCAATGAATATAGAAAATAAAAAAATTATTATTGGCGACCGGTTCCTATTTGATCCAAACGATAATAGTCTCATCGACACATTAAATGATGATGATATTATTCGCTTGGGTGGCAATGAAAGCCGTGTTTTAAGCCTGCTTATTCAAGAACCAGGGAAGGTTGTTAGTCGTCACGAATTACATGAATATGTATGGCGTGATCAAGGATTTGAAGTCGATGATTCCAGTTTAACACAAGCAATTTCTACATTACGGAAAATGCTACAAGATCCTACAAAGCTACCTGTTTATGTGAAAACAGTGCCTAAGCGTGGGTATCAGTTTATTTCAACAGCTGTCGCACAATTGGACCCAGAAAAAGAGGTTGAATCACAAGCTATAAATGAAAATATACCTTCATCTGACACTCGAGAGCCTGTTGTAGAAGCACCAGTTGAGATACCGCAACAAGTTGCTGATCATGTTACATCTACTGGTAAATCATCAAAAGATAGTAATAAATCTCAGGCTCATTTATCCTTATTGGGAACATTAACTCTGATCATAGCGTTTATTTTACCGATCATTGCTTATATTAATCACACGCCTAAATCAGATGCATTTATTCAAGTCGCCAATTACGATGAAACACCTATTTTTGTTCCAGTAAATCATCCAAACATCGATAGATGGAAGTCACTTATTGAGCAATGTACTGTGTACTATAATTCAAACCATATTGATGCATTAAAACCAATAGAAGTGATTGCGACCAGTGGTCAGCCTAACCAAATCACATTGAATTATATTCATAATGAAGAGCACAGTGATCAAAGCATTAGTGTACGTTTGCTGATTGATCAAAAAGAGGTGGATAAAGTATGTGGTTAAATGGCGAACAACTTCCAGTTATAAAACGTTTTTTTCCGATAACCCTTCTTTTTATCTCAATAATAAGCAGTGCTTGGTTTTATTGGGAAAGTGACAGTAAAGTTGAACAACTACTAACATCGAAAGAATGGCAGAGCATGAGTACAGTTCGCATTGATTCTAATTATGAAGATATGGGGCCATTAAAGCGTGCAGACATTAAGTCAAATGTTGTCTATCTACCGAATAAAACTTATTCAAAATCATCAACATTAGTTATCTATAGTGGCCTTCCTAATGAAGCAACCCCTTTAACTATCAATGTAATGGAAACCGGAAATTGGGATTATAGTGGTGACTACTTGTTGATTGATCCAACAGAGTTTAAAGACGTGACTGCAAATGATAATAAAGATTTCTCTGGTTCACAAAAAAAGTTGATTATGCGTGTATTTAGAATGGATGCTCAACAAAGTAAGCGTGTTGATGTCATCAATAATAAAACTCTATTATTGACTAGTTTGAATTATGGCTCTGGCATTCTATTCTCCCATTAATGTCATTGGGGTAACGTTAATATATAAAAGAAGCCTATACTGGCTTCTTTTTTTATATTAGATCTTAACAGTCAATGGTATTAAGAATATTCCCATCAAAGTCATGAACTGACAATCTTTTCCCATCAAGTAAACCATAGCTAGGCTTCCCATCTTCTTTTCGAGGAAACGTAGTTGAGCCTGGATTAAAAATAATTTGGTCTCCCTGCCACTCTGCGACAGTAATATGAGTATGTCCATGCGCAATAATATCGCCCTTCTTTAATAAGGGACGCTTATCTGCATTATAGATATGGCCGTGAGTTAAAAATAACTTTTGTCCTGTCGGTAACAAAACAATATTGTAATCAGACATAATTGGAAAGGACAACAACATTTGATCGACTTCACTGTCACAATTTCCTCTTACTGCAATGATAGACTCTGCGTATTGATTCAATAACTCAGCCACCGCAAGAGGGTTATGCCCTTCTGGTAACGGATTTCTTGGACCAAAATTAATCAAATCACCTAGCAGAATTAAGTGATCCGCTTTAGAGGCTAAGAACGTATCAATAACACGTTGTGTTGCAGGTAAAGAGCCATGCAGATCTGATGCAAAAAATAACTTCACGAAGAATCCTTAAGTTTAAAGAGGTATTTCAAACACAAAGTATAAAGGAAAACATAATGAAAGTTGCCAATCAGTGAACTCAATTTATACTTAGTTAATCAGATATTATATATCTTGCAGGAGACGAGATGAAAATACTTATTACTGGTAGTACAGGGTTAATCGGAAAACAGCTATTGGACCACCTTAAAGGTCACCATTTAGTGTTATTAACTCGCAACATTCAAAAGGCTGAATTAGCACTTAACCATCTAGCACTGCCTCATACTGATTTTATATCAGATCTTTCCTCCTTTAATGATCTTAATGATATTGACGCCATTATTAACTTAGCCGGAGAACCTATTGCCGAAAGAAAGTGGACTAAAAAGCAAAAAGATATAATTATCAATAGTCGCTGTAATCTTACCGATGAGCTTGCTCAACTTTGTTTAAAATCACTCACTCCACCACGCTGTTTTATTTCTGGTTCTGCGATTGGTTATTATGGTAATGCTGGCAGCCAAGATATCAATGAAACAACAGAAATTGTGTCATCAGGTTTTTCCCATCAAGTATGCCAACGGTGGGAAAATAAAGCCTTACAAGCTCAAAATAATCAAACTCGTGTTTGTCTTTTACGCACTGGTATTGTTTTATCACCACTAGGGGGCGCTCTTAAAAAGATGCAATTGCCCTACCAGTTTGGGCTTGGTGGTCCTGTAGGGGATGGAAAGCAATATATGTCATGGATCCATATTGATGATATGGTTCTCGCTATATTACACCTCTTAGATCAAGAGGGTAGCAGTGGTATTTACAACCTAACAGCTCCTCACCCAGTAACTAACCAGACCTTTAGTAAAGCGTTAGCAAAAACACTAAAGCGACCGCACTTCCTATTTACACCTAAAATTCTCATTAAAGGCATTTTAGGCGAAGCTTCCGCCTTGCTTACTGATAGCCAAAGAGTACGACCACAACGTTTAGTTCACGAAGGCTTTAAATTCCGTTATTCACGCATTGAGTCTGCTTTGAAACAGTTATTTAATTAAGCGAGTCATTATCATTTAAAAGAGCCGTTGCAATCACTCACTTTTAGACCCATGATGAATAATCTTTATCATCAAGGCCTCGAAATATGCAACGATATATTTTTATCACAGGCTGCTCTACCGGCATTGGTTATACCGCAGCTCATCAATTACAAAAACAAGGCTTTCACGTTATTGCTTCGTGCCGACAACATGAAGATGTTCAGCGATTGCAAGAAGAAGGCCTTACCTGCTTACATTTAGACTACAGCGATCCCCAAAGCATTACCGATGCCGTAAAAGAAGTCATCCGTCTAACTGATGGGAAATTATACGCATTGTTCAATAACGGAGCATATGGCCAAGCTGGGGCCCTTGAAGACTTACCCAGGGAGGCATTAAAAGAGCAGTTCGAGTCAAACTTCTTTGGATGGCACCAATTAGTCACAGAACTCCTTCCTGTAATGAGAAAGCAAGGCCATGGACGTATCATTCAAAACAGCTCAGTGTTAGGCATTGTCGCAATGAAATATCGTGGCGCTTATAACGCATCAAAATTTGCCATTGAAGGTTGGACTGATACATTACGCTTAGAACTCTCAGAGACAAACATAAAAGTCAGCTTAATTGAACCTGGACCAATAGAAACTGAATTTAGGTCTAATGCATTGAAATCATTTAATAAATGGGTAAACATTGAAAATAGCCCTCATAAAGAGAAATACCTAATTCAACAGCAGAGACTTGAAAATGCACACTCTGGTAGTGCGTTTGTTTTGCCCTCTGACTCACTCATTCCACCGTTATTGCATGCGCTTAATTCATCGAGACCAAAAGCTCGATATCGAGTGACTTTTCCCACACATCTTTTTGCTGTATTAAAACGATTATTACCAACAAAGTGGCTTGATATGATCTTAAATAAGAGTGATTAACCTAACTTTATGCTATCACTACAGTGTAATAATTAAGAAATATGAGAAAAGAGTAATAATGTAATATTAGTGTCATATAAAATAAGTATATTCATTTCTATCCGGTAGATGGTGTTTTTTCGGGGGGAATATGACACTAGGTAAAATCAACTGGATCTGTGTGAGTGTAGCTGTTGCGGTATTCATACTGATCTAGCAGCTACACCTTCGCTTGCGATAGAAAAGCCATTATGTTTTGCATAGTGGCTTTCTTCGTATCTGGCACCTTGAAAACCAAGCCGATACCCCATATAACTGTATATATCTAGAAACAATACTGATTTTAGGAAAAGACCATGCAGCCAGAACACAGCGTTGAACTGAACGAACAAAACTTCCAGCAAATCCTTGAAAGCTCAACACAAACTCCTGTGTTAATTCATTTCTGGGCACCAATGAGCCAAGAGAGTCTTGCCGTTATTCCCGCTCTTCAGCAACTTTCACAACAATATGGTGAGGCGGTAACCCTTGCCCTACTTAACTGTGAAGAGCAACAAGGCCTCGCACAGCAGTTTGGTGTACAAACATTACCAACCATCGCTTTATTTAAAAATGGTCAAGCCGTTGATGGTATGGGCGGTCCTCAAACGATCGAAGCCATTCAAGGAATGTTAAATAAACATCTACCGAGCCAAGAAGAGCTTCAATTAGGCCAAGCATTTAAGTTAGTTGAAGAAGGTGAATTCCAAGCGGCACTCCCAACCCTCCTTACTTTAGTAGAGCATTTTGGGGGCAATGGTCAAATAAAATTGCATATTGCTCAATGTTATATTGAGACTCAAGCCTATGATCAAGCAGAAACCATTCTATCTGAAATTCTAATGCAAGATCAGGATAGTAAATACAAAGAATTAGTAGCAAAACTTGAGCTGCACAAACAAGCCGGTAACACACCAGAGATCCAAGCATTAGAAGATAAATATAATACAGATAAAAATAACACAGAGGTTGCTTTAGAACTTGCTATTCAATACAGCCAAGTGAATCGCCAAGAAGAAGCGTTAGAAATTTTAATGTACATTTTATTAAAAGATCTTAATGCTCAAGATGGGCAAGTTAAAAAAACAATGATGGATATTCTTTCTGCTCTTGGCCAAGGAAATCCAGTTGCAGGTAAATATCGCCGCCAACTATATTCTCTACTTTACTAATTTAAGTACGAATTAAAATTTATCCTGTTGTTACTTTTTATCGTGACAACAGGTTAACCCTTTAATAATTGGACAATCATTGCTTTCATCTCCAGGGCAAGAATTTGCCAACTCAAGTAAGGTTTGTTTCATTCCTTCAAGTTCTTGAATTTTTTCTTCTATCTCTGTTACTTTCTCTAGTGTTTTCTTTTTAACATCAGCACTTCGACGATTGGGATTATTTGATAAGCTCAATAACTCTTGGCACTCTTCTAGACTAAATCCAACCAATCGAGATCGCCTGATCAGTTGTAATTCTTCAACTTGCACTTGCATATATTGACGATAGCCGTTCGCACTGCGATTAGCCTCTCGAATCACCCCTTTACTTTCATAAAACCGAATCGCCTTCGCGGTTAATCCGGTTAACTTAGCCACTTCACTGATATTCATGTTAATTTACTCATTCAACTGCTTGACCTTCCATTTACTGTAAGGTTTATTCTTAACAATATCAAGAATAGTTAATGAGGTTATTATGAGCCAGGAATTCACTCTTCCTTTATCAGGATTAAATTGCGGTCGCTGTGTAGCTAAAGTAGAGCAAGTACTTTCTACCAACACTGGTATCTCTCAATATTCTGTTACCAAAGCAGAGCTGACTCTTACCACTAGCCTTTCTGAACAAAATGTTATCGAGATAATTTCTCAACTTGGTTATTCTGTACCTGAAGAAAAAGTAATAACGCTTTATTTAGCAGGATTAAATTGCGGTAGATGCGTAAAGAAAACAACAGAAGCAGTAGAAACATTATCTCACTCCACTATTCTTTCTATTTCAAAAACAGAGCTTAATCTCAATACCATACACTCAAAAGAAAGTGTGGTATCTCTGATTGAATCCATTGGTTTTCAAGCCTCTGAAACTCCATTTGCCCTTGAAAATAAACCATCATCAAAAGAGTCAGATAACAAAGCCATTACTAACAAACCGGAAAAACCAGAATTCAATACAGAAAAAACAACTCAACTGATTTTATCAGGAATGACTTGTGCTAGCTGTGTTTCCTCTGTTGAGAGCATCATTTCAACTGTCCATAACGTTCAATCTGTTCGCGTGAATCTAGCTGAACGTACCGCCTTAGTAATTGGTGATATTAATGAAGTTGACGTAATCCAAGTGATAGAAAAAGGCGGTTATGGCGCTGAAATTAGCCTAAATGAAGAGCAACGTCGTAAAAGACAAAAAGAACTGTATTTAAAAACCACCACGGCACATAAAAAAAACACCATTCTCTCATTAGCGATTGGCGCACCATTAATGTTGTGGGGAGTGTTTGGTGGCAATATGCAAATCAACACCATAAATGATCAACTTGCGTGGGGAGTCATTGGATTAATTTGTTTAGGTCTATTACTCACTGCAGGTAAACATTTTTTTGTTAATGCTTGGAAAGCTTTCACTCACCACAGAGCGACAATGGATACGCTCGTCGCTCTTGGTACGGGATCAGCTTGGCTTTATTCTATGGCATTGGTTATTTCACCTGAATTTTTCCCTGAACAAGCACGTCATGTTTACTTTGAAGCAACAGCAGTGATCTTAGGTTTAATCACTCTTGGTAATCTGATTGAAACCAAAGCACGTAATCGAACCTCTAGTGCGATTGAAAAACTGTTAAACCTTCAGCCACAAACCGCTACCGTCATTAAAGATGGGAAAGAGATTGAGTTGCCAGTTTCTCAAGTACTTCAAGACATGATTATCAAGATTAAACCCGGAGAAAAAATTCCTGTGGATGGCGTTTTAATCAGTGGTGAAAGCTATCTTGATGAAGCGATGTTAACTGGGGAGCCTCTTCCTAGCTTAAAAAAAATCAATGATACCGTCCATGCAGGAACGATTAATCAACAAGGTAGCTTTACCTTTAAAGCAACCAATGTTGGTGAACACACCATGCTAGCTCGAATTATAACCATGGTACGTAATGCACAAAGCAGCAAGCCGAACATTGCAAAACTGGCCGATAAAATATCAGCAGTATTTGTACCAAGTGTCATGATTATTGCTATTGTCTCCGCACTTATCTGGTACAACCTTGGTCCCGAGCCAACTTCAAGTTATATGTTGGTAGTTGCCACCACTGTACTTATCATTGCCTGCCCTTGCGCTCTGGGTCTTGCTACTCCCATGTCAGTTACCGTCGGGATTGGTAAAGCGGCTGAATTTGGTGCATTAATAAAAAATGCTGATGTACTTCAAACCGCAAGCACCATAGATACCGTTGTGGTTGATAAAACAGGAACATTAACCGAAGGTAAACCGACGGTCAGTAAGGTCACGAGCTTTCATGACTACACAGAACAACAGGTAATCATTTTAGCTGCAGCTGTTGAAAGTCATTCTGAGCATCCATTGGCTCAAGCTGTGATGGCTTATTTAAACCAATACTCATTGGATCTTGTTACTGGTACTGAGTTTAACGCTCAACTAGGGCTTGGGGCTTCGGCAAAAGTAGATGGCAATACTATTTTTATCGGCAATATGACTTACTTATCACAAAATAATATTGCTCTACCTCAAGCTGAACTTTCACCTTCGTCAACACCTCTGTTTGTTGCAACTCATAAACAGTGCATCGGTGTTATCGAGGTCAGCGATGCGATTCGTACCGATTCAGCACTCGCGGTTAAGCAATTTGCTGAATTAGGCATTAATGTCGTTATGCTAACGGGCGATCGCAAAGAAACGGCTGAGCATGTCGCTAAACAGTTAGGTATTACTCAGGTTATTTCAGGGGTATTACCTGATGGTAAAGCACAAGCAATCAAAGATCTTCAATTACAAAATCACAAAGTCGCTATGATCGGCGATGGTATTAACGATGCACCAGCGCTGGCACAAGCTGAAGTAGGAATTGCGATGGGGAATGGCAGTGATGTAGCAATTGAAAGTGCCCACCTCACCTTAATGAATCACTCATTACAAACCGCTGTAGCTGCTATTGAACTTTCTAAAGCCACCATGAAAAATATGAAGCAAAACCTATTTGGCGCATTTATTTATAACATGATAGGGATCCCTATTGCGGCAGGCATTTTATTTCCATTCACAGGGATGTTATTAAGCCCAGTCGTTGCCGGAACAGCAATGGCACTGTCTTCCATTACCGTTGTAACTAATGCCAACCGATTACGGTTTTTTACGACTAGCTATCAATTAAATACCCAACAATCTACTCAGCCACCAGCACAAGGAGCATCGCATGATTAATCTATTTGGTATTGCATTGATTATTGCCATCATCTACTGGTTTTGGCTATCACCTAATTCAAAATAACCTTTGGAAAACCCACTATGAAAAACCTTAAATTTACTTTTGTTTCTTTCGTTTTATTTAGTACTTCAGCGTTCGCCTCAACTGAAGTAACGACTTATAAATCACCTTACTGTGGCTGTTGCACTGAGTGGGTAGAACACATGGAAGACAACGGCTTTACGGTCAAGATTGAAGACCATGAGGACATGAACCCTATTAAAGAGACAGCTAGGTGTCGAACCACCTCTTGCATCTTGCCATACTGCGGTTATTGATGGTTACGTATTTGAAGGTCATATCCCTGCCGATGATATTAAGAAGTTTTTAGCTAACCCTCGTGATTTTAAAGGTCTTGCGGTTCCAGGAATGCCAATGGGATCTCCAGGGATGGAATATGGCGATAAGAAAGATACGTACCAAGTAGTCGCATTTAAAGAGAATGGAAAATTAGCATTATTTAATACGCACAATGAATAACCATTAACACATTAATCGATAGCATATTCAATAAAATGGATATGCTATTACATTAACTTTGAGCAATACATCTTTGAATCTACGACTTTTAAACAATGATCTAGTGATAATTTACCATCGCGTAAATCAGATACTCCAACAGCTAAAGATACAGTTAAAGGTGTCTCACCCGACATAACAACAATCGAACGACTTAAATTCATAAAGTCATCAATCTGCTCTTGTTGTACGTCCCCCATAAGAACAAACTTCATCCCCACCAATACGGTAACTGCCCCCATTCCAATGGTTTTTAATCGTCTTTGCGATCTCTTTTAATACAAGGTCACCAATCAAATGACCGTGAGTATCATTTATCTGCTTGAATTTATTTACATCCAAATAGAGAATTGTTGTTAATCTAGGTACCCCATTACGATATTTTCGGTAAATAGCTCGACGATTTTTCAAACCAGTGAGTTTATCTGTAGAGGCTAATTTATTTAAGTACCATATTATTAGAAAAGCGATGCTCAATATGCTTATAATCAAATATTTCATAAGTGAATTAAAAAGCTGTCTATCTTCCAGCATATTTCGCCAATCAGGTTTAAAATCATACTTTTGTTTAATCTTATGAGCATTAGCTAACAATAACGCTTCACTAAAAATAGGAGCTAATAATTGCCCTTTCTCTGTTTTACGAAAACCAACCGCAATTTCAGCTTCATGAAAAGTACCAATACCTAACTCCTCTTCTATTGCTATTTCAGAGCTATCTCTTAATATCTGATAGTACGTAGCTTGATCAAGCGCAATATAATCAACCTCTTTATTGATTAATGCGTTAATTTCGTCCATCTGATTTTGGTATTCATAAAGTGATTTGTAAGGCAATATTTTCTGGAACAGTACACTAAAATAGTCTCCTTTAACGACGCCTATATTTTCAGATATCATCTGAGAAACATCTGTATAAACCCCACTTTTATACTTCTTTCGTTTCACTAGAATTGAACGAGCTATATAGTAAGGTGCTGTATAATTGACCATGCTCTTTCTATCTTCTGTATAAGTCAAAGGAGCAATAATATCCACCTTCCCTTCTTTAAAGCCCTTCCATAAATCATCCCATGAATCACTTGATTGACTCTTTACATAGCACTCTATAGCTAAGATCTTACAAGCAATAAAGACCATATCAGCACTAACACCTGAGAACTTTTTGTTTTTATAAATAGTATGAGGAAATACATTCTCAAGATATATAGATAACCCAGCAGAAAGATCAAGCGGAAGCTTCGCTACTTGCTCACGTAATGACATTTGTCGCAAGTGGTACTGATAAGACTCAACACTCACTCTTAGCTCTTTTTGAGTCATCTCATCCAGAACTACCCGTCCAATATCATTGAGTAAGACTCTGTGTTTATTATTAGTCGCTGTTGCTATAGAAACGGGAGTTAATGGCAGTTCAGAATTAAGTAAGCGAGCATTCAAGTGTTTTTTAGAAGCGAATTCAAGAGCATTAATCGCATCTATTACACCATCTACAATTCCACTTTCTAACCAGCCAAAGCCTTCAGATAATGAATCATATTCCCAAATACTGATATAGGAAGAATAAGATTCAATAACATTTATGAAAGGAGAGTCTTTTGGGAGAGCAAGGCGTATTACACGATCAAGTGTTGTATTCCCCTTAGAATAAAGGTAAATGTTTTCAACATTGGTCGGCTCTGAAAAGGCTAAAACAGAGGCTCTTTCTTTGGTATAAGTGACATTGGTTACAAAATCAACCGAATGACTTAATACACCTTTAATTGCTGCATCAGTCGTTGGGAAATCGATATACTTAACATCAACATCTAGTTTTTCTTCTACAGCATCAAATAAAATACGTGTCACAAAATCATTATGTACAAGCGCAACAGATATTACAGGCTGCAAAGGGAGTTCCTTAGCGTGACTCGGTAGCCAAAATAGCAAAGCTAAGCACAATGTAATAATCAGAAGATAATGACGCTTCAAAACACAAACCAAATAATTAAGTGGAGTATACAAAACATCATACTACAAAGTCGATAGCACTGTAAATTTATAATATTACCATAAATAAGAGCTTCAACAATAGAGAAGTGCTAATACCATTGCCATTAATTAAATGGTCTATTTATTACGCAGGAAAACCACTTAAGAGCAAGGCAAAAATTCTGATAAGTAGTTATTCTACTTAAATAATTTTTAACGAAGCTATTATGTGATTTAACCAGTAATAATGACTAGAGAATTACTGGAATTGGTATAATTAGGTAGACGCCCTATTATTACGGAAGAAAATCATTTACGAGAAAATATACAGACCGAAAAAAGCCGCATCATTTCTGATGCGGCTTCTTAAAAGTGGTCGGTGAAGAGGGATTCGAACCCCCGACCCTCTGGTCCCAAACCAGATGCGCTACCAAGCTGCGCTATTCACCGAGATATTTCTTTAAGACTTTACATTCTAGAGGGGTACCCTCTGGTCCGCTATTCCTAAAAGCCCGAGATGCGCTACTAAGTTGCGCTATTCACCGAGCTGTTAAACAGAGACTGTGTCCGTGTCAACGAGGGCTATAATACTGTCTGTGAATTTTTTGACAAGCATTATTTTGTTTTTTCTTTCCGTTCGCTTATAAAACCGACAAACTGTTGAATTCATAAACAAAAGCCCCTAAAACAATAACGAATTAGAGGCTTATCTTCTTTTATTGATTATTTATAAGTAATCTCACCACGTGGGGCAAACTTATTTACATCAATTGGGCTGTTTGTTTCTAAGAACTCTTTAAGTACTTCAGCGTCCACAAAACCAGTATTTACATAGCCAGGATGATCAGAGATTTTAGGGTAACCATCACCACCCGCTGCATTATAGCTTGGGATAGTAAAGCGGTATGTATTATCTAGACGTAATTGCTTACCACCGATAAATACATTTGATACTTCGCCATTAGCAACAGTCATTTTTATGCCCGCAAATTGTGCGTAAGCACCAGAATCGATAGGCTTAGTTGCAACAACATTTAGGTAATCCATTACTTCCTTACCTGTCATATCAGCATACGTCACAATATTGCCAAATGGCTGTACTGTTAATACATCTTTATAAGTAACATCACCACCTTCAATTGAATCACGTACACCACCAGAGTTCATTACTGCAAAATCAGCTTTAGCACGAACCATATGAGATGTCGCAATTAAACGACCAAGGTTTGTTTGTTGGAAACGAACCACATTACGATCGCCCTCTAACTTACCGTTAGTTGATGCTATTTTCACATTCAGTTGGCCTTGGCCTTTCTCTTGGAAAGGTTTTAGGAACGCAAGTAATTCTGGATCTTGAGCAATTTCATCTTGAATGAATACACGTTGCTTTTTACCGTCGATTTTTACTTTTTTCTTCAAGTTTACTGGGATCAGGTTATAACTAACCATCTCAAGTTCACCATTACGGAATTCAAAATCAGCTTTACCTACGTATTTACCCCATTCATGAGCCTGAACAATCCAAGTACCATTTTGTTGGTCTGGTTGACACTCATCACCTGGTTTGAAATTTTTCTTCGCAACATTTGGGCCTTCCATACAAACAGGCTCTTGTGAGTGACCACCCACAATCATGTCTAATTCACCCAACTCAAGTGAACGTGCTAATGCAACATCACCAGGAGCATTGATACCACGTTGACCATTCTCATAGTGACCCATGTGAGTTACTGCAAAAATAAGATCTGGCTTTTCATTTGCTTCTAGCTCCGCAATAATCTTTTTCGCTTCAGTTTTTGGATCTCGGAATTCAATGCCACCGATATATTCAGGATTACCAATTTTTGCAGTATCTTCTGTTGTGAAACCAACAACTGCAATTTTAATACCTTGCTTCTCAAAGATTTCATAAGCTTGATACATACGCTTACCTGTTTCTTTGTCGTAGATATTTGCAGAAAGCATTGGGAATTTAGCCCAATCAATTTGCTTTTGAAGTACATCTAATGGATTATCAAATTCATGGTTACCAAGTGCTATTGCATCATAACCAATCTTGTTCATGCCTTTAAAATCTGGTTCTGCATCCTGAAGATCTGACTCTGGTACACCAGTATTAATATCACCACCAGAAAGAAGAAGAACACTACCGCCTTCTGCTTTTACTTCTGCTCGTAGCTCATCAATCAGTGTTTTACGCGCAGCCATGCCGTACTCACCGTATTTATTTTGCCAAAAACGACCGTGATTATCGTTTGTATGTAATACCGTTAGCTTATACGTAGTATCTTCTTGCCATGCATGCTCAGCCGTTGTAGCACAACCAGCAAGAGTTGTTACCAATGCTGCAGCAATTGCTGTTTTCAGAGAAAGACGTTCCATCATGTTTCACCATTAAATTCAAAGGGGATAAATTAGACTATTAAACTCATCAACAGCCAAATACCGGAGCAGTTTAAAAGAATTGTATTCTACTCTCACATCGTTTTCATATATTTGCATGTTGGATCACTAAAAATAGCTCATAGAAAGATAAAAAAGAGTTATTAAAAAGAAAATGACCTCAAAGCATAATCAATCATTCACAAAAAAAACTTACTAATCAGCCCACTCCTCATCATAACTTTCTTAAAAAATACGTTATAGATTGCACTGTTTTATTTCTTTTTATGTAAATTACCATTAAAGATTTCAAGAATTTTCCGATACATTAATGAGAGAATTATAAAATAAAAGACGCACGCCAATATTTAACAAATTCGCCACGAATTCATTACAGTATGGAAAAATAATGAAACTAAAACATAAGCTAATAAGTGCAAGTTTACTCGCTGTCGTTATTACCGCATCTTCCCTAACTTGGCTTGCATCAAACCAGTTATTTGAACAAACTCGTAATGGAGTTTATTCTCGTGCGGAAAGTGTTACTTCCGCAGCCACAACTGGTATTTCAAATTGGATTTCTATCAAAGCAGAAATCGCCCATGCAACAAACGATTACACTCAGAATGAAGATATTGTTTCTTTTCTGAAATTGAGCCGTAAGGCTGGTGGGTTTGATGATATTTTCTTTGGGACAGCTCAAGGCGAAATGCTTCGAGCACTTCCTGAACGAACAAAAGCAGGCTATGACCCACGCCAACGCCCTTGGTATCAAGAAGCACAACGTGAAAATAAGCAAATGATTACCTCTGCTTACCAAGATGCAATTACACAATCTTTGTTGGTAACCATCGCGGAACCAATATATAAAAATGGTACTTTCTTAGGTGTGGTTGGTGCTGATGTGCTTATTGATCAACTTATTGACGATGTTATCAGCCTAGACGCAGGTAAAGATACCATCACCATGCTAATAGATAGTGATGGTACTTTCTTAGCGCACCCAAACAAATCACTGATCAAAAAAGACGTAAATCGTTACTTTTCTGAGATGACTCCACAAAGTATTCAAGAATCAATTGCAACTAAGCGTATTGATATTGCGAATATCAATGGCGAAACTAAACTTGTTTATTTCGCAAAAGTACCAAACACACATTGGACGTTTGCAGTTGAAATGACACAAGAGACTGAAGAAGCTGCACATTCAGCGCTACTTCGTGAAATTATTCTTCTAAGTATTGTATTAACTGTGATTGTTGCCATTGGTGTAACGACACTAGTAAATATTCTATTTAAAGACTTACTACGAGTATCTAATGCCCTTGCTGAGATCTCTTCTGGTGAAGGTGATTTAACTCAACGCCTAGAGCCCCATAGTAACGATGAAGTAGGTCAATTAGCGATTAACTTCAATACCTTTGTGAGTAATATGCACTCAATGGTGTGTCGCTTACGTGATATTTCTACAACTTTAGCTCGCCAAGCAAACTCAACAGCAGAAAGTGCTGAGGAGCGCAACGTTCGCATTCAACACCAAATGGATGAGATAAATATGGTAGCAACGGCAATCAATGAGATGGCTGCAGCAACGCAAGAGATTGCAGGCAATGCTGATAATACAGCTCAAACCGCAGAAGAAACGGTGACGGCATCAAGTCACGGTGCAGAGCAAGTAAGCCAAAGCCAACACTCAATTGATAACTTAGCAAAAGAAGTTGAAACTGCGACAGGTGTTATTGAAGAGCTTCATCACAACGCTCAAAATATCAATACCATTCTTTCAACTATTCAAAACATTGCAGAACAGACTAACTTGCTTGCATTAAACGCTGCAATTGAAGCGGCTCGTGCTGGTGAACAAGGCCGCGGTTTTGCGGTTGTAGCGGATGAAGTACGTATCCTAAGTCAACGTACTCATGCATCAACTCAAGAAATTCAACAAATGATTGAAGCGCTGCAAGGGACAACTCAAAAAGCCGTTGGGATCATGCAAGACAGTCAAACATTAGCTAACACCAGTGTTGAAGATGCTCAATCTGCATCAGCAAGTTTATTACAAATCACTAATTCAGTAACTCAAATCAGCGATATGGCAGCTCAAATTGCAGCTGCAGCAGAAGAGCAATCATCAGTAACTGAAGAGATAACTCGAAATACTGAAGCTGTTCGTGATGTGTCAAATGAACTAACTGAAGAAACAAAGCAATCAGTTATTCAAGCGTCAGAATTATCTGAACTATCAAGTGAACTAAAGCAAGAGATCGACCGATTTAAGTTATAAGCCTTATATCAGTTACTTCTTAATTTAAAAAGACAGAATATTATCTTTATATTCTGTCTTTTTTTTTCAGAATTACTGTTAAAAATAGAGTACCCTTCCGAATATTTCACTATATATTGTAATAAAACAACATACAGACACCACGTGCTACAGGTAATTAATTGATTTTCTGCAACAAAACACCACTACCACCTTTGAACTACCCCTTTGGAGTAGTTTTATTTCGTAATTGATCCACATCATATCGACATATTCATTCATAATTCATCATATATGCATATCAATGATAATAGGAATTCTTATGAGCAAGATGAAGTTAGTCATCATCGGTAATGGCATGGTTGGTCATCGCTATATCGAAGATTTAGTAGATAAGACGGATGTGCAAAACATGGAAGTGACCGTGTTTTGTGAGGAACCTCGTGTCGCTTACGATCGAGTACACCTCTCTTCTTACTTTTCTCATCATACTGCAGATGAACTTTCTCTTGTAAAAGAAGGATTCTACGAAAAGCATAACATCAATGTTTTACTTGGTGAGCGTGCTATTAATATCAACCGCGAAAAACAAACGGTGTATTCAAGTACTGGTCGTGAGATCCAATACGATAAACTAGTTCTTGCTACCGGCTCTTTCCCATTTGTTCCGCCAATTAAAGGTAACGATGGTAAAGACTGTTTTGTTTACCGTACAATTGAAGACCTTAAGTCTATCGAAGCAACAGCAAAAAACAGTAAAAGTGGTGTTGTTGTTGGTGGTGGTCTATTGGGTCTTGAAGCTGCAGGTGCGCTAAAAGCGCTTGGTGTAACCACTCATGTTGTTGAGTTTGCTCCTAAGCTAATGGCTGAACAACTTGATCTTGCTGGTGGTAACCAACTTCGCCAAAAAATTGAGCGTATGGGCGTAAATGTTCATACAAGTAAAAATACCCTTGAAATAGCTCCTGAAGGCAAAGACGCACGTAATGTTATGCGTTTTGCTGATGGTACTGAATTAGAAGCTGATTTCATCGTGTTCTCTGCAGGTATTCGCCCTCAAGACAAATTAGCTCGTCAAATGGGCTTAGGTATCGCACCTCGTGGTGGTATCGAAATTAATAACAACTGCCAAACCAGCGATAAAAACATTTACGCTATTGGTGAATGTGCTTCTTGGAATCAAACTTTCTATGGCCTTGTTGCTCCTGGTTACAAAATGGCGACAGTTGCTGTTGATCATATTCTAGGTAACGACAGTTCGTTTGAAGGTGCAGACATGTCTGCAAAACTAAAACTGCTTGGCGTAAAAGTAGGTTCTATCGGTGATGCGAACGGTCGCACTCCTGGTTGTAAGAGCTACGTTTACCAAAACGAAGAGCAAGAAGTTTACAAACGTCTAATCGTATCTGAAGATAACAAAAAACTGCTTGGTGCAGTAATGGTTGGTGACACCTCTGATTACGGTGATCTTCTACAGCTTATGCTGAATGAAATCGATCTACCAGAACACCCAGACGCACTTATTCTTCCTGCACATGCAGGCGCAGAAAAACCAACACTAGGTGCAGATTCTCTTCCTGAATCAGCGGTTATCTGCTCTTGTTTTGATGTGACTAAAGGCAAAATTGCTCAGGCTGTTGCTGATGGCCATCACACAATGGCTGATATTAAAGCAGTCACGGGTGCAGGTACAGGCTGTGGTGGCTGTATCCCTCTAGTAACTTCCGTCCTTAATGCTGAATTAGCTAAATCGGGTATTGAAGTAAAAAGCGACGTATGTGAGCATTTTGCTTACTCTCGCCAAGAGCTATTCCACCTTATTCGTATCGAAGAAATCAAAACGTTTGATGAACTTTTAGAAAAGTACGGCAAAGGTTACGGTTGTGAAGTGTGTAAGCCACTTACTGGTTCTATTCTTGCTTCTTGTTGGGGTGAGCATATCCTTAAACCAGAGCTAGTTAAACTGCATGACACTAACGATAACTTCCTAGGTAACATGCAAAAAGATGGCACATACTCTGTTATCCCTCGTATGGCGGGTGGTGAAGTAACTCCTCAAGCGTTAAGCGTATTAGCTGACGTTGCTGCTGAATATAATCTTTATACCAAGATTACCGGAGCTCAACGTATTGGCCTATTTGGCGCTCAAAAAGATGACTTACCAGCAATCTGGAAGAAGTTAGTTGCGGCAGGCTATGAAACAGGTCAAGCGTATGCTAAAGCGCTGCGTATGGCGAAAACCTGTGTTGGCTCTACTTGGTGCCGTTATGGCGTACAAGACTCCGTAGGTCTCGGCGTAATGCTAGAAAATCGTTACAAAGGAATCCGTACTCCTCATAAAATGAAGTTTGGTGTATCTGGCTGTACTCGTGAGTGTGCAGAAGCTCAAGGTAAAGATTTAGGTATTATCGCAACTGATGCTGGTTGGAATATGTATGTATGTGGTAACGGCGGTATGAAACCTCGTCACGCAGACTTACTAGCAAGCGACTTAGATCAAGAAACATTAATCAAATATATTGATCGCTACATGATGTTCTACATTCGTACAGCAGCTCCATTACAGCGTACTTCGGTATGGATGGATAACCTTGACAGGTGGTGTTGACTACCTACGTGAAGTTATCGTTGATAATAAGCTAGGCATTAATGAACAACTAGAAGCAGATGTTGCTAAATTAGTTGAAGAATTCCGCTGTGAGTGGTCTGACACCATCAATGATGAAACTCAACTGAAACGTTTTGCTCACTTCATCAATGCTGATGATCGTGATGACAACGTAGTATTTGTGACTGACGGTCGTGAACAACATCGCCCAGCAACCTTTACTGAAAAACACCCAGAAGCAAAGGGTGACATCCTACACGTAGCAGCAACTGAATAAGAGCGAGAGAAAAATTATGACTTCTAAATTCGTAAAAATCTGTCAGCTAGAAGATATCACTCCAGGTACTGGTGTTTGTGCTCTTGTGAATGGTGAGCAAATTGCAGTGTTTCGCCCATCAAAAGGCGATGAAGTACTGGCAATCTGTAATACAGACCCATACTTCCAATCAAACGTATTATCACGTGGTTTAATTGTTGAGCATAAAGGTGAGCTTTGGGTGGCAAGTCCACTTAAAAAGCAACGTTTTAATCTAACAACAGGTGTATGTATGGAAGATGAGCAGTTTAACGTTAAAGCGTATAAAGCCCGTGTTACTAAAGGCACCGTAGAAATCGCAGCTTAATTACTTACGTTAGATTTAATAGCTTAAAGGCTTGCTGCTTCTCAGCTGTAAAGCGAGAAACAGCGAGTCTTTCACTATTCAATTTAAACTTTTAATTTTTTATAAGGACACATTCATGTCTACTATTGACTTTAAACCAGCAGAATTTGTACAAACAATGATTAACGTTGGTGAAGCAAAGGTAAAAACAAGCACTAGAGATCTTCTAATACGAAGCACAATGGCTGGTATTATCTTATCTCTGGCGGTTGTTGTTGCTATCACGACAATTGTTCAAACTGGTGTTGGTATCGTTGGTGCACTTGTCTTCCCTGTTGGTTTTGTTATTTTAAGCGTAATGGGCTATGACCTAGTAACAGGTGTATTTGGCCTTGCACCATTAGCAAAATTCGATAACCGCCCGGGCATTACTTGGGGTCGTATTTTCCGTTGTTGGGGTCTTGTTGGCCTAGGTAACCTTATCGGCTCATTAATTGTTGCTTATCTTGTTGCGATTTCTCTAACTGGCAACTTCTCTCTAGAGCTAAACGCGGTTGCGAAAAAGTTTATCGCTGTATCGACAGGTCGTAGCTTAGGCTTTGAAAATATGGGAATGGATGGTTGGATCACGTGTTTTGTCCGCGCTATTTTCTGTAACCTAATGGTTTGTCTAGGTGTAATTGGCAACATGACAGCTCGTACAGTATCTGGCCGTGTAGCAATGATGTGGTTCCCAATTTTCATCTTCTTCGCACTAGTCTTTGAGCACACAGTCGTAAACATGTTCCTATTCCCACTGGGTATGATTCTTGGTGCTGATTTTGGCATTGCAACATGGTTAAACTTCAATCTTATCCCAACTATTTTAGGTAACATTGTTGGTGGTCTACTATTTACTTGTATACCTCTTTACCTAACTCACGTAAAAACAGCACCATCTCTAAGCTCTAACTAAAAACAAATAACGAAGAGTTAGTTATAACTCATTCAAATTAAATCACTCTTAATCAAGTATTAAGGGTGATTTTTTTATCTAATTATATTTATAAAAGAATATTGTTTAATTCACACTTATAAGATTTTTTATTGATAACCTAAAATTGTAAGCTAAAGTATAAGTAAGATAAAGGGTTGAGATTGTTAGTTATTTTATCATTACACTTAAATATACTATTGAGTAAATAGTTAATTAGATCACCCTAAATATATATTTATAGGGGTTTTCAATGACATCAACTTTAAATCTTACTAAAGAAAACTTTACTAACTCATGCATAGAAAAAGAAGTTTCCTTTACTTGGCATCCTAGCACTAACACTTTTCATATCGATAATAATGTCTTGGAGGAAGTATTAAATATCAAGACTGAGATTAATTCGTTAGAACAATTTCTGAACTTGTTTAGTCAGGAAGATCAACCACAATTCAATTCAATGTTAAATTTACTAAAAGAGGGACATGATACCCCTCCAATTAAAGCATGTATGACTACTGGTAATAACATGACTTTAGGTTTAGTTTCTGCAAAAAAAATTTCGCATGATTTAATAGCTGGTATGGTCATGCCACTATGCCTATCACTAACTAAAGAAGATATGTCTTTATTTTTTCACCAACTTTTCGAAAATGACCATCATGGCATGATTATAACTAACGATAAAACTCAAATACTTGCTTGTAATACGTATTTTGAAAAGATCTCGGGTTATACAATTGATGAACTCCTTGGAAAAAAAACCTCTATTTTCAATGCAGACAAACACGGTAGTATATTTTTCAAAGAAATGTGGCAAAAAGTTAATCAACTTGGTTTTTGGAATGGTGTAATTCTAAGTAAAACCAAATCTGGTATAGCAAAGCCTCAAGAGCTGCTCTTGCAACGAATTACATCAATTAAAAATAATACTTACTATTTAGGCTACACCCTCGATTTATCAGATAAGCTGTATAGGGTTGCCGGAGTTGAACATGGCGGCATAGAATTATTAACTCAGTTACCTAATGAACAAGACTTCTCTGTCAAAGTTCAGCACTTAGCTGAAAGCTTACAAGATAGCCAAGGTTTGTTAGTGATTTCTTTTGTTCCTAAATTTAACAAAAATAATGAATATGAAAGCAAAAAACAGATTGCTAGCGCTTTAGCCTACTATGAAGATAACTTCATCGCGGGTTTCTTAAAAAAAACAGTGTTTAGTAGTGCGATCGTTTACCATCGTTCAAAAAACAAACCTCACTCACTTTCTATTTATGAAGCGATTCGTACTCGCTTTAATACAATAAAAGAACGTGTCAATACAGATGTTTATAAAAAAATAACAGAATGTACAATTGGTGTTTCCGTATTCAGTTTAGATGCATCAAACCCACAAAAATTAATATCGCACTCATTGCAAGCTATGTATGAACACCACTCCTCGAATAATAGTAACATTTGTTTTTTTAACCGTACTCTTCATAACAAGGTAAAACGTCGTGATAACCTTGAAAATATTGTTAAAGAATCAATCCTAAATAAATCAATGGAAGTTTATTTCCAGCCAATTATTTCTACTGAAAGCTGGAAAGTCTGTAAATTAGAAGCTTTATGTCGCTTTACAGATAACGATGGTCATCAACTTGATACTGAAGAGATGGTAAGGGTTGCAGAAGATTTACAATTAGTAACTGAGCTAGATTTAGCCATTGCCGATAAGTCAATTAGTAGTAGAGAAGAGTTAATTAAAATATTTGGCCAAGATATTGAATTAACTATTAATATATCCCTCAATTCAAATAAGACAATCAAACATATTTTGCATAATTTAATCTCTCTTTTTAAGAAACATCGTAAACACTTACCTTATATTACCATTGAACTTACAGAATCCGCTTACTTTGATGGGGAAAAGAAAGATAACAACTTATTATTTGAACTGAGAAAGGAAGGAATAAAAATTGCCATTGATGATTTTGGTACGGGATATTCTTCATTTTCGTACCTAAAGAACGGAAATTTTGATTTATTAAAGATTGACCGCGATTTTATAACAAACCTTGCTATTGGTTCTCATGATTACCACATCGTAAAAATGATCACAGCTCTAGCGCATACATTAAATGTTAAAGTTGTCGCTGAGGGAGTTGAAAATTTTGAAGAACTCTCTATTTTACAAGATTTACAAATTGACTTTATTCAAGGGTTTTACTTTGAAAAACCTCAACCTATATCAAGACTTTCATCCAATCTTAATATAAAAGATAAAATTGCACGCTTAGTTAAGCCAAAAAGAGAAGACGTAGATCTTTTTATTTTACCTCCTCAGCTATCACCAACTCATACACTCGATGATATTAAAAACCTCTTTGATGACAATACTATTAGTACTTTGCCCGTAATTGTTGAAAACAAATGTGTAGGGGTTATTACTCGCGAGCGCTTCAGTTTACATATAACACCATCACTTGGTACTGATAGAGAAACAATGCAGGATTATCGTTCTCTAACAAAAGTAGCTAATAGTATGATGGATGCCACGCTAACTCTAGTTTCTGATAGTATCAACATCAATGAGATCCATGAAAAAATAAGACAAAACTGCCAATTCCCTTGGGTTGGTATTAATTCTGATGGCGATTATTCAGGGATAATAGATAGTAGAAGTATTATCAACTATCTTAATAATCAATAAATAGATATTCGTTTTCTATTTATTGCAATTGATTTAAAGTAATAATGATCAAATACTTAGTAAGACTGATATAATATCGCTAGTCTATTGATAAATAGATAATTCAGTCAAAATAATCAAACGTATATGGTTTGGTATTACATAAAAATTAATTGTGCAGGAACTCCATTATGCCAAGTATTCAAGCTCAATCTGAGCAGAAAAAACAAAACGGACTTGTTTCTCTTGTTGGCGCAGGTCCTGGTGATCCCGAACTACTAACCATGAAAGGTTACCGTTTAATTAAAGAAGCGGATGTTGTTGTATATGACCGTCTTGTTTCTAAAGAAATCTTAGCACTTGCAAACGATGATGCTGAAATGATTTATGTTGGTAAGAAGCTAGACTTCCATTTTGTCCCACAAGATAAAATCAATCAAATACTGGTAGATAAAGCACAAGAAGGTAAACACGTTGTTCGCCTTAAAGGTGGTGATTCATTTATTTTTGGTCGTGGTGGCGAAGAGTTAGAAACTCTAGCTGAGAATGGCGTTAAATTTGAAGTAATTCCAGGCATTACTGCGGCGGCAGGCGCAACCTCTTATGCGGGTATTCCCCTCACCCATCGAGACCATGCCCAAAGTGTTCAGTTTATTACTGCTCATGTTCAAAAAGATGGTGCTGAGATTGAATGGGATGCCTTAGTTCGTTCAAACAATACTTTAGTCTTTTATATGGGGCTGAAACAATCGCCACATATCTCAACTCAATTGATAAAACATGGTTTAGCTGCTGATACCCCTTGTGCCATTATTGAACGCGGTACAACACAAAAGCAGAAAGTATTTACAGGAACGATTTCTGAGTTAGCTCATATGGCAAAAAAAGCCATTAGCCCATCATTAATTGTTGTCGGCAGTGTAACAACACTACACCACAAACTAGATTGGTTTACTCCTGATTCAAACGGTGAATAAGTACATTTCTGGACAAGACATTCAATAAAAAAGCCCAAGAATGAAATTATCTCTCTTGGGCTTTAGTTTATCTAGCTACTCTCAATATTATTTAATATCGATGTGCTCAAAACCTTTAATTAAATCATCTAGCGCTTTCATTTGCTTCAAGAAAGGTTCCAGTTGATCTAATGGCAATGCAGAAGGTCCATCACATAATGCTTTATCTGGGTTTGGATGTGCCTCAATAAATAGACCAGCAATACCTGTTGCTAAGCCTGCTTTCGCAAGTTCAACCGTTTGTGAACGACGTCCACCAGAAGCTTTACCGCTTGGGTCTCGATTCTGTAGAGAATGCGTCACATCAAAGATGATTGGGCTACCATTTGATGCTTTTTTCATTACACCAAAACCAAGCATATCAACCACTAAATTGTCATAACCCATGCATGAACCACGCTCACAAAGAATGATATTTTCGTTACCACATTCTGCAAACTTATCAACGATATTACCTACTTGATCAGGGCTCATGAATTGAGGTTTCTTCACATTAATTACAGCGCCTGTTTTTGCCATTGTCTCAACTAAATCAGTTTGACGAGCAAGGAAAGCAGGTAGTTGAATTACATCCACCACATCAGCAACTGGCTGTGCTTGTGCTTCTGTATGAATATCAGTAATGATTTTAACGCCAAAAGTGTCTTTCAATTCTTGGAAAATTTTTAAACCTTCTTCCATACCAGGACCGCGGTATGAATGAACTGATGAACGGTTTGCTTTATCAAAAGACGCTTTAAATACGTATGGGATACCTAGACGATCAGTGATCTCTACATATGTTTCACACATACGCATAGCCAGATCACGAGATTCTAGTACGTTCATACCTGCAAATAAGGTAAACGGCTTATCATTTGCTACATCAATATTACCAATTTTTACTGTTTTTTGATTTTGCATTATCTTCACTCTTAATGGAGAACGGTAGGGTGTTGTTGTAATAATAGCTGAACTTGCTCTTTCATCAGCCTAACAGAAGGATCATCAGGACATTGCTCTATAAAATATTCTAAATCATTTTTTGCAGCGTCATGACAATGTAATTGCTGATAAATTAAGCCTCTATCCCGAATTTCAAAGGGATCATCTGGCATAATATTTAAAGCCAAATCGCTACAGGTTAAAGCTAATGAAAATTTACGCTCTCGAATACATGCAGCTTTAATCACTGCAAGTAAACGCCCAACTAAAGTCGCGTTATCCACTCCCTCAACATGATGAGGTTTAAGCGTCGCAAGTGGACCACCATAACCAATAAGCCACGCTGTCATTAAATGCTGACTTAAGTATTGACCATCAAATGGATTAAAATATTGTGGCTCTTGATTTGGCCATTCAATCTTCAAAACCAATTGCGTTGGAAAGTTGATAGCACTAACTGGTAAACCGATATGGTGACAAAGATATAAAAAAATAGCCCCTAAAGTAACCGGGATCCCTTTTTTATTTATCAAGACATTATTAATAAATGCATTATCTGAATGGAAATAAGTTTGAGTATCACCATGAAAGCCCCACTCAACATAAAATAGTTGAATAAGCCTCTCTAAACGCTTCTCATCTGTCGCTTCATAAACCAATATCTGCTCAGCATCTAAGCACAGCTGCTCTAATTTACTTTTCACCCAACGCTCATCAGTATCAGCATTAATGGCTAAATTTAGGGCTAATGCACCTTCAACTAAACTCAATTCATCTAAATTATCATCATGTAACTGAAGCATGATTACCCCAAAAATGTTGGTACTTTAGTAACAGCGATCTTTGCAGCAACCATTAACCATCCTAATGCACCAAAAAAGGCAAAGGTCTTGAATACCTTGTTCTTACCGTTATTCAACGTAACAAAAGCCAATGCAATATAGACCATTACACAAGTTATTTTCTCTGTTAGCCAAGGCGCAGAATCGGTAAATGGAATAAAACCAGTAATAAAAATAAGCGCAATACCACTTAATAACATTGCAGAATCAATAACGTGAGGTACGCGCTTCAAAAATGCTTTATTACGAAGATCAGAATTAGCCATCATTAATGCATAACGAACGACAAAAAGTAGTACGCTACAAGCGACCATAAATAGATGAATATGTTTAACTGCGGTATACATGAATTATCCTTTATTCTCTGTGTTTACTGTCCATTGACCTAATGTAACTCGGTCATTGCCAGCATAATCTTGTTCTGTTTTGACATTAACAAAGCCATGCGCTTCAAAATAAGTACGTAATTGCTTACCTTGCTCAAAACCATGTTCCATTAGCAACCAACCATTCTCAACCAAATAAGTACGGCTATGTTCCATAATGTGAATTAAATCAGCGAAGCCTTCTTGCTCCGCAACTAATGCTGTTTGAGGTTCGAACCGTACATCACCTTGAGATAAATGAGGATCATTACCATCAATATAAGGTGGATTGCTCACAATAATAGAAAACTGTTCATCGGATTTAATTGGAGTAAACCAACTTCCCTGACGAAACTCAGTATTCATAATATGATTATCTCTGGCATTACTTTGCGCTAATTCAACCGCATCTTGTTGGTAGTCAACACCGATAACACTAAGCGTTGGTATTTCAGAGGCAATCGCTAATGCTATTGCACCCGTTCCAGTCCCTAAATCCAGTACTTTTGTTGATGATGCATCAAGGTGGTCGAGAGCAACCTCAACAAGACGTTCTGTATCAGGGCGAGGAATTAACGTGGTTGGTGATACTTTTAACGGTAATGACCAAAATTCTCGATAACCTACGATATAAGCAATAGGTTCGCCAGAGAGACGGCGAGAAAGTAGTGATTCAAATGCAGTAAGCTCTGCGTCTATTAACTCTTTTTCAGGCCAAGTCAGTAGATAACTTCTTGGTTTATCTAAAACATGACACAACAGAACAGACGCATCAACTTGAGGAGAATCACTCCCCTCAAGTTGCAGCAATTGAATTGAACGCTTTAATAGCGCATCAATAGATTGGCTCATTAGTTATGTTCAGCTAATGCTGCTAATTGGTCTGCTTGATATTCTAATACTACAGGTTCAATCAACGCAGCTAAATCACCTTCTAATACTTCATTTAAGCGGTAAATAGTTAGGTTGATACGGTGATCAGAAAC
Organism: Aliivibrio wodanis; assembly: GCF_052920805.1. NCBI lineage: Bacteria > Pseudomonadati > Pseudomonadota > Gammaproteobacteria > Vibrionales > Vibrionaceae > Aliivibrio > Aliivibrio wodanis. The sequence continues at coordinate 1,477,391 of NZ_JBREXA010000002.1, forward strand.
ACGACCTTGTGGGTAGTTATATGTACGAATACGGTCAGAACGGTCACCAGAACCTAGTAGATTACGACGTGTATCTGATACAGCTTCAGCACGACGAGCTTGTTCAGCTTGAATAATACGAGCAGCAAGAACTGACATCGCTTTTGCTTTGTTTTTATGTTGTGAACGCTCATCCTGACACTCAACAACTGTACCTGTTGGTAAGTGAGTAATACGGATTGCTGAATCTGTGGTGTTAACGTGCTGACCACCCGCGCCTGACGCACGGAAGGTATCAATTTTTAGATCTGAGGCTTTAATTTCTGGAAGATCCGCTTCTGGGATCTCAGCCATTACCGCTACAGTACACGCAGACGTATGTACACGACCTTGTGATTCAGTCTCAGGAACACGTTGTACACGGTGACCGCCTGATTCAAATTTTAATACACCATAAGCGCCATCGCCGCTTACTTTTGCAATCATTTCTTTAAAGCCACCTTGCTCAGAAACATTCGAGCTCATGACTTCGATGCGCCAGCCCTTTTTCTCTGCAAAACGAGAATACATACGGAAAAGGTTACCCGCAAAGATACCCGCTTCATCACCGCCAGCACCAGCACGGATCTCTAAGAAACAGTTACGCTCATCATTTGGATCTTTTGGAATAAGCAATACTTGTAATTCGTCAGTAAGACGCTCAATCACAGCTTTTGCTTCTTTAATCTCTTCTTGCGCCATTTCACGCATTTCAGCATCATCTTCTTGCGCCATTTCTTCAGCCGCAACCAAGTCTTCTTGAGCTTGCTCATATGCTTGGAAACACTGTGTCACTTCTTCCAATTGAGAGTATTCACGAGATAAAGCTCGGAATTTATTTTGGTCTCCAATAATTCCAGGGTCACCTAATAAATGCTGAACTTCTTCATAACGCTCAACCAGCGTCTCCAGTTTTACTCGAATTGATGCTTTCATATAATATTTATTCTTTATGTTGGTAGCGAACGCTACACTTAGTTGTCTAGACCAATACTTGAGCGGATTACAGCAAGTTTCTCTGGCTCACCATTTTTGGCGGCCTGCTGCATTGCAAGTGTTGGTGCATGAATGAGTTTATTGGTTAATTTATTACTTAGCTCTGCCAATACTTTTTCTACATTTTGGCCAGAAGCCAAGGCTTGAATACTTTTTTGTAATAATTCAGTTCTGATTGCTTCTGAATTATTTCTATACTGACGAATACTATTAACAGCTTGGCGTGAGCGGATCCAAGTCATAAAGCTAGCGCTCTCTTCGCTGACGATCGCTTCTGCTTGAATCGCTTCAATTTTTCGTTGCTCAATATTGTGATCAATTATTGACTTAAGATCATCTACCGAATACAAATAAGCGTCACTCAACTCTGCAACTTCCCCTTCTATATCTCTAGGGACGGCAATATCAACAAATAACATTGGTTGATGCCTGCGTTGTTTTAATGCGCTTTCAACCATCCCCTTACCAATAATAGGTAATGGACTGGCTGTAGAGCTGATAACAATATCGGCTTTTGGTAGATATTCTGGAATTTCAGGAAGACTAATAACGTCGGCATTAAATTGTTCAGCAAGCCCCATCGCTCTCTCACGAGTTCGATTGGCAACAATAAGTTGTTTACAACCTGCTGCATCTAAGTGCTTAGCAACCAGCTCAATCGTTTCTCCTGCGCCGACAAGAAGAACGGTAGAATCAGCAAGAGACTCAAATATTTGACGAGCCAGAATACACGCGGCATAAGCAACTGAAACGGCGTTACCACCAATATTGGTTTCTGTACGAACCCGTTTTGCTACCGAAAAATCACTTTGAAATAGTTTTTCAACGGTTCCTTCAACTGCATTTCGCTCACGAGCATCAGCAAAGGCTTTTTTTACTTGACCTAATATCTGCGGTTCACCTAATACTAAAGAATCCAAACCACAAGAAACACGCATAAGATGTTTTACTGCCGCTTGCTCTTCATAAACATAAATACTTGGCATCAATATATCTAAAGATACTAGGTGGAACTCAGCAAGCCAGTTAATAACGTAACCACTACTGATCCCTACTTTTACTTCACAGTAAATTTCAGTTCGGTTACACGTAGATAAGATCACACCACTTTGAATTGCATCACTGTTTTTTAATTCGTCTAATGCTCTGGTTAATTTGTCAGGAGAAAAAGCAACTTTCTCGCGCAAATCAACAGAGGCTGACGTATGATTGATTCCAATAACAAGCAATGACATTCGGCAAACTGACCAGTAAAAAATAACAAGGGCGAATTTTACTTGATACGACCGAGTTTTAAAAGGCATCAGGTCACTCTGTCCGAAAATTAGTGATGAATAAACACTATTTAACTCCAAATGTACGAACAATTTGCTACAATCCTAAAATCTATTTCAGATTAAACATGAGATTTTCAATAATGTTTCCTCATTTTATCCGCCTTCCATTTGTGATTCTCATTTTCTCGCTTTTTCTTAGCGCTTGTTCTAGTGTTCCATTAACCCCACAACAATCGACTCATTGGGGTAAGCATCAAGCTCAATTAGAAGCAATAACAGAGTATAAAGTGGCGGGAAAAATTGGCTATCAATCCCCAGAACAGCGTCATAGCTTAAATTTTCAATGGACGCAAAAATCAAGCAATAGCCAGCTTTTACTCACCACATTTTTAGGGCAAACCGTTATAAAAGTTACTATAGATAATGGGCATACCATTATTGAAACCGGTGATGGCCAAATCTTCGAAGGTAGAGATCCCGGTCGACTCATGTATAGCCTGACAGGTCTTAATCTTCCTATTGGCTATTTAAATGACTGGATCAAAGGCTTGCCAACTGATGCAGATAATTTCCAACTCAACGAACTCAACACCGTTGAGCATCTCGCAAAGCAAATTGGCCAAACGAATTGGCATCTGCGCTACAACAGTTATATCGAAAAAGACAACGTACTATTGCCTAATTCAATGAAACTCACTCAACAGAACACCACCATTAAAATCATTGCCTCAAATTGGACTGTTTCTCAATGATAAAAACATCGACTCGCTGGCCCTCACCAGCAAAACTAAACTTATTTCTCTACATTAATGGTCAGCAAGAGAATGGTTATCATGAACTACAAACCCTGTTTCAGTTCATCGATTTATGCGACTACCTTACAATAACTCCCAATCAATCAGGAAAGATCACCCTATATCCTGATATTCCTGGAGTAAAAACAGAAGATAATTTAATTTGGAAAGCCGCAACGCTTCTTCAGCAACATGCTCAATGTTCTTTTGGCGCTCATATTGAAATTGAAAAAATATTACCTATGGGTGGTGGTATTGGAGGTGGTTCATCAAATGCTGCAACCGCCCTAGTTGCTCTAAATTTTCTTTGGGATCTACATTTAAGTAATGAGATTTTAGCCGATTTAGGCGTTAAATTAGGAGCCGATGTACCTATTTTTGTTTACGGTTTTTCCGCCTTTGCAGAAGGCATTGGTGAAAAATTACAGCACGCCACCCCTAAAGAGTTATGGTATGTATTAATCAAACCGAAAGTCAGTATTTCTACGGTTGATGTGTTCACACATCCAGAACTGACCAGAAACACACCAAAACAGTCACTTAGCGCGCTTTTAGAAGCTTCGTACGAAAACGATTGCGAAAAAATTGTCAGAAGTGTGTATCCAGAGGTTGATTACCAACTTTCATGGCTGTTAGAATATGCGCCATCAAGATTGACTGGAACCGGCGCATGTGTTTTTTCTGAATTTAACAGTAAGAAAGATGCACAAGTCGTTTACTCCTTAATCCCTGATAATGCAACAGGATTTATCGCCCGAGGTATGAATACTTCGCCACTCAACCGCCAATTGGAAGAGTATAAATCATTATGCAACATATAAAATTCTCACAATTTGGACGCAACCCTGAGGTTTCCACCGTGCCTGACATGAAGCTATTTGCTGGTAATGCAACTCCTGAACTAGCGCAACGTATCGCTGATCGACTATACATTTCACTAGGTGACGCTACTGTAGATCGTTTTTCTGACGGCGAAGTAGCTGTTCAAATTAACGAAAACGTACGTGGTAGTGATGTTTTCATCATCCAATCTACATGTGCTCCTACTAATGACAATATTATGGAATTAGTAGTGATGATCGATGCACTTCGTCGTGCTTCTGCAGGTCGTATTACTGCGGTTATCCCTTATTTTGGTTACGCTCGTCAAGATCGTCGTGTACGTTCTGCTCGTGTACCAATCACAGCTAAAGTAATTGCCGATATGCTTTCAAACGTTGGTGTTGACCGCGTTTTAACTATCGATCTACACGCAGAACAAATTCAAGGTTTCTTCGACGTACCAGTAGACAACATTTTCGGTACTCCGGTACTGCTTGATGATATGCGTACTCGTGGCCTAGAAAACCCTGTTGTTGTATCTCCAGATTTAGGCGGTGTTGTTCGTGCTCGCGCAACAGCTAAAGCATTAGGTGATGTTGATATCGCTATCGTTGATAAGCGTCGTCCACGTGCTAACGTTTCAGAAGTAATGAACCTAATTGGTGATGTTAAAGGTCGTGACTGTGTTATCGTTGATGACATGATCGATACAGGTGGCACACTGTGTAAAGCAGCTGAAGCACTAAAAGAACGTGGGGCTAAACGTGTATTTGCTTACGCAACTCACGCTGTTTTCTCTGGTTCTGCCGCAGAAAACATCGCAAACTCAGTATTAGACCAAGTGGTTGTTACTGACTCGATTACTCTATCTAAAGAAATGGCAGCAACAGGAAAAGTGACTGAACTTAGCCTTTCTCGCATGCTAGCTGAAGCGATCCGTCGTATCAGCAATGAAGAGTCTATCTCTGCAATGTTTGATCACTAATCAAACCAAATACTATATAAAACGCCCTGCTTATGCGGGGCGTTTTTGTATTTGGGATTCTTGTGGTAATATGGCGCGCCTTTTTAATGGCACATACTAATACCATTAATTGTCTTTAGTTCTATTGGCACTAAATAAGTGTATTAATGATATTAGTATCCAAATAGAGAGATAAGTCTTTGAGCAATCAAATCAAACTTCTTGTTGGACTAGCAAACCCTGGTCTTGAATACAAAAGAACTCGTCATAATGCGGGCGCTTGGGTTGTTGAAGAACTCGCTCGTGTACATAATGTATCCCTGCGAGAAGAATCTAAATTCTTCGGTTTAACTGGTCGTATTCAAACAAATGGTCAGGATCTTCGTTTGTTGATCCCAACAACATTTATGAATTTATCTGGTAAAGCTATTGCTGCTGTAGCTAAGTTTTACCAAATAAAACCAGAAGAGATCCTTGTGGCTCACGATGAGTTAGATCTTCCTCCTGGTGTCGCAAAATTTAAAAAAGGTGGTGGACACGGTGGTCATAACGGCTTGCGTGACACGATTAGTAAATTAGCCAATACGAAAGAATTTTATCGACTTCGTATTGGTATTGGTCATCCTGGCCATAAAGATAAAGTTGCCGGTTTTGTTTTAGGAAAAGCGCCTACCAAAGAGCAAGAGCTAATCGATGCTGCTGTAGATGAGTCTACACGCTGTTTAGATATCTTGCTTAAAGACGGATTAAGTAAAGCACAAAATCGTTTACATACATTCAAAGCTGAATAACAAAGATAAGGTTTACATCATGGGTTTTAAATGCGGAATCGTTGGTCTTCCAAACGTTGGTAAATCAACACTGTTTAACGCACTAACTAAAGCAGGAATCGAAGCGGCAAACTTCCCTTTCTGTACTATTGAACCAAACACAGGCGTGGTTCCGGTTCCTGATCTACGTTTAGATGCATTAGCTAAAATCGTAAATCCACAGCGTATTCTTCCAACTACAATGGAATTTGTTGATATTGCAGGTCTTGTAGCTGGCGCATCTAAAGGTGAAGGTCTAGGTAACAAGTTCCTTGCTAACATCCGTGAAACAGATGCTATTGGTCATGTTGTTCGCTGTTTTGAAAATGAGAACATCATTCACGTTGCTGGAAAAATTTCTCCGATTGATGATATCGAAATCATCAACCTTGAGCTTGCTCTTGCGGATCTTGATTCATGTGAGCGTGCAATCTTCCGTCAAACGAAGAAAGCAAAAGGCGGAGATCAAGACGCTAAGTTTGAAATCGCAGTACTTGAAAAGCTACTTCCAGTTTTCACTGAAGGTGGTATGGCTCGTACGGTTGAGCTTTCAAAAGAAGAGATTGCAGCAGTTTCTTACCTTAACTTCCTAACGTTAAAACCAACAATGTATATTGCTAACGTTAGTGAAGATGGTTTTGAGAATAACCCATTCTTAGATATGGTTCGTGAATACGCAGAAAAAGAAAACAACGTTGTTGTTCCTGTGTGTGCTTCTATTGAATCTGAACTTTCAGAGCTTGACGATGAAGATCGTGAAGAGTTCCTTGCAGATATGGGTATTGAAGAACCAGGTCTAAACCGTGTTATCCGTTCTGGTTATGAGTTACTTACTCTACAAACGTATTTCACTGCTGGCGTAAAAGAAGTACGCGCTTGGACTATTCCTGTAGGGGCGACTGCGCCACAAGCAGCAGGTAAGATCCATACCGACTTTGAAAAAGGCTTTATCCGTGCAGAAGTTGTAGGTTATGACAACTTTATTGAATTTAGCGGCGAGAGCGGTGCTAAAGAAGCGGGCAAATGGCGTCTTGAAGGAAAGGATTACATCGTTAAAGATGGCGATGTAGTGCATTTCCGCTTCAACGTATAATAAAAAAGGCCAGCATATTTGCTGGCCTTTTTATTACTTGTCTATAATTCAATCAGTTAAACTCATTATTATTCTAGCGCTCCCTATTCACTGCATCTTGTTTTCAACTCTTATTCTTATTCTTTTACTCTAACTTCACTCTATTTTGCATATAAAAAGTACGCTTTGATTAAAATCCGTTCGAACAAACAAAGAATTCATATTTTTTTAAAAAAAGTGTTGACGCATAAGCCTCTGGTAAGCATAATGCGCTCCGTCCTCACCGATAAGACGGAAGAGAGACGAGTTAGAAAGAAAGAAACAATTTGGCTACTTAGCTCAGCTGGTTAGAGCACATCACTCATAATGATGGGGTCACAGGTTCAAATCCCGTAGTAGCCACCATACAACTTTTAATTGGTTTACCATTCACCGATTAAAATATAGAATAACTACTCTTTGTAGATTAAGTAACGATTGTTCTTAATTATCAAACAGTAGAACGCGGACGTGGCGGAATTGGTAGACGCACCAGATTTAGGTTCTGGCGCCGTAAGGTGTGAGAGTTCAAGTCTCTCCGTCCGCACCATATTTAAAGATGTATTATCTTAGTTTCATTACTAACGTAATCTTCTCTGTTGGGATATCGCCAAGCGGTAAGGCACCGGCTTTTGATGCCGGCATTCCCTGGTTCAAATCCAGGTATCCCAACCACTATTTACATAATTGATGCAACCTGATTAATTATGACAACGTTAGAAAGACTCTCCAATTCGTCTTCTAACTACAAAAATTTCTACTTTTGTTTGAGTAATAAACTGCTCTCGTAACAAATAGCAGAACGCGGACGTGGCGGAATTGGTAGACGCACCAGATTTAGGTTCTGGCGCCGCAAGGTGTGAGAGTTCAAGTCTCTCCGTCCGCACCATATTTTTGATTGTTTTATTAAAAACACTCATTGGCTACTTAGCTCAGCTGGTTAGAGCACATCACTCATAATGATGGGGTCACAGGTTCAAATCCCGTAGTAGCCACCATACAACTTTTAATTGATTTACCAATCGTCGATTAAAATATAAAAATTTCTACTTTTGTTTGAGTAATAAACTGCTCTCATAACAAATAGCAGAACGCGGACGTGGCGGAATTGGTAGACGCACCAGATTTAGGTTCTGGCGCCGCAAGGTGTGAGAGTTCAAGTCTCTCCGTCCGCACCATATTTTTGATTGTTTTATTAAAAACACTCATTGGCTACTTAGCTCAGCTGGTTAGAGCACATCACTCATAATGATGGGGTCACAGGTTCAAATCCCGTAGTAGCCACCATACAACTTTTAATTGATTTACCAATCGTCGATTAAAATATAAAAATTTCTACTTTTGTTTGAGTAATAAACTGCTCTCGTAACAAATAGCAGAACGCGGACGTGGCGGAATTGGTAGACGCACCAGATTTAGGTTCTGGCGCCGCAAGGTGTGAGAGTTCAAGTCTCTCCGTCCGCACCATATTTAAAGATGTATTATCTTAGTTTCATTACTAACGTAATCTTCTCTGTTGGGATATCGCCAAGCGGTAAGGCACCGGCTTTTGATGCCGGCATTCCCTGGTTCAAATCCAGGTATCCCAACCACTATTTACATAATTGATGCAACCTGATTAATTATGACAACGTTAGAAAGACTCTCCAATTCGTCTTCTAACTACAAAAATTTCTACTTTTGTTTGAGTAATAAACTGCTCTCGTAACAAATAGCAGAACGCGGACGTGGCGGAATTGGTAGACGCACCAGATTTAGGTTCTGGCGCCGCAAGGTGTGAGAGTTCAAGTCTCTCCGTCCGCACCATATTTAAAGATGCATTATCTTAGTTTCATTACTAACGTAATCTTCTCTGTTGGGATATCGCCAAGCGGTAAGGCACCGGCTTTTGATGCCGGCATTCCCTGGTTCAAATCCAGGTATCCCAACCACTATTTACATAATTGATGCAACCTGATTAATTATGATAACGTTAGAAAGACTCTCCAATTCGTCTTCTAACTACAAAAATTTCTACTTTTGTTTGAGTAATAAACTGCTCTCGTAACAAATAGCAGAACGCGGACGTGGCGGAATTGGTAGACGCACCAGATTTAGGTTCTGGCGCCGCAAGGTGTGAGAGTTCAAGTCTCTCCGTCCGCACCATATTTAAAGATGCATTATCTTAGTTTCATTACTAACGTAATCTTCTCTGTTGGGATATCGCCAAGCGGTAAGGCACCGGCTTTTGATGCCGGCATTCCCTGGTTCAAATCCAGGTATCCCAACCACTATTTACATAATTGATGCAACCTGATTAATTATGATAACGTTAGAAAGACTCTCCAATTCGTCTTCTAACTACAAAAATTTCTACTTTTGTTTGAGTAATAAACTGCTCTCGTAACAAATAGCAGAACGCGGACGTGGCGGAATTGGTAGACGCACCAGATTTAGGTTCTGGCGCCGTAAGGTGTGAGAGTTCAAGTCTCTCCGTCCGCACCATATTTAAAGATGCATTATCTTAGTTTCATTACTAACGTAATCTTCTCTGTTGGGATATCGCCAAGCGGTAAGGCACCGGCTTTTGATGCCGGCATTCCCTGGTTCAAATCCAGGTATCCCAACCACTTTAAAGAAAGCTCATCATTAATTTGATGAGCTTTTTTTTCGTCTGTACTATTCCTCTTCAATATCTCTTCTCATATATCCATGTTCACTTTATATCACCCAATGTAAATTCGTAATCCGATAAGTTCGTAGCAAAATTAATTAGATGAACAATCACGTAATAAAAAAGGGTGACCAAATGATCACCCTTTCTTATACAGATTCGTTTTACTCCTCCCTAAGCTCTAGTCCCTGATATTATTTCTATAAGCCCAATGCATATTTCAATGCTTGCGTTTTCAATGCCCCAGATGAATCTGCTAGTTTTAAACCGACATTACGTAAAAATTTAACTGGTGGTAATGAGTTACTAAATAAAGTGTAAAACAGATCCATACTGCTTTGCATGGCTAAGTTATCTATTTTCCGTTTAGATTGATAAGACAATAAGGCTTTATCTGTCTCAGCTCCTTTAGTTTCAATTTCTTCTAACAGCACTTTTACGTCTTTAAAGCCCAAATTAACACCTTGTCCGGCTAAAGGGTTAATCGTATGAGCCGCATCCCCTAATAAAACACAGCGATGATCGACGTATTTTTGAGCATGTCGACGAGTTAAAGGAAATGAGCCAGATTGTTCAACGGTAAATTCTCCCAGCTCCTGTGGAAAATAAGCTTTAATTTCTTTTTCTAACTGAATCGAGTTCATAGAAGAAAGCTGCTTAATCCGTTGAGGCGAGTCATACCAGACTAAAGAGCCTTTATTTCCATGTAGAGGAAGAAATGATCGAGGACCAGAAGGAGTAAACCACTGCCAAGTAATGTCTTGTTGAGCTTCAGCGGTCTCTATATTGATTAACATACAATGTTGACGATAATCCCAAGCCGTAATCCCTATTTTTGCTTTCTGACGAACATAAGAATTAGCACCATCAGCACCGATAACCCATTTTGTTTTAATCTTATCGCCATTTTCTAATGTCAGCACATTGTGGTCAGTAAAAAACTCAAGATCAGCGATTTTTGCAGGAGTAATAACAGTCAGGTTTTCATAAGTAGAAAACATTTGCCATAATCCTAATTGAATAAGACGGTTTTCAACGATAAAGCCAAGCTGCTCCATCTCTAAGGCATCAGAATGAAAACGAGTTCGACATTCTGGGTGCTCCCATGTTTCTAAGCGCTTATAAGGGCATACACGCATTTCTTTTATATATTGCCAAGCACCCAAGACTTTAAGCAGATCAACGGAAGATTGAGAAATAGCAGAAATACGAATATCCATTGGTTGGCTATCAGCAAAAGAAGCTGGCGCTTTATGCTCAATGACAGCAACTTGATATCCTAACTTTGATAAACCGATGGCAGTAGCTGCTCCCACCATTCCACCACCAACGATCGTATAATCATATTCTTTCATCATCCATAGACCTTATATGAGTCAATAATTTCCTTCATTCTACCGTGATTTACGCTGAATCTGAATCACTCAAATAATACCCATAAAATATTCAAGGACGTCTACATCTAGTCATTAAGCGTGGAAAGCAGTACAATACGCGCCCTATCCGTTTTGATTGAGCTTGTCTCTCAAAACTGTACCGAATTCTAGTAATAAAATACGAGTGAAAAAGTTACATGACTAAGAAACTGCTAATCAAAACCTGGGGCTGCCAGATGAACGAATACGATTCATCTAAAATGGCCGATCTTTTAGGTGCCGCAAATGGTTATGAATTAACTGAAGATCCAAAAGAAGCGGATGTTCTGTTATTAAATACCTGTTCAATTCGTGAAAAAGCACAAGAAAAAGTGTTTCACCAGCTGGGCCGATGGAAACATTTAAAAGATAAAAAACCAGACTTAGTTATTGGTGTTGGTGGTTGTGTAGCGACTCAAGAAGGTGATCATATTCGTCAACGCGCTCCTTACGTTGATGTTATTTTTGGCCCTCAAACACTTCACCGTTTGCCACAAATGATCAAACAATCGCTGTCTAATGAAAAAACCGTTATGGATATTTCATTTCCAGAGATCGAAAAGTTCGATAACCTTCCAGAACCAAAAGCGGATGGCGTATCTGCGTTCGTTTCTATCATGGAAGGCTGTTCAAAATACTGTACTTACTGCGTAGTTCCTTATACTCGTGGTGAAGAAGTTAGTCGTCCGTTAGATGATGTGTTATTTGAAATTGCACAGTTAGCAGAGCAAGGTGTACGTGAAGTTAACCTACTAGGCCAAAACGTAAATGCTTACCGTGGTCCAATGTATGATGGTGATATCTGTACGTTTGCAGAATTACTTCGTATGGTTGCTTCAATTGATGGTATCGACCGTTTACGCTTTACAACAAGTCACCCTCTAGAATTTGGTGATGATATCGTAGAAGTTTATGAAGACACGCCTGAATTAGTAAGCTTCCTACATTTACCAGTTCAAAGTGGTTCAGACCGTATTCTGACTATGATGAAGCGTCCTCATACTGCTATTGAGTACAAATCTATTATTCGCAAACTACGTAAAGCCCGTCCTGATATTCTAATCAGCTCAGACTTTATCGTTGCTTTCCCTGGTGAGTCAGAAAAAGACTTCCAAGACACAATGAAGCTAATTAAAGACGTTGATTTTGATATGAGCTACAGCTTTGTCTTTTCTCCTCGTCCTGGTACGCCTGCGGCTGATTATCCATGTGATATTCCAGAGCAAACGAAAAAAGACCGTTTGGCTGAACTTCAACAACAAATTAACTTCCAATCATCACGTTTCTCTCGTCAAATGCTGGATACAGAAGTTCGTGCATTAGTTGAAGGTCCATCAAAACGTAACCCTATGGAACTACGTGCTCGTACTGAAAACAACCGTGTTGTTAACTTTACCGGTAGCCCTGAGTTAATTGGCCAATTTGTTGATATTCATATTACAGAATCATTCACGAACTCACTACGTGGTGAGCTAGTTCGTACAGAAAAAGACATGGGATTACGTGTTGCTGTCTCACCTTCAGAAATGATGGAAAAGACTCGTCGCGAAGACGATCTAGGTGTTGGAACTTTCACACCATAATGTGACATTATCAGTAAAACCAAAGACAAAAAAAGATGATTAAGGTTTCTTGATCATCTTTTTTCTTATTTAGCCTTGAGATAATTCCGTCTTTGCCCAATAAATAATAGATATATCCCATCATTATTTAAATTCTGAGAGGCGACATTGAGCATTAAAACAACCAAATTAGAGTTGACCTTAGAGCCAGCAGATAACCAACGCTTATCCAGCCTTTGCGGTCCATTTGATGACAACATAAAACATCTTGAACGTCGCCTTGGCGTTGAAGTGAATTATCGAGGTAATCTTTTCACCGTTGTTGGTAAACCTCATACTGTTTCAGCTGCAATTGATATTTTAAAAGACCTTTATGTTAGTACTGCGCCAGTTAAAAACCAATATCCTGATATTGAACCAGAGCAAATCCATTTAGCGGTAAAAGAGTCCGGCATACTTGAACAGGCAAAAGAAGATGTATCTACCATTCCTTACGGTAAAGAGATCTTCATTAAAACTAAAAAAGGTCTAATCAAACCAAGAACAGAAAACCAAGCTCAATATGTAACCAATATGGTGACTCACGATATTACTTTTGGTATTGGTCCAGCGGGTACAGGTAAAACATACCTTGCTGTTGCTGCCGCGGTTGATGCATTAGAGCGCCAAGAAGTTCGTCGTATTCTTTTAACTCGACCAGCGGTAGAAGCCGGCGAAAAACTGGGATTCTTACCTGGTGATTTAAGTCAAAAGGTTGACCCTTACCTTCGCCCTCTCTACGATGCTCTTTTTGAAATGCTTGGTTTTGAACGTGTTGAAAAGCTAATTGAACGAAGTGTTATCGAAGTCGCGCCACTGGCTTACATGCGTGGACGAACACTAAATGATGCCTTTATCATCTTAGATGAAAGTCAAAACACCACTGTAGAGCAAATGAAAATGTTCTTAACTCGTATTGGCTTTAATTCTCGTGCAGTGATAACGGGTGATGTTACCCAAATAGATTTACCTCGTGGTACTAAATCAGGCCTGCGCCATGCTACTGAAGTATTATCAGAAGTAGATGAGATAAGTTTCAATTTCTTTATTGCCGATGATGTAGTTCGTCACCCAGTGGTTGCTCGCATTGTCAATGCTTATGAAAAATGGGAAGCAAAAGATCAAAAAGAGCGTAAACTAGAAGAAATACGCAGAAAGCAAGAGCGTGATGCTCGTTTAGCTGACGCTGATAATAATAAGTAATAAATTTAGGTGAACAATGAGCATTGAACTCGATCTACAAATTGCCTGTGAAAATGAAAAAGACCTGCCTTCAGAGAAAGACTTGATGTCTTGGCTAAATGCAGTGCTTCCTCAATTTCAACCACAAGCTGAATTAACCATTCGAATTGTAGATGAAAAAGAAAGTCACGAGTTAAACCATCAATACCGTGGTATGGATAAGCCAACGAATGTATTATCCTTTCCGTTTGAAGCACCTCCTGAGATTGAAATCGATTTATTAGGTGACTTAATCATTTGTCGTCAAGTCGTTGAAAAAGAAGCTGTTGAGCAAAATAAGCCTTTATTAGCACATTGGGCGCATATGGTTGTACATGGTAGTCTTCATCTGCTAGGTTATGACCATATCGAGGATGAAGAAGCCGAAGAGATGGAATCACTCGAAACCGAATTAATGCAAGAAATGGGATTTGAAGACCCGTATCTCGCTGAGAAATAATTGTTGGAATAATCCAATAGTTACCTATGTGAGCTATCCACATTGATAGCAACTACTTTTAAAGAAGCCATGAACGACGAAAATTCACAGAATACAGAAGGCCCGAGTAGAAAGTCCTTCTTAGGACGCCTTTCTCAACTATTCCAAGGAGAGCCTAAAGATCGCCAAGAACTGGTAGATGTATTTAGAGACTCTGAAGAGAATGAAGTTATTGACCACGACACCCGAGACATGCTCGAGGGTGTTATGGAAATATCTGAAATGAGAGTTCGAGACATCATGTTACCGCGCTCTCAAATGGTCACAGTTGAAAAAACTCAAGATCTAGAATCACTGATAGCAACTATCATAGAAGCGTCACACTCACGCTACCCTGTGATCAGTGAAGATAAAGACCATGTTGAAGGAATACTCCTTGCGAAGGACTTATTAAGATACTTAGGCTCAGACTGTGAAGCCTTTGAGATCGAACAAGTTATTCGACCTGCTGTTGTAGTACCAGAAAGCAAACGTGTTGATAAACTTTTAAAAGAGTTTAGAGAAGAGCGTTACCACATGGCTATCGTAGTTGATGAGTTTGGTGGTGTATCTGGTTTAGTTACCATTGAAGATATCCTAGAAGAAATTGTTGGTGATATTGAAGATGAGTTTGATGACGAAGAAGAAAAAGACATCCGTCAGTTAAGCAAGCACACATTTGCTGTGAAAGCCCTAACTGAAATCGATGACTTTAATGACGCTTTTACATCACACTTCAGTGACGACGAAATCGATACAGTTGGTGGGTTAGTGTTAACCAGTTTCGGGCATTTACCTGAAAGTGGAGAAACTATCGAGATCTCTGGTTTTACCTTCAAGGTTACCGCCGCAGACAATCGTCGTATTATTCAGCTTCAAGTGACGATTCCTGATAAAGAGTCGATAAAAACAGAATCTGAAGAAGAATAACAAAATCAGCCACTGATCTTTCAGTGGCTGAACTTTATCTAAATAATAAAGACTAACTCTTTTTGCAATACCACTCATCTTTCTATCAGAGTTAATAAGCCATGCCTTTACTGTCTAATTACCTTTTTCGCATCATCATAGCTTTACTTTCTGGCGCCAGTGCAACATTAGCATTTGCACCTTACTCTTTGTGGATCTTTGCTTATATTGCTCCACTTTGCTTTTTGCTTGTTATTCATCAACAATCAACAAAGAAATCAACTTGGCTAGGCTTCTTCTGGGGTCTTGGTTATTTTGCGACAGGCATCAGCTGGGTACATATTAGTATTGATAATTTTGGTGGCATGCCAATGGCTGCTGGCTTATTCCTTATGATTGGTTTAATCAGCTACCTTGCCTTGTATCCGGCATTATTCGCCTTCCTTCTACAACGTTTTTTTACATCTCACTCCCTAACGAAATACTTACTTGCAGTACCTGCTCTTTGGCTCGTCACCGACTGGCTTCGTGGTTGGGTATTTACTGGTTTTCCTTGGTTATGGTTAGGCTACAGCCAAATAGACAGCCCATTATCAGTATGGGGACCTATTTTTGGTGTTGAAGGGATCACGGCTATTATTCTCATTTCTTCAGGGGCTATTGCTTACGCTCTATTAGAAAAAAAATGGGGCTTATTACTAATACCTGCAATTCTTGCTGCAACCTCTTTTGCGATTAAGCCTTTTGATTGGGTCACCCCTCAGCCAGATAAAGTAACTAAAGTGGCTCTAATTCAGGGTAATATCAACCAAGCCTTAAAATGGTTACCAAGGGAACGTTGGCCAACCATCATGAAATATATGGATTTAACACGTAAGAATTGGAATGCGGATTTAATTGTTTGGCCAGAAGCGGCAATCCCTGCATTAGAAATGGAAATACCAAGTTTTTTACGTAATCTTGATAGTGCTGCCACAATGAATAATAGTACTATTATCACTGGTGTTGTTGGTCAAAGCCCTACTGGTAATTTTTATAACAATATAATTTCTTTAGGGATGAATGGAACTGGTGGTTATGATTATACTGATCAGCCAAGATACAGTAAGCACCACCTTCTTCCTTTTGGTGAATTTGTACCTTTTGAGAAATTACTTCGTCCATTGGCTCCTATCTTTAATCTACCAATGTCTTCATTCAGTCGTGGTGATTACATTCAACCAAATATGGAAGCAAGCGGTACACGCTTAGCTCCAGCATTATGCTATGAAATAGTCTACGGTGAACAAGTTCGAGAAAACATTACCGAGCAAACGGATTACATTTTAACGCTTTCTAATGATGCTTGGTTTGGTACTTCGATTGGGCCACTACAGCATATGGAAATGGCACAAATGCGTGCACTAGAAACAGGCAAACCTGTTATTCGCTCAACAAATAATGGCGTAACTGCGATCACTGATTATCGTGGCAACATTACTCAACAAATCCCACAGTTCACCACTGCGGTATTACGAGGCGAAGTTATCCCTACGACAGGAACAACGCCTTATCGTTACTGGGGTTCAATACCTTTGTATCTGTTAGTGCTTTTATCTTTGCTTATCGCTTGGCGAAAACGAACCTAATTAAATTAGATCTTGGTCTGTATTTCTTAATTGATATACAGACCTCCTACTTTGTTAAACCTGACATCACTATGGTTTCAATGATAAACGAGTAAATTCTTCATTATCGCAATGAGTACAAGGTTGAATAATTTGGGCGTGATTAAACTGCTCACGGTGCCCACATTTTTCACATACTAAAATGCCTAATCCAACCATTTCTCCAACTTGATATACTCCTTGATGCTCTAAATCATCAAATACTTCTTTCCATTCGACTTGTGTTTTGTCTGTTATTTCAAGTAAACCATGCCAAATTGAGTCAGCAATCAACCGATAGAAAGGGGAGTCTGGAAAAGTCGTTTTGCTCTCTTCATAGCTTTGAGCAAACTCTTTAATATCTCGTCTAACATAGTTTGAAATCAACGCTAATTCATCTTTAGTCATATCAGATGCAGCTTCCATCACTTCTTCTGATGATTTAGCCCAATGCTGAAACTCTTCAGGGCTTCTTTCCAATACATTCATAACACGCTCAAAGACAGCGTTATAACCTGTTTTTTGTTTAGACATAAGTCACCTCCAAGGATTCGCTAGATTTATATAGCGAAGAGTGAGTTAAAGGTTATCAGGTCGCTTGAGTATAAGCGCTCCATTAGTTATTCTATGCTGATCAAGTATTATCTGATCAAACCGATCTCACATTTTTTGTGATCCACTGACATAACTGGGTAAATCGATGCAAGAACAATATAATCCACAGGATCTTGAACAGAAGATCCAAAAACATTGGGACGACAACAAAACGTTTGTTGTGACTGAAGACGCAAGCAAAGAAAAATTCTACTGCCTCTCAATGTTCCCATACCCAAGTGGTCGTCTACACATGGGTCACGTTCGTAACTACACCATTGGTGATGTGGTTTCTCGTTACCAACGTCTACAAGGCAAAAACGTAATGCAACCTATCGGTTGGGATGCGTTTGGTCTTCCTGCTGAGAATGCGGCTGTTAAAAACAACACAGCACCAGCACCTTGGACTTACGAAAACATCGAATACATGAAAAACCAACTTAAACTATTAGGCTTTGGTTACGATTGGAATCGTGAGTTTGCAACCTGTACACCTGAATATTACCGTTGGGAACAAGAGTTCTTCACAAAACTGTACAACAAAGGCCTAGTTTATAAAAAAACCTCTTCTGTAAACTGGTGTCCAAACGACCAAACTGTTCTTGCAAACGAACAAGTTGAAGATGGTTGTTGTTGGCGTTGTGATACCCCTGTTGAACAAAAGAAAATTCCACAGTGGTTCATTAAAATTACTGAATACGCACAAGAGCTTCTTGATGATCTAGATAACCTTGATGGTTGGCCAGAAATGGTTAAAACCATGCAACGCAACTGGATTGGTCGTTCTGAAGGCGTAGAGCTATCTTTTGCTGTAAATGACGAAGAAGCTCCTTTAGAAGTATATACCACTCGTCCAGATACGCTAATGGGTGTTACTTACGTTGGCATCGCAGCAGGTCACCCTCTTGCTGAGAAAGCGGCAGCAACAAACCCTGAACTATTCGCATTCACAGAAGAGTGTCGCAATACTAAAGTTGCTGAAGCAGAATTAGCAACGATGGAAAAGAAAGGTATGGATACTGGCCTACGTGCTATCCACCCTCTTAACGGTCGTGAAGTGCCAATTTTTGTCGCAAACTTCGTATTAATGGATTACGGCACGGGTGCTGTAATGGCAGTTCCTGCTCACGATCAACGTGATTATGAATTTGCGACTAAATACAACTTAGACATCATCCCAGTAATCAAGCCTGAAGATGGTTCTGATGTAGACGTATCTGAAGCTGCTTACACTGAAAAAGGCGTTCTGTTTGATTCTGGTGAATTCGACGGTCTTGCTTTCCAAGAGGCATTTGATGCTATCGCTGCGAAATTAGAAGCAGAAGGTAAAGGCAAGAAAACAGTAAACTTCCGTCTACGTGACTGGGGTGTTTCTCGTCAACGTTACTGGGGTGCTCCAATCCCAATGGTAACAACGGAAGATGGTGAAGTTCACCCTGTTCCTGCTGACCAACTACCAGTAATTCTTCCTGAAGATGTGGTAATGGACGGCGTAACTAGCCCAATTAAAGCAGACAAAGAGTGGGCTAAAACCACTTTTAACGGCGAACCTGCACTGCGTGAAACAGATACCTTTGATACCTTTATGGAATCATCTTGGTACTACGCACGTTACTGTTCACCACAAGCTGACGATATTCTAGACCCAGAAAAAGCAAACTACTGGTTACCAGTAGACCAATACGTTGGTGGTATTGAACATGCATGTATGCACCTTCTTTACTCTCGCTTCTTCCATAAGCTTCTACGTGATGCTGGTTATGTAAATTCAGATGAACCATTCAAACAACTTTTATGTCAAGGTATGGTACTTGCTGATGCATTCCACCACACTAACGATAAAGGTACAAAAGAGTGGATCGCGCCAACAGATGTAACTATCGAACGTGACGCAAAAGGTCGCATCGAGAAAGCAGTTGATAACCAAGGCCGCAATGTTGAACACTCAGGCATGATCAAAATGTCTAAGTCTAAAAACAACGGTATTGACCCTCAAGAGATGGTTGATAAATTTGGTGCCGATACGGTTCGTCTATTCATGATGTTTGCAGCGCCTGCTGATATGACTCTAGAATGGCAAGAGTCAGGCGTTGAAGGTGCTAGTCGCTTCCTTAAACGTGTGTGGAAATTAGTTCATGACCACACAACAAAAGGCGCAACAGAAGCATTAGATGTTGCCGCTCTTTCTGGTGACCAAAAAGCATTACGCCGTGATGTTCACAAAACAATTGCAAAAGTAAGTGATGATATTGGCCGTCGCCAAACCTTCAACACCGCTATTGCTGCAATCATGGAATTGATGAACAAGCTAAATAAAGCACCTCAAGGATCAGCACAAGATCGCGCTCTTCTTGACGAAGCATTAAAAGCCGTTGTTGTTATGCTTTACCCAATGACTCCACACGCAAGCTTTGCAATGTGGGATGCATTAGGTGAATCAAACATCGATACTGCAGCATGGCCAACATTTGATGAAAAAGCACTTGTTGAAGATGAGAAAACTATCGTAGTTATGATCAACGGTAAATTGCGTGCAAAACTGATCGTTGCTGCTGATGCAACAGAAGAGCAAGTGAAAGAGCTTGGTCTAAAAGATGAAAACGCACTTAAGTTCCTAGATGGCCTAACTATTCGTAAAGTTATCTATGTACCAGGTAAGCTGTTAAACATCGTTGCTAACTAATATTGCCAATTTACTGGCTTACTAGTTAATATCACATTAGTAGTAAAAAGTAATTTGAACCTTTTTTCTGATTACTTTTCTATTTGAAGCATAAGCGATTTACTCGCTTATGCTTCATTTAACTTTTTTATCTTAGGCATCATACAAAGTTACCTATAGAATAGTTAAATAAGCATTTTTATCACCACTTGAGGGAGTTACTCGGTGAAACGACTTTTATCTCTATTTTCTCTTCGCACAACAATTATTTTAACCCTTTCATTAATGACTTCTGCATGTGGATTTCATTTACGTGGCGATTATTTATTGCCCGAGGAATTGCATGAGATCTCATTATCCACTTTTGATCAATATAGTGATTTAACACGTAATGTCCAAAAGCAACTTCGCATGAATGGAATTAGACAGGTTGCACCAACAGCATTAACACCAAGCTTAAACTTAATCAATGAAAGCATTGGTGAGCGTACGCTATCACTTTACCAAAATAGCCGAGCAGCTGAGAAAGAGTTAACTTATAACGTCAAATATAGTGTATTAATCCCTAATCACGATATAAAAACGTACACGACTACGGTTAATCGTAATTACCTTGATAACCCATTAACCGCATTAGCTAAGTCCGTTGAACGAGATATGATTGAAGATGAGATGCGAACTCAAGCTTCAGAGCAAATTTTACGTCAAATGGCGCGCCTTAAAGCAGATGATGCAGCAACAGATACAACAGATAGCATCACAAATGAGGATGCGACAGAGACAACAATAACAACGACAGAAAACACTCAATAACAATGAGAGTATTTCCAGAACAGTTAGCTCAAAATTTAGAGCGTGGTTTACGACAATGTTATCTTTTATTTGGTAATGAGCCACTATTAAAACTAGAGTGTCTTGACCAAATTCGCCAATATAGTCAAAAACAGGGCTTTGATGAAAAACATCAATTTATCTTAGATAAACAACTTGATTGGGATCAGGTTTTTGATTGTACTCAATCACTTAGTCTATTTTCATCACGACAAGTACTTGAATTTAGCATCCCTGATACTGGATTAACAACGTCACATACCAATAAGATTAAAGAGCTAGTCCCAGCTCTTCACGATGATATTTTATTAGTATTTCAAGGCCCACGAGTCAATAAAAGCCAAGAAAACACGCAATGGTTTAAAGCATTAACCCAACTTGGATTATTTGTTCCTTGTAATACGCCAGACAACCAACAGTTGCCTCGCTTTATTCAAAATCGCTGTAAAAAACTGAAATTAAAGCCAGATAACGAAGCTGTACAAATGTTGGCCCAATGGCATGAAGGTAATTTGCTGGCTCTAGCTCAAAGTCTAGATAAATTAGCACTATTATATCCTGATGGGTTACTAACTTTAATTCGTATTGAAGAAGCATTAAACCGAAATAATCATTTCACCCCATTTCAGTTGGTGGATACGTTATTATTAGGTCAAGCAAAACGAGCACAGCGTGTTCTTCGCCAATTAGAAAGTGAAGGTATGGAAGTGGTTATTTTATTAAGAACACTGCAAAAAGAGTTCTTTTTATTACAAAACTTTCAGCAAGCAATTATTCAAGGTGAATCTATGTTTGTTGTTTTTGACCGTTATAAAGTATGGCAAAATCGCCGTCCTTTATATCAAGCGGCATTACAGCGTTTATCTATGGTACAAATACAGCGCTTAATTCGTTCATTAGCTCAAATGGAAATTGCGACAAAGACCGACTTTGATACTAATTGTTGGCCACTACTTAGCCAGTTGACATTAGATGCCTGTAATATTCACATTTCAGTGACACCCAACTTATCTCATTAAACTAAGTTCACTGGTATACTCTCTTACTACATTATTCATTTCTAGGTGATTACCTTGCAAGATAAAGAACTCCATGATTTTCTCTTCAACAACGTTGATGACATGAAAGCTGAAAACATCATAACGCTTGATGTTCGTGATAAATCAAGTATTACGGATTTTATGATCGTTTGTACTGGCACTTCTAAACGCCACGTTAGCTCTATTGCTCTTAATGTTTCAGATAAAGCAAAAGACGCTGATTTAATGTCTTATGGTATTGATGGTGAAGCAGAGGGTGAATGGGTTGTTGTCGACATGGGTAATGTAATGATTCATATTTTACAGCAAGAGTACCGTGATCTATACCAACTAGAAAAATTATGGGGCTAATGCAATGAAACTTCAATTAATTGCTGTTGGTACTAAAATGCCAAAATGGGTTGAAGAAGGCTATAAAGAATATAGTCGCCGATTCCCAAAAGACATGCCTCTTGAACTTATAGAGATCACCGCTGGTAAACGCGGTAAAAATGCAGATATTGCTCGAATTCTTCAAAAAGAAGGGGAAGCGATGCTTGCAGCTGTGCCAAAAGGCAACCGTATTGTAACTCTTGATATTCCAGGAAAGCGCTGGAATACGGAGCAACTGGCGGAACAATTAGAAGTATGGAAATTAGATGCCCGTGATGTATCTATATTGATTGGAGGTCCTGAAGGATTATCTCCAGCTTGTAAAGCTGCGGCTGAACAAAGTTGGTCTCTATCTCCTTTAACACTTCCTCACCCTCTTGTTCGTGTTGTTATGGCAGAAAGCCTATACCGAGCATGGAGCATTACTGCAAATCATCCTTACCACAGAGAATAAGAGTGATTAAACGCAAACGCACACAAATTCGTGATCATCATGCTGAAACGAGATTATTTGCTTCCCGTGCAATAGTCTCGTTTGCAGGTATCATTGTACTTATTAGTCTTCTACTAACTAATTTATACAATATTCAAATCAATGAATTTCAAGATTATAGAACACGCTCAAACGACAACCGCATAAAAATTGTACCTATCGCCCCAAATCGAGGGCTGATTTATGACCGTAATCGTTTACCTCTTGCAGAAAATCGTCCTGTTTTTAATTTAGAAATCAGCCCAGATAAAGTAGATAACTTACCTCTCTTATTAACAGAGTTACAAAGTATTTTACCAATCACACAAGAGAATATTGAAAATTTTAAAAAAGAACGCCGCCGTACTCGTCGTTTTAAATCTGTTCCAATTTTATCTCAACTCACTCAAGAACAAGTTGCCATTTTTTCGGTTAACCAACACAAATTCTCAGGAGTTGAGGTTAAAGCCTATCTAAAACGTTTTTATCCTTATGGAAAGACATTTACTCACGTACTTGGATATGTAGCTAAAATTAATGACCGTGATTTAGCCCGTTTAGCTCGAGAAGAGAAAGACGCTAATTATCAAGCCACACGCGACATCGGAAAGCTAGGAGTAGAGCGCTATTATGAAGACCTACTTCATGGCACTGCTGGATACCAAGAAGTTGAAGTCAATAGTCGCGGAAGAATTATACGTACATTAAAATACGTACCGCCTATCCCAGGAAAAGATATTGTTTTAAATTTAGATGTTAAATTACAACAATTTGTTGAAAAACAATTAGATAGCCGCCGTGGTTCAGCTATTGTACTTGAACCTAAAACCAGTGCTATTTTGGCTATGGTATCAAGCCCTAGTTATGACCCAAACCTATTTGTTCATGGTATTTCTAGTAAAAGCTATAATGCTTTGTTACAAGATCCTAATCGACCATTAGTAAATAGAAGTACGCTAGGTATCTATCCACCAGCCTCTACTGTTAAACCTTTTATTGCCGTTTCAGCTTTACAAGAAAAAATTGTCACCACAAAAACAACCAGAAATGACCCTGGTTATTGGCGCATTCCAAACTCCAAAACTAAACCATTTAGAGACTGGAAACGTTGGGGACATGGTTCTGTTAACTTAAAACAATCTATTGAAGAATCAGTAGATACTTTCTTCTATCAAATATCGTTTGATATGGGCATTGATACATTATCAAGCTGGATGATGAAGTTTGGTTTTGGTGACTATACAGGTATTGATATTTATGAAGAAAGCAAAGCAAATATGCCAACTCGAGAATGGAAAGTAGGCCGATTCCGAACCCCTTGGTATCAAGGCGACACTATACCAGTAGGCATTGGGCAAGGTTACTGGACAGCCACACCGTTACAAATCGCAAAAGCAACAGCGGTATTAACGAATCATGGTAAAGTTCAAGCCCCTCATTTATTAAAAACGATCATTGACGGTCAGCTTGAAACACCATTTGTACCTGATCCATATCCGCCGATAGAAGGCGTACGAGACAGTTACTGGCAATTAGCAATTGATGGAATGATTTTAGTAAACAATGGAAAAAAAGGAACAGCCAGAAGAGCTTTTGCTAAAACCCCTTATGTAAGTGCAGGGAAATCTGGAACTTCTCAAGTATTTGGTTTAAAAGAGAACCAAGAATATAAAGCAGATGAAATCGCAGAACACTTACGAGATCACGCTTTATTTACTGGATTTGCTCCTGCGAACGATCCAAAAGTCATTATATCTCTTGTATTAGAAAATGGCGGCGGTGGCTCAAGTCAAGGTGGTCCTATTGCGCGAAATGTATTTGACTATGTTCTATTGCCTGACAACACGAGTGAAAAATAATGAGAGTAGATATTGCATCCGGAAAAAACCGTGATTTATTCCATCGCATTCATTTAGATTTACCATTGTTGCTCGGTATTTTATTACTGATGGCCTGTGCTTTAGTTATTATGTACAGTGCCAGCGGCCAAAGTTTATTGATGATGGATAAACAAGCCATGCGTATGCTGCTTTCATTGGGGGTCATGCTGTTATTAGCACAAGTATCTCCTAGGGCTTATGAGGCAGCCGCCCCCTACTTATTTACCATAGGAATTGCTTTGCTGTTAGGAGTACTTTTTTTTGGTGAAGCATCTAAAGGGGCACAACGGTGGCTAAACCTTGGTTTTGTTCGCTTTCAACCCTCAGAGCTTATTAAACTTGCCGTACCACTTATGGTTGCTCGTTATATTGGTAATAAAGCACTTCCACCAACAATAAGAACGTTGTTTATCGCGCTGTTAATGGTTTTAATTCCTACTATCATGATTGCAAAACAACCCGATCTCGGTACCTCTATTTTGATTGCTGCTTCTGGTGTTTTCGTTATTTTCTTAGCAGGAATAAGTTGGAAAATCATCTGTGCTGCCACTATAGCCGTAGGAGGGTTCATCCCCATTTTATGGTTTTTCTTAATGCGCCCTTATCAAAAGGTGAGAGTTCAAACCTTATTTAATCCCGAATCTGATCCTCTAGGTGCTGGTTATCATATTATTCAGTCTAAAATTGCCATCGGCTCTGGTGGTTTATTAGGTAAGGGTTGGTTGCATGGAACACAGTCTCAATTAGAATTTATTCCTGAGCGTCATACTGATTTTATTTTTGCAGTTATCGCTGAAGAGTGGGGGCTAATTGGTGTTATTGCTTTGTTGTCCATTTACCTATTTATTATTGGTCGAGGCTTATTCTTAGCTGGCCAAGCGCAAACTGCTTTTGGTCGAATGATGGGGGGGAGTATTGTATTAAGTTTCTTTGTTTACATTTTTGTCAATATAGGAATGGTAAGTGGTATTCTTCCCGTTGTAGGTGTTCCCCTTCCTCTGGTCAGTTACGGTGGTACATCTATGGTTACTCTAATGGCAGGTTTTTGGCATCCTCATGTCAATCCATACCCATAAAAAAGTACACTCAAAGGCAAATTAATGCGTATTATTTTTCTTGTCATGTCATTATTCTTGATTGGTTGTACCTCTAAACCAGTCAAGGATACTCAAGATCAACCAAATGCAGGTAGATACCATATTAATAACGATATTGCGCCTAATAGCCCTATATCCATCGAGCATATAGAAGATGCTCATCCTCGGTATGAACCTAAAAGCCTCTATGGTAATAAAGATTATACGTTACTAAGTAAAAACTACTCTATCGTTAAAGATCCTAAAGGTTTTAGCCAAGAAGGAATTAGTTCTTGGTATGGTAATAAATTTCATGGACATAAAACATCCAATGGTGAAGTGTATGATATGTATTCAATGAGTGCAGCCCACAAAACACTTCCAATACCAAGCTATGTTAAAGTCACCAATAAGGACAATGGTAGAGCCGCTATTGTTCGAGTTAATGACAGAGGCCCGTTTCATGAAGGGCGCATTATTGATTTAAGCTTTGCAGCAGCAACCAAATTAGATGTAATAAGAACAGGCACTGCCAATGTTAACGTTGAGTACATCGCAATTGAAAAACCTAAAAACATACAGAATTGGCATGCAATTGATCCCAATCAATATCATATTCAAATGGTTGCTTTAAATACTCAAGAAAGAGCAAATTCAGCAGCCCTAGCATTACAAAAGCAATTTAATGCACCAACAAATATCATGAAATCAAAGACTATTTACCGTGTTCGTTTAGGCCCATTTGTTGATAGAGATATAGCTAATGACCTGTTAATAAAAGCAAAAAGTGATAAATATCCTTCCGCATTTATTATACAAGAATCAAAAAATAACATTTCCAATGTCAAGGTTAAGTGAATATTGTAACGGAATATCACCCCTTATTTAGATAATAAAGATTCACAGAACTAATAGATAATTTAATTGTCTATATTTAACAATAAGATAGGCTTTTATAAAGATTCAGTGTCATGCATTTTTATTAACCTTCTTTTCATAGAAAATCAGTTATTTAATTACGCATCTGGTTATGAGATTCAAATCTGCTATTATATATCCAGTTTCACTACCTCACAGTGTAAAAGTTATTATTATGAAAAATTCAGCAAAACAGTTAAAACGAATCATCTTATCGAGCTGTATTCTTGGCTCTACTGTTGCAGTCGCTGCACCAGCCGTTATCCCTAATGCGCCTCAAATTGCCGCAAAGGGTTACGTTCTTATGGATTACCATTCTGGAAAAGTTCTTGCTGAAAACAACATGAACGAACGAATGAATCCAGCAAGTTTAACTAAAATGATGACGAGCTATGTTATCGGACAAGAAATTGAGAGTGGTAATATCTCAATGGATGACGATGTCGTTATCAGTAAAAATGCCTGGGCGAAAAACTTCCCTGGTTCATCAAAAATGTTCATTGAAGTTGGTAGTATCGTTAAAGTTCGCGAACTAAATAAAGGTATCATCGTTCAATCAGGTAATGACGCTTGTGTTGCAATGGCTGAGCATGTCGCAGGCTCTGAAGACGCTTTTGTTGATCTAATGAATGCTTGGGGTAGAACACTTAAACTAGATAACACACATTTTGGCAATGTTCATGGCTTAGATAGTAATGACCTTTACTCCACTCCATATGATATGGCTTTGATTGGCCAAGCGTTAATCCGCGATGTACCTGAAGAGTACCGTGTATATTCTGAAAAATCATTTACCTATAATGGTATTACCCAATACAACCGTAATGGTCTGTTATGGGATAAAAGCATGAACGTTGATGGCATTAAAACAGGCCATACTGACGGGGCTGGTTATAACCTAGTAAGCTCAGCAACTGAAGGAAAAATGCGTTTAGTTGCCGTAGTTATGGGTACTAAGTCTGGTAATGCTCGTAAAGCTGAAAGTAAGAAGTTACTTAACTATGGCTTCCGATTCTTCGAAACAGTTTCTCCACATAAAGCAAATGAAACCTTCGTTACTGAAAAAGTATGGATGGGTAGCACTGATGAAGTTGCTCTAGGTGTTGCTGAAGACACTTATGTTACTTTACCTCGCGGTCAAGCGAAAAAGATGACAGCAAGCTTTGTTCTAGAAAAAACACTAGAAGCACCAATTTATAAAGGTGATGTTGTCGGTAAGCTATTCTACCAAGCCGACGGTGAAGACATTGCTGAATACCCACTTCTTGCATTAAATGATGTCGAAGAAGGTGGTATTTTTAGCCGTCTAATCGATTACATCGTATTAATGTTTAAAGGCTGGTTAAGCTAATAATTAGCTAATTAATTGATTAAAGGCGGCTTCGGTCGCCTTTTTAATTTCCCTTGTTATCTGACTTAGGTCACAGTAAAATTCCCTTCTATTATTTATCACTTTCGACTGGAGACGGTTATGCAAGAGCAACCAAAGCTAAAAGATCTTCTAGAATTCCCGTGTAAATTTACTTATAAAGCCGTTGGCCTTGCTCAAGAACAGTTGCCTGAACTTGTACTTGAAGTGATTCAACGTCACGCTCCTGGAGATTACACTCCTACAGTAAAAGCGAGCGGAAAAGGTAACTACCACTCGGTTTCTGTTAGTATTACAGCGACATCAATTGAGCAAGTTGAAACTCTCTACAAAGAACTAGCAGACATCGATATTGTTCGCATGGTTTTATAGTTCTTTAGTGAGCACTATTTAGTTATAAATAGTGCTCGTCTTCTATAATTTTTGATATACCCCTACATTTCTTATCTATTCCTTCCTTTCTATCCTTGCTATCATTGGCCTAAATTTTCAAATCAAGTGTGATCCTATTGAACAAGCGTCTAGTAGTTAAAAACCTTGGCCGACAAGATTATGAGCCGGTGTGGAAAGCAATGCATACCTTTACTGATGAGCGCGATGAAAATACGTGTGATGAAGTATGGTTGGTAGAACATAATCCTGTATTTACTCAAGGGCAGGCAGGTAAAGAAGAGCACGTTCTTGCAGCTGGTGATATCCCGATAGTAAAAAGTGATCGCGGTGGGCAAGTTACCTACCATGGACCAGGTCAACTAGTCGCTTATGTGTTAATCAACTTACGTCGTAAGAATATCGGTGTTCGTGAATTAGTCACTCACATTGAAAATACAGTGGTTAATACTTTACACCAATTTAGTATTGAATCAGCAGCACGACCTGATGCTCCGGGTGTGTATGTCGATAATAAGAAAATCTGTTCTCTTGGTTTACGTATCCGCAAAGGATGCTCATTCCACGGACTAGCACTAAATATAAATATGGATTTATCTCCTTTCCTTCGTATTAACCCTTGCGGTTATGCTGGGATGGAAATGATACAATTGCACGATTTAGTCAAAGAAAACGATGAAGTAAAGAACAAAGCAGAACACGTTGAAGATGTTCATCCTCTACTCATTAAAGAATTAACAACGTTACTTGATTACACTGATATCGAGTACATAATGGAAAGCAGCGATCATGAGTAAGCCAATTCAAATGGAAAAAGGCGTGAAATACCGCGATGCCGATAAAATGGCTCTAATTCCAGTTAAAAATATGCCAACAGAAAAAAAAGAAGTATTACGTAAGCCTGAGTGGATGAAAATAAAACTTCCATCAAGCAGTAAGCGTATTGATGAAATTAAATCAGCAATGCGTAAAAACAACCTTAACTCTGTATGTGAAGAAGCCTCTTGCCCGAATTTAGCAGAATGTTTTAATCACGGTACTGCTACCTTTATGATCTTAGGCGCAATTTGTACTCGTCGTTGCCCTTTCTGTGACGTTGCTCATGGACGCCCTGTTACCCCTGAATCAGAAGAGCCAAAAAAACTGGCAAAAACGATTCAAGATATGAAACTGAAATACGTCGTGATTACCTCTGTCGATCGTGATGATTTACGTGATGGTGGTGCACAACACTTTGCTGATTGTAACCGTGAAATTCGTGAATTAAACCCAGAGATCCGTATTGAAACGCTAGTGCCTGATTTCCGTGGCCGTATGGACCGCGCATTAGACGCTATGCACGGCAATCCACCGGATGTGTTTAACCACAACCTAGAAACAGCGCCGCGCTTATACCGTAAAGTTCGACCTGGGGCTAATTATCAATGGTCATTAGATCTACTTAAGAAATTTAAAGAACAGCACCCTACAGTACCAACTAAGTCTGGTGTAATGATGGGATTAGGTGAAACTAAAGAAGAGATCGTCCAAGTATTAAAAGACTTGCGTGCTCACGGCGTGACAATGCTAACTCTAGGTCAATATTTAGCACCAAGTCGTCATCACCTTCCTGTTGAACGCTACGTTCCACCTGCTGAGTTTGATGAGCTAAAAGAGATTGCTCTTGAGCTTGGCTTTTCTCATGCGGCTTGTGGTCCATTTGTTCGTTCTTCTTACCATGCAGATCTTCAAGCAAAAGGCGAAGAAGTTAAGTAATTCAGGATTCAGGATTCAGGATTC
Source organism: Aliivibrio wodanis (assembly GCF_052920805.1). NCBI lineage: Bacteria > Pseudomonadati > Pseudomonadota > Gammaproteobacteria > Vibrionales > Vibrionaceae > Aliivibrio > Aliivibrio wodanis. The sequence goes on from NZ_JBREXA010000002.1 coordinate 1,507,488, forward strand.
AGGAAATAAAAAAAGGTTGACGTTTTAGCGTCAACCTTTTTGTTTATCTGCTAGAAGCTAATTCAGGAGTGATTAACTACGGATTAGGTAATCGGCTTTACCTACCCATTTATAACTTGTTAACTCTTCTAAGCCCATTGGTCCACGAGCGTGAAGCTTCTGGGTTGATACAGCAACTTCTGCACCTAAACCAAATTGAGCGCCATCAGTGAAGCGTGTTGATGCATTCACATAGACAGCAGCAGATCCCGCCGTATTAATGAACTTCTCAGCAGATTCGATATTATTGGTTAAGATAGTATCTGAATGACTCGCGTTATGCTTTTGCATATGAGCAGCCGCTTCATTAACATCAGCGACGACTTTTACACCTAACGTATAACTTAACCATTCAGTATCAAAATCGCCTTCTTGAGCTTCACGTAACGACACACCGTCAAACTCTTTTAATAGTGCATAAGCTTTAGGCTCAGCAACTAATTCAACACGACCAGCCATGTTATCCGCAAGTAATGCTAAAAATTGTAGTGCGACTGCTTCATGAACCAGTAACGTATCTAATGCATTACATGCTGATGGACGTTGTGCTTTTGAATTATCTACAACCGCTAATGCTCTTTCCAAATCAGCACTATCATCAACAAACGCATGGCTAATACCAAAACCACCAATGATCACTGGAATTGAGCTATTTTCTTTACACATTTTATGTAAGCCAGCGCCACCACGTGGAATGATCATATCTACATAATCATCAAGAGTAAGCAGTTGAGAAACTAACTCACGATCAGGCTTTTCGATATATTGCACAGACGCCGCTGGTAGTCCTGCTTTTTCAAGCGCAACTTGAATAACCTTAACCAACTCCATATTAGAGAAGAAGGTTTCTTTACCACCGCGTAAAATGCTCGCATTACCTGTTTTTAAACATAATGAGGCAATATCAATAGTCACATTTGGACGCGCTTCGTAAATAACGCCAATCACACCAATTGGCACGCGACGACGAGATAAAAACATCCCATTTTCTAATACTTTACTATCGATTTCGCTACCAACAGGATCATTTAAATTAATCACATTACGAACATCGTTAGCAATGCCAACTAAACGTTCTTCTGTTAGTAGTAATCTGTCTTGCATTGCTTCTGAGATGCCCGCTTCTACTGCCGCTTTAATATCTTTTGCATTTGCAGCAAGAATCGCCTCTTTATTTGCTTCAAGCTCATCAGCAATAATAGCAAGCGCCCTGTTCTTTTGTGCTGTTGGAGCAACAGCCAAGTCAAATGCAGCCGCTTTTGCTGCCTGACCCATAGTTGTTAAATTCACAATATATCCCTTTACTAAATCAGTACTAAATCATCACGATGGATAGCTACAGGCCCATATTCGTAGCCTAATACTGCGTAAATATCCAAACTGTGCTTTCCTAAAATTTTACTTAAATCATCACTTGAATAGCGTGAGATACCACGAGCAATCAACTCGCCGTTTGTATTTACAATCTTAGCAACACCACCACGAACAAAATGACCCGCAACTTCAGTAATACCCTTACTCAATAAGCTACTACCTTTCTGTTGAACTGCGTTAACGGCACCATCATCAATGACAATGTGCCCATTAGTCGCAGGCCCAGCTAAAATCCAGCGCTTACGGCTCTCAAGTGCGCATTCAACTGGTAAGAACTTAGTTCCTTGTGGTTTTGAGTGTATAACATCACTGATTACGTTTTCGGCACTACCTGCTGCGATAACAACTTCTATACCAGCGCGGCGAGCAATATCTGCCGCTTGCAGTTTCGTTGCCATACCACCAGTACCTAGCGTTGTTCCGCTACCACCGGCAATTTTTCGTAATGTTTCATCAATCGTATGAACTTCTTTAATCAACTCTGCTTTAGGATCTTTTCGTGGATCAGCCGTAAATAATCCCGACTGATCTGTTAATAATAACAGCTTATCTGCTCCGGCAAGAATTCCGACTAGTGCTGATAAATTATCATTATCGCCCACTTTAATTTCATTGGTTGCTACTGCATCATTCTCATTAACAATAGGCACAATGTTATTTTTAAGCAAAGCCGTTAGCATATCTCGCGCATTTAAGTAACGTTCACGATCGTCTAAATCTGCGCGTGTCAGTAACATTTGACCGACATCAACACCATAGATGCCGAATAAACTCTGCCATGCTTGAATTAAGCAGCTTTGACCAACAGCAGCAAGTAACTGCTTATTGGCCATAGTTTTGGGTAGTTCGGGGTAGTTAAGATGTTCACGACCAGCAGCAATCGCTCCAGATGTAACAACAATAACTTGGTGGCCTAACTTTTTCAGATGCACACATTGGCGAACAAGTTCAACCATATGGGCTCTATCAAGTTTTAATGTGCCACCGGTGAGTACACTTGTACCAAGTTTAACGACTATGGTTTGAGATTGTGTATTCAATTCCCTACTACCTATTTATTAACTAATAATGTTTTAAATTACGATTTTTGTTCGTCGTAATAATAATGGAAAAACTGCCCTATTTTTAGCAAGCAAATCAGAACAGTACAAGCTTAAAATAGCATTTAATAACATTTCACTTTAATAAGATGAATTTAAAGTCAGATTATTGTTTCATTTCTTCTTTTATCCATTCAATCATCTGGTTTAGTGCTTCCTCATAGCCACTATATAAAGTCTTAGCATTCAATTCGACACCTTTACCATACTGACTAAACAAAGCGGCCAATTTGTTATCTGACTTAGGGGATACAGGATCCCCTTTTAAGCCAATAGAAAGAATAGAAACCGACGTTTTTCTTCCTCCAGAAAGAAAGCCTTGGTTTTTCAAAGACCATGCTTGCATCTGGCTTGTTAAACTATTGATATCAACAACCTGTTTTGCTAATCGGGAGGCCAATACATCTAAATACATCTTTGGCATCTTCTTCAGCTTAGTCGGTTCAGATAGAATATTATGTATTGGTGCGCCCAATGCCACACATGCTTTTAATCTACTAGATTCTAAAAAAGAGAGACGTAAAGCCACATTTCCACCAAAACGAAAACCCATAACAGCGGCATGAAAGCGGTCAACCCATGGAATACTTGGTAAATGGTTCAAGACGGCTTGATGCAAACAACTAGAGTCTTCCGTTAATGGCCAATGAGAACTGTGACCAATTGATGGCATATCAAGAGTCAGCATAGCTATATTATTTGGCGCAAGAAAATCACGATACAGTCGCCACATATCTGTTTGTAATGAATCCATTCCACCACTGACAATAACAACTGGTAATGGTTTTTCTGTACTTGGTAAGTGTAAATAACAAGTAATTTTCTTTCCTTCATAAGGCACGAGGATCTTCTCTATTCGATGAGAAGTTTCTTTTGCTGCCATGTCATAAGCCTGATTTGCAAGAACCTGTGCTTGAGTTGCCAAATTATCCCCTTTAATGTGCGGATAACCTGCAATACTAAAGTACAAACTTGCTTTAAAGAAAGCCTCAGCGGCTTCATCACCCTCTAGTTCTGATGCTTGCTTTTGATGTTCCATTCCAACATGGATCCACTCATAAGCCCAATTTCCAGAATGATAGCCACTTACAGTATCGAGCCATTCATCACGGCTACGATTTTTGTCACTACTGGCGATACGAGCAAGAATTGACTCTAATTCGATAGGCTCAACACCTTGCCAAATCCATTGAGGGCGACGAAGTTCACGATACCAACGTCGGTCATCATCATTAGAGGACATTTGTTCCACACTACTTGGAAGATAAGGAACAAGACCTGACGTCTCTAGGGCTTGTTTTTGATTTTTAAATAATTTAACAGAGAGGTTTTCACTTTCAGGCTGAGTCATTCCAAACACCAGTAATACAAAGGTTGATGGCTATTACTATATACTGAAAGGCAAATAAGAAATACGCAGAGCGCAATAAAATCAAATTCAAGGCAAAAAAAATGACCCTACTAAGAGAGTCATTTTTATCAATTTGATTTAAATTATTTTTTACAAATAGGATCTACGTATGTTACCGCCATATCCCATGGTTGTTCAATCCACGTATCTTGTGGAATATCAACAACATATGCATCAACTAAATGAATACCTGCTGGTTTAGCACATACTGTCACTAATTTACCTTTAGGGTACATTTCACGTAGCTTAACCGCAGTATCGCCGCTATCAACAAGGTCATCAATGATGATAAAACCTTCACCATCACCTTCCATTGCTTTAACAACCGTCATATCACGCTGGTGATCATGATCGTAGCTTGAAATACAAACTGTATCAACATAACGAATATTCAACTCACGAGCTAAAATCGCAGCAGGCACTAAACCGCCACGGCTCACAGCCAAAATACCTTTCCATTGCTCGGCAGGAAGTAACTGTTCAGCAAGCTGACGAGTATACATCTGCATGTTATCCCAAGTGATTACAAATTTGTTAGCCATAATAGACAAAACCTCTAAAAAGCATAGCCAGTAGTGACTACGCCGTAAAAATAAATTTCAGCGTGAATAGTGCAGCAAGAACCCAAACACTGATATGAACGTCACGACCTTTCCCGCTTAACAATTTAATTGCAGCATAAGAGATAAAGCCTAACGAAATACCATCAGCAATAGAGAAGGTTAAAGGCATAAGTAAGCATACCACAACAACAGGGGCTGCTTCAGTAAGATCTCGCCAATCTATACTCACAAGACCAGACATCATTAAAATTGCTACATAAAACAGTGCGCCAGCCGTTGCATAGGCAGGAACCATTCCCGCTAAAGGAGAGAAAAATAAAGCAAGAAGAAATAATACACCCACAACAACAGCCGTTAAACCAGTGCGACCACCTGCTGCAACACCTGATACACTTTCAATATAAGATGTTGTATTTGATGTTCCTAATAATGCACCAACAGATGTGGCTGTAGAATCGGCTAAAAGAGCGCGGTTCAAACGTGGAATTTTACCATCCTCCCCCATTATACCTGCACGCTGAGAAACACCAACTAATGTGCCCGCAGTATCAAATAGATCAACAAATAAGAAAGCAAAAACAACCGTCAGCATACTTAGTTCAAATGCATTAGAGAAATCTAATTGCATAAAAGTAGGTGCAATGCTTGGCGGTATCGACATAATACCGGCATATTGAACTTCACCAAATAATACCGCTAAAACCGTTACCGCAATAATAGCTAACATTACCGCTGCTTTATATCCACGATGAACTAAAGCAATAGTTAAAAAGAAACCGATAGCACCCATTACCGCAGGGAAACTAGTGATATTACCCATTGATACTAATGTTGCAGGGTTATCAACGACAATGCCTGCATTTTTCAGTGCGATAAATGCAAGAAATAAACCGATGCCCGCAGAGATACCCGTTCTTAATGAAAGAGGAATTGAATCGATAATCCATTCACGTACTTTGAAAATGCTTAAGAAAATAAAAAGTACACCTGACATAAATACAGCAGCTAAAGCAACTTGCCATGTATGACCCATACCTAAAACAACGGTATAAGTGAAGAAAGCATTTAACCCCATCCCTGGCGCTTGAGCGATTGGGAAGTTAGCAACGAACCCCATAATGAAACAACCGATTGCCGCTGCAATACACGTTGCAACAAACACAGCGCCTCTGTCCATTCCTGCATCCGCTAAGATAGCCGGGTTAACAAAAATAATATAAGCCATGGTTAAGAAGGTGGTTAAGCCTGCAATGACCTCAGTACGAAAGTTCGTACCGTTTTCTTTTAGTTGGAACATTTTCTCAAGCATTAGGGGTATTCCTAGTCTATTTTATGCAATCTAAACGTTTGCGTAATCGATTGGCTGAGGATTATAAAGAGGAATTATAGGAATTTCTAGCGATAGTTACCCTTTTAATGAGCTAATAATAAATAAAGTCAATACTCTAATTTATAAAGCAGAGTGTTTTCAATATTAATCAATTAGTTAAAGATAAAGATAACAAGTGAGGTAAGCGTCGAATTTATTTCAGACAAAAAAAACGCCACCCAAATGATTTGGATGGCGGAGAATTAAGTCACCCGTATTTGGGTAAAATAGAATTCCAACTATAGGGGTATTACTTTAACGTATAAAACCGAAGTTTTATTAGTAACCAAAGCAAGCTGGGTATACAAATTGGTTTGTATAAATAGAGCGTTGGTTCCAGAATTTAGAAGAACTTAAAGACATAACATCACCTTATCAATTGACAGTTAAAAACAAAATAATTGATCTCAGTTCCTTGGAGGCGATAAATCGGACTCATCCTTTGAGCATTTACTTTTTGCTGTAGCAGCAGATGGAGTAACTATACCACCATGAAATTTAATTACAACAAAAACATGACGCAGCTCACATAAATTTAATTACCCCTGCTTATTCACCTAAGTTTTGTAATTTTATTACTTTATCGTTTGCTATTTAAAAAATGGACCTGTATCTCATTTCTATTCATAAAATTTGATATGGTATTTACGATATCAAACAGAGTAATTCGCTAGATTCATAGGTATACTTGTTTTAATTAACACCCAATAACTCAAATAAATAGAGCATTCCTAAATAAATAATGTTCTCAAAAGGAGATTCTTGTGTCTGAGATCCGTCAACTTACCCCTCAACCTCTTTGGCAGTTTTTCGATAAAATTTGCTCTATCCCTCACCCTTCTAAACATGAAGAAGCATTAGCTCAATACATCATTGAATGGGCAACAAGTGAAGGACTAGAGGTTCGCCGTGATCCTACTGGTAATGTATTTATTAAAAAGCCAGCAACTGCAGGCATGGAAGATCGTAAAGGGGTTGTTCTTCAAGCTCACATCGATATGGTCCCACAAAAGAATGAAGACACGGATCATGACTTTACAAAAGATCCAATCCAGCCATACATTGATGGCGAGTGGGTAACCGCTAAAGGAACCACTCTTGGCGCTGATAACGGTATGGGTATGGCTTCTTGTCTTGCTGTATTGGCATCAAATGAGATCAAGCACGGTCCTCTTGAAGTTTTACTGACTATCGATGAAGAAGCTGGTATGACTGGCGCTTTTGGTTTAGAAGCGGGTTGGTTAGAAGGTGATATCCTTTTAAACACAGATTCTGAGCAAGAAGGTGAGATCTACATGGGTTGTGCTGGTGGTGCTGATGGTGCTATCAAACTGAATATCGAACGTGAAGCATTACCAACAGGTTATGTTACTCGTCAAATTACCTTAAAAGGCCTAAAAGGCGGTCACTCTGGCTGTGATATTCACACAGGTCGTGGTAATGCAAACAAACTATTAGGGCGTTTCCTTGCTGGTCATGCTGCTGAGCTTGATTTACGTCTTGTTGAATTCCGTGGTGGTAGTTTACGTAATGCAATTCCTCGTGAAGCGTTTGCAACTGTTGCCGTTCCTGCTGATAACGAAGCAAAACTTGCCGAACTATTCACGTTTTATACTGATTTACTAAAAGCTGAACTAGGCCGAGTAGAAACAGGTATCGTGACCTTCAATGAAGCGGTTTCTGCAGATAAAGCCTTAACATCGTCGACTCAAGCACGCTTTATTGCAACATTGAATGCGTGTCCAAACGGTGTGATCCGTATGAGTGATGATATTGAAGGTGTGGTTGAAACGTCTTTGAATGTTGGTGTTATTACGACAGATGAAGATTCTATTACTATTCTTTGTCTTATCCGTTCACTAATGGATTCGGGTCGTAGTATGGTTGAGGGTATGCTTTCTTCTGTTGCTGAATTAGCAGGCGCACAAGTCACCTTCTCTGGTACTTACCCTGGTTGGAAGCCTGATGCTGATTCTGAAATCATGCATGTTTTCCGTGATGTTTATGAAGGTATCTACGGAAATAAACCAAATATTATGGTTATTCACGCAGGTCTTGAATGTGGTCTATTTAAGAAGCCTTACCCAGAAATGGATATGATTTCATTCGGTCCAACAATCAAATTCCCTCACTCTCCAGATGAGAAAGTGAAAATTGACACCGTTGCTCTTTATTGGGAGCAAATGGTTGCTATCTTAGAGAACATTCCTAAGAAATAATCCATTACTTGTTAATAAAAAAACGGTCAGCATATGCTGACCGTTTTTATTTATATCAATACAATAATACCAATAGAACAGCTATTAGAAATATACTTTCGGGTTGGTAGCGCCCCAGATTACGTATAGCTCAGGCATACTACGACTACTAAATGCTTCCATTTCTTTAGTTTCAATCGTCTCTTCATTTTGAGAGCCGAAAAGAACTACTTCATCACCCGGTTGAACATCGGCAATATCGGTAACATCAACCATCGTTGTATTCATAGATGTCACACCCACTACACTTGCTTTCTGGCCATTAATTAATACATAGCCGTTATTACCAATTGAGCGCACATAACCATCAGAATAGCCTAATGGTAGATTGGCTAAAATTGAATCACGACCTAATACGTAAGTGCTGCTATAACCAATAGTGCTGCCTTTTGGTAAGTAATTTAAAGAGGCTACAGAGGTTTTAAAGCGAACGATACGTTTGTATTCAGGGTTACTTGGCATATCACCGTACAGTAGGCCACCAGGGCGAACCATATCTAAATGAGCTTCTGGTAGGTTAATCGTGGTGTAAGAGTTGGCAACATGTAGAGTGATGTTTTCACGATTTAGCTGAGCTTCATCAATCAGCCATTGGCTTTCTTGTTTAAATAAGTTTAGCTTTGTGCGGATCTCTTCAACTGATTCATTAGGGAAGTGCGTCATGATCCCAACGATATTAACATGACCATTAAAGGCAATATTTAATGCCTCTTTTTTACCTTGTAATTGAGTTAAATCTAACCCATTACGTCCCATGCCACCCGCATTAATTGCTAAGTGAACAGGAATGATTGTATTATTTTTTTTAGCTAACTTTGCAATGGTATTAGCTTGTTCGCTTGAACCAATTAACTCTTCAATTTGGTACTCTAAACCTGATTGAATTTCATTAGGTGTTGCTGCGCGTACACGCATGATTTCACCTTCGAAGCCTTTAGCTCTAACAATACGCGCTTCTTCATTACTCGTAATACCAATGCACTCTACATTGCGATCAATCACTGAAGCCATTAAGCCTTCAATACCATTACCATAAGCATCTGCTTTCATGATTGCACATACTTTTGTATTTTCTGATAATGTTTGTTTTAAGGTATCGATATTATGTTGAAAAGCTTTAGTATCAATTTCTAACCATGCATTGGTTTGTTGAATTTTCTCTTGATTTGTCAAAGTATCTAAAGAAAGTAGAGGCGCAGAAATAGCCACTGAAGGGAAAACTAAACTTAACGCCAACGCACATTTTGTAAATTTCATAAACAACCGTTTCTGTATAATTATTATCTTATAAATTTTGAAATGGAATTATATAGTGCTGCTTTTATAAGCTCTAGATAAAACTACTTATATTACAAGTAGATAAATTACAACCAACAACATAAGAACATACCTAAACGAATGGACTACACTTGATTCTCATTTTATAAACATAAGTATCATTAACACTACAGCCTTTATCTGTATTCTGCTTCTAAATTAAACTTAACTGCTGAAAAGCTTCTTTCTCTTTTAGCATCACACTAACCCCTATTAATCGGATTTCTCGTCCTTTTTGTCTCTCTAATACTTCAATAAGAAGCTCTTCGAAAAAAGGCAATGTAAGACTAGGATGTATATGCTCTATCGTCGTTTGCTGAAAATCGGCAAATTTAATTTTGATGCCTTGCTTCGCAATGCTAGATGAACCATTAGCCTTAAGCAGCCGCTTCTCTAATTCAGGATATAGTCGAGTCTGGATAACAGACCAACACTCATCGAAAGAACTTATGTTATGAGTAAAGGTCCTCTCTACTCCCACTGACTTCCTATTTCTCTCTGTAATCACTTCACGCTCATCAATCCCATGAGATCGTTTCCATAGCGAAGCGCCCATTTTGCCAAATCTTAATAATAGATCTCTCTGCTCACTTTTTTTAACATCACTGCACGTATACAATCCAAATTGATGTAAGCGCTCTAAGCTAACCTTTCCAACTCCTGGTATTTTCTCTAACGGCAATTTATTTATTTCATCCATTACCGTATCTGGAGTGATCACGTATTGTCCGTTTGGCTTATTAAGATCTGAGGCTATCTTTGCTAAGAATTTAAGCGGAGCTATCCCTGCTGAAGCGGTTAATTGTAACTCATTAAAAATATCTTTACGGATCTGCTCAGCAATAAGCGTCGCTGAACCATAGAGAAGTGAGCAATCACTAACATCTAAATACGCTTCATCTAATGAGAGAGGTTCAATTTTATCGGTATAACGACGAAAAATACGGTTAATATGATGGGAGACCTCTTTGTATACCTGCATTCTTCCAGGAACAACAACGAGATTTGGGCACAGTTTCAACGCTTTTCCTGTCGGCATGGCTGAGTGGATACCAAACTTTCTTGCGGCGTAATTACAAGTGCTCAATACACCACGCTGTCTTTCATGACCACCAACGGCTAAAGGAACATTCCGCAGTGCTGGATTATCTCGCATTTCTACTGCTGCATAAAAGCAATCCATATCAATATGAATTATTTTTTTTACTTTATTTAGGGTCATATCAGCACCGATAAGACTGTATATATATACAGCAACAATATCAATTATCACTCCGAGTCTCAATCATTTTATTTCTCATTATCGCAAATATTAAAATGACGCCAAGCTTATTCAAAGCTATGATTCATAGATGAATGTTTCAAAAATGTAGCAGGGAGGTTTTTTTGAGCAGTAATAATATTTTAATTGTTGAAGATAGTCTGACATTCAGAAACTACCTACATCAACAAATTAGCAACTTAGGGTATGAAGTTATTAGTGCTGAGTCTCTTGCTGAAGCGAGACAGATACTCGAAAAGAAAACTGACTTCCTTTGTGCTATATTAGATTATTGTTTGCCAGATGGACAAGATGGTGAAGTAATCGATCTCGCATTAGATAAGCAACAAAGAGTTATCGTTCTAACTGCTATATTCCAAGACGATTTAAGAGAAAGAGTACTCAGTAAAGGTGTTATTGACTATATTTTAAAAGAAAGTCTAGTATCAATTTCATATCTTTTACCCCTCATACAAAGACTGACTAAAAATCATCAACATAAAGTCTTAATTGTTGATGACTCTTCCGTAGTACGAAAGCATATCGACCAATTATTAAAACAATATTACATTCAAACTCTCCAAGCTGAAAATGGAAATCAAGCTATTGATATACTAAAAGAAAATCAAGATATATCATTAATTATTACTGATCATGATATGCCCGAAAAAGATGGGATATCTATGATTCATGAGATTAGATCCGATAATAGTCATAGCCAACTTGCTATTTTAGGTATTTCTGCCAGTGATAGTAAAACCCTCACTGCTCGCTTTTTAAAAGCTGGTGCAAATGATTTCTTGTATAAACCATTTCATTCCTGAAGAGTTTTTTTGCCGTATTCATCAAATACTGCAAATTAAAGAGGCAAATGATGCATTGTTTATCATGGCAAACCAAGATGCTTTGACCAATTTATGGAATCGCCGTTATTTAATGGAGAAAGCCAATACAGGCATTAAACGTCGACATATTGCTATGCTTGATATCGATTTTTTCAAAAAAGTTAATGATACTTATGGTCATGATGCTGGGGATATAACTCTCGTTACAGTTGCTCATATTATGAAAGTTTGCTTCTCTGATAGCCTTGTTGCTCGCTTTGGTGGTGAGGAATTTTTAATTTATTCGGAACTACCATTAAGTGACTTTGTTATTCGATTAAACAAAATGCGAGAACGGCTTGGTAACGTATCAATCCCTTATCACGATCAAGAAATAACAATTACTATCAGTGCAGGTGTATCAGGTATTGAAGGAACATTAGAAGAGCAAATTAAAGATGCTGATGAAAAGCTATATCAAGCAAAGAATAGCGGAAGAAATAAAGTAATTTCTGAAATATAATTGATCAAAGCCTGAAAAACTCTCAGGCTTTGTTTATTACTGATTAAGCAATACGGTCTTTTTCCCAAGCGGCTAACTTCTCAGCTCGAATCGCTTCCTTCGCTTCTCGTTTTTTACGTGCATCGCAAGGCTCAGGGCAATTACATACCTTATCAATCCCAACAGCACCAAGGCCACCACAGCTTCCCTTAACGACTTTACGTTGGACAATATAGCCAATAGCCATTGCACCAATCACCGCAAGAAAAACACCAAATGTAATTAGAAAAGTATTCATCATCTACTCACTTATTTCAAAAAAGGCTTAAAGGCTTCAGAAGCTATTTCTTTAAAGCCATCTTTTGTTTTCACAATCATGAAAACAGGGATATTATTTATATTGGCGATTTCCATGCCTTTCTTTTCACCTAACACCATAAGGCCAGTTGCTAGTCCATCTGCTGTCATTGATGATTTATCAAGCACTGTTACTGAGACCACTTTATTCGCAATTGGTTTACCCGTAATTGGATTGATAATGTGAGAGTAACGGACCCCCTCTTTCTCAAAGTATATACGGTAATCACCAGATGTTGCCACTGCATGATGGCCTGGTTCAATAATTTCTTGGATTGAACGTTCATCTACTGATGGTTTTTCAATCGCGATACGCCACGCAACCTTCTCTTTATTCTTACCTTTAACACGCATCTCACCACCAACTTCAACCATGTAGTTCGTGATACCTAATTCTTCTAAATAATTAGCCACAACATCAACACCCCACCCTTTTGCTATAGTCGATAAATCAACATACAACTCAGGGATGTCTTTAGTTACCGTAGTATCGGTTACACTTAAGTGCTGAATACCAACAATAGCACGACGAGTATTTAATTCATCTTCTGTTGGAACAACTTCAGGGCGAGCTTCTGGGCCAAAACCCCATAAATTAACCAGAGGACCAACGGTTACATCTAGTGCACCTTCCGTTAATTCATTTAATCGGATCGCCTCTCTGATCACCATTGCTGTATCTTTAGACACTGTGAATGGTGTTGAAGCAGTACTTTGATTAAATTGACTTAGCTCTGAATCTTTACGATAAGTCGACATTTGATCATTAACAAGTTCAAGCTTTCTATCTACTTCTACTTGAATAACTTCAGCTGTAGGTAAACCGTCTTGAGCTATAAATTTGATATTATAACTGGTCCCCATAGTTGGACCATTTAAATACACTTGCTCACGCTGTTCACTACAACCCGAAATTAATATTAAAGCACATAGTGCAACGACTACTTTTTTTGCTTTATTTACCATATGAGTACAACTGACAATCACTGTCAACTCCTTAAAACAAACAATACACAGGAATATAAATTTGATAAAACCTATAACCCTGTACTTTGTCTGGTTAAATGTAAACCATTAATACGAAAAAAGGCTGACTCAAAGATGAGTCAGCCAATATTTATTACTTCGTTAGATTAACCACCGAAGTCATCTAGTAAGATGTTTTCATCTTCAACACCAAGATCTTTAAGCATGCCGATTACAGCTGCATTCATCATTGGTGGACCACACATGTAGTATTCACAATCTTCTGGAGCTTCATGATCTTTCAAGTAGTTTTCATAAAGTACGTTGTGAATGAAGCCTGTGTAACCATCCCAGTTATCTTCTGGCATAGGATCAGACAGAGCACAGTGCCATACGAAGTTTTCATTGTTAGCCGCTAGGCCGTCAAAGTCTTCAACGTAGAACATTTCGCGCTTAGAACGAGCACCATACCAGTAAGACATTTTACGTGTTGATTTAAGACGTAAAAGTTGGTCAAAGATATGAGAGCGCATTGGTGCCATACCAGCACCACCACCGATGAATACCATTTCATTATCAGTATCTTTAGCGAAGAACTCACCAAATGGACCAGAAATAGTACATTTGTCGCCTTCTTTTAAAGACCAGATATAAGATGACATAACACCAGGAGCTACATCTGGGTTATTTGGCGGCGGAGTTGCAATACGTACGTTAAGCTTGATGATGCCTTTCTCTTCTGGGTATGAAGCCATAGAGTATGCACGGATCGAATGCTCTTTAACGATTGATTCGTAACGGAACAAGTTAAACTTATCCCAATCACCACGATATTCGTCAGGAACATCGAAATCTGCGTATTTAATGTGATGTGGTTCAGCTTCAATTTGAATGTAACCACCAGCACGGAATGGAACTTCTTCGCCATCTGGGATAGCAAGAGCAAGTTCTTTGATGAAAGTAGCTTCGTTATCATTAGAGATAACCGTACATTCCCACTTTTTAACACCAAAGATTTCTTCAGGAAGTTCAATATCCATGTCAGTTTTCATTGCAACTTGACATGCTAGACGCTCACCTTCACGAGCCTCACCTTTAGAAATGTGATCAAGTTCTGTAGGTAGAATATCACCACCGCCAGATTTTACTTTCACACGACACTGACCACAAGAGCCACCGCCACCACAAGCTGATGATACAAAAATACCAGCGCTACCAAGAGCGTTAAGTAATTTGCTACCAGGCTGTGTAATGATCGCTTTTTCAGGATCACCGTTTACAGAGATAGTAATGTCACCTGATGGCACTAGTTTAGATTTAGCGAATAAAATCACTAAAACTAAAGCCAGTACAATTATGGTAAACATCGCTACACCAAGAATAATGCTTTGCATTTGTTATTCCTTATTACTGGGTGCTTACCCTACAGTTGAACACCAGAGAAAGACATAAAGCCTAACGCCATCAAACCTACTGTAATGAAAGTAATACCTAAGCCACGAAGACCTGGAGGTACATCTGAATACTTCATTTTCTCACGAATACCAGCAAGCGCTACGATAGCCAACATCCAACCAACACCAGAACCAAATCCATAAACCACAGATTCAGCAAAGTTATAGTCACGTTGAACCATGAAAGATACACCACCGAAAATTGCACAGTTAACTGTGATTAACGGAAGGAAAATACCTAACGCATTGTACAAAGGCGGGAAGAAACGGTCTAAGATCATTTCTAGAATTTGCACAAGTGCCGCGATAACACCAATAAAGGTAATAAAGCTAAGGAATGTTAAATCAACACCCGCAACAATCGCATTTTCTTTCAATAAGTAAGTATAAACAAGGTTGTTCAATGGTACTGCGATTGTCAATACAACAACTACAGCAACACCAAGACCAAACGATGTTTTTACTTTCTTAGACACGGCTAAGAAAGTACACATACCCAAGAAGAACGAAAGTGCCATGTTCTCAATGAAGATCGATTTAACAAGTAAACTAATATAATGTTCCATTTCGACCCTACTCCTTCGCTTCTACTTGTTCTGGCTTGATGATACGGATAGCCCAAATCATAAAACCAATTAAGAAGAATGCAGATGGTGCTAGAAGCATTAGACCATTTGGTTGGTACCAGCCACCGTTAGAAACAAGTGGAAGAACCTCAACACCAAACAATTTACCAGAACCTAAAAGTTCACGGAAAAATGCAACTGTCATCAATACAAAACCGTAACCAAGACCGTTACCAATACCATCGATGAATGATGGAAGTGGTGCAGACTTCATTGCGAACGCTTCAGCACGACCCATTACAATACAGTTTGTAATGATCAAACTAACAAATACAGAAAGCTGTTTAGATATATCGTAAAGATATGCTTTCAATACTTGGTCAACAACGATTACCAAAGAGGCAATGATCGCCATCTGAACGATGATACGAACACTGTTTGGCATGTGGTTACGAATTAGCGAAACGAATAAGTTAGATAATGCAGTAACAAACATTACTGCAATTGTCATAACAAAAGCCGTTTCAAGCTTAGTTGTTACAGCCAAAGCTGAACATACACCAAGAACTTGCAGCGCGATTGGGTTGTTATCCAATACCGGTGCTAGAACGCTCTTTTTAATGTCTTTTACGCTCGCCATTAGTTCAGACCTCCATCACGAACTTTAGTTAAGAATGGGCCGAAACCATCATTACCTAACCAGAAGTCAAATGTGTTTTGAACACCGTTACCAGTTAGCGTTGCACCAGAAAGACCATCTACACCGTGCTCAGAACCAGCTGGAGCACCGCCTTTAACGATCTTAATTGCAGGGTTATGATCTGCATCAAACAGAGTTTTTCCTACAAACTGCGCACGCCATGTTGGGTTTTCAACTTCACCACCAAGACCAGGAGTTTCACCTTGCTCATAGTAAGTGATACCAGCAACTGTGTTACCGTCAGTCTCAACTGCAACAAACGCATACATCATTGACCATAAACCAGTACCATGAACAGGTAAGATAACCTTAGATACTGCATCGCCGTCTTTAACTAGGTAAACAACACCTAGGTTTGCACGACGAATGATCTTCGCTTTATCTTGCTCAGAAGTAAGCTTGATCGATTGTTTTGGATCTTTTGATGCTTTACGTTGATCATAAGTAGCAGCATCGCCATCAACAAACTCACCTGTTGTAAAATCAACAAGGCGAGGTTCAATGTTTGCAGCAAACAGTTCAGGAATAGTTCCTTCACCAGTTACACCAGCTACTTCAACAATTTTACTTTGCTTATCAAGCACTGCGTTCGCTTTCTGCTTATCACGCAGGCCAACCGCTGCTGTTGATACAATGATTGAACACACTAGGCTCAAACCAATAACAACACCAAGAGTCTTTTTAATGCTATCGTTATTACTTGCCATAGCGTTTTAGTCTCCGTTTAATATTGCCTTCAACCACAAGATTATCAAACAGTGGAGCAAATAGGTTTGCAAACAGAATAGCTAACATCATACCTTCTGGGTATGCAGGGTTAACTACACGGATCATTACAGCCATACCACCAATTAAAATACCGTACCACCACTTACCTTTGCTGGTAAATGAAGCCGATACTGGGTCTGTTGCCATAAAGATCATACCAAACGCAAAACCACCAAGAACTAGGTGCCAGTGCCAAGGCATGCTAAACATTGCGTTTGTATCAGAACCAATAAGATTAAACAGTGTAGACACTGCAACCATACCAATCATAACACCCGCAATAATACGCCAAGATGCAATACGCATGTAAACGATCATTAGGCCGCCAAGGATCAGTGCAAGCGTTGAAACCTCACCGATTGAACCTGGAATATTACCAATGAATGCGTCCATCCAAGAGATAGTGTTACCAGTGACAGTATTAACTAAGCCACCTTGACCGCCTTGTGCCCATTGGCTAAGTGCTGTAGCACCTGAGAAGCCATCAGCAGCAGTCCAAACTGTATCACCTGAAATTTGAGCTGGGTATGCAAAGAATAAGAATGCACGACCCGCAAGCGCTGGGTTTAGGAAGTTACGACCAGTACCACCAAAGATTTCTTTCGCTACAACAACACCGAAGGTAATACCTAGCGCTGCTTGCCATAGTGGAAGTGTTGGTGGAACGATCAATGCGAAAAGAATAGAAGTAACGAAGAAGCCTTCATTTACTTCATGCTTACGCACCATACAGAACAATACTTCCCAGAATCCACCAACAAGAAACACTGTTGCATAGATAGGTAAGAAGTAAGTTGCACCCAGTAGCATGCTACTGCCCCAACCAGCATCAGCACTTATTGTACCGCCAAGCATTTGAGTCAACCAGTAGTGCCAGTCGCCTGAAATAACAGCAGCCAATTCTGCGCCAGAATACATATGGTCAAGAGCTACAATAGCTTGGTTACCAGCGTTGTACATACCCCAGAACATTGCTGGGAATACTGCAAACCAAACCATGATCATGATACGTTTTAAATCAACACTATCACGTACATGTGAACCACCTTTTGTTACCGTACCTGGTGTATAAAAAAGAGTTGCTGCTGCTTCATACAGAGCAAACCATTTTTCATGTTTTCCGCCAGGTTCGAAATGAGGTTCAATTTTTTCAATAAACTTTAAAAGGCTCATCGATTACCCTCTTCCTTCTCGATGGTATCCAAGATCTCACGAAGCATTGGACCATACTCATATTTACCAGGGCACACATACGTACATAGACCTAGATCATCTTCATCTAATTCTAATGCACCTAAACGTGCAGCACTGTCAACATCACCCGCACAAAGATCACGTAGTAACATTGTTGGTTCCATATCTAATGGCATTACACGTTCGTAATTGCCGATTGGCACCATTGCACGATCACTACCATTGGTAGTTGTCGTCATGTTAAACAGTTGACCTGAGAATACATGGCTTAGGAATGAGCGAGTAACAGAAAATTTGTTTTTACCAGGGACAGCCCAGCCAAACAACTCTTTCTCACGACCTTCACGAAGAACACATACTTGTTGATGGTAACGACCAAGGTAGCCATGAGGGCCAAACGCTTGTGTACCGTTCAATACAGAACCAGAAATGATTCGTACTTCACCAGGCATAACTTCGCTGTCAGTTAATTCAAGCAAGCTAGCACCAGAAATAGTGCGAACTAAGCGAGGATTATTTACTGCAGGTCCAGCTAATGAAACGATTCTGTCCGAGTAAATTTCACCCGTTAAGAATAGTTGACCAAAGGCAATAACGTCTTGGTAGCCGATGCTCCATGCAACATTAGTTGTATCTACAGGATACAAGTAATGCATGTGAGTACCAGCTAATCCTGCTGGATGCGGGCCATCAAATACATGTTCTTCAACATTACTTTGAGAAGAGCGAGGTAAGCTACCTCCTTTCTTACATACATAAACCTTCTCACCTGTTAATACAGATAATAGATCTAAGCCTGCAACGAAAGCATCTTCTTGTTGGTTAATGATCACTTCTGCATCAGCTGCTAGTGGATTAGTATCCATAGCAGTAACAAAGATAGCCTTTGTTTCAGAATCGATCGCTGGAACCTTGCTGAACGGACGAGTACGTAATGCAGTCCATGCACCAGAATCAATAAGCTGCTGCTTAACCGTATCACGATCAAGAGAAGCTAGTTGGTTCGCTGCATAGTTATTAAAAGTAACCTGCTCTTCGCCTTCAACTGCAATAACTACAGATTGAAGTACACGCTTTGCACCACGGTTAATTTCAACAACTTTACCACTTACTGGAGCAGTAAAAATAACACCAGGATTCTTTTTATCAGCAAAAAGAATCTGACCTTTTTTTACTACATCTTCCACACGGACATGCATCGTAGGACGCATACCGATGTACTCTTCGCCAAGCAAGGCGACTTTAGTGATGGATTTACCATCATTAATCACCTGAGTTGGAACTCCTGCAATAGGAAGATCCAAACCCTTTTTTATTGTAATCATACGCACTTGCACTAATTTAATTGGGAAAAAGGATTCTATATAAGACACGACATTACCAATGCACTCAACTCCAACAGAAAAAACCGCCAGAGTTGCAACATTTTAGTAATATGCTTTTTACATAAAGACGAAAAAAGCTATTTTAAGGCGGAAGATTCTAGCATTTTTTATGGTGTAGATGCCATGTTCAATAACTAGATTCCTAATATTTTTTACTATTCGTTGTTAGAAATCATTGAAATAGGTTTAGTATTTTAGAACTAGCGCACAGTTTTTGTTCAAAATCAAAAAATACCACCTTAGTAGCAATTAACTTCATAATTTGTCACTTTTTAACAAATCACATCACAACTCATTTATTTTATGTTAAAAATTAAACATTCGCGTTTCAAATTTAACCTTTTGAGCCACCCATACAATTAGGCGATTGAGGCACTTGTTCCGTTGCTAATGCTTGCCATTCTTCTTCGGTATAAGTATGAATCGCAAGAGCATGAATATGATTCGCCAGCTCATCTGCTAAAATCGCATTTATTATTCTATGACGGGCCAATAAACGCTTTCCTTCAAATTCATCACTAACCACAATCACTTTAAAGTGGCTTTCCGAACCCTCTGGTACATTGTGCATATAACTCTCATTAAGCACTTTTAAGTATGACGGCGATAGTTCTGTACGTAATTTTTGCTCAATTTGATGCTGAATCATATAAATCCCTTCTTTATTTCAATTCTTCTATTTCCACTTTATACACCATTTGCGACAATAGCCAGAAGCGATCCCTATTGAAGAATCTAAATTATGAAAACCGAATTATCTTTGTTTGACCGAAGCTTAAATTTACAGCGTTATCCAAAACGCGCTCAAGAGTTATTACAAGCTTGGGATGCCGGTGACGAATACGTTATCAAACACGTAGAAGAACTAAACTTAGAAGATGGCAAAAACATTCTTATCTTAAACGATAATTTTGGTGCTTTATCTTGTTGGTTCTCTGAAAAACATAACGTCACTATGATGACGGATTCTTTTGTTTCTCAACGTGGTACCTTAAAAAATCTACAACGTAACCAATGTAATCGTGTGCAGCTAATCACTTCAACAGAAGAGATGCCTCAAGGTTTCGATCTTGTTTTAATGCAAATCCCAAAAAACAATCGCATGTTAACTTGGCAATTACAGCAACTTCGTCAATCAATGACGGCTGAGTGTCCAATTATTGCCGTTAATAAGGCCAAAGAAATTCATAGCTCAACACTGGAACTTTTTGAAGATTTTTTAGGTGAAACAAAAACGTCTTTGGCTTGGAAGAAGCACCGTTTAGTTTTATCTAATGCCAATGCAACTAATCCAGCTACTATCGCAGAAGCAGTATGTTGGAGTGTAGATAATGAAGATATTGATCTTTTAAACTACCCTAATGTCTACTCTGGTGAACGTTTAGATCAAGGCGCTCGTTTTCTACTTGAGCATATCCCTGTTGATCCAGAACTTCGTCATATTATTGATTTAGGCTGTGGTAATGGTGTGCTTAGTGTGAAAGCTGCACAATTAAACCCAGAAGCTCGAATCACCTGTATTGATGAAAGCTTTATGGCAGTCGAGTCTGCTCGTCGTAATTTAGAAGTAAATCTGGGTAAAGAGCGTCAATTTCAATTTATCGCCAATAACTGTTTAGATGGATTTAAAAAACACAGTAGCTATTTAGTACTTTGTAATCCTCCTTTCCATCAAGGACAAGCCATTACTGATCATATCGCTTGGCAAATGTTCTGTGATGCTAAGCACATCTTATGCAAAGAAGGTAAATTATTAGTTATTGGAAACCGTCATCTTGATTATGATGATAAGTTATGCCGTTTATTTGGTGAAGAGAACGTCACCACTATTGCTAGTAATTCAAAATTCGTTATTTTAGAAGCTGTTAAAGCTGAAAAATCAAAATAAAAGGATATTCCAATGAAAAAGGCCATTATTGCCCTTTCTGCACTTTTCTTAGCTGCTTGTACTGCACCCTCTGATCCTCAATTGGATATCAAACCAGTAGCATCAAGCAATGCACATCAGATTGTTGATGGTGTAAAACTAACACTAGATAGTAGCGATTTACGTACTGCACAATACGTTGCCGTAATTGATAACGGACGTCAAAATGTTCAGCCGATTCATTCTCAGCAGAACCTGCGTGTTACTCTTGAAGATGTGCTATCAGATCAATTAAAAAAACAAGGCTTCATCATTACCGTTGATAGTGATAACACACTACGCTTAGATATTATCGAAGTATTAGTTAACGTTCAGCACTCATTAATGAGTAATGAAATGAATACACAAGTTAAACTGCAAATTACCGCTGAAACAGCACAAGGGAAATTTGTAAAAACCTACAACGGAGTATCTGAAAGATCAGGTTCAATGAGCGCTGATAATCAAGATATTGAATTAGTTCTTAATGACCTTCTTAATGCAGTACTAGATAAGATCGCTGTTGATGAAGAACTACAAACCTACATTAAAGGCAACTTCTAATGATGAAATGGACATCTAAAGCAGCTCTATTAATTGCTGCCTTGGGTTTTACTCAGGCAGCCGTTGCTGAATCTGTAAAATTTGAGACTACATTAGGTAATTTTACTGTAGAGCTTAACTCAGAAAAAGCACCTATTTCTGTAGCTAACTTTCTACGCTATGTAGAAGATGGCAGTTATGTTGGTACTCAATTCCACCGAGTTATTCCTGGGTTTATGGCTCAAGGCGGTGGTTTTGATAAAGATATGACTAAAAAATCAAGTTATGCCCCTATTAAAAATGAAGGCAGCAACGGTTTAGATAACGATACAGCAACAATCGCAATGGCTCGAACCAACGCACCAGATTCTGCAACTCGTCAATTCTATATTAATCTGAGTGACAATGGCTTCTTAAATGCAAACCAACGTCCACCAGGTTATGCTGTATTTGGTAAAGTAACTCAAGGTTTTGATGTTATTCAAAAAATGGCAACTAAAAAAACCAAAGCTCTACCTAATGGTATGCGTGACATTCCAATTGAACCAATTATCATAACTAAAGCAACACTGATTAAATAACTTAGTTTAGTATTGATTTAATTTCATTATCAAAGCAGCTTACGAGCTGCTTTGTTTTTTCTCATATAAATATAAGAACAAGGAGCGTTTCATGTCTCAATCCATGCAATGGAAATCAGCGATTAAAAGCTACATGGATAAACGTCTACTTTGGGTTTTCATGCTTGGTTGCTCTAGTGGTTTCCCGTGGGTATTGATTGGTTCTAACATGTCTGGTTGGCTAAAAGACGCAGGCTTAACTCGTGCTGCGATTGGCTACTTTGGTTCTGTATTCGCAGTATATGCGATTAACTTTATGTGGGCACCTCTCGTTGACCGAGTAAAAATCCCATTTTTAGGAGATAAATTAGGTCAACGCCGTAGTTGGATTTTTCTTTGCCAAACTATCGTTTTATTTTGTACCTTACAAATTGCAGGCTTAGATCCATCAAATAATCTGGCATTAACCTCGATGTTCGCCCTTGCTATTGCGACGGCATCTGCAACCCAAGATGTCGCGATTGATGCTTTCCGTATTGATACCTTTCCTAAATCAGAATCAACCAAAATGCCACAAGCTTCTGCAATGGCCGTTATTGGTTGGTGGACAGGCTATTCATTACCGGGTTATTTAGCGTTTGTTAATGCAGATAATATTGGTTGGAATGGCGTCTATTATGGAATGGCTGGCATTGTAGCTTTACTCATGGTCTTTACTTTGCTTGTTGGTGAGCCAAAAACCAAACGTGATGCGCTACAACATGAAGCCGAGGAACGTCATAATAAATTAATCGGGTCTAAGACTACTGCTTGGTTTACCGTAACCGTTATTGAACCATTTTATGATTTCTTTAATCGTAATGGTGTCAAAACTGCTTGTACTCTATTACTGTTTGTTTTTCTTTTTAAAATTGGTGAAGCTTTCCTAGGCAGAATGTCGATCACCTTCTACAAAGAAATTGGATTCAGTAATGAGCAGATTGGCTACTACTCAAAATTAATTGGTTGGGGAGCTACGGTCTTCTTTACCTTATTGGGAAGCTTGATTAATGTACGATTTGGCGTTATCAAAGGCTTAATGATCGGCGGTATTGCGATGGCAGCAAGTAATTTAATGTTTGCCCTAATTGCCAATGTAGGACCAAATGAGCATTTATTCTTAGCGACAATCCTTGTTGATAATTTCACTACTGCATTTTCAACTGTTGCATTTGTATCTTTCTTAACCATATTAACGGGAGAGGCTTTCTCTGCCACTCAATATGCACTTCTTGCCTCTTTAGGTAACCTAGGTCGAACGACCCTTGCTTCCTTTAGTGGAGAGCTTGCTGATTATCTAAATAGTTGGCCTCTGTTCTTTATATTAACTGCTGTGATGGTAATCCCAAGTTTGATCATGTTACTTATGCTTAAAGGGCATTTCAAAGCCCTGCTTGATAAAGCTCAAAATTCTTAAAACAGCTAATAAATAACAATTGCCAATTCAAAGCTCCTTTACTTAAGGAGCTTTTTAGTTTTAGTTCACAAATTTATGTCAGGATAATGTCAATTTATCGACATAAATCACAAAATTAAAGATGTTAACTCTACAAGTAAGATCGGGATCAACATATAACATAGCAGTTACATAAATTGCATTTAAAAAAGTGAACTTTATCTATAATATGAACGCAACTTAAAGCAGTGCGATAATACTGTTTTTTATTTTTAGTAATACATAACCGTAGAGATGCCATTATGCGTAAATCCCTTTTAGCTCTATCTGTGCTTGCTACTCTTTCTGCACCTACTTTCGCTGCTGATTACAGCGATGGTGACACTCATAAAAATGATTACAAATGGATGCAGTTTAACCTAATGGGTGCATTCGATGAGAAACCTGGGGAATCAAGCCACGATTACCTAGAAATGGAATTTGGTGGTCGCTCGGGCATCTTTGACCTTTATGGTTATGTTGATATTTTTAACCTAACATCAGATAAAAGCAGTGATAAAGCTGGCGCAGCGAAATCATTCATGAAATTTGCACCACGTATGTCTCTAGATGGACTAACTGGTACTGATTTATCTATGGGCCCAATTCAAGAGTTATACGTTGCTACTCTTTTTGAATGGTCTGGTGATGCTGAAAGTACTTTCGGTGTAAATAATACGAAAGTAGGTTTAGGCTCAGATGTAATGGTTCCATGGCTTGGTAAAATTGGTCTAAACCTTTATGGTTTTTATGACATGAACCAAAAGGATTGGAACGGCTACCAAGTATCTGCTAACTGGTTCAAACCTTTCTACTTCTTCGAGAATGGTTCATTCATCTCTTACCAAGGTTACATCGATTACCAATTTGGTATGGAAGAAGAAATGGGCTCTACTGCAAGTAATGGTGGTGCTATGTTCAATGGTATTTACTGGCACTCAGATCAGTTCGCTGTTGGTTACGGCTTAAAAGCATATAAAGATGTTTATGGAATTAAAGATACCGATGCATTTGAATCTTCAGGTGTAGCACACTACGTAGCAGTAACTTACAAGTTCTAATTTAATTTAGACTTCCTATTTTACAAAGGCGCTCATCATGAGCGCCTTTGTTTTTTCTAGCAAACCCATTACACTACTTTCATTATTGATACTTAATGGATAGTCGCGTGAATATCACCATTCTTGGCCCAGGAGCTGTCGGCTCTTTATGGGCGTGTTATCTTCAAAAAGCAGGGCATAATGTCTCGTTATGGACAAGAAAATCAACGCCTTCTGAACTTTCTCTTTCTTTAAATTCACAAGAAAACTCTTCGCATACTTTTTCTTGTAACGACAAAGAATCACTCATTCATTGTGATTTACTTTTTATTACCGTTAAAGCTTGGCAAGTAGAAAGCGCACTACTCCCCTTACTTCCATTATTATCACAAGAAACCATATTGCTCTTTATGCACAATGGCATGGGCGCTATTGATAATATTAAAGAAAAAATAAACCACCACCCTATTTTACAAGCGACTACGACACATGGAGCATTAAAAGAGAATAATCACACCGTAAAACATACTGGTTTGGGTCATACCGTCATTGGGCCATTTAACCTATTGGGTAATCAATGCCAATTTATCCAAGACGTGCTTACTCATAGCTTACCAAGTATTGAATGGAACTCTGGGATTGAAATTGCACTATGGAAAAAGCTTGCCATTAACTGTGCGATTAATCCACTAACGGCGATTCATCAATGTAAAAATGGGCAATTATCTCAGCCAGATATTCACCAAGATGTCATTCGTATTTGCAGTGAAGTACAACAAGTATTACAACAAGAAAATGTCGAGTGGACAGAAACAGAACTAGTTTCAATGGTAAATCAAGTAATATCAGCGACCTCTGAAAACTACTCCTCGATGAATCGTGATTGCTTTTATCAACGAAAAACTGAAATAGATAATATTACTGGTTATCTATTACAAAAAGCAGAGCAGCATGGTATTTCAGCACCAACTAACCAAACGTTATATAATCAAATAAAACAATTAGAAGAGAACACACTATGACAACAAAAATTCTCGTATGCCTTGCTCCTGGAACCGAAGAGCTCGAAGCTATCACGGTAATTGATATTCTAGAACGCGCTAAATTTGATGTAACGATTGCCAGTACCGCTTTTGATGGTGCATTAACCATGAAAGCAGCACAACGAGTCACTCTTACTGCTGACGTAAAATTAGTTGAAGTGGCTGATGAAGAGTTTGATTGTATTGTGCTTCCCGGCGGTCTTAAAGGTGCTGAAAATTTCAGAGACAGTCCACTTCTGATAGAAATGTTAAAGCAACAGAAATACGATGAAAAATGGGTTGCTGCTATTTGTGCTGCTCCAGCAATCGTTCTTCAACATCACAATTTATATCCTGATGCGCGAATGACTTGCTATCCTAGCTTTATGGATACTATCCCAAAAGACAACTTACGTATTAAACGTGTATTTACTGATGTCTTAAATCACTTAATTACTAGCCAAGGTCCTGGCTCTGCACTTGAATTTGCAATGGAAATCGTCACATTACTGGGTGGCAAAGAACTAACAGCAAAATTAGCGGCTGATTTAGTGACACTACCAAACTTAAATTATCATCAAATCTAATAAAGCTACCCTACCTAAATACTCCAATGCCAAATAAAATTGGCATTGGTTACCCTCTTGAAAACTATACCTTTGCTTCTTGCTTCGTCGCTATAAAGGTTGCAATAAAAATAAGACTCGCACCAATAACTTGAATCAAAGTAAATCTTTCACTTAGCCATAAAAAAGCAAACAGAGCACCGAATATTGATTCACTGCCCATTAAGATCGACACTTTCGTTGGCGACATCTTCTTTACACTATAATTCTGAGCATAAAAAGCAAACACGGTACAAAATAAGACAAGATAGATCGCTAATAACCAAAAAGACAAATCAAGTGGTATCAAATTAACCCATTCAAAACCATGAATGGATAAAAGCAATACGATTGAAAAAATGGACACTACACTTGATTGAACACTTGTCACCATAATAGGGTCAACGTCTTTATCGACCATCACCTTTTTAGTAAACACAACCATTACACCTCTCAATAAGGCTGCCATTAACATTAAAATATCGCCCTTATTTATATTAATTTGATGAGTATTAATATTTGTTAATAAAAACACCCCAATAACAGAGATAATAGACAAAAATAATAACTTATTCGTCGGCTTGTTTTTATTCACCAACCATTCAATAAATGGCGTAAAAACAACAAATAAACTAATAAGAAAGGCGGCATTAGAAGCGGTCGTGTTTTTTATTCCGTAGGTTTCACAAACAAAGATCAAAAATAAAATAACCCCTGTTGGGATAACGGATTTCCAATGCGCTATATTTTTTCGATAAATAACAATTGGTAATAAAACAAGAGTTGTCATTACAAACCGAATGACTAAAAAAACGAATACACTAGTAAAAAATAACGCTTCTTTTGCCACCCCATAACTGGTTCCCCAAAAAAACGCGACAAGTAGTAGAATCACTGAAGGTAAATATTGATTAACTGGCAGCTCTCGCCCTCTTTCTATACGCCTTTCCATCGCTCTTCTCTTCTTCCCTGTGAGATAACATAAATCACATCCTTATTTGCACCAAGATACCGCAAGCTGATAAGTTAAATAATCCCTACATAAATCAAATCTTTTGTGACTCATGGACATAAATAAACTCGTCACCTTATTACCAGACATGGCCGCCTTTGTAACCGTGGTTGAATCAGAAAGCTTTAGTAAAGCAGCGCAAATTCTTGATATGACCCCATCAGGAGTAAGCCGCCAGGTTTCTCGTCTTGAAAAGGCTCTACAACTAACATTATTAGAAAGAACAACAAGAAAGCAGACATTAACTATAGCAGGACAAGAAACGTATAATTACTGCAAGAGCATCGTTGATAATGCTCAAGAAGTGGTTAATATTGCAGATAAAAGCAGTAATAACATAGAGGGGTTGTTAAGAGTATCGACACCAAAAGCATTTGGAAACCAAGTCTTACAACCTCTTTTCCTACAGTTTATTGAGCTATATCCAAACATAAAACTGAAAATAAAAGTGACCGATCAGTCTTGTGATCCCATTAATGATAATTTGGATTTGATATTTAATTTAACTAATCAACCACAAGAAAATTTGATAGCCAAGCCATTAACGAAGATTGACCTTGTACTTTGTGCAACACCTAAATACCTACAAATAAATGGCATACCTAAACACCCTTCGGAATTAGATAAACATCAATGCCTATCCCTTGGAGAGACGCAACACGATAACGAATGGGGGTTTAAACAAGGGTCCGAGTACTATCAAATCAAAGTTGATGGATGCTTTGTAGTTAATCATACTGAAATGCGATTAGATGCGGTAATGCACAATCTTGGGATCGGCATTTTTCCTAACTTCGTTGTTCAAGAAAAGCTAAAACAAGGGTTATTGGTCGAGGTTCTACCTCACTGGGAAGTGCAGGGGAATTATCATGGAAAGGTCATGATGCAGTTTCTAAGAAGTAAACATATGCCTAATCGCTTAAGAGTCTTTATTGATTTCATGGTCCAACAATTTGAAACTATCAACATAAAAAAAGAGAGCTAATTAATCAGCTCTCTCATATCATTCTACAATGTTAGAATAGCAAAAGTTACGGGCGGTAAACTTTTACATTCTTGTAGCCATTGTCTATCAACAGCAATGCTTGAAGACGACTCATTACGCCACGTTCACAGTATAAAAAGTATTCTTTAGATTGGTCTAAATCACCAAATTTAGTTGCAAGTTTAAAGAAAGGAATATGAGTAACTTCAATTCCTTCAACCTCGAATGGATTTGCATCTTCTTCTTCTGAAGAACGAATATCCAGAACAACCGCATCAGAGCCCAACTCAGATACCATCTCAACTTCAGGTGCTTGTTCTTGGCTCTCTTTTTCAATATCACGAATATCCATAACTCGCGCATTGTAAATTGCTTGCTCAAGTACAGAGAAATCAAACTTCGCTTCTTCTTTCTCTAACTTAGATTTTTCAGCTTTGATGGTTGGCTTTTTAGAAATAACACCACAGTATTCTGGCATTGTTTTAGCAAAATCTTCAGTACCAATTTGACGAGCTACATCAATGATGTCTTCTTTATCCCAGTTAATTAATGGACGAAGGATCAAGGTGTCAGTTACATTATCAATATGACGTAGATTAGTCAGTGTTTGACTAGATACTTGACCTAGAGCTTCACCTGTAACTAAACCTTCAATACCAAACTTCTCAGCAACCATACCACCTGCACGCATAAACATACGTTTAAGGATCACACCCATTTGACCGTCATCTACTTTCTCTAGGATCTCAGCAACAACAGGATCAAAATCAACAGAGATGAATTTTACTTTTGCTGATGAGCCGTATTTTTTCCATAAGAAATGAGAAACTTGCTTAACACCGATTTCGTGAGCTGGGCCACCTAGGTTAAAGAACAAGTAATGTACTTTTGAACCACGCTTGATGTGTAAATAGCTTGAAACACCAGAATCAAAACCACCAGAGATCAGGCTTAATACGTCTTCTTGCGTACCAAGAGGGAAACCACCAAGACCTTTATGACGAGCGATAACTAAGTTAAGTTTTTCATTTTCTACTTCAAACTTAACCGTCACTTCTGGGTTCTTTAATCGAACTTTTGCGGATTCAACCGCTTGATTTAAACCACCACCAACATAACGCTCTAATTCAATTGATGTAAATTCATGAGTACCACGGCGCTTTGCGCGAACACAGAAAGTCTTGCCTTCAATGATCTCACGATTCATCTCTAAACATTGCTCATAGATATCATGCATATCTGCAAATGCTGATTGCTTTACTTCTAATACATGATGAATACCTGGAGTATGAGTTAGCGCAGTCAGTGTCTGCTCTCGATACTCACCACTTAACCCGGTAATTTCAAGGTGATCACGGCGGTTAATAACCTCAACCCCTTTGGTTTCACGTTGAATAATACTACGAAGGTTTGATTCTAAAATACGAATAAAACGCTTGCGTACTGAATCACTTTTAACAAAAACTTCTGGGTGTGGCTTAACGATAAACTTCATATATAGGCTTCACTGATGTGGAATAACAATCAAAAGGTTAGACTAAATGGATTTAAGACCTAATCTAAGGCGCAAGATTATACCGAAAAAAAAGGAGAGTTGCTAATTCAACTCTCCTTTCATCATTTACTTAAACTATCTATTATTTCTGCGCACTTGGCACTTCATCACTCTCATGCGCTTTACCTTGCATGATACTGATCTCAACTCGACGGTTACGCGAACGTTCTGCAGCCGTTTTGTTTGGGCCTAATGGTTCTGTTGATGCCATACCTCGAACACGTAAGCGATCACTTTCAAAACCTTTAACTCGCTCCATCTCATGGGCAACTGACACAGCTCGCTGAGCTGATAAATCCCAATTAGAACGATATAATTCCGAATCTAATGGTTGGTTATCAGTATGACCAGACACTCGAATTACACCTGGAACGTCTTTTACTAATTCACCAATTTGGCGAATAAGAGGACGAAACTTAGGTTGTAAGAAAGCAGAGCCTGCAGGAAATGCTCCTTTCTCACGAATTCGAATCACAAGTTGTTGACCTAAATTCTCAACTTCTAGCGCACCATCATCAATTTCACGTTCTAACGCTTTTTTAATGGTTTCTTCTAATTCTTGTTGTGTCTGACTCTGGCTTTCTGATTCAGACTCGCTTTGCGAATTGGTCTGCGTTGACGTTGATGATGATTCACCACCTGTTTGTTTACCCGCATCTCTCTTCGTTCCACCAGCACGATCTGATTCACCATCATGAAAATCTAATGTTTTCTGAGGGATATCTATCGTTTGCTGCATGATAACTTCAATCGGAGTTGGCTCAGGGCGACCCGGTCGAAACTCTTGAGCAATAACACTAGTACCTTTAGGGATATCTTTTACTTCAAGCACGTTTTGAACACCAAATGCAAACTTCATAGAGCCTGCAATCTGTTTGAACTTCAATACATCCATTTCAGAGAAAGAAAGTAACAGTACGAAGAAACACATTAAGAGTGTTGCTAAGTCAGCAAATGTTGCCATCCATAAGGGGGCTCCTGGAGGACATTTGCAATCATCTTCTTCTTCCATCATTCGCTCCTAGTCTTATTCTTCGCCAGTATCAACAACACGTTTTTTCTCGTTTAAGTAGTTACGTAAGTAGCTATCAATAACACGAGGGTTCTGGCCATCTTGAATAGCTAAGATACCATCAAGAATCAAACGACGGTTTAATTTCTCTTGTTCTTTACGTAGTTCAAGTTTATGAGCAATAGGGAATGCAATCATATTTGAGATAACTGAACCATATAATGTGGTTAATAGTGCAACCGCCATCGCAGGACCAATCGATTTAGGATCATCCATATTTGAAAGCATACCAACAAGACCGATAAGAGTTCCTATCATACCCATCGCTGGCGATACATCACCAAAAGCACCAAACACACCAACACCACGTTCATGACGTTCATTAGTGAGTGCAATGTCTTTTTGTAATGTTGCTTTTACTACTTCAGCATCATGGCCATCTACGAGTAGATCAATACCTTTCTGCATAAAAGAGTTACTGATCTCTTTTTCTTCTAAAGCCAAAAATCCGCCTTTACGAGCAGCATCAGCCATTTCAACAATGGTCACAATTAAATCAACAGGTTCATCAGTCTTAAACATAAATGCTTTAGCTGCAATTTTCCCTGCGCCAAAAAATTGACCTATCGTAAATTTCATTAATACTACGAATGTTGAACCACCTACTACGATAAGAACCGAAGTAGTATCCATAAAAATGGCTAAGCCACCAGCCAGTACCATTGCCATAATAACAAATGCAAAACTACCAACTAAGCCTATTAACGTTGCTAAATCCACAGAGCGCTCCCCTATTTGCTGCTTGTGTTTACTTATAATATGCTAAGCAAAAATTAAGCCATAAATATCATCACTTTTTTGCCGCTCTCTTCTTATCGACCAAAGAGTTAGATGGTTTAACTTTATTTACTAAAAAAGATCACATCAATATATTATTGTTTAAAAAATAGCCCTTAATCATTAAATTTTACCTTTACGCATCACTTTCTCACCTGTTCAATTGACCCTTTACGCTCTCTGAGTTACCTTTCTTGGATCATTTTAAGAGTGAATCATTATGGCTGTAAAAAAACCGGAAAATTTATCATTTGAAGCGGCAATTGAAGAATTAGATTCTGTCGTCAATCAATTAGAAAGTGGCGATCTTCCTCTTGAAGACGCTTTAAAGAAATTTGAGCGTGGAATTGCTCTAGCTAGAGCTGGACAAGAAAAACTGACTCATGCAGAACAGCGTGTTGATATTCTTTTACAAGCTGATGATAACGCAGAATTAACGCCTTTTGATACCAATGATGACTGATTCACTTAAACAACAATTACCTATTTTCCAGCAGCGAAACATTGAACATTTACATCAATGGCTTAAAGAGATAGATATTCAACAGCAGCCGCTTACCGAAGCAATGAAATATGCATTGCTACTCGGGGGGAAGCGTGCACGCCCTTATCTTGTCTACATAACTGCAGATATGTTAGATGTTAGTGTCGAGAACACAGATGCCGCCGCGGCTGCAGTAGAATGCATCCATTCTTACTCTCTTATCCATGATGATTTACCAGCCATGGATAATGATGATTTACGTCGCGGTCATGCAACCTGTCATATTAAATTTGATGAAGCTACAGCTATCCTTGCTGGTGATGCATTGCAAACTTTGGCTTTTGATATTTTAGCGAATGGCAGCATTGCAGAAAACGCAGAGTTATCTCGTATTGATATGATCCGTGTATTATCAAAAGCATCTGGAGCTTCTGGTATGTGTATGGGACAGTCTCTTGACCTGCAAGCTGAAGGTCAACAAGTTGATCTAAAATCACTAGAACAAATTCATGCCCATAAAACCGGTGCATTAATTAAATGTGCAATTCAATTAGGTGCTTTATGTGCGGGAGAAAAAGGCAAAGCCATTCTTCCACAACTTGAAAAGTATGCAGATGCTGTTGGTCTAGCCTTTCAAGTTCAAGATGATATTTTAGATATCATTAGCGATACTGAAACTCTCGGTAAACCACAGGGTTCTGATCTAGAATTAGAAAAGAGTACCTACCCTGCATTATTGGGGCTTGAAGGCGCTAAGCATAAAGCTGCACAGTTATACCAAACAGCAATCGATGCATTAGATGGCATCCCTTATAATACGGATGCATTGCAAGCGTTCGCCCAATACGTCATTGAGCGTAAAAACTAAAACAGATAAGCGCTAATACTATGTCACTAGATATTTCAAAATACCCTATTCTGGCTTTAGCAAATACACCAGATGAACTACGTTCTTTACCAAAAGAAAGCCTACCGGCACTGTGTGATGAGCTTCGAACTTATCTTTTAAAATCAGTGAGTAAGTCAAGTGGACACCTAGCTTCAGGCCTTGGTGTCGTTGAACTTACGGTTGCTTTACATTACATTTACAATACGCCATTTGATAAATTAATTTGGGATGTAGGCCATCAAGCTTACCCTCATAAGATTCTAACTGGACGTCGAGACAAGCTTTCAACTATTCGTCAAAAAGATGGATTACACCCTTTTCCATGGCGTGATGAAAGTGAATATGACGTGTTATCTGTTGGTCATTCATCAACATCGATCAGTGCCGCTTTAGGTTTAGCGATCTGTGCTGAAAAAGAACAAGCTAACCGAAAAGTGGTTAGCGTTATCGGTGATGGTGCCATTACTGCGGGTATGGCGTTTGAAGCGCTAAACCATGCCGGTGATATTCATCCTGATATGTTAGTTGTCTTAAATGATAATGAGATGTCAATTTCAGAAAATGTGGGAGCACTAAACAACCAACTTGCTCGTGTATTATCAGGCAGTCTATACACCTCTATTCGTGAAGGCGGTAAAAAAGTACTTTCTGGTACCCCAACCATTAAAGAGTTACTTAAGCGAACAGAAGAACACTTAAAGGGCATGGTTGTTCCTGGCACTATGTTTGAAGAACTGGGTTTTAATTACATAGGTCCAGTTGATGGTCATGACGTGAACGAATTAGTTCGTACACTTAAAAATATGCGCAATCTAAAAGGGCCGCAGTTTTTACATATCATGACTAAAAAAGGAAAAGGCTACGAACCGGCAGAAAAAGATCCAATCAGCTACCACGGTGTACCTAAATTCGATCCAAATAATGACTCTTTACCAAAATCATCAGGTGGAAAACCAACATTCTCCAATGTTTTTGGTGATTTTCTTTGCGATATGGCAAAAGAAGATGACAAATTAATGGCGATTACTCCTGCGATGCGTGAAGGTTCTGGTATGGTAAGGTTTTCAAAAGAATTTCCAAACCAATACTTTGATGCAGCCATTGCTGAGCAGCATGCTGTAACTTTAGCAAGCGGAATGGCTATTGCTGGTTATAATCCTATCGTTGCTATCTACTCAACATTTTTACAACGCGGTTATGATCAACTGATCCATGATGTCGCTATCATGAATCTTCCTGTTATGTTTGCCATTGACCGTGCAGGTTTAGTTGGTGCCGATGGCCAAACACACCAAGGCGCATTTGATATCAGCTTTATGCGTTGCATTCCAAATATGGTGATCATGACGCCAAGTGATGAAAACGAGTGCCGTCAAATGCTCTACACTGGCCATAAACATACGGGTCCAAGTGCCGTTCGTTACCCAAGAGGTAGCGCCACTGGTATTGCTGTAGATAAAGATATGCAACCATTAGAAATTGGTAAAGGTCGCTTGGTTCGTGAAACAAAAATTACAGAAAAAGGTGAACGTGTTGCCATTCTAAACTTCGGGACTTTCTTAGCAAGTAGCTTAGAAGCCGCTGAAAAACTAGATGCAACCGTTGCTGACATGCGCTTTGCCAAGCCTCTCGATGAAGCTCTTTTATGTGAGTTAGTCACAAGTCATGATGTATTAGTTACCATTGAAGAGAATGCTATTTCAGGTGGTGCTGGTTCAGGAGTGATTGAATTCTTGATGAAGAATCGCTTAATTAAACCAGTTCTACAATTAGGGTTACCTGATGAGTTTATTGCTCAAGGTACACAAGAAGAAATGCACATCGAACTTGGATTAGACTCGCAAGGTATTGAAAAACAGATCAGAGACTATCTGGATCTTTAAACACTTCCTATCTAATTTTCAGTGAGACATAAAAAATGCCACAACTCTGTGGCATTTTTTGTATGTAATGGTTATGACATTTAATCTAATTTTGGTGCATCGAAATTAGCTGGCTCATCGGTGTAAATACACACATTCCATTTCTCAACTAAGCCATCTTCTGCAATGCATTGTTGCTCAAAAAACTGCTTAATCTCTTCACGTTGGCAATGTGCTTCAAATGCAGCGTTATCAGCCCAAACTTCATTAAATGCAATAGGAAAGCTTGCACCTTCTGCAAAAGGACTTTGTAACTGACGAGTCACGGTATATTGCAAACAACCATCTTCGCGCATTGTATTTGGTTCTAGATTTTGCAATACCGTAAATAATGCATCCAATTTACCTTCTTTTGGTAAAAATTGTGCAATACAATATACTTTCTTAGACATTTGAGATCCCTTGTAATAATTGACTAACATCCATTTATCTTTCATTATCAAACACACTATTTCAAACTAAATTGAGCCTTTTAATGAAATCAGACGTAGATAAAATGCTAAATAAACACCAACAACTTACGCACAGTGTTGATGTAAAAGTGACGTCCCACACCCAACGTGACGTTGGTGATTGGATACAGCATACCATTATGATCGAAAACTGTAATGTTCCATTTAAGTTTAATAGAACAAAAGCTTACCAATCTCTCAAAGGAGCAAAAGTAAATTTAACTTACTATCCTTTTAATGAAAAAATTGCAGGCTTTGATATAGAGGTAATGAAAGTTGTTAGGATTAAACGCAGTTAAATAAACTCTTGATAAAATAACTATCGACTTAGAATCTGCGAGTTATAAAATACAAGAGCATCTAAAATTGATTTTTCTTTAATTGGCTTACTGATAATATAATTAGCACCTGCAGATAAAAAATCTTCACTCGCTTCTTTTAACACATCCGCTGTATAGGCATAAATAGGAGTTGTGATATTCAGTTCATTTCTTATATACCTTGTCGCTTCAATACCACTCATTTTAGGCATTTGATTATCCATTAAAATCAAATCAAATGATTGTTCTAGTAACCGTTCAATTCCATCCTGAGCAGACTCTTTCCATTCAACATTTAAGCCATACTTTTGACAATAAGCTTTTGCTATATAAGCATTAGATTTATTATCTTCCACTAACAATATATTAAGCCCTGTTGGTAACTGTAGAGAATTATTAAAGGTTTTCTCATTCGCTTCTTTTGCACTTTCATCTAAAATAGAAATAGGGATCTCGATATAAAATATTGAACCCTTCCCTAGTTCACTATCAACCTCGATCTTCCCCTGAAGTAATTCCAGTAACTGATTTACAATAGCTAAACCTAAACCACTTCCACCAACTTTTCTTATATTCGTTGATTCAAGTTGAATAAAAGGTTCAAACATACGAGATTGCTCTTCAATGCTAATCCCTATTCCACTGTCTTTAATCTCACAAAATAACAGTACTTGAGAATTGTATATTTTAAGAGAGATAGTTAACTCTACTTCTCCTTTCTCTGTAAATTTGACAGCATTACTTAAAAGGTTAAAAAGAATTTGAGTTAATCGGACCTGATCTGAATAAACAAGAGCATCTTGGCTAACTTTATTTATTAGTTTGAAGGTAATGCCTTTAGCATCGCATAATGGTATATAGATAGCATTAATCGTATCTAAAACATCGCTTAAAACAAACTGCTCACAATTTATATTCAGTTTATCTTGCTCTATTTGAGAAAAATCTAAAACATCATTTAATACCGCAAGAAGATGCTCTCCACCTTGATGTAAAATATTAACCTGTTTCTCTTGTTCATTACTTAAGTTACTCTGCCTTAAGAGCGCTGATATACCTAAAATGCCATTTAGTGGTGTACGTATTTCATGACTCATTTTAGCTAAAAAATCAGATTTCACTTGGGTAGATTTTTCAGCCGCAGCTTGAGCTTTATAGCTCTCCTCTTTTGCTTCTATTAATTCAACAAAAGTTTGTTCTAGCTTTGTGCCTATGTAATCAAACTCTAAAATACCGCTTCCTGAGTAATGCATCTCAGCGCCTTTTTTAGATACATTGTCGGTATATTTTAATAAAGAGTTTAAGGCTAGTAATATTTTATGCTCAAAAAGCCCTCTAACCAACATAGCAAAGGCAATCAATACAAAGAAAGAGAGGATCACGCTATAAATAAATTGCATCTCCAAATGCTCAATATTATCTCTATTATTTAAAGATAATATTGATAGATCCCCATTTAAAGACTTAACATTCAAATCAGTAAAGTTTATTATTTTACTCGGGATTTCGTTAATAGGAAATTGAAGAAGGCCCTCAACTTCTTTATATTCTTCTGAATTTTTTCTCATACTAGAGGCTATAATATTATTATTATTAATAATAGCGACATCTGCACTATTACTGATGTTTTTTAAACTATATACAAATGATACATTATTATTTAAGATTGCTGCATTATATAGATAGCCTCTTATTTCTCCAGTTAAGGACATTACGATTGGTGTTTTTCTTATTAAAACATGAGCTTGTGGAGCCCCTTTTTCTAACATCATATAATACCAAGTATTAATATGAATATTTTTATTAATAATATCTTGAAGGGAATTCTCTTTTAGCCCTAAAAATAAATTATTACCGTCAACCCAATATAGTTTATTTTCCGTTTCTATAAATCGAAAATCTGGTGAATTGTACGGGGACTTAGCTTCGATACTTGAGAAATATCGCTCTAGATCCTGAATTCTATCTCTAGTTTTCGAGTCTTTAAGCCCCAAACTTCCTGCATCTGTATCTTGTCTAATCTGTAAGATAGATAAGCGATGATTTAAATAATTAGTAATTAAACTCGATGTCTTTTGTAAATTACGTTTAACTTCTTCATTAATCGTATTCACACTTAACTGGTAGGTATGGATAGTAATACCTACCGTTAAAATAGAAAATATAATAAAAATAGCTCGAAAGATTAAGTCTGCTAACGATGCTTTTTTCAAAACATTTTTACTAGTCATTCTTTATTTCCATACCAGAATAACGAAAAGCTCTCTCTTTCAGTGCCTGAATGTCTTTTGCTGAGGTTTCTGAAGTTACCATTTCAAAATCTCCTGAAAATACCGTTGGTACTGATTTCCCTTCAATATCTCGCTTAATAGCTTCAGCCATTGCAATGCCCGTATCGTCATTCATTCTCATAACTGTCGCATCTAATTGGCCATTTTCAATCGCAGCAAGCTCTAGAGAACCGCCCCCCCAACCATTAATCACAGGCTGAACTTCTGGATACTCATTCAATGCAGCAATTGCACCAAGGGCTATATCTGTCGATGAAGCGTAGATAAAATCAACATTCGAGTTATCTTGTAAAATACTTTTTGTGGCAGAACGAGCACTCTCTTCCGTGGCTTCTGTATAAAATGAGGAAGTTAATGTGTATTTTTGATTATCTAATGATTGAACAAAAACATCCCCTCTAGCAGTGCTTAAATAGCCATAAGAGTAATACAACATTCCATATTTCGCACCATCCGGAAAACGATGTTGGAAATATTTAGATAACAATTTAGTTCCAATAACATGATCAAAACCGACGTATAATAACGGTTGATTATCCTGCCATGCTTTTACTGGAGTAGTAATATTTTGTAAGATTATTTGAGTTTCAGGCGTCTGAATCACATGCTCAATAAATTTACGATGACGAGTTGTATTAAGAGTAAAAATTAAATAATCCGCTTTGTTCTCAATTGCTTGATACAAAGAACGGCTCTGTTCTTTAAAATCGATATTTAAGCGAGTTGAAACTGGTGTTAGCTCATAATTTATATTTAAAGCTTTTAAACGTGACTCAAATGCGATTAAATTTCGAGTCCAATAATCAGAAGCCTGCTCACCAGGATAAATAAATGAGATTTTAACTGGCTTATCTTGCTTAAGAGACAATGGAACAGGATCGTTTTTTACGATACCCTGAAGAATATTAGTTAACTGATTTTCTTCAGGATACTTGTTAAGGTATTCATCATAGCCCCAATACCCAACTAATACAGGATCCGAAAATGCGACTTTTGAGTAACCTAAAAAAGTCAAGATGATGAAAAACAAAGAGCAAAACTTTACTCTAACTTTATACATTTTATTATAACCAACCAGAATATTTTCCAACTGCCCAAAGGCTAATTAGAGCCATAAATCCAGCGACAATATCATCAAGCATAATGCCAAAGCCGCCATGAACTTTGTTATCTAGCCATCCAATTGGCCAAGGTTTTACCATGTCGAAAAATCGAAATAAGATAAACCCTGTAAGTAACCATTTCCAATCAGTTACTGATAAGTTTAAATAAGGAACAATACTCATTGTAATCCACAATCCAACGAACTCATCCCAAACAATAGACCCATGATCATGTACCTTCATATCAGAAGAGGTAATATCACAGATCTTAATTCCCACTAACGCCGAGATAACAACAGCGATAAAAAATAGGTAAAAAGGTAATTGTGCAAGCAACAAATAGAGTGGTATTGCTGCTAATGTCCCCACGGTTCCAGGAATAACTGGCGCTAAACCACTACCAAATCCGGTTGCTAGTAGATGCCACGGATTTTTTAAGCTAATTAATGCTAAAGGGTTTGTCATATCTCACTCCTGAAATGATCGTATCCACATAATTGCCAATCCAACATAATATTATTTACCATTAATTGTACGCTAGACTGTAAATTAGTAAATGGCTTATCTACAACTTTTCCAATTATACTAACGTTTTGATTTAAAAGAATAGTTATTTGTTTGATTGCTTCTCTATTCTCTTTAGGAGCAGTGAAACAAAGTTCATACTCTTCACCGCTCGTTAGTGCTGTTTTCTGACATTGCTCTCTATTACCAGAATAATATTTCATCAACTCATCAGAAATGGGTAATTTACTCACATCTATACACGCATTCATATCTGATTGTTTTAAGATATGACCTAAATCTGAAATTAGACCATCAGATATATCAAGAGCAGAATGACATAAAGGACGTAAACGTTGAGCTAATTCAACTTTTGGGGTTGAGT
This sequence comes from Aliivibrio wodanis, assembly GCF_052920805.1. Taxonomy (NCBI): domain Bacteria; kingdom Pseudomonadati; phylum Pseudomonadota; class Gammaproteobacteria; order Vibrionales; family Vibrionaceae; genus Aliivibrio; species Aliivibrio wodanis. Next base: position 1,547,797 of record NZ_JBREXA010000002.1, read on the forward strand.
AATAATGTCTGCGCTCTAACTCTATTTCAAGATCTGTTTTTATCTGCTTAGATGTATTTAATAACACTTCAAGACCAGCAGCACTGTCACCTAAAAGACCAGTAACATAGATATCATCCCCTGCTTGTGCTCCTTTACGAGTTAACGCTTCTCCTTTTGGTATAATACCCTGCACCGTTATTGTAATACTCAACGGGCCTTTTGTTGTATCACCACCAATAAGTTGAACATGATGTTGTTTAGCTAAACCAAAGAAACCTTTGCAAAAACCATTAAGCCACTCTTCATCAGGTTTTGGTAGCGTTAATGCGAGAGAAACCCACGTCGGCTTAGCCCCCATAGCAGCTATATCACTAAGATTCGATGCTAGAGCTTTGTAACCGACACTCACAGGGTTCGCTGTCGCTAAAAAGTGAGTTCCGGCGGCTAAAGTGTCTGTTGTAATGGCAACTTGGTGGTTTTCAGGAACTGTCACTAGTGCACAATCGTCACCAATACCAAGATCTACATCTTCTCTTGTAAGGTTTCCATGTACAAAAAACTTATCAATTAAATTAAATTCACTACTCATAGTATATAAAATGCTGTTTTTTAGTTATAAAAAAGGCCAGCGATTAGGCTGACCTTTACTATTAATTAGTATGCTAAATCCAAATTACTTTTTACGTAATGTTGGAGCCGCTTTATCTAATACACCATTTACAAATTTGTGGCTATCTTCTGCTGCGAATACTTTTGCAAGTTCAATCGCTTCATTAATAACTACTTTGTAAGGTACATCGTCACGATTCATCATTTCATAGATAGACATACGTAATAACGCAAGTTCCATCTGATCAAGGTCTTGAAGTGGACGAGATAAGTATGGACGCATTTTACCGTCTAACTTAATGTGGTTAAGAGCAACACCAGAGAAAAGATCGCGGAAGTACGCTACATCTGTATCTGGAGCTTGTAGTTTAGGCTCTTTTGCATGATGCTCTTCTTCATCATACTTATCTGCGGTTAAAAACTGTTCTTCAATAGCAGCAACATTTTCTTTGCTTATTTGCCATGAATAAATTGCTTGAAGCGCAAATTGACGTGCATTACGACGTGCGGCTGGTTTCACACTAACTCCCATTAGGATTCTATTTGAGACAGAACATTAATCATTTCGAGTGCGCTTAGTGCAGCCTCCGCCCCTTTATTACCAGCCTTGGTACCTGCGCGCTCGATTGCTTGATCGATTGTATCAACAGTCAAGACACCAAATGCCACTGGAATACTAAATTCCAAAGATACTTGCGCTAGACCCTTATTGCATTCACTACATACGTATTCAAAATGTGGTGTACCACCACGGATAACAGAACCCAATGAAACAATCGCATCATATTTTGCTGTTTTAGCTACTCGTTGAGCAACTAATGGTAATTCTACAGCGCCAGGGCAGCGAACAACAGTGATGTTTTCTTCAGATACTTGACCAAAACGCGTTAAAGTATCGATAGCGCCAGAAAGTAAACTTTCATTAATAAAGCTATTAAAGCGAGAAATGACAATTGCAATTTTCGCATTAGGAGCAGCAACGCCGCCTTCAATTACGTTCATAAGCCTTCCTGTATCTATATTATTCCAATTAAACTGGGTAACTATTTTCAACTACATATCATAGTGAGAATCGGCGAATTCTATCACAGCTTTGTGACAATTATCTAATTATTTGGGCTCTATTTACACAATAGAGCCCATCAATACGCTTATTCTGAAACGTATTCTACAACATTCAGACCAAAGCCTGATAATGAATGGTAGCGCTTTGAAGAAGATGATAGCAGACGCATATCAGAAATACCCATATCAGCTAAGATTTGTGAACCAACACCAACACGGCGAGATGTACCTTGTTTTTTAGCCATTGTAGGTGATTCACCGTTATCTTGGCGCTCTAACACTTTGATTTTATGAACAATGCTATCTGTTGACTCTTCATTGCCTAAAATCACAAGTACACCACCCTCGGCCGCAATACGTTGCATTGCTGTTGGTAATGTCCAGCTACGTTCTGCACAACGATCTGAATGTAAGATATCTGTAAACGTATCTTGAAGGTGAACACGAACTAATGGTGCAGTACCTGATGTATTTTCTTTTTTCATTGCATAATGAAGTTGATTATCGATCGTGTCGCGGTATGTAACTAAATCAAAATCACCGAATTCTGTTGGTAATTTACACTCAGCAACACGTTCAATCGTTGTTTCGTTATTATTACGGTATTCAATTAAGTCAGCGATAGTACCCAATTTTACATCATGTTTTTCAGCAAAGACTTCTAAATCAGGACGGCGAGCCATTGTACCGTCGTCATTTAAGATCTCAACAATCACACCCGCAGGTTCAAAACCAGCTAAACGAGCGAGATCACAGCCAGCTTCTGTATGTCCTGCACGTGTTAATACACCACCATCTTGTGCTGCAAGAGGGAAGATATGACCTGGCTGAACAAGATCAGCAGCAACGGCATTCTTAGCAACAGCGGCTTCTACAGTACGAGAACGATCTGCTGCTGAAATACCCGTTGTAACGCCTTCAGCGGCTTCAATAGAGACCGTAAAGTTCGTTGTAAATTGTGCATTATTGTCTTGCACCATTGGCGGTAGACCTAATTTTTCACAACGATCTTTTGTCATCGTTAAGCAAATTAGACCGCGACCGTGTGTTGCCATGAAATTAATAGCTTCTGGTGTAATTTTTTCTGCAGCAATAATTAAATCGCCTTCATTTTCACGATCTTCATCATCCATTAGGATAACCATCTTACCTAAGCGAATATCTTCAATAATGTCTTTTGCTGAGCTAATTGCCATGTGAAATACCTTTAATATATTAGTTAGGTTAAGTGGTTAATTTAAGAAACCTGATTTTGCCAAAAGATCCATCGTAACAGAAGACTGAGGTTGCTCTTCTTTCTGTCCGATCACAAGTCTTTCTAAATAACGAGCGATAACGTCTACTTCTAGGTTTACTTTTTGTCCTACAGAGAAGTTATCCATGGTTGTCTCTGCTGCCGTATGAGGTACGATCGTCAGCTTAAATGCATTTTTACGTAAATCATTCACCGTTAAGCTAATACCATCAACCGTAATGGACCCTTTTTCTACCACATATTTTGCTAAACTCTGTGGCAATTGGATCCAGAACTCAACAGCTCTACCTGTTTGGTAACGTTCAATGATTTCTCCAACCGCATCAACATGACCTGAAACAATGTGACCACCAAAGCGAGTCGTTGGTAACATGGCTTTTTCAAGATTTACTTTATCACCTGCTTTGTAATCGACAAATCCAGTGCGTTTGAGTGTCTCTAATGATAAATCAGCAGTATAGGTATGCCCTGTCATCGCAACAACCGTTAAACACACCCCGTTGGTTGCAATACTATCGCCAAGTTTTACATCGCCCATGTCTAACTTACCAACATTGACGGTAACACTAATATCTTCACCTTTTGGCGTGATCGATTGAAGTGTACCGATTGATTCAATAATTCCTGTAAACATCTGTTACCTTACTATTTCTGCTGTAATACGAATGTCTTTTCCAACCATTCGAACATCTGTAATGTTTAGATCGATAGCTTCAGACATGGCTTTTAATCCAATTAGATTCAATAAGCTGCGTCCATCAGCCCCCATAAGCTTAGGTGCAAGATAAATGATCAACTCATCCACTAAATTAGCTTCTATCATACTCGCCGCTAAGGTCGCCCCTGCTTCTACCCAAATATGATTAACATTGTATTCTTGCGCTATTTTATCGACAACTTCAGATAAGATAAGTTTACCATCGTCACACACATTGCAATGTAGATGACTATCTTGAGAACTAATAGGATGAGAGAACTGAGATGAAATTGTTGCGACATTGCCTTTAGTATTAAATAATTTAAGATCGGAAGTGAGTTGATGTTGGCGATCTAGAATGATCCTTAATGGTTGTCTTAGCTCTTTTTCTGGGTAGTTGTTTTGACTTGAGGACGGAAGATCATCCCAGCGTACATTTAGAGAAGCGTTATCTTCGATTACCGTCTTTGCGCTTGATAATATGGCACCTGATAACGCACGATAACGCTGAACATCTTGCCTTGCTTCTTTAGAGGTAATCCACTGACTTTCGCCATTTTCTAATGCGGTTTTACCATCAAGGCTAGCTGCCATTTTTAATTGAACAAATGGTTTCTTTGTTTCCATTCGCTTTAAGAAATAGGGGTTTAATGCTCTAGCATCTGCTTCAAGTAACCCAAATGCAGTTTCAATACCCACTTCTTTCAACATAGCTAGACCACGGCCTGCAACTTGTGGATTAGGGTCAACCATGGCACAGATAACCTTAGCAACACCAGCTTTTATTAAGCCCTCAGCACAAGGTGGAGTTCTTCCATAATGCGAGCATGGCTCCAACGTAACATACGCCGTCGCACCTTTTGCATTCTCACCGGCTTGGCGTAATGCATGAACTTCAGCGTGTGGTTCGCCAGCTTTAAGGTGAGCACCTTCTCCAATAATCTTTCCATTCTTGACCAATACGCACCCAACATTTGGATTAGGTGCTGTGGTATAGATACCTTGTTTAGCCAATAAAATAGCTTTCTGCATCATTTGGTGATCTTGGGAGGTAAATTTCATGTTATTTCTCTAATTTTGCGATTTCTTCACCGAACTCTTTAATATCTTCAAAACTGCGATATACAGATGCGAAACGAATATATGCAACTTTATCTAACTCTTTTAATTGGTCCATTACCAGATTCCCAATCATATCAGAAGGCACTTCTCGCTCACCTGTTGCTCGTAGTTGTGATTTAATAGTATTTAACGCTAACTCAACTAAATCTGCACTAACAGGACGTTTTTCTAATGAACGATATAAACCACCAGAAAGCTTATCTTCATTAAATGGTTCACGATTACCATTAGATTTAATGACTTTTGGCATTACTAATTCAGCTGATTCAAACGTGGTAAAACGTTCACTACAGGCTAAACATTGACGACGTCGGCGAACTTGATGACCATCAGCAACTAATCGAGAATCAATCACTTTTGTATCTGTTGCACTACAAAATGGACAATGCATGACTTGTCTCCTATTCTTTTTTTATCAGTGTACAAGAAAAGCGGAAGTCTGCCTATGTTCTAACGCTAAGAAGCAGAATAGATATTGTATTTATTTACTAAAGTATCAATACATTAAGTCGATACATTTATGGCCCTTTTATTTAAATTATCCAAAGGATGTTTATGAATCTATCTATTTTAAAAAGTATCAAATATCGGTTACTCATCATTTCATTATTACCTACTTTAATTATTTCTGCATTTTTAGTACAACTACTCAATCAGGAAAACAATAATGTATATGATGCTAATTTCTCTTTAGAAGCAGTGATCCTTTTTAATACATTAGATAATGTAGCTCATAACTTTGCTGTTGAACGAGGTTTAACTGCAGGATTTCTTGCATCAAAAGGGCAATCTGGAAAAGATAAACTGAATACTCAACGCAAAAAATCAGATTCAGCAGAACAAGAACTGCGTAATTTTAGTGCTGAATATTTAGATAAAGGAATGATAAATACTCTCTTATCTGATGTTATTCAGCAATTAAATAATAAAAGTACCATTCGTAGCCAAGTTGATAATTTACAAATCAAAAACTCCCCTTTTGTCTATTATTCGACATTAAATCAACTATCCCTTGATTCTATCTCTGTCATTATTGGTAATATTAACTCCTCCGATTTACGCAATGAAATGTTAGGATTATCTGCATTATTACAAGTAAAAGAAGAAGCAGGTAAAGTCCGAGGTGCATTAAATGGTGCTTTTGCTGGTAAAAAATCAAGCTTAGATAAATACTCTGATATCAATAATTACCTAACAACTGAGTTGCTCTCAATTCGTCAAGCTAAATCTGTACTTTCCTCCTCTTTTGTGGGGCAATTAAATTCAACATCCAGTTCTAGCACTTGGCAAAAGGTAAAAAGTATTCAGAATAACTATTTATCGCAAAAAGAAAGTTTACATGCATTAAATGGCCCAACAGCGAGTGATTGGTTTCCTTTAGCAACTCAACGTATAGGATTAATTAAGGGCATTACTGATAACATTTCTCAACACCTCAATACTGCCGCGAATAAAGATATGATGGATGCGAAGTTCTCTCGTAATCTTTATATTGCCATTGCTCTATTATTAATTCTTCCAATCGCTGTAATGAGCTTATTTACAACTCACTCGATAAGTAAACGAATGGCTGCTTTTAGTTTACGTATTAATGAAATATCCGCGACAAAAAACCTAACGCTAACTTTAGATGATAATGGTGAGAACGAATTTGATCATATTGCAAAAGATATCAATTCTCTAATCGAAAGTATCTCATTACCTTTACGAGCAGCCCACTCTGTTGCCACTAAAACCCAAGATGAACTTAATTCATTAAGCCACCATTTAAAACAAGCAACGCAATCAAGCCAAACGACCATCACTCACTGTGAAAGTATTGCGACTGCAATGACTGAAATGGCTCAAACTAGTAGTGAAATCGCAGGAGTAACTAACAGTGCTCATGAAACGACAACTCAGGCAACAAACTATGCAACTGAATGTCAGAACCATACGCAAACTACAACAACAATTGTGAATGATTTACATCATAGTATTATCAATACTCACGAACATGTTGAAAGCCTTGAAAAACAAACCTTAAATGTTTCTGAAATCTTAGATACCATCACCGCCGTTTCTGAACAAACTAACCTCTTAGCTCTAAATGCTGCGATTGAAGCTGCTCGTGCAGGTGAACAAGGTCGTGGTTTTGCCGTTGTTGCCGATGAAGTAAGAAAGCTAGCTCAACACAGTCAAGAAGCAACTCATGATATTCGTCAGCTATTGGATACTATTGGTCATAGTGCAAAACACGCTTTTGGCCTAATGGAAGAGAGTAAACTTCTCAGTAACAAGACCCAAGACAACGTGCAGTTTTCATCAACATTTATTGACTCATTACACTCCTCTGTTACTGAGATAGATAGCTTTAACACCAGCATTTCGGCAGCGACTTTAGAGCAATCTGAAACCGCAAATTCTGTTAATGCTGACATCGATGATTTAGCGTCATTAGCAAATGGTACTAATGATCTCATTCTTCACCTTGAAAAGGAGATGAGAAATATTGAACACACAATGTCTGAACTTACTTTGCAAATAAATACGATTAAAGTGTAGGATTTATACCAATTCCAGTAATTCTCTAGTCATTATTACTGGTTAAATCACATACTAGCTTCGTTAAAAATTATTTAAGTAGAATAACTACTTATCAGAATTTTTGCCTTGCTCTTAAGTGGTTTTCCTGCGTAATAAATAGACCATTTAATTAATGGCAATGGTATTATTTTCTTTTTAAGCACAGTAAAAAGCCCTTCATCTAATTAAAAAATGAAGGGCTTTATTATTATAAATTAAGCGTTTTTAGTTTAGCTTATTAATACTTAATGGGTTCAAAGGAGCTTTTGGTAGCCTTAGCTGAGATACCATATTAATCCCTTTATTTGATATACCACCCGAATACATTTTTGTTCCATCTGGGTTCGTACTTGATGTTTCACCCGCATTCCATTCAGAGAAAAACTCACTTAAATCATAACCAGATACATAGGAACTACACACCATCAATAAATCGGCATCATTTAACCCCGTATCTTGAGCTGTACAGTAGTTCTTATCTATATCAAATTGATTATCACCACGTGACTTTCTGTGCATTAGTTTAATAAAGTTCCAACCTTGATCATCTCCATAAATACTTGGCTTATTTTCAGTATCTGAATACCAATCATCAATGTTAAATTGAGTTTCAGCCCAAATTTTCAACTGTCCAAACATAACTAAGCGCATGCCTGCATCACCATGACTCCATGCATGACCTATATTTTGATTTAGCCATGTTGGGGCTTTTTGAATATCAATGCTAATACGGTCCATTTGGGGTTCATCATTACGCCCTTCTAATTCTTGCATATAAAGCGCTAACATATTGTTAGTTACTTCTGTACTACCAGAGATCGTAAATGGTGCAGCCGCAAGATTATGACCTGTTTCATGCCATAATAACCAATCATCTACCGCATTAGTTGGTAGCGCACTTGAGTTACTATTAAATGAACTGCTCATAATAGGGTAACCTGAATGTGCTGAGCCAATGGAGATCTGAACATCATTAACAAAGCGATGGCGGTATTCCGTTAGCTTAGGGTAAGTAAAGCGTCGATGTTCACCAACGTCTGTGGTTTCATCTCTACCATAGAAATCACTTGCGGCATCCGCAAAACGATTCATACCAGCACTAAACTTCATTAAATCGGTGGACTCTAGATTTTTCACTGCGGTTGTATAAATGAATGACCCTGTGTCTACTTCTGCAATAGGTGCGGTTGATTCATTTAGCCCTTGCTTCCAAAGCCCATTCTTCCACCATGCGGCTTTTTCTACGCCATTAAAAGTGAACGTTGTTGCGCTTGGGTTAACGACCTCTTCTACTGGTTTAATGTAAATTAAGCCACCATACGGCACTTTAAATGTCAGTGAGGTACCATCATACGCAAAGCTTGTTTGCATTCTTGGCGGACGACGTAAACTTTTCTCATGTTGAGGTTTACCCGTTAAATCATCTGCCATCATAATTGAGATGCTGGCTTTAACACCTCCAGACACTGACACCTCACTTAACTGTGGTGCCCATAATCCAGTCGATTGGTTATTACCTGCTGAGAAAGTAACGCCATTACCTACGGTATCAATCGTCGCATCAGCAGATAGCGTGGAACCAGAGCTGTGACCAGGATATTGGGTGGTATCGACCTTAATTTCATGATCCCAGAAAGAACGTCCTAGCATTATGCGAGTTAACGGCTTCTCCATGTAGTTTAATGGGTAGCTCGGGTTTAACTGACCATTTAACTCACTATCTTCTCCATGTAACATACCATTCAAAACTAACGTTGTTTTTAGATCTGAGGGACAACGTTGTCCCATACCGTGTTGATTATTGGTATAACAATTTAAGAAACCAACAGCCGTTTTAAAACCAAGTTCATCTTGAACATTCGGATCATACGCATAGTCATTATTATTCCACATCCAAATAGAAAGATTGTCGTAAGTTTGATTCAACTCAACAGTAGATAGACGAGTACCTTGCTTACCTTTAGTGCGGTAGTAAAGCTCATGATCCATTAAAGCATTGAAGTTATCACCTAGGTTAGCTGCTTTAACCATGCTTGTTACTACGTCAGGGCTTACTGGGTAGCGATCAAAATCCGCTCGTAAGTAATTACCACGAACAGGAAGACCGTGCCCCTTTCTTGTTTCAATACAATTAAATTCATATTGATAGCTTTCTGTACATATAGGCGTACCAACAAACGCTGTTTTTAATTCAGCAATTGCAGCTGCTTTTTCTGCTTCATTAGTGACAAATATACGTGCTATTTTTGTTTCTATTGCAGGGCTACCATCTTCATCCATGATCGCTTTTTCATAGCTTGGGATCTCTAAATCCGACATGAACTCATCTTTGTTCCAAATCGTATTTCCTTCACTATCAACGGTAAACGGCGGCTCACCATTCACATCAGGAAAACGTTCTAATACCACCATTTCATGCTGGCTTTCTATATGAATATTTGGACGAAGAGAGTCACCGTGACAATAATATGAAGATCCACAATTACCTTGTGAGGTGGGCGTGACATTACTTCCGCCTAATGATATGCCCGCAGTGTCAGCTAAGCGTCCAATAGGTTCAGGATTAGTTTCGCCATCTATCGCATCCATGAATAAAATATTACCGCCTTGATCAACATATTTAATTAAAGCCGTAATGTCTTCTTGCGTTAAATTCGGGTTATCTAAATCCGCGATAACACGACTTGTTTGACCATCGCCTAAAATTTTTACAGGATACGCTTGCAAGACTAAAATTGGCGTGGTGTCTGCCGATATTCCATCAAATCCCCCTTTAGTTAGAGAAGTTACTGACGAAAAATTAAACGCTTTATCAAAGAAGAACGAATATTCACGTCCTTTAGACCAATTAGATCTTGCGGCATAAGCGATTTCAATATTAGTTGCAACATTTAACTGATGTTGAGAGTATGACGAAGTAAACCATGTGAATATATTGCTAAAAAATGTCTCCATGCTGCCATTATCATTACGAGCATCTGCGCTTAAATCATTATTTGTTGTACATACAGAGTTTTCACTATCTATTTGCAATTCATCATTTGCCCAATAGTTTTCAGGACACGATAAAATGCTTGGGTATAAACTGTTCCCCATGAATACAATTTTACCTTTACCTATTTCACCAGCAGTAACAAAAGGAAAGCCAAAAGTTGCATTGTCTTTAGATACTTTTGGAATTTCAGGCATGATCACATTAGGGTAAGCAGCTATATAAGGTTTACCTTCACGGGTCCACGCTTGAGGTTCTCCAAAAGCAAGTTCTTTATTAATATCGCTACGTGGCATCATAATAGGGAACGCACGATTCGATAAGTTTAATGCACGCATACCTCTTGTATAACCACTGGCTCCATAAAAGCTACTGTGATCATTAAATACATGGAATTGCGTTACATTTTTAAAAATAGATTGCAGGCTTTCTGTGACGTAACCTGTGCTATCTTCTGAAAATACATTAGGTAAGGCATTAAATGCACTAAAAGAGGCGTAGCGAGAAGTTTGCTTTAATTCATTATCGATTAATTGTGTGAGTCCTTGAGAAAATTGCGTTTCAAATTCATTAGGAAAAACAAATTCTGTCCCCTCAATCACACCACCATTTGGTAAAGAAAGGTTAATTAGCTCATTAATTACGTTAGGATATAAACTAAAGACTTCTTGTACTTTATCATTAATGATTAAATTACCATTAGAGGCAATCGCGTAACGTGTAAGTAATGACTGAATATTAGCTTTTTCTATTGAATTTTCAGTTACATCCGTAAGTTCATAATTAACTTGATTACCAATTAAGCTACCAAACTCAAACGTATCAATACCAAACGTAAGGGTATCACCCCATAAATACTCAAAATACCCGTACTCATCTGTCATACCTGTTGAATTTTCAGAAAAGAAAGCCACTCCGACTAAAGGTGTTCCATTTACGTCAGTTAGCTGGCTTTTTGTTAATACCTTCGCTGCTTGACTTGGTTGGTAAGCGTAAGTGTTCTCCGCATTAGCCGACACAAAATCACTGTTCAGATCATTGCTCGTACCTTCACTGACTTCAGGTTGAATATCACTATCCACGTGTGAGCTTGGGGCTTTACCTACGTCGTCTGTTGCTTCTTCGCCTTTCAATAGTAAGTAAGCATCAACGGCTTTGTCATCATCTAAATGCTGATAAATATCAGTAATATCTAGGCTGTTTATTTCTTCTAAACACAACTCTTCTGTGGTCGCACAGCTATTAATAGTTTGTAGCACTTTAGCCGCGTTATCACCTTCTACATTTTTTAAATCAAATGATGTAGGAATTGCCTCTGTTAAATTTGAATCAGAGAACGTCATTGGCTCTGGGGCAATAAATTGACCTAATACTACAGCGCCTAAATTACAACTGAATGAGAGCCCTTGCTTAACGGTAAATTTACCTAGCTCTAAGGCTTCACCATTACAGGTTACTTCACCTTTAATTGGTATACCTGAAGCCAATAACTCTCCGATATACGTCACATCCGGTGTTTCTGGTGGTGTAGGTTTAACTGTTTCATTTCCTGAGCCATTACCGCCATCATCCAAACAACCGGTCAGTAACGTGGCAATCAACGATGCTAATAATACTTTCTTACTCATGATTCAACCTTTTAGAAGTGCTGAAACTAATCGTTCAGTTCACTAAGATCGAAACATAGCACATTTATTTACACTAATTCTTAGAAATAACACAGAAATAGAATAGGAATCATGAAAGTGAATATGGTTTAGATTGAATTAAAGAATGATATGTAGTTACTTTCATGTCGGTAGGTAGATAAATCAAACCAACTATTAATAACTTCTAAGTTTTATCCAAAAAAAGGCCAACCTATAATAGGTTAGCCTCTTTAATGTTTATTTAAAGCAGATTTAGAGATTAAGCGTATACAGGTAAACGCTTACAAATTTCTAATACTTTTGCTTTTGTTGCTTCGATAACAGACTCATCACCCATGTTGTCTAGAATGTCACACATCCAGCCAGCAAGTTCTTTCGCATCAGCTTCAGAGAAACCACGACGAGTAATAGAAGGAGAACCAACACGGATACCAGAAGTAACAAACGGGCTACGTGGATCGTTTGGTACAGAGTTCTTGTTAACGGTAATGTTAGCTGAACCTAGTGCTGCATCTGCTTCTTTACCAGTGATGTCTTTGTCGATTAAATCAACTAGGAACAAATGGTTTTCAGTAGAGCCTGAAACGATGTTGTAACCGCGAGCAAGAAACTCTGCAACCATCGCTTTTGCGTTAGCAACAACACGTGTTTGGTATTCTTTAAACTCTGGCTCTAGTGCTTCTTTAAATGCAACCGCTTTACCAGCGATAACATGCATTAGAGGGCCACCTTGACCACCAGGGAATACTGCTGAGTTCAGTTTTTTGTAAAGATCTTCACCTTCATTAGAAAGGATAAGACCACCACGAGGACCAGCAAGTGTTTTATGAGTCGTTGTTGTAACTACGTGAGCGTGTGGTACTGGGTTAGGGTAAACACCAGCAGCAATAAGACCTGCTACGTGAGCCATATCTACGAAGAAGTAAGCGCCAACTTTGTCTGCGATTTCACGCATACGCGCCCAATCACATACTTGAGAATAAGCAGAGAAACCACCAATGATCATTTTAGGCTTATGTTCTACTGCTAGAGCTTCCATTTCTTCATAGTTAATCTGACCAGCTTCATCAATGCCGTAAGGGATGATGTTGTAAAGCTTACCAGAGAAGTTTACTGGAGAACCGTGAGTTAAGTGACCACCGTGAGCAAGGCTCATACCTAACACTGTATCACCAGCGTTTAGTAATGCCATGTAAACTGCGTTGTTCGCTTGAGAACCTGAATGTGGTTGTACGTTTGCGTACTCTGCGCCAAACAATTCACATGCGCGGTTAATCGCTAATGTTTCTACTTTATCTACAAACTCACAGCCACCGTAGTAACGCTTGCCTGGGTAACCTTCTGCGTATTTGTTTGTTAGTTGTGAACCTTGAGCTTCCATCACTCGTGGGCTAGTGTAGTTTTCAGAAGCAATCAGCTCGATATGCTCTTCTTGACGTACTGTTTCTTCCTGGATTGCTGCAAACAAGTCTGCATCGTAATCTGCAATGTTCATATCACGCTTAAGCATCTGTATCTCCTGACTCAGATAAATATAAAACCCAAAAATAGCCCAGCAACGCAAACGATTACGTCACTAGTCTTAACTGCGATGTATTCTACATAATTTGATCTGGATCAGATACCCTAAATAGTACTTTTCTTTGTTATTTTTGTTGCAGATTACTCATTATCAACATGAATGATACTAATAAACTGTCAATAGTAAGCTTTACACTCTGTAAAGTGTTTACTACAAAAACTAACCTATATTTCATTATCATCAATTGCATAAATTCATAATCACACTATTCTTGCGACCATTATTTATTTGATATTAGAAAGCAGAACCTGCCGTTATGGAAAAAATTAAACACACACACAAGGAAGATGTCATTGCTATTTTGACGGGTACTTTCTTAGTTTCTCAAGGTATTTTCTTTTTACAAGCAGCACAATTACTTACAGGTGGTACAACAGGACTTGCATTATTAATTAGCCAAATGAGTGGTATCAGCTTTGGTATTTTGTACTTTCTATGCAACCTGCCGTTTTACGCCTTAGCTTGGCAACGATTTGGGAAGCGTTTTGCATTAACCAGCTTAATTTCTGGTGGTCTTGTTTCTATTATGACTGACCACTTGAATATGATGATTTCTGTTGATCATATCAGTGACATTTATTGCGCGATTGCTGGTGGCTTATTAATGGGATTAGGCATGCTAATCTTATTTAGACATCGCTCAAGCTTAGGTGGGTTTAATGTTTTATGTTTGTGGATCCAAGAAAAATTTGGTATCTCAGTAGGTAAAGTTCAGATGGTAATCGACTTCTGTATTTTAAGTGCCTCTTTCTTCTTTATTACCCCTTGGTTGCTTGTTGTTTCCGTTCTTGGCGCTATTATATTGAATATCGTTCTAGGAATGAACCATAAACCAAATCGTTATATTGTGACTTATGGTACTTAAGTATTAGTTTAATAATAAAAATGGTCATAATATAGTTATGACCATTTTTACTTTTCTACCAATGAAACCACTTCATATTAAAGCTACTTCATAACAGTACAATTTTTTAATAATACCCGTCCTAGATCTAAACTTGCTTCATTACCTTTACCCTGAAAGATAATCGTTGTACTAATATCTGGCATCCCATCATCAGAAATGTATTTCATACCTGATGCTGATACTGCACGTTTTAGTGCGTAATCTTCTTTTGGAAGTTGTAGCAATGCTTTATCTTTATTAAACGTAATTTGAAAGTTTCTATCATTATCACACTGATAATGAATAGGTTGTGCAGTCCCCATATCTGGCATTGTTGCAGAACAACCAGCCAAAAGCCCTAATACGCTAAAAGTAAATATCTTTTCCATAACGACCTCTGGTTTTGATTAACTTATTCTTTACTCACTATAGAATAAAGCAGAACAAGTCGACTATTTCAAAAAAAGATATTTATTTATATAAATGACAAGCGACTTCATAAGCATTGTCATCAACTATCTGCCTTTGTGGTTCATCATGAAAGCAATTTTTTTCAGCTCTTGGACATCGAGTTGAGAATCGACAACCCTTTGGTGGATTAATCGGTGAAGGGACATCTCCCTTTAGAATAATCCGTTCTTTCCCTCTAAAACGAGGATGAACAACAGGTATTGCTGATAATAATGCCTCGGTATAAGGGTGCTTTGGTGAATTGTATAACGTATCAGCATTGCCATATTCAACAATTTTACCTAGGTACATTACCGCAACTTTATCGGAAATATGCTTAACCACGGATAAATCATGAGCAATAAAAATTAAGGCCAGATTCATCTCTTTTTGTAGATCCAGTAACAGATTGACTATTTGTGCTTGAACTGACACATCCAGTGCCGATACCGACTCATCACATACAATTAATTTTGGTTTTAAAGCAATCGCTCTTGCAATACCAATTCGCTGCTTTTGCCCTCCAGAAAACTCATGAGGGTAACGACTAACCGCACTTACTGGTAAGCCCACTTTAATTAATAGCTCTTCAACCCATTGTTTACGTTCTTCTTGTGTACCAACACCATGAATAACAAACGGTTCTTCCAAAATCATTTCAATCGTATGTCTTGGGTTTAGCGATTCAGTTGGGTCTTGAAAAATAATTTGCATCTCTTGACGTAAAGAGCGCATTTCTTTATTTCCAAGGTGAGTAATATCTTGACCTTCAAAGTAAATACGACCAGCAGTCGGTTCAAATAGCTTCAATAAACTACGACCAAGAGTACTCTTTCCACAGCCAGATTCACCAACTAAGCCAAGGGTTTCTCCTTTATTTACACTAAGAGATACGCCGTCAACTGCATGAACTATATATCCTTTATTAAAGATCCCTTTTCCTGAATGAAAATGTTGTTTGAGATCATCAATTCTCAATAACTCACTCATTTCATCACCTCATTGTTACTCTTTAATGCATTACTAAAATGACAACTCACTTGATGTAATAATCCAATCTCACGCATGGGCGGAACTTCAGAATCACACTTATCTTGCCTATATTTACAACGAGTTGAAAAACGGCAACCATTTGGCATTTCACTTAAAGAAGGAACAGTTCCTTGAATGGTTTCTAGCTCTGTTTTAGGTTGTAAGCTTAAACTCGGCATTGATGACATCAAACCTTGTGTATATGGGTGCTGTGGGTTATCAAATAGCTCAAAGATCCCTGCTTGTTCTGCTACTCTCCCTGCATACATAACAACAACTTCATCACATACTTCAGCAACAACACCAAGATCATGCGTTATGAAAATAATTGACATACCAGTCTCATCTTGCAGTTTTTTCATTAACTCCAAAATTTGAGCTTGAATAGTCACATCCAATGCAGTAGTTGGTTCATCACAGATCAAAATATCAGGCTCACAAGCGAGAGCGATGGCTATCATGACACGCTGTCGCATACCACCGGATAAGTTATGTGGATACTCATGGACTCGAGATTCTGGAGAGGGAATACCCACCTTTTCAAGCATTTCAAGAGAATAAGCTAAACGCTGTCTTTTATCTAAATCAGGACGGTGTAACTCTAGAACTTCATTAATTTGTTTTCCAATAGTATGGACCGGATTTAAAGCGGTCATTGGATCTTGGAAAATCATTGAAATACGATTACCACGCATCTCATACAATTTATCAGGACTTAACTGAACTAGATCCGTTTCACCATATAAAATACGTCCGCCCACCACATTGCCATAAGGTTTAGGTAAAAGCCCCATTATCGACATTGAAGTAACGCTTTTACCACAACCAGACTCGCCAACAATACCGATGGTTTTTCCTTTTGGTACTTGGAAGCTAACGCCATCTAATACTCTCACTGTGCCATCATCAGTTTGAAATTCAGTAACTAAATTTTCTACCGATAAAACAATTTCTCTATCCATATGCTTCTTCACTGTTTTTATTATTATCTTTCTCAAAGGTACAGCTAGGAGATCCCTCTCCTAGCTTTTAGTGCATGTTAATAAACCTACAGTTTATAAGTATCATCAACAATTGTGACAGGCTCAAACGTTTTACCTGACTTCATCGCAGCCTTAGTTTCTTTTTTCACCTGCTTATCAATCCAGAAAGTACTAAATGTTTGAGAGAACCCCCAACCATGGAATAAATACCCAGTTTGTTTAGTCGCCATCTGCTCTGGTAGTTTCATCCAACGCCAGTAACCTGCTCTTGCATATGGCACCATATAACCCGGAACGATAACATTTGCATCGGCGATCACTTGTTGGATGTCACGAGAGAGTGCTCGTTTTTTCTTAATATCAAATTCATTTTTAAATAAATCAATTAATCTATCTAGCTCAGGGGAGCTAAAGTTAGTGAAATGGTTTGTTTGTGGTTTATTGGCATTATCTGAATGGAAGTATTCCCAATAAGCAGGGATATCAGCGGTTCCCATATTATGAAAAGAGATGTCATGTTTTTTCTCAAGCACATATTTAAACATACTTGAACCATCAATAAGATTTAGCTCTAACTCCAAGCCAGCCAGTTTTGCTTGCTCTTTTAATACGGCTACACGAGGTGTAAAAGACTGTTGGGAATAAGTTACAGCAAAGCTTAAACGTTCCCCTTTATCATTAACACGAATACCATCAGAACCTATGGTAGCAAAGCCTCCTTTTTCAAAATATTTAATGGCTTTCTTAGCATTAAACTTTGGTGCTTGAATATCAGTATTATCATAACCAATATGACCAAACCCCATACCATTTGGTTTACGTGAATAATCACCACGAAGAACTTTCTCTATCATCATGTCAAAATCACTGGCAAACATGATGCCTTTACGAATATTAATATTATCCAACATTGGTTTTGCTGTATTCAACCATAGCCCACCAGCTCCAACTGCGGCTTGGTTAAATACCCACGCCTTTTGGATATAACCATTCTGATAATTTTTACCATCTGACTTTTCATGCCATAGATCAGGACGCACTAAATTAAATGAATCCAAATTACCTTTTTCAAAATGCTTTAAAGCGATATCTGCATCACGAATAACTTTTATATTTATTTTTTCTACATTAAAGCGATTCTGGTTATATTTATTTTCATAACCCCACCAATCTTCACCAACATGTTTAAAGGCGATATTCTTACCTTTCTTAATCTTGTCAATATAATAAGGTCCAGTAACAGGCTCTGGTTTAAAGTTGTATTTACGAACAAATTTGTCTTCAATCCCATCGTTATTTTCATCAACTTTTGGGTTGCCATAAAAGTGTGCTGGACGAGGCATTAGATTGGTGTATTCGATTAATTCATCACGATTACGTGGCTTTGCCGATACAATACCAATGGTATTCTTATCAAAGGTTACAATGTCTGCAATTTCATTGGTAAAAAAGTCGTTATACCACGGAGCAACAATGTCAGTTGAACGCATTAATTTAAGCATGAACTGATAATCATCGGCGGTAACCGGCTTGCCATCACTCCATGTCGCTTTGGGGTTTAACTTAAAATAGACGGTTTTATTATCATCACCAAATGCCCATGATTGAGCTAAACCCGGCAACCACTCTCCCGTATTTGGGTGCTTAATTAAAGGAAGAATATTAGCCTCTAGAATCCACGCTCTAAATGCACCATTTGAATCAGGTCCAACAGTTCGAAATGTTTGCGGGAAACTTAACGTATATGTACGATATGAACCTCCAAAGGTTGCTTCAGTAGAAGCAAATGTAGGTGCAGTGTCGTTGGTTTGCCATTGCAAATTATCAGGTAAATCTGCAGAAAATGCTTGCGAGCTAAATAATGCAACTGTAGATAACGCTAATGTTGTGAGTTTTTTATTCATATTCATCGAGTCCTTTCTTTTTATTATCTCTATATTCGATACTTATTTTATGATCATTTATTTATAAAAAATTTTGGATAACTAGACGTATCTAGTATGTTTTTTGGGATCAAATGCTTCACGGATGCCTTCACCAATAAATGTCACCATAATTAATACCGTAACAATAGCTGTCACCACTGACGTCGCTATCCAAGGAGAATCAAGATTTGACTTTCCTTGTTGTAATAACTCACCCCAGCTCGGTGTTGGTGGCATTAAGCCAAGGCCTAAATAATCTAAAGCGGTCAATGCCGTAATATTAGCTACAATGGTAAACGGTGCTAACGTCACGATCATGACCATGGTATTAGGTAAAATGTGATGAAATACAATACGTGAGTTAGACGCCCCTAGTGCTTTTGCTGCCATCACATACTCTCTGGATTTTTCTTTATAAGTCATGGTTCGCATATACCATGTCATTCCCATCCAACCAAACATGACATTAATTAAGGTAAAGAGCATAAAGCTTGGCTTCATTATCGAAACTAAAATCATGATGACGTATAAAAATGGCACCATAGACCAAATCTCAATAAAGCGTTGGAAAAACAGGTCGAACTTACCGCCAAAAAAGCCCATTGCACAACCAACAGATACCCCTATCGCATAAGAGATCACCAAGGTTATAAGTGCGAAGCCCATTGCAATACGGAAACCATAAGCTAAGCGGGAGACGATATCTCGACCAATAGTATCTGTTCCTAAATAATGCTGACTCTCAATACTTGGCTCTGTCGGTGGAAAATCACCAGAAAAATCTTGCTCATAAGGGTTCCAAGGCACTATTGGCATGATGACAAAGTTCCCCTCGCCTTCATTCTCAAATTGACTCTGTAAATCACGATAATTAGTCTCATGCGCGTAGCCTAGGCCAAAGGTATCTCCTGACTTTACATCTCCATAAGTTGGAAAATGCCATTGACCTTGGTAGCTCACAAGTAATGCTCGACTATTCACGAAAACTTCTGCAAAAATCGAGAGTACCAATAAAAGTGATAAAATCAAAAATGACCAGTAGCCACGCTTAATTCCTTTAAATCGTTGAATTTTCTTCTGTGTTAATGGGCTTACTTTTAAAATAGACTGCATCATTAAGCTCCAAATTTCACGCGCGGATCAACCGCTGCAACACACACATCAGACAGAATATTGCCTAACATTAACATCATGGCATTAATTGCAAATAACCCCATTACTACTGGGTAGTCTCGCTCCATGATCGCCTCGTAGCCAAGTAAGCCAATACCATCAATATTAAAAATAACTTCAATCAAAAAAGAGCCTGTCATAAAGAACATTAATGAATTACCAAAATGGCTTGCCACTGGAATTAAACTATTTCGTAGCGCATGCCGACGAACGGCTTTTTGAAAAGGAAGACCTTTTGCTATTGCCGTTCGTACATAATCAGCAGCTAAATTTTCCATTAAATTATTTTTCATCGTCATTGTCAGAAGAGCAAAATCACCAATCAGGTAACAAAATAGGGGTAACACGGCATGCCACATAATGTCTTTTATTTGCTCAAAAGTTCCAAAATCATCAAAATCATCACCAACAAATCCACCCATAGGAAACCATTCTAACTGGTAGCTAAACAAGCTGATTAAAAACACACCTATGACATAACCTGGTAAGGCAAAGCCAACGAAAATAGCAATGGAAGACGTAGAATCAAGAATAGAACCGTGCTTTAACGCTTTGAGATAACCAAGAGGAATCGAGATCATATAACTGAGTAGAAAGGTCATCCCTCCATAAAAGAGAGAAACAGGTAAGCGCTCGGCTATCATGTCCCATACGGGTTCGTAATAACGGGTAGACTCACCCAAATCAAGAACGACTAATTTAGTTAACCAGTCATAATAGGCTTCAAATACGGGTTTATCCAATCCATAAAAAGCATTGAGTTCAGCGATTTGATCTTCAGATAAAGCATTGTTACCGTCAGTAACACTACTCGTACCACCAGTTTCAGAGGAACCTTGCATTTGTAAACTCAACAACATGCGTTCAACAGGACCACCCGGAACAAAACGTGTTAATGCAAAAATAAGTAAGGTAATGCCAATAAAGGTCGGGACAACCAATAAAAGTCGTCTTAGTAGGTAAGATATCATCCGTGACTATTGCTCCAAATCCAATACGCAGACTCTACCGCGTTTAGTTTTTTATAATAATTTTATTACGTTCATTTTTATATACTGTAATTCCAAGCTTATTTTTACACTCTTAAATAACTAGTAGGAATTACAACTAAGATTATTGGTACTACCTCTGAATAGGAAGTAACCAAATAACAGTTTGCAGAATTGTACGCAGGTAGGAAAGAGAAAAGGTGTTTTCTTGACGCAAATGTTAAGAAAGTGTCACAAAATAAACCTCATTGGATTAGATTATCCACAAGGAAAAATAAAGAGCACGAACTAAGCCAATAGTTTATTGAAATGGCATCGCGGTTAAGTGAGACAATATATCTTGTTGTTGCTCATCGGTAAGTAGATCCCATGCATTTACGGTATCGTCCGTCTGAGTGGCTTGCTCACTTAATGTATTTGTTGTTTCTACTCCAGAAACGGCCTGACTAGTATTGTCTAATTTATTCATAATAGTTCACCCAATCCTTAGTACTTATTCATTAAGTGTAAGTGATTCTGCGTTATAAAAAACACCATCTCTGTTTTAATTTTGAGACAAAACAAAAACGCCCATCACTTTCATGATGAACGTTTTGTATTCAGAGCTAATCACTCCATTGAGTATTAGTAATAATTAAACCAACTCTCCCGCCCCTTTTAAAGACTGCTCACTGTTCTCAACTAAAATAGCAGTCGCGGTTTTTTTCAAGCTTTCCCAATCAACGTCATCAACGGCAATGCCATTGCGCCATGCATTTTCTTGGGTTGCATGTAATTCGGTTGAATCAATGTGAATGCTATAGCCTTCCGATAATGCCACCACATCAAAATCTCTTATCGATAATTCAATCGTCATATCATTGAGATTTATACTATTTAAATCAACTCTATCCGATAGAAATAACTCAGGAGAAACACAACCTCGATTAAGTATATACAGTGTTCTCTTAGGGCTGGTTCCATTATCCCAAAAGGCCTTACATGCAATGCCTTTCGCCGCTAGTTTTACAAGCTCACTGTACGCCAACCAACGGTTATGACATTTTTTAAGCGTGATGGAAAACTGTTTTTCTCCCACCATGTTTTCAACGGCATAATCAATGATCACAGGCAGATGACAAGCAACACTACCGCCATGTAAATCTACAACAAGGTGATTTAAATCCATGCTTTTTATATCGGCAGGGCAATCTTCTTCTACGGTTAAAAATTGAGTCGCATTATTAAAATGTTTCACCCCATTCAAACCAATCATTTGTAGATCTGCCACCATATTCGCAATCACGTCCGCTTCTCCACACGTACGTCGCATGCCTAAAAATGCTTTATTCGTCACCGCGACAAGTTCATTATGTGAAACGATCATTGGCCTTCTCCTTTACTTGGCAGTAATGGGAATAACCACTCCCCATCATGGATTTCATCTAATAATGGCGCTCCCTGAAAAAACGTGACTCGAACCCAACGTTCAGATCGAGGATCAAACTTAGTTGCCCCAAAGACGGCCAATTTACAGCGTAATAAATGCATTGGTAAAGACGACTTATGTAGTACATTCATTTGAATATCACCCATCGCCTTATGCCCTAATGTCCACACTCGACGAGCAATGGCGCGATACTGAGGGTGCTCTACTAGAAATTCAGCTAGAGACATACTCGCTTCACACTTCAATAGTTCATGATAAAGGCGATACACTTGACGACCGATGTCTAATGGCAACTCTCTGTCCTCTCCCTTCTCTTCTCCTCGAACACCTAATCGTGGCTCTTCTTTATCTTGTGAGCGATACCAAAACCAATAATTATTTTCTGCTTGAGTAAAATCGGTAGTAATGGCCCATTGATAACTATTTTCTAAGATAGCAATTAAGTCTTGGGCTTTCTTTCCACTTGGTAAGGACAAGGTCTCACTGCAATTCATTTGCTCTTCAAAGCGATCCACTAATTCTGGATGAACTTCCATCAAACAAGACAGTAATATCTCTTGTGTTTCTAGGCTCATGTCACTTGAGTTCATCATCACATCTTGCCAAGTGCGGCTCTGTGCAAGAAGAGTATCTAATGCATTAATTAAAGACGTTAATTCTGATGCTGCAATGTGATTCAAGTTATTCTGAAGCTCATTAATCGTAATAACCTGATCTAAGTGCTGCACTGCTTTTTTCAACAAGTAATTCAGAGGCGCTTTCTTATTTAATGTAACTCTATGGTGTAGGACTTCAGCCAGTGCCATTTCCCGAGCAAACATCCATTGGTCAACAATACAAGGATGGTTAATCAAATAAGGAGCCATCCCTAAGCCAGTCGCGTTGCCTACCCCAAGATAGCGCTGCAGCTGGCGATCTAAATTAACGGCTTTTTCTCCACCTTGCTCGGTTGCTAAATAGTGCACCCAATCTAAACTAAATTGGCGCAACATATAAACCGCACACATTTGGGCACTAAACGACTGATTAAAGTCAGGGTTATTTTCTAATAATTTAAAATCAGCAATGCCAAATTTACCATTACCATAAACAGCGGTAGTTCGAAGGATATAACCAACCTCCGCAAGCTCTTTTTGAGCAGGTTGTTCACCTTTAGCTAAATGAGAAACAAGATGTTCAAACACTCGTACACTTTTATTCGCTCTGGCTAACACCAATACATTATTCGGATTTCTTCCAGCTTCTTGCAATGGCACATTGGCTTTTAAGCGACTTAATAACTCAACATCCACATCTCCAAGAACTAATGCAAAGGTCACATCCCACTTTTCAGCAATAACACGATCATTACGTTCTTCATCTGCTATCTCATCACAAAATACAACTAGGTGATAAGTATGATTACTAGTAACTAATTTATAAATAACATGACCAAAACCTTGGGGGGATAATTGCCATTCATGTTTAGTTACTTGCCAATTTTGTTGGGCCATTTTTCGTATTAAGCTACGAACAAAACTGATCCTATTTTGATGCATAGCACCCAGTCTTTCCGGCGCCATTACAATTTCAGGTTTACGCAGATGAGTTTCAGCGTACGTTGAACGATGTGCATCCATGTTGCTCACCACCATTTCTAGTTATAAGTATATTGATAGGGCTCTTTATTATCTTAGTGTCTTTATTAGAGCCGACTTGAGCGGCGCATTTACCGCTCTTGCTTCACGTTATCGAGGGAGTTTAGAGGCCCTGTTCCTTTGCCATCTTCATTGCTATTTGTGGTGCGTTCCACAATGAAGGGAGCAAAATTAAAGATACGGGGACTGCGGTAATGACAATAAAGGACTGCAATGCTGAGATGCCACCAGATCCAAGGGAGATTAAGATGATTGCCGTCACCCCCATCATCACACCCCAGAAGATTCTGATAATCGCATTAGGTTCGGTCTCACCACTAACAACGACACTGATGGTGTAGGTCATTGAATCCCCGGTTGTCACAATAAAAATAGTGGTTAAGATTAAAAATAAAATAGACATAACCATTGGCATCGGTAGTTGCGAAGTTACTGCAAGTAATGCCCCTGGTAAGTTAAACCCTTCAAAGGCTTTACTAACACTACCTGGTTCTGCAATTTCGAAAGCCAACCCAGAGCCACCCACAATCGTGAACCAAAAACACGTAACAAGTGGCGCCACAATACTAATTGTCGTAACCAATTGACGAATACTGCGCCCTCTTGAGATACGAGCAATAAATATGGCCATCATCGGACCGTACCCTAAGAACCATCCCCAGAAGAAAACCGTCCACCAGCTTAACCAGCCCTCATCGCCTCGGTATGTCGCCATTGGAATGAAGTTATCAATCATGCTTCCCACACCTTGGATATAACCGTTTACAATAAAGTTTGTAGGTCCAAAAATAAGGATATAAAGCATTAATGCAGACGCTAAAATAACGTTATATCGACTCAGCATTTGCATACCACGATTCAAGCCACTCAGTGCCGATATGGTATATAAAGCGATAGCAAATAAGATGATAATAAATTGCGTAGTAAATCCATCTGGAATATCAAACAGAGCGTTTAACGCGTAGCTCACTTGCAAACCTAAAAAGCCAATAGGACCAATGGTTCCTGCTGCAACCGCAACAATACAACATGCATCAATCAGTGCTCCGGTGTGCCCTTTGAGTACTCGCTCTCCAAAAACAGGGTAAAGTAAGATCCTTGGCTTTAGTGGTAGCCCCTTATCATAATGAAGGTGCATAACAACGATAGAAGTTAGACTCCCCACAATAGACCATGCTAAGAAGCCCCAGTGCATAAAAGATTGTGATAACGCATTCACCGCCCCTTGTTGGGCATCGACTTGCGCACCATATAATGGTGGAGGATTAACAAAGTGAGCAATAGGTTCTGCAGCAGCCCAAAAAACACCGCCCCCAGCTAATAAGGTACAAAAGATAATCGCCATCCAACGAAAACCATCCATTTCTGGCTTATCAATTCCTCCTAAGATAACTCGCCCAGTACGTCCCGCAGCAAGCCCAATACCAATAAGAAAGGTAAGTAACAATAGTAATTGCCAGTAAGGGCCAAAGACTTTTACAGCCCAACCAAAACCTGTATTTACAATGGTAGACAGTAATTCACTATCAACTAAAGCGATTAAAACAAATGCGGCAATAAAACCACCGCTATACCATAAGGCAGGGTTATTAAGCCCTAATTTTTCAGCGGTTGTTTCACTATGCTGTGCTTTTTTCGTTCCCTTTTGTTCTGTACTCTTATTTGACTCTTTCACGCTATTCATTAAATCAGACATACTCTGACTCCAGGGTATTCTTTGCAGCTGCAAAGGTGTATTTACCACCGACTCTATTATTTTTATATTAAATCGGCTGCTCCATGTGTGGGTCTCGCTTTACGAAATAGGCTCTAGTCCTTGTTGTAAAAAATTAAACCAATTTTCACCCAGAACTTTCCCAGCTTCCGGTTCACTGAATCCGTGACGCATTAATCCGTTGTAAATATTTTCCATCCCTGCGCTACCGCAAAACCACGGCAGAGCATCTGGCCAACCTGAATTACTCGCTGAACCTTCACCATAATTCATCGCTTTTGACCAACGACCATTACGCATCCACTCCAACACTTCTTGTGGTTGGTTTAAGCATAAATCACTGCCAATACCTAAGTGTTCTATTCCGACCATATCAGCAGTTGTTGCTACCATTTGGCAAAAATCATCTAGGCTACATTGACTACCATTTGGCAGATGAAATGGATACAAACTAAAACCAAGTAATCCACCACGTTCTGCTAATGCTTTAATTACCGTGTCTGATTTATTACGTAATGCATCATGAGCGAAAGAAGGATTGGCATGACTAATACAAATAGGGCGTGACGATAAATCAATCGCTTCAAGGGTTGAACGCTCTGCACTGTGAGACATATCGACGATCATTCCTACGCGGTTCATCTCTTCAATCACTTGCTGACCAAAACGAGTAATGCCAGTATCATTTTTTTCATAACATCCCGTCGCGAGTAGACTTTGGTTGTTATAGGTCAATTGCATGATCAATAACCCTTGTTGACGCATAACTTCAACTAAACCAATTTCATCTTCAATGGGAGAGCAGTTTTGTGCGCCAAAGAAAATACCAACTTTTCCTTTCGCTTTTGCAGTTTCAATATCCGCCATTGAATAGACTGGCATTATAAGATCTGCATTTTGCTCAAAGCGTAAGTTCCACTCAGCAAAACGACTCAAAGTTTCTCGTGCATTTTCGTGGTACACCATGGTGGCGTGAACCGCTGTAATGCCACTGGCTTTTAGAGTCTGAAAATACTCTCTATCCCAATTGCAGTATTGCAAACCATCGATAACAATCCGTTGTTGATACATAACACACTCCTTATTTCATTTCGGTTTCATCTAGTTGAGTAGATTTTCCATCCATTTTAATAAGGACGTTGGTAAGCCGTTTTCACTACCGTATAAAATTCTTTTGCATATTGACCTTGTTCTCGTGGGCCAAAACTTGATTCTTTACGACCACCAAATGGCACATGGTAGTCTGTCCCTGCTGTTGGTAAATTGACCATGACACAGCCCGTTTGAGCTTGTTGCTTGAATAACGCACTGGTACGTAAACTTTGCGTAATAATGCCGCCAGTTAAGCCAAAACGAGTGTCATTGGTTGTCGCAATTGCTTCCTCTAAATCAGACACACGGATCACACTTGCCATTGGTGCAAACACTTCTTCTTGGTTTACTTCCCACTTATTATCCGTATTAATAAATAAAGTTGGCGACATATAATAACCATCATGCTCAAGATTTAAGCGCTCACCACCAAAGGCTAATTCAGCGCCACTTTGACGCGCATTTTCAATCCAGCCAAAGTTTGCATCCAATTGATTACCGTCAACCACTGGCCCCATAAATACGCCATCTTCCAGTGCGTGTCCGACTTTTAATTCACTCATACGCTTGATTAGTGCATCTACGTAAGCATCGTGAATGCCATCCATAACAACCAAACGAGACGACGCGGTACACTTCTGACCTGCGCCAGAAAAAGATCCTGCAATTGTTGCTTCCACCGCGGTTTGAATATCCGCATCATCAGCAATAACCAGCGCATTTTTACTGCCCATTTCTAATTGGCAACGTACAAAGTTTGGCGCGGTAGCCGTTGCAACTTTACGTCCCGTATCAACAGAACCGGTAAAGCTCACACCATTAATTTCTTTTGAATTGATTAATGCATTACCCACTTGAGAGCCATTACCGAGTACTAAGTTAAAAGTTCCTTCTGGTAGGCCTTGACGGTGAATTATCTCAGTGAGAGCAACCGCACTTGCAGGGGTTAAATTTGCAGGTTTCCAGATCACACTGTTGCCAAATGCCAATGCAGGGGCTATCTTCCAAGCGGCTGTTGCTGTTGGGAAATTCCAAGGAGAAATCACCGCAATTACACCTACCGCTTCACGCGTTACTTCAACAGAAACACCCGGTCTTACTGAATCAGCACTATCACCTATCTGGCGTAATACTTCTGCAGCAAAGTATTGAAAGAATTGACCTGCGCGATAAATCTCACCACGACCTTCCATAAAAGGTTTACCTTCTTCACTTGAAAGCAAACGCCCTAATTCATCACAACGTGCAATTAACTCATCACCAATCGCCTGCAATACCGCTTGTTTACGCTCTAGTGGAGTTTTCTCCCATTCTGGCTGTGCTTTTTTTGCTGCTGAAATCGCATCTTGAACTTGGCGCTCACTTGCTTGAGCAAAATGACCTAAATTCTGCGTGATGTCAGATGGGTTAATGTTCGTTATCGTACTGATACCAGATTGCCACTCACCACCGATGTATAATGATTTTTCTGCTTGGATAATTTGCGCTTGAACTGTCATGCCATCTTCCTTGTTCTAAGATTTATTGCTTTCAAAAATAAACAATAAATAAACTAATTCGTTAATATTAAATGAGGGGGGATTTAACGTTATTCTGATTGAACGGCTGCATAAACAACCAACTCAACTAACATTTCTTCACGAGCTAACCCTGCGACAATCATTGCTGCACGGTTTGGGTAAGGGGCGTTAAAGTATTCTGCATACACTTTATTTACAGTGGTGAGATACTCCCTGTCAGTGACATAAATCAATACTTGCAGAACAGAATCTAACGACTCTCCCGCACACTCTAATGTGTGAACTAAATTATCTAGAGTTTGACGAGTTTGTGCTTCAATCCCTCCTTCAACCACTATCCCTGATTGATCAATCGGTATCTGGGCCGTATATAAAGTGCCGTTATTTACAATTGCCCACTCAAGAGGTGCTTTTGACGCAAATAGCTCGGTTTTTACTGCATGCTTTTTCATTTTAGTCGTCACTCTCTCATTCGTCATGTAATAACAATGTTTCAACATAGTTAAATAATGCACATTGACAGATGATAAATCTAACGGTAAATTTTTTACATTCGATAAGAAAAACTAATCACTTTAGTAAGAGTTCGATAAATAAAGGGCTGACAAGGAGGGAGGATAAATGAGTATCAAACTACAACAATTGAAACACTTTACTTTAGTCGTAGAAGAAGGAGGCTTTCGCGCTGCATCAAATCGTGCAAATCGTTCTCAAGCGGCATTATCAACCTCAATTAAAGAACTTGAACGTATTTTAGAACAACCTTTATTTGAAGCCGGTAATAAATCGAAATTAACGCCTTTTGGAGAGATCTGCTTTCCTAAAATAAAACAGTTCTTAGGTGTTTATGAACAGCTAACCAACGATTTACGTGCCGATGCAGCAGGCCAACAAGGGCGAGTTCGTATCGCAAGTGTTCCCTCTGTTGCTGCAAAATTGATCCCGAGTGTACTGGGAGCGTTTAGTGAAAAGTATCCAAATGTTGAAGTCAGTTTAATTGATGATAATGCCGCTGCTGTTGAAGCTAGGTTATTATCTGGAGAAGTTGATTTAGCGTTGGGGAATTTTTCACAATTAGAAGAGGAAGCGATTCACTTTACTCCTCTTATCGCCGATCCTATTGGGGTGGTGTGCTTAAAAGATCATCCGATTGCCAATAACCTCGACGGTGTTGAATGGCAAGCATTACTCTCATATCCTTTTATTAAGAACGGAACTTGTTCTTTACTTAATTCCACTCCTGCTCACGTACTTAGTGAACAAGCCCTCTACTCTGTAGAAAATATCACTTCATTGTTTTCAATATTGGAACTCGGTATTGGAATTACGACCTTACCGAAATTAGCCTTCCCAACCAATGAAACCCGTTTAGTATGGATCCCTTTGATTGACCCACCACTAGAACGACAAATTGGAATATTTCAGTTAGCAGGAAGAACCATCTCACCACAAGCTCAGCAGTTTTATGAATTATGCGTTCAGTACTTAAATTATCAAAAAGAATAACCAATAAAAAAGCCCACAAACTAAAAGTCTGGGGGCTTTCTAAAATTACAGTCGTGTGCTTTATTTAATTAAGCAAACAGAAACTTTGGCACATCAGCAATGCTATCAAGAACAGTTGTAGCTAACGCTTCGCCTTCTTCTGTTACTGGCTTACCAGTACGAACAAGAATACGAGTGCCAACCCCCGCCGCTTGTGCTGCCATCATGTCTTCTTTCTTATCACCAATCATCACAGAGTTTTCCATGTCGATGTCTAAGAAAGTTTGAGCAGAAATAAACATACCTGGATTTGGTTTACGGCAATCACATGCTTCTTTGTATTGCTCTACCGTTGCTTCAGGATGGTGTGGGCAGTAATAGATACCATCAAAATCGATATCGTTTTCAGCAAAATTCCAATCCATCCACTCTGTCAATGTTTCAAATTGCTCTTCTGTAAACATGCCACGAGCAATGCCTGATTGGTTTGTTACCAATACCAGTAGGTAACCCATGTCTTTGCATTTTTTAACAGCATTAAATACACCATCAATGTATTCAAAGTCATCACGTTTATGAACATAGCCACGATCAACGTTAATCACGCCGTCTCTATCAAGAAATACTGCTGGTTTAGACAAGGTGAAACCCTCTATATAATCAAATCGGTTAATAAAAAATTATCGCACGCTTTTCATTTCTTAGCATCTTATTTATACGTTTAGCCGTCTAGACGTAAAAATATCTATTGACTTAACACCGTATACCCAATAGCATCACTAATACATTAAAAATGAGAGGTTGCTCAGGTTTCTTAACCTTTTCCATCTTTCTATTTACATTAGTTCCCTATTTATACAAAAATGCAGTTCAAGGCGAATCATGATTGAAATAAACCGCGTTAATAAGGTGTTTTATCAAGGTGCAAAGGAAATTAATGCCCTTAAAGATATTAACCTTCACATTGCCCAAGGCACCATCTTTGGTGTAATAGGCTCATCAGGTGCAGGGAAAAGCACACTGATACGCTGTGTAAACATGTTAGAGAAGCCTACAAATGGTGAGGTGATTGTTGATGGTGTTGATTTAACCAAACTGTCTTCAAGCGAATTGAGCAAGGCTCGTCGTAATATTGGGATGATCTTCCAACACTTTAATCTTCTCGCTTCACGAACTGTATTTGATAACGTTGCTCTACCATTAGAGTTGGCGGGCAAATCAAAACAAGAGATTCAGAAAAAAGTCACTGAGTTATTAGAACTCGTCGGATTGACTGATAAACACCACACTTACCCTGCTAACTTAAGTGGTGGTCAAAAACAACGTGTTGCGATTGCTCGTGCACTATCAACCGATCCTAAAGTGCTGTTATGTGATGAAGCGACCAGTGCGCTTGATCCTGCAACAACAAAATCGATTTTAGAACTGATTAAAGATCTAAATCGTAAATTAAATATCACGATTTTAATCATTACTCATGAAATGGAAGTGGTTAAAAATATCTGTCACCAAGTTGCAATTATCGGTGATGGTGAATTAGTTGAGAAAGGCATTGTGAGTGATATTTTTGCTCACCCTAAAACCAAACTTGCTCAAGAGTTTATTCGAGCAACGTTAGATTTATCCATTCCTGATGATTTCAAAGCTCGCCTACAAGATACGTATGTAGAAGGTAGCTATCCTCTTATTCGCCTAGAGTTTACTGGCGCGAGTGTTGATGCTCCTGTTATTAGCCAAATATCTCGCGAATTTGATATTGATATTAGTATCTTAAATGCGGATATCGATTATGCAGGTGGGGTTAAATTTGGCCTTATGTTAGCCGAGTTTTTCGGTAATCAAAAATCAACAGAGCAAGCAATTGCATTCTTACGTAATCATCACGTGAAAGTAGAGGTATTAGGTTATGTCATTTGATGTAATTTCTGCATGGTTTGATCTAAACAGCAAGCTATTATTAAACGCGACTGGCGAAACCCTTTATATGGTTGCAGTTGCAGGCATTGTTGGCTTTGCTATTGGTATTCCATTGGGCGTTATTCTTCATATCACCAAAAAAGGTGGTTTGATGGAAAACACAACGTTCAATAGTGTACTAGGTGCGATTGTAAACGTGGGGCGTTCAGTGCCTTTCTTGGTACTAATGGTTGCGATTATTCCAGTAACAAAACTGATTGTAGGTAGCTTTATTGGTACTACAGCAGCTATCGTTCCATTGACTATTGGTGCAATCCCATTTGTGGCTCGTCTTATTGAAGGCGCATTAATTGAAGTACCAAGTGGCTTGGTTGAAGCTGCACAGTCTATGGGTGCAACACCACTGCAAATTATTACGAAAGTACTGCTTCCTGAAGCATTACCAACAATCTTAAATTCGGTAACCATCACACTGGTAACACTGGTTAGTTACTCTGCAATGGCAGGTACAGTTGGTGGTGGCGGCTTAGGTGATGTCGCTATTCGATATGGTTTCCACCGTTATGATTTAACCATCATGGCTGTGACTGTTGTTATGCTGATTGTTTTAGTACAAATCATTCAATCTGTAGGTGATAATTTAGTTAAGAAAGTTGATCACCGTTAATCTAATTTAAAATTTTTTGATTCATATGGAATTCATTTTTAAGGAGTAAATAATGAAATTAAATCTAAAAACACTGGCAGCAGTTGCTGGTCTAGCATCAACACTTATTCTTACTGGTTGCGGCCAAGAAGAAGCAAACACCAATCTAATTAAAGTAGGTGTAATGGCGGGTGCTGAAGCACAGGTTGCTGAAGTTGCTGCAAAAGTTGCAAAAGAGCAATACGGTCTTGATGTTGAGCTAGTTACTTTTACAGACTACGTTACACCAAACGCAGCGTTGGATGATGGGTCTATTGACCTAAATGCTTTCCAACACAAGCCATACCTTGATCAACAAGTAACTGATCGCGGTTACAAAATTGAAGTTGCAGGTAATACGTTTGTTTACCCTATTGCTGGCTACTCTAAGAAAGTAACGTCTGTTGAGCAAATCGAAGACGGTGCACGTATTGCTGTACCAAATGATCCAACTAACCTTGGTCGTTCTCTTCTTCTTCTTCAACAACAAGGCCTAATCACACTGCGTGATGGTTCAGGTCTTGCTGCAACGGTTCGTGATATTACAGCTAACCCTAAAAATATCTCAATTGTTGAATTAGATGCAGCACAACTGCCTCGTTCACTTGATGACGTTGCACTGTCTGTAATCAACACGACTTATGCAAGCAGCATCAACTTAACACCAGAGAAAGATGGTATCTTTGTAGAAGATAAAAAATCTCCATATGTAAACTTAATTGTTGGCCGTACTGACAATGTAAACTCTGAAAATGTGAAGACTTTTGTTAAAGCTTACCAATCAGAAGAAGTTTACCAAGCCGCATTTAAAACGTTTGATGGCGGTATCGTTAAAGGTTGGTAATTCCTCTTTTGACTTAATCAAACCTAAAAGGTTGGCATAATGCCAACCTTTTTTCTATCTTACTTTTTCTTCTTTCCTTGCACTGCTTTAAATCGAGGATTTGTCTTACAAATAACAAAAACTCTCCCCTTTCGTTTTACGATTTGACAATCTTTATGTCTAGATTTAGCACTTTTCAATGAGCTTAATACTTTCATTATACTTTACCTTTTAATGCACCAAATCGACGATTGAAATTTGCCACTCGGCCTTCGCTAGACACAACTCTCTGCTCTCCCGTATAAAACGGGTGCGATTCAGAAGAAATATCCAATGTCATATAAGGGTATTCCTTACCATCTTCCCATGTCATTTTTCTGTCTGTCTGCAATGTTGAGCCTATAAGAAAATATTTATTCACACTCGTATCGTGGAAAATAACCTTTCTGTATTCTGGGTGAATGCCTTCTTTCATCTTTTTTCTCCATATCAAATTACTCATCAATTGTTATGTTATAACATAACAATTGATATTTGAGAACTATTATCATCTAAAGTAAAAAAGTGACTATTCATTAGTTATGATAAAATTCATTCATATTCACCGTTGAGCTTACATAAATGACTTATCACATCGAACCTGTTGGTTTTATCCAATCACCTTATAAAGAAAAATTTGCCGTTCCTCGTCAACCTCGCTTAGCCCCTAGCGCGACATCTCGCCTAAAATTGGTGGGAGATGCAAATTCACCAGAAGCGGTTCGTGGGATTGAACAGTTTTCTCATTTATGGTTATTATTTTTATTTGACCAAAATCTCGATGCGGGATGGAGACCGACAGTTCGTCCACCACGTTTAGGTGGCAACGAGCGCATTGGTGTTTTTGCTTCACGAGCAACCTTTCGCCCAAATGGTATTGGTATGTCGGCGGTCGAATTAAAAGGCGGTAGTTCAAGAGGGAAATCAAACGTATTTAGAATTAGGCAGTGTCGATTTAGTGGATAACACGCCAATCATAGACATTAAACCCTACATCCCCTATTCCGATTCCATTCCTGATGCTTTAGGTGGTTTTGCCGAAAAAGAACCAGATGTTCTTGATGTGTTCTTATCGATAGAGGCACAAAAATCACTTAGCTCACACTCACAGAAAACACATATTGAAGCGGTGATAAAAGAAGTCCTTGGGCAAGATCCTCGACCTGCTTATAAAAAAGGAAAGACAGATACTAAGGAATACGCGGTAAATTTGTTTGATTTGAACGTAAAATTCACTGTAGATAGCAATTCCATCACGGTAACTGCAATTGATCGCTTTTGAGATCGCTTTTAGGCTGATATCATAGAGGGCTTAATTTTAGATTTGAATCCATTCTGATTAAAGAATTGGTCCAGGCTAAAATTGACCTCTCGATTTAACGGTTTAAATCGAGGTATTCCAATATTCATAACTAACAAATGGATGAAAACATGCGCACTAGCAAATACCTTCTTTCAACACTGAAGGAGACTCCAAACGACGCAGAAGTAGTGAGCCACCAGCTCATGCTACGTGCAGGTATGATCCGCCGTCTAGCTTCAGGTTTATATACTTGGCTACCGACAGGTCTACGTGTATTGCGTAAAGTCGAAAATATCGTTCGTCAAGAGATCGACAATGCAGGTGCAATCGAAACGTTGATGCCCGTAGTTCAACCGTTTGAGCTTTGGGAAGAGACAGGTCGTTCTGAAAAGATGGGTCCTGAATTACTTCGTTTTACTGACCGTCATGCTCGTCCGTTTGTTCTTAGCCCAACTGCTGAAGAAGTTATCACTAGCCTTGTTCGTAACGAAGTTAACTCTTACAAGCAGCTTCCACTAAACTTGTACCAAATCCAGACTAAATTCCGTGATGAACGTCGTCCACGCTTTGGCGTAATGCGTGCACGTGAATTCTGCATGATGGATGCATACAGCTTTGACATCGATAAAGAAGGTCTACAAAAATCTTACGATGCAATGCACGATGCTTACTGTAAAGCATTTGACCGTATGGGTCTTGAGTACCGTCCAGTATTAGCTGACTCAGGTGCTATCGGCGGCAGTGGTTCTCAAGAATTCCACGTACTTGCAGAAAGCGGCGAAGATTTAATCGCATTCTCAACAGAATCTGATTACGCAGCAAACATCGAAAAAGCAGAAGCTCTAGCACCGACAACTGAACGTGCTGCTCCTACTCAAGAGATGACAACGGTTGATACACCAAACGCAAAAACAATTGCTGAATTGGTTGAGCAACACGGTATCGCGATTGAAAAAACAGTGAAAACATTGTTTGTTAAAGCATCTGATGAAGTTGATGCTGATATCATCGCACTTATCATCCGTGGTGATCACGAACTTAACGAAGTTAAAGCTGAAAATCTTCCACAAGTTTTATCTCCACTAGAGATGGCTGACGAAGCACAACTTCGTGACCTAATCGGCGCTGGTGCTGGTTCTCTTGGTCCTGTTGGCCTAGAACTTCCATTCATCGTTGACCGATCTGTTGCTGTAATGAGTGACTTTGGTACAGGCGCAAATATCGATGGTAAGCACTTCTTTGGTGTGAACTGGGATCGTGATGTACAGCTTGGTCAAGTTGAAGATCTACGTAACGTTGTTGAAGGCGATCTAAGCCCATGTGGTCAAGGTACTCTACAACTGAAACGCGGTATCGAAGTTGGTCACATCTTCCAATTAGGTACAGCCTACTCAGAAGCAATGAACTGTGGCGTACTTGATGCTAACGGTAAAAACTCTATCCTTGAGATGGGTTGTTACGGTATCGGTGTTTCACGTGTTGTTGCCTCAGCTATTGAGCAAAACAATGACGAATACGGCATTGTATGGCCAGAAGCGCTTGCTCCATTTACTGTAGCTATCGTTCCAATGAACATGTACAAATCTGATCGCGTTAAAGAAGCGGCAGAAAAACTGTATGCAGAATTAACAGCGATGGGTATCGACGTTCTATTTGATGATCGTAAAGAGCGCCCAGGTGTTATGTTCAAGGATATCGAACTTATCGGTATTCCACATACAGTTGTGATCGGCGATCGCAGCATGGACGAAGGTAACTTTGAATATAAGAACCGTCGTGCAAACACAAAAGAAGTGGTAGAAATTGCAAACATCGTTGAGCACATTAAAGCTCAATTAAGCTAATTTCATCACCTTTTAAATACCAAAGGCTAAGTAAATTTACTTAGCCTTTTTTATATCTATGAAATAAATTTCCATTTCCTTAATTACCCCTTGTTATGACTTAATCTACTGATAGAATTTATCTCAACAAAGCCATACTCTTTTATTACCGTTGTTCTACGGTTTTATGGCTTTATATATCTTACAGTTTTATAGTCTTGTAGCTCTTTGGTGTACCTTATCTATCTTTGTAAATTCACCAGATGCGATCTATTTTTTCTTACCAGTTAAGTCTATACATAGTGATCCTATTCTCGTTATAAATATCATTGCTTCTTTATTGATAATATTTATTACTACGTTGAATAAAACTTAATAGCCTAAATAACCCTTTCTGTGTAATTCAACTAGATCACTACTTTATTTCTAATGCAGATCGTAAATGCGCTCTTTCATTTACCTGTACTCACTTTCTTTATATTGGAAACAAGTTGTGAATATATTTTTTAATTTAATAAATAGAACATTAATACTATCCCGCTTTCTATTTATATTACCTTTATTTCTTTCAATCGGTTTTACATCTCAAGTATCTGCACATGATAATCAGCCTGATACCTTAAAAATCGCACTAGGTGGTGAACCAACAACAGGATTTGATCCTATTTTAGGTTGGGGGAAATATGGCAATCCACTATTTCAATCCACATTATTAAAAAGAGATAACAAATTAAATTTTGTTGGTGATTTAGCAACAAAGTGGCGTTTGACCAATGAAAACCTAACTTGGATCGTAACACTTAGAGATGATGTACTATTTAGTGATGGTAAGCCTCTCACCGCTGAAGATGTCGCTTTCACATACAATCAAATTCTAACTAAAAGCAGTACTCACGATCTCAGCGCATTAAAAGTAGCAGAACCTTTAACACCTTACTCTGTCGCTTTTCATTTAAAGCAACCCGACATCACTTTTTTAGACCGATTATCCTCAATTGGTATCGTACCTAAACACGTTTACGAAAAACAAAATCATAATGGCTTGCGTTATGGTGAACATCCCATCGGATCAGGCCCTTACATATTAACTCAATGGGAAAGAAATCAATTCGTTAGTATGACATTGAATCCATTTTACTACGCTAAAAAACCACAGTTTAAAAAAATTATTGCTGTATTTGGTAGTGAAGAGTCACGCTTTATGCAACTAAAGACCCATCAATTACATTTAAGCATCATACCTCAACGTTATGCTACTCAAGATATTAATGGATACAAACTCTGGGCAGTCCCAACCCTAGATAATCGCGGTATTGTTTGGCCAATGTCTTATCAAAAAGGCGCTAATATGACTTTTGTTAGCTCAGATCCTGCAATACGTAAAGCATTTGAGATCCTAGTCGATAGACAACTGATCGTAGACAAATTATTAGATGGTTATGCAACGCCTGCCTATTCCCTTGCAGACAATATGCCGTGGGGTGTAGACACAACAAAGATAAAACCAACCACTGTTGATGTGGTTCATATACGCAATTTATTAAACCAAGCGGGATGGCATGATAGTAACAACAATGGCACGATTGATAAGCAAGGCTATGAAGCGTCTTTTACCTTACTTTATAAAGCAGGAGACAGTATTAGAGAACAACTTGCCCTGGCAATAAGCTCAATGGCAAAAGAAGTCAGTATTAGTGTTGATGTCAAAGGTCTTGAATGGAATGTAATAGCTAAACAGATGACGACAACACCTGTTCTTATGGGATTTGGTAGTCACTCTGCTAGTGAAGTAAGGTATGTGTATCATTCTGATTTTGCTAATACTGATTTTTATAATTCAGGAGGATATAAAAACGCCATCGTTGATACCGCCATTAATAATGCGTTAAAAGCCGATTCTTGGAGTGCATCAATCCCATTTTGGCAGCAAGCACAGCAGCAAATGCAACAAGATCGCCCTTGGACATGGCTGGTCAATATAAATCATTTATACCTTGCTAACGACTGCTTAGATTTAGGAACTCCAATGACAGAACCTCACAATCATGGCTGGCCATTAACCGCTAATATTGAGGAGTGGCGTTGGCAATGTCAGTAATTCACATTAGCTCTAACGGTTTCTGTATTGGCCTAGCTCGCCTTGCTCTGCAATTGTGTTTAG
Organism: Aliivibrio wodanis; assembly: GCF_052920805.1. Classification (NCBI taxonomy): domain Bacteria; kingdom Pseudomonadati; phylum Pseudomonadota; class Gammaproteobacteria; order Vibrionales; family Vibrionaceae; genus Aliivibrio; species Aliivibrio wodanis. The sequence continues at coordinate 1,586,381 of NZ_JBREXA010000002.1, forward strand.
CGTTATTAGTAATGACATTGCTCTTATCATTATCACCTATAGACCCTATCAGCGCTTATTTTGATGGAAATGCGCTTGCTGTCTTTGGTGATAGAAAAGAGCAATTAATACAACAATTAGGGTTAGATCAAACACTAATAGAGCGTGTACTAACATTTGGCAAAGCGTTATTAAATGGAGATCTTGGATATTCGCTTCATTATCAACAACCCGTCAGTGATATTATCTGGCAACGCAGCCAGTACTCTATTTATTTAATGGGATGTGCTGCACTACTATCCTTGATATTGGGTTATAGCATTGGACTACTTCTTGGTATCAGTCCAAATCATCCTTTTAGTCGAACTATGTCTCAATTGGCGCTGATGATGAACTCATTGCCAAGCTTTTGGATTGGCTTATTATTAATTGCTCTGTTTGCGATTAAGTTGTCGTGGTTACCCGTCGGAGGGATCGCTCCTATCGGAGAATCTCCTGATACTCTCAATTTTAGAGAGCAAGTCACTTATTTTATTCTGCCTTTAATTACACTATGCCTAAGCCTAATTGCTCCTATTATTCTACATACCAAAGAGAAAGTAATTGAGGTCAATAATAGCCAACACGTACGCTATGCTCGTATTCATGGCTTATCGACCTTCTCAATTATACGGTTTCATTTGATCAGGAATACCATTGTACCCGCTCTTGTTATTCAGCTGGCTGGCTTTTCTGAGCTTCTTAGTGGCTCTGTCATTGTTGAAACCGTCTTTAACTTTCCAGGAATTGGAGAAACCTTAGTAAAGGCTGGATTAAGTGGTGATACGCCACTTTTACTTGGTATTACTATGTGCTCTGCACTGTTTGTTTTTACTGGTAATGCTATGGCATCGTTGTTAAGCAGGCAGCTTTCTTTATCAACGTCTTTATGATTTAAAGGATCGATTTATGCGATACACGCATCTTCCTTTACTGCTGTTTTCTCTTTTATTAGTACTCGCGATTACATGGCAAAATAATGGGGAAGCACTCGATTTATTCAGCAAAAATCTCCAACCAAATTTACAATACTGGTTTGGCACAGATTGGCTTGGAAGAGATGTTTTTAGTCGAACATTAAAAGCTTTACTGTTTAGTTTAGCAATGGGGGGACTATCGTCATTATGCTGCGCTTTTTTATCTATGAGTTTGGCTTTAATTGGCAATATAAATAGTTCATTTAGCTATGCCGTCAATACGTTAGTTGATGCTTGGAGTGCGCTTCCACACTTACTAGTTATGATTGTCTTGTCCGTTTTAGCTGGCGGCGGATTTGAAGGGCTAGTGATTGCTATTACGTTTAGTCATTGGCCTAAATTAACTCGTCTACTAAAAATAGAAATCGAACAGTTACGCAATAAACCTTATATTTTGCACGCATTGGCGTTCGGACATTCAAAGACTAAAAGTTACATTACTCATCTGACACCACATGTTTTGCCACAGGTATTAACAGGAACCTTAATTTTATACCCTCAAGCGCTTGTCCATGGTGCTGGGCTGACTTTTTTAGGATTAGGCATAGAGCCTTCCACTCCTTCTATGGGCGGAATGCTTTCTGAAGCAAGCCAATATCTATTAAGTGGTCAATGGTGGTTAGCTCTGTTCCCTGGCATCGTATTAGTCATTAGTTCACTATTATTAATGTCCATTGGGCAAAAACTAAGAAGAGAATAGCGTGATAGCCCTACAAATAACGAATCTTACTATAAAGCAATACTCACAGATAAAACCCTTAATTTCAGGACTCTCTTTGACTATTAAAAAAGGAGAAGTTCTGGGTATTATAGGTACTAGTGGTAGTGGGAAAAGTGTATTAATTAACTCATTAATAGACTGCTTACCTTCTGTTTTTGAATTATCTGGCTCAATCAAATACGATGAAGAAACTCGAATATCATTAGTTCCTCAAAGCGTTGAAGCATTGAACCCAACCACTAAAATAGGAGATCAACTTTCACAATTCGACCCACATAAAAAATGGTACCACTCAAAAAATAAAATGCTTATAAATTCAGCATTATCACAAGCTCAGTTACCACCAGTTGTTGCAGATAGATACCCTTATCAATTATCAGGAGGGATGGCAAAACGAGTAATGTCGGCATTGGCCTTCATTCAAGATACCGACATTATCATTGCTGACGAACCTAGTTGTGGTGTGAATGATGAGTTAGCACAGCCATTGTTCCAACATTATGCATCACTCGCTCATGGTCCTAAAAAAAAGGCCATTATTATGGTGAGCCATGATTTAAAGCATGTCATTGATATTGCTGATCGCATTCTTGTTTTACAAAGCACAACTAACAGCGATTCTTTATCCATAATAGAACACACCACACCAAATGAAATCAAACAAGGAAATAGTCAATTCTATAGCCAAGCATTATGGTGTGCTTTACCTGAACATTGGAGTCATCGTGATTCACTTAACTAATGTCAGCGTCCAATATCAATCAACCACGCTTAATCTACCTAACATCGCGATTGACCAAGGCGATATTATTGGCTTAAGTGGAGAGAGTGGATCTGGTAAATCAACAATTGCGATGCTATTTGCTGGTTTTCTTCTGCCAAAAACGGGACATGTTTGTACACCTTGCTATGACAAACATACTGCGAACCCTGTGCAATGGGTTGGGCAGCACCCTGAACTTTCTTTTAATCCTAAATGGACTATTTTACGTTCATTAAAAGAGAGCTATCGAGATATAGAGTTTGAATCTCGTCTTATCGACTTTGATATTCAAAAAGAATGGCTTACTTGTTACCCAAAACAACTCTCAGGAGGGCAACTCCAACGTCTTGCACTATTTCGTGCTTTACTACCAACAACTCGCTACTTGTTGTGTGATGAAATCACTGCTCAATTAGATCCATTAGCTCAAATATCAATTTGGAAAAGCGTACTTAATTTTTCGACTCAACAAAATATTGGATTACTAGTTATATCGCATGAACCTTCATTATTAAAATCGATTTGCAAAAAAATAATCACATTAAATTAAGAACTTTTATTCAGATATAAATAGGCTTTTAAAGAATAAATTTTCACTTATAAACATGATAAAAAAAAATGGCAAAAAAAACGACTATTTAAGTTTATTTTTTCATTGCCAAGTACAAAATATAGGACTACTATCTATTTCGTAAGTCATTCACACAATCATCTCTAAAGTTAATTTATCTTCACATATTCATGTATACATAAAATAAATTACCTTTACTGTAAAACGAGTACTTTACTCAACACTGCCTAGACTTAGGCAATTACAATTTATTTAGAATTCTTATTTCTCTAGTTTTTAACTGGAGGTGTTTGCTATTTGTTTTCATTATTTCTTTTCTCAAGAAAATATGCCATATCGGCAGGGATAATTATGCCAAAAATAAATACATCGTCTTCTGGTTGGCTGGCTGATATATCCCTTTTCTATGAAAAAAGAGGCTCTAACACCAAACTGGTTCATCGTGAACAAATTGGTCCACTAATGGTTCAGCGCCCTTTTTATCCAGAACCTGGGATAGCTCATACTTATCTACTTCACCCACCAGGTGGTGTTGTAGGTGGTGACCAACTAAATATCAACATTCACGTTGCCTCTAAAGCACATTCATTAATAACAACACCTGGGGCAACTAAGTTTTATCGAAGCTCAGGAGCAACATCAACTCAAACCCAACGATTAAGTGTCGATTCCGATGGGTTCTTAGAGTGGTTACCACAAGAAAATATATTTTTCCCAAATAGCCAAGCGCATATAAATACACAAGTAAATATTCATAAGAACGCACATTTTATTGGCTGGGAAATGAATTGCTTCGGTCGTCCTGTTTTAAATGAAATATTTACACAAGGATTAATCACAGGACGAACCAATATTCAGGTTGGTGGTAAGTTATTACTTTCTGAATCGATTTATATTGATTCAATAAATGAAATTAAACACGCGGCGGGAATGCGAAATTACCCAATGCTTGGCAATCTTTATATCTACCCCGCTTCTGATGTATTAGAAGATAAATTAAGAACACTGATTAATGAACATTTCCATGAACAAACTGGGTTATTTGGCAATAGTGATCCTATTTGTGGAATTACTGAAATTGATGGCTTATTGGTTATCCGTTATTTAGGTTATCAAACAGAGCCGATGATGGCCTGCTTCAGTACTTTATGGCAACACACTCGTCAACATTGGTTAGGTACATTACCCGAGGTCCCACGCATCTGGGCCACATAATTAGCTGGAAACATCATGGAATTAACACCAAGAGAAAAAGATAAACTGCTACTTGCTTCTGCTGGAATGATTGCAGAAAGACGCAAAGCACGCGGATTAAAATTAAATTACCCAGAAGCCATTGCTTTAATTTGTTTTGAAATAATGGAAGGTGCTCGTGATGGGCGTACTGTTGCTGATTTAATGAATTATGGTCGAACCATCTTAACCGCTGATGATGTGATGGAAGGTATTCCTGAGATGATCCCAGATGTTCAAGTGGAATGTACGTTCCCTGATGGCACTAAACTTGTGTCTATCCATGAACCCATCGTTTAAGGAGTTACCCATGATCCCTGGTGAAGTGAAGATCAACAATGAACTTGGCCATATAGAGTTAAATGTAGGGCGAACAACGACCACTCTTTCCGTTGCTAATTATGGCGACCGTCCTATTCAAGTTGGTTCCCATTATCATTTTTACGAAGTTAATGAGTCGCTGCATTTTGAGCGAGAACCAACCAGAGGTTTTCGTTTAAATATTCCTGCAGGTATGGCAATTCGCTTTGAGCCTGGCCAACGTAGAACAATCGAGTTAGTTGCATTTGCAGGTAAACGTGAAATCTATGGATTCCAAGGTGCAATCATGGGGCCTTTAGATCCCATTGTCACAGAACAAACAGAACATAAAGAGGTTAACTAATGGCTCATATTTCTCGCACAGCCTATGCAAATATGTTCGGCCCCACAACTGGAGACCGATTACGCTTGGCAGATACTGAGCTGTTTTTAGAAGTCGAAAAAGATTTCACCACCTACGGTGAAGAGGTTAAATTTGGCGGTGGTAAAGTGATCCGTGATGGTATGGGTCAAAGCCAAGTATTAAATAAAGACTGTGTTGACGTTCTTATTACCAACGCATTAATTGTCGACCATTGGGGTATCGTAAAAGCAGATATCGGCATTAAAGACGGTCGCATCTCTGGTATTGGTAAAGCAGGTAATCCTGATGTTCAACCCAACATTGATATCGTTGTAGGTCCTGCAACAGAAGTCGTTGCAGGCGAAGGCAAAATAATTACCGCAGGTGGTATTGATACACATATTCACTTTATCTGTCCTCAACAAGCAGAAGAAGGACTTTCATCAGGCTTAACGACCTTTATTGGCGGCGGTACTGGCCCTGTTGCAGGATCGAATGCTACAACAGTAACGCCCGGCATTTGGAATATGCACCGCATGCTAGAAGCTGTGGACGATCTCCCAATTAACGTTGGTCTCTTTGGTAAAGGTTGTGCAAGTAAACCAGAAGCATTACGAGAACAAATTGAAGCAGGAGCAATGGGATTAAAACTTCATGAAGATTGGGGCGCAACAACCTGCAGCTATTGATACCTGCCTTACTGTTGCCGATGAAATGGATATTCAAATTGCAATTCATTCAGACACCTTGAATGAAGGTGGTTTTTACGAAGAAACAGTAAAAGCCATTGGTGATCGTGTTATTCACGTTTTCCACACAGAAGGCGCTGGCGGTGGTCACGCTCCTGATGTTATTAAATCTGTTGGTGAAGCTAATATATTACCGGCGTCAACTAATCCAACCATGCCGTATACAATTAATACCGTCGATGAGCATTTAGATATGTTAATGGTATGCCACCACTTAGATCCTTCAATTCCTGAAGATGTGGCCTTTGCAGAGTCTCGTATCCGCCGTGAAACCATTGCTGCCGAAGATATTCTTCATGATCTTGGCGCTATTTCAGTGATGTCATCGGATTCACAAGCCATGGGACGTGTTGGTGAAGTGATTATTCGTACTTGGCAATGTGCGAACAAAATGAAATTACAACGTGGCGCTTTAGAAGGTGATAATGAAAATAGTGATAACAATCGAATTAAACGATATATCGCTAAATACACCATCAACCCAGCTATTGCTCACGGTATATCACACGAAGTCGGTTCCGTTGAAGTGGGTAAGTTAGCGGATCTTGTTGTATGGAATCCTGCATTTTTTGGGGTTAAACCATCACTAATAATGAAAAGTGGTTTAGTGGCTTACGCTCCAATGGGAGATATTAATGGCGCAATTCCAACTCCGCAACCAGTACATTATCGCCCAATGTATGCGTGCTATGGCAAAGCAATGTACAAATCGTCCATGATTTTCATGTCACAAGCCAGCATCAAGGCCGGTGTACCTGAAAAATTGAATCTACAAAGCCAAATTGGTGAAGTGAAAGGTTGTCGTAATATCTCGAAAAAGTCGATGATCCATAACAGCTACACTCCACACATTGAATTAGACAGCCAAACCTATGTAGTAAAAGCCGATGGTGTTCCTCTTGTATGTGAACCAGCAACAGAGTTACCAATGGCACAGCGTTACTTTTTATTCTAATCCCCTCGCCTCGTTGGTTTTCTACCTATTTTCTGACGAGGCACCTTATTAAAGTGAACAATCATGATTAAATTTACTCATCTTGTTCATCACCATCATGATGCAGATAATCATGACAAGATGGACACCAAAAACACAGTAAAACTAACTCTGTGTTTAACCATGTTAGAGCGCACAAAGAGTCGATTAAAAATCACTTTAAATGATGGCTCTGATGCGGGGCTATTTTTACCTCGCGGTACGGTATTAAAAGAACACGATATTGTTGAAAGTGATGATGGCATTCAAGCAGTGATCACCGCCGCAGAAGAGGCAGTATCTACCGTATATAGCGATGACTTATTATTACTTGCAAAAGCGTGTTACCACCTAGGCAATCGCCATGTTCCCCTTCAGGTTGAAGCGGGATGGTGTCGCTACTTACACGATCATGTACTTGACGATATGGTGCAACGCTTAGGACTAAACGTAAAAGTTGAACAAGCTAAATATCAACCAGAGCCTGGAGCCTATGGTGGTTCAAGTGCTGGCTCACATGGTGGTCATCATCACTAAGTGAGGCCATTCATTATGCTAGAAGATTTAAGGCTCTATCAATTAATTAGTCCCTCCCTACCGGTAGGATCATTTACTTACTCACAAGGATTAGAGTGGGCAATAGAAAAAGGCTGGGTCAGTAATGTTACTGAGTTAACGCATTGGTTAAGCAATCAATTGATGGACAGCATCGCCACATTAGAGTTACCAGTTTTAGCGAAAATGACTCAATTAATAAAAGAAGAAAAATGGCAAGAAGCTCAAGAATGGTGCGATTTTATTATTGCTAGCCGAGAGACCAAAGAATTACGCCTTGAAGAGAGACAGAGAGGGTTAGCCTTCGCAAGGTTATTACCAAAAATAGGGATTGAGTTAAATAAAACCACTCTACCAATGGTAAAACAAACACAAATCGCCGCCTTTGCACTGGCTGCTAACCACTGGCAATTATCCCCTAAAAAACTCGCAGCCGCGTACGCATGGGGATGGCTTGAAAACACCGTAATTGTAGGTATTAAGTTAGTTCCATTAGGGCAAAGCGCTGGACAGCAACTGCTACTTGAAATGGCAGACGTTATTCTACAAGCAGTAGACAAATCACAATGTTGGCCCGAACACCTAATTGGTAGTTTCACTCCAGCCCAAGTATTGGCAAGTTCTCGACACGAGAGCCAATACACTCGACTATTTAGATCATGAGAAACAAATCAAATGCAAGATTATAAACAACCTCTACGTATTGGTGTTGGCGGTCCTGTTGGTTCAGGTAAAACAGCACTCTTAGAAATACTATGTAAAACACTGCGTGATACTTACCAAATTGCAGTCGTTACTAACGATATTTACACTCAAGAAGACGCAAAGATCTTAACGCAAGCAGAAGCATTAGCGGCGGATAGAATCATCGGAGTTGAGACAGGTGGTTGCCCTCATACCGCCATTCGTGAAGATGCATCAATGAACTTAGCTGCTGTTGAAGAACTAGCACGACGTCATAAAAATCTAGATGTTGTATTTGTTGAAAGTGGCGGAGACAACCTAAGCGCGACATTCAGCCCAGAATTAGCAGACTTAACAATCTATGTAATTGACGTTGCTGAAGGCGAAAAGATCCCACGTAAAGGGGGTCCAGGTATTACTAAGTCAGATCTATTGATCATCAACAAAATCGACTTAGCGCCATACGTTGGAGCCTCTCTTGAAGTGATGGAATCAGATACTGCTCGTATGCGTCCTACTCGTCCATACGTATTTGCCAATCTTAAGAAAGGTGTCGGCCTAGAAAAAATCATCGAATTTATCATTGAACGCGGCATGTTAAATGAAAAATAGTTTTCTTTAATAACTAGAGAATGATGCCTTTAAATTGTGGGCATAGTTACGAACAACATTTAAAAAATTAAATTAGGAAATAGTATGAATAATAAAATTATTAAGCTTTCAAGAAATACCCATAATGCACCCAAAAACTCTATACACTCACAAACAGTTGCGTTTTCTCACTATAATAATATTTCAGCACAGTTACCTATAGACCCAACAACCAATAAAATTGTTAGTACTGATATAAAAGAACAAATAAACCAATGTTTAATAAATCTTGAATCAATTATCAGCAGTATTGACCATGTTAAGGAAGATATTGTAAAAATAAATATTTTCCTCACTGATATTTTAAATATTGATGCTATCGATGATATTTATACTAATTTCTTCCAAAATTATTATCCTACTCGTACGGTGATTGCTGTCGAAGCCCTACCGTTAGATGGTGCTTTAGTGCAAATTGATGCTGTAATTTCAAATGGTGAAGGAACACATCCACAGCAACCTTGCAAACTAATAAAAATGGCAAGAAACACAGATAATGCACCTAAAAATGCACTATCAACCCAAACGGTCGCTTTCTCTCATTACAATAACATCACAGCACAATTACCTGTAAATCCGAAAACAGGTCTAATTATCTCTGATAATATCAACGAACAAACAGAGCAATGTCTAAACAATATTAAAGCTATTTTAGAAAGTATTAATGTTCCTCTTGATGATATTGTTAAAATAAACATTCACCTTAAAAACCTTAACGATATTGATGTTGTAAATGAAGTGTATTCTACATTTTTTCCTGATTCCGCTATCGCAAGAGCTGTCGCCTATGTTCCAGCCCGAACAGTAACTATGGCATCGTTACCGATGAATGCATTGATACAAATTGATGCAGTAGTGTCACATGGTGATGGCACTCCTCCACAAGCGGTTGAAGATAGACATGGTATTGTTATAAGAACGAACAATACCGAAAATGCACCTCAGAATTCAATGTCCACACAAACTGTTGCTTTTTCTCATTACAATCATATTTCAGCCCAATTACCAATCAATCCAACAAATTCTGAGATTAGTATTGGCAATATAGAAGAACAAGCAAAACAGTGTTTACAAAATATCAAAGCGATCGTAGAAAGCATTAATCACACAATGGATGATATTGTTAAAATAAACATTCAACTTACAAATGTTGCAGATATCAATATTGTTGATGACGTTTATGTTCAATTCTTTAACAGTGATCTTCCAGCAAGAACTGTGATTGGGGTTTCAGCGATTCCAATGGATTCACTAATACAAATAGAGGCTATTGTTTCTAATGCTGAAGGAACTCCTTTGCAAATAAAGAACTAAGAAACTACTTATAGATAATATACAAATATCCTTATCTTAAAGCTGAAAAATATCTTCCTAGGTTTTTCAGCTTTTTTTGATCTAGGTTTTCCCTTTTTCAACGTGTAAACTTCATAACAGTTATCATTTTAAAATGGAAAGTCTAATGAAAGTATATGATTGTTGTGAGATGGTTCGTGAGTTGTATTCATTAATTGGCAGTGGTGATCAGGGTTACATCCCTCAAGCAATTACTTGCGCCGTAAAATCATTAAATGATATTGCCGCTGATGAAGCGCTTCCAAAAGCCACTCGTGAAAAAGCCGCGTTTGCTGCTGCCAACTTATTAATTTCTGATTTCGAGGATGAGTAATGACACCTGAAAAGATGGTTTCGATGGATCCTATTATGCTAATGAGCATAGTTAACATGAAGATCCGCGATGAGTTTGGAGATCTAGATAGCTATGTTAAATTCTACGAATTAGATAAAGATGCGCTAATCAAAAAACTAGCAGATGCCGGTTTTGATTACTTAGAAGACGCGAAACAATTTAGATAAACATCTAATTACTGAGTAAACAAAAAAGGGCAGAACAACGTAATCATTGTTCTGCCCTTTTCTTTACTGTAATTAAATTAGAACGATGCCCAAAGAACGGTAATCACTAAGATAGGACACACAAACTTCACATACAGAGGCCAAATTTTACCAAAGAACCCTTGTTTAAATTCAGGATAACCTTGTTCAAGCTCTTTAATTTTAGAATGACGGCTCCACACCCAGCCTCCAAATACACAGAACAGCAACGCAGCGACAGGTTGTAAGTACTGAGTCGCAATCATTGCAACTAAGCCAAATAATTCACCAAAATTAAATACAATTATCACGCTGAACACAGCAATCAGAGCACCTAAAATCCAACTTGTTGGCGTTCTTTTGGTTTTGAATCGCTCACTCACTAAAGAAACTGAACACTCAAGCATTGAGATTGAAGACGTTAATGCTGCAATCGTTAATAATAAGAAGAAAACAATCGCAAATAGATCACCAAATAGCCCTAAGCTATCAAACATCATTGGTAACACAGTAAATACCAAGGTATCAGAACTGATTAGTGAACCATCTTCAGCATAGATTTGAACGCCCTTCTCCATTGCAACAAACATTGCAGGCATTACCACTAATCCAGCAATAAATGCTACCGCCGTATCCACTAAAGTAACGTTCATTGCCATCTTAGGGAGGTTTTCTTTCTTACTTAAATATGAACCATAGATAAGCATTGAACAGCCACCTATGGTTAACGAGAAAAAGCCCTGTCCCATCGCTGCCAATATCAATTTTTTATCCATTACCTTTTCAAAATCAGGGATAAGATAATGCTTTAATCCTTCAACCGCACCTTGTTGCATCATGATATAAACAAACAATAAGCCAAATAAAACAAACAAAGCAGGCATTAAACGAGTTGACCATTTCTCAATACCGTCTTTAATTCCACCTTGTACGATTAGAATAGTTAATACATAAAAGATTATCGTACCCAGTAAATTGCGCTCAATGCTAAACCCTTTAAACCATTCAGCAAGATCATGTAATCCAACGACGTTCGCCATTGCACCAAACAAGAAACAGATTAACCATCCACCAACAATGCTATAGAACATCAACACCGCACTAGGGACACTCAAACCAATCCAACCAACAAAAGCACCTACACGCTTACCAATTGGATTAGAAGTCAATGAACGCATACTATCGACTGGATTCGCTTGACCGTGTCGGCCAATCGCCATTTCAACAACAAGCATGGGAAAGGCCACCACAAGGATCATGATAAGGTAAACCAATAAGAAAGCTCCACCACCATTGCTAGCAGCTTGAGTTGGGAATCCCCAAATATTACCTAACCCAACAGCCGCGCCTGCCGCCGCTAATATAAAACCTATACGTGAACTAAAACTTTCTCTGTTATCAGTCATTCTCTGTATCACCACACTAGTACAATGCAGGCATGATAACTTCACTAATAATTAAACACCAGTTTTAAATCAAAATGTCATTTAATTATTTCTATTAAAAATAAAATAATAGCGAGTTCTGCTGTTTTAAAATAGAAATACAGCATTATATCTATTCATTAATTTTCAAAATCACCTTAAATATAGCGCTCTTTTTTTAAACAGTATTAACAGAAGCGTTTATTCTATTCACAACTAAACCGCATTAAAAAAACTAATAGTTAAAGCGACTAAATTATAATGAATATTTTATTTGACGAAAATTAAAACTGCTGATAAATTCGCGCTATTGAGTCACGGTGTACATATCCTATAACACCTCTCTACGTACTCCACCAAACTCCAGACTACTGAGTTTACAGCTCAGACAACTAGATGGTAGCCAAATGGGTTAGATATCTGCAGTCAGTATTTATTGTACTCTCTGTAGTTTTTTTCTATTTGAGAAAAATTAATGACAAATAAAATCATGGTTGGATGGCGAGAATCTCTTAGCCTTCCTGAACTTGGTATTAAATTAATTAAGGCAAAAGTTGATACTGGCGCCAAAACTTCTTGTTTACACGCATTTAAAATAGAGCCCTTCACAAAGGATAGTGAAGCTTGGGTTCGCTTCTGGATCCATCCAGAAAAAAGAAATAATGATTTCGTACAAATATGCGAAGCCAAAATTTTTGATCAGCGAATAGTAAAAAGCTCAAGCGGACAAGAAGAAATGCGCTACGTCATCAAAACAATGATCCGACTAGCAGGTCAAGAGTGGCCAATACAAATAACATTAAGTAACCGAGAAACAATGGTGTTTCGTATGTTACTTGGCAGAACATCAATGCAAGATCGTATTGTTGTTGATCCATCATCGTCTTACCTAGTTGATTTTGAGGAAAATTTATAATGAAAATCGGTATTTTATCGCGTAACCAAGACCTTTACTCTACTCGCCGTTTAATTGAAGCTGCGGAAAGTCGTGGCCATGAAGTAAAAGTCATTGATGCATTACGTTGTTATATGAATATCAATTCAGAAAAACCTCAGATCCACTTTAAAGGTGAAGAGCTTGTTGATTACGATGCAATCATTCCTCGTATTGGTGCATCAGTAACGTTCTACGGAACAGCAGTATTACGTCAATTTGAAATGATGGGTGTATACCCTGTAAATGAATCAGTTGCGATCACTCGTTCTCGTGACAAACTGCGTTCAATGCAATTACTTTCTCGCAAAGGCATTGGTATGCCTATCACAGGTTTTGCAAGTAAACCTGATGATGTAAAAGATTTATTAGACATGGTTGGCGGCGCGCCAGTTGTGATCAAGCTATTAGAAGGCACTCAAGGTATTGGTGTTGTTCTTGCCGAAACGCGTAAAGCAGCAGAAAGTGTTGTTGAAGCATTCATGGGCTTAAAAGCGAACATCATGGTTCAAGAGTTCATCAAAGAAGCTGGCGGTGCAGATATCCGTTGTTTCGTTATTGGTGGCAAAGTAATAGCAGCAATGAAACGTCAAGGTGCAGAAGGTGAATTCCGTTCTAATCTACACCGTGGTGGTTCAGCGTCACTCGTTAAATTAACTCCAGAAGAGCGTAAGACAGCAGTAGCTGCAGCAAATATCATGGGGCTAAATGTAGCGGGTGTAGATTTACTTCGCTCTGAGCGTGGTCCACTAGTTATGGAAGTGAACTCATCTCCGGGCTTAGAAGGCATTGAAAAAGCAACAGGCAAAGACGTTGCTGGCCTAATCATTGATTTTATTGAGAAAAATGCAGCGACAAAAGGGACTAAAACTCGTGGCAAAGGCTAAAAAAAATCAAGCGTTTGAAATATTAACGCACTCGGTTGCACCTGGTGAAAGAAAGGTTATTGAGATTGAAGCCGCAAAGCTTTATACCCACTCACCTTTATCTATCCCTGTAGAAATCATTAATGGTCAGCATACTGGCCCAATCTTGATGGTCAATGCGGCCATTCATGGTGATGAGCTCAATGGGGTTGAAATTGTTCGACAACTGATCAACAACGTTGATCCAAAAACATTGAAAGGGACTCTTATTGCAGTCCCTATCGTTAACGTTTTCGGATTCATTCATAAATCACGCTATCTTCCTGATCGTCGCGATTTAAATCGTTGCTTCCCTGGTTCTGAAAAAGGGTCGTTGGCATCTCGTATGGCACATACCTTTTTCACCCAAATAGCAAAGCGTTGTGATTATATTGTCGACCTACATACTGGGGCTATTCACAGAACGAATTTACCTCAACTTAGAGCGGATCTAAGCAATCCTGAAACGTTACGAATTGCACACGCTTTCGGCACGCCAGTGATTGTGGATTCGCCATTAAGGGATGGTTCTCTTCGTAGTGAAGCTGAGAAATGTAATATCCCGGTATTAACTTATGAAGCAGGTGAAGCATTACGCTTTGAACCTATCGCAATTAATGCGGGATATGTGGGGGTACAACGTGTAATGCAAGCCATTGGCATGCTAAAAGCAAGCAGAAAACGCCTGCCTGAAGCTGTCATTGCTAAGTCAACAAGTTGGTTACGTGCAGAAAGCGACGGTATCTTACGTACTGTTGTTACTCTGGGTGAGCAAGTTGAGAAAGGTCAAGTTTTGGCTTATATCAGCGCACCATTAGGTCATAGTGAAATCGAACTTCGAGCTCATAAAGGCGGCATCGTTATTGGTCAACAAACCTTACCTTTAGTTAATGAAGGTGATGCTGTTTTCCATCTTGCTTACTTTACCGAAGACGATGAAATGGTTGGTCAAACAGTTGAAACGTATATCGATGAAATTATCGAAGCGGATACTGACCAATTAACTAACGGTCAAATCACGACATCTACACTTTAGTATTTTTTACTAGCATGACTTATTAATAAGAGAGGTTCGCCTCTCTTATTTTATAACGAATTATCTATTATTACTGCACGTCTATAATTTCATATTGCTGCTTCTTGCCAGCTAAATTCAATTCAAATTCATCACCAAGTTGCTGCCCTATCATGGCTTTTCCTAGTGGAGCTGACGGCGTTATTAGTGAAAATGTCATCTTGTTATGAGTTACTTTTACTCCACCCGCTGACGGGCCGATAAAAAATATACTCTCGATATCATCTTGATTTACAAGCGTCACTAAAGCGCATTGGTTAATCGCACTCTCTTCGCTATATTCTAAACGCGGTAATTTACGATAAGCAAGAATATCAGCCTCACACTCAGCAACTCGTAGTGCTTGTCCATGCGCTAAATAAGAGGCTTCTAAGCCAAAGGTTTCATACTTACTACGTGCAATCGCTTCTTTATCTGTTGCTTGATCAATCGCTCGCTGCGTGGCTTCTACTGCCATTTGGTGGACTTGGCGCAACTCTTGGATGATTGACTCTAACAATGCTTCTTTTTCTATCATGAGATGAATTTACTTTATTGAGAATATAAAAAATGGCAGTTACGAATAACTGCCATTTCATGGTATCTATTTTTATCTCACATTACTGTGATAACGAATTACTCTTCGTCGTAATCGTATTCGTCTTCATCGTTTGCTGCATCACGAGCGGCTTCATATTCCGCTTTTTGTGCTGCTGATTTCTCTTTTTTACGAGCAATCATTTCTTCTTTTTCAGTGCGTTGCTCAGACTTACGATCATTACGTACAGCTTGAGTTTTTGCAAATTCAACAAGCTCTTTTTGAGCCCATTCAACTGCTTCTGCTTCGCTTTCAAAACCAAGCTGACGCTTAGATACAACCGTTCTGCGAGAAGTTACTTGGCGCGTAATTTCAGCAGCCCAAGCGTTACGTTTTTCTACAATACGGTAATCAAATTTTGCCATTTTTATTTCCTAGAATTCGATAGTTAAGGGATAGATCATTACTAAAAAATCCATCTATAACTGCAGTACAATAACTACATTCCCTTTAATGCCCGCTATTAGAACACATCTAGCCAAAAATGCACCAAAAAGATGTCAATCTACTCAGGCTTTAAAGGAGATATTGATCTTACTTTTTTACCACTAAATGATTGCGATTATCTCGACTACTGCGAATAAGTTCTTCGCTCTCGTCCATCTCTTCAGATTTTGCTAAGCGATCATATAAAAGAACATTCACCGTAGCGGCTAAGTTCATGCAACCTACCGTTGGAACATAAACTACATGATCAGCACAATCAGCGACTTGCTGTGTGATCGAGCCATCTTCAGGACCAAACACATACAAGGCTTTTTCTGGGTGCTTAAATCTAGGTAACGGTGTTGCTCCTTCAGCAAGCTCTACACAGACGATTTCTAAATCATCGGGTAAATCATCCAATAAAGATTCAACACTAGTTAATGGGATTTTATTCGCCACTTTCTTGGTATCCGTTTGAAACTTTGCAGCGCGATCATATCGTTCGCCAGTATAACGAACAGCATCAACTTGATAACACCCTGCAGCACGCATCACTGCACCAACATTCGTTGGGCTTTTCGGGTTGCTCAAACCAATCGTAACGTGCGTATTTTTCATTGTTTCTTCCAACAGATAAAAATAAAACGCTATTCTAACAAAAAAACCGCTGAAGCCTAAGCTTCAGCGGTTTTTTTTAAAAGAGCCGTCTTTACCCAACTCTTTTATTTATTATAGAACAGTGCTTTGATTATAGAAAAGCGCTTTGATAAAAATTTTAATACTTATCACAATTTTTTATTCATCCTGAAAATACTTTTTTATCATTAACCCGCCCATCTAATTAGCCGATATTTTTACGGGCATTTTGGAACATACGCATCCAAGCACCATTTTCGCCCCAAGTCTCAGGAGCCCAAGAGTTAGCAACCGTACGGAATACACGCTCTGGGTGAGGCATCATGATCGTTACACGACCGTCCGTTGTTGTTAAACCTGTGATAGCGTTTGGCGAACCGTTCGGGTTATTTGGGTATTGCTGCGTTTGATTACCGTTGTTATCAACGTAACGTAGAGCAACAGTACCTGAGTTTTCAATCGCGTTTAGGTGGTCGTTATCACGAACTTCTACGCGGCCTTCACCGTGAGAAACCGCGATAGGCATACGAGAACCTTCCATTCCATTGAAGAATACAGAATCAGACTTCTGAACTTCAACTAGGCTGAAACGCGCTTCAAAACGCTCCGATTCATTACGTACGAAACGAGGCCAGTACTCTGCACCAGGAATTAGTTCACGTAGGTTAGACAACATCTGACAACCATTACAAACACCTAGAGAGAAGGTATCTTCACGTTTGAAGAAGTTTTCAAATTGGTCACGCGTAGAGTCGTTAAATAGAACCGACTTAGCCCAACCTTCACCAGCGCCTAATACGTCACCGTAAGAAAAACCACCACATGCTACAAGGCCGTTGTATTCTTCTAGTACCGCTTGACCCGTTAGGATGTCGCTCATATGAATATCAGTCGCTTCGAAGCCTGCACGGTCGAATGCTGCAGCCATTTCAACATGAGAGTTAACACCTTGCTCACGTAAAATTGCCATCTTAGGCTTAGCGCCTTTATTGATCATTGCCGCTTCAATAATTGGAGCTGCAATATCTTCGTTTACATCAAAGCTTAGGCTAACGTTTAGGCCAGGGTCTGAGTTGTCTTTCTTCGCTTCGTGTTCTTGGTCTGCACATACAGGGTTATCACGTAAACCTTGCATTTTATGCGTAGTTTCAGCCCAGATAGTACGTAATTCAGTACGGTTACGTTCTACTATAACTTGCTCACCAGACTTAATAACCACTTCGTCAGACGCTTCAACAGAGCCAATTACGTGTGAGCAGTCACCTAGCTCATTCGCAGCTAATGTTGATAACACTGAATCTAAATCGTTATTGCGAACCTGGATTACCGCACCTAACTCTTCGTTAAATAGTGCCGCTAACGTATCTTCACCTAAGGCTTCAATGTTTGCACTAACACCACAGTGACCAGCAAATGCCATTTCAGCAAGCGTTACGAATAAACCGCCATCGCCTTTATCGTGGTAAGCCACTACTTGATCGTTTGCTACTAAAGTTTGAACGCCTTCGTAGAAACCTTTTAGCTGTGCTGCATTATCAACATCCGCTGGTTTATCACCCAATTGCTTATAAACCTGAGCAAGTGCTGTTGCACCCATACGGTTTTTACCATTACCTAAATCGATAAGAACTAGGCTTGTATTGCCTTTGTCAGTGCGAAGCTGAGGAGTAATTGTTTTACGAACATCTTCAATACGAGCAAATGCAGTAATAAGCTAGAGATAGAGGAGACGTAACTTCTTTTTGCTCGCCGTTCTCTTCCCATTTAGTCTTCATCGACATTGAATCTTTGCCCACTGGGATAGTTAGACCAAGTGCAGGACAAAGTTCTTCACCTACTGCTTTAACCGCTTCGTAAAGACCTGCATCTTCACCAGGGTGACCCGCCGGAGACATCCAGTTTGCCGATAATTTAATATTCTTAATATCGCCAATATTTGTTGCTGCAATATTGGTAATAGCTTCACCAACCGCTAAACGAGCTGATGCTCCAAAGTCTAATAGAGCAACCGGAGTACGCTCACCAAGAGACATTGCTTCACCGTGGTAAGTATCATAACTTGCTGCTGTTACTGCACAGTTGGCTACAGGAACCTGCCATGGACCTACCATTTGGTCACGAGCAACAAGACCTGTCACTGAACGGTCACCAATCGTGATTAAGAATGTTTTCTCTGCAACCGTTGGCAAACGAAGAACACGCTCAATCGCCTCGTTCATCTCAATGCCTGAGCAATCAAGCGCCGAGTTATTTGCTTTTAATGTCTTAGCATCACGGTGCATCTTAGGCGTTTTACCTAAAAGGATGTCCATTGGCATATCAATTGGCGTATTGTCGAAATGAGAATCTTCTAATTTCAAATCACGCTCTTCAGTTGCTTTACCAACGACCGCATATGGTGCACGTTCACGCTTACAAATAGCTTCAAATGTTGCTAAATCTTTATCCGCAACCGCCATTACATAACGTTCTTGAGATTCATTACACCAAATTTCAAGTGGGCTCATGCCCGGCTCATCATTTGGAACATCACGTAAGTTAAAGATACCGCCACGTTCACCATCATCAACAAGCTCAGGTAATGCGTTTGAAATACCGCCGGCACCTACATCATGGATAAATGCAATTGGGTTTGCATCACCAAGCTGCCAACAACGGTCGATAACTTCCTGACAACGACGCTCCATTTCTGGGTTTTCACGTTGTACTGAAGCAAAAATCAAGATCTTCAGAAGAAGAACCAGAATCCATTGAAGATGCCGCACCACCACCAAGACCGATGTTCATTGCTGGACCACCAAGTACGATTAAGCTTGCGCCAACTGGGATCTCTTTTTTCTGAACATGATCATCACGAATATTACCTAAACCACCAGCAAGCATAATTGGCTTGTGGTAACCACGTACTTCTTCACCATTGTGTGAATTTACTTTTTCTTCGTATGTACGGAAATAACCTAATAGGTTTGGGCGACCAAATTCATTGTTAAATGCTGCGCCACCTAGAGGGCCTTCAAGCATAATATCAAGCGCGGTTACGATACGACTTGGCTTACCAAAATCAGTTTCCCACGGTTGCACAAAATTAGGGATTTTAAGGTTAGATACTGAGAAGGCAACCAAGCCTGCTTTTGGTTTACCACCGATGCCAGTTGCGCCTTCATCACGGATTTCACCGCCAGAACCTGTTGACGCACCCGGCCAAGGAGAGATAGCGGTTGGGTGGTTATGCGTTTCTACTTTCATCAAGATGTGTGTTTTTTCTTGATGGTAGTTATATTGACGAGTTTCTGGATCAGGGAAGAAACGACCAACAGTAGAACCTGTCATTACTGCGGCGTTATCTTTATAAGCAGATAAAACGTTTTCAGGAGTTACTTCGAAGGTGTTTTTAATCATTTTGAATAATGATTTATCTTGTTTAACTCCATCGATAGTCCAATCTGCATTAAAGATTTTATGACGACAGTGTTCAGAGTTCGCTTGTGCAAACATCATTAATTCGATATCAGTTGGATTTCGACCTAATTTTTCAGTAAAACTTTCTAGTAGGTAGTCAATCTCATCTTCAGCCAGTGCAAGACCTAGGGTAACGTTTGCGTTTTCTAGCGCTTTACGACCACCGACAAGTAGATCAACTTCTGCATACGGTGCTGGTTCAGCAACGGTAAATAATGCAGCAGCTGAATCAAAATCAGTAAAGACAACTTCCATCATGCGATCATGAAGAATTGCTTTTAGTTCAACTAATTGAAGTTCAGACAGTGTTTCAGAGGTTTCTATATAATAAGCAATACCGCGCTCTAAACGTGCAATTTTAGCTAAACCACAATTATGAGCGATATCAGTTGATTTTGAAGACCAAGGAGAGATGGTACCTGGACGAGGAGCAGAAAGAAGCAATAAACCCTCAGGCTTATGTTCTTCAATTGTTGGACCGTAAGTCAGTAATTTTTCTAACTTCGCAACCTCAGACGCATCAAGGTCTGCCGTTACATCAGCAAAATGGGTAAATTCAGCATAAATACCAGTGACAGGTAAATTTAGCTCGCAACAAAGCTCAAGTAGCTTGTTAACACGAAATTCAGATAAAGCAGGTGAACCACGCAAAATTCTCATGTACTTAGGTCTCTTTGGCAATGAATTAAAGGTAATATTGGAATAGTTTCATGACTTTATAAGTAATTAACTCAATTAATCACCTATATTACATAGCAACTATGCCGATGTTACCTCTGCTATTGCGAGCGCATTATAAAGGATTTTGTTATGTGAAGTAACAGCAAAAGCAACCGTTTGCGTATTTTTTTAAAAAAAAGGGAAAATCCTCTTCTAATTTGACATTTTTGGGCAAAAAAACATCAAAGATAAAAATAAACTGTCCCAAACTCTAATTATTGTTGTAATTTGTTACCGCCCTTTTGCCTCTTTTTACCCCATTTGATATAACTACGCTTCAAATAATAAAAAGAGCATTCCGACTTGAGCCACATTCAATATCACCGTCTTTTACAATCTTGTTTAGTTATTTCTACATTGATGTTTGCCTTAACTGGTTGCCAAGTAGAATCTGAACCTAAAACTAAATTAGAGCAAATCAGAGAACGTGGCACATTACGAGTCAGTACATTAAACAATCAACTTTCTTATTATATTGGTTCAGATGGTCCAACTGGACTCGATTATGATTTAGCCAAAGCGTTTGCTGAAAAATTAGAAGTTAAATTAGAGATAACGCCTGCCTATACTTATTCAGGATTATTTCCAGCCCTGTCTCGCAATGAGGTTGACCTTATTGCTGCAAATATGACAATAACCCCTGAGCGACTTTCCCAATTTAATCCTGGCCCTGTCTATTACTACGTTAGCCAACAAATAGTATATAAAAAAGGAAGCTGGCGCCCTCGCAATATCAAAAATCTCACTGAACTTGATGAAAATGTAACTATCGTTAAAGATTCAAGTTTTGAAGGTACACTCACTAAACTAAAAGAGAAACACCCTAAACTTGAGTGGCATACCGAAGCCGATACAGACGTTAGTGAGTTATTGAAAAAAGTAGCAAATGGAGAAGTTCACTACACGCTAGCTGACTCTGTTGAATTATCACTCACGCAACGTATTCACCCTGAACTAGCAGTTGCTTTTGAGTTAACCGAAGATCAACCTGTCGCGTGGTTCTTACAAAAAACAGAAGATGATAGCTTACAAGCGTTATTAATTGAGTTTTTTGGTGAACTAAAAGAAAGTGGCCAGTTAGCGCTTTTAGAAGAGAAATATTTTGGCCATGTTGAATCGTTTGATTATGTCGATACTCGTGCTTTTATTCGAGCTCTAGAAAGTAAACTACCAAAGTGGGAACCTCTATTTAAAAAATACGCAGGAGATTTTGATTGGCGTTTTCTAGCAGCACTCTCTTATCAAGAGTCTCACTGGAACCCATTAGCAAAATCTCCTACTGGAGTACGGGGCATGATGATGCTAACGCTTCCTACAGCTCAATCTGTTGGTGTAAAAAATCGTCTCAGTCCAGAACAAAGCATCCGTGGTGGTGCTGAATATTTACGCCGAATTGTAAAACGAGTGCCAGATTCAATCACCGAGCATGAAAAAATTTGGTTTGCTCTAGCCTCTTATAACATTGGTTTTGGCCATATGATGGACGCCCGCCGTTTAACTAAACGTTTAGGGGGTGATCCGGACTCATGGACAGATGTAAAAGATAACCTTCCCCTACTACGTCAGCAACGTTATTACAAATACCTTCGCTATGGTTTTGCTCGTGGTGATGAGGCTCAAGGATACGTAGAAAATATTCGTCGTTATTACCAAAGTATTATTGGCTATGAGCAAGAGCAAGCCAATAAACTTAAGCTAGAAGATACAACTATTGAGGACTTACAGGTTATTGATGTCCCTTTATCGTCTGCTACTTCTACCACTAGCAATGCAGGTTCAGAGACCACCATTAAGTAGGTTCATATAATCGTAACAATGAGCCCATATTCTAGATGAATTCGCTCATCGTATTATTCGAAATAAGGCTAAATATCTTAGCCTTATTTTTTATTTATTAAACCAAAAGGGGGAGTTTATGCTCTCTAATAGAAGAAAAATTAAAGCACAAACGTCTTTAAAAGGAAGTACTCAACGCCGACGTAAGTTATTAAATAATCATAAGAAAGTACTTCATCGCCAACGTCTTTATTCACTATCACTGTTTGATGAAGGCGAAGCATTCTCTTGTCGTTAATATCTCCTCCCCTAATTTTTATTAACACGCATTAAAAAAGGCAAATTGACGTTCAATTTGCCTTTTTCATTTAAGATAAATTACCTATTTATTCTTCAACTCTTCTGTTCTTTGCTGTTTTCGCTCTTCTTTTTTCTCTTTACGTCTGCGTTTAAAAAAAGCTTGTAGCTGTGCTCTACACTCTTCTTCCATCACTCCAGATTCACACTCTACAAAATGAAATGCGGTGGCTGAGGTAAATAAATTAATTACACTGCCTGACGCCCCAGTCTTCATGTCAGAAGCACCAAAAATAACTTTTTTAATTCTACTATGGACAATAGCACCGGCACACATAGGGCAAGGTTCAAGAGTAACGTATAAGGTAGCATCAATAAGTCGGTAGTTTTCTACCTTCTGCCCTGCTTGCTTAATTGCCATCATCTCAGCATGAGCCGTTGCATCATGAGAACCAATAGAACGGTTCCACCCTTCTCCGATAATTTCACCATCTAAGACAATCACAGCACCAACTGGAACTTCACCTTCTTCTTCAGCAATCGCAGCCAGTTCCATTGCTCGTTGCATATAGAAGTTCGCATCTTTATTTTCTTTTTCAACACTCATTTATTCAGCTAACTCTTGTGCTAGAAACTCAACGAGTAAACGTACCTTAGTGGAAAGGTGGCGGTTATTTGGATATACCGCCCAAATCCCTTCTTTGGGTTCACGATAAGGTACTAGTATCTCTACAAGCTCACCTTTATCCATCGACTCTTGAACATAAAAATCAGGCAGTTGAACAATACCTAAACCCTTTAATGCCGCATTCGTTAAAGCAGCACCGCTATTACAGTGAACGGACCCTTTCACTCTTACGCTTTTCTCTTTTTTATTTTCGATAAAGCGCCAAATAGGTAAGCTACCAACCAAGCAATTGTGTTGCGACAGTTCAGATAAGGTATGAGGCTCACCATGTTTTTCAATATAACTAGGAGAGGCGCATACTCGAACTTGTCTGCTTGATAAACGCTTTGCCATCATGGTTGAATCGGTTAATCGACCCAATCGAATAGCGAGGTCAAAATCTTGTTCAACGAGATCTAACGTTTGGTTTGATAAAATTAATTCAAGTTCAAGCTGTGGATACATCAGCATAAACTCACTGAGTAATGGCGCGATTAACTGCTCACCATAAGTCACTGACGAAGTGATCTTTAAACGACCTTGAGGTGTCGCATTTAGTTCAGTGATAGCTCTATCTGCTTGCTTTAACCCTTCAACCAAATGACGGCAGTGTTGGTAATAAGTTTGACCCGCTTCAGTTACCGATACCTTTCTGGTTGTTCTAATCAATAATTTTATTGAAAGACGATCTTCTAATGCCGCAACTTTACGGCTAATTTGAGCTACTGATGTATCAAGAGTTCGAGCTGCTCCTGTAAAGCTTTGCGCTTCAGTAACAGCAACAAATTCAGTTACTCCTTCCCAATCAATCACAGATTATTCCCCACAATTATTATTACATATCCGTAAAAATTATTTACTATTCTACCGTATTATCAATTGATGAGAAATATTTATAATGGCACCCAACAAGACGACGAGCACAGAAACATAGTGCAAACTTAAAATTAAATAGTTTATTAATGTCGTCAATTAAATTATTCCAATAAGGAAAATCCAATGGCTCTTGATATTAAACCTGGTCAAACATCAATTAAATCTAAAGCAATGGTAGCTTGGGCTGCTGGCGAACCTCTTAAAATGGAAGAAGTAGATGTACAACTTCCTAAAGCGGGCGAAGTTTTAGTTCGTATCGTTGCAACTGGTGTTTGTCACACTGATTTATTCACTCTATCTGGTGATGATCCAGAAGGTATCTTCCCATCTATCTTAGGTCACGAAGGTGGCGGTATTGTTGAGATGATTGGTGAAGGCGTAACAAGCGTTGAAGTTGGCGACCATGTTATCCCTCTTTACACTGCTGAATGTGGTGAGTGTAAATTCTGTAAATCTGGCAAAACTAACCTTTGCCAAGCCGTTCGTGAAACTCAAGGTCAAGGTCTTATGCCTGATGGAACAAGTCGTTTCTCTATTAATGGCGAAACTATCTTCCATTACATGGGCTGCTCTACGTTCTCTGAATTCACAGTGCTTCCTGAAATCTCTTTAGCAAAAGTATCTAAAGAAGCACCACTTGAAGAAGTTTGTCTTCTAGGTTGTGGCGTAACAACAGGTATGGGCGCAGTACTTAACACGGCTAAAGTTGAAAAAGGCGACACAGTTGCTGTATTCGGTCTTGGCGGTATTGGTCTTTCAGCTATCATCGGCGCGAAAATGGCAGGTGCAAGCCGCATCATCGGTGTTGACTTGAACGAAAGCAAATACGAACTTGCTAAAAAATTAGGTGCGACTGATTGCATCAACCCAACAAATTTCGACAAGCCAATTCAAGAAGTGATTGTTGAAATGACTGATGGCGGCGTGGATTACTCTTTTGAGTGTATCGGTAACGTAAACGTTATGCGTGCTGCACTTGAGTCTTGTCACAAAGGTTGGGGTGAATCAATCATCATCGGTGTTGCAGGAGCTGGTCAAGAGATCTCAACTCGTCCGTTCCAACTTGTGACTGGTCGTGTATGGCGTGGCTCTGCATTCGGTGGCGTTAAAGGTCGTACTGAACTTCCAGGTATCGTTGACCGTTACATGCAAGGTGAGTTCGCTCTTGATGACTTCATCACTCACACAATGGGTCTTGCTGATGTAAACGCAGCGTTCGATCTAATGCACGAAGGTAAATCTATCCGTACTGTTCTACATATGGATAAATAAGTTTTAACATTTAAAACTTAACGATCATTAACTAAATGTAAAGCCCGTTAGATAACATCTAGCGGGCTTTTTCATATCTAGCGCTTATTCAACACTATAACGTCAATAAGTAATTCACTAATTGGTTGTACTCATCATAACTACGGATCTCTCCTGGTTTAACAATGTATTTATTATTCACTAATACACCAGGAACTCCTGTTAAAGTACTTGCTTCAAATTGTTTATCGAAATTACGCTGCATCGAGTTCACAACAAAATTGTTATAAGTTGCATCGTACTTCTTAGCATCAACACCATTATTAATAAATATTTGACGTAGTTCTGCTTCATCTTTTGGTCGCAGACCAAGCTCATGAATTTGCTTAAACATAGCCGGAACCATTGTTTCTTCAACGCCTAAAACAACCATAGTTGCATAAGACTTTGCCATTGGAACTGCCATTTCACCCATAAACGCTACATGTATTTTTTCAAACTTTACGCTCTTTGGTAATGCAGGCTTTAAACTTTTTACTATAGCTTCAAATTTATAACAATGAGGACAATAAAAAGAGAAAAACTCCGTTACTTTAGGGGTTTCTGATTTCTCAACATCGAGGATCTTATAATGCTTACCTTCTTCAAATGAAGCTGCTTGAACTGAAAACACCAACATAAGCGCAGAGAATAGCGTTACTATTTTTTTCATTTTGAATAATTCCTAAATATATACTGTTATACCTTTAGTCAGCGTTAAATGAATAAACATATAACCTGCTAAATTGATCGATTTGGTCGTGTACAAAACACGTAATTGTAATGATTAGAAATTAAACGATGGGAGGGCGGAATAATGTCTTACTTCGTACAATAGCTTTATCAACTCTGTCTTCTAAAATTAAAGACCTAGTAGTTAAAATAGTAAGACCTACCGAAATAGATTGCCCGCAAGGCACTTTCAATAAACACATTGAAGCACAACAATGATGCTTATCTAGTTCATATTTTCCTGAAACAGAATGATCTTGTTGAGGGCAACCAGAGGTAACTTCGCTGACTGAAAAAGGGTTATTTGTTCTAAGAGAAGAGCTTAACTGAGACGTAAGTAAAAGACTTGCAATAAAAAATGCAAATACAGTAACAAATGGTATCCAAATTTTATGACTAAAATGATACATAACAACTGCAAATCCCTACCAGAAGTGCACATCATAACTGAATTAAGTTTAACTTTCCTGACATAATCTTCATTTTTTATTGCCTCCTCCCTTTTAATTTTAGAGCTACTAAACACATATTTTAATCAGTTCGATATCAAAATACCCCTTATTATTACAGTTACGTAAAAATCATTTTCATTTTAAGGGGATTATCAATTCTTATGAAACACCTATACTAGCCACATCAAAACGAGACAGCAGAAAAAAAAATTTCAACTAGGCTTTAGTTGACTGCTTATCTAAATATATTAAAAGGAAAAACCAATGGCTCTTGATATTAAACCAGGTCAAACATCAATTAAATCTAAAGCAATGGTAGCTTGGGCTGCTGGCGAACCTCTTAAAATGGAAGAAGTAGATGTACAACTTCCTAAAGCGGGCGAAGTTTTAGTTCGTATCGTTGCAACTGGTGTTTGTCACACTGATTTATTCACTCTATCTGGTGATGATCCAGAAGGTATCTTCCCATCTATCTTAGGTCACGAAGGTGGCGGTATTGTTGAGATGATTGGTGAAGGCGTAACAAGCGTTGAAGTTGGCGACCATGTTATCCCTCTTTACACTGCTGAATGTGGTGAGTGTAAATTCTGTAAATCTGGCAAAACTAACCTTTGCCAAGCCGTTCGTGAAACTCAAGGTCAAGGTCTTATGCCTGATGGCACTAGCCGTTTCTCTATTAATGGCGAAACTATCTTCCATTACATGGGCTGCTCTACGTTCTCTGAATTCACAGTACTTCCTGAAATCTCTTTAGCAAAAGTATCTAAAGAAGCACCGCTTGAAGAAGTTTGTCTTCTAGGTTGTGGCGTAACTACTGGTATGGGTGCGGTTCTTAATACGGCCAAAGTTGAAAAAGGCGACACAGTTGCTGTATTCGGTCTTGGCGGTATTGGTCTTTCAGCTATCATCGGCGCGAAAATGGCAGGTGCAAGCCGCATCATCGGTGTTGACTTGAACGAAAGCAAATACGAACTTGCTAAAAAATTAGGTGCGACTGATTGCATCAACCCAACAAATTTCGACAAGCCAATTCAAGAAGTGATTGTTGAAATGACTGACGGCGGCGTGGATTACTCTTTTGAGTGTATCGGTAACGTAAACGTTATGCGTGCTGCACTTGAGTGTTGTCATAAAGGTTGGGGTGAATCAATCATCATCGGTGTTGCTGGTGCTGGCCAAGAGATCTCAACTCGTCCGTTCCAACTTGTGACTGGTCGTGTATGGCGTGGCTCTGCATTCGGTGGTGTTAAAGGTCGTACAGAGCTTCCAGGCATCGTTGACCGTTACATGCAAGGTGAGTTTGCTCTTGATGACTTCATCACTCACACAATGGGTCTTGAGGATGTAAACGCAGCGTTCGATTTAATGCACGAAGGTAAATCTATCCGTACTGTTCTACATATGGATAAATAACCAATATTATCTTATATAAAACAAACAACTACATAAGATAACACTGTTTAAACCTGCTCACTCGTAGCAGGTTTTTTCATTTTCACCTCCTTACTATTAGTAAGATTTTATCTAGATCGCAAAGATCAAAAAAAATCGTATTTTCTCACAATTAGTAATACTGATAAGCTATATACATTAAGGCACCCTAAAAATTATTTTCTATTAATAGGTTGGCCTTATGTTTAATCAATTAACTATCAAACACAAACTCTCATTTCCCATTGTGATACTTGCCCTCATTATCGCAGTGATAACTGTTATCAATGTTCTTCAAGCAAGGCATCAAGAGTCTCTCAATGAAGAGCTAAACCATACTGTTCAACCCGTTCTTGATAACTTAGAAGATGGTTATCGAGATTTATATCAAGTCATTACTGCAGCTCAGGGCTTAATGCTCGCCAAAAACCAAAATGATATTGATTACAGCATCGCTGAATTTAAAGACAATGCTTATCGAGTAGTACCTCGTCTAAATAAAGTTAATGAATTAATTTCTGCAGGCTATTTAACAACAAACCACCAAAATGAAGTGTCCACTTTAATTAATGCAACGAAAAACTGGGTAAGTATCTATGAACCAATGTTTGCTAAACCACAAGAATCCACTGAATATTATGAACAAAATAGGACACAACTAGATTCACAATTTCAAGTGATGCGTAAACAGCTTAAATCAATCAACCAATTAATCGAAGAAGTTAAAATTCAACTTAAAACTGAAATTTCTGATTCAATTACCTATAGTAAATTAGTGCTTGAAGTCGGTGCTATAATCGCCATTATCTTAGTTATTATATCTTTTGTTATTTCACATAAACTCGTTCTAAAACCAATACATCACATTAGTAAAGCCATGGCAGACATTGCAAATGGAGATGGTGATCTTACAAAACGAATGGAGGTAGTGAATAACGATGAATTAGGCCAACTTGCAATTAGCTTTAACCAATTTATGACTCGCATTCATTCAACAGTAGAACAAGTTATTATCTCTTCTAATGCTGTGCGTGCTGAAATGGAAAATATTAAAACATTAACGCAAAGTGTCGCTGAATTCTCAGGCCAACAGCAACAAGAAAGTGAAATGGTTGCTACTGCTGTAAATGAAATGCAAGCAACAAGTCAAAGCGTATCATCGAATGCTAATGAAGCAGCTCAAGCCAGTACAAAAGCCGATACCGAAACACATAATACCAATCAGATTTTAAGTAACACAATTAGTTCTATTGAAACATTGGCCAGTGAAATAGATAACGCAAGCCTTGTGATTCATAACTTAGATTCTGATGTTTCTAATATTGCCTCAATTCTAGATGTTATTCGCGGTATTGCAGATCAAACTAATTTACTTGCCTTAAATGCTGCAATTGAAGCTGCAAGAGCTGGTGAGCAAGGTCGTGGATTTGCAGTGGTCGCTGATGAGGTGCGTTCATTAGCAAGTCGAACACAAGAAAGTACTGGTGAAATTCAAATTATGATTGAGAAATTACAAAATGGTGCCCATAAAGCGGTATCAGTTATGGATGCCAGTAAAGATAGTAGCCAACAAACAATTCATAGCGCAAGCAGTGCCTCGGAATCATTAAAAGAAATAATTGCTTCTATCTCATTAATGAATGAAATGAACTCACAGATTGCCACCGCGGCTAGTCAACAAAATGGTGTCAGTGAAGAAGTCAATAACAATGTTATTCGTATTTTAGATAACAGTAATAATATGGTGGAGATGGTAAGCAGCTCAGAAAACGCCTGCCTTTCTCTTTCTGCTCAATGTGAAGTCCTTGATGATTTAGTAGCACAGTTTAAAGTCTAATTTATACAATTAAGTCAGCTATTATCATACTTATTAGCAGGTTTAATTGTTATTACAGTTTTGTAAAAATCATTTTCATTTTAATGGGATTATCAACGTTCAAGAAATGACTATACTTGCTTTATTAAATAAGAAGCACGATGTTGTTTCTTTCTATCTTTAAATGATACTGACTAAGTAAGCTAGATAAGCTATTTATATCAGTATAATCCTTTTTGGAGTGAAATATGAACGTTGAAAATATCAGCCAAGCTAAAGTTGCCGGTGGCTGGCACAAACAGTACACACACACTTCATCAGTATTAAACTGTAATATGCGCTTTGCTATTTATCTACCAGCAAATGCCTCAGAAAGTAATCCTGTTCCTGTTTTATATTGGTTATCAGGGCTAACTTGTACTGATGAAAACTTCATGCAAAAAGCAGGGGCATTCAAAAAAGCCGCTGAATTAGGCATTGCTATTGTTGCTATGGATACGAGCCCTCGCGGCGAAGACGTTGCTGATGATGCAGAAGCAGCTTACGATTTTGGTCTAGGTGCAGGGTTCTATTTAAATGCAACTCAAGCGCCATGGAATCGTCATTACCATATGTATGACTACGTGACAAAAGAGCTACCATCTCTTATTGAAGAGCACTTCCCTGTATCAGATAAAAAATCAATTTCTGGTCATAGCATGGGTGGTCACGGTGCAATTACTATTGGGTTAAAAAATCAAGATGCATATCAGTCTATCTCTGCATTTAGCCCAATATCTAGCCCAATTAACTGCCCTTGGGGTCAAAAAGCATTAGGTCTATATCTTGGTGATAATAAAGAGACTTGGAAAGATTACGATAGCTCTGAGCTTCTGAAAAAAGGCTCTAAATTACCGATTTTAGTTGACCAAGGTGAAGCTGATGGCTTCTTAGAAGAACAATTAAAACCTGAATACCTACTTTCTTCAGCCAAGCAATCAGGTGCTGATGTAGAAGTAAGAATGCAGCCAGGTTATGACCACAGCTATTTCTTTATTTCGACTTTTATTGATGATCATCTAGAGTTTCATGCCGCTTATTTAAATAAATAATTTTGATTTAAGATAGTCAAAAGTATAAAATCGAGTAGGAGGAGGCCTCGCGGCCTCCGTCCTCTCACACCACCGTACAAGCGTGGGTCGCATACGGCGGTTCCGAATACATTTTCAGTGCCTTATACCCATCCAATAATGAGTATAATCCCATCTCCATCAGTTTTACGTTTGGAAGTGCATGATTCACTTGAGGTGTTCTTGAGAGTCTCCACCAACCTTTATCTGACATCGCTAATTTCCAAGCATTTCGCTCGCTTACACCCTCTTGGCGTAGCCACATCGCTATGCTGTATTTTCGCTTTCTCTGCTTCAGGCGGTAGCTCCGAAGTCGGCGTCTTATCCAACTGTCTAGAGTTCCCATTACACTCGGTTTTAAAGCCAATTTAAAGTAGTGTTGCCATCCTCTAAGATATTGAGTTAATTCTTTTATTATTGCCTTTAACTCTCTTCCTCGATTTCGTTTCGTTATCTCTCTGACCCGCTTTTTCATTCTTGCTTTCGCCTCTTTTGATAGACGGATCTGACCTGAGTAACTAAAACTGTGGCTTAGATAACTGCGCTCCGTTATTCTTGTCGCCGCACTTTTCTCTCGGTTAACCTTGAGTTTCAGTTTATGCTCTAAGAATACGGTGATCGAGTCTTTGACTCTCTCTGCAGCTTCCTGACTACTCACATAGATTTGGCAATCGTCTGCATATCGACAGAACTTATGCCCTCTACGTTCTAGCTCTTTATCTAGCTCATCTAATACTATATTAGATAGTAAAGGTGACAGAGGACCACCTTGTGGGGTTCCTCTTTGTCTACACTCTATTATCCCATTTCGCATCAGTCCACTTTGTAAATATGACCTAATTAACTTCAAAACTCGTTTATCTTCAATATCTTCTGCTAAACGATGCATCAATCTATCGTGATTAACGGTATCGAAATACTTTTCTAGATCTATATCTACAACGTATCCTCTTCCTTCTCTGATGTATTGACTCGCTGTCGCTAAGGCATTATGAGCGCTACGCATTGGCCTAAAACCAAAACTACTCTTCGAGAATTTTGGCTCATAAACTTCTGTTAACACTATCGTGATAGCTTGTTGAACTATTCGATCTAGAACCGTTGGTATTCCCAACTGCCTGACACCACCTTTAGCTTTCGGGATCTCAACACCCAAGACTGGTTGAGGTTGATAACTACCTTCTAATAAGGATTGACGCAATTGTTGTCCATTATCGCCTTGCTTGAGTTTATTAATGGTCGCTTCGATGCTGAGTCTATCAACTCCCGCACACCCTTTATTACTCTTCACTCGGCGTAATGCTGCGTTCAAATTAGTTGGAGCGCTAATGCGCTCTAGTAGTTGAGAGGTATTCACCAAGACTCGCCTTTCTTTCTACGCCAGATACGTTTGTTACGCTTTGTCACCGTCAGTGCTACTTGCGGTTTTACCAACTGGGACAGAGTGATGGGTTTCATCGTTGCTGTTACTCCACGTATTTGAGTGTTTAGCGGCTGCTTCTTGATATATTCGGTTCAGGCCTTCCTTTAAACTGTACTGGTTTAAAGTACTATGCCGTCGGCTGACTTCTTAACTTCCGTCGAGTGACATCACTGCCGCTCTAGTCTCTTTGAGACAAAGGCTAAGATCTCCCGAGGTAAGACGCTGTTCTTTCCCATGGTCATGCCTGATTTACTGCGACACACTTCTCGTCGAAACATAGGGTTATTCTATCTATAGCTAGGTTACCCAAGTTGTCACAGCCTACTATCAGATTTCTGTTCGTCACCACCATGTTTTGCCATTTGCTTCCTTCAGATTTCACCTCACGGTGAACACCCTTGCATAGGCTAACGGTTCTCGTTCGACTGAGCCCGTAGAGGACTTTCACCTCCTAGAACAACGCCATGCTCGGCGCACTAACAAAGCCCAGATAAGGTTCTCCTTCTCTGGGATTTTTTATGTCTATATATTAATTTTCTATAATTAGATAAACGCTAACACTGGAGAGATACAAAGAAGTATACCCGTCACAATAATTAGGTTAGTTGGTAGCCTTTTCCATTCAGAATCCGTCATATCACTTTGACCACGACCAAGGCCCGCTAATGTAGCTGTGTTCATATAAAACTCCATCTTTGTAGGGATCACTATTTTTATAATTTTAAAGCGACAAACTGCCGCCAACTTGCAACTTTTGAAGAATTTACTCTCTAATAAAAAAATGACAATGCAATTTTATTTGAAATGATAGCGAGATCTCAGTTCGTAAAATAAACAAAAAATTGCTACAAAGTATTTGCAATCCCTTAATAATAAGCATAAATTCAACTCACACAAATTAAATGCAATTATTTTTGCATAATTAAAGCTAGAACTTAAAATCAACAATAGTTGCAAAAAAAAGGAAAATACATATGAAGCAAATTATCGTGGCAAAATCAGCACCAGAAGCAATCGGCCCTTACTCTCACGGTACCGCATTTAATGGTCTTATCTTTACATCAGGTCAATTACCGGTAGATGGTTCAACAGGATCTGTTGTAGAAGGGGGGATTACAGCTCAATCTGAAATGTCTCTTAAAAACCTAATATCTGTTATCGAAGCTGCTGACGGCGATGTTAATACTGTACTAAAAACGACATGTTACCTTGCAAATATCACTGATTTCTCTGCATTTAACGAAGTATATAAAACTGTTTTCCATACCGACTGCCCTGCACGATCTTGCTTTGCGGTAAAAGATCTTCCACTTGGCGTATTAGTTGAAGTCGAAGCGATTGCTCACAAGAAAACAACGGTATAACTAAAAAGGTGAAAAAAATGAACTCTACCTGGAAGCAATACATCACTATTTTAAAAAATGTTGTGAAGCCAGCTCTTGGCTGTACTGAACCTATTTGTGCTGCCTATGCAACAAGTGTGGCAACGCAAATGCTAGGAGAAAAACCAGAGACGATTGACGTTTTCGTCTCTGATAATTTATATAAAAATAGTATGGGTGTTTTTGTTCCAAGAACAGGTAGAGTTGGTCTTGCCATTGCAGCAGCCGCTGGCGCTACTGGTGGAAATCCTGAAGCGGGATTAGAAGTACTTGCAAAACTGACTGAATCTCAAGTAAGTGAAGCTCAACTGCTTATTGACGCTGGTCGAGTTCAAGTTAAACGAGAAGCCACAGATGAATTTATCTATTGCCGTGTTATCGTTAAAGGCCCACAGCATCACGCAGAAGTCACCATCAGTGGAGGTCACACTCTCATTGTAGAAAAACGACTTGATGATAATGTCATTTTTTCCCTTGATTCTTCATTACCAAAAACCTCTACCGCTTCTATTTGTGATGGTGTCGATATCACTATTTCATCAATTTATGACTTTGCGACTCACGCTAATTTTGATGACATTAAATTTATCCTTGAAGCTAAAGAGCTAAACATTGCTCTTGCTCAAGAAGGGTTGAATAACCCATACGGCTTAGAAGTAGGTCGAACTTATCAAAAGAATATAGATACTGGCTTACTTTCAAAAAGTTTAGACAGTGATATTTTAATTTACACCTCTGCTGCATCTGATGCTCGAATGGGCGGTGCTACCTTACCGGCAATGTCTAATTATGGCAGCGGTAATCAAGGTATAGCAGCAACAATTCCTGTAGTTAAAATGGCTGACTTTTATAACGCCGATGAAGAGACGTTAGCGAGAGCATTTATTATGAGTCACCTTGGGGCTATTTATATTAAATCTCATTATCCACCATTATCGGCATTTTGTGGCAACGCCGTAACCTCTGCTGCAGCAGCAATGGCAATGGTTTATTTAGCAGGTGGTACATTCGAACAATCTTGCTCTGCAATTCAAAACACCATTAGTGACACCAGCGGTATGATCTGTGATGGTGCGAAATCAACCTGTGCGATGAAAGTAGGCAGCAGCGCCCAATCAGCGATGAAATCATCCCTACTCGCTTTGAACAATCATTGCGTAACGAAACAGGGCGTTATTGCTGAAGATGTAGAAAAGACAATCAAGAACATTGGCAGAATGATAACAACAGGAATGCCAAATATTGATCATGAAATCATTGAAATAATGGCGTCATAATGAAAAGATGTCACTTACACGCTAAGTGACATCATCTTTTTACCAACATAAAGAAAACATATGCTACATAAACTTTCTACTGCCGATAAACTCATACTGAAATCAACTTATAGTATTGTTGATGGCATTGCTGCTATGTTTGGAAAACATGTTGAAGTGGTACTGCACTCTCTCGATTCAGACAATCCATCAATTATTAAAATTGCTAATGGTCACGTGACTGGTCGTGGTATTGGCGCACCAATTACCAACCTTGCGCTAGAAAAATTGAAAGCAGGATCAGATGTATCAACACCTTATTTCACCAGAACAGATAAAGGTGAACTACTTCGCTCTGTTACTTCAATAATACGAAATGAGGCAGGGATACCTATCGCTTTACTTTGTATGAACTCTAACCTTGACGTTCCAATGAACAGTTTCTTTATGGATCTGTTTCCACAATCAACTCAGTTAGCTACGTCACCAGAAACCTTTGCAAAAGACAGTATTGAAATGCTGACAGACTCGATAGCTAGAATACAAAGCGAAGTGTTAGAAGATGAAAGCATTGCTGTTTCTCGAAGAGTAAGAACCATTGTTGAACGTTTACATCATCAAGGGGCGTTCAATATAAAAGATGCGACCCAAATAACCGCTAATATTCTTAATGTATCTAAAGACTCTGTTTATCGATATCTGAGAAAATTTAAGTAATACCGAATATTGAAATGAAAAAAAGCCCTGAGAACTTATCATTCTGAACTGACCCCCAATAATTGGACAACCAATTACTGAGGGTCTTTTTTATGTCCAAATATAGTCGTGAGCTAAAACTAATTATTGCTAAGCAGTGCTTAGTTAGTCGTACATCAATTCAATTATCTAAAGAATATTCGATATCTGCTCGTCAGATACGATATTGGACTCAAGTATTTTCTATCCATGGTAAAAACTCATTTTTACCAACTACACATGCCGATAATGCCAAAACAAAATTACAAGCATTGAAATTAATGTGGACTAAACAGTTGGTCTCTCACTCACACTAGTGCAGTATTAAACTTATCCTCCCCTGGCACGCTATCAGTCTGGCTTAAAACATATAATGAAGCGGGGTTTAAGGGACTCAAGAATAGTAATATAGGAAGGCCTTCAATGAAATTATTATCCAATACTACACAAAAATCAGATGACGAAATGACCATTGAAGAGCTAAGAGAAGAGTTAAGTTATTTACGAACAGAGAATGCTGTTCTAAAAAAGTTCGAAGAGCTGAAACAGAAAAAACGCCAACAAACAAAGAAAAAGCGTTAATTGTTTTAGCTCTCAAAGCTAATTACCCTTTAAAATATTTACTTCGTATCACCAGTTTGGCAAAAAGTGTCTTCTATTATCAGGCTCAAATAAGTAGAAGGCCTGATACTTATGAGCATGAGTTAGAGATGATTGAGTCTATCTACCATGAACATAAAGGACGTTATGGCTATCGACGGATCCATTTAGCTATGCGAAGAAAAGGTGTAGAGCTGAATCATAAAACAGTACAAAGGCTGATGGCGCAACTAAACCTAAAATCTATAGTAAGACCCAAAAAATATCGTTCTTATCGAGGAGAGGTGGGTAAATCAGTCCCAAATGTACTTGAAAGGGATTTTAGTGCTACGAAACCAGATGAGAAATGGGTAACCGATGTAACAGAATTTAAAGTTAACGGACAAAAAGTTTACCTATCGCCAGTGGTTGATTTATTCAATCAAGAAGTTATCGCTTATAAAGTGACAAAGAATGCACGTTTACCGCTAGTCACGGATATGCTTAAAGAAGCAATAGGCAAACTAAGTAAGGGCTCGAAGCCAATTTTACACAGTGATCAAGGTTGGCAATATCGACATAAGACTTATCAACAGGAACTTGTAAAGCATAGGCTTCAACAAAGTATGTCTAGAAAAGGAAACTGCTTAGATAATGCAGTAGCTGAAAATTTCTTTGGTTTACTTAAAACTGAAATGTATCATGGATACATCTTCAAGGATGCAGATGAGTTAATAGAAAAGATCGAAGAATATATCGAGTATTACAATACGAAGCGGATTAAGGTAAAACTAAAAGGCCTGACTCCGATAGAATATCGAAACCAGGCCTTACAAGCCGCTTAACTAAAATGTCCAACTTAACGGGGTCACTTCATTCTCAGGGCTTTATTTTTACTAATACAAATTAACCAGGCAGGTTATATGTATATGGCGCTTGGATACCTAGTGGAATACCTAGAGCCCAGTACGCTAGTAAGAAAATAGTCCAACCAATTAGCATTGCGATAGAGAAAGGCATCATTAGAGAAGCCAGTGTACCGATACCCGTTGATTTAACGTAACGTTGGCAATAAACCACAACTAATGGGAAGAATACCATTAATGGTGAGATGATATTTGAAACAGAATCACCTACACGGTATGCAGCTTGAGATAGCTCAGGAGAGATACCAACACCCATTAGCATTGGAACTAATACAGGACCAATTAATGCCCATTTAGCTGATGCTGAACCTATTAGTAGGTTTACAAATGCAGTCAGCAAAATCATACCAATAATCGTTAGCTGACCTGGAAGCTCCATCGCTTTAAGTACATCAGCACCGTACATTGCTAAGATTGTACCGATATTTGATTGGCTAAAAGCAACTAAGAACTGCGCACAGAAGAATGACATAACCATGTATGCACCCATTGTACCCATTGTCTCTGACATTGCTTTAATGACATCATTACTGCTTTTAAACGTACCAGAAACACGTCCAAAAACGATACCAGGGATGATAAATAGAATGAAGATAAGTGGCACAATAGACTTCATTAATGGTGCAGAGAATGAGGTGATTTGACCATCAGGTGAACGAAGCGCTGAATCTTCAGGATAAATAAGTGCGATTAGTAATGCGATACCCGCAACCATTGCCCAACCAGCAAACTTAAATGCTCTTGATTCAATTTCAGTAAATGAACCTAAATCTGGCGCTGTTTCTGCATCTTTATCTACAGGTGTTTTCGCTAAACGTGGCTCAATGATTTTCTCAGTTACATACCAACCGATACAAACAATCAGTATTGATGAAAGACCAGTAAAGTAGATATTTGCTAGTGGGTTAACGATGTAAGACGTATCCAATACTTGTGCTGCAGTTTGTGTAAAACCGGCAAGTAATGGATCAATACCCGATGGAATGAAGTTAGCAGAGAAACCACCAGATACACCGGCAAATGCTGCTGCAATACCCGCTAACGGATGACGACCCGCCGCGTGGAAAATAATACCACCTAGCGGAATAACTAATACATAACCGGCATCTGCTGCTGTGTGTGACACGATAGCAACAAGAATAAGCATTGGTGTAAGTAATTTAGCTGGTGTGAAGTTCAGCATTTTCTTTAGGCCAGTTTGAATAAAGCCTGAAGAGTCAGCAACACCAACACCTAGCATTGCAACTAATACGATACCTAGTGGAGCAAAACCGGTAAAGTTAGTTGACCATGGTTGCTAAAAAGTTTGCTAAAGAATCACCAGTTAAAAGGTTTTTCACTTGAACTGCATCTTGAGTAACAGGATGAATCAAGTCAAATTGTACTTGTGATAATAGCGCTGAAAGACCCCAAACAATTAAAAGGCCCCAGAAAAACAGTAGGGCAGGATCTGGGATCTTGTTACCTACTCGTTCGATTGTATTTAGAAAACGATCCATACCACTTGGCTTAGATGCTTTCTCTGCTGCTTGGTTACTCATTCGTAACTCCATTTTATTTAATGTTGTATTTACAGAAAAGAGCGTGGAAATTTACTATTTCTCTAATCCTTCCTTTGCTCAAACAGTGTAAACCAGTTAAGAATAAAATAGATTGAATAGTTGTTTTTTTTAGATAAGCAAACGATTATTTTGTAAAATTATATTTCAATAAAACATATAACCAACAAATAAGATTAATATACTTTACAATTGAAACAAAAAAAGCGCCTTCCGGCGCTTTTCATTTATTCTAACTTAACTCAATTAAAGTGGAGTTATTCCCACTCAATCGTTGCTGGTGGCTTACCTGAAATATCGTAAACAACACGAGAAATACCACTAACTTCATTAATAATACGGTTAGATACTTTACCTAAGAAATCGTATGGTAAATGTGCCCAATGCGCAGTCATGAAATCAATCGTTTCTACTGCACGTAGAGAAACAACCCAATCATATTTACGACCATCACCCATAACACCAACAGAGCGTACTGGTAAGAACACCGTGAATGCTTGAGATACTTTATTGTAAAGATCGGCATTGTGTAATTCTTCGATGAAGATAGCATCAGCACGACG
Source organism: Aliivibrio wodanis (assembly GCF_052920805.1). NCBI lineage: Bacteria > Pseudomonadati > Pseudomonadota > Gammaproteobacteria > Vibrionales > Vibrionaceae > Aliivibrio > Aliivibrio wodanis. The sequence continues at coordinate 1,625,837 of NZ_JBREXA010000002.1, forward strand.
CAATAAATCACAGTACTCTTTCTTTATCTCACCAAGAACACGTACACCTAGACCTGGTCCAGGGAATGGGTGGCGATAAAGCATATTGTATGGAAGACCTAATTCTAAACCGATCTTACGTACTTCATCTTTAAACAGCTCACGTAACGGTTCAACAAGCCCCATTTCCATGTCATCAGGAAGGCCACCAACATTATGGTGAGATTTGATAACGTGCGCTTTACCTGTTTTAGATGCTGCTGATTCGATAACATCAGGGTAGATAGTACCTTGAGCTAACCATTTCGCATTTGATAATTTCTTAGACTCTTCATCAAAGATATCAACAAATACATGACCAATGATCTTACGTTTCGCTTCAGGATCTGATTCACCACCAAGTGCTGTTAAGAAACGCTCTTCTGCTTCAACATGAATGATCTTCAGACCAAAGCCTTCGCTAAACATTTCCATAACTTGCTCTGCTTCATTTAAACGAAGTAAGCCGTTATCAACAAACACACATGTTAGTTTATCGCCAATTGCACGGTGAGCAAGCATAGCAACTACTGATGAATCAACACCACCAGATAAACCAAGAATGACTTCATCATCGCCTACTTGCTCTTTAATACGAGCAACGGCATCTTCAATAATCGATGCTGAAGTCCACAAGCCTTCACAACCACATACATTAAGAACAAAGTTCTCAAGCATTTTAAGGCCGTTTTTAGTGTGTGTTACTTCTGGGTGGAATTGAACACCGTAGTATTTCTTCTCTTCATTCGCCATTGCAGCGTAAGGACAAGTTTCTGTCTCTGCAATTTTTACAAAATCAGCTGGAATTTCAACAACTTTATCACCGTGGCTCATCCAAACATCTTGAGTTGCTTCAAGATCTTTAAACAGCGCTGATTCACCTGTTACTTGTACTGCTGCATAACCAAATTCACGCTCAGTAGATGTTGCTACTTTACCGCCAAGTTGTTCTGCCATTGTTTGCATGCCGTAACACACACCAAATACAGGAACACCAGAATCAAATACATATTGAGGAGCACGAGGAGAGTTTTCTTCTGTTACACTTTCAGGACCACCAGATAAGATGATGCCATCTGGATTGAAATCACGGATGTCAGATTCTTCTACATCCCAGCTCCAAAGTTCACAGTAAACACCAATCTCACGGATACGACGCGCAACAAGCTGCGTGTATTGAGAACCAAAATCTAAAATAAGAATGCGTTGATCGTGGATATTAGTCGTCATTAGTAGTCTTTCTCAAAAAGTCATTTATTTAGTGTGGTTTTACAGTAAAACCACACGCTTAAAATTGAATTTGGTACAAAGTCTTTTTCTTTATTTTTCGAAGCAGAATCATTTGAGTTCTAGGAAAAGGCACGGTGTTTACAAGTGTAAATGAGTACCTTTGACAACGAAATCGGAGGATTCTGCAAAGAAAATTAAGAAAAATTAGCCTAGGCGCTTCTTTTAACCCAAACGATAATTAGGCGCTTCTTTCGTGATCTGAACATCATGTACGTGTGATTCTTTCATGCCCGCACCTGAGATACGAACAAATTCAGCTTTAGTACGCATGTCTTCAATCGTTGCTGAACCTGTTAGGCCCATGCTTGAACGTAAACCACCCATTTGTTGGTGAACGATTTCTTTTAGACGGCCTTTATAAGCGATACGACCTTCGATACCTTCAGGGACAAGCTTGTCCGCTGCGTTATCAGATTGGAAGTAACGGTCTGAAGAGCCTTGAGACATAGCGCCAAGAGAGCCCATACCACGGTAAGATTTGTATGAACGACCTTGATAAAGGATAACTTCACCCGGTGCTTCTTCTGTACCCGCAAACATTGAACCAACCATCACACATGATGCGCCAGCAGCAATTGCTTTACAGATATCGCCAGAATAACGGATACCGCCATCAGCGATAACAGGAATACCATGAGCCGTTGCAACTTCTGCTGCGTCTGAAATAGCGGTAATTTGAGGAACACCTACACCCGTAACGATACGAGTAGTACAGATTGAACCTGGGCCGATACCTACTTTAACTGCACTTACACCAGCATCGATCAATGCTTTAGCACCTGCACCAGTAGCAACGTTACCACCAATAATTTGTAGCTCAGGGAATGAGGCACGAGTTTCACGAATACGTTGTAAAACGCCTTCTGAATGACCGTGAGATGAATCGATAAGTAAAACATCAACACCTGCTTCAACAAGAGCAGCAACACGCTCTTCGTTACCAGCACCTGCACCAACAGCGGCACCGACACGTAGACGACCACGTTCGTCTTTACATGCATTTGGTTTGCGTTCTGCTTTATGGAAATCTTTTGCCGTGATCATACCGGTTAGTTGGAATTCATCATTCACTACCAATACTTTCTCAACACGCGCTTCATGCATTTTCTCTTGAACTTCTTCACGAGTTGCACCTTCTTTAACAGAAGCTAGGCGTGCTTTTGGTGTCATTACAACATCAACTTTCTTAGACAGGTCTGTTACAAATCGAACATCACGGCCAGTAATGATACCAACAAGTTCGTTAGTTTCTGTTACTACAGGGAAGCCAGCAAAACCATGTTTTTCAGTCAGATCTTTCACATCTTGGATAGTTGCGTCAGGACGAACGGTTACTGGAGCAGAGACAACGCCTGCCTCAAAGATTTTTACTAAGCGAACTTGTTCAGCTTGCTGTTCAATAGACATGTTCTTGTGGATAAAACCGATGCCACCCTCTTGCGCTAATGCAATAGCAAGGCGCGCTTCTGTCACGGTATCCATTGATGCTGAAATCATAGGGATATTTAGAGAGATAGTCTTCGTTAACTGAGTGCGAAGATCAGCGGTGTTAGGAAGAACTGTGGAGTGTGCTGGGACGAGTAAAACGTCATCGAAGGTTAAAGCTTCTTTTGCGATTCGTAGCATTTGCAATATCTCACAACATAAGTGTTTAAAGGAATAAATCCCACTTTATCGTTTCGCATAACAAAGTGTTTTGGATTTGATATTGCAGACGGATTATACGCACAGCGCAATCGCTTGGCTACACATTTATTTATTTTTAATTTGCATTTACCCCCTTGATATGTATTATATTGCCGCTAATTCCTATATTCATGTCTAAGGCATTTTGATGTCTCTCGATTCTAATCCCCGCATCTTTACAGTCTCTAGTCTTAACTCTGAAGTCCGCTTATTATTAGAAAATGAGATGGGCATTGTTTGGCTTATTGGCGAAATATCAAACCTAACTGTACCTGTCTCAGGCCATTGGTATCTCACTCTTAAAGACAGCCAAGCTCAAGTCAAATGTGCCATGTTTAAAGGCAATAACCGCCGTGTAACCTTTAAACCACAAAATGGTAAGCAAGTCCTTGTTAAAGCTCGCCTTTCTCTCTATGAACCTCGTGGTGACTATCAATTAATTATTGAAAGTATGCAACCCGAAGGTGATGGTAGGCTTCAACAAGAGTTTGACCAATTAAAAATGTCACTAGCTGCTGAGGGCTTATTTGCTCAAACAACAAAAAAAGCATTACCCGAGCAACCAAAACGGATCGGAATTATTACCTCTCAAACAGGTGCTGCACTATTTGATATTTTGAATGTGTTAAAACGACGCGATCCTAATTTACCAGTGGTGATTTATCCAACAATGGTTCAAGGTTCAAGTGCTGCAATTCAAATTGCTCAAGCGATTGGACGCGCCAATAGTCGTAATGAATGTGATATATTGATCGTGGGCCGAGGTGGTGGCTCTCTTGAAGATCTATGGTGTTTTAATGAAGAGATCGTAGCACGAACCATTGCAGCAAGTAAGATCCCTATCGTCAGTGCAGTTGGTCATGAGATCGATATTACTATTGCCGATTTTGTAGCTGATGTAAGAGCGCCAACGCCTTCTGCTGCCGCCGAATTAGTGAGCCGAGATTTATCTTCTCAACTGCAGATCGTAACGCATCAGAAACGTCGTTTAAATAGTGCAATAGATCGCTATTTAGCAGGGCAACAACGCCAATTATCAACACTTCAACATCGTCTTGAAAAGCAGCATCCACAGATGCAATTAAACAATCAAAGCCAAAAGCTAGATGACTTAAATCAACGTTTAATGTCATATATGCAGCAACGTCTACAGCGCCATCAACATAAGGTTGAAAACCTAACTTTACGTTTAAGCAATCTATCTCCTGCAAAAAAAGTATCTCAAGATAAGTTACGTGTTGAAGAGTTAAAGCGTCGCTTATTAGATTCAATGGATAGAAACCTGCTCATGCAACGTCATCAATTAGCATTGGCCGCTGAAAAGCTAGATACCGTCAGCCCATTAGCGACATTACAACGTGGCTACTCCATTACTCGTAATAAAAAAGGGACGGTTATTACCTCAACAAAACAAGTTAATATTGGCGAAAACATTACTACTCGTTTTGTTGATGGTGAAATCACATCTACTGTTGTTCCTGAATAATTATAGTAACCAATTTAATAATCATCGCGAACACAGAAATTAAGCCTGTTTAAAAATAAACCGGCTTAACTTTCAATAAACTCAATTTTAGCACGCGATTTTGATTTCAATTCATTACAATCATGGCAAAAATAGCTTGGTGCACCACATGCATTAAGCTTTTCCATCTCCTTACTGCAATCTGGACAATAAGCCAATTTTTTAAATTCAACCTGACAAAAATCACAATGATATCCAGCTTTACTCCAACGTAATTCAGACTGACACTTTGGGCATTCGTTTACTTGCATTTTTAGTACTCCTTCTTAAATTGATCCTGTTAGCTGTGGGCAATAAATAGTGCGGATCTTTGCCCTTATAGGGATCTGATCAGCGATCATGCCCTTTAAGAACATTTATACAACCACACCCCGAAAGCATTAGTTACATATCCTGCATTTCGATTTTAAACGATATAAAACTTCAATTAATGTCATGAAAATCAGATAAAACAGAGTATCAATAAAGGTTTTACTTCCCATTTAAGTCAAAAACACTCGATTTACCTTAAATACAGCATAAGATCTACATGTTATGTAATTTCAATTTTATATTCGCTGTTTAGATCGAGTCAGCATTAGTAGCTCTTGCTCACTTTGCATCTTTAATTGAACATTGATCTCTTGATACTCAATAAATGAAGAGACATGAGTACCACCACAAGGTAGTTTTGCTACTCCATCTATACCAAAATCTGCTATCCAGTAACGTGAATCTGTTAACGCTTTCCCTTCACATTCAATAATTACTTCATTTTCTAAGGCTAACCACTCAATTATTTGCTTATTAACTTGCTCTGCAATCACATCAAGATCGGTAATCATATCTGCACTATTTAGTCCGCGCTTACGTAATGTTTTACCTAGTCGATACACATCCTCGCAATGATCTTCTGTCACAAAACTGGTTTCTTGGGCATAACTATTAAAGTTGTAATGACCGAGCTCATCTTTTCGATCTGCATCTTTGCGCCAATAATTAGCATGAAGGATTTTATTTAATGCTAAATAAGCAATGTGCCCTGCACTATGCCCACGACTTAGCGCATCTTGGTACGTTTTATCAACCTGTAAATTTGCAGTGTTTTCTACTGATAAATTGGCATCTTTTGAAATTAAATGTGAAATAACAAATACCCATCCCGATTCACCACGTTTAATTGGAATATCTTTGTCGATATATAGCTCACCTGTTGCCAATTCAATCGCCCCCGTCTGACAAGCAAGAATTGGGTAATCATTGCTGCCTATTTGTACTGTCCCTTTATCTTCTGGATGATCTGGCCAAATATGACTGACTGGATGAAAAGGCGTTTCTTTGGTCACAAACCACTTACCTTGGTCTGTTTCTTTGACTAATTGAATAACTGACGTGTGCTGCCATGTGTTATGACAAAAAAGAATCTCTGTTGCTGATAACTGAGTCATGATTTTTACCTAAAAAAAACGCCCAACTAATATGGGCGTTTTATTATTTAATAATGTATGAATAAAGTAACTACAAATTACTTTTTATTGCGGTTTTTCACTGCACCGACAAGACGCTTACGTTGACGTTCTTGAGATAGAGTCAACTTACCACCGCGATCTTCAAATGGGTTTTCACTATTCTGGAATTGAATGCGAATAGGTGTACCCATGATTTCTAATGATTTACGGAAGTAGTTCATTAAGAAACGTTTGTAAGAAGAAGGTAATTCTTTTACTTGGTTACCGTGAATAACGATAAGTGGTGGGTTATAACCACCTGCGTGTGCATATTTCAGTTTCACACGACGGCCACGAACCATTGGTGGTTGGTGATCATCTTGAGCCATCTTCATGATACGAGTAAGAACAGATGTACCTACACGCTTAGTTGCAGAAACATACGCTTCTTGTACTGATTCATATAAGTGACCAACACCTGTACCATGTAAAGCTGAGATGAAGTGAAGACGAGCAAAATCAACAAAGCCTAGACGACGGTCTAGCTCAGATTTCACTTTCTCTTTAACTTCATTATCAAGACCATCCCACTTATTCACAGCAATCACTAATGAACGACCAGCGTTCAATGCAAAGCCTAGTAAGCTTAGATCTTGATCTGAGATGTTTTCACGAGCATCGATAACAAGCAATACTACGTTAGCATCTTCAACCGCTTTCCAATGTTTTGATTACAGAGAATTTCTCAACCGTTTCATTGATGCGACCACGGCGACGAACACCTGCAGTATCAATCAATACGTATTCTTGGCCTTCACGTTCCATTGGAATATAAATAGAGTCACGAGTTGTACCAGGCATATCATAAACAACCACACGATCTTCACCTAAAATACGGTTAATTAGCGTTGATTTACCTACGTTAGGACGACCGATAATAGCAAGTTTGATTGGTTGGTCTTGAAGACGTGAGAAATCTTTTTCTGCATCTTCTTCTGTACGATCTTTTTCTTCTTCTTCGAAATCTTCAAATTCAGTAAGATCCATGATCTCACCATTTTCATCTTTCAAAGACTCTTCAATTAACTCTTCCATGAAAGGAGCAAGAGCTAACTCAAGTAGAGAAGTTACACCACGGCCATGTGAAGCGGCGATTTGGTAAACTTTATTCATACCCAATTGCCAGAACTCAGCACTTGCTGCATCAGCATCAATACCATCGATCTTATTTACTACTAAGAACGTTGGTTTTTCACGTGAACGTAAGTGTTTTGCAATCGCTTCATCAGATGATGTTAAACCAGCACGGCCATCAACCATAAATAACACAACATCAGCTTCTTCAATCGCAGCTAATGACTGTTCTGCCATTTTAGTTTCTACACCTTCTTCAGTTCCATCAATACCGCCGGTATCGATCAAAATGAATTCAAGCTCTTCTAACTTAGCACGGCCGTATTTACGGTCACGAGTTAAGCCTGGAAAGTCAGCAACTAATGCATCCCTTGTACGCGTAACACGGTTAAACAGCGTCGATTTACCAACATTTGGACGCCCTACCAGAGCAACAACAGGAATCATATATACCTCTTAATTTAATCATAGGCATAGCGCGAGCTAATACCAATTTGATGATAGTTTTTTAATATGAACGGATAAAAACCATCACCAAATTGGATTATCTTTCACTATCTAAAAACAATAAAAGGCCCCAAAGTCAAAAGGACTTGGAGCCAATTCACAATTATAGCAAATAAAACCTATTTAATTCGCATTTTTTTGATATCGCCTTCGCGAGTTACAATTAAAAAGCCATCTTCAACAATAATTGGTGATACTGCGATACCATCACTATCTATTTCTTGTTGAGAAACAAATAGCCCTGTATCTCTGTCTAACCAGTGTAGATAACCTTCACTGTCAGCTAAAACAATATTATTATCAATGATCATTGGTGATGTCAGCTGACGATATTCAAGCTCTTCATTGCTCCAAAGCTCAGTACCACTTCGAGCATCAACTGCTACAACATGATCTTTCTCTGTTACTAAGAAAAGGCGCTTACCATCTGATGACATATCTGTCGCTGATGAGTAATTACGCTTCCATACAGGTTGGCCAGAACGAAGATCAAGTGCGATCAACTGCCCGTTATAGCCAATGGTATATAAACGCCCACCTAAAATAAGCGGAGAAGCATCAACATCAACTAAACGATCAATTTCTGTTGCACCTTTTGGCGTTCCTACTGGCTGCTGCCATAGCAATTGACCTTTAGACATCAATGCAGCGGCTAAACGACCATTAGACATACCCCAAAATACGCCACCAGAAATACTAACAGGAGCACTATCACCACGAAGTGTTAAGTTAGGCACTTCACTGTTGATCTGCCATTTTTCATCACCCGTTTCAGCATCAAAAGCAATCAATGCACCACGGCTAGTATGAACAATTACATAACCTTCATCTGCTAATGGTTTTGCTAGTACTTCACCATCGACTTTCTTACGCCAAAGTTCATCACCCGTTTCAGCATCAAGGGTGATCACTTCACCATTTTCTGAACCGATGAAGACTTTACCATAAGTCAGTGTTAAACCACCTGACAATCGAGCAGTTCCGTCTTGTTCTAAATCTTTTTCCCAAACAGTTTTACCATTTTCAGGATCCAACGATTTAACAAGACCATCTCTGCTTGCAACATAAACTTTTTGATAAGCATATACAGGTGTTAGACGTGAAAAATAGTGTCCAACACCATCACCAATTGAACTTGTCCATTCCGTTGTTGGCTCAAACTGATTTTGAACCACAGGAACCGGTGCCATTACGATTGTATCTTCTTCGCTCGCACAGCCAAACAGCATGGAGAAACCAAAGGTACATAATGCCGCTTTCTTTAACACCTTACGCATTCAGTTGTCCTTATTCTGCTAAATCATCCAGTTTCATTTGAACCGCTTGATTGGTTCCAGCTTGCAATGCTTCTGTATACGCTGTGCGAGCTGTTGCTAAATCACCTTGACGAAGTGCAATATCACCTTTTAGTTCTGCAACACGTGCTGACCAACTTACTGGTTTAACACCTGCTAATGTCGCTAAAGCGTCATCGAATTTATCTTGTTCTGCTTGAATACGTGCAATTCGAACTTGAGCAGTAGCAATTAAAGATTCATCCTTACTGTTACTTGCAACCCAAGTTAATTGCTCTAATGCGGCATTAAGTTGAGCAGCTTCAACTTGCACTTTGGCTAGTTGAAGTGCTGCAAGTGCTGCATATTCGCTTTTGGCATTAGCCGTAATAAAAGCTTGAGCAGAATCCGCAGCCTCTGCTCCAGATACTTGTAATGCTGTTAGTGTTTGCTCATAAGAAATTGAAGCAACTTCTTTTGCTTCAAGTTGTGCAGCTTGGTAATATTTCCAACCTAAAATTGCACCAATACCAACAACACCACCAATAACGACTGCTTTACCGTTTTCTTTCCACCAGCTTTTAATGGCTTCAACTTGTTGTTCTTCAGTTTCGTAGGCTTCCACGTCCTATCCTCTTAAATCAATTCAGCTAATTTTGCGAATACATCTGTTTGAGCTAGTGTTTCTTGTTCACCAGTTCGTAAGTCTTTTACGTTAACAGTTTGCTCTGCAACTTCACTCTCACCTAAAATAAGAGCAACGGCTGCACCAGCATTATCTGCACGTTTAAATTGCTTTTTGAAATTACCACCACCGAAGTGACACATTACACGTAAACCTGGTACTTGCTCACGCAGTGATTCTGCCAGTTTCATGCCTGACATCAAGGTACCTTCACCAGATGTCACCATGTATACATCTACTGAACGACGTACATTGGTTAATTCTAATGTTTCCATTAACAGCACTAAACGCTCTAGGCCCATTGCAAAACCAACAGCTGGCGTTGCTTTACCACCTAGTTGTTCAACAAGACCATCGTAACGACCACCACCACACACTGTACCTTGAGCACCTAAGCTTTCTGTAATCCACTCAAAAACAGTACGGTTATAATAATCTAATCCACGCACTAAACGTTGATTAACTTGATATTGGATGCCAGCAGCGTCAAGTAGTTCACATAATCCAGAAAAATGTGCTTTTGAATCTTCATCTAAATATTCAGATAGTTTAGGTGCGTCACCTAAAATAGCTTGTACATCAGGATTTTTAGTATCAAGAACACGCATTGGATTAGTATGCATACGACGTTTACAATCGTCATCTAATACATCCAAATGCTGCTCTAAGAAAGCAACTAATGCTATACGGTAGTTAGCACGAGCTTCTAGAGAACCAATTGAGTTCAACTCTAGGCGTACATGCTTATCAATACCTAATTCACGCCATAAACGTGCTGTCATCATAATCAATTCAGCGTCAACATCAGGACCATTCAGACCAAATACTTCAACACCCACTTGGTGGAATTGACGGTAACGGCCTTTTTGAGGACGCTCATGACGGAACATTGGACCCATGTACCATAAACGTTGTTCTTGGTTGTACAGTAGACCATTTTCAATCCCAGCACGCACACAACCTGCTGTACCTTCTGGACGAAGTGTTAAGCTATCACCATTACGGTCTTCAAACGTGTACATCTCTTTTTCTACTACGTCGGTTACTTCACCGATAGCACGTTTAAATAAGTTTGTTTGCTCAACAATAGGCATACGAACTTCGTTATAACCGTATGCACTGATAACGCGTTTTACGCTATCTTCAACTTTGTGCCATAATGGCGATTGTGTTGGAAGGCAGTCATTCATGCCTCGAATTGCTTGGATTGCTTTAGCCACGTTCACTTCCCAATGGATTTATTTATATCTACAATTAATCAGTCTACCTGATTAATATCAATTTGGTTTTCTTTTGATAACATTGCTGCTTTTGCGCGGATCTTCGCTTCTAACTTATCAACAATATTGTCGTTATCAAAACGTTCCTTTTGGCGAATGCCATCTTCATAGAAGGCACTTTTACGATTACTTCCGGCAATGCCCATATGAGAGACTTCAGCCTCACCTGGACCATTAACCACACAGCCAATAAGAGAAACATCCATTGGCGTGATTAAATCTTCTAAACGTTGCTCTAGTTCATTTACTGTTGCAATAACATCAAACTCTTGACGAGAACAGGTAGGACACGCAATAAAGTTAATTCCACGAGAACGAATACGCAATGATTTTAAAATATCAAAGCCTACTTTAATTTCTTCGATTGGATCTGCTGCCAAAGAAATACGTAATGTATCGCCAATACCTTCAGACAATAGCATGCCTAGGCCAACCGCTGATTTAACAGAGCCAGCACGAGCACCGCCCGCTTCAGTAATGCCTAAATGCAATGGCTGAGCAATTTGCTTAGCCAATAGTCGATAAGAGTCTACCGCTAAAAAGACATCTGATGCTTTTACGCTAACTTTAAATTGATCAAAGTTCATTCGATCCAAGATATCTACATGGCGCATTGCCGACTCAAGTAGCGCTTGGGCCGTTGGTTCTTTGTATTTAACTTGAATGTCTTTTTCTAATGAACCGCCATTCACACCAATTCGAATAGGGATATTTTTATCTTTTGCACAATCAACAACAGAACGAATACGCTGCTCGTTACCAATATTTCCCGGATTAATTCGCAAACAATCAACACCGTATTCAGCAACTTGTAATGCAATTCGATAATCAAAATGAATATCAGCAACTAAAGGAACTGAGACTTGTTGCTTAATCGCTTTAAATGCTTCAGCTGCATCCATTGTTGGCACTGAAACTCGGACAATATCTGCGCCCACTTTTTCAAGGGCTTTAATTTGGGCTACCGTCGCCGCAACATCAGTCGTTAATGTATTTGTCATTGACTGAACAGCGATAGGTGCACCATCACCAATAGGAACATTACCCACATAGATGCGGGTAGATTGGCGACGTTTAATTGGGGACTCTATATGCATGGAATCAACTCATTATTGAGGTAAGGTTAATCGTGCAACTTTACCTGCTGGATAAGCAGATAAATCAACAGGTTTACCTTTATAAGTTAGTGTAACGGCACTTGGTGCACCAATAATTAATTTATAAGGAGCTTTACCTGTCAGTTTCAATGTTTGGTTGGCTTTTTTAACACCAGAATATAAACGCTCATTCGAAGCATCTTTAATTTGTAACCAACAATCATTACTAAAAGTCATTGCTACATCTTCAATTGCTATTACTTCTGTTAGTGTTGTACTTTTCGGTTCTTCTTTTGGAACCTCTACCGCCTCTGCTACTTTAACCACCTGAGCAGTTACTGATTCAGAATTTTTTTCTTGTTGTTCTGGTTTAAGTATTTCTAATTTAGGCTCCTGCGCTGGTTCTTGTGATGTAATCTCTTCAACTACAGGTAGCACATTTGTATCAATTAAAGCATTTTCTTCAATCTCAATTTCTTCTGTAGGAACAACCCCAACACTAGCAACTTCTACCGTTTCTAACTGTTGCTGTTCTTGCCACCACCACAAAACAGACATGCTTAAGATCAGAGCAAAAATAACCCATGTTAGTTTCATAATACGATTGTCATGTTTTTCTCTTTTTGTCTTACGAGAAAAACTTTGCATATCATGCTCTTCAATTTTAGCCTTACCTAATTGATCCAATGCAGATAATACATCTGCTTCTGGGACATTAACTAATTTAGCGTAAGATCGATAATAACCACGCGTAAAGGTGGCTAATTTACCCATATCAAATTGGTCAGCTTCGATTTGCTCTAAGACTTCAACACGTAATCGTAAACGAGATGAAATATCTTCAAGACTAAGCTGCTGTTCTTTACGAGCGACTTGTAATAATAGGCCAGGAGCTGTTAATTCTTCTACTTTTTCTTCAATATGTTCATGAGTCATAATTTAAATAATTCTGATATTCTCTGGAGTCTGGATATTTCGCCTCGAGTAAATCTGCGTATTTCTTAACTAAATGCGCATTGCCGGCTTTTTTTTCTAATTCTATGAGTAAGCTTAGGCTGACAGGTTTATATCCGTACTTCTTAGTAAATTTAAACAGCGCAATTCTCGGTTCTGAATAGTTACCTTCATCAATATTTAATTTAGCCAATTGAAGGGTGGAGCGAACTCGATTCGGATCATGAGCTAATGAGCGCTCAAAATACGTTTTTGCTGTCACTGTATCCCCACTACTTAATGCACACATTGCTGCATTTTCATAGCTTGCCGAAACAAGATAGTAGTAAGGTTGTTCTATTGCTTGAGAAAACTTACGTTGAGCTTCCTCATACCGGCCACCTTTACAAAGAAAAACGCCGTAGTTATTTAATACATTACCATTTTTTGACGAAGAACGTAATGCTCGTTTGTAAGCCTTTTCAGCTAAAATATCTTCATCAACTTGTTGGTAATAATAGGCAAGGGAAGTTTGGGAGCGATAATAATCAGGGGCGTGTCGTACAGCCAATTCTAAGTTTTCACGGGCTTTTATCATATCTCCCGCATTTAAGTAACTTAGTCCGAGAGTAATTCGAGCTTCAGCAGCTCGAATTACCTCTTCTTTACTCATTTCATTAGTCTCTGGAACCATCACACAACCACTGCCCATTAACAGACCAAACGTTAATAGTGTTGCTTTCCATTTCTGCATTCTGCCTTCCCTTGCTGTGATGCACCTAGGCTAAACAGTTTTTACAGGAATTTCTTCACCTTGCTGTTTAGTTTGAGTACGTTTAGTTCTATCGATTACATCACCCACTAATTGACCACAAGCAGCATCAATATCGTCACCACGAGTTTTACGAACCGTTACCGTAAAATCATATTCCATGAGTGTTTTCATGAATCGATCAATTCGTGAATTACTTGGTTTCTTGTATGGTGACCCAGGATATGGGTTAAATGGAATCAAATTAATCTTTGCAGGGGTATCTTTTAGCAATTCTGCGAGTTGTCTTGCATGATTCATATCGTCATTAATATGATCAAGAAGTACGTACTCTACCGTCACACGACCACGGTTGGCATTTGATGATTCGATATACTCACGAACACACGCTAAGAATGCTTCAATGTTCCAACGATCATTGATTGGCATGATTTCACTACGTAGCTCATCGGTTGGAGCATGAAGAGAGATAGCAAGTGCTACATCCACTTTACCAATCATTTGCTCTAGGCCAGATACAACACCAGAAGTAGAGACAGTAACGCGACGCTTAGATAAACCAAAACCTAAATCATCTAACATAATATCTAATGATGGAATTAGATTTTTCATGTTAAGTAATGGCTCACCCATTCCCATCATTACAACATTTGTAATTGGGCGGCGGCCTGTTTCTTTCTCTAAACCAATTTCACGAGCTGCACGCCAAATTTGGCCTACAATTTCAGATACTTTTAAATTACGGTTGAAACCCTGTTGAGCAGTTGAACAGAATGTACACGCTAAAGCACAACCAACTTGAGAAGAGACACATAACGTTGCACGATCTCCGTCTGGGATATATACCGTTTCAACATCTTGATCGCCAACTTTCATTGCCCACTTAATCGTACCATCAACTGAATGTTGAGCTTCAGATACGTAAGGTGCACGGATTTCACACTTGTGTTTTAGTTTTTCACGAAGCTTTTTGTTGATGTTATTCATTTGATCGAAGTCATCACAACCAAAGTGATACATCCACTTCATAATTTGATCGGCTCTGAATGCTTTTTCTCCTAATTCCTCAGAAAAAAATGTTCGAAGTCCTTTACGATCAAAGTCCAGTAGATTGATTTTAGCTGTAGTCATGTTGCCTCTCTGATAAATAACATCACCGCGAATATCGGGCGCAGAATTGTACAAGTTTTGAGAGGATATTACTAGAGGGTAGATGTTTGAAGCGGGTGTATGATTAATCTGTATAGAAAAGAAAAGTTACCGTATTGACTATATTATTTTTAATACCAGACTAACAGCAAGCTCCTCTGAAATCTTCAAGGGAGCTTGCGACCGATCTGAATCCTTAATGCTTTATTCTGCAGGACGAGGACAAATTTCATCTTCAGCAAAGAAATAAGCAATTTCACGAGCCGCTGATTCTGGGCTATCTGAACCATGAACTGAGTTGTAGCGCATGCTTATTGCATAGTCAGAACGAATAGTTCCACATGCCGCTTGTTCTGGATTTGTTTTACCCATTAATTCACGGTAACGAACAATTACGTCTTCACCTTCAAGTACTTGAACCATTACTGGTCCAGATGTCATGTATTCTACCAATGCAGCAAAAAACTCTTTACCTTCATGTTCAGCATAAAAACCTTCCGCTTGCTCTTTTGTTAAAAGAAGCATTTTCGCGGCTACAACTTGCATACCTGTTTTTTCAATACGACGGTAAATAGCGCCAATTAGATTACGCTTAACAGCATCTGGTTTTACAATTGAAAAAGTACGTTCTATTGTCATTTTACTTTCCTTTAAAGTGTCTTTTTAGATCTTATATTAATTCCGAACAGTACTCTTTATTCTCTTAAAACGACAATAAAATACTGATGGGAATTATCTAGTAATAAAAAAGAAGACCGAGTGTAACTCGATCTTCATTCTATTTATTTCGTTAAAAGGTTCGCTAATGTTCTTACACCAACACCAGTTGCTCCTGCAGACCATTTATCTGATGGAGCAGTACGGTAAGTTGCTGAACAATCCATATGTAACCAACCTTTCTTATAATCATCAACAAAATAAGAAAGAAAGCCTGCAGCCGTACTTGCACCTGGTGAATATGGACCTGAACCAATGTTTGCTAAATCAGCAAAGCTTGATGGCAACATAGTTCGGTGGAATTCCATTAATGGTAAACGCCATAGGCCTTCGTTTTCTTCTTGAGCTGAATTTAATGCTTTTTGGCTTAGTTCATCATCAAAACTTAACAGTGAATGGAAATCGTTGCCTACCGCCATTTTGGCTGCACCTGTTAGCGTTGCGCAGTCAATAATAAGCTCTGGGTTCTGCTCTGATGCAAACTGAAGTCCATCAGCAAGAACTAAGCGGCCTTCTGCGTCAGTATTTAAGATTTCTACTGTTTTACCATTTTTATAGGTAATAATATCGCCTAACTTTAATGCTCGACCTGAGATCATGTTTTCAGCACAACATAAAATCAATTTAACACGTTTGTCTAAGCCACGAAGAATTGACATTGCAAGACCAGCTGTTGCTAATGCAGAGCCGCCCATGTCCGCTTTCATTGATGCCATGCCGCCAGATGGTTTAATGCTGTAACCACCAGAATCAAACGTAATGCCTTTACCAACCAAACAAGCGAAAACTGGTGCGTCAGCATCACCTGTTGGATTGTAATCTAATTGCAGCATCGCAGATGTACGCTCAGAGCCACGGCCTACCGCATAAATACCAGTCCAACCTTCAGTTAATAAATCTTTATCTTTAACAATCTTAGCTGTCACTGTACCAGCAGGAGCTACCGATTTAATAAACTCAGCAGCCATTGTTGTTAACTGACGAGGAGCAACCTCTTCTGCAGTTTTATTGATGATTTCACGAGTCCAGTTAGTCGTTAGAATACGATCATTCAACTCTTTTTCATCTGCCGCTTCAAGTGCAGTCCAAGCCACGTCATTATTGCTTTTTGAATCACGGAAACCTTGAACAAAAGACCAAATAGACTCTAAGTCCCACTCTGAACCTTCTAGTTCAACAGCAACAAGACCTTGACCAGTTAACTTTCGAGCTGCACGCTGAATTGCACTATAAACGTCGCTGTCAATACAGTGAATAACGGCACCTTCAGTCGTAAATGAAAGTGGCGCATTAACACCCCAATGAGTGGGTGCAGCAATTGATGAAAGCTGTACAGTCAACTTTTGTGACATGGTGAATCTCCTTTAAGCACGCAATAACTCCATACAATCATACAGATTAGCTCTGCCAATTATTTATATTGCGCTAATACAAACAGGTAATAAGCGAACAGAATGTTCTTTTAATATAATTTGCCTACTTTACCTTGGCGATACAAGGCATTTACACAAAATGTAAGAGGTGGATCCAATCAGTTGATGGGATTTTATACTTTACTAAGTCGATTCATTAATACGATTAAATTAATCTCGCTCATCCATCCAGCAAAGAACTATCGCTTCTAATATTTTCTCACCAGAATGATTTGGATCATCATCAAATTCTTTTAAAGCCATAACCCATTCTCTTAAATCAGTAAAACGAACAGTTTGAGGATCAATCTCTGGGTATTGCTCTGAAAGCTCAATTGCAATGTCACGTGAATCTATCCATTTAATGCTCATAATTTCATCCTTAATTATTATAGATATAAAAAAAGGTAAGCTCTGAAATGTAAGTTTATCACTTACTTTTCATCTCTTACCTTTATCAACAGTAGTTCAATTAATCAGGTAAGATTAATGATCTTCTGATGCTAAGTTTAGTGTATATTTTGGAATTTCTACCACTAAATCTTGTTTTGCCATTCTTGCTTGACAACCTAAACGAGACTCAGGCTCTAGACCCCACGCCTTATCTAGCATGTCATCTTCAAGCTCATCGCTCTCTTCTAGTGAATCAAACCCTTCACGAATAACAATATGACACGTTGTACACGCACATGATTTTTCACAAGCATGTTCAATCGCAATACCGTTTTTTAAAGCAACGTCTAAAACTGTATCACCTTCATTTGCTTCAAGCACTGCACCTTCTGGGCATAACTCATCGTGTGGTAGAACAATAATCTTTGGCATTTCTATACCTCATCAATAGATTGACCGGCTAATGCGGCACGAATAGAGGCATCCATTCGACGCGCAGCAAACTCTTGGCTTGCTTCATCAGCGTGTTTAATTCCATCTTCAATTGCTTGCGTATCTGTACCTTGACGTACTGTGATCAACGCTTCAACTGCTTGTAAAATTTCTGCTTGTTCTTCTTTTGATAGCAAGGTATCGCCATCATTATTTAATGCAACAACAAGACCTTCAATAACTCGATCGGCTTCAACTTGTTGTTCTGCTAATGCGCGCGCTTGCATGTCTTCTTTTGCAAACGTCATTGAATCTTTTAGCATATTCGCGACTTCATAATCACTTAAACCGTAAGAAGGCTTAACTTGAATATGAGACTGAACACCGGTACTTTTTTCCATTGCCGTTACAGATAAAAGACCATCCGCATCCACTTGGTAAGTCACTCGGATATGCGCAGCACCCGCTGTCATTGGTGGAATGCCTTTCAGTGAAAAGCGAGCCAGAGAACGACCATCTTCCACCATTTCACGTTCACCTTGAACGACATGAACCATCATGCCTGTTTGGCCATCTTTAAATGTGGTAAATTCTTGCGCTTTCGCTACAGGGATCGTGGTATTACGTGGAATGATTTTTTCAACCAAGCCACCCATAGTTTCAATACCTAAAGACAATGGAATAACATCAAGTAATAACATTTCAGCATCTGGTTTATTACCGACTAAAATATCCGCTTGAATTGCAGCACCAATAGCAACCACTTGATCGGGATCGATACTGGTTAATGGTGTTTTACCAAAATAGTCACCAACAGAGCTGCGCACGATAGGTGTTCTTGTCGAACCACCAACCATCACTACTTCTATTATCTCTTCTGAAATAATGTTTGCGTCTTTTAGTGCTCGACGACATGCCATTAATGTCTTTTTCACTAATGGTTGAATAAGTTGATTAAATACTTCAACCGTCAACACACCAGACCACGCTTTGAACGTGATATCAACAGAGTCGCTATCTGATAAAGCAACTTTAGTTTCTGTTGCTAATGTTAATAATTCACGCTGATCTTGTTTAGATAACTCCGCAATAATACCTGCTTGTTCTTTAATCCAAGTGGTAATTACATGGTCAAAATCATCGCCACCAAGTGCAGAATCTCCACCCGTTGCTAATACTTCAAATACGCCTTTTGATAAACGTAAAATTGAAATATCAAACGTACCACCACCAAGATCATAAACTGCAATAACGCCTTCCTGACCTGAATCTAAGCCATAAGCAATCGCTGCTGCTGTTGGTTCATTCAACAAACGTAAAACATTTAAGCCAGCAAGTGTCGCTGCATCTTTTGTCCCTGCTCGTTGAGCATCATCAAAATAAGCAGGTACTGTAATTACAACGCCTTCAAGATCACCACCTAACGTTGCTTGAGCACGATTAGATAATGATTTAAGGATCTCAGCTGATACTTGAACTGGATTCACATCACCTTGAGGAGTGCTAATAACAGGTAACCCGTTATCACTCTCTTTAAACTGGTAAGGTAACTCTGGGTAGCGTGCTTGAATGTCTTTTAATGAGCGTCCCATTAAGCGTTTTACAGAAATTATTGTATTTTGAGGATCAGAAGCGGCTGATTGGTAAGCGTTGGCACCCACACAAATTTTATCGTTTTGATATTGCACCACTGACGGAAGAATTACGTTACCTTTCGCATCAGGTAAAGTATTTGCTTCACCACTTCGAACCGAAGCAACCAGTGAGTTAGTTGTGCCTAGATCGATGCCGACAGCCAGCTTATGCTGATGTGGTGCAGCACTTTGTCCAGGCTCAGAAATTTGTAGAAATGCCATGGGTAATATCCTTCACTTAATTAATCTAACAAAGATTAATTTAATAATTTATCTTCTAACTTTTCGACTTCTTGATTAACGCTTATCAATAAACTTTAGTTTACGTACGCTTTGTGCCGCTTCTTGCCATGCATCCGCGTCTAATTGTTGTTTTAATTCAGACAATTGTGATTTACGCATTGCAGAAACATTTTCAGAAAAATCAAATAATGCACTTTCAGGATCAGAACTTGATGAGATATCCTCTAGATCTTCTCGCAGTTCCATTTGTTGCATTAAAAACATTGGATCTTGCATCGTCGTTTGTTCACCACGAATGTCATGACCTTGTTCTGAAAGTAGGTATTCTGCACGGGAGAGTGGATTTTTAAGCGTTTGATAAGCGTCGTTAATTTGTGCCGCTTTTTGAACGGAAAGTAAGCGGTCACGCTCTGACGAAGTCGCGAAGTTATCGGGATGGAATCGTTTCTGCAATTCACGGAATTGAGCAGAAAGAAGGCCACCATCCAGGTCAAACTGGTTTGGTAGCCCAAATAATTCAAAATGATTCATAGTTAACGTTATGCTCTATACGTTGAAGCTTTCACCACACCCACATTCACTTTTTACGTTTGGATTGTTGAATTGGAAACCTTCATTTAGACCTTCTTTGGCAAAATCTAACTCAGTTCCATCCATGTAAGCTAAGCTTTTTGGATCGATGATAATCTTAACCCCAAACTCTTCAAACACTTGGTCTTCTTCGTTTAGTTCATCAACAAATTCAAGAATATACGCCATACCAGAGCAACCAGAGGTTCTTACGCCTAAACGTAGACCAATGCCTTTTCCTCGGTTTTCAAGAAATGTTTGAACACGGCTTGCTGCTGCTTCAGTTACTGAAATGGCCATACTACAACCTTTACTATATTTGTTTGTGGTCATGGGCGTCGTTAGTCAATAACGACCTATATTAGACAATAAAGCGCCTATAACAAGACGCTTTATAACGTTACTTAATCTTAGTGTTTATTACGGTAATCAGATACCGCTGCTTTAATCGCATCTTCCGCCAAGATTGAACAGTGAACTTTCACTGGTGGTAATTCTAGCTCTTCGGCGATTTCAGCATTTTTAAGCGCTGCTGCTTCGTCTAGTGTTTTACCTTTAACCCACTCAGTAACTAGTGAGCTTGATGCGATTGCAGAACCGCAACCGTATGTTTTAAATTTTGCGTCTTCAATAATACCTTCTGGAGATACTTTGATTTGCAGTTTCATTACGTCACCACATGCTGGTGCGCCAACCATGCCGCTACCTACTGATGGATCATCTTTTTCAAATGAGCCAACGTTACGTGGATTTTCGTAGTGATCGATTACTTTTTCGCTATAAGCCATGATAAATACCTCTAAATTCTGGAACGTCCGTGTTAGTGGTGTGCCCACTCAACCGTGTTTAAGTCGATGCCTTCTTTATACATATCCCATAATGGAGACATATCACGCAGTTTATTTACTGCTTGGCTAATTTGTGTGATTGCATGATCAATCTCTTCTTCTGTCGTATAACGACCAAATGAGAAACGAATTGAACTATGTGCTAACTCATCATTCAGACCTAACGCACGCAATACATACGATGGTTCAAGACTTGCTGAAGTACATGCTGAACCAGAAGAAACGGCAAGGTCTTTCAGTGCCATTAGCAATGATTCGCCTTCAACAAACTCAAAGCTAATGTTCAAGTTATGCGGTACACGCTGGTCTAAATCACCATTAATGTGTACAGCTTCCATATCTTTAACGCCATCAAGAAGACGATCACGCATTGCTAAACAATGATCATAATCTTTTTGCATCTCTTCTTTTGCGATACGACACGCTTCACCCATACCAACGATTTGATGAGTTGCTAATGTACCAGAACGGAAACCACGCTCATGACCACCACCGTGCATTTGTGCTTCTAAACGAATACGCGGTTTACGACGAACGTACAATGCGCCAATACCTTTAGGTCCGTACATTTTATGAGCAGAAAGAGAGATTAAATCCACTTTCATTTCCTGTACATCAAGAGGTATTTTACCTGCTGATTGTGCTGCATCAACATGGAAAATAATTTTACGAGAACGACAAAGCTCACCAATTGCTGTGATGTCTTGAATCACACCAATTTCATTGTTCACATGCATAATAGAAACAAGCACGGTATCTTCACGCATTGCTGCTTCTAATTTAGCTAGATCAACTAAACCATTTGATTCAGGCTCTAGGTACGTTACTTCGTAACCTTCGCGCTCAAGTTGACGGCATGGATCCAGAACTGCTTTATGCTCAGTTTTACAAGTAATAACGTGCTTACCTTTCTTATGATAGAAATGTGCAGCACCTTTAATTGCAAGGTTATCTGATTCTGTAGCGCCTGATGTAAATACGATCTCACGTGGGTCGGCATTTAATAAAGCGGCAATATTATCACGAGCAGTATCTACTGCTTCTTCAGCCTGCCAGCCGTAGCGGTGTGAACGTGACGCAGGGTTACCAAAGCATCCGTCCATTGTCATATGTTGAACCATTTTATTCGCTACACGCTCATCAACAGGACAAGTCGCCGAATAATCAAAGTAAATTGGTAGTTTCATTTTCATCTCCGAGAATACAGACGTTTGACCGTCAAAGGCGGACATTAACACCCACAGAATTTATTATTTTAGAACCCGTTGCTAACCCATTATTTAAGGCTACATCGGTATTTTGTCTATCTGATACTTGCTGAACTTCATTATCAACCATGAGCTCACCAAGAGTAATACCATCTAAGAAGCTACTAATACGTGAGCTTAAATCACGCCACAAGGTATGCGTTAAGCAACGCGTTCCACCTTGGCAGCCTTCTTTACCATGACATTTAGTTGCATCAACCGATTCATCAACCGCTGAAATAACCATTCCAACCGCAATTTCATCAGGTTTTAATCCTAAGCGATAACCACCACCTGGACCTCGAACGCTAGCAACTAAACCGGCTTTACGTAATCTAGAGAATAATTGTTCAAGATAAGATAATGAAATCCCTTGCCTCTCCGAGATATCGGCAAGTGGCACTGGGCCTTCTTGAGCATGCAGTGCAACATCGAGCATTGCTGTTACAGCATACCTTCCTTTCGAAGTTAATTTCATAAGTTACCTCATATCCACACTATTCGTATGGAATGAAGTTTCCCATACCTGACTAATTTGGTCAAGTATTTATCCTACTATTTTAGTCAAGTATTAATCTTGATGATAATTATTCTTTTATACTTCTTTCTACCGCAGTTAAAATACCACGAAGTGTACGTAATTCTTGTGTTTCCGGACGAGCACGATTAAACATGCGACGCATCTTATTCATAACTTGCCCAGGATGGGCTTTATTAATAAAGTCTGTGTCTGTCATGACTTTTTCAAGGTGCTCATAAAATAATTCTAATTCGTAATTTAAAGGATATTCATCTTCCTTAGACTCTCCTTTATAGGCAATGCTATCTAACCACGCCACACGAGCTTCATAACTGATTGTTTGCACAGCCATTGCTAGATTTAGAGAGCTGTATTCAGGGTTAGCAGGAATACACACATGAAAATGACATTTCTGTAATTCTTCATTGGTTAGGCCCACTCTTTCTCTACCAAAAATAAAGGCTATTGGGTGTGAAGGAGCTTCTTCTATTGCTTTTACACCAGCTTCACGAGGCTCAAGCATTGGCCATTCAAGTGTTCTTGAACGTGCACTTGAACCTATAACTAGACCACAGTCAGAAATTGCTTCATCTAAGGTATTAACAATACGCGCTCGATTCGCAATATCACTTGCACCTGCAGCTAATGCGATGGCTTGACCATCAACTTCACACTCTGGCGCAACTAATACCATATTAGTTAAGCCCATTACTTTCATTGCACGAGCCGCTGACCCAATGTTTCCTGAATGGCTAGTACCAACAAGGACAATACGAATTCTATCTAGCATGTTATTTTTCCATATGATGAAAAGAGCCGCCGGATACTATCATAAAGCAATTTCCCTTTCTTCTTTATATGCCAGAGATTTTAACCCACAATCGCTTTTTTTATAATAAACCCATCAACTGAACAAAAAATAAACGCTTCCTTTTGATAACTACTTTGTGTATACTCGCCGCGATTTCTGTTCTTTAACATCTTTTGGGATATAACTATGCATCCAATGCTAAATATTGCTATACGTACTGCGCGTAAAGCCGGTGACTTTGTTGCTAAATCTTTTGAGCAAACTGACAAAATTGAAACAACAAAAAAAGGCAATAACGAGTTTATTACGAACATCGAAAACGATGCTCAATACATGCTTGTTGACATGATCAAGAAATCTTACCCTGATCACAGCATCATTTCTGAAGAGTCTGGCCTAATCGAAGGCAAAGACGCTGACGTTCAATGGATCATTGACCCATTAGATGGCACGACTAACTTCGTTAAAGGTATCCCACACTTCTCTATCTCTATTGCGGTTCGCATTAAAGGCCGTACAGAAGTTGCTTGTGTATACGATCCAATCCGTAATGAATTATTCACAGCTCAACGTGGTTCTGGTGCTCAACGCAACAACCAACGTGTTCGTGTTCAAGAATTAAAAGACATGAACGAAACAATTCTTGCGACTGGTCTTCCATACCGCCAAAAACAACATGCAGAAAGTTACTCAAAAGTACTAGGCGCAATGTTTGTTGAATGTGCTGATATCCGTAGCTCTGGCTGTCCTTCTCTAGATTTATGTTACCTAGCTGCAGCTCGCATCGATGGTTTCTTCGCTCTTGGCCTTAAGCCTTGGGAAATGGCAGCAGCAGACCTAATCGCTCGTGAATCAGGCGTTATCTGTACTGACTTCTCTGGCAACACTGACTACATGAAAACTGGTGGCCTAGTAGCTGGTAGCCCACGTATCGTTAAGTCTATGCTTAAGAAAATCCGTGAAAACGGTAGCGAAGCAATGACTAAATAATCTTAATTGATTATAAAGGTTTGAATTAAAAATCTTTATTAAAAAAAGGGAAGTGAGTTTATCTCACTTCCCTTTTTTTGTTGTCTTTTTTTGAACGTAATTCTACAACTCAATATCCCAACCAAACTCTGCCATTAATCTCTGCCACGTTTCATCAACACTTGCTTTTATTATGATATTTTCATCCGTAATTGGGTGAGTAAAGCTCAACTCTGATGCATGCAATAACAAACGATGGCTATCTAAATTTTCTTTAAATAATCGATTGTGCTTACCGTCACCATGACTCGTGTCCCCTACGATTGGATGACGTAAATGTGCCATATGACGACGGAGCTGATGCTTTCTGCCCGTATGAGGTTTAAGCTCCATTAGACAATAACGACTGGTTGGAAACTTACCTGTTGAATAAGGCAGCTCTACCTTAGCTAATGGTTTGTATTCCGTTATCGCTTCTTTTGCTTCAACTTCTTTTGATGCTTTTTTATCGGCAATTTTATCCAGCTCTTTTTTAAGAGGATAATCCAGTGTATCCGCTTCTTCTATCCAGCCACGAACTATCGCATGGTAAGTTTTCTTAATTTCTCGACTCGCAAATAGCGGTGAAACTTGAGCGGCAACCTCACTTGATAATGCAAAAAACAATATACCTGATGTAGGTCTATCTAAACGGTGCAATGGAAAAACATGCTGACCAATTTGATCTCGCAATGTCTGCATAGCAAACACAGTTTCATGTTTATCAAGCCATGAGCGGTGTACTAGCATTCCCGCAGGTTTATTTATCGCAATTAAGTGCTCGTCACGATAAACAATCTCAAGCTCAATTGGCTCAACCTTCTCTTCTAATAACTCATCGTGAGTCACTGCGTTTTCTTCTGTATTCACTTTATTTACCTAATGCATCAATGGCGTGACATAAACGAACAATTTCAATGTAACCATCAACATCTTTTAATGCTTCTTCAATATAAGGCGCAATCGAAAATCCTTTTGGCGTCGGTTGACCATGAGAAATTAACTGATTCATTTTAGGAATGAAAATCCACTGTAGCCATTCAGTAGCAGATAAGGTGTCGATTGAAAAAGGTTCTGTACTTGATAAATCAGCTATCGATGGGGCTGTAATTTGCCAGTGTCCATGATATTCCAATTGTTGAGCTAACTGCTCTAGTAACTCTGATAATACTAACGATGCTGTCATAACCGATTGAACTCGCACTCTCTGATACTTTTAATGACAAAGGATACCATCTTATCAAGGCTTGGGTATAATCACGACATTAACCATAGAATAAGACATATCATGGACCAGATTTATACGCTTAGCCAACTGATACAACAATCAGACTGTGAATACACAATTTATGATTTAGGTCGTCGTGTACAACCTATTTCAAATAAACAATTTGAATCCATAGAAGCGGCTCAGCAACCTTATCCTTATCCTCTTCAACGTCATGCTCATTTAGCGATAGCTTATTGGAATAAAAGTAAACAACCTTGGATTTGGTTTTTAAAACTTCCTTTAGATGAACGCGGTTTATTACAACAAGGTGATATCGGTAACTTTATTAAGTATGTGGTTGAAGCAATTGGTGTGTCATTAAGTGGCGATTTAAACGAAGAGCAGCAACAAAAGCTTTCAAGTAATCCATACACGTTTAAGCCTAAAGACGACAAAATGGCTATGTTTCACAGTGTATTACGTACCACACTGAAACAGCCAATGAGCCAATATTACGAACACGCTCAAACTTACCTTTCTGGCAATAATGGATGGGATAATTGGCAGTTTGTTGGAGTGCAGGGTTTAGCAGATGTCTGTGCAAATCTTGATAAAGAAAATAATGGCGTTGCATTACGTAAAGCATTGTCATATTTACCAACTACGGTTTTATATGCCACTCTTGGCTGCTTAGAGCACATTGATCTGCCAGAGAAATTAGCCCTAAAGCAGCAAGACATTATTAGTGACCTTTGTAACGATGATAGTACCGATCTATTTCTATTATCTGCACATATTCGTGCACTTTCTGGCGCAGATACAAAAATCCTAACTCAAGCATTAACTCATATTTTATCGAGTGAACGTCTAAGTCACCCTGAAGTATTGGTGGCAATTGCTGGTCGTTGCTGGACTGGATTAGAAGATGTTGCGACGGCCAATTTATTTTTACTTCGTTTAGCTCAAACAGGTGATCAACAACTGTTCAATCAACTGTTTTCCGATTTGGTCATGCAACCTAAATTACGTATGTGTATGCTACAAATCCTTCATGGTGAAGCGGATCCAAAACTTGCAGATGCGTTATTAACTTTACAGCAAACTACTAAGAGCTAATTATATGGATAATCTTTTTGCGATACTTGGCTTAACCTTTTTCTGTTTTCTTTTTTGGCAACAAAGAAGGCAATCAGAATACGCACACCAAGCGATTCAACATTATTGTAAAAAAATGGAATTGCAGCTATTAAGTGTCGCAAGAGGATCTTATGGCTTTCGCTTACCAAGTGGCAAGAAACGTTTGTACACTACGTATGAATTTGAATTTTCTTCTGTTGGTGATGATCACTATACGGGCAAATTGATCATGGTAGGCTTTAAAGCTGCAAAGTTTAATTTGCCACCGTATCGCATGGCTGAAGAGTATTAAGATGCATTTTTAGCTAAAAAAGAAAAACCCCATTAGGCTTTTGCCTAATGGGGTCATAACTCTACTCGCAGCGATCCGGCTACTTATGGTGCTCCGTGCATCAAATCCTTGATAGTATGCTGAAATCCGTCAGCGTATTCCTTTCATCGCTATCCTAGCGGTGTCCATGATCGAATCCTGATCCGTTAACAATCCATCGCTAACTCTCTTCACTTAATCCTTAAGCGGTGTCCTTTACATCATCCTGATGTTTAATCCTTCCTCTATCCTAGAGGTGTCCATTGTCTTTCCTTAGTAGTAACCATCCTAGTTACTATTGAATCCATTCGATGTCCAATTTTGCTTTCCATGCCGATTACTCATCCTAAGTAACCGAGTGCCTCATCCTGAAGCGTACCAAATCCTTGGTGAATTCCTGTTCCGTGTCAGCATCCTTCCGACACCAATAAGATTACGCTTTTGACTTTTTTGAACAATGCTCTAGTAGCATTTTTTTTATTAAGTACTCATTACAGCATATAAAAATAAAATAAACTTGATTTAAAAACAAACACTTAGATAAACCTAAGTACTTATTTACGATTAAATAAACGATATTTCTCACCTTTTATGTAAGAGATCTCGCACATAGTAATTCCTATTCATCCACTACCCTTTCAATAAGCTTCCTTAAATAGAGAGATCTAGATCACATATTTATTCTTATAGTAGAAGTGTTGATCTTTAGTTATCATGAGTTCAT
Source organism: Aliivibrio wodanis (assembly GCF_052920805.1). Taxonomy (NCBI): domain Bacteria; kingdom Pseudomonadati; phylum Pseudomonadota; class Gammaproteobacteria; order Vibrionales; family Vibrionaceae; genus Aliivibrio; species Aliivibrio wodanis. The sequence continues at coordinate 1,653,830 of NZ_JBREXA010000002.1, forward strand.
ATGAAACATAGGACGTCATAATGAAAAACGTAACGGATGAACTGCAAAAAATATTGCAAGACTTGACCGATGAAGGAAAAAAACCAACAACGGCTCTTGTTCGCTCACGATTAACAACTCAAGTACCAATGCCAGCCATTATTACTGCGGTTAAATCCTTTAAGTCGACTTCAAACATTCCGAAAATTGAAGTAAAAGAGACCCCATTAACAGCAGATGAACGTATTGCTCAACTTGAACTTCAAGTACAAGAGTTATCGCAACGTTTAACTGCTCTGGAGAACAAATAATGCAAATTTGGGTAGATGCTGATGCATGTCCAAAAGTCGTCAAAGAAGTACTTTGTCGCGCGGCTACACGTACAGGGATCCAACTAACTTTTGTTGCAAACCACTATATTCCGGTACCAACCGCTTTCAATATCAAATCAATACAGGTTGAATCTGGCTTTGATGTAGCAGATGACGAAATCGTAAGACGCTCAGAAGCCGGCGACTTAGTGATCAGTGGTGATATCCCTCTGGCAGCAGAGTTAATCGAAAAAAAAGTTCAAGTGTTGAACCCTCGTGGTGAGCTTTATACTGAAGCGACTATTAAAGCTCGACTGAATATCCGTGATTTTATGGAAACAATGCGCGCCAGTGGAATACAAACTGGTGGCCCTGCAGCCCTATCGCAAACTGACCGACGTGAGTTTGCCAATCAGCTAGATCGTATTCTTGCTAAATTTAAAAAATAAATAGTTAAAAAATAGAAGTTTAAAGATAAAAAATGGGAGCTCATAACGAGCTCCCATTTTTATCAATCTTTATATGTCTCTGTATCAGTCTTTAAAATCCCAAGACAGATTACTAACCAATCGGCATTCATCACACTTAAAATCAAACACTTCATGAATTGGCTCTTCTAGCGCCCACTCACCGTCACATACTGGACATTTACGAGCAAGTTCTTTTTCTTTGCTTTCGCCACCAACACGATAAATATATAGGTAAGTAGGAATTCCACTGACTACCGCCATACGACGACATAAGTCCCAACCGCGTTTAAATAAGCGACTCTCACTTGAGCTAACTTCATGCAATGCAGGATGTTCAACCACTGAGCCATTCATTTGTAGTTGATCACATGCACTCCAATCTTCCTGCCATTTGATGAATTGCTTTTGATCACCATTGGCAACCGCAGGCAAGCGATAAAGAGGAATTGGTTGAAAAGTTTCACCATGACGGATAGGCGAACAGGTATGTAAATGAGTCGTGTAAAGAATTTGCCAACTTACTTTTTCACTCTCATCACTTGGATCAGAGTTCATATCTTGACCGACGACTTTTACTTTTGGTTGCAGTAATCCAAAATCACTTAATTGTTTGAATGCTAGATTGACTTGTGGGCTGTGGTTATCAGGATGAAGCGAGTCTTCTTCTGGGCAAATAACACGAGCAACAAAGTTAGTGCCCTTCATTAAGACTGGTAACTCTCGTCCAATCACTTGTCCGTTATAGCGTAGGCAATCTAAACAATAGTTGATGGCTTTTTCTACTGCTGCCATTGAGGTATCACAATACACTTCAAAATCTAATTCAGTTACAAACATTACCGCTTCTTTCCTAACATCTTTAAAATAAAAATTCCGACAAATACATTTATCGGAATCTATTAAATCATGGCATTTATCTATCTATTTAAAGCCAAACTTACTCAACAACAGGTTCAAGTTTTTCTAAAAACTCAGCCATATTCTCAGCCAATACTTTTCGTTTCTTTGTTCCAACCGTATCTAAAATCACTTCGCCTGACTGATTACAAATAGAAATAACTTCCATCTCATCATCAGTCACGGCAATAAATAATGTGGGTACTAACTTTAATCTACGTTGCATCACAAGATGACCAAGCATATTACCTTGTAAGTTTTCTAAGTCTTCATCACTCCAAATCTGAAGTAATTCGATATTCATATCCTCAAATTTAGCGGTCATATCTGCGCTAAATTGAGCACCATAAAAGGCATGAAAATCATCATGAAGATCTAATTCAATGCCTTTTTCGATATTAACTAATCGAATGCTCTCTTCACGAGCAATAGGCTGCCATGAGATCTCTAAATCACGTGTTTCATCAATACAAGGAGAAGCTAATCCCACTAATTCATCATTTATCGGAAGGCTATTATGTTTTGTTTTCCATGCTTCGACATAACGTTGACTAAAGTTAGCAAGCGCTTGCTCTACCGAAAGTGGCATTCGATTCTCCTAATAAGGCAAAAATTCAAGTAAACTAGGTGACATTAAATGAATAACGCCTGTTTACTCCGTTATTCTTATTCTAATCTACTTTTGGCATTTTCAATATGACTAAATACACCAACGCTGATGAGCTAAAATCTCTGACTCTTGGCCAAAAAACCGAATATAAACACAGCTATGAGCCTGAATTACTGCAAGCCGTCCCTCGTAGTCTAAACCGAGACGATCTGGATTTAAGTGATGAACTGCCATTTGTTGGTTGTGATGTATGGACGCTTTATGAACTATCTTGGTTAAACCAAAACGGTTTACCTCAAGTAGCCGTTGGCGATGTCACTCTACCTGCAACCAGCCCTAATCTTGTTGAATCAAAGTCATTTAAATTATATTTGAACAGCTTTAACCAAACTAAATTTACATCATGGGATGAAGTTACTCGCACCTTAATTAAAGATTTAAGTGCCTGTGCAGGTGGTGATGTAAAAGTTGAGATCCACCCCGTTCAAACTTACTCACAACAACCTATTGTTGATATGACTGGTGAGTGTATTGATAATCAAGATATCGTTATTGATAATTATGAATTTGATGCTAACTACTTACAATCAAGCACATCTGAAGAATTAGTTGAAGAAATCTTACACAGCCATTTATTAAAATCTAACTGCTTAATTACCAACCAACCAGATTGGGGCAGTGTTGAGATTAGCTATGTAGGAAATAAAATTGATCGTGAAAAGCTACTTCGTTACTTAATCTCATTCCGTCAACATAATGAATTTCATGAGCAATGTGTAGAACGTATCTATACTGATATTATGAAATTCTGTAAGCCAAGTTCGTTAACCGTATTTGCCCGTTATACGCGCCGTGGTGGTTTAGACATCAATCCGTTCCGTAGTTCACATTTAGCTGAGCCTAAGCATAATCTACGTTTAGCTCGACAATAATAATTTACACGTGAAAAGCCTCTAAAATGATACATTTTGTCTACTTTGGTTCGTATTCTTAGTAGACAAATATCGCCACATCGCTAGTATGTAATGGTTGTTTTTTTGTGGATCATTTACATGTCTTTGCGTCAGTGCCTTCTTCTTATTTTACTTTTTTTCCCAAGCTCTTCATGGGCAAAATTTTTCTCTGCGCCTATTTTAAATGACGCTTACCAATTATTAGATACCACCCCCGAACAATCTCGAGCGATTGCTGAGCAATACTTAGAACAACGACAGATTTCTCCAGAACAAGACCCAAATCGAATTCAAATCAACAATGATTCAGAACGTACTGTGCGAACTCCTATAAGTACAGTCGAAGCCTTTCAAATTATGGCTCTTGCAAATAAGCGACTTGATCGAAATAGAGAATCAATAGAAGCGATCAAACAAGCCATAACTCTGGCTAAAGACTTTAATTTAAAATCAGGATACTTAGAATCAAAACTCATCTATGCTAATCTTTGGTGGGAGTTGACTAAAGATGCTTCTGAAGCAAAGGTTATTCTAGATGATATCCAGCAAGAACTAACTGAATACAATAAAAAAATAGCTATTCACCAAAAATTATATTTTGGGTTAGCATTAATTCATGCCGAAATTGAATCGCAGTTGAATAATAATAGTAAAGCTCAAAAATACTACAAACAAGCTATGTCTCATGGTGGCTCATTAAATGATCCAAGCAGCATGATTTTTTACCATATTTCTTATGGTCATCATTTCTTAAAAAATAAACAATTTGATCAAGCTCTTACTGAGTTACTTAACGCTTATTGGCAATCTATTGAAGCCGACAAAAGTGGCCAACTTGCACGAACAAACTTTCTTTTAGGTGAGTTATTTTTCCAACGACAAGTTCTTGATAAGGCACTTGAGCACGCATCGCAATCTGCCGAGTTTTATGGCCGATATAATAATAATGAGCAACTTTCAAACGTACTGATTTTAATTGCTCAAATACACCTAAAACAAGGCCGCTTTAATCTAGCCCTTGTACAGTATTTTAATGCTCTCGATCAAGAGAAAGAAAAAAACAATGCTAACAAATTGATCTCTCTTCGCTTAGATATCGCAAACACCTATTTTTTACTTTATAACTATGCGCTTAGTGAACATTACCTTAAACAAGCTAATAACTTAAATGAATACGTAAAGTTGCCAAAATATAAAGCAAGTGCAGCTCTCTTAGAAGCAAAGCTCAATCTAGTTCAAAATAATCCAGAACAGGCAATTCAAAAAATAAAATACGCAATAAAGTTCAGTCAAGCAGATAAGAATAAGTCGTTAAAATTACAATCTCAAAAACTCTTATCTGAAACCTATGAAACAATGGGATTATTTGAACTTTCATTGAAAGCACAACGTGAATACGAAACAGTAAATTCATCAGTTCAAGCGATTCAAAATGAAATTAATGAGGAAGTATTTAGGCAACAGAAAAGCATCATTGAGCAGTCTTTGCACTATCAAGGCCTAGAAGCGCAGCTTAAAGAGAACCATCTACAAACTCGGAAAATTCAAAAAATAGCAGGTTTTTTAGTCGTATTACTGACGTTAATTTCAATTTATGCATTTAGAAAACAGCAAGTAAATCGTTTTTTAAAAAAACGTTTACACCTGTTATTAAACAAATATTACACTCATCCACGTAGCGGGTTACGTAATTTACGCTTACTGACAGAAAGACTACCATCATCATTACAGCAAAGTAGCTCTAATATTGAACAGTGGCATTTAGGTGAGTTAATCAACGAACCATTAAGTGATCGCCTTCGCTTCACTCTGTTCCATATTCCTATGCTTCAAGAGCTGTACTTTACACATGGTTATCAAGAAGGCTTATCAATAGAAAAAGAATTTGGTGATTATTTATCCACAGTTGTTACACTACCTAGTCGAATTTATCACTTCTCTGATGCGAGTTTTCTATATATTGAACACAAATCAGATTCAACATGCAGCGCTCAAGAAACCGCAGAAACAATCCAATCATGGATAAACGCATTTGAATCAACAATCATACTTGAGAGAACGGTTAATATTGGCATTGTGGAATATCCGTTCTTACCTCGAGCTTACACCGCTATCAATGATAGAGAATTAATTGATATATTACTCATGGCGACCAATACAGCCTCTACAATAAGCAAAGAGAGTTCTGGTAGTCAATGGGTTCACTATAGAGCTATTGATAATGCGCCAGCCGCAAGTTTCGCTAGCAATAATATTCGTTTGGCATGCGAGCAAGCCATTAATCAAGGATTAATCAAAGTTATTAGCTCAGATAAATGAGAGACATTTGGATAACACATCACAAAAATAATACTAATAATTAGTAAGTGATTAACAAACAAACAAATGCCACACTTTATTTTAGTCTACTAATTATAAATTTGTTACTATCATTATATTGACCATATCAATATTTTGACACTTTTATTTAAACATGTGAGTTATACCCTGAATTATTATGATTGAAGTATCCATTGTTGCCTCAGAATTAAGCCAGTTAAAGCAACAGCTTGATCACACACGTCTATCACACCGTGATACTACATTAAAATCGCGTCGTGAAATATTGCTTCTAAAACGCATTATTTTACGCTTTTGTGCTGCGTGTAAACATCATGATAGTGAACTTGATAAAGAGATTGTAGATCTTGCTACTAGTATCGAACAAGTAGAAAACACTTCTGAACTTACTGTACGAATAGCAACATTTGAGCGATTAATTAACCGATATCAAATAAATGTTGAGAAAGAACATTCAATCATGGATGAGCATATCTCTTATTGTGGTGAAACACTTCAACGTGTTGTTGGCCTACCTGCAGGATTGAAACGAGATCTTCGCAACCTATTACAGCACCCCTCACAAGATGGTAGTAAGCATATTCAACGAATTGTTCGTCTTATTGAACTTTATGAGCGCGCTATAAAGTTTATTTCAGTTGGAAAACTATCAACAGAAATAAACACCAATGAAATCATCGATCTTGATACACAAGAGCAGTTGAGTAATGAATTACAACACTTTATCTCAGAGTTAGATTTTGATAACTACTCAGGTAATTCATTGCTAGATATTCGCAATAAGCTCTTGATTGGCGTTGATGCTGTTTCGTTGATTGATTTAGCTCTTCAGACATTACAACTTGTATTAGAAGGGACAAATAGTGAACGTAAAGCCTCGCAAAGTTTTATCGGTGATATGAACTCACAGGTCGCTCAAATAATAAAAGCAAGTGAACAAAATCAAGCTCAAGGGCAATCTAATGTTGAGCAAAACTCATTACTTAATGAAGAACATTCTTTGCTTATCACACAAGCTGAAGGGTTATTAAAAAATCAAAACAATGAGCAAAACTATGCAACACGAATGGCATTGATATTGAGTGAAATGCATGATTTATCTGAACGCCAAAGCGCAATGCAAGAACGTGAAGCTGCATTAATTGAACGTCATAAATACGCAACGACTAAATTGAATCAACTTTACCAAGAAACCTTAGAGTATCGCCGTCGATTGAGTGATCAACAAGAACGTATATACAAAGACCCTTTGACTAAAGTTTATAATCGCGCGGCAATGTATGAACGTTTGGATTTAGAATATAAACGATGGGTTCGCCATCAACATTCTCTTGTTTTAACGCTAATCGATATTGATCAATTCAAACGTATTAATGAACAATTTGGTCATCTTGCTGGTGATAAAGCACTTAGTATTATTGCTAGAACTATTGAAAATAAAGTATCTGATATCGACTTTGTTGCACGTTTTAGTGGCGAAGAGTTTCTTATTATATTTACTGAAACAGAAAAAAGCGAAATAGAAGAGAAACTCAAGGCGATTCAAGCTGCTATCTCAAAATTACCTTTTAAGTTCAAAAATAACCATGTGCAAATTACAGTATCCGTATGTAGTACTGAATTTGCAAGCAGTGATGTTCCTGAAAAAGTAATAGAGCGTTCTACTCAATTACTCTATCGCCAAAGAGCAAAAGGAAAAGAACAATTTATTTATGAATAATACTCAAGCTAAATAAGTTTTTCATATATAAAGAGAATAATAGCACCTATAACCTTCTCACTTTTTTACTCTTCTTCTAGCTAATCCTCCCATTGCTGTGTAAGTTTAATACCTAAACAATAATAAAAACAGCTAGGGAGGCGCTATATGATTACTCATATTAGTCCTGCAGGTAGCATGGATTTGCTATCACAACTTGAAGTAGACCAATTAAAGAAGACTGCTTCTAGTGATTTATATCGAATGTATCGTAACTGTTCGTTAGCGGTACTTAACTCTGGTAGTCACACTGACTCTTCAAAAGAACTTCTCGATAAATATCAATCTTTTGATATTTCTGTTACTCGCCGTGATCGTGGGATAAAACTTGAACTAAGTAACCCACCAGAGCATGCTTTTGTTGATGGTACGATTATAAAAGGTATTCAAGAACATTTATTCTCAGTATTGCGAGACATGGTTTATGTGAATATGCAAATTGCAGATCATGAACGCCTCAACCTAACTAAAGCAACTCACCTAACCAATCTTGTTTTTAGTATTTTACGTAATGCTAAAGCTTTACATACCGGAATAGAGCCTAACCTTGTCGTTTGTTGGGGTGGACATTCAATCAATTCAACAGAATACCAATACACGCGAGAAGTGGGTCATGAGCTTGGCTTGCGTGAATTGAATATTTGTACTGGCTGTGGTCCTGGAGCAATGGAAGGCCCAATGAAGGGAGCGGCTATTGGTCATGCTAAACAACGTTACTCTCAAAGTCGTTTTGTTGGACTAACAGAGCCTTCTATTATCGCCGCTGAGCCACCAAACCCTATCGTCAATGAATTGATCATAATGCCTGATATTGAAAAAAGATTAGAAGCATTTGTACGTATGGCTCATGGTATTGTGATCTTTCCTGGTGGCCCAGGTACAGCTGAAGAATTATTATATATCTTAGGTATCATGATGAACCCAGCTAACCGTCAACAACCAATGCCGATTGTTCTTACAGGACCAAAAGAGAGTGAGGCATATTTCCTATCTATTGACACCTTTATTCGAGAAACCTTAGGAGAAGAGGCGACTCAATATTATGAGATTGTGGTTGGGGATGCAGAAAAAGCAGCCATTCTTATCAATCATGGCATTAAAAAAGTAAAAGAGTATCGTAAAGCAACTGATGACTCTTATAGTTTTAACTGGGCTTTAAAAATTGAGCCCGAGTTCCAACTTCCCTTCGAACCAAATCATGAAGCAATGTCAGCTCTAAATTTACACCTTGAACAACCAACAGAAGCCCTTACTGCTAATTTACGTCAAGCGTTCTCTGGTATTGTCTCTGGTAATGTAAAAGCGGAAGGTATTGCTGAAATTGAAAAGCATGGTGTATTTAAGCTACATGGTGATCCTGATTTAATGAAGAAAATGGATCGCTTACTTAAAGACTTTGTTAAACAAGGAAGAATGAAGCTACCTGGCTCTAAATACGAACCTTGCTATGAAATCGTTGTAGATTAAGGCTGGAATATCTCCCCTTCTGTAACGTACAATATAAAGTCTATGTTAAACGCATAGACTTTTTCTTTTTTCTACATAGGAATGAATACGTTATGGCAATTCATCTGGTTATTATTGACGCATTAAATCTTATTCGTCGCGTTCACTCAGCTCAACCAAACCAAGATGACATTCAGGCGGTAATCACCACAACAAGCCGCACAATAAATCGTATTTTAAAAGAAACCGAACCCACTCATATCATTGCTGTATTTGACCACCACTTACAAGATAGAGGCTGGCGAGCTGAAGTATTACCAAAATACAAAGAAGACAGAAAACCAATGCCTGAAGCACTACAAAAAGGCATGGATGATATTCAAGATGCATGGTGGAAACTCGGCATTGATTCATTGTTATCTGATGGTGATGAAGCCGATGATTTAGTCGCAACTCTCGCTAATAAAGTCGCTTCCCATAATGAACAGGTCACTATAATCTCGACAGATAAAGGTTATTGCCAGCTGCTTTCCCCTACGCTACGTATTCGAGATTACTTTCAGCATCGTTGGTTAGATGCTCCTTTTATTGAAAAAGAGTTTGGCCTAAAGCCTGAACAATTAGCTGATTATTGGGGATTGGCCGGAATAAGCTCAAGTAAAATAACGGGTATTCCAGGAGTTGGTCCTAAAGCGGCATTAGAAATATTAACTCAATTCCCAACAATTGAGGCAGCAAACGAATCTGAAGAGTTACCGAAAAAATATCGCAAGAAGTTTGATGAGCATTATGACACCGCTATTTTGTGCCGTAAGGTTGCAGGGTTAAGAACCGATATTGAACTTGGGTTTAATTTGCAAGATATTCGCTATGTAAAGCCTGATTTAGGGACTAGGGACTAGAATTATAAATCTCACAATATATAGAAGCTAATGTGCTTTGGAGCAAAAAAGCTGTTTGTCATCGCTGAACCATCAGCACCAAATATAGCCATTCTTCTTTTGAGGAAAAGCATATTAGCTTCTATGTACTTAGTTTATCTTAAATAAAAACGCCCGCAGTTCAAATGACCTGCGGGCGTTTATTTTTATCTCTCAATAATTGGTATTACACCAATATTAGTGAGGAGAAATATTAGAAATCGCTTGGATATGAACCGTAATTTCTTCACGGTCATGATACAAGTGCTTCGCTTGAAGCTTGTATTGGAAGTTATTCTTCTTCAAAAACTCTTTTAAGTTTTCAATATCTTGAAGTACTTCATCGTAACGGCCTTTCATCGGTAATTTAAGGTTAAATAGAGCTTCTTTAGCCCAACCTTTAATTAACCATTCACCCATAAGGTGTGCAACTCGTGCAGGCTTTTCAATCATGTCACACACGATCCACGTTACGTTCTTTCGTTGTGGTTCAAACTTAAAGCCATCAACCATGTGGTGCTTAACTTGACCTGTATCCATTAAGCTTTGTGCCATCATGCCATTATCAATCGCATGAACAAACATAGAACGCTTAACTAATTGGTAAGTCCAACCACCTGGACAAGCACCTAAGTCAACAGCCCACATACCAGAAGCCAAACGGTCATCCCACTCATCTCTCGGAATGAATACATGAAATGCTTCTTCCAATTTCAATGTAGAACGGCTTGGTGAATCTGAAGGGAACTTTAGGCGCGGGATCCCCATAAAGAACGTTGAATTATTGTTGGTGTAAGAATAACCTACATAACAGTGACCCGGTGCAATAAAGCAAATATGCATAACAGGGATTCGGTCCGAATCTCTTGGTGTTAGCATCTCTTTACCACGTAATGCGATACGCATTGGTACTGTAAATTTACGGCAGAATTTTAATAATTCTTTTGCTTCATTCGTATCTGGTGTTTCAATACGAATATCACCACAACAAGGGACATTTTCAACATCAACTAATGCATTCAGAATTGGTGAGATACGATCTTCAGAAGGTAAATCACTTAATTCAGTTGCTACCGCAAACATTTGACGAGCAAAAATCAGCTCATTAAATTTAATCTCACGGATCAATTTATCTGCATCGCCTTCCTGGTAGCATTCAAATAGCACATAGCCTGTATTATTTTTTAGGCGAGGAAAACCAAACACTTCAAGTTGAGTGGCTTTATCTTGGATCTCACCTGCACACTCTTTCTCAAAACCAGAGCGACAATAGAACATTACTTGTTTCACTTTGAAACCTCAGTCAAACGATAAGTTGAAACAGCCAGCGTTAGCCAACCGATAATAAAACAGAGTCCACCTAATGGAGTAATTGGCCCAAACCATTTTATTCCTGTGAACACTAATGCATATAAACTACCACTGAAAAATAACATTCCAATGGTAAATAGCAAGGCGGCGTATGATACCCCTTTTGAAAATGAATTTCTCAACAAAATTCCGCATCCAAAAAGAGCAAGCGTATGCCACATTTGATATTGCACTGCAGTCTCATACACATCAAGTAGATATGGAGATAAAACCGACTTTAGAGCATGGGCACCAAAAGCGCCTAGACCAACAGTTATCGCACCACTAAGACTAGCAATAAGTAAGCATAAACGACTATTCATCATCAACAATCTCTTGCTCACTACGTGCTTTGCTTAAAATCCACTCTCTAAATGTCGCTATTCGACCTGTATCAGCCTGCTTCTCACTGCATACTAGATAAAACGCGTTTTTACTTATTAACAACTCTTCAAAAGGAGCAACTAATCGACCCGCATCTAATTCAGGTTGAGCAAGAACATTATTACCTAGAGCAATACCTTGTCCATGCGCCGCAGCTTGTAACACCATTGTTGAATGGCTAAAGATTGGCCCTTGGTTAACATTCATACCTTGTAAATCAAACTGTTTTACAAATTGCTTCCAGTCTTTACGTGACGTGTCATGCAATAACGTATGGAAACGTAGATCATCAATCGTTGCTAACGGCTTTTCATTTAACAGAACTTGCGGTGAGCATAATGGCAATAACTGCTCTTGGTATAACAAATCAACTCGTAAACCAGGCCAATTACCACGACCATAATAGATGGCTACATCGACATCTTCAGTTAACGAGCCTTCATCCATATCAACCGCTTTAATACGAACATCTATATCTGGTTCTTGATTATTAAAATCAGACAAACGTGGAACAAGCCATTGAATAGCAAAACTTGGCGGTAAACTAATGGTTAATGCACCCTTTGCACTTCTTTCCAATACTTTATCTGTTGCTTCTGACAAAGAAGAGAAAATCTCTTTTATATCGAGAAAATAACTTTGCCCTTCTTCAGTAAGAAGTAAAGAACGATTACGGCGACGGAATAACTTCAAGCCAAGAAATTCTTCTAACGCTTTGATTTGGTGACTAACTGCTGCTTGAGTAACAAACAACTCCTCTGCGGCACGAGTAAAACTTAAGTGTCTAGCTGCCGCTTCAAACACACGTAGAGAATTTAAAGGTGGTAATCTTCGAGACATAAGAACTCACATTTTGAACCATTAGTTTTTTTAATGCCAAGTATTATAAATTGTCCATTGCCGAACTACCAGATAAAACCTAGTATTAGCCCGTAGTTTAGAGAAAAGACATATATTCCTCCCTGAGTATTTACCCCCTATCTCTAAATTACAATGTTGTGTTTGCATATTGGCTCGACTGTTAGAGCCCAAGTATTGGTTTCAAACTATTTGTAAACAATACCTATTATTTCCTGTATTTTTGACCTTTTGGTTAGAAAAATTATTAGCATCGTTTAATACGGTGCTTTTTTTTGTCTGTAATTTTGACTTACGAGACAGAAATCCGCATCATTCTCCCTGTTTGCTTATCCTTATTAAAGAAAATCACTATGACTGCATTTACTGTTGACGCTGTTCGCTCTCAATTTCCCGCTTTAACCCAAGATGTTAATGGTCAGCCGATTGCCTATTTTGATAGTGCAGCGACGACGCAAAAACCATTATTGGTATTAAATGCAATTCAAGATTACTACCAAAAAAGTAATGCTAACGTGCATCGTGGTAGTCATAGCTTAACCGCTTCAGCTACACTGCAATTTGAGCAAGCTCGTGAAACCGTTCAACACTTCATCAATGCTGACAGCAGTAAAGAAATCATTTGGACTCGTGGTGCTACCGAAGCGATTAATTTAATTGCTCAAACTTACGCTCGTAGCACACTGCAAACAGGCGATGAGATCTTAGTAAGCGAATTAGAACATCACGCAAATATTGTCCCTTGGCAAATTGTTGCAGAGCAGACTGGCGCTAACGTCATTAAAATTCCAATGAAAAACGACTGCACACTAGATATGGATGCATTTGAGTCATTGGTAACCAAACGCACTAAGATTGTTGCTGTTGCTCAAGTTACCAACGTAACTGGCACATTAAATCCAATCGATGACATCATTACAACGGCACATCAATTTGGCGCCATTGTCGTTGTCGATGGTGCTCAAGGTATTGTTCATCATGAAGTAGATGTTCAAACAATGGATGCTGATTTCTATGTATTCTCTGGTCATAAGTTATTTTCTCCTGCAGGTATTGGCGCACTCTATGGCAAACAACATTTATTAGAATCTATGCCTGTGTGGCATGGCGGTGGCAAAATGGTTGAGAAGGTCTCGTTTGAAAAAACCACCTTTGCAGAACTTCCAGGGAAATTTGAAGCAGGCACACCAAACGTTGCAGGTGCGATTGCTTTTGCTACAGCGATTAACTGGATTAAGCAATTCGCCCATAATGATCTTAATGCTCATATTGATGAACTTCGCCAGATGGCTATTGATGGCATCAAAGGTATTGAAGATTTACGATTCATCGGTTTACAAGATAATGCGAGTCTATTTTCTTTTGTTATTGATGGCGTCCACCACCAAGATATAGCGACTCTACTTGATCAACAAGGCATTGCCGTTCGTTCTGGTAATCATTGCGCTCACCCTATGTTAGATGCATTAGGCCTAACGGGTACTGTACGCGTTTCATTTGCCTTGTATAATACGAAGCAAGATGTTCAACGTTTTATCGACGCGCTAAATAAAGCCGCAGATATGCTATAAGCTCAAATTTAAGGTATTTTATTTATGTCTACATTCCCATCGTCACCTTTTGGTTTTGACATTACTCACACCACTGTTCTCGATTTAATGAGTGAAGCAAAAGGTTGGGAAGACCGTTACCGCAATGTGATTCAATTAGGTAAAAAACTGCCTAAAATGCCAGAAGAGCTTCAACAAGAGAACGTGACTATTTCTGGCTGTGAAAGTAAAGTTTGGCTACAACATGAAATAGTTGATGGGGTTTATTTTTTCTGTGCTGATTCTGATGCAAGAATTGTCCGCGGACTTATCGCGTTAGTAATGGCTGCGGTTAATAATAAAACCGCACAAGAGATTAGCATGTTTGATATGGATGGATATTTTGCTCAATTAGGGCTAATTGAACATTTAAGCCCATCACGTGGTAATGGACTTAAAGCGATCATTGAAACCATTAATACTCTAATAGAGCAGGTTTAAGGCCGCTTCGCTTGAAGGATTCAGAGGGGTTGCTAGTAAGTAGTTAGAAACTATACGCTTCGCTAACTAGAGACTATAAGAGCAAAAAAGCTGGTATTGATAACAATACTTTCCACACTAGTCATACACGCACTTATAGTCTCTAGTCTCTAGTCTCTAGTCTCTAGTCTCTAGAAGAGTGTTTCTCAATCAACTTCTCTACAATTCTCGATACCGCAACAAAACCAAATGTCGCAGTCACCACCGTAGCAGCACCAAAACCCGTCGCACAATCCATACGTTTCGGCCCTTCAGCAGTTGCTTTCGTCGCACACACAGAGCCATCCGCTTGTGGGTATTTCAAATGCTCTGTTGAGTACACACAATCAATACCAAATTTACGTTTTGTATTCTTAGTAAAATTATGATGATGGCGTAACGTATCACGCAATTTTTTCGCTAAAGGATCTTGGATCGTTTTAGATAAATCCGTAATCGCAATTTGAGTAGGATCAGTTTGACCACCCGCACCACCAGTCGTGATAACTTTAATCTTATTACTCTTACAATAAGCCAGTAACGCCGCTTTTGGTTTCATGCTATCGATAGCATCAAGTACGTAATCAAACTCTTTAGAAATGTATTCAGCTTGGTTTTCAGGTGTAATGAAGTCATCAATCAAATTAATCTTACACTCAGGGTTAATTAATTTAATGCGATCAGCCATTACTTCAATTTTACTTTGGCCGATTGTTCCCGTCATGGCATGGATCTGACGGTTAATATTAGTGACACACACATCATCCATATCAATTAGGGTAATTTCACCCAAACCAGTACGAACTAAAGCTTCAACCGCCCACGAACCAACACCACCAATACCGACCACACACACATGCGCAGCACGCATAATTTCTACTTCACTATTACCATACAAACGGCGAGTGCCACCAAAACGTTGGTCATAACTGTCAGAAGCAGGAGTGGTTAATTCGCGCATGGGTTTACCTTATTCAAAAACAAAAAAGAGCACGATTTATACGCACTCTTTTTTAGAAGATCAAGCTTTAAGAAATTCAGAACTTATCAATATTATTTCTTCTTCGGCATTTCCCATGGATTTTCAGTTTCAGAATCTTTTAAACCTAGTTTCCATACACGGCCAAAATGCTTAAAGTGGCCAGCAGCAATACCCGCCTCAGACCCCATACCGTAATACTGGTCTAAATGATTTTCTTTTACTGCGCCACCTGTATCTAACGACAATAAGACTTTAAGCACGTGCTTACCCGTCCATTTCCCCTCTTTATCTAACTGTGGTACCTCCGCAAGTATTGGGGTTCCCATAGGCAATAAAGTACGATCAGCTGCAACTGCACCACCAGCAAGAAGTGGAATACCCGCACTCCCTAATACATGATGCGCTTCTCTTGGAGAGAAGAATACATAAGATGGATTTGTCTCTAACAACTCCCGAACAGTCTCATCATCATTTTGAAGCACCCATTCTTTAATCGCTTTAAGTGACATATCTTTACGCTCAACTTCACCACGTTCAATCAGAATTCTACCAATACTCACATAAGGATGGTTATTTTTACCACCGTAGGCAAAATATTGAAGTTTGTCATCATCACCAAAATGAATAAAACCACTACCCTGAACTTCCATAATAAATGGGTCAATCATGTTATCTGAATAACCAAGTTCTAGACCTAAACCAGATAAAGCACCGGCATTTATCTCAGCTCGTGTTGGGCAATTTGAACCACAATCAGGCTTATCATAAACAGGATATTTAAATGTTTCATTTGGCGTGTGACGCATTTCAATCACAGGAGAAAAGTAGCCAGTAAACATTACATTCCCCTGTTTATCACCGCCACCCATTTGAGCAAATTGAATACCGTAAGCAGAAAGCTCTGCTGGGTTTGAACTTTCATCAATCCATTTTTGTAATTGAACGTACAGTTCTTCATAACGTAATGCCATTGATTCAGAGCGAGTAATCACTTCTGCACTCTGTTTTTTAAATGCACTAAAATCAGAAGGTTTATCTGATTTAATTTCACTTACTTCATTTAAGTTACTGTTGAAATCACCATCAAGATACTGTTGAGCGCGATCTGTTGGACGCTCAGCACAACCAGCCAAAGCAAGGAGAGCCCATACAAAAGAAAATTTACGAAGCACGATAAAACCTTATTGAAAAATAATACGGCAAGAATGACAAAGAAATGGAGGGAGAGCAATTCTTCGAATCGCAATAAGTGTAAGAAAAATCAAAATTTAACAAAATTTGACACAGTTAAATCAAAAATATTGAGAAGAGGATAAATGATGTTCGAGATATCAACTTATTATGCCTTATCTCGAACCTAAAAGATTATTGTTTACGAAAACTGGATTTATAATGAGTAGGTTTTATACGAAGGAGTTGTGAGCCACTTTCATCTTCGACCTGATAAACATACTCTACATCACCATGTTTATAAGTTAATACACTGCCATCAAACTCGTATTGAGTGTTAATTAAGCGCCCATGAGTATAAATACCATTTGCATTAATCGTAAAGCTATCTTGAGCATAGGTTGGGACACCTAATTCAACCCAATTACCATATAGCTGTGATGGTGGCATTTGCGCAAACATACCATTACGAAACAGTGCAGCAATAATGGCTGCGACTATTCCAACAGCAACGAAGCCGATGAGTAAAAGTAGTCTAACTTTTCTTCTTTTTAATTCTTTTTCTTGAGCCTGGCTCATCACGTAACCTAATAAAAATAGAAAGAGGCATAAGCATATCCGCAATTACAAAAAAAATTAAGAAAAACTTGTGTGACTTTTATCGAAACACTTGTAGTAAGAAGAGTATTTAGTCAGTATATGTGAATAAATAACTACTCATGGATGAATAGCGTGAAGTTTCGTAGTACTGCTTTAGTAAAAGGTTTTCGTCAATCAGCACCTTATGTCAATGCTCACCGAGATAAAACTGTGGTGATCATGCTCGGTGGTGAAGCCATTGCAGACCCAAATTTTGCCAATATTGTCAACGACATTGCCCTTTTAAATTCGCTAGGGCTACGCATCGTTATTGTCTATGGGACTCGACCTCAAATGCGAGCCCAATTAAAATCAACCTCACATGACGCGCCTTTTCATAAAGGGATAAGAGTTACAGATGAGCAAACTCTTGAATTAGTTAAACAAATTGCAGGTCAATTACAACTCGATATTACAGCTCGCCTCTCTATGAGTTTAAATAATACCCCAATGGCTGGCGCACAAATTAATGTCATTAGCGGTAATTTCATTATTGCCCAACCGCTTGGTGTTGATGATGGCGTTGATTATTGTCATAGCGGGCGAGTTCGCCGGATTGATACTAATGGCATTAATCGTATGCTTGACCAGCAATCCATTGTTCTGCTTGGTCCTGTTGCCAGCTCTGTCACTGGGGAGTGTTTTAATTTACTCTCAGAAGAGGTAGCGACTCAATTGGCGATTCGTTTAAATGCAGATAAATTAATTGGTTTTTGTTCAGAGCAAGGAGTGCTAAATGAGCACAAACAAATTTTAGCAGAGCTATTTCCTAGCGAAGCTGAGACTATTCTTAAGCGATTAGAAGACAATATAGATCTAGATGATGGTAACTCAACCGGAACGATTCGATTCTTAAAAGGGTCGATCACTGCGTGTAAAGCCGGTGTACCTCGTAGTCATTTAATCAGCTACAAAGAGGATGGTGCATTAATTCAAGAATTATTTTCTTTTGATGGCATTGGAACTCAAGTCGTTATGGCAAGCTCAGAGCAAGTTCGTGATGCTGAAATCGATGATATCGGTGGCATTATGGATTTAATTCGACCACTCGAAGAAGAAGGCATTTTAGTTCGTCGCTCTCGTGAACAATTAGAACAAGAGATTGCCCAATTTACGATTATAGAAAAAGATGGATTAGTGATTGCCTGCGCTGCTCTATATCCTTTTCCTGAAGACGGAATGGCAGAGATGGGTTGTGTGGCGGTTCATCCAGATTATCGGGATGGTGATCGTGGTGTAATTTTACTTAACCGCTTACGAGTTAAAGCCAAACAGTTCAAATTATCACAACTGTTTGTTCTTACCACTCGTAGTCTTCATTGGTTTAGAGAGCAAGGTTTCATTGAAGTTAATGTTTCGCACTTACCAATGACAAAACAAAAGTTATACAATTTTCAACGTAAATCCAAAATTTTAGTGCTACAAGTCCTATAAAAGAAAAAGGCTGCAATGGAATCACTCCATTGCAGCCTTTTCAATATAATTAGCCGTTAGTGACCTGCGGTATTAGAAAACAAATTAACCACTAGTACACCTGAAAGAATAAGTGCGATTCCTGCTACAGCTGGTAAATCCAGTTTTTGCCCATAAGCAAAATATCCGATACCCGCAACCAAGACAATTCCTGCCCCACTCCATATCGCATACACAATTCCCACTGGCATCGTTTTTACTGTTATTGAAAGTAAAAAGAACGCGATAGCATAACCCACACCAACAATAAGGCTTGGTGTTAATTTCGTAAACTGCTCTGTTTTTGGTATATAAGAGGTCGCTATTACTTCAGAAATAATGGCGATAATAAGAGCCATTGCTGGCGGCATTGAAACAAGTAATTTAAACATATAACGGAACAGCCATATTAATACCAACTCTATTAATCATCTAATTAATGATATTGGTAGAAAAAAGATCCGGTATTCCTTCCGAATTTTAGAGGCGCAATTATAAGCATTTATTTCATATTTACTAGAGGTGGAGAAGAAAATGACTATTACATATATGAAATAATACAGCGGCTAATATTTTCTTTATTAACCACTGTATTTATTTAGCTCATCAATGATGCTAATCCACTGTTTCTCTGAGTTTTAATCATGACTCCTCGCGCCACCACTTTCTCTGTTGCGAACAGATCGAGTTTTTTCTTCGCTCGAGTAACACCCGTATAAATCAACTCTCGCGTTAAGATTGGGCTGAACTCAGCAGGTAAAGCTAAAACTGTATGTTCAAACTCAGACCCTTGAGATTTATGAATCGTCATTGCATACACGGTTTCATGCTCTGGTAATTGGCTTGGTAATACTCCACGAATCGAACCATCCGGCATATCAAAATAAACACGTAAGCGTTGATCAACAGGATCTGGCATCGCAATACCAATATCACCATTATAAAGACCTACGCCATAATCATTTTGAGTCACCATGACAGGACGACCTGAATACCACACTTCATCACCATGAGGAATTAAATCAGATTTTCTTAATCCTTTTTCAATGCGTTGATTAAGCCCTACAACCCCAAAGTCGCCTTCGCGCATTGCACACAATAATTGAATCTGGCTAAAGGCTTTTAATGCCACTTCTGGTTTATCGCCCGCATGGATATGGCCTAAATAACTGCGATAGCCATTTACCATCATGGTGATCATTGCGTTATAACTATCATTGCTTAAATCATGAAAACGAATATCTGAGAACCCTTTAGCCCATACCGCTTCTACTTTAAATTTGCTGCCTTCATTAATGGCTTTGGCAAGCTGCCCTATACCTGATCGAGCATCAAAACGGTAACTCTTTTGCAGCATACACAAGCTATCAGCTACCGCGTTATTGTGCGATTGCACAGGCAAAGCATAGCCTGTTAATTGAGATAATTGTTGTGCTTGATTCTGGCTGTAACCCATTTTGGTAAACTGACAGATATCACCTAACACCGCTCCCGCTTCAACTGAGGCTAACTGATCTTTATCGCCCAATAAAATAACACGCGCGTGTTCTGGTACCGCATCGAGCAGTCGGGCCATCATAGCTAAATCGACCATCGAGGCTTCATCCACCACCAATACATCAAGGTGCAATGGATTGCTTTTGTTATGACGAAAATCTACTTGGTTTGGAATATAACCAAGCAAGCGATGCAGCGTACTTGCGTCTGTCGGGATCGCTTCTTTTACTTCTGGTGCTAAACCAATAGATTGCACCGCTTGACCAATAGATTCAGTCAAACGCGCTGCGGCTTTACCAGTAGGAGCCACTAACTTAATTGCGATGCTTTTATTGTCTTGCTGAGCTTGAGTCACTAGGGAAGCCAAAAGCTTGGTAACCGTGGTTGTTTTACCCGTTCCTGGGCCACCAGAGATCACCGAGAATCGACGAGTTAACGCCACAGCTGCCGCGACTTTTTGCCAATTCACACAATGGTTATTTGGAATTAATTGATCTAACGTTTCTAATTCTGAAGATTTAGTCGCGGCTAATAAAACCGCATCAATTGCCTGCCAATCCAGATCATCAGACTGAACAACATCAAGCATATCGCACACCAATTGTTGGCGAGAAACTTGGTTATTATTCTCTAACTTTTTCAATGCTGAAAATACAAAATGATACTGACGGGCAAACAACTCATCCAATGTATTCGATAGCTGAGGATTTACCGCCACACTTTGCGCCGCTTTAGTTATACGGTTAGACACTCGTTGCTCAAACGCCCAATAGCGTTGTAAATACAAGCGAGTACCATCAAAAGCTAAAGGTTTGGCTTCTGTACCATTCGATACCGTAGAGGCATTGGTTAACTCAGAAATCCAGCTACTTTTTTCTGGAACTAATTCCAATAGCGCATCACGATACTTTGCAGGCAACGTAAACAAATCACCTTGTTCTATTTGCTCAATATCAATACAGACGTGACCTTTTCCTAACTCATGACTGGTAATAGCAGACAGCAACATAATGAGATTTTTATCGCTGTATTTTTCTTGCTGAGCTATAAATTTGGCAAATTGAAGATCCAATGGGCGAAGTACACCATGAGCCATTAAGTATTGTAATTGCTTAAGCATCGACTGTTTCTCCATCTACCAATAACTCTAATTCTTCTAATAACACTTCACTTGGTTTTGAATAAAAGACCCCATTTGAATTGCTATCATGCCCCTCATGACTATTTTCAATACCACGCAAGAAAATATAATACGCACCACCAAAATGGGTATCGTAATCATAATCGGCAATACGGCTTTTCAAGAATCGATGCAACGCTAAAGCATACAACTGATATTGGAAGTCATAACGATGATCTCGCATTGCTTCAATTAAAGCGTCACCGCCGTAGCATTCTGGGGAATCTCCCAAATGATTTGATTTCCAATCGAGAACGTAATATTTTCCTTCATGCTCAAACACTAAATCGATAAAGCCTTTTAGCATGCCGCTAACGGTCGAGAAGCCAAGTTCTCCTGCACGAGCAGATACTTCATCGTGTTTGGCGATGGTTTTATTAACTAAACTCGAATTCAATAACGTTATCGGTAGTAAAAATTCCATTTCAACCAAACGTTGAGCTGGATCTTTGGTTGCCAAGCGTAAATCGTGACCATCCAACGGACAATCGAGCACGCGTTGCATCATGCTTTGAACGACGTCTAACCACTCTACATCGTAGTTTTCTTTTTCTAATAGCTTGATGATTATTTGTGTATTTTCTTCGCTATTAATTGGTTGAGTAAATTCAACCTCTTCAAACAATGAGTGTAAAAACGTACCCGCTCTCGCACCGCGAGGGAAAGTAAAAATAGTGCGTTCAGGCTCTAAATCTAACTCTTTTTCATCTTTATCTTCAGCTGAATCTAAATCCAAATTAATTAATTCTAACGAGGTGTCATTATGATGATTACCTTGTTTCACCAAACCGGAATAACTGGTCATCCACCAATTACTTTTTACAGGCTGATTCAATTTGTTGGCCGTTAATGCTAACGAGTTATCGTCTGCTTCTTGATAAAGCACATCACTCAAGGTTTGGGGTGATTGGATCACCATAGGCGAATTGCCTGCTATTAATTTTTCAAGACACGCTTGAAGCTCAGCAATATCACATTCATCCGCTTGTTGGATCAAATACCCTAAACCAGAAAGATGTACACCCGTTGGTGGTTTTTTCGACGTGCCTTTACCTATAGGTGCCATGCCAATATAACAAGCATAAACAGCACGAGTCAGCGCAACATAAATCAAACGTAAGTCTTCGGCTAAGCGTTCTTTTTCTGCCTTCTCAACGGAATCATCTTCTTTTAATAAATCCAACACCGAGTAACGATTGTCTTCATCATAAAAGCTAACTTCGCCTTTTTTATCCACGGCTCGATAGGAGCAAACAAAAGGCAAAAAGACGAGATCGTATTCCAACCCTTTTGATTTATGAATTGTCACGATCTGCACCAAGTTACGCTCAGATTCTAAACGTACCGTTTGCTCTTCAGCATCGCCATTAGGTTCAGAAATCGCATCAGATAACCAACGCAACAATCCATAGTCACTGTCGAGGGTTTGGCTTGTTTGTTGTAATAATTCACCAATATGCAATAAATCGGTTAAGTGACGTTCACCGCCATTTTCAGCCAGTAAACGCTCTGAAATACCTTGTTGAGTAATAATTTGATGCAACATAGGCATGATGCCACGTTGTAACCAATGCTTACGGTAGGCGCGGAACTCATTAACGGCTAATTCCCACTGCATTTCATCGACATTAAATTGATGTAGTTGATCGGCCGTATAAGCAAACAAAGACGAGGCTAATGCAGAACGAACCGCTCGTGCATCCGTTGGCGTCATTGCAGCCTGCAATAAACGCAAAATGTCTTTAGCTAAAGGAGAAGAAAATACACTGTCTCGGTTCGACAAATAAACACTGGCAATACCTTGTTTTGATAAGGCTTCACGAACCAATTTACCTTCTTTACCAGTACGAACCAGGACCGCAATATCACCCGCTTTGATGGCTTGTTTTTTCTCGCCATTTTGTAAATACGCCGAGCCCTGTTGCGCTCCAGTCAAAATAGTTTGAATTTGTGCAGCGGTTGATTCTGCCATCACACGCTGATAGGTGGTTTTATTTACCGGATTGCCATCTTTACTCTCTTGCAACCAAAAGGTCATTGCTGGCTGAGTTTGATTATCTAGTGCCCATGATTTTTGCTCGGCACTAACAGGGTTATATTTAACTGGATAAAACGGAATATCGTCATCGTATAAAAAGGGCTGCTTGCCATGTTCAAAAATACGATTCACTGACGACACCATATCTGCGGTTGAACGCCAGTTAGTATCCAAGGTGTAATGATCCGCAACTTGGCGGCGCGCTTGAATATAAGTAAAAATATCCGCGCCACGGAAAGCATAAATCGCTTGTTTTGGATCGCCGATCATAAACAAACCACACTGTGGCTGATCTTGATAAAGCGAACTAAAAATCGAATATTGCAGCGGATCGGTATCTTGGAATTCGTCGATCAAAGCGACTGGATATTGCTCGCGGATTTTATCTAGCAATAAGGCGTTTTCTTTATTTTCTGTGGCTTGAGATAACTGACTTAACAAATCATCAAACGATAACCAGTTCTTCTGCTCTTTTGCTTGCTGTAAGGTGTCTCGACAGCGATGAATGGCTAAAGATAACAATGGCTGTTTTATTTCTAATGGCTGCGCTAAAAAGTCATCAATTAATTTAAATACCGCGTGTTCTGGTGCTTCGCCTTTTTTGGTCTTATCAATTAATAACGATTGAGAAAACTTTTCAAGCTTATCGTGTACTTGCAATGAGGTTGTTGGGTTATTGGCCCACAATGACACTTGCTCTAACCAGTTTGGTAAATTCTTTTTAGTGTAGCTGCGTTTATCAACACCTGAGCCTGAAATTAAGGCTTCAAAATCAGCACAATGTGACGACCATTGCTGCTTTAATTCATCTATTCGTGCAATGCCCTGCTGACAAAACTCTTCCAATGAACTTTCTAGTGGTTCAACCGTTAAATGCTTTGGGACACCAGTAAGACTATTGCCCATATCACCTAATAATGCAGAAGGGCTTGGCCAACAATCATAAACACTTTCAGCCACCATTTTAGGAAGATGATAAAAACTACGGCGCCAAAAATCTGCGGCCACTTGATGCATTAATTTGGCTTGGTCGGTAACAAATTCACTTTCAAACTGAGCGCCAGATTCAAATGCATTTTGCGTTAGCATACGCTGACAAAAGCCATGAATAGTAAAGATTGAGGCTTCATCCATACTGCGCTCAGCATTCAATAATATGTGAGCTGCTGACTTATGATCAGAAATAGCAGCTAATAACGGATCAATAACGGGATCGCCACTCTTATAATCACTTTTATGCACAGCACGAGCAAACGCTAAGCGAGCATCATGGATCTTAGCTCGAATTCGCTCTCTTAATTCTGCGGTTGCCGCTTCCGTAAAAGTCACTACCAGTATTTTATCTACGGTTAATTCTTCACTATGGCGACTGTTCTCATCACCATGCCCTAATAGTAAACGTAGGTATAAACTGGCAATGGTAAAGGTTTTACCTGTACCTGCGGAAGCTTCAATTAAACGTGTCCCATGTAAAGGAAACGTCATTGCATTCAATTGATTTGGAGCTGCGATTGTCGTCATCGAACATCACCATTTTTATTTATCATCAACACTCTGTTTTTACAGACTATTTGTGTGACCCATATCGTAGTTCATTAGGAACAACGATAATAAAATTAATAAAGCGACCAATGTGAGATCTTTCTCACGGTTCACTTTTTATGCTTTGTTACACTCTGCGCACTTACAAAGAGCTCATTAAATGTGCATTTGTATTAAAGGATTCGGTCAACCTCTGACCTGTGGCCGTACAGCGAACGCCCTACACTAAAAATGATTTACTGGCGGCCACCCTACTCTTTTCTTCCGTGCTTTTTCTTCAATACCTTTTTCTTAAGCATTACTTTGTTTTAAACTACAGCTTTTCTTTCTCACTGTGTAACAAGGCATCATGTAATACGTTTTTCGCGTTATCAAAAATAGTCTGACCTAATTCGTCATTCCACTCGGGCCACATACGCATAACATAATCATTGCTGTTTTCACCCGCGTAACGAGTTCCATTGTATTCATCTGCCATTTTTTTTAGTGCTTTTTCATGAGTTTCTTCATCGTCATTCCACACACCTTTTTTATCTATGTGTGCTTCTAGCCCAGCTAATGCCGCTTTTGGTAAATAAGGCAATGGTGCACAGTTACCAGAAATATAAAGACTTAATATAACTTCTAAATGTTGATACGCTTTTTCTGTTTCGATTGGCTCAAAATGATAAATCGCATCGGTGCCAAAGAGATGAGTAAATTGCTGTTGCTTCATCGCACACAAACAAAGATGATCAATCCACGTTGCTAAGATTTCATGTGAACGAATTTTACCCCCACGATAACGCAGCATTCCCGCTTGATAACGCTGTTTTAGCCAGCCTTGTAATTCCATTTCACCATGAGGAAAAGTAAAGTGTAAACGCACTTCTTGATCCTCTAATAGTGATGTCGTTAATGGCTGAATATGAGCCACTAACTCTTTTACCGTGTTCACTTCTTTGTCTGCCGCGATCTCACCAAAGCTACCAATAGGTAATTTTCCTTGCGCTTTTTGTTGCTGATAAAACTCACGACTTAGTTGAGATACTTGGTTAGGATCATCATAGGCCAATAACTCTTCTAGCAATTCTGATTTCATTCCATAACCAGTACGACCATCAATAGAAAACGGTTCATCATCTTCAACTCGACTCTCTACCGTTTCAAAAAATACTTTTAAACCACGGTTAAAGAAATAGGCGACAGGTAAGCGCCAAAAGCGTTGTAGTTCGGTTAATTCAAGCTCTTTTGATTCTGGTGCAAATACTAAAGGTTCAGTTTGGAATTCTGGCGCGGCTTGGCCTTCGAGTTTTGCGGTTGGCAGCCATTCACTGGCATAACTGGTGTTATCACCCACAAAACTCTGTTGGCTATAAGGAACCAAAGGATGTTCTATTGTTAATTTTTTAACTAAGCGTTTAGCTGACTCTTCAGGGTTCAGCTCACTATCGCCATCTAGACAATAACTTTGCTGACAATACTCAAGCAGTTCACTCACCAAAACAGAAGGGGCTTTTTCTGTATTATCTCGAATAGAGCGACCTATATAGCTGAGATAAAACGCTTTATTCGCCGATTGCAGTGCTTCTAAAAACAGATATCTATCATCATCTCGACGTGAACGGTCACCCGGCTTCATGCGTTTCTGCATTAAATCGAAACCTTCAACTGGCATGGTTCTCGGATAAGACCCATCTGTCATCCCAAGTAAACACACCACATCAAATGGAATTGAACGCATCGGCATCAAGGTACAGAAATTTACTTGTCCTGCTAAGAAACGCTGACTTGCTTTGCCACCTGATAAGTTGTTTTTCAGGTAATTATTAATGATCGCTGCTGAAATTGGCGCTTCAAAGCCCGCATCTTCTAAATTTTCTTCCAGTTTTTGCAATTGATCTCGAATGCTTTTAACGACCAGCTCACCTTCTAATTCGACATCTAAAAAATCGTCCATTAGTTGGTTAATAATGGTGCGCCATGCATTAATGGTTTGCGCTTGGCCTAGGGTGATCTGATAAGTCAAAAGCTGATCAATAAAGTGCGCTAAGTTACCTGCTATTTCGGCATTCATGCCTTGCACTTGTTCGTAGCTCGCCATGCCTTCAAATAAACCCGCGTCTTGCTCCATCGCATAACCAAGCAACATTCTCTGAATACCAAATAACCATGAATTTTGATTATGTTCAGGAAGATCAAAATGCGCAGAGGTGCTGTTATCCAATCCCCAGCGAATACCGGTTTCTTCTGCCCATCGTTTTACTATTTCAAACTGCTCGGCATTAAATTTAAAACGTGACATGACCGCAGGAACTTCCAACAAACTTAATAGCTCTGATAAACCACAACGATTCTCAGGTAACGCCATTAAGTTCATGAAGGCCAATAACACTGGATTTTCTTGCTCAGCACTTTGATCGGAAATAGCAAAAGGAATGTAGCGATCGAATGCTGCGTTACCAAAGACGGCTTGGATCGCCGCACTGTACACATTGATATCTGCCACCATCACAATAATATCGCGAGGTTTTAATTCTGGATCATTTGCGAACATATCCAATAATTGATCGTGTAAAACTTCTACTTCACGCATTGGGCTATGACATGAATGTAAAAGAATCGAACGATCATCAGCGCTGATTGGTTGCTTGTGTTCACTGTTATCAAGCACATCATCACGACTGCGTTCTTCTAAATTTAAAATATCAGATTGGATAGAATGTAAGAGGTTGTCATTATTTACACCAACAAAAGCATCAATTTCTTGTGCTTCCATTTCTGATAATAGACAAAGATTATCTCGACCTAATTTCCCCCATGATGCAAGCAGTGAATTACCTACTTCTGAAGTGTGCAGCTCATCTTCAAAATTTGCATCAAGCGATCCTTTTAATTGCTCCGTATCACCGATTTGCTCACTGTGATCATCTAACCATTTTACTTGCAGACGATTACGCGCCTCTAAACGAGCGAGGTACTTTCTGTCTCGAATTTCACCCCAGTAATAACGACAAGGATTGGTAAACATTAAATGCACATCAATGTGTTGCCCAAGAGCCGCTAGCGCATCTAAATAACGAGGAGGTAATGAAGTAATACCCACCACAAATAAACGCTTAGGCATGCCTTTTGGCAAGGTTCCCGTTTGCAAATAATTTTCTAAGGTTTCAATAAAGTGCTCGAACATATTGGCACGATGATAAGGAGAATGACCCAGCGCTAGGGTTTGATCATACAGCGCTTGCCATAAAATAGGCTGCCAAGGATGTTCGCCTTCTAATTCAGTAACCTCTTCACCGGCTTCCCATTTTTGGACCCATTCTGGGCGGAATACTAAATATTGGTCAAAGATATCGGCAATTTTTGCAGCGAGTTGGTAGCACTTCAGTTGTTTGTCATCATTTTCTAAATAGCGTTGCAGTGGCGCAAATTCATCTTGTTTTAATAACTCTGGTAATAATGTCACGATCTTCCACGTCATGGCTTCTTTATTAAAAGCACTGCGCTTTGGCACGTCATCCAGAACCTGAGTAAACAAGTCCCAAATAAAAGTAGCAGGAAGTGGAAAAGTAAGGTTAGCGGCAATGCCTAACTCTTTGGCGAGTTCGATTTTAAGCCATTGCGACATACCCGGGCTTTGAACCAGAATTTGCTCTTGCTCAAATGGGTTATCTAGAGGGTTTAGACGAATTAATTCAACGACAAGAGATTTAAGAACATCAAGTTGATTTGAATGATAAACAGTAAACACACCCAGCTCGCTTATAAAGAAATGAAAGTCTCTATAGCTTAACGTAACTGGATGTGTTTTAAGAGAAAAAGATTACGAATTTAGTGTGCGTGTTTAGGGTTTGCTAAACGATTAGCCATACGTGTTATTGGGCGATAGTGTGCTAGATAATGCGCTGCGACATAACTCACCACACAAGTAGCAACAACTAATTCAACAACCGCTAATGTTCTTACTTGGTAAACATAATCTGCGACTACACCTTGAGATAACATCCAGTTCGCCGTTTTAAATAATGCTGTCGCACCAATCACCATTGGGAAAGTAAATGCTGCATAGCCTGGACTAAATGGAAGTCTCATTAATTTAAAGAAAGCCATATAAATTACGCTTGTCATTAATACGGCAATACCAAACAAAAGTGCAATAATCACTGGTGATGGAGATGCTGTTACAGTTAAATAGCCTGCTAAAGATAAGCTTGCTGGTGCAGCCATAATTGCAATCGTTGGTTTTGCAGCGTCTGGTACTTCATTACAAAACATTAAACGATAAATCATAATTGGTAGCATGATGGCATAAATGATTAATCCAAACATTAATATCCAATGCGCTACTGGTGCTAATGCAGGGTTACCCGAAAAAGACACATCAGCGACCACTAAACCTACTGGTGGGACAAACCAACTAGGTACCATGTGGTGTAGTTCAAAATCTTTTGCTCGATGATAAATAAAAGAGATTAAGAAAATAAGATGAAGTGCAATTGCAGCAAGCCATAAAGCATCACCAGCCGCTGGATAAAAATGCCCAAGACTGCTTGATACAACCATTGTGCCCATCGCAAATGTTGGAGCTACACTGCCGACAACAGGGTGAGCAAGTTCACTCCATAATACCGATGGATGAAATAAAAATTTAATCGCTAATACAAATAATAGTACAGAAGCTATTGCTGCTGAGATCCATTGCGCATAACCATTAAGCGGCAATGCGTTCTCCCAGCACCAACCTAAACTGGCAATCCCAAGAGCTAACCCTGCCATTGGCGTTGGTGCACCTGCTACTTTTTGTTTTGTGTAATTAAGCATGACATTGTTCTCTTTACTATTTAACGATGAAGCTATTTTACCGCTTACTTTTCATTAATAAAATTTGAATAAAATAAATACTACGTTAAAATAAACTTAACGATTGTAATTTAGGACTTCCTGTCATGAGAATTTCACTAAAACAGCTCAATGTATTTACGGCAATCGCTCAAGAAAAAACAATGACAAAAGCGGCTGAAAGACTTTTTATTACAAAGCCAGCGGTTAGTCTTTCATTATCTGAACTTGAAAAAAATTTGGGTTACAAAATATTTGATCGCGTAAATAATCGTTTAGTGCTAAATAGTGAAGGCCGTCAACTTCTTCCTTTAGCTGACGAATTACTAGAACGAGCAGAAGCTATTGAACATCAATTTACTGTAGACAGCCAACTAACTGGTTCATTAAATATTGGTGCCAGTGATACGATAGGCAATCATATAGCACCGGTATTACTTAATAAATTTCAACAACAGCACCCTTGCGATATCCAACAACTGTTTATTTCTAATACTGCACAAATTATAAATAGATTATTGGAATTTCAATTAGATATAGGCTTAGTTGAAGGTAAAGCACATCACCCAAAATTAAATATGATTGAATGGCAATCTGACGATATGTATTTAGTGTGCGCCCCTTCTCATCCGTTGGCAACTAAGAATCAGGTTAGTCTAGATGATTTAGAGCATTCCACTTGGTTATTACGAGAAGAAGGCTCTGGTAGTCGAGAATATTTTATTAATCATATCGCATCTAATTTGAGCGATTGGCATGAATCATTACAACTTCATACCACTGAGGCGATAATTAATTGTTGTTCACAAAATATGGGGTTAGCGTGTTTATCTCAACTTGCTGCTCAAAATGCGATAAATGATGGTCGATTAATAAAACTATCTTATGAGGAATCATTAACTCGCCAATATTGGTTACTACTTCATAAAGAAAAGTACCAAACGCCATTACTAAAACAGTTTCTCACCTATTGTGAAGAGAGTTAACTAGCTCCAATTTTACTGGCTCTAAGTGGACAAAAAACCTCATTTACTGTATAAAACACCAGTTAATTTAATAGGAGAGACGACCATGGCTGTTATCGTCAAATATGTAGTTGAGCGCAACGGAGAAGAGAAGATGACTTTTACCTCTAAGACTGAAGCCGATGCTTATGACAAAATGCTGGATGTTGCAGATGAGCTTTTTACTCTGCTAAATGAAAGTAATTTAATTGAAGATGAAGGGAAACAAGAAGAGTTGTCTCTTTATCTAGCTAAGCACAAAGAAGATGTCTTAGTTGCTTTAGGTGCGAAACGTAAACCAGCACCTAAAAAAGCAAAGATTGAAGCAGTAAAAGACGAAGAATCTGACGCCGCTTAATTCTGATGATAAATATACTTTAAAGACTAATAGCAGCCTAATACGCTGCTATTTTACTTTTTAACTCCTAATCAATGTTTCCTTTTTCTTACACTTTTTCTCTCTTCTTACTAAATATTTCTTACTTTCGCCCTTCTATATCACAGCAACTCTCTTTATGATGTGAAGTAAGATTTATTTTTAAATACTAATATTTATATGGAAATGGAGAATTATTACATGGCTCATTTTGCTCTTGCCTTTGGTACAGCGACAAAAAACCGCGACAATAAAATCATTGAAGCATTTTTCCCACACCCAGTATTGAACCCTTCGGAGTCTTTAGTTGCTGCTATTGCTCAAGCAAGTGGTTATGCTGAAGGCAACCAAGCTATCGAAATTTCTTCTGAAGTTTGCACTGAACTTGCTAACGCATTTGCAGCAAACGGTGATGTTGCTAACGCTGCGTTTGCAGAAAAAGCAGTTCAATCTAAGCAACCTCTTGTTCTTGTTGTTCTAGCAACTGATGAGCAATCTCAATCTGTTGCAGAAGGTTTCTTAAAGCTTCAACTTATCTCTAACCGTTTAGTTAAGCCACACGGCACAGTACTAGACGGCATCTTTGGCCTTCTTCACAATATTGCTTGGACGAACCAAGGTCCTATCGACCTTCCTGAGCTTGCAGAACGTCAAATCGAAGCTCGTCTAGCAGGCGAAACTCTGACTGTAGATTGTGTTGATAAATTCCCTAAAATGGTGGATTACGTTGTTCCTACTGGTATCCGTATTGCTGATACCTCACGTGTTCGTTTAGGCGCACATGTAGGTGAAGGCACTACAGTTATGCATGAAGGCTTCATCAACTTTAACGCTGGTACTACTGGCGTGAGCATGGTTGAAGGTCGTATCTCTGCGGGTGTTGTTGTTGGGAATGGCTCTGATATCGGCGGTGGTGCTTCTATCATGGGTACACTTTCTGGTGGCGGCAAAATGGTTATCTCTATTGGTGAGAACTGTCTACTTGGCGCTAATGCTGGTCTTGGTTTCCCTATGGGTGATCGCTGTACGATTGAATCTGGCTTATACGTTACTGCTGGCACAAAAGTAAGCATGCTAGATAACCAAGGTAAAGAAGTTGAAGTCGCGAAAGCTCGTGATCTTGCTGGCAAAACAGATCTTCTGTTCCGTCGCAACTCTATCACTGGTCAAATCGAATGTTTAACTAATAAATCAGCAGTTGAACTAAACAGCGAATTACACAGCAATAACTAATTTTTCGTTGCATGATTTGAGTATATTCATGCTCCATTCATGAAGACCAAGATAATATTATGGCCAGTAACTAAATAGTTGCTGGCCATTTTTTATTTATATAGGAAACTCAATGAGACTATTACTTGCTTTATTACTGCCTTGGTTACAGTTTTTTACTATAGGTCGTCCATTTAGCGGCATTATTTGTCTTATCTTACAAATAACATTAATCGGTTGGATCCCTGCTGCTATTTGGTCTGTTTATGCTCTAAGCCAATATAGAACAGATGAAAAAATTAAAGATGCTTTTGGGCGATAGATATTAAATCCAAATAATAATCGAACATTACGTTCTATAAGTATTAACGCTTTTTTCAATGGTTTGAATGAGTAACTCTTTGAGCCATTGATAGCGTTTATTTTCTTTATTTCTCGTTTGCCAAATTAATTGAATATCAAACTCACCAACATTAATTGGCGGCTCTGAATGAACTAGTTTTTCAGAAAAAAGATCGAGCTGAGCCATCAACTCTGGCACAACACAAATCAAATCTCTTTTTTTCATTAAGTGCCTAATGGTTAAAAAATGTTTAGAAGCGACACTAACTGAACGGTGAACACCTAATCCTTTTAACTCTTTATCTACCCCTGTTTTTAATGCGCCATCAGGACTCACTAGCGCATGGGGCAAAGAAATGTAATCAGCTAGACTAATTGGTGCTTTAAATTGATGCCTCATGCCATCCCACATACATACGTGTTTTTCTGTATATAACGTTTGATATTGAAACTCTTTTTGCTCTGGCTTCATACTACCAATCACTAAATCAAGTGGCTCTGAATCAAATCTATCTTGATAATTGGCTTTATCTACTGTGGTAAAACATAACTGTGCATTTGGTGCTAACTGATGAATAGCATCAAAAATATCAGCGGCAAAAAGAAGCTCTGCGTAATCTGTCATTCCTATTTTAAACGTACCAGTAAACTCACTCGCTTCAAACGTATCTACTTTTAAAATATCTCCTGAGATTGTCTGTAATACCTGAGTGATCATTGGATACAGCTGATTAGCTTTAGCTGTAGGGATCATTTTATGCCCTTGTCGTTCAAACAAAGGATCATTTAATAATTCACGTAGGCGACCAAGGCTATGGCTCATCGCTGACTGTCCTACAAATAATTTATTCGCCGCTAATGAAACACTTTTTGTTTCCATTAATGCACTAAACACGACCAATAAATTAAGATCCACCGCCTTCCAATTAATTTCATTCATAGTTAGTAGCAATTTAATCGATTTGAATAATTGGATAGTAACTCGTAATCTTACTTCCATCAAAACTGAATATCCAAATTTGGATGACACATCAAAAAGCTGAGTACATTATGTTTGAAATATTTAAACGATTTTTTCTTTTAGGTTGGGTTAGCTTCGGTGGGCCTGCTGCTCATATTGGCTATTTCAGAAATGAGTTTGTTCAAAAGCGTGGTTGGATAAGTGAAGAGGAATACGCTCAACTGATCGCCTTAAGTCAGTTCTTACCAGGACCAGGTTCAAGCCAAGTGGGTTTTGCTTTGGGTTATCACAGAAAGGGACTCTTTGGTGCTCTACTCGCATCAATTGGTTTCACATTACCTTCCATTCTTATCATGGTCTTATTAGCAAACATAAGCCATTCATTCTTTGGCAATGACATCTTTGAAGGCATTATTCATGGATTAAAATTATTAGCAGTTGTTGTCGTTGCTGATGCAATTATGGGAATGTATAAAAGTTTTTGTAAGGGCAAAATCACCGTACTTTTATGTATTATGACAGCAAGCTTATTATTAATACTTCCTTCAATAAGCACTCAATTAATTGCCTTATTAATTGCCGCTATCGTTGGACGAATTTATCTAAAATCAGACCAATCAACTGACGTTAAGAAAGAATCTAAAGGTATTAATTGGATACCGCTAGTTATCTTTGGTCTTTGTTTCTTTGCTTTACCGGCTATTGTTAATCATTCACCTTTGCTTGTGCTTTTTTCTGATTTTTTCCAAGCAGGTAGTTTAGTCTTTGGCGGCGGTCACGTAGTACTTCCATTACTACAAAATATTGTTGGCGACCAAACTAGCACTGATAGTTTTTTAACTGGCTATGCTGCTGCACAAGCCGTTCCCGGCCCAATGTTTACCTTTGCTACTTTCTTAGGCTACGAACTATGGAGTGATCAACCTGTTCTTGGTGCTTTAATTGCAACGGTAGCTATTTTCTTACCGGGATTTTTATTAGTACTTGGTGTATTTAGTCATTGGCAAGTTCTAGCTCAAAAATCAGCATTAGCCGGTGCAATTACAGGGATTAATGCATCTGTAGTCGGCTTACTTATCGCGGCATTATATGACCCTGTATTTACCAGCGCTGTAGGTTCTGGTTTAGATATGGCACTCGTTATTGTTGGCTTTGCACTGTTGAAGGTAGTTAAACTTCCAATTGTTGGGTTAGTGAGTTTCTTTATTGTTACAGGTGGAATCATACCTTTTATTAGCTAATAAGTTATAAATTAGGTTCAGATACGAATGTCTGAGCCTAATTAAATTCACTGTACCTTGATATCATTGTTTGTAAGGTTACTGCTTGGGTTTCACCCCATCGGTCACTCCATTCGGCTTTAACTTTCACTTCTTTTAACGTGTTGGTACTTGCTCCTGAAATAACGGCAGGCAAGCTATCTATAACAATCCAAGTAACTTTATAAGAATTAACCAATTCTGGCGCAGTTTGTGTTTGAATTGTATCAAACTGAATGGTTCCATTTCCTCCGTCAATAGAGCGGGTTCTGAAGTACTCTAATTTCGACTCTGCTGCATATAAAGCTTGAATACTTGATGCTGCATATTCTGCTTTTTTATCCATAAACACTTGTAATTTAATCAAGCCAATAACACCAGTAATTAACAAAATAAATGAAATTAAAACTTCTAATAAACTAAATCCTTTTTGTTTAGAAATCATGCCAAGATCCTTTTACCCACCGAGGTTTAATTAACCCTTCAAACACAGAATCAATAACATCTTTATTATATTTAAAGTTTACAGAATTATAAAACAGTGCTGATTGACCAACAGAATCAAAAATTTGTCCACCACTTAAAGTGAATGCACCATGTTGGTAATAAGAAGAGGCTAACAAGTAATCATTTGGAAATATACTTGGTACATGAGAGAGATAAGTGTAGGCTTCCATCCCTTGCCAACTTGATAGCTCAGCCTCTAAAAAAAATTCAGTATTAAAATGAAATAGCAGACCTTTAATTGGAGAGCTACCAGAAGGAGAACCCATTAATGACAGTACACCATCATGAACTAATATAAATACACCATCCGTCAAATTTGATGCATTAGCAAGATCTGCGTAATCAGATGAGGTAATCTCACAGCTTCCCTCAACCCAAATATGTCGTGTCCCTGAGTTTATAACATTAGTGATCTTGCTTCCACACTGACTTTTATTCTGATTCTTCATATCAACAATTTGGAAAATGCCATTATCACGAATGGTATTATGATCTTCTTTTTTCACCCCAAATAAATTTTCAAATGGATTTACCGTCTCATCTCTTACAAAATCTTTTCCTATACCATTCGTCATATGACTATTATGTGGATCCGTAGGATAAGTCACGCAGTCATAACCTTTATTATCAAATGCTATAAATGGCTTCTCTCCATGAATAACTCCTTGGTTAACTGGAGAAGCTGCAGATTCAAATCTATTTTTATACCGTAGCGCCACACACTCCCAGCCATCGGTTGCTAGGCTACCTGGATCTGGAGTAGAAAATGTTGTACTTGCATAAAAATATATATCGGCAGCTGATTTCATAGCACCTGAATTACCACCACCACCTAAACTAAATGTTTTCTTAATCACCTGATTAGATTTTTCGGCGATGATTTGATAGTTAACTCCTCGATTAATATCTAAGTTACCTAGCCCTAAAGATGCACACTCTAGAATAGGGATGCTAGGTACAATTCCTGTCGTCGAGGCCTTTGTAAAAGCACACTCAACTCCCCCTTCCGCAGCCCAGTGCCCTTTTCTTGCTTCAATTTCATTCTGAGCTCTTTTTATCTGATAAAAAATACTTTTGTAACTTCCTAAAGAAAAGATTAACGTTACGACTAAAATCACACTAGAAACAAGAAGCGTGATAGCTCCTCTTTGCTTATTTATCATTTCCAGTTCCTCTGCTTAATTTTTATCGTTGAAGATAATTCATGCGTCGTATCTACTAAATTTGCCGTCGCTGATAATGATAAATAAGCAGAGCTAACGGAATTTCCAAGTAGTGTTTGATTAATAGTAAAATCTGTTATTTTTATAATATTCTCATCCAATAAAGAATAAAAACGTGTACAGGAATTAATATTAGGTATCGTTGGTAAATTTGATTCCGTGCATATTTTTAAAGCCTCTAACTCATGCTTAATACTAACACTACGCCATTTAACTGGAGACAGGTCACTTTGATAAACATAACTAATCTGCGAACCTGAAATATGAATAACATCAGTTGCTCCTGATAACATAGCTGAATAAATATTATCTCCACTAAAACCAGCTCTCTGAGTTTCTTCCTTAACGAAACGTAGTGCGTCATTGAACTCTTGAATTAATAATAAGTTTTTACTTCTATCTGCATACAGTTGTTGACCTTTTATATAAATATTTCCAACTAACATTAATGTAATTAACCCAATAGTTGATGCTATTAATAATTCAATAAGAGATGTACCAATTTGCTTTTTTCTAGCATGATTTAAAATCATAATATACTCCTCCTTCACCACATACAGTAATTCTTCCTGTAATGTTATGAATTGATAATTTTAATTTTTTATTTGTATTTTTATAAATTAAAAAACTCGCAGGCATATGTGGAGTTGCACGTACTGGATTAAAAGTAAGAGATAAAACACTAGATGAAATAAATAAATTCGGATAATCCTGTGACTGTATGTAGCTAAGAGAAGATAGCTTTATATCAGCGATACTCCCAATAGTACTACCCTCTGGATTTAAAGATATAATCCAATCATTAGATTCTACAATATAAAATACTTTTAATGACTTATTTTGTAATACTGATTCTGATTTAGCCTGAATAAAAAAACCTTCGACCTCTCCACTTAGTCGTTTTATTTCTTGTTGTTCTATCAGACGTGAAAAGTTAGGAGCTGCTGCCATTAACAAAATAGATATTACAGCTGTAGTTAAAACTAATTCAAATAGAGTAAACCCGCGAGGCATTTCGCAATTTCCTTTGCAACATTTCAATATGAAATTTTCATCTTGCTATAAAGAGTAACACTGACTAAAAATAGATATATCCTATTTCAAGTAAGTTATCGAAATGATTCAAAAAAATAATATACTGAATACATACAAGCCTCAAAACGGTGTGACATTAGTCGAAATATTAATAGCACTTTCTATTATTTCAGTATTAAGTGCTATAGCTTATCCAAGCTATACTGCTAATATCTTAAAAAGCCATAGAGCTGAAGCTATTGAAGCAATAACAAAAACTCAACTTCATATTGAAAGCTTATATTCAGAAAGAACCGAATTAACATCAAAAGCCAGATACAAAGCTTTATTAGAACTAGTTATCAATAAAAATAATGGGGCTTGTTTGTTAGAACATGTTTGTAATATTGATAATGACAGATACCATTTATCTTACCGACTTACTGATTCAGGTATGGATATTTATACTTTAATCGCAACACCTCAGGCGAATTTGGGGCAAAACAATGACTCATGTGGGACATTATCACTTAATGCTGCAGGGGTTGGATCAGGAGCAGAAACTAACTGTTGGTAGTATTTTTAACCTTTCGATATAGGCCTTATTTAAGATGGTAGAGCTGAAGACATCCGAACTCCCAACACGCGCGTTCTTATGGTGGAGGGGAATCCGTGGCTCTTTTCTCAAATTACAAATAGCAAAAAGGCCCATATCTTTCGATACGAGCCTTTTTTAATATGGCAAGGGTGGAGAGATTCGAACTCCCAACACGCGCGTTCTTATGGTGGGGGGAATCCGTGGCTCTTTTCTCAAATTACAAATAGCAAAAAGGCCCATATCTTTCGATACGAGCCTTTTTTAATATGGCAGGGGTGGAGAGATTCGAACTCCCAACACGCGGATTTGGAATCCGCTGCTCTGCCAGTTGGAGCTACACCCCTGTAGTTATTTTAAAGACTTAACTCTGTCTATAAATAAGTGGCGGAGTGGACGGGACTCGAACCCGCGACCCCCGGCGTGACAGGCCGGTATTCTAACCAACTGAACTACCACTCCGCAGTGTCTATTCAGCATAATGCTATTACTTAAATAAAACATATTATGTTTTATTCTGTTTTTATCTTTAAAAAGATAAAAACTAATTTAAAGCCTGGCGATGTCCTACTCTCACATGGGGAAACCCCACACTACCATCGGCGCTATTACGTTTCACTTCTGAGTTCGGCATGGGATCAGGTGGGTCCATAACGCTATGGTCGCCAAGCAAATTCTTTCTATCTACCTCACTAAGAGATAAATAATAATCTGGAAAGCCGCTATTGTGTTCTTAATCACATTCAATCTGTTTCTTGTCACTTTAAATCCGTTCAAAACCCCTTGGGTGTTGTATGGTTAAGCCTCACGGGCAATTAGTACAGGTTAGCTCAATGCCTCGCAGCACTTACACACCCTGCCTATCTACGTCGTAGTCTCCAACAACCCTTTAGGATACGTATAGTATCAGGGATGACTCATCTCAAGGCTCGCTTCACGCTTAGATGCTTTCAGCGTTTATCGATCCCGAACTTAGCTACCGGGCAATGCTACTGGCGTAACAACCCGAACACCAGAGGTTCGTCCACTCCGGTCCTCTCGTACTAGGAGCAGCCCCTTTCAATCATCCAACGCCCACGGCAGATAGGGACCGAACTGTCTCACGACGTTCTAAACCCAGCTCGCGTACCACTTTAAATGGCGAACAGCCATACCCTTGGGACCGACTTCAGCCCCAGGATGTGATGAGCCGACATCGAGGTGCCAAACACCGCCGTCGATATGAACTCTTGGGCGGTATCAGCCTGTTATCCCCGGAGTACCTTTTATCCGTTGAGCGATGGCCCTTCCATTCAGAACCACCGGATCACTATGACCTACTTTCGTACCTGCTCGAATTGTCATTCTCGCAGTCAAGCGGGCTTATGCCATTGCACTAACCACACGATGTCCAACCGTGTTTAGCCCACCTTCGTGCTCCTCCGTTACTCTTTGGGAGGAGACCGCCCCAGTCAAACTACCCACCAGGCACTGTCCGCAACCCCGATAAGGGGCCAACGTTAGAACATCAAGCATACAAGGGTGGTATTTCAAGATTGCCTCCACCAATACTAGCGTACTGGTTTCAAAGGCTCCCACCTATCCTACACATGTAGGGTCAATGTTCAGTGCCAAGCTGTAGTAAAGGTTCACGGGGTCTTTCCGTCGAGCCGCGGGTACACTGCATCTTCACAGCGATTTCAATTTCACTGAGTCTCGGGTGGAGACAGCGTGGCCATCATTACGCCATTCGTGCAGGTCGGAACTTACCCGACAAGGAATTTCGCTACCTTAGGACCGTTATAGTTACGGCCGCCGTTTACTTGGGCTTCGATCAAGAGCTTCGACCGAAGTCTAACCCCATCAATTAACCTTCAAGCACCGGGCAGGCGTCACACCGTATACGTCATCTTACGATTTAGCACAGTGCTATGTTTTTAATAAACAGTTGCAGCCACCTGGTATCTGCGACTCCCGGCAGCTTAGAGAGCAAGTCTCATCACCGCTAGGAGCGTACCTTCTCCCGAAGTTACGGTACCATTTTGCCTAGTTCCTTCACCCGAGTTCTCTCAAGCGCCTTAGTATTCTCTACTCGACCACCTGTGTCGGTTTGGGGTACGATTCCTTATAATCTGAAGCTTAGAGGCTTTTCCTGGAAGCATGGCATCAATGGCTTCACATCCGTAGATGCTCGACATCGTGTCTCAGCCTAACAAGAGTCCGGATTTACCTAAACTCTTAGCCTACGCACTTGAACTTGGACGACCGTCGCCAAGCCCACCTAGCCTTCTCCGTCCCCCCATCGCAATTATAAGAAGTACGGGAATATTAACCCGTTTCCCATCGACTACGCTTTTCAGCCTCGCCTTAGGGGTCGACTTACCCTGCCCCGATTAACGTTGGACAGGAACCCTTGGTCTTCCGGCGAGGGGGTTTTTCACCCCCTTTATCGTTACTCATGTCAGCATTCGCACTTCTGATACCTCCAGCATGCCTTACAGCACACCTTCGACGGCTTACAGAACGCTCCCCTACCCAGCACAATAAATTGGCACTGCCGCAGCTTCGGTGTATAGCTTAGCCCCGTTACATCTTCCGCGCAGGCCGACTCGACCAGTGAGCTATTACGCTTTCTTTAAATGATGGCTGCTTCTAAGCCAACATCCTGGCTGTCTGAGCCTTCCCACATCGTTTCCCACTTAGCTATAACTTTGGGACCTTAGCTGGCGGTCTGGGTTGTTTCCCTCTCCACGACGGACGTTAGCACCCGCCGTGTGTCTCCCGGATAGTACTTACTGGTATTCGGAGTTTGCAAAGGGTTGGTAAGTCGGGATGACCCCCTAGCCTTAACAGTGCTCTACCCCCAGTAGTATTCGTCCGAGGCTCTACCTAAATAGATTTCGGGGAGAACCAGCTATCTCCAAGTTTGATTGGCCTTTCACCCCTAGCCACAAGTCATCCGCTAATTTTTCAACATTAGTCGGTTCGGTCCTCCAATTGATGTTACTCAATCTTCAACCTGCCCATGGCTAGATCACTTGGTTTCGGGTCTATATCCAGAGACTGAACGCCCAGTTAAGACTCGGTTTCCCTACGGCTCCCCTAAACGGTTAACCTTGCCACTGAATATAAGTCGCTGACCCATTATACAAAAGGTACGCAGTCACATAACAAGTATGCTCCTACTGCTTGTACGTACACGGTTTCAGGTTCTATTTCACTCCCCTCACAGGGGTTCTTTTCGCCTTTCCCTCACGGTACTGGTTCACTATCGGTCAGTCAGTAGTATTTAGCCTTGGAGGATGGTCCCCCCATATTCAGACAGGATATCACGTGTCCCGCCTTACTCGTTTTCACTGATGATGAGATGTCGGTTACAGGGCTATCACCTTGTATCGCGCCACTTTCCAGAGGCTTCACCTGTCTCATTAAAAGCTTAAGGGCTAACCCAATTTCGCTCGCCGCTACTTTCGGGATCTCGGTTGATTTCTCTTCCTCGGGGTACTTAGATGTTTCAGTTCTCCCGGTTTGCCTCGCTGCGCTATGTATTCACGCAGCGATACTAGCTTATGCTAGTGGGTTTCCCCATTCAGAAATCCCAGACTCAAAAGGTTTTTACTACCTAATCTGGGCTTATCGCAAGTTAATACGTCTTTCATCGCCTCTGACTGCCAAGGCATCCACCGTGTACGCTTAGTCACTTAACCATACAACCCCAAGAGGTTTCGTATGGCATAAACAACCAAGGTTGAACTCGTCATTGCGAGTTCTGGTTTTTCGCCGGATTCAAAATACAAGAACACTTGAATGTGTTTTTAATTTGTTTATCTAAGATAAACAAAAGATATTAAGAACTTTTAAATTTTGATTTAACTTAATTACAGCCTGAGCTGTTTTGTTTTACTTTTTAAAAAGTAAAAATAAATTAAGCTAAATCAGTCAGCTTTCCAAATTGTTAAAGAGCGATTTCACGCTAATGCGTGTAACCATTTTTAAAGACTCTTAAAGGCATCGCCTAAAAGAACGTTTAAAGATGGTATCCCGTAGGGGAGTCGAACCCCTGTTACCGCCGTGAAAGGGCGGTGTCCTAGGCCTCTAGACGAACGGGACACTAAGATACTCTAAATTAAAACCTTATTAATCTGTGTGAACACTCATAAATCGTAATCTATCGTTTAAGGAGGTGATCCAGCCCCAGGTTCCCCTAGGGCTACCTTGTTACGACTTCACCCCAGTCATGAACCACAAAGTGGTGAGCGTCCTCCCGAAGGTTAAACTACCCACTTCTTTTGCAGCCCACTCCCATGGTGTGACGGGCGGTGTGTACAAGGCCCGGGAACGTATTCACCGTGACATTCTGATTCACGATTACTAGCGATTCCGACTTCACGGAGTCGAGTTGCAGACTCCGATCCGGACTACGACGCACTTTTTGGGATTCGCTCACTATCGCTAGCTTGCAGCCCTCTGTATGCGCCATTGTAGCACGTGTGTAGCCCTACTCGTAAGGGCCATGATGACTTGACGTCGTCCCCACCTTCCTCCGGTTTATCACCGGCAGTCTCCCTGGAGTTCCCACCATTACGTGCTGGCAAACAAGGATAAGGGTTGCGCTCGTTGCGGGACTTAACCCAACATTTCACAACACGAGCTGACGACAGCCATGCAGCACCTGTCTCAGAGTTCCCGAAGGCACTAAGCTATCTCTAGCGAATTCTCTGGATGTCAAGAGTAGGTAAGGTTCTTCGCGTTGCATCGAATTAAACCACATGCTCCACCGCTTGTGCGGGCCCCCGTCAATTCATTTGAGTTTTAATCTTGCGACCGTAC
The DNA here is from genome assembly GCF_052920805.1 of Aliivibrio wodanis. Classification (NCBI taxonomy): domain Bacteria; kingdom Pseudomonadati; phylum Pseudomonadota; class Gammaproteobacteria; order Vibrionales; family Vibrionaceae; genus Aliivibrio; species Aliivibrio wodanis. Next base: position 1,696,778 of record NZ_JBREXA010000002.1, read on the forward strand.
TCCCCAGGCGGTCTACTTAACGCGTTAGCTCCGAAAGCCACGGCTCAAGGCCACAACCTCCAAGTAGACATCGTTTACGGCGTGGACTACCAGGGTATCTAATCCTGTTTGCTCCCCACGCTTTCGCATCTGAGTGTCAGTGTCTGTCCAGGGGGCCGCCTTCGCCACTGGTATTCCTTCAGATCTCTACGCATTTCACCGCTACACCTGAAATTCTACCCCCCTCTACAGCACTCTAGTTTGCCAGTTTCAAATGCGGTTCCGAGGTTGAGCCCCGGGCTTTCACATCTGACTTAACAAACCACCTGCATGCGCTTTACGCCCAGTAATTCCGATTAACGCTCGCACCCTCCGTATTACCGCGGCTGCTGGCACGGAGTTAGCCGGTGCTTCTTCTGTCGCTAACGTCAAGATATGCAGCTATTAACTACACACCCTTCCTCACGACTGAAAGTACTTTACAACCCGAAGGCCTTCTTCATACACGCGGCATGGCTGCATCAGGCTTTCGCCCATTGTGCAATATTCCCCACTGCTGCCTCCCGTAGGAGTCTGGACCGTGTCTCAGTTCCAGTGTGGCTGATCATCCTCTCAGACCAGCTAGAGATCGTCGCCTTGGTGAGCTCTTACCTCACCAACAAGCTAATCTCACCTGGGCTAATCTTAGCGCGAGAGGTCCGAAGATCCCCCTCTTTGGTCCGAAGACATTATGCGGTATTAGCTATCGTTTCCAATAGTTATCCCCCACACTAAGGCATATTCCCAGGCATTACTCACCCGTCCGCCGCTCGTCAGCAAATTAGCAAGCTAATTTCTGTTACCGCTCGACTTGCATGTGTTAGGCCTGCCGCCAGCGTTCAATCTGAGCCATGATCAAACTCTTCAATTAAAGTTTTTTGGTTTGTTTCAGCAGAAACAAAACCGACTCAATGATTAATACTGATTTCTTACATAAAAGTAATTTTGTGTAGTCACTCAGTTCATTGATTATTTTTGTTTGAATTCACTTCGAAAAGTAAAAGCAAACTAGTGATTATCAACTCACAAGTGCCCACACAGATTAATAGGTTTCAAATTTTTAAAGAGCAAACTTCAAATTTAAAAGCCTTTCGGCTTTCTCTTGAAGCGGATGGTCATAATACTTACTTAATTATTAGTGTCAAGCACTTAATATACTAATATAAATAAAAAAACCTCACTGAATACTTGGCTCTGATTTAACTCATCAGCTCCGTGTCAGTGAGGCGGCATTATAGAGAGTCTTTTATTTCATGCAACTGGTTTTTTAGTAAAAACACCTAAAATCTGTTTGAGTGGTTAAAATTAACTCAACTAGTGCTTTTTAACATCAAAAGTCATCATTTTGAGTGGCAATAAGCTGATTATCTTTTACCTTTAACTTAATCACTTCACCTGTTCTTAATTTACCACTTAAAATATCTTGAGCTAAAGGGTTCTCTATATAAGTCTGAATCGCTCGTTTTAATGGTCTTGCACCATAAACAGGATCAAACCCTGCTTCTGCAATTAAATCTAGAGCTTCATTAGATATTTCTAATTGATAGTCTTTTTCATTTAACCGTTTCTCTAAACGTTGTAACTGAATAGAAGCAATATTCTTAATGTTCTCTTGGCCTAACGGGTGGAAAACAACAGTTTCATCGACTCGGTTTAAAAACTCTGGTCTAAAATGTTGACCAACCACTTCCATTACTAATGCTTTAATACCTTCATAATCCAAATCACCAAAATGTTGCTGGATTTTGTCAGAGCCTAAATTCGACGTCATGATAATAACGGTATTTTTGAAATCAACGGTACGACCTTGTCCATCAGTTAATCGTCCGTCATCTAAAACCTGTAATAAAATATTAAATACATCTGGATGCGCTTTTTCTACTTCATCAAGTAATAAAACAGAATAAGGCTTACGTCTAACCGCTTCGGTTAAATAGCCTCCCTCTTCATAACCAACATAACCGGGAGGAGCACCAACTAATCTAGCGACTGAATGTTTCTCCATAAACTCAGACATATCAATTCGAACCATCGCATCTTCACTATCAAACATAAAGTTTGCTAAAGATTTGCATAATTCCGTTTTACCAACACCTGTTGGCCCCAAAAATAAAAAAGAACCAATTGGACGGTTAGGATCAGAAAGCCCAGCTCTACTACGTCGAATGGCATTCGATACCGCTTCAACCGCTTCTGCTTGTCCTATAACTCGGTGGTGAAGCTCTTCTTCCATCTTTAATAGCTTATCCCTTTCACCTTCTAGCATTTTATTGACAGGAATACCGGTTTGACGAGACAGTACTTCAGCGATTTCACTGTCGGTTACTTTATTCTTTAATAAACTCATCTCTTGCATTTCAGCTTGAGCTGCAAGATCCAATTGTTTTTCTAATTCTGGAATACGCCCATATTGCAATTCTGACATACGACTTAAATCACCAGCACGTCTAGCAATATCCATATTACTTCTTGCTGTATCTAATTCTGTTTTTATATGTTGAGTTCCTGAAAGCGCTGCTTTTTCTGCCTTCCAAACTTCTTCCAGCTCAGAATAATCACGCTCTTTTTCTCTTAATTCAAGATTGAGAGAATCTAAACGCTTTAAGCTAGCATCATCACTCTCTTTAACTAAGGCTTGCTGCTCTATTTTTAATTGAATTATTTTACGCTCAAGCTTATCAAGTGATTCAGGCTTAGAATCGATTTCCATTCGAATACTCGATGCCGCTTCATCGATCAAATCAATAGCCTTATCTGGTAATTGCCTGTCAGATATATAACGATGAGACAACGTTGCTGCTGCTACAATTGCAGGATCAGTAATTTCAACATGATGGTGGATTTCGTAACGTTCTTTTAAACCACGTAATATTGCAATCGTATCTTCTACCGTTGGCTCATCAACAATGACTTTTTGAAAGCGTCTCTCTAATGCAGGATCTTTTTCTATGTATTGACGGTATTCATCCAGTGTCGTAGCACCAACACAATGCAAATCACCACGAGCTAATGCCGGTTTAAGCATATTTCCAGCATCCATTGATCCTTCACCTTTACCAGCGCCGACCATTGTATGAACTTCGTCAATAAAGAGAATGACGTTACCTTCTTCTTTTGCTAATTCATTTAAAACAGCTTTTAAACGCTCTTCAAACTCACCACGAAACTTAGCACCCGCAACCAATGAACCTATATCTAAAGACAGTACTCTTTTATGCTTTAAACCTTCAGGCACTTCACCGTTAATGATTCGTTGAGCTAGCCCTTCTACAATTGCCGTTTTACCGACACCTGGTTGACCAATAATAACAGGGTTATTTTTAGTTCGTCTTTGAAGAACTTGAATTGTTCTGCGAATTTCATCGTCACGTCCAATAACTGGATCCAACTTTCCTTGCTCTGCACGCTCGGTTAGATCTACAGTAAACTTCTCTAATGCTTGACGTTTTTCTTCTGCATTTTGATCATTAACTTTCTCGCCACCACGGATTTCATCAATGGATTTTGAAATTTTAGCTTCTGTCAGTCCAAACTCTCTGAATAAGTGCCCTAGTGGACCTTTATCTTCGATAGCTGCTAGCATGAATATTTCAGAAGATATGTAGGCATCTTTACGCTTTTGCGCAATTTTGTCACATAAATTAAAAATAACACCCATATTAGATGACAATTGTACGTCACCACCAATACCCATAACTTTAGGTGCTTTATCTAAAATCTCTGATAATTTAGAACGAAGTTGGGTTACGTCAATATTGAGTAATGTCAGTAATGGTCTGATAGTACTACCATCTTGATTCAATAAAGCTACCATAAGATGTGTTGGTTCTATGTATTGATGATCTTGACCTAATGCTAGCGATTGAGCATCTGAAATGGCAACTTGAAATTTACTGGTAAATCGGTCTAAACGCATAACCCTCTCCTACAGAAGAAAAGTAACTAATGTACTGTTACTCATTAAATGGGGTGTATTGCGGTAAAAATCAACTAATAGAAGGGAATATAAAGAAGATTATTCAAACCAAATTAAAGTTGCTTGCCGACCTGTTTTTCCTTCTTTTCTATATGAAAAAAATTGGTCTGTATTTGAATAAGTACAAAGATTGGAATAAAAAACATCATTAACCCCAACACAATTTAAACGTTGGGTTGCAAGTAAATCTAAATCAGCGAAGTATTTGCCAGAATGGCCTGTTGGAATAAACGCTTTTTCTGCTTGGGGGTCTTTCTCACAAAACTGTTGCTTAACGTCATCACCGACTTCAAATACCGTAGGACCAATAGCAGGTCCACACCATGCAATAAGATCACTGGAAGAAAAATGCTTAACTGTATTTTCTAAAATACCATCAAGAAGACCACGCCATCCAGCATGAACGGCAGCAACTTCGGTTCCTTCCCTATTACAAATAACAACAGGTAAACAATCAGCAGTCATTACACAACAAACCTGATTTGCTTTATTCGTATAAGCGGCATCGACAGAAGGCGGATTAATTGGATCTATGTAAGGAAGAGTGACTACTTTAGTTGAATGGATCTGATTTAACCACGTTGGTTCAGTGGGTAACTGCGCCAACGTAATCAGTTTTTCACGATTGAGCACAACATCATTATGGTTGTCACCAACATGATCACCTAAATTTAAACTCGAAAATGGTGCTTTAGAAACACCACCTAAACGAGTCGTACTAACTACGTTAATATTTTTAGGCGCAGACCATGTTGGTAACAGCTGTGACATTTAATACTCATCCTCATGCAACAGACGTTCATCGTCACGTAATGCTTGGGCTAGAGCAATAATATCATCAGGAATTGGCGCATGGAATTCCATTACTTCGCCAGTCACTGGATGATCAAAGCGTAGCATCGCAGCGTGCAGGGCTTGGCGGTCAAAACCACGTATCATATCGATCAACTCTTGTGACGCCCCTTTAGGGATACGGGCACGGCCACCATAAGCGGTATCACCCACTAATGGATGTTGAAGATAAGACATGTGCACACGAATTTGGTGAGTACGACCAGTTTCAAGACGTAAACGTAAACGAGTATGAATACGGAAATGCTCAGCTACACGGTAATGCGTTACAGCATCTTTACCTAATTCATGTACTGCCATTAGCGTACGTTTTTGTGGGTGACGGCCGATTGGTTTTTCAATCATTCCGCCAGCCGTCATACGCCCTAATACTATCGCTTCATATTCACGAGTGATCTTACGTTTTTGAAGCGCTCGAACTAAACGAGTTTGAGCCGGTACTGTTTTCGCAACGACCATTAGACCCGTAGTATCTTTATCCAAACGGTGGACAATACCTGCACGAGGTACTTCAGCAATGCTTGGGTAATGGAATAATAAGGCGTTTAATACTGTACCGTCCGGTGTTCCTGCACCAGGATGCACCACGAAGCCACGAGGTTTATTAATAACTAATAAATCATCATCTTCATAAACGATATCAAGAGGGATATCTTGGGCTAACCAACGCTCTTCATCTTCTAATTCCGCTTTAACGATAATCTCTTCACCACCCATCATTTTTAAACGAGCTTTGGTGATCACTTCACCATTAACGGTGATTTTACCCGCCAATAGCCATTCTTTAATGCGTGAACGAGAAAAATCCGAAAATAATTCAGCCGCTGCTTGATCCAAGCGTTGACCCAATTGGCTATCTTTTACTGTGCTTGTTAACTCTATTTGTTGTGCCATACCGAACTTTTTTAAATTTAGTGGTACTAATACCAAACAAATATATCATATTTGGTATCATCAACACTGTAAGTGAAATAAACTATCTACCATTGTATCTGTTAACGAGGCATTTCGTAATGGATAACTTCAGTTTTTTTAGTCAAGGATCATTTTCAAGCATGAAACGCTTAACTCTTTCTTCATTATTAGCCGTATCTTTGCTGGTTGGTTGCTCAAGCAGTGATGATGTTATCCCTGATATCCCACCATCAGAATTATATTCTCAAGCTCAAGTATCTTTACAGGCTGGTAATTGGACAAGTGCGATAGAACGTCTTGAAGCATTAGATTCTCGTTATCCTTTCGGAGCCTATTCCGAACAAGTCCAACTTGATCTTATCTATGTATATTACAAAAGTGATGACTTAGCTTTAGGTTTAGCAACCATTGAACGTTTTAACCGCCTAAACCCCGTACACCCAAAAGCTGACTGGGTACTGTATATGCGTGGATTAACGCATATGGCTCAAGACCGTAGCTTTATGCACGATTTATTTCGAGTAGATCGCTCGGATCGAGACCCAGAACCAGCACGTGCTGCATTTAAAGATTTTAAACGCTTACTCGATCGTTATCCTGATAGCCTTTATGCTGAAGATGCTCAAACTCGCCTATTTTCATTAAAAAATCGTTTAGCTGAATATGAATTAGCTACTGCGGATTTTTATCTACGTCGAGAAGCATGGATTTCCGCGATCAACCGTAGCCAAGATCTACAACGAACTTACCCTGATACAGAAGCTGCCAGAAAATCATTAACAATCATGCTAGCTGCATATAAAGAATTAAAATTAGAAGATGCTATCGCTCGAACAGAAGAGCTTATTGCATTGAATCCTCAATAGAATATATGCCGAAAAGCAAAAAGCCGTGCCTTGAACTGACCCCCAATAATTGGACAACCAATTACTGAGGGTCTTTTTTATGTCCAAATATAGTCGTGAGCTAAAACTAATTATTGCTAAGCAGTGCTTAGTTAGTCGTACATCAATTCAATTATCTAAAGAATATTCGATATCTGCTCGTCAGATACGATATTGGACTCAAGTATTTTCTATCCATGGTAAAAACTCATTTTTACCAACTACACATGCCGATAATGCCAAAACAAAATTACAAGCATTGAAATTAATGTGGACTAACAGTTGGTCTCTCACTCACACTAGTGCAGTATTAAACTTATCCTCCCCTGGCACGCTATCAGTCTGGCTTAAAACATATAATGAAGCGGGGTTTAAGGGACTCAAGAATAGTAATATAGGAAGGCCTTCAATGAAATTATTATCCAATACTACACAAAAATCAGATGACGAAATGACCATTGAAGAGCTAAGAGAAGAGTTAAGTTATTTACGAACAGAGAATGCTGTTCTAAAAAAGTTCGAAGAGCTGAAACAGAAAAAACGCCAACAAACAAAGAAAAAGCGTTAATTGTTTTAGCTCTCAAAGCTAATTACCCTTTAAAATATTTACTTCGTATCACCAGTTTGGCAAAAAGTGTCTTCTATTATCAGGCTCAAATAAGTAGAAGGCCTGATACTTATGAGCATGAGTTAGAGATGATTGAGTCTATCTACCATGAACATAAAGGACGTTATGGCTATCGACGGATCCATTTAGCTATGCGAAGAAAAGGTGTAGAGCTGAATCATAAAACAGTACAAAGGCTGATGGCGCAACTAAACCTAAAATCTATAGTAAGACCCAAAAAATATCGTTCTTATCGAGGAGAGGTGGGTAAATCAGTCCCAAATGTACTTGAAAGGGATTTTAGTGCTACGAAACCAGATGAGAAATGGGTAACCGATGTAACAGAATTTAAAGTTAACGGACAAAAAGTTTACCTATCGCCAGTGGTTGATTTATTCAATCAAGAAGTTATCGCTTATAAAGTGACAAAGAATGCACGTTTACCGCTAGTCACGGATATGCTTAAAGAAGCAATAGGCAAACTAAGTAAGGGCTCGAAGCCAATTTTACACAGTGATCAAGGTTGGCAATATCGACATAAGACTTATCAACAGGAACTTGTAAAGCATAGGCTTCAACAAAGTATGTCTAGAAAAGGAAACTGCTTAGATAATGCAGTAGCTGAAAATTTCTTTGGTTTACTTAAAACTGAAATGTATCATGGATACATCTTCAAGGATGCAGATGAGTTAATAGAAAAGATCGAAGAATATATCGAGTATTACAATACGAAGCGGATTAAGGTAAAACTAAAAGGCCTGACTCCGATAGAATATCGAAACCAGGCCTTACAAGCCGCTTAACTAAAATGTCCAACTTAACGGGGTCACTTCACCTTATCATTAAGGCACGGCTTTTTTATATCTGAGATTTATATAAAGGATGTTCAAACTCACAAAACATGGGAGATTAAAAAATAGCCATTGAAAACAGCAAGTTGAACTTAGTCCCTAAAAACGAATGTTTTCAGTAATCAATCCTTCCAATCTACCTATTTTACCCAATTCATCAAGTTTTTTTTCAAAAAAAATTCTCAGGGTTTGTTTGAGATCACATCAACATATCTAATTACGAACACTATTAAGAATAGTGATGTAGATCACTTTATTTTACTGCTGAATCCGTAATCTGAATACATGCCAAACGGGGCAAGAGAGAGGAAAATCATATGAAAGTAGAAATCACTGGTAACAACATCGACATCACTCCAGGCATCCGTGAACGTATTGAAGGGAAATTTAAAAAACTAGAAGAAAAAAGAAATCTAGACATTATTGGACGTCACGCTAGCGTTACGAAACGCGCAAATGGTAAACACAAGGTAGAAGCACAGGCGACTATCGCTGGTGGTAAAGTTGCAGCATCAGCAGAACAAGAAGACCTATTTGGTGCAATTAGAGAAATGTATCAAAAACTAGAACGCCAACTAGATAAACTGCAACATAAAGGCGAAGCTCGTCGTGCAACACATGCCCAAGCACCTGTAATTGAAGAGCCAGAAGTTGATCTAGAAGAGGAATACGAACAGTAGTCAAATAGTCAACTCAACATTTTCTGAAACAGCGCTCATTTGAGCGCTGTTTTTTCTTGACGCAAACTTAGCTATTCCTTATTGTGAATTAACTCTTAATTTACTAGGTTTGCATATTCATGACTGATACCCGCTATTCTCTTGATGAAATTCGTTTACGCCTCAATGATCTTGATAATGAATTATTAACTCTTTTTTCTGAGCGCCGTAAACTCAGCCTTGAAGTTGCTAAGAGTAAAGTTCAAACCGCAAAACCTGTCCGAGACCCCAAACGTGAACAACAACTACTTGTTAAATTAATCAAGAATGGCAAAGCATTTGATCTTGATGCTTACTATATAACTCAACTATTCCACACAATTATTGAAGATTCGGTTTTATTACAACAAGAATACTTTCAGAACCTAACCAATCCAGAATTAAGCAGAAAACCAGTAGCAAGAGTTGCTTACCTAGGTTCAAAAGGATCGTATTCTAATTTAGCTAGCCGTCGTTACTTCAGTAAGAAAAATACAGAATTAGCAGAATTAGGCTGTAAAAACTTTAGAGAGGTCATAAAAACTGTTGAATCTGGTCATGCTGATTATGGTGTCTTACCAATTGAAAACACCAGTTCAGGTTCCATAAATGAAGTATACGATCTTCTGCAGCACACCAGTTTATACATTGTCGGTGAGCTCACTCAGCAAATTGATCACTGCTTATTAACCACCACAGATACGACTCTAGAATCAATTACGACACTTTATTCTCACCCACAACCTCATGAACAGTGCAGCGAGTTTTTACACCGTCTAGAGAATGTCGAATTAGTTTCATGCTCAAGTACTGCTGATGCCATGATTGCTGTAAAAGACATCAATTCACCACATGTTGCAGCTATCGGTAACTCTGACAGTGGTAAACTTTATGGTCTCCAATCCTTAATTACTAATATTTCAAATCAAACTGATAATCAAACTCGCTTTATTGTTGTCGCAAGAAAGCCCGTTGATGTTTCAGAACAAATTCCAGCGAAAACAACATTAATTATGTCAACATCCCAAGATGCTGGCTCTCTGGTTGAATCCCTATTAGTTCTACGTAAATACGGAATTAATATGAGTAAATTAGAATCTCGCCCTATTATGGGAAATCCTTGGGAAGAGATGTTTTATATTGATTTACAAGCCCATCTAAAATCAGAGGCAATGAGTGCTGCAATTGAAGAGCTAACATCTATAACTCAATATTTAAAAGTGTTAGGCTGCTATCCAATTGAAAATGTAACCCCTACAGATATCCCTCAATTAAACTAACGACACAACGGTTGTTATTGGTTCGTCATTCTGTAAAATAGGCCTGCATTTACTTCTATGTAGGCCCTATATGATAAAAAATACGCTAATTAAACTACTCTACCTATTGACGTTATTTAGCTCTAATTGCTTTGCCCTGCCTACAGAAAAAACATTAACTATATTGAACTGGGAAGATTATTTATCACAACAAGTAATTGATAAATGGTACCTCGAAACTGGTGTGAAAATTGAACAGGTTCTCTTTGATAATGATGAGAAAAGAGATCATATCCTCAATACCGGCGCAGGTATTGATATTGTGATTATTGACGAAGTCAGTGGTCATCACTTCATGAAACAAAAAATGTTGGCTTCTTGGTCTCCTGGGACAATATCAAACAGTAAGTACATAGAAGAACTCTGGCTTAACCAATGTTCAGACAATAGCATTCCTTACTTCTGGGGAGCATTAGGGCTAGCATACCGAAGTTCAAAAATAGCTCCCCCTACCTCTTGGAAAAATATTTTATATCCTAACGACGAATTATACAGCCGTATAATGATGATGGACGATACCTCTGATTTACTGCTTCCATCCCTGTTTATCCGTAATGCCTCCATTTCAACTGTAACGACACATACCCTCAAAGACATTTATAACGAATTAAAACAACAATCAAAATTTGTTCATTCTTACAATTATCCGATAAGCTATTTTATAGGGAATCCTAATGATAATAATATTTATATTACAATGGCTTATAGTGGAGATGAAGAAACGCTGAATAAGAAGTCCTCTTTTTCTGATTGGAAATTCATTACTCCAAAAGAAGGGACCATTGTGTGGGTTGATTGTTTATCTGTGTTAGAAAGCTCAAAAAATAAAGAGCTGGCTTTTCGCTTTATTAATTTTTTACAACGCCCAGACATTGCCTTACTAAATACATTAGATCTAAAAAACAACCCAACAAACGCTAGCGTATCAAAACAATTACTTCTGCTTAACGATAACTGGGGAGCTTCCCTACCAACAAGTAAGGTCATGAATTTAAGCCAAGAATATACCTACGAAGACGTAAATAACAAATACATCCGAAAGCGAATTACAGAGTCGATAATTAAATATCATGAAAAAAATAATTAAGATGCAACTTATAACTCTCAGTACTTTTGCCTTACTGTCTTTAAGCTTAGCATCTAGTGCTATAGCTTCCAGCAAGCAAAACTCATCGCTTACTCTTTTACTTTGGGAGGGCAGTATTGCACCTGAAGTAGAAGAAATTTGGGTAAATAAAACAGGCATTGAACTCGATAAAGTCTTCATTGATAGTGATAATCAACGTGACAAAATCCTATATCAAAGAAAAACAAGTAATATTGATATTGTGGTGATTGATAGTGCTTCACAGCAGGAGCTAAAAGAAAACAATATAATTAGTGACCTATCAACATTAAATCACAGAAGTGATATGGATAAACGCTGGCTAAATGCTTGTGGTACTCATTCCATTCCCTATTTTTGGGGAACAGTAGGATTAGTCTATAGAAAAGATAAATTTCCAACGCCCCCGACATCATGGACAAGTATTACTGAGCCTGCTGACAATATCCGTGGTCATATTGGTTTAACTAACTCATTAATTGAAACCTTCATGCCTTACTTATTGGCAAAAGGATAGCCTATTGATGCAGATGAAAAAGAGGTATTAAAAACAACGTTCACATATATTATCTCGAATATTTCAGATATTTTAACCTTCGAATACCCTTTAACATTTATTGAATCTTCTGCGACGGATAATGAACTTTACATTGCATTATCCTACAGTGGTGATCAGTATTACTTATCTGAAAAGGGAGAGTATGAGTGGGGCTACACGATCCCAAAAGAAGGAACCCAGCTCTGGGTCGATTGCTTAACTGTCATGGAGCACTCTAAACATAAAAAAGAAGCAAGGCAGTTAATTGAGTTTTTAAGTCGTCCAGATATCGCAGCACTGAATACATTGTATGTGGAAGTTGCCACACCAAACTTAAGCGCAATAAAACAAATGCCAAAAGAGTTTACTAACGACAACACTCTTTTTCCACCTCAAGAGATCATTAACAACAGTACATTTAATATCTCATTAGATCATAAACAAAACCAAATTCGCAGTCGAATGTTGCGAACAATTTTAAAGCAGCATGAATCTAAATAAACGCGTCATTACACTTATAATTCCTGTCATCATTGCTATTTATGGCATTGGAACCTATCTGATCTATAAAGGTCAAGTTCAAGATTTAGTTCACTCTGAGCAGCAACAGTTAGAGCGAAACATGTCTGAATTGTCGATAGTCTACGCTAACCGTATTCGCTTTATTGATAGCTATCTATACGCATTAAGCCAAAGCAATTCAATACATAACTATTTTGAAGACCGTAGCGATCAATATAGAGAAGTTGCTCTCGCTGAGTCTTTAGAAGATGCGCTCGATCAGTTAAAGCCGACAGATGCTCAATTTGCCTCTTTCGCTCTGCTCTCTTCAAAGCTAGAGGTTCAGCTTTATTATGAAAACAGCTTAGATCCCTTTGCTGAAATTTCATTAAATCAAACTGATTTCGTTCGCTCTCAGATCCAAAGTGGACATATTCAAGCAACCCAATATATTGAAACTAAAGCCAATACATACAATGCATTACTGGTAAAATATAAGCTATTAGACACCAGAACGTTAACCATACCTTTGAAACACCATTTAAAAAATACTATCGCGATAGTCGTCTCTATTGATGCCAATATTTTTTATAGACAAAAAACATACATTGAACAGTATTTCAACGCTAAAGTTATTCTTTCGACAAACCCCATAGAAAAAAAGCCCCCTTTTTCTATGTCATCGAAATTAGCCCCACAATTATACGCATCAATATCTGCCAATGATGATTTCCTGATTGATAAAAAAAATCAATTATTGTTTTCCTTAGCCAGTACTTTTCTTGCGATGACGTTAGGATCAACTATCCTTCTTATCGTCCTAATTCAACGCTTTCTAATCTCACCAATAACACGACTCGATCGCGAATTAGAAAAGATTGATAGTACAGAAAATTCCAATATAACTTATTTATCAACTAACGATGAAATAGGTCGACTATCTCGAAAATTCCATCATTTATATAAAGAAATTAGTGATAACTATTTAATTACTAAAAAAGTATCTGAAGAAGATCAATTGACTAAATTACCAAATAGGTACAAATTTAATCAGCGGATAAACCATCTCTTATCTTCTCATCGACTTGATAGTCATGAGCTAGCTATCATTTATATTGATTTAGATAATTTTAAATACATTAATGATAAATTTGGTCACTCTACCGGAGATGCTATGCTATGTGCATTTTCTGACCAACTGTCATTACTAATTACTGAACATGATAGAACCCATGGAAGCTCGTCTCTATTCTCACGCTTATCAGGTGATGAATTTGCGATCGTATTGCTAAATGACCAAATTCATCATGACCATGCTCAAATAATCTCCATGCATATCCTTAGTCTATTTAAGGATGGATTTACGTTTGAACAAGGTACTTTCCCTGTAAGTAGTAGTATTGGGATTGCCAAATACCCTCAAGATGGGCATTCCGTAGATGATCTAACAAGCCATGCAGATGCCGCCATGTACCAGTCAAAACAAAATGGAAAAAATCAATATTCTTATTATTCAAAAGAGCTGGATAAAAAAGTTCAACGCCACCGTGCCATAGAAAAAGAACTTCGTAATACTCATTTTTCTAATGAATTCTTTTTAGTATTTATGCCCATTATTTCAGCGAAAAGCCACTCTTTAGTTGGCGTAGAAGTGTTACTGAGATGGATCTCTCCAGAATTGGGATTTATTGGCCCCGATGAGTTTATTCCCATTGCCGAGCAAAATGGGTTATATGATAAAGTCGACCGCTGGGTCATTGAACAAACCTTCATACAATACGCAGAATTAACGGCACTAATAGGGAGTAATATCCAGGTGTAATTGAATCTATCTTCCGCTCAACTAGGATCTAATGAACTATCGGATTTCATTATTGAGCTTACTGATAAATATAAGATCCCCCCAGAGAAAATTGAATTTGAAATCACTGAGACTTTTGAAGGTAATCACACTCAAGATGCACTACTAACAACCTTAAATCAGCATGGATTTCAGCTAGCACTTGATGATTTTGGTTCTGGTTTTACCTCTATAACTCAATTGGTTCAACACCCCGTTCACAAAATAAAATTCGACCGCTGGTTCCTAAAAACCCTAGTCGATTCTAATAAACAGCAAGTGATAAAACCTTTAATTGAATTGTGCTATTCCCAAGATATGTTAGTTACCGCAGAAGGGATTGAAGATGAATCTATGGTAGTATGGCTAAATGAATTTGGATGTGATTATTATCAAGGTTACCATTTTGGTAAGCCAATGAATCTATCTGAATTAGTCAACTGGCATCAGGAGTTTCAATCGTCATATGAAAAGTAAAGTTATCGTATCTTCACTCAATCCTGCCAAAATAAAGGCTGTTGAGGAGGCATTTTCTCAAGTATTTCCTACTGTGAATTTTATTTTTGAAGGCGTATCAGTTGATAGTGGTGTTCCAGACCAACCTATGAGTTGCTTTGAAACAAAACAAGGAGCAATCAACCGTGTTAATAATGCTAAGACACAATATCCAAACGCAAGTTACTATGTTGGCTTAGAGGCAGGAATAGAAAAAGACTCAACGTTCGCTTGGATGATTATCGATAATAACAAGAAAATGGGTGAATCTCGCTCTTCTAGCTTACCCCTCCCACCAACTGTCATCGCTGCCGTAAAACAAGGTAAAGAACTCGGTGATGTAATGGATGAACAATTTAATACTGACAATATAAAACAGAAAGGCGGGGCTATTGGCCTATTAACCAATAACCTTTTAACGAGAAGCTCAGTATATCAACAAGCGTTGATCTTAGCGCTTATTCCTTTTCTTCACCCTGAACGCTTTTAGCACTTTGTTGTAGTAATTCCATAAGCCATTCTTTCTCATCGTGTGAATGGCTTTTCAATTCATTAGAGCCTCGAGTTATAGTGGCGATACCTACACCCAATAACTGACTAATCTGTCTTTGGCTTAGTTCACCTTGCAATAACTCATGACAAATATTTACTCGAGCAATTAATGCCTCACGCTCATCAGGGGTCATCAACATAGTCAATAAAGATTGATGCTTATCTTGCTCTGCTGCATTTGCTATCAATGCCATCACTTGCGACCAATCTGAATATTTTGCTGAACCTGACATAAAATCCTCATTACAATAATAAAAAAAGGGAGCACTAAGCCCCCTACTTTATAGTCAATCCCAAATAATTAATACTCTAAATTCAGCTCTTTCTCAGATAGAAAAGTTCCCTTCTCTCCAAGTAAGCTACGGTAATAAGTTTCAAACATCAGAATGTTTTGCACATAGCCTCGTGTTTCCTTAAAAGGAATAGCTTCAATAAAAGCATAAACATCTAATTTTTCGTCTGATACCGCTCTCCATCGTTTTACTCGATGTGGACCAGCATTGTATCCTGCTAAAGCAAAAATCCGATTTCCTTCATAATCATCTAACAAACCTTTAAGATAATTTGAGCCAATATGAATATTTACATCTACATCATTAAGGCTATCAACACCTTTGTATTTATTATAATCAATTTTCTTCGCAGTATATTTAGCTGTTGCTGGCATAATTTGCATTAGACCACGAGCACCAACTGGTGATTTAGCCTCTGCATATAGCCCACTTTCTTGTCGTGATAAAGACATCAAGGTTATTTTATCTATTCCCAGATTTTTACTGTAATGACTAAACCACCATTGATGTGCAATAGGAAAACGTAAACTTAAATGCCCCCACATTTTCCCTTTAATTGTTGCTAATACAGTAAAATGATGCCACCGATGCTTAGCCGCATAACTCGCTAACTCTTTGACTTCTTGTCTAGATGAACGATTCAGTAAATACGCCCATTCACTTTTTGCAGTAGATATTTCATCTATCACAATCAATTCTTTAATTCTTGCTAATTCCACTTTATACTTAGTCATCACCGCTTTTATATTTGTAGGGGCAGGACTCATTTTATAAGTAATAGGTTTACCTAAAATATTTGCTGCTGCCACACTATAAAAATTACGTTGTCCTAATAATTTATGTAATCTCTGCTCTGCTTTTTTATGCTCACCCTTTTTGCTCTCAATTCGAGCTTGCCAAAATTGCCAACGTAAAGACTGCTTACTTTCCAAACTTAATAAATTAATCCAGAGGCTAACGTCATCCCAATTAGCAGCACGGATCGCCACACGGATACGACGTTCAACAAAAGAATCTTTAGGATATTTAGACAATTCTGAATCACGCCATTTAGCTAAGGTTTCAGATTTTGTTGACATTATCGTACTGATAATTCGGTGCTTTATTTCTACCAGTTCATCTTGTGTATACTTCTGCTGTTTCGCAATACTTGGCAGTAGTTTAATTGCTTTTGTTGGGTTTTTTCTCGCTTCTCTCTTCATCGAAAGAAAAGTGAGTGCTTTAGAGAAGTCTGATACTTTGTTCTTTTTTGCATAGGTGCCTAGTGAATCAGGATTGTTATAAAGTGTAATTAATTGCCTCGCTTTTTCTTTCGATTCATTCCCTTTTAGCATTTTTTCTAAATAAGCAAACAACTCACTATTGCGAGCTTTATAAACTAAAAGCATACGCCTAAGGATTAAATCATCAGTGAGTTTTTCCGCATCAGACCAAGCAGTAAATAAGTCATCACATTCATATGTAACAGAACTTCCTGTTAACCATAGCTTTTCAGCTCCTTTCCATGCTGTAGTTTTATCACCAAGTTCATTTTTTGCTTGATAATAATAGCATTGTAAATTCTGACTACTTGGTTCTTGTGGAAAGTAATCTACAAATTCAGCCCAGCGCTCATTCAAACCCAACATCACTAAATATTGATAATCTAAAGAGTTACCAAAAGCTAATGTATTGTTCTCATGCCGAAACAAACGAATATCATCAGGCGTTTTTGCATTTAAATCCATCCGAAGTTGACGATAATCTAAATAAGGTACTAATGGATAATCAACTAAATTTGCTCTAACTTTTTCATATGCATCAAATTTTTTATCTTTAAGCAACTCCTTTGCTTCTTGATATTGAATTCGTGATTCATCTATCGACAATGCCTCAGCAGAATGTGCACTCATTCCAACGCACAACACCGCGATCATCCCTAATTTTTGTTGTGTGTATTTCATCGACTCTTTAACCACCTAACGTTCCAACCTTTTTATTAACACTCTGATATGAGACAGAGTTAAACAACTCTCTACATTCTTCTTTTAGTTTGCCTATATTACCCTAGTAACTGCAAGAATGAGTGTTAAACTATGTATCATAAATAGTAAAATTATATTTCCGTTAACCTACCTTAATAATAAGTGATTATGGCTGAATACGTATATACAATGTCACGAGTGAGCAAAATTGTTCCTCCTAAAAGACAAATCCTGAAAGACATTTCTCTTAGCTTCTTCCCTGGTGCAAAAATCGGTGTTCTTGGCCTAAATGGTTCAGGTAAATCAACACTACTTCGCATTATGGCAGGTTTAGATACTGATATTGATGGCGAAGCTCGTCCACAAGCTGGATTAAAAGTTGGTTATCTACCACAAGAACCCGTTTTAGACGAATCAAAAACAGTTCGTGAAATCGTTGAAGAAGCTGTTTCTGATGTAGCTGGAGCACTAACTCGATTAGATGCAGTTTATGCCGCTTACGCTGAAGAAGGCGCTGATTTTGATGCACTTGCTAAAGAGCAAGGCGAACTTGAAGCCTTAATTCAAGCAAAAGATGGGCATAACCTTGATAATGCGCTTGAACGTGCTGCTGATGCATTACGTCTTCCTGAGTGGGATGCAAAAGTTGAATTTCTATCAGGTGGTGAACGTCGTCGTGTTGCTATCTGTCGTCTTCTACTTGAAAAACCAGACATGCTACTTCTTGATGAACCAACCAACCACCTTGATGCTGAATCAGTGGCTTGGCTTGAGCATTTCCTTGTTGATTATTCTGGTACTGTTGTGGCGATTACCCATGACCGTTATTTCCTAGATAATGCAGCAGGTTGGATCCTAGAGCTTGACCGTGGTGAAGGTATCCCATGGGAAGGTAACTATACGTCTTGGCTTGAACAGAAAGATGACCGTCTAAAGCAAGAATCATCAAAAGAAAATGCTCGTCAAAAAACGATTGAAAAAGAATTAGAATGGGTTCGTCAAAATCCGAAAGGTCGTCAAGCGAAATCAAAAGCTCGTATGGCTCGTTTTGAAGAGCTTCAGAATACTGATCACCAAAAACGTAATGAAACGAACGAACTTTTCATTCCGCCAGGTGAGCGTTTAGGTGACAAAGTTCTTGAAGTAAATAACCTAACTAAATCGTTTGGTGACCGTGTTCTAATTGATGACTTATCATTCAGCATGCCTAAAGGGGCTATTGTTGGTATTATCGGTGCCAATGGTGCGGGTAAATCAACACTATTCAAAATGCTAAGCGGTACTGAAACCCCTGATTCAGGTACAATTGATTTAGGTGAGACCGTTAAGCTAGCCTCTGTTGACCAGTTCCGTGATTCTATGGATGACACAAAAACTGTTTTCCAAGAAATTTCTGAAGGCGCTGACATCATCAAAATCAATAATTTTGAGATCCCAGCTCGCGCTTACTGTTCTCGCTTTAACTTCCGCGGAAATGACCAACAAAAGATTATTGGTGATCTTTCTGGTGGTGAACGTAACCGTGTTCACTTAGCAAAACTGCTAAAAACAGGCGGCAATGTACTATTACTCGATGAACCGACCAATGACTTAGATGTTGAAACATTACGAGCGTTAGAAGAAGCCCTTCTAGAGTTCCCTGGTTGTGCAATGGTTATCTCGCATGACCGTTGGTTCTTAGACCGTATAGCTACTCATATTCTTGATTACCGTGATGAAGGCCAAGTGAACTTCTTTGAAGGTAACTACACTGAATACAGTGATTGGATTAAGAAGACATTAGGGGCTCAAGCTGCTGAACCTCACCGTATTAAATACAAACGTATAACTAAATAGTAATAACGATTATTTGATACTCATCATAAGGGCCGCATTAAAGCGGCCTTTTTATTAGACTTGCACCAAGCCACCGATCATACTTAATCTTTAAATCTAAAATACAGAAGGATATTGTTATGATTGAGCGCCGTAAATTCTCTCGAGTTGTATATCAAGCCAATGTTGCCTTATTGAAAGGTAATGAGCAATGGAATGGCTCTTTAATGGATTTATCATTACACGGGCTACTTGTTGGTATTGATGACGAATGTACACTCGAATCAAATGAACAATTGACCGTCGATTTTACTTTAAACGAAAGCGACATTCACATTACGACAGAATGCAATATTGTTAAAAGGAAAAATAATACTCTAAGGCTCTGTATTCATCACATAGGTATTGATAGTATTAGCCACCTTAAACGCTTAATTGAGCTGAATGTTGGCAATAGTGATTTACTGTTACGTCAATTATCAGAGTTAACTGAGCCAACTTAACTAAACAATAATGACCTTTTATGCCTGATAACATTCGTATTTCCGTCTCCCAAAACAAGGGAACTCGTTTCTTCGCTATTTCTCCTAAACGGAAAAACTTTGCTATTTTATCCTTATTATTCGGGGTCGGCTTATTCACTTTAAGCGGCTTCGGATTACATTACTTTTATCAGAAACAGAAAGTATCTGAAGTAGAAATTGCAGAGTTACACCTACAAAATAGTAACCTTAATAAGCTTATTGTAGATAATAACAATAACAATCACGAGTTAAATCAACAGCTTGAAAAGAAAGAGAATGAGTTACTTGTTATCAGTCAGCGAATTGAGGATGTCGAATCAGTACTTGGCCTGCAAGAAATATCTGAAGAGGAAAATGCTTTAACTGAAAAAACATTAGACCAACGCTTAGATATTGCAGCTATTGATTCTGCTGTTAGAGCAACTATGTTTCGATTGATCCCAAATGACACACCTCTTGACTTTATTCGAAATTCTTCAAGTTTTGGAAAAAGAACCAATCCTATCTCAGGAAAAAGACAACGACATTTAGGTTTAGATTTAACCTGTAAACGTGGAACGGAAATTTATGCACCAGCAGATGGTGTCGTAGAGTTAGCTCGACCAAGTAAAAAAGGCTATGGTAATTTATTAAAAGTTCAGCATTCCTTTGGCTTTATGACCATGTATGCTCATTTGCAGAAATTTAAAGTGCGTTCGGGACAATTTGTTAAAAAAGGGGAATTAATTGCCACCTGCGGTAATTCAGGAAATTCAACCGGTCCACACTTACATTATGAAGTACGATTTCTAGGTAGGGTTCTAAATCCACAATCCTTTATTGATTGGACACCTGAGCATTTTGAAAGCTTATTTGAAAAAGAGCGTAGCGTAAAATGGACACCATTAGTCGACGTTATTAGCAATGTTGTAAAATTGCAATTAAAGCTAACTCAAAGGCCAACAGTAGAACAGATAGAAGCCATTAATACAGTAAAAACAAATCAAGTATCAATAGAAGTCATTCAGTAAATTAATTTTACTCAAACATAAAAAAGTGAGTATTTGCTCACTTTTTTATGTGCTGTTAATTATGTTCTTTCTCTATGAATCGAATCATTAGCTTGTCTAAGTAATCCCTTACTTTCTATTAGAAATTGCTCTGCATAATCGCCAAACCAATGCTCTACTTCTTTAAAGTTATCAATAAATCCTGCACGGTTATGATTCTCTAATAACGTAATCGCATCACCAAATCGTTGGTGAAAGCGCTTTATCATTTCAATATTTTCTTCTGATGAAAGAATAATATCAGCATATAGGTTAGGATCCTGTGCAAACAATCTACCTACCATTAATAACTCTAAACGATAAATTGGCGAGCTTAAATTAAGTAGCTGTTCAATATCTGGATTTTCTTTAGCAAGATGTTGGCCATATGCAAAAGAAGTAAAGTGACGCAAAGCTTGGATCAAAGTCATACCATGATCATGCTCTGTTGCAGAGATATCACGAACAATCGCACCCCAAATTTCAAACTGATTTTTAAGCCAAGCGTAACTTTCTTTATTACGTCCATCACACATGACAATCACTTGTTTCGCTAAACTTGGGATATCGGGACCAAACATTGGGTGTAAACCAACAACAGGACCTTTATGAATCTCCATCATTGCTTGCAGTGGTTTTTTCTTTATCGACGTTAAATCACACAGAATACAATCTTCAGGTAGTCCTGAAAGTTTATTGATTACATCAACGGTTAAATTAATAGGAACAGTTACAACCACCATTCCAGCATCATCTAAAATTGTCTCTGCATTATTCCAATCTTTACTGCCTAGAATTCGTACTTCATAGCCAGATAATCGAAACATTTTGGCAAATAAACCACCAAGTTGTCCATTACCACCAACCACTACAATTGGCCGTAATTCAGGTTTTAAACATTTGAAGCCTGAGTCATTTTCACTGCTATAAGATTCTCGCATTGTTCGACGTAGAATATCTTCAATTAAGGATGGTGGTACTCCTTTCTTTTCAGCTTCTTGTCGTCTTGAAGCAAGCATCGCCGCTTCTCTACTTGGATCATAAATAGGTAATCCATGCGCACTTTTTACTTCACCAACTTGTTCAACTAAATGCAGACGTTGAGACAAAAGATCCAACATTTGTTTATCTACTGCATCAATTTGGTCGCGTAAATGACTCAGTTCTACCGCCATCTGGTTCTATCCTTTTAAACGCTCTTCCAAGACTGGAATTAATTCTTTATGAGTATGGCGTAATAGTGCCTCAGTTGAATCCCAATTGATACATGCGTCCGTGATAGACACCCCATATTTCATTTCTGATAATGGGATATCTGAAGGTTGGTTACCCTCATTTAAATGACTTTCAATCATCAAACCAATAATCGACTTATTCCCTTCACGAATTTGGTGAATAACATCTTCTGCAACCAATGGCTGACGACGGTAATCTTTACGAGAATTCGCATGGCTACAATCGATCATTAATGCCGCTTCAAGATTAGATTTAGCTAACTCTTCTTCACATTCAGTTACTGACACAGAATCATAATTTGTCTGCTTACCACCACGTAAAATCACATGACCATTTGGGTTTCCTTGCGTCGTTAATAGAGCAACTTGACCTTCGTTGTTAATCCCCATAAAACGATGACTTGAAGCCGCTGCTTGCATTGCATTGATTGAGGTCGACAAACTACCATCGGTGCCATTCTTAAAGCCAACAGGAACCGAAAGGCCACTTGCCATTTCACGGTGAGTTTGAGATTCAGTAGTACGAGCACCTATCGCAGCCCAGCTAAAGGTATCGCCAATGTATTGCGGGCTAATTGGGTCTAGAGCTTCTGTTGCTAATGGAATTTCCATCTCAGCAAGGTCAACTAAAAGCTGTCGTGCGGCATGTAAACCATGGTCAATATCAAAAGAGCCATCAAGGTGTGGATCATTAATTAACCCTTTCCAGCCGACCGTTGTTCTTGGTTTTTCAAAATAAACACGCATCACAATGTAGAGTTGATCTTTAAGATCTTCAGAGATCACCTTAAGGCGTTTCGCGTATTCTTTGGCTGCGTCGATATCATGAATTGAGCATGGACCGCAAACAATCAATAAACGGTGATCTTTTTTATGAATGATATTTGAAATAGTTTGGCGAGATTGTTGAATAAACAGACGAGCATTATCGCTTAGTGGGATTTGATTTTTTAACTCTTGGGGCGTGATCAGAACTTGTTCGTCACTAATGTTGATATTGCTTAATTCGCTTTTTTTCATCTTCTACACCTGTAAACTTTTATTTCCATTAATAGTCTTTTAAGACAAGTAGGAATAATTTAACATTTATATAGCGAAAATCAACAGCTGTAATTAATTAAATACGAAAAAATTAATTCGTATACATTTCTTTACATTATTTTATAGAGATAAAAAAAGGTGCGCTGATAACAGCACACCTTCATAGCACATTTGAGAAACGTTCTCGTGTGCGTTACTTTTTAGCCAGCTTCTCTTTGATACGAGCTGATTTACCAGAACGCTCACGAAGGTAGTACAACTTGGCACGACGTACTGCACCGCGACGTTTAACTTCGATGCTGTTAACGATTGGAGAGTGAGTTTGGAACGTACGCTCAACACCTTCACCGTTAGAAATTTTACGTACAGTAAACGCAGAGTGAAGACCACGGTTACGAATAGCGATTACAACGCCTTCGAATGCCTGTAGACGCTCACGCTCACCTTCTTTAACTTTAACTTGAACTATAACAGTATCACCTGGTGCAAACTTAGGTAGATCTTGCTTTAGTTGCGCATCTTCAATTGCTTTAATGATGTTGCTCATTTTTTGTATATCCTAGAATAAACTGATACTAAATTTCTTAATTACTTACTTTGCTGATGTTCTTCACGAACAAACTCAGCCAGCAATAATTCCTGTTCGTCAGTCAGAGCTAGATTTCCCAGGAGCTCTGGTCTTCTTAACCAAGTACGGCCTAACGATTGTTTCATTCGCCAACGAGCGATATCTTTATGATTTCCAGATTTAAGTACACTAGGTACTTCCTTTCCATCCAAAACCTCAGGTCTTGTATAGTGCGGACAATCTAACAAACCGTCTGCAAAAGAATCTTCTTCAGCGGACGCAAAATCTCCTAGCACACCCGGAACAAACCGAGAGACAGAATCAATTAACGTCATAGCAGGGAGTTCCCCACCTGTAAGCACAAAATCGCCAATTGACCATTCTTCGTCAACTTCTGATTGTATTATGCGCTCATCTACACCTTCGTATCGGCCACAAATAAGAATTAAATTCTCACTCGTTGCTAATTCCTCAACACCTGCTTGATTCAGCGTACGGCCTTGAGGTGAAAGGTAAATCACTTTCGTTTTGCCTGGTGCTGCTTCTCTGGCTGAAGTAATGGCGTCGCGCAAAGGCTGAACCATCATTAACATACCAGGACCACCACCATAAGGTCGGTCATCAACAGTGCGATGTTTATCTTGAGTGAAATCTCTAGGATTCCATGTCTCTATAGATAAAAGACCTTTTTTAATTGCTTGGCTAGTTACCCCAAAATCGGTAACCGAACGGAACATTTCAGGAAATAGGCTTATAACCCCAACCCACATGTGCCCTCGCTTTACCTAGGGTTTAGAACCCAGGATCCCAGTCAACTTCGATCCGTTGAGCTTCACGATCAATTAATTTGATCACTTGCTCATCAATAAAAGGAATCAAACGTTCCTTTTTACCAAAAGCATCTTTCAGGTTTGCTTTGACTACAAGAACATCGTTTGATCCGGTTTCAAAAATGTCGTCAACAATACCTAGGCCGTAACCTTGGCTTGTAACCACTTCCATACCAAACAATTCACGCCAGTAGAATTCATCTTCTGACAGCTCAGGTAGTGCATCTGCTTTAACTGCAATTTCTAGGTTAGTATAAGTTTGAGCTTCTTCTCTAACTTCTAACCCTTCCAGTTTGCACACCAAACCTTTATGACGTTTCCAGCTTTCGACTGAAAACTCGATCCACTCACCTTTTACTTTTACAAGTAATGGTTTGTAATCGAAAATGCTTTCAGGTTGATCAGTAAAAGAAACTACTTTCAACCATCCACGAATACCATAGGAAGC
The DNA here is from genome assembly GCF_052920805.1 of Aliivibrio wodanis. Taxonomy (NCBI): domain Bacteria; kingdom Pseudomonadati; phylum Pseudomonadota; class Gammaproteobacteria; order Vibrionales; family Vibrionaceae; genus Aliivibrio; species Aliivibrio wodanis. The sequence continues at coordinate 1,721,675 of NZ_JBREXA010000002.1, forward strand.
ACCGAACTTACCTACAACAATTACTTCGTCTTGCTTACTCATAAAATCTTTACCTTTAACCAACTAAATTAAGCCGCTTTGTTAGCGTCTTTAACTAGCTTAGCTACACGATCAGAAAGACCAGCGCCTAAACCAACCCAATGGTTAACGCGATCAAGATCTAAACGAAGACCTTCTTCTTGACCTTGTGCTGTAGGGTTAAAGAAACCTACTTTCTCAATGTAACGACCAGTTGATTTAAAACGGCTGTCCGCTACTACGATTTGATAAAATGGACGCTTCTTAGCGCCGTGACGTGCCAAACGAATGGTAACCATATCGTCCTCTATTTGCTTCGTACAAAAATTAAATTGGCTCAAAAAAAATAATTTTATTGAGCCCTCGTGCCAAAATAAAGCCCCGGAATTTTACTCTTATGAGCTTTCAATGCAAGGGCTTTAGCTACTTTTTCGCCAATTATTTATGTAATTGGTGAAAAAATCAGGTAAAAAAGGTGCGCTAGGTTAAATTTATCAATAAATTAGCTTGTCGCACCTTAATATCTTGTTAATACGTTTTTGGGAGAGTGAGCAACAGTTAGCGACCAAAGCCACCCATACCACCCATGCCACCACCACCCATCATACCTTGCATATTACGCATCATGCCTTTCATTCCACCCTTTTGCATTTTTTTCATCATTTTCTGCATTTGAGTAAATTGTTTCAACATTCGGTTCACATCTTGTACCTGAGTACCAGAACCTGCTGCAATACGTTTTTTACGTGAGCCCTTGATTAGTTCTGGACGTTCACGTTCTTTTAATGTCATTGAGTTAATAATAGCTTCCATTTGATGGAACATTTTATCATCAACTTTATCTTTAACATTATCAGGTAGCTGAGACATGCCTGGAAGTTTATCCATCATGCCCATCATTCCGCCCATGTTTTTCATTTGGCCTAGTTGTTCACGAAAATCTTCAAGATCAAAGCCTTTTTTCTCTTTGAATTTTTTCGCTAACTTTTCTGCCTTCTCTTTATCTACGTTCTTTTCAAGATCTTCAATTAAAGAGAGAACATCACCCATACCTAAAATACGTGAAGCGATACGTTCTGGGTGGAAAGGTTCTAAGGCATCTGTTTTCTCACCGACACCTAAAAATTTAACCGGTTTACCAGTAACATGACGAACAGATAGTGCAGCACCACCACGAGCATCACCATCCACTTTCGTTAGGATAACACCGGTTAATGGTAATGTATCACCAAATGCTTTTGCAGTATTCGCAGCATCTTGCCCCGTCATGGCGTCAACAACAAACAAAGTCTCAATCGGGTTTACATGAGCATGAAGTTGTTTGATTTCATCCATCATTTCGGTATCAACAGCCAAACGACCTGCTGTATCGACAATGACTACATCAAAGAACTTTAATTTTGCGTGGCTGATTGCACCATCAACAATATCAATTGGCTTTTGATCGGCACTTGAGGGGAAGAAATCTACATCAACTTCTGCTGCAAGTGTTTCTAGTTGTTTGATTGCAGCAGGGCGATATACATCGGCAGACACTACAAGTACTTTCTTTTTATCTCTTTCTTTTAATAGCTTAGCTAGTTTACCTGTACTGGTTGTTTTACCAGCACCTTGCAAACCTGCCATTAAGATAACCGCTGGAGGCTGACACGCTAAATTAAGAGCCTCATTAGAGTCCCCCATTATCGCTTCTAATTCAGACTGAACGATTTTTATAAATTCTTGACCTGGCGTTAGGCTTTTTGATACCTCAACACCAACCGCTTTTTCTTTTACTCGCTTAACAAAATCACGAACAACAGGTAAAGCAACATCCGCCTCTAGTAGAGCCATACGTACTTCACGCAGTGTTTCTTTAATGTTGTCTTCTGTTAATCGACCTTTACCACTGATATTTTTCAGTGTCTTGGATAGTCTATCCGTTAAATTATCAAACATATTCTTGCGCCTACTTTGCGACCATTTCTCGATTATACCTAAATCTGAGACGTTATAATTAAAATTTTTTATACTAACTAAATCACACCTACCGAGATGGCCCTCTAAAGGGTATAATCAAATTGTTAATAAATTGGATGAACAGTGAACTATGGATACCATTACAGCAATCAGTGCTGCACTTTTTTACTTTCTTGCATTAGCTTTTATTGTCCCAGGCTTAGCAGGTCAAAATAAAATTCAAACAAATGTTGTATTTATATGCGCATCACTTGCGTTACTTTTGCATGCCTGGCAACTAAAAGGACTGATCTTAAATAGCTTTGGACAGAACCTAAGTATTTTAAATGTTGCGTCTCTGATTAGCTTTATTATCTCTTTGGTAATGAGCGCTGCCATGCTCAAATTTAGAGTCTGGTTTATTCTACCTGTTGTTTATAGTTTTTCTGCAATAAACTTACTAGCTGCAACTTTTTTACCTGGCGCTTTTATCACACACTTAGAAACGCACCCAAGTCTATTAATTCATATATCATTCGCATTATTCGCGTATTCAACTTTAATGATTGCTACGCTGTATGCCCTACAACTTGCTTGGCTTGATCATAAACTAAAAACTAAAAAATCTTTGACCATTAATCCAAACCTCCCACCATTAATGATGGTAGAGCGCCAACTTTTCAAGATCATTCTAGTAGGTTTAAGTCTATTAACCCTCACATTATTGACCGGCTTCACATTCATTCAGGATATGGTAGCTCAAGGAAAGACACATAAAGCGATTCTTTCTTTTATCGCATGGATAATTTACGCCGTATTAACTTGGGGACATTACCGTCAAGGTTGGCGTGGGCAAAAAGCATTGTGGTTTAGCCTTGCTGGGGCTTTTTTACTAACCCTTGCTTATTTTGGAAGTCGCTTTGTTCAAGAGATTATTTTAGCTTAATAACGATAACAAGCTCACTTTTTACGATCAAATTTGACTTCTTTACCGTTAATACTGATAAATACGCTATACCATTTTTTAAAATCGAGGATTAAGACACTTGGACGACATATCAACAGGCGCCCTATTTACTTTACTAGCTATACTCATTGTTATGTCAGGTTACTTCTCAAGCTCTGAAACGGGCATGATGTCGTTAAACCGCTATCGCCTAAAACATCTTTCTAATCAAGGTCACAAAGGGGCGAAACGCGTAGAAAAATTATTGAGCCGCCCCGATCGTCTTATCGGCCTTATTCTTATTGGTAATAACCTCGTAAATATCCTCGCCTCAGCTATTGCTACCATTCTCGGTATGCGCCTTTATGGTGATTATGGTGTAGCTATTGCTACAGGTGTATTAACTCTTGTTATTCTTGTCTTTGCTGAAGTAACACCAAAAACTTTAGCAGCAATGTACCCAGAGCGTGTCTCCTATAGCAGCAGTATTGTACTCAATGTATTAATGAAGGTACTTTCACCACTGGTTATTTTGGTTAACTTTATTACCAATGGCTTTCTTAAGATACTTGGTCTTAACGCTAGTCATAGTGATAAAGATAACTTGAGTTCTGAAGAATTGCGTACTGTTGTACATGAAGCGGGAGGTTTAATCCCTCGTCGACACCAAGACATGTTAATTTCTATTTTAGATTTAGAGCACGTTACAGTAAATGACATCATGGTTCCTCGCAGTGAGATAACCGGTATTGATATCAATGATGATTGGAAATCTATCTCTCGCCAATTAGCTCACTCCCCTCATGGCCGTATCGTATTGTACCGTGACCAAATTGATGAAGTAGTGGGAATGTTACGTTTACGTGAATCATACCGTTTGATGCTTGAAAAAAAAGAAATGACGAAAGAAACCTTATTACGGGGCAGCTGATGAAATTTATTTCATTCCAGAAGCAACACCGCTAAATACTCAATTGCTTAAATTTCAACGTAATAAAGAACGTATTGGACTAGTTGTTGATGAATATGGAGATATTCAAGGTTTAATTACACTTGAAGATATTTTAGAAGAAATTGTTGGTGAATTTACTACATCCATGGCCCCTACACTAGCAGAAGAGATCACGCCCCAGGCTGATGGGAGCTTTATAATTGAAGGCAGTGCTAATATTCGAGACATTAATAAGGGCTTAAAATGGGACTTGCCTACCGATGGTCCTAGAACCTTAAACGGATTAATTTTAGAACATTTAGAAGAGATCCCTGAAACTGAAATTAGTCTTGAAATCGACCAACATAATATGGAAATCGTGGCGGTAGAAGAAAATAAAATTAATTTAGTGAAAGTATTTCCAAGCCCAGAAGACAAATAATACTGACAAAAAAAGCCCGCATTATGAAGTGACCCCGTTAAGTTGGACATTTTAGTTAAGCGGCTTGTAAGGCCTGGTTTCGATATTCTATCGGAGTCAGGCCTTTTAGTTTTACCTTAATCCGCTTCGTATTGTAATACTCGATATATTCTTCGATCTTTTCTATTAACTCATCTGCATCCTTGAAGATGTATCCATGATACATTTCAGTTTTAAGTAAACCAAAGAAATTTTCAGCTACTGCATTATCTAAGCAGTTTCCTTTTCTAGACATACTTTGTTGAAGCCTATGCTTTACAAGTTCCTGTTGATAAGTCTTATGTCGATATTGCCAACCTTGATCACTGTGTAAAATTGGCTTCGAGCCCTTACTTAGTTTGCCTATTGCTTCTTTAAGCATATCTGTGACTAGCGGTAAACGTGCATTCTTTGTCACTTTATAAGCGATAACTTCTTGATTGAATAAATCAACCACTGGCGATAGGTAAACTTTTTGTCCGTTAACTTTAAATTCTGTTACATCGGTTACCCATTTCTCATCTGGTTTCGTAGCACTAAAATCCCTTTCAAGTACATTTGGGACTGATTTACCCACCTCTCCTCGATAAGAACGATATTTTTTGGGTCTTACTATAGATTTTAGGTTTAGTTGCGCCATCAGCCTTTGTACTGTTTTATGATTCAGCTCTACACCTTTTCTTCGCATAGCTAAATGGATCCGTCGATAGCCATAACGTCCTTTATGTTCATGGTAGATAGACTCAATCATCTCTAACTCATGCTCATAAGTATCAGGCCTTCTACTTATTTGAGCCTGATAATAGAAGACACTTTTTGCCAAACTGGTGATACGAAGTAAATATTTTAAAGGGTAATTAGCTTTAAGAGCTAAAACAATTAACGCTTTTTCTTTGTTTGTTGGCGTTTTTTCTGTTTCAGCTCTTCGAACTTTTTTAGAACAGCATTCTCTGTTCGTAAATAACTTAACTCTTCTCTTAGCTCTTCAATGGTCATTTCGTCATCTGATTTTTGTGTAGTATTGGATAATGATTTCATTGAAGGCCTTCCTATATTGCTATTCTTGAGTCCCTTAAACCCCGCTTCATTATATGTTTTAAGCCAGACTGATAGCGTGCCAGGGGAGGATAAGTTTAATACTGCACTAGTGTGAGTGAGAGACCAACTGTTAGTCCACATTAATTTCAATGCTTGTAATTTTGTTTTGGCATTATCGGCATGTGTAGTTGGTAAAAATGAGTTTTTACCATGGATAGAAAATACTTGAGTCCAATATCGTATCTGACGAGCAGATATCGAATATTCTTTAGATAATTGAATTGATGTACGACTATATTTGGACATAAAAAAGACCCTCAGTAATTGGTTGTCCAATTATTGGGGGTCAGTTCATTAGCTAAAACTAATGCGGGCTTTTTTCGTTGTTAATTTTAAAATTAATCAACCGATAACTCTTTTAACATTGAATCTGGCAAGGCTAACTCATCATTTTTATTTACTCGAATACCTGATGCTAAAACAGTACTCGAAATCTCTTTTGCTTCTTCTAAAGAATGCATAGTGTAAGTACCACACTGATATTCATTTAGTTCTGGGATCTTATTTTGCGCTTCTACCTTTAAAACATCTTCCATTGAAGCAATCCAAGCATCAGCTACCGCTTGCTCTGCTGGTGTACCAATTAAGCTCATGTAAAACCCTGTACGGCAGCCCATTGGAGAAATATCAATGATTTCAACCTCTGAGCCATTTAGGTGATTACGCATAAAGCCTGCGTACAAGTGTTCTAGAGTATGAATGCCTTTTTCAGATAAAATATCTTTATTTGGAGCAGTAAAACGTAAATCAAATACTGTGATTGTATCCCCTTTTGGCGTTTGCATTTTTTTTGCAATACGAACTGCTGGTGCTTCCATACGAGTATGATCTACAGTAAAACTATCTAATAGTGGCATATTCTAATCCTTTAATTTATGAATGATGGCTTACCACCACCAACTACTTTGTCGTTCAAGTTCGGCTTTACATTGCTTTAATTGCCAGCCATATGTTTTAGCTTGAGATTCAACCTTACGAGCTATCTTAATCAATTGTGGCTTGCTTTGATAGCTTTTGCGCTTATAACCACCTCGACCTTCATGGTAGGCAAGATATTGATTATATGGATCCCACTTAGAGATCCCTAATTGCTTTTGAGTTCCATCAGTATACCAACCTATAAACATAATCGCATCATCAAAACTACTTCGAGAGCCACCACCTGTAGCATCTTCATATTCACCCCATACAGGATCTTGCGCTTGAGCATAACCATAAGCCGAACTAGGGCGACTCCATGGTATGAACCCTAATAACTTAGTTCTTGGTGGCCGTACATCAGCTCTAAAACTACTCTCTTGTTTCATTATCGCCATTGCTACATTTACTGGCGTACCGTACTCCTCCGTCATGTCTTTAGCATCATCATACCAACCACTTTTTTCACGGAAGATCTCACACAGGTTATCTTGTTTTGTTGGCGGGGCTGTTGCACACCCTGATAGTATTAACAAGAAAAATACTGACATTGGAAACTTATAGTTCATTATATTCACTCAATAAAAAAGCACTGCTACCTATAAAATAACAGTGCTTTATGATTCTTAACGTTCGTTACTTCAAATAACTAAAATAATCGTCTAAATAATCAGAAAATGATAGTGTGTCATTTCCTTCAATCTCTTTCTGAGCAAGAATAGAGCGCTCAACTTCAGTATCTAACTCTTCTTTTGTATAGAAGCTATATTGGTGATTAAGATGAGTTTCACGATGTTGAACCGCTAAATTACAACCAACCGTACCAATACCACCACTTTTTTTTGTCTCCGCAAGTAAACGTCCTGATATTGTTAATTCTGGATCATTTATCATCGCAGTTAAACGTTGGTGTGTTTGCTGGTATTCATCATCACCATTTACCGCGTCCATCTTTTTAGCAATAACAAGTAAGTCATCAAAAACTCGCTCTGCCCATACTTTTTGAGTCAATCGCTCACCTTGACAGCCAATTTTCAGTTCTAAACCTGGCTTACGACCTTGCTCTATGATTTTATGCCAGTTGTCTTTCCAACAGGTCATTTCATCATCGTTCATTGGTGCTGAATCAGTTAATACTGTCCATGTTAAGAACATATCTAAGAAACGAACTTGATCTTTATCCACACCAACAGAGCTAAATGGGTTTACATCTAACGAGCGAACTTCAATGTACTCAACACCATCTCTTTCTAGCGCCTCTGAAGGTCTTTCACCGTTTTTAGCTACACGTTTAGGACGAATTGGTGCATAAAGTTCATTTTCAATTTGTAGTACATTCCCATTTAATTGAGTATGCTTGTTACCTTCTTTTAAGCCAATCTTTGCAAACTCTTCAGAAGGTGTGCGGATCGCTTTATTCAAGCCATCAACATATTCATTTACGCTGTTTAGACTGATTTTTAAGTCGCTTTGAGCATCATTAGTATATCCAAGATCACTTAAACGTAGCGACGTTGCATAAGGTAAATATAAGGTTTTACCTAGCGATTCAAACTCCATTGCCGTTTCTCGGCCTTGAATAAATGAACTACATAGCGCTGGGGATGCCCCAAAGAAATACGGAATTAACCAGCCAAAGCGGTAGTAATTTCGGATTAAACCAAAGTAAGCGTCAGAGACAGAGGCTTTTCTTTCCTCTTCTGATTGCTCACCAAATAACTCATCCCAAAACTCAGTCGAGAAAGAGAAATTAAAATGCACACCAGAGATAACTTGCATCACACTACCGTATCGACGCTTTAAGCCTTCACGATAGGTCGTTTTAAGTTTTCCTACGTTTGATGAACCATATTGTGCAAGTGTAATATCATCATCATGAGTTACAAAACATGGCATAGAAAGCGGCCATAGCTTCTCTTCACCCATATGTGAAACCGTATAGTGATGCACATCTTCAAGCTGTTGTATTACAGTATCGACATCATTGGATACTGGCGTAATAAACTCTAATAAAGACTCAGCAAAGTCTGTTGTTATATATTTATGTGTGAGAGCTGAACCTACGCCTTTTGGATGAGGCTTAGAAGAAAGCGAGCCACCCAGCGTAAATCTCAGTGTCTCTCGCTCAATCCCTCGGCCTGTTTTTGTAAATGCCTTAGGATTGGAAGCGACTTTCTGTAATCGGTTGATAAATTCGGTCAAAATACAATCTCGCTATTAGGTTCGCTCAACATTGTGTTGATTTATATCATGAGATATTAACAAATTTTAATGACTATTGGATACGAAAAACGGCAATATCCACTTGATATTACCGTCTTTCTAACAATAGCTACTTCTTAGGTGCGACTAGTTCAATCGACAACCCTAGTGTCTTGAGTTTTGGCATTAATGATTTTTTATCTCCTACAACAATAATTTGATATTGTGTTGGATCAAACCATTTTGTTGCTAATGCATTTAGTTCATTACGATCTAATGTTGCAACTAACTCATTCTGCTCCTCAATAAAGTCTTCATTTAATGAATAAGTTAATATTTTTCCTAATAAACTTGCTTTCTGACTTGGCGTTTCATACTTTAAAGCATCCTTTTGGCCTACAGCTAAACGCATAAAATTCAACTCATCCATTGTCATACCATCATCTGAATATTTTTGCATCTCTGCAATAAATTCATTTATCGATTCTAACGTCACATCGGTGCGGACTTGAGCATAAAAGATCGACATTCCGAACTCTTTATTGCCCATCAAATAACCACCTGCACCATAGGTATAGCCTTTATCTTCTCGCAAGTTTTGGTTAATTCGGCTGTTAAAATTACCACCTAAATTAAAATTAGCTAGCTGCGTTTGAAATAATTCACCAGTGGCATCAAAAGAAACACCTTGACGAACAAAACGAATAACACTTTGAGGCGCATTTGGTTTATCAACTAAATATACTTTCTGTTGATTTAATACCGGTAGCTTCTGCGGTGCAAGTAGTTGCGGAGCTTCACCTTGCCAATTAGCTAAGAAAGACAGTTTCGATGCTAAATCAGATTTGCTCATATCCCCAACAGATATAACTTGAGTTCCTACTGGTGTGTAGTTTTCTTTATAGAATCGTTTAACGTCGTTGACAGTTAACCCCTCAATCGAAGCTAGAGTACCGTCTGATGAACGAGCAAAAACAGTCCCTTTAAATAGGACCTCACGAGTCGCTTGAGAAGCTAACCAAGATGGCTTCTGGTGAGCATAAACCAGCCCTTCTACGGCTTGTTTCTGTAATCTTTTAAAATCAACGTCTTTAAAAGCCGGTTCAAAAAGCATTTCATTCACTATCGCGAGCGTCTGATCAATATTTTTAGTTAACGACGCAATTGAAATCGTTGTTGTATAATTTCCAGTATTGAATGAGATTGAACTACCTAATTTATCAAGTTGCTTTTGAATCTCTTCTGCCGTTTGTTTTTGTGTTCCCTCTTCCATCATTGCGGCTGTCAGCTCTGCTAGCCCTTCTTTTCCACGAGGAATATAACGATTCCCGGCAGGAATAGATATTTGCAATTGAACTGTAGGTGTTTCAATTGCTTCAGTGCCTAGAACTTCAATACCATTATCCAGTTTAGTACGATAAATATCTGGTACTTTTGCCGTTACCGCTTGCGATGGCTGAGGCATGATCGAACGATCAAAATCATCTATGGCTTTACGTATTTCTAAACTGTTTTCACTTAACTTTCCATAATCAGGAAGAGTACGCTTTGGCGTAGTAAAAGTCGGCAACTTAACTTGAAGCTGAGTTTTACCTTTAGGAATAACGCTTAGTGTTACTTTATTTTTATTTTCAATATAGGCATCAAATACTTGAGATACTTTTTCTGGTGTAACAGAGTTTAGAGCTGCTAACTGCTTTTCTAATTGATTTGGATTACCATAAAACGTTTGATTCGACGCTAACTGAGATACTTTTCCTGATACTGATTGCAAACCAAATATCGCTCCAGCCTCAGTACTACCTTGCACTTTCTTCCAAATCTTCTTGAGAAACACCTTCTTTCCCAAACTTATCCAGAACATCCATCACTTCTGTATATACAGTAGCTAATCCATTATTATCACCAGAATCCGCCATAGCATAAACGTACATAGTACATGACAGTTCAGCACAATCATGAAATGCACCAGCATCGACTACTTTTCCTGTTTTTACCAACTCTTGATACAGTAAACTTGTTTTACCATCACCTAGTAGTGTCGCTAACATATCCAGACTTGCTTCTTTGTCGTTACCACGATAAGTGGTTGGCCAGCCAATCATCACCATTGGTTGCTGAATTCTATCTTCTAAGGTAATAAAACGATCTTCAGCCAAAGTAACAGGTTGCTTAGGTGCATTTTCAACTTCAGGACCACGAGGTATTGAACCGAAGTATTTATTCACCCACTCAAGTGTTTGTTTACTGTCGAGATCACCACCAATAGTAATAACGGCATTATTTGGTCCATACCAACGCAGGAAGAAGGCTTTTAAGTCATTAACATCAACTCGGTCTAGATCTTCAACATAGCCGATTGTTTGCCATGAATAAGGATGATCTTGTGGAAATAAAGCTTCGCCCATACGTTCATAAATTAATCCATAAGGGCGATTGTCATAATTTTGACCACGTTCGTTCTTAACTGTACTGCGCTGAATTTCAAATTTCTTTTGAGAGACAGCATCAATTAAAAAACCCATACGATCAGATTCTAACCAAAGCATTTTCTCTAATTGATTAGCCGGTACAGTTTCAAAGTAATTGGTTCTATCGCGATTAGTAGTACCATTTAATGTACCACCCGCTTCAGTGATAATTTTAAAGTGTTGCTGATCTCCTACATTTTCAGATCCTTGAAACATCATATGTTCAAAAAAATGTGCAAAACCTGATTTTCCAACTTCTTCACGAGCAGAGCCAACATGATAGGTCACATCTACATGAACTAGAGGATCTGAGCTATCAGGGCTCAAAATAACGGTTAAACCATTTTCTAATGTATATTTTTGGTATGGGATGACCACAGAGCCCTCTTGAGGTAGTACTTGCTCAATTAAAGTGACGCCTTGTGGTAAATCTGATAATTTTGGAGCCTCAAATTGGGACTTACTGCAACCAGTAAGAGCCAAAGCTATCGATAGGCTTAATATTTTTTTCATTGTAATCCCTATAAAATCCCATTTACTGCGAGTGACAATAAGAGGTAGCGTAACGCCTTACCTACTCCAATTAAAATAATACATGGCCAGAATTTCATTCTTAACCACCCTGCGGCTAAACACAGTGGATCACCAATCACTGGTAACCAACTAAATAATAATGTCCAGTAACCGTATTTTTTTATCCATAGAATGGCTCTATGACCATGTTTTTGTGAAGAAGTTTTATCAGGGAGTAACAAACCAAGCCAATAATTTGTTATGCCACCAAGTGTATTCCCCAATGTTGCTACAGCAATAACTGTCCACATTGAAAAACTGTCTAATTTTAACGTTGCAATTAAACTGGCTTCTGACGCTCCTGGTAATAAAGTAGCACTTAAAAAACCAGAACTAAATAATACCCACAATGCAGAATCAGCATTAAACCAATCAAACATAATTGCATTAATTCCATTAACTAAAATATATGCAATAAGCATAAAATAAAAAAGGGCGCATCTGCACCCTTTTATTGTTAAGTTTTATTTAGAATTATCCAACAAGAGCTAAAAGGATACCAGCAGCAACAGCTGAACCTAATACCCCCGCCACGTTTGGCCCCATTGCATGCATTAGTAAAAAGTTCTGAGGATTAGCTTCAAGCCCCACTTTATTAACCACTCGAGCGGCCATTGGTACCGCAGATACCCCAGCAGCACCTATAAGTGGGTTAATGTCTTCTTTTGAATACTTGTTTAAGATCTTCGCCATAATTAAGCCACCAGCAGTACCTACACTGAAAGCTACAGCACCTAATAATAAAATACCCAACGTCTCTACATTTAAAAATGTTTCTGCTTTTAGTTTTGACCCAACTCCTAGGCCTAAGAAGATAGTCACTACGTTAATCAATTCATTTTGTGCAGTATTAGATAATCGGTCAACCACCCCTGACTCTTTCATTAAATTACCTAAACAGAACATACCAACAAGTGGTGTCGCTGATGGTAAAAATAAAATGGTCATTAATAAGACAGCCAGAGGGAAAATAATCTTCTCTGCTTTACTTACATGACGTAATTGAGCCATTTTAATTTGGCGCTCTTCTGGTGTGGTTAATGCTTTCATTATTGGTGGCTGAATAATCGGAACCAATGCCATATAACTATAAGCAGCTACCGCAATCGCCCCTAGTAAATCAGGAGACAATTGACTAGCTAAGAAAATAGCGGTTGGTCCATCTGCACCACCAATAATCGCAATTGAAGATGCGTCAGCTAAGGTGAATTCCATTCCCGGAACATAGTTAAGTAAGATTGCACCAAACAACGTTGCAAAAATACCCACTTGAGCCGCGGCACCTAACCATAAGGTTTTTGGATTCGCAATAAGCGCACCAAAATCTGTCATCGCCCCTACGCCCATAAAGATCAGTAATGGAAATATTCCAGTTTCTATCCCTACGTAATAAACGTAATACAACAACCCACCAGGCTCTGTAAAGCCTGCATTTGGAATATTCGCCAATACTGCACCAAAACCAATTGGTAGTAGTAGTAACGGCTCAAATCCTTTTTTAATTGCTAAGAACAAAAGACCACAACCCACTAAAATCATAATAAGTTGTTCAAACTTAAAATTAGCTATTGAAGTTTCATTCCATAATATTAATAAACCATCCATGTTTAACTTACCTTACGCTAGAGAAAGCAACGGTGTACCAACAGCTACCGCATCGCCTTCCTTAGTTAAAATATCCTGCACTGTACCGTTACGTGATGCTCTGATTTCAGTTTCCATCTTCATCGCTTCAAGAATAAGTAATACATCACCTTCTACCACTTCTGCACCTGGCTGAACCAATACTTTAAAAATATTACCGGCTAATGGTGCATCTACAGATTCAGCATCTACCGCTGACAATTGTGCTGATTGAACTGGTACTACTTGAGTTGATATAGGAGAAACAGAAGAAATTACACCTTGAGGTCCAACTTCAACATTATAAACTTGGCCATCAACTTTCACGCTATAAGCCTCTACACTTCCTGTTGAAGGTACAGTTTTAGTGATAGTTTCTTTTGCTTCTTCTAAGCTTGGAGCAGGTTCAAATGCATCAGGGTTATTACGATTACTTAAAAACTTCAGGCCAACCTGTGGAAATAATGCGTAAGTAAGAACATCATCAACTTGTTGTTCAGCTAATTCAATGTTGTCTTCTTTTGCTTTTTCAACCAATTCGTCTGTTAATGTATTTAATTCAGCTTTCAATAAATCAGCAGGACGGCATGTAATTGCTTCTGCACCATCAAGTACCCTTGCTTGTAGTTCTGCATTTACTTGAGCAGGAGCAGATCCATATTCACCTTTAAGCACACCGGCTGTTTCTTTGGTAATACTCTTATAACGCTCACCCGTTAATACATTAATAACCGCTTGAGTGCCTACTATTTGAGACGTAGGAGTCACCAGTGGAATATAACCAAGATCTTTACGAACTTTTGGTATCTCCAGTAATACCTCATCCATCTTATCTGCAGCGCCTTGCTCTTTAAGCTGGCTTTCCATATTAGTTAACATACCGCCAGGAACTTGAGCGATAAGAATGCGAGAATCTACACCTTTCATTTTTCCTTCAAATTTCGCATATTTCTTACGAACTTCACGGAAGTAAGTTGCAATAGGCTCTAGTTGCTCAAGATTAAGGTTTGTATCACGACCAGTACCTTCTAACATAGCAACAACCGTTTCTGTTGGCGTATGCCCATAAGTTTGACTCATCGAAGAGATAGCAGTATCTAAAATATCAATACCAGCTTCTACTGCTTTTAAGGCTGTTGCTGTAGATAAACCTGTCGTAGCATGACTATGTAAAGCAAGAGGCACATCACATGACGCTTTAATTCGCGTGATTAACTCTTCAGCCTCGTAAGGCTTAAGTAGACCTGACATGTCTTTAATACATAGAGAGTGACATCCAAGATCTTCAAGACGTTTTGCAAGATCAACCCACGTATCTGAATTATGTACGGGACTAGTCGTATACGAAAGAGTTCCTTGAGCATGGGCACCAACATCAATTGTCGCTTTCACAGCTGTTTGAAAGTTTCTTACATCATTCATCGCATCAAAAATACGGAAAACATCCATACCATTTGCGTGTGATCGCTCTACAAATTTCTCGACAACATCATCAGCATAGTGACGATAACCCAATAGATTTTGACCACGTAATAGCATTTGCATTGGCGTGTTAGGCATCGCTTTTTTTAATAAACGTAAACGCTCCCACGGATCTTCACCTAAATAGCGAATGCATGAATCAAATGTAGCTCCACCCCAGGTCTCTAATGACCAATAACCGATTTTATCTAGCTGCTCTGCAATTGGCAGCATATCTTCAACACGCATACGTGTAGCGAATAATGATTGATGTGCGTCACGAAGTACCACATCAGTGATAGAAAGTGGTTTAGACATACTTACAAACTCCTTGTAATAAATTTCCTAAAACAGTTTATTTATGCTTTGCTCGATGTAATTTAACCGCAGCAGAAATCGCAGCAATAATTTGAGGTGACACTGTTGTTTGATCGAGATCTTGATTTTTTTGAATAGCTAATGCCGGTTTAGGAGCAAGCTCCACAGGCAACAACTTAGACATGAATTGTACGAGGTAAACGAGGATGGTCAGGAATAAAAATACAACACCCATGCCTGTTAGCATTAGTGTTGCTGCTTCTCCTAATAGACTTCCAATGTCTGTCATCTTAATATTCCTTTTCTGATGAGAGTGACAATGTAAATATAACTAACTAATTATGTTCTTTTATTCTAAAAAGAAAGAGTGATTATCTCGACATCAAAAAATTTGTCAAATACGAAAAGAGCACTATTTATATAAAAAGTGTTTTATGGCGAGATATATCCATACACTGCCATTAATCACTTAAAAATAAACTGATTACAATCAAGTTACCTAATAATAACCTGCAATTCAATCTATTTAATAAAATTATCAATTAATTAACTAGGTTTTCTATAGGCATAAAAAAACCCGATCATAAAGATCGGGTTCTTTTAAAGAATGGTGCGCCAGGGAGGATTCGAACCTCCGACCGCCTGGTTCGTAGCCAGGTACTCTATCCAGCTGAGCTACTAGCGCACAGTAATTCTAATTGTTTTTGTAACTATCGTATTGTAACCAATAAACAGTTACAAAAAGAAAAAATGGTGCGCCAGGGAGGATTCGAACCTCCGACCGCCTGGTTCGTAGCCAGGTACTCTATCCAGCTGAGCTACTAGCGCACAGTTAATTCTGATTGTCTTTGCAACTACGTATCGTAACCGATAAACAGTTACAAAAAGAAATATGGTGCGCCAGGGAGGATTCGAACCTCCGACCGCCTGGTTCGTAGCCAGGTACTCTATCCAGCTGAGCTACTAGCGCACAGTATAATTCTAATTGTCTTTGTAACTATGTATTGTAACCAATAAACAGTTACAAAAAGAAATAATGGTGCGCCAGGGAGGATTCGAACCTCCGACCGCCTGGTTCGTAGCCAGGTACTCTATCCAGCTGAGCTACTAGCGCACAGTTAATTCTGATTGTCTTTGCAACTATGTATCGTAACCGATAAACAGTTACAAAAAGAAATATGGTGCGCCAGGGAGGATTCGAACCTCCGACCGCCTGGTTCGTAGCCAGGTACTCTATCCAGCTGAGCTACTAGCGCACAGTATAATTCTAATTGTCTTTGTAACTATGTATTGTAACCAATAAAAAGTTACAAAAAGAAATAATGGTGCGCCAGGGAGGATTCGAACCTCCGACCGCCTGGTTCGTAGCCAGGTACTCTATCCAGCTGAGCTACTAGCGCACAATAATTCTTTTGTGTTCTTACTGAACTAAATCAACATGAACAAATAATGGCGGTGAAGGAGGGATTCGAACCCTCGATGCGGCTATAAACCACATACTCCCTTAGCAGGGGAGCGCCTTCAGCCTCTCGGCCACCTCACCGTGTTGTTTTGCTTATCCGTAATTGTCTGCAAACAATTACTATTATTGACAAATAAATTCATCAATAAAAAGAATGGTGCGCCAGGGAGGATTCGAACCTCCGACCGCCTGGTTCGTAGCCAGGTACTCTATCCAGCTGAGCTACTAGCGCACTGTAATTCTTTTTTATTCTTGCTGACCAAACTGATCAACATGAATCAATAATGGCGGTGAAGGAGGGATTCGAACCCTCGATGCGGCTATAAACCACATACTCCCTTAGCAGGGGAGCGCCTTCAGCCTCTCGGCCACCTCACCGTGTTGAGGAGGCACATATTACGGTTTACCAAAAATATGTCAATAACTTTTTTAGTAAAAAATAACGCTTTTTGCTCAACAGCTTATGAAACAACCAAAATGAACAAAAATAGAACGTTAACCGTGATTTATACCTCTGTTTCTATTCATTATTATCAAACTAAATCGATAATAATGAATAAGGCTGACAGTGTCAGCCTTATTCATACGGAATTAAAAGTTACCTTGTGAAGCCGCTGGAGCTCCTTTTTCCGCTTGAATGCGCATATAAATCTCTTCACGGTGTACAGATACTTCTTTAGGTGCATTAACACCAATACGTACTTGGTTACCTTTAACGCCTAGTACAGTAACTGTTACTTCGTCACCAATCATTAGAGTTTCACCTACACGGCGAGTCAAAATTAGCATTCGAATGCTCCTTGAGTTATCTCAGTTTTATAATAAATGTATGTATTGTCCGTCATCGCTTATTTTCATAAACGTCTCTGCTCAAGAAACAGCGATCATAAGGTTATTATCTTGTGATTGCTCTGTAATAACAAACGTTTTATGTAAAATTTCGGCCGCTAGTTCTAAATCAGCCTGATTAACGATCACCGACACACTTTTAGGCTCTATATTGTGCTGATAAATATCAACATTATTCGCCATTAGTTGATTGCAAGCAGATTCTGCCATCCCTTCAACTTTATCTCCAACTAACGTCAGAATTGATAAGCTCCTAATATTGCGTATTTTTGTATTAAATGCCAGTTTCAATTGTAAAAAATCTGCTTTTGGCACAACAATTTGAAAACAATCACACCTTTCAGATAACACTCTATACCGTTTGACCAGTTCTATTCGTTCGCTATCTAACAAATTATCGCTTTCAACTAAAAGTAAATCCTGCTTTAAAGCTAACCCTGTCACCGCTTTACTTTTAACTGGTTGTGCACAAATTAAAGTGCCCTCTCCATCTTCAAAAGAAGATAACACTCGCAAAGTAACAGCTTCATCCCAAGCATGAGCAACGGAATGCTCTTGCAGTACTTTTGCTCCCGCTTTTGCCAATATATACATATCAGAAAAAGAGACTTCATTTAAACGCTGAGTAGCGGAAACGTATCGGGGATCTGAAGAATAAATACCATCAACATCAGTAAAGATCTGGCATTCATCTGCATTTAAAGCAGCAGATAACGCAACGGCTGTCGTGTCAGAGCCACCTCTACCTAATGTGGTGATATTACCGTGGACATCACGACCTTGAAAACCAGCAATAATTACCACATAGCCTTTATCAACCCATTGAGTAATTAAATCAGTTTCAATATGCTCAATAGTTGCGTCATTAAAGGTGCAGTTAGTATAAATACCCGCTTGGTCAGCCGTTAGAGAAATGGCTTTAACGCCTTTCTGATTTAAAGACATAGCTAGTAGCGCAATAGAAACCTGTTCACCTGCAGAAAGTAGCATATCTAGTTCACGAGGCTCAGGGGCCTCACTAATTTGATTTGCTAAACTCATTAAACGATTGGTTTCTCCGGCCATAGCAGAAACAGCAACAACGACATCATGCCCTTGTTGCTGCGCTGAAATGATACGTTCAGAAACAGATTGGATCCGTTCAACGGACCCAACTGATGTACCACCATACTTTTGTACGATTAATGCCACTGATACGACCTATTACAGACGCTCAGTTAGCCAAGCTTCAACAGAAGCTAATGCTGCTGGTAATGCATTTGCATCAGTACCGCCAGCTTGAGCCATATCAGGACGACCACCGCCTTTACCACCGACTTGCTGTGCAACCATATTCACTAATTCGCCCGCTTTCACTTGGCCAATAAGATCTTTAGTAACACCTGCAATTAAACCAACTTTACCGTCATTCACATTACCTAGCATGATAACGCAGCTGCCGATTTGATTTTTAAGCTCATCAACCATGCCACGAAGTGCTTTACTTTCTGCGCCATCTAGCTGAGCAATAAGTACTTTTGTTCCTGCAATGTCTTGAACTTGATTGATCAGGCTTGCACCTTCTTGAGACGCTAGCTTATCTTTAAGCTGTTGGATCTCTTTCTCAAGTTGTTTTGCTTTTGATGCAGCTTCATTCAGCTTTTTATCTGCTGATTTTTGTTGTGCTTCAATCGCATCTAATGCTGCTTCACCAGTAACGGCTTCAATACGGCGGATACCAGCGGCAATGCCACTTTCTGACGTAATTTTAAATAAACCAATATCACCAGTGCTTGATGCGTGAATACCACCACATAACTCTGTAGAAAATTCACCCATAGAAAGTACACGAACTTCATCGTCGTATTTCTCACCAAATAGAGCCATTGCGCCTTTTTCTTTAGCAGCATCAATGTCCATTAGGTTTGTTTCAATCTCATGGTTTAAACGTACTTGTTGGTTAACAATACGCTCAACTTTACGTAATTCTTCAGCTTTAACGCCTTCAAGGTTAGAGAAGTCAAAACGTAAACTTTCCGCTTTAACTAATGAACCTTTTTGAGTTACGTGCTCACCTAGTACTTCACGAAGTGCTGCGTGTAATAAGTGAGTTGCTGAGTGATTTAACGTAATCGCAGTACGACGCTCTTCATCAACTTGAGCCATTGCACTATCAGCCGTTGATAATACACCTTCAACTAACTTACCGTGGTGACCAATCGCATTACCTACTTTTTGAGTATCAGTAACAACAAACTTACCCGCCTCTACGGTAATAATACCCGCATCACCAGATTGACCGCCTGACTCAGCATAGAATGGTGTTACATCTAAAATAAGAATCGCATCATCACCAGCAGAAAGAGCTTCAACAGCTTCACCTTCGCGGAAAATTTCTAATACTGTCGCTTTTGCTTCAGTAGAATCATAACCGTGGAATACTGTTTCAGATTCAACTTTAATAACGGCATTATAATCAGTACCAAACTGGCCAGCTTCACGAGCTCGTTGGCGTTGTTCTTCCATCGCCTTCTCAAAGCCATCTTCGTCGATAGTTAATTCACGCTCACGAGCAACATCGTTCGTTAAATCTGCTGGGAAACCGTAAGTATCGTAAAGCTTAAATACTGTTTCGCCATCAAGAACGGTACCTTCTAGGTTATCTAATGCTTCGTTTAGAATTACCATGCCACGCTCAAGCGTACGACCAAAGTTTTCTTCTTCAATCTTAAGTACTTTTTCTACTAGTGCTTGCTGTTTCTTAAGCTCTTCACCAGCCGTACCCATGATTTCTGCCAATGGGCCTACTAATTTATAGAAATAAGAACCTTTAGCGCCTAACTTGTTACCGTGACGTACTGCACGACGAATAATACGACGTAATACATAACCACGACCTTCGTTTGACGGCATAACACCATCAACGATTAAATAAGAACAAGAACGGATGTGATCAGCAACAACACGTAGAGATTGGTTTGAAAGATCATCATAACCAACAACTTTTGCCGTTTCTTTAATTAATGTTTGGAAGATATCGATTTCATAGTTTGAGTGAACGCCTTGCATAATTGCTGCGATACGTTCAATACCCATACCTGTATCTACTGATGGTTTTGGAAGTGGTTCCATAGTTCCATCCGCTTGACGGTTGAACTGCATGAAAACGTTGTTCCAAATTTCGATAAAACGGTCGCCATCTTCTTCAGGAGTACCCGGACGGCCACCCCAAATATGCTCACCGTGATCGTAGAAAATTTCAGTACATGGACCACAAGGACCTGTATCACCCATCTGCCAGAAGTTATCTGATGCGTAAGGTGCACCTTTGTTATCACCGATACGAACGATACGATCTGCTGGAATACCCATTTCTTTATTCCAGATTTCGAATGCTTCGTCATCTGTTTCATAGATAGTCACTAACAAACGATCAGCAGGAAGCTCTAAACGCTCAGTTAAGAATTCCCATGCATATTTAATTGCATCTTGCTTAAAATAGTCACCAAAACTGAAATTACCAAGCATTTCAAAAAAAGTATGATGACGAGCTGTAAAGCCTACGTTTTCTAAATCATTATGCTTACCACCAGCACGAACACAACGTTGTGCTGTCGTTGCACGAGTGTAGTTACGCTTCTCTGAACCTAGGAAACAGTCCTTAAATTGGTTCATACCGGCATTGGTAAATAGAAGAGTTGGATCATTTGCTGGAACTAGAGAAGAACTCTCAACAATTTGGTGTCCTTTGCTTTCAAAAAAAGCAAGAAACGCACGGCGGATCTCGTCAGTGCTCATATACATGTGGATATTCCTGATTGAATCGTAGGTTAACTCACTCTTGTACTCAGTTAAGACAAGCAGTGTTTTTTAGACAGAATTTCGAACATTGTATACTCAAATGAGAGTGAAATATAGATTGAGAACAGCGATCAAGTAAGGAAAGAGAGATAATTCTATTAGTGATTAGGGCTGCCTCTTTTTGTAGGCATAAAAAAGCCAAACATAATAGTTTGGCTTTCTATCATTTCAATAAGAATCGGATTGATTAAAACTCTTCGTTTTCTTCTTCAATTTTCTTATCAGCTTCTTCAAGCAATTCTTCTGCTGGCGTTAATAACATTTCACGTAATCTGCTATCAAGCTCTGCACCAATGGCTGCATTCTCTCGCATAAATTTAGAGGCATTTGCTTTACCTTGGCCAATTTTATCGCCATTGTAGCTGTACCAAGCACCTGCTTTATCTACTAGCTTGTGCTTAACACCTAAATCAATTAACTCACCTTCACGGTTAAAACCTTTGCCATACAGGATTTGAGTTTCTGCTTGCTTAAACGGTGCTGCAATTTTGTTTTTAACTACTTTAATTCGAGTTTCATTACCAACCACTTCATCGCCTTCCTTAACTGCGCCAGTACGACGAATATCAAGACGAACAGAAGCATAAAACTTAAGTGCGTTACCACCAGTAGTCGTTTCAGGATTACCAAACATCACACCAATCTTCATTCGAATTTGGTTGATAAAGATACACATACAATTCGATTGTTTTAGGTTACCCGTTAACTTACGCATTGCTTGAGAAAGCATACGAGCTTGAAGACCCATGTGGCTATCGCCCATCTCGCCTTCAATCTCAGCTTTTGGCGTTAGTGCCGCAACTGAATCGACAACAATCACGTCAACAGCACCAGAACGAGCTAGTGCATCAACGATTTCTAACGCTTGCTCACCAGTATCAGGTTGAGAACATAATAACTGGTCAATATCAACACCCAACTTTTGAGCGTAGATAGGATCTAGAGCATGCTCCGCATCGATAAATGCACAGGTTTTACCTGCTTTTTGTGCTTGAGCAATCGCTTCCAAAGTTAGTGTTGTTTTACCTGATGATTCTGGACCGTAGATTTCTACGATACGTCCCATTGGTAAACCGCCAGCACCTAGAGCAATATCAAGAGATAAAGAACCAGTAGACACAGTCTCAACATCCATTGTGCGGTTATCGCCCAACTTCATGATAGAACCTTTACCAAATTGTTTTTCAATTTGACCTAATGCTGCGGCCAGTGCTTTTTTCTTGTTATCGTCCATTTGATTCTCCAGAATTCTAGATCACTAAATCAGTTAATGAACAGTAGTATACTGTCTATTCATACAGTGTCTATAGGCTTGTGGTATTTTTTATACTTCCTCGACAAAAAACGTCATGGTAAAAGCAAATAACCAATTGAATTAAAATACGTTTTTCAACCTATTCTTTATTGTTAGAAATGCATATTCGATCGCACTTCGTCTTACTTCACTTCGATCTCCAGTAAAATACACAGTAGTTTCTTGATGCCAGTTAGTGGTGTCTGCAAAACCAAAACAGACGGTTCCAACAGGCTTTCCTTCTGTTGCTCCACCCGGACCTGCAATCCCACTAATTGAAACACTAATATCAGCATAACTGTTATTTAATGTTCCTATCGCCATCTCTTTTACTACCGCTTCACTTACAGCCCCAAAAGCAGTTAATGTATCTAGGCTAACACCTAATGACTCTTGCTTCGCTTCATTACTGTAAGTTACAAACCCTCGCTCAAACCATACGGAACTGCCTGCGTTTTCTGTCGCACAAAAAGCAACACCACCACCAGTACACGATTCTGCACAAGCCATAGTTTTACCTTGTTGCATCAATAGTTCGCCAACTTCTTGTGCGAGTTGAGCATTTTTTGTCATATCCATGAAATTCTTCCCATCTTGATTCGAATTTTATTCATTCTATCTTTGATTGCAGTCTTGATTCACGTATTCTTAACGGCAAATATTCTCTCCATCTATTAGGTCTCGTTGTGGCAATAAAATCAACTGAAAAACACACCCCAATGATGCAACAGTACTTGCGTTTAAAATCTGAAAATCCGGATATCTTACTGTTCTATCGTATGGGCGACTTTTATGAGCTTTTCTATGATGATGCCAAACGAGCCTCTCAGCTTCTTGAAATATCTTTAACTAAACGAGGCTCCTCAGCAGGTAAACCAATCCCAATGGCAGGTCTTCCATATCATGCCGTTGAAGGTTATTTAGCAAAATTAGTTCAACAAGGAGAGTCTGTTGCTATCTGTGAGCAAATAGGCGATCCCGCAACCAGTAAAGGCCCAGTAGAACGCAAAGTGGTTCGCATTGTCACTCCAGGCACAGTGACGGATGAAGCTCTTCTTCCTGAGCGCTTTGATAACCTGATTGCCGCTATTTTTCATCATAAAGGTCGCTTCGGTTATGCCACATTAGACATTACTTCTGGCCGATTTAAAGTATCAGAACCAGGCACAGAAGAAGCAATGTTGGCTGAGTTGCAACGAACCTCCCCTACAGAGCTTTTGTTTAGTGAAGATTTCGAACCTGTTCATTTATTAGAGAAACGTAGCGGTAACCGTCGTCGTCCAGTATGGGAATTTGAATTAGAAACCGCTAAACAACAATTGAACCAACAATTTGGTACACGTGACCTAATTGGTTTTGGGGTAGAAAAAGCTGAATTTGGTTTATGCGCGGCTGGTTGTCTTATTCAGTATGTAAAAGATACACAACGTACAACCTTGCCTCACATTCGCTCCATTGTAATGGATCATCAAGATGACTCAGTGATCTTAGATGCCGCAACGCGTCGTAATTTAGAGATAACCCAAAATTTAGCGGGTGGCTTTAATCATACGTTATCAGAAGTTCTCGATCACACATCAACTGCGATGGGTAGCCGCCTTTTAAAGCGTTGGTTACATCAACCAATTCGAACTCATCAAGTACTAAACCAGCGTCTTGATGCGATTGGAGAATTAAAAAAAAGTGGGCTATTTACAGAGCTTGCTCCACAGTTAAAACAAATTGGTGATGTTGAGCGGATCCTTGCTCGCTTAGCATTGCGCTCGGCTCGCCCAAGAGACTTAGCTCGTTTACGTAACGCATTACAGCAATTGCCTGAATTGGCGCAAAGCACTAAAGAATTTGAACAAACTCATTTATTAGAGCTTGCTTCACTTGCACAGCCTATTGACTCTATTTGTGAATTATTAGAACGCGCAGTAAAAGAAAATCCTCCGGTTGTTATTCGTGACGGTGGCGTCTTAGCTGATGGTTATAATGAAGAATTAGATCAATGGCGAGATCTTGCTAATGGTGCCGCTCAATTCTTAGACAAACTAGAAAAAGAAGAACGTGAACGTCATGATATTGATACCCTAAAAGTTGGCTATAACAACGTTCATGGTTTTTATATCCAGATAAGTAAAGGGCAAAGCCACAAAGCGCCAGCTCACTATGTTCGTCGTCAAACATTAAAAAATGCAGAGCGTT
The DNA here is from genome assembly GCF_052920805.1 of Aliivibrio wodanis. Lineage (NCBI taxonomy): Bacteria > Pseudomonadati > Pseudomonadota > Gammaproteobacteria > Vibrionales > Vibrionaceae > Aliivibrio > Aliivibrio wodanis. The sequence goes on from NZ_JBREXA010000002.1 coordinate 1,746,267, forward strand.
ACATTATTCCTGAGCTTAAAGAACACGAAGACAAAGTATTAAGCTCAAAATCAAAAGCACTAGCAATAGAAAAGAAACTGTGGGAAGAATTGTTTGATCAACTTCTTCCTCACTTAGAGCAACTTCAATCAATGGCCAATGCGATTTCTGAATTAGACGTACTAAGCAACCTTGCTGAACGTGCTGATACCTTAAATTATTGTCGCCCTACCTTATCATCAGAGATAGGGATGAAAATTGAAGGCGGTCGTCACCCTGTTGTTGAGCAGGTTATGAGCAACCCGTTTATTGCCAACCCAATCAATTTAAACGATAACCGAAAAATGTTGATCATTACTGGGCCAAACATGGGTGGTAAATCAACCTATATGCGCCAAACAGCATTGATTGCTTTAATGGCACATGTTGGTTGTTATGTTCCTGCGGATTCAGCTCAAATAGGTACGTTAGATCGTATTTTTACCCGTATTGGAGCATCCGATGATCTTGCATCTGGCCGCTCAACATTTATGGTTGAAATGACAGAAACAGCAAACATCCTTCATAATGCCACCAAACACAGCTTAGTTTTAATGGATGAAATTGGTCGCGGTACAAGTACTTATGATGGACTATCTCTTGCTTGGGCCAGTGCAGAGTGGTTAGCTACAAAGATTAATGCAATGACGCTATTTGCTACCCATTACTTTGAATTGACTGAATTACCAAACCTATTTAATGGTTTAGCCAATGTCCATCTAGATGCAGTTGAACATGGAGATGAAATTGCCTTTATGCACGCTGTCCAAGATGGTGCAGCCAATAAATCTTACGGTCTTGCTGTCGCTTCTCTTGCGGGCGTACCAAAGACGGTAATCAAAAAAGCAAAACAAAAACTTCAACAACTTGAAAATGGTCAAGCTAAAAACCAACCATTAACGACAACTCAAGTAAAACAAGAGCATCAACTGTCTCTTATTCCTGAGCAAAGTGAAGTTGAAGAAGCACTAGCAAATGTAAACCCAGATGATCTAACACCACGCCAAGCGTTAGAAGAGTTATATCGTCTAAAAGCATTACTGTAATCATACAAAGTAAGGCAGTCACTCTACTGCCTTACTTTTCCTTCACCTCTTTTTCTCCTCCTTGAATCCCCCTAAGCAACTAATGCTTAAACTCACGCTAGAAATAAAACAATAAACAAATCACCTCTCATTATTTCGAACCAAATTTGACTATTTACTCAAAAGGCATTTAACTTAACATAAAATTAACAATAATAATTACAACAACCTGCAGGATGCCGCCATGAGTCAGCCACTATTCGATCACAATACCAACCCTCAACTCCCTCATGAAGCGATGCTTGAATGGGCCGAGAAAAAACCAAATTCAATTTTCCTTCGTCAAATAAAGGAGAGGCACTTTGTTGACTATACCTTCTCTGAAGTGGTTGATAAGGCGCTACGCTTAGTTACCGCATTACAAAGTATGGGGATACAACCAAAAGATCGGGTTGCCTTAATTTCTAAAAATTGTGCAGAATGGTTTATTACTGATTTAGCTTTAATGCTTGGGGATTTTGTTAGTGTCCCTATTTTTCCAACCGCAGGGCTAGATACCATTGAACACTGTTTAACGCACAGTGAAAGTAAAGCTCTCATTGTAGGTAAACTCGATAATAATGAAGCGACTACTCAAGCAATAAAAAATCTTCCTCATCTTTCGACTATTGCTTTTGATTATGACTCTGCGGCTCAATCTCAGTATCAATTTGAAGACCTAATTAAAGAGCATCAGCCTTCAGAATTCAGACCTGACCATAATGACAATACGTTAATGTCTATTGTATATACCTCAGGTACATCAGGGTTACCAAAAGGTGCCATGTTAACCTTTGGTGGCTTTAGCCAATCGTCCAAACATCTAGTTAACCATATTGGGATGCAACCAGATGATCGTTTATTTTCCTACTTACCCCTAGCTCATATAACAGAGCGTGTATACATCTTAGGCTCTGCATTTTTCGGAGGTATTCAAACCGCCTTTCCTGAATCCTTAGATACCTTCATAGATGATGTAAAAATGCACCGCCCTACCTTATTTATATCAGTTCCCCGATTATGGACAGTCTTCCAACAACGAATTCAAGATAAATTGCCTCAGAAAAAACTCAATATATTACTCAAGATCCCATTTGTTAATGGCTTAATCAAACGTAAATTATCTGATGGTTTAGGCTTAGATAAAGCTCGTGTTCTAGGTTGTGGCTCCGCACCCGTCTCTGCTGGATTATTGAAATGGTATGAAAGCATTGGTTTAAATATTACTGAAGCGTGGGGAATGACTGAGACTTTTGCCTATAGCACGCTCAACCATCCTTACCGTTCAGATAAAGTTGGAACTGTTGGCTCAGCAGGCCCTGGAGTTGAACTCAAAATAGCAGCAGATGAAGAGATTTTAGTTCGAGGTGACGGACTCTTTGCTGGCTACTATAAAAATGATGAAGCAACAGCAGAAACCTTTAATCAAGAAGGTTGGTTACATACTGGAGATATTGGCTCCATTGACTCTGAAGGGTTCTTAACAATACAAGGTCGCAAAAAAGATACGTTTAAAACAGCAAAAGGAAAGTTTGTCGCCCCTGTACCTATTGAAAAACGAATTTTTGATCTTAGTAATTTAGAGATGATGTGTCTTATTGGTTCAGGGCTTCCTGGTCCAATTCTATTAGCTATCCCTCACTCATATCCTAATTTTGACCAAGAACGTTACGAAAGAACAGCACTCAAAAACTTAGAGACGATTAATAGTGGTCTTGAATCTCATGAGAAGCTAAAAGGTATCTTAATGATCAAAGAACCGTGGAGTATAGAAAATGGTATTTTAACTCCAACATTAAAGATAAAACGTCATATTCTAGAGAAAAAATACCATGATTTTGCATCTACTTGGCCAAAAGATAAAAAAATTATTTGGGAATAACCTATAGCAGCTTAAAGTTAACAAGTATAAATAGACAACTGATCTAATTAATTGCCTTAAAACCCTATAAATGGGTCCTTAAGGCTTTTTTTTTACTAAAAAATACAAGGTACCATTTCAATTAACAATACTAGACTATAAAAACACCACATCTAACTCTTTAGATTTCATTTAACACTAAGTAACAGGGTTAATATCTACTTAACCTTATAAGAACCCTCTTTTTTATAAAATAAAACAAGAGCAATCGTTTGCTGTTTAAATGAATAAAATAAAATAGATTTACTTAAATTGTTATTTATCAAATAGATAAAATAAAAACACATCAAATAACACAATATCGTTATTGACATTATTGTTAATCCATTTAGACTTCCGTCCGTTTATCAAAATATTGATAAAAAAATTCAATACAGACGAGGGTTCCACATGTCTCATGACAATGATTATAGCTTAGGCGCAGTACCAAAAACCGCAAGGAAAGGAGCGGTATCACTAACATTAGTAATGTTAGGATTAACCTTCTTTTCAGCAAGTATGTGGACAGGAGGCTCTCTTGGTACTGGACTTTCATTTGACGACTTCTTCCTTGCTGTTCTTATTGGTAATTTAATCCTCGGTATTTATACTTCTTTTCTTGGTTACATCGGTGCCTCAACTGGTCTTTCTACTCACCTTCTCGCTCGTTACTCTTTTGGCTCTAAAGGCTCTTGGCTGCCATCACTTCTTCTTGGCGGTACTCAAATTGGTTGGTTTGGTGTTGGTGTTGCAATGTTTGCTATTCCTGTACAAAAGGCAACGGGTATTGATACGAATACATTAATCGTTATCTCAGGCTTGCTAATGACTGTGACCGTTTATTTTGGTATTTCGGCCTTAATGGTACTTTCTATGATTGCGGTTCCTGCTATTGCCATCCTTGGTGGTTACTCAGTGTTTACCGCTGTTGATAGTATTGGTGGTATTACAGAGCTTCAAAAAATCCAACCAACAGAACCAATGGACTTCTCTATTGCACTTGCAATGGTTGTAGGTTCATTCATAAGTGCTGGTACATTAACCGCAGATTTTGTGCGATTTGGTAAAAAACCATTAGGTGCCGTCGCTATCACAATGATTGCTTTCTTTATTGGTAACTCATTAATGTTTATCTTTGGTGCAGCAGGGGCTGCCGTAACAGGTCAGTCTGATATTTCTGAAGTTATGATTGCACAAGGTCTATTAATTCCTGCAATCATTGTTTTAGGCCTAAATATTTGGACAACCAACGACAATGCACTTTATGCTTCTGGGCTTGGTTTCTCAAACATTACAGGGCTACCAAGTAAGTATGTTTCAATGCTTAATGGTTTAATCGGTACTATTTGTGCTCTATGGTTATATAATAACTTTGTAGGTTGGTTAACCTTCCTATCATTAGCAATTCCACCAATCGGTGGCGTTATCATTGCCGATTTCTTCAGTAACCGTAAGCGTTACATGAACTTTGAGAATACAAAATTTCAAACGATTAATTGGGCAGGCATCATTGCTGTTGCCATTGGTGTTGCTGCGGGAAAATTCCTACCAGGTGTCGTTCCTATCAATGCTGTATTTGGTGGTGCTCTTAGCTACCTACTATTAAATCCAATGCTTAACAAAAAAACTCTTTCTGATACAGAAACAGCATAGAAGATATCATTATGACTAATTTATTAATTAAAAATGTAGCACTACGAGATCAAGAAGGTTTATTCCAAATCTTGATCCAAAATGGTCAATTCAAAACTATCGTATCAAATGAACAAGACCTCGATTTTTCAGGTGAAATATTAGATGCAGAAGGTGGTCTTGCCAATGCTCCATTTTGTGAACCTCATGTTCACTTAGATACGACTCAAACTGCAGGTGAACCAAGCTGGAATATCTCAGGTACTCTTTTTGAAGGGATTGAACGTTGGTCTGAGCGTAAAAAACTTCTAACTATTGAAGATGTTAAGAGTCGTGCTAAGCAGACACTTAAATGGCAAATCGCTAACGGCATTCAACATGTTCGTACCCATGTAGACGTATCTGATCCAACATTGATTGCATTAAAGGCAATGCTTGAAGTAAAAGAAGAGATGAAAGAGTGGGTTGATATCCAAATCGTCGCTTTTCCTCAAGAAGGCATTCTTTCTTACCCAAATGGTAAAGAGTTATTAGAAGAAGCGGTTCAACTTGGTGCTGATGTTATTGGTGCAATTCCTCATTTTGAATTTACTCGTGAATACGGTATTGAATCTCTACATTACGTTTTTGAACTGGCACAAAAATACGATCGTTTGATCGATGTTCATTGTGATGAGATTGATGATGAACAATCACGTTTTGTTGAAACACTCGCTGCACTTGCTCATAAATTTAATATGGGTGAAAAAGTAACAGCAAGCCACACCACAGCAATGCACTCTTACAACGGTGCTTACGCTTCGCGCTTATTCCGTTTATTAAAAATGTCAGGCATCAACTTTGTTGCAAACCCATTAGTAAATATTCACTTACAAGGGCGTTTTGATGACTATCCGAAACGTCGTGGGATTACCCGCGTTAAAGAGATGCTTGCAAGCGATATCAACGTCTGCTTTGGTCATGATGATGTGTTTGACCCATGGTATCCACTAGGTACAGCAAATATGCTACAAGTACTGCATATGGGGCTGCATGTATGTCAAATCATGGGTTATGAACAGATTAACCAAGGCCTTGACCTAATTAGCTATAAATCAGCAAGAACGTTAAATATTCAAGATAACTATGGTATTGAAGAAGGTAAGCCAGGTAGCTTAATTATTTTACCTGCAGAAAATGGATTTGATGCACTGCGTCGCCAAGTGCCTGTTCGTTACTCTATTCGCCAAGGTAAAGTAATTTCAGAAACTCAACCAGCAACAACGACCATTACTTTAGATAAGCCAGAAGTGGTTTCATTTAAGCGTTAGTTGAAAGTGAAATAATCAGATCTAGATGGGAGCCTTTGAGCTCCCATTTTTTATGAATATTCTTTAAGGGTGAATGCTATACTTACTCTAATTCAAGATAAATGGCGATATTATGACACAGCAAAATAACCCGCTTCACGGTTTGACCCTTCAGGCAATCTTAACAGAATTAGTTGAACACTACGGTTGGGAGGAATTAAGTTACATGGTTAATATCAATTGCTTTAAATCTGATCCAACCATTAAATCAAGTTTGAAATTTTTACGAAAAACCGAGTGGGCGCGAGTGCGAGTAGAGAATATCTATTTGAAACTTCAACGTCATAAAGAAAAAGCAGAAAAATTAAATTAATCTGAATAATACCATTCTGGATAAGTAGTTGTTCAGATAATTGCGTAGGAAAAATCGATTAGAGCAAGACATAAATTACAGTAACTAGTGGATCTAATTACAAAATTTATAACGCAGATGTAATCGATTTTAACAAGCAAGAATGATCAAATACTTATGTAGATTGGTATAATACCAATTCCAGTAATTATCTAAGCGTTATTACTGGTTTAAACCGCAATCTAAATATTCAATCAATTAAAAACAAAAAGCCCCGTAAGTTTGCACTTATGAACTGACCCCCAATAATTGGACAACCAATTACTGAGGGTCTTTTTTATGTCCAAATATAGTCGTGAGCTAAAACTAATTATTGCTAAGCAGTGCTTAGTTAGTCGTACATCAATTCAATTATCTAAAGAATATTCGATATCTGCTCGTCAGATACGATATTGGACTCAAGTATTTTCTATCCATGGTAAAAACTCATTTTTACCAACTACACATGCCGATAATGCCAAAACAAAATTACAAGCATTGAAATTAATGTGGACTAACAGTTGGTCTCTCACTCACACTAGTGCAGTATTAAACTTATTCCTCCCCTGGCACGCTATCAGTCTGGCTTAAAACATATAATGAAGCGGGGTTTAAGGGACTCAAGAATAGCAATATAGGAAGGCCTTCAATGAAATCATTATCCAATACTACACAAAAATCAGATGACGAAATGACCATTGAAGAGCTAAGAGAAGAGTTAAGTTATTTACGAACAGAGAATGCTGTTCTAAAAAAGTTCGAAGAGCTGAAACAGAAAAAACGCCAACAAACAAAGAAAAAGCGTTAATTGTTTTAGCTCTCAAAGCTAATTACCCTTTAAAATATTTACTTCGTATCACCAGTTTGGCAAAAAGTGTCTTCTATTATCAGGCTCAAATAAGTAGAAGGCCTGATACTTATGAGCATGAGTTAGAGATGATTGAGTCTATCTACCATGAACATAAAGGACGTTATGGCTATCGACGGATCCATTTAGCTATGCGAAGAAAAGGTGTAGAGCTGAATCATAAAACAGTACAAAGGCTGATGGCGCAACTAAACCTAAAATCTATAGTAAGACCCAAAAAATATCGTTCTTATCGAGGAGAGGTGGGTAAATCAGTCCCAAATGTACTTGAAAGGGATTTTAGTGCTACGAAACCAGATGAGAAATGGGTAACCGATGTAACAGAATTTAAAGTTAACGGACAAAAAGTTTACCTATCGCCAGTGGTTGATTTATTCAATCAAGAAGTTATCGCTTATAAAGTGACAAAGAATGCACGTTTACCGCTAGTCACAGATATGCTTAAAGAAGCAATAGGCAAACTAAGTAAGGGCTCGAAGCCAATTTTACACAGTGATCAAGGTTGGCAATATCGACATAAGACTTATCAACAGGAACTTGTAAAGCATAGGCTTCAACAAAGTATGTCTAGAAAAGGAAACTGCTTAGATAATGCAGTAGCTGAAAATTTCTTTGGTTTACTTAAAACTGAAATGTATCATGGATACATCTTCAAGGATGCAGATGAGTTAATAGAAAAGATCGAAGAATATATCGAGTATTACAATACGAAGCGGATTAAGGTAAAACTAAAAGGCCTGACTCCGATAGAATATCGAAACCAGGCCTTACAAGCCGCTTAACTAAAATGTCCAACTTAACGGGGTCACTTCATTACGGGGCTTTTTTAATTAAAGAGCGTTAGCCAGAATTACTTCTTAGCGTTAGCTTCTTTAACGTCAGCAATTACTTGCTCTGCTACGTTCATTGGACAAGGTGCGTAGTGAGAGAACTCCATAGAGAACTGACCACGACCAGAAGTCATTGTACGTAGTGAACCGATGTAACCAAACATTTCTGAAAGAGGGATGTCAGCTTTAACACGAACACCAGTTACGCCAGCCATTTGGTCTTTGATCATGCCACGACGACGGTTAAGGTCACCGATTACATCACCAACGTGATCATCTGGAGTAAATACGTCTACAGCCATGATTGGTTCTAGAAGTTGAGCACCAGCTTTTGGCATAGATTGACGGAATGCGCCTTTCGCTGCGATTTCAAATGCTACTGCAGATGAATCGACTGCGTGGAAACCACCATCAATTAGTTCGATTTCAACATCAAGAACAGGGAAACCAGCAAGAACACCAGTATCCATCATGCCTTTGAAGCCTTTCTCGATTGCAGGCCAGAATTCTTTAGGAACGTTACCGCCCACAACAGAAGACTTGAACGAGAAACCTGAACCAACTTCACCTGGCTTCATAACGTAGTCGATCTTACCGAACTGACCAGAACCACCAGATTGTTTCTTATGCGTGTAGCTATCTTCAACAGGTTGAGTAATAGTTTCACGGTAAGCAACTTGAGGTTGACCAACAGTAAGGTCTACACCGTATGTACGCTTAAGGATATCAACCTTAATGTCTAGGTGAAGTTCACCCATACCTTTAAGGATTGTTTCACCAGTTTCTTCGTCAGTTTCAACTTGGAAAGATGGATCTTCTGCAACCATTTTACCGATAGCAATACCCATTTTCTCAGAACCGCCTTTATCTTTAGGCGTTACTGCGATAGAGATTACAGGTACAGGGAATACCATTGGCTCAAGTGTTACTGAATGCTTAGGATCACATAGAGTGTGACCAGTTTGAACGTTTTTCATACCAACGATAGCGATGATATCACCAGCTTGTGCGCTAGTTAGTTCTTTACGTTCATCAGCTTGCATCTCAACCATACGGCCAACACGCTCAGTTTTACCAGTGAACGAGTTAAGGATAGTATCACCCTTGTTCAGTTTACCAGAGTAAATACGTACGAACGTTAGAGCACCAAAACGGTCATCCATGATTTTGAATGCTAGTGCTTTAAATGTTTCTTCTGTAGAAACGATAGCGTGTTCGCCAGTTTCTGCGCCTTCTTCATCCATTAGAGGTTGTGGATCAACTTCAGTTGGAGAAGGTAGGTAATCAACAACAGCATCAAGGATTAGTTGCATACCTTTGTTCTTAAACGCAGAACCACAGTAAGCTGGGAAGAAATCCATTGTGCGAGTACCCTTACGGATACATACTTTTAGTTGCTCAATAGTTGGCTCTTCGCCTTCCATGTAAGCTTCCATTAGGTCGTCGTCTTGCTCTACAGCAGTCTCAACTAGCATCTCACGGTATTCTTCTACTTGATCAACCATATCCGCAGGGATATCAGTGATTTCGTAGTTTTCTGGAAGACCAGTTTCGTCCCAAACATATGCTTTACGAGTTAGAAGGTCAACAACACCAACGAAATCGTCTTCGATACCGATAGGAAGAACCATAACTAGTGGGTTAGCACCTAGTACGTCTTGAGTTTGCTTAACAACACGGAAGAAGTCAGCGCCCATACGGTCTAGTTTGTTAACGAAGATAATACGTGCAACTTCTGATTCGTTCGCGTAACGCCAGTTAGTTTCTGATTGAGGTTCAACACCACCAGAACCACAGAATACACCGATACCACCGTCAAGTACTTTAAGAGAACGGTAAACTTCAACTGTGAAGTCAACGTGTCCAGGAGTATCGATAACGTTAAAACGGTGATCTTTCCAGAAACAACTTACAGCTGCTGACTGGATAGTAATTCCGCGCTCAGCTTCCTGTTCCATGAAGTCAGTCGTAGATTCGCCGTCATGAACTTCACCAGTTTTGTGGATAGTACCAGTAAGTTTTAGGATACGCTCAGTTGTGGTAGTTTTACCCGCATCAACGTGCGCGAAAATACCAATATTTCTGTATTTAGATAAATCAGTCATTGTTTTACTCTATTAATAGGATAGAAAATGCGCGCAGAGTATAACACAAACTGTCAATTGGTATATGCTTTGTTCTATTTTTGGATAGAATTTAGCCCAATTTGGCTCTGCTTACTTTCTGCTGTTGCAAATTATAGTCGAATTTACACAATTTCAAATACAAAGAATAGTGTAAATCCACAATTATTATAGTTTATAGCTCATCAAAGGCATTAATTGCTTCTGATAATTTCTTTACACCATGTATTTGCATGCCTTCAATACCACCTTTAGGCATATTTGCCGCGGGTACAATTGCACGTTTAAATCCATGTTTGTAGGCTTCCATCAATCGCTCTTGGCCGCTAGGTACAGGGCGAATTTCGCCAGCTAAACCTACTTCACCAAATACCACCACATCTTTGGGTAATGGACGATCTTTAAAACTAGAAAGAAGCGCCATTATTAATGCTAAATCAGCACTGGTTTCCGCGACTTTGACACCACCAACGACATTCACAAAAACATCTTGATCCGCCATTTGCAACCCACCATGCTTATGCAGCACAGCCAGTAACATAGATAATCTATTTTGATCTAACCCTACCGATACTCGACGCGGATTTGATAATTGGGAGTAATCAACTAACGCTTGAATTTCTACCAATAAAGGTCGAGTCCCCTCCCATACCACCATAACAGAGCTGCCAGAGGTCTCTTCCTCGCCACGAGACAAGAAAATAGCGGAAGGATTACTGACTTCTTTAAGCCCCTGTCCTGTCATCGCAAACACACCAAGCTCATTCACTGCACCAAAACGGTTTTTATTACAGCGTAATGTCCTGAAGCGGCTGTCGGCACTGCCATCAAGTAATACAGAACAATCAATGATATGTTCCAGTACTTTTGGCCCCGCAAGTGAACCATCTTTAGTAACATGCCCAACAAGAAATATAGAGACATTATTCTGCTTTGCATAACGCGTTAATGTGGTTGCTGATTCTCTCACCTGAGAGACACTGCCAGGAGAAGACTGTACATCATCAACATGCATTACCTGAATTGAATCGATCACCATAATCTTAGGCTTTTCTTTTTCTGCAATTTGACAAATTCGGTCAATACTTGTTTCAGAAAGCATCTTTAAATTATCTTTTGGCAAACCAAGGCGTGATGCTCTCATCGCCACTTGTTGTAAAGATTCTTCTCCCGTAACGTATAACGTTGGCATTTCAGCAGCTAATCGACACATCGTTTGTAACAATAACGTTGATTTTCCTGCTCCGGGGTTACCACCAATTAAAATAGCGGCTCCAGGTACAATACCACCACCCAAAACACGATCGAACTCTTTAAACGTAGTACTAAACCTAGGGACTTCTTGCAAATCAATACTTGATAAAGACTGTACTTCTGACTCAGTGGCTGAACCAGCATAACCACCGGTTAAACGTTCATTCCTAGCAACTTGAGGCGAAGCAGCTAATCGAACTTCTGTTATCGTGTTCCATGCCCCACAAGCACTACACTGCCCTTGCCAACGAGGGAAGTCTGCCCCACAATCATTACATACGTAGGCACGTTTTGCTTTTGCCATATATCACCGAGATAAAATGTTATTAAAGTGAAGGGGATTACTATTTAACGTATAGCGTTAAATATTTTAGCAAATCTGCCGATAAACCCATTAGATTGTCATTACTGTACCAGAAATCATGCAGCAAGAAGAATATCAAAGCTACGTAGAGCAACTCATCCCTGTTTTTGGCGAACCTGATTTTGAATTGGTTTGCGAACAAGTCATGGCTAATGAACACCCTTCTGTTCACTTGATTGTTAAAATTGAGCTGAAACGTATAATGACACCTTGCACTAAAGCCATTGATTTACGTGGCCGCGTGAAAGGTGAATGTCATCAATACGACTTAGATGGATACAATCATTGGCTAGATGATGTTGCCATCAATACCTATCATAAAAGTATCAAACGTTTTGGAAGCTATACCGAAGGTGTATGGGAAGCATTAACGAACACCCGAAATAATTTTCGTGTTCTACATAAAAATAAAAACATCATCATTGCATCAGGTGATACAAAAGAAAGCAGCCCATTTAATACTAAATTAATTCGATTTGGTCACTATCTCACACGTAGTGAAAACCGCTTACGAATGTCAACTCAGGTCGCTGTTCTATTACCTAATGGTAGCCTGATTCACGGTACAAGCAGTGATTTGTCATCTTCTGGTGCTCGTATTAAAGTGCCAACAGCTTTTGAATATGGCTTAGGGCAAATTATTCAAGTTAGCTTTCCAAGTCTTGCTAAAGATACTGGTATTAAGGAGCTTAATGGTGATTTCCCTTACCGTATACTTGGTGTTCACGACAGTGACGAAAATGACAGCTACCGTTGGCTTCGCCTTAAAATGGAAGCGAATCACGATATCATTGCTACCGCTATTGACGAAAAGTTAAATAAAACTAAGCGCCGAACACTGCATGATCAAAAAGACCAAATAGTTCGCTCGAGAACTCAAGGTTATGAGCACTGTTTTTTAAAACATACCACCAATATTCCTCTATTTTTCTCTAATGACACCCTAAAATATGCAGTCATTACTGATCATAATGAAGCTTTATGGAAACATTGGCACTGATGAAAAAAACCAACTGGTTATTAATCATCTATTTAAACCTGATCGTATGCAGTTTTTAATCAAACCTGGATTAAAAGCCAGTCGCACTCATTTTTATACATTTAAGCACGATCACGAAGACAAAGAGCTCTTCTATTCAATGATGTCATCAGAAGGAACTCAAGAAGAGCGACAGCTATTTTGGCGTATTGGTGCGAAAAGAAAAAGTTGGAAAGTAATTCGACTGTCTTTGTTTGAATTAAATAAAGATGATAAAGAACGACTTTTAACAGTTGCACCTGAGATGGAAGGTGTACTTTCAACGATGACTCATATGGGGATCTTAACCGAGATCAGTTTACCTGAAACTCAAAAAGATTACTTACTAACAGATAAACCGAATCTTTCTGCAAAGGCATTAAATCCATATCGTCATCCACTAACATCAAATAACTCAGCTCACTCTCTTTATTTTGATTCTGCTCCTCGTCGAGCTGAACCAAGATTTAATTACGAAACATCGGTGACTTTATCCCATCCAGCCACTCAAGAAGGGATCATTGGAAAAACCATAGATATTTCAACCAACGGGCTATCTATTACTCTAAGTAAACCAGTGCAATTAACCAAAAAATCTGATGTGAGCATCACGTTTGATGACCTTCAAAATTTAGATAAAAATACACCACTCAGTCGTATTACTTATCATGTACTCAAGATAGATGCTAACGGGTTAAATGTTCAGTTACAGCTCCAAGATAGTTTACATAACCAAAAGAGTAAGGCTTTCTTAGGCCGTCTAATTGAGCACAACCGTGAAAAGCTTTCGATTGATTATGAACAATTACCATCAATGGATATGCTAAGGATAATGCATCAATTATTACTTAATAAATTAACAACAAGTCCATTTTTTATTGAAAAAGATAATCATAAAATTAGGCCTCGTTATATTGGTGTAAACTTTCCACTAAGCCGATTAAATAAAATTTGGCAGCATTTAGGGGATAATGATAGTTTAAATTTAGAGCCTATTTTTAAATCTCGAGTGCAACAATTGCTCGTAGACCCAATACGCTCCTCAGCAAAGAATAGCTCTCAGCATCATGAGATCTACATAGCAATAGTCATTAAAGAAGGGAAGATACGTTCAATCCTAACGCGAATGTTACAAGAGTTCTCCTCTTACAATGATCGTTTAACCTTTATTAGAAAAGCCAAGGAACACGGCGAATTCTTAGCTATTCGCGTGACAACGACAGCTGTGAAGAATGCTTTATCTACCACTTCTGAAATTGAATTAAGCCAACTTGCTCAATCAGCTATTCATTATGCTAGAGCGTTAGAAGATGAGCTATCAAGCATTGTAGGATGTGGTGAAATAGCCGATATCACAGATGAAGTTCTTATTCGTTTAGAGCTCGGGTAAATTTAAGCGTTCATATTTACTAAAGCTCATAAAACATGAGCTTTAGTTTCTTCATTACTACCAACTCAATTTATTATTCAATAACAATGAAGCAGAAAGAATACAAACAACTCCACCTAAATCAGCATGACGAATAGCAGCTTGAGCTTGTTGTTGAACCTTAGGTTTTGCATGATAGGCAATACCAAGGCCAGCAGCCTCCATCATTACCAGATCATTGGCACCATCACCGACAGCGACCGTATTACTGATCTCAATGTCATATTTATCAGCTAGTTCAACTAAGATCTCTGCTTTTGTTTCAGCACTAACAATGTCTCCAATAACTTTCCCTGTCAGCTTTCCATCAAGGATTTCAAGTTGATTGGATTGTGCGTGTACTAAATTTAATTCTTCTTTTAGATAATCGGAGAAATAAGTAAACCCGCCAGAAGCAATTGCGGCTTTCCAACCATACTTCTGCATCGTTGCGACCAATTCTCTAATTTCAGGCATAAAAGGAAGTTCAGACTTTACTTTAGCTAGAATAGTTTCATCTGCACCTTCAAGTGCTCCTACTCGTTGAATTAAGCTTTCTTTAAAATCTAATTCCACCTTGCATCGCTCTCTCTGTCACTTCAGAAACTTGCTCACCGACACCTGCTAATATAGCTATTTCATCGATACATTCGATTTCAATAGCCGTAGAATCCATATCAAATAAAATGACCCCAGGTTTCGATAAATCTGGAATATTCTTTATTTCAGCATAATCTAAGCCAAGTTCATCAATAATTATTTTATGTTCTGGTGTGAGTTCACCAGCAATTGCAGCAACTTCATACGATCCAACTTTCCAAGTACGAACTATTTCGGTATCAGTTCCAACAAAGAAATCTATATCTTTAAAATGAAGAGGAGAAAGATGTGAGCCGTAGATTATCCAACCTACTGATTTTATATCTAATTGAGAAGTCGTCACCGAAGTAATAAATCGGCTAACAAGTGTTATATGTTTCTTAATCGAGAGTGGGGTTATCGTATCCATGATATGTATCCTTACTAATCCTAATTTAAAAATACCGATTGCAGCTCAGATGAGCAAGGCTAAAACGACATAAACTGCTATTTTTATTTAAATTGAGTATAATTCCTTCATTCTAATTTCAGTGGTATTCGCGATGCTATCTCAAAATTTTGCCATCAAAGGTCTAATGCTACTTTCTCTTATGGCATTTAGTTACTTTATTTTAATCAATAGTACGGTGATCAGTGACAGCAACCAAGTGATTCAAAATAAACAATTGCAAGACTTAAGTCGGATTATGGTACGCCAAGCTGCACTTTTTTCTGTTGATAATATTAAGCAAGATAATCATGAAGGCTTACTGCAACTCACCAATAATTTAGCTAAAGAATCATTAGTGTTTGATGCGACGATTTATGATGCAGAAGGAGGTATTTTAGCCAAAAGTGACAATGCGCTTACCGCCTCTCAGATTACAGGATTAAACACCCCGCTTTCTATCGATGGTATTGGCCGCCAACAATTAATAGAGCCAATCATAAAAGATAATCATTTAATGGGCTTTTTAAGAATTACCTTTGAGAAATCAACGCTGACAGGATTTGCTAATCACCACTATCGTAAAAGTGACCGTTTGATGTTTGGTATGCTGGCAATCAGTCTTGTATCTGGAATGCTAATTATGGCTTTACTACGTAAAAAGAAAAAATCAGCTAAACCACCAATTACTACCTTGTTTGGTGGAAAATCATAAAAAAAGGCGATGAAGTTATCCTCATCGCCTTTTTTATTTCTAACTATTGCTACTTAGATTCTATCTAAACATTACTTGTCGCCAAGCAATACTGAATCAAGAGCAATTAACATCATTTCATCAAATGTCGTTGCACGCTCATCTGATGTTGTTTGCTCACCAGTTTTGATATGATCAGATACAGTGCAGATTGCTAATGCTTTTGCACCGTATTCAGCAGCAACACCGTACATACCCGCAGCTTCCATCTCGACGCCTACAACACCGTATTTGTCTAGTAAATCAAACATACTTGGATCTGGCGTGTAGAAAAGTTCAGCAGAGAAAAGATTACCCACTTTTACATCGATACCACGAGCTTGAGCTGCTAACTCTGCATTACGAACCATTTCATAATCAGCAATCGCAGCAAAATCATGGTCTTTAAAACGAATACGGTTAACCTTTGAGTCAGTACATGCACCCATACCAATCACAACATCACGTAGTTTGATGCCATCATTCACTGCACCACAGCTACCTACACGGATCACTTTTTTAACGCCAAAATCTTTAACTAACTCAGTCATGTAAATAGAGCATGATGGAATACCCATACCATGGCCCATTACTGAGATTTTGCGTCCTTTATAAGTACCTGTAAAGCCGTACATATTACGAACGTCACACACTTGAACTACATCATCAAGAAAAGTCTCTGCAATGTATTTCGCACGAATAGGGTCTCCAGGCATCAGTACTACGTCTGCAAAATCACCCATCTCAGCATTAATATGTGGAGTAGCCATAATTTGTATCCTTTCTTTTAACTTTAAATAGAAAAAAAGCAGCAGAGCGAGCTCTACTGCTTATTATTTTTTATAGGAAAGATTTTCCATATTCCATATCAGAGGTTTCAAAGTACTCTGCTAAGGTTTGACCAATATCTGCAAATGTCTCACGACGCCCTAATGAGCCAGCAGGTACTTTATGACCATAAACAATAACAGGAATATGTTCACGTGTATGATCGGTTCCTGGCCATGTTGGATCACAACCGTGATCAGCCGTTAGGATAAGAATATCATCTTCTTTTAGCATATCCATGATCTCAGGAA
Organism: Aliivibrio wodanis; assembly: GCF_052920805.1. Taxonomy (NCBI): domain Bacteria; kingdom Pseudomonadati; phylum Pseudomonadota; class Gammaproteobacteria; order Vibrionales; family Vibrionaceae; genus Aliivibrio; species Aliivibrio wodanis. Next base: position 1,763,265 of record NZ_JBREXA010000002.1, read on the forward strand.
GACGACCATCAAAATATTCTAACGCTGCGGCATAACCCGCCACATCACGACGGTGACCATACGCTGAATCGAAATCGACAAAGTTAGTAAATACGATGGTGTTATCACCTGCCGTTTCAATCGCATCTTTAGTTGCATCAAATAATGCTGGAATGCCCGTTGCTTTGGTTTTTTGTGTAATACCGCAGCCTGCGTAAATATCAGAGATCTTACCAATTGAGTGAACTTGACCGTTTTTCTCTTCAACTAATTTTTGCAGAACCGTTATTGCAGGTGGCTCTAGTGATAAATCACGACGATTACCTGTACGCTCAAATTTACCTTTACCTTCACCAATAAATGGACGCGCAATTACACGGCCAATGTTGTAATCAGCAAGCTCTTCACGAGCAATCTGACAAAGCGTTAGCAAATTATCTAAACCAAATGTCTCTTCATGACACGCAATTTGGAATACTGAGTCAGCAGAAGTATAGAAGATTGGCATGCCTGTTTTCATGTGCTCTTCACCCAAATCATCAAGTACTTGAGTTCCCGATGCATGGCAGTTACCTAGATAACCAGAAAGATTTGCACGAGCAAGAATGCGATCAGTCAGTTCTTTAGGGAAGCTGTTTGTTTTATCAGAAAAGTAACCCCAATCAAACAATACTGGAACACCAGCGATTTCCCAGTGGCCTGAAGGCGTATCTTTACCTGAAGACAACTCAGCTGCGTGACCATAAGCACCAATGATCTCTGCATTTGCATCTAAACCTGCTGCAAATTGACCTGTTGATTCTTTACCTGCCATCGCTAAGCCAAGCTTAGAAAGGTTCGGAAGAGTTAAAGGACCTTTACGATTACTGTTATCAGCTAGGCCTTTATCACATTGCTCAGCAATATGACCCATAGTATCTGAGCCTACGTCGCCAAATTTTTCAGCGTCGCCTGCGGCACCGATACCAAATGAGTCTAGTACTAAAATTATTGCACGTTTCATGTTTTCTTCCTTACACATCTTCAGGGCGAATTTTGCGATAAACTTCCGGAGTCATTTCTGGTTGTTCATCACTAATCACGATTGCTGCTTTTACAGCATCCGCGGCTTGTTGCCATTGTTCTTCACTGCGAGCATGGATCATCGCTAGTGGTTGTTCTGTATCTGCTGTTTGACCAAGGCGGATCATATCACTTAAACCAACCGCATAATCAATAGTATCGGTTGCAACACGACGACCACCGCCCATACCTACCAACTGCCATACCTAAATCACGAGTATCCATTGCATTAACAAAACCGGCTTTATCTGCAAATACAGGTTTAATAATTTGTGCGCTTTCTAAATGATTATCGTAATTTTCAATAATGTCACTTGGACCGCCAAGACCAAATACCATTTTACCAAAGCATTCTGCTGCTTTGCCATTATCTAATACCGTTTGTAATTTAGCTCGCGCTTCTTTTTCATCTTTTGCTAAGTTAGCAATTACTAGCATCTCTGCACATAGTGCCATCGTTACTTCGTATAAACGAGGGTTACGATATTCGCCAGTTAAGAAACGAATCGCTTCACGTACTTCTAATGCATTACCGGCTGTAGAGGCCAATACTTGGTTCATATCAGTAAGTAATGCTGTTGTCTTAGTTCCTGCACCGTTTGCTACTGCAACTATCGATTTTGCTAACTCTTCTGATGCTTCGTAAGTTGGCATAAATGCACCAGAACCCACTTTAACATCCATTACTAACGAGTCTAAACCTGCTGCTAATTTCTTAGATAAGATAGAGGCCGTGATCAATGAAATATTATCAACCGTTGCTGTTACATCACGAGTCGCATACACACGTTTATCAGCCGGTGCTAAATCACCTGTTTGGCCAATAATCGCCACACCTGCTTCTTTGGTTACTTTTCCAAAGATATCGTTGCTTGGCATAATGTTGTAGCCAGCAATTGACTCTAATTTATCCAATGTGCCGCCAGTGTGACCTAAACCACGACCAGAGATCATTGGAACATAACCACCACATGCCGCCACCATTGGGCCAAGCATTAATGAAGTCACGTCACCAACGCCACCGGTTGAATGCTTATCAACAATAGGGCCATCAAAGTTCATGTGACTCCAATCAATTACCATTCCTGAATCACGCATTGCACATGTTAATGCTATACGCTCAGGCATTGTCATTTCATTAAAGTAAATCGCCATTGCAAATGCTGCAATTTGACCTTCAGATACGGTATTTTTTGCAACACCTTGAATAAAAAAGTTAATTTCTTCAGTTGTTAGTACTTTATTGTCGCGTTTTCTGCGAATAATCTCTTGTGGTAGATACATTAGTGCCTCCCCAATCTTGGTTGGGTAATTAAAATAGGTAGGGTTGAGGTAGATGAGGCGGTAATGCCTCATCTAAGTCGATTTATTTCTTACTTATAAACCGAGTAACAAGAAACTAGTATGCAGTTGGATCTGCAGTTTCTTCTGTTACTTCTAATGTATTTAAAAGATTAGTCAGTAGACTTGATGCACCAAAACGGTAGTGCATGTTATCAGCCCAATCGCCACCTAAAATATCATCAGCCATTGCTAGGTATGCTTGTGCATCTTCAGCAGTACGAACACCGCCAGCAGGCTTAAAGCCAACTGTTTTAGCTACGTCCATATCACGGATAACTTCTAGCATCATGCGTGCATATTCAGGTGTTGCATTAACAGGTACTTTACCTGTTGATGTTTTAATAAAGTTAGCGCCTGCTTCGATACAAATTTGAGATGCTTTCTTGATTAACGCTTCTTCTTTTAGTTCACCCGTTTCAATGATTACTTTAAGAAGAATATCACCACATGCTTCCTTACATTGCTTAACTAGTTCAAAACCAACGGTTTCATCACCAGCCATCAATGCGCGGTATGGGAATACCACATCAACTTCATCAGCACCGTAAGCGACTGCTGCTTTAGTTTCAGCAACGGCGATAGCAATATCATCATTACCATGTGGGAAGTTAGTTACTGTTGCAATGCGTACTTCTGGTGTACCTTGTTCGCGCAGCGTTTTCTTAGCGATAGGAACGAAGCGTGGGTAAATACAAACTGCTGCTGTATTACCTACTGCTGATTTTGCATTCTTACATAATGCAATTACCGCTTCATCTGTGTCGTTATCATTAAGCGTCGTTAAATCCATTAATTTTAATGCACGTAGTGCCGCTGCTTTTAAATCGCTCATTGTTATCTCCAAAATAGAATAAATTTTTTGATAGTTTTGCTGTTCATATATTAAGTTCAACAGCAAATGAGCGGACTTGATTCCTTGAAGACTTGAGCGCATAACGCCCAATCAATATCCATTTTGCCGCCAGTACTTACTTCAATATAATGAATGAGTACCGCTCTAACGTCTCATCATGAGACACCGTTGAAACATGGTTCATCTTATCAATACTTCTTTAGAGGCACTAGTGAAACCATGTTTCCATATAAACACACTGATATTACGAAAAGAAACGCTCAATAATCCATTGATAGCCAACAGCACCAACGTAAACACCGACGATCCCCATTACGCCTGATAATACTGGTGGAGCTGGAATTGGTAATTTAATTGCTGAAAAAACAACGCCAACAATTAAACCTGCAAAGATAGACAATAGAACTTCATTCATAATTTACTCTCAACTTTTCTTTATGTGTATGCATTAACCATAGTTTATTTTCCAAACCTAGCTATTTGTTTTTTTATTATGGATTCATTATATCAATATAATAATTAGGTATTGTTTTTCTCTGGTAACGCAATCGGTTTGCATCTCAATCTTTTTACATAAAAAATGTGAAATTGATTCATTTTTTCATCACAAATTTAAATTTTCTAACAGGTACAAAAAAACCCGCAATAAATGCGGGTTTTTAATTGCCTATCTATACTATTCTATAAAATTACATAGATAAGAATAGACCTGCAATTGTTGCAGACATTAGGTTAGACAGTGTACCAGCAGCAACGGCTTTCATACCCATCTTAGCGATGTCATGACGACGTTCTGGTGCAAGGCTACCAAGACCACCAAGAAGAATTGCTACAGAAGATAAGTTAGCAAAACCACATAGTGCGAATGAAATGATTGCTTTCGTTTTATCAGAAAGAACAACTTCAGCGCCTTCAGCTAGGTATGGTGCAAAGTTTAAGTAAGCAACGAATTCGTTAACTACTAATTTTTGACCTAAGAAAGAACCTGCGATTGTTGCCTCTTCCCACGGTACACCGATAAGGAATGCAAGTGGAGCAAATACGTAACCAAGAATAAGCTCTAACGTAATTTCTGGCATACCGAACCAACCACCAATACCACCTAAGATACCGTTGATTAGAGCGATTAGACCGATGAAAGCAAGAAGCATTGCACCTACGTTTAACGCAAGTTGCATACCAGTTGCCGCACCAGCAGCAGCTGCATCGATAACGTTAGCTGGTTTATCGTCGCCAGTGTTCTCAAGTGCATCAAGTTGATCGATTGGAGTTTCTGTTTCTGGTTTGATAATTTTAGCAAACAGAAGACCACCAGGTGCAGCCATGAATGATGCTGCAATTAGGTATTCTAGAGGCACGCCCATAGAAGCATAACCAGCAAGTACACCACCAGCCACAGAAGCTAGACCACCACACATTACTGCAAATAGCTCAGATTGAGTCATTTTTGGCACAAACGGACGCACAACTAGAGGTGCTTCAGTTTGACCAACAAAAATGTTTGCTGTTGCAGACAGTGATTCCGCACGAGATGTGCCAAGTCCTTTTTGTAGCGCGCCACCTAGGAAGTTAATAACTACTTGCATGATGCCTAAGTAGTAAAGAACTGCTGTTAGTGAAGCGAAGAATACGATTACAGGAAGTACACGTAGTGCGAATACGAAACCGCCGCCACCAAATACTTCAAACATTTTACCTGATACTAGGCCACCGAATAAGAATTCGATACCTTGGTTACCATAGTTGATTACATTCGCAACGGCTTCAGATGCACCGTAAAGTACATCACGACCCACAGGTACATAAAGTACAAATGCGCCAAGGAAGAATTGGATAGCAAATGCACCACCCACAGTACGTAAATTAATTGCTTTGCGGTTGTCAGAAAGAAGTACAGCTATACCTAGCAGTACTACGATCCCAACCAAACTCATTAGCAGGCTCATAGTTAAAGTTTTCCCTAAATTATTTGTTGGCGTGTTTCAAATTAGCGGAGGCGATTATACTCATTGAACCACCAAGAAAGTAATGCTGTTGTCACATATTCGTCGTCCATACATCATGTATTCACTCATAATTGTGAGCTTTATCACTAGTTGAATTCTAAATATTCATCAATTGCACCTAAAGTAATGACTATTAACTCAAATTGAAAACAAAGAGGTGGTATTTTTATAAACAATATTCGCAATCGTTTGCTTAGGTTCTTTTCTAATCACAGATAAATATTCGAACAAATTTACGACATTATCTGGCGTATTTACCTCTCCTTGAAATCCATTTAATGGCATGTCAGGCGAGTCTGTTTCTAATAAAATTTTCTCAAGAGGGATCTTAGATATCGCATTTTTTGTCTTAATTGCTCTCTCATAACTGATCACACCACCAACACCAATGTAAAAACCTAAACGAATAAATTGCTCTGCTTGCTGAAGGCTGCCACTAAAACCATGGATAACACCGCCTTTCTCTGGCTTTATTTCTCGCAATATTTTTAATACATGATCATGACTTTTTCGACTGTGGATAATTAAGGGAAGCTGGTAGTTTTTGGCTAAAAAGCATTGCTCTCGAAATACATCAATTTGAACATCTCGATTGCTTTCTTTATCCCAAAAATCCAAGCCGCACTCACCAATGGCGACACACTTACCTCTATGCTCGCTAACAAGTTGCTTTAAAGAAGTCACTTCAGCTTGATGATCACTTGAAATAAAAAGAGGGTGAATGCCTAAAGCATAATAAATCGATTCATGTTGCTCCGATAAGGAGACAACGTTAGCCCAATTGAATTGATTAACACTAGGAACAATAAATTTGCTGACACCTTTCGCTTGGGCTTTCTGAAGATAATGGGCCTCATTTCCAGAAAAAGGAGAAAAATCCAAGTGACAATGAGAGTCAATAAATTCAAATGACATTATTCACCTTCTTTCTTATATGGAACACAACTGCGTTTATTTTCAGGCGTTAATCCAAGAGATGTGCACCATGCATCATATTTTTTAATCCATTGTTTAATTATTTTCCACATAAGTAACCTTCTAAATTCAAAAAACTAAAAACATCGACTAACTAAACTATAGATACAAAAACGGAGCCCGCTAAGACTCCGTTTCATTTATTTGATAAACACTCTATTAGTGTTCACGAGTTGCTCTGAATTGAACATCAGGGAAACGTTCTGATGCCAAATTCAAATTAACCATTGTTGGCGCAATATACGTTAAGTTATTACCACCATCTAAAGCGAGGTTAGTTTGGTTTTTACGTTGGAAGTCATCTAACATCTTACCGTCAGAGCACTCAACCCAACGTGCTGTTGCTACACTAATGCCTTCGTAAATAGCTTCAACGTTATATTCAGATTTCAAACGAGAAACAACCACGTCAAATTGAAGCACACCTACCGCACCAACAATAAGATCGTTGTTTTGTAGCGGACGGAATACTTGTACCGCGCCTTCTTCAGAAAGCTGAACAAGACCTTTAAGCAATTGTTTTTGCTTTAGTGGATCTTTTAGTCGGATACGACGGAATAATTCAGGAGCAAAGTTTGGAATACCTGAGAACTTCAAGTTTTCACCTTGCGTGAAGGTATCACCAATTTGAATCGTACCGTGGTTATGCAAACCAATGATATCACCCGCATAAGCCGTTTCAGCACGAGCACGATCACCCGCCATAAAGGTTACTGCATCAGAAATACTAACGCTCTTACCTGTACGGACGTGATTCATTTTCATGCTTTGAGTATAAGTACCTGACACGATACGCATGAAAGCAATACGGTCACGGTGTTTAGGATCCATATTTGCTTGGATCTTAAATACAAAGCCTGAGAACTTCTCTTCTGTTGCTTCTACTGGACGCTCAATCGCTTCACGCGTTTGTGGTGCAGGAGCCCATTCAGTCAAACCTTCAAGCATATGATCAACACCGAAGTTACCTAGTGCCGTACCAAAGTAGACTGGTGTTAGCTCTCCTTTAAGGAATAGCTCTAAATCAAACTCATGCGCTGCACCAATAACCAGTTCAAGCTCTTCTCGAACACTGCTCGCAAGTTCGTTACCGATTGCAAGCTCTAGTTCTGGGTTATCAAGACCTTTGATCGTACGAACTTCTTGGATCTCATGGCCATGGCCAGATTGATACAAGATCGTTTCATCACGATGAATATGGTAAACACCTTTAAATTCTTTACCACAACCGATAGGCCATGAAATAGGAGCACAAGCCATACCTAGCTCGCTTTCTACTTCATCAAGCACTTCCATTGGGTCTCGTACTTCACGGTCCATTTTGTTCATAAACGTAACGATTGGCGTATCACGTAAACGCGTTACTTCCATCAATTTACGCGTACGATCTTCGACACCTTTCGCTGCATCGATAACCATCAAGCAAGAATCTACCGCTGTTAATGTACGGTAGGTATCTTCCGAGAAATCTTCGTGTCCAGGAGTATCAAGAAGGTTAACAAGGCAACCATTAAATGGAAATTGCATTACTGACGTAGTTACCGAGATACCACGTTCTTTTTCCATTTCCATCCAGTCTGATTTTGCGTGCTGGTTTGAACCACGACCTTTTACCGTACCCGCTTTTTGGATAGCGTTTCCGAATAATAATACTTTTTCAGTAATGGTTGTTTTACCCGCATCCGGGTGAGAAATGATGGCAAACGTTCTGCGTTTACCCACTTCTTGTAAAAAAGACATAAGCGTTGATAATCCTGTAAGATTTCAGAAAGGATGTAATTAGGCGAGATTATACTCAAAGACGTTGATTATCTAAAGCGCCGAATTAAAAGAATATATAACTCATGATAATCGCGTCTTCTTTACCATTAGTCGTTGGGTAGTAATCGTGGCGTCGAGTCACTTCATTAAACCCTTCAGATTCATATAAAGAAATCGCTTTAACATTACTTTCACGTACTTCAAGCCAAGCTGACTCAGCACTTTGCTCCATACACATATCAATAAAAAACTCAGTCAATTTACGACCAAATCCTTTCCGTTGATATGCAGGATCAATAGCCACATTAAGCAAAGTCACTTCACCTACTACGTTTTGAGCGTAGAAGTAACCCACAACTTGATCATTATCTAGCATCACTCGATGTTGTGCACAGCGACTATTTAGGTCACGGATCATCGACTCTGCCCAAGGGTGAGAATGTGCGGCTCTCTCTATTCGCCAAATATCATCAAGATGTGTATCTGAAATAGGTTGAATATTAATGGTCATAAGAACAAATCTGTCGCCATAAATCACGTCGTGATTGAGTATTTGTATGCATTTCAGAAAGAAGCGGGGAGCTTAATGCTCTAACCCCTTCCAATTCAGTAGGTGCTACACCAGAAAACCAACACCATGTTAAATGATGCTCGCCTAAATACTCTAACGACTCAGAAGGAAGAAATAGCGCCTGCTCTGGAATCAACTTCATACTCGCAAGCACTTTTCCAAATAGAAAAGCATCACGATCTGTTGGAATGGCAGGAGCAATAAATAATAACTGACAAGTTTTAGGCACAGAGAGCGTATTTGCTTCTAATGTTGGAAAATATTGTGTTTGACGTACTTGCCAAACTGAAATATCCATTTCATTTAAAAACTGTAACGCTTGCTGTGGCATATTGATTCACCTGTCAATTTAAGGTAACGGATATTATCAATATTATAGAGTTGATGCTACTTGATGTGCTTTAAATATGCATATAGATAAATAAAATAAAGCCGTAATAATAAATGCTTATTAATGGTAATAAGCATTAATCTAATACATATGATTCAAAAATTACAACGAGTCAAACTCAAAGCAATACTCAATCAAGCCGTGTTTTCCTTCAAGAAACTCTGATGCACAAGCTTTTATCATAAACGCACTTTCAGTTTCTTCCCACTTGCACTTCATACCGTATTTATTCGCTGGCTCAAAACCAAAACGATGATAATAAGCAGGATCACCTAATACCACAGACACTGGATAAACCAAGCTCTGCGAGAGTTTCTAATCCTTCAGTCACCAAAGATTGAGCAATACCTTGCTTTTCAAATTCCTTTTTTACGCATAAAGGAGCTAATCCCTGCCAATGAAGATCTTCACCATTTAAGGTAACAGGACTAAAAAGACAATGACCGACTACTTCACCTTCATCTGTACAGGCAACTAAAGAAAGTGTTAAATGACTATTTTCACGTAAAGACATCACTAATCGAGCTTCTGCTTCCGTTTCAAATGTCTCTCGAACCAATCTATCAATGGTTAAAATATCCGCTGGAGCTTCAGTTCTAATAAGCATTTATCGTCTCTTTTACTTCCGGCTTTTGCAAGCCTTGTTGGACAAAGTTGGCCAACGACATTAATGCTTGGTTTAAAGGTTTTGGTAATGAATCAAGATCAACACTATCCATTAAGTTTTTTACTTCAAGACCAAGCTCTGTATCACCTTCAATTTTAAGGCGACGTTGAAAAAACAGAGTATCAGGATCTTCTTTACGGCCCGCAATTAAAATCAAATCATTAAGCGGTCCACTAAAGCTAACATCTTCGACTTCTGCTTTGTTCGAGACTATCAGTTTTTCATTTTGATAACTGATAAACCAGTGCAATTCGAGATCAATAATTGAAACTTTTAGCCACTTGTCTTCCAAAAACTCAAAATCTCCCTCATCAAGTGCTTCATGAAACACTTGTTTTAGCCCTTCTAATAGCACTTTCTGTTGTACTGATACAGGAACTAATTTAGTAGGTACTTTTAGAATTGATGCCGCATTTTCTACGAGTTTTGAACGAAATTGATTAATCACTCTTAAATTTCCATTACATTTGGCCGATAAGATAGATAAGTATAAATTGATTGAGTGATATCTAACCTGTTTCTTATCAAAAAAAAGACTTATTTTGATTTAGGGTAGAAAATAGGGATTAATTCAATGTATATTTTATTGTTCGACTTATAAATACTGATAGTTATTATTAATTCTGGAAGTTATTTGTCTTCTTTTACTAAAAAGCGGTAACACTATGTCACTTTCTCAAATACAACATTGGCTTCCTTTGCTTACAGACAACAGTCCATTTCTGTTTGCTATTTTGGACACAGAACATAACTACGTTAGCGTCAATAATCGCTACTGTGAAATCAGTGGGTTAACTCGTGAAGAGCTTTTTGGTCGTTGTGATTCTGATATTTTAGGTGCCCATTTTTACTCTTCATTAAAAGAGTATTATTGCCGAGCATTAAATGGAGAAAAGATTGAAGCGGAGATTACTTTAGATGATCATCGCTTTGAAACTAGTCTACATTTTAGTTTATTTCCGATAGAACAAGATGATAAAACCTTCATCGTCTTCCATGCTGTAGACACTTCGGAACGACAACAATTGCTAAATTCTTTAAAAGAAAGTGAGACTAAGTATCAAAAATTAACAGAATTACTGACTGATGCTGTCATTTTAATTGAAGGCGATACCATTGTTTCTGCCAATAGTGCATCAGCCAAGATACTTGGGTTTAATAAATCAACAGAATTTGTCGGTGAAAATATTGAGCAACTACTAGTGTCAACTAATGATACAGATTCTCTATCCGAGGTCATTACAGCACTCACATCAGATCAAGAAATCATAGTACAAACAACCGTCAATTGCGCAATAAAAAAAGAAGTATCTCTCACCGTTGAAAAAACTCACGTGCTAGGTAGCCCTGCTCATTTAATTATCTTAAAAGAATATAAAAAACAAGAAGAGAGCACTCAAGTTTCAACTTTTTCTCAAGTTGATCTACTAACCGGTATTTATAATCGACACGGCTTTACCCATGTTATTGAAAAAATGATTAAAGAAGATATTCCTTTTTTCATGCTCTATTTAGATATCGATAATTTCAAAAATATTAATGACTCTTTAGGCCACCATATCGGTGATCGGGTTCTAAAAGAGATCTCAACTCGTTTGCAAAAGCTACTACCAAAACATGCTATTGTCGGACATTTAGGGGGGGATGAGTTTGGTATTCTTTTCCCTAAACCAGAGCATAACCAAATCCTTGATCAACTAGCTGAAAAAATCATTAAACTAATAAACCAGCCTTTTGATTTAGTTCACTTTTCAAAACGTCTTGCTTGCTCTATCGGTAGTGTTCAATACCCAACGGATGGCACAGATGCTCGCAGCTTACTGCAAAATGCAGATACAGCGATGTATGAAGCAAAAGATCGTGGTCGAAATCGTTTGATAAAATTCCATGACCAAATGAATAAAGAAGCGAGAATGCGCCTCTGGCTTGAAATTGAACTTCAAAAAGCCCTGCAAAATAATGGCTTAGAAGTTTGGTATCAGCCAAAAGTTAGTGCTCGTGACTTCAGAATTAATGGCGCAGAAGCTTTAGTCCGTTGGAAGCATCCTGTTGAAGGTTATATCAGTCCTGCCCGTTTCATTCCTGTTGCTGAGCGCTCAGGGTTAATTGAAACGCTAGGAAAAGTAGTCATGCGTGAAGTTTTTCAAACAGTTAAAGAATGGAAAAGCCAAGGGATTTTACCTGGTCGAATTGCCATCAACTTATCTCCAGAGCAGTTTGGTAACCCTCTACTCCTTGAATATATGGAGAGATTACTAAAAACGACTCAAGTAGACCCAAACGATATCACTCTCGAGTTAACCGAAAGCGCAGTAATGAGCGATGGAGAGCATGCGATTCAAATGCTTGATGCAATCAAAAAACTTGGTTTTACTTTATCAATTGATGACTTTGGTACAGGTTACTCTTCCTTAGCTTACCTTGCACGCTTCCCACTTGATGAATTAAAAATTGACCGTGGGTTTATTAATGAGATTGATACATTGCCAAAACAGATCACGATTATTGAAAATGTGATTAATTTAGGAAAAAACCTTGATATGGATATTGTGGCAGAAGGAGTAGAAACACGACAACAAGCAATGCTTTTATCTAGCTTAAATTGTGATTCCATTCAAGGATTTCATTTCCACAAACCCCAACCAAAACATGAGATTGAAGCGTTATTAGTACAAAGTAAACGCTCTAGATAGTAATAAAAATTGATACTTAATACCTAGGAGGTACCCACCACTTTCTAGGTATTACAGTCTATTAGCGACTAATAAAGAATAAATATCTATATTTAATCTTATTTCATTCCAAGTCTTTACTTAGATAACAAAACAACTAAAAACCTGCCTTATATCAAGTTTACAAATCATCTTATCATTATCATAGAGCATCAGATTTTTGTAACTAGGTATTCTTATGGAACTCCTCTGCCCAGCTGGTAATTTACCTGCTCTAAAAACCGCGATTGATTGCGGTGCCGATGCCGTTTATATCGGTTTTAAAGACGATACAAATGCTCGCCATTTTGCAGGCTTGAACTTTACAGGTAAAAAGCTTGAGAAGGCCGTGCAATATGTTCATGATAATAGTAAGCATATTCATGTTGCATTAAATACTTTTGCTCATCCTGATGGGTTCAATCGTTGGACAAAAGCGGTGGATAATGCCGCAGCGATGGGGATTGATGCATTAATCATTTCTGACATTGGCGTTCTAGAATACGCTGCGAATACTTACCCAGAGCTAGAGTTACATTTATCTGTTCAAGCCTCTGCTACTAACGTTGCTGCTATTGATTTCTATAAAAAGAACTTCAATATTAAACGCGTTGTATTACCTCGTGTATTATCTATTCATCAAGTTAAGCAACTATCACGCAATTTAACTTCTAATGTTGATCTTGAAGTTTTCGCTTTTGGTAGTTTATGCATTATGTCTGAAGGCCGCTGCTATTTATCTTCTTACATGACAGGCGAATCACCAAATACCGTCGGAGCTTGTTCTCCTGCTAAATACGTCCGCTGGCAAGAAACAGAAAATGGTCTAGAATCTCGTTTGAATGATATTCTTATTGATCGTTACGGTGAAGGAGAGAATGCTGGTTACCCTACTCTATGCAAAGGTCGCTTTGAGGGTTCAAGGTAAAACTTTTCATGCACTAGAAGAGCCGACCAGTTTAAATACTCTGTCCCTGGTTCCTGAACTATTTGCTGCTAATGTTGCTTCTGTAAAAATTGAAGGCCGTCAACGTAGCCCAGCTTATGTCGAACAAGTAACTCGAACTTGGCGAGCAGCCATTGATCGCTATAAAGCAGATCCTGACAGTTACTCTGTTGAACCGAAATGGGATGCAACTCTCGCAAATGTATCAGAAGGGACTCAAACAACCCTTGGTGCTTATCATAAGAAGTGGCAATAGGAGAACATTATGAAATATGCATTAGGTCCACTTTTGTATTTTTGGTCTAAAGAAAATATTGAATCGTTTTATCAAAAAGCGATCAATAGCGAAACTGATATTATTTACTTAGGTGAAAGTGTTTGTTCGAAACGCCGAGAAATGAGACCTAAAGATTGGTTCTCTATTGCAAAAGAGATCTCTGACTCAGGCAAACAGGTTGTTCTATCTACTATGGCACTACTAGAGGCACCGAGTGAAGTCAATGTAATGAAAAAATACATAGATAACGGTGACTTCATTATTGAAGCTAACGATGTATCAGCTATTCAACTTGCCTCTGAAAGTAAAATCCCTTTTGTTGTTGGTCCTGCCATTAATTGCTATAACGCTCAGACACTCAATCTGTTTTTAAAGCAAGGCATGACTCGTTGGTGCATGCCTGTAGAGCTTTCTCGTGAATGGCTACAAAACGTATTAATGCAATGCGATGATTTAGGAATTAAAGGGAAGTTTGAAACCGAAGTATTTAGTTATGGCTATCTTCCTTTAGCTTATTCTGCACGTTGCTTTACCGCAAGAGCTGAAAATAAGCCTAAAGATGAATGTGAAACCTGCTGCATTAAGTACCCAAATGGCATCACGGTAAATAGCCAAGAAGGGCAAGAAGTGTTTACGCTAAATGGCATTCAAACCCAATCAGGTTATTGCTATAACTTAATTAATGATCTACCAAGCATGAATGAACTTGTTGACGTTGTTCGTTTAAGCCCATTAAGTGTTGAAACCTTTAGTGAAGTATCAAAGTTTAAAGCTAATGAGACTGGTACTGAAAAATTTGCGTTGAAGGATGCCCGTCACTGTAACGGCTATTGGCATAATATTGCAGGCCTTGATATTAAAATATAACCTAACAAAAAAGCCCTTACTTCTGCGATTAAGGGCTTTTATTTAGATTGTTCAATTATGTTAAGGACTGAGCTTATTCAGACTTTAAAGCTGCTTGCTCTTTTATCTTCTGTTCTTGCTGCTCACGTAAAGCTTTATAGATATTACCTAACTCAACAAACGCATAACGATGTTCGACAAACTCATACACATTACCTGCCATCGCTAGTTTATATAAAGCAATAGCATCTGAATAATCACCTTCATATTGATAACGTTTTGCTAAATAAAAATACCCTTCCGTCAGTTTCTCCGCAAGAGCAAGGTTAGTTCGAGTTCCACTTATAATTTCTTTTAAAAATACATCATCTGGTGTTTCTTTCAGGATCACCCCTGCAAGCTCCCAACCAAAATCTTCACCAACTCTTTGCAGATATTGCGTTCTAAATTGTTCTGTTGCCTTAATCGGATCTATTTCAAGACCAATCCAGTAAAGCCAAACTGCACGATATGGATCCATTGGGGCATCATTATAGTGTTTTAGTGCGATCTCATACGCCTGATCATAACGCTGACCGTAATAGAGCGCGATAGCTAAATTACGCTCTGCAAATTGATTTGTTGGGTCAAGCTCTAATGCAGAGTCGAGCGCCTCATAAGCTCCATCAAAGTCGGTATTTTGAGTATAATAAACACCCAAAATATTAAAAACATTACTTTGATCTGGCTTTAAATTTAGTGACTGAGTAAAATCTACACGAGCAAGATCTCGCAATCCTAAACTATCGTTTATTAAGCCACGCTCATAAAACATCTTTGAGCGGGTTATGTCATCAATATCAGAACGTAATAAAAGCTGATCCAAGCGTGAAAGTTGAATCTCTTGCTGAATACTGGCTTGTAAAGGAACAGCCATTGGTGGATAAATCCAACTAGAAGAATTCTCCGTAGACGCACACCCTGATAATACTAATACTGCGCCCATACACGCAACTTGAATCCAATTCACTCATTCTCTCCTAATGATAAACCTAATCTTTTAACTATAACGATACCTTTTTTAGAGTATCAATTAAAAGAAAAGGGAGCATTTCTGCTCCCTTTATAACACGCTTTAAATCAAAAGACTGTAATCAATCAGATTATTCTGCGTCTTTAACTTCAGCAGCAGCTACTGGGTTTAGCTCAGCATTTGCTTCTTTAATACTTAGACGGATACGACCTTGACGGTCTATTTCTAGTACTTTAGTTTGAACTTCTTGACCAACTTGTAGGTGATCTGCCACTTTCTCAATACGCTCTTCTGCAATTTGAGAAATGTGAACTAGACCTTCTTTAGGACCAAGAACCGTTACGAATGCACCGAAATCAACGATACGCATAACTTTACCTGGGTAGATTTTACCCACTTCAACTTCAGCAGTAATTTCTTCGATACGACGGATAGCTTCTTTAGCAGCAGTTCCTTCAGTCGCAGCGATTTTGATTGTGCCATCGTCTTCGATTTCGATAGTTGTACCTGTTTCTTCACAAAGAGCACGAATAACTGCGCCGCCTTTACCGATAACATCTTTGATCTTATCAGAGCTGATTTTCATTGTGTGGATACGTGGAGCATATTGTGAGATATCTTCACGAGCGCCAGAGATTGCTTCATCCATAACAGTAAGGATGTGCTTACGCGCACCTTGTGCTTGGTTTAGAGCGATCTGCATGATCTCTTTAGTGATACCTTCAATTTTGATGTCCATTTGAAGTGCAGTAATACCTTCGTTAGTACCCGCTACTTTAAAGTCCATGTCACCTAGGTGATCTTCGTCGCCAAGGATGTCAGAAAGAACAACGAAATCGTCGCCTTCTTTAACAAGACCCATTGCGATACCAGCAACAGATGCTTTAATTGGAACACCAGCATCCATAAGCGCTAGAGATGTACCACATACAGAAGCCATTGAAGATGAACCGTTAGATTCAGTGATTTCCGATACAACACGTACTGTGTATGGGAATTCTTCAACAGAAGGCATAACTGCTGCGATACCGCGTTTAGCTAGTTTACCGTGACCGATTTCACGACGCTTAGGAGAACCAACAAAGCCAGTTTCACCTACACAATATGGAGGGAAGTTGTAATGTAGAAGGAAGTGATCTTTCTTCTCACCCATTAGGCTGTCGATGATTTGTGCATCACGTTGTGTACCAAGCGTTGCAGTAACAAGTGCTTGAGTTTCACCACGAGTGAATAGAGAAGAACCGTGTGTACGTGGAAGTACACCAGTACGTACGTCTAGCGCACGAACCATGTCTTTTTCACGGCCATCAATACGTGGGTGACCAGCAATAATGCGGCTACGTACAACGTTTTTCTCTAGAGAACCAAGCATGCCGCGGATTTCGCGCTCGTCTAGTTCTTCATTTTGAGCTAGAAGTGCTTCAACAGCTTCAGTTTTGATAGCACCTACTTGCTCGTAACGTGCCATTTTCTCAGTGATTTGGTACGCTTCAGAAAGACGAGTTTCTGCAAGTTCAGCAACTTGAGCTTTAAGCTCAGCGTTAACTACAGGTGCTTCCCAGTTCCAAGACGGAGTTGCAACTTCAGCAGCAAATTCGTTGATAGCTTTGATTACTACTTGTTGTTGATCGTGACCAAATACAACAGCAGAAAGCATTTCTTCTTCAGATAGGTTATCAGCTTCTGATTCAACCATTAATACTGCGCCTTCTGTACCAGACACAACTAGGTCTAGTTTAGAATTTTCAAGCTCAGTGTTTGATGGGTTCAGAACTAACTCACCGTTGATGTGGCCAACACGTGCAGCACCGATAGGACCGTTGAATGGTACACCAGCGATAGAAAGTGCAGCAGAAGTTGCGATCATAGTGATCATGTCTGGGTTTACGTCAGGGTTGATAGAAACAACCGTAGCGATAACTTGAACTTCGTTTTTAAACGCACTTGGGAAAAGCGGACGAATTGGACGGTCGATTAGACGAGCCGTTAGTGTTTCGCCTTCAGAAGGACGACCTTCACGTTTGAAGAAACCACCAGGAATTTTACCAGCAGCGTAAGTACGCTCTTGGTAGTTTACTGTTAGTGGGAAGAAATCTTGGCCTGGTACTGCGTCTTTTTTAGCTACAACAGAAACGAATACTGAAGTATCGTCCATGCTTGCCATAACAGCAGCAGTTGCTTGACGAGCCATTACGCCCGTTTCTAGAGTTACGGTGTGGTTACCGTACTGGAATGATTTTACGACTGGATTCGCGAACATTATTTTTCCTTTATTCCTAATTATCTAACTATTTCTAGCTAAAATTAAGAAAATTTAAGTGATAATTCACCTATTACCAATCGCGACTAGTACAAACTTACTTAGCTAAAGATAACTTGTAATAGTCGCGACCTAGTGGCCGACTTCGGTGACTGTAATAGCTGAATGAAATTATAAAGTTAAAAACGCACACTGCGATTTCAACCGCCATAGTATACCCCAATCAGGGCAATATGCGAGGTTCAGAAATGAAAAAGGGGAATTGCAGACACAAAAAAAGGAGCGATAAACGCTCCTTTTTGTCAAACTGTCTTTACAGACATCGCAAATTAGCGACGTAGGCCTAGACGTTTGATTAGATCTTGGTAACGAGTACTGTTTTTACCTTTAAGGTAATCAAGAAGCTTACGACGGCTTGAAACCATACGTAATAGACCACGACGGCTGTGGTGATCGTGCTTGTGATTAGCAAAGTGACCTTGAAGGTGGTTGATAGAAGCAGTAAGTAGTGCTACTTGTACTTCTGGTGAACCTGTATCGCCTTCAGATTGTGCGTATTCTGCAACGATTGCTGCTTTAGTTTCTGCATTCAGAGACATAAATCTCTCCTGAGTAAGAGTGTTTAATATTTGCAGCAGCCAATCTCTGATTCAGCCACTACGTGAAGGGCGAATTATACGGATGAACAATAATAAAGCAATAAAAAAAAGAGTAAAACCGCAAGGCTTTACTCTTTCTCAATCAGGACACTTCAAAAGTGTTTATTTATCTTCTTCGACTTCATCTCTGAAAACAACTAAACGCTTCGGTGCAACACGACCGTCATTATCAATATGTCCAATACCAATAAATAAACGTTCTTCACCTGAAGTCATTCGCACGATACCCTCTTGAGGAGCACCAAACACTTGAACTGGTTGTCCATGTAAAACATGGTCAGCCAATTCTGGGATCATGTTTACTTCTGGTAAATCTTGAACTGCAGAATCCATAGGCATTAGTAACGGATCAAGTAGCTCACGAGGTGCAATTTCTTCACGATGTGCTTGTTCCAATAAAGCTTCAAGATACTCAATTGTTACCATATTCTCATATGGGTAATTTGATACACCAGTACGACGTAAATACGTAACGTGAGCACCACAGCCTAACATTTCACCAAGGTCATCCGTAATTGTACGAATGTAAGTGCCTTTAGAGCAATGCACTTCCATCTCAACTTCATGGCCTTCAAAACGAATTAATTCAATTGAATAAACCGTGATTT
Source organism: Aliivibrio wodanis (assembly GCF_052920805.1). NCBI lineage: Bacteria > Pseudomonadati > Pseudomonadota > Gammaproteobacteria > Vibrionales > Vibrionaceae > Aliivibrio > Aliivibrio wodanis. Next base: position 1,782,193 of record NZ_JBREXA010000002.1, read on the forward strand.
TACGAGATTTACGAGGAACTTCAATGCCTTCTCGTGCGTATTCATACAAAGGGCGACCTTCATGTTTTAACGCAGAAAACATTGATGGGATTTGATCTGTTGTGCCACGAAATTTAGCAATGCAACGCTCAAGCTGACCACGGTCAACCTTCACTTCGCGTGTTTGAACAACTTCACCATCAGAATCTGATGTATTAGTACGTTCACCAAGCTTCGCAACCACACGATAGCGTTTATCAGAATCTAATAAAAACTGAGAGAACTTCGTCGCTTCACCAAAACAAAGAGGTAGCATACCTGTCGCAAGAGGATCAAGCGCACCAGTATGGCCTGCTTTCTCTGCAAAGTAGATGCGTTTTACTTTTTGCAATGTATCGTTCGACGTAATTCCTGCCGGTTTATCAATTAAGATAACACCATCAATAGGACGACCCTTACGACGACGAGCCATTACTCTTCTCCTTCGTCAGATTCAGTGCGACCTGATTCTGCCATTTTACGCTTATCGCTATTCATCACATCGGTTACTAAATTAGACATACGCATACCTTCGACAAGAGTATTGTCGTAAGTAAAACGAACTTCTGGAGTTAGACGGTGGCGAATACGCTTACCAAGCATCATTCGAACAGGTACTTCATGCTCTTTCAATGCAGCTAGGCATGTTTCAGGTGTTTGATCACCAACACAGAAGAAAGTAACGAATACTTTTGCATAAGCAAGGTCACGAGATACTTCAACATCTGAAATAGTAACCATTCCGATACGAGAATCACGAACTTCACGCTGTAGGATTACCGCTAATTCTTTTTGTAATTGTTGCGACACACGTTGTGCGCGGCTAAATTCTTTTGACATATCATTTCTCACTTAGAAAGATGGGGGGCGTGGTAATAACCAGCCCCCCATGGTGTATTTAACAACCGATTACCCTATTACTTCATTGAATAATAGGCGTAATTATAGTCAATTAATCAAGAGTACGTTGAATTTCAACAATTTCAAATACTTCGATTTGGTCACCAACGCGAACATCATTGTAGTTCTTAACGCCGATACCACATTCGTAGCCATTCTTAACTTCTGGCATGTCATCTTTAAAGCGACGTAGTGACTCTAGTTCACCTTCGTAAATTACGATATTGTCACGTAAAACACGAATTGGGTTGTTACGCTTAATAGTACCTTCAGTAACCATACAACCAGCAACAGCACCTAGTTTCGGTGATTTAAATACTTCACGTACTTGTGCAAGACCAATGATTTCTTGACGGAACTCAGGAGCAAGCATGCCACCCATAGCTTGTTTAACTTCGTCAATCAATTGGTAAATAATTGAGTAGTAACGAAGGTCTAGGTTTTCATTTTCAATCATACGGCGAGCAGTTGCATCAGCACGTACGTTGAAGCCTAGAAGGATTGCATTAGACGCTGCTGCAAGTGATGCATCAGTTTCTGTAATACCACCAACACCAGAACCTATGATGTTCACTTTCACTTCGTCAGTAGACAGTTTAAGTAGTGAATCAGCAATCGCTTCTACAGAACCTTGAACGTCCGCTTTAAGTACAACGTTACATTCAGCAACTTCACCAGCTTCCATGTTTGCAAACATGTTTTCTAGTTTCGATTTCTGTTGACGTGCTAGTTTGATATCACGGAATTTACCTTGACGGTAGTTCGCTACTTCACGAGCTTTACGCTCATCACGAACAACTGTTGCTTCGTCACCTGATGCTGGAACACCAGAAAGACCAAGGATTTCTACCGGAATAGAAGGACCCGCAGTTTCAATGTCTTTACCGTTTTCATCGCGCATAGCACGAACACGGCCATACTCTTGACCACAAAGTACGATATCGCCTTTGTTAAGAGTACCTGATTGAACAAGAACAGTAGCAACTGGGCCACGGCCTTTATCTAGACGAGATTCAACAACAACACCTGACGCCATACCTTCTTTAACAGCTGTTAATTCAAGTACTTCAGATTGAAGAAGAATAGATTCTAGAAGACCATCAATGTTAGTACCTTGCTTCGCAGAGATATGTACAAAGATGTTCTCACCGCCCCACTCCTCTGGAATAACGTCATATTGAGCAAGCTCATTTTTAACGTTATCAGGGTTAGCGCCTTCTTTATCGATCTTGTTTACTGCAACAATCAGAGGTACACCAGCCGCTTTTGCGTGTTGGATAGCTTCGATTGTTTGTGGCATAACACCATCATCTGCAGCAACTACAAGAACAACGATATCTGTCGCTTGAGCACCACGAGCACGCATAGCTGTAAACGCGGCGTGTCCTGGAGTATCAAGGAAAGTGATCATTCCGTTGTCAGTTTCAACGTGGTATGCACCGATGTGTTGTGTAATACCACCAGCTTCTGCGTCAGCAACATGTGCACGACGAATATAATCTAGTGTAGAAGTTTTACCGTGGTCAACGTGACCCATGATAGTAACTACAGGAGCACGGCCTTCAACCGCTGCACTGTTATCACGATCAGACAGTACCGCTTCTTCTAATTCGTTTTCTTTACGAAGAACCACTTTGTGACCCATTTCTTCAGCAACTAGAGCCGCTGTTTCTTGGTCAATAACTTGGTTGATAGTCGCCATAGCGCCCATCTTCATCATAACTTTAATAACTTCAGTTGCTTTAACTGACATTTTATTTGCCAGTTCAGAAACAACAATAGTTTCGCCAATCGCAACATCTTGCTTAGCAACCGTTGCTGACTTATCAAAACCATGCTGCATTGAACTTGGCTTATTAACTTGAGGTTTCTTGTTACGACCGCCACGTTGATTACGACCACCGCGAGATGTTTCTGCAGGTTTTGCTTTCTTTTTACGACGACGAGGCTGTTGCTCATCCTTGCGGTCAGCTGCATCTTCTGCTTCACGAGCATGAGATGAAGTTGTAATGTGGTAATCGGCAGTTTTTTCAGCTGCTGATTTCTTCTGCTCTTCTTCTTTCCAACGGCTTTCATTTTCTTCAGCCAATTTACGAGCATCTTCAACTAGTTTTGCAGCTTCTGCTTCTGCTTTACGAGTTGCTTCTTGTTCCTGACGTAGTTTAAGTTCGTCAGCTTCTTGTTTTACTTGATTATTTTTAGTAGTCATTTCTTTTTTAGCCTTTTCAGTCTTAGCACGCTTCGCTTTCTCTTCAGCTTCACGCTTCGCCTTAACCTCTGCTTCAGCATCGCGTTTAGCTTTCTCTTCCGCTTCACGTTGTGCTTTCTGTTCAACTTCGCGAACTGCAGCATCCTCTGCATCACGTTTTTCTTGCTCTTCAGCTTCTATTTTCAGCTGCTCAGTCTTTTTCTCTTCTTCAAGCGTGCTTGCTTTTACATAAGTACGTTTTTTACGCACTTCAACTTGCACATCTTTACTTTTTCCGCCAGTACTCGCAACACTTAATGTACTACGAGTCTTACGTTGAAGAGTTAGACGGGTTGGCGATGCGCTTTCATCAGCGCTACCATGCTCTTTCTTTAGGTGAACAAGCAATGATTGCTTTTCACCTTCAGAAACAGAATCTCCATCTTCTTTATTAATACCGGCATCTGAAAATTGCTGAAGTAAGCGGTCAACTGGAGTTCCAATTTCGTCACTAAGTGCTTTTACTGTAAGCTTTGTCATACCGCCTCTCCTTGCTGAAATAATTATGCTTCGTCGCTGAACCAACAAATATTACGCGCAGCCATGATTAATTCACCAGCACGCTCTTCTGTAAGGTCTTCAATATCAGATAGCTCATCAACACCTTGGTCTGCAAGATCTTCAAGAGTAACAACACCTTTAGCTGCAAGTTTAAATGCTAATTCGCGTTCTAAACCTTCAAGAGCAAGTAAGTCTTCTGCTGGTTCAATACCATCAAGAGATTCTTCTTGTGCTAGTGCAAGTGTTGTTAATGCTTCTTTCGCGCGAGTACGAAGAAGATCAACGCTCTCTTCGTCTAAAGCTTCTACTTCTAATAGTTCGTTTACAGGAACGTAAGCGATCTCTTCAAGCGTAGTAAAACCTTCTTCAACTAATAGTTGAGCAAAATCTTCATCGATATCTAAGTGTTTAACAAATGCATCAATAGAACCTTGCGCTTCTTCTTGGTGCTTTTTGTTAAGATCGGCAACTGTCATTACGTTCAGCTCCCAACCTGTTAGTTGAGATGCCAGACGTACGTTTTGACCACTACGGCCAATCGCTTGTGCTAGGTTATCAGCTTCAACAGCAATATCCATAGTATTGTTGTCTTCATCAACAATAATAGAAGCTACTTCAGCAGGAGCCATTGCATTGATAACGAACTGCGCTGGGTTATCATCCCAAAGCACGATATCGATACGCTCGCCGCCAAGATCATTTGATACAGCTTGAACACGTGCGCCACGCATACCAACACACGCACCAACTGGATCAATACGTTTGTCGTTAGTTTTCACTGCTATTTTAGCACGAGAACCAGGATCACGAGCAGCTGCTTTTAATTCAATTAGCTCTTCGCCAATTTCTGGCACTTCTACACGGAACAGTTCCGTTAACATTACGCCTTTTGAGCGAGTCATGAACAACTGGAAGCCACGAGCTTCTGGTTTAACTGCATATAACAGACCACGAACACGGTCACCTGGACGGAAGTTTTCACGTGGAAGTTGGTCTTCACGTAAAATTACCGCTTCAGCGTTACTACCAAGGTCAACGATAATTGCATCACGATTTACTTTTTTAACGATACCAGTGATTAACTCACCTTCGTTATCAATAAACTGTTCAACAATCATTGCACGCTCAGCTTCACGTACTGTTTTGTACGATAACTTGCTTTGCTGTTTGTGTAGTAATACGGTCAAACGTTACTGACTCGATATCATCCTCGATAAAACCACCGATTTCGATAGTTTCATCTTCAAACTGTGCTGCTTCAATAGAAATTTCAAGCGTTGGATGTTCTACTGTTTCTACAGCTTCCCAACGACGGAATGTTTCAAAGTTACCTGTTTTGCGATCAATCGCAACACGCACTTCAATTTCTAGTTCAGATTTTTTCTTTGTTGCCGTTGCCAGCGCAATTTCTAATGCTTCAAAAATTCGCTCACGAGGAACAGCCTTTTCATTTGATACTGCTTCTACAACAGCTAAGATTTCTTTGTTCATTTTAGCCTCTATAAGCCTTAAAATTTAGGAACTAAGTTCGCCTTTGAAATGTTGCTTAACGCAAATTCTTCATTGTTACCATCAACTGTAACCGTAACAATTTCACCGTTAACTTCAAGGATATCCCCTTTCCATTTACGACGGTTATTCATCGGCATCTTTAATACAAGGCTGACCTCGTGACCAACAAATTGTTGATAATGTGCTGCTTTAAACAGTGGACGTTCAAGACCTGGAGACGAAACCTCTAGGTTATATGCAACTGTAATTGGATCTTCTACATCCATTACTGCACTGATTTGACGACTGGCTTCCGCACAGTCCTCCACAAAGATGCCATTTTCATGATCGATAAATACACGTAGCGTTGAATGCTCACCCGCACGAATAAACTCTAAACCGACCAATTCATAACCTAAAGCACCAACAGGAGCCTCAAGCATTTCTGTTAGTTGTCTCTCTAATCCTGTCATTGATATCCCCTGAAAACAAAAAAAGGGCACTAAAAGGCCCAATTCTTTAAAAACAGTCTGTTTCAGATAGCAAAAAACCCCGATAATTGCGGGGTTTAGTACTGCTGGACCCTGAATGCCACTTGCGTAGCTTATCTAATAATAGCAATTACTCTTATTAGATAATTGGTTGCGGGAGCCGGATTTGAACCGACGACCTTCGGGTTATGAGCCCGACGAGCTACCAAACTGCTCCATCCCGCGTCCGAAAAGAACAAAGAAAGTATAGTTTCTTTGCCCTTTTATTACAAGAACTAGGTTCTTGTCTGAATATGGTGCCGAGAGAGGGACTTGAACCCTCACACCCTAAGGCACTAGCACCTCATGCTAGCGTGTCTACCAATTTCACCATCTCGGCTAAAGTTGTTTAAAGAGGAACGTCGCTGTCTTCAGTAGCAGGAACATCACTCATTTCACCAGTTACTTGCTCTGCTGCTTGATCAAGTTGAAGATCAAAGCCTTCAGATTTATGCGTAGACATATTGCCTAGCGCTAAACTGATAATAAAAAATACTGTTGCACAAAGTGCAGTCATTCGGGTCAAAAAGTTTCCAGAGCCACCAGAGCCAAATACTGTATTTGATGCTCCAGCCCCAAATGAAGCTCCCATATCTGCGCCTTTACCGTGTTGTACCAATACTAGGCCAATTACACCGACTGCGGCAATCAGATAAATCACAAGTAGAATAGTATGCATTCCGTCACCCATGTATCTAATTAATGTACCGGTAGCCCATTGGCAACACCAGCGCCCTCTCAATTAAGAGGCCGAGGGATATTAACCAAACTAGGCTACTATGACAAGTTAAAATTAACAAAAAACGTTCAATTTCATTTAATTGCTCAAATTAACAGCTTTCCTTTACGGCATCTGCAATTTGAAGCGCGTATTGCTGAACAAGCTCTGCATCCTCTCCTTCAACCATAACGCGGATTAACGGTTCCGTACCTGATTTACGTAATAAAACTCGACCGTTATCACCTAATTTTGATTCAACATCAGCTTGAGCGGCTTTTACTGCATCAGATTCTAATGGGTTATTATCACCGACAAAACGAACATTTTCTAAAACTTGTGGGAACATGCTCATTCCATCACATAATTCTTTTAATGACATTTTACTACCAACAATCGAAGCTATAACCTGAAGAGCTGCAACAATTGCATCACCTGTAGTCACTTTATCTAAAAGGATAACATGCCCTGAGTTCTCAGCACCAATTAACCAATTATTTTTCAGCAGCCTCTCCATTACATAACGATCACCCACATCTGAGCGCTCGAATGGGATCCCAAGATTTCGTAATGCAACCTCCATTCCCATATTCGTCATTAGTGTTCCAACAACACCGCCTTTCAATTCACCTCGACGAAGGGAGTCACGAGCAATAATATATGCAATTTGATCACCATCCACTTTATTTCCCAATTCATCAACCATGATGATACGGTCACCGTCGCCATCAAAAGCGACACCAAAATCTGCTTTTTCTTCTAATACTTTGGCCTGTAGGGCGCGTACGTCTGTTGCGCCCACTTCGTGGTTGATATTAGTCCCATTTGGTTCACAACCAATAGTAATAATTTCTGCACCAAGTTCTTTAAATACGTTAGGGGCAATATGATACGTTGCACCATGAGCACAATCGATGACCATTTTAACACCAGCCAAACTTAACTCTTTAGGAAAAGTACTTTTGCAAAATTCGATATATCGCCCAGCGGCATCATTTAAACGCGATGCTTTACCTAATAGAGCTGACTCAACGCATGTCATTGGCTTATCGAGCTCTGCTTCAATTGCCATTTCAATATCATCAGGAAGTTTTGTACCCTCTGATGAGAAAAATTTAATGCCATTATCATAATAAGGATTATGAGAAGCTGAAATAACGATGCCAGCTTCAGCACGAAATGTCTGAGTAAGGTAAGCCACAGCGGGAGTTGGCATTGGTCCCGTAAACTTCGCTTGTAATCCTGCAGCAGCTAAACCTGCTTCTAATGCAGATTCAAGCATATAGCCAGAAATACGCGTATCTTTACCGATAATAACTTTTTTGGTTCCTTGCTTAGCAAGTACCTTACCTGCAGCCCAACCCAGTTTCATTATAAAGTCAGGGGTAATAGGTGCTTGCCCAACGAGACCTCTAACACCATCGGTTCCAAAATATTTACGCTCAGCCATGTTGTACTCCATGTTTTAATTTTAATAATTTGTTTAAATGATTACTAACGAGCACTCTGCTCTAGAGTTGCCTGGCATATTTTTACTATATCCATCGTTTGTTCAAAATCATGGACTCGAATAATTTGTGCGCCCTTCATTGCTGCAATAGTGGCACACGCCAAGCTACCAGACACCGCGTTTTGCGGTTCTGTATTTAGTAATTTAAAAATCATTGATTTACGAGACATTCCCGCCAAAATAGGAAAACCTAATTGATGAAAACGCTCTAATTCAGCAAGTAATTGGTAATTATGCGCTAAGGTTTTACCAAATCCAAATCCAGGGTCAAGAATTAACTTATCTTTTGCGATACCAACCGATTGGCATGCCGACACTCTTTCCTCTAGAAAGCGGGAGACATCAACTAATAGATCATCATAGGTCGGATTAGATTGCATGGTTCTAGGCTGACCTTGCATATGCATAAGGCACACTGGCACATTTGCTTTTGCTGCAATCTCTAATGCGTTTGGCTCTTGCAGTGCACGTACATCATTAATTAAATCAGCACCAGCCTTTACCGCTTCATCCATCACTATTGCTTTACTTGTATCAATTGAAACCCAAGTATCCAAACGTTGATTGATCGCTTCAACAATAGGAATAACACGATCCAATTCTTGCTGAATACTCACATCAGGAGCGCCAGGCCTTGTCGACTCTCCGCCAACATCAACAAAGCTAACACCGGCATTCACCATTTTCTCAGCTTGTTTTAAAGCCGTATCTAAATGTATAAATTTACCACCATCAGAAAAAGAATCAGGCGTAATATTAAGAATTGCCATCACATGAGAACGGTCCAATATTAACGTCTTATCTTTACTTATCAATTTCATGATCAGTTCCCTTTAAATACAAAAACCCCGAGCATAACTCGGGGTTTGTTTTTTACTTAATTGATCTTACTTTTCAGAGGAATCTGAATCAGTTTTAGTCTCTTCAGTTGCTTGAGGTTTTTCTTCCTCAGGCTTCTTTTCAACTTTTGATTCATCTTCAGTTGCTGGTTTTTCGCTTTTCTCTTCAGGTTTGGCTTGATTTTCATCACCCCACCCTTGAGGCTCGCGGATTTCAGCTTTACGCTCCATTAAGTCATCAATTTGACCGGCATCAATGGTTTCAAATGTCATCAAAGCATCTTTCATTGAATGCAGTACATCCATATTTTCTTCAAGGATCTGTCTAGCGCGAGCATAGTTACGATCAATGATGGTACGGATTTCAGCATCAATAAGCTGTAATGTTTCAGGTGACACGTGTTTAGATTGATGAGAGCCACCGTGACCTGAGAATGGGTCACCTTGATCTTCTGCATAAAGTAATGGGCCAAGTGCATCCGAGAAACCCCATTGGGTTACCATCTTACGTGCAATATCAGTTGCTCGTTCAATGTCATTTGATGCACCAGTTGATACTTTATCAACACCATAAATAAGCTCTTCAGCCAATCGACCACCGTATAAACTTGAAATCATAGATTCTAAGTGCTGACGGTTCATGCTTACTCGGTCTTGTTCAGGTAAGTACATCGTTACACCTAGCGCACGGCCACGTGGAATAATTGATACTTTATACACTGGATCGTGTTCAGGAACTAAACGACCAACAATAGCATGACCAGCTTCATGATAAGCAGTCGAGGCTTTCGTCTCTTCTGTCATTACCATTGACTTACGCTCTGCACCCATCATGATTTTGTCTTTCGCAAGCTCAAACTCAACCATTGATACAACGCGTTTATTAGTTCGAGCAGCGAATAACGCAGCTTCGTTAACTAAGTTCGCTAAGTCAGCACCAGAGAAACCAGGAGTACCACGTGCTATTAATGACGGCTCAACACCACCAGCTAATGGCACTTTACGCATGTGGACTTGAAGAATTTGCTCACGACCACGAATGTCAGGTAAACCTACAACAACTTGGCGGTCAAAACGGCCAGGGCGCAATAACGCAGCATCCAGAACATCTGGACGGTTAGTTGCAGCAACAACGATGACACCTTCGTTACCTTCAAAACCATCCATTTCTACTAGCATTTGGTTCAATGTTTGTTCACGTTCATCATTACCGCCACCAACACCAGCGCCACGTTGGCGACCTACAGCATCAATTTCATCGATAAAGATAATACAAGGTGATGATTTTTTCGCTTGTTCAAACATGTCACGCACACGAGATGCACCAACACCAACAAACATTTCAACGAAATCAGAACCTGAAATTGAGAAAAAAGGTACTTTTGCTTCACCAGCAATTGCTTTTGCAATTAATGTTTTACCAGTACCAGGAGGACCAACCAATAAAACACCTGTTGGAATTTTACCACCCAATTTCTGGAAACGGCTTGGTTCACGTAAGTAATCAACCAATTCTTTAACGTCTTCTTTTGCTTCATCACAACCAGCAACATCATCGAATGTTGTGTTGATCTGCTCTTCCGTCATCATCTTAGCTTTGCTTTTACCAAAGGACATTGCCCCTTTGCCGCCGCCGCCTTGCATCTGACGCATGAAGAAGATCCAAACACCAATAAGAAGAATCATTGGGAACCACGAAATAAAGATAGACTCAAGTAAGCTCTGCTCTTCTGGTGGAGTTCCTTTAACAATTACGTTTTGGTTGATAAGATCATCAAGCAATTTAGGATCTTGAAATACAGGCATATATGTTACATAACGAGTTCCGTCACGCTTCATTACCTTGATTTCACGATTATTAAATGTTGCTTCTTGAACTTGGCTATTACCTACTTGTTTTACAAAAGTAGTATAGTCAATCGAACGACCAGAGCTATCGCTCGGCCCAAAGCTTTGGAATACCGACATTAAAACAACAGCGATAACCAGCCACAATATTAGATTTTTTGCCATGTCACTCAAGGTGTTAACCCCGCGTTAACTAAATAGATGAAAGATAGAGTACTACAGTTTATAACCTGTAGCTACTACGTACGACTTATCCTTTGTAACCAGTGGCTACAATATACACTTCACGAGAACGTGCACGTGATGAATCTGGTTTTCGAATCTTAACAACTTTGAATATATTACGTACTTCTTGCAAGTACTGATCAAACCCTTCTCCTTGGAATACTTTCACGGTAAAGCTGCCATTTTCAGCCAATACTTGACGACACATATCCAACGCCAGCTCAACAAGATACATAGCTCTTGGTTGATCTACCGCTTGATTGCCACTCATATTTGGCGCCATGTCTGACATTACTACATCTACCATATCTGGTTGTATGCGTTCAAGCAATGCGTCTAATACTGCTTCTTCCCTAAAGTCCCCCTGTAAAAAGCTTACACCTGCAATTGAGTCCATCGCTAAAATATCACAAGCAATAACTTGACCTGAATCACCGACTTGTTCAACTGCATATTGTGACCACCCACCAGGAGCAGCACCAAGGTCAACAACGGTCATTCCTGGTTTTAGTAACTTATCTTTATTTTGGATCTCTTCAATTTTGAAAATAGCACGAGAACGATAGCCTCTTTTCTGCGCTTCAAGAACGTATTTATCATCAAAGTGTTCTTTTAACCAGCGGCCAGAGCTTGCTGAAAGTTTATTTTTACTCATGCATTACCTAAAAATACTTAATTAAAATTAGAAGACTGAAACAAAAAATAGTCTTCCGGAATAGATGGCGTTAGAATAGGCTGTTTTCAACCCTTAATATAGAAAAAATCGGGTATATATGAACCTAAGCACAAAACAGAAGCAACACCTTAAAGGCCTTGCTCACAATTTAAAACCCGTTGTAATGATGGGCTCAAATGGTCTAACTGAAGCTGTAGTAGCTGAAATTGAGATTTCTCTTAACCACCACGAGCTTATCAAAGTTAAGATTGCTTCTGAAGACCGTGACACTAAGCAATTGATTGTTGACGCAATCATTCGCGAAACAGAAGCAGAAAAAGTACAAGTTATCGGTAAGACTCTTGTTCTATACCGCGCTAGCGAAGCTCGTAAAATTGAGATCCCTAGAAAATAATTTCTCTACTAATTTGTTAAGAAATTAAAAAGGCCGTTTTAGTTCTCTTTAAAGGATAACTACACGGCCTTTATATTTTATCTCAATAGTTACAATTAAATGTACTCTACTTCTTCAATTTCAAATTCTTTGGTTCCACCAGGTGTTTGAATATTCACTTCATCACCAGCTATCTTACCAATAAGGCCACGAGCAATCGGTGAATTTACTGAGATACGACCCTCTTTAATATTCGCTTCATCATCTGCAACGATTTGATATTTCACTTCATCATCAGTATTTACGTCAATCAAAGTTACCGTCGAACCAAAAATAACTTTTCCTGTATTAGTCATTTTTGTGACATCGATTACTTGAGCTACAGATAGCTTATATTCAATGTCGCGGATCTGAGCTTCGCAGATCCCTTGCTCTTCACGTGCAGCATGGTACTCTGCATTTTCTTTCAAATCGCCTAGCTCTCTCGCTTCACCAATTGCTTTTGAAATGACAGGGCGACGCTTCAATAGTACGTCTAATTCATCACGCAGTAGCTTCTCGCCACGTACCGTCATTGGTACCTTATCCATATTTTCCTACCTCTAAAGCCGAATTCACAAATTCAGCAAATAAAAAAACCACCAAAGTAAATTTAATAATAGTTATTATCAAATTAATGCCTCAGTGTTTTTGTTCAAGTTTCATTTACTCTAGTGTAAACAAAGAAATGCTTTTAATCACCTATCTATTGTTTGTTTCTACAAAGAAGTTTTAAAAATGACGCCACACAGAACGCGAAGCCTCTCTCAAAAATATGATTTCATAGTATTCAAACAGAACATAAAAGATAAAATTGCGATTGACGTCACAATTTTTTCAAAATCAAAATACAAAAAAATATAAAACAATATTTAATTAAAACTAGAGGAAAACTTTAACTAAATGATGTAAACAACTGATAGGAAAGGAAGTAAATCACAACTTAAAAATAAAAAACAGTGTTCAATTGTGATTTTTAGATTGTTTTACTAACCTTTCGTTGTCGTTATCCCTGAAAATAGCTTCATTGAAACGATGATAGTAACTACCAACTATTCTTAATAATAAGAAGTCACATACGGTTACTTTCATTTAAACTGGATGACTACCTCCTCCACCCTTATAGGAATTAGAAGCATGATGAATAAAAAAGTATTGGCTTTAGCAGTAGCAGCAATTACTTCAGCTAGCGCAGTAAATGCAGCAGAAATCTACAAAGGCGAAGACCAAACTCTAGAAATGGGTGGCCGTGCTGAAGCGCGCCTATTCATGCAAGACGGTGATGCAGTAGACAATAGCCGTGTACGTTTAAACTTTAAAGGTACAACTCAAATTTCTGATGGTCTATACGGTGTTGGTTTTTACGAAGGTGAATTCACTACAGCTGAAAACGGCGGTGTTGATAGCGATGCTACTTCAAGCGTAGTAAACCGTTACACATACGCAGGCCTTGGCGGTACATTTGGTGAAGTAACTTACGGTAAAAACGACGGTGCTTTAGGCGTAATTACTGATTTTACAGATATCATGGCTTATCACGGTAATTCAGCAGCAATGAAAATTGCAGTAGCTGATCGTACTGATAACAACCTAGGCTACAAAGGCACATTTGGTGATTTTTCAGCAAAAGCTAACTACCGCTTTGATGATTCTGCAACTGAAGATAACAGCGGTTACGCACTTTCTGGTATCTACGCATTTGGCGATACTGGCTTTAAAGTAGGTGCTGGTTACGCTGATCAAGACGAGCAAAACGAAGCAATGCTTGCTGGTTCTTACACTATGGGTAACTTATACTTCGCTGGTACATTCACTAATGGTGAAGTAGCGAAAAAAGATGGTGATTACACAGGCTACGAAGCTGCTGTAGCTTACACTATGGGTAAAACAGTATTCACATCTACATACAACAACGCTGAAACTAACAATGAAACATCAGCGGATAATTTTGCTGTAGATGCAACTTACTTCTTTAATTCTAATTTCCGCACTTATGTATCTTACAATTTCAACTTACTAGATAAGAATGATGTTACAGTACAAAAAGAAGCTGAAGATTCTCTAGCTCTAGGTATGCGTTACGACTTCTAATCGAGCCCTAACTCTTACTTAAATAAAACGCTCGTCTCGGTGGGCGTTTTTTATTTGTGACATTCCATTAATTTTTTCCTATTCATTACACATCACTCGCTGCAAACGCTAAGATAGTCTCAATTACCTTTACATTGAGTTCATCATGTCTTTTTCTCGCTTTACGCTATTGGGCCTTGCCCTACTCTCATGCTCCAGCTTTGCCAGCATTCAACACGCACTTAATACACTCCCAGCAGGAAGTCGAACCGCTATTGTGGTTGAAAACCTCACTTCGCAGGATATTGAGTTTCAACAAAAACAAGATGAACTGCTTCCTCCTGCTAGTACATTAAAAATTGCGACTGCATTATCCGCTCGATTAGCTCTTGGAAAAGAATTCACTTTCTCAACAAATCTAAATAAAATCGATAACGATGTTGTTCTGACTTTTTCTGGTGATCCTTCACTTTCACGTAACGATTTGTCCTTAATATTTGATGAAAGTGATCTAAAAACGATTCAAGGTGATTTATGGATTAATGATACTATTTTCACTGGATATGAAAGAGCTGTAGGTTGGCCATGGGACATTTTAGGAGTTTGTTATAGCGCGCCATCGAGCGCACTAAGTATTGATGGTAACTGTGTACAGGCCTCGATTACGACTCATACAGATGGTACCACTAAGGTATTTGTACCTATCCACCAACCGATTTTATTTTCAAGTACAGCTCTTAGCGTGACACGTGAAGAACAAAAAGCATCTTTCTGTGATTTAGAATTAACGACTCAAGGGAATTATTATCAATTAGATGGTTGCTTGGTTGAGCGCCGTAAACCATTACCACTTAAGTTTGCCATACAAGACACCCAAGATTTCACAAAAAAGACAGTACTAAAAATCTTAACCGAAAATAATATATCTTTAAAAGGCAAGGTTCGTTTTGGAAACCCAGTGATGCCCCTCGAAAGCTCTTTATTACTTGCTCAACATAAATCGAAACCATTAATGGAATTGATTTCTCATATGTTAAAAAAATCAGATAATCATTATGCTGATAATTTAATAAAAATGATGGGGCACTTAACTTACCAACAAGCAGGAAGCTTTGCTAATGGTACGGCTGCAATGAAAGATATATTATTAAACCAGGCAAATGTCGATTTAAGTAATGCTGTCTTAGTCGACGGTTCAGGGCTTTCTCGTAATAACCGTATGACTGCAAATCAAATGAAATCTATTTTGCAGTTTATATACAAATACGATAATGAATTAGATTTAATTGCCTTATTACCAACTTCAGGTATTGATGGCACTTTAAAATACCGTAATAGTATGAGAACAGAACCAATAAAAGGCAATATAACGGCAAAAAGCGGATCTCTATTCGGCAGCTATAATATGGCAGGTTTTGTTGGATTAAAAACCAATAAAGCACACTTATTTGTTCAGTTTGTAGCTGACTATCATCCAAAAAAAGTAAAGGAAGCGAGCATTCCTGTTGAGCGTCCTATCGATACTTTTGAGAAAGAATTTTATTTAGAGATAATTAAATTATCAACTAAATAAAATTAGCTAAAGTATGTTGATACTAATCACTTTTCTTTAGACAAAAAATCCCTAATCTTTCGATTAGGGATTTTTTGGTATAGTGGCTACGTTAACGGGACTTTCTATCAACCTTGAAAGCGACACGTCCCCCGGCGTGACTGGCCGCTAAGCTCTCCAATAAAAAGCCTAACCAACTGAACTACCACTTCGCAGTGTCTATTCTGCATCATTCAACTTTTAAACAGACGTAAAAAAGCCCTAATCTTTCGATTAGAGCTTTTTTGGTATAGTGGCTACGTTAGCGGGACTTTCTATCAACCTTGAAAGCGACACATCCCCCGACGTGACTGGCCGCTAAGCTCTCCAATAAAAAGCTTAACCAACTGAACTACCACTTCGCAGTGTCTATTCTGCATAATTCAACTTTTATACGGACGTAAAAAAGCCCTAATCTTTCGATTAGGGCTTTCTTAGTATAGTGGCTACGTTAACGGGACTTTCTATCAACCTTGAAAGCGACACGTCCCCCGGCGTGACTGGCCGCTAAGCTCTCCAATAAAAAGCCTAACCAACTGAACTACCACTTCGCAGTGTCTATTCTGCATCATTCAACTTTTATACAGACGTAAAAAAGCCCTAATCTTTCGATTAGAGCTTTTTTGGTATAGTGGCTACGTTAGCGGGACTTTCTATCAACCTTGAAAGCGACACATCCCCCGGCGTGACTGGCCGCTAAGCTCTCCAATAAAAAGCTTAACCAACTGAACTACCACTTCGCAGTGTCTATTCTGCATAATTCAACTTTTATACGGACGTAAAAAAGCCCTAATCTTTCGATTAGAGCTTTTTTGGTATAGTGGCTACGTTAGCGGAACTTTCTATCAACCTTGAAAGCGACACGTCCCCCGGCGTGACTGGCCGCTAAGCTCTCCAATAAAAAGCCTAACCAACTGAACTACCACTTCGCAGTGTCTATTCTGCATCATTCAACTTTTAAACAGACGTAAAAAAGCCCTAATCTTTCGATTAGGGCTTTCTTGGTATAGTGGCGGAGTGGACGGGACTCGAACCCGCGACCCCCGGCGTGACAGGCCGGTATTCTAACCAACTGAACTACCACTCCGCAGTGTCTATTCAGGTGTATCTAACTTTTTGTCTTTATCTTTTTTATAAAAAGATGAAAACGAATTTAAAGCCTGGCGATGTCCTACTCTCACATGGGGAAACCCCACACTACCATCGGCGCTATTACGTTTCACTTCTGAGTTCGGCATGGGATCAGGTGGGTCCATAACGCTATGGTCGCCAAGCAAATTCTTTCTATCTACCTCACTAAGAGATAAATAATAATCTGGAAAGCCGTTTCTCTATATAAAGAGTTGTTCTTAATCACATTCAATCTGTTTCTTGTCACTTTAAATCCGTTCAAAACCCCTTGGGTGTTGTATGGTTAAGCCTCACGGGCAATTAGTACAGGTTAGCTCAATGCCTCGCAGCACTTACACACCCTGCCTATCAACGTCGTAGTCTTCAACAACCCTTTAGGATACGTATAGTATCAGGGATGACTCATCTCAAGGCTCGCTTCACGCTTAGATGCTTTCAGCGTTTATCGATCCCGAACTTAGCTACCGGGCAATGCTACTGGCGTAACAACCCGAACACCAGAGGTTCGTCCACTCCGGTCCTCTCGTACTAGGAGCAGCCCCTTTCAATCATCCAACGCCCACGGCAGATAGGGACCGAACTGTCTCACGACGTTCTAAACCCAGCTCGCGTACCACTTTAAATGGCGAACAGCCATACCCTTGGGACCGACTTCAGCCCCAGGATGTGATGAGCCGACATCGAGGTGCCAAACACCGCCGTCGATATGAACTCTTGGGCGGTATCAGCCTGTTATCCCCGGAGTACCTTTTATCCGTTGAGCGATGGCCCTTCCATTCAGAACCACCGGATCACTATGACCTACTTTCGTACCTGCTCGAATTGTCATTCTCGCAGTCAAGCGGGCTTATGCCATTGCACTAACCACACGATGTCCAACCGTGTTTAGCCCACCTTCGTGCTCCTCCGTTACTCTTTGGGAGGAGACCGCCCCAGTCAAACTACCCACCAGGCACTGTCCGCAACCCCGATAAGGGGCCAACGTTAGAACATCAAGCATACAAGGGTGGTATTTCAAGATTGCCTCCACCAATACTAGCGTACTGGTTTCAAAGGCTCCCACCTATCCTACACATGTAGGGTCAATGTTCAGTGCCAAGCTGTAGTAAAGGTTCACGGGGTCTTTCCGTCTAGCCGCGGGTACACTGCATCTTCACAGCGATTTCAATTTCACTGAGTCTCGGGTGGAGACAGCGTGGCCATCATTACGCCATTCGTGCAGGTCGGAACTTACCCGACAAGGAATTTCGCTACCTTAGGACCGTTATAGTTACGGCCGCCGTTTACTTGGGCTTCGATCAAGAGCTTCGACCGAAGTCTAACCCCATCAATTAACCTTCAAGCACCGGGCAGGCGTCACACCGTATACGTCATCTTACGATTTAGCACAGTGCTATGTTTTTAATAAACAGTTGCAGCCACCTGGTATCTGCGACTCCCGGCAGCTTAGAGAGCAAGTCTCATCACCGCTAGGAGCGTACCTTCTCCCGAAGTTACGGTACCATTTTGCCTAGTTCCTTCACCCGAGTTCTCTCAAGCGCCTTAGTATTCTCTACTCGACCACCTGTGTCGGTTTGGGGTACGATTTCTTATAATCTGAAGCTTAGAGGCTTTTCCTGGAAGCATGGCATCAATGGCTTCACATCCGTAGATGCTCGACATCGTGTCTCAGCCTAACAAGAGTCCGGATTTACCTAAACTCTTAGCCTACGCACTTGAACTTGGACGACCGTCGCCAAGCCCACCTAGCCTTCTCCGTCCCCCCATCGCAATTATAAGAAGTACGGGAATATTAACCCGTTTCCCATCGACTACGCTTTTCAGCCTCGCCTTAGGGGTCGACTTACCCTGCCCCGATTAACGTTGGACAGGAACCCTTGGTCTTCCGGCGAGGGGGTTTTTCACCCCCTTTATCGTTACTCATGTCAGCATTCGCACTTCTGATACCTCCAGCATGCCTTACAGCACACCTTCGACGGCTTACAGAACGCTCCCCTACCCAGCACAATAAATTGCACTGCCGCAGCTTCGGTGTATAGCTTAGCCCCGTTACATCTTCCGCGCAGGCCGACTCGACCAGTGAGCTATTACGCTTTCTTTAAATGATGGCTGCTTCTAAGCCAACATCCTGGCTGTCTGAGCCTTCCCACATCGTTTCCCACTTAGCTATAACTTTGGGACCTTAGCTGGCGGTCTGGGTTGTTTCCCTCTCCACGACGGACGTTAGCACCCGCCGTGTGTCTCCCGGATAGTACTTACTGGTATTCGGAGTTTGCAAAGGGTTGGTAAGTCGGGATGACCCCCTAGCCTTAACAGTGCTCTACCCCCAGTAGTATTCGTCCGAGGCTCTACCTAAATAGATTTCGGGGAGAACCAGCTATCTCCAAGTTTGATTGGCCTTTCACCCCTAGCCACAAGTCATCCGCTAATTTTTCAACATTAGTCGGTTCGGTCCTCCAGTTGATGTTACTCAACCTTCAACCTGCCCATGGCTAGATCACTTGGTTTCGGGTCTATATCCAGAGACTGAACGCCCAGTTAAGACTCGGTTTCCCTACGGCTCCCCTAAACGGTTAACCTTGCCACTGAATATAAGTCGCTGACCCATTATACAAAAGGTACGCAGTCACATAACAAGTATGCTCCTACTGCTTGTACGTACACGGTTTCAGGTTCTATTTCACTCCCCTCACAGGGGTTCTTTTCGCCTTTCCCTCACGGTACTGGTTCACTATCGGTCAGTCAGTAGTATTTAGCCTTGGAGGATGGTCCCCCCATATTCAGACAGGATATCACGTGTCCCGCCTTACTCGTTTTCACTGATGATGAGATGTCGGTTACAGGGCTATCACCTTGTATCGCGCCACTTTCCAGAGGCTTCACCTGTCTCATTAAAAGCTTAAGGGCTAACCCAATTTCGCTCGCCGCTACTTTCGGGATCTCGGTTGATTTCTCTTCCTCGGGGTACTTAGATGTTTCAGTTCTCCCGGTTTGCTTCGCTGCGCTATGTATTCACGCAGCGATACTAGCTTATGCTAGTGGGTTTCCCCATTCAGAAATCCCAGACTCAAAAGGTTTTTACTACCTAATCTGGGCTTATCGCAAGTTAATACGTCTTTCATCGCCTCTGACTGCCAAGGCATCCACCGTGTACGCTTAGTCACTTAACCATACAACCCCAAGAGGTTTCGTATGGACCATTTGCTTTCACTTTTCAAAAGTGAAGACAAAACAGCAACCAAGGTTGAACTCGTCATTGCGAGTTCTGGTTTTTCGCCGGATTCAAAATACAAGAACACTTGAATGTGTTTTTAATTTGTTTATCTAAGATAAACAAAAGATATTAAGAACTTTTAAATTTTGATTTAACTTAATTACAGCCTGAGCTGTTTTGTTTTACTTTTTAAAAAGTAAAAATAAATTAAGCTAAATCAGTCAGCTTTCCAAATTGTTAAAGAGCGATTTCACGCTAATGCGTGTAACCATTTTTAAAGACTCTTAAAGGCATCGCCTAAAAGAACGTTTAAAGATGGTATCCCGTAGGGGAGTCGAACCCCTGTTACCGCCGTGAAAGGGCGGTGTCCTAGGCCTCTAGACGAACGGGACACTAAGATACTCTAAATTAAAACCTTATTAATCTGTGTGAACACTCATAAATCGTAATCTATCGTTTAAGGAGGTGATCCAGCCCCAGGTTCCCCTAGGGCTACCTTGTTACGACTTCACCCCAGTCATGAACCACAAAGTGGTGAGCGTCCTCCCGAAGGTTAAACTACCCACTTCTTTTGCAGCCCACTCCCATGGTGTGACGGGCGGTGTGTACAAGGCCCGGGAACGTATTCACCGTGACATTCTGATTCACGATTACTAGCGATTCCGACTTCACGGAGTCGAGTTGCAGACTCCGATCCGGACTACGACGCACTTTTTGGGATTCGCTCACTATCGCTAGCTTGCAGCCCTCTGTATGCGCCATTGTAGCACGTGTGTAGCCCTACTCGTAAGGGCCATGATGACTTGACGTCGTCCCCACCTTCCTCCGGTTTATCACCGGCAGTCTCCCTGGAGTTCCCACCATTACGTGCTGGCAAACAAGGATAAGGGTTGCGCTCGTTGCGGGACTTAACCCAACATTTCACAACACGAGCTGACGACAGCCATGCAGCACCTGTCTCAGAGTTCCCGAAGGCACTAAGCTATCTCTAGCGAATTCTCTGGATGTCAAGAGTAGGTAAGGTTCTTCGCGTTGCATCGAATTAAACCACATGCTCCACCGCTTGTGCGGGCCCCCGTCAATTCATTTGAGTTTTAATCTTGCGACCGTACTCCCCAGGCGGTCTACTTAACGCGTTAGCTCCGAAAGCCACGGCTCAAGGCCACAACCTCCAAGTAGACATCGTTTACGGCGTGGACTACCAGGGTATCTAATCCTGTTTGCTCCCCACGCTTTCGCATCTGAGTGTCAGTGTCTGTCCAGGGGGCCGCCTTCGCCACTGGTATTCCTTCAGATCTCTACGCATTTCACCGCTACACCTGAAATTCTACCCCCCTCTACAGCACTCTAGTTCACCAGTTTCAAATGCGGTTCCGAGGTTGAGCCCCGGGCTTTCACATCTGACTTAACAAACCACCTGCATGCGCTTTACGCCCAGTAATTCCGATTAACGCTCGCACCCTCCGTATTACCGCGGCTGCTGGCACGGAGTTAGCCGGTGCTTCTTCTGTCGCTAACGTCAAGATGTACAGCTATTAACTGCACACCCTTCCTCACGACTGAAAGTACTTTACAACCCGAAGGCCTTCTTCATACACGCGGCATGGCTGCATCAGGCTTTCGCCCATTGTGCAATATTCCCCACTGCTGCCTCCCGTAGGAGTCTGGACCGTGTCTCAGTTCCAGTGTGGCTGATCATCCTCTCAGACCAGCTAGAGATCGTCGCCTTGGTGAGCTCTTACCCCACCAACTAGCTAATCTCACCTGGGCTAATCTTGACGCGAGAGGTCCGAAGATCCCCCTCTTTGGTCCGAAGACATTATGCGGTATTAGCTATC
Organism: Aliivibrio wodanis; assembly: GCF_052920805.1. NCBI lineage: Bacteria > Pseudomonadati > Pseudomonadota > Gammaproteobacteria > Vibrionales > Vibrionaceae > Aliivibrio > Aliivibrio wodanis. The sequence goes on from NZ_JBREXA010000002.1 coordinate 1,803,953, forward strand.
GTTTCCAATAGTTATCCCCCACATCAAGGCATATTCCCAGGCATTACTCACCCGTCCGCCGCTCGTCAGCGAATTAGCAAGCTAATTCCTGTTACCGCTCGACTTGCATGTGTTAGGCCTGCCGCCAGCGTTCAATCTGAGCCATGATCAAACTCTTCAATTAAAGTTTTTTGGTTGCTCTGTCTTCTTAGTTAAAAGAGGGCAGAAACAAAACCGGCTCAATGATTAATACTGATTTCTTACATAAAAGTAATTTTGTGTAGTCACTCAGTTCATTGATTATTTTTGTTTGAATTCACTTCGAAAAGTAAAAGCAAACTAGTGATTATCAACTCACAAGTGCCCACACAGATTAATAGGTTTCAAATTTTTAAAGAGCAAACTAACAAGGCATACTGTGATTTGAATCACTCGCTCCGTGTCAGTGGATGCGCAGTATAGGCAATTCAGATTTTCGTGCAAGGCTTTTTATGAAAAAAAATACCGTTCGAGCGAGAATTAAACAATGCGGGTAAATATCCACCTAAAAATACCATTTTATACGTGATAAACCTCATTACTCTTAGCTCCTCACTCTTTAATAGCTATGTTACAATTATCATCTATTCAAACTTTATTGAGATATACACATGAAAATCGGCATTATTGGTGCAATGGAACAAGAAGTTGCCATTCTAAAAGAACAGATTGAAAGCTTAACAACCACAATAAAAGCAGGATGTACTTTCCATACAGGTACATTAGCTGGCGTAGACGTTGTATTGCTACAATCTGGTATTGGTAAAGTTGCTGCTGCAGTAGGTACAACATTACTTATTTCAGATCATAATGTAGATCTTATACTAAACACAGGTTCAGCTGGTGGGTTTGATTCATCACTAAACCTTGGTGATGTCGTTATTTCAACAGAAGTGCGCCACCATGATGCAGACGTAACTGCTTTTGGTTACGAAATGGGGCAAATGGCACAACAGCCAGCCGCTTTCAAAGCCGATGAGAAATTAATGTCAATTGCAGAACAAGCATTAACACAGATGGAAAATAAACACGCTGTACGTGGCTTAATCTGTACTGGTGATGCTTTTGTATGTACTCCAGAACGCCAAGCATTTATCCGCACTCACTTCCCATCAGTTATCGCAGTTGAAATGGAAGCATCAGCAATTGCTCAAACTTGTCATCAGTTTGAAGTCCCATTTGTTGTTGTTCGTGCAATTTCAGATATAGCTGATAAAGAATCACCAATGAGCTTTGAGGAGTTTTTACCTCTTGCAGCGCAAAGCTCATCAGAAATGGTGACTAAAATGGTTGCATTGCTAAAATAATTGCAACGTAATTGAGCTAACAAATTAGTTAGCTCAATTCTTTCCCTCTATATATAGTAAACATATATGTCTGAAAAATTATCTCTACTCATTGCTGATTACTCTCTATTGGTTTTATGGGGAGCATTATTATTTCATTTACTTCTACCTATTCCCGTACATGCCCACCCAATGACCATTTGGCGAAAATTTGCTGAATTGTTAGCCACAAAAGTAAATACCGCTCGATCTTACCAACAACGGGGGCTTTCTGGCTTCTTAGCTTGGACTTTAATGGTCATTCCTGCATTTATTGTATGTATCGCTGCTCAACCAATCGCTTGGAATCTTCCTCTATTTAATTTAGGCCTATTACTTATCTCATTAGAGTGGCGAGGAGTTGAAAAACTCTGTAAAGCAACGATCCAGGCAATTAATCAGGATAATAAGAAAGATGCTAAAGAAGCGCTACAACCATGGGTTAATAGAGAGGTTGAGCCTTTATCCTTATTAGGATTAGGTAAAGCCAGTGCAGAAACGATAATTTTAGGTTACGCGAGAACCGTTATCGGGGTTCTATTTTGGTACGGTATTGCAGGAGGGATTGGCGCATTTATCTATCGCTTATCATTAGAGTTAGCGAGAGCTTGGTCTCCTTCAAGAGATTCATTTAGACCTTTTGGTATTCCCGCATTAACTATACAAACTTTTCTTGATTTTATTCCTCTCAAACTTTTTAGTTTGCTGTGCCTTCTTGGAAAAAACTTTCAAATAACGCTTCAAGCACTAAGCCAACAACGTAAGAGTTGGGCAAATACAAATAATGCGTGGCTACTTATCATAATTGGGAAAAAATTTGAGCTTTCTCTAGGTGGACCTGTTATTTATCAGGGCAAGAAAATTAGCAGACCTAAATTGGGGGGACAAATTGCTCCTTCTGCAATTCATCTTGCTCAGGTACACCGTTTCTTAAGCTGGAGAATTGCTATCTGGATAATAATTCAAAGCATCCTTATGGTTATAATAAAGCAAGGGTTATAACTTTTTATTTCAACGACATCATGCAGTAAGTCATAGAGGACAAGATGTTAATCTATATAATTGATATGTTCGGCACCGCTATTTTTGCTATTTCAGGCGTATTATTAGCTGGACGACTAAAAATGGACCCTTTCGGGGTCACTGTACTAGCCAGTGTTACCGCTATTGGAGGAGGGACTATTCGTGATATGGCATTGGGAGCGACCCCTGTTTTCTGGATCAATGATACTAACTATTTATTAGTCATTTTTATTACCTGTATTTTAACTATGTTAATAATTAGAAGACCTAAACGACTCCCTTGGTACGTTCTTCCTGTTTCTGATGCAATTGGTTTAGCTGTTTTTGTTGGTATCGGGGTTGAAAAAACATTGAGTTATAATGCCGATCCAATGGTTGCCGTTATAATGGGAGTGATTACTGGTTGCGGTGGCGGCATTATTCGAGATGTTCTTGCTCGTGAAGTTCCTATGGTATTACGTAGTGAAGTGTATGCTACTGCTTGCATTTTAGGTGGCATAGTTCATACATCAGCTCTCGAATTCAACATTGAAAGCTCAACCGCGATGCTTATTGGGGTTGCAGCAACCTTAAGTATAAGATTAGCAGCAATTCGATGGCATTTATCTTTACCAACCTTCGCTCTTAATAAGTAATTTAACCAGTAATAATGCACAAATAATTGCTGGAATTATGATCATATATCTAAACCAAGCAATGGAATAACTTCTATTTCTTGGTTTTTTCATATAAAAAGATGACAAAACTATAACCTCATTACGTGGTAGTTAAGTCAAAAACAAGCTAAACTTCTACGTCGTAATTTTAATGAATTCTTACCAAACTTATTCGAATGATATTATCTAAATTAACTCGCATTCCTGTAATCCATCGCATTCTGATTGGTATTTGCAGTGCAGGAGTAGTCGCCACCATCGCAACTATTCCAAGCTCTGTGACTCCAGAATCTGGATTTTATAAACTATCCATTGGGCAAGCTTATCCTCTAGAACTTCACCAAGAATCTCTTATTTCTCACGAACCAACAGCAACTAATAAACAGTTATCTTGGGAAACATATACTGTAAAGTCTGGTGAAAGTGCTTCTGTTTTATTTAGCCGAGTCGGACTAACTGCTCGTCAGCTCTATAGCTTAACCAGCAGTGATAAGGAGATAGAAAGGCAATTAACTCGGCTTCGTCCCGGAGATAAACTCAAATTTGGGTTTAATCAAGAGCAAGAAATTGTTCAGCTTATTCGTCCTATCAGTAAATTTGAAACCTACCGTATCAGTAAGATAGGTGATAGTTATCTTGGGTTACTTGAAAAACAAGAAATCGACACTCAATTAAACTACACCAAAGCGACTATAACTTCTAATTTTTGGAATGCTTCTATTAGCGCGGGCTTAAATGCAAATCAAATTATGGAGCTTGCTGGTATCTTTGGTTGGGATATCGATTTTGCGCTTGATATTAGAGAAGGTGATAGCTTTAAAGTTCTCTATGAAGATAAATATGTAGAGGGTGAATACGCAGGAAAAGGGAATATTATCGCAGCCTCATTTACAAACCGTGGAGACACCTTTACCGCTATTCGTAATGATAAAAATGGTAATTTCTACGAACCAAATGGCCGAGCAATGAAAAAAGCTTTTTTACGCTCTCCAATTAATTTTCGCTATGTCAGTTCTAACTTCAACCCTCGTCGCTTGCATCCAGTAACTGGCCAAAGAAAAGCACATCGAGGCACTGATTATGTAGCACCAGTAGGAACTCCTATTTGGGCTGCTGGTGACGGTGTTGTTGATAGAGCTGGTTATAATAAATTTAATGGTAACTATGTTTTTATTCGTCATAGTAATACCTATATTACTAAATACCTACATATGACCAAACGTTATGTAAAAACAGGACAAAGAGTGAAACAAGGTCAAACGGTTGGAACTCTTGGTAGTACAGGGCGAGTCACTGGCCCTCATTTACATTATGAATTTTTAGTAAATGGTGTACATAAAAATCCAAGAACTGTCTCTTTACCACAATCAAAATCTTTAACAGGTAGCGATAAAAAAGAGTTTGAACTGATTGCTAAAAAACGCCTGAAGCAATTAGAGCAATACAGTCAATTTATTGTTGGTAATCATCCTGTTATAACTCACTAACGATAAATAATACTATAATAAGCGCTCTAATAATTACTATTAGGGCGCTTATTGTCTTAACTCTATTCCTTTACTGGCTTGTCTCTACCTAACATCAATAAGCATGGGGTTAACACTAACGTTAATACCGTTGCAAATGCTAAACCCCCTGCGACTGCCGTGGCTAGTTGTGACCACCACTGAGTACTAGGCGCGCCAAACTCCACTTTTTGACTTACCAGATCGATATTCATTTCCAGTACCATTGGCATTAAACCTAAAATCGTTGTCACCGTAGTTAACAGCACTGGACGTAAACGTTGAACACCGGTTTGTAATATCGCATCTACTTTTTCAAGCCCTTCTTTACGTAACGTATTGTAGGTATCAATAAGTACAATATTATTGTTTACAACGATTCCCGCTAAAGAGATAACTCCTATCCCTGACATGATGATCCCAAACGGGCGCTGGAATATCAGTAAGCCAGCAAAGACACCAACAGTTGAAAATAAAACCGCACTAAGAATAAGAAAAGCCTGATAAAAACTATTAAATTGCGTTACCAAGATAATTGCCATTACAGCCAGAGCGACAATAAAGGCATTTTGAAGAAATTTAGCTGAATTATTTTGCTCTTCATTTTGCCCTCTTAATTTAAACTCAACGTCCTCAGGTAAATCTAAAGAATTTAATGCTGATTCAATCTTTGGTAACTCAATACTTAAGTTATAGCCATCACTCATGTCAGCTTTAACAGTTAAGATCCGATGGCCATCAATTCGATGAATCGTATCTTGTTTATGAGTCGGAATGATCCGCGCAAAATTTGTAATAGGAACCAGCCCATTTGCCGTTTTTACTCTTAACTCATCAAAGCGCCCAATATCTCGATGCTCTTCAGGAAAACGCACAAGAATATCGACTTGTTCATCATTATCATCTGGTAAGTAATCACCAATTTTGAGCCCATTAGTAACAAATTGCACTGTATTACCGACAAGTGTCGCATCCGCACCAAAGCGCGCCGCATCATCTCGACGAATATCTATTTTCCAATCAATTCCTTGTTTATTCGAGGTATCACTCACATTGGTAAAAGCGGGATTAGCATCTATCCACTCTCTAACTTTCGTTACTGATTGATTAAGCTGTTCGCCATTTCTAGCACTAAGTTCGATAACTAAATCATGCTCACTCGGAGGCCCTGCATTTGGCGTACTAAACTCTAACTCAATACCTGCAATGTCTTGAGTTTGTACTCTTAAGTCACTAATAATATCTTTAACTGGCCGACGATATTGCCAATCCACAGGGGTAATTTGTATTTGTCCAATCTCATCATCCCCTCCAGTTCGGGTGTAAATACTGTCTAACTCTTTCATTCCTAAGATTTGATTTTGTACCTCAACCATTAATTTATCTTTTTCATTAATAGAGAGATCACCATGAGAGCGCACCTTAACCGTTAGGAATGGAGGATCAACATCAGGGAAGAAGACGACACCTAAACCTGCTTTAGCGTAAGTAAAACCAATCCCAACCGCTAGCACAATTGCCAATAATAAAATTTTAAACGGATGTTTTAATGCCATCGATAACGTATGGTAATAAAGTTTTGTTATTCCTTCGGTTTGACGAAAATCGCCTTGACTCAGTGCATACAATTTATCTTTTTTCTGTGGCAAAACTTGCTGTGGTTTACCAAATAAACTACCCAAAACAGGGACAAATAACAGAGCCATAGCAAGAGATGCACTCAATGTCGCGATTAAAGTAAGAGGCAAATACTTCATAAACTCGCCAGTAACATCAGGCCAGAATAACAAAGGTGCAAAAGCGGCCAATGTGGTTGCTGTAGAAGCAGTGATCGGCCATGCCATTCGCTGTGCAGCTTCTCGATACGCATCAATACGATGCGAGCCTTCCTGCATTCGTCGATCAGCATATTCCGTAACAACAATTGCGCCATCAACAAGCATTCCTACCGCCATAATAAGCGAAAATAACACTACGATATTAATGGTTAACCCAGACAGAGCTAACAGTAATAATCCAGTTAAAAATGAACCAGGAATTGAGATCCCAACAAGAAGCGCAGTTCTTGCTCCTAAAATTGCAATAATGACAATCACAACTAATAAAATGGCTGATAAGATATTATTTTGCAGATCGTTAAGCATGATCTTAACGTCTTTTGACTCATCCCACGTATATTTTACCAATAAATTATTTGGCCATGAATCAAGCTCTTGAGCACCCGCTAAGACCGCTTTTACTATCTCAACCGTTTCAATAATATTTTCGCCAGAGCGTTTTTTGATGTCTAAAACAATCGCTTTTTCACCATTTAGCCGAGCGTAACTGTTTGGATCTCTAAAGGCTTTTCGAACCGTTGCAATATCTCCAAAAGTCACAACTTGCTTACCATCCACTTTAATTGGTAGCTCAAGGACATCTTTAAGTGAATCAAAAACAGAAGGCACTTTAACTGAAAATCGCCCATAACCGGTATCAACAAACCCTGCGGCTACCACTCGATTATTCAGTGCTATAAGGTTATAAATAGCGGCTTGATCTAATCCGTAACTTTCCAATAAAAGAGGATCGACAATAATTTCGACCACATCTTCCCGATCACCAGCAATATCAACTTCTAGTATTTGCTTATAGCTTTCAAGCTTATCTTGTAATTTTCGGGCAATTTGTACTGCAGTTCGCTCAGGAACGGTTCCGTATAGCACCACAGATAATACAGCTTGCTCTGCTGCTAAAGTGACTTCATTAACTGTTGGTTCATCACTTTCTTCCGGTAAATCTGGTTTAACCAAATCAACCGCATCTCTTACATCAGTAAGTGACTTATCCAGATCCGTTCCAACATTAAATTCTAATGTTACTGAGCCATACCCTTCGCCAGCAACGGCTGTCATTTCTTTTATCCCCTCAATAGAGCGTAACCCTTGCTCCATTGGACGAACTAATAAACGCTCTGAATCTTCAGGCGAAATGCCTTGGTGACTCATTGATACATAAATAATAGGGATAGTGATATCAGGGTTCGATTCTTTTGGGATAAGAATATAAGTGTAAACACCGGCCACAAGCAGTAAAACAAGTAGCATCAACATAGTTCGAGCACGACTTAATGCCGCATTAATAATAGCTAACATATGACGTCCCTATTTACGTTGAGCGTGAATAAAATCACCATCACGAACAAATCCTTGCCCAACGGTAATAATGTCGACTTCAGCACCAAGTCCTGTTAACCAAATACCATCATCTTCTGCTTTTACTAATTGAATAGGCACAAATTTTACTTTCTGATCACTCTCAGAATTCCCCTCGCTTTGAATAACCGTTTTAACCCCTAAATCTCCAGCTTCATTTAATGCCAACATTGCTGGCGATACTTTTAATGCCGGTTGAAGATCAAGATTTATCTCAACTTCAGCACTCATACCAGCATAGATCTCGGCACCAACATTCGGTATTTCAATCTCAACTGAAAAGGTATTAGTCGACGATGAAGAAACACTAGATATATAACGAACATAACCCTCAACTGAAGACCCATTAATAAAAAAGACTTCTGCTTTTTGGTTTTTATCAATCTGTTCAATATGTCTTTCACTGACATTAACTTCGATAACTAAAGGATCTAATACCACTACCTTTGCCACAGGATCACCACGGCTGACAAAGTCACCGACTTCAACAAAAAGGTGCTCTACAATGCCGTCAAAGGGTGCAGTAATAGTTGTATTCTTTAAGATAAGTTCAGCATTTCTTACACTTGCTCTTGCTTCAGCTAAAGATGCTTCAGCTTGACTAAAAGCAACCTCTCCTTGTAAGCCTTTTCGACGAAGTTCTTTTGCTGCTTTAAACTCTTTCATTCGTACGGAATATATGGCTTTAGCTTGGCTTAAGCGTAAATCAAGATCTGCCATATCTAAATGAGCAATTGGCTGATCTTTTTTTACTCTAACACCCTTTCTAACTAAGAGACCCTCAATTTGAGCGCCAACTTGAGCCCCTAATATCGTTTTACGATCAGGCGCTGTTCGACCATATAATGAAATAGTTTTGTGCGTAGGAACTGACTCGAAATGCTCAACGATGACATTTGCTAGAGGAACTTTTAAGGCTGAATTATCTGACTTTACTTCTGTATTTTCGGCATAGGAAGGGCCACTCATTATCCAGAGAAATAAGCTCAAAAATAAAAAAGAAGAAATAATCCAAGGGCGATGAATAAGATAGAAAAAAAACGCAGATGTATATTTACCCATAGCAATAATCCTTAGTGCTTAGGAGGCCGGTAAACAGTAATACATCCTGATTTACTGTAAGTTTGATTCTCTTTTATACCGTAAATTTATAAAAAAAGGTAAGCAGAGAATACTCAACTTACCTTTTTGTCTCAGTTATTACACACTAAACGATGCGCCACAGCCGCATGTTGTAGTGGCATTTGGGTTGTTAATAAAGAAGCGAGAACCCTCTAGACCTTCTGTATAATCAACAACACCGCCAATCAAATACTGCAAACTCATTGGGTCGACAACTAAAGTTACGCCATCATTTACTAGCGTCATATCGCCTTCGTTTACGTCTTCATCAAAAGTAAATCCGTATTGGAAACCGCTACAACCACCACCTGTAATATATACACGCAGTTTTAGATTTGGGTTTTCTTCTTCTGCTATTAACGTTTTTACTTTTGCTGCAGCAACATCAGAAAACGTTAACGGCACAGATACATCACTCATTTCAACCTCTCAGATTGGTTTCCAATTCTATTTTAATTCTGATTATCTAATACCTGACTGTTTCATTCAAGTATTCAATCTATTGATCATGTCAAACAACGTCTATCAACTCTCATTCAACATAATTATTTAGTTATTAGATGGGGATTAATACGATCAACTCAAGCATTCTGATTCAATTTAGGTACAATAACCGCCAACTGGTCCAATTGATTACTATGAGGATATAAGTAATGACCAAATCAGCAGAACTATTTGCAAAAGCGCAAGAGAAAATTCCTGGTGGCGTTAACTCACCTGTTCGTGCTTTTGCTGGCGTTGGTGGCTCACCAATTTTCATTGAGCGTGCCGATGGCCCATTAATTTTTGATGCCGATGGAAAAGCTTATATTGACTACGTTGGCTCTTGGGGTCCAATGATTCTTGGTCATAACCATGCCGCTATTCGTGAAGCTGTAATTTCTGCTGCACAACGTGGTTTAAGTTTTGGTGCTCCGACTGAAACTGAAATCAATATGGCTGAACTTGTTTCTGAATTAGTACCATCAATGGAACAAGTCCGTATGGTAAGTTCAGGCACAGAAGCAACAATGAGCGCAATCCGTCTTGCTCGTGGTTACACTAGCCGTGATAAAATCATGAAGTTTGAAGGCTGTTACCACGGTCATGCTGATAGCTTATTAGTAAAAGCAGGTTCTGGGGCATTAACGCTGGGCCAACCTAGCTCTCCTGGCGTACCTGCTGATTTTGCTAAGTACACACTAACAGCAACGTTTAATGACTTAGAATCTGTTCGTGAACTATTTGCTGCAAATAAAGGTGAGATCGCTTGTATTATTGTTGAACCTGTTGCAGGTAACATGAATTGCATTCCACCAGTAGAAGGTTTCCATGAAGGTCTTCGTCAGATCTGTGATGAAGAAGGCGCATTACTGATTTTTGATGAAGTAATGACGGGTTTCCGTGTTGCTGAAAACTGTGCTCAAGGTTACTACAACATCAAACCTGACCTTACTTGTCTTGGTAAAGTTATTGGTGGCGGCATGCCTGTTGGCGCTTTTGGTGGCAGCAAAGAAGTAATGCAGTACATTGCTCCAACGGGCCCTGTATATCAAGCGGGTACACTTTCTGGTAATCCTGTTGCAATGGCTGCTGGTTTTGCTTGTTTGAAAGTACTAACAGAAGAAGGTAATGAAAAACGCCTTGCTAGTACAACAAAACAATTAGCTCTAGGTTTAAAAGAACTAGCAAATAAACATGATATTCCAATGGTTGTAAATTACGTTGGTGGCATGTTTGGTTTCTTCTTTACAGATCAAGAAACAGTAACAACTTACGAAGACGTAACTAAGTGCGACATCGAACAATTCAAACGTTTTTTCAATCTAATGCTAAAACACGGTGTTTATCTTGCTCCTTCAGCATTTGAAGCAGGCTTTACTTCTTTAGCTCATGGACCAAAAGAGATTGAAGCAACACTAGAAGCCGCTGAACGTTGTTTTGCTACAATGGCTTCAGAAGCGAAATAAATCTAGAACTATGTAAATTAATGAATGGTCGACTCTGTATTGAGAAGGCCATTTTTATTGCCAGAAATACACAACCATTACTATTAATCCAATAATAATCACAGGAACTACTGGTAATTTTCTTTTTTTATTACTACTGCACGTCTCTTTATCACAACAGCCCATCGTTACTCTCCATTATTCTTGCTAAGCTAACCAAGTACCTATATAACTTAACTAACAATCATTATTTATAAATAGTTAACCGCATCATAAGGGAATAATGTGTCTCATTTCAATAAACTAAATTCTAGCCATTGGGTTTTAATTGCTGCTTTACTTGCCGCTGGTTATGCGTGTTTTCTATTAATTCAGCCTTATTTAAACCCTATTATCCTCGCCTTTATTATGTCTCTTTTATTTGCACCTCTGCATAATAAAATCAGCGAAAAGCTACCAAGTAGTCCAAACAGCGCTGCTATTTTGTCCTGTATGGCATTAACCTTTATCATTGCTATTCCTCTATTTTTTGTATTTGTGGCTATTATTCAACAGGGTGCTACTTTCTCAAAAGATGCTTATCATTGGGTTATTGATGGTGGTATTCAAACGTTATTCCAGCATCCTATTGTTGCCAAAGTGCTCTCTTTTATTAATGAATATTTACCTTTTGACGCAATTGACCCTAATGAAGTGACACAAAAAGTAGCTCAAGTCGCCTCTCAAGTAGGTACTCAAATTGTCGGAATGAGTGCTCAAATTGTTGGTGATGTTACTAACGTTTTAATGAATTTCTTTTTAATGCTATTTGTTCTTTTCTTCTTATTACGAGATCAAGAAAAAATTATTACTGCATTTCGCCATGTACTTCCGCTTTCAAGAAGCCAAGAAGACCGCTTACTTGATGAAATTGAAGAAGTCTCAAAATCAGCAGTTCTTGGTTCGTTTTTAACCGCAATAGCTCAAGGCCTAGCGGGTGGCTTTGCAATGTGGCTGGCCGGCTTTCCTGGTTTATTCTGGGGTACAATGATGGGCTTTGCTTCATTTATCCCAGTAGTTGGTACTGCGTTAATTTGGGTTCCTGCGGCTATTTATTTACTACTAACGAATCAATGGGAATGGGCTCTTTTCTTAACTATTTGGGGAGTTATTATTGTTGGTTCGATTGATAACATCGTGCGACCATTATTGATGCAAGGCAATTCAGGGATGAATACATTACTTATTTTCTTCTCTCTTCTTGGTGGTATTCAGTTATTTGGTTTAATCGGCTTGAATTTATGGCCCTATAATTTTCGCATTAACACTGGTGCTATTTAATATGTATGAGACTGAATTTAAAACATTTTTAGACCAACAAGATAACAATTAATGCATTAACCCTTATCAGATAGAGGCTGTATTTTTTTACTCACATAAACAGCCTCTTACTTTTCTTTTCCTTCCCCTTCCTTTGTGGGACAATCTCGTCAGTTTTTGTATTCTTTCGAGGCCATTATGTCTTACTCAGCTCCAAGTCAAATCACTCAACGTCAACTTGCTTATTTCGAAGGCAAACACGTTCTCATTGCTGGTGAACTTACTGATGATTTCCCACTTGAGTTAGTCAAACATTGTGCTTCAACGTCAATTTTTACTACTAACTACGGCTACTACAAACAGTTTGAAAATAATGACAGCATTGACTGCTATTTTGGTTCAGAGTTAACTGAAGATACCAATGCCGATATGATCTTACTTTATTGGCCAAAAGCAAAAGCTGAGGCTGAGTATCTACTGACTATGCTTCTAGCCAAGCTAGGTAAAGATACTGAAATCGCTGTCGTTGGTGAAAACAGAAGTGGTGTAAAAAGCATTGAAAAAATGTTCGCCGATTTTGGACCTATCACTAAATTTGATTCAGCTCGTCGCTGCAGTTTTTACTGGGGTCAATGCACTGAATCAGTACCAAGCTTTAATCAACAAGATTGGTTTAAAGAGTATCAAGTTCAATTTGAAGAGCACACAATAGAAGTAAGAAGTCTGCCTGGTGTATTTAGCCATGGGGAATTTGATAAAGGATCTGAGTTACTACTACAAACACTACCATCATTGCGTGGACATGTTCTTGATTTTGGTTGTGGCGCCGGTGTTTTGGGATCAGTAATGAAAACATTAAATCCTAAAATTCATTTAGATATGGTCGATATCAGTGCCCTTGCCATTGCCTCGTCAATTGAGACTTTAAAAGCAAATGGTCTTGAAGGTAATGTATTTTCCAGTGATGTTTATTCTAATACTAAAGAAAATTACCAGTTTATTGTGAGTAATCCTCCATTTCATGCTGGCTTAAAAACTCACTATTCTTCAACAGAAGAGTTACTAGAAAAAGCACCACAAAATTTAACTCATAGAGGACAATTAATTTTAGTGGCAAATAGCTTCTTACAATATCCTCCAATTATTGAAAAAGCATTTGGTGAATGTGCAACATTAGCTAAAAATAATAAATTTAAGATCTACTCTGCACAAAAATAATCTAGCACCCCGCCGCAACTTACCATTCTGCTGCTTGATTTTTAACGTAACTTACGTATAAGAAGCAGCAGAGTTTCTCGTTAAAATTTCACTATCACATACTTACTGACACGTTAATTGTGTCAATTCCGCTGAATGGACAACAGTGTAAATCAGGCTTAACATGGATAAAAAACAACACTTTAAACGTCTTCAAAATACGTTAATGATTGCATTTCTTGCATTAAGTATCACCCCCCTATCAATTATCGCTATCTTCTTTCTTCAATCGCACAGCCAAGATCTAGCTACTCAAAGTACTGCTCATCTTGTGTCATTAAGAGATAATAAAGAACAACAAATTACCAATTACTTCAAAGCCAAAAAATCTGAAGTTTTAGGATTCGCTCGTTCAGAGCTTGCCAATGCCAGTGGTGGACGATTTTATGGTTTAATCAGTGCATTCCCACACTTAGGTACTTCTATTGAAGATGCTAGAAAAAATGCACAACTAAGATATATTAAAGGTTCAGGAAACAAAATACGAACTAGCATTCTTCCAGAATTTGATTCATATCTGGGTAGTGAGCGCTATCGCCTTCTTCATAAGCGTTATCATTGGGCATACCAAGAGTTACTCAAGCGATCTGACTTTACTGATATTCTCTTGGTTGATATTGAAGGTAATGTTGTTTATTCGACAAAAAAAGAAGATAACTACGGTACTAATTTATTAACTGGAAAATACAAAGGCACGACATTAGAAGAAACGTACAGCAAAGTACGTGACATAATGGATAAGCCAAATAATAAAGATAACATACCTGTTATATTTTCAGATTTTTCTAATATTAATAATGAAACTATTTCTTGGTTTGCTGCACCTATCGTTCAGCAAGGTTATTTGCATAGCTTTGTATTATTTAAACTACCAAATACAGGTTTAGCGGCTCTTTTAGATAATAAAAAAGAAAACAACTCAACCAAGACCTATTTTGTCGGGGAGGATTCCTACTCCAGAATTAATAATAGTGACACAGAAAAAAACCTATCGAGTAACATGATATCGGCTCTTTCTGGGGAGACAAGTGTCGGTAGCTTTACAAATAAACATGGGGAAAAAGTATTGGCTGCCTTTACGGCAATCATTATTGATAATCACATTTGGGGATTATCTGTTGAATTACCTGAAAATGAAGCCTTTGCACGTATTCAGCAATTAGAGCACATTTTTATTATTGCAATGATCATAGCTATTGTGAGTGTAGTAATTGCTTCTCACTATTTATCTAACTCTATTACCGCTCCTTTATTAAGATTAACTTGGGCCGCTGAGAGAGTATCGGCAGGAGATCTCGAGCAAGATATGATCAGTACAGATCGTAAAGATGAGATTGGGCGCTTAGCGGTTAGTTTTGCTCGGATGCAACGCTCTATTCGAGATAAAATTCAACTAATTAAAGCTCAAAATGAAGAATTAGAAGCCAACATTACGCTAATTCAAAATAAAAATCATGAATTAGAAGCTGCAGATAAACTAAAAGATGAATTTCTAGCAACAACATCTCATGAACTGAGAACGCCATTACATGGCATGGTTGGAATTGCAGAAGCTCTTTATACGGGAGAAAATGGTCCAATTGCCGCTTCTCATCGACACCAATTAGAGATCATCATAAATAGTGGTCAACGTTTAACTAATTTGGTTAATGACCTGTTGGATTATCATAAAATGCGCCATGGTAACCTAGATATTAATCGTCATGTTGCTGATCTCTCATCTGCAACAAGTCTAGTTTTAGAGTTATCACAACATTTACTTGGGCATAAGTCGATCCGTATTATCAATCAAGTAGATAAATCCTTGCCATCAGTTTACGCCGATGAGCAACGTCTTGAACAAGTCCTATATAACTTAATTGGCAATGCTATTAAATATACCTCAGAAGGTAAGATTGTTATTTCAGCTAGCGTCGTTGACCAATTTCTACGAGTGCAAGTCGTTGATACTGGGCACGGTATTCCAGCCAACGAATTAGAACATATTTTTGAACCATTAATTCAAGCAGGACATGACTCGAATCGCTATCGTCAAGGCTCAGGGCTTGGTTTATCTATTAGCCGCCAACTGATTGAACTAATGGGTGGTTCTCTATATGTAAGCAGTCAACCAATGGTGGGAGCGACTTTCAGCTTTACTATTCCTCTGGCCACAAAAGAGCAGATCCAACAACACAAATTACTTTCTAAAGAAGATATTGCACATTACCAGACACCTGAAAACCTAGAATACAATCTTGAAGAATTAGCAGAAGAACTTCCAGAAAATCCAAATGGACCTCTTCTACTGGTCGCTGATGATGAACCAGTAAACTTACAGGTCTTAAGCAGCTTTTTGAAGCTAGAAGGCTATCGTGTAAAAACAGCCAATGATGGGCCAGAAACCTTACAAGTCTTAGAAGAAGAAAAACCAGAATTACTTCTTTTAGACGTAATGATGCCTGGTATGAGTGGCTATGAAGTTTGTCAGACTTTACGAAAAAAATACGACCATTCACAGCTTCCTATTATTATGTTAACAGCCTTAAATCAAACTCAAGATCGTATTAGAGGGTTTGAATCAGGCGCTAATGATTATTTAAGTAAGCCGTTTAATAAACAGGAATTAGCAGCTCGTATTAAAGCCCACCTTCAAGCAAGCCAAGCTGAGGTCTTCCTTAATGAAAATAGTCGATTACAACAAGAAATACGCCACAGAGAAAAGGTAGAAGCTAGTTTACTAGAAACTCAATCTCATATACTTGAACAACTAAACCTTGCTCATGAAGCCATTATTTGTGCTAAGAATGATGGCAATATTCAGTATGTGAACCAATCTGCGGCTAAGTTATTCCAACGAACTGAAGAGCAGCTTTCTCGTTATTCTATTGACGAACTTATCGCCAAACGAAGTTTACTTGAAAGTAAGCAAAATTACCGCGGTAATATTGATGTCTATATTGATGGTGGTATAGAACAAATTAATGCTGACCTTTTGCATTTGCCAGCAGAATCAGGGCTAGCATTAATGCTTATTGTTAGTCATAAACATGAAGCTAGTGAACAACGTATTCATGACCTAGAAAATGCAGTAGAAGCACTCTCTGCATTTGCCTTTGAAGGGGATAAACAAAAATTAAATTCTTTATCTTTGGTTGATGGAGACATAGCTCAGCTTGTGACAAAAGCAAATGAGAATAAAGAAGATAAAGGTGTAATCATGCGAGAACTGATTGTTGATGGTATGACTTCAGGGCTAGTTTACTGGGAAGATTCAACCGGACATACTAAATATACGCTCGCAGAAGAGAGTGGATTATGGCGAGTCTATCTGGATAGAAGTACACTACAAACTCGTACGCTTGATAAGTATTTACGAGTAGAAACACTACCTAAGACACCAAGGTGGCGCACGGTAATAAGTACATTAGAATATATATTAGAGCATTGTGACAAACAAAACCCACAACGGGATAAACTAATTAGAATAAAAGATAAGCTGCAAATTCTTATTTTATCCAATTAGAATCTTATTCTTTAGTGAACAAAACCTGCACTTTTTAGTGCAGTTTTTTTTATTCCAAACTATCTTTACGACTAAAATTAAGATGGTTAACTCTCATCTAGCTTGCATAGAAAAACTCTTTATTCCTACATAAAATCACTTCATCCTACTTTTGTCGTAATAATGAGAAGCCACTCACAACAAATCTTCACCCATAATTTTAGCAATTAAATTAATGACAGAGATCACAAGTGACGTCTATCACTCAATCAAAAGATTGATCGACAAGCCATATAAAAAAAACAACCGTAGGTAAGTAACCACTAACAAATCAACTTATGGTACGGTGTTTGTGTGGCTATTGTCACACTACAAATTTAGAGTAAAAAACGAGCTACAATAAAGAAAGTAACGTTTTTAACGTTAAAGTTGGGTGTTTTGCCGTTTTTAACGGTAATGGAAATTGACGTTTTAGTACGAAAACGGTTTCCTATACATGCCCAAGGCCTACAGGCCACTCAAAAAACATTTAAAGGTAATTTGAAAAATGGATTTGAGGTAGGTCTTAAATGTGTGTTTATCAAATTGATAAAGACGTACATATCGTGAAACTAAAGCAAAGAGTAAGGAACAGCTATGCTTGCCAATATTAAAAAAACTACACTAGCTGCTGCAGTGCTTGCAGCAACAACGGGTTTTGCAGCTACAGATGCTGCGGCACGAAGTGAGCTAACAGTAGTGCCAGATTTCTACCCTACAATGATCCAAAACTTTAACCCATACCTTGCAACTAATCTTCGTACAACAACAGATTTTGTTTACGAACCATTAGTCATCTTTAATGAGATGCATGGTAATAAACCAGTAATGCGTCTTGCAGAAGATTTCCGCATGTCTGATGACCTTATGAGTGTTACTTTTGACATTCGTAAAGGCGTAAAATGGTCTGATGGTGAAAAATTCACTGCTGACGATGTTATCTATTCTTATCAACTACTGAAGAATAAGCCTGAGCTTGACCAACGTGGTATTAACAAGTGGGTTACAAAAGTTGAGCGCCTGAATGAATATCAAGTGAAATTCAGCCTAACAGAAGCTAACTCAAACGTACCTTATGAAATCTCTTTAGTACCTATTGTTGCTGAGCATGTATGGTCAAAGGTGAAGAATCCTACAACCTTCACCAATGAAAACCCTGTTGGTACTGGTCCATTTACAGAAATCGATACATTTACACCACAACTTTATATTCAATGTCGTAACCCTAATTACTGGGATAACGATAACCTAGATGTTGACTGTTTACGTGTTCCTCAAATCGCGAACAATGACCAACTACTAGGTAAAGTCGTTAACTCTGAGCTTGATTGGACTTCATCATTCATTCCAGATATTGATCGCACTTACGCTTCAGCAAGTCCTAATCACCAATACTGGTACCCACCATCAGGCACACAAGCATTCATGGTGAACTTCAAAAACCCTGATGCAGCAAAAAATGAAGCACTAACTAATGTTGAATTCCGTCGTGCTATGGGTATGGCACTTGACCGTCAAACAATTATTGATATCGCATTCTACGGCGGCGGTACTGTGAATGACTTCGCTTCAGGTCTAGGTTATGCCTTCGAAGCATGGTCAGATGAAACAACACATAATAAATATAAAAAATTCAACACTTACAACGTTGAAGCAGCTAAAAAGCAACTAGCTAAAGCTGGCTTTAAAGATGTGAATGGCGATGGATATGTTGATACCCCATCAGGTAAAACATTTGAACTTCTAATTCAATCTCCAAATGGTTGGACTGACTTCAACAACACAGTTCAACTTGCAGTAGAGCAACTTGATGAAGTTGGTATAAAAGCAAAAGCTCGTACTCCTGAATTTGCGGTTTATAACCAAGCAATGCTAGAAGGTACATATGACCTAGCTTACACCAACTACTTCCATGGTGCCGATCCTCACCTATATTGGAACAGTGCATACAACTCTGCACTACAAGACGGTGATGGTATGCCACGTTTCGCAATGCATTACTTCAAAGATGCGAAACTAGATGCTCTACTTGATAGCTTCTACAAAACAGCGGATAAAGACGAGCAAATCGAAATTGCTCATGGTATTCAGAAGATCATTGCTGAAAATCAAGTAACTATCCCAGTAATGTCTGGCGCTTACATGTACCAATACAACACAAAACGCTTCACTGGTTGGTGGAACGAGAAGAATCCTAAGGGTCGTCCAAACATCTGGGCTGGTATTCCTGAGCGTCTTCTACACGTTCTTGACCTAAAACCTGTTAAGTAATATGTAACAACTTTTGCGGTGCATCTCTTGTGCACCGCCTATTCCCCCTTCCCTACTAGCTAAAGGATTGGCGCTTGTCGTCAGGGGATTTTACGTCCTGATTTCCAGGTCAGGCAAATAATATCTGGATGAGTAAGGTGTGAGTTATGGGATTTTTTCTAAGACGTTTATCGTTCTATTTTATTGCGTTGGTCGTTGCTGCAACGATTAACTTTATTATTCCGCGAGCAATGCCAGGTGACCCAGTTACCATGATGTTCGCTAATGCAACAACTCAGGTTACTCCTGAGCGTATCGAAGCTATGAAACAATTACTAGGTTTTGTTGATGGTCCACTTTATCAACAATACTTTATTTATATTAAAAACATACTAACTTGGGAACTAGGTACTTCAATCAAATTTTACCCACTAAGTGTAAATACACTATTAGGTGGCGCATTTGGTTGGTCTCTTTTCCTAGCTGGTACTGCAGTTATTTTATCTTTCTCTCTAGGTTCAATCTTAGGTATTTTCGCTGCATGGAAACGTGGTAGTGCTTATGACACCTTCATTTCTCCAGGGATGCTCGTTATTCAAGCTGTGCCGCAAGTGGTTATCGCCATGCTTGCTATGTTTACCTTTGCCGTCGGATTAAAATGGTTCCCAACGGGTTATGCTTATACCGCAGGAACAATTCCGGACTGGACAAGCTGGGCATTTATTAAAGACGTTGCTTATCATGCAATCTTACCGCTGTTCTGTGCCGCTATTGTACAAATAGGTGGTTTCTTAATTAACATGCGTAATAACATGATTAACCTACTTGGTGAAGACTATATCACCATGGCTAAAGGGAAGGGATTAAGCGAAAACCGAGTTGTATTCAACTACGCAGCACGTAACGCAATGCTTCCAAGTGTTACCGCTCTATCGATGTCTCTTGGTATGGCAATTGGTGGTCAGCTTATTGTTGAAATCATCTTTAACTACCCAGGTCTTGGTTCAGTATTATTCAATGCGATTACTTCTCGTGATTACCAAGTTCTTCAAGGTCAGCTACTTATCATGACTCTGTTCATGCTGTTCTTTAACCTTCTTGCTGACATGTTATATGTTGTTCTAGACCCTCGCCTACGCAAGGGAGGAAAATAATAATGAAAGGCTTAATTAAACTTCTTTCTGGTAACCCTAAATCACTTTTTGGCTTAGGTATCCTATTCATGTTCATCTTCATTGCTGTGTTCGCACCATTTCTTAGCGACCACGCTCCAGATAAACGTACCGGTAAACCACATGAATACCCAAGCTTCGTTGTAACGTCTGCACAAAATAATCCAGATGGTTGGGTTTCTGAAAACTTAGCAACCGATCGTCGTACATTACAGATGTCTAAAAAAGCAGATCACATAATGGGTACTACTCGTATGGGTCGTGACGTTTGGTCTCAACTTGCTCATGGTGCTCGTGTATCACTAGCGGTTGGTTTTGGTGCTGGCTTAGTTGTATGTTTTTTAGCAACTATTATCGGGATCTCTGCTGGTTATTTCGGTGGCAAGGTAGATGATATCTTAACTGCTGCGATGAATATCATGCTAGTAATTCCTCAATATCCATTACTGTTTGTATTAGCAGCCTTTATTGGTGAAGCTGGCCCAATGACTATAGCCCTCATAATTGGGTGTACATCCTGGGCTTGGGGCGCACGTGTTATTCGCTCTCAAACCTTAGCATTACGTGAAAAAGAATTTGTAAGAGCAGCAGAAGTACTAGGTGAATCATCATGGCGCATCATCTTCGTTGAGATTCTTCCAAACCTTATCTCAATCGTAGGTGCAAGTTTCATCGGTTCGGTAATGTACGCAATCATGATGGAAGCAACAATTTCATTCCTAGGTCTAGGTGACCCAAGTACGATCAGTTGGGGCATCATGTTGTACAACGTACAAACGTCTTCATCTATCTTAATTGGCGCATGGTGGGAACTCATTGCTCCTTGTATGGCATTAACACTTCTTGCTGTCGGTCTTGCAATGCTTAACTTCGCTGTTGATGAAATTGCTAACCCACAACTTCGTTCTCACAAAGGAATGAAGCGTTGGAAAAAATTAGCAGCTCAAGATACGACTGAACGTAAACCAGATTTAGCTAAACCAGAATTAAATTGGAACAGGGAAGATTGATATGACTGACCCACAAATTTCTATCCGCAATCTATGTGTGGATTACATTACAGAATCAGGTGATGTACGTGCTGTAAACAATGTGAGCTTTGACATTGGTAAAGGTGAAGTCTTTGGTCTAGCAGGTGAATCAGGTTGTGGTAAATCAACAATTGCATTCTCTTTAATGCGCCTGCATAAGCCGCCAGCATTCATCACAGGTGGTGAAGTTATATTTGATGGTCAAGACATCTTAAAATATAGCGATCCACAAATGCAGGCTTTCCGTTGGAGTGAAATGTCAATGGTATTCCAAAGTGCCATGAACGCATTAAACCCTGTACTTCCGATGGAAGAGCAGTTTTGTGATGTGATCATGCGCCATACCACAATGACTCGTGAACAAGCGATTACTCGTGCTCAAGGCCTATTAGAAATAGTAGATATTCACCCAAGTCGTTTAAGTGATTATCCTCACCAGTTCTCTGGCGGTATGCGTCAGCGTTTGGTTATTGCCATCGCATTAGCACTTAACCCTAAAATGATCATCATGGATGAACCAACAACGGCACTTGATGTTGTTGTTCAACGTGAAATTTTACAGAAGATTTATGCGCTTAAAGAAGAGTTTGGTTTCTCTATTCTATTCATTACGCATGATTTATCACTAATGGTTGAGTTCTCTGATCGCATTGGGATCATGTACTCAGGTGAATTGATCGAGGTTGCTTCTTCAAAAGAGATATTAACCTCTCCTTACCATCCATATACAAAAGGGCTGGGTAGTTCATTCCCACCACTAACGGGACCAAAAACCAAATTAACCGGTATCCCTGGAAACCCTCTTAATTTATTAGAGATTCCGCAAGGTTGTCGCTTCCAGTCTCGTTGTGATCGTGTACACGAAGCATGCCGTACGATTCCTACGCAGCTTCGTCAGATTGAGCCTGGTCACTTGTCAAATTGTCATCTTTACGGCGAAACAATTGCACAAGCAAAAGCATAAAACGGATTTTCTGGAGTAAATTATGAGCAAAGCATTTGGCGAACTACTGATTGAAGGTAAAAATCTAGTTAAAGATTTCCCTGTAAGTAGCAACGCACTTAAAAACCCAATGATGCGAGCAATCAATGACGTATCATTCAAAATGTACAAAAGTCGTGGTCTTTCTGTTGTTGGTGAATCTGGTTCTGGCAAATCCACCACAGCAAAAATGATCGCAAAAATGTACGCACCAACAGACGGCGTTATCGAATATAAAGGCCGTGATATTCAAGATATCGTTAAGAAAAATGATCTCATGAAATATCGTGAAGGTGTACAGATGGTATGGCAAGACCCATTTGGATCTTTAAATCCTACCCACAATATTTTCCACCATATTGCCCGTCCTCTTCTTATCCATAAGAAAGTGACTCCTGGTAATAAAAAGGAACTTGAAGAACGTGTTTACGATCTTCTAGAACAAGTCGGTTTAATCCCACCAAAAGAGACGGCAGAAAAATATCCGCATCAGCTTTCAGGTGGTCAGCGCCAACGTGTAAACCTTGCTCGTAATATTGCAGTAGGTGCTGAAGTTGTTCTTGCTGATGAACCGACATCAATGCTTGATGTTTCGATTCGAGCTGGTGTTCTTAACCTAATGGAAGAGATGAAGTTTGAGAAAGAAATGTCTCTACTTTACATCACTCATGATATTGCAACTGCTCGTTACATCGCAGAAGACTTAGCGGTAATGTATGTCGGACATATGGTTGAATGGGGTGATACTGATGAGATTATTCATGACCCTCAGCATCCATATACTCAACTATTAGTATCAGCGGTACCCGATCCAAGCAAATCGATTCATACCAAGCTAAAAGGTAATAAAGGTGAAATTCCTCTTTGGACACCGGAGTCGGCTGGTTGCCCATTTGCAGGTCGCTGTACTCACGTAACAGAAAAATGTAAAGAACGTATGCCTGGCGTAACAAAACTGTCAGACAACCACTTTGTTCGTTGTTACTTGTACGAAAATTAATTTCATACAAGTTAACCTCAAACTGCAGTAATTGGTATTTTGGAGAAGAAATAGATGCAACTGTTAACAAACCACATTGGCTACGAATTTGATGGCCCTAAGTCAGCCGTATTATTAACTGACTCCCCTCTTAGTAAAGAGCTATTAGGACAAATTGTTTGTACTCAAACGCAACAGGTAAAACATCAGTTTTCTATTTCTTCATCACTCCAAGTAGCGAATTGGCACCAAGGATACTTTTCAGAAATTCATTTTTCTGATTTTACACAACACGGTGAATTTACTTTAGTAATTGGTGAGATAGCCTCTCATCCTTTCACTATCGGTACTGATTTATTAATGAAAAATACCTTTTCTGATGTTTTACATTATTTTAAATCTCAACGCTGCAGTGGCATTTTTGATAAGCAAGATAAAAGTGCGTCTGTATTAAACAGTGATGAAACCGTCGATGTTCATGGTGGTTGGTACGATGCATCTGGTGATGTAAGTAAATATTTCAGTCACCTTTCTTATGCTAATTACTTAAACCCTCAGCAAATTCCAATGGTTGTTTGGAATATGCTAAAAGGATTAGAACTAACACAAAACCTATCGGATTTTGCCGCATTCTCTCGCACCCGTCTTACGGAAGAGGCATTGTTTGGTGCTGACTTTTTAGTTCGAATGCAAAATCCGGCAGGTTTCTTTTACATGACCGTATTTGATAAGTGGAGTAAAGATATCAATCAACGTGATATCTGCGCTTACGCAACTCAAGAGGGTCTTAAGTCTGATGATTACCAAGCAGGTTTCCGTCAAGGTGGAGGCATCGCAATTGCGGCTCTTGCTTCTGCTTCTCGCTTAGATATTGATGGTGAATTTACTCGTGAAAACTATTTAGAAGCAGCGGTAAAAGGTTATTGGCACCTAAAAGAACATAACCTTAATTATTTAAATAATGGCGAAGAGAATATCATTGATGAATATTGTGCTCTTCTTGCTGTTATCGAGCTATTCAAAACAACTCAAGATAATGCCTTTTTACTGGAAGCTCGTTCATGGGCAGAAAGATTATCAGCTCGCCAACAAAGTGATGAGCAGCAAAGCAATTTTTGGTCTGCAACTCAAAATGGCGAACGTCCTTATTTCCATGCAGCAGAAGCAGGTCTTCCTACGATTGCACTATCTCAATACTTAGAAATAGAAACTGACAATAGTCGTAAAGCTCATACTCAATTAATTATCAACCAAGCTGTTGAATTTGAATTAACTATCTCTTCAGAAACATTCAATCCATTTGGTTATCCAAAACAATACGTTAAGCCTGTTAATGGCAAAAAACGCAGTGCCTTTTTTGTCGCTCATGACAATGAGTCTGGTTATTGGTGGCAAGGAGAGAATGCTCGCCTAGGTTCTTTAGCTAGCATGAGTTACTTAGTGTTACCTCATATTACCTCTAATGAAATTAAACAAAAATTAGAGAACTTTGCTCAGAATAATTTGAACTGGGTATTAGGGTTAAATCCTTATGATATGTGCATGTTAGATGGTCATGGTCATAACAACCCTGATTACCTTCCTCATCTTGGCTTTTTTAATGCTAAAGGTGGTGTTTGTAATGGCATTACCGGTGGTTTTGACGATGAAGAAGATATCGCTTTCAATCCTGCACCACACGGTGAAGATATGCTACAAAACTGGCGTTGGGGTGAACAATGGATCCCTCACGGCGCATGGTATTTATTAGCAATTATGACTCAATCATCTTACCAAGCGAAACTAGGAGAATAGTCATGAGCTATTTATATGTTGGAATTGATGGTGGTGGTACTTCTTGTCGCGCTCGTATTCGCAATGCACAAGGTGACTTATTAGGTGAAGCGAAAAGCGGCAGTGCAAATATCTTATTAGGTATTGAAGTTGCTATGGATTCAATCATTACTGCGATTACCCAAGCGGCAGTACAAAGTAAATTATCAGAAAATGATTTTGCCACAATGCACGTTGGTCTTGCCCTTGCTGGTGCAGAGCAAAAATCAGCTTGGCATGAGTTTATGCAACTAAAACACCCTTTTGCCTCAATGACATTAAATACAGATGCTTACGGCGCATGTTTAGGAGCTCATAAAGGAAAAAATGGAGCAATCATGATTGCAGGAACTGGCTCTTGTGGTATCTACATCCAAGATGGTCAACAGCATGTTGTTGGAGGCCGAGAGTTTCCAATATCAGATCAAGGTGGTGGCGCAATTATGGGGCTTCATTTAATTCAACGCACCCTTTTAGCTTCCGATGGTATAAAACCTATGACAGCTCTAACCGAGCATGTCTTAGCGCACTTTAATCATGATATCGATAGCATTGTTGATTGGTCTAAAACGGCTCGTCCATGTGATTATGGACAGTTTTCTCCAACTATCTTCGCTCTTGCATTAAAAGGAGATGATCTTTCTATTGAGCTGTTACAACAAACAGCTAGCGATATAGAAATGTTCTTAACTGCTTTAAATAAAAAAGGCGCAACACAAATTGCGTTAATGGGAAGTATTGGCGAACGCATTGTTGAATGGTTATCCCCTTCTATTCGCCAGTATTTAGTACAACCACAATGTGATGCGATTGAAGGTGGCATCATGATGGCAGGAAAAGCAGAACATAACCTGTTCTAGCATTTTATAGGGAAAATATGATGGATTATCGTGTAGATCTTGTTGTTTTGTCAGAAAAAGACAATCTAAGCCGCTTTGGCTTAACGTTACACAATTTAAGCGATGTGGATCTTCATCATTGGCAGTTTCATTTTACGGTTGATCGCTTCATAGCTCCACACAGTAATACACAAGGGACTTTGGAGCAAATCGGTAGCTTCTGTAAGCTCATTCCAAATGCTAACCAAATACTAAAAGCCAATAACCATTATTACGTAGAATTCAGTATTGGAACCGCCCCTTTTCGTTTTATTTCTGATGGTCTTGATGATGCTGCTATATTCATTGCCAATAGCGAAAAACCTCAATTTTTGGAGGTTTCAATCTCTCCAATAGTATTAGCGTCACCACATACAGCACGAACTCAAATACCAAGAGTCGCACCTGCAGAATTATCATTAATTCCAAAACCAGAATCAGTTCAACGTCTTGATGGTTTGTTTGATTTAAATGATATTTCACTCGAAATCCAAACTCATCTAGCAGATGGGGCTGCAACTTGGTTAAGTGAAGAGCTTCAATTAATCACATCAAAAAACTATCCTATTAATGCTGATGGCCAAATTATATTTATTGCCAACCCAACGTTAGATAAAGGGGCCTATCAACTTACCGTAGCTGAAAAAGTAATTAAAATTAAGGCAGGGTCAAATGAAGGTTTTACCCACGCTTGTGCCACATTATTGCAGCTAATAAATGAACATACTTTGCAAATCCCATGCACCAAGATTAAAGACCAACCTCGATTTCATTATCGCGGTATGATGCTTGATTGTGCTCGCCATTTTCACCCTCTTGAGCGAGTGAAAAGACTAATAAATCAATTAGCTCAATATAAATTTAATGTTTTCCATTGGCATCTAACTGATGACGAAGGCTGGCGTGTTGAAATTAAAGCGTTTCCAGAATTAACTGACATCGGAGCTTGGCGTGGGCCTGAGGAAATAATCGAACCTCAATATACTCACGTAGCAAAAAAACACGGTGGTTTTTATTCTCAGAAAGAAATAAAAGAAGTCATCGCTTATGCAGAAATGCGCGGTATTACTATTATTCCTGAAATCGATATCCCTGGACACTGCCGTGCAGCAATTAAAGCATTACCTCATTTATTAGTTGATAAAGACGATTACTCAAACTACCGCAGTATTCAACATTACACCGATAATGTTTTATCTCCGGCAATTGAAGGAACCTACACCTTTATTGATACCGTATTAGAAGAAATTGCTGAGCTATTTCCTGCTCCCTTTATTCATATTGGCGCAGATGAAGTACCAAAAGGCGTTTGGACAGACAGCCAAAAATGCCAAGCATTAATGCAAGAACAAGGCTATACAGACCCAGTAGAGCTACAAGGGCATCTATTACGCCATGCAGAAAATAAATTAAAGCAGCTTGGTAAACAAATGCTGGGTTGGGAAGAAGCTCAGCATGGAAACAAAGTAAGTAAAGATACCGTTATTTACTCTTGGTTAAGTGAAGAAGCTGCGCTTAATTGTGCAAAACAAGGCTTTGATGTCGTTCTTCAACCAGGACAAACAACGTATTTAGATATGGCTCAAGATTATTCCCCAGAAGAACCTGGTGTTGATTGGGCTAGCGTCCTTCCTCTTGAAGATGCATATAACTATGAACCATTAGCAGAACTTGCTGATAACGACCCTATTCGTAAACGAATTCTTGGCATTCAATGCGCCCTTTGGTGTGAAATCATCAATAACCAAGATCGTATGGACTACATGATTTTCCCACGGATTTTAGCGATGTCTGAAGGAATGTGGACACAAAAACAACACAGAAACTGGACAGACTTTTTATCAAGGTTAAATGGACGATTACCAACCCTAACACGTCAGGGTATTAATTTCCGTCAACCATAAGTCACCCAATTATTAGTATTTTAGTTAAGGATAGAACAATGAAATACGGCTTTTTTGATAACGATAACCGTGAATATGTAATCACACGCCCTGACGTACCAGCTCCATGGACTAACTACTTAGGCACAGAGAAATTCTGTACGGTTATTTCTCACAATGCTGGCGGTTACTCTTTTTATAACTCTCCAGAGTATAATCGTGTTACTAAATTCCGTCCAAACGGCACATTTGATCGCCCTGGACACTATGTTTACCTTCGTGATGATGAAACTGGCGATTACTGGTCAATCTCATGGCAGCCTGTAGCAAAAAGTTTAGATGAAGCAAGCTACGAAGTTCGTCACGGTTTGTCTTACTCTAAATTCAAATGTGACTACAACGGTATTGAAGCAACTAAAACTTTATTTGTTCCAAAAGGTGAAGATGCTGAAGTGTGGGACGTGGTTATTAAGAATACTAGCGATAAGCCTCGTGTTATCTCTGCATTCTCTTTTGTTGAATTCTCATTCAGCCATATCCAATCAGATAACCAAAACCACCAAATGTCATTGTACTCGGCAGGTACGTCTTACAATGAAGGCGTAATCGAATACGATCTTTACTACAACACCAATGATTTTGAAGGTTTCTACTACTTAGCGTCTACATTTGATCCAGACTCATACGACGGTCAACGTGACAGTTTCTTAGGTGCATACCGCGACGAAGCAAACCCAATTGCAGTTGAAAAAGGCCAGTGCTCTAACTCAGCACAAACCTGTTACAACCATTGTGGTTCTCTTCATAAACAATTTACTATCCAACCAGGTGAAGAAGTACGTTTCGCTTACGTGCTTGGTCTAGGTAAAGGCAATGGTGAACGTCTACGTCAAAAATACCAAGACGTTGCTAATGTTGATGCCGCTTTCCAAGAGATCAAAGATCACTGGAGTGAGCGTTGCGATAAATTCCAAGTAAAATCACCAAACGAAGGTTTGGATACAATGATCAACACTTGGACACTATACCAAGCTGAAACGTGTGTGGTTTGGTCTCGTTTCGCTTCATTCATCGAAGTAGGTGGTCGTACAGGCCTTGGTTATCGTGATACCGCTCAAGATGCAATCTCAGTGCCTCACGCTAACCCAGAAATGACTCGTAAACGTATCGTTGACTTATTACGCGGCCAAGTGAAAGCGGGTTACGGTCTACACCTATTTGATCCTGACTGGTTCGACCCTGAAAAAGCAGATGTTGTTCCATCGAAATCACCAACAGTGGTTCCTACTCCATCAGATGACGATAAGATCCACGGCATTGAAGATACCTGTTCTGATGACCATTTATGGATCGTTCCGACGATCATCAAATATGTAATGGAAACTGGTGAGCACTCTTTCTTTGACGAAGTGATCCCATACGCAGATGGCGGTAACGCTACGGTTTACGAACACATGAAAGCAGCACTAGATTTCTCTGCCGAATATGTTGGTCGTACTGGTATTTGTAAAGGTTTACGCGCTGACTGGAATGACTGTCTGAACTTAGGTGGTGGCGAATCATCAATGGTTTCATTCTTACATTTCTGGGCATTAGAAGAATTCTTAGATTTAGCTAAATTCCGTAACAATGATGCTGACATAACTAAATACTCTGAAATGGCAGCGAACGTACGCGAAGCCTGTGAAACTCATCTTTGGGATGAAGAAGGTGGTTGGTACATTCGTGGTCTAACTAAAGATGGCGACAAAATTGGTACAGCACAACAAACTGAAGGTCGAGTTCACCTTGAATCAAACACATTAGCAGTTTTATCTGGCGCGGTATCTCAAGAACGTGGTGAAAAAGCAATGGATGCAGTTGATGAGAACTTATTCTCTGAATACGGCCTACACCTAAATTCACCTTCATTCTCAACACCAAATGATGACATCGGTTTTGTTACTCGCGTTTACCAAGGCGTAAAAGAGAATGGCGCAATATTCTCTCATCCAAACCCATGGGCTTGGGTAGCAGAAGCAAAACTAGGTCGTGGTGACCGTGCAATGAAATTCTATGATGCACTAAATCCATATAACCAAAATGACATGATTGAAAAGCGTGTTGCTGAACCATACTCATACGTACAGTTTATCATGGGTAAAGATCATCAAGATCATGGTCGTGCTAATCACCCTTGGTTAACTGGTACTTCTGGTTGGGCTTACTTCGCGGTAACTAACTTTATTCTCGGTGTTCGTGCTGGCTTTGAAGGCTTAACTATTGACCCTTGTATTCCAACAGATTGGCCAGAGTTCTCAGTAAGTCGTCAATGGCGTGAAGCGACTTACAACATTCAAGTTAAGAACCCGAACTCAGTAAGTAAAGGCGTTCAATCAATCACGATTAATGGCGAAGAAATTAACGGTGCTGTTCCAGTTCAAGCGGAAGGCAGTGTTAATGACGTTATCGTTATTATGGGTTAGTTCGTTTAATTAGCGACCTAATGTAAAGATAAAAGTAAGGAGCTTATAGCAAGCTCCTTACTCTAAAAGGAATTTACAATGATTCAATTTGGTACTGGCGGATGGCGTGCTTTTATTGGTGAAGAATTCACTAAAGACAATGTACGTCTTGTCGCACAAGCGTTATCTAATATTATGATCAATGAACAAGCGCAAGAAAAAGGTTTTGTTATTGGTTATGACCGTCGCTTTCTTTCAGATAAAGCAGGGAAATGGTTTGCTGAAGTCGTGGCTGCAAACGGTATTAAAGTAAGCTTTATTGATCGATTCGTCCCAACTCCGATTGTTATGTTCCAAGCAAAAGAGATGGGGTGTATTTACTCAGCTTGTATTACAGCTTCTCACAATCCAGCAGATTACAACGGTATAAAAGTATTTATTGAAGGTGGCCGTGACGCTGATGAAATAATCACTCAAAAGATTGAACAACAAATTGCACATTTAACACAGCAAGATGTAAGCAGTGTCGATTTTGAAGAAGCCTTAAATGATGGTTGCATTGAAATAATCAACCCAATGAATGCATTTGTTGATTCTATCATCGATAAAATTGACATGGGTTCAATTAAAAAAGCCAACTTACGTGTATTAATTGACCCAATGTTTGGTGTAGCAAAAAATGCCTTACAAACCGTATTAATTAGTGCTCGCTGTGATGTTGATGTTATCAATGACGGTGAAAATCCATCTTTTGGTGGCCTTATGCCATCACCAAATGCAGCAACGCTATATCGCTTAAAACACTTGGTTGCTCATGATGGTTATGACATTGGTATTGGTACCGATGGTGATGCTGACCGTCTAGGTATTATTGATGAAAAAGGTCATTTTATTCATCCAAATGAAGTGTTATTGCTGCTTTATTATTACCTACTTGAGTACAAAGGTTGGAAAGGTTCTGTTGTTCGTAATATCGCCACCACTCATTTATTGGACAAAGTTGCAGCCGATCATGGTGAAAAGAGCTTTGAGGTTCCTGTAGGCTTTAAGCATATCAGTTCACAAATGGAAGCGGATGATTCTTTACTTGGTGGTGAAAGCTCAGGTGGTTTAACTATTCGTGGTCACATTAAAGGTAAAGATGGCGTATTCGCTTCTAGTTTATTAGTTGAAATGATCAGTGTGACGGGTAAAAAACTCTCTGAAATGCTTGATGAAATTTATGCTAAATATGGTTATGCCTACACTGCCGAAGGCGACTGTACTTTTAAACCAAGTGAAAAAGAAGCACTTTATAATAAAATTTATATTGAAAAACAATTACCTGAATTTGAGTATGAAATAGAAAAAGTCAGCTATGAAGATGGCGCTAAAGTTTATTTCAAAAATGGTGGTTGGGTAATTGCTCGCTTCTCAGGAACAGAACCATTACTAAGAATTTTTGCTGAAATGGAAGACCAACTAACAGCAGAAAAAGTGTTGAATGAAATGAAAGCTTTCCTTTCTCTTTAGTTTCCTGCGTATTTTAAATAAAAATACGTCTCTAAAGACTTAACCCAGCTAATACTTGAGTCGATTAGCTGGGTTCTTTTTATCTAAAAATCTTAATTGTTTTCTTGGAGGAATACGATTGGACAATGAGGCTTTATATCGACCCTTACTCTCTCACCATTTGATAAAGAATCATTAGATACGCCAATTAATTGAGTACCATCATCTTCAATTACATATCGGCATGTATCACCCATAAATTGTAATTCTTTAACAATAGCACTACCTGTTGAATCTCTATACAGAGTAATGTTTTGTGGACGAAGTAAAACATCCGCTTTCTTATTTGCATCTTCAGTACTACGACCACAAGAGATCAAACCAACCGCAGTTTCAATATTTCCATCGTGACCAATTAGACCTGATACATAAGAACCACCACCTAAGAAATCAGCAACGAAGCGGCTATTTGGTGAATAGTATAAATCATTTGCACTGCCGAATTGCTCAATCACACCATGATTCATTACTGCTAACTTATCAGAAAAAGCAAACGCTTCCTCACGGCTGTGAGTAACAAAAATAGCAGTAACACCTTGAGCTTTAAAAATACGGCGTATCTCTTTAATTAGATCATGACGAACTTGGGTATCAATATTAGAAAATGGTTCATCCAATAACAGAAGATCTGGTTCGCTGGCTAGCGCCCTTGCAATCGCAACACGCTGTTGCTGACCACCAGATAATTGGTGTGGGTAACGATCACCAAAACCATTTAAGTGAACAAGATGAAGCATAGATTCTACTTTATCTATTGCTCGCTGTTTTTCCCATTTTTTTAAGCCAAACCCGATATTTTCGCTTACCGTAAGATGTGGAAACAACGCATAATCTTGAAAAATCATACCTATATTGCGCTGCTCTGGTGGTAACCACGTATTACTGTCAGTAATCACCTTTCCATTAAGGTTCATCTCACCTTCAGATAAAGGCAAGAGGCCTGCAATCGCCTTGAGAAGAGTTGTTTTTCCACAGCCACTCGCACCTAGCAAACAAACAATTTCACCTGATTCAACATCTAAAGATAGCTGAGATAAAATATCCTGATCATGATAACGACAGGTTAAATTAGATATAGATAATGCAGAGTTCATTAATGCTGTTGCTCCAAAGAACGGTTAACAATGATCAATGGGATCAATCCAACCAATACCAATAATACCGCAGGCATGGCTGCAATCTCTAATTGCTCGTCAGAAGCAAAATTAAATACATATGTTGCTAGTGTTTCAAAATTAAATGGGCGCAATAACAATGCTGCATTTAACTCTTTCATCGTTTCTATAAACACCAATAAACCAGCGATTAAGCAACCACGGCGAATTAATGGAAAATGCACTCGACGTAACATTTCCCATGTTCCGCAACCTAATGTGCGTGATGCCATATCCAATGAAGGGGGAATTTTATTAAGGTTACTTTCAATCGAGCCAATAGCCACTGCTGAGAAACGCGTTACAGAAGCAAAAATTAACGCAAAGATTGAACCAGAAAAAATTAAACCAACCATCCCTAAACCCAGCTGTTTTGAAATATCATTCACTAAATGGTCTAAGGCTATCATTGGCAGCATAACACCAATCGCTAGCACAGTTCCGGGAACCGCATAACCAAGTGACGCTAAGCGCATCGGGAGCACGCTCCACTTACTACTAGGTTGTAGTCGATGTAAAAAATTAACCACAACTGCAATAATAACAGCAATGATCGCAGCAACCGATGAAACGTATAAACTGTTTAGCGCATATTCTTGAAATTCTGCGGTCCAACTTTCTTCAAAGTAATGAAAAGAATAACTAATTAATTGTAATAATGGAAAAATAAAAGCAATAGACACCAATCCCCAACACCAACTAAATACACCCCATTTCTTCCATCCATGAAGTTCATATTGAAACTCTTCGTTGGTATTAAACTTCTCTTGGAACATTTTTTGTTTACGACGACTATAACGTTCACCGCTGATCAACAATAAAATACCCATCAGCATAAATGCAGACACTTTAGCGGCAGCATTCAAATTCGAATAGCCTAACCACGTATCATAAACTGCTGTCGTTAATGTATTTACTGCAAAATAGCTAACGGTACCAAAATCTCCTAACGCTTCCATCGCTACTAAAGATAAAGCAACCGCTATCGAAGGTCTTGCAAGAGGTAGCGATATGCGCTTAAAGCTCTCCCAAGGCGTACATTTTAATAAGCGCGCCGACTGCAGCAAACTGATGTTTTGCTCCATGAATGCAGCACGAGCAAGTAAATATACGTAGGGGTATAGCACCAAAGACATCACAAGAATGGCGCCAGTTAAGGTTCGAATATCTGGGAACCAATAATCACCGTAAGATTGCCATCCAGTAATATCTCGGAGTAATACTTGTATTGGTCCTGCAAAATCAAGCCAATCTGTATAAATATAACCGACAATATAAGCAGGCATAGCTAAAGGAAGAACTAAGGCCCATTGCAAAATCGATGAGGAAGGTACACGACACATGGCCATAAACCATGCAGAAGGAACACCTAAAATTAAGGAAAAGAACATCGCACCAAATACTAATAACACCGTATTTAACGTATAGGTTGGTAAAACGGTATTAAACAGATGAGTAAAGATATCATCGGTATTACCTAGTGCGGTATATAGGATCGCTAAGATCGGCAAAACCAGCAGTAGAGATATACTCCAACTACTGGTTTTCCAGAATAATAATTTTTTCTTTCATTGCCTAAACTACAAGGCTCTTTTTAAAATGGTGAGGTATTGTTACCTCACCAATAGTAAATATCAAATTAAAGATCAAATTTAACTTCATCTAAAAGTTTAATTGCTTTAGTGTGGTTATCTGCAATCGCATCTAAAGATAATGTATCTGCTTTGAAATCACCCCAAGATGCAACTAACTCAGAACGCTTAACACCAGGTTTTACTGGGTATTCGTAGTTCACTTCAGCATACATTCCTTGAGCAACATCACCCGTTAAGAATTCCATTAATTTTACTGCATTATCTTTATTTGGCGCGTATTTAGCCATCGCCATGCCACTGATATTTACGTGAGTACCATCAGTGTTTTGGTTAGGGAAGTTAATGTATACAGACTCTGCCCATGGTACTTGCTTAGGATCATTAACCATTTTACCTAGGTAGTAACTGTTACCTAAAGCAACATCACAAAGACCTTCTTTAATTGCTTTAACTTGTGCACGGTCATTACCTTGTGGCTTACGAGCAAGGTTATTTTTTACGCCTTCTAACCATGTTTTTGTTTCTGCTTCACCATGATGAGCGATCATTGATGATACAAGAGAAACATTGTAAGGGTGCTTACCGCTACGAGTACAAATCTTACCTTTCCACTCAGGGTTTGCTAAGTCAGCGTAATCAAAATCAGCACCTAACTTACCAACACGGTCACGAGATGAATATACATTACGCGCACGTAGAGTTAATGCGAACCACTCATCGTCTGAATCACGGTATTGAGAAGGAACATTTGCATCAATCGTTTTACTATCTACCGATTGAACTAGATTTTTATTTGTTAGTTCAGCAAGGCGACTAATATCAGTTGTTAAAATAACGTCTGCAGGGCTTAATTCACCTTCTTGAGCTAGCTTTTCTGCTAAGCCTTTTTTAGCAAACTTCACGTTAACTTTAATACCAGTTTCTTTAGTAAACTCTTTAAACATTGGCTCAACTAAGAACGGTTGGCGGTAAGAGTAAACGTTAACTTCTTCTGCTGCCATAACACTTGGTGCAAACATACCTGCGATTAGTGCAGAAACTGATAATAATTTTTTCATGATATTCCTTTAAACTTTCTCTAGTTACAAATGGTAATAAGAATACTTATCAATATCGCTATTATACAAATCAATTCTCAAATGGCAATGATCTCACGCATTTTTTACAAGAAAAAGCCTCAATACTATTCGTATGAGGCCTTATAATTTGTAAAATTTTATTAACCGCAGTGTTTACTTCACACTAACAAATTCTGGATAAGCATCTATTCCACAATCATGAACATCCATACCTTCAAGCTCTTCATCTTCTGATACTCGGATCCCCATGGTTGCTTTTAATATTGCCCAAACCACAAGACTTGCACCAAATACCCAAGCAAAGATAACGGCAGCACCGAACAATTGAGCGCCAAATGTTGCATCTGCATTGTTTAGTGGAACAACCATTAAACCAAACAATCCACACACACCATGAACAGAAATCGCACCGACTGGATCATCAATCTTGATTTTATCAAAAGCAACAATACTAAAGACAACCAATGCACCAGCCACAGCACCGACACTCACAGCGGCTAATGGAGACGGGGATAAAGGATCCGCGGTAATCGCTACAAGCCCAGCTAATGCTCCATTTAATACCATGGTTAAATCCGCTTTGCCCCACGTAGTTTTGCACACGAATAATGCTGTGATTGCACCAGCGGCAGCTGCTGCATTGGTATTCAAAAAGATTTGGCCAACTGCGGTTGCATTCTCAAAATCTGAAATCATTAATTGAGAACCACCGTTAAATCCGAACCAACCAAACCATAAAATAAAAGTACCTAATGTTGCCAATGGCATATTAGAGCCAGGAATTGGGTAAATTTGACCTTTCTTACCGTACTTACCTTTACGAGCACCAAGTAATAGGACGCCAGCTAATGCGGCTGAAGCACCAGCCATATGAACAATGCCAGAGCCAGCAAAGTCACTAAATCCTGCTTCAGATAAGAAGCCACCACCCCATGTCCAATATCCTTCCATTGGGTAAATAAAGGCAGTTAAAATGGCAGAGAACACAAGAAAAGACCAAAGTTTCATACGTTCAGCCACTGCACCAGATACTACTGACATTGCGGTAGCAACGAAAACCACTTGGAAAAAAAAGTCAGACTCTAGAGAATGATCAGCCCCTTCTGATTGAGTACCAATTAAAGCCCCAATAGAAGGCATGATCCCACCCGCTGTATTATCGACATACATGATGTTATAACCGACAACTAAATAAGTTGTACAAGCAATCGCATACAAACATAAGTTCTTAGTTAAAATCTCAGTGGTGTTTTTTGAGCGAACTAAACCAGCCTCTAACATGGCAAAACCTGCTGCCATCCACATAACCAAAGCACCTGACATTAAGAAGAAAAAGGTATCTAGGGCATAACGAAGTTCTGATACGGTTGTTGAAAGTTCCATAATATTGTCCTCTATCCTTAAAGTGCTTCTGTATCAGTTTCACCAGTACGAATACGCACTGCTTGCTGAAGGTCATAAACAAAAATCTTTCCGTCACCAATTTTCCCGGTATGTGCAGCTTTTGTAATCGCCTCAATAATATTGTCTACATGCTCAGCTTGAACTGCTATTTCAAGTTTTACTTTAGGTAGAAAGTCGACTTGATACTCTGCACCTCGATACAATTCAGTATGTCCCTTCTGACGTCCGAACCCTTTCACTTCCGATACTGTCATTCCATCGACGCCTGCTTCTGCGAGAGCCTCACGAACATCGTCTAATTTAAATGGCTTTATAATGGCATTGATTATTTTCATGCTTCAGTCCTTGAATTATTTGTAACTTATAATTAACAATCCAATTCGTGTGCCAACTTTAAAAACATAAAAAATTCAATGAGTTAATTAATCCCCATCAAAAAAACGAAAAAAGGCTGCACTAAATAAGTGCAGCCTTTCCCTAGTATTGAGCAATAAATGGCTCAGTTTAGAAGCGTCGAATAAACGCCTCCCAACTTTGGAGCATGGTTTCAAAATCTTCTAATCCGCATACAGAAATACATTCATCGTCATACATATGAATATCTTCTTCAAATTCTTCTTCTGAATTTTCAAATAATGCGTTTTCTTGGACGATAACTTCTTGATCGGTCAGAATTAGAGTCATTACCTGACCTGAACGTCTCCATTCGTCTTGAGTATTTTTTACTGCTGCTATTTGCTGATACAGCTCCGCCAATAGTTCGGTATCTTTTGCTACATCTTCTACCAACCAACGTCCCATGGCTTCATGCCCCATAGAAAAGTTTGCATGATAAGTGCCATCGAGTGTATTTTTCTTAAATTCGTAATCCATCGGAAACCCTTACGATAATTGACGTTAGCTCACACGTTTTTAACCAAAGACAATGCTGAGCTATTTTCCTCCAGTATAATCCTATCCCTAGTATTTTTATAGTTAAGCACCTTATCCATGATGAAAGAGATTCAACCATGCAATTAACCAACGTGATCGCAAAGCAAATCGTTGAACGTTCAATGAAAATCATTAAGCATTCTGTCAATGTAATGGATGAGTTTGGTGTGATCATTGGCTCTGGTGATCCATCTCGACTCAATTGTCGTCATGAAGGTGCTATTTTAGCCATTAATGAAAACCGTATTGTCGAGATAGATCACTCTACAGCTCAGCAATTACGAGGGGTGAAAGCAGGGATCAACCTGCCTATTATCTTTCAAAATCACATTATTGGTGTGGTCGGTATTTCAGGCCAACCTTCTGATATTCAACAATATGGTGAATTAGTCAAAATGACAGCTGAATTGATCATTGAACAAGCCGCATTGATGACAGAGATACAGTGGTCAAAACGACACAAAGAAGAGTTAGTTTTACAGCTTATTCAACCTTCGGATCTCAACACTCAACAACTGTATTCGATTGCTGAACGCTTAGAGCTCGATCTTCATCAACCTCGGATCGCTACTATCATTAAGGTTGATTCATTTAACGGAGAGAATCTATCTCTTACTCACCTACAAAAGCTCGTTCATTTACTTGAATACCCTGAACGCGATAATTTAGTGGCGATCAGTTCAGTGACATTAAATGAAGTTGTGGTGTTAAAGCCAATTACACTGACGGATACAGGGTGGAATAGATCTCACGAAGAAAAACGTATTCGCCAACTTTTCCAACGAATATCTCATGACGAGAAATTCACGATAAAAATCGCACTTGGTGATTACTTTCCTGATTTAGAAGGTCTTGCACAATCTTATATGACGGCAAAGGCCACCATGAATACCGCAGACTCCAAAAGTCGTATTCTTTTTTACCAAGATAATATCTTACCCGTTTTAATCGATGGCTTACGACCTGATGCATGGCGAACGGAACAATTAGCGCTTCCGATTCAAAAGCTGATGGCCAGTGATACAAAACATATTTTAATTAAAACACTACGTGCCTTTTTTACTCATAATTGTGATTCAGCTCAAACCTGTAATGCGCTTCATATACATCGTAATACACTCCGCTATCGACTAGACAAGATACAACAAGAAACCAACTTAAATATCAATAAGATAAGCGATCGCACTTATTTATATTTAGCAATACTATCAAGCAATAAGTAAATGTACATTTGTGCAACGGCACAATCAAAGGTACACCCCGGCGATAAAATTTGTTCATTCGTCTAAAGCTTATTTCGACTCTTAAAGATAGATTACTGGCATCTTAATTATTAAATGGAACATTAATATGATCGAAGTATCGACTTTAGGTGCACTCGCCGCCTTGACCGTTGCAATTACACTCATTTTGAAAAAAGTACCGCCTGCTTATGGCATGATCATTGGTGCTTTAATCGGTGGTATTGTTGGTGGCGTATCACTCACAGATACCGTTAACTTAATGATAGGTGGTGCGCAAGGTATCGTTACTGCTGTACTTCGTATTCTAGCTGCTGGTGTTCTTGCTGGTGTTCTAATCGAATCGGGCGCGGCAACCTCTATTGCTGAAACCATTGTAAAAAAAGTCGGAGAGACTCGTGCTTTATTTGCTTTAGCCGTCGCGACAATGATCTTAACAGCCGTTGGGGTTTTTGTGGATGTTGCTGTTATCACCGTAGCTCCTATTGCACTGGCTATTGCTCGCCGAGCTGATCTTTCAAAAATGGCGATTCTATTAGCTATGGTTGGTGGAGGTAAAGCGGGTAACGTTATGTCTCCTAACCCAAATGCCATTGCAGCTGCTGATGCCTTTAATGTTCCTTTAACTTCAGTAATGGCAGCAGGTGTGATCCCAGGTCTATTCGGCTTAGTTTTTGCCTACTTCATCGCTAAGAAGTTAGTCAATAAAGGCAGTAAAGTTCAAGAATACGAAGTCGTAGCAGTTGACCATTCTCGTTTACCAAGTTTCGTTACTTCAATCGTCGCTCCTCTTGTTGCTATCAGCCTTCTTGCTTTACGTCCTATCGCAGGGATTAACGTTGACCCACTCATTGCACTTCCACTTGGTGGTTTATTAGGTGCTGTTGCTATGGGACGCTTTAGAGACACCAATCACTTTGCAGTATCAGGCCTTTCTCGTATGGCTCCAGTGGCGGTAATGCTACTTGGTACTGGTACTCTTGCTGGGATTATTGCGAACTCCGGACTTAAATCAGGCTTAATTGAAGTATTAACCGCCTCTGGTCTTCCTTCTTATTTATTAGCGCCGATTTCAGGTGCAATGATGTCACTTGCAACAGCATCAACGACCGCAGGTACAGCGGTTGCAGCAAGTGTGTTTAGCCATACTATCTTAGAGCTTGGCGTTCCTGCTCTCGCTGGTGCTGCAATGATCCACGCGGGTGCGACAGTATTAGATCACATGCCACATGGTAGCTTCTTTCATGCAACAGGTGGCGCAGTTCACATGGACATGAAAGAACGCTTAAAACTTATCCCATATGAATCAGCGGTTGGTCTTATGATCGCAACTGTTTCAACTCTCATCTTTGGTGTCTTCGGTTTATTTGTTTAATAAGGCTTTATTATGAAAATTGTTATTGCTCCTGATTCTTACAAAGAAAGTTTAACAGCGATGGAAGTCGCTACGGCAATTGAAGCTGGATTTAAACAGGTATTACCTAACGCTGAATATATTAAATTACCGATGGCCGATGGCGGTGAAGGGACTGTTCAATCTCTAATTGATGCTACTGGTGGATCTATAATTGAACATACGGTTACCGCTCCTCTTGGTGAGAAAGTAACTGGATTCTATGGATTACTTGGCGATGAACAAACCGCAATTATAGAAATGGCAGCGGCATCAGGCTTACATCTTGTTGAACCAAGTTTACGTAACCCTTTACACACAACAACCTATGGAACTGGCGAGTTAATTAAAGCCGCATTAGATAAAGGGGTTAAACATATCATCGTAGGTATTGGTGGCAGTGCTACCAACGATGGCGGCATTGGCATGGCTCAAGCGCTTGGTATTAAACTGTTAGATAAAAATGGTAATGATCTTGCTTTTGGTGGAGGCTCATTAGCACACCTTGCAACGATCGATACATCAAATAAAGATCCCCGCCTTAATGATATTACGCTTGAAGTCGCATGCGATGTTGATAACCCATTATGTGGTCCTAAAGGTGCTTCTTATATTTTTGGCCCACAAAAAGGGGCAACTCCAGAAATGGTAAAAACATTAGATTCAAACCTAAGCCATTACGCTGATGTGATGAAATCACAATTGAATAAAGACGTAAAAGATACTGAAGGCGCAGGGGCTGCTGGTGGTCTTGGTGCTGCGTTACTTGGTTTATTTGATGCCACTCTTCGACCTGGTATCGAAATTGTAATGGATGCTGTTAATTTAAGTAAAGTGTTATCTAAGGCAGATTTAGTGATTACAGGTGAAGGACGAATTGATAGCCAAACCATTCATGGTAAAACTCCTATTGGTGTAGCAAGAGCAGCGAAAAAATTCAATTTGCCTGTTATTGGGATTGCTGGTTGTTTATCGGATGACTGTGCGATTGTTCATGATTACGGTATTGATGCGGTATTCAGTGTCGTTCCTCGCTCTGTATCATTAGAAACAGCACTAAAAGAAGCCGCTATTAATGTTGAAAACACAGCAAGAAATGTCGCTGCAATTTACTCGATGAATATTAAAAAATAACATGATTTTTTATTGAGTACGTTATTAATATAAAATTATACGCAATAAAAAAGCAGCCGATTTGGCTGCTTTTTTCATTTATAAACAAAGATTAAGCGGGTTCTTGGAAAATCACCGTATCTGCTTTCTCTGTATATTGACCCATTTTATGGAAATTTAAGTAACGGTATGTATCCGCTGCTGTTGCATCAATTTTTTGAGCGTACTCTAGATACTCAGCTTGCGTTGGTATTCGGCCTAGAATAGCACCAACAGCAGAAAGCTCAGCAGAAGCTAGATAAACGTTCGCACCTGTCCCCAAACGGTTCGGGAAATTACGAGTAGAGGTAGACATTACTGTCGACTTGTCAGCAACGCGCGCTTGGTTACCCATACATAGTGAACAACCAGGAGTTTCGATACGTACCCCTGCGCGACCGAAGATGCCGTAGTAGCCTTCTTCTGTCAGTTGGTCTTTATCCATCTTCGTTGGCGGAGCAACCCATAGACGAGTATTTAGTGAGCCGTTAAACTCCTCTAGCATCTTACCTGCAGCACGGAAATGACCGATATTGGTCATACAAGAACCAATA
This sequence comes from Aliivibrio wodanis, assembly GCF_052920805.1. Classification (NCBI taxonomy): domain Bacteria; kingdom Pseudomonadati; phylum Pseudomonadota; class Gammaproteobacteria; order Vibrionales; family Vibrionaceae; genus Aliivibrio; species Aliivibrio wodanis. The sequence goes on from NZ_JBREXA010000002.1 coordinate 1,846,290, forward strand.
AATACTTCATTAATTTCTGTACCTTGAACTTCTGAAAGTAAACGAGCATCATCAGGATCATTTGGAGCACAAAGAATTGGTTCTTTAATATCAGCAAGATCAATTTCAATCACGTGCGCATATTCAGCATCTGAATCCGAAGATAGCAATTCAGGATTCGCTAACCACTCTTCCATTGCCGTGATACGACGCTCGATAGTACGAACATCACCGTAACCTTCAGCAATCATCCACTTCAGCATAACGATATTCGAGTTCAAGTACTCAGAGATAGACTCTTCAGAAAGTTTCACTGTACAACCCGCAGCTGAACGTTCAGCCGATGCATCTGAAAGCTCAAATGCTTGTTCTACAGATAAATGGTCAACACCTTCGATCTCTAGTACGCGACCAGAAAATTCATTAATTTTCCCCGCTTTAGCTACTGTTAATAGACCTTGCTGAATACCATAATATGGAATTGCATGAACAAGATCACGTAGTGTGATACCCGGCTGCATTTCACCTTTAAAACGAACCAAGATTGATTCAGGCATATCCAGAGGCATAACACCTGTCGCTGCTGCAAAAGCAACAAGACCAGAACCTGCAGGGAAAGAGATACCAAGAGGGAAACGTGTATGAGAATCACCACCAGTGCCAACGGTATCAGGTAGAAGCATACGGTTTAGCCACGAGTGAATTACACCATCACCAGGACGTAGTGAAACACCCGCACGATTCATAATGAAATCAGGCAGTGTATGGTGAGTGTTTACATCAACAGGTTTTGGGTATGCCGATGTATGACAGAAAGACTGCATAACAAGGTCAGCAGAGAAACCAAGGCACGCTAAATCTTTAAGTTCATCACGCGTCATAGGGCCGGTAGTATCTTGAGAACCTACTGTCGTCATTTTAGGTTCGCAGTACTGACCTGCTCGTACACCTTCTACGCCACACGCTTTACCAACCATCTTTTGAGCTAATGTATAACCTTTATCAGAAGCTAAAGGATCAATAGGTTTAGCAAACAAGTCAGTTTCAGCTAAACCAAGAGAATCACGAGCTCGGCCTGTTAAGCCACGACCTATAATCAGAGGTATACGACCACCAGCACGTACTTCATCTAGAAGAACTTTGCCTAGTTCAAAACTTGAGATATCTGCGCCGTCTTTACGAACAACACCTTCATAAGGGTAGATATCAATAACATCACCCATATTCATGTCTTGTACATTTAATTCAATCGGTAGTGCACCCGAGTCTTCCATTGTGTTGTAGAAGATTGGTGCAATTTTACCACCTAGACAAACCCCACCAGTGCGCTTATTTGGTACGAATGGAATATCTTCACCCATAAACCAAAGTACTGAGTTTGTTGCTGATTTACGTGAAGAACCTGTACCAACAACATCACCAACATAAGCCAGCGGAATGCCATCTTTTTGCATTTCTTCAATTTGAGTAATTGGACCAACATTACCTTGTTCGTCAGGAGTAATGCCTTCACGTTCCATTTTCAACATCGCTTTTGCGTGTACTGGAATGTCTGGACGTGACCAAGCATCTGGTGCTGGAGATAAATCATCGGTGTTAGTTTCACCAGTTACTTTAAATACTTTAACAGTTATTTTCTCAGCAACTTTTTCTTTTGATGTAAACCACTCTGCATCAGCCCAAGATTGAAGCACTTCCTGCGCGAAGCTATTACCGGCTTTTGCCTTCTCTTCAACATCATAAAATGAGTCAAACATAAGTAATGTATGAGATAGAGCTTTAACGGCAATAGGAGCTAACTCTGTATCATCCAGTAGAGAAACTAGCGACTCGATGTTATAACCACCTTGCATTGTACCAAGTAGCTCTGTCGCTTTTTCTTTACTAACTAATGGAGATTCCACTTCGCCTTTTGTGATTGCGGTTAAAAAACCAGCTTTAACATAAGCAGCTTCATCAACGCCTGGGGGAATGCGATTTTCTAGTAAATCAAGAAGGACTTCTTCTTCACCTTGTGGCGGATTTTTTACTAGTTCAACTAATGCTGCTACTTGTTCAGCATCTAATGGTCTAGGGACCACACCTTCAGAAGCACGTTCTGCGACGTGTTTACGATAAGCTTCAAGCACGACTTAATTCCTCACTTTCTGGTCTACTCTTAATGAGTAAACATCCTTGGAAACGATTCAGTTTATATCCTTTGACTTTTTAATTCTGTTATAAATCTCAATAAAACAAGAGAATATATGTCGGTATAGACTAAAAATGTGGCGAAATGATACCAAATTTAACTTAAAATTAAAATCTCATCACATCAAACAACATACGACTTATGGCGCACTTTTACATATTATAGGATTGCTCCAATACTTAAATATATCGATTCATGCTGCTGCTCAGAGCGCCCATAAGCAAAAACAACAGGGCCTACAGGGCTATCGACCCCTATAAATAATGATCCTGCCGTATAAATTGGCGCATTTTTAATTCCTTCTTCCTCCCAAAGGCCTCCATTTTCTAACGAAGCCCCTAAATAAATAGGTGATTGGAATAGTCCGAAGTCGTTATCCATTAATCTATAACGATAAACAAAGCTACCAAAAATTAAATTTTGTCCTGTTAAACTGTCTTTTGGGGTTCCTGATAAACGTAAAAAACCACCTAGAGATTTAGGTTCTAATTGTAAATCTCCATTTTTATTCTCTACAACACCATACTCAAAATTACCTGACGAAAGTATGACGAGTATAAGTCCAAGCTGCTCTCGTATTTAGCGTTATCTCTATAACTGAATCCGTTATTGAGTCACTAACTGCACTGTTTTTGACATTATCATGCGAATATAAATATTCAGAATTAATATAAAAGCCTTTAGTTGGGAATGTATAGTCATCTAATGTATCTAATCGATATTGAGCAAACATTCCTTCTCTTGTGTAATCAGCATCAATTTTAAAAAAAGTTTTAGAGGTTATCTCTCCTTTGGTATACCTTCCACCAACTCTAAAATCACTCCATAAATGCCCCTGAAGACCAACGGCACCTTCAAATATAAAATTGCTGTACTCTAGTGAGAAATCATTATCAATAGAACCTAATTCATTCCCTGATAATGAAAATTTCTTTTTCTCAACGCTGTATATTGATTTTAAAGAAGTAAAAAGCAATTGGTTCACTAAAAATGGGGTATATAACTCTGCTGATATTAATTTATCGGTTCCTAGCTCAAAGTTAGTTCTTAGTTCCGAACGATTATCTCTTAAACCTGTGAGCTCTATATCTGTAAAGTTAATCGACATCCCTAATGAATATTTACTTTGATTATCAAAGTCATCTTCTAAAGCAAATCTAAAATCTAGATAGTTAGGCCCCCAACTTTTTTCTTTTATCTCAACAACAAGATCATGATTCCCTTTGCTGTTTTTTTCATAATAATAATCGACTCGTTCAAATCTATCGATAACGTATAAATTTCTTATATGCTCTTCTAACTCATTAGCGCTATAAGTACGATCTTCCTTTAAATTTAAACGGTCTAACAACATTTTTTCTGTATATAAACTATTATTTTTAATTTCTATGTTATCAACATGGAGCTCTTCACCACGCGAAAGTTGAATTGTTTTTTTCTCTTTTTCATCTAAGTACTCTTGGTAATCATCAGCGGATAACACTAATTTATCGAGCACTTTATGTTTTTCATATGCGATGTCATATCCCTTTCCATAAGCAAAAGGCATCTTATTAAACTCTGCGGTTTCCATTTTCCCCACATGAGGTGAAAGCAAAATATCTTGTGCCTCTAATAATTTTTCTTGCTGAAGAGTACTGTTTTTTACTATGTAATTAGTTAACTGCCCCATAACAGATAAATAACTAGAGATATCTTTCGCTTCTAAATAATCAGAACCAATATCAACGGCAATAATAATATCTGCACCCATTTCTCTTGCGATATCAACAGGCATGTTATTAACACTACCTCCATCTACTAATAAGCGCCCTTCGTACTCGACTGGTGGTAATGCACCAGGTACAGACATACTAGCCATCATCGCTTTTGATAAATCACCTTTATCCAAAATGACAGGTTCAAGTTTTTCAATATCAGTTGCAACAGCTCTAAACGGAATAGGAAGATTGTCAAATGATTCTAAATAAGGAACATTACCCGACGTTGTTCGAAGAATTTTTGCCATATTTTGGCCTTGAACAAAGCCTTTAGGCGCTTTTAGTTCTGTAAATGAGAAACCAATATCGGTTCCTATTTGGTAACGGTCTTCATATTCTTTATCTCTAATTTGCCTTTCACTGCGCTCCACCTTATCAACAAAACCACTATTCCAATTAACGCTATCAATGAAAACTTCTATTTGATCAGCACTCAGCCCTGAAGCATATAAACCACCAATATAAGCCCCCATACTTGTACCAGTAATATAGTCAACTGGAATCTTCATTTCTTCTAATGCTTTAAGTACGCCTATATGTGCAGCCCCTTTAGCACCACCGCCAGCAAGGACTAAACCAACTTTAGGGCGAGATTCGCCAGCAAATGAGATTGATGAAAATAAATAAAGAGCAGCAGAAGAAAGTAAAAGAGGCTTGAAGCGCATGATGTCATCCTTAAAATAGCAATATGAAAAGAATACAGGATGAGAGTGTTTAGAGGAAGCCTAACCAACTGTACTACCACTTCGCAGTGTCTATTCTGCATCATTTTACTTTTAGACAGACGTAAAAAAGCCCTAATCTTTCGATTAAGGCTTTTTAAAATAGTGGCGGAGTAGACGGAACTTTCTATCAACCTTGAAAGCGACACATCCCCCGGCGTGACTGGCCGCTAAGCTCTCCAATAAAAAGCTTAACCAACTGAACTACCACTTCGCAGTGTCTATTCTGCATCATTCAACTTTTATACAGACGTAAAAAAGCCCTAATCTTTCGATTAGGGCTTTTTAAAATAGTGGCGGAGTGGACGGGACTTTCTTATCAACCTTGAAAGCGACACGTCCCCCGGCGTGACTGGCCGCTAAGCTCTCCAATAAAAAGCTTAACCAACTGAACTACCACGCCGCAGTGTCTATTCTGCATCATTTTACTTTTAGACAGACGTAAAAAAGCCCTAATCTTTCGATTAGGGCTTTTTAAAATAGTGGCGGAGTGGACGGGACTTTCTTATCAACCTTGAAAGCGACACGTCCCCCGGCGTGACTGGCCGCTAAGCTCCTCCAATAAAAAGCCTAACCAACTGAACTACCACTTCGCAGTGTCTATTCTGCATCATTCAACTTTTATACAGACGTAAAAAAGCCCTAATCTTTCGATTAGGGCTTTTTAAAATAGTGGCGGAGTGGACGGGACTCGAACCCGCGACCCCCGGCGTGACAGGCCGGTATTCTAACCAACTGAACTACCACTCCGCAGTGTCTATTCAGCATAATGCTATTACTTAAATAAAACATATTATGTTTTATTCTGTTTTTATCTTTAAAAAGATAAAAACGAATTGGAAGCCTGGCGATGTCCTACTCTCACATGGGGAAACCCCACACTACCATCGGCGCTATTACGTTTCACTTCTGAGTTCGGCATGGGATCAGGTGGGTCCATAACGCTATGGTCGCCAAGCAAATTCTTTCTATCTACCTCACTAAGAGATAAATAATAATCTGGAAAGCCGTTTCTCTATATAAAGAGTTGTTCTTAATCACATTCAATCTGTTTCTTGTCACTTTAAATCCGTTCAAAACCCCTTGGGTGTTGTATGGTTAAGCCTCACGGGCAATTAGTACAGGTTAGCTCAATGCCTCGCAGCACTTACACACCCTGCCTATCTACGTCGTAGTCTCCAACAACCCTTTAGGATACGTATAGTATCAGGGATGACTCATCTCAAGGCTCGCTTCACGCTTAGATGCTTTCAGCGTTTATCGATCCCGAACTTAGCTACCGGGCAATGCTACTGGCGTAACAACCCGAACACCAGAGGTTCGTCCACTCCGGTCCTCTCGTACTAGGAGCAGCCCCTTTCAATCATCCAACGCCCACGGCAGATAGGGACCGAACTGTCTCACGACGTTCTAAACCCAGCTCGCGTACCACTTTAAATGGCGAACAGCCATACCCTTGGGACCGACTTCAGCCCCAGGATGTGATGAGCCGACATCGAGGTGCCAAACACCGCCGTCGATATGAACTCTTGGGCGGTATCAGCCTGTTATCCCCGGAGTACCTTTTATCCGTTGAGCGATGGCCCTTCCATTCAGAACCACCGGATCACTATGACCTACTTTCGTACCTGCTCGAATTGTCATTCTCGCAGTCAAGCGGGCTTATGCCATTGCACTAACCACACGATGTCCAACCGTGTTTAGCCCACCTTCGTGCTCCTCCGTTACTCTTTGGGAGGAGACCGCCCCAGTCAAACTACCCACCAGGCACTGTCCGCAACCCCGATAAGGGGCCAACGTTAGAACATCAAGCATACAAGGGTGGTATTTCAAGATTGCCTCCACCAATACTAGCGTACTGGTTTCAAAGGCTCCCACCTATCCTACACATGTAGGGTCAATGTTCAGTGCCAAGCTGTAGTAAAGGTTCACGGGGTCTTTCCGTCTAGCCGCGGGTACACTGCATCTTCACAGCGATTTCAATTTCACTGAGTCTCGGGTGGAGACAGCGTGGCCATCATTACGCCATTCGTGCAGGTCGGAACTTACCCGACAAGGAATTTCGCTACCTTAGGACCGTTATAGTTACGGCCGCCGTTTACTTGGGCTTCGATCAAGAGCTTCGACCGAAGTCTAACCCCATCAATTAACCTTCAAGCACCGGGCAGGCGTCACACCGTATACGTCATCTTACGATTTAGCACAGTGCTATGTTTTTAATAAACAGTTGCAGCCACCTGGTATCTGCGACTCCCGGCAGCTTAGAGAGCAAGTCTCATCACCGCTAGGAGCGTACCTTCTCCCGAAGTTACGGTACCATTTTGCCTAGTTCCTTCACCCGAGTTCTCTCAAGCGCCTTAGTATTCTCTACTCGACCACCTGTGTCGGTTTGGGGTACGATTTCTTATAATCTGAAGCTTAGAGGCTTTTCCTGGAAGCATGGCATCAATGGCTTCACATCCGTAGATGCTCGACATCGTGTCTCAGCCTAACAAGAGTCCGGATTTACCTAAACTCTTAGCCTACGCACTTGAACTTGGACGACCGTCGCCAAGCCCACCTAGCCTTCTCCGTCCCCCCATCGCAATTATAAGAAGTACGGGAATATTAACCCGTTTCCCATCGACTACGCTTTTCAGCCTCGCCTTAGGGGTCGACTTACCCTGCCCCGATTAACGTTGGACAGGAACCCTTGGTCTTCCGGCGAGGGGGTTTTTCACCCCCTTTATCGTTACTCATGTCAGCATTCGCACTTCTGATACCTCCAGCATGCCTTACAGCACACCTTCGACGGCTTACAGAACGCTCCCCTACCCAACACAATAAATTGCATTGCCGCAGCTTCGGTGTATAGCTTAGCCCCGTTACATCTTCCGCGCAGGCCGACTCGACCAGTGAGCTATTACGCTTTCTTTAAATGATGGCTGCTTCTAAGCCAACATCCTGGCTGTCTGAGCCTTCCCACATCGTTTCCCACTTAGCTATAACTTTGGGACCTTAGCTGGCGGTCTGGGTTGTTTCCCTCTCCACGACGGACGTTAGCACCCGCCGTGTGTCTCCCGGATAGTACTTACTGGTATTCGGAGTTTGCAAAGGGTTGGTAAGTCGGGATGACCCCCTAGCCTTAACAGTGCTCTACCCCCAGTAGTATTCGTCCGAGGCTCTACCTAAATAGATTTCGGGGAGAACCAGCTATCTCCAAGTTTGATTGGCCTTTCACCCCTAGCCACAAGTCATCCGCTAATTTTTCAACATTAGTCGGTTCGGTCCTCCAATTGATGTTACTCAATCTTCAACCTGCCCATGGCTAGATCACTTGGTTTCGGGTCTATATCCAGAGACTGAACGCCCAGTTAAGACTCGGTTTCCCTACGGCTCCCCTAAACGGTTAACCTTGCCACTGAATATAAGTCGCTGACCCATTATACAAAAGGTACGCAGTCACATAACAAGTATGCTCCTACTGCTTGTACGTACACGGTTTCAGGTTCTATTTCACTCCCCTCACAGGGGTTCTTTTCGCCTTTCCCTCACGGTACTGGTTCACTATCGGTCAGTCAGTAGTATTTAGCCTTGGAGGATGGTCCCCCCATATTCAGACAGGATATCACGTGTCCCGCCTTACTCGTTTTCACTGATGATGAGATGTCGGTTACAGGGCTATCACCTTGTATCGCGCCACTTTCCAGAGGCTTCACCTGTCTCATTAAAAGCTTAAGGGCTAACCCAATTTCGCTCGCCGCTACTTTCGGGATCTCGGTTGATTTCTCTTCCTCGGGGTACTTAGATGTTTCAGTTCTCCCGGTTTGCCTCGCTGCGCTATGTATTCACGCAGCGATACTAGCTTATGCTAGTGGGTTTCCCCATTCAGAAATCCCAGACTCAAAAGGTTTTTACTACCTAATCTGGGCTTATCGCAAGTTAATACGTCTTTCATCGCCTCTGACTGCCAAGGCATCCACCGTGTACGCTTAGTCACTTAACCATACAACCCCAAGAGGTTTCGTACAGTAAACAGCAACCAAGGTTGAACTCGTCATTGCGAGTTCTGGTTTTTCGCCGGATTCAAAATACAAGAACACTTGAATGTGTTTTTAATTCGTTTCATTAAAAATGAAACAAAAGATATTAAGAACTTTTAAATTTTGATTTAACTTAATTACAGCCTGAGCTGTTTTGTTTTACTTTTTCAAAAGTAAAAATAAATTAAGCTAAATCAGTCAGCTTTCCAAATTGTTAAAGAGCTTAAAGCAAAAAGCTTTAATCAATAATCGAAATCATTAATTAAAGCTCTGTCACTTCAACTTATTAAAACCTAATCAATCTGTGTGAACACTCATAAATCGTAATCTATCGTTTAAGGAGGTGATCCAGCCCCAGGTTCCCCTAGGGCTACCTTGTTACGACTTCACCCCAGTCATGAACCACAAAGTGGTGAGCGTCCTCCCGAAGGTTAAACTACCCACTTCTTTTGCAGCCCACTCCCATGGTGTGACGGGCGGTGTGTACAAGGCCCGGGAACGTATTCACCGTGACATTCTGATTCACGATTACTAGCGATTCCGACTTCACGGAGTCGAGTTGCAGACTCCGATCCGGACTACGACGCACTTTTTGGGATTCGCTCACTATCGCTAGCTTGCAGCCCTCTGTATGCGCCATTGTAGCACGTGTGTAGCCCTACTCGTAAGGGCCATGATGACTTGACGTCGTCCCCACCTTCCTCCGGTTTATCACCGGCAGTCTCCCTGGAGTTCCCACCATTACGTGCTGGCAAACAAGGATAAGGGTTGCGCTCGTTGCGGGACTTAACCCAACATTTCACAACACGAGCTGACGACAGCCATGCAGCACCTGTCTCAGAGTTCCCGAAGGCACTAAGCTATCTCTAGCGAATTCTCTGGATGTCAAGAGTAGGTAAGGTTCTTCGCGTTGCATCGAATTAAACCACATGCTCCACCGCTTGTGCGGGCCCCCGTCAATTCATTTGAGTTTTAATCTTGCGACCGTACTCCCCAGGCGGTCTACTTAACGCGTTAGCTCCGAAAGCCACGGCTCAAGGCCACAACCTCCAAGTAGACATCGTTTACGGCGTGGACTACCAGGGTATCTAATCCTGTTTGCTCCCCACGCTTTCGCATCTGAGTGTCAGTGTCTGTCCAGGGGGCCGCCTTCGCCACTGGTATTCCTTCAGATCTCTACGCATTTCACCGCTACACCTGAAATTCTACCCCCCTCTACAGCACTCTAGTTTACCAGTTTCAAATGCGGTTCCGAGGTTGAGCCCCGGGCTTTCACATCTGACTTAACAAACCACCTGCATGCGCTTTACGCCCAGTAATTCCGATTAACGCTCGCACCCTCCGTATTACCGCGGCTGCTGGCACGGAGTTAGCCGGTGCTTCTTCTGTCGCTAACGTCAAGATATGCAGCTATTAACTACACACCCTTCCTCACGACTGAAAGTACTTTACAACCCGAAGGCCTTCTTCATACACGCGGCATGGCTGCATCAGGCTTTCGCCCATTGTGCAATATTCCCCACTGCTGCCTCCCGTAGGAGTCTGGACCGTGTCTCAGTTCCAGTGTGGCTGATCATCCTCTCAGACCAGCTAGAGATCGTCGCCTTGGTGAGCTCTTACCTCACCAACAAGCTAATCTCACCTGGGCTAATCTTAGCGCGAGAGGTCCGAAGATCCCCCTCTTTGGTCCGAAGACATTATGCGGTATTAGCTATCGTTTCCAATAGTTATCCCCCACACTAAGGCATATTCCCAGGCATTACTCACCCGTCCGCCGCTCGTCAGCAAATTAGCAAGCTAATTCCTGTTACCGCTCGACTTGCATGTGTTAGGCCTGCCGCCAGCGTTCAATCTGAGCCATGATCAAACTCTTCAATTAAAGTTTTTTGGTTGCTCTGTCTTTTCTATAAAGAGAAGCAGAAACAAAACCGGCTCAATGATTAATACTGATTGTTACATAAAAGTAATTTTGTGTAGTCACTCAGTTCATTGATTATTTTTGTTTGAATTCACTTCGAAAAGTAAAAGCAAACTAGTGATTATCAACTCACAAGTGCCCACACAGATTAATAGGTTTCAAATTGTTAAAGAGCTTTTCTTCTACTTTTAAAGCTTACTAGCCTTTCAGTGAAGAGGACGGCCATTTTATCTATTTAAGTCTCAGTGTCAAGCACTTATTTAAAACTTAATTTCTAAACCATCTTAACTAACTCTGATTGCTAACCCCTTATGGGATGGGCTCTCCGTGTTAGTGAGGTCGCATTATAGAGAGTTCAACTACATTGGCAAGCTTTTTATATTTTAATTATGTAATAACTATAAATTCGTATATATAGCCATCAAAATGTATATTTTACCTACAAATTATTATGAAAAATGAAAGCTAGTGGCCTAAAATTACTTTAGTAGATAAATATAAGAGGCATAGCTACTTTTATATTACTCACAAATTAGTGATTTAGATCTATTCATTCAGAGAACAACTATTATATAAAACAAGGTATATTGACTATATCTTTATTTTCCACCGTTATCATTTTATCAGACGCGACATAATTCATATCAAAATAATTCTTCTTGAGGTAAATCAGCATGAAGTTAAAAACACAATCTTACGTTCTTGCCACTATTATTTTATGTTCGCTCATAATAATGACTGCAAGTGGTTTATGGACATTACGCATTGCAAGTACCATTGATAATAAAACACGAGTTACAGAGATCTTTCAAACAACTTATAACTTAATTAACAACATGGAAGAAATGGTTCGACAGGGAAAAATTGAAGAGAGTAAGGCTAAAGAGCTCACAATTACAATACTGCGAAATAATGTATATAAAGATGATGAGTATGTTTATGTAGCTGATGAAAATTTAATGTTCTTAGCTGCTCCTCTTGACCCTCAACTTCATAATACTAGTTTCCATGAATTTCGAGATAGTGAAGGAAAAAGTGTCGGTCAAATCTTAGAAAATGCTATAAATAAAAATCCAAATGGTATTGCAGAATATACATGGTCTTTAAAAATGCCAGACGGCAGTATAGATGAGAAACTCTCTATTGCAGAAAAAACAAAAGACTGGAATTGGATCGTAGGTACTGGCATTGGACAAACTGAAGTTAATGCTCGTTTTTGGTCTACCGCTCAGTGGCAATTTGGTTTAGCTTTTCTTATTGCAAGTTTAATTTTTAGCATTTTAATGATTTCAATGAAACGTATGATTTCATTACTTGGTGGAGAGCCTCGTGATGTCCATGCAGCCATTCAAACAGTTGCTGCAGGAGAGATCGTAACTCAGTTTGAAAAAAAAGCACCAGAAGGCAGTATTTATCAAGCGGTTCAAACAATGAATATCTCATTAGCTGATCTAGTTCAACATCTAACTCAATCAATGTTAGCGTTAAAGTCAGAACTATCAGATGTACACTCGCGAGCAGGTACGGTTAGCCAATTAACAGAGAGCCAACACCAATCTACAGAGATGATTGCAACGGCAATCACTGAAATGTCTTCATCTGCAAATAATGTTGCAGCATCAGCACAAGAAACTGCAACCAATACAGACGAGGCAGACAAACAAAGCGTTCGAACTCAAGAGTTAATTAATGCGACGGTTTATAATATAGAGGGGCTAGCAGGCCAACTTAATACCGCTAGTACTGCCGTAGCTGAATTAGATAGTGAAGTAAATAGTATTGTTAAGGTTCTTGATGTCATTGGTGATATTGCTGAACAAACAAATCTACTTGCTTTAAACGCTGCAATTGAAGCAGCTCGTGCTGGAGAGCAAGGACGAGGTTTTGCGGTTGTTGCTGATGAAGTTCGCAATCTTGCTGGAAGAACTCAAGGTAGTACAAAAGAGATCCAACAAATGATCTCTAATCTACAAGAAGGTTCTCGCAATGCTATCTCAACGATGAAAATCTGTGCTGAAACAAGTAAGAGTACTGTATCAGAATCTCAACATGCTTCAGATGCTCTACAGCAAATAGTTACTGCACTTGAATCAATATCAAGTATGAGCCATCAAATCGCCACCTCTTCTGAAGAGCAGAAACACGTCAGTGAAGATATAACTCAACGTGTCAATATGATTGAAGAAAGTGGTCAGCAATTAGCGAGTGTTGTTGCAGAAAGTAAAAGCAGCACTCACACATTAACAGAGTTAGCTGATGACCTAGAGACTTGGTTAAACAAATTTCGAGTAAAAAGTTAATTAATCCAAAACTCAATAATAAATGGCACGCTACTTTAGTGTGCCTTTTTTATAACTGGACACATATTGATCACTAGCTAGTAGATATGGAAACTGGTTCTTCTGGTCGTTTATATGATGAATATAAGTCGTCATTTTATAATCACCAAAACGAAAAAAGCCTCGTCATTTCTGACGAGGCTTTCGTATATGGCTCCCTTTGCTGGACTTGAACCAGCGACATACGGATTAACAGTCCGGCGTTCTACCAACTGAACTAAAAGGGAACAGGTGTTGCGTCTCACTAGGAGAATTAATGGTGCCGACTACCGGAGTCGAACTGGTGACCTACTGATTACAAGTCAGTTGCTCTACCTACTGAGCTAAGTCGGCACACTAATTTATTATTGCTCGTGTTAATAATCTACTAGCACCAACAATCTAATATGGTGCCCGGAGGCGGAATCGAACCACCGACACGAGGATTTTCAATCCTCTGCTCTACCGACTGAGCTATCCGGGCAACGAGGTGTATTAAACGGGTTTTGGTCCCTTAGGTCAACCTCTAATTACAAATAAATGTTCGTTTGGTGAAAATATATGCTGAATGCTTGTTTTTATAACGTTTTGCTCGACAAAATACTGATAAAAAACATCAAACATCATAAAGACTCACAATTACTTTCAAAAAAAACTCAAATTTAAAGACCAAAAATATCAGTTAACCATGCCGCTGGTGTATTTTTCCGCTCACAATCCAATTTATACTGCCCTCTCTCATCCCAAATAGGTAATTGAGCTTTACCTGAGCAATCCGGCTCTAATGTTTTATTGGTATTTATATTAAATTTAGCCGCTGTGATTTTATCAGCCCATGGTAATTGCAATACTTCTGGTGTTCGCATACTTAAATACTCTGCGTATACCCTTAAAGCGCCGCTAGAACCTGTCAATTTCATTGGTTTGTTATCATCTCTACCTAGCCAAGTAATAACGACTTCACGACCATCAACCCCTGCATACCAACTGTCTCTTGAGTCATTACTGGTTCCCGTTTTTCCTGCTAATTTAGCCCAACTGTATTTACTATTTAAAAACCTCGCAGTTCCCTCACTAACCGTTTTCTTCATTCCATAAATGGTTAACCAAGTGGCTTGTTCGGATACTACCCTCGAAGACCTAGGAAAATTCTCATAAAGTAGAGTACCTTCATTATCAACAACTGCTTTTAATGCTGTTAACGTAGCTTTCTTGCCACCATTACCTAAGGTTTGATACATTTGAGCTACTTGATATGGTGATAAATTTATTGAGCCAAGTAACATCGAAGGCACTTGATTTATCTCTTGAGCATCAACACCTAGCTTAACTAAAGTATCGGTAACCTTTCCCAAACCTACCATCAAACCTAAATTAACAGTGGGGACATTTAAAGAGCGAGAAAATGCGTAATAAAGAGGAACTTGCCCTCTGAATTTACGATCAAAATTTCGAGGAGTCCATGTTGTCCCTTTACTGCCTTTTAATGAAATAGCCTTATCATCGAGTGTGGTTGCTAATGAGAACTTATCTGGCTCTTCTAAGGCCGAAAGATAAATTGCTGGCTTCACCAAAGAACCAATTGGACGTTTAGCATTAATCGCTCGATTAAAACCATCAAATCCAGTTCGACTACCACCGATCATAGCTCGGATTTCACCACTCTGACGATCTACTATCACCATTGCAGCCTCTAGACCTTTACCTGCTCGCTTTTCTAATTGCGGCACTTTTCTTTCTATTGCTTGTTCTGCTTTTTGCTGAGAAAGAGGATCAAGGGTTGTAAATACACGTAAACCCTCACCTTTTTGATAAGCGTCTCCTGCTTTATCTTTTAATTCCCATTTTAACTGTTGAAAATACGCAGGCTGCCTCGTTGCAATCGATGCTCTCTTTTTTACATCTAGAGAGCGACTTGCTGCCATCTCATACTGGCGAGGAGATAAAATATCCTCTTGCATCATCATACGTAACACTAAATCACGACGATCTTTTACTCGTTCAGGGAATCGCATTGGATTATAATAAGAGGGGCCTTTTACCATCCCCACTAACATAGCAAGCTGATCTATCCGTAACTCTTCAATTGGGCGTCCAAAATACACTTGAGCAGCCAATCCAAAACCGTGAATAGCCTCTCCTCCAGTTTGCCCTAAATACACTTCATTTAGATAAGCTTCTAAAATACGATCTTTGCTATAACGATAATCTAAAATCAAAGCAATATAGGCTTCACGAACTTTACGCCATAGTGTTCTCTCACGAGATAGAAATAGGTTTTTCGCCAATTGCTGAGTTAATGTGCTCCCGCCTTGAACCGTTCTTCCTGCTTTTGCATTCACAACAATCGCACGAGCAATTGCTAAAGGTGATACACCATCATGCTGATAAAAATCTCTATCTTCTGTTGCTAATAGAGCATCAACCATCACTTCAGGGAATTGCTCTCTGCGTAAAAATAGACGTTGTTGATCGTCATCAGCATCCAACATACCCAAAAACTGAGGTTCAATTTGTAAAAAGCCCATTTGCTTTTTCACTGTTCTGTTTTCAATTTTTTGTAAGCCTTCATTATTAAAATACAGCATCACATGACGGTCAGGTTCAGGCCCTTGTTGAAATTCAAATGGACGACGAATTAATTCAATTTTTGTTGACGATGACGAATACTCACCAGATCGCTGAGGTTGACGAACTTTCTGATATTTTAATAAATCTAACTCTCTAGTCACAGTTTGTAAGCTAATATTCTGTCCAGGCGATAACGTCAATACTCGGCTATAGACTACCGTTGGTAAGCTAAATAACTGACCGTCAAAGCGCTTCTTAACTACAGTATCTAAATAGATCCCTGCAATAAGCAAAATAGCGAGCATGACAAGGCTTAATTTAAAACCGAGTATCATCAACCCTTTCCAAAAAGGACGTGACGTTGGTGCTTTTTTCTTACTCGCTGATTTTCTTTTTGTTGGCGCTTTCTTTTTTACGGTCGCCTTTTTAGGCGCAGCCTTTGCTGGTGCTTTTTTCTTTTCAGCCATGAGAGATCTTTTTAAGTTAGATAATTAATTAAAGTGACGTTTTGTTTTTTTAGTCGCTTGATGAGTAGCAGGATCATCAGGCCAAATATGTTTTGGATAACGCCCTTTCATTTCTTTTTGTACTTCTTTATACGAACCTTGCCAAAAACCCGCTAAATCACTGGTTGTCTGTAGTGGCCTTTGTGCTGGAGATAACAGTTCCATCACCAGTTTCTTTTTCCCTTGAACCAATAACGGGGTTTGAGCTTCGCCATACACCTCTTGCATTCTAATAGAGATCTTTGGCTCAGATTGTAACTCATAACAGATTTTTGCTTTTGTCCCTGTCGGTAATAAATAATGAGTAGGAAAATATTCATTAATACGTTTCATTTTATCCCAACCAACATACGCCTCTAACGCATCGATAATATTGAGGTTCTTAAGTTGTTTATCATTTTTGATGCCGTTCATAAATGGCAGTAACCACAACTCAGCACTCTCAAGCAATTGAAATTCCGCCATAGGAGGAAGACCAATATCTGGTAGCCACTCTTCACAACAGATAAGACGAGAATGCAAAGATTGCACTTCTTTATTCCAATTTAAAACCATCACTCCTTTGCGCTTGAGCATACTAATCAATGCTAACGATATTTTGTCAGGATCCGGTGAACTCATCCGCTCTTTATGAAGAATGATTCTCCCTAAATACGTTCGTTTCTCCGCGAGCATTCTGCCTGATTTTTCATCCCAATCTACGTGCTCTTTTTCTGTTATCAAATGAGATGAAACATTCATTAAAGATGTTTTAGATAATGGCGCAGCAAGAAAGACGTAGCTGCGATTTTGATTTCCTTTTAATAAATCCACCACTACCAAGCAATCACTTTGTGCTATAGATTCAACGCCATCAACTTGGACACCATGACCATTAGCTAATTGAAACTGACCTAATTCACCTTTTGCTATTGCTAACCTATCAGGAAAGCCTGCCGCTAATACCTCGCCAATAAGTTCAACAGATACCTGCTTCATATCTGGTTTAACTGAAAGAAAATGGGCTAAACGCTGAGCTCTTTGTTGGTAGTAACTCTGTTTTGGGTATCGACCATCAAGGAGTAATGAAAGGTGGTAACCAAGATCTTTCGATGAAATTGATTTTGCTGCTTCTTCTATTATCGGTAGTGCATACAAAGCCGTTTGTAAGTGTGCCGCTGATTGGGTATTCGCTTGCAATAACACCGTAGCAAGACGTGGCTCTATCGCCAATTGTTGTGATTTTTCACCAACAGCAGAAAGCTGAGCAGACTTATCAATAAGCCCTAGCTGTGATAATAATGTACGAGCTTGTTGAATATTGGCATTAGGCGGTGGTGTTAACCATTGAAGAGATTGAGGGTCCGTCACTCCCCATTTAGCCAATTCTAAAACTAAGGAAGAAAGATCTGATGATTCTATTTCAGGAGTTTGAACAACGGCTTGTTGCTGATATTGAGACTCACTGTATAAACGAATACAGACACCAGGTTCTAAACGCCCAGCACGCCCTTTTCGTTGTTCTGCAGAAGATTGCGCGATCCGCTTTTGTTCTAATTTCGTAATTCCCGTTTTGGCATCAAACGTAGCCTTTTTCTCATAACCACTATCAATGACAATTCGAATGCCTTCAATAGTTAAACTGGTCTCAGCCACATTGGTTGCTAATACAATTTTTCGTGTTCCTTTCAATGCAGGCTGCAACGCGTGTTGCTGCTTTTTCGCATCAAGTTGTCCATATAAAGGGGCAACGATTATCCCTGATGGCAAATCTTTCAATCGTTCTTCAACTTGCCTTATTTCCCCAACTCCCGATAAAAACACAAGCATCGAGCCAGTTTCATTTAACAACGCCTTACGAATTGCTTGCTCAGTTGCTTCAACAATTCGTTGGTTTGTTTTAAGAGAGCTATAAGACGTCGTCACTGGGAACATTCGCCCATCAGATTCAACATACGCGGCATTAGGAAGTAACTCCTGTAATGCCGTCTGGTCTAATGTAGCCGACATCACCAACAACTTAAGATCATCTCTTAACGCATCTTGTACTTCTAAAGCAAAAGCTAAAGAAGTATCAGC
The DNA here is from genome assembly GCF_052920805.1 of Aliivibrio wodanis. NCBI lineage: Bacteria > Pseudomonadati > Pseudomonadota > Gammaproteobacteria > Vibrionales > Vibrionaceae > Aliivibrio > Aliivibrio wodanis. The sequence continues at coordinate 1,864,335 of NZ_JBREXA010000002.1, forward strand.
ATGAACACTTCGCTCATGATATTCATCAAAAATGAGTAATCCAACCCCTGTCAGCTCGGGATCAGATTGGATCATTCGAGTCATAACCCCTTCAGTGACAATTTCTAATCGTGTTTGAGCACTAACTTTAGTCTCACCTTTGATCCGAAAGCCAACTTGCTCCCCCACTTTTTCTCCCAATTGAGATGCTAGATAGCTCGCAATATTTCGTGCAGCCAATCGTCTTGGTTCTAGCATAATAATTTTGCCTTCAATCACCTTCTCTTTTAAGAGCATTAAAGGCAGGTGGGTTGACTTACCAGCCCCTGTCGATGCTTTTAAAATAAGCTGAGAATAGCGTTGTAATTTATCAATCAGTGATGGGATCACTCTTTCAATTGGTAACTGTGACAATGGGTTCGCCTTGTGGCATTATCTCGAATTAAACCATTGTACAAAAAAACAGTAGTTAAATGAAATTTGAACCTGAATTAGAATCTGGAATATTAATAAAACGCTATAAACGCTTTTTAACTGATATCAAATTACCAGATAACAGCGAGCGAACTATCCACTGCGCAAACACTGGCGCGATGACGGGTTGTGCAACTCCTGGAAATACGGTGTTTTTTTCAACATCCAATAACCTAAAACGTAAATACCCTAATAGTTGGGAGCTTAGCGTCACAGAAAATACCCACACAATATGCGTTAATACCATTCGAGCAAATCAATTAGTCGTGGAAGCAATTAACAATAAGCAAATTGATGAGTTAAATGAGTACAGCACACTCAAAACAGAAGTGAAATATGGTTCAGAAAACAGTCGTATTGATATACTACTTAGTGAAGAATCTCTACCTGACTGCTATATTGAAGTAAAGAGCGTCACTTTATTAGGTAAAGACGGTCAGGGTTATTTTCCTGACGCAGTTACCACTCGAGGACAAAAACATCTACGAGAACTGAGTGAAATGGCACTAAATGGAAAAAAATCCGTTTTATTTTTCGCTGTTTTACATTCAGGCATTGAAAAAGTATCAATCGCACACCATATAGACCAACAATATAATTCTTTATTAATAGATGCGATTGAAAGTGGGGTTACGGTTCTCTGTTACCAAGCAGAGATGTCACCAAAAGAGATGAAGATCGTACGAAAGCTACCTTTTAGTATTTAGTTGCTTTAATCAGCAATCATTACGTTCTTTTTAAGAAAAGTGCTACGTTCTTGCTACTAGATCTCAATTGGTGTATTCAATATTTGATCGCCCCTTTTCTTTCTGTTATAGATAGCGCCCTCATTGGCTAGTGAGAGTCAAAGACGTTTAGGAGAAGCTGTAATGCCAGAGAGCAATACAAAAAGAACGCTAGGTATTCTAGCTATCGCTGGTGTTGAACCTTACCAGGAAAAAACTGGTGAAGAGTACATGGGCCCAGCTCAAGTTGAACACTTTACTAAGATTCTAGAAGCTTGGCGTAATCAACTTAGGGAAGAAGTTGAACGCACAGTAAATCACATGAAAGATGAAGCTGCTAATTTCCCAGATCCTGTTGATCGTGCAGCTCAAGAAGAAGAATTTAGTTTAGAACTGCGTAATCGTGATCGTGAACGCCGTCTAATCAAAAAGATAGAAAAGACACTAACTAAAATCGAAGAAGAAGATTTCGGCTTCTGTGATTCTTGTGGTGTTGAGATTGGTATTCGTCGCTTAGAAGCACGTCCAACTGCTGATCTTTGTATTGACTGTAAAACACTTGCAGAAATCAAAGAAAAGCAAATGGCTGGCTAAAACCAATTAAAAATAATGAAAAGGGAGCACAGGCTCCCTTTTTTACGTTTATACAGTGAAATTCTATGACTACCCAATACATAGGTCGCTTTGCACCATCACCATCAGGTCCATTGCATTTTGGTTCTCTTGTTGCTGCTTTAGGTAGCTATTTACAAGCTAAATCACAACAGGGAAAGTGGTTGGTTCGCATTGAAGATTTAGACCCTCCACGAGAAATAGCAGGAGCCTCTTCCTTAATAATTCAAACCTTAGAAGCTTATGGCTTTGAATGGGATGATGACATTGTTTACCAAAGTCAACGCCATGATATTTATCAGTCTCAAATTAACCAATGGGTTGATAAGGGCGATGCGTATTTTTGTCAATGTACTCGTAAACAAATAAAAGAAGATGGTGGCTTTTACTTAGCGCATTGTAAACATAAACACCTTTCAGAAAAAAATGCTTCTGTACGTTTAGCGATGCAACACCCTGTTGAATCATTTTATGATATAAAGCATGGGACGATTCAAATACCAACACAGCTTGCTCAAGAAGATTTTATTATAAAACGTCGCGATGGGTTATTTGCTTATAATCTTGCCGTTGTATTGGATGATATTGAACAAGGTATTACTGAGGTGGTTCGTGGTGCCGATTTAATTGAACCAACTGGACGTCAAATTTCACTTTATCGTCAATTAGGTGTCAAAGAAGTCAGTTATCTTCATTTACCACTTGCTGTAGATGATTCTGGAAAAAAGCTATCAAAACAAAACTATGCCCCAGCAATTGATAACGACAATCCAAAACCGACATTGCTTGAAGCTTTAAGGTTTCTAGGATTTACGTTACCGAAGGACATAGAAACCGTCACATTGAATGAAATTCTTCAATGGGCAATCAAAAATTGGCACCTAAAACAGCTCCCAACTGGGCTCGAGATCACTACCCCATTCTCAAAACCCACAATTTAAGCTATGATGCACGCCTATTTTTGACTGCTCACTTGAATATCGAGGTCATTATCTTTAATCAAGTTGTCCGTTTTTGTCGTAATTTACTCAAAAACAACAGTGATATTTGCTCTACAGAGGATTTGAAACTGAACGTTATCACACGCCAAGAACATAATATTTCACGTAAAGATCTCAGCGATAATGCGCTAAAAGTTCTTTACCGTTTAAGTAATGCAGGATACGACGCCTATCTCGTAGGCGGAGGTGTGCGCGACATTCTTCTAGGCCAAGAACCTAAAGACTTTGATATCGCCACTAATGCAACACCAGAGCAGATCAAAAAGCTGTTTCGAAATTGTCGATTAATCGGCCGTCGATTCCGTTTAGCTCATATTCTTTTTGGCAGAGATGTCATTGAAGTGGCGACTTTCCGTGGTCATCACAAAGAAGAAAAAGAAGAAGAATCTGAGAAGAAAAATATCTCAGCACAATCAAAAGAAGGCATGCTGCTACGTGATAATGTCTACGGCACTGTTGAAGAAGATGCTCAACGTCGTGACTTTACGATTAATGCTATGTATTACAACATTGCTGATTATTCAATCCACGATTATGCTAACGGCATTGAAGACTTAAACAATAAGGTTGTCCGTTTAATTGGTGATCCAGAAACCCGTTATCGTGAAGATCCTGTTCGTATGCTTCGAGCGGTTCGTTTCGCTGCTAAATTAGACATGACTATTTGTGATAAAACAGCCGAACCTATGGTTGAGTTGTCTTCCTTATTACAAGATATTCCTGCGGCTCGCTTATTTGAAGAATCATTAAAATTATTGCAAGCAGGCAAAGGGCTCGATACTTATTATATGCTGCGTAAATTTAATTTATTTCAGCAACTGTTCCCAGCACTAACTCCTTACTTAACAGAAGAAGGGAATAGTTCAACAGAGCAGATGATAGAATTAGTATTACGCTCAACAGATAAACGCATTAATAGTGGAAAACGAGTAAATCCAGCCTTTATGTTTGCTGCAATGCTTTGGTACCCATTAACGGTTAAAGCGCAAGAGATTCAAGATGAAAATCCAAAGTATGACCATTATGAATCTATCATGGAAGCGTCTAATATCATGTTGGATCTTCAAGTCAAAAGTACCGCTATTCCACGTCGTTTAACTGCTACTATTCGTGATATTTGGCAGCTTCAGTTACGCTTACCTCGTCGTAATGGCAAACGTGCTTTTGTACTTATCGAACAACAAAAATTCCGAGCTGCTTTTGATTTCCTTGAAATGCGCGGAAAAGTTGAAGGCAAAGATGTAAAAGAACTTGCTGATTGGTGGACTGAATTTCAAGATTCACCAGCACCCCATCGTAATAATATGATCCAAAATTTACATGGTGGTCGTTCAACAGGAACACGTAAACGTCGTAGCCCATACAGAAAGAAAAAAAGAGCAAATAACGACTCATGATCAAAGTAATTATTGCTATTGGGAGTAATCTTGGAAACCCAATTGAACAAGCAAGAGTTGCTATTGAAGCGCTGCATCACTTGCCTGATTCAACAGTAACTGCCGTATCTTCACTTTACAGCAGTTCACCCATGGGTCCTCAAGATCAACCAGATTATATTAATGCTGTCGTTGAGATTGAAACCAGTCTTAAGCCATTAAACCTACTCGATTTCACTCAAAAGATTGAACTTGAACAAGGCCGTGTGCGTAAGGATGAACGTTGGGGACCAAGAACCCTCGATCTTGATATTATTTTATTTGGCGATCAAGTGATCGACAATGAGCGATTAACCGTGCCTCACTATGGCATGAAAGAACGAGAGTTTGTTCTTTATCCGCTCGCAGAAATTTATAACGATTTTACCTTTCCAGATGGAACAACGCTTTCTCAACTACTTACACAAGTAGATAGAAATGGACTAACCATCTGGCAAGGATAATTGCTTTTAGTAAGGATATTTTATGAAAAAAATCTCTATTAATGACTTAATGAAGTGGAAACAAGAAGGTCGTAAGTTTGCTACCGTAACTGCTTATGATGCAAGTTTCTCACAACTATTTGAACAGCAAGAAATGCCAGTTCTATTAGTCGGTGATTCATTAGGTATGGTGTTACAAGGTAAGCATGATACGTTACCTGTAACAACCGAAGAGATCGCTTACCATACTCGTTGTGTTCGCGCAGGGAGCCCAAATAGCTTGGTAATGGCTGATATGCCATTTATGAGCTATGCAACCCCTCAACAAGCCTGTGAGAACGCTGCTAAATTAATGCAAGCTGGTGCTAACATGGTGAAGATTGAAGGAGGGGAATGGATAGCTGAAACCATTAGTATTCTTGCTGAACGCGCAGTTCCAGTATGCGCACACCTTGGTTTAACCCCTCAGTCTGTTAATATTTTTGGTGGTTTTAAGGTACAAGGTCGTGATGAAGTCAAAGCAGAACAAATGATTAAAGATGCGCTAACCCTTGAAAAGGCCGGTGCTCAAATTATTTTATTAGAGTGTGTTCCTGCTTCTCTAGCAGAACGTATCACTAAAGCTTGTACTGTTCCTGTTATTGGGATTGGAGCAGGAAATTCAACGGATGGTCAAATTTTAGTTATGCATGATATGTTTGGCATCTCAGCCAACTATATGCCTAAATTCTCTAAGAATTTCTTAGCGGAAACAGGGGATATGCGCACAGCTGTAACTAAATATATTCAAGATGTTGAGCAAGGTATTTTTCCTGCTGCTGAACATACATTTAATTAAGGACCTTTAATGGATATTTTTGCTGATATTCTGCCATTACGTGAGCAGATTAAAACTTGGAAGCGCGAAGGCAAGCGTATTGCTTTTGTTCCTACCATGGGCAATCTGCATGAAGGTCACCTTACGCTTGTTCGCACCGCCCGTGAACATGCAGATATTGTTATTGCTAGTATTTTCGTTAATCCGATGCAATTTAACAATAACGACGACCTAACTAACTATCCTCGTACTATCGACGAAGATATCGAAAAGCTAACCGCTGAAAAAGTAGATATCGTATTCACACCAACACCTGAAATTATGTACCCAAATGGACTAGATAAACAGACTGTTGTTGATGTGCCAGTTATTTCAACTATTTTAGAAGGCGCTTCACGCCCTGGACACTTTAAAGGTGTCTCTACAGTTGTAAATAAGCTTTTCAATATCGTTCAGCCTGATGTTGCTTGTTTTGGCGAGAAAGACTTCCAGCAGCTTGCTCTTATCCGTCAGATGGTCATTGATATGGCATTAGATATTGAGATTGTAGGCGTTGCTACGGTACGTGAAGCTGATAGCTTAGCAATGAGCTCTCGTAATAACCTTCTGACATTAAATGAACGTCAGCGAGCTCCAGTTCTAGCGCGTACAATGCGCTGGATCAGCAGCCAAATGCGTGGCGGTCGTACTGATTATGAATCGTTAATTGAAGATGCCAGTGATCAACTGCGTGCGGCTGATTTGCAACCTGATGAAATCTTCATTCGTGATGCAAGAACGCTTCAAGAACCAACAGAAGAAACAACTCAAGCTGTAATCTTAATGGCAGCCTTTCTAGGTCAGGTACGATTAATCGATAACTTGGTTGTTGAACTTCATATTGCAGTAAGCGAAGAAGAGACAGAAGAGTAACTCTGACTCTATTTATATTTTAAAAAAGGGCTGATGATTCATAATCATCAGCCCTTTTTTTAAGAGATTTACTTTAGCTTCGTAAGCCAGTTCCCTTTGATATCAAATGTAAAGCTATCGCATATAAAGCAAGAATGAAGATTGATAAGACTGCAAAAGCAGTTCCAATCCCTACATCCGACACCCCTAAAAAACCATAACGGAATGCATTTACCATATAAACGATTGGGTTTAGTTTAGAAACCCCTTGCCAGAATTCAGGCAATAAATTAATCGAGTAAAACACCCCACCCAAATACGTTAATGGCGTTAAAATAAAGGTAGGTATAATACTAATGTCATCAAATGTTCTCGCGAACACCGCATTAATTAATCCACCTAAAGAGAACACAATGGATGTCATTAATACGGTTAGCATAATGACACCAAGATGAGCTATTTGAATGTCTACAAAAAATAGTGATACACAAGTAACCAAAGCACCAACTAGTAAACCACGTACAACACCACCACCAACAAAACCAGCAATAATGATATAGTTAGGCACAGGAGCAACTAATAATTCTTCTATATTCTTTTGAAACTTAGCACTAAAAAATGAAGAAGCCACATTAGAATAAGAGTTAGTGATAACAGACATCATGATCAAGCCAGGAACAATATATTCCATATAGCTAAAGCCACTCATTTCACCAATGCGAGAACCAATCAAGTTACCAAAAATAATAAAATAAAGAGTCATGGTGATCGCTGGTGGTACTAGTGTTTGTACCCAGATACGAGTGAATCGATTTATCTCTTTAGAAATAAGACTTTTAAATGCTGTCCAATATAAGTCCATCATTATTTAGCTTCTCCATTACGAACGATGCTGACAAATAACTCTTCTAATCGATTCGCTTTATTTCTCATAGAAAGTACATTAACACCTTGATGATTTAGTTGCTCAAAAAGGTAATTCAATCCTTGAGATTTATCGATTTCTACCTCTATCGAGCCTTCTTTGCTGTTTGTTACTTTAGCGCCTTCCAGTTGAGGAGCAGGGCTACCTTCTGCTAGATCTAAAATAAAAGTTTCAACCTGAAGTTTATTAAGTAACGATTTCATTGACGTATTTTCAATGACTTCACCTTTATTAATGATACCTATATTTCGACACAACATTTCCGCTTCTTCAAGATAATGCGTAGTGAGAATAATAGTGACACCTTGTTCGTTAATCTGCTTTAAGAATTCCCACATAGAACGACGTAGTTCAATATCAACACCCGCTGTTGGTTCATCAAGAATTAATAGCTTTGGCTCATGCATCAATGCGCGAGCAATCATTAAACGACGTTTCATACCACCAGATAAATTACGTGCACGGTCATCTTTTTTATCCCAAAGATCGAGCTGAGATAAGTATTTTTTGGCTCGCTCTTTAGCAAGGGTACGAGAGACACCATAATAACCCGCTTGTTGTATTACTATCTGTTGCACAGTTTCAAATGGATTAAAATTAAATTCTTGAGGTACTAATCCAATCTGTTGCTTTGCTTGAACCAAATGGGTATCAATGTCATAACCAAACACCTTAACTCGGCCAGAGGTTTTATTCACAAGCGAACTGATAACCCCAATGGTTGTTGATTTACCAGCCCCATTCGGTCCTAACAAAGCATAAAAATCACCTTGTTCAACAGATAAATCAACGCCCTTTAGAGCTTCAAAGCCCCCTGCATAAGTTTTTCGTAATTGTTCTATTTCTAATGCGTACATATTTTACCCATCACTTAAATTAGCATCTATTAATATACCTAGCTTATCGTTGAATGACGATTAAAGCAAATTTGAAAAACACCCTGATAATAAAAAACCGCAGAGTTCATCACTCTGCGGCTTAAATTAAAACAATAAAATTAATGAGTTACTCTTCATTAGGCGAAACGTATTTAATCGCAGACTTAAGTGCCTCATAACGGAATTTAAACGTATTTTCATCAGGAACTAAGTCCGTAACATGAAACTTCTCTAATTGTTCTCTGGTTTGCTCATTTGGGCACAGTAAGTAGACTCTACAATTGGCATCCAATGCATCATTAATCGCATTCTCTAATGCTAATCCTACTGTGACATCAATCATGGGAACGTCGGTTAAATCCAAAATCATCACTTCATAATCAGAAATACTTGTATGCTGACGTGAGATAGCTTTTGATACACTGAAGATCATTGGGCCTGATAAATAGAAGAATAGAACTTTTCCATTAGCCTTATCCAGCAAAGCTCTCTCGCTCTCAGTAAGAGGCACATCATCTTCATCAGCATCACTGATAGCTTTAACTTGGCGAGCTTGCTCACGACTTAAACGTTCAATAATAATGATATTTGAAATAAAGACACCAAGACCAACCGCCACAATTAGATCAACAAACACGGTCAATAACATTACACCATACATAATGGCCATGCCCTGAACGCTCACTTTATGCGCGCGTTGAATAAAACTCCAATCAAGAATATTAAAACCAACATAAACGGCAATACCAGCGAGTACAGCCATAGGGATCGGTTCTGTCAGCCCTCCAGCAACTAATACCACAAGAGCTAACACTGCCGCTCTAAATACACCAGACAATGGTGATCGCGCACCCACTTGAATATTCGTTACCGTCCCCATAGTGGCACCCGCACCAGGTAACGCGCCAAACAATCCTGAGATCATATTTGCTAAACCTTGACCTCGTAATTCTTTATCTGAGTCGTGTTCTTGGCGTGTTAAAGAGTCCCCGATAACAGCAGTTAATAAGGTATCAATACAACCCAATGTACCTAGTACCAGAGCATCGATGACCATGGTCATAAACATATCACTATTAATCGTAGGAATAACGATAGAAGGTAAACCTGCGGGGATTTCTCCAATACGGCGAATAGAATCCATATCAAAAATGATGACAGATATAAGTGTTACCGCAACTAAAGCAACGAGTTGAGCAGGGACATATTTACGATAATGCTGAGGAAAAAGAAACAGAACTGCCAGAGTTAGTAAACCAAGAAATAATTCTTTAATGTCTAAGTTAGCTAGTGTATCTGGTAAAGCGCTGAGTGTGCCCATCACGCCACCAGATGGTGCAGCATGACCTAGTAAAGGTGAAAGCTGCAAAATAATAAGAATAACCCCAATCCCAGACATAAAGCCTGAAATAACACTGTAAGGCATTAATGTTATGTATTTACCTAGTTTTAATGTACCAAGTAGAATTTGAAATGCACCAGCCATCATTACAACGGTAAATGTCATTGCAATACCAGTCTCAGGGTATTTAGCGACCATACTGGTTAAGACAGCAGTCATAATTACCGTCATTGGTCCAGTTGGTTCGGAGATTAATGTAGAAGAACCACCAAATAAAGAAGCAAAAAGCCCCACCATGATAGCTCCCCAAAGCCCTGCTTCAGCCCCTGCTCCTGAAGCAACACCAAAGGCTAATGCCAAAGGCAGTGATATGATGGCCGTCGTTACCCCACCAAAAAGATCACCTTTAAAATTTATGTTTTCAAATCGTTGCCCAAACACCATTAGCTCCTTGCTATAAACACATTCACTTCATTAATTTAACAAATGTTATTCTTCTCTCATAACAGTTAATTAGCACCAATAACTTCTGCTTATGCCGTATTTATCTAATTCGTATTAAAATTGAACTTTTTAAAGCTACTACACGTCAGATGAGTACTTTTAAGACTACTTTTTAGCAGATTGCAATTGTAACATTGTGTATAGTTAATAAACCTGTTGACGTTTTTAACAGAAATAAGTTTAGCGAATACCGACTTATTCGTAAGTATTTAAGGGATGAAAATTTAAAATGCCGGAAATTAAAGAGCTCTTTGAAAATAATTCTAAGTGGGCAAAATCAATTAAAGCAGGACGTCCTGAATATTTTGCTCAACTTGAAGAAGGACAGAACCCAGGTTTTTTATGGATTGGTTGTTCAGACAGTCGAGTTCCAGCAGAGCGCTTAACTGGGTTACATTCAGGAGAACTCTTTGTTCATCGAAATGTAGCTAACCAGGTAATACATACTGATTTAAATTGCTTATCTGTTTTACAATATGCTGTTGATGTACTTAAAATTAAACATATTATTGTTTGTGGCCATTACGGCTGCGGTGGAGTAAATGCGGCAATCGATAATCCACCGTTAGGCTTAATCAATAACTGGCTACTTCACATTCGTGATTTATACCTAAAACACCGAACTGTATTTGGCAATTTACCTCGTGAGAAATGGGGCGATAAATTATGTGAAATCAATGTCGCAGAACAAGTATATAACGTAGGTAATTCAACCGTGATGCAAACCGCTTGGGAACGAGGACAAGACGTTCAGGTTCACGGTGTCGTCTATGGTATGGGTGATGGCGTTTTAAATGATCTTGGCGTTAAAGGGCATAGCCGTGAATCTTTAGAGATCTCCTACCAAGCAGCAATGTCTGTTATAACACAGACCAATGGTGAAAAATAAAAGGGCAATAGCACGCCCCTTTATTATAAAAATATAGCCAGAGAAAAATTCACCTCTACTTTCTCTGGCTTAGTATTACGTTGCTATTCTCAAACGGACGAGTCGACGAAGATGACGAATTTGGCGTTCAGTCTTGATTGCCGGAACCTCAAGATCACTTATTGTTCGACCATCAATATGCAAACCAATATCTTTAAGTAGATACTCATTTCCCCATGGGATCTCATACTGAACTTTACGTACTTGTCGTTTCCATTCTCGCTCTTCTCGTGCAAGATCAGCTTGAATTAATACTGTAGCTAAACGTAGGTATAATGAATGACGCATAATATTTCTCCAAAATAAGGCTAGAAATAGTGCGACAAAATAATAAAGATAGGAATATCCCTTCTTAAGCAGCCGCAATATTCGCAGCCAGAAAGGTTACGAATTAATTAATCGTTTTTATCGTTAACGGGTGTAAACGACATAGTGATGGCACAACACATTTTGTATGAATGAATAACTGTCATGTTGACCTCCTAAAACTTAAAATTAATTCTCTAAATGGGTAAGTTGTAAACTATATTTACGCTTAAATTGTAACCACTACAGGTTAATAATCAAGCACAAATTAACAACATTTTAAATACAAAATAAACATATAATGAAAGTGATATAGCCAAATATTCACAGAATAAATATCTGATTTTATAATACTCTTCCATATATTTAGCCATACCCCGATATTAATACATATATCAATAGCAAAGAGTCAAAGTATATTTGATACTTTGACTCTTTATTTTAATCATTAATACGGGTGAACCTTACGGCTTATTCTTGTGGTACCACCTTACCGATATAAGGTAGGTTACGATATTTTTGTGCGTAGTCGATACCAACACCAACAACAAACTCATCCGGAATAGAAAAACCAATCCAATCCACTTTAACATCAACTTCACGTCGAGAAGGTTTATCAAGCAGTGTACAAATCGTAATTGAGTTTGGCTCACGAATAGACAAGATCTCACACACTTTACTTAGTGTATTACCGGTATCGATAATGTCTTCTACTAATAGGATGTCTTTACCTTTTATATCATCATCAAGATCTTTCAAAATTCGTACGTCACGCGTACTTTCCATGCTATTTCCATAGCTTGATGCTGTCATAAAATCAACGGTCATTGGTGTATCAATCGCTCGTGCTAAATCAGCCATAAATACAAATGAGCCACGTAATAAACCAATCATCACTAAGCTATCAGACTCTTTATAATGTTCAGAAATCTGTTGACCTAATTCTTTAACACGTTGAGCAACCTCTTGTTCAGAGATCATCACTTCTACTGTATGTTTCATACTGTCTCACTTATTCGTTGAGTCTACCTGCGGCAGGATTTAGATCTATACAGTTTACAACAAAAGCGCACCTGAGATAGGGACAATTATAAAAGTTTTTCATACCTCTTTAGGATTAAAAGAAATTATCTGATAAAATTAGTTAAAATAAAATGGTTTATACGGTAAACAACTGTAATTTTTTAAAATAACCTTTAACCACGTCATATTTTTAATTGATAACATGAATAGTTGTTGAATATATAAACAGCCTTATGTAAGGTTACTGAGTAGAATAATAATAAAACCCTATATAAAATAATAATTTGTTGGCAAGGATATAAATAAATATGGATACGATCCAAAAAAGACCGAGAACAAGGCTATCTCCAGAAAAGCGTAAAGAACAACTTCTTGATATTGCTATCGAGGTATTTTCACAACGTGGTATCGGCCGTGGCGGTCATGCTGATGTTGCTGAAATAGCACAAGTATCAGTAGCAACTGTGTTTAACTATTTCCCTACAAGAGAAGATCTTGTTGATGACGTATTAAACCGAGTAGAAGATGAGTTCCATTTATTTGTTAAGAATTCAATCTCTCTAGAGCTTGACGTTCGTACAAATCTTCACTCACTTTTAATGAATATTATTGATGCTGTTCATTCAGAAAATAAATGGATTAAAGTGTGGTTTGAATGGAGTACATCAACGCGCGAAGAAGTTTGGCCTTTATTCTTAAGCAGCCATGTGAATAATCAAAAGATCATTCGCACAATGTTTGCTGAAGGTATAGAGCGAAATGAAGTGTGCAATGACCATACTTCTGAAAATTTGGCAAAAATGCTACACGGGATTTGTTATTCTGTATTTATTCAAGCGAATCGTAGCTCTTCATCTGAAGAACTTGAAGAAACAGCTAATTGCTTCTTAAATATGTTATGTATTTATAAATAACATTCAGAACTCAGAAAGTAGATAATAAAAAACCGCTGACTAATCAGCGGTTTTTTTATATTTAAATTCTAATGGTTTAAGAGAAATTATTTCTTTCTCTTTACTGCTTTTGCATTTGGAAGGTCAGTAATAGAACCTTCATAAATTTCAGCAGCCATACCAATTGATTCATGTAATGTTGGGTGAGCATGGATAGTTAGTGCGATATCTTCTGCATCACAACCCATTTCAATTGCAAGACCGATTTCGCCAAGAAGTTCACCAGCGTTAGTACCAACAATTGCACCACCAATAACGCGGTTAGTGTCTTTATCAAAAAGAAGCTTAGTTAGACCATCAGCACAATCTGAAGCGATTGCACGGCCTGATGCAGCCCAAGGGAAGCTTGCTGCTTCGTAGTTAATGCCTTCAGCTTTTGCTTCTTTTTCTGTTTTACCAACCCAAGCGACTTCTGGCTCAGTATAAGCAATTGATGGAATTACTTTAGGATCGAAGTAGTGCTTCTTACCAGAAATAACTTCAGCAGCAACGTGGCCTTCATGCACACCTTTGTGAGCAAGCATAGGTTGACCTACGATATCACCGATAGCGTGAATGTGAGATACGTTAGTACGCATTTGCTTATCAACGTTAATGAAACCACGTTCATCAACAGCAACACCCGCTTTCTCAGCGTCTAGTAAACTACCGTTTGGAACACGACCGATTGCAACAAGAACAGCATCATAGCGCTCAGCTTCTGCTGGTGCTTTTTTACCTTCCATTGAAACGTAGATACCATCTTCTTTCGCTTCAACCGCTGTCACTTTCGTTTCAAGCATTAGGTTAAACTTGTTTTTGATACGTTTAGTATAAACTTTAACGATATCTTTATCTGCTGCTGGGATAACTTGATCAAACATCTCAACAACATCAACTTGAGAACCTAGTGCATGATAAACCGTACCCATTTCTAGGCCGATAATACCACCGCCCATAATAAGCAGTTTCTTAGGTACTTCTTTAAGCTCAAGTGCATCCGTTGAATCCCAAATACGTGGGTCTTCATGCGGAATGAATGGCAGTTTAATTGGACGAGAACCAGCAGCAACAATCGCGTTATCAAAGTTGATTGTTGTATTACCATCTTCACCAGTTACTTCAATAGTGTTAGCGCCAGTAAATTTACCAAGACCATTTACTACTGTTACTTTACGCATCTTAGCCATACCGCCAAGACCGCCAGTCAGTTGAGTAACTACTTTTTCTTTCCATAAACGGATCTTATCGATGTCCGTTTGAGGCTCACCAAATACGATGCCGTGATCTGCCATCGCTTTTGCTTCTTCAATAACTTTAGCTACGTGAAGTAATGCTTTTGATGGGATACAACCAACGTTTAAACATACACCACCAAGTGTGTTGTAACGTTCAACGATAACTGTTTCTAAACCTAAATCTGCACAACGGAATGCGGCAGAGTAACCAGCAGGACCGGCACCAAGTACCACAACTTGTGCTTTAATTTCTTTGCTCATTTTGACCTCGTTATAGTCATTTCCCTAACAGGCTGACCGATGTTCTATTATTGTTTTCAGACTGAGTTTATTTTACATAGATGTTAACAGTGTGAAAGCAAGATTAGGTTAGCCTGTGAGCTAGACAACAATTCACGTTACAACGGTTCTTCAAAAGAAGCGCTGTACTCGTAAATTGTATTTAATTTAATTCAAAAAACTGAAGTTATCTCTTCAATTTATGACGCAATAAGGCGGCTTATTTGCCACCTTATTGTTTATTTCAATTACCGCTAATTACAGTACTAGGCGACGAATGTCTGATAATGCACTGTTTAGGAAAGTAATGAAACGAGCACCTTCTGCGCCATCAATCACTCGGTGATCGTAAGACAGAGACAGAGGAAGCTGTAGGCGTGGAGCGAACTCTTTGCCATTCCATACTGGTTTGATTTCAGACTTAGATACACCAAGGATACCTACTTCTGGTGCGTTTACGATTGGGGTAAACGCTGTACCACCGATACCGCCAAGGCTTGAGATTGTGAAACAACCACCTTGCATATCAGAAGCCATTAACTTACCAGCACGTGCTTTCTTAGAAATAGCCATTAGCTCTTCAGATAGCTCGTAAATGCCTTTTTTGTTCACGTCTTTAAATACTGGAACAACAAGACCGTTTGGCGTATCAACAGCGATACCTACGTTTACGTACTTCTTAAGGATAACGCTTTCGCCATCATCAGATAAAGAAGAGTTAAACGATGGGAATGCTTCAAGTGCTTTCGCAACTGCTTTCATGATGAACACAAGTGGTGTGATCTTCATACCAGTATCATTTTTCGCTTCGATTGCATTCTGTTCTTTACGGAATGCTTCTAGCTCTGTGATATCAGCATTATCCCACTGTGTAACGTGCGGGATCATTACCCAGTTACGGTGTAGGTTAGCACCAGAAATTTTCTTAATCTTAGAAAGTTTCTTAACTTCTGTTTCACCAAACTTGCTGAAGTCAATTTTTGGCCATGGAAGTAGACCAAGAGCTGAACCGTCACCGCCTTTAGCTGATGCAGTAGCACCAGATTCAAGACGCTTAAGTGCATCTTTAACAAAGCTTTGAACATCTTCTTTTAGGATACGGTCTTTACGGCCAGTACCTTTAACTTTAGCAAGGTTTACACCAAACTCACGAGCAAGACGACGAACAACTGGAGATGCATGTGCATACTCGTTGTTTGCTTCAAACTCACCTGTAGCTGCTGGAGCAGAAGCCGCTGCAACTGGTGCAGGAGCTGCTTGTGCAACTGGTGCTGCTGTCGTTTGTGCTGCAACTGGCGCTGCGCCTTCAACAACAAATGTCATGATTAGAGAGCCAGTTGATACTGTATCGCCAGCTGCAATCTTAATCTCTTTGATAGTACCAGCAAAAGGAGCAGGAACTTCCATCGATGCTTTGTCGCCTTCAACAGTAATTAAAGATTGCTCTTCTTCTACTGTATCGCCAACCGCTACCATGATTTCAGTTACTTCAACTTCATCACCGCCGATATCAGGAACATGAACTTCTTTCTCAGCAGAGACTGCTGGAGCTGCTGCAACTGGTGCTGCTGCCGCTTGAGGAGCAGCTGCTGGAGCAGAACCTGCAACTTCAAAGATCATAACTAGAGAGCCAGTTGACACTGAATCACCAGAAGCGATTTTGATTTCTTTAACTGTACCAGCGAATGGTGCAGGAACTTCCATTGATGCTTTGTCGCCTTCAACAGTTAAAAGAGATTGCTCTTCTTCTACTGTGTCGCCAACCGCTACCATGATTTCAGTTACTTCAACTTCATCACCGCCGATATCTGGAACATGAACTTCTTTAAGCTCAGCAACAGATGCCGCAGCAGGAGCAGCTACTGGAGCCGCTTCAACTGCTGGAGTTGCAGGTGCAGCAGCACCCTCAGCTTCAAAGATCATGATTAGAGAACCAGTTGTTACTGAATCGCCTTCAGAAATTTTAATTTCTTTAACGATACCCGCTTGAGACGCAGGAACTTCCATTGAAGCTTTATCGCCTTCAACAGTGATCAGTGACTGCTCTTCTTCAACTCGGTCACCGACCTTAACTAGAATCTCAGTTACTTCAACCTCATCTGCACCGATGTCAGGTACATTAATTTCGATTGTCATTGTTTGTTTCCTTAATTAATGGAAGTCTTATGCGTATTGCGGGTTAATTTTGTCTGCGTCGATGCCGAATTTAGCAATTGCTTCTGCAACTACTGATTTCTCAACATCACCACGCTTCGCCAGTTCAGTAAGAGCAGCAACAACAACGTAGCCTGCGTTTACTTCGAAGTGACGACGTAGGTTTTCACGGCTGTCTGAACGACCGAAACCATCAGTACCAAGTACTTTGTAAGATTCAGAAGGCATAAATGCACGTACTTGTTCAGCGTAGTTCTTCATGTAATCTGTTACTGCGATTGCAGGTTCGTTACCAAGAACAGTTGTGATGTACGGTACTTTCTCTTCTGCTTCTGGGTGAAGCATGTTGTCACGCTCTACCGCTTGACCATCACGAGTTAGCTCGTTGAAAGACGTTACAGAGAATACGTCAGATGCTACGCCGTACTCTTCGCTCAGGATCTTAGCAGCTTTACGCGCTTCATTCATGATAGTACCAGAGCTCATTAGCTGAACTTTAGACTTAGAACCGGCGTAAGACTCAAGCTTGTAGATACCTTTACGGATGCCTTCTTCAGCGCCTTCTGGCATTGCTGGCATTGCGTAGTTTTCGTTCATTACTGTTAGGTAGTAGTAAACGTTTTCTTGGTTCTCACCGTACATGCGACGAATACCGTCTTGCATGATTACCGCTAGCTCGTAAGCAAACGTTGGGTCATAAGAAATACAGTTAGGAACTGTGTTTGCCATGATGTGTGAGTGACCATCTTCGTGTTGTAGACCTTCACCGTTTAGCGTTGTACGACCAGCAGTAGCACCTAGTAGGAAACCACGTGCTTGTTGGTCACCCGCTAACCATGCCATGTCACCAATACGTTGGAAACCGAACATTGAGTAGTAGATGTAGAATGGGATCATTGGTAGGTTGTTCGTGCTGTATGATGTTGCAGCAGCAACCCAAGATGCCATTGAACCTAGCTCATTGATACCTTCTTGAAGAACTTGACCAGAAGTTGCTTCTTTGTAGTAAGAAACAATGCCTTTATCTTCAGGAGTGTAATCTTGACCGTGTGGGTTGTAGATACCAACCTGACGGAATAGACCTTCCATACCAAATGTACGCGCTTCATCACAAATGATAGGAACGATGTTCTTACCAATGTTTTTATCTTTAAGTAAGATATTTAGCGTACGAACATAAGCCATTGTAGTAGAGATATCACGCTTCTGCTCACCTAGTAGAGGGGCAAATGCATCAAGCTCAGGTACTTTGAATTCTTGAGTAAACTTAGGCAGACGCTTAGGTGTGTAACCGTGTAGCGCATCACGACGAGCGTGTAAGTAGTTGTACTCAGCAGAACCTTCTTCTAGTTTAAGGTAAGGAAGCTCTTTGATTTTTTCATCAGAAAGAATGTCTTCTAGACCTAAACGATCACGTAGGTGTTGAACATGAGTCATGTCCATTTTCTTAACACCGTGTGCAATGTTCTTACCTTCAGCAGCATCGCCCATGCCGTAACCTTTAACGGTTTTAGCTAGGATTACTGTTGGCTTACCGCCTGTTTCTTTTGCATTGTTGAATGCAGCAAACAGTTTAGATGAATCATGACCACCACGCTTAAGAGCGAAGATTTCGTCATCAGTCATATCAGCAACAAGCGCTGCAGTCTCAGGGTATTTACCAAAGAAGTTCTCACGAACGTAAGCGCCATCTTTAGATTTGAATGTTTGGTAGTCACCGTCGATAGTTTCGTTCATTAACTGAAGAAGTTTACCAGTCGTGTCTTTAGCAAGTAGTGAATCCCAGTTGCTACCCCAAATAACTTTAACAACGTTCCAACCAGCACCTTTAAATAGGCCTTCTAGTTCTTGAATGATGCTACCGTTACCCATAACAGGGCCGTCTAGACGCTGTAGGTTACAGTTGATTAGGAAACATAAGTTGTCCAGTTTTTCACGAGCAGCGAAAGAGATCGCACCGCGTGATTCTGGCTCATCCATCTCACCATCACCTAGGAAAGCGTATACACGCTGAGCGCCAGTCTCTTTCATGCCACGGCCTTCAAGGTACTTAAGGAAGCGCGCTTGATAGATAGCAGAAATAGGACCAAGACCCATAGATACTGTAGGGAACTGCCAGAATTCAGGCATCAGTTTAGGGTGAGGGTAAGAAGGAATACCTTTACCATCAACTTCTTGACGGAAGTTATCTAGTTGCTCTTCAGTTAAACGACCTTCAACGAAAGCACGAGAGTAGATACCAGGAGAGATGTGACCTTGGTAATAAACTAAGTCACCACCGTCCGTCTCATTTGGAGCACGGAAGAAATGGTTAAAACATACTTCGTAGAATGCAGCTGCAGATTGGTAAGACGCCATGTGGCCGCCAAGATCCAAATCTTTCTTCGAAGCACGTAGAACGATCATGATAGCGTTCCAACGAATAATTGAACGGATACGACGCTCAAGAGTAACATCACCTGGGTACGCAGGTTCTTGCGTTACAGGGATGGTATTGATGTAGTTAGTATTGATGCCAGTTGGCATATCAACACCATCTAAACGAGCTTTATCAAGAACTTGCTCTAATAGATACTGGGCGCGTTCAACACCCTCTTCACGTACAACTGACTCAAGAGCTTCTAACCAATCTTGAGTTTCTAGTGCATCAACGTCATGCTTCATGTCAGACATGCGAGCTATCCTTTTATTTGTTGGTTCAAATAGGGTGACAATGAAATGAATCGAATTAATCCATATCATTACTTTGTTGAATTCGACGAAGCGAGCACTCTCGGCGGCTCTCTTCTTTTGTCAATTCCAACAATGTTTCTTCAATATAGGCTAAATGAGAATGAGAGGCCAAACGTGCCTTTTCAGGCTCTCCTGACACTATCGCTTCTACCATTTCAGCTCTATGTGCTCTCACCTTTTCTACCACCGCATCACGGCGATTTAATAAGGTAAAGTTTTGTAATACATTTTGTTCAAGCAAGGGCTCTAAACTGCGTACCATGTGAAGTAGTACCACATTGTGCGCCGATTCAGTCACCGTGATCAGACAGTTCATAACCGCAGACGCTTCTGCTTTTAAATCACCATCTTGTTGTGCTTGTTGGATTAACTGATGTGACTCTTTAATCCGTTTAAAATCTTCTTCATTACCACGTAAAGCTGCGTAATAGGCAGATATACCTTCTAATGCATGGCGTGATTCAAGTAAATCAAATTGCGTTTCAGGATGAGTCGCTAATAAATCTAGCAAGGGCTCTGAAAAACTTTGCCATAAACCCTTATTAACAAACGTTCCACCACCTTGACGGCGAGTTAATAAGTGCTTTGCTTCTAAACGTTGTATCGCTTCTCGTACTGATGGACGGGAAACATCAAACTGTTTTGCTAACTCTCTTTCTGCTGGCAGTTTTTGCCCAGGAGAAAGGGTTCCTTCTAAAATCAGCCGTTCAAGCTCTTGCTCGATTACATCGGACAACTTCGGCTGACGTATCCTTTGATATGTCATCGTAGCTCAACCCAATTTAAGTTGATTACTTCTCACATTACCGTGAGTCATTCGTCACTTTAAATAATTGGTATTACCAATTTTATTTGAGGTGCAATTTATCATTAAAAAAGGGAATTTGTCTAGGTAAAAGTTGATTTGAATCATAGAACAGAGTCTCTCTATATTATTAATTAACAATATACAAACATACCAAAAACAATTGGTCTGACCAATTGTGATTTAAATTAAATAATAATGTGCCAGATTTAAGAAATGCAGTTATATCACCTTTAAAGCTAACCTCTTAATTTATGGTATTTTTCCCAGTAAAATGATAAACCTGGATCTGTCTTTCTTAACGGCGCAATGTACTGATGACCAGTGATACGCTTATCAACAATCAATGGGTAAGCATCTTGTAGCACGTTTGTTACAACCGCCAAGCTATCATATTGCTCTTGAGTATAGGCAGTAAAATCAGTCCCTTCCAACTCAATACCAATACTGTAATCATTACATCGTGCGCGTCCTGCAAATGATGATACTCCAGCATGCCAAGCTCTTGCGCTAAAAGGAACAAATTGCACGACTGAGCCATCTCGTCGGATCAAGCAATGCGCCGATACTCGAAATTGGTGGATCACCTTAAAGAATGGATGTTCCGCTGGATTTAGTGTCCCCGTAAACAATTGTTCGATATAAGGCCCACCAAACTGCCCTGGTGGTAAACTGATATTATGAACAACAAGCAGAGAGATATCTTCATCATCCGGACGATCATCATAAAATGGTGATACCACATGCTTTGCTTCATTAAGCCAATGATCTGTTGATAAAGTGAATTTCATCATCTATTCCCGTTCAAATTAAACTAATCTTTGTATCTTATGATGAAATTCTGCTCTAGCGCGAGTATTATTGTCGCCATAAACTTATTTCAAAGAATTCAATGGACCTCACCATGATCAAAACCCATGATAGCGCCTCTCGTCTTGAATATTTAAAGCAACAACTTCCTACAGAAATTACTCGTGCCGTTTCAGATACACTACGTGAAGATTTAGGTGGAACATTAGATGTAAGTACTGATATTACAGCAAGCTTAATTGCTGAAGATACTCAATCTGTTGCAACAATCATCACGCGTGAACATGGTGTATTTTGTGGAAAGATGTGGGCCGATGAAGTCTTTAAACAACTGGGTGGAACCGTTGCTATCGAGTGGCATGTAGAAGATGGTGACAAAGTAGAACCAAACCAAACGCTTTGCACCTTAACAGGCCCATCACGCACACTATTAACCGGTGAGCGCAATGCGATGAACTTTATCCAAACACTCTCTGGTTGTTCTACCATCACAGCAATTTATGCTGAAAAAATTGCACACACCAAATGTCGTTTGCTTGATACTCGTAAAACAATCCCTGGTCTACGCAGCGCATTGAAATATGCAGTAGCCTGTGGTGGTGGCTTTAATCATCGTATCGGTGTATTTGATGCTTATCTAATTAAAGAAAATCATATCATTGCTTGTGGCGGCATTAAAAAAGCTATCTCTACCGCAAAAGAGCTTAACCCTGGAAAACCAGTTGAAGTAGAAACAGAAAGCCTAGAAGAGTTACAACAAGCGATTGACGCTGGTGCTGACATTATTATGTTAGATAACTTCACTACCGATATGATGCGCGAAGCGGTGAAACTAAATGCAGGTCGTGCTGCATTAGAAAATTCAGGCAATGTCACTTTAGATACTATTGCAGAGTTTGCTGAAACTGGCGTTGATTATATCTCTGTTGGTGCCCTCACTAAGCACTTAACAGCAATGGACTTATCAATGCGTTTTAAATAAGCTTTGATAACACATCATCTAATAAAAGAGCTGATGTATTATTGGCTCTTTTAATTTAAACCGCACACAAACCTCTCATGATGTCTTTGATACTGTTCACATATTTCCAATATGATAAATATCACTAGACCAACTGTTTCTAAAGTAAGAATTGCGAGCCACGTTTAAGAAAAAAATACAATATTTGACGTACGTCGTATTTAATCTCGTAAGTTACATTTACCCACAAAATAAAATGCCAACCCACTCGAGTCCTATATCTTTCATTCTACCTTCCTTCCTCTGTTAGTTTTATTATTTTGCACATCAAATAAAACATTAAATCATACGGATTTATACTGGAGATAAAAATGAAAAAACGTCAGGGACAAAAAGGCTTTACTTTAATTGAGTTAATGATTGTGGTTGCCGTAATTGGTGTTCTATCAGCAATAGCAATTCCTAAATATCAAGATTATGTACATAAAGGGGAGTTAGGTGCGGGCTTAGCTACTGCAAGTGCATTAAAAATAAATGTAGAGGATTATCTCGCAAGTAATGGGGCTTTCCCTACCGGCGGTGCAGGGCAGGCTCCGGCAGATTTAGGTGCTTCTATTTTTTCTAATGGTGGTATTACTTTTGCTAATGCAGCTAACACAGCAGGTTCAATCGTAGTTACTTTCACTAGTGGTATTGCAAGTGGTGAGACAATTCAAGTAAATAGAGATGGTAATGGCACTTGGACTTGTGCTGCAAGCGCTGGTAGTGCCAATGTAAAGCCTAAAGGTTGTAACTAATATAAATGCACACCAACCTAGCTTCTATCTTGCGTCAAGCTGAACTGATCAGTTCGGCGCAAGAAAGCACTATAGTTAAACACGTTCAAACAGGGGCACACACTGTGCCTTCTGCGCTTTTGGCTGAGTCTATTTTCACACCAGATCAACTCATTAGTCACCTATCGCAAATTTTTGGTTTAGATAATATAAATATTGAGCAGTTTGATTATGCAGATTGTTGCCAAAAGCTAGGGCTGCGCGATTTAATAACTCAGCATAATGCACTACCAATGACGAATGATGGCTTCACTATTCGTCTTGCGGTATCCGATCCTAGTATTGCTCAAGTCGAAGATGATTTTCGCTTCACCTCTGGAAAGCAGATCAGTCTTGTTTTAGCGGATCATGGCGAGCTTGAAGCTGCAATTAGAAGAATGTATGGTCGCGGTCTTTCATCTTCAGGCTCTTCACCTCGTAAAGACATTACTCAAGATGAGCTCGCTTCTTTAGTTGATGTTTCACTCGACGAAATGGCATCAACAGAAGATCTCAGCCAAGATGACGCTCCTGTTACTCGCTTTATTAATCAAATTTTATTAGAAGCTGTACGTAAAGGCGTATCTGATATTCACTTTGAACCCTACGAAGAGACCTACCGTGTTCGCTTTCGTTGTGATGGTATTTTAGTTCAAAATAGCAGTCCTTCTTCTCACCTAAGTCGTCGCCTTTCAGCTCGTTTAAAGATCATGGCTAAGCTTGATATTTCTGAGCGCCGACTACCGCAAGATGGTCGTATTAAACTCAAACTCAATAGCGAGATCTCAATAGATATGCGAGTCTCTTCTCTTCCAACACTATGGGGAGAAAAAATTGTTTTACGTTTATTAGACAGCAGTGCTGCAAGCTTAGATATTGATAAATTAGGCTACAGTGGCAAACAAAAAGAGCTTTACCTTAACGCATTAAAACGTCCTCAAGGGATGATATTAATGACCGGTCCAACCGGCAGTGGCAAAACCGTCTCTCTCTACTCTGGTTTGAACATTTTAAATACCACAGAAAAAAACATCTCTACCGCAGAAGATCCAGTTGAAATTAATCTTAATGGAGTAAATCAAGTACAAGTAAATTCAAAGATTGGGTTTACTTTTGCTCATGCTTTACGCTCTTTTTTACGTCAAGATCCCGACATCGTCATGGTTGGAGAAATCCGAGATCTTGAAACGGCAGAAATTGCAGTAAAAGCAGCACAAACAGGTCACTTAGTACTTTCAACGTTGCATACTAATTCTGCCGCTGAAACCGTCGTTCGTTTAGGAAACATGGGGGTTGAAAACTTTAATCTAGCCTCTTCTTTAAGCCTTATTATTGCTCAACGACTGGCACGACGATTGTGTAAGTACTGCAAACAGAGAGACAACATTAGCCCTGAAATTCAAAATGAATACGGCATTAACCCTTTAGCCACTATTTTTAAAGCAAATGTAGCAGGGTGTAATGAATGTACTCATGGCTATACTGGCCGTATTGGGATTTACGAAGTAATGCCGTTTACTCGAGAGCTTTCTGTTGCCGTTTTAAAAGGGGCAAGCGTAAGACAAATAGAACAACTTGCCATTCAACAAGGAATGGATAACTTAAATACTTCTGGTATTAAACGATTAGAAGACGGAACAACCAGTTTACAGGAATTAAATCGAGTCTTATTCCTTTAGCTTTAATCAATGAGTAGCATTATGTTTAAACTACAAAGCAAAGTTAAAAATTTTGGCTTAAAAAGCTTTCATTGGCGTGGTATTAATAACACGGGAAAAAGAGTATCAGGAAAATTATTTGCACTGAATGAAATTGAAGTAAGAAAAAAGTTAACCGACCAACACATTCACATAAAGAAAATTAAAAAGCGTGGTCTCTCTGGTTTTGAAAAAATGAGACATATAGTTAAACGTAAAGATATCACTCTTTTTACTCGTCAATTAGCCACAATGCTTTCCGCTGGTGTTCCTATCATTCAAGCACTTCGCTTGATTGCAGAAAACAATGTCAAAGCAGAAATGAAATCTATTCTTAACTACATTTGCTTGTCTATTGAAGCTGGCACACCTCTTTCTAAAGCACTTGCCACCAGCTGCTCTCATTTTGATTCATTTTATGTTGATTTAGTTGCCACTGGGGAAGAAACTGGGTATTTAGCACAAGCGCTTGCACGACTAGCTGAATATAGAGAAAAGAGTGATGCATTACGAGCTAAGGTAATTAAAGCGATGATTTACCCAATCATGGTTACCTTGGTTGCAATCACCGTCACCGTATTGATGCTAACTTTTGTAATACCTGAGTTTGAAAGTATCTTTAAAGGATTTGGGGCTGAATTACCATGGTTTACTCAACAAGTCATCAATCTATCTCATGCGCTACAAGCAAATGGACTTTATATACTTTTAATTATCACCTCATCCTCTTTTCTTTTTGGAGCACTCAGAAAAAAATCGTATAAGGTTCGGCTAGCTATAAGTAAACACAGTCTTAATATTCCCATTATAGGTACCGTTTTATCTAAAGCTGCTATTGCTAAATTTAGCCGAACGTTAGCAACAAGCTTTAGTTCAGGGTTACCTATTTTACACAGCTTACAAACGACCAGTAAAACCGCAGGTAATTTATACTACCAAGAAGCCATTCTTTCAGTACAACAAAATACCGCTGCTGGCATGCCTCTTTATTTAGCAATGCGTCAAACTCAAACCTTTCCTGAAATGGTGTTGCAAATGATTATGATTGGTGAAGAATCTGGTAATCTTGATGATATGCTGAACAAAGTCGCTTATATCTATGAAGAAGAAGTTGATAATACCGTTGATAATTTAGGTAAAATCTTAGAACCATTTATCATTGTTTTTTTAGGGACTCTTATCGGCGGGTTAGTCGTATCTATGT
Organism: Aliivibrio wodanis; assembly: GCF_052920805.1. NCBI lineage: Bacteria > Pseudomonadati > Pseudomonadota > Gammaproteobacteria > Vibrionales > Vibrionaceae > Aliivibrio > Aliivibrio wodanis. The sequence continues at coordinate 1,890,226 of NZ_JBREXA010000002.1, forward strand.
ATCTTCCTATATTTAATTTAATGAGTGTTATTGGATAAATTACGAATATAAAGAGTGATATATTTAGATTTCTGATACCATTTACTAATTATTCTGACATCAATACTGGACGTCTTCTACATGGCTGCTTTTGATTACTACCCTTGGCTTTTTCCCCTTTTTGCTACTTTGTTTGGTTTACTTATTGGCAGCTTTCTTAATGTCGTTATTTATCGACTGCCAATCATGATGGAAAAAGAATGGAAAAAAGAGTGTATTGAATGCTTTCCAGATTTAAACCCAGAGTCAAAAGCATCAAAGAAATCAACAAATGAGGAAGTATTTAATTTAAGTGTTCCTCGGTCTCGTTGCCCAAAATGCAATACTCAAATCAAATTCTATGACAACATTCCTGTTATTAGTTGGCTACTATTAAAAGGAAAATGCCGCCAATGCAGTACCCCAATCAGCTTTAGATATCCTGCAATCGAACTGCTTTCTGGAGCTATGTGTTTTACTGTATCGTACTTGCTGCCATTTTCGTATTTTGCCATTGCCGCTGTCTTATTTACTTTAGTGCTTATTGCGCTAACTTTTATCGATATTGACACAATGCTTCTTCCCGACCAAATAACGCTTCCGCTATTATGGTCAGGATTATATTTAGCTTTAGTTGGTTGGAGCTCAGTGAGCTTAATTGATTCAGTTATTGGTGCAATGGCTGGTTATCTCATTTTATGGTCTATTTACTGGGGTTTTAAACTGCTGACAGGTAAAGAAGGTATGGGCTATGGTGACTTTAAACTATTAGCAGCTATTGGGGCTTGGCTTGGTTGGCAACAACTTCCTTTAGTCGTTCTTGTATCCTCTATTGTAGGCGCGATTATTGGTATCATTATGTTAAAATCGCAGAAAAAGGGACTTGATAAAGCAATTCCTTTTGGCCCTTACTTGGCCATCGCAGGTTGGATTTGTTTGCTATGGGGAGAGAAAATTGGTCAATGGTACTTCTCTGAAATTTTAGGCTTACCATTATGAGTTATGTTGTAGCTATCACAGGTGGAATTGGCAGCGGGAAAACAACGATCGCGGATACTTTTCAGAAAAATCATCGTATTGATATTGTTGATGCCGATATTGTTGCTCGTGAAGTCGTAGAACCAAACAGCATTGGACTACAAAAAATAATTAATCATTTTGGCCCCTCAATTCTATTAGAAAATGGATATTTAAATAGAAGTGAACTGCGACAGCGTATTTTTTCTCAACCAAATGAGAAAGAGTGGCTTAATAATTTGCTTCATCCTTTAATAAGAGAGGAGATGCAGCATCAGCTTTCTTTAGCAACCTCTGACTATGTATTGCTTGTTGCTCCTCTCTTAGTTGAAAATCAGTTACAATATTTAGCGAACCGTACGCTTGTTGTTGATGTTCTGGAGCAAACTCAAATTAATCGAACAGTTAATCGTGATAAAGTAACTATTAAACAAGTAAAAGCGATTCTTGCTTCACAAGCATCACGAGAACAACGATTAGCAATTGCTGATGATGTCATAAGAAATGACCAACAATTTTGTGACTTGAATAGTGAAATAGCTCTTCTACATGATAAATATCTGTTATTGTCTCAGCCTTCTATAAATAAAGAGAATTAAAAACGACTATGAATGGAGCAGGCCTGCAAAAATTTGAACACCCTTTAAATGAAAGGACTCGAATTTATTTACGAATAGAATCTCTATTTCGTAAGTTAGGACATTCTGCTGATTTAACAAGACCATTTGAGTACCAAGTATTCTTTAGCTCTCTTTTTAATATGCTAGACATCTTAGAACAGGTCCAAGTAAAAGCCGATTTAGGCAAGGATCTAGAAAAGCTTCGCTTACAATATCGAGCTTGGATGGATATTGAAGATGTTGATCAACAAGCATTACTTTCTATTTTAGAGCAAATTAGTCAAGTTCATCAGAACCTAATGAAAACCACTCGTCCAGGTCACTCTTTAAAAGAGGACCGTTTTCTTTCTGCTCTCAAGCAACGTTTTTTTATTCCAGGAGGCGATTGTTGTTTTGATCTTCCAGCATTGCATTACTGGTTACATCTTCCTTTGGAAGTTAGATGTAAAAATACACATAATTGGATGTCTCAACTACTTCCTCTTTCTGACGCCCTCTCGCTTTGGTTACGATTAACAAGAGAAACTGCACGCCTTAAACCACAGATTGCCCGTAAGGGATTTATGCAAAGTGAGATGGAAAATTCTAATTTATTGCGCCTTGAAATTCCAATTGGAATATGGAGTTTATCCAATGATCTCTGGGCATAAAAGTCGTTTTGCGTTACGCTTTATCTCCTTTGAAACAAATAAGAACTGCGAGAAAGATATTGAATTTTCACTCGCTGTCTGCTGAGGAATATATGCCAACACCAAATACTATCGAGTCAACTACGGTAAAATGTCCAACTTGTAAAAATTCTGTTATTTGGAATCAAGAAAGCCAATTTCGACCATTTTGCAGTAAAAAATGCCAAATGATTGATTTTGGTGAATGGGCTGATGAAGAAAAATCAATTCCTGGAGCTCCTGATATGTCGGACTCTGATGGTTGGTCTGAAGATCAATATTAATACCATATTATCTATTCCAATAAAAAAGCGATCATAAATGATCGCTTTTTTATTGGAATAGGACATAGAATCAAACTAACTAAAGCATTCAAGTACTTTATTTAAAATAGGTACATTTGCTTCAGGGAACTCATAAGCAGAGAGTTCTAAAATAGGAACCCATAATCCTTGTTGCCCTTCCTTTCCATAAGGTTCGCCTGCAAACTGAGTCACAGTGAAAAAATCAAAATAGAGCGATTTATCAGGGTAGTCATAATTTAACGATTCAAAAATGGCTAACTCTGTAGATTCAATGCCAACCTCTTCATATAACTCTCTGATTAACGCTTGCTCTGCGCTTTCTTCTTTTTCTACCTTCCCACCAGGGAATTCCCAAAAACCACCTTTGTGTGCTTTATCTGGACGCTTCGTAATAAATATTTGGCTCTTATCTGCGTTTAAAATAATAGCAGCAACTATATGCAATCGTTTCATTTATGGCCTTTATATCAATGCTATACCTATAAAAAAGCCGCTAACAATAGCGGCTTTCGATTATGAATCAACAGTGTATATCAACTAGATTTTACCGTGACACTGCTTATATTTCTTACCTGAGCCACATGGACAAGGCTCATTACGACCTACTTTGCGCTCATCACGCACCATTGGTGTATGACCTTCTTCAGATGTTTCACCATCATCCAACTGGTTTTCAGCATTTTGATGTTGTAGCTGCTGACGACGAGCGGCTTCTTCTGCTTGCTGGCGACGTTGCTCTTCCATACGTTCAACATCTTCTTGTTGCTGTACACGTACTTTACTTAGGATTGAAACTACATCAAATTTTAATGTATCAAGTAAACCTTCAAACAGCTCAAACGATTCACGCTTGTATTCCTGTTTCGGGTTCTTCTGCGCATAACCACGCAGATGGATACCCTGACGAAGATGATCCATCGCTGCTAGATGCTCTTTCCACAAACCATCAAGTGTCTGTAGCATAACTGCTTTTTCAAAGTTACGAAGAACTGACTCACCAACAGATTCTTCTTTGTCTTTGTAAACTTGAATTGCTGTTTCAATGATTTTTTCACGTAAGTTATCTTCATGAAGTTTATCATCACTGTCTAGCCATTCTTGAATAGGGATCTCTACATCAAAATCTGCACGTAAACGCGTTCGTTAACCCTTCAACATCCCACATTTCTTCTAAAGACTGTGCTGGAATATATTGGCCAAACAATCCTTCAAGAACATCTTGACGGTTATGAGCAATCATATCGCTGATATCATCAACATTCATTAGTTCATCACGTAGTTCATAAACCACTTTACGTTGGTCATTCGCTACATCATCGTATTCAAGCAACTGCTTACGAATATCAAAGTTACGCCCTTCAACTTTACGTTGAGCATTCTCAATCGCTTTCGTTACCCATGGATGTTCAATTGCTTCACCTTCTTCCATACCTAACTTTTTCATCATGTTAGATACACGATCTGAAGCAAAGATACGCATTAGGGCATCTTCCATTGATAAGTAGAAGCGAGAAGAACCTGCATCACCTTGACGACCAGCACGACCACGTAGTTGGTTATCAATACGGCGAGATTCATGACGCTCTGTACCAATGATATGTAGACCGCCAGAAGCTAGAATAGCATCATGAGCTCCTTTCCAATTTTCTTTAATCTCGTAGATCTGTGCATCAGTAGGCTCATTTAATTTAGCAACCTCTGCCTGCCAGCTACCGCCAAGTACGATATCCGTACCACGACCAGCCATGTTTGTAGCAATAGTTACCGCACTTGCTGTACCAGCATTAGCAACGATGTCTGCTTCTTTCTCATGGAATTTAGCATTAAGAACATTGTGCTTAATTTTTGCTTTTTTCAATGCACTTGAAAGCAATTCTGATTTTTCAATTGAAACCGTACCAACAAGTACTGGCTGGCCACGTTCTGAACAACCTTTAATATCTTCAATGATAGCTGCAAATTTCTCAGCTTCTGTCATATAAACCAAATCACCCATATCATTACGAGTCATTGGACGGTTAGTTGGAATTACTACCGTATCAAGACCATAAATAGATTGGAATTCAAATGCTTCTGTATCAGCAGTACCTGTCATACCTGACAGTTTGTCGTATAGACGGAAGAAGTTTTGGAAAGTGATTGATGCTAATGTTTGGTTTTCATTCTGAATTTTAACACCTTCTTTTGCTTCAACAGCTTGGTGTAAACCTTCAGACCAACGACGACCAGGCATTGTACGACCTGTATGTTCATCAACAATAATAACTTCATCGTCTTTTACAATATAATCTACGTCTTTTTCAAATAACACATGCGCACGTAGTGCTGCATTAATATGATGAAGTAAACTAATATTAGCTGGTGAATACAAAGTATCATCCGCTTCCATTAAGCCTTCATCTTTTAAAAGTTGTTCAACAAACTCTTGGCCATTTTCAGTCAGGTGAGTCTGTTTCCCTTTTTCATCTAGTGTGTAATGGCCTTCACCACGGTACTCTTCGCTGTCTTCTTCATCTTGTTTTACAAGTTGAGGGATCAAGGTATTAATACGGGTATACAATTCAGAGCTATCTTCAGCAGGCCCAGAAATGATAAGAGGAGTACGAGCTTCATCGATTAAGATTGAATCCACTTCATCGATTGACTGCAAAGTATCGTTCACGTTGAACACGGTCTTCAGCACGGAAAGCCATGTTGTCACGCAAGTAGTCAAAACCAAACTCATTGTTTGTGCCATATAAAATATCGCATAAATACGCTTGTTTTTTCTCTTGAGGTGGCATGTTTGGTACGTTGATACCAACAGTCATGCCTAAAAACTCAAATAATTCACGGTTGGTTTCTGCATCACGCTTTGCAAGATAATCATTCACAGTTACTACGTGAACGCCTTTACCTGTTAATGCATTTAAATAACATGGTAGGGTTGCTGTTAGTGTTTTACCTTCACCAGTACGCATCTCTGCGATTTGGCTATCATTCAGAACCATACCACCAATCATTTGAACGTCAAAGTGGCGCATACCATACAAACGCTTCGACGCTTCGCGTACCGTTGCAAATGCTTCTGGCAATAGATTATCTAAATCTTCACCTTGCTCTAAACGCGTACGGAACTCGATTGTTTTCGCTTTTAATTCTTCGTCTTGTAATGATTCGAATTGCGGTTCAAGTTTATTAATTTGATCTACGATTTTACGTAGCTTGCGTAATGTTCGATCATTACGACTACCGATAACTTTTGTTAGAATTTTAGAAAACATGATTCCGTTGCTTCTCTTATCTCTTGATCATTTCTGATCGTTCATTCTGAAATTTGAATCAATCGCCTAGAGAATTGACTCTAAGAAAAATACTTCTTTATATACTTACCTTATGGGGATGCGACTTTGATTTTTCAAGGCCTACTCTGATTATTGTGTTGCTGGTCATCATAAGTAATAATGAAAAGTATAAGCGATTATGTAAATCAATCCTAAGCTAAATCCATAGAGTTTGATTTCAATTCTGAAAAATTCAGATCTAATTGGCATTTATCACTTTTTCTAACAAAAAAATCGATTAAATCGCCCTATTTTTGTGAGACTGACTAACTATGCGAGACCATAGACCACAACCTGCAAACGACTTTTTTAATAATACACGCTTTAAAGATCTTCAAGAAAAAGCGATTATTTTATCAAAGTTGTCACATGTACTAAAAGAAACGCTACCTGTTGGCTGTGAAGATCATTGCCGTGTGGCAAACTATCGCCAAGGATCTTTAGTGATCGAGGTATCAAGTAGCGTATGGGCAACACGAATTAATTATGAAAGGATTAGTATTTTATCAACCTTTCGTCGTCATGGACTACCCGGCTTATCTAACTTGGAAATAAAGATAAACCCAGATCTTGCTCGATCTTTTGTAGGTGAGAAGCCTGAAGTATACAAAACAGAAAAACAAACAAAGCGAGAGCTATCTGCTGCTGCTGCAAGTGCTTTAGAGATGGTTGCCGAAACAGCGTCACCAAAATTAAAAAAACGTTTAGAAAGCCTCGCTGCATTAGCAAATAAGAAGTAAGAAGTAAGAAGTAAGAATATGATAGGCATAAAAAAGCCAAGCAAATAAGCTTGGCTTTTTAATTTGATGATGTATTACGCAAGTACCATTCCTGGTTGCATAAATGCAACAGGAGACTCTTGTTCATCCTCAATGGTTGTCCACTCCCATGCTTCTTGATCAGCAAGAACAGCACGCAGTAACTGATTATTTAATGCATGACCTGATTTATAAGCGCTTAACTCACCAAGAATACTATGACCACACATATAGAGGTCACCAACAGCATCAAGTACTTTATGCGTTACAAATTCATTATCAAAACGCAGACCGTCTTCATTTAGAATGCGGTAATCATCCAGTACTATGGCACAATCAAAGCTACCGCCTAAACATAGGTTTTGCGATTGTAAGTACTCAATATCACGCATGAACCCAAAAGTACGAGCACGTGAGATATCTTTGATAAACGACTGGCTTGAAAAATCAAACACTAATTTTTGATCATCTGAATCAATTGCAGGGTGATTAAAGTCAATAGTGAAATCTAAACGGAAACCGTTATGAGGACGAATTTCCGCCCATTTATCACCATCTTCAATGCGAACAGGTTTCTTAATACGAATGAATTTCTTCGCGGTATTAAGCTCTTCAATCCCAGCAGACTGTAACAGATAGATAAAAGGACTTGCACTGCCATCCATAATTGGAATTTCAGGTGCATCAACTTCAATAACAACGTTATCAATGCCCATGCCCGCTAATGCAGCATTCAAGTGTTCAACCGTTGAGATACGTACGCCTTCATCATTAACTAACGCTGTACATAACATTGTGTCGCGAACTGACTCTGGATCCGCAGGGAAATCTACTGGTGGATTAAGGTCTGTACGACGATAAATTACACCTGTATTTGACGCTGCTGGACGAAGAGTAAGTGTCACTTTACGACCGGAATGTAAACCCACCCCTGTCATTGTCACAATACTTTTCAGTGTACGTTGTCTGATCATATGCTCATCCCAACTTTAAATATGCTCAATATCAAACCAATCCAAAAATTGGTTTGGCATAGTAGCACATAATTTTCTATAAAACCAAATCGCTAAGTGGTTAATTAATCAGCTTGACGTCGTAAAAACGCAGGAATATCTAAATAATCTTCCTTCTGATCTGGTTTCGTTTGTGCTGTACCTGCATTCTGAACCCCCGCCGCTGGCGATGTAGATGGTGCAGGTTGTTGCGGTACAGGTTTAGTCACTTGCACATTTTGTGCCGATTTTTCTACCACAGGTTCTGCCGGCGTTTCAATCTTTGGCTTCACTTGAGGTGTCGGTTGTGCAATTGGCGCAGCCGTTTTATTTGTTACTAATGTGATTTCTGGTTTTTTCTCAGTTCCGATACCCGTAGCAACAACCGTTACACGAATTTCATCTGTCATATCAGGGTCAAGCGAAGTACCAATAACCACAGTTGCATTATCTGATGCAAATGCCTTCACGGTATTACCTACAGTTTCGAACTCATCAAGACGCATATCAAGACCAGCTGTAATGTTAACCAGAACACCACGAGCACCAGCAAGATCGATATCTTCAAGTAATGGACTTGAAATTGCTTCTTCGGCTGCTTGTTCTGCTCTTTCTTCACCTACTGCGATACCGCTACCCATCATTGCATGTCCCATTTCAGACATTACTGTACGAACATCGGCGAAATCGACGTTGATCATACCTGGGCGAGTAATCAACTCAGCAATACCTTGAACCGCATTACGAAGAACATCATTGGCTTTTGCAAATGCTTCTAATAACGTAATACCACGGCCAAGTACTTTTAAAAGTTTCTCGTTTGGAATCGTAATTAATGAGTCAACATGTTTAGATAACTCTTCAATACCTTGCTCTGCAAAAGCAAGACGTTTACGACCTTCAAAACTGAATGGCTTTGTTACTACTGCAACCGTTAGAATATTTAATTCTTTTGCTACTTCTGCAATAATTGGTGCAGCACCAGTTCCGGTACCACCACCCATACCAGCTGCTATAAATACCATATCGGCACCAGCTAATACTTCTTTAAGCGCTTCACGATCTTCTAGAGCTGCATCACGACCAACTTGTGGGTTTGCACCTGCTCCCAAGCCTTTTGTGATGTCTCCACCAATCTGAATAACTGTCTTTACATTGGTCTTACGAAGTGCTTGAGCATCAGTATTCACACTGATGAATTCAACACCTTCAATTGACTCACGTACCATGTGCTCGATAGCATTACCGCCACCGCCACCTACACCAACAACTTTAATTACTGCGTCGTCGGACATTTCCATCATCGGCTCAAACATCTGTTCTCTCCGTTTCTTCCTGTTCGCTTCAGGTTAAAACTCTTTTAGTATCCAATTTTTAAATTTCTTTACTACGGTTGTGAAAGATTGGCGCTTACTTGGCACATAATCTTCATCGTCATGTAATTGACTTTCTTTACCGTAATGCAAAAGGCCTACCGCTGTTGCTTGATAAGGCTCTTTTACGTAATCTGTTAAGCCTGTAACCTCTAAAGGTTGGCCTATTCTAACCTGAGTTTGGAAAACGTGCTCTGCGCAGTCTACCAAACCTTCAATTTGTGATCCGCCACCAGTTAAGACAATACCAGCAGCAAGATGGTGCTTTGTTCCTTCAGCGCGTAATTTATCTTGGATAGCAAGAATACGCTGGTTCACAAGACCTAGCAGCTCAGAATACCTTGGTTCGATAACTTCTGCTAGCATTCTTCGCTGTAAACTTCTTGATGGTCGACCACCAACACTTGGTACATTAACCGTTTCATCACGATTAATATGCTCACTGATAGCACAACCGTATTTTACTTTTAATTTCTCGGCATCGTTAAATGGCGTACCAAAAGCGTAAGCAATATCACTTGTTACAGCATTACCAGCGTAAGGAAGTACCTCAGCATGACGTAATGAGCCATCAGTCCAAATTGCAATATCCATGGTACCAGCACCGATATCAACGACACAAACACCAAGATCTCGCTCATCTTCTGTAATAACTGCATTACTTGATGCAAGACCAGAGAATATAACATGCTCAACTTTTAAACCACAACGCTCTACCGCTTTTACGATATTACGCGCCATATCATTATGACAAGTAATTAAATGAACACTTACTTCCATTCTCATTCCTGATAAGCCTATCGGGTTTCGAATGCCTTTTTGCACATCAATAGAGAACTCTTGAGGAATAACATGTAACGTACGCTGCTCATCACCAATTTTAACTGATTTTGCAGTGTGAATCACACTATCCATATCATCTTGAGTCACTTCTTCTTCCGAAATAGAGCCCATACCTTTCTCTATTTGGCTCGCTATATGTCGACCTGATAGAGAAATAAAGACGGAGGTTATTGTGCACTCAGCCATAAGCTCAGCTTGGTCAATCGCTCTTTGAACAGATTTAACCACTGATTCTAGATCGTTAACACCACCTTTATCCATACCACGAGAGGTGCACGAGCCAGAGCCAATTACACTTACTTGCCCATCAGGTAATATTTCTCCGACTAAGACGGATATTTTGTTTGTGCCAATATCTAAACCAACAATAATACTGCCTTCTGGCGTTTTGCTCATGTTAATTCTCTTCTTTATCTTCTGCTATTTCTTCAGACTTCCACCCAACAGCGGCACCTGTATCATAACGAAGATCTATATAATCTATCGAATTCATTTGTTTTTCTAACTGCTTATATAAAGCAATAAAACGCTCGACTCGCTCTTCTCGAGCATCACGGCCTAATTCTAACCGAATGCCGTTATCTAAAACAACTTGCCAAGATAAACGTTCTGTTAAAGCAACACTATGAACACCCATATTTAATGGTGAAAATTGTTTTTGTAATTGATGCCAAAAAGCCAACACATCTTTACTGTTAGACTCAGGTCCAAATAACGCTGGTTTAGATTCTAGTAAATCACTCATTGGTGCATTAAAAACTACACCTTCTGGATTTACTATCACACGATTATTCCAAGTCGCTTCAGGTTGATGCTCTACCACAAAAACTTTAATTGTCTCAGGCCACTGCTTTCGAACAGAGACTTGAGCTATCCACGGTAATGACAATAATGCATTTTGCAGCTTATTTACGTCCTGAGTCATGAAGGTTCCAATGGAATCCATCGAATCTATCGCTTCACGAATATCATCGGCAGTAATGTGCTTTAACTGTCCTTGAATGATCATATGAGATAAAGGCAATCTTTCTTCATCTGTCATCCAACTTACTGTTGAAATAACTAGCCATAATGAAAACATTGCTACTAAAGAAAGAAAACAGATACCAGGTAAATGCTTCTTTATATTTTTATTATAAAATAAACCACTCATTTTGGTAGTCTCAATCATATTAGTCCTACCATAACATTTTCAAATAACGCTACAGTGACTTGAGATTATATAAAAACATCCATCGTATGACGTCAAAAATTAATTTATCGAATAATTAGAGAGGGAAACTCCCTCTATCTAACCTTTTAACAGAATATTATTAATAGAATAAAGATTCTATCTTATTATTCGCTTTTTTATTAGGCGTTCTAACTAAATTAAGCAAGAATTACGTAAACTCTTTCATTGTTTCAATATTTAATTTCATTGAAGCTAATTGTTTTGCGAGTTTTCCAATATCACCTGCACCTTGAGTAAGAACTAAATCACCTTCTTGAATGACATTAGCCAAAACAGGAGGTAGTGCTTCAATATTTGGTACAAAGATAGGATCAATTTTACCTCGACCACGAATAGTTCGGCATAATGCTCGTCCATCGGCACCTACAATTGGGGTTTCACCCGCAGAGTACACATCAAGCATGATAAGTACATCTACATTATCCAGTACATTCGCAAAGTCATCATATAAATCACGAGTTCTACTATAACGATGAGGTTGGAAAATCATAACTAAACGCTTATCGCTCCAACCTGCACGGGCTGCTTTTATTGTTACATCGACTTCTGTTGGATGATGTCCATAATCATCCACCAACATTGCAGAACCATTACCGGTTTCAAATTCACCTAATTGGTCAAAAACGACGACCTGCGCCTTCAAAATTCAAAAGAGCGGATAGAATTGCTTCATCCTCAACGTCCTCTTCTGTTGCTACTGCTATCGCAGCTGTTGCATTCAAAGCGTTGTGTTTTCCGGGGATATTAAGAATAATATCTAAATCAGTACGATCTTTTCTCTGTACTGTAAAGAAGCTTTGTTGAGCCACTTGACGATAGTTAATTAAGCGAACATCTGCATCTTCTGCAAAACCATACGTAATAACCTGGCGGCTCACTCGAGGTAATAATTCTCTAACTACATCATCATCAATGCACATAACCGCTTGACCATAAAATGGTAAGTTATGAAGAAAATCAATAAACGTTTGCTTTAATACTTCAAAATCGCCGCCATAAGTATCCATATGATCAGCTTCAATATTAGTAACAATACTTACCATTGGCTGAAGGTGTAAAAATGACGCATCACTCTCATCGGCTTCAGCGATAAGAACACGACTTGAGCCTAAACGAGCATTAGTGCCTGCATTTTTAACCAGACCACCATTTACAAACGTTGGATCTAATCCTGCTTCTGAGTAAATTTGCGTAGTTAAAGCTGTTGTTGTTGTTTTACCATGTGTACCGGCAACCGCAATGCCATGACGGTAGCGCATCAATTCTGCTAACATTTCAGCACGACGAATCACAGGGATACGATTTTCTTTCGCTGCTACAATCTCCGGGTTTGTTGGGTCAATAGCAGTCGATACAACAACAACGCTTGCTTTTTCAACGTTACTTTCTTGATGACCAAAAAAGATGTTAGCCCCTTTTTGAGCTAAACGAATCGTGACTGCATTTTCAGCTAAGTCAGATCCACTAATATGATAACCTTCGTTTAAGAGGACTTCAGCAATACCACTCATTCCTGCGCCGCCAATACCTACAAAATGAATACACTCTACACGACGCATTTCAGGGATCATGGTTCGAATTTGCGCTAATTGCAATTTTTGATCTTTTATCATTCTAAATCTCAATTCTTTTATTTTGCTAGGTCTTTAATCGCATTGGCAACTCGTACATCAGCGTCAGTAATTGCAGATTTACGTGCATTAGATGCCATTTCTAATAATTCTTTTCGTTCTAAGCCGTTCAATACATCAACCAAACCTTGAACTGTTAAGTCTTGTTGTTCAATCATTTTTGCTGCATCACACTGTACAAGGTGATCAGCATTTAATGCTTGCTGACGGTCTTTGTGCATAAAAGGAATAAATACAGAGCCAACACCAGCTGCTGAAACTTCAGATACCGTTAATGCGCCTGAACGACAAACCAATAAATCAGCCCATGCATAAGCTGCTGCAACATCATCAATAAACTCTGTTACGTTCGCGTCTGTAATTCCATTATCACAATATGCTTGATGAACCGTTTCTTGATTGCCTTTACCTGCTTGATGCCAAATTTCAACAGAGTGATTCAGTTTCGGTAATGCTTCTGGCAACGTCGTATTAAGAATACGGGCACCTTGGACTACCTCCCATGATTAATACACGGATAGGACCGCTACGTTCAGCAAATCGTTCGCTTGGATGAGGTAATTGACATACATCTTCCCTTACTGGATTGCCAACAACGTCTGCATTTGGAAAAGCCCCCGGAAATGCTTGAAATACACGTTTAGCAATTTTAGATAACCATTGATTAGTTAAACCTGCGACTGCATTTTGTTCATGCAATACAACAGGAATGCCAGATAACCAAGCCGCAATACCACCGGGACCACTTACGTATCCTCCCATACCTAATACGACATCAGGCTGCCAAGCTTGGATATGTTTCTTTGCTTGTGAAATCGCACCTAATATTTGAAATGGTGCCGCAAGTAGCTTTTTGAAGCCTTGGCCACGTAAACCTTTTACTTTGATAAAATCGATTTCAATACCATGCTTTGGTACTAAATCTGCTTCCATTCTATCTTCTGTACCTAACCAACGAATGTCCCATCCTTCACTTTGTAGTTGTTTTGCTACTGCTAATCCGGGAAATACATGACCGCCAGTACCACCAGCCATCACTAATAAACGTTTATTTTTGTTCTTCATTTTCGCTCCGTGGTGGCTCGTTTTCTAAAAAGACACGACATTCATGATCGATACGAATAAGCAGTGACACCGCAACTGACATAATAATTAAACTGGAGCCACCATAACTGATCAATGGTAACGTTAATCCTTTGGTTGGTACAATACCAGCTGCAGCACCGACATTAACTAATGTTTGAAACGCAAACCAAATACCAATACCAAACGCAAGAAAACCACCAAAACGTTGATCATGCTGCAGGCACGTGCGCCCAATAAAAAGTGCTTTTAATACTAAAGAAAAAATAAGAATTAGAATTAAAGAAACACCAACAAAACCTAACTCTTCTGCTACTACTGCAAATACAAAATCGGTATGAGCTTCTGGTAAATATTCTAATTTTTGAATCGAATTACCAAGCCCTTCCCCAAACCAACTACCTCGACCAAATGCCATTAGCGATTGAGTGAGCTGATAACCACTGCCAAACGGATCTTGCCATGGGTCTAAAAAGGAAGTAACACGACGCATACGATAAGGTTCTGCAATAATAAGAACAATAACTAAAGAAACACCACTAACTACTAACGCAATAAACTGCCATAACTTAGCTCCTGCGATAAACAGCATACCAATAGTAGTAACAAACATTACGATGGTTGTTCCTAAATCAGGTTGCATCAATAGAAAAAACGCTAGAGTAATAAGAACAAAAAGAGGTTTAACAAAGCCTTTAAAGCTCTCTCGTACTTCACCATGACGACGAACGAGATAACCAGAAATAAAAACAAATAAGGACAGTTTTGCAACTTCTGCTGGCTGCAAGTTAAAAATCCCTAATGGAAGCCAACGAGCAGCACCATTTACTGATTTCCCTACAACTAAAACAGCTGCTAATAATAAAATAGAAATAAGCAACAGATGGCTACTGTATTTTAACCAGTCATCCAATTTAATCCGTAGAACGACTGAAGATGCCCCTAAAGCTAAGCAAACAAACAACATATGACGAAGCATAAAGTGAAAAGGCTGGTCAGTTAATCGCGTACTAATAGGAAAGGAAGCTGAGCCAACCATGACTAAACCGGTTAGCATTAAACCAAGAGCGATCCAAATCAACTGACGATCAAACATCACTTTAGGTGACGGGGTTAAGCACCACTCTTGAACAGGGAACGTCCATTGTTTAATACGATCAATTATCAAAATTAACTCTCAGCTGAATACTGTTTTGCTAGTTGAGTGAAAGCATCACCTCTAGCCATGAAATTTGTGTACTGATCAAAACTCGCACATGCTGGAGATAACATCACCATGTCACCAGCGCTTAACGTAGGGAACAGAGTGTCAATTGCTTCATCCATTGTTTTACATAAACAAGAACGAGGATCTAACGGAATAAATTGATTTCCATCTTCACCAAAGCAATACATCATTACATTTAATGCTTTTAATGCTGGCGCTAGCTCTGAGAAATCAGCGCCTTTACCAACACCACCGACCAACAGATGTAATTTTCCATCAATTTTCAAACCAGACAATGCGGCCAATGTACTTGCCACATTGGTTGCTTTGGAGTCATTGACCCAACGAATGTCATGATTATCAACGACAACTTGACACCTGTGTGTCAATCCATTGTAAGTTCTTAATGTTTCTAGGGTTAAATCAAGATTAATTCCAACCGCATCCAATAAAGCAATCGCAACTAAGCTATTCGCTATATTGTGTTTACCCACTAAGCCTAATTCATCTGTTGCAAGAATTTCGGTTGAACCTTTTGCTAAATAATGAGCTTGATTTAATTCGATACAACCATAATCACCTTGATTAAAACCAAAGCTTTTCACGGTTTTATCTTCTGCTTCTGGATAGGTAGCTCTGTCATCACGATTCACGATACACACTTCTGCGTGATCAAAAATACGTAACTTAGCTTGACGATAATCGGCCATTCCTTGATATCTATCCATATGGTCTTCAGATAGATTTAAGAATGCAGCTGCTTTTAGTTTTAGTGACGAGGTCGTTTCGAGTTGGAAACTTGATAACTCAAGCACATAAAGATCAGCGTCTTGCTCTAAAAGATCCAGTGCAGCAAAACCAATGTTGCCACCTACAGCAGTTTTAACACCGGCGGCATTCGCCATTTCACCAGTTAAGTCCGTTACTGTGCTCTTACCATTAGACCCAGTAATTGCTATTACAGGAGCAGTTACAGCCCAAGCGAAAAGTTCGATATCACCAACAACTGGCGTACCTTTTTTAATCGCTGGCTGCAATTGAGGAGAAGCAAGAGCAATACCTGGGTTGGTTACAATAAGATCTGCTTCTAAAAGCCACGCTTGCTGCCAACCACCGGCATGTAGCTCAACCTGTTCAGGCAATTTTTCTTGGCCTGGCGGTGTTTCACGAGTATCAATAACTTTTACTATTAACGCTTCTGATTGTCTAAGTAAGTGCTTCACAACAGATAAACCTGTCATACCTAAGCCAACAACGACAACATTTTTAACACCACCAAAGCCAGTCATATTAACGTACCTTCAATGTCGCTAATGCAATCAGAACCAATAACATAGAGATAATCCAGAAACGTACAATAACACGCGGTTCTGGCCACCCTTTCAACTCATAATGGTGATGGATTGGTGCCATACGGAAAATACGTTGACCACGTAACTTGTACGAACCAACCTGTAAGATTACCGATAAGGTTTCAACAACGAATACCCCACCCATGATAACTAACAAGAACTCTTGACGAACAAGAACAGCTATTGTACCTAATGCACCACCTAGTGCTAATGAACCTACATCGCCCATAAATACTTGTGCTGGGTAAGTGTTAAACCATAGGAAACCAAAGCCAGCACCAACGATTGCGGCACAAACAACAACCAATTCACTTGCTTGTGGAATATGTGGAATATGTAAGTAATTCGCAAACTGTACATTACCCGTAGCCCATGCAATAAAAGCAAACCCGCCTGCCACAAATACTGTTGGCATAATAGCTAAACCATCTAAGCCATCAGTCAGGTTTACCGCGTTACTTGTACCAACAATAACAAAGTAAGTTAAAAGGATATAAGTCAAACCAAGCTGAGGCATTACATCTTTGAAGAACGGAACTACAAGTTGGGTTGCCGCTGTATCTTTACCATAAGCATACAAAGCAAAAGCAACAACTAATGCAATAGCTGACTGCCAAAAATATTTCCAACGGGCAATAAGTCCATCGCTATTTTTACGAACAACTTTTCGGTAATCATCAACAAAACCAACCGCACCATAGCCAAGTAAGACGAAGATAACCGCCCAGACATAAGGATTAGTTAAATCAGCCCATAAGAATACTGTCACCGTGATCGCGGTTAAGATCATGATACCGCCCATCGTTGGTGTACCACGTTTACTAAAATGAGACTCAGGGCCATCATCACGTACTACTTGACCAATTTGTAGGTTCTGTAACCATCGAATTAGCTTTGGTCCCATCCATAATGAAATTGATAGGGCTGTGATAATACTTAGAATAGCTCGAAAGCTAAGGTATTCAAATAAACGAAAAAACGGAAAATATTGCTCTAGAAAGTTTGATAACCAGATGATCATTACTGACACTCCTTAAGAGCAGAAACCACTTCGCTCATACGTGAACTATTGGCACCTTTTATTAACACGGTGACCTCATTATTTTTAATTAATTGTAATTCTTGCTGTAAATATTCATTTAGCGTATCCCGAGTAGAGAAATGATGACCATTACATAGTTCACTAATCACTCGCGTATCATCGCCAAAAGTAAGTACTTGCTCAAATTGATATGGGGCAGCATATTCACCAACTTCACGGTGAAGTGCAAGACTTTCTTCGCCAAGCTCTGCCATATTACCTAAAACAAGCCACCTCTGAGCAGAAAAAGCCCCTAACAAATCAATTGCCGCTTTTACTGCTGGAACACTGGCATTGTAAGTGTCATCGATCACTTTTAATCCCGAAGCTAATGTCTCAACCGCTACGCGACCTTTCACATTTCCTAATCGTTGGAGCCCTTGTTGAATGTCATCTAATGATATATTTGCTTGTAACGATAAAGCAGAAGCCGCTACTGCATTGGCTATATTATGCTTACCAATAATAGACAAAGAAACTAAAGTACTGCCGATAGGGGTATGCAATTGAAAGCTTGGCTCACCAATGGAATTAACCTCAATATTTGATGCATAAAAATCTGCACTGGTATCGGTCATCGAAAACGATAACACTTTTTTCCCATCAAATAATTCAGACCACTTAGGTAGACCATTACTATCTAAATTGTAAATAGCCGTACCGTTTTCTTGCAATCCTTCAAAGATTTCACCTTTGGCTTTAGCAACACCTTCTAGTGAACCAAAACCTTCCAAATGTGCTGCTGCAACATTATTGACTAACGCTACATTTGGACGAGCTAAACGAGTGGTGTACGCAATTTCATGTTGATGATTCGCTCCCAATTCAATAACCGCAAAGTCATCACTTGGTTGAGAGCGTAATAATGTCAATGGCACACCAATTTCATTATTAAAGTTACCCGCGGTCGCTAAGACGTTACCAGAGGTTTGTAATATTGAAGCAAGCATCTCTTTTACTGTCGTTTTTCCGCAACTTCCCGTTAAGGCAAAAGTCAATGTATCGCACTGTTGATGGATATTTTGAGCAATTAACCCTAACGCCTTTTGAGTATCTTGAACAATTATCTGAGGAAGAGAGCATTCAACTTTACGAGAAACAAGTAAAGCAACGGCTCCTTGTTCTTGAGCTGTCACAACAAAGTTATGAGCATCAAATCGCTCACCGATTAAGGCAACAAAAAGTCCTTCACTATCTATATTTCGGCTATCCGTAGAAACGGACGATATTTGGCAATCTGCACCAATAATTCGCCCATCACAAACGACGGCAATCTGGCTTAATGTCATAGCTATCATGATAATAATCCTAATAATTTTTGCGCACTTTCACGATCAGAGTAATGAATCGTTTTATTTGCAAGTACTTGATAGTCTTCATGCCCCTTACCTGCAAGCAAAATAATATCTTTCTTATCTGCTTGAGATAAAGCAAATTGACACGCTTCAAAACGATCATGAATCACATAAGCAGATTTAGGCTCTTTTAACCCAGAGAGCATATCTTTGGTAATAATTGTTGGGTCTTCAGAGCGAGGATTATCATCACTTAAAATGATCACATCAGCTTGGTGCTCAGCAATGCTAGCCATCATTGGACGCTTACCTGTATCTCTATCTCCACCACAACCAAAAATACACCATAATTTTCCATCACAATGTACTCGCAATGCTTGAAGTGCTTTCTCTAGAGCATCGGGGGTATGAGCATAATCGACAACAACTTTTGCTTTACTTTCTGAACTAAAAAGCTCCATTCGACCAATAACTGCTGTTAGCTTTGGTGCAGCTTCAGCTAACTTTTTAATATCGTAACCAAGAGAAAGAAGTGTGGCGAAAGCGACAAGAATATTACTCGCATTGAATGCCCCAATCAAAGGTACTGACAATGCAGTATCTCCCCAATCAGAAGATAGTGACAATTGGATCCCTTCGGTAGAATAAGTAACTGATGTGGCAAATACTTTTTTACCTGCATGAAAAGATACGCTTTCTTGATTTAAAGAGACACTCACAGCATGAGGCATCTCTTTTAACCATGCACAACCAACGGCATCATCCGCATTAATAATTGAATGCGTTGGTTGATGTGACGTAAATAACAATTTTTTCGCTTCAGCATAATTTTCCATATCACCGTGATAATCAAGGTGATCACGGCTTAAATTGGTAAATACTGCAGCATCAAACGATAAGGCATTTACTCTATTTTGAACAAGCCCATGAGATGAGATTTCCAGAGCGGTAAGTTTTGCACCGACACTTTCTAATTCACTAAGTGTTTGCTGGATCTCAATTGGACTACCTGTGGTATTTAATGCAGGTTTTAAATCTGTCAGTAAACCATTGCCCGTGGTTCCCATCACGCCTGCGGGAGTATCAAGTAACGTTGCCCACTGTGCAATAATCTGTGAAATGGTTGTTTTACCATTAGTACCTGTAATACCAACTAACTGCATTGTTCTTTGTTCTGCGCGGTAAAACCGTCCTGCTATTTCACTCAATTTTTCGGCTAATTGGTCAATATAAACAACGGGAACCAAATGAATAAGTTTAATGCTACCTTGCTTATTGTTCTCATCACTTTGAGCTACAACTGCTGATGCCCCTTGCTCAATAGCAGTAGGGATAAATTGTCGGCCATCAACGGCATGACCTTTAATTGCTACAAATAAACAACCCGGTGAGACTTTGCGACTGTCCAATGTCATGGATGAAATTGCCACAGTTTGAGTTAACTCACTCCAAGGCAACAGTAATTCAGATAACTGCATCATCAATATCCTAATTCAATACATCAATATGTTTTACGGTACTTTCGTCCGGCGCTACGTTCAGTATTTGCAGCGCATCTTTCATTACCTGACCAAAAATAGGCGCAGCAACTTGTCCTGCGTAATATTCATCGCCTTGTGGTTGGTTGACGATAGTCACCAATGCTATTCGTGGATTACTTACTGGTGCGACTCCCGCGGTAACGGTCATGTATTCATCGCTGTAACCACCACGAACTGCTTTACGCGAAGTTCCCGTCTTTGCTGCAACTCGATATCCAGGAACTGCCGCTTTAGTGGCTGTACCACCAGGTTGAGTTACGGTTTCCATCATTTCTAATACAGCTTTAGCATATTGGCGATTCACCACTTGCTTGCCTGGTGTTAAACCTGTTGTTTTCAAAATTGACAACGGACGATACTCACCATAAGCACCCAATGTTGCATAAGCGTGTGCTAATTGAATTGGGGTCACAGATAAGCCATAGCCAAAAGCCAGTGTAGCTATTTCAAAATCAGACCAGCGGCGGCGATCAGGGAAGATCCCTGTAGCTTCACCAATCAAGTTCAATCCAGAAGGATCAGCAAGACCAACTGCACTATATTCTCCCAATAATTCTTGAAGAGGCATCCCTAGTGCTAACGTTGCTACACCAATATTACTGGATTTCTTTAATATGGTGGTTAAATCCGCTTTACCTACTTTTGAACTATCGCGAACCCGACTGCCACCAATACGCATAATACCATTCCCAGTATCTACTACCGTATCTAGTGTTGCTGTTCCACCATCTAGAGCGGCAAGGACCACAAAAGGTTTTACGGTAGAACCAGGCTCTAATGTGTCAGTAATAACTCGGTTACGCATTCTAAAACTTTGCAATTGTTGACGATTGTTTGGGTTGTATGATGGTGCATTGACCATGGCTAACACTTCACCGGTTTTAATATCAATCATCACAACCGACCCTGACATCGCACGATAATCAGCGACCGCTTGTTTGATTGCACGATAAGCAATGGCTTGTAAACGCTGATCAATACTTAAAACTAAAGGTTTACCTTCTTGCTTTTCTTTAAGTGAAATATTTTCTACTACTCGACCATAACGATCTTTTCGAACAGTTCGTCGACCTGGTTCGCCAGTTAGCCAACCATCATAACTGCTCTCTATGCCTTCTAAGCCACGGCTGTCGATTCCTGTTACACCAATAACATGCGCACTGATTTCACCACTAGGGTAGTAGCGACGAGACTCAGCTTTTAGTCCAATACCAGCAAGTTTTAATTTTTTAATATAAGCGGCTACCGCAGGGGATATTTGGCGCTGAAGATAAATAAAACGACGTTTCTTATTTTTCTCAATTTTAGACAGCATTTCCTTTCGCTTTAAGCCTAAAACATCAGCCAAAGCATGCCAACGCTCAACCTCAACTAACCCCCCCTCTTTATAGATAGTGACAGGATCAGCCCAAACCGCATCAACAGGGACACTTACCGCTAATTGTTCATCATTACGATCAGAGATGATCCCACGAGCTGAATGCAGAGCTTTAACTCGAATAGAACGCATATCACCTTGCTTAATAAGGTTGTCAGGTTCAATCACTTGAATATAAGCAGCTCGTGCAATTAAGATCGCTAACGCTAGAAAAATGAAGAAAACAATAACGCCAAAGCGCCACGGAATGAGAGTCGGCGGCGCTTTGGTAATTCGTTTATTATTTTTTTTTCTATTTGGTAATTTCATTGTAGTTTTATTATAACTTCTTTATCTGGTGCGGGACGTTCCATATCGAGCTCTTGCACAGAGCGTAATTGAACTCGGCTATGCTCTGCTAACGCACTCTCTTCTAAAATCAAGTTACGCCATTCACCATCTAATATATCTTTTTCAAGCAATAGGTTTTCACGTTTAACCGTCATTTGGCGGGTATTATGTGTTGCCAATACGACACTTATTGCACTGACAAATATAATAAATAATAAAATAGCGTGAAGACGACCTACACCAAAAAGGTCTAGGCCAATCATTTTTGTTAAATTAGACGATGAAAGGGAATTTTGACTCATAAGCGCTCAGCGATACGTAAAACAGAACTACGTGAACGAACATTTACATCAACTTCACTAACGGTAGGCTTAATTGCTTTACCAATAGGCTTCATTTTTGCACTACCTAATGCTTTGATTTGGTCTTCCGTTAATGGCAAGCCATGAGGTACTTGTGGGCCTCTGCTTTCTTTACGAATAAAGTGCTTAACCATGCGGTCTTCTAATGAATGAAAACTGATTACCGACAATCGACCTTCAGGTGCTAATACATCTAATGCCCCTTTTAGTGCTGTATCAATTTCATCTAATTCACTGTTGATATAAATTCGAAATGCTTGGAAAGTACGAGTCGCTGGGTGCTTCTTTTCTTTATAGTTCTTAGGAGCAACGTCCGAAATTAATTTAGCTAACTGGCTTGTACGTGTTAATGGCTCATTTTCTTCATTTTCACGATAAGCAACAATACCTTTTGCAATACGCCACGCGTGCTTGTCTTCGCCAAATTCACGAATAACCCAAGTAATATCTTCTACATCAGCATCTAATAACCACTGAGAAACGGGCATTCCAGACGTAGGGTCCATACGCATATCTAAAGGACCATCTTTCATAAAACTAAAACCACGGTCTGCATCATCGAGCTGTGGGGATGACACACCTAAATCAAGTAATATTCCATCAATTTTACCTACTAAATCAAGCTCTTCAACATATTGTTTCAAGCCTGAAAATGGACCGTGAATAATAGTAAAATTAGGATCTGTAATGGTTTTTGCTTCTGCAATTGCTTGAGGATCACGGTCTATACTATACAAACGTCCATGTTCACCTAATCGAGATAAAATTTGGCGACTGTGACCACCACGACCAAAAGTACCGTCAATATAGATACCATCAGGTTTAATCGCCAAGCCATCAATAGATTCATGAAGAAGGACAGATACGTGTTGAAATTGTTCAGACATAGTGAGTATTTACTACCGTAATTATAAGAATAAGCAACTGAGTTTTAGCTTCAAATTGTAAACTAAAAATACAGAGATGTGTGTCAATTTAGTGATAATTCTAAACCAATGTTGCAGAAAGCACAAAGCCCACCATAACACTACCGAAATAGTACTATGGTGGGCTAAGTTAGGAGCCGACATATAAGCCGGGTTCTGTCCCGCTTGCGCGGTGGTAACCATTCGTCTAGGCCTGCAATCGCTCACAGGCTCAAGCAATCTACCCGCCCCCAAACACGAGCAATGCTATGTGAGGGCCTATTTGATCTTGCTCCGGGTGGAGTTTACCTTGCAACGCACTATTACTAGACGCCCGGTGCGCTCTTACCGCACCCTTTCACCCTTACCTGTGCTTACTTCCCTACTCCGAAGAATAAAAGAAGATTAAGCCATCGGCGGTTTTCTCTCTGCTGCACTTGTCGTGGGCTTGCGCCCCCCAGGCGTTACCTGGCACCCTGCTCTATGGAGCCCGGACTTTCCTCCCCTCCATCAGTCTCCCGAAGGACATCAATGAAGCAGCGATTACCGAGTCAGCTCCTGAGGCGAATAATATAAGAGTCAGTAATAAGTTACCACCCCTTTTTCATTATTATTCTAATCTAAATGCTCTAAACCCCATTTATACAGGGCATTTTTCTTCACACCGTGGATTTCAGCCGCCATAGCTGCTGCTTTTTTAAGCGGAAGCTCTTTTACAAGAATAGAGACAGAGCGTGTTGCTTCAAATGGAAGCTCGTCTTTTACTTCACTTCTAAAGCCATGAACCAATAGAACCATTTCACCACGCTTACGGTTATCGTCCTCTTTGACCCACTCGATCAATTCACCTAATGGTGCACCATGAATGGTTTCATATCTTTTTGTTAATTCACGAGCGAGAACGACCTGTCTTTCTGCACCCAGAACAGTCAACATATCGTCCAGAGAATCCATAATACGATGTGGTGATTCATAAAAGATACAAGTTCGCTCCGCCTGAGCTATCTCTTCAAATTTATCGCGACGCCCTTTACTTTTTGGTGGTAAAAAACCTTCAAAGCTAAAACGATCCGATGGTAAACCCGCTGCTGAAAGTGCAGTGATCACAGCACAAGCACCAGGTAAAGGCACGACATTGACATTAGCTTGACGACAACGGTTAACCAAATGATAACCGGGATCACTGATTAACGGTGTTCCCGCATCTGAGACAAGCGCAATAGATTTGCCTTGTTGTAATTTACTGATCAACAGGTCTGCTTTATGCTGTTCATTATGATCATGCAATGCAAATGTTTGACTAGAAATACCAAAGTGAGACAATAACTTGCCTGTATGTCGAGTATCTTCAGCTGCGATTAAGTCAACGGATTTTAAAACCTCTAAAGCTCGCTGTGTTATATCTCCTAAATTACCGATTGGCGTAGGAACAATGTACAAAGTTGCAGTCTCTACCAACAGATAAATTGTGATCTGTCATTTGTTTACTATCTCTTCTGCGATTAATATAGGGAATATGAATAGACATCACTATAATCAAAATAATATTTTAGCTGTTCGGGTGATTAGCATCCATAGTAACAACAGCCCTTTTAATTAGGACCAGTATATTACCCATGGCAAATATGACCCTTAGAAAGAACAGTGTAACACGCCTTATTGCTCCTGTAGCCTTAGCACTCACATTGGCTGCTTGTTCAGGCTCACCAAAAGTACCGGAATATCTTGATATTACGCAGTTACCATCAGAAACCAGCAGTTCTTATATTTTAAAAGCTGATAAACAGCAAGGAGTTGTTCAAGCTGATCTTCTAATCATGGCGCTTAAAGCTTCTGTACAAGAACAAGATATAACATTAACAAAAAATCTTCTGATACGTTTATCTGGTATGCAATTGTCACCAGTACAAACTGCTGAAGTTCAATTGATTCATGCAGATATGCTTAAATCACAACACCTATATGAAAAAGCACTCCAAGAATTAAACTTTCAAGCATGGTGGAAAATAGAAAATACTCAGTGGATTAAATACCATGAAACTCGTCATGAGCTGTATTTATTCACGGCTGATAATCTTAGCGCTGCGCGCGAGCTGATAGCACTGAATGCTTTTATTTCTGATGCTCAAAAAGAACAGCTTTGGGCGCGAGTCTGGGGAAATATCTCATCATTAAGTAACACTAGCTTACAAGAAGTAAAGCTAGATGAACGCGAAACTGTATTACATGGCTGGGTGCAGCTTGCTGTCTATTTAGACACGTTAAAACACTCTCCATCACGATTACAAGAGGCGCTTAATGATTGGCTACAGGCGAACCCCACTCACCCTTCGGCAACCTATACACCTCAAGAAATTACAAATATCTTAGCTCTTGAAATAACTCGCCCAGATAACGTAGCTTTACTTCTCCCTTTAACTGGTCGTTTTGGTTCTCAAGGCATACGTGTTCGTGATGGTTTTATTAATGCCATGATGGAAGACAACGAACGTAGTGAAGCAACTATATTGAAGGTGATAGACACTCAAGCTACTCCAATGGAAGACATCATTACAAGTTTAGAAAAAGAAGAAATTCAATTTGTTGTTGGTCCACTTGTCCGTAGCAAGATTGAGGAATTCCAATCCCTAAACAAGACGAATACGGCTCAGATAGCACTCAATATACCCAATGAAATCAATAGTGAAAAAAATAGCTGCTATTTTACATTATCTCCAGAACAAGAAGCGGAACAAGCAGCGATTCACTTATTTAAACTTGGGCATAAACATCCTTTATTCCTAGCTCCACAAGGAAAAATGGGAGAGCGTTTAAGCCAAGCTTTTAGTGATAAATGGTTCCAATTAACGGCAAAAAAACCTTCAGTAAGTTACTTTGGAACTAAATCTCAGCTACAGAAAAAAGTTAATAGTGTATTTGGCATAGAAAGCAGCCAAGCTCGCATTTATCAAATGAACGCACTGACAAATATGGAATTAGAAGCACAACCTCGTAGTCGTCGTGATATTGATGCCGTTTATATGGTTGCAAAAAGTAGTGAATTGGTACTACTAAAGCCTTTTATTGATGTTGCGATAAACCCTGGAATTACACCACCAAAACTGTATGCAAGTTCCCGCAGTAACAGTGGTCGCCAAACTCAATTAGCAGAAGTTCACGGTATTGAATTTAGCGATATTCCCCTGCTAATTAATGAAGACCATAGCTTCAAAACACAATACTCTGAACTTTGGCCAAAAAGCAGCAATGGTGAAACTCGACTTCATGCTTTAGGTATGGATGCTTATCAATTAATTACTGAATTACCACAAATGAAAGCCGTTGAAAATTACCATATGGATGGTAAAACTGGCATTTTAAGCATTAATCAACACTGTGTAATTCAACGACAAATGAGTTGGGCAACACATGGAGAAAAAACAGAATAAACGAGCTAAAGGTGAATATTATGAGTTGGTTGCACAGCGGTATTTAGAACAGCACCAACTCACATTCATTGCTCGTAACTTTCATTCAAAAACAGGTGAGATCGATCTCATTATGCAAGATCGAGATACTTTGGTATTTGTTGAAGTAAAATATAGAACCAGTGCAAATTACGGTTCTGCTCAAGAAATGGTAACATGGCAGAAACAGCGTAAATTACAGCGAACCGCTCTCTTTTGGCTCATGAAAAATGGGCTCTCTGTTGAACATACATCTTTTAGATTTGATGTAGTTGCTATCCACTCTCAAGGTAAGGAAATCAACTGGATCAAAAATGCGATTGTTGAAGGGTAAACAATGCTAGAACACATCAAAGAAAGTTTTACTGAAAGTATTCAAATTCAAATTGCTGCAGCCGAAGCGCTTCCAGATCATATTATGCATGCATCTCAAGCTATGGTGGCAACATTATTAAATGGCAATAAGATTTTATGCTGTGGTAATGGCGGATCAGCTTCTAATGCACAGCAATTTGCATCCTGTTTATTAAACCGTTTTGAAACTGAACGCCCTAGCTTACCTGCGATGGCGCTAACAGCTGATACTGCAACTTTAACAGCTATCGCTAATGACTATAATTATAATGAAATTTTCTCTAAGCAAGTCCGTGCACTAGGCCAGCCAGGGGATATCCTACTTGCAATTTCCACTAGCGGGAATAGTCAAGATATCTTAAAAGCAATGGAAGCTGCTGTGAGTCGAGATATGACGATCATAGCCTTAACAGGTATGGATGGTGGCATAATTGCAGGTCTCTTAGGTGAATCAGATGTTGAGATTCGTATTCCTTCTCATCGTGTAGCTCGCATTCAAGAGGTTCATCTTTTAACTTTACACTGTATCTGCGATCTTGTTGATCAGGTTCTTTTTCCACAACATTCAGAGTAACTAAAAATGAGAACACTAAAGCTTAGTGCAATATTATTTTCTGTCTTATTACTTCAAGGTTGTGCCGGTTTATTCATTGCAGGAGCTGCAACTACTGCTTCTGTTGTTACAGATAACCGAACTATGAAAGAGCAACTAACAGATCAAAATTTATCACTAGAAGCTACTGGTTTAGCAAATAAAGCTCCCTTTCAATATAACATGCGAGTTAGTGCTGTCACTTATAATGGAAAAGTGTTGCTTATCGGGCAAGCCAAAGATGCTAATGTAAACCAACAATTTGAGAAAAAAATTAGAAATATGGACGGAGTGAATACCGTTTATAACCAAATTCGAATTCGTCCATTATTAACCTTTACTCAGATTAATAATGACAGCTGGATAACAACAAAAGTAAAGTCATCGCTATTGGCTAAATCAGAGTTGAACGGGATAAAAATCAGTGTATTCACCGAAGCTCAAGAAGTATTCTTAGTGGGTTTTGTTACTGAAGAACAAGGCAATATAGCAACAGAAGTCACTCGAAATATAAAAGGGGTTAAAGGAGTCATTAAAGCCTTTGAATATGGCCAAGGTGACAACCTTGGAGAATAACTTATTTTTGTGATCCCAATGTAGCTAGTTAGATGTGCTAATTATTATTGGAATTATACTAATCACAGTAAGTAAGTGATCAGAAATAGCGAAGATAAAATGCTTGAGAACAAGGCGAAATTTTTCGATAAGTAGTTATTCTACAATCAAAAAATTCAACGCCGTTATCGAGTATTTTAACCAGTTAGGATGATCAATTATTTACTACGATTGGTATTAGTATTATAAAGATTGCACTCAGAAAAAAGCCTGCATAATGAAGTGACCCCGTTAAGTTGGACATTTTAGTTAAGCGGCTTGTAAGGCCTGGTTTCGATATTCTATCGGAGTCAGGCCTTTTAGTTTTACCTTAATCCGCTTCGTATTGTAATACTCGATATATTCTTCGATCTTTTCTATTAACTCATCTGCATCCTTGAAGATGTATCCATGATACATTTCAGTTTTAAGTAAACCAAAGAAATTTTCAGCTACTGCATTATCTAAGCAGTTTCCTTTTCTAGACATACTTTGTTGAAGCCTATGCTTTACAAGTTCCTGTTGATAAGTCTTATGTCGATATTGCCAACCTTGATCACTGTGTAAAATTGGCTTCGAGCCCTTACTTAGTTTGCCTATTGCTTCTTTAAGCATATCCGTGACTAGCGGTAAACGTGCATTCTTTGTCACTTTATAAGCGATAACTTCTTGATTGAATAAATCAACCACTGGCGATAGGTAAACTTTTTGTCCGTTAACTTTAAATTCTGTTACATCGGTTACCCATTTCTCATCTGGTTTCGTAGCACTAAAATCCCTTTCAAGTACATTTGGGACTGATTTACCCACCTCTCCTCGATAAGAACGATATTTTTTGGGTCTTACTATAGATTTTAGGTTTAGTTGCGCCATCAGCCTTTGTACTGTTTTATGATTCAGCTCTACACCTTTTCTTCGCATAGCTAAATGGATCCGTCGATAGCCATAACGTCCTTTATGTTCATGGTAGATAGACTCAATCATCTCTAACTCATGCTCATAAGTATCAGGCCTTCTACTTATTTGAGCCTGATAATAGAAGACACTTTTTGCCAAACTGGTGATACGAAGTAAATATTTTAAAGGGTAATTAGCTTTGAGAGCTAAAACAATTAACGCTTTTTCTTTGTTTGTTGGCGTTTTTTCTGTTTCAGCTCTTCGAACTTTTTTAGAACAGCATTCTCTGTTCGTAAATAACTTAACTCTTCTCTTAGCTCTTCAATGGTCATTTCGTCATCTGATTTTTGTGTAGTATTGGATAATAATTTCATTGAAGGCCTTCCTATATTACTATTCTTGAGTCCCTTAAACCCCGCTTCATTATATGTTTTAAGCCAGACTGATAGCGTGCCAGGGGAGGATAAGTTTAATACTGCACTAGTGTGAGTGAGAGACCAACTGTTAGTCCACATTAATTTCAATGCTTGTAATTTTGTTTTGGCATTATCGGCATGTGTAGTTGGTAAAAATGAGTTTTTACCATGGATAGAAAATACTTGAGTCCAATATCGTATCTGACGAGCAGATATCGAATATTCTTTAGATAATTGAATTGATGTACGACTAACTAAGCACTGCTTAGCAATAATTAGTTTTAGCTCACGACTATATTTGGACATAAAAAAGACCCTCAGTAATTGGTTGTCCAATTATTGGGGGTCAGTTCATAATGCAGGCTTTTTAGTAGGAACTATTTAAGTAAACTCAGTTATTTAACTACTCGTAAACTTGGACGACCTGTTGGTCGCTGTGGCTCTGGTCCATCATCAGATAAGCTAGCAGTTTCTGAAGTTAATTTATCTTCTTCAAAAATACCTTCTTCTCCAGTCAACTCATAAGCCTCTTCAGGTTCAAACATAGTACCAGCGCCATTTTCACGCGCGTATATAGCTTGAATTGCATATAGAGGTAAAATCAGCGAATGTGGACGACCGCTAAAACGGGCATTAAATGTCACCGCTTCATTACCCATTTTCCAAGTTACCTACAGAGTGTGGTGCCACGTTTAAAACGATTTGACCATCTTGAATAAACTCTTCTGGTACTCTAACTCCATTCATTGTTGCATCAACAACAAGATGTGGAGTTAACTCGTTATCTACAATCCATTCATAGAATGCTCGTAACAAGTATGGGCGACGCGGCATCATTGAACTCATATCCATACTAGTTTGTTAGACGCAGTTCACGTTCAGCTTCAGTTAACGAAGCTAGGAACGAATCACGTTCAAAAACACGGTTCATGTAGATTTTTAGTTCTTTAGCGCCAGGGCCTGATAACTCGATACCCATTGACGGTAAACGCCATAATAACGGAGCTAAATAACAGTCAACTAAACTAAACTCATCACTCATGAAATAAGTATATTCAGCAAAGATTGGACCTAACATTAGTAAATCATTACGTAACTTAGCACGAGCAGCTTCTGATTCTTCAAAAGAACCTTTCACAACTTTCTCTGCTAATGAATACCAGTTAGTTTCAACACGGTGCATCATTAGACGACTGTTACCACGAGCTACAGGGTAAACAGGCATCAATGGCGGATGAGGAAAACGCTCATCTAAATATTCCATGATGATATTTGAATTGTATAGAGCAAGCTCACGATCAACTAGCGTTGGTACAGTTTTGTAAGGGTTTAATTCTACAAGTTCTGCAGGCAAGTTGGATGGTTCAACCAATTCAACTTCAACACTTACACCCTTCTCAGCAAGTACGATGCGTACTTGATGACTGTACATGTCAGAAGCGTCTGAAAAAAGCGTCATTACTGAGCGTTTGTTGGCAGCAACAGCCATTGAGCCCTCCGGTATTTATCTAGGAGCAAAAGCACCATATTGTTGGTGCTTGTCAGCTACCATTCAATCTGAAATAGTAGTGACACAAAAACAATGGAGGCTTAGCCTCCATTGCGTACAATTAACGATCTAGAATATCACGATTAGTGGACATCGCGCCAATATTCTTTCTTAAGCAGATAGCAAACAAAGGCAAATATCACTAAAAAGCCCATAACCCACCAACCTAAACGATGACGTTCAAGCTGCACAGGATCACCTGAGTATTCTAAAAAGTTAACTAAATCACGAACGGCAACATCATATTCACCAGTACTAAGTTCACCAGTGCCATCAGATTCAACCCCTACTACCACTTTATGTTCAACACCATCAACTGTTGTTGTTTCATAAATAGGAGTAGTTACGCCTTGTAGTTCTTGAAATACATGAGGCATACCAACACTAGGGAAAACCATATTGTTTACACCAAACGGACGCGTTGGATCAGCATAGAATGTACGTAGATACGTATATAACCAATCCGTTCCTCGAACACGAGCTACAAGAGTTAGATCTGGTGGCGGAGCACCAAACCAGTTCGCCGCTTGCTTTTCAGGAATTGCGTTCTCCATCAAATCGCCAATTTTAGCGTTCGGATTAAAAACAAGATTATCCATCATTAGATCAACAGGAATACCTAAATCCTCTGCTACTCGACCGTAACGTTGATACTGAGTTGAGTGACAACCAGCACAATAGTTCATGAATAACTTCGCACCATTTTGAAGCGATGCTTGGTCACGTATATCATTGTTTGCTTTATCTAATGGAACGCCAGCCCCAGCAGCCATTGCCATTGACGGCAACAAAGCAAAAAGTACTAAAATCAACTTTCTCATTTGAATGTCACCCTCTCTGGTAATGGTTTTGTCACTTCATTTTTACTGTAAACAAACAGAAGAACAAAAAACATAAAGTAAGTTAAGCTGAATATTTGTGCTAGTAACGTATACAACGCCGTTGCTGGTAATGCACCTAAAATACCAAGAGCAATAAAGCTAATAGTGAATTGGGCAATATTCAATAAGTGTAACTTACTACGGTAGCGATATGAGCGTACTTTACAACGATCTAGCCATGGTAGAAGGAACAGAACAACAATCGACGCTCCCATTGCAGCAACACCAATTAACTTATCTGGTACCGCACGCAAAATTGCATAGAATGGTGTGAAATACCAAACAGGAGCAATGTGCTCTGGTGTTTTCAGCGGATTTGCCGCTTCAAAGTTAGGTCCTTCTAGGAAATACCCTCCCATCTCTGGGTTAAAGAACAGCACATAACAGAAGAAGAACAAGAAGCCAGCAACACCGATCATATCTTTTACTGTGCCATAAGGATGGAACGGTACAGAATCAATGATGTTATATTTCGTCGTATAATATTCGTGAAATTTAAATTGAGTCTTATGGTCACCTTTATCATCTTTTGCTTTTGGTATTTTCAGCTCGATACCATCAGGGTTATTTGACCCAACTTCATGCAAAGCAAGTACGTGTAGAACAACCAATAGCAGCAATACAATAGGTAATGCAATCACATGCAGAGCAAAGAAGCGGTTGAGCGTCGCCCCTGAAATTACATAATCACCACGGATCCACAATGTCAAGTCATCACCAATAACTGGAATTGCACCAAATAGTGAAATAATAACCTGAGCACCCCAGTATGACATCTGACCCCATGGTAATAAGTAACCCATGAACGCCTCAGCCATTAGAACTAAGAAGATCAACATACCAAATAACCACAAGAGCTCACGAGGCTTCTGGTAAGAACCGTAAATCAAACCACGATACATATGAAGGTAGACGACAACAAAAAACGCTGACGCGCCTGTTGAGTGCATATAACGCAACAACCAACCGTAATCAACATCGCGCATGATGTATTCAACAGAAGCAAATGCACCTTCACCAGAAGGAACATAGTTCATCGTTAGCCAAATACCAGTCACAAGTTGGTTAACAAGCACTAGCATCGCTAATGAACCAAAAAAGTACCAAAAGTTAAAGTTTTTCGGCATCGGATATTCAGATAAATGCTTTTTATAAGCATTCATCGCGGGTAGACGTTTTTCTACCCAATCAAGTAATGGCTGCATTACGCCTCCCCTCCGTCATCAACCCCAATTAGGATTCGAGTATCACTAAGGTACATATGTTTAGGAACCACAAGATTCAATGGCGCAGGTACACCTTGAAATACTCGACCAGCCATATCAAACTTAGAGCCATGACACGGACAAAAGAAGCCAGAATTAACCCCTTCGACTTGCTCACTAAAACTGTCTGGTAAATAGGTAGGTGAACAGCCAAGGTGAGTACAAATACCAACGGCTAAAAATATTTCAGGTTTAATTGAACGATATGAATTCTGTGCATATCCAGGTTGCTGTTCTTCTCCTGAAGATGGATCTCTAAGTTGTCCATCAATTTCTGTCAACGACTGTAGAAGTGCTTCTGAACGACGAACAACCCATACAGGCTTTCCTCGCCACTCAACACGAACCATCTGTCCATCTTCAAGCTTACTGATGTCTACTTCGACCGGTGCACCTGCAGCTTTCGCTCTTGCACTCGGATTCCAAGATTTAATAAAAGGTACGGCCACCGCTGCTGCTCCTAAACCACCAACAACAGCTGTTGTTGCAGTTAAGAAACGACGTCGACCATTACTCACTGGCGCATTGCTCATCCAACTTTCTCCCATGTGCTCTTATGTAGTTTTTATTATGTCCATACATTTTTGAGCTACGGCTAACTTTCAAGGTGTGATACAACAGAATTTTGATGTTCTAAACTCTAAAACAGATCAAGGAATTCGTTCATAATTATTATGCTGTTGTTTTAACCCATAAATGATAAAGAAAACCTTACTTTTTGACAAGGTAAAGCTACTTTTTTGCAACATTTGTGAACTAGGTAGACTTTTTTAAGCGAGACGGAAGAAAAGGGAAGAAAAGATAAGATAATTCAAGTGATGAAGAGTAGCTGAACTCACAAAAACAAAAAAAGCCCAACATAAATGCTGAGCTTTTTCCACAATAACCAAAGTAGCTTTGAAACCAAAGCCACTTGGTAAGCGTAATATTAACGCTTAGAGAATTGTGGTTTCTTACGAGCTTTACGTAGACCAACTTTCTTACGTTCAACGCAACGAGCGTCACGCGTAACATAGCCAGCAGCACGTAGTGCAGGACGTAATGATTCATCGTA
This sequence comes from Aliivibrio wodanis, assembly GCF_052920805.1. NCBI lineage: Bacteria > Pseudomonadati > Pseudomonadota > Gammaproteobacteria > Vibrionales > Vibrionaceae > Aliivibrio > Aliivibrio wodanis. The sequence goes on from NZ_JBREXA010000002.1 coordinate 1,924,590, forward strand.
TTGCATAAGAGCGCGTGTGATACCGTGACGGATCGCACCAGCTTGACCAGAAATACCACCACCAGAAACAGTGATGAATAGGTCTAGTTTATCAGTCATTTCAACTAGCTCTAGAGGTTGGTTAACAACCATACGTGCTGTTGGACGACCGAAGTAAACATCAAGGCTACGCTTGTTGATTACGATGTTGCCAGTACCCGGTTTAATAAAAACACGAGCTGCTGAGCTTTTACGGCGACCAGTGCCGTAGTATTGATTCTCTGCCATTGCCATAATCCCCGATTAAATGTCTAGTACTTGTGGTTGTTGAGCAGTGTGGTTATGCTCAGCGCCAGCGTAAACTTTAAGTTTACGGTACATAGCACGACCAAGAGGACCACGTGGTAGCATACCTTTAACAGCTAATTCAATAACCATTTCAGGTTTACGATCGATCAGTTTCTCGAAAGAAATAGATTTTAGACCGCCTGGGAACTCTGAGTGGCGGTAGTAGATCTTGCCAGCTGCTTTGTTACCAGTTACGCGTACTTTCTCTGCGTTGATAACGATGATGTAATCACCAGTATCTACGTGAGGAGTGTATTCTGCTTTATGCTTGCCACGTAGGCGAGATGCGATTTCAGTTGCGATACGACCAAGAGTTTTACCTTCAGCGTCTACAACATACCAGTCACGCTTTACAGCGGCTGGTTTAGCAACGAAAGTTTTCATGCTAATGATACCCGTTATTAAATAATTTCACTGATTAGGAGCTTTCGCTCCCACTGTATATTTTCGAGCCCAGTCATCACCCCTTCGAGTGGTTGGCACTCTTGGCAATTACGCCAGTACAGTAACGGTGGGTCGGAGGATTATAGGGAAGTGTGAAGAAAAAATCATCTTTTTTTTGAAGATATTTCACATATTATGCAAAAACAGTAAAAAAAATGAAATTTGACCCTCATCACATCAAATAAGACCTTTAAATTATCTAAATAAAATAAATAATGATTAAACTAAATGCTCTTTTGCTAGGTACTCATGGCTTTGCATTTCAATCAATCGAGACTGACAGCGTTTAAATTCAAACGTTAAACGCCCTTTTTCATAAATACGGGCTAAATCCACCTCTGCTGATATGATTAATTTAACGTTTCGTTCATAAAACTCATCAACCATAGCAATAAAGCGTCTCGCGGCATCATCATTTAACTCTCCCATCACTTTGACATTAGAAAGTAGCACCGTATGGTACAAACGTGATAATTCAATATAGTCATGTTGACTGCGAGCACTTTCGCAAAGAGCCGAGAAATCAAAGTGAACTACCCCATCACCTTCAGCTTTGACTTCTAGTTGTCGATGATTAATTTCAATCATTGTTGGTTTATACTCACTTTCAGAAGTAAGCTTTTCAAAATAGGTTTTCATATTCTGTTCTGCTTTTTCATCTAGTGGAAAATGAAAAATCTCAGCCTGCTCTAAAGTTCTTAAGCGGTAATCAATGCCACTATCAACATTCACAATTTCACAATGCTCTTCTATTAATGCAATAGCAGGAAGAAAACGCGCTCGTTGTAAACCATTTCGATATAAGTCCTGAGGCAATATATTTGATGTAGCAACTAAACTGATCCCTCTGTCAAATAAGGCCTCCAATAAAGTAGCGAGGATCATTGCGTCTGTAATATCCGACACAAAGAACTCATCAAAACAGATAATATCCGTTTCTTGTTTAAATTTATCCGCAACTAAAAGTAAAGGGTCAGCTTGATGGTTCAGATCCCTAAGCTCATCGTGCACACGTTGCATAAAGCGGTGGAAATGAACTCGGATTTTTCGTTCTGTCGGCAAAGAGTCATAAAAGGTATCAACTAAATAGGTTTTACCTCGGCCTACACCACCCCAGAAATAAAGTCCTTTTTCTGGGGTTAGTTTCTGCGGTTTCACTTTTTTAAAAAAGTGCCTCCACGATTTTTTAACCTCAGTTTGAGGAACTTTTGATGCCAATATGCGTCGATATAACTCATCTAAGTGTTCTACAGCATTTTGTTGAGCGCTGTCATGATGAAAACCGTCCTGCGTTAGGTCGCTATGATATTTTTCTAATGGGGTCATCAGTTTTAATCTTTTCTTTTGTTGATTGACTGTCTTCATAGTAGCATGATCTCAACACAGCAAATGAGTGGGCTAACTCACAGTTATACCTACTCATCCTATATAAACATGTTAAGGAGTACTTCATGGCTTGGATCTATGCCTTAGTTGGCTTAGCCGCTGGTATTATTATTGGTTTGTTAATTTCTCGAATTACTGTCCCTGGTATCAAACAGCAAAAATCATTAAAGCAAGATTTAGAAAAATCTAAGTATGAACTTGAGCAATACCGTCAAGAACTAGTAGACCACTTTGCTACTAGCGCAACAATGCTAGAGGCGTTAGCAAAAGATTTTAACAAGATGTATGACCACATGGCATCGACATCTAAAGAACTAATGCCAAATCAGCCAAAGCAAGATAATCCATTTTCTTCTCGTTTAGATGAAATGACCTTATCACCAGAGTTAAATAAAAAAGTTGCTCATATTAAAGCAGAAATAGACAAGCAACCTAAAGATTACGCTAATGACGCAACAGGCTTGCTAAATGACGACGTGCCAGATAAAGCTAACATAGATAAAAAAGAAGAAAAAATCGCCTAACCATAAAGTAATATAAAGCCTCAATAAGTACTCACTCGAGTGCTTATTGAGCATCTCTACTTTTTAATAACGTTCAGTGTTATCCTAGCCAATTATTGTTTTATTTTTCAAGGTTAGGAAGGCAATGCTTTCATTCTTATTGCGCTCAGCTATTATCGGTACCGCTACTGCAGCTATACTGTTACTCGCATTTCCTAATCTGCGATCTTCTGTTATTTCTGAATCAAACCAAATAGAACAAGTTCCTCAACATATTAATAATCAAATTTCATTTAATTACGCTGTTCGCCGTGCAGCTCCTGCAGTCGTAAATATCTATATAAGAAAATATAATAACGAAGACCGATTACGTCTAGATACTGAAGGGCTAGGCTCAGGGGTAATTGTTAGTGACAAAGGTTATATCATTACTAATTATCATGTAGTAGCTGATGCAGACCAAGTCATTGTCGCTCTACAAGATGGAAGGTTGTTTAACTCTCAGCTAATTGGTAAAGATAAACGTACAGATTTAGCTGTCTTGCAAATCCAAGATGCTAACCTTCCTGTTATTCCTCTAAATCCAAATTATCAAGCTGATATTGGTGATGTGGTATTAGCCATTGGCAACCCTTACAACCTAGGACAGACCACTACTTTCGGTATTATTTCAGCGACTGGACGAGCCGCATTAAGTTCTGATGGTAGGCAAGGCTTAATTCAAACAGATGCCGCTATCAATAGAGGGAACTCTGGTGGTGCATTAGTGAATACTCGAGGTGAGCTTGTGGGTATTAACACCGCTTCCTTTCAACAAGCAACAGAGTTAGAAACCTATGGAATATCTTTTGCTATTCCTTATGGTCTCGCTGATAAGATCATGCGTCGATTGATTGCTGATGGTCAAGTAATTCGTGGATATATAGGAATAGACGGTCGAGATATAAACCCAGCAATGGCTCGACTAATGAATGCCGATAACATTAAAGGTATTTTAGTATTAGGTGTTGCACCCAATAGTCCAGCAGAAAAGAGTGGGATTGTAGCGCAAGATATCATTACAAGTATTGATAGTAAAAGTGTGATTAATCGACAAAGTGTCATTGATATTGTGACTGAGCTTCGTCCGGGAACTGACGTAAATATTGATATTATCCGCAAAGGTATTGCTCAAACAATTAGCGTCACGATTGAAGCTGACCCTTCAAGTTAAGACTCTTGAACAAAAATAGCCTGAAAAAATAGCGCATTCTCATGCGCTATTTTGATATATAAATATCGAACTTAATCGTTACTCTTTATCTTCCACTTCGACCGAAGTACTTTCGCCATTAACATCAATACGAGTCACTCGTTGCAACCCTCTTGGCAACAAAGTACCACGACGACCACGTTCACCACGGAAGTTATCTAAATCACTTGGTTTCAAACCTAACTTACGCTTACCTGCATACAAGGTAATAGTTGCACCTTGTGGTAACGATAATAAATGAGATAAAAACTCTTCACGAGATTTAGAACGGGCCGCCGGAATATTAATGATTTTATTACCCTTACCTTTACTTAGTTGAGGTAAGTCTTTAATAGGGAATAAAAGCATTCGGCCTTCATTAGTAATAGCTAGAATCTCATCACGGTCTAAATCAGAAACAGTCTCAGGGTTCATAACTAAAGCACTTTCAGGAAGCGTAAGTAACGTTTTACCATTCTTATTCTTAGACAATAAATCACTGCCTTTACAAACAAAGCCATAACCTGCATCTGAACTGATTAACCACGACTGTTCTTCTTCACCCATAACAACATGAGTTATTTGGCTGCCAGCCGTAATATTCAATCGCCCTGTAATTGGCTCACCTTGGCTTCTGGCTGAAGGCAAAGTATGCGATTCCAATGCGTAACTTCGACCGTTACTGCCCATGAAGACGGCAGGAGCATTACTCTTACCTCTCGCATGAGCTAGGTATTTATCACCTGACTTATAGTTTAGCGTTGTTGGGTCAACCTCATGCCCTTTAGCATGACGGATCCAACCTTTATCGGAAAGAACAACTGTAATGGTTTCACTTGGAATTAAATCACGCTCAGTTAATGCTTTGGCTTCTTCACGTTCAATTAATGGAGAACGGCGATCATCACCAAATTTCTCAGCATCCGCTAAAATTTCTTTTTTAATTAACGTACTTAAACGACGCTCTGAACCTAATAATTTCTCAAGTTGATCACGCTCTTTCGCTAACTCATCTTGCTCACCACGGATCTTAATCTCTTCCAGTTTGGCTAACTGACGAAGTTTAATCTCTAAAATGGCTTCCGCTTGAATTTCAGACAAATCAAAGCGCGTTATTAACTCGTGCTTTGGATTATCTTCAGTACGAATAATTTCGATAACTTCATCGATATTCAAATACGCAGCTAATAGACCATCTAAAATATGCAAACGAGCTAAGATTTTATCAAGACGGTGTTGTAAACGCTTACGAACTGTCGTGCGACGGAATTCAATCCACTCATTAAGAATGCTAACCAAGCCTTTAACTTGTGGACGTAAATCCAAACCAATCATATTTAGGTTCACACGGAAGCTTTTTTCAAGATCCGTAGAAGCAAATAGATGATTCATTAATGGCTCAGCTTCAATACGATTTGAGCGCGGAACAATCACGATACGAGTCGGGTTCTCATGATCTGACTCATCACGAAGGTCTTCTACCATAGGTAGTTTCTTCGCTCGCATTTGGCTTGCAATTTGTTCTAATAATTTACTGCCTGATACTTGATGTGGCAATGCAGTAATAACAATATCACTGCCTTCTTTATGCCATACCGCACGCATTTTAATGCTGCCGCGACCAGTGCGATAAATTTTCTTAATATCAGTATGAGATGAAATAATTTCCGCTTCAGTTGGGTAATCTGGCCCTTGGATAAAGTTCATCACTTCATCTAAGTCAGCTTTAGGATTATCCAATAAGTGTACGGTTGCATTCGCCACTTCACGTACATTATGAGGTGGAATATCTGTCGCCATACCAACCGCGATGCCCATGATGCCATTCAGCAATATATGAGGAAGACGTGCAGGCAAGATCTTTGGCTCTTTCATCGTGCCATCAAAGTTTGGCTGCCATTCAACCGTACCTTGGCTTATTTCACCAAGCAATACATCAGCAAACTTCGATAATTTTGATTCGGTATAACGCATTGCTGCGAACGATTTCGGGTCATCCGGCGCACCCCAGTTACCCTGACCATCTACCAGTGGGTAGCGGTAAGAGAACGGTTGAGCCATTAGTACCATCGCTTCATAACAAGCAGAGTCACCATGTGGGTGGTACTTACCTAATACATCACCAACCGTACGTGCCGATTTTTTGTATTTTGCATTCGCAGATAAACCAAGCTCTGACATCGCATAAATAATACGACGTTGAACGGGTTTCAAGCCATCACCAATATAAGGTAATGCGCGATCCATGATTACGTACATGGAGTAGTTTAGATAAGCGTCTTCTGTAAACTTGCGTAACGGAAGCTGTTCAACACCTTCTAAGGACATTTCTGCACTCATTTGTTATACCTCTGCCTGATCGCCGTTAGATTGTAGCCAAGCACGACGATCGTCTGCACGTTTCTTGCCTAAAAGCATGTCCATCATTTCATTGGTCTTTTCATCGTCATCAATGGTTAATTGAACCAGACGACGAGTATTTGGATCCATGGTCGTTTCACGAAGTTGAAGTGGGTTCATCTCACCCAATCCTTTAAATCGTTGTACGTTTATTTTTGCGCGTTTATTGCTTAAGCGATCTAGAACGCCTTCTTTTTCTGCTTCATCAAGGGCATAAAAGACTTCTTTACCACAGTCAATACGATACAAAGGTGGCATTGCCACATAAACGTGACCGGCACGAACTAAAGAAGAGAAGTGCTTCAGATATAACGCACATAGAAGAGTCGCAATGTGAAGACCATCTGAATCGGCATCGGCTAAGATACAAACTTTACCGTAACGTAAGCCTGATAAATCGTCTGAGTCAGGGTCAATACCTAGCGCGACTGAAATGTTATGAACTTCTTGGGAAGCTAATACTTGGTCTGCCGATACTTCCCACGTGTTTAGAATTTTACCACGCAGTGGCATTACCGCTTGGAATTCACGATCACGCGCTTGTTTCGCAGAACCACCCGCCGAGTCCCCTTCCACTAAGAAAAGTTCGGTACGAGCTAAATCTTGAATTGAACAGTCTGTCAATTTACCTGGCAATGTAGGGCCTGATGCAATCTTCTTACGAACAACTTTCTTAGCTGCTCGCATACGACGGTGTGCATTGGCAATACAAGCTTCAGCAATCAGTTCTGCAATTTGTGGTTTTTCATTCAACCATAAACTGAAAGCGTCTTTAACTACACCAGAAACAAATGCAGCACATTGGCGTGAAGATAAGCGCTCTTTAGTTTGACCCGCAAATTGAGGATCTTGCATTTTAACAGATAAAACGTAAGCACAACGGTCCCAAATATCATCTGCAGTAAGCTTTACACCACGCGGCAATAAATTTCGGAACTCACAGAATTCACGCATTGCATCTAAAAGGCCTTGGCGCATGCCATTTACGTGCGTACCGCCTTGTGCTGTAGGAATAAGGTTTACATAGCTTTCAGAAACCAGTTCTCCACCTTCAGGCAACCAAGTTACCGCCCAATCTGCGGCTTCGCCTTTCCCTAAAAATGCACCAGTAAAAGGTTCTTCTGGTAATAAAGTGTAACCAGTCACGCCTTCTAAAAGATAATCTTTAAGACCATCTTCATAGCACCATTGATGCTCTTTATCGTTTACTTTATCTTTAAAAACAATCTCTAACCCTGGGCATAATACCGCTTTAGCTTTTAGATTATTAATAAGACGAGTAACTGAGAACTTCGGCGAATCAAAATAGCTTGTATCAGGCCAGAAATGTACGCTAGTACCACGATTACGACGGCCACAGGTGCCGACAACCGTTAAATCAGAAACTTTATCGCCATGTTCAAACGCAATTTCGTAGATCTCACCATCACGACGGACAGTGACTTCTACGCGCTTTGATAAGGCATTTACTACCGAGATACCAACCCCGTGCAAACCACCTGAGAATTCGTAGTTTTTACCTGAGAATTTACCACCAGCATGTAACTTACAAAGGATCAGTTCAACACCTGACACTTTCTCTACCGGGTGGATATCAACAGGCATACCACGCCCATCATCAATCACTTCAAGAGATTGATCTGCGTGTAAAATTACTTCAACTTTTTTCGCGTGTCCGGCTAAGGCTTCATCGACACTGTTATCTATAACTTCTTGCCCTAAATGGTTTGGGCGAGCGGTGTCGGTATACATACCAGGACGGCGACGAACGGGCTCAAGGCCATTTAGAACCTCTATGGCTCCTGCATTATATTGTTCAGTCATATCTCGGAAGGCTTCTTAAAATTTGTCACATAGTCTGAAAGGGAGAGAGGAAAGTCAAGCAAAGGGCTCCATTCCCCCTAAAATATGTGGCTTTGTATTAAAGATTGTATAGATACTGTATCTCTCGAGTAGAGAAACAGTAACTATAAATTTAGAAATTGAATAATTTGTTCAGGGTAACGCTCAAAATCAACAAAACTATGATCACCCGATTTTTCTATTGTCTGCTTACAACCAATGTATTTTTCTAACGCTTCACGGTAATCAAGAACTTCATCACCTTCTTGTTGCAATAGCCATAAACTATTTGGTGATTGGATCTGGTCAACTCTCAATCCTAGCAGCTCTATCATGTGTTTTTCTTCTAACACATATTCTTCTTGGGAGTATGGGTTTACTTGCTTACCTAAATAATCAGCCAGTAGTTCATAAGGCTTCACCGCAGGATTAACCAAAACTGCTTTAAATCCATATTGCTCACTTAGCCAAGTAGATAAGTAGCCACCTAGTGAGCTACCAACTAAACCTATTTGATAATCTGATTTATATTGTTCAATTAACGCGGTTAGGTATTGTGCTGACTCGTGAGGATAAGGAGGCAGCTTAGGTACGACTACATGGATGTCTGAGCGATATTCTTTACAATAACTCACCATAACCTGTGCTTTATGGGATAATGGCGAGCTATTAAAGCCATGAAGATAAAGCAATAAACTAGGCTTTTTCATCTAATATCCTCCGGCATCACTATCAGCAGAAAAATCACTGTTATTTAAACGATGAACTTGAGTCTCAATAACACCATTAGGAAACAGTTCAAACGTTCTCCACCCTGGAGCTTGAGAATCTAATGCAAAATCATCAGAGTCAGGCAGGAATTGAACACAAGTTGAAGGGGTCGCAAGTAAACGAACGCCATTAACCTTACGATCAAGCTCTTGATGAATATGACCACAAACAATGCCATTAACATTACTGTGCTGATTAAGAACATCCCAAAAATCTTGGTTATCTTTTAGTTGGTGTTGATCTAACCACGCACTACCTGCTGGTAATGGATGATGATGCAGTAATACCAATGAATGGCGATCTGGATGTTGAGTAAGAGCATTATCGAGCAATATTAGTTGTTTTGATGATAGTAAACCATGAGGAACACCTACAACCTGACTGTCTAAAATAATAATCTGCCAATGCAGACCTATAAGCACATGCTCACACGCTTGAATTTGGGAAGAAGGCAAAACATTACTCATGCTTGGCTTATAATCATGATTTCCTGGTAACCAATAGCATGGCTTTTCTAGCGGTTCAATACCATCAACAAAATGCTGATATGACTGTACAGTATGATCTTGAGATATATCGCCCGTCGCTAAAATCGCATCAAAATCTGGCGTACGCTGTTGAACTTGATCAACAACAGCTCGAAAGCTTTTTAAGGTAGGCACGCCAAGAAGCGCACCATCTTCGGGCGCAAACAAATGAGTATCTGTTATTTGTAACAACCTAATCGGGCTGTCTTCATTATTAAGTAATGTTTCCGAGAGCAAAATAGCTACAACCTTTTAATTCTTTTCTAAAAAAATGGGCTCTTGGCTTATCCCATTTTTTAAACAAAACGTCAGCCAGTCACTTAGGAACTGGTTTAATTGGTGCTTCTCATCTTTTTGAAGCATTTTTTTATTTGGATAATCATATTTCGCTTTAATGTATGAAAACTGTTGGCTAGCACACACCTCAGCCACTCTAGCGTCATGATAAAGTCGTACGGTTAACCTTGGTAAAGGATAAATTGGTTGCTCATCTATCTGATAAACTTCAACTAATGTTGTATAAACCGTTACTTCTATTATTTTAATTTGGTATTGCTGTAAACACACTTGATAGCTTAAAACAGCCCCAATTTTTTCATTCTTTGGTAATAGGGCGACTAATTTAGCATAATTTGTTTCATAAACTCTCATTAAGCTTGCTAAATTAACATGGTATTTACGCATGTTATTTACTATTCCACTGTAATCTCAGGCGCGAAACATTCAATTCTAGCCACTGTAACGCAATAATTGAGGCAGCATTCTCAATTACACCACGAGTAACTAATGCATATGCCTCTTCTCGAGTTACAACATGCACTCGAATGTCTTCCCCTTCCTCTTTTAATCCATGGACACCTGTTGCTTTAGACGCATCAACTTGTCCAACAAAAACATCGAGCCTTTCTGTGCAACCACCAGAAGATGGGTAAAAATGAGTTATTTTCTCTAAATTAGAAACACTAATGCCAGCTTCTTCTTGTGTTTCTCGAATAGCAACTTGTTCTGCTGATTGACCTTTATCTATCATTCCTGCAACAATTTCATATTGCCAAGGGGAATCAGAACCTAAAACACCTACTCGAATTTGCTCAATTAACACAACACTATCGGTAATAGGATCATAAGGTAATAAAGCGACTGCGTGGCCGCGCTCAAACAACTCCCTTTCTATAACTTCACTCCAACCACCCTTAAATAATTGATGGCGAAAACTAACTTTTGTCATTTTAAAAAAGCCATCATAAAGTGATATTTTTGACAAAAGTTCAACATCATCAGAAGTAAATTGATTATTTAATTGCGTATTTGATGGTGCTGTCATGTAGCTCTCCTTCATTTGTCGCTCTGTTTTATCATTCATCGATAAGAGCAACAATTCATTAACTCAACTTTTATGATAATGCTTACATTTTTTTAGAAGCTTTCCACAATATTACTATAATATAAATCAACAGAACGTAAAAAAACGTAATCTTTCACAGCCAGGGTATAGAGAGATAAGGTACACTCTATGAACTATATTATATAAAACAATTTTGCAGGACTGACCACAATGAGAAAACTGCTTCCACTTGTTATTGGTATCGCACTAGGTAGTTTCAGCTCTTTAGCTGCTGCTGATGACCTTGCACAAGTGTATAACCAAGCTAAAGAAAATGACCCTCAATTACTAAGAGCTGCTGCAAATAAAGACGCAGCTTTTGAAGCGGTCAACTCTTCACAAAGTTCGTTATTACCTCAGATTAATTTAACTGCGGGTTACAATATCCTACGAAGTGATATGGACTCTCGTGAAAATGATCGTTTGAATGCTGGCGTTTCTTTATCCCAAGAACTCTACCAACGTTCAAGCTGGGTAAGCTTAGATATTGCAGAAAAAAGTGCTCGTCAAGCCGATTCTGCTTATGCTGCTGAACAGCAAGGTGTAATTTTACGTGTGGCACAAGCCTACTTTGATGTTCTGCGTGCCAACGATAACCTAGAGTTTGTTCGTGCAGAAAAAGCAGCCGTTGCTCGTCAATTAGAGCAGACTAAACAACGTTTCGATGTTGGTTTATCTGCAATTACCGATGTTCATGATGCACAAGCACAATACGATAGCGTATTGGCAAACGAAGTACTGACTGAAAACCAATTGGTAAACAGTTATGAAGAACTTCGTGTGATCACAGGCCAAGGCCACACAGAACTAAGCGTACTCGACACTGATCGCTTCTCTGCAAGCCCATCTGAACAATCATCAGATAGCTTAATTGATGAAGCGCAACAAAAGAACTTAAGCTTATTAGCTGCTCGTATCAGTACTGATGTAGCTAAAGATAATATCTCTTTAGCAAGCTCTGGTCACATGCCATCACTAACGCTTGATGCTGGTTATAACTACACAGACCAAAGTAATAGTGCTCAAGATTACAATGCTAGTGACATCAATGCAGGCATCAACTTAGTTGTTCCACTGTATACTGGTGGCAACATTACTTCACAAACAAATCAAGCTCAGTTCAAATATGTTGCTGCTAGCCAAGATTTAGAAGCGACTTACCGTGATGTGACAAGAAATGTACGAGCTTACAACAACAACATCAATGCTTCTATTGGTGCTTTAAAAGCCTATGAACAAACGGTTATTTCTGCAAATTCTGCATTAGAAGCAACTGAAGCTGGTTTTGATGTTGGTACTCGTACTATTGTTGATGTACTAGATTCTACTCGCCGTCTATTCGATGCTAACCGTAACCTAGCAAATGCTCGTTACGATTACATCCTGAGTGTACTACAGCTAAAACAAGCAGTAGGTACATTAAGTGAGCAAGATGTTGTAGATATCAATATGGGCTTAAAAGCGAGTAAAACAACTCAAGCTAAATAAGCTAAATAAGCTAAAATAAATAAAGCCACATTACTTTAATAATGTGGCTTTTTTATGTAGATTCAAAGGTAACTAGCTATTTGTGCCTAGTTTCAACTAGCCTCTACCACCTTTAATCGCTTCAATAATACCAGTGGTTGAACAGCCATCTTCAAAATTCAAGACTTTTACTTCACCACCAGCGGCAATCACCTCTGCTCCACCTGCAATATCTTCCATCGCGTAATCGCCACCTTTCACCAACATCGTTGGTAATACCGCTGAGATTAAGCGTTGTGGAGTATCTTCAGAGAAAGGTACAACCCAATCTACCGCACCTAAACCAGCCAATACCGCCATACGACGATCCGTTGGGTTAATAGGACGACCAGGGCCTTTCAAACGCTGTACTGATTCATTGGTGTTAACCGCTACAATTAAGCGATCACCTAATTCTGCTGCATGATTCAAATAAGAGACATGACCAGCATGCAAGATATCAAAACAACCATTCGTCATTACCACTCGTTCACCACGAGCACGAGCTTGCTTCACTGCACTAATTAGTAATTCTTCATTGATGATACCAAAACCAGAATCTTGGCTTCCATGAATCGCTTCAGCGAGTTCAATCGTTGATAGTGTTGATGTGCCAAGCTTACCAACTACAACACCTGCAGCAGCATTAGCTAATGCACACGCTTCATCTAGTGGTTTACCTGTTGAGACTGATGCCGCCAATACAGAAATAACTGTATCACCAGCGCCAGTAACATCAAAGACTTCACGAGCAAGTGTTGGTAAATGCAATGGTTCCATATCACGACGAAGTAAAGTCATACCATGCTCACTTCGTGTTACCAATAACGCTTCAAAATCAAAATCTTCAATGATTTGTTGGCCTTTAACCACCAAATCATCTTCATCTTTTACTTTTCCTACAACCGTTTCAAACTCAAGCATATTTGGCGTTAATAATGTCGCACCGCGGTAGCGTTCAAAATCTGCACCTTTCGGATCGATAAATACAGGAACATTAACTTTACGTGCTTCTTGAATCATTAGTTGCACATGCTCTAGTGCGCCTTTAGCATAATCAGACAATACAACTGCTTTTACTTTTGATAACGTCGCTTGCATACGACTAATAAGGGGTTCAGCAGGGACATCATGGAAACTCTCTTCAAAATCAAGACGAAGGAGCTGTTGACCACGACTCATTACTCGCAATTTTGTAATCGTAGGAAAGTCAGGAAGAGAAACAAAATCACAATGTACTTTCAGTGAGTTCAACGTCGCTGTTAACGCCTTTGCTGGTTCGTCATCACCAACTAAACCTACAAGGTGAGCATCGCCACCTAGCGCAGCAATATTCATCGCTACATTGGCAGCACCGCCTGGACGCTCCTCAATATTATCGACCTTTACAACTGGTACTGGTGCTTCTGGTGAAATACGATTTGTTGGACCACCCCAATAGCGGTCAAGCATTACGTCACCAATAATCAATACACCGGATTGTTCATAATTAGGCAGTGTAGGTTTCATTTTCTTCTCCGGGTAATAAACAGTAAATTTCCACCACTATTGGTTCAGACTGTTTATAAAAATATTCTGTGTCAAATGGTAGCATTTACACAAGTTCTGCGCCAACTTAGTAATAGTAAACGAATAGTTAAGTAATACTTACTAACTAAACCAGTGATTCCAAGCAGTTACTACCGCTCTTCGTTCTTCATCAAAGCTAGTATCAGCAACATCTGCATCGAAGCCTAATAAATTACGATGATGGATCTCATTTCTCATTACACAATAAGCATGAATTAATGATTGAGATAACTCTTCACTCATTACATTCTGCTCAGCAAAGCTTTCAAAAATACGAACATTGTCAGACCAGCGAGTTAGCTTAGATGCTTGATGACTGTGATTCAAAACTAAATACTGTGCTAAAAACTCAATATCAGTAATACCACCTGCATCTTGTTTAAGCATAAAGCGTCCTGCTTTTTTTCCGCCTAAATGACCTCGCATTTTTTCTCGCATCTCAGCGACATCTTGCTGCAATTTTTTCTCATTTCTCGCTAAACAAAGAATATCATGGCGCGTTGTATTAAACGCCGATTGTAGCGCGCTATCACCATAGATCATACGAGCACGAACTAAGGCTTGATGCTCCCAAGTCCATGCATCTTCTCGTTGATATTCATCAAACGCTTCACTAGTACTAACTAATAACCCTGATGCGCCTGATGGACGCAAACGAGTATCCACTTCATACAAAATACCAGAAGAGGTACGTACAGAGAAAATATGAATAATTCGTTGTGCTAACCGTAGATAGAACTGACGACCATCAATTTCTTTTTTTCCGTTAGTGTAAGTATTCGTATCGCAATCATGCATAAAGACAATATCAAGATCCGAGTTATAGCCTAATTCCCAGCCACCAACCTTGCCATACCCGATCACAGCAAAGCCTTTACTGTCTCGACCTTCAAGATGAGTTGGTTCACCAAACTTCTCAGTCACCTGTAACCACGCTTGATTTACTACCGACTCAACTATAGCTTCCGATAAGTAGGTTAAGTGATCACTTACTTTCATTAAAGAGAGTCCACCAGCAATATCTGAAGCTGCTATTCTTAATAAACAGACTTGCTTAAATTGGCGTAAAGCCTCCATCTGCTGTTCCATATCATCTTCAGGGATACGAGCAAGAAATTCATGCAATTCAATTTTATATTGGCTCAACTCAATTGGGTTATAAAGTTGATTTATATCCAATAATTCATCCAATAATATTGGGTAACGAGTTAATTGCTCTGCAACCATTGGGCTTGCTGCACATAAGCGAACTAAATGCTGCAATGCACCACTGTGCTCATCAAGCAGCTCTAGATAAGTCGTTCTGGTGGCAATGGCTTGGATAAGCTTAGTTAAGCGCGGTAAGGTATCACTTGCATCTTCTCGGCTAATCACAATACTGAACAATTTAGGCATTAAGTGAGTGATCGCTTCACGCCCTCTAGGCCCTAATGTTTTTTTCTTCAAATCCCCTTTGAATTCAATAATATGACGGGTCAGTTGCTCCGCTTGTTCAGCGTTCAGTTCTTGTAAAATATTCTCAAGTACTTCAGGGTTATGCGCCATATCCCACAGCTCAACATACGACTTATCAATGCTACTTTCAGATTCATCTTCATCATCACCGATCAAATTTTCAAATACAGCATGAATGGTGTTCATTTGCAGTTGAATTGCATCATAGAGCTCATTCCAATCAGCCATTCCCATTGCAAAAGCAAGGCGAGATTGATCTCTCTCGTCCATTGGTAATGTCTGAGTTTGCTTATCTCCAATCGCTTGTAGTAAGTTCTCTAAACGACGTAAGAAACAATAACCCGTCGTTAAATTATCCACCTCTTGAACTGATAACTGCCCCAATTCTTTAATCGCGTCTAATGTTTCTAATAACCCTCGGCCACGTAAAGAAGGTTCCCGACCACCACGGATAAGTTGGAATACTTGAGCAATAAATTCAACTTCTCTAATTCCACCTGAACCAAGTTTAATATTATCGTTCAATCCACGACGGCGAACTTCAGTAGTGATCATCGACTTCATACGACGCAACGCTTGAATCGCACCAAAATCAATGTAACGACGGAAAACAAATGGGCGTAACATTTGACGCAGTTCTTGATAATGACTGTAGGTTTCCTTACCCATAACACGCGCTTTGATCATCGCGTAGCGTTCCCAGTCTCGACCTTGCTCTTGGTAATAATCCTCTAAAGCCGCATAGCTCATCACTAAAGGTCCACTCTCACCAAAAGGACGTAAACGTAGATCAACGCGATAACAAAACCCATCAAAGGTTGTTTGATCTAACGCTTTAATAATTTTTTGCCCTAAGCGAGTAAAGAACTGTGCATTAGCAATACTGCGGCGTGCACCTTCCGTCTCTCCATTTTCAGGATAAGTAAAAATCAAGTCGATATCTGAAGAGAAATTTAACTCACCACCACCCAATTTTCCCATCCCAATGATAAGCATAGGTTGCTCTTCACCTTGTGCGTTTTTCGGGGTTCCCCAATCAATACAGGCTTGTTTATACAGCCATTGATATGACTCCACGATTAGAGCTTCAGCTAATAAAGACAAATGAGATAAGCTTACTTCTAAAGACCAATCACAACGAGGGAAATACTCATGAGTAAAATCTCGCCATGCAATATAAGCCATTTCTCTGCGACGAAAATATCGAAGTTCTCGCATTAATCCATTTTCATCACTGCATTTTGATAAATTATCTTGTAATCGAGAACGGTAATCTTCGCTGCGATCACTCTCATCAAACATACTAGGAAAATACTGACACAAATATTCATCTTGCTGAAAAGCTTCATGTAAAAAATCACTACAGCCAAGTGCAATTAGCAGCGATTGCTGTAAAGACTCTGGCCAAGCTTGAATATGATTAAGGTGAGTTAACTCTTGATGACGACGCTCAGCTAACGAGCTTAATGATGATGGCAAAGACATGATATTCCTTATCAAAAATTCCATGATGTTCGTTACACTAAACGAACGAATCAAACTGCTTATACTGTGCCAAAATTTAGTTTTAGCCGCAAACAAAAACGCCTACAACAGAGTGCAGGCGTTAATAAGATCAAAGTAAGATGAATTAAATCTTAAATACTTTCATTTTGGCTTCTAATTCTTCTGCATTTTGCTGCATTTCTTCTGAAGTTTCAGTTAGCTCAGTCATTACCATAACCGACGCTTCCACCAGCTCACGAACATTCGCTAAGTTTTGATCCATTTCAGTGGCAACACTGCTTTGTTGATCGGCGGCACTTGCTATCTGGAAATTCATTTCATTGATATTATTCACTTGGTTTACAATACTTTCTAACTCTGTTCCCGCATTTGTTACTAGCTCAACACCTTCAGCGGCTTCAACCACACTTTTTTCCATCAGATCGACAGCTTGATTAGCACTGTTTTGTAACTGAGTAATCATCTCTTGGATCTCAACCGTTGCACCTTGTGTACTCTGTGCTAGATTTCTTACTTCATCTGCAACCACAGCAAAACCACGACCAGCATCACCGGCACGAGCCGCTTCAATCGCCGCATTCAATGCCAGTAAGTTCGTTTGTTCTGAAATCCCACGAATAGTCTCAACCACTGAGCTAATCGAAACAACGCGTTCTTCAACTTGATTCACCACTTCAGCAGAAGCGGCAATATCACCAGATAAGGCTTGAATTTTAACAATCGTACCTTCAACAAACTCTTGGCCTACTTTAGCTTGCGCTTGTGCTTGCTCGGTTCCTGCAGATGCATTACGTGCATTATCCGCTACATTTTGCACTGTTGAGCTCATCTCGCTCATCGCTGTTGCCAGTTGGTCAATTTCAGCAAACTCTTCTTGTGCTGCTTCTTTTGTTCCTTCCATGCTAATCGTCATCACTTCTGTTAACCCTGCTAACTCTTGCGATGCTGACAATTGTGCTTCTACTACCGATTTCAACTGTAAACGTGTTTTATTTAGCTCTCTTGCTAAATCACCAAACTCATCTTTACAGTTCATTTCTACTGGTTCTGAAAGGTTTTGTCCTGCAATCTGTTTCATTGAAGTATTTAAATACTTCATTTGACGTAGCATGATACTTGATGCACTCAGTAAGATAACCATGAAAGCAACAATCATTGCCAAGGTTTGCCAGATCACCTGAACTAAATAGTCTTGATAATATTGCTCTGCACTCTCTGCACTTTGAGATGCGACAACTACCCAGTTATGGTTCGGTACTTTCTTAGCAAACTCATAACGAGTGTAATCATTAATTGAATAAGCTTCTTGAGACGATAGGCTTCCAAGCATTTGCTTTAATGAAGAGCCATTATCAATAGAATCCGATAAAGAAGAGATTGATTGTGCTCTGCTGTGTCCAAACACTTTGCCGCTTTCACGATCAATTACATAAATGTAATTACCTTCAGTCCAAGCTTTTGATTGAATGGAGATAGCTTCACCTGCCAATTCTTTACCGCCAGGTTTATGATTTAAAATACCATTGATAAGTTCTGCATTAGCAATCGCTGATTCTTGCGCTCGTTCTTTCTGAATCGTAATAACCGATTGGTAAAAAGTATTCGCATCCCATAGCTGCTTAGTAACTAAAAGCACAGTACTAAACACCATTAATAGGATTAGTTTAGGAACCAACTTTACATCAGTCACTAACCTTTCCCATGGCTTAAACGCTATTGTTGTCATACTTTCCCTCATTACTTTCAGAATTAATTTTTTTAGTGCATGATACAAAGTCATATCACCCAACTAGACATCATCTACATTACAACGGCAGAAGTACATAAATAATTAATATGAATAATAACAAAATTGACCTTCACCCTATGAGCTTAATGTCATTGGTATTATCGTTTTTATCATTAATTGTGATCTCAAGCTTGCTGTTCGCACCACTGGATCACAACAGTCGAGCCATGCTTATCACACTCGACACCATTATTTGTGCGCTCTTTCTCTTCCAGTTATCTATTGATCTCTTTCGTAGTAAGCAACGAGTTCAATATTTAAAAGAGCATTGGGTTGATTTTATTGCCAGCATTCCAATTATTGAACCAGTCCGGTATGCACGTGTATTCCATATTTTGCGAGTTTTCCGTCTGCTGCGATCTAGCCAGTCTCTTTTAAAGCAGCTGCAATCAAACAGAAAAGAAGCCACGATTGCATCGATTTTAGTTTTGATGGTTACCCTTATTTCACTAGGTTCTGTCTTTATGCTAATGTTTGAAGGTCCAGATCCAGAGGCTAACATTCAAACCGCAGGAGATGCGTTATGGTGGGCTTTTGTGACAATATCAACCGTTGGCTATGGTGACCACTATCCTGTGACAGTGGCAGGTAAAATGTTAGCCGTAATCATCATTATATCTGGTGTTGGTATTTTCGGTATGATCTCAGGCTTAATCACCTCCATCATTACCGAACCATCACAGATTGAACAAAAAAAACACGAACAAAAAGAACAGCATGATCGAGATGAGAAGCTCAATCAAATTTTACAGCAGCAAGCCGAAATCCTAAAAGGATTAGAACAAATAAAAAATAAAAAAGAGAAGTAATAACCTCTCTTCTTTTAAATCACTATCTATTAACTAACGAAAATTACTGCCAATAAGGAGGATACTCTAGCCCTGCTTTACGAGTTTGCTCCATAGCATGTAAAATTGAACGCTCTTGGCGAAGAAGCCAACGTTCTAGTTGTTCACGTTCCTCTTCATTTTCCAATAGCTCAACTCGAGTTCTCAATGGCTCTAAACTCATCAAGTCATCAATGCCTTGCAATAAATCAAGCCAAGGTAAGCGGAAACCTTTTCTTCTCTCATCATCATAAATAAGAGCAAAACAAGTTCCTGTCATTAAGTTTCGACGTAAGCGCATTTTTTGCTTAAAGTAATCAACAGGCAGTAGCTGATTTGAAGAGGAAAATGCAGCGTCTAACGATTCCCATGTCCGATCGAGTAAAATACCTGAATGGCTATCTATCGACTCTTGGAGTACTTGACGTTTTTTATCATCTAAAAACGGTTGCCAATCTCGCGTTAAAATCCAACGACTTAAATCCAACAATAAACTGCAATAACGATCAGACATCAATAATGAAAGCATTTCATCTTCATTAGGTAATGCAGCAGCACTCTCTTTTAAACGAGCGACGAGAAATTTACGTGCATCTAACTTTCTAAGTACATTCCCTTTTTCTTCAATTAAATAATCTAGATGCTCTGACTTATCCAACCAATGAAGTTTCTCTTCTAGCCACTTTAATTCTTGACGCAACAACTCACTTGCGCGCTTTGGCACCATTTCACCAAATACTAAAAAGATCTGTCTTAAAAAGGCAATAGCAATACGGATTTCTTGAAGTGCAAACTTATCTTGAGTATCTATATAAATTTGCTCATGGTAATGCCAATGAGATAAAGCGTGTTCTAAGGAGTTAACAAAACACGTCTCAACACTGTCTGATGATTCTGTTCTAACTAAAGTTAGTGGTTTTACCTTATCAGCAGGAGCATCCATCGCCAGGCGATACCCTTTAGCCGCTTTACTTTGGTTTCCCAAACGCATACCACCAGAGCTACATAAATCGCGAGCTAATGTAAATAGTGCATCTGTTTGACCAGACTTAAGCTCGAGCTCTACCTCACAGATAGGTGTCGTTTTCTCACCAACAACCACTTCTCCTTGATCAAAAGCCAGTTCAATTTCACTGCCATCAGGCATAGCGACAAGCCACTGCTGGCGAATAAAATTGGTTGAGAATAGAGGAAAAAGCTGCTCTTGAAGATCATCTAAAGCAATATCATCAGGCCAAGCATCTTTAGGGTGTAAATGAACATTTGGAACATCACTATCATGCTCTGCATTGTATTCTGGACGTTGGTGCAATCCTGCTACAACACGGCCCGCCGTTTTTAATGTTTGAATACGTTCATCATTAAACCGACGAATTCGTAGCCCTGTATCATGCTTTCGAAGATGCTGTTCAGGAGTATCAAAATAGATGTTACCTAGGTTCAAGCAACTCTGCTCTATGACTTTAGCATCTGATATTTTATCTATAATTGTGTCTACAAATTCAGGAAAAACAAAAAATTTCAGTTCTATTTCAGTTTCCATAATGACCTCATAACCGTTGTCTTTCCAAGGATATGGCTTAAACTGTTCGGTATCAAGCTAGAAATAATGCCCAAACCATGATCTAAAGTAGTTTTATTGATAGTGGGATTGGGTTAACATTCGCGCCTTTATGGCCATCGTCTAACAATTCACCATTAGGTACTTGTTTTATAGGTTAAGAAACCATGCCAGTAAATACTATTATGGGGTTATTCGCAAAGTCCCCAATGAAACCTTTGCAGCGTCACGTTGTTTGTGTCAATGAATGCTGCTCACTGCTTATTCCGTTTTTCGAAACGTGTGCAACTGGTGATTGGGAAAAAGCGAGTGAACTTCGTGCTCAAATTTCTCATTTAGAGAAAGAAGCGGATGTATTAAAACGAGAAATTCGTTTGAAACTTTCCTCGTGGGTTATTCATGCCTGTTGATCGTACTGATATGCTCGGTCTATTAACTCAGCAAGATAAACTCGCAAATTTGGCTAAAGACATCGCAGGTCGCGTTGTTGGTCGCCAACTTGAAATTCCAAGTTCTATGCAGGAAGCATTTTTAGCTTATGTTCAACGTTGTTTAGATGCGGCTAGTCAAGCGCAAGAAGTAATCAGCGAACTGGATGAGCTATTAGAAACTGGCTTTAAAGGACGCGAAGTCACCTTGGTAGCAGAGATGATCAATAAGCTAGATATCATTGAAGATGATACTGACGAATTGCAAATTCAACTGCGCCAGCAACTCATGAGCATCGAGCACAAATACAACCCAATCGATGTTATGTTCCTTTATAAAATCCTTGAGTGGGTTGGCGGCATTGCCGACCAAGCACAGCGTGTTGGTTCTCGTTTAGAACTAATGCTATCTCGCTCATAAGTTTGTGATTCAGTAACAGGTAATACAATGGATATTCTTGCTAACTACGGCACGACCCTTATTTTAGTTGCGGCCTTCTTCGGCTTCCTTATGGCTATTGGTATTGGTGCCAATGATGTAGCCAATGCGATGGGCACCTCTGTAGGGTCTAAAGCACTAACAGTAAAACAAGCGATCATCATTGCTATGATCTTCGAATTTGCAGGGGCATACCTTGCTGGTGGTGAAGTTACAGATACAATTAGGAAAGGGGTTATCGACACCTCTCTTTTCGCTCACCAACCTGAAGTATTAGTTTATGGCATGATGTCAGCGCTTCTTGCTGCGGGTACGTGGTTACTACTTGCTTCTTACATGGGCTGGCCAGTATCAACAACCCACTCTATCATCGGTGCTATCATCGGTTTTGCGTGTGTTGCAGTAGGTACAGAAGCTGTTGATTGGGCTTCTGTTCAAGGTATCGTTGGTAGTTGGTTAATTACACCTCTTATCTCTGGTATTTTCGCCTATATGATCTTTATCAGTGCTCAACGACTGATATTTGATACTGATAAGCCATTAATGAATGCGAAACGTTTTGTTCCTGTGTACATGTTCATCACCACTATGGTTATTGCACTTGTTACTATCAAAAAAGGTCTAAAGCACGTTGGTCTTCATCTATCTAGCGGTGAAGCATGGGTTGCTTCTGTTGCGTTCTCTGCATTAGTAATGGTAGGTGGCTATGTTTATATTTCTCGTAAATTTGCAAATACTGTAAATGATGAAAAAGACAGCCGTGGCTTTACTGGTGTAGAAAGCATCTTCAGTACATTAATGGTAATTACCGCGTGTGCAATGGCATTTGCTCATGGCTCTAATGATGTTGCTAATGCGATTGGTCCATTATCAGCAGTTGTTTCAACTGTTGAAAATTTAGGTGAAATCGCTTCAAAAACATCTATCGCTTGGTGGATCCTTCCTCTAGGTGGTATTGGTATCGTTGTTGGTCTTGCAACATTAGGCCATAAAGTAATGGCAACAGTAGGTACTGGTATTACTGAACTAACACCTAGTCGTGGTTTTGCGGCTCAGTTAGCGACAGCTTCTACTGTAGTATTAGCATCAGGTACTGGTCTACCTATCTCAACGACACAAACTCTTGTTGGTGCTGTTTTAGGTGTAGGCTTTGCACGTGGTATTGGAGCATTAAACTTAGGTGTGGTACGTAATATCGTAGCATCTTGGGTTGTAACTCTTCCTGCTGGTGCGTTATTAGCGGTTATATTCTATTACATGATGCAAGCCATATTTGGTGTAGGCGTTAGCGCATAAGCTACTCAATTTTGAAACAATTGCACAAAGAGGAGAGTAAAATCTCCTCTTTTCTTGCATCTAAGCCCAAATATTTTTAGTATCTATAACTTAATTCGAATCGATGATAAAGCGCTCTCAATCAAATCGACGCTAGACGATTCAAGACCAATTTTCAAAGGAATAGTATTGTGAAGCATTTTATTAGTCTAATTCTACTGGCTTGGGCTATTGCTACACCAGCACAAGCTCAAACTCGTTATATATCAGATAACCTATTTACTTATATGCACTCAGGCCCTAGTAACCAATATAAAATTATTGGTAGTGTCAACGCGGGTGACCGCATTAGTCAACTATCAATAAATAAAGGGTCTGGTTTCACACAGATCATTGACTCTAAAGGCCGCAAAGGTTGGGTTGAAACTAAATTTATCTCTCGTCAAGCTGGTCTTGGTGAACGCTTACCTAAAGTTGAAGCTGAACTTACGTCAGTAAAAACACAACTGGCTAATGCTCGTAAAGCAGCAAATGATGAGAAAGCAGGGTTAGCTGATAGTTTGACTCAACGTAATCAACAAATGCAAGATTTAGAGCAAAGCTATAGCGATGTAAATAATCAACTAGTTAGCTCTCAATCTGAAGTTCGTGAGTTACGCGCAAAACTAGATACGCAAAAAGAAGATTTACTGCTTAAATACTTTATGTACGGTGGCGGTGTTGCAGGTCTTGGTCTATTGTTCGGTTTATTACTGCCTCATATGATCCCTAGTCGCAAAAAGAAACCAAACGGTTGGTCTTAATCAGTATATTGATGTAAAAAAAGCTCAGATTCGTTCTGAGCTTTTTTATATCTAACCTTCCGAAGTTACCCTCACCCCTTCCACTCATACAAAGCGGGAACTTCTATTTTTTTTCCTTGAAATTCAATCACTACATCTCTTGGGTTAATTTCTAATAATATAACTCCATTTGAAATACTCCCACCGATATTGACTTCTTTATCGTTTACTTTTACCCAACGACGACTTGGTTTTGAGGTGTAGTTATGAGTTTGAAAGTTCAATGGAGGTAAACGCCCTATAAGTTGAGAGCCCCTTTTATCTAACTCTAAATAAGATGCTTGATCTATATCTTTAGATACCACATGCGCTTCTTGCTCCTCTATTGGTTCATTCAAGACAAACTCAAAACGTGCGGCTAACTCTGGAGATAAGCCAGACAAGTCTAGATCAGCAATATCAAGTTCTGGGTTATTCTTTCTCTCCACTACTTTAGAGGTGTCATGTAGTGTTGAATTAACTCCTGACGGAATATTCTCGTTATTTGATGATGTTAACGAAAAACCATTCACTCTCATCGGTAATTTTTCTGTTTCAAACTCAGGGTATTCCAAAACAGTATAAGTTGGAGCAAAGGACTCGCTATCTTGCTGCTCTACCTGATAATAAGGCAAAGCTATATAGAGAGAGATGCTCAATGGTAGCAATATTGTCACTGCACACCAGCTCCATAATGGTAAACGTAAAAATAACACTTACTCTCCTCCTTGAAGCAATGGAGCCTTAATATTCACAACACTGTCTAGCCACATTAATGTACTTGAACCGACAATCCCATCAGTAACTAAACCAAACACTCCTTGGAACTCCTTTACTTGTTGCTCTGTATTTTTACTAAAAGAATTCGAATTTGTTATCGGTTGCTCTAACGCTGAAGATAGTAAACGATTTAGCTCTACAATGGCTTCGCCTTTATCACCACGCTTCATTGCTCTCTCTGTGATAATCGGTTTTTGCCATAATTGAAGATAAGCACCATTCCAATGCTGCTCAAACCATGGATGAGAAACTTCAACTCGCTGAGAAGGCAAGAGCAGTTCAACTCCTTTCGAATCTACTCGATAAAGAACAGCTAATAGCTCTCTTCCTGAATCAAGTTGAAGCCAAACGATAGCAGGGCGATTAATTGCTAATAAATCCTCTAAATCTCCATTATTATCTAAACAATACAGTTGTGCTTTCTGGCTATTGGTACAGTTAGCTTGAAACGACGTAGTCGAATATCCCCATATTGACAATAATTGCTGCAATGCCTGAGATTGAGAGTGAAAACCTTGAAGTGGAGCCTCAATAACAGGGAGTTCTGTAGGATATTTACTCTCTAAATAGTTAGGCAAAAAATGATAACTACCGATACTTAAGATAATAGAAAGGCTCACAGCAGTTATTACAGAAATGAACGAAAAAGAGAATTTCGGCTTTACATTAATATCTGCTATCAATTGCCAATCAAGCACAAGCTCACAGGCTCGATCTACCGCTTGAATATTAACCGTTTTATTACCATTCTGATAACTAACCCATAAGGCTTTATCACACAATAGATTAACTAAGCGTGGTATCCCATTAGAGTTACGTGCTATTTTCTTTATCACTGATGCAGGAAAGAGAGAGAGAGATCCTCCTGCAATAGTTAAACGATGAGCAATGTAATGCTCAATCTCTTGAGGTGTTAATGGTAATAAATGATAGCGAGCGGTAATACGTTGAGCTAATTGACGTAAATTAGTTTGCTGTAACTTTTGCTGTAATTCTGGCTGCCCAATAAGAAGTACTTTAAGTAGTTTATCACTGTCTGTTTCAAAGTTGGTTAATAGGCGTAATTGTTCTAACACATCTGGAGACAAATGTTGGGCTTCATCAATAACAACGATTGTTTCAAATCCTTTTTCTCTTTCACTTTTAAGGAAATGAACAATAGCATCAGTTAACCCTTTTAAAGAGGAGTTATCAACATAAGGGATCTCTAACTCATCACAAATTGCTTCAAGTAGCTCTTGTGCACTAAACGTAGGATTTAATACTAAAGCCAGATGAATTTTCTTATCCAGTTTAGAGAATAAAACTCTTGATACAGTAGTTTTTCCTGTACCCACCTCGCCAGTCAACAACGCAAAACCACCACCTCGCCCTAGCCCAGACAATAAGTAGTTCATCGCTTCTTTATGGCGTTCACTCAAATAGAGAAAACGTGCATTGGGCGTCATTGAGAACGGTAGTTCATTAAAGCCAAAAAAATCTTGGTACATAAGAGTGGGGTTTGCCTTATCAGAATAATTACAAAAATAAACATCGAATAAAAAGTCGAAAACCTATGATTCCACGGTATCATTGGAGCTAAGAAAGTAAAGAAAGTTCTCTTTATCTTGGCAACGAGTAGGGCAAAACGTGAATATTTATTTAGTTGGTGGTGCAGTTCGAGATTCGCTTCTCAATATTGATGTAAAAGACAAAGACTGGGTCGTCGTTGGCTCTACACCTAACGAGATGGGTTCACTTGGCTATCAAGCCGTTGGACAAGATTTCCCCGTATTTCTACACCCAAAAACTAAAGAAGAATATGCACTAGCAAGAACAGAGCGTAAAAGTGGTCAAGGTTATAAAGGGTTTACCTGTTATGCCGAGCCAGATGTAACTCTAGAAGAAGACTTGCTGCGCCGTGACCTTACCATTAATGCTATCGCCCAATCCGATAGTGGTGAATTGATTGACCCCTATAATGGGCAAGAAGATCTAACCAATCGTCTATTACGCCACGTTTCTGATGCCTTTGTGGAAGACCCATTACGCGTACTACGCGTCGCTCGATTTGCTGCTCGTTTTCATTATCTTGGCTTTAGCATCGCAGCTGAAACGATGACATTAATGAAAACCTTAGTAGAAAGCGGAGAGCTGTCTCACCTAACTCCTGAGCGCGTTTGGCAAGAATGGGAGAAGTCTCTATCTAGCCAGCATCCTGAGATCTTTCTTTCAGTATTAAAAGAGTGTGGCGCTCTCGCTGTTGTATTACCAGAGTTGGATGCATTATTTGGTGTACCTCAACCCGAAAAATGGCACCCTGAAATTGATACTGGAATTCACACTCTAATGGTTGCTCAACAGGCTGCATTATTAAGCCACGATTTGCCTACTCGTTTTGCTGCTCAAGTTCATGATCTAGGAAAAGGGGTCACGCCAGAATCAGAATGGCCAAGTCATAAAATGCATTGCCATACCGGAATTAAACTCATTAAAACCTTGTGTGCCCGAGTTAAAGTTCCCAACGAGTACCGAGACTTAGCATTACTGGTTTGTGAGCATCACACCAACATTCATCGAGCCTTCGAACTTCGCGCGCAAACCTTCATTAAAATACTCGATAAAATGGATGTATGGCGTAAACCTGAACGCTTAGAGCCTATCTTACTTTGTTGCCAAGCCGATCACGCAGGACGATTAGGATTAGAGTCCGAGCCATACCCACAAAAAGCGCGTTTTGAAATGGCGTTTAATGCAGCAAAAGCTGTTGAAGTTAAAGAAGTGGTTGCCGCAGGGTTTAAAGGGGCTGAGATTAGAGAAGAGTTAAGTAAAAGACGAATTGAAGCGGTGAAGGATAAGTTAGATATAAAATAAGCTATACGCTACGCTAACTAGAACGCTTCGCTCTAGAAACTATAAAAGCAAAAACTATAACTGTTGATTTGTTTACTTCCAAATCAGTTATATAGGCTCTTATAGTTTCTAGTTTCTAGTTTCTAGTTTCTAAGCAAAGCTTAACCACATAAGTAGACCAGAACCTAATAGTAAACGATAGATCACAAACGGCGTCATACCCATGCTTGAAATCAGCTTCAAGAAAAAGTGAATACAGATATAAGCACTAATAAAAGAAACCACAATACCAGTACTCAAGAAGCCAAAAATGAATGACAACATCACTGAGTGCTAATTTCAGACCAAGGTATGAACCAGCAAGAGTAATAATTGGAATCGACATCAGAAATGAAAAACGCGCCGCCGCTTCACGAGTAAAACCAAGATATAACGCAGCAGTAATTGTAATACCAGAGCGAGACGTTCCCGGGATCATCGCCATCGCTTGAGCAATACCTAGAAATAACGCTTTTTTCCACGTCATTTCATATTCCTCTTTCACAAGTTCTGAGTTTTTATCCACCCACCAAAGTAAAAGACCAAATACAATTGTCGTTGTCGCGATCACCCATGCACTGCGTAAGTACACTTCAATAAAATCTTTAAATAACAAACCACATAAAGCCGCTGGAATAGTTGCTAATATAATCAACCAAGCCAGTTTAGATTCTTTATTATGTTCTTTTTTAGTAATCGAACCTATCCACGCCGTTAATAACGTCACGACTTCTTTTCTAAAATAGATAATAACCGCCGCTAATGTACCAACATGTACTGCGACATCAAAAGCTAGCCCTTGATCTGCCCAGCCAAGCACTGCAGAAGGAAGAATTAAATGAGCAGAACTTGAGATTGGTAAAAACTCAGTAAACCCTTGCAACAATGCGAGGAAAAACGCTTCAAAATAGGTCATGATTTTCCATTAAAAAGTTAAATTTAATAAAGCCGGTTTTAGTGACTGAGAATAAGGGAACTCAGCCCAGATTTCACTGATCGTTTGTTGAGTACTTGGGATAATAATATCGGGATTCAACTCGACCATAGGCAAAATAGCAAAAGCAAATTTAAACAAGTCCTCTCGAGGTAATTTAGGATCTGATTCAGAAACAAGATCACCATATAATAGAATATCCAGATCTAATGTTCGGTCTTGATTCTTTTGAGCATTAGGCTCCCTGCCCCATTTTATTTCAATTGCACGCAATTTCGAGCCTAACTCAGTTAATGAATAAGCAACCTTTAACTCCACAACTAAATTAAAAAAACTTATGACTTGAGAATCCAACAGGTTCCGCTTCATAAACCGTCGAAACCTTGCTAACGTCACCTAATGCTTTTAATTCATCAATCGCAGCTTTTACGTGTTTTTCAGGGGCAATATTGGAACCAACGCCAATATAGGTGGTGATCATTTGCTTCCTCGCTCAATCACAACCCCAACGCTATGTGCATTTACCACAGCACCTGGTTTAGATAAATGAATACGGATCCAAGGCACTGAAAAACGCGTCATTATAAGATCTGCGATCTCTTCAGCAACACGCTCAACCAATAAGAAGCGACCGTTTTGAATATGAGCCGTCACCGCCTCACTTACTTCTGCATAATTTAAACAATGTGCCACATCATCAGAGGCTGCTGCTGGCTTATTATCATGAGCCATATCAATATCTAATACGAGCTTCTGTTTAATGCCCTGTTCCCACTCATAAACACCAATGGTTGTAATAACTTCAAGCTGTTTTATAAATACTAAATCCATCTTTGATCACACTTTTATTAAGAGGTCGGATACCCATCAAAAGAAAAACAACGTAATATTGATATTACCTTGCTCAGTAAGTTGAGCAATATACTATAAAAAACGTTACCGATCGCTCCTGATCACTTAAATAAAGGCTCATTCATGACCCCTCTTGCACTAATTATGATCATCATCGCCTATCTTCTAGGATCGATCTCTAGTGCGGTTTTAATTTGTCGATTAAAAGGCTTACCCGACCCAAGAAGCTCCGGCTCTCATAACCCAGGGGCAACGAATGTATTCCGGCTTGGTGGTAAAGGTGCCGCAGGACTAGTGCTACTTTGTGATATTTTAAAAGGGATGTTACCGGTATGGGGTGGCTACTTTCTTGAAATCAACCCTCTACTATTAGGCATCATTGCAATTTCAGCCTGCTTAGGTCATATGTATCCGCTATTTTTTCACTTTAAAGGGGGCAAGGGGGTCGCAACCGCTCTTGGTGCATTAGCTCCGATAGGGTTGGATCTGACGGGAATGTTATTTGGCAGTTGGGTTATCACAGTATTAGTGACTGGCTACTCTTCTTTAGCGTCAATGATCACCGCTTTACTTGCACCTTTATTTACTTGGTTAGTCAAACCTCAGTACACCCTCCCTGTTGCTATGCTTTCTTGTTTAATCGTTCTAAAACATCATGAGAATATTCGTCGATTTTTTGCAGGCGAAGAGAAGAAAATTTGGCAAAGAAAAAGGGACTAATGTAAGTCCCTTCTCTAATTAATAAGCAAATAAAGATCCTTTACGATCTTCGTTGATCGCTATTGTTTTGCAATCGGCTTAAGCTGATCGATAGGCCAACGAGGCTTAGCTTGAACTGCTAAATCTGTCGTCTCGCCATTCTTCAAACGCTGCATGCCGGCATAAGCAATCATGGCACCGTTATCGGTACAGAATTCAGTTCGAGGATAGAACACCTCACCGCCAATTTTTTTCATCATCGCTTCGAGCTCTTGACGCAAATAAGTATTCGCACTCACACCACCCGCCATAACAAGACGTTTCATGCCAGTTTGCTTTAATGCACGACGACATTTAATTGCTAAGGTATCCGCTACCGCTTCTTGGAAAGCAAACGCTATATCTGCACGAGTTTGCAAATCATCATCGTTAGCACGAATGGTGTTTGCGGCAAATGTTTTTAGACCAGAGAAGCTAAAATCTAAACCAGGACGATCCGTCATTGGACGAGGGAATTTAAAACGACCTTTAGTGCCGCTCTCTGCTAATTTTGACAGCAAAGGACCACCAGGGTAATCAAGACCCATTAATTTAGCTGTTTTATCAAACGCTTCACCGGCGGCATCATCCACCGATTCACCAAGAATTTGATATTCGCCAATGCCTTTTACTTCAACCATCATGGTATGACCGCCAGAAACAAGCAGTGCGACAAATGGAAATTCAGGTGGCTCATCTTCCAGCATTGGCGCAAGTAAATGACCTTCCATGTGATGAACAGGAATAGCAGGGACATCCCACGCGTACGCAATACTACGGCCAATCGTTGAACCAACTAATAATGCACCAACTAAGCCAGGACCTGCCGTATAAGCAATACCGTCAATATCATCTTTAGTCATACCCGCATCGTTTAACGCAGCTTGGATTAATGGAATTGTCTTTTTAACATGGTCACGAGAGGCCAATTCAGGGACAACACCACCGTAATCTGCGTGCAGTTTTACTTGGCTATAAAGTTGATGAGCTAATAGCCCTTTTTCATCATCATAAATCGCAACACCCGTTTCATCACACGAGGTTTCAATGCCTAAAATTCGCATATTTTTCTCAGTTACCTGTTAATTTAACGCCATATTACCTACATCACTAAGCTACCTCAAGCGACGTGATGACTAGAGAAGGTAAAATAAACAAAGAAATTACTCAATTCTTAATCAAGAATGCTTTACAAAACGCCTCGATCGGATTAAAATTCGGCACCAATTTGAATAATAGCTGGTTAATTATAACTACCAGCGAATTGACTAACACCTGAGGTGAAAGGCATATGCCAGTAGTTAAAGTACGTGAAAACGAACCGTTCGACGTTGCACTACGTCGTTTCAAGCGCTCTTGCGAAAAAGCAGGTATTCTTTCTGAAGTTCGCCGTCGTGAGCATTACGAAAAACCTACTACAGTACGTAAACGCGCTAAAGCAGCAGCTCAAAAGCGTCACGCTAAGAAGTTGTCTCGCGAAAACGCACGTCGCGTTCGCCTGTACTAATAACTTACCTAATTTAGGACTAAGTTATGGCTCTAATTGAAAAACTCAAAGACGAGCAAAAGTTAGCGATGAAAGCCAAGGATAAATTACGCCTTGGCACAATTCGTTTAGCTTTATCTGAAATTAAACAACGTGAAATCGATGGTCATACTACTTTGTCTGACGACGATATTATTGCTGTTTTAACTAAGATGGTTAAACAACGTCGTGATTCAGTATCGCAGTTTACTGCCGCTGGTCGTGATGATCTTGCTGATAAAGAGAGCGCTGAGATTTTAGTGCTTGATGACTTTATGCCGCAAGCACTGACTGATGAAGAAGTTGCTAAGTTATTAGACGAAGCAATTATCGAATCTGGTGCTGCTGGAATGCAAGATATGGGCAAGGTGATGGGCGTGTTAAAACCTCAAATCCAAGGCCGCGCTGACATGGGTAAAGTAAGTCAATTAGTTAAATCTAAACTGGCTTAATAATACTCTATTTATAAAGCAAGCCGTGCTATCTTTGATACGCACGGCTTGTTTGTATCTACAGGAAACGAAAAAATATGTCTGGACATATCCCTCGCAGTTTTATTGATGAGCTTTTAAATCGACACGATATTGTCGATATCATTGACGCAAAAGTAAAACTGAAGAAACAAGGGAAAAACTACGGCGCTTGCTGTCCATTTCATAATGAAAAATCCCCTTCTTTTTCTGTCAGCCAAGAAAAACAATTCTATCACTGCTTTGGCTGTGGCGTTCATGGTAATGCCATTGACTTCCTTATGGAATTCGACCGCCTAGAGTTTGTTGAGGCTATTGAAGAACTCGCTTCAATGCTTAGCCTTGAAGTACCACGTGAACAGCGCAGTGGTTTCAATGCTCCTTCAGGCCCTACAGCAAGCTCAGAACAAAAACGAAGCTTATATGATTTGATGGGGGGCATCAGTCAATTTTATTGCTCTCAATTAAAATCTGCCGTAAATATTCACGCAATCAACTACCTTAAAGATCGTGGACTCTCTGGTGAAATAGTTCAGAAGTTTGGTATCGGTTACATTGCAGATGAATGGGAGTTGGTAAAAAATAACTTCGGTCGCGACAAAACATCACAAGATGCTTTAGTCAGCGGTGGGATGTTAATTGAAAGCGATAATGGCCGTCGTTATGACCGTTTTCGTGGTCGAGTCATGTTCCCAATTAGAGATCGTCGAGGTCGTGTTATCGGCTTTGGTGGTCGCGTAATTGGTGAAGGCACTCCCAAATATTTAAACTCACCAGAAACACCTATTTTCCATAAAGGCAAAGAGCTTTATGGTTTATATGAAGCACTGCAAGCTTACAAAGAATTACCACAAGCATTAGTCGTTGAAGGCTATATGGATGTTGTTGCTCTTGCTCAATTTGGCGTTGATTATGCTGTTGCCTCTCTAGGCACTGCGACCACCGGCGATCACATGCAGTTACTTTTCCGTCAAACCAGTACAGTTGTTTGCTGTTATGATGGTGACCGAGCAGGTCGAGAAGCTGCATGGCGAGCAATGGAGCAAGCCCTGCCATACTTAAATGATGGGCGTCAGCTAAAATTCATGTTTTTGCCTGACGGAGAAGACCCTGACACTTACATCCGCCAACATGGTAAAACTGTATTTGAGCAAACGGTAACTCAAGCTGAATCATTGATTGATTTCATGTTTAGAACCTTAGTCGATCAAATAGATACAGGCAGTCGAGAAGGAAAAGCTAAGTTAACCACCCTTGCTGTACCTTTAATAGATAAAGTTCCAGGGGGGACTCTACGTCTTTATTTACGTGAGCAACTTGGCAAAACGCTTGGAATTATGGATGAAAGTCAATTACAGCAACTAATATCTAAACAAGGTAAGCCAGAAGCTAAACGACCATCACAACCAGAGATAAAGCGTACACCAATGCGTGAAGTTATTACTCTTTTGTTACAGAACCCAAGTTTAGTTCAATTAGTGCCTGATTTAGAGAGTATCAAAGACATTCCGCTTCCAGGATTAAGTTTATTTCTTCAATTACTTGAAAATTGTCGACATAATCCCCATATCACTACAGGCCAATTATTAGAATATTGGCGCGGTGATAAAAATGAAAAACTCTTATCACGCTTGGCTGCATGGGAACTCCCTATAGACCAAGACAATATAGAAGATGTATTTATGGATTCGCTGGACAACATTCTAGCCCAGTGCATCAATCAACAAATTGAAAATTTGCAGACGAAAGAAAGAACGCTTGGCTTATCAGTCGAAGAAAAGCGGGAGCTACTAGCCTTGATGCTAGAATTAAAAGCATAGAATCCCAGCATCGTCACCAATAAACAAATTTGTTATTATTAGTAGTCTGCATTTCGCATACTAATTCCTTCACACAGACCAGAAGTAGGATACCGTCTATGGATCAGAATCCGCAGTCACAGCTAAAATTACTTGTAATCAAAGGCAAGGAACAAGGCTATCTGACCTACGCAGAAGTTAACGATCACCTACCAGAAGAAATTGTAGATTCTGAGCAGGTTGAAGATATTATTCAAATGATCAATGACATGGGCATTAAAGTGGTTGAAACCGCTCCAGATGCTGATGATATGTCATTGAATGATGATGATGCCGTAACTGATGAAGATGCAGCAGAAGCTGCAGCAGCTGCACTATCAAGTGTAGAAAGTGAAATTGGCCGTACAACGGATCCTGTTCGCATGTACATGCGTGAAATGGGTACAGTTGAACTTCTTACTCGTGAAGGCGAAATCGACATCGCTAAACGTATTGAAGAAGGCATCAATGAAGTTCAGTGTTCTGTCGCTGAATTCCCTGGCGCAATTTCATACTTACTAGAACAGTTTGATAGAGTTCAAGCTGAAGAGATCCGTCTTACTGATATTATTTCTGGTTTTGTTGATCCTAATGATGACGGTTCAGCAGCACCAACAGCAACGCATATCGGTTCAGAACTGAGCGAATCAGATCTTGCCGATGAAGATAAAGAAGCAGAAGACGATGATGAGGACGAGGAAGAAGAAGTAGGTATTGATCCAGAGCTTGCTTTGGAAAAATTCACAGAACTTCGCACGTCTTATCACAACATGCAGCTTGCTTTTGAAGAGCATGGGCGTGATAACGCAAAAGCACGCTCTGCCATCAGTGAATTAACGGATGTATTCCGTGAGTTTAAACTGATCCCTAAGCAGTTTGACTACCTTGTTCGTGAAATGCGCGGCAGCATGGATCGTGTTCGTACACAAGAACGTTTAATTATGCGTATGTGTGTTGAATATGGAAAAATGCCTAAGAAATCGTTCATTGCTCTATTTTCGGGCAATGAAGCTTCTGACGAATGGTTTAATGAAATTATTGCTTCAGATAAGCCATACGTAGAGCGCCTAAAGCGTTACGAAGAAGACATTCGCCGTTCAATTAAAAAAATTGACAGTATTGTTAAAGAAACAGGATTACCTGTTGTAAACATCAAAGACATCAGCCGTCGTATGTCTATCGGTGAAGCTAAAGCTCGCCGTGCGAAAAAAGAAATGGTTGAAGCGAACTTACGTCTTGTTATCTCAATTGCGAAAAAATACACCAACCGTGGCCTACAGTTCTTGGATCTAATTCAAGAAGGTAACATTGGTCTAATGAAAGCGGTTGATAAGTTTGAATACCGTCGTGGTTATAAGTTCTCAACTTATGCAACATGGTGGATCCGTCAAGCGATCACTCGTTCAATTGCCGACCAAGCACGTACAATCCGTATTCCAGTTCACATGATCGAAACGATCAACAAACTGAATCGTATTTCACGTCAAATGCTACAAGAAATGGGCCGTGAGCCATTACCTGAAGAACTTGCTGAACGCATGCAAATGCCAGAAGACAAGATCCGTAAGGTTCTGAAAATCGCTAAAGAGCCAATTTCAATGGAAACACCAATTGGTGATGATGAAGATTCACACCTAGGTGATTTCATCGAGGATAACACTCTTGAACTTCCTGTTGATTCTGCAACTTCAACAAGCTTGAAATTTGCAACCAACGATGTTCTTGCTGGTTTAACACCTCGTGAAGCAAAAGTACTTCGTATGCGTTTTGGTATCGATATGAATACCGACCATACTCTTGAAGAAGTAGGTAAGCAGTTTGATGTAACGCGTGAACGTATTCGTCAAATCGAAGCGAAAGCACTTCGTAAATTGCGTCACCCAAGTCGTTCAGAAGTATTACGTAGCTTCTTAGACGAGTAATAGCCTCGCTGTTATTCATCAATAGAATCAAAAAGGTGGGCTTAGGCTCACCTTTTTTC
This sequence comes from Aliivibrio wodanis, assembly GCF_052920805.1. NCBI lineage: Bacteria > Pseudomonadati > Pseudomonadota > Gammaproteobacteria > Vibrionales > Vibrionaceae > Aliivibrio > Aliivibrio wodanis. The sequence continues at coordinate 1,960,570 of NZ_JBREXA010000002.1, forward strand.
GATCTAAAGCCACTTTTTTAACTAACTGATTAAAAAGCAAACGCTTTCTCTCTAGACACCCTTTTCATCTTCCCCTATAATCGACACCTACAACGGCCCCTTAGCTCAGTGGTTAGAGCGCACGACTCATAATCGTTCGGTCCCCAGTTCAAATCTGGGAGGGGCCACCAAATTAGAAAAGGCTGATAAGTATTTTTACTTATCAGCCTTTTTGCTTTCTCATTCTTTCGTTTTTCTCTTCATTATCAGCACATAACCAACTAAGAGTAAAAAAATGGATAATTCAACCATTGCTCTTAACAAGCCTGAAGTAAATATTGCTACCGCGATAAGCGTAATAACAATACTTAATATTCCTTGCTTACTCATACTCTTCATCCTAGAAGCCGATAAAGCAATCAATTATCCTCTAGACTTTATATATTGAAAAATATCGAATTCCTCTATCAAAGAACCAATCGCACTATAGAATTAATACCTCTACTCTTAATTAGATAGCTTATCTAAATCACAAACATAAAAAAATTCATCGTATTTCATAAAGCTATCCTATAATGGAGGTTATATTACCTTTGATAATGGAACTATCATGAGAAACACACTGCTTCCCTTGTTTATTTTAAATTCCCTTGCTTTAAGTTCCTTTCCCTCTTTTGCTAATGAAGAACCTGAAGATAGTTCACCAAAAATAAATGGTATTTATATTGGCGTTGGTGTTGGTTCTTTTGGATATTCAGAAGAAAACTCTTGGACAAACGAGAGCGGCCTAGCTGCAACAACTAATGGCAATACAACTAAAATTTATCTCGGTTATCAGTTTAATAAGATTGTCGGTATCGAAGGATCTTATACTGATTATGGTAAAACTAAGAGTAAGGTTGGTAATTACTCAATGGAACCAAGTTCTTTATCACTTGCAGCTAATCTAGGTTACACTTTTTCTAACGGTATCCGTCCCTTTGGTTTAGTTGGAATGTCGAGCTTAGACACTCATCAAAATAAAACTACATTAACCGACGACAGTGGAGCAGCTTTTAGATTTGGTGTTGGTGTCGACTATGCACCAGAAACATTGCATGGCGTTCAATTTAGAGCTGCTTATGAAATGGATATGTATACCGTGGAGTATGTATCAGATAATAGTTACTATTCCGATAACTATTTATTTGCCTTTGATGCTTTATATGTTGGAGCCTCTTATAAGTTTTAGAATTCTTTTTATATCCAGACTAAAAATTACTCCGTCACTCTATATTCATAACAAACACGGTGAAAATTCGCCTTGCCTCTATATTTTCCCCTCCCTTCATATACACTAGTTTCATCTAAACATGCATTCACTATATAATGAATAATAAGGGTATCTATGTATAATTTGGCTACTAATCTTGAACGTAACGCTATATTTCGTCCTAATAATATTGCTCTCATTTTCCAAGATCAAAAAATCACTTACTTTGAATTAAACCAAAAAGTAAATGCCATTGCAGATCATCTTACCCAACTCAATATTAAACCTAATGACAAAATCGCACTTTCTTGTCCAAACACCCCAGAATTTATTATTTCTTACTACGCTATACAAAAAGTGGGCGCGATCGTTGTTCCTTTAAATATCATGCTTAAAGGTGATGAGGTGGCCTACCATTTGAAAGATTCAGATGCAGTAGCTCTTATCTCACATCAAGGCTCTGATGCTATGCCTATTGGACAGTTCAGCTACGATGGATTCCAAAAAGCCGATTTCTGTGAACATTTCATTTTAATTGAGACAACAAATGATGATCATATATCTAGTACCACTCACTCGTTCAATCGATGGCTAGAAACAGGGAGAAAAACCTTCGATGCGGTTTATCGCTCAGCAGATGATAGCTGCGTAATTTTATATACATCAGGTACAACTGGGGCTGCAAAAGGCGCAGAGCTAAGTCAAAGTAATATGCTTTGTAATGCTCAAGCTTGCCAGTCTTTAACCAATCAAAAAGGTACCGATGTTAGTATTGCTATACTTCCTCTTTTTCACTCATTTGGTCAATCATTGATCATGAACACCTCTATTCTTGCTGGTAGTGCTTTAGTTCTTATCCCTCGCTTTGTTCCTAAAACCGTTCTTCAACAAATTAATGAGCATAAAGTTACTCACCTTGCTGCTGTCCCTACCATGTTTATTGGTTTGATGACTTATGTAGAGAAACATCCAATCGATTATTTAGACGAAATAGCTAAAAATCTTCAAGTTGCTATCTCTGGCGGCGCATCCATGCCAATCCAAATATTAAAACAATTTGAAGAAAAGCTAAAAGTGCCAGTCATTGAAGGCTATGGGTTGTCAGAATCCTCTCCTGTTGCTGCTTTTAATCATTTAGAGTTTGAGCGAAAACCTGGCAGTATTGGCCAGCCATTGCCAGGAATAACAATGAAAGTTGTTGATAAAAATGGCCATGAAGTTCCAACAGGGACCGAAGGTGAACTAATAATGCGCGGTCATAACGTAATGAAAGGCTATTATAAAAAGCCTCAAGAGACCGCAAAAACAATCATTGATGGCTGGTTATATACTGGTGATATTGTTCGTTTCGATGACGAAGGTTATATTTATGTAGTTGATCGATTAAAAGAGCTGATCATTAGCGGTGGCTACAATATTTATCCTCGTGAAGTAGAAGAGGTATATATGAAGCATCCATCCGTGCATTTAGTCGCCGTTATCGGTATCGACCACCCACGGTTTGGTGAAGAAGTAAAAGCCTTTATTATTCTTAAAGAAGGTCACTCTATTTCAGAAAAAGAACTAATCAAATGGAGTAGAGAGCATTTAGCCGATTATAAGTGCCCAAAACATCTTGATATTGTTGAAGCATTGCCAATGACGGCAACAGGTAAGATTTTAAAAAGAATGCTAAAAGCATAGAGCCCTTTCCTTGCGAGTATATTCCCTTATAAAAAATAGGTATATACTTGCATTATTAACCACTTTGACAGGACAGTACTCATGTCTAAAAAAATAGATAATGGTATTTGGTTTGCTTACATTGCAAGCTTATTAACACCATTAACACTTATGGCATCTGGGATCATTGCGATCATCTATGCTGGCTATCAAATGAATAAAGGAACAAATGATGAGGTTATTAATAGTCATTATTACGCCATCATTAAAACTTTTTTCCTTTTCCTTACTTTTTTCGTTGTTCTTGGAGTAACCGCAGCCACCATGAGTGGCATGGTCGCAGGGCTAGAATATTGGGTACATAGCTCTATTCTTGATAAACTTTACTCTGCTATTCCTATTGTTGGTGCAACTATTTCATTATTAGCTATTGGCACTTGGTTTATAAAACTAACCAAAGGAATGAAAAAACTTAAAGCATATCAACCAATTGAAAATCAATAATATAAAGGCACTTAATGTGCCTTTTTTATTTCGACTTATAAAATAAAAATTTAGCAAGGAACATCACAACAAGAAAGTGATCTTCATCAGCTTTGCTGTTAGAATTTGCACCAAAAGCGATAGAAACTTACAAGAAAGATCCGACTGAAACGATGTTGAGTAATGTAAATTTGTTTTTAATATTGTGATTAAAGTGCAAATTGTTTACCTGAATCAATAATCCATTACTCTTTTCAGTCTAAACTACAGGTAATTATTGAATTTATATGCTTAGCCATAAAGGTTTTGAAGAAAAAACTGTTGTTATATTTCAACACTTCATCCCATTTAGGCTGAGCATTACTACGTTTATCATTTTAAATATACTCATCTGGAGAGATTTCTCACATGAAAAAGACCAAAATCGTTTGTACGATTGGCCCAAAAACTGAGTCAGTAGAAAAACTAACTGAACTTGCAAATGCTGGCATGAACGTAATGCGCCTTAACTTCTCACACGGCGATTTCGCAGAGCACGGCAACCGTATCGATAACGTTCGTCAAGTAATGAAGAACACAGGTAAGCAACTTGCTATCCTTCTTGATACTAAGGGTCCTGAAATCCGTACTATCAAACTAGAAAACGGCGATGACGTTGCTCTAGTTGCTGGTCAAGACTTCACATTCACAACTGACATTTCAGTTGTTGGTAACAAAGACGTTGTTGCTGTTACTTACCCTGGTTTTGCTAAAGACCTTGAAGCTGGTAACACTATCCTTGTTGATGATGGCCTAATCGAAATGGAAGTTGTTGCGACAACTGAAACTGAAGTTAAGTGTAAAGTTCTTAACAACGGTGACCTAGGCGAAAACAAAGGTGTTAACCTTCCTGGCGTTTCAGTTAAGCTTCCAGCTCTTTCTGAAAAAGATAAAGCTGACCTTAAATTTGGTTGTGAGCAAGGCGTTGATTTCGTTGCTGCTTCTTTCATCCGTAAAGAAGAAGATGTTAAAGAAATCCGTGAACTACTTGTTGCTAATGGCGGCGAGAACATTCAAATCATCTCTAAGATTGAAAACCAAGAAGGTGTTGATAACTTCGATTCAATCCTAGAAGCTTCTGACGGTATCATGGTTGCTCGTGGCGATCTTGGTGTTGAAATCCCAGTTGAAGAAGTAATCTTCGCTCAGAAGATGATGATCGAGAAATGTAACCGTGCACGTAAAGTTGTAATCACTGCAACTCAAATGCTTGATTCTATGATCAAAAACCCACGTCCAACACGCGCAGAAGCGGGTGATGTTGCTAACGCAATCATGGATGGTACAGATGCAGTAATGCTTTCTGGTGAATCTGCTAAAGGTAAATACCCTGTTGAAGCAGTAACTATCATGGCTCAAATCTGTGCTCGTACAGACAGAGCTCTTAAAGCAGAACTAGGTTCTCGTCTAGACAGCCCACGTCTACGTATCACTGAAGCGGTATGTAAAGGCGCTGTTGATACAGCTGAGAAACTAAATGCACCTGTAATCGTTGTAGCAACTGAAGCAGGTAAATCTGCTCGTTCTATTCGTAAGTACTTCCCAACAGCTAAAATCATCGCTGTAACTACTAATACTAAGACTGCTGCACAGCTTTGTCTTTCTAAAGGTGTTACTCCAATGGTTGTTGATGCTATCGACAGCACTGACGCATTCTACCTACGCGGTAAAGAACTAGCTCTTGAGTCTGGTATTGGTGCTAAAGGCGACATCGTTGTTATGGTTTCTGGTGCTCTAGTAGCTTCAGGCACAACAAACACTGCATCTGTACACGTATTATAATTCTTTTGAATTTATAATTTGTATACATTGTTCGATAAAAAGAGGGCTTCGGCTCTCTTTTTTTATGAATTTTTATTGCACAAAATAAACAATACGCTATACTTGCATCATTGTTAACCATATTGTGAATGGTATAAAGCGATCTCTGGCTCCCAATAAGACTTATACGCCTAAATCAAGATCACTTCATACTGTATTTCAATGACGATTTATATTAAGAGAGCCGCAAGTGTCTAGCCCAACCCTTACAGATAAAGTATCAAAAATGATCTACCAAGACATCCTAAATGGAAGTCTAAATCCTGGTCAAAAACTGGTTGTTGCCGAATTAAAAGAACGCTACAACGTTGGTGCTTCCCCTATTCGAGAAGCCCTTGTTCAATTGTCTTGGAATAAATACGTAAAATTAGAACCACAAAAGGGATGCTGGGTTTCTCCAATCTCTATTGATGAGTTACAAGAGCTTTTTGAAGGCTTGCGTGTTGTAGGTAGAGTTCTATTAGAAAAATCGATTGCTAATGGCGATGAAGCATGGGAGCTAAATGTATTAACAAGCTTCCATAAGTTAAGTAAAGTAAACCTTGAAAACGCTTCTCCTGAAATTATTCAAGAATGGGAACTGCGCCATGCTGCATTCCATTGCGCTCTACTTGAGGGTGCAAATGCACCAATCATGTATCAATTCTACCAAGAATTAACAAACCAGATTAAACGCTACCGTCATATTCAAAATGACATACAAGCGATGAATAAAGAGCACTCTCTATACCTAGAAGAACATGAAACTATCATGAAATTGACTCTTTCACGTAATTCAGAGCAAGCAGCAGAATTACTAGAAAAACATTACATTAAAACTATGGACCTACTATCAGCTTACTTTGAAGCATAGAATTAGGTAACTAGCGGTAATAAAAAAACCAGACTATTATGTCTGGTTTTTTATTACTTTAATAATCAGTTAATCATATGAATTACATCAATAAAACTGGTATTACCAGCCAAAAAACTCTTTATTATGAGTTCCTATCAATAACACCATTAATAGAAAATAAATTGCACTGAGCTTAAACCCCAGAATAGCTAGACTCCCTATTGTGAGCCTTACTAAAAAATCAGTAAACATACAGACCTCGCCTTATGCCCCTACTTATTTATCCGTTACAGAAATAGCAGCCTACCGCTGGCTTATTGATAACAATAAAAATAAGTATAGACCACCTTAGACTTTAGTCTAATATCAATACGATTAATTAGATAAACCACTTAACATCCTATTAGCGGCTTAAGCCAAATCATTAATACTGGTACATATTGATAACTGATTACGACCATTAGCTTTTGATTCATATAGCGCCAAGTCTGCACACTTATAAGCTGTACTGCCAGAAAGACCAATATCCGTTAAGCCACCACTAATCGTTAGTTGATATTCTTTTAATTGAGATACGGAAACTCTTAGGCGATTAATAACCGTTTCAGCATCAGCAAGGTCGGTATGAGGCATCAATATTGCAAACTCTTCTCCGCCAATACGAGCAACAAAGTCCGTATCTCTACTTCCCTCTTTTAATAGATGAGAAACAAGGCGTATCACATCATCCCCCCCGTCATGACCTAAAGTATCATTAATACGTTTAAACCAATCAATATCAAGAATAGCCAAGCAACACTTATGTACAGGGTGATACCTATTCGTTAATAAGGTTTGATTTTCTAACTCAAATTCAAATTTACGACGGTTCCAACAATCTGAAAGACTGTCTTTTTCACTTAAATAACGTAATTCTCTTTCTAATAACTTACGTCGGCTAATATCAATATAGGAAATAATATAATATTGTATTTCTTTTCTTTTATTTTTAACGACTTGAATACGAACTAATAGACTTAATTCATTTCCATTTTTACTAAGAACATCAATTTCACCTTGCCAAGCTCCTAACTCTTCAACTTGCTTCCAGTTTCTCTGGCGTTCTTCTGATTGTGCATCATTAGATGATAAAACTTCGAGAGTGCTCTTTCCAACCACTTCTGCAGAACTAAATCCACTAATTGAAGAAAAGGCAGGATTTACTTTAATTATCCGTTGGTGCTTATCAGTAATAACAACAGCAGACATTCCCTCAAGAGCAGACTTAGCTAATTGGCTTTCTAAATTTGATTTATCCCATAAAGTAAGCAAAATTCCGCATGGAATGACAATTAAGCCTAAGAGTAGAAAAACAATGGTAAGCTCTTCTAATAAATCAAACTTCACTTCATCAAAAGCCTCCTCAAGCACCTCTTTAGGGTAGTTTATCAAGAAATATAGCGCTTTATTCGGTATTTTTTTATTCAACGAAAAACGGTAATAAGAGTATATTTCATCATGAAGATATATACTTCCGACTTGATTATTTGACATTGAATGCCATAAATCTGGTTTTAGGGCTTTAAGTGTTTCATCTGCTCTACCATTTACTAAATGGCCAAATACCTGTTCAGGCTTATCTGTTAACAAATAGTAGCCATCCTGATTAACTATCGATGGTGCAATGCTTAACGTAGGAGAAAACTGAATGACGTTAGTAATACTAGAACTACTTAACTCAGCAAATACATAACCTTGCCTAGTGCCGAAAACATCGATAGGAACAATAACTTGCATTACTGGTTTATAAATCCCTAAACTAGCTAATTGACTGTCTAAAGAAACACCTTCAGAGTAAATTTGCCCTTCAGGTAACTTAGCTAGTTTCTTAATAAATACAGAATTAAATACTTTTACTGATTGGTTCGATTGAACGATTTTTTTAGCCTCTGTGTCATAAGAGACACCAAATAATTTTTCTCCAGACTCATCAATAAGAATCAATTTAGAGAAAAATTTCTCAGCAGAAATCACTCGTTCCCAAGACGATTCAACAGCTTTTTTAACACGAGAAGAAGGATAAAGAAAATAATCATATAACATTCGATTATTTGATAATAAATCCAATGTATTACTTATCCGAACAATTAACTCATTAAATTCATGGTGAGTGTAGGCAAGTTGCCGAGTTGATTCATCCTGAACTTGCTCAACGATCTGTATTTGTTGTTTCTGATAATAGTTATAAAAGTAAGCCGATGTAAATAGTGCAAGCACCAAATAAACTAAGGTGGAGTAAGCTACAATTTTCAATTTTTTCTTATTCATCATATTTACTCATGCAGGATATTTGGCCATTTACAGTTTGACATTCTATAACTATTTTGGATAATAAACAATTAAGCCCTCTATATTTGAGGGCTTAGATTTATAACTTAATATAATAAAGAGAAGCTTATATTCTTAAGGATTTATCCCCTCTAGCAATCCCAACGACTCCACTTCTTGCCACTTCTACAACTTCAGTTACTTCAGAAACAGCGGTAATAAATGCATCCAATTTTTCAGAGGTACCAGCCAATTGAATTGTATATAGAGAGCTAGTTACATCGACTATTTGTCCGCGAAAAATATCCGCAGTACGTTTAACTTCAGCTCTTGCAAAACCTGAGGCTTTTACTTTAACTAATAGTAATTCACGCTCAACATGCTCAGTTTCTGTCACTTCTTGAACCTTAATTACATCAATCAATTTATGTAATTGTTTCTGTATTTGCTCAAGCTCCATCGCATCACTAGCTGTGGTAATATTAAGGCGTGATAGTGTCAGATCTTCAGTTGGTGATACCGTTAATGACTCAATATTATAGCCACGTTGAGAAAATAGACCAACAACACGTGATAAAGAACCCGATTCATTCTCAATTAATAGTGAAATAATATGTCTCATTAGGTTCTCTCCGTTTTGCTTAACCACATTTTATCCATCGCTTCACCCTTGATCTGCATTGGATACACGTGTTCCGTTTCATCAACATTGATATCAACAAATACCAATCTATCTTTCATTGATAATGCTTTTTCTAGCCCTGATTCCAACTCATCTGGATGATTAATTCGAATACCTACATGACCATATGCTTCAGCGATCGCAGCAAAATCAGGGACCGAGCTCATGTAAGAGTTAGAGTGACGACCTTGATAGATAATATCTTGCCATTGTTTTACCATACCTAAGAAACGATTGTTCAAGTTGATGATTTTTACAGGGATATCGTATTGCAGCGCTGTAGATAATTCTTGAATGTTCATCTGAATACTGCCGTCACCTGTTACACACACAACGACTTCATCAGGGTGTGTATATTTAACACCTAGAGCGGCAGGTAAACCAAAGCCCATCGTTCCTAAACCACCAGAGTTAATCCAACGGCGTGGTTTATTAAATGGATAATAAAGAGCGGCAAACATTTGATGCTGACCAACATCTGACGCTACGTAGGCATCTCCATTAGTTAAACGATGTAATGTTTCAATTACTTGCTGAGGTTTAATCTTATCTGGAGAAGTTTCATACGATAAACACTTACGGTCTTGCCATACTGAAATATCTTTCCACCACAGCTCTAATGCTGCTTCATCATTACTACCACCTTGCTCTGTAAGCAATTTAAGCATTGATTCCAGCACGACTTCAGCAGAGCCAACAATCGGTACGTCAACACGTACGTTTTTAGAAATAGAAGAAGGGTCAATATCAATATGCATAATGGTCGCATCAGGACAATACTTATCTAAATTATTGGTCGTACGATCATCAAAACGAACACCAACACCAAAGATGAGATCTGCATTATGCATTGCCATATTAGCTTCATAAGTACCATGCATGCCTAGCATTCCTAACGCATTCTTATGCATCCCCGGAAATGCACCTAGCCCCATAAGAGTACTAACTACGGGAAGGTTCAAACATTCAGCCAGTTTAATGACTTGCTTTTCAGCAGATGAAATAACTGCACCACCACCGATATATAAAACCGGTTTTTTTGCTGCAAGAAGTGTTTTGAGTCCTTTTTTAATTTGACCTTTATGCCCAGTAGTTGTCGGGTTATACGAGCGCAAATGAACCGACTCAGGATATTGATAAGGAAATTTAATCGCTGGATTCATCACGTCTTTTGGAAGATCGACGACCACAGGACCTGGGCGTCCTGTTGAGGCAATATAGAATGCTTTTTTGATGGTTTCAGGTATGTCTTCTGCTTTTTTTACCAAGAAACTGTGTTTTACAACAGGTCGAGATACTCCGACCATATCACACTCTTGAAAGGCATCATTACCAATCATGTTATTTGGCACATTACCAGATAAGACAACCATTGGAATCGAATCCATATAAGCCGTTGCAATACCGGTAATCGTATTCGTTGCTCCTGGGCCAGAGCAAACCAAAACCACCCCAGGCTTACCAGTCGCTCTTGCATAGCCATCAGCCATGTGAGTTGCTGCTTGCTCATGTCTTACTAACACATGTTGAATATCATCACTCTTCATATGCAGAGCGTCATAAATATCCAACACGGAACCACCAGGGTATCCGAATATGTTTTCAACACCTTCATCAATCAGAGACTGTACGATCATCTCTGCGCCAGATAACATTTCCATATTTTTCTCCAGACATTAAAACCAAAAAATAGCGACATGAATTATCGATAGATTAGTGGTTTTACATAGTTAGGGCTTATTTTTAGCCTAAACCGAAATTAATCAGATTAAAATCCTATGTAAATGGTGATTTCGATAACAAAAATCAACATTACGAAACAACTTTAACCTTTCTGTATCACTTTGGTCTAGAGGCGATTTATCAATATCGACGATGAATTCAATTAAACCTAAATTAATAGTGATTTATATCTATATAACTCATAAAAACTAGCATTAAAAACCACATATAGAAAAACAAAGAAAGATAATAAATTAGATTACGCATTGATTAAGAACGATAGAGATCTCATTTCTATCGATACAAAAAAACCAGCTTAGTTAAGCTGGTTTGATTGTTTTAATACCTAAAGAAGAACGTTATTTTTCTTTCTTTTCATCGTACATCTCTTCAATTTCGTCTTGATAACGCTCATTGATCACTTTACGACGTAATTTTTGAGTTGGAGTCAGTTCTCCTTTATCCATCGAAAATTCTTTGGAAAGTAAGGTGAATTTTTTCACTTGCTCAAAACGAGCTAACTCTTTTTGCAAATTAGCAACACGCTTTTCAAGCATTTCGACAATCTCACTGTTCTTAACTAGCTCCATGCGATCATGATAAGCAATGTTAAGCTCTTTAGCGTATTCTTCTAATGCATCATAACAAGGTACAATCAGTGCTGATACGAATTTGCGAGTGTCTGCAATCACTGCGATTTGCTCAATAAAGTGGTCTTTACCAATCGCGCCTTCAATGACTTGTGGGGCAATATATTTACCACCAGATGTTTTCATTAACTCTTTGATTCGGTCAGTAATGTATAAATTACCTTCTTCATCAAACTCTCCAGCATCGCCTGTTTTTAAGAAGCCATCTTCGGTAAACGTTTTTTCTGTCTCTTCTGGTTTATTGTAATAACCTTTCATCACCATTGCGCCACGCACAAGGATCTCATTACTCTCACCAATTTTAACTTCAGCACCAGGCATCAATGTACCAATAGAGTCAGGATGGAACTTTCCGTCTTCCCAACATGAAATAGTTGCTGTCGTTTCTGTCATTCCGTAGCCTAGTTTTACATTTACCCCTAACGCATGAAAGAAGCGACCTATTGTGGCATCAAGCTTAGCACCACCACATGGCATAAAGTTAATATTGCCACCAAGGATCATTCTAAGCTTAGACAGAACCAATTTATCTGCTACTTTATGTGCTTGTTTAAGCCCCCAAGAAGGTGCTTGACCAGCTTGCTGACAAGCCGACATTTTAGCGCCCATATTGACAGCCCAAGTAAACATAACCTTACGATGAATTGGCGCTCTAGCTACTTTTTCATGAACAGTTGAGAAAATCTTTTCATAAAAGCGCGGAACAGCACACATTACAGTCGGTTTCACTTCTGTTAGTGCTTCTTTAATTAAATTAGTATTTGGCAAATAACAGTTCGTTGCACCTTTATAAAGCACATAGAAAGTCCAAGCTCGCTCAAATACATGAGATAAAGGCAGAAATGCAAGAGATACGTCTTTTTCTGTTAATGCTAAATTTGTATTATGTCCCTCTAACTGAGATCCAATATTGCTGTAATCTAGCATTACACCCTTTGGCTCACCTGTTGTGCCTGATGTATAAATTAACGTAAGTAAATCATCCATCTTTGCATTATCAAGACGAGCTTGTAACTCATCCTTATGCATTTCGTCAGCTTTCGCTATGAATGCCTTCCATGATAAGCCTGCTTCATGATCATTAAGATCAATATCATCACTTAATGCAACAATATGTTTTAGCGTTGGGCATTGATCAAAAATAACAACAGCCGCATTATATTGAGCCTGTTCGCCTACAAATAGAATGCGCATTTCTGCATCATTAATAATGTAAGCTGCTTGTTTTGGCGTATTCGTAGGATAAATAGGAACAGGGACAGAACGTAATTGCATGGTAGCAAAATCTGCAATAGTCCAACGAGGCATATTATTTGAGAATATCCCTACCTTTTCTTGTACATTCAATCCATAAGCTAATAAAGCAAATGACAATGCATCCATCTGCTCGCCAAACTCACCCCAAGTGATATCACTCCAAGCTTCACACTCTGTATCAATTAAAATACTGCATTTACGTTCACGTAATGCGGTGTCATTGGGCTTATTTTCAATATGTTTGCGGATCTCTTTTACAATATGTAGGTTTTGAATAGTCATCTCGAATCACCTTTTGGCTTACACTTGTAAGCTATAATCTGCACAAAGTGTACAAGTGGTGACAAAAAAGGCAATAGTTTCTCAATATAAAATGTAAGGATTGTTGTGTAATTCCCATTTCTACTATGGTCTATTAACAAGTTTATTATTTAAATTCTACATTTTGTTTATATCGTATAGTTGTCGACAAAAAAGCAGTACCTTTTATAGTACTGCCTTTGTTTGTTCGGTTTAATGTTGTATTTACTTAAAACATCATACCTTTACTTGACTCAACCACTTGCTCACCACATATCTGCATCAATTGATCACGCATCCAAATATGGCCTTTATCTTTTTGGTATGAATCATGCCAACTCAAATAGCCACTAATTCCGGTTGATTCTATTGGTAATGGTAATACGGCTAACTGATCTCGATTTGGCATTAAACTCACTAGCCACTTTGGCGCTACCGCAATCAACTCTGACTGAGAAACAACGTATAATACGTTACTAATGCTCGCCCCTTTGTAAGCCTTTTCATACTGTGAATCCATATACAAATGGTCTACAAATCCTTTGGTATTTTCAATACGGGCAGCAACGGCATGCTTCTCACTAAGTAGCTGTCCTTTCGTTATTTGGCCTCTTATTCTTGGGTGATTTGCAGAAGCAACAACAACTAATTCATCAGTAAACAGTTCTGTACTCATAAAACCAGGTTCATCGAAGCGAACATAATCAATAATAAAATCAACTTCTTGATAACGTAGTTTTTGTGCAATATTTGGCTCATATTCTCCAGATAATTGCAAAGTAATATTAGGTGCCTTTTGCTGTATACCTTTCATTATTCCCGGTGCAAAGCGAATATCTGAAGGACTACAAATTGATAGTTTGAATTGACGCATAGACGTTTCTGGTGAAAAGGTAGAACTTGGTAATTCATTTTTAACCAATTGTAATGCTTGTCGCATTGGTGCAAATAATTGACGAGCTCGTTGGGTTGGTTGAATACCTCTACCGTGACGAATAAATAATTCATCATTAAACATTACTTTTAAACGAGATACTGCATTACTTACTGCTGGTTGAGACATACCTAAATTTTGGGCAGCTCGAGTAATATTTTGTTCTTGCATCACAGCATCAAACACAGTTAGTAAATTTAAATCAACACTACGCAATACTTGTTCTGCACGATCCATTTCAGGCGTTACAGAAGATTCCGACATACTCATAATTAGGTTCTCTCTCAGCTATTTACTTTTAAAGGCTGCTAACCGATATATTTAGAACCAATATATTTAAGTTTATTATTATAATATTGATTACATCGATAGTAGCCTGTTCGCAATTATCATCACTGAATAGATTTACAAAATCTATAGTATGCAGAGTATTTTAATTTTAATTTATGGTTAATTTAATCAGTAATTAATTAAATTAATACAAATCAAAAGATTAACTAAAAATATAAAATAACCTAAACATAGACTAATTAGAGTTTTTATAGATATATTACTAAAAAAGCCATGCTGATTAGCATGGCTTGATAAAGGTTGTTAATAATGAGCAAATTAAAACAGGACAGCTAATCTATTTAAATCTGATTGTATTGCACCCGCGGTAACCTCTCGCCCAGCTCCTGGGCCTCTAATAACAAGAGGATTATCTCGATACCACTGACTTTCGATAGCAAAAATATTATCACACGGTAGTAAATTTGCTAATGCGTGATACTCTGAAAGCGCTTCAATTCCTACAGTAGCACTGCCATCCTTATTTAAACGAGCGACATAACGTAGTACTTTTTGTTCTCGTTGCGCTTTTTCTAAACGTTCAAATAGTTCATTATTTATTAGCTCTCCTTTAGACAAGAAATCATCTAAGCTGACATCTTTTAATTCAGCAGGAACTAAGGATTCTACTTTAATCTGTGTTGGTTCAATCGTTAGACCTGCTTCACGAGCAAGAATAACTAATTTTCTCATTACATCAGATCCGTCTAAGTCACTTCTAGGATCAGGCTCTGTTAATCCTTGCTGCCATGCTAAATCAACTAATTCAGTAAATGGAATATCACCATTATATTGTTGAAATAACCAAGACAGAGTACCGGAAAATATACCAGATAGAGCAACGATCTGATCGCCACTTTCACACAAATCTCTCACAGTATGATTAATAGGAAGGCCAGCTCCCACCGTTGCATTATATAACCAATGACGCCCCGTCTTTTCAAACGCATCAATCACAGCTTGGTATTCATTGCTTGGCGCTGAACCTGCAACTTTATTCGCTGATATAAGGTGCATACCTTGTTCTGCAATCTTAGTGTATTGTTGTGATAATTCTGCACTAGCTGTTACATCTAGAACCACGACATCATCATAGCCTTGAATCGCACCAACCTGTTCTATCCAATCAAAATTCTCATACGTTGTTGCTTCATTATCAAAACTCTCAACAACTGAGCCGCTATCTATCCCTTCAAAATCTAGCCAGTGACGATAGCGATCAATCACACCAATCAGTGAAAACTGCATACCATGACGTTTCTCAAGACGACGCTTTTGTTGAGTAAATAATGACAGCCACTGCGAACCAATATTTCCATGACCGCACAAGACTAAAGCTACTCGTTTTTGAGCTTGGAATAGACTGGTATGAATTCCATTGATGATCGGCGTTGTATCCACTTTACGTAATATCGCAACTAAGCTAAGGCCTGATTCCGATTCACACACAAATTCCAATGGGCAATTTTTTAATTGGTGATAAAAACCATGACTATGAATCGCATTGCTGGTAACTCCTGCTCCTACAGCAGCAACCATTGAGTACCCTTCTTTCAATTTAATCTCTGCATGTACCGCTGCATTTTGCAGAACATCTAATGCTTCACCAACCACTTCTGATGTATACGCTAATAAAAGCGCAAATTGATCATCTTGAGCTTCTAGTGCTAATGGTTGTAACTGAGAGCGAGTTAGTAAAGAAAGAACTTCCTGCTTTGTTCGTTCAAAATCTTGCCCACGGCCAAATCTTAGCTGAATTAAATAGACATCTTCTAAAGAGGTAACAATCTTCGCACCACGGCCAGATGCCAACACTCGTTCAATTCGAGTTGAGCCTGATTCAGGTTGATAACTGCAACGTAAACTTAAATCAAGCGCACTCTGAGCAACAGGTTGCAAGGTTCGACTATGCAATACTGGGGCGGCTAATCGAGCTAATTCACTTGCTTCATCCAAACGAAGTAAAGGTAATAAACAAGCGTCTTCTACTTTACGAGGATCAGCACTGAATACCCCTGCGACATCACTCCAAATCGTAACTCGGGAAGCATCAGCTAACGCTCCAATCATTGTTGCTGAATAATCAGAACCATTACGACCAAGTAAAACTGTATTCCCTTTTTGATTACGCGCCATAAAGCCAGTAATCACAATACGACCATGAGGGTGTTGGGCAATTTGCTCTTTAAATAACGACCAAGATAATGAACGATCAACTTCAGGTTGAGCTGCACGCTCTGCACGTAAAAAAGTACGAGAGTCTAACGGAGCAGCTTGTAAATCAATTTGGTTTAGATAAGCAGACAATAATCGAGAAGACCATACTTCACCATGACCAAGAATATCTGCCTGTTGAATTTCAGTTAAAGGTGCGTGGCATTGACCAATTGCAACTAATTCAAGATGAAGTAGCTCAAGCAATGGTTCTGCATTTTCAGGAGTTAATAACTCAGAAATTAAGCCTTGTTGATATTGGCGTAATGACTCTAAAGTTTCATGAGCTAAGCGACCATCTTTAGATAATTCTTCAAACCATTCTAAAATTCGATTCGTAGTATTACCTGCAGCAGACACCACGACTAAGTCATTCTCGTTAGAATACTCTTTCAAAATAGTGGCTACACGGCGATAACACTCAGGATTTGCAAGACTGCTGCCACCAAATTTATGCAACTGGCGTTGTACTAAAACTGTCATTACTTCACCTCAGCAGCGATAAGAAAGGCTTGCTTAAGATCTGAAATCAAATCTCTGCTGTCTTCTAAACCTACAGAAATACGTAACAACGTTGGTACTAACCCTGCCTCTGCTTGAGCTTCATCCGACATAGCTCGGTGAGTCATCGTTCCTGGATGAGCTATAAGGCTTTCTACGCCACCTAAAGATTCAGCCAAAGAGAAATATTTAAGCTCTTTTACAAAAACTTTAAGTTGCTCTAATGACCCATTTAATTCAAAACTTAACATTGCCCCAAAACCTGCTTGTTGGCGCTTTGCTATCTCATGACCAGGATGTTCAGGTAAACTTGGGTGATAAATAGTTCCCACAAGCTCTTCCTCTTGAAGACATTTTAACACCTCCATCGCATTCTCTTCATGCACTCGCATACGGGCACCAAGAGTTCGAATACCACGCAATGTTAAATAACTATCAAACGCTGTCCCTGTTGCGCCAATACAATTACCCCACCAAGCAAAATCATCGGCATGCTCTTGTGTTTTTGCAATTAGCACACCGCCAACAACATCTGAATGACCATTAATGTATTTAGTCGTTGAATGCAGGACAAAATCAGCCCCAAGAGTTAGAGGTTGCTGTAAAACAGGCGAAAGGAAGGTGTTATCAACAGCGACTAAAGCACCAACTTTAGCCGCTTTTTTACAAATTTCAGCGATATCAACCACACGAACTAGCGGATTGGATGGTGTCTCTAATAAGATAAGCTTTGGTTTTTTTGCAAGAGCAGCATCTAGTGCTTCAGTGTTTGATTGGTCGACAAATAAGGTTTGGAAGTCACCTTTATTAGCGCGAGTATTAAACAGACGGTAAGTACCACCATAACAATCATGAGGCGCAACAATAAGATCATTAGGACCAAGTAAAGCAGAAACCATTAGGTTTAATGCAGAAGTTCCACAGTTAGTAACCACAGCACCAGAGCCACATTCTAAATCCGATAAGGTCTTTTCCAATTGAGTTCGAGTTGGGTTACCCGAACGAGCATAATCATATTTTGGTACATCACCAAATTCAGGGAAACTATAATTGGTAGATAAGTAGATAGGAGGTACAACAGCATTATGTTGTGAATCAGTCTCAATGCCGGTACGAACAGCAATAGTTGCAGGTTTTCTCTCGCTCATAATTTCCCTTCCAAACTGCTAGGCAGTGGTATAATCTAATCCATAAGTTATATTCTTCTACTTTACCATCACAAAATGAGACGTCAATACTTCTAGACGTCTATATATCTTTGCTTATAGCCGTAAATATCGCTAGAATTAGCCCATCATATTTAAACAACAATAATTCAGAACGAAGGTGAGCAATGGCTGATTGGAATGGTGACTATTTAAGTCCTTATGCCGAACATGGTAAAAAAAGTGAACAGGTAAAAAAAATTACCGTGTCAATTCCAACGAAGGTATTACAAATTCTTACCGATGAGCGAACTCGTCGACAAGTGAGTAACCTACGTCACGCAACAAACAGTGAATTATTGTGTGAAGCTTTTCTTCATGCTTATACAGGCCAACCTTTACCAACAGATGAAGATTTACGTAAAGATCGTCCTGATGATATTCCTGCGGAAGCAAAGGCATTAATGACCGCAATGGGTATTGAATTTGAAGCGTTTGACGACGAATAATTAATTCTTCATCTCCTCCTCCTGTCTCCTCCTTATTTTAAATAAATAAGGAGGATTACATTTCTATTTGCTTAATAAATAATCACAGTGCCCTACTATAAATATAAAGGACTAACTGTGAAAAATAACATGGCAAAAACAGCGATAGCCATCGCGATAACTTCTCTTTTGAGCGCATGTAGCTCAACCTCAGAAACAACATCAACAACTCCTGCTTATCAATGCGACCCTCAAATGATGGAAGAAAGTAACCATTTACGCATCTATCAAATCATGGTGGAAAGTTTTGTTGATGGTGATAACTCCATAGGCCACGGTACAGGTTATGGTACTAGTCACCATAATGGTGATCTACAAGGAATAATTGATTCATTAGATTATATTCAATCACTTGGAATGAATACTATTTGGATGACCCCTATCTTTGAATCGGCCCCAATTGATGGTCAAGATCACTGGGCAGATAAGCTCGATGCTACAGGCTATTTTGCTACTGATTTCTTCAAGATTGATCCTCGTTTTGGCACAATGGATAAAGCCAAAGAATTAGTTAAAGAAGCACATAGCCGCGGGATGTATGTATTATTTGATGGCGTTTTTGGTCATCATAAAAAAGGATTAATTAAACCATCACCGACAGGAAAACTTCCAAGCGGCGAGAATAACCCAGTTGATTATCCTGAAAGTGAAGAATTTTATTCAGAAGTAGCTGCATATTGGATCACTGAATTAAATATTGATGGTTGGCGATTAGACCAAGCGTATCAAGTACCTACAGAGTCTTGGAAAAATATTCGTAAAGCCGTTGATACCGCCTCTCAAAACACCACTTATACCAACAATAAAGGTGAAAAAGTACATCCACTTGGCTATATGGTGGCTGAAATTTGGAACAACGAAAACTACATAACACAAACTGGCTATGGTGCAGATAATAACCCTGCACTATGCTCTGCATTTGATTTCCCTGTTCGCTACAGAGTTGTTGAGACCTTTGCGGCCAATGAAAACAGTGTCAGTAATAAAGGGGGAGATTGGTTGAATGAAGGTATGAGTATGCATAGCCTCTACCCCAAACACGCTAAACCTAACCTCATGCTAGGCAATCATGATCTCGTTCGTTTTGGTGACCTATTACAACGTGGCAATATTGCCGAGCCTACTGACAATGAATATTGGTTAAGGCATAAAGCAGCGTTTTCTTTTCAAGCGGCCTATAGTGGGCCAATTACCCTATATTACGGTGATGAAATTGGTGATCAAGTCGATGGCTTCGCGAGTAAATCAGACAAAAATACATGTGCAGTCAAAGGCTTGTGTGACGATCACGTAGCTCGCTCTTCAGCTAAAATTGAAGGTATAACCACTAAATTAACATCGCAAGAAGCCGATCTAAAAAACTATGTATCTAGATTAATGGCAATGCGAGAGGCTCACCCTGCGCTATATGAGGGAAAACGATCTCACCTTATTTCCAATCAAAAAGTTTATGTTGACCATAAACAATCGAAAGACGATGCCATTATTTATATGGTAAGTACTCAAAAAACAGGACAAACCTTAGAGCTTCAAGCAAATAAAATAGGGTCTAAAGGTAAGCTTATTGACCTTATAACAGGCCAGTCATTCTCTCCAATGGGAGGAACTTATTATCTTCCTTTATCAGGTTTTGAAAGTCGCTTCCTTAAAATAGATGAACAAAATGATATTGGGCCTGTGGTACCAAAAACAGACATTGACCTTTATGGTGATGGCTTCATGGCGCAATGTGATAACCCAGATATTAAAGACGGAAGTGAACCACTTCAAGAGTACCTTATATGTCGTGGGTGACTTTGCCGACTCAGGCTGGGCTCATAAATCACAACGTGCATATCACTACAAAGGTAACAACGTTTATCAAGCTGTCATAAAAGAGAAACGTGGTGCCTATAAAATGCAATATGCCACCAAAGGATGGTCAGCACAGTACACAGCCAAAGGACTAGCGCTAAAAGTAGGTCAAGATGCGCCATTAATTAAAGGCGGATACGGAAAAGATACAGCAGTATCTATACCTGAAAATGGCGAATATGTCTGGAGTTTAGAATTCACTCCACAAGGTGAGCCAAAATCAATTATGGTTTCTAAATGCCAATAAATCTTATGGTTTATATTTTAGAACTACCTCGTAAAACTTAAACAAAATATGAACTATTTCTAGCCAGCAAAGTCTATTGTTGGCTAGATCACAATTTTGTATATTTCATCTTTTTTACCCACCTTATTATTTTCACCTTATTTCACCTTTTAAAAAATGATCTTACGTGATTATTATCTCATTAAATAAATCAAAACTACCTACTAAATGTGATGACTGTCAACAGAAGACCTATCCCTAACTTTTCTCCTCCTCCCATCTAAGCCCTGTACTCCCCAAAAGAAGGAGGAGTTACAAAAACTGATTTATTTTTAATCTATATCCCGTCAATTACTTTTACTGAATTTAATGTTTGCTTGACCTACCTACACTGCCTTGGTCAAGCAAACATTTTTCAAATCAAAATATCCTCTAAAAGGGAAATAGGATTTAAGATGAAAATGAATAAGTACACATTGCTTGCTGCAGCTGTTTCTACAGCCTTATTTTCTGGTGCATCTTTTGCTGAAACAGATGTTGCTTTAGACGCGGTTTCTGGAAGTGAATCGACGCCAAAAGTAGAAAAGGTTAACGGTACAGATGTTATTACTGACGGCTGGGAAATTCACGGCTACGCATCTATGAACTATCGTATGGTTGATGGTGAAACAGTTGATACTGAATTTGGTAAACCAGATTACAAAACAGCAGGTACTCACGGTAAGAGCACAAACCAAGTTGAATTTGTATTGAAAAAACACACAGAGCACGCTAACGGTGTTTGGTCTAACTTCAATGTTCGTTCTGAATACGGTAATGGTAACTCTTACGCTTATTCTTCTCCTGGTAGTCAAAAAGCAAATACAACAGCTCAATTTGAAATCAAAGAAACTTTTGTAGAAATCGGTGGTTTATCTTACCTAGGTGAAGATACTTCGATCTGGGGTGGCCAACGTTATCTAAACCGAGCTGCAGGTTTACTATCGGGAGAGTTCTGGAAGCAATCATCAGGTGTTGGTGCTGGTATCCAATCTAAACTTGCAGGTCACACTGCTGGTTTTGCTATCGTAACAGCAGATACTGACGGTGACATTAATAATGGTCCAGGTGCTGATGGTCGACAAACACTAACTTCATATGATTTATATTACTACGGTGTTGACGCCGGTATTGGTAGTTTAGATTTTGACTTCAAATACATGCAACAAGCAAATGTTGAAGAAGACAATGGTTTTGGTGCAGCTGTAACACTAAACTCTAGCTACTATGGCTTAGATGGTTGGACTCAAACTGCCATCTCTTATGGTAAAGGTACTGCTCAAAACCGCGGTGTTAACTTTGGTAGCTGGGCTGGCGGCGATGATAAAGCAGAATCATTATTCCTAACATCTTACGGTGTACTTAACATATCTGAAAACTGGCAAATGGGTTCTGAAGTCACTTACTTCATGGCATTAGATGAACTATTTACAGCAAAAGATCTTAAGCGTTATATTGTTGCAGCTCGTCCATCATATAAAGTAAATGATAATCTACGCCTTGAAGCAACTGGATCTTATGCTCATGAAGAGGGAGCTGAAGGTTACTGGGGACGTACAGGTGATGATCTAACAAGTGATATTATCAACGTTGAGCTAGCAGCAGCATTTACTGTGAACGCTGACTACTTTGGCCGTCCACAAATCAAACCATACGTAAGCTACATCTCTGCTGATGATGAAGCAAGTGCTAAACAACTTGGCATTAAAGATGGTAAATCAGAAACAGTTATCGGTATTCACACTGAAATCTGGTTCTAATTGCGATAAAATTAAAAGGCAGCCAAATCGGCTGCCTTTTTACGTCTGTTTATTAAAAATGGAGAATGACGGTGAATACTAAAAAATTATTAATCAGCCTATTCATAGGCCTTTCTTTAACCGCCTGCTCTTCAACAGAGACCATTCAAAAACCAATCGAACCAATTCCTTCTTCAGAAATATGTTGCAATGATTTCGCTCAGTTTCCATGGATACCATTAGAAACTAATGAAGATATTAATATTAATTTAAATACTGATTCCCCTATTGGGAGTTTCTCCGATGGTAATAGTTATTTTAATGCATTTAAATTATCCGAACGTTCAGAAAAAGTTCAAATAAACCTTTCAAGCTTAATGATCAATGACTCCGTTGTAGCTCCAAAATTAATAACACACTTGATGAAAGATTTAATATTATAAGCACAACAACTTTAGACCAATTTAATATTAAAGCTTCAGATGCATTCACTCGAACTCAATTTAAATTAAAATTTAATCTTAATGCATCTAAGACGCCTTATTTTATCATCTACTCTTCTGACACTTATTTAGGCCAATCAATAAAAGTAAAGCATCCCGCAAGAGTAAGAGCTGAAGAGTTAGGCGAAGCTATGCCAATGGTCACAGACCCAACGTATACTTACGAACGTTTTGGAAAGCTTAATTTATCAATTAAAACAATATCATTAAGAGCTTACAAGGCACAAATTGAAAAAGAAGCTGTTACCATAAAAAAAGCACAACCAGAAACTAAGAATTTTTATAATAATGCCATAATAGAAGCAGTAAATAATAATGATATTCCAAAAGCACTGTCATTATTAGAAGAGGCAAAAAAACTAAATATTAAGGATGCTGAATCTGTATTTATCAAAGCATTAGAAGAAAATAAAAAATAAAAATATACTAAAAACAAAATAGTCTTTAATATTTATATTAAGGACCATTTTTGTTTTATTTATTTACCATATAAAAAGTTTATTAAATTTAATTAATTCTAGTTAACTAGATCACAACATGTGCGATATAAATAATATTATTATAAATACAGAAAAATAACCCTACAATTTTATATATGGAAATATATCGTGAATAATACTAATATTTTATTTAAACGTTCTTATCTCACTAAATCTATTTTAACTATAATGGCTTCATCAATGCTATTTGGTTGTAATTCATCATCTGATGATAAAGATACACCTATTGCTCCAAATAATACCGTTAAAGTATATTTTAAATCTGCCTCAAACACTTACGATAATGCAAGTTTATACGTTTGGAATGATGATGCTTGTGGTGCTTATGCCGGCGATACTTCTGATGCTAGTGATTGGAATAAAGGGTTAACTCCTGATGGTGAAGATC
This sequence comes from Aliivibrio wodanis, assembly GCF_052920805.1. NCBI lineage: Bacteria > Pseudomonadati > Pseudomonadota > Gammaproteobacteria > Vibrionales > Vibrionaceae > Aliivibrio > Aliivibrio wodanis. The sequence continues at coordinate 1,984,480 of NZ_JBREXA010000002.1, forward strand.
CAGAGCTTGGTGTGTACTGGTCATTAAAGGCCGATAAAGAAAACGCATCTCAATGTATTAATTTTATTCCACGAGTTGGCGAAAATAATGATAAGCCATTAGCTGACTTTAACGGTAAAGTCGATTTATCTCAAACCAATGCTGATGGTGAAGTATTCACTCAAGAAGGCGTTGCAGCGGTTTACCCTGAACTGATCCCAACAGGTGATATTCCAGCAAACCATGCTCGTGTATATATGAATACACCCGATGGTGATACGAACGCGTTCCGCCTTCATGTATGGAATGAAGGAAGCTGTACTAACCTTGAAGGTGATAATTCAGCATGGCCAGGCATTGAATCTTCAGGCGTCAGTGATACCTATGGCGTGTACTGGGATATTCCAGTTAATGGTACAGACAATTGCTTAAATATCATTCCAAATAATAAAAGCGATGGTGATTATCAAACAGCTAATCTAAAAATTGAATTTGATAAAACAACCGCCATTGGTAGCGCTGCATTTATCTTCAAAGGGACCGATAAAGTCTACTATGAGCCTCTAGCTAATAAGCCAGCAAATGCGGTTGAATTATTGGGTGCAAGTGCCATCTTTGCAAGTGATGAAGTTCTTTTAATTAATAGCAAAGACGCCACTAAAATCGAATTATATTATGCTAAAAATGCAGGCATGACTTTCGATAGTAAAAGCAAAAAAATACTTGGTTCTGATAACGTTATTAGCAGCGATATATTAAGCAGCTCCGAAGAATGGAAAGGTTCAGAAGAAAAACCACATCTAGCGTCTGATTTTATCGCGTTTGACATCGATTTCTCTCAATCAGATATAACGTTAAAAGAAGCACTAAAAGGCCAATTAATACTAGTAGCATCAGATGCTACTGGTGTAATTAAAGCGACCGAAGTTCAAACAGCAAGTGCACTAGATTCACTGTACGCTAGCCAAGCTGTGAATGAAAAATTTGGTGCTCTTATTAATTCTGATGGCAGCACAACTTTCCGCTTATGGGCACCAACCTCTCAATCTGTTGTTTTAGTCTCTTATGACAACGACAAGCAAGAAAGCAAAAAGATCCCAATGATCTTTAATCAAGAAACAGGTAGCTGGGTTGCTGAAAACACAGAACTTGCACATGGTAGTTTCTATAAGTATGAAGTGACAGTCTATCACCCTGCTACAGATAAAATTGAAACTTATCAGGTGACTGACCCTTATTCATTAAGTCTTTCAACTAACTCTGAACTAAGCCAAGTTATTGATTTAAACAATGCAGAAGTCGTGCCTGCTGGTTGGAATAGTCTAACTCCCCCTCACGCACAAGATAACCCTGCTGAATTTATTTTATATGAAGCTCAAATCCGTGATTTCTCAGCCCTAGATCAATCAACACCAGCAGATAGCAGAGGTAAATATTCAGCCTTTAATCAAGCAGATTCAGCGCCAGTAAAACATCTAAAATCACTCTCTGACTCTGGTGTCTCACACCTGCACTTATTACCAACGTTTGATATTGCGACCATTAATGAAGACGTAACTCAAATAGCAAATATTGATGAACCATTCACAAAATTATGTGGTTTGAAACCAACTATCAAAGACGATAAAGATTTTGGCAGTTACTGCAGCAGTAGCGATAGTATCGCTTCAGTGTTTGATGAGATGCTAGAAAAAGACTCTCCAGAAAATGCCGTAGTGCAACGCTTAAATGGTTATGTACGAGATGTTGATGGCTTTAACTGGGGTTATGACCCATTCCATTACACTGTGCCAGAAGGATCTTACTCGAGTAATCCAGACGGCATGACACGAATTAAAGAATTCCGTGAAATGGTTATGGCCGTGAAAAATGACATCGGCATGAACGTGGTAATGGATATTGTTTATAACCACACCAATGAATCGGGTGTTAGCAATAAATCTGTTCTTGATCGTATTGTCCCATGGTATTACCAACGCTTAAATGAATTTACAGGAAACGTAGAAAATTCAACATGTTGCTCAAACACAGCACCCGAAAATACCATGATGGGCAAATTGATCTCTGACTCACTGGTTGTTTGGGCTCAAGATTACAAAATTGATGCCTTCCGTTGGGATTTAATGGGCCATCACCCTAAAACTCAAATCTTAGAAACGCTAGCTGCAGTTAAAGCAGTTGACCCTGAAACTTACTTCTATGGTGAAGGTTGGAACTTTGGTGAAGTTGGTAATGATCGCCAATTTACTCAAGCAACTCAACCAAACATGTACGGCACAGGCATAGGTACTTTCTCAGATCGCTTACGTGATTCAGTTCGTGGTGGTGGTCCATTTGATTCTGAAATGGGGTTACGTGAAAACCAAGGTTTTGGTAATGGCGCGTTTGTATTACCTAACGAACAAAATAAAACAAGCAAAGAAACAGCACTACATCTAGCTGATTTAACTCGTCTAGGTATGGCTGGTAACTTATCTGATTACCCTTTTGTTGATAGTAAAAATAACAGCATTAAAGGATCGGAGTTAGATTACAACGGCCAACCAGCAGGTTACGCAAAAGATGCTTGGGAAATTCAAAACTACGTATCAAAACACGATAACCAAACCTTATGGGATAACAACCAATATAAGATCGGTTACGACGTATCAGCAGAAATCCGAACTCGTATGCAAGCCGTTTCATTAGCAACCGCAATGCTAGGTCAAGGGGTTCCATTTACACATATGGGTAGCGAGTTATTGCGTTCTAAATCAATGCAACGTGACTCTTATGACTCTGGTGATTGGTACAACCGTGTTGATTTCACAGCACAAGACAATAACTGGGATGTAGGCTTACCTCGTGAAGACAAAGATGGAAGCAATTGGACTGTTATTCAAGATGTTGTAGATAACTCAGCTGAAAATGCTATGCCTACGACAGATAACATTCAAGCAATGAAAGCTTTCTATGAAGAGTTTGCTTCATTACGTGCATCTTCTGGCCTACTAACTCTAGGTCATGGTGAAGAGATCATTAAACGTGTGAAATTCCATAACACAGGCAGTGATCAAAACGTTGGCGTGATTGTAATGAGTATGGATAACAGCGGAAGCAACTACGATGCTTCAATTGACCAAGATCGTGATGGTCTAGTGGTTGTAGTAAATGCGACCCCAACAGCTCTCAGCGAATTTGCTAACTTTGATGCAACCGGTTATACGCTTCATTCAATCCAAGCAACAAATGGTGCTAAATCAATTGCACGTAACGGTTCAGAGAACTCAAGTGTGACGAACAATAAGTTAAATACTCCAGCATGGTCTGTGGCGGTTTTTGAAAAGGCACATAATTAACTTTATACCGATCACTTATCTATAATAATCAGAGCCTCATTTATGGGGCTCTCTCACCACTAAAAAGAATTTCTATGTTTAAAGAATCCATAATCAAACGAATTTACGCTGCCTTCATTCTCATTGTGGGTCTATTCATTGTCACTATTATGATAAATAAAGAAGGCACTAAAGATATTTACTTAAAACTTGAAGGTGTAGCAAATAACTCCATTCCCTATGTATTGTCTTCTAATCAATTTAGTATTGATTTATTGCATTTAGATAAATCATTTAAAGACTTTTTATCCTCCAATGGGCGAAATGAATATGAAACGATTTTTAATGACAATTTAAATAAAACAGAAGCGACGATCACTAAGTTATCTCAACAGAATACCGCATCTTCCTCGCTTGTCCTCTCTCAACTGCAAGATTATAAAACACTCGCTTTACAGCTCATCCCAACCTACAAGCATCTACAGTTAGAAAGAGATAAAATTCAAAAATTTAATTATCAATATCAGAATCTCACTTCTAATCTCATCTTTAATCTCAAAGATCGCGTGAAAGAAGAGGGTTCTATTTCGCTCAAATTTACCGCAAAAAGTTTCTTTATTAAATTTGAGAATATGAAAAAGAATACGGAAGAAGCACTTTTAAGTAATGAGATTGGTTTCATTGAAAAAAAACTAGCCTACAATGAAAAAAACTCAGCAAGCTTAAAAAAACAATATCAAACATTAAAGAAAAAAATTCCTGAATTGAATAACACTTACTTTACTCAATTCAAAAAAGTAATGGCAGATAACACTGCTATAGATGGCCTACTTAATCAATACCTCTATTTTTTAACTGCCCAATCTGAATTTCAGAGTAATGTAATGAAACTAACTAAATTAGTTGAAGGGACATTAAATACTTTAGAAGACGAAAGAGAAGCAGCATTGACCCACTTAGATGTCGACTTTAAAGAAGCAGAATCGACACATAGCAGCATTAATTTACGCTCTTACCTTTTAGGTACTTTAGCCATTTTATTATCGAGTCTGATTGGTTGGAATATCACATCCAATGTAAAAGTACCTCTGAGAAAAATTAGTTCTGCACTAGAAGCGTTAACCAAAGGCGACATGACCGCTCGTATTGAAGTAACTAAAAACAATGAGTTTAGTCAGGTCAGTAAGCACATCAATTCATTATCTGAAAGCTTGCATGGCGTCTTAGGTAATATAAATAAAGCTTCCTCTCAATTAAGAAAATCCACTAACCTTAACCACGATCATGTTAATCAATCTCATAAAGACATTGAACTCCAACATGAAAAAGCAATACAAGTTGCTGCTGCAATGACAGAGATGGATCACTCTGTATCAGAAGTAGCAGAAAGTGCACAATCATCATTGACTAAAGTAATGGAAGTTGAAGCAATTGTGAGTGAAAGCAAAGTGATCACCAATAACAATATCAATACGATCTCTGCGCTAGAACTGCAACTCAATGATTCGATCTCTGCAGTTAATACTATGCAAAATGTTAGCGATAATATCGGTAGTATTATTGATGTTATCCGCAACATTGCCGATCAAACCAATCTTTTGGCTCTGAATGCTGCAATTGAAGCTGCAAGAGCGGGAGATCAAGGTAGAGGATTTGCAGTAGTCGCTGATGAAGTTCGAGTGTTAGCTCAAAAAACGGCAAATTCGACCTCAGAAATAGAGACAATGATTAATTCATTACAATCGAATGCAAAACAAAGCAGCACTGTTATTCAAACTTGCGCTAGCAATATGAGCTCTAGTGTTGAGCTAGCAGAGAAAACGCAGGCAGCCATTACAACTATTGAGAGCATGATGTATGAAATCAGCCAAATGAGCAGCCATATTGCTCAAGCAGCTTCTGAACAAAGTAACGCAGCCTCTAGCATTTCAGAAAACATCGAAGAAATTAGTCATCTAGCAAAAAATAACAGTAATAACTTAACTCAGATCACTGATGTAGGCACTCAGTTGGAAGAATTGGCGGCGGAACAATATCAACTAGTAAAACGCTTTAATCTTTAATCTCACAAGCATAAAAAATGCTTCCTCATCATATGATGTAGGAAGCATTTTTTTATACCTTTAAAGAGAATAAAAGCGAATTACGCTTCCATATACCCTTCTGGCATTTCAATACGTGCAACGCCTGAATCAATCGCAGCTTGTGCTACCGCTTTCGCAACACGAGGAAGCAAACGAGGATCCATTGGTTTAGGAATAATGTAGCCTTTACCAAATTCTAATGAATCAACACCAGCAGCTTTTAATACTTCAGCAGGTACTGGTTCTTTTGTTAACTGACGAATCGCTTCAACGGCTGCTAGCTTCATCCCATCGTTAATCACGCTTGCACGAACATCTAGCGCGCCACGGAAAATGAATGGGAAACAAAGCACGTTGTTTACTTGGTTCGGGTAATCAGAACGACCCGTACCCATGATTAAATCATCACGGACTTCATGAGCAAGCTCTGGTTTGATTTCTGGATCTGGGTTTGAACATGCAAATACAACCGGCTTGTCAGCCATCAGTTTTAACGCTTCAGGTGGTAATAAGTTTGGACCAGATACCCCTAAGAATAAATCGGCACCTTCAATTACATCTTCAAGCGTGCGCTTATCCGTGTTATTAGCAAAACGTTGCTTATATTCATTGATATCATCACGACGAGTATGGATAACACCTTTGCGATCTAACATGTAGATCTTCTCACGCATAGCGCCACATTTAATCAGCATTTCCATACATGCCACAGCCGCAGCACCTGCACCTAAACAAACGATGATCGCATCTTCTAGCTTCTTGCCTTGCAGCTCAATCGCATTCAACATGCCAGCAGCAGTTACAATTGCTGTGCCGTGTTGGTCATCATGAAATACAGGAATATCACAACGCTCAATTAGGCGACGTTCAATCTCAAAACAATCAGGGGCTTTAATATCTTCTAAGTTAATGCCACCAAACGTATCAGCAATGTTCGCAACCGTATCGACAAACTCATCGATAGTGCGATGTTTCACTTCGATATCAATAGAGTCTAGACCTGCAAAACGCTTGAAAAGTAATGACTTACCTTCCATTACAGGTTTTGAAGCGAGAGGGCCTAAATTACCTAAGCCAAGAATAGCGGTACCATTAGAGATAACTGCAACCATGTTACCTTTAGAGGTGTACTTATAAACATCATCTGGATTTTTTGCGATTTCACGTACAGGCTCAGCAACACCAGGGCTGTAAGCCAGTGCTAGATCTTCTGCAGTATCTGCTGGCTTAGTCAATGCTATTTCAATTTTACCCGGAGTTGGGTAAGCGTGATAATGGAGAGCTTGTTCGCGAAAGTCTTCTGACATGATGGTTTCCTGAATGCTGATAATTATAAAAGGCTTGTTTCAAAACAATAAATTGTATAATAGTTGATCTAGTTCAAACTTCATAGCTTTCACTTACACATCGTACCAACAATTATGATGAGTAAAATTGACATTTTATATTTTTCAGGCATAAAAAAAGGAGCCCTATTGGGCTCCTCTTTTATCGGAAATTGGTAATTATTTCTTAGAACCAATTGCACCGAAACGTTTGTTGAAGCGATCAACACGGCCGCCAGTATCAACGATACGTTGCTTACCAGTGTAGAACGGGTGACATTCGCCACATACGTCTAGGTGGATTGTGTCTTTGCCTAGTGCAGAGTTGAATTCGAACTCGTTACCGCAAGAACAAGTAGCTTTAACAGCTTTGTATTCTGGGTGGATACCTACTTTCATGGGAAAACCTTATAATTTAGGCCGTGTCGCTATCCGAATCTAAGCCGAACACCACACGTAGTTTAACAAAAATAATAAGCGTAAACAGATTACACTTACTTAAGGTCGCGTATAGTAATGAATCCGGAGCGATCAATCAACTAATCTGTTACTTTTTTCACCGATTTTTTTACTCCTTTGCGATATTTTTATCTAAGGGTAGACTATTCTCATTCTAATTCCTTATTGATATTAGCCATGCCGTATTCAATCGCTCATATTGCACTGCCCGTTCCACTTGATCGCACCTTTGATTACTTAATCAAACCGGGGCAAACTCCTACTATAGGCGGTCGTGTAAAAGTGCCTTTTGGGCGTCAACGCTTGATTGGTATCGTAGTAAAGCTCAGTAATAAATCTGAATTTTCTCGTGAAAAATTAAAAGGCATTGATGCAGTATTTGATAATAGCTCATTGTGGCCACCTCATCTTTATAAGCTACTTAATTGGAGTAGCACCTATTATCAGTACCCTTTAGGTGAGACCTTAGCTAACGCAATGCCTGCATGGCTACGCAAAGGCCGAGATGCCAGTTTTACAGCATTAAAAGCATGGCAGATCACTGAATTAGGTAAAAACCAAGACCTCAATAAGCTCACCCGTGCCCCTAAACAAGCTAAAGCTCTCAATCTAGTACGTCATCAACAATGTAGCCATGAACAAATGCTTGAAGAAGAGATAACTGCCGCCACGTTAAAAGCAGTAGCTGATAAAGGGTGGATAGAAGAAATTTCTCTTGCGCCAAAGCCAAGTAATTGGCAACGCAATGTTGAAGTAACCCAAGAGAAGCCTCAACTCAATGAAGAACAAGCCATTGCGATTGCAACCGTCAATGCAAGTCCTGAGTTCGGCTGCTACTTACTAGATGGCGTAACAGGATCAGGAAAAACCGAAGTTTATTTGCAATTATTAGAGCCGATTTTAAAAGCAGGTCGCCAAGCTCTGGTTTTAGTTCCTGAAATTGGCCTAACCCCACAAACGATTAATCGCTTTAAACGTCGCTTCAATGTTCCTGTCGATGTAATTCATTCAGGCCTTAATGACACTGAACGTTTAAATTCATGGTTGGCAGCACGAGACAATCACGCCGGCATTATCATAGGTACTCGCTCAGCCCTTTTTACTCCATTTAATGATCTTGGCATCATCATTGTCGATGAAGAGCACGATGCTTCTTATAAGCAACAAGACAGCATGAGATATCACGCTCGTGACTTAGCCGTAATGCGTGCCAATTTAGATAATATCCCTATTATTTTAGGCTCAGCAACACCAGCCCTAGAAACGTTACACAATGCTAAAATTGGGAAATATCACCACCTAACGCTAACGAAACGTGCAGGTACTGCAATTCCAGCTCGCCATGGAGTGTTAGACGTAAAAGGCCTGTATTTAAATAGCGGATTATCTGCGCCTTTGATCGCTCAAATGAGAAAGCATCTATCTGAGGGCAATCAGGTTATGTTGTTTTTAAACCGCCGAGGCTTCTCTCCTGCCTTAATGTGTCACGAATGTGGTTGGATGGCTGAATGTAAACGTTGCGATGCTTTCTATACGTTCCACCAGCACAGTAGCGAGATCCGTTGTCACCATTGTGGTTCACAACAGCCAATTATGCATCAATGTGGCGGGTGTGGCTCCACTCAGCTGATCTCGGTTGGTGTAGGCACAGAGCAACTTGAAACTCAGTTAATGAACTTATTTCCTGAATACAAGACCGTACGTATTGATAGAGACAGTACTCGCAGAAAAGGCAGCCTCGAAAATTATTTAGAAGCGATTAAAAATAATGAATATCAAATTCTGATTGGTACTCAAATGTTAGCCAAAGGCCACCACTTTCCTAACGTTACTTTAGTAGGGTTAATTGATGTCGATAGTTCGCTATTTAGTAGTGATTTTCGCGCACCAGAGCGCTTAGCTCAACTATTTATACAAGTAGCAGGACGAGCAGGACGTGCGAGTAAACCGGGGGAAGTGATTTTACAGACCCATCACCCTGAACATTCTCTATTGCAGAGCTTATTACACCAAGGCTATGGGCACTTTGCTGAGTACGCTTTACAAGAACGTAAGTTTGCCCAATTGCCACCTTACACCCATTTATCTTTGTTTAGAGCAGAATCAAATAACAATGAAAATGTAGAGCAGTTTCTACGCCAAGTGCGTGATATTTTAGAAAGTCATCCACAATTTCATGATGCAACCCCTGTGCTCGGCCCGATTCCAGCTCCTTTGGCTAGGCGTGCAGGAAAATACCGTTGGCAATTACTTTTTCAAGCGCCTAATAGAACCGTAATGCAATCCATGTTACGAGGTGCTAAAGCTGCGATTGAACTTCTCCCCTTGGCTAAAAAGGTTCGTTGGACTTTAGACATAGAGCCACAAGATCTTAGTTAATAATTCTAATAATTTGGATTCATTCACATTTAATTTACCGACTTAAAGAAAACAATCGGCCTTCATGTGAGTCAAATCACAATACAGATGTAATTTTTGTTAAACGTGCCGTATTTAATTCTTTATTTTGCACATAAAATATCTCCTCAAATAAACAAAGCAAACGTTTACTTAGATATGAATAATTGGAGATAGTTATTATGGCGACAATGAAGGATGTTGCTTTATCGGCGGGAGTATCAACTGCTACGGTATCGCGAGCATTAATGGCACCAGAAAAAGTGTCATTATCAACCCGTCAACGTGTAGAAAATGCGGTATTAGAAACAGGGTATTCTCCAAGCACATTAACACGGACTCTACGTCGCAACGAATCCAAAACAATAGTGACGATTGTTCCTGATATTTGCGATCCTTACTTTAGTGATATTTTACGTGGTATCGAAGACACCGCCGTAGAGAATGGCTATATAGTTTTAGTCGGTGACAGTAGTCAACAAAAGAAACGTGAGCAATCTTTTGCAAACCTCATTTATACCAAGCAAGTAGACGGGATGGTACTACTGGGCTCAGACCTTCCTTTTAATGTTAGCCGCCAAGAACAAAAAAACTTACCGCCTCTAGTCATGGCTTGTGAATATGCCCCTGAGCTAGAGCTTCCAACCGTCCATATTGATAACCTAACTGCCGCTTATGAAGCCGTTAATTACTTAACTAAATTAGGTCATAAACAAATTGCTGAACTTTCAGGCCCTGAAGAATCAGTACTTTGCAAATTTAGACATCAAGGTTATCAGCAAGCACTACGTCGTGCTGGCACAACAATGAAGTCATCATATGTCAAATACGGCAACTTTACTTTTGAAGCAGGCGCTAAAGCCATTAGTGAATTACTCTCACTCTCTTCTCCCCCTACCGCTGTTTTTTGTCATAATGACGTAATGGCGATTGGCGCAATTCAAAAAGCAAAACAGATGGGATTTAGAGTCCCTCAAGATATTTCAATTATGGGATTCGATGATATCGATTTCTCAAGCTACAGTGATCCTGGATTAACGACAATCTCACAACCTCGTTATGAAATAGGTCGTCAATCTATGTTGATGTTGCTCGAATTATTAAAAGGCCATGATGTTCGATCAGGCTCTCGTTTATTGGAATCATCACTAATAATCAGAGAAAGTACTGCACCGCCTAAAAATAAATAAAAGCACAATTTTTATAAAATAAAGAAATGGATAGTCTACTGCCATTGATTGATTCAATGTTTTTATCTAAATAGTGACTTTTTGCGTACTTTTTTACATAAATACTGGTATGAGCTCACACAACTGATTACCATGATCAGTACTCTGTAACCCTGTATTTAAGTAAAGACTGTGGCCAATAAAGATTATGTAAAACGCGGACGTTCTCCTAAGAAACCAACAAAAAGCACCGCTAAGAAAAAGAGCATTAAGCAGCCTTCTTCCAGCGCTTCAACGCCTTGGAAGGCTGTCGCTGTCGCTGGTTTATTAGTTTCAGTGTTTGGTTATGCTCTCTACTTCTTAAATGATGCTCCCGTTCAAAAAGCGGATACAAACTCTGAACCTGCCGTAGACATTACGCCAGTTAAAGCAAAACAAAAAACGCCAGCAAAAGAGATCCCACCATTGCCAGAAGAGCAATGGACATACATGGATGATTTACCAAATAAAGAAATTGCTGTCGAACAAAAAGAGCTTAAAGTATCAAAGATACCTTACATTATGCAATGTGGTGCTTATAAAACACGCTCCCAAGCTGAAGAAAGAAAAATGAATATTGCCTTTCAAGGGATAACTTCTACCGTTCGACATGCTCAAGGCAGCAGTTGGTATAAAGTGGTTCTTGGGCCATATAAATTTAAACGTGATGCAGAAAAAGATCGCCATAAATTACAGCGTGCTAAAATTGAACCTTGCGCTATTTGGAAAGACCAATAAATAAAAATCAATACTAGCCCACAGATTTCTAAAGGAGCACATCACGTGCTCCTTTTTTCTACCTAGGCGTCTTGAAAATCAAGAACCCTCCCCCCATTACAGTAGTAATAATCATGAAAGATGAAAGTAATCGTTTCTACGTTATCTCATCGAATAAGAGGTTTTACTCGTGACTACAATTGTTTCTGTACGCCGTGAAGGCAAAGTAGTGGTGGCTGGCGATGGCCAAGCATCTCAAGGCGATATGATCGCAAAGGGCAACGTAAAGAAAGTACGTCGATTATATAATGATTCAGTTCTTGTTGGTTTCGCTGGCAGCACAGCCGATGCCTTTATTCTGTTCGACCTATGTGAACGTAAACTGGAAATGCATCAAGGCAATTTAACTAAAGCTGCAGTTGAATTAGCAAAAGAGTGGCGTAGTGATCGTGCTCTTCGTCGTCTTGAAGCAATGCTTATTGTGGCAGACAAAACGACATCTCTAATCATTAGTGGTACTGGTGATTTAATTAATGCCGATAATGATCTATTAACTATCGGTTCTGGTGGTTACTTTGCTCGCTCTGCAGCGACAGCATTACTAGAAAATACCGATTTAGATGCACGTGATATTGCTACAAAAGCTCTTACTATTGCTGGCGATATTGACGTCTACACTAACCATAACCATACCGTTGAAGAACTGAACGTTTAACGACAAATAATAAGGAATACCCATGTCTGAGATGACCCCTCGTGAAATTGTACACGAACTAGATAGCCATATTATTGGTCAAGATAAAGCAAAACGCTCAGTGGCAATCGCACTACGTAACCGCTGGCGTCGTATGCAGCTCGATGCTGAGTTGCGCGCAGAAGTTACCCCAAAAAATATTTTAATGATCGGTCCAACAGGTGTTGGTAAAACAGAAATCGCTCGCCGTTTAGCAAAACTGGCTAACGCACCTTTCATTAAAGTAGAGGCAACTAAGTTCACAGAAGTGGGCTATGTTGGTAAAGAAGTTGAAAGCATAATTCGTGATTTGACTGATGTTGCGATCAAAATGACGCACCAACAAGCGGTAGAAAAAGTAAAATTCCGCGCTGAAGAACAAGCTGAAGACCGTGTTTTAGATATTTTATTACCTCCAGCTCGTGATGCATGGGGTAAGAATGAAGAAAGTGATAATGATTCTGGTACTCGCCAATCTTTCCGTAAAAAATTACGTGAAGGAAAACTAGATGATAAAGAAATTGAAGTAGATGTAGCTGCACCTCAAGTTGGTGTTGAGATCATGGCTCCTCCTGGCATGGAAGAGATGACAAACCAACTTCAAGGCATGTTCCAAAATCTATCTGGTGGTGAAACGACTAAAAAGCGTAAAATGAAAATTAAAGATGCGCTTAAAGCTCTAACTGAAGAAGAAGGCGCTAAACTAGTCAACCCAGAAGAACTTAAAGAGCAAGCTATCTTTAATGTTGAAAACCACGGCATTGTTTTCATTGATGAAATTGATAAGATCTGTAAAGGTTCAAATTCACAATCAGGTGATGTTTCTCGTGAGGGCGTACAGCGTGACCTACTTCCATTAGTGGAAGGCAGTACAGTGAGTACTAAACACGGAATGGTTAAAACAGACCATATGCTATTTATCACATCAGGCGCTTTCCAAATGGCAAAACCATCTGATTTGATCCCTGAGCTACAAGGTCGTTTACCGATCCGAGTTGAACTTGAGGCCCTAACTGCCAATGACTTCAAACGTATCTTAACTGAACCAAATGCATCATTAACTGAACAATACATTGCCTTACTCGCAACAGAAAATGTAAATATTGAATTTACTGTTGATGGGATTGATAGCATTGCTGAGTCAGCATTTAAAGTAAATGAAAGCACAGAAAACATTGGTGCTCGTCGTCTGCATACTGTGATGGAGCGTCTAATGGAAGAGATTTCTTATGATGCATCAGAAAAGAATGGCGAAAGCTTAATCGTTGATGCTGCTTATGTAACATCTCGCTTAGGTGAATTAATTACAAATGAAGATCTAAGCCGCTTTATTCTGTAATTTTTGATAAACAAACAGTAAAAATAAAATAAGCCTCACTCATAATAAATGTGTGAGGCTTTTTGATATTAACGAAGCTAACAACTAAACAATATCCCAAGAATGAGTCATTTCAATGCCTTCACCTAGCATCAAACATACTGAACAATATTTCTGTAATGAATCTGCTGTTACTTGCTCAACAATCTTAGGGTCAAGGCTCTCACCACTTACTTCAAAATGAATATTAATATAAGTAAACAGCTTTGGGGCAACCTCACGGCGCCCGCTTGACAGTTTTGCTACACAACCAGTGACAGCTTGATTTTCTGATTTTAACCCTGCAACAACATCAACCGAACTGCAACCTCCAGCAGCCATTAAAAGCATTTCCATTGGGCTTGGTGCTTTTTCTCCGCCATTTCCATCCATAACAACAGAATGGCCCGATTGAGATTGACCTAAGAAAGTAAATCCCTCAATCCATTTAACTTCAGCGTTCATAAAAGCCTCTTTACTACATAAAAGGAAAACTCGTGATCCATTTCACGAAAGTGTGCCCTTTGTCGCACATTTCATACGATCAAAGTCAAGAAATCGATTGCGAAACAAGGTATGATTTTATCAATTATCTCAACAAACATGCAGCCTTGTTCCGATAACCATATTGTATAGGCCAAACTGATATTTGGCTCAGTTATTTTAAAATGGATATCGCCTACTTGGCAAACGCAGAGGAAGTATAAAGTATGGTTCTAGGTAAACCTCAGACAGATCCAACATTAGAATGGTTTTTGTCTCACTGTCATATCCATAAATATCCTTCAAAAAGCACACTTATCCACGCTGGTGAAAAAGCAGAAACGCTTTACTACATCGTAAAAGGTTCTGTTGCTGTACTGATTAAAGATGAAGAAGGAAAGGAGATGATCCTTTCTTACCTTAACCAAGGTGACTTCATTGGTGAGCTTGGCTTGTTTGAAGAAGGTCAAGAACGTTCAGCATGGGTTCGTGCAAAAAGCCCTTGTGAAGTAGCTGAAATTTCATTCAAGAAATTCCGTCAACTTATCCAGGTTAATCCAGATATCTTGATGCGTCTTTCAGCGCAAATGGCAACTCGTCTACAAATCACTAGCCAAAAGGTAGGTGATTTAGCATTCTTAGACGTTACTGGCCGTATCGCACAAACGCTACTAAACCTTGCTAAACAACCTGATGCGATGACTCACCCAGATGGCATGCAAATTAAGATCACTCGTCAAGAGATCGGTCAAATTGTAGGTTGTTCACGTGAAACTGTTGGCCGTATCTTGAAGATGCTTGAAGAGCAAAACTTGATCTCTGCACACGGTAAAACAATTGTAGTTTACGGTACTCGTTAATTTAACGCTTACCTTAAACAAATAAAAACGCAGCCCTTGAGCTGCGTTTTTTTATGCTCAAAACTCAAAGCCTAACTATTTGTACTTTCAAAAATCTTGTCAGCAGAGGCAGCAACAAATCCCGTATATATTTTCCCATTTGGTAACGTATATCGCTTAGCAAACTCATAAAATCCACCAGGAATTTCAAACTCACCCTCAGTAAAATTCACTTTCACTTTATCCGCCATTGTTGATGACTGTTCTAAGTAAACCTCTGGAGATCCTTTCACTTCACCACCCACTTCGTTCATTGCAAAACCTGCATCACGTAAGTGTTGGTTCACATCAACCACTTCAGCAAACTCTTCAAGCTGATTGACGTAAACCGTAAAGTGATTAGCGCCATAACCATGAGCCGCTAACCAAGAAGCGTATTCACTTTCTTTTGCTAATACTTGATAGTCTTCGAAACTTAATGTCCAAGGCCTACCAGAAGAAAGAAAATCACTGGTGGCAAAATAGTGTGCTGGCACCTGTTCAACCAAACCATGAATAATGTCCTGTGTTTCAGCTGATAACTCTTCTACTAATAATTCACTAATAAAAACGAGTGGTGCATTAGGATCTGGGTGCTCAAAATGCTGCGCTTTCAGTTTTTTAGCTTCAAAGTCATAAGTCTCACACGCTTTATAGCCTATTGCTAAAAATGGCGCAGCGAGAGTCTGTAGCCCGACTTTAGGTAAATTAAACGTACGTAGCGCAATATGATCGTTAATCAGTTCATCGTTATTAGACAATAATTGATGTACCTTCCCAGCAGATGGGGATAAGCGCGCAATATAATCTTGCCACAATGACGAAAATAAAGAGTTTACATTATTCATGTTTATCGCCTCTTATAGAGTTAAACCCGGAGAGAGTTGAGCTGGAATTTCACACATATCGCCTTCCATTGATGCCATTGGGTATGCACAATAATCAGCAGCGTAATACGCACTTGGTTTCATGTTTCCTGATGCACCAGGACCACCAAATGGCGCGTCACCACTTGCTCCAGTCAGTTGACGGTTACGATTTACAATACCAGCACGAATATGCTCTACAAAATATTCCCACTCACTGTCATCAGTTGAAACAAGACCTGCCGATAATCCATAACGAGTATCATTAGCAAGCTCTACGGCTTCTTCTAATGTCTCATAACGCACCACTTGTAATAATGGCCCAAAGTATTCTTCATCCGGTAATTCAGCAACATTAGTGGCATCGATAATACCTGGAGAAACAAAGGCATGACCTAAACTTTTAGCTTCAAGCAAAGGCTCTCCACCCAAGTCTTGTAAATTCTTCTGAGCGTTTAGAATAAATTCTGCCGCTGCGACTGATATTTGCGAGCCCATAAACGGAGTATTATCAGCAAACGGTTGGTCAACAACGATGCTTTTTGCTACTTCAACAAGGCGAGCTAACAATTCATCGCCTGCTTTTCCAATAGGAACATACAAGCGACGAGCACACGTACAACGTTGACCTGCACTAATAAATGCCGATTGAATAATGGTGTAAACTGCCGCTTCTTGATCACCAAAATCTTTTGAAATAACCATCGGATTATTACCGCCCATTTCTAGAGCCAGCATTTTCCCTGTGTCTCCTGAAAATTGGCGATGTAAGATATGTCCAGTATTCGCACTACCGGTAAATAACAGGCCATCAATACCTTTAGCTCCCGCTAGCGCTTCACCTGTTGCACGAGCACCTTGTACTAGATTAATCACACCATTTGGCAAACCTGCTTGTTGCCATAGTTTCATAATCACTTCACTGGTCCATGGCGTCTGCTCTGATGGTTTTAGCACTACAGTGTTACCGGCAAGCAGTGCTGGAACAATATGACCATTAGGAAGGTGCCCAGGGAAGTTGTACGGGCCAAAAACAGCCATTACACCTAATGGACGATGTCTTAGTACTATTTTATTTCCCGCCGCTTCACGCTCTTTATAAGGCGTTCTTTCATGATAAGCACGAATAGAAATTGCGATCTTACCTACCATCGCACCTGCTTCAGTTTTTGTTTCCCAAAATGGCTTACCGGTTTCTTTCGCAATCACTTCAGCTATCTGATCTGCATTCTCTTTTACTAATTCGGCAAAACGCTCAATAATCACTTGGCGCGCTTCAAAAGGCTGTTTTTTCCACTCAATAAAGGCATGACGTGCCGCACTAACGGCTGACTCAACCTGCTCTTTGGTTGCGCTATCACCTTCCCACACCACTTCACTGTTGTACGGGCTTACTGATTGTATCGTTTCACCATTACCTGAAACCCAATCCCCTGCAATCCAATGTGTCATATCCTTTGTCCTCTATTGAGCTAATAATCGTACGTAATCATCTACATTAACTTGTAAAGCCGTTGCTGCTTCTTGAGTTAAATGAACGGTATCAGTCGCCTTGTCATAAGCGGCAGTAGTTGCTGTTGCTCTGAAATTCTCAAACGATGTATTTGAGATTAAATACTGTTGCGAGCTGTTATGTTCCGTAATAATTACTTTTGCTTTAAATGAATTTCGCACCGATTCAATGCTACGTAAATCACACTCGACAGTTGGGCCAGCATCAAAAATATCAACGTAACCACGGCAACGAAAGCCTTCCGTTTCTAATAGTCTTAGCGCAGGTTTGGTCTTATCATGTACCTTACCGATAACTGCTTGCGCTTCCTTACTTAGTAAGCTGACATAAATTGGTAGTTTCGGCATTAAGTCGGCAATAAAGCCTTTGTAACCAATACCTGTTAAATAATCTGCTTCGGTAAAATCGATAGAGAAAAAGTGTTTCTGTAGCCATTTCCAAAATGGGGATTCACCTTCTTCATCCGAGACACCGCGCATTTCAGCAAAAATTGTGTCAGAGAATCGATGTGGGTGTTCTGCCATCATTAAAAATCGAGCTTTCGACATCAAGCGACCATTAAGGCCTTCTCTAAATTCAGGGCGTAAGAAAAGCGTACAGATCTCAGTACTGCCAGTGTAATTACTCCCAAACGTAAGAACTTTAACTACATTATGTACATCCAATTTACGAGAAAAATGCACAACTTTACTGATGTGATAATTATAGAAAGGAGAATCTAAGCCAACCGCCGCTTCTATCCCTGTTGTACCTGTTACTTCACCCGTTACAGAGTCTTCTCCCACCATAAGGTAGCCTTCTGTACCTGGCGATTGAACTTCTTTTTCAAAGCTATCTATGGAGTGGTCAATTCTATTTCGTAATTGCTCTTCGTTAACTGGTAATGAAGTAAAACCATGACCTGATTCTACGGCACATTGATGAAGCGCAGGATAATCTTCCTGAGTGATAGGACGAATAACAAGCATCAATATTCCCTCCGATGCGATGTTTCATTGGCTGTGCTAAGTCCAATAGATATAACTTCAAGGCTATCTATTGGAGTGAACACTTTAGAATGTAAATTTATTTATATAAATAAAAAGAAGGCAACTCAAACCCCTGAGCTGCCAAAGTTCCTATATAAATCTATTTTTTTAAAGAAGAGAGAGCCTTGTCTAAACGCTCAAAACCTAACTCAACTTCTTCTTTTGTAATAACTAATGATGGAGTAAAGCGAACCACATTGACACCTGCGACCAAGACCATTAATCCTTGTTCTCCAGCTGCAACAAGTACATCACGTGCACGTCCTTGCCATTCCTCATTTAATGCAGCACCCAGTAATAAACCTTTACCACGGATTTCAGCAAACATATCGTATTTTGCATTAAGTGCTTCGAGTCCATCACGGAACCATTGCTCGCGCTCTTTTACGCCAGCCAACGTTTCTGGTTTTGATACTTCTTCAATCACAGCTTCAGCTACTGCACACGCTAATGGATTTCCACCATAAGTAGAGCCATGAGTACCCACTTTTAAGTGCTGAGCAAGCTCTGTCGTGGTTAGCATGGCACCAATTGGGAAACCGCCACCTAATGATTTTGCTGTACTTAAAATATCAGGTGTAACACCTAAACCTTGATAAGCATAAAAGTCACCAGTACGGCCATTACCTGTTTGTACTTCATCAAAAATAAGTAGCGCGTTGTATTTATCACACAGCGCTCTTACACCTTCTACAAATTCTGATGTAGGTGAAATCAGTCCACCTTCACCTTGCAATGGCTCCATCATGATCGCACAGGTTTTTTCTGACATGTGTGCTTCAAGCTCTGCAAGATTGTTATATTCAAGATGAGTAACATCACCCGGCTTAGGACCAAAACCATCAGAATAAGCCGCTTGACCACCAACCGTTACCGTAAAGAAAGTTCGACCGTGAAAGCCTTGTTTAAAGGCAATGATTTCACTTTTCTCTGCACCATGAACATCAACTGCCCAGCGTCGAGCTAACTTCAATGCTGCTTCATTCGCTTCTGCACCAGAGTTGGCAAAAAATACTTTCTCAGCAAATGACACTTCAGTTAATTTTTTCGCTAAACGAATAGCTGGTTCATTGGTCATCACATTACTAAGATGCCACAGCTTCTGTGACTGCTCTTGCAACGCGTTAACCATCACAGGGTGACAATGACCCAAACAACTTACGGCAATGCCGCCAGCAAAATCAATGTACTCTTTTCCTGCTTGATCCCATATACGAGCACCTTCACCTTTGACTGGAATAATTTCCATCGGGTTATAACAAGGTACCATTACATCATTAAAATCTTTACGTTCGACTTGTGAATTGGTCGTCATCACACTTTCCTTCTGCGTATGCCGTTTTTCAGCATAATATTTACAAACCATTAACCTTTTCAATAGCACAAAATTCTTTTTTTGAACTAAAAAAGTTCCTTTTTATAGCCAAACATGACTTATCAGTCAGTTTTTTAGAATAGTTATAATTCCACGCTATAGCAGGTAGGTAGATAAGTAAACGAATTTATAAGAATAGAAGGCATTACTCTTATGCATAAATCATCAAATAAATAAGAGTTAAAAAAGGAAAAAGAAAAAGTGAGAAGAGTGAACTGGATCGCTCTGGATGTAGTCGAGGTTATTAATTATTTATTAATAAAGTTAGCCAAAATATCATGACCTTGCTCAGTCATTATTGACTCAGGGTGAAATTGTACCGCTTCGATTGGTAAGGTTTTATGACAGAACCCCATAATCTCACTCATGGTTCCCGCTTCAGTTTCTGTCCATGCAGTCACTTCAAAGCAACTAGGCAGAGTTTCAGCTTTAACAATAAGGGAATGGTATCGAGTGACAGTAAGGGGGTTATTCAAGTCTTTAAATACACTCTGATTGGTATGAATAATTGGTGAGGTTTTACCATGCATTACTTTTTTAGCACGCACGACATCACCACCAAATACTTGAGCAATAGCTTGATGACCTAAACACACACCCAGGATTGGTAATTTCCCTGCGAAATATTCAATGGCTTGTAAAGAAATACCTGCTTCATTTGGCGTACAAGGACCCGGAGAAATCACTAAATGGGATGGATTAAGAGCCTCAATGCCTGCAATGTCAATTTCATCATTACGTACAACTTTTACCTCAGCACCTAACTCACAGAAATACTGATATAAGTTATAGGTAAACGAATCATAATTATCGATCATTAACAGCATAAAAACTACTTAGGAAGATGAATAAGAAATAAAAATTGCCCGTAAGGAAACCCTACGAGCAATCTATTTTATCAGAGCTAAAGACTATGGGCGAGTAACAAAACCAACGGCTTCAAACGCTTTTTTCAACGTTACTGCAGCGCGCTCTGATGCTTTCTCTGCACCCGCTTTCATTACTGAATCCATGTAGGCACGATCTTCACGAATGCGCTTGTACTCAGATTGAATCGGCTCAAGCATGGTAACAATCGCTTCACCTACGTCTTTCTTGAATGGACCGTACATTTCAACACCTTGGTATTGAGCTTCGATCTCTTCAAACGTTTTACCTGATGCCGCAGAGTACAGACCCATAAGGTTTGAAATACCCGCTTTATTTTCCCAATCATGAGCAATACGCGGTGGCATTTCTGCATCTGTTTGTGCTTTATTAATCTTCTTAAGAATCGACTTAGGATCTTCTAGCAGCGTAATAACGTTCTTGCGGTTATCATCTGATTTAGACATTTTCTTCGTCGCATCTTGCAGGCTCATTACACGCGCATTCACTTGTGGAATGTACGGTTCTGGCACGGTAAATAATGGCGCTTCAGGACTGTAGATATTGTTAAAACGGTTGGCAATATCACGCGCTAATTCTAAATGTTGCTTTTGATCACTACCTACAGGTACTTGATGTGCGCCATAAAGTAGAATATCTGCCGCCATTAATACTGGGTAATCAAACAAACCTACGTTAATGTCATTTGCATAACGCTTTGATTTATCTTTGAATTGAGTCATACGATTCAATTCACCCATTTGAGTGTAACAGTTAAGAAGCCAACCAAGTTGAGCATGCTCTGGTACGTGCGACTGAACAAATAGCGTGCTCTTCTTTGGATCAACACCAACCGCTAGACAAATTGCCAGTGCATCGAGAGTTGCTTCATGCAGCGCTTTAGGATCTTGGCGAACTGTAATTGCGTGAAGGTCTACTACACAGTACTGACAATCATAATCGTCTTGCATCTGTTGCCATTGACGTAGAGCACCCAAGTAGTTACCGATACTTAGTTCACCTGATGGTTGAACACCACTTAATACGATGGGCTTGCTCATGGTTATGATTCCTTGTTTAACTGTAAAAATTAAATGATCCACTATGGGATCATTTAATGGTTATTCTGTTTTTTTTGATAAGGCCAAAAATTATATTTAGCTGTACTTATCAATGAATACTATCTTGCCACACTCATCACGGCTAATAAATGATTAAATTCATCACTTACTACATCTGGCTTACTGTCTGCGATAGGTTCGCCATGGTTGTAACCATAAGTTAGGCCAAAACTATGACATCCCGCTGCTTTTGCTGCTTGAATATCATTTTTTGAGTCTCCAACCATGAGCATTTCTGATGGCTTAATTTGATGTTTATCTAGCAACCAATTCAGTGCAAATGGGTTCGGCTTTTTCTCAACAAACGTATCACCACCAATGACATCAACAAAAAGGTGAGCCAATTGATGCTGTTCAAGCAATTCTGGAACAAATTGAGCGGGTTTATTAGTAACAAGAGCTAAGGTATACCCTTGTTGATGAAGGGCTTCTAGTGTCTCTTTTACCTTTGGATATAAGTGACTTAACTCATGTCCACCATCATGGTAGTGATGATCTAAACGAGCACGAGCCTGTTTAATCAATTCAGGGGCAAGTCCTTCTTGAACTGTGACACTTTGGCTTAGTGCACGAGAAACAAGAACATCAGCACCGTTACCAATCCAATGAGACGCTTGTTCTAGCGTTACTCTTGGGTAACCTACATCCTGCATAGCAAGGTCAACTGCGCGAGCTAAATCTGGAACACTATCAAGTAGTGTTCCATCTAAATCAAAAGCGATCAGTTTGATGTTTTCAAACATGAATTCTAGTTACCTTTCACTTTTGCTAATTCAGCACGCATTTCATCAATCACTTCTTTGTAGTTTGGTTGATTGAAAATAGCAGAGCCTGCAACGAACATATCTGCACCCGCTTCTGCGATTTCACGAATGTTATCAACCTTCACACCACCATCGATTTCAAGACGAATATTACGGCCTGATTCATCGATAAGTTTACGAACTGCACGCAGTTTATCTAGAGTATGAGGAATGAATGACTGACCACCAAAACCTGGGTTTACAGACATAAGTAAGATCATATCTACTTTATCCATAATGTAATCAAGGCAAGATAATGGTGTTGCTGGGTTTAATACCACACCAGCCTGACAGCCGTTTTCTTTAATTAATTGAAGAGTGCGATCAATGTGTTCTGATGCTTCAACATGGAAAGTGATCATCGTTGCACCTGCTTTAGCGAACTCAGGAACCATGCTATCTACTGGCTTAACCATTAAATGAACATCGATAGGAGCTGTAATGCCGTAGTCACGCAGTGCTTTACAGATTGGTGCGCCAAACGTTAGGTTTGGTACATAGTGGTTATCCATTACATCGAAGTGAACGACGTCGGCACCTGATGCTAATACTTTTTCAACGTCTTCACCAAGACGTGCGAAATCAGCAGAGAGAATAGATGGTGCAATCAAAAAGTCTTTCATGTTGAGCCTCAGGTTAATAATTTTTAAATACCGCTATAACGATATAGCGCAATCGATTAAATCGACGGCGCAATTCTACCTGATAATTACAAACCTGTCTTAGGGTCTGTTAACCTTTTGAACGGAATTTTGAAGGGTAACATTTAAATTATTCCGTGCACTCTGGCGCATGAAACAAAGCCATAAGCTCATCTACTTTATTACGACCGGCTCCATTTCTGCTTATTGTACGTTTTACTTTAATCGTATTAAGCGTAGCGCCATGGTAAAGACGACGAGTTAATGTGGTGTCATGATTCGAGATAAGCACTGGAATATCACGCTCAAATGCGGCTTTTTCAGCAATATCCGCTAAAGCAGCTTGATCATCTAAAGAGAAACCATTACCTGCATAGGAAGTAAAATTAGCAGTTGTCGATAAAGGAGCATAAGGTGGATCACAATAAACAACAGCCCCTTTTCGAGCTCGTTTAAACGTATCTACATACCCTTCACATACAAATGTCGCTTTCTTCGCTTTCTCGGCAAAAAAGTACATTTCTTTTTCTGGGAAGTATGGTTTTTTATATGAACCAAAAGGAACATTAAAACCGCCTTTTTTGTTATAACGGCATAACCCATTAAAACCATGACGATTCATGTATAAGAAAAGTAAAGAACGGCGATAAGTATCTGTGCATTGATTAAATTCAATACGTAGATCCAAATAGACTTCTTTTTGATTATATTCAGGCTGAAATAATACACGTACATCTTCAACAAAACGCTCTGGATCATCTTTAAGGTGATTATAAAGATTTATCAAATCAGGGTTGATGTCGGCAAGAAGATAATGATCGTAGTCGGTATTTAAAAATACTGAGCCTGCACCTACAAAAGGTTCAATCAGTTTTCTAGCATCGGGAAGATGGCGTTGAATTTCTTCTACTAGGCTATATTTACCGCCAGCCCACTTGAGAAATGCACGATGCTTTTTCATACGTCTTTTACGCCTTTTACCTTAATCCAGAAAGCGGGGGATTGTACCCTATTTTTTTACTAGGGTCTGTTTATCTTAGCGCTTATTTTACAGAATCAATCTCTCGATGTACCTGTACTAAAGATTTCGCCCAAGGACCTAAACTTTGAACTGAGCTTGGTAAAGTTTTCACAGCTCCACGCGCTGATGAAATTGAAGCGTAATCCCCAAAAGTAACGATATACCAAATAGAGCCATTACGTAGTGTTTGATAAATACGAGCCGAACTTTCAATATCATGCTCCTTTAAAAACTCTTGTGCTGCTTTGCTATTTGTTAATGCTGCTAATTGGAGAATATAGCGTTTTTCAGAAATCGCTTTTAACTCTTTATCTGCCAATTGAAGTGTTTCTTTTGGCGATTCATCTTGAATACTTGAAAGTACTTTATTTTTTGATGGTTCTTTTTTTCTTAATGTATCCTTGCTTTCTGATACTGTTTTAGTCTCAGGTTTAACTTTAACCTCTGGCACAACATTAATTGTTTTAGCAATGGCTTTTATGGTTTTATCTGAGTCACTAACTAGGCTTTCTTTCTTTTCTATAATTGTGTCCGTTATAGATTCAGAGGCTAACTTAGATTCATGAATTAGAGAATCTACAAGCTCAGAAGGCACGACCACTCGCTGCCCCTCTTCAAGAGGTGTTTCAGCAATAACAGGAAGCTCTATAATTTCTGGAGGTATCGCGCTGCTGTCATCTTCTACGCTCTGATTATCTGAATTATTAATTACAAGATCATTAGTTTCAGGGGCCGGTACCACAAGTTGAGTATCCCCCTCTAAAGCAAGATCAACAACAGATGGCTCTGATACAACAGAAGATGAGTTAAACCAAAAATAACTTCCAACAGCTCCTAGCAATAAAACAGAAGCTAATCCTAAGATACCAACAGGAGAATGAGTTACTGAGCGAATAATAATACGTCGCTCTGTTTTCTTTTCACCTAAAGCAATTAACTCAGCAGGAAGTCGGTTACTTTTATCAACTAAATTTCGAATTCGATTCTTATCTTCTCGACTCTCAGCAAAACGTACAACTAAAAGTTCAGCAAACGTTGCAGCTTCTTCTTCACTCAACGCATCAATATCAACATCTACAGGCTTATTATCTTGCCCATAAGACATTTGAGAAAGCGGTAAGGTAAGTTTTCCCTTTTCAGCAAACAACAATACATTGATCTGCCAATTAGGAGCTGATTGTGCTTTTTGAACTAGTAACCAAAGTTCACTCAGTAATTCAGAAGAAAGCAGGTGTGCATCATCAATCACTAAGACTAAGTTACATTTTTCACCCGCAAGCATCCGACCAACACTATCAACAACGGTATCAAACTCATTAAACAGAGGATCTCGCACCATCTGTTTTAAAATAATGCCTCGTTGTTGCTGAGTAGTTTGACTAGAGTGGCACATGAGCAGAACTTGATCTGCTTCATCGCACCACTTTTCAAGATAGCGCTGAGCCAACCATGATTTACCAGAACCTTTAACGCCTTCAATATGCATTAAGTTAGAACCAAAACGCGATACAAATTGAATGCGTGATAACACATCAATTTGGCTTTCTAGTTCCAATACCGTTAAATCATGACCAATACTCATATCTTATGCCTTACACTGCTCAATTACTTCAGCAAGTACATCTTCAGAAACACCTGTTACTACTTCAGAGCTACCAATTGATGTCGGCAGTACCAAGCGTAATTTACCTGACAATACTTTCTTGTCACGCATCATATGTTTCATAAATGCCTCAACTGTCATTTCTTTCGGGGCTTTTAGAGGTAATTTCGCTTTTTCTAGTAGGGCACAAATACGCTCTACATCATCTTGCGAAATTAAACCTACTTTTTGAGCTGTCACTGCTGCCATTACAGTGCCTGCAGAAACCGCCTCACCATGAAGCCAGTTACCGTAACCCATTTCAGCTTCAATCGCATGACCAAAAGTATGACCTAGGTTCAAGAGTGCACGCATCCCTGATTCTTTTTCATCTTTTGCTACAACATCAGCCTTAATTTGACAACAACGTGAAATAGCATAAACCAACGCATCGTGATCCAATGCATACAGTTTATCCATGTTTCCATCAAGCCAATCAAAGAATTCACGGTCAATAATAATACCGTACTTAATCACCTCAGCCATCCCTGCTGCGAATTCACGCTCAGGTAAGGTTTTTAGGCAATTGATATCAATAATAACGGCTTTGGGTTGATAGAATGCACCCACCATATTTTTTCCAAGTGGATGATTAATTGCTGTCTTGCCACCAACCGAAGAATCAACTTGCGAAAGTAGAGTGGTTGGAATTTGAATAAAATCAACACCACGTTGGTAACACGCAGAAGCAAAACCGACAACATCACCAACGACACCACCACCTAAAGCAACAATGGTTACATCGCGGCTGTGGTTTTCTTCAAGTAAGAAAGTCAAAATATTATTGAAGGTATCTAAGTTTTTGTATTGCTCACCATCGTCTAATTCTAGCAGTGATACTTGGCATTCAAACGTATTTAGTGTATCGATAATTTGTTGAGCATATAACGGAGCAACCGTTACATTACTAATAACGACAACACGTTTTTTGGCAGGTATTACAGATGAAAAATGCGCCGGGTTGCAAAACAACTCGGCGCCGATAGAGATGGGATAGCTACGTTCTGCTAAATCTACATGAATCGTTTCCATGATTCGGTCCCAGTATCTGTCTTAGTAAATAACTTGAATTAACGCTCTTCAAGCATTTGGATGATTTGATTTGCCACTACTTTTGCACTTTGATCATCAGTACGAACAACATAATCAGACACTTCTTCATAAAGTGCATTACGCTCTTTCGCTAGTGCTTCTAACACTTCTCGAGGCTCATCAGTTTGAAGCAACGGACGTTTTTTATCTCGTTGTGTACGAGCTAATTGCTTCTCAATTGTAGTTTCAAGATATACAACGACACCGCGAGCAGATAAACGATTGCGACTCTCTTTACTAATTACAGAGCCACCACCCGTCGCAAGTACAATGCCTTGCTCTTGAGTTAAATCGTTAATTACACCTTCTTCACGTACACGGAATCCTTCTTCACCTTCTACGTCGAATACCCAAGCGATATCAGCGCCTGTGCGTTCTTCAATTACCGTATCAGAATCAAGAAACTCCATATGAAGTTGCTGTGCTAAGTGTCTACCAATTGTACTTTTGCCGGCGCCCATTGGGCCAACAAGGAAAATATTTCGTTTTTCAGCCATTTTTTAGAAATTATGCAAAGTTCATTAACGACATTGCCAACAGTTGTCTCTTCAATAGACATTCTTCTGTGGCACCATATTCCTCACAGATATTTCGTGATAAGACCAAAAATTATCTCAGTTAATAGCTAGTGATTGCAATAGCTAGATGAAAAGTTCAGCATAATAATTTTTTTTAAGAGCTCTTTTCACCTAAAAATAACCCAATCTTAGCCGCTATGTTATTACTGTATAACAACTTTTGGGGTAACGAAGATTAATAATTCTTTTTTACCTATATTTTCAGAGGTGCGACTAAATAAGGCACCAAGCAGAGGTAAATCACCAAGTAGTGGCACTTTCTCTACACTATTTGATATAGAATGTTGATAAATACCACCTAAAACTACGGTTTCACCATTATCAACAAGTACTTGAGTTCCAATACGTTGAGTATCAATAGCTACCGCCTCACCAGTACCTGTTTTTACTATCTCACCGGGCCTATCTTGAGTAACAATTAAATCCAACACGAGTTGATTATCTGGTGTTATTTGCGGCGTTACCATCAAGCTTAACACTGCTTTTTTAAAAGATACCGACGTCGCTCCACTAGAAGATGCTTCCAAGTATGGAATCTCAGTTCCTTGTTCAATATAAGCTGGTTTCTTATTAGTTGTAATCAAACGAGGACTAGAAATAATCTCTGCTTTTGATTCTGCCTGTAAAGCTGAGAGTTCCAAATCTAAAAGTAAATTAGACCCTAAATTAGCAACTTGGAAAGCAATGCTTGATGCTGCAGGGTTGGTTACCCCTAAATTTACATTTAAAAAGTCATCAACAGGTAAACCACCATCACCACCGTCATAAATACCAATGGCTGCTAAGTTACTCTCAATAGAACCACCAACCGTTGTACTACCATTCGTATTTGATACACCCCAGCGAACGCCTAATTCATCTAAATTACCTTCATTGACGGTTACAATTCTAGCTTCAATTTGAACTTGTTTGATCGGTACATCAAGCGTATCTATAATGTCTTTAATCACGATGATATTTTCTGGTAAATCTCGTAATAATAGTGAGTTAGTTCTTTCATCAACCGTAATACTTCCTCGGCTTGAAAGCATAGTTATCTCTCCATCACCAACTAATAGTTCTGCAATATCAGAGGCTTTTGCATACTTGACTGATAATATTTCTGATGAAAGAGTGGCAAGTTCCGATGTCATTTGAGCTTGCTCTAACACTTGTTGCTCTTGTGCATCTAATTCCGATTTAGGTGCAATAAGTACTACATTTCCTTCAACTCGTTTGTCTAAACCTTTTACTTGTAAAATAATATCTAACACTTGCTGCCAAGGAACACCATCCAAACGTAAAGTTAAGTTACCTTCAACTGAATCAGCGACGACCAAATTAAAATCGTTATAATCTGCAATTAACTGCAGTACATGCCGTACTGGAATATCCTGAAAATTGATAGATATAGGTTTACTTTCCCCTTCACCCGCCTTAATCAATTGAGATTCAGGTTTTATGGTTTGCTGAAATACCACCACCTGTAACGACCTATCTTTTAAGAAATAGTCGTATTGGTAATCTCCTTTAATATCCACAGATAAAATCGTACTGTTAGGCTCTCTAAACGTTTCAATACGAGATACTAAGGTTGCAAAATCTTCAACATCTAAAATAACTAACTTATCATCACTGACTTTCGTGTCATGTAATTCAATAATTAATTTATCATTCTCTTTTCTTAAATCAACCGCTGCAGTGGCAGAGGCAAGATCGACTGTGATGACACCTTCTTTTTTCTTACTTAATTGGAAATTAATATCCAGAACCTGGTTCATCACAACCTCTTCAGCATACGCTGTGAAGCTCACCAAGCTGAATATGAAAAGGGCACATAATCGAACACCCAGTAAATTGATAATTTTCTTGCGTCCTAGCAACATGATATTTTTCCTAACCTTTTATAAATCAATCTTTTTATAAATTATAAGTATCTTTTAAATTAACGTTTTTTTAAAAAATTAATGCTTTAACGCTAATTTAATATATCGTTTCTGCCAACAACCGAGCCCATCTGGTAACGTTTCTTTTAACGTTACTTGCCTTGATTTAATCTCAATTACTTGACCATTATTAAGCCCCATGAATTGCCCTTTTTGTACCTTTACAACACTACCTCTGGGAGTCTGCATTAATGCGGTTATATCAGAATCAGAACCCATCACTCCCTTGAATCGTAATTTATGCAGTGAATATCTCTCTAAACTCCCTGTTTTCTTACGATATTTCGGCTGCCAACACGCTTTTTTCTTGACTGGCTGTGTTGCTCTTTCGGGTTGTTTAGGCAATACAAAAGGAGAGCGTTCAGATGATTTAGAGTAAACTTCTACTTCAAAAGGAACGACATCGGATAGTCTTGCAACTTCAGCTTTCCCTTGTTGCTTGGCATCAGCATAAAATACTTCAAGTGATTCTTTGTTGGCTTTGCATCCTGATAGGATTAATCCACTGATTAGCAATAGGTATACTCTACTCTTCTTCATCCTTCCCCCTAAATTGATAGGTATAAGCCATTACACGAAAGTGCAGCGTGCTACTTTCTGTACTCACTCGTTGGATATCAACATTTTCCAAGCTAACAATTCGAGGAAGGTCAGCAATCGCCTCAGAAAATGAGCCTATATCATGGTACTGACCAGTCAGTTCAATATTTAAAGGTAACTTGTAAAGGAAGTCTTTTTTCTGTTTCTCCCCCCAATCAATACGTGTAAAAGTTAGTTTATTTTGTAGGCCAACTTGGTTAATACCAGAGAGCATGCTTGCCAATTCTTTTTGAGCAGGTAACTGCTGAGCTAAAAACTCATAACGCTGATTCAGTACATTTAATTGCTCTTTCATTTTTGGCATCGCAGCAACTTGGTTATATTTATATTTCACCGTACTTTTTAGTGTTATTTCAGATTGCTTTAATTGTTCAATATTCTCTCCCATTGGTTTTAACCAAAACCAATAACCGGCAGCGTAAACACATAAACACAATAAAAAAATCACGACCAATTGAGGGACTAATGGCCATTCAGTAACTTCATCAAGATCTAACTCTCTCCAATCAGCCATTATCTTTTTCCTCTTCATTTTCTTTTCTTAAAGAAAATAATCGAAATGACACTTCAAATCGGCTCATATCATGACCAAATATCTTTTCGCCTGACACTATTGAATGCATTTCTACCGACGCGATATGAGGAGAACGTTCTAACTTATCAAGCATACTAGCCAAGCGAGCATTACTGTCACTGAAGCCTTTTATTTCCACTTGTCTCTCATGCATTCGTACTTTATTAAGATAGATACCTTCATCAATCATTACGGGCAAAACGTTTAATAATTGAGTCGTCTGGTTTCGATTATGTTGAAGCAGTTCTACTGCCTCTAAACGAGTGAGGATCTCTTCATGCTGCTTACCAATTTCATTTAACCCTTTTAATTCTTCATTTAAAAAAGCGACTCGATTTTTTAAAGAACGGTTTCTTTCTTCTTGCTGAATCGTTTGTTGTTCCAAAAATTGAGCAACTCCCCACTGAGAGAATACAGATAGCATAACGCCTAATATCAACATCAATATAAATCGCTGCTTATACTTCGTTCTTTGTTCCTCTCTCCAAGGTAATAAATTTATCTGGTAAGCCATTTGACCCCTCTTAATGCCAAGCCTAAGGCGGACGCATATTGGTTAGCTTGTTTATTTGGTTGCATGATTTTTTTGTGAGATACATTAATTAAGGAGGGAAGTACTAATTCAATAACAGGAAGTGATAACTCATAGCTCAACAAGTCAGATAACCCAGGGATCATGGAGCCTCCACCCGTAAGCCAAATACCTTCCACCTTGTGATGATGCGTAGATGAATACAACGTACTTTGTCGCTGTATATGAGCAAACAGCTGAGCAAAAAACTTAGTTTCAGTCGATAGATTAATGGGAACATCTTCCATTTTTTCTGTTTCACTTACGGATAATGAAGCACCAAACGCCACGCTTTTACTGTAAAAATTACCTGTTGGAGGGGCTATACAGAAAGTTGTTTGCAAGTGACCAATATCAACTAACATCCAATTACTATTCGTTGGATAGACAAGTACAGCTTGCTGCCATAGTGCTAATAAACCATGAGAATGAGCATCAGCTAAAACAGGAGAGAACCCTGCCGATTTAAAGCTATTTTGGCGAGATTGAACAACATCTTTGCGGGTCGCAAAAATTTGATACGTGACCATTTGTGTGCTTAGCACATCACGCTGCTTTATCTCAACATAATCAATACTTAATTCTTCTTGAGAAAAAGAGGACTGTTGCTCAAAAGTATGAGCTATAGCAAATTCAGTTTCCTTCTCATCGAGTTGGCTGTCAATTTGAATGACTTTACTTATAATGCTGCTATCTGGAATTGAGAATGCAATACGCTTTTGATTCAATTTCAATTTCTTTTTCAATTGGGATAAATACGGTTTTATCTCTTCAATATGTAATGTATTTGCATCAATAAATGCGGATTCAGGTAATAATAATTCAAAACAAGCGACAAGCTCTAATTGACCTTTTTTTAACCTCACCGATACCGCTTTAATGCTATGATGCCCAATATCCAATCCTGTGATCGTGGGATATATCATACTGACTTAGCTCCAATTAAATAAATATCTCAAAATTAAACGTTTATTTGCGTTATTTTTTGTAGTGTTATATTTATACTACTAAGTTATGGGTTAAAAACGACAATACAGATTAAAGTAAACGGGAAATATCAGGTGAAGTTCATAAAGGCACTGCTTATAGTTACATTGGTTTGCATTTTTTTTGGGGCCACTACAATTTTTGGCTTTTACCAATATGTAAAACCAGAATTACCAGATGTAGCAACATTAAAAGATGTTCAACTACAAACACCAATGCAGGTATATAGCCGCGATGGGAAATTGATCGCACAATTTGGTGAAAAGCGCCGTATTCCATTAAAACTGGAAGAAATGCCACCTCACTTGTTGGAAGCAATTATTGCGACCGAAGACAGTCGCTTTTATGGCCACTATGGTTTTGATCCTATTGGTATTACCCGTGCTGCATTTGCCGTAATTGCATCTGGTTCAGCAAAGCAAGGGGCAAGCACTATAACTCAACAACTTGCACGTAACTTCTTCTTATCTAATGAAAAGAAAATAATGCGTAAGATTAAAGAGATTTTTATTGCCGTCCACATCGAACAACTTTTAACCAAGCAAGAAATCCTTGAACTCTACTTGAATAAAATCTATTTAGGTTATCGCTCATATGGTGTCGGTGCTGCTGCACACGTTTACTTTGGTAAAGAAGTCAGCCAGCTAACCCTCGGTGAAGTGGCTATTATTGCTGGTTTACCAAAAGCACCATCAACAATGAACCCAATTTATTCAGTTGATCGTGCAACAACACGTCGAAATGTAGTGTTAGCTCGTATGCTAGATGAAGGTTATATCACTAAACAAGAGTTTAATGATGCTAGAGAAGAAACCATTCTATCTAAATACCATGGCGCAGAAATTGAACTTCAAGCTCCTTATATTGCAGAAATTGCACGAGCATGGATGGTTAATAAGTATGGTGAAGAAGCCGCTTATACTTCAGGTATGAACATCTACACAACTGTCGATTCAAAAATGCAAGCGGCAGCCAATATTTCAACATTAAATAACCTATTAGCCTACGATGAACGCCATGGTTTTCGTGGTGCTGTAAAAACAGTATGGGAACCAAAAGCAACACCTTTTGATAATAGTGCGATTATAAAACACCTGAAAAAAGAGCCTTCATATGGTGAGTTAATGCCTGCGATAGTAATTAATATTGAAGGTAAAACTGCAACTGTTGATATAAAAAACAACGGAATAGCAACTATTCCATGGGATGGTCTAAAATGGGCTCGTCGCTTTAAAACAGATAAACGCCAAGGCCCTGCACCTAAACGTGCTTCAGATATTTTAACGATTGGTGAACAAGTATATGTTCGTCCACTAAGCCAAGAAATTAAAGATGAAGTAACAACAACTGTATGGAAGTTAAGCCAAGTACCCGCGGCTAATACAGCCTTTGTTGCCATGGACCCAACAGATGGAGCAATCACATCCCTCGTCGGTGGGTTTAACTTTGTTCATAATAAATT
Organism: Aliivibrio wodanis; assembly: GCF_052920805.1. Taxonomy (NCBI): domain Bacteria; kingdom Pseudomonadati; phylum Pseudomonadota; class Gammaproteobacteria; order Vibrionales; family Vibrionaceae; genus Aliivibrio; species Aliivibrio wodanis. The sequence goes on from NZ_JBREXA010000002.1 coordinate 2,018,083, forward strand.
TAATCGTGCAACACAATCAGTTCGACAGGTTGGTTCTAGTATTAAACCATTCATCTATTCAGCTGCGCTACACCACGGGAAAACTCTTGCTAGCTTAATTAATGACGCACCAATTAATACTTGGGATCAAAGCCAAGGCACGGCATGGCGACCAAAAAATTCGCCACCAACCTATATTGGCCCAACCCGTTTACGTATTGGCTTAGCGCAATCTAAAAACGTTATGGCAGTTCGTGTGTTACGTGAAGTAGGATTAGATGAAACGATTGATTACCTGACTCGTTTTGGCTTTAAAAAAGAAGAAATACCTCGTTCAGAAACCATTGCACTTGGTGCTGGCAGTTTAACTCCTGTCCAAATGGCACAAGGATTTGCTGTATTTGCTAATAATGGTTACTACGTTGAACCTTACTATATCGACCATATTACAGAACCATTTGGTGAGGAAGTCTATCGAGCAACACCAAAAACCATCTGTAAAAATTATTGCTCACATCAAAATGATGAAGAATCACCTTACGCTAAACAAGTAATTTCAGCTCAAAATGCCTTCTTAACTAAACAGATGATGTATAGCAATATCTGGGGTGGTGGTGTTTGGCGTAATGGAACCGGTTGGAATGGTACTGGCTGGCGTGCACAAACCCTAAAGCGTCGAGATACTGGTGGTAAAACGGGCACAACTAATGACTCTGTTGATGCTTGGTACAACGGTTATGGACCAAATATCGTAGCAACTGCTTGGGTTGGCTTTGATAATCCATCACGTCGTTTAGGCTATACCACTAAAAATAGTAATATGAAAAAATCAGAAATGGCGTCTGGCGGAGAAGCCGGTGGTAAAACAGCTATTTATGCATGGATTGATTTTATGAGAGTTGCTCTGGAAGGTGTTCCTGAACAAAGAGAGCGCACACCTGCGAATATCATAAAAGTTAAGATCGATCGAGAAACGGGTTTACTTAGCAACAAAAATGACGCGACTAGTATGTGGGAGTATTTTGCAGAGGGTACAGAACCAACAGAATACGTAGAGCAAGACTTCCAAGATACTATTTATTCATCAAGTGATGGTAAAGAAGACGAAAGTTTATTTTAGTTATTCACTAACTACAATAATTTGAGTAATTCAATTAAAGAGGGCGCTAATCACTGTGCCCTCTTTTTTTATTATACTCATGCCAATTATTAGAATATCTAGTTTAATTACATTGATATAAATCGAGTGAAGAAAAGATCAAAAACGTATGTAAAATTTTCTTAAATTACCATCAACATTTTCTGCTCAATTTCTTTTGCAAGACCTTCATAACGAGACCTTAACGGTGAGCCTGGTCGATAAGCGAGTACTATCTGGCGATGCGGTACCGGATCACTTGCGGGTAAGTAACAAACACCATCTCGTATTTTCTCTTTTGGCACTGATAAATAAGGCATCAAAGTAATACCACCGCCTGCAGCGACCATATTACGTAATGTTTCTAAACTGGTTGCTTTAAAGTGATCATCATCTTTTGCTCCTGCGGCAAAACAAAAGCCTAATGCCTGATCTCTTAAACAGTGACCATCTCCTAACATTAGAACAGACTCACCATTCAACCGAGACATATCAATTGAGCTTTCATTTGCCCATTTATGATCGATAGGAACAGCAAGGACCATAGGCTCATCGTAAACAGGAACCTCAATAAATGCACTGGTCTCATTTACTGACGCGAGGATCATGCAATCAATTTTCCCTTCTTCTAACATTTGAACTAACTGATGTGTTTGAGCTTCATGTAGATATAAGTTTAAATCAGGGAACTTTTCTTTCAGAGTTGGAATTATCCAAGGAAGAACATAAGGCCCAACAGTAGGAATAAAACCCAAATGTAGTGGGCCTGCCATACCCTTTCCTTGCTGATTAGCTAGCTCTGAAAATCGCTTTACTTCAAGTAATATACATTTCGCTTGCTCTACTAACTGTAAACCTGCTTCAGTAAATAACACCTTACGACTGGTTCTTTCTAATAAGGTTAACCCAACCTCTTCTTCTAGCTTCTTGATTTGTCCACTTAACGTCGGCTGACTAACAAAACAAGATTCTGCCGCCTTACGAAAATGTTTATGCTCAGCAAGTGCGACCAAGTACTCAAAATCACGGATATTCATGTATTACACTCCTGACAGCTTTGATTCATAATATGACAATATAGTTGATAGATTTTAACGATTGAAACGATAACACCAAACGATTAGAACTATCAAGCAAGCTTTTGCATAATAGCTACATCAACCGGGCAGACCCCGAATAAGAAATTCAAAATTAATTAAAATTTAAAGGACATCATTATGTTTACATCTAAAGAAGGTCAATCAGTTCCTCAAGTTACTTTTCCAACACGTAAAGGCGATGCTTGGGTTAACGTAACAACAGAAGAACTATTTAAAGACAAAACCGTTATCGTATTTAGCCTTCCAGGTGCATTTACTCCAACGTGTTCTTCAAGCCACCTACCTCGTTACAACGAGCTGCATTCTGTATTTAAAGAGAATGGTGTAGATGACATCTTATGTGTTTCTGTAAACGATACGTTTGTAATGAACGCATGGAAAGCAGACCAAGAAGCAGAAAACATTACGTTTATTCCAGATGGTAACGGCGAATTCACAGATGGCATGGGTATGCTAGTTGAGAAAAATGACATCGGTTTTGGCAAGCGTTCATGGCGCTACAGCATGCTAGTTAAAAACGGCGTAGTTGAAAAAATGTTTATCGAAGAAGATGTTGCAGGCGACCCGTTCAACGTATCTGATGCTGATACGATGCTGAACTACCTAGCTCCTGAACACAAAGAGCAAGAGTCAATCACAGTATTTACAAAACCAGGTTGTCCTTTCTGTGTGAAAGCAAAACAAAACCTAATCGACAAAGGTCTTAACTACGAAGAAGTTGTATTAGGTAAAGATGCAACAACAGTAAGCCTACGTGCAATTACTGGTCGCACTACAGTTCCTCAAGTATTCATCGGTGGCAAACACATTGGTGGCAGCGAAGAGCTAGAAACGTTCCTAGGTTAATCTATTAAGATAGACCATCAACTAGCCCACCACTTTGTGGGCTAGTTGATCACTTCAAAGATTAGAAAACACAGCAACGCCAAATACTCAAACTAACCTATTATTCTGACTGACTTAAAAATAATAATAAAAGTCGGAGGGGTTCGTTCACTCAAAATAAAGCGATTACGAGAGAATTATTATGAAACAAGTCAATGTAGATGTAGCTGTTATCGGTGGTGGTACAGCAGGTTTAGGCTCTTACCGTGCAGCAAAAGCACATACTGACAGTGTTGTTATGATTGAAGGCGGACCTTATGGTACCACTTGTGCTCGTGTTGGTTGCATGCCATCAAAGCTATTAATTGCAGCAGCAGAAAGCGTTCATCAAATTGAAAAAGCTCCTCAATTTGGTATTCACCCTCAAGGTGAGATCGTGATTAACGGCCGTGAAGTCATGGACCGAGTAAAATTTGAACGTGACCGTTTTGTTGGCTTTGTTTTAGAAGGCGTTGATGAAATACCAGCAGAAGATAAAATCTCTGGTTACGCTAAATTTTTAAATGACAATACACTACAAGTTGACGACCACACTATCGTCACTGCAAAACGTATTGTTATCGCAACAGGCTCTCGCCCTGCTTACCCTGCAGTATGGAATGAGTTAGGTGATCGTTTGATCATCAATGATGATGTATTTAATTGGGATGATTTACCTAAATCAGTCGCTGTATTTGGTCCTGGCGTAATTGGCCTTGAACTTGGTCAATCACTTCACCGCCTTGGTGTTGAAACTAAATTGTTTGGTTTAGGTGGTCAAGTTGGTCCGGTAACAGACCCTGAAGTGATGGCGTATGCCAACAAAGCCTTCAACGAAGAATTCTATCTTGATGCTGATGTGAAGATTGAAAGCATGAAGCGTATTACCACTGAATCTGGTGAAGACCGTGTTGAGATTATGTTCATCAATAAACAAGGTGAACTAGAAACTAACCTTGTTGAATATGTATTAGCAGCAACAGGTCGTCGCCCAAATACCGATAAATTAGGTCTAGAGAATACCTCTCTTGAACTAGATGCTCGCGGTGTACCAACGGCTGATCACTATACGCTACAAACATCACAACCAACTATTTTCATTGCGGGTGATGCAAGTAACCAGCTGCCACTATTACACGAAGCAGCAGACCAAGCGCGAATTGCGGGTGATAATGCAGGTCGTTTCCCTGAGATCCGTGCAGGCCTTCGCCGTTCGAAAATCTCAGCAGTATTTTCTGATCCACAAATTGCGATGGTTGGTGAAACGTATAAAGAAATTACAACCCGTTTAGGTACTTGTGGTTGCTTCGCAACAGGCGAAGTCTCTTTTGAAAACCAAGGCCGTTCACGAGTAATGTTACGTAATAAAGGTATTTTGCATGTCTACGGAGAGCAAGGAACGGGTCGCTTCCTAGGTGCCGAAATGATGGGGCCAAATGCAGAGCATTTAGCGCACTTATTAGCTTGGGCACATCAGAATAAAATGACAATATCAGACATGCTCGATATGCCTTTTTATCACCCAGTGATTGAAGAAGGCGTGCGTACTGCACTTCGTGATTTAAATGCCAAATTACATTTAGGCCCAGAAACAATCAAGCACTGTATGGATTGTGGTCCTGGCTGTTAATCGCCTTTAGAATTAAAAGAATACAAGACCAATGTTTGCGCATTGGTCTTTTTGCATTTAAAGTTCGTTTTTATTTATTGTTAATCGAGCATTAAAATCATGTCATGTAAAACTTGTCGCTCAGACATCTTTAAGCAAAAATTAGGTCGCTGCACTCGTTGCATGAAACAGTTAACCTTTCTTTCTATCGGAGGCTGGCTTACATGGTTAGAGTTTTTCCAAGCAACGCCTTACCAAATAGAGGCTATTACAACCTTTATGGTTAGTTCTGCATTTAGTGGCTTACTTACTCTGCACTTGATTATGATGGGATATTATCGATGGATTCGTCCTTCAGACAAAAAGACGTCATATAAAAAATAAAACCCCAATATCAATCAAGATGATATTGGGGTTTCTTAGAATCTTTCTAAGAAAAAGCAGTATTAATAAGATTAGTACTTAATTAAAAAGTTCACCACTTTTTCTTTTTTTCTTCTGCTTAATTAGTTAAGTGTATCGCATAACTATTTTTAGTTAACGTTATGCTACATTCGTTCTAATAATTACTTGCTCTTGAAGATTTACCTCTAGAGCAACTTCATCACATGCATGCTGACGAGGGCACTGATCACAATCTTTTAGCACTTTTTCAGGCAGCAATGAACGAGAAGTTGGAATAAAGTCTTGCTTCATAAAGAACTCAGGAACGCGAGTTAATACAAAGACCTTCTTAATCGCCATCTCACGTGCTTTTTCAACCAAATGCTGAACAATGGCTTTACCTTGACCTTGACTCTGCCAACCCGCTTCAACACCTAGTGAACGAATTTCGGCCAAACCTGAGTCATACACATATAAAGATGCACAACCAGTCACTTCACCATGATGCTCAGCAACAGCAAACGAACCAATATCTCGCACTAATTCATTACGATTACGCGGTAAGTTTTCACCAAGACCAGCCCAATAAGTCACCATGCCTTCTAGTGCGTCTAAATCGGTTAATCGTGCAGGACGAACTTTAACACCCGTTGAATCACGCTCTTCTAAACGCTTACCCGCTTGCTCAACTGCATGAGCAACCTGCTCTGGTGCAACCCCACCAAGCGCATTACGTTTTGCAAGACACGATTCAATCGTTAATATTGCATACACATCATCTTCTATCACTTCAGAGAACGCTTTTAGCTCAGCAATAGAAAGCTCTTCTAGTGCGCAACCTTTTTCAATCGCTCCGACAACAGCCACACCTACAATATGGTGCGCTTCACGGAATGGAATACCTTTCGCTACCAAGTAATCCGCAAGCTCTGTTGAGTTTGCATAGCCTTGTTTTGCAGCTTCAAGTGTACGCTCACTATTTATTTTAATGCCTTCAAAACACAAAGCTGCCATTTCGATACAATCAGACCAACTGTCTAACGCATCAAATAAGCCTTCTTTGTCTTCTTGCATATCCTTGTTATAAGCCAACGGCAGCGCTTTCACTGTCATCATCATGCCAGCCAATGCTCCGTAGACACGGCCACATTTACCACGAATAAGTTCTAATGCATCTGGGTTTTTCTTTTGTGGCATTAACGATGAACCTGACGTTACCGTATCTGCCAACTCAATGAAATTTGATTCACCTGAGTTGTAAAAAATCATATCTTCAGCAAGACGTGATAAATGAACCATTGAAATAGAAGCAATCGACATTAACTCCATCACATGATCACGATCCGATACCGAATCTAAACTGTTACGCGTTGCACGTTGAAAACCAAGATTACGAGCTAATTTCTCACGATCCATTGGATAAGCGGTACCCGCTAGAGCACCAGAACCTAATGGGCAAGTATCTAAACGATTGATCGCATCTTCAAGACGAGAGTGATCACGCTCAATCATTTCAACGTAGGCTAAACACCAATGTGCAAACGTCACAGGTTGTGCTCGTTGTAAGTGCGTATAACCCGGCAGTACTGTTGCTTGATGCTCACTCGCCACATTAACCAATTGGTTAAGAAGTAAATCAAGAGTACGAAGAAGTTGATGGCCTTGTTGACGACACCAAAGTTTTAAGTCCGTCGCTACTTGGTCATTACGAGAACGACCCGTGTGTAATTTTTTACCCAAATCACCCACTTTACCGATCAGCTGTGTTTCAACCCAACTGTGAATATCTTCTGCATCAGAAAGTAAGATCTGCTCTGGATCTTCCATTACTTCCAATTTTAGTTCATTCAGTGCTAACTCAAGTCTTTGCTGCTCAAGCTCTGAAATAACATTGACAGAAAGCAGTGCTTTAGACCATGCAATAGAGCCAACAATATCTTGTTCTGCAAGGCGATAATCGATACGAAGTGAATCGTTAAACTGTTTAAATCTTGTGTCTGCTGCCTGACTAAAACGTCCGCCCCATAATGCCATGGTGTTTCTCCTAAATGCACAGTGCTCACTGCTTTTTGCAAATATTAATTCTGATTCAATTCAGTATTTTTCTTGATGATTTAAACTTACGGCAATTCACGATAAAAATAAAGGTTTAATTCACTTTATTTACATACTTATTCATTAAACCGTAAGTCATCTTCATTATAATCGTTTAGACAAAAAAAATCGAAGCGCATTTAGTAACTAAATGCGCTTCGACTAGTGTAAATCAAATTGTTTATCAGTTGTTATTAATTATATGTTAACCACTAAGGCCTGTTAATGTGAGCCTTAGCTTACTTACTATTTAGTGCACGAATGCGGCTTGATAGTGAGTAAAGACGAATAAAACCTTCAGCATGGCTTTGGTCGTACACTTCATCAGCACCAAACGTTGCAAACTCTTCAGAGTATAAACTGTTATCAGAACGCTTCTGAGTTACCGTTGCTTGACCTTTATATAGCTTAATCACAACATCACCATTCACATCTTGTGCTAGCTCTTCAGTCGCCGCTAAGATTGATTTACATAGTGGAGTGAACCAACGACCATCATAAACAAGATGAGACGCTTTAATACCTAGCTCTTCACGGAACTCAAATGACGCTTTATCTAGAACCAATTGCTCAACAGCACGCAATGCTTCATTAATGATCGTACCGCCCGGTGTTTCATAACAGCCACGAGATTTCATGCCTACTAAACGGTTTTCGACGATATCAATACGACCAACGCCATGCTTAATGCCTTTCTCGTTTAGGTAAACAACCACTTCATAAGGTGTCATCGTTTTACCATCAACAGCAACCACTGCGCCTTTTTCTACTTTAATTGACACTGTTTCTGATTCGTTTGGTGCTTGTTCTGGATCAACCGTCCATGCCCAGCAATCATCATTTGGTGCATTCCATGTATCTTCAAGAACACCACCTTCTGTAGAGATATGCCATGCATTAGCATCACGAGAATAAATCTTAGTTAATGATGCTGAACAAGGGATATTACGCTCAGCAAGGTAATCAAGACACTCTTCACGACTCACTAAATCCCACTCACGCCATGGCGCAATTACGTGTAGATCTGGTGCTAATGCAGCAAAGGCACCTTCAAAACGGATTTGATCGTTACCTTTACCTGTACAACCGTGACAAAGTGCATCAGCACCCACTTGGCGTGCTACTTCTACTTGTGCTTTTGCGATAATAGGACGAGCCATTGAAGTACCTAATAGGTATTTACCTTCATAAAGCGCACCTGTTTTTAGTGTTGGGAAAATATATTCTGACACCATTTCTTCTTTTCAGAGATCAGCGATATAACATTCAGAAGCACCCGATGCGATAGCTTTGGCTTCAATTCCCTCAAGCTCTTCTTCACCTTGACCAACATCCGCAACAAAAGCGATAACTTCACAGCCGTAGTTTTCTTTTAACCATGGAATAATTACTGACGTATCTAGACCACCAGAGTATGCAACAACAACCTTGTTTACTTCTACTTTCTTGCTCATTCTATTCTCCTTGATCCGCATACTCGCGGTGACTGTATTCTTAAAATTTAAAACTAAAAAAAGTATTCATTGCCTATTTAGGCTGAAACTGTGTGCCAATGCTGTTTCCAATAAACAACTCAGCTAATTTTTCTGGAGAGCGCCATGAAGCCACTTCTATCGCTCTTCCTAATTCTTGTGCCGCTTCTAGTGCCGCACGAACTTTCACAATCATGCCATCGGTAATTACATCTTGTTGGATCAGTAACTCAGCTTGCTCTGAATCCAAATGGGTGATCAATTGCTTTTCACTATCCAAGACACCAGCCACATCCGAAAGTAAGACTAAATCAGCATCTAATACCGCCGCAACAGCGACTGCGGCTTGATCGGCATTGACGTTCATTAACTCACCTTGAGCAGTAATACCAATCGAGCTAATAATAGGGGTGACTTTCGTTGCTAAAATAGCATTCAACACGGTTGCATCACCTGCGGTCGCTAAACCAACATTACCTAGCTCAGGATTCAGTTGACTGATATGACATAAACCGCCATCAGCCAAACTCAAGCCAATTGCACTTACGCCATTCTTCATCGCTTGGCCTTGAAGCATTTTATTTGCCGTACCAGCCAGAGCTCCGGTGATATAACCAATTTGATCTTTTGGTGTAACGCGTAAACCTTCTTTTTTAATGGTTTCAAGTTGAAGTTTATCCATCAACTCATCCACTAAATAGCCACCACCATGAACAATAACCAACGCACGATTTGCTTTCTGTTGATAGCTTGAAACCGTTTTAAACAATTGTGTTAACGTTTCAGTTGATGACAATACGGCGCCACCTAACTTAATAACTAAAGGACGTTGCTTCATACTAAATACCATACTTTATATTAAAGACGTTAACATTGGAAAGCCAAAACGAATATTAATGCACTGCATTGCTTGGCTTGAGGCACCTTTTAATAAATTATCAATCGCAGAGACAACAATTAAATGCTCACCTTGCACTTTCCAGCCAATATCACAAAAAGGCGTTTTTTCAACAGATTGAATTTTTGGCATTTCATTTCCAAGTAAACGAACCGCAGGCGTTTCTGTATAAGCGTTATTAAATGCCTTTTGAATGTCCGCTTCTGTTACGCCTTTTTCTAACTTAGTGGTAATCGTCGCTAAAATTCCGCGCTTAAAATTACCAAGATGAGGCGTAAAAATAACATCACAGCCTAAATTCGCTGCAATTTCAGGCTGATGACGATGATTAAATACACCATAAGGCTGAAGACTAACCTCACAAAAGCTACTGGTTAAATTAGCTTTACGACCCGCCCCAGTAACGCCACTGGTTGCATTAATAACAGGCCATTGATTTTTATCTAATAAGTTAGATTCTACTAATGGTTTTAGTGCTAATTGTGACGCCGTTGGATAACAACCCGGAACGGCAACCAATTGAGCCTGAGCAATCGCTTCCTCATTCCATTCAGCCAAACCATAAACGGCTTTATCTAACCACTCTTCATATTGATGTTCAAAACCATAATACTCAGAATAGAAACCCTCTTGTTTTACACGGAACGCACCAGATAAATCAAAAACTACACAATCATGCTCTAAAAACGTCGCCGCTAAATCGTGGCTAACTTCATGAGCTGTCGCAAGCAACACAACATCAGATTCTTTAGCAACTTGAGTAATGTCCAACAACGGCTGTAATGCGTCATCGACAATACCCTTTAGTGAACCATAAAGATCACTGATAGCTTTTCCTTTATCCAAGCTATTTTCTGATACGTACAAACCCGCTAAAGGAAAAGGTGTGGGTGCTTAAATATCATCAGTGCTAATTCTGCACCTGTATATCCGCTTGCTCCGATGATGGTTGTTTTCAACATAATACGTCCGTTTATCTCTTCATCTATTGAAGGAAAATGCCATTCAAGGTAACTTGAGCGTTACACATATTCGATACTGACTTTCCTTTTTATAATTTAGTTTATTCATTAAAATTAAACTAAACTGTATTTCTATTCACTTTATGTGATTTAATATGTGTTTTACAGGGTTCTATCTTTTGTGTCAACAGTGGATGTATGAATAAATGAAATTTCCAGAATTTAAAGAGTATTATCAGCAACTCATTTCAACCTCATCGATCAGTTCGACCAACTCAAGCTGGGATGAAGGCAATGCCGAAGTCATCCATAAGCTAGCGCAATGGTGTGAAGATTTAGGGTGCGAAGTAGAGATTGAAGAGATTGAAAAAGGCAAACTCAATCTATTGGCTAAATTAGGTTCAGGCGAAGGTGGGTTATTACTCGCAGGACATACAGATACTGTGCCTTATGACCAAGGACGTTGGAACTATGAGCCTCATGCCTTAACCGAAGCTAACGATAGATTCTATGGCCTTGGTACTGCTGATATGAAGGGCTTTTTTGCTTTCATCTTAGAGGCGGTTAAAAATATCAATTGGAAAGACCAATCTAAGCCCCTTTATATTCTGGCAACCTGTGATGAAGAAACCACCATGCTAGGGGCTCGTCATTTTGCTTCAAATACTCAAATCAAACCGGATTACTGCATCATTGGTGAACCGACGAGCTTAAAGCCTATTCGTGGCCATAAAGGTCATGTTGCTAATGCCGTTCGAGTTACAGGAAAATCAGGACACTCTTCTGATCCTGCTCATGGAGTCAACGCCTTAGAGATCATGAATGAGATCATGTTCGCCTTAATGAACTTAAAAAATAAGTTAGTTAAGGAATACCACAACCCCGGTTTTTCTATTCCATATCCAACCTTAAACCTTGGGTCATATCCATGGCGGAGATAGCCCTAATCGTATCTGTGGCTGTTGTGAATTGCATTATGATGTTCGTCCATTACCAGGGATCAGCCTTGATGGCTTAGACAATATGCTGCGCGATGCACTAAAAGAGGTTGAAGCAAAATGGCCTGGTCGTATTGATATCACCCCACTTCATGACCCTATTCCAGGTTACGAATGTAGCGCAGACAGCCCAATTGTGACCAGTACTGCTGATATTTGTGGTCAAGAAGTAGAGACAGTGAACTATTGTACCGAAGCGCCTTTCTTACAAGATCTTTGTCCAACGCTCGTTTTAGGTCCTGGGTCAATAGAGCAAGCTCACCAACCTGATGAATTCTTAGCATTTTCTTTTATTGACCCAACTATTAATGTATTGACTAAATTAATGTATAAGAACTGTTTCTAGCTGAAATTAATTTACAAAACTCGTCAATCTAAACATAGATATTCGATGATCTACGGCAAAGTATTGTTTAAAAAACCATCGTTTATTCTGCAATATTTGACGTGACGCGGTAAATTCGGATAGATTGGATGTAGAAAAAATTTAGGATGTAACAAAATTACAGTATAGGAAGTATGTATGAATGAAAAGTACGCTGCTTTAAAAAGCAATGTAAGCATGTTGGGTCATTTACTTGGTAATACGATTAGAGACGCACATGGTGAAGAGCTATTAGCTAAAGTTGAAACCATTCGTAAGCTGTCTAAAACAGCACGCGCAGGAAGCGACGATGACCGTAATGCACTTATTGAAGAAATTAAAAGTCTTCCTGATGATCAACTCACTCCAGTTGCTCGTGCATTCAGTCAGTTCCTAAATTTAACCAATATGGCAGAGCAGTACCATACGATTTCACGTCATTGTGAAGCGCACGTATGTGAACCAGATGCTATTAGCACCCTATTTTCGAAACTAAGTCAAAATGACATTAGCAAATTAGATACGGCACAAGCTGTTCGTGAACTCAATATCGAACTCGTATTAACTGCGCATCCAACCGAAATTGCACGTCGTACTATGATCAACAAGTTGGTGAAAATCAACGAATGCTTATCAAAGCTTGAGCTTGGTGATATTTCTTTCTCTGAGCGTGAGAAAACTGAACGTCGCCTTGAGCAACTGATTGCACAAGCGTGGCACTCTGATGTTATCCGTCAAGAACGCCCAACACCATTAGACGAAGCAAAATGGGGCTTTGCCGTTGTTGAGAATTCACTATGGCAAGGTATTCCTGACTTCTTACGTGAGTTTGATCAACGTTTAACAAGTCACTTAGGCGAAGGTCTTCCAATTGATGCTCGCCCTGTTCATATGTCTTCTTGGATGGGTGGAGATCGCGATGGTAATCCATTTGTTACCCACACAATCACACGTGAAGTGATGCTTCTTTCACGTTGGAAAGCCGCTGATCTTTATCTAAAAGATATTAATGAATTAATCAGTGAATTATCCATGGTGAAATGCTCTGATGAAGTTCGTGAGCTCGCAGGCGATCAACATGAACCTTACCGTGCAATCCTCAAACAACTTCGCGTTCTTTTAGGTGATACATTAGAAAACCTAGATGCACAAATGAAAGGTGAAGTAGTATCAAGCAAAACGATTTTGACCGACGCTGCACAGCTTTGGGATCCTTTGTTTGCATGTTACCAATCTCTGCATGCTTGCGGTATGGGTATTATTGCTGAAGGATCTCTACTTGATACACTTCGTCGCGTAAAAGCGTTTGGGGCTCATCTTGTTCGTCTTGATATTCGCCAAGAAAGTACTCGTCACTCAGATGTATTATCAGAGCTGACTCGTTACTTAGGCATTGGTGATTACGATCAGTGGAGCGAACAAGACAAAATCTCTTTCCTTGTGAACGAGCTAAGCTCTAAGCGCCCTCTTCTACCTCGTAATTGGGAGCCATCTCCTGAGGTTCAAGAAGTTATCGATACCTGTAAAGTCGTTGCTGAGCAATCTAAAGAAGCGTTAGGCTCTTATGTTATTTCAATGGCTCGTACTGCATCTGATGTATTAGCGGTTCACTTATTACTTCAAGAAGCTGGTTGTCCATTCCGTATGGATGTTTGTCCACTGTTTGAAACGCTAGACGATTTAAACCGCTCAAAAGAAGTGATGGAACAGTTATTCTCCATTGATTGGTATCGTGGATTTATCCAGAATCATCAAATGGTCATGATCGGTTATTCTGATTCTGCAAAAGATGCAGGTGTAATGTCAGCAGGTTGGGCGCAATACAGCGCGATGGAAGCACTGGTTGAAGTGTGTGAGAAAGAGAGCATTGAGCTTACTTTGTTCCACGGCCGTGGCGGTACTATTGGTCGTGGCGGCGCTCCAGCACATGCAGCTCTTCTGTCTCAGCCACCGAAAAGTTTAAAAGGCGGTTTACGCGTAACAGAACAAGGGGAAATGATCCGCTTTAAATTGGGTCTACCTGAAGTTGCTGTAAACAGCTTTAATTTATACGCAAGTGCAATACTTGAAGCTAACCTTCTGCCACCACCAGAGCCAAAACAAGATTGGCGTGATCTGATGGAAGTGCTTTCTGAAGTGTCATGTGAAGCCTACCGTAATGTGGTTCGTGGCGAAAAAGACTTTGTTCCTTACTTCCGTGCAGCAACACCGGAGTTAGAGCTAGGTAAACTTCCGCTAGGTTCTCGTCCTGCTAAGCGTAATCCAAATGGTGGCGTTGAAAGCTTACGTGCGATTCCATGGATATTCTCATGGAGTCAAAACCGTTTGGTTCTTCCTGCGTGGCTAGGTGCTGGTGAAGCAATTCAATATTCAATTGATAAGGGTCACCAAGAGCTATTAGAAGAGATGTGTCGTGAATGGCCATTCTTCTCTACTCGTCTTGGTATGCTTGAGATGGTTTACACCAAGTGTAATCCACAAATGTCTGAATACTACGATCAACGTTTAACAGACAAATCTCTATGGCCACTAGGTGAGCGTCTACGTAATCAATTACAAGCGGATATTAAAGCGGTATTGAACGTAGAGAACAGCGATCACTTAATGGAAAGTGACCCATGGGGTTCAGAGTCAATCAAGCTACGTAATATCTATGTTGATCCACTAAACATGCTACAAGCCGAACTGCTGTTCCGTACTCGTCAACAAGAAGAGACATCACCAGAGCTTGAAGAGGCCCTAATGGTTACGATTGCAGGTATTTCTGCAGGTATGCGTAACACTGGTTAAGCCTAATCATTAAAACAACCTTCCTATTATTCAAAGGTCACTTCGGTGGCCTTTTCTTTTATCTTTTAGACAAATACCGACGACACAAAAAAACCGCTACAGTGAGCGGTTCTTCATAAATTATTCTTAGAAGGAGCTTAACCTTTAGGGCGAACACCTAATGTATGACAAAGCGCATAAGTGTGTTCTGCACGGTTTAGCGTATAGAAATGGAAGTCTTTCACACCTTCACGGCTTAAGATACGCGTCATATCAATCGCATGGCTCGCACCTACCATTTGACGAGTCACTGGATCATCATCCAAGCCTTCAAACTGCTGTGCCATCCAACCTGGGATCTTCACATTGTTCATTTTGGCAAAGCGAGAAGCTTGTTTGAAGTTTGAAACGGGTAAAATACCTGGAATGATCTCAACATCAATACCAGCAGAGACACAGCGGTCACGAAAACGAAGGTAACTTTCTACATCAAAGAAGAATTGAGTAATAGCACGATTCGCACCCGCATCCACTTTACGTTTTAGGTTTAACAAATCAGCTTGTGCACTTTTTGCTTCAGGGTGAACTTCAGGAAATGCCGCTACTGAAATATCAAAGTCATGTTGAGATTTCAACAATTCAACCAAATCTGATGCATACATTTCAGGTACACCACCTCCTGCTGGAATATCACCACGTAAAGCCACGATATCTTTAATACCATTTGCCCAATAATCATTAGCAATATCTACAAGCTCTGAGCGGCTTGCATCAATACAGGTTAAATGCGGGGCTGCAACCAGACCTGTTTGTTCTTTAATTTCTTTAATGATTGAGTGAGTGCGGTCACGCTCGCCAGAGTTAGCACCGTAAGTTACCGATACAAATTTTGGTTTCAGTGTTTTTAAGCGGTGAATAGAGTTCCACAGTGTTTCTTCCATTTTTTCTGAACTTGGTGGAAAAAATTCAAAAGAAACATTAATACTGCCATCTAGTTCAGCAATATTTTGATTTAGTGACTCTAAGTGGCTTGCGTGTGAATAGGCCATGTCTTGCTCTCCCTGTTGTAATGCAAAAATGTGGCATTACAAAATATATCATCCGTGGCGACATCATTTAGACGTCTATATGTCTACAGAATGTATGTTATGGAGTTCAAAGTCAAGAGGCTGATTATGAATTTTTCTCAAGTAGCTATTGAGTTATTTTCAAGATGAAATAAAGAATATGAAAAAGAAGGGAGTTAAGCAAGATAATTGATAGATAAAAAAAACGCCAGCACTAGGCTGACGTTTAAATTATTAGTTGGCTATTGATTACTCAGCAGCAACAACTTCTAATTTCAATGTAGCAAATACTTCAGAGTGAAGTTGGATGCTAACTTCGAAAGAACCAGTAGTACGTAGAGCGCCTTCAGGAAGACGAACTTCGCTTTTCGCGATTGCAACGCCAGCAGCTGTAGCAGCGTCAGCGATGTCACGATTACCGATTGAACCGAATAGTTTACCTTCGTCACC
This sequence comes from Aliivibrio wodanis, assembly GCF_052920805.1. NCBI lineage: Bacteria > Pseudomonadati > Pseudomonadota > Gammaproteobacteria > Vibrionales > Vibrionaceae > Aliivibrio > Aliivibrio wodanis. The sequence goes on from NZ_JBREXA010000002.1 coordinate 2,034,231, forward strand.
AGATTTTGATGCGATAGTAACTTCTAGAGCGTTAACAGACTCAGCGCGAGCTTCTGCAGCAGCTAGTTGCTTAGCAACGTTAGCTTCTAGTTCAGCACGACGAGTTTCAAACATCTCTACGTTAGCTTTAGTTGCCATAACAACCTTACCTTGTGGGATAAGGAAGTTACGTGCGTAACCAGCTTTAACGTTAACTTGGTCGCCAAGGCTACCTAGGTTACCGATTTTATCAAGTAGAATAACTTGCATTATCTTAGTCCTCTATAAACTTATTAAACCGCTATCGACTTACAGATGCTTATCTGTGTACGGTAGAAGTGCAAGGTAACGAGAACGCTTGATAGCGCGAGCTAGCTGACGTTGGTATTTAGCACGAGTACCAGTGATACGGCTAGGTACGATTTTACCAGCTTCAGTGATGTAGTTTTTTAGAGTTGCTACGTCTTTGTAGTCAATCTCTTGTACGCCTTCTGCTGTAAAACGGCAGAATTTACGACGACGGAAGAAACGAGCCATGGGCTATCTCCAGATCTAAATTAATTTAATATGCTCAGCATGTAACACTACTCTCGCCACGCCATTTCGGCCTGTCTGATAAGTGATAAAACCACCTACCGTAACGTTACTGCTTTGAGCCAAGTTTGCAGTTAAAGCTTGAGACCCTTGTCCACTAACTACCACGTTCATTCTGCAATAGACTTCACGTGATAAGCCAGCTTCCTGTTTAATCGAACGATGCTCAATGACAAAATGACAATGAGGTATGCCCGCAGGACTTAGACTTCGAACCGGAGCCTTAGCGATAATACCGCTCAACTCCAATCGATTGGTCATCAAATCAATTACTCAGCAGCAGCTTCTTCAGCGCGTGGTGCAGCGTCTTCACGCTTAGCAGAACGCTCTTCTTTAGCTTTCATCATTACTGATGGCTCAGTGATCGCAGCTTTAGTACGCATGATCATGTTACGTAGAACAGCATCGTTGTAACGGAATGCAGTTTCTAGTTCATCAATTACAGACTGCTCAGACTCAACGTTCATAAGAACGTAGTGTGCTTTATGCAGTTTGTTGATTGGGTAAGCCATTTGACGACGACCCCAATCTTCTAGACGGTGGATAGTACCACCAGCTTCTGTGATTGAACCAGTGTAACGCTCGATCATGCCAGCAACTTGCTCGCTTTGATCAGGATGCACCATGAATACGATTTCATAATGACGCATTGGTTGCTCCTTACGGATTATTCAGCTTCCACGATTGGCTCAGTCATCCCAAGGGAAGCAAGGAACTAAAAATAAGACTGAGAATTAAGAACGGCGGATAGTATAGAAAAACAGCGTTATTGGCAAGAAAAAGATACCTAAATCACAAAAATATTTTCTTTGATTCAGTAAAAAAAAAGAAGGCAATGAAATACTCACTACCTTCACTCTTAGCCACTTGTTTTATAGACTATTTAAGCTTTATAACGAACGTTGACGTACCGCTTCAAATAAACAGACACCTGAGGCTACAGAAACATTTAAGCTGCTTACAGAACCTGCCATAGGGATTTTAATCAAGTCATCACAAGTCTCGCGAGTTAAGCGACGCATACCGTCACCTTCCGCACCCATAACAATCGCTAACGGGCCTGTTAATTTAGCTTGATAAACATCATGCGTCGCTTCACCAGCAGTACCAACGAACCATACACCTTTCTCTTGTAATGCGCGCATAGTACGAGCTAAGTTAGTTACACGAACCAAAGGAACAACTTCAGCTGCACCGCAAGCCACTTTGCTTACTGTCGCCGTCATTGATGCCGATTTATCTTTAGGTACGATAACCGCCGCGACACCAGCACCATCAGCATTACGCAGACAAGCACCAAGATTATGAGGATCAGTAACACCATCAAGCACTAAGAACAATGGGTTCTCAGTCTTGTTAATGATGTCATCTAAATCATGTTCATTTAACTGCTTAGCAGGAGTAACACGAGCAATAATACCTTGGTGATTAGCACCATTTGCTTTGTCATCCAACGTTTTACGTGGTAACTCTTGGATTTTAAATCCAAGATCAGTCAACTCTTTGATAATAGGTAATAAACGATCGTCTTCACGGCCTTTTAGTACAAATATTTCAATAAAACGGGCAGGGTCACGCTCTAGTACTGCTTTGGTTGCGTGGATACCAAAAAGAAATTCATTACTCATGTTATCGCTTCTTTCTATTACAAATTAGTGGTTCTAATGAGGCAAGTTTACCTCATTATCGAAGGATTGCTTATTCTGCTTTTGGTTTAGGCTTTCGTGCGCGCACTTTTTTCTTGTGCTTTGGTTTTGGCTTTCTTTTTGCCTTAACCTCTTCAGCAGAACCATCTGGGCGTTTCGTAGGTTCAACCATGGCTTGAGCTTTTGATTTCACTTTGCCCTTACCTTTGGACTTACGATCACCTAATTGACCACGACCTTTTGGCTCAGATTTATCACCTTTTGCCTTTGGTTTAAAATTTGGGTCACGACGAGGCGCTTTTTTATCATCACGCTTTTTCGCATTGTCTTTGGCAGTTTTACCTTGACCACGCGCTTTACGCATTGAGGTCGTGCATTCAAAGTCAATGTTTCGATCATCTAAATTAACGGCAAGAACTTTAACTGTAACTTGATCACCCAAACGGAAGATTTGACCCGAGCTTTCACCCGTTAAGCGTTGACCTGCAGCATCAAACTGATAGTAATCATTTGCTAACGATGAAATATGAACTAAACCATCAATATGCAAATCATTTAATCGAACAAAGAAACCGAAGCCGGTGACATTCGCAATCACACCTTCTAGTTCTTCACCGATATGATCTTGCATGTATTCACACTTCAACCAATCAGCAACATCACGTGTCGCATCATCCGCTCTACGCTCTGTCATTGAACATTGCTCACCAAATACATCCATATCATCGAATGAATAATGGTAACCACCTGTTGGGGTCCAACGGTCGTTGTTTTGGCCTTTCTCTTTGGCAATTAAATATTTAATTGCACGGTGTAACAGTAGATCTGGGTAACGACGAATTGGCGACGTAAAGTGCGCATAACGCTTCAATGCTAGACCAAAGTGGCCTTGATTATCTGCGTTGTATACTGCTTGCTTCATTGAACGCAGCAGCATAGTTTGAATTAATTCTTTGTCAGGGCGATCGGCAATCAAATGCACCAATTGACCATAATCTGTTGGTGATGGTGTTAATCCACCAGATAAGCTTAAACCAAGCTCACCTAAGAAATCACGGAAACCTTGCAGACGTTCTTCACCTGGAGACTCATGCACACGGTACAGCGCAGGCTCTTTGGCTTTTTCTACAAAAGAAGCAGAAGCGATGTTCGCCAGAATCATACACTCTTCGATGATTTTATGTGCGTCATTACGAATAACAGGTTCAATACGATCAATCTTACGATCAGCATTAAAAATAAACTTGGTTTCTATGGTTTCAAATTCAATCGCACCACGTGCTTCACGCGCTGTTTTCAGCACCTGATACATGTTGTGTAATTCTTTAAGATGCGGAACTAATGGCTCATAACGTTGAGTTAGCTCTTCATTTCCATCAAGAATATCACTTACTTTATTGTACGTAAGTCGTGCGTGTGAGTTCATCACCGCTTCATAATGTTTAAAGCCTGACAGTTTACCTGACGCAGAGATAGTCATCTCACACACCATACATAAACGATCGACTTGTGGGTTCAATGAGCACAAACCATTCGATAATACTTCTGGCAACATTGGAACGACTTGCGCAGGAAAGTAAACCGAGTTACCACGTTGAATCGCTTCTTTATCTAATGCGTTATCTGGGCGAACGTAATAACTTACATCGGCAATCGCTACCCATAGACGCCAGCCACCAGAAGCTTTCGCTTGGCAGAATACCGCATCATCGAAATCTCGTGCATCTTCACCGTCAATAGTGACTAGTGGTAATTCACGAAGATCAACACGGCCTTCTTTTGCTTCTTCTGGTACTTCTTCTGCTAAGCCTTCAACTTGTTTTTCAACCGCTGTAGGCCATACATGAGGAATATTGTGAGTACGCAGTGCAATATCGATCTCCATTCCTGGCGCCATATTCTCACCAAGAACTTCAATAACCTGACCAGACATACCACGAGCACGGCCACCACGATCAGTAATATTAATCACAACGACATTACCCATACGAGCACCCATTTTGTGCTCATTAGGAATAAAGATATCTTGGTTAATACGTGAATCATCAGGTACAAACAAAACCTTGACCATCTTCAATAAAGAATCGGCCAACAATTCCGTCATTGTGAGGTTCTAATACACGTACTACACGACCCTCTTTACGGCCTCGTTTATCTGTACCCGTTGGCTGAGCGAGTATCACATCACCATGAATGAGCTTCTTCATTTGGTGGAAAGGTAAAAGCACATCGTTGTCTTTACCAACGCTACCTTCAGGACGGATCCAACCGAATCCATCACGGTGTCCAAGTACAACACCTTTTAATACTTCAATTCGCTCTGGTAATGCGTAACACTGGCGACGTGTAAAGACTAATTGTCCGTCACGCTCCATCGCTCTTAAACGACGACGTAAGCCTTCATAGTTATCTTCACCAGATAAACCTAGGGCTTCGAATAAGTCATTACGATTTAAAGGCGCTTCTGCTTTTTGGAAAAATTCAAGAATGAACTCACGGCTTGGAATTGGATTCTCGTATTTTTCTGCTTCTCGATCTTTGAAAGGATCGTTTTGAATAATCTTAGACATAGGCTGACCTGCTTAGTCGGAGGAGATAATAAGGTAATTGTACCTGAGTATAGAAACAACAGATAGGAAAGGATCTGGAATTACAAGCTTAAACTCGCTTTAACAAAATCAGTAATTCGCTGTTATCTGTAAGCATATCCTGAATTGTATAATTATCTAACTCATCCAAAAATGCTTGCTTGGCTTTCGCCAGTGCACTCTTCAATCGACACGCGGATGTTATATGACAGAAATCAGGTGCGCAATTAACCACTTGTAATGGCTCAATAGAACGAATGACATCACCGATAATAATCTGCTGAGCAGGCCTACCTAAGCAAATTCCCCCATTCTTTCCTCGAACGGTTTTTACGTATCCTTCTTGCCCCAATTTATTTATTATTTTCACCATGTGATTGCGCGAAACATCAAATGTTTCGGTCACAATAGTAATACTTGTTAATTCATCCTTAGGCAATGAAGCTAGGTATATCAAGGCTCTCAAGCCAAAGTCAGTAAAGTTTGTAAGCTGCATATCCTCTCCTTAGTCTCTTTTTCATTGTAATTCTTCTCTTGACTAAAAGATATATTTTAGATACAACTTATAACATATATAATAAATACACCTTTAAAGGTAACTACTATGCTCAACAAAAACACTATCGATATCATCAAATCAACCATTCCATTACTGGCTGAAACTGGTCCTGCATTAACCGCTCATTTTTATGATCGTATGTTTACTCACAATCCTGAGTTAAAAGATATTTTCAATATGAGCAACCAACGTAACGGCGATCAACGTGAAGCGTTATTTAATGCGATCTGTGCTTATGCGGGTAATATTGAAAACCTAGCAGTTTTACTGCCTGCAGTTGAAAAAATAGCACATAAACACACCAGCTTTATGATCACAGCTGAGCAATACAATATTGTTGGCGGTCACCTAATTGCAACGCTTGATGAGATGTTTTCTCCAGGCCAAGAAGTATTAGATGCATGGGCTGAAGCTTACGGCATTCTTGCTAACGTATTTATTCAGCGTGAAGAGCAAATCTACCAAGAAAATGACCAATTAAATGGTGGCTGGCGTGGATTACGCGAATTCGAATTAATCGCAAAAGAAAAAGAGAGTGAACACATCACTAGTTTCACTTTTATGCCGACAGATGATCAATCTGTTTCACATTTTAAACCAGGCCAGTACATTGGTATTTACTTAAATCCTGAAGAGTTTGAAAACCAAGAAGTTCGCCAATACAGTTTATCTTCTGCGCCTCAAGAAAAAACATATCGCATTTCAGTAAAACGAGAAGAAGGCGGTAAAGCATCAAATTATCTACACGCCTCACTCAGTATTGGCGATAAGGTAAACCTAACAGCACCTGCTGGAGATTTCTTCTTAGAAGTTGAAACATCAACACCTGTTACGCTTATTTCTGCTGGTGTTGGCTTAACTCCGACTCTTTCTATGCTAGAAACACTTACCCAACATGAAGAAAAAGTAACGTGGTTACACGCAACGGAAAATGGCTCTCAACATGCATTTAAACAACACATTTCTGCTTTAGCTGAGAAGCATGAGCATATCTCTGCCTATACTTGGTATAACCAAGCACAGGAAACAGATACGCTAAATCAAGACTTCCAGTTTAACGGTTTAATTAATTTAACTGAGGTTAAAGAAGAGATCGTCTCTGATAATGGCCACTACTACTTCTGTGGTCCTGTTGGCTTCATGCAACATGTCGCGAAACAATTGATTGAACTGGGTGTCACTGAGGATCGTATTCATTATGAGTGTTTTGGCCCTCATAAAGTTCTATAGATTTATATAAACTAAAATGCAAAAACGGCCAGTGATAATTTATCACTGGCCGTTTTTTAGAGCTGATGAAATTACATATCTAACAAAAAATAGTTAAATACTAAAACTTAGGTTTTACCAGAAGGTATCTCTTCTTTTTGCTCTCGCAATCACATTGCCAGGCATACGCATTTCTAATCCATTCCGAAGATTAGCAATACGTTTATGTTTTCGTCCATCTGCTGTAACTGTGTTATATAGCCATCGATAGGCATCTTCATAGTCTAACGGGCTACCGTAATCACTTAAGAGCAGTTCAGCTAAATGGATCCGAGCGTTTACGTTCCCCATCGCGGCGGCTTCACGCAAGTATGGGATCGCTCGCTCTCTATCTTGCTGCACTAATGTACCCTTGGCATAATATCGACCAATTTGCTCTAATGCGGCAGGTAAGCCTTGCCTCGCGGCATTTTCCATATAATACAAACCAAGATCTACATCACGATCAACACACACCCCCCACGCTAACATATCTCCATAAAGAAATTCATACGCAGGTGAATCAATCTTGGTTGCACGGGCAACAATATCTTCAACTAACTGACAATTATCCACTTTCTTCACACGAGTTAAGTGTGAATTAGTCTCAAACAGCCGAAATAGTTGGTTTTCGGTATAAATAGGGATCGGCTCCCCGATCTCTTCACTAGAGGCATGCATAGGCACTAATGCTACCATGCAAGCCGCTACGAGATTTCGTAGTTTCATAATTCATCAACTCTTTATAACTGTAATCATTATATCGACGTAAGCGGCAATATCTTTAGACAAAATTTGCCCTAAGTGGCAATTTTTTGCCCATACTTTATAAGCCATTGATTAATCGTTGATCAAATAATTGATGGAAATATGAATTGGAAGCTCAAAGCCTCAAAATTTAGGTACAAAAAAACCAGCTACATGAGCTGGTTTTTCTTCATTCTCTAAGCGATTAAGCTTGGAATGGGTGTACTTTGATGATTGTCTCGTTACGGTCAGGACCAGTAGAGATAATATCAATAGGCACGCCTGTTAATTCTTCGATACGCTTAACGTAATCTAGAGCTGCTTGTGGAAGCTCTTCAATTGTTTTCGCACCAAATGTATTTTCAGACCAACCAGGCATAGTTTCGTATACTGGCGTTGCTTCTTCAAATGCCTCAGCAGCCATTGGAGAAACTTCTAGTACAGAACCGTTATTCATCTTGTAACCAGTACAGATTTTTAGTTCTTTTAGGCCATCTAATACGTCTAATTTAGTTAGACAGATACCAGATAGTGAGTTGATTTGAATTGCACGGCGCATAGCAACGGCATCGAACCAACCAGTACGGCGTAAACGGCCTGTTGTTGCGCCAAATTCATGACCAACATCGCCTAAGTGCTTACCAACTGGGTCTTGTTTTTCTAGACCGTCATATAGCTCTGTAGGGAATGGACCTGAACCAACACGAGTACAGTATGCTTTGGTAATACCTAGAATGTAACCTAAGTGACGTGGACCAAAACCAGAACCAGCAGCAACACCACCAGCAGTAGTGTTAGAAGACGTTACATAAGGGTAAGTACCGTGGTCAATGTCTAGAAGCGTACCTTGAGCACCTTCAAACATGATCTTGTCACCGCGCTTACGTGCAGCATCAAGAGTATCAGTAACGTCAATAACCATTGAAGTAAGTAGGTCAGCATAGCTCATTGCTTGCTCAAGTACTTCTTCATAGCTTACAGCGTCTACTTTGTAGTAGTTAACTAATGCAAAGTTATGGTATTCCATTACTTCTTTTAGTTTCTCAGCAAAAGCAACTTTATCAAACAGATCGCCAACACGTAGGCCACGACGAGATACTTTATCTTCGTACGCAGGACCGATACCACGACCAGTTGTACCAATTGCTTTATTACCACGTGCGATTTCACGCGCTTGGTCTAGCGCTACGTGATAAGGAAGAATTAGAGGACAAGCTTCAGAAATGAATAGGCGTTCACGAACTGGAATACCACGCGCTTCAAGTGGCGCCATTTCTTTTAGTAAAGCATCAGGTGAAAGCACTACGCCATTACCGATAATGCATTCAACATTATCACGTAAAATACCTGATGGAATTAAGTGTAGAACGGTTTTTTGACCGTCGATAACTAGAGTGTGGCCTGCATTGTGACCGCCTTGATAGCGAACTACATACTTTGCATCTTCAGTTAAAAGATCTACGATTTTACCTTTACCTTCGTCACCCCATTGGGTGCCCAGAACGACAACGTTATTTCCCATCTTTCCAAGTCTGCTTGTTAGTTAAAAATGGATTCTAGCACTGATAGAAAAATCTTTCAGGTATTTTTAATCGAAATCTCATTTTCACTATCAAAGCACTATCAATATATCGTAACTTACTATTTCTTTTTCTAATTAGATAAAAAGCAAGTTTACCATTATCCATTTGGCTCAAAATTCAAAGCATCACACTACAAATAACGACACCGGCAACAACCAAGCATCCACCAATACGACGCAAGGTATTATCCGGTTGTTCACTCAATTGAGCGACCATGTTACGCCAGCCATTTGGAGCAATTAAAGGGCCTAGACCTTCAACGATAAGTACACCACCAATAGCTAACCATACTGCATTACTCATCACTTACCCTTTTAATAGTTATCTAGCCAGAAACAAAACAAGGCCCCGAAGGACCTTGTTTAAATTAGAGTGAACTAAAGTCTAAAACTAGACTTACTTCCCACCCATTGGATCATTCATGTATTTAAAGAAGTCAGTCTTAGGATCAAGTACTAAGATGTCATTCTTACTATTAAATGATTTTTCATATGCACGTAAAGAACGAATAAACCCAAAGAACTCAGGTTCTTTATTAAACGTATCAGCATACAGTTTTGCTACTTTTGCATCCGCATCACCACGAGTAATCTGTGCTGTTTTATCTGCTTCTGCAATGATTGTTGCTACTTCAAGTTCTGATTGAGCACGAATAACTTCTGCTTTTTCACGACCTTGAGAACGTAGTTTACGAGCAACTGCTTCACGCTCTGCACGCATACGACGGTAAATCGATTCAGAAATCTCTTCTGGTAGGTTGATTTTCTTGATTCGTAAATCAATTACTTCAATACCTAAATCACCCGTACCTTCTTGAGAATCAAGAAGTACAGTTGCCATGACTTGTTCACGCTTCTCAGAAACGATCTCTTTCACCGTTTTACTACCAATCTCAGCTCGTAAACCATCAGATACACGACGTTGTAATAAAGACTCTGCCGTTAAGATATTACCACCACCAGTCGCTAAGTAGAATTGACCCAAAGTCTTTGATCTTCCATTTAACGTATGAATCGATGATAACGTCTTTTTTCTCTGATGTTACAAAACGGTCTGATTGATCATCCATAGTTTGAATACGAGCATCTAACGTATTAACACGATCGAACATTGGCATTTTAAAGTGCAAGCCAGGTTCATAAATACGTGTAATTTCGTTATTGTCTTTAATTAAACGACCAAATCGAGTAACAATACCGCGCTCGCCTTCTGGGATCACAAACAGTGACATTAAGAAAATAGCGATAACAACGATAAGCGTTGGGATCATTAACTTACGCATGATTAATATCTCCCTTCACGAGTTGAGTTACGACCAGTTGTATTAGTCGATGATTCTGGTTGTCCATTCTTCTCTAACTCAAAATCATAATTTTTAGATGATGATGTTGATGTTTGAGGAGCTGACTGCACTGAACCTTGTTGATTACCTGTGATTTTATCTAATGGAAGATATAACAAGTTACCATTTGATTCAGAATCAATCAGGACCTTACTTGTATTACTGTATACTCGTTCCATTGTATCTAGGTACAGACGAGTACGAGTAACTTCAGGCGCTCTATTATATTCAGGCAATAGCTTTTCAAACTGTGCAATCTGACCTATCGCTTCGTTTACTGTACGCTCTGTATAACCTTGAGCTTCTTTCTTCAAACGCTCAGCACGACCTGTTGCTTTTGGTAGAATATCATTGCTGTAGGCTTCCGCTTCACGAATGAAACGCTCTTCATCTTCTCGAGCAGCAATCGCATCATCGAATGACGCTTTCACTTGTTCTGGTGGGCGAGCTAGTTGGAAGTTGACATCAACAACAATTAACCCCATATCATACTTATCAGTAATACGATTCAGAGTTTCTTGAGTACGTTGACGGATCACTTGACGACCACTGGTCAAGATATCATCCATTTTCGCATCACCAATTACAGCACGAAGTGCAGAATCCGTCGCTTGACGTAAGCTGTCATCAGCATTGACTACGGTGTATAAGTATTTATGAGCATCAGCAACACGGTACTGAACACCCATCTCAACAGTAACTACGTTTTCATCTTTCGTTAGCATTAAGCCTTTTGAGTTTAATGAACGAATTGCTTGAATGTTAACTGGCGTCACTTGATCAATAAAGGTTGGCTTCCAGTTTAGACCTGGGTCAACCATACGATCGTATTGACCAAAGCGTAATACTACACCTCGGTCACTTTCACCAATAGTATAGAAGCCAGAGAATACCCAAATACCAATAGCCACTACAGCAATAAGACCTAAGCCAATTGCGCCGCCATTACCAAATGAAGGTAAACCGCTACCACCTTTATTATTTCCGCCTTTGTTGCCACCACCAAACTTACCGCTCAGTTTTTGACTTAGCTTGTTAAATACTTCATCAAGATCTGGTGGACCTTGATCACGACCGCCACGATTTTTATTACCCCAAGGGTCTTTATTATCGCCACCGCCACTCTTATTGTTGTCGTTATTGTTGTTATTTCCAGGCTCATTCCACGCCATTAGAAAACTCCAAAGTAATTATGAAGATAAAGAATTCTGTGAACTCTCATTAGTAATAATAAAATTACTTAATGGAGTCTCTTCACGTTTTTCTAACTTAGACCAATCAACTTGCTGCATACGTATATCAATCAACAAGCTGCCATCATCCTGATATTCTTCTTTTATAATGCTATGCATTTGAAAGAATTTACTTCTAAAACGCCCAACCGACTCAGGTGGTAGTAACAATGTATGCTCTACCATTTGCCCTGCTAATCGTTCCGTTAATGCTTGAAAAAGTAAATCAATGCCTTGGCCTTCCATTGCTGAAACCCAAACACACTGAGGAACCCCTTCCTCATCACGTTCAATTCGTGGTTGTTGATCTTCTAAGTTATCAATCTTATTCATTACGAGAAGATAAGGCACCTCATGGGCATCAATCTCTTCAAGAACAATATCTACTGCTTCAATATTCTCACGAAAACGCTCATCACTGGCATCAACAACATGTAACAAGATATTAGCTTCTTGCGTTTCTTGTAATGTCGCTTTAAAGGCAGCAACAAGATCATGAGGTAAATGACGGATAAAACCGACGGTATCAGCAAGTATTGAAGTACCAACATCTACAACTTCAATCTTACGGAGCGTTGGATCAAGCGTGGCAAACAATTGATCAGCGGCATAAACCCCTGCTTCAGTAATTCGGTTAAATAACGTAGATTTCCCTGCGTTGGTGTATCCGACTAACGAAACGGTTGGGATTTCAGCTCTGATCCTGGCTCGACGGCCTTGTTCACGCTGTTTTGCAACTTTACCCAATCGACGCAAAATTGCTTTGATACGATCTCGCAATAATCGTCTATCAGTTTCCAATTGAGTTTCACCGGGGCCACGTAAACCTATTCCACCTTTTTGGCGTTCAAGATGTGTCCAACCTCGGATCAATCGAGTAGATATATGACGTAATTGTGCTAACTCAACTTGCAATTTACCTTCATAGGTTCGTGCGCGTTGAGCAAATATATCCAGTATTAACCCAGTACGGTCTATTACTCGACATTGACATAATTGTTCTAAATTTCGTTCTTGAGCAGGAGAAAGCGCATGATTAAAAATCACTATATCGGCATTCTTAGCTCGAACTGCTTCGGCAATTTCTAGTGCCTTACCCTCACCTACATAATATTTAGGGAGCGGAGATTGACGGGTACCCGTCACAACACCTAATGTGTTTACCCCCGCAGAAGATACCAACATTTTACATTCGTCGAGATCTTCAACATCCCCTTCATAAGTAAAACTAATATGCACAAGAATCGCCTGTTCACCGGATTCATAACGGTCAAACAAGCATTAACTCCTTAGTCGATTGTCTATTCAGATAGAATAGAACTAATCTTCTGTTTTTTCTTGTGGACGCTCGCCTTGTGGTCGATCACTTGCAGTGTGATGGCTTACAGCACGAGCAGGAACTACAGTAGAGATCGCATGTTTATATACCATCTGGTTTACTGTGTTCTTCAATAGGATAACAAATTGATCAAATGATTCGATTTGTCCCTGTAATTTAATCCCATTTACTAAATAGATAGACACTGGAATCCTTTCACGACGCAGCGCATTCAAAAATGGGTCTTGCAACGATTGCCCTTTAGCCATTTTTTGTTCCTTTTTGGTTTGTAATTGTAATTTTATTTAGCTATTAGTCTTTAGCTTATGACTAAATGCTCTGAAGTTAAACAACATTGATACGTTTTTGTGCTTATTTTCTCTCTAAACGATCTGAGATCGTTAGTAGGGCACCATCAATGTCATCACTATCCAGCCAAAGTTAGTTCTTTCCAGCTACGTAGCCAGGTAATTTGTCGCTTGGCCAATTGACGAGTCGCACACACTCCACGGAAAACCGCATCATCTAACGTGCCCTCCCCATCAAAATAGTCCCACATTTGTCGATAACCTACGCAACGAATAGAAGGAAGGTCAGCATGAAGATCATCACGCTCATACAATGCACGAGCTTCTGCTTCAAAACCATCCTTCATCATATATTCAAAACGCAGTTCAATACGACGGTGAATTTCCGCTCTCTCTTTCGGTGCTATTGCAAATTGATGCACTTCATAAGGTAGAGGCTCACCTTTAATCTGGGTTAATTCTGTTAATGTTTTACCCGAAATTCGAAATACTTCCAACGCTCGGGAAAGTCGTTGTGGATCATTTGGATGAATTCTCTCAGCTGATACAGGGTCAATTTGTTTTAATTGATCATGCATAGCCTCCCATCCAAGATTCTCCGCTTCTTGCTCAATTTGAGCTCTAATGTCAGCATCCGCTGCTGGTAATGGCGAAAGGCCTTCAAGTAGTGCTTTGTAGTACAACATTGTACCACCGACTAATAAAGGTATCTTTCCTTGAGCAACAATGTCTTCCATTTCTTTCAGTGCATCACGGCGAAATTCAGCCACTGAATAGCTTTCCGCCGGATCTAGAATATTAATAAGACGATGAGGAGCCTGTAAAAGTTCATCTTCGTTTGGTTTTGCTGTACCAATATCCATTCCCTTATAGATAAGGGCTGAGTCTACGCTTATCAACTCTACAGGAAAACGTTTTCGTAATTCAATGGCTAAATTTGTCTTTCCTGACGCTGTTGGTCCCATCAAAAAGATGGCTTGAGGTAATGCTTTATTCATGACTAAATGCTTGTATCACTTGAGTAAGATCGATGTTTTTAAGCAATTTATTATTAAATTGGGATAAGTTTGAACCCCATAATTGCTCTAATTCCATCACTAACTGTATCGCTTGAGCGGTACTATAACTGGCTTCTTCATGCTGAATTTGATGAGAAAGCCAAATTATCACCTGTTCAAGAGATGGATTAATGCTATCCAGATACCTTAACAGATTCGGTATCAATTGTTGTAAATTCTGCTGCCTGATTGGCTGACAAACCGCCATAATGATCACGTTAGTATTATTTTTTACTTTTAAATCAATTCCAAGAGGTTTTAATACTGAAGTATAACTCAATACTTTATTACAAATAGTTTCTTCAATACCAACAGAAAGAGGGATCAATAATGGTTGTGCTCTCAGTGGCTCAATATGCACACTATTAAGTTGACCATAACTTTTTACAAACTCAGCATAACGTAAATCCAACAGTTGTAATTGTTCTTGATGCTGCAATAAAGAAAAAACCTTTTCGACAATACCTAACACCTTCCCTAAAGGTTGAGGTTGATTATTTCTTACGAGCGGTGTTGGAATAGATTTACATTTTTCTATCAAAGTAGATTGAACAGGACTACTAACATGCATTTCATTAATTTGATGATTTACAGAAACCCTCTCGTCATCAGAGGTTTTTAGCAATGCTTGATAGTTATTCAGCTCTTTTGAGGAAGGCTTTTCACTATTAAATGTGTGAGCCCTATTAGCAATTCGCGCTGCAGAACCAGATGCTCCTCTCGAGGATAACGAGCTTGAAGGCCAAGAATCAGAAGCTGCTTTATTTGGATAATCAGGAGTCGAATCTACCGCATTTTTTAGCTGTTCTGCTTTAGAGTCTGCACCTATTAAAGAATGCTCTTGTTGATATTCTTGCTGTTGATAATCATTTTGATTCGGTTGGCGAACATATTCTTTCATAGGAGGAAAATACGCTTCTTTATCTTCAATAAACTCCCCTGTTTGTCCATCAACCTGAGCTTTTGACAATAGTGCACTTTGCTGTAGCGCACCATAAATGGCTTGATAGATAAAATCATGCACTAAACGAGCTTGATGAAAACGCACTTCATGTTTTGCAGGGTGCACATTTACATCAACATCGTGCGGATTTATTTCAATAAATAAGATATACGCCGCATATTGATTCGCTAACAAAGAAGTTTCATAGCCTTGTCTAATCGCATGATTAATTAACTTATCTTTCATCATACGACCATTCACATAGCAATATTGAATATCACCTTGCGCACGGGCTCCTTCTGGTGCAGAAATCCAACCGTGAAATTTAAGATCACCATGCTCTAGTTCAACCTCTAATGCATGCTGTAGAAAATTAGAACCACAGACAGCAGCAAGACGCTTTTCAACTTGAATTTTAGTTTGGGCAGCACGATATTGACGAATTGATTTGCCGTTATGACGCAGATTGATCGTAATATCCAATCGACTCAAGGCTATTCGCTTTAATAACTCATCAATATGGGTGAATTCTGTTTTATCAGTACGAAGAAACTTTCGACGAGCAGGAGTATTAAAGAAGAGATCAACCACATCTATTGTTGTACCAATAGGATGCGCTGCAGGTTTTAGCTTTACATCCATATCTCGACCTTCAGCATAGGCTGACCAGGCTTCTTCTTGAGCTACCGTTCGAGAGGTTAATGTTAAGCGTGAAACCGAACTGATCGAGGCAAGCGCTTCACCACGAAAGCCAAGACTAACAATAGCTTCTAGATCATCAAGAGTGGTTATTTTAGAGGTGGCATGACGGCTTAAGGCGAGAGTTAATTCATCTTTTGCAATACCAAAACCGTTATCACGGATACGAATTAACTTACTACCACCTTTTTCTATATCAATATCGATGCGAGTCGCCCCCGCATCGATACTATTTTCAACTAACTCTTTTACAACAGAAGCTGGGCGTTCTACAACCTCACCCGCCGCAATTTGGTTGGCTAATCGAGCTGGTAAGATTTGAATAGGCATGCCTTTTCCTTATTATTTATTTGGAATAATAAGCACCTGTCCTACAGCTAATTTATCAGAACGCAGCTTATTAACAGCTCTGATACTAGATACAGATACTCCGTATTTAGTTGCAATTTTACCTAAGAACTCACCACGTTTCACCGTATGTTTCTTTACTGGAGCGACAATACTTACTTTCAATTTTTGGCCAACGAATAAAGTATCCGATTTCAATTTATTTAACGAACGAATACTACTGGTTGATACTTTATATTTAGCCGCTATTTTACCTAAATATTCACCAGAGCGAACCTTATGGGTAATCGTAACTCGTGTCGATTGAGAGCTAGATGTCTTTTTAGCGCTAGGTTTCGTCTTTGGTGCAACATAAACTGGGCGATTTCCAGGAATAAGTAAAATCTGGCCAATAGCTAAACTAGTACTTTTCAGTTTATTTTCACTCTTAATTTTTGCAGCAGTAGTACCGTACTTTTTGGCAATTAAAGAAAGTGATTCACCAGGGTTTACTTTATGTTTTCTCTGTTGCTGCTTTGCTGCTAATAGCGTTCCTTGTGGTGGATTATCATTAAGATAACGAATAACTGCTTTTGAGATAGCACGAGAAATTTTATCCTGATGGCCACGTTGGAACAGTTGCTTCTCTTCTATTGGGTTAGAAATAAAACCAGTTTCAATTAATATTGATGGAATATCTGGTGATTTCAATACCGCTAAGCTCGCGTTCACAGGTTCTTTTTTATGTAGCTTAATCACTTTACCCATTTCAGATAAAACGTCTGTTGCTAATTTATAGCCCTCTTTTTGAGAATGACTAAACTGTAAATCCAACAATGTTTGGCTAACATTTCTATCATTACTATTCTTAGCTAATACATCACCTGCACCGCCTAACAGTTCAGATTGTTTCTCATGTTTTTCTACCCAACGACCAATTTCAGTATTTGCTCGGCGCGTATTAAGCACAAAAACAGAACCACCTCTTGGTTTAGGAGAGCGGAAACTATCAGCGTGAATAGACACCAATAGGTGAGATTTATTTTTTCTCGCAATATCAGTTCGTTTATTTAAGTTAACAAAGTAATCACCACTACGAGTCATTACTGCTCTCATACCTAGCTGAGCATTGATTAATGCGACTACTTTTTTAGAAATAGCGAGAGTAGCGTGCTTCTCATATTTTCTTGTTGGACCAATTGAACCAGGATCTTCACCGCCATGCCCAGCATCAATAGCAATAATTATTTCACCGTTACCTATAATATGATTCGAATTAGAGTTAATTACAGGTTTTGAGGGTGTCGTTGGTCTACTCTGAGTTGGTGTAGATTTCGAAGTTGAAGAGTGAGGTAAATCCATCACTAGACGATGCCCGTACTGGCCACCGGGGGTCGGTGATAATTTAAATACCTCAGCCGTAACCGAATGCTTCAATTCAAAAACAAGTCGAGTCGTTCCTTTTGATGGTGCAGAGCTTTTGCGTATTTTTGACAAAACCTTACTGTCACTGACCGTTAACGGCAGCTTTGCTTTCACATTGGTATTTTTAAGATCAACCACTAAACGATAAGGACTACTAAGCGTAAAATAGCTATAGTTTGCTTCAGAATTTAGATCTATAACAATACGAGTTTCATCTGGCGATGGCCAAACTCGAATTCCCTCTAGGGTATTAGCAGATACAAAAAAGCTACTTGCTGATAAAACAACAAATAGCGTATACCAAATAACTCGAAAATATTTACCGATTAACACAAATCCAACCGCTGCACTAAACTACATCCATATTCATTATTGCCAGTAATCACAACATGACGAGCTTCACCATCATAGCGAAGTTCAATATCAATATCGGGACTAGGTAATAACCCTTCCCCTCTCTCTGGCCACTCAACTAAACAAATTGCATCATCAGTAAAATAATCACGGATCCCCATAAACTCTAGCTCTTCAGGATCAGCCAAACGATACAGATCAAAGTGATACACTTGCCATTTATCCAATTCATAAGGTTCAACTAGGGTATATGTTGGGCTTTTTACATTACCAACATGACCTAATGAACGAATAAAGCCTCGGCTAAAGGTTGTTTTACCCGCACCAAGATCACCATGTAAATAGATGGTGGTTTGTTGAGTACAAGCTTGAGAGAGCTGTCTACCAAATTCAACCGTGTCGTCTTCAGTAGCTAAATTAAATTCAAAGCGTTCCATTATTCACTAATTTCACTATTTTAATTGTCTAAATTGGTGGACTTGGTATCAAATTCACAATTTATATGTGAAATAGTTAGACACAAGTAACCATGAGTTGCGTTAATTCAATGTCTTTTCATTGCATCGAAGTACGTCTTATCAATCCTATATGATAAACTTTTACTTATCATACTGTAATAAAAAAATGTAATCTCTCTGTGAAAATTGACTATCAAGCACTCGCTACTAACATCAAACTTTGGGCACAAGAACTCGGCTTTCAGAAGGTCGGAATTTGTGATGTCGATTTATCTCAGCATGAAGCGGCTTTAGAGCAATGGCTTGATGCTGGTTACCATGGTTCGATGGACTGGATGGCTCGTCATGGCGTCATGAGAGCAAGACCTAATGAACTTCACCCTGGCACAATTAGAGTCATCAGTGCCCGTATGGATTATTTACCTCCTCAAGCTGGTTTTGCAAGTAATTTAAGCGACCCTACACAAGCTTATATCAGTCGATATGCGCTCGGTCGTGATTACCACAAACTGATCCGAAACCAACTCAAAAAACTAGGTCAAAAAATCGAAGCCGAGGTAGAACAACTTGGTTATCGCCCTTTTGTAGATTCAGCCCCGATATTAGAGCGACCTTTAGCAGAAAAAGCAGGGCTTGGTTGGACAGGCAAACACTCACTGCTACTTGATAAAGATGCGGGGTCTTGGTTTTTCTTAGGTGAACTTTTAGTTGATATCCCATTACCGGTTGATTCCCCTGTTGAGAACCAATGTGGTAAATGTACCGCCTGTGTCACGTCATGCCCAACGAATGCAATATTAGAAAATGGAGTCATTGACGCCCGTCGTTGTATTTCTTACTTAACCATCGAAAACAGCGACGTTATTCCTGAAGAGTTTCGTTCATTAATGGGAAATCGAATTTATGGTTGTGATGATTGCCAACTCGTTTGCCCTTGGAACCGTGAGGCAGATATAACACAACAAAGCGACTTTCATCGTAGAGAGTCTCTAGACAACGCTAACTTACTCTCTCTTTTTGCATGGGATGAAGCTACCTTTTTAAAAAATATGGAAGGCTCAGCAATTCGTCGCATTGGTCATCTTCAATGGTTGCGTAATATCGCAATCGCTATGGGAAACGCCCCACACTCTAAGGATATTGTTTTATCCTTACGTGATCGACTTGGATTAGATAATAACTTAGATATTCATATTCTTTGGGCTATAGAGCAACAAAACTCTAGGCCTATAAATAAAAACAGAAAAGAGCAACGTTTGATTCGAATTATAGAAAAAGGGCTACCACGAGATGCTTAATCTGTGTGTATCTAATTAGCGGCACTACGATTAGAAATAGTCAGATAAATTAACCACAGGCATATTTAGCTATTAAGAATGTGGAAAACATTATTTTGAAGGGTAAACAATACAAAAAATAGAAAAGTTAAACACAAGACGGGAATATGACCAGGATCAAAGAAGTCAAGCAAAAAGATCTTTTAAATCATTAAAAAAAATGCATAGGCTAATAAAAGAACATAAATATCAACAAGATATAGCTAATGTGTTTTTTTTCGATCTATAAATACCAATAAGATCTTTATTACTTACTTTTTTTATTCTGTCAATATTAAATAACTAACAGAGTTATCCACAATTATATCGGTGTGGATAAGTGTGTTAGTTATATGGTAATTAATAGATATAACTAACCCTCTGCTGTTATATTTCGTTAAAAAATACAATAAATACAGATATATAATAGACTGTTTGATTCGTTGATTAGGTATGAATCAGAATATTCTAAAGAACAGGATTTTTACGTGGGGTTAATGCTTCACAGCATTAATTTTAAAGAAAATAAAAGCGCTGAATATAATTCAGCGCTTTTATTTTGTTTGGAGCGACACACGAGGCTCGAACTCGTGACCTCAACCTTGGCAAGGTTGCGCTCTACCAGCTGAGCTAGTGTCGCATGATCAACGCTTATTAAAGCATTCAATCTAAATGTGGTTGCGGGAGCAGGATTTGAACCTACGACCTTCGGGTTATGAGCCCGACGAGCTACCAAACTGCTCCATCCCGCGTCCGGATGCATTGTTTAAGACAATGAGACTATAAACCAATTTCAATTTTCGAGAAGTACTTCATTAAGTACTAAAAAGAAATTGGAGCGACACACGAGGCTCGAACTCGTGACCTCAACCTTGGCAAGGTTGCGCTCTACCAGCTGAGCTAGTGTCGCATGATCAACGCTATAAAGCATTCAATCTAAATGTGGTTGCGGGAGCAGGATTTGAACCTACGACCTTCGGGTTATGAGCCCGACGAGCTACCAAACTGCTCCATCCCGCGTCCGGATGCATTGTTTAAGACAATGAGACTATAAACCATCTTACTCTTCAAGAGAGAAAATGGAGCGACACACGAGGCTCGAACTCGTGACCTCAACCTTGGCAAGGTTGCGCTCTACCAGCTGAGCTAGTGTCGCATGATCAACGCTATAAAGCATTCAATCTAAATGTGGTTGCGGGAGCCAGGATTTGAACCTACGACCTTCGGGTTATGAGCCCGACGAGCTACCAAACTGCTCCATCCCGCGTCCGGATGCATTGTTTAAGACAATGAAACTATAAACCAATTTCAATTTTCAGAAGTACTTCATTAAGTACTAAAAAGAAATTGGAGCGACACACGAGGCTCGAACTCGTGACCTCAACCTTGGCAAGGTTGCGCTCTACCAGCTGAGCTAGTGTCGCATGATCAACGCTATAAAAGCATTCAATCTAAATGTGGTTGCGGGAGCAGGATTTGAACCTACGACCTTCGGGTTATGAGCCCGACGAGCTACCAAACTGCTCCATCCCGCGTCCGGATGCCATTGTTCAAAGTACAATGGGAACTTATTATCCAATATCTCTTTTCGAGAAGAACCTATAAGGCTCTTAAAGAGAAAATGGAGCGACACACGAGGCTCGAACTCGTGACCTCAACCTTGGCAAGGTTGCGCTCTACCAGCTGAGCTAGTGTCGCATGATCAACGCTATAAAGCATTCAATCTAAATGTGGTTGCGGGAGCAGGATTTGAACCTACGACCTTCGGGTTATGAGCCCGACGAGCTACCAAACTGCTCCATCCCGCGTCCGGATGCATTGTTTAAGACAATGAAACTATAAACCAATTTCAATTTTCGAGAAGTACTTCATTAAGTACTAAAAAGAAATTGGAGCGACACACGAGGCTCGAACTCGTGACCTCAACCTTGGCAAGGTTGCGCTCTACCAGCTGAGCTAGTGTCGCATGATCAACGCTATAAAGCATTCAATCTAAATGTGGTTGCGGGAGCAGGATTTGAACCTACGACCTTCGGGTTATGAGCCCGACGAAGCTACCAAACTGCTCCATCCCGCGTCCGGATGCATTGTTAAGTACAATGAAACTTTATCCTATCATTCAATTACATTGAACAATACGTTTTAATTTTTTGGAGCGACACACGAGGCTCGAACTCGTGACCTCAACCTTGGCAAGGTTGCGCTCTACCAGCTGAGCTAGTGTCGCATTCTGATAAGGAGTAGCTCCTCGTTCAGAGGCTGCGAATTATACGAGTAAAACGTGATGATGCAAGCGGATTTTGAAAAAAAAACGAAAATTCTTTAAAATCCGCAGCTTTCGCTCAACAAATAATCAAATTTATTAAATTGTGAATATGTTTTTACGGTAATACTGTAATTCAGCAATGGATTCTCTAATATCATCCAATGCTAAATGTGTTCCTGTTTTTTCAAAACCATCAAGTACTTCCGGTTTCCAACGACGAGTCAGCTCTTTAATTGTACTCACATCAACACAACGATAGTGAAAATACTCTTCTAATGTCGGCATATGCTTATATAAGAAGCGACGATCTTGACCAATGCTATTACCACAAATTGGGGAAATACCTTTTGGTACCCACTTTTCAAGAAAAGCGATTGTCTCTTCTATCGCGGTCGTTTCAGTATGTTCACTCACTTGTACACGAGCGACCAGTCCACTATTGGTATGTGTATTTGTACACCAATCATCCATCTTAGCCAACTCTTCTTCTGACTGATGAATAGCAATAACAGGCCCTTCTGCTAAAATATTTAGCTGAGCATCAGTTACAATGGATGCGATTTCGATGATTTTATGAGTTTCAGGATCCAATCCTGTCATCTCCAAATCAACCCAAATCAGGTTTTGATCATTAATTGCCATAGAGAGTTGCCTATTTTGTAACTAAAAAGGGTATGATACTCGGGCCGATTTATCTTTCAACATAAAACTGAAAGCCAACCTACAAGTGAAATCATTTCGTGGCAAAAAAGACAAAGTTAACTAAAGGCCAAGTTCGCCGAGTACGTTCTAATCAAAATAAACGTATAGAAAAAATAAAGACCACCGTTGAGTGGGATGAATCCTCATTAGAAGCTGCTAAAGAAGGGTTAGTAATTACTCGCTTTGGTCAACATGCGGATATCGAAGATCCAGAGAGCAAAGAAATACATCGCTGTAACTTACGTCGAGGTATTGAAAGCTTAGTATCTGGTGATCGTGTTATTTGGCGTCCAGGTACAGAAGTACTTGCAGGTATATCTGGTGTTGTGGAAGCAGTTCAACCACGAACATCAATGTTAACTCGACCTGATTATTACGATGGCATTAAACCGGTTGCAGCCAACGTTGATCAAATGGTCATCGTCTCATCTATCCTTCCAGAACTGTCACTGAACATTATTGACCGCTATCTTATTGCCTCAGAGACTTTACAGATAAAACCATTAATCGTATTAAACAAAGTCGATTTGTTATCAGACAAAGAATTTATCGATGTTAGACAAATTTTAAGTCTATATGAAGATATTGGCTATAAGGTAAAATTTGTCAGTAAAGAATCAGGTTATGGCATCGAAGAATTAGAAGCTGAGTTAAAAGATCATATCAATATCTTTGTTGGTCAATCTGGCGTAGGTAAATCAAGCTTAGTAAATGCATTGATGCCTGAGCTTGAAATTATGGAAGGTGCAGTATCTGAAAACTCAGGTCTTGGTCAGCACACCACAACTGCCGCCCGTTTATACCACTTCCCTCACGGTGGCGATCTTATTGATTCTCCTGGTGTTCGTGAGTTTGGTCTATGGCATTTAGAAAAAGAAGAAGTTACTGAGTCATTTGTCGAGTTTAAAGACTTCATCGGCGGCTGTAAATTTAGAGATTGTACACATAAAGATGATCCTGGTTGTATCCTTCAAGAAGCCGTATCGAATGGTAAAATTGCCAAACTTCGTTTTGATAGCTACCATCGAATCATTGAAAGCATGTCAGAGAATAAGGCTAATCGCCAATTTTCTCGCAGCAGAAAAGCCGATTAATAACAAAGTAAAGATGTGGTAATATCCACTATTATTGATAACTAGTAGGCAAAGAACGTGTCAGATAATTTAAAAATTGGGTTACAATATTTAACCCCAAAACATGCACTTACTCGTTTGGCTGGCAAATTAGCATCAGCAAAAATGGGTTGGTTAACAACAGCGGTAATAAAGTGGTTCATCAAACAATATAAAGTTGAAATGAGCGAAGCTAAAAACCCAGATCCTGCAGCATATTCTACATTCAACAACTTCTTTGTTCGTGAATTAGAAGATGGCGCACGCCCAATTGATGACAATGATAATGTGATCTCCCATCCCGCGGATGCTTGCGTAAGTCAATTTGGTCCAATTACTGATGGTCAACTAGTTCAAGCTAAAGGTCATGTATATTCTGCTCAAGAGTTACTTGGTGGCGATGCTGAATTAGCTGATGAATTCATGGGCGGCGAATTTGCTACTCTGTATTTATCACCACGTGATTATCATCGAGTTCACATGCCATGCGATGCGACATTACGTAAAATGATTTACGTTCCTGGCGACCTCTTCTCTGTAAATCCATTAACTGCAGAAAACGTACCAAATCTATTCGCTCGTAATGAACGTGTTGTCTGTATTTTTGATACTGAATTTGGCCCAATGGCTCAAGTTCTTGTTGGTGCAACTATCGTTGGTAGTATTGAAACTACATGGGCTGATACGGTGACTCCACCTACTGGCCCTGCGGTTAAAACGTGGCATTACCCACTTTCTGGCGATGATATGATTTGCTTTAAGAAAGGCGAAGAAATGGGTCGTTTTAAATTAGGCTCAACCGTTATTAACCTATTTGCACCAAACTCAGTGAAGTTTGATGCCTCAATGGAAAACGGAGCTCCAACTCGAATGGGTACTCCATTTGCTCATATCGCAAAATAATTAATTCCATTAAGAAATCATTAAATAGCGAACCTTGTGTTCGCTATTTTTTTAGTTATTGCTAAGCTCTATCAAAAGGAAAAGCCATAACTTGATCGATGTGCTTTTCTCCCATTGCCAACATGATCAAACGGTCAATACCGAGAGCAACGCCCGCACAATCAGGAAAACCAGCTTCTAATGCCGCAATCAAATGATAATCGATAGGCTGTTCAATTAAGCCCATTGACTTACGTTTCGCATTGTCTTCTTCAAAACGGGCAAGTTGTTCCTTGGCATTATCTAACTCATGAAAGCCGTTCGCTAGCTCAATACCTTTAAAGTACACCTCAAAACGCTCAGCTACTCGCGAGTCCGTCGGATTAATCTTAGCAAGAGCTGCTTGAGACGCTGGAAAATCATAAACAAAAGCAGGAACGTCTAAACCAATCTTCTCTTCTACACCCATACTGAATAACAATTGCAGTAATGTATCTCTATCTTCTTCGATGTCCGCTATATCTGATAGCCCCAACGGAGCTGCAACCGCTCTTAATTCATCCATAGAAGCCTCTAATGGACAAATACCAAGCACCTTAATAAACGCGTCTTGATATGTCATTCTCTCGGAATCACCACACTGTAGCACTAGTATCAGCAGTTCATTCATTTCATCCATCAATTGATGATGATCGAAGCTTGGTCGATACCATTCCAACATCGTAAATTCAGGGTTATGAAAACGCCCTGCTTCTTCATTACGAAATGCCTTATTAATTTGGTAAATCGCACCACTTCCAGCCGCCAATAATCGCTTCATATGAAACTCGGGACTGGTCATAAAATACAAATGAGCACCATCAGCATAACCCGGTCCAACAAAATCCGTTTGGAAAGTATGAAGATGCACGTCCGTCACAGTCGCATGACTCATCGCTGGTGTATCTACTTCCATCACTTTTCGCTCAGAAAAAAACAAACGAATCGAAGCAAGAATATCAGCGCGTTGCTGTAATTGTTCAATTGATGCGCTAGGCATCCAATATTGACTAGTCATAATTTTACACATTAGAAAAACTTATCCAAAATAATACCTGATAACCCATTTTAAGGTTACCTATTTTTTAACTTCAAAAATACCCTTAACCATCAAAGGGATACAGGTCCGATAAGAATCATTATCATATATAAAGCAACAACTTACATACAAATAGTAGAGAATATTAACAGCTTTAACTAGTTGATAGAGATCACACTATCCGCAATAAACTGCCCCATTAGTGGTACTTGCTCTACAAAACTTTATCCATATCAATTTTTATTACAAAAGCTCACATAGAATAGGTAACAGAATTTTTCAGTTACTATTTGCTCTTTTTTGTCATATGAGCAGGCTAGATTCTCATAATTAGTCACAATCAAGTGATTAGTTTAATTTTTTATCTTTTATCCCGGAGGATAACTGTGAAAACTATAACCACAGATATCGCAGTAATCGGCGCGGGCGGTGCAGGCCTACGTACAGCCATTGCAGCTGCAGAAGCTAACCCAGAGCTAGAAATTGCTCTGATTTCAAAAGTATACCCAATGCGTTCACATACAGTGGCTGCAGAAGGTGGTTCCGCTGCCGTGACCAAGGAAGAAGATACACTAGACAATCACTTCAACGATACTGTTGGCGGTGGTGATTGGCTGTGTGAACAGGATGTTGTTGAATACTTTGTAAAAAATGCATACCGCGAGATGACTCAACTAGAACAATGGGGTTGTCCTTGGAGCCGTAAAGAAAATGGCGAAGTGAATGTTCGCCGTTTTGGTGGTATGAAAGTTGAACGTACGTGGTTTGCTGCCGATAAAACGGGCTTCCACATGCTTCATACTCTATTCCAAACTTCAATGAAGTACCCTCAAATCAATCGTTACGACGAGTATTTTGTTGTTGATATTTTAGTTGAAGATGGTCAAGTTCAAGGTCTGATTGCTATTCATATGGCTGAAGGCGAACTTATCTGTATTAAAGCAAAATCAGTTGTACTTGCAACGGGTGGCGCAGGTCGTGTTTACCACTGTAATACCAATGGCGGTATCGTTACTGGTGATGGTATGGCAATGGCATTCCGTCACGGTGTACCTCTGCGTGATATGGAATTCGTACAATATCACCCAACAGGTTTACCAGGTACTGGCATCTTGATGACTGAAGGTTGTCGTGGTGAAGGCGGTATCATGGTAAATAAAAATGGTTACCGTTACCTACAAGATTACGGTATGGGTCCAGAAACTCCTATCGGTGAGCCAAAGAACAAATACATGGAACTAGGTCCTCGTGACAAAGTTTCTCAAGCGTTCTGGCATGAGCAGCAAAAAGGCAACACTATCAAGCACCCTCTTGGTGATGTAGTGCATTTGGATCTTCGTCACCTAGGTGAAGAGTACCTAAATGAGCGTCTACCGTTTATCTGTGAGCTATCAAAAGCCTACGTTAACGTTGACCCTGCAAAAGAGCCAATTCCAATTCGTCCTACTGTTCACTACACCATGGGTGGTATTGAAACGGATAAGAACAACGAAACAAACATCAAAGGTCTATCTTGCTGTTGGTGAATGTTCTTCTGTTGGTCTTCACGGTGCAAACCGTCTAGGTTCAAACTCACTTGCTGAGTTAGTTGTATTTGGTCGCCTTGCAGGTGAAAAAGCCGCTGAACGTGCCGCTGAATTCACAGTTTGGAATGACAACGCTATCCAAACACAGATTGAAGAAGTTCAAGGTCGTATTGATGCACTACTAGCTCAAGAAGGCGATGAAAACTGGGCTGACATCCGTACTGAAATGGGTCACTCAATGGAAGCTGGCTGTGGTATTTACCGTAAAGAGCACGAGATGCAAGATACGGTTGATAAACTGGCTGAGCTGAAAAAGCGCTACAAAAACATCAGCATCAAAGACAAAGGTAAAGTGTTCAACACAGACCTATTGTACGCTATCGAAATTGGTTACGGTCTTGAAGTAGCTGAAACAATGGCTCATTCTGCAATTCTGCGTAAAGAGTCTCGTGGTGCACACCAACGTCTAGATGAAGGTTGTACTGAACGTGATGATGTGAACTTCCTAAAACACTCATTAGCGTACTACAACAAAGATGCAGCACCGACGATTAAATACAGCGATGTAACCATCACTAAATCTCAACCAAAAGCTCGCCTATATGGTGAAGCGGCAGAAAAAGCAGCAGCGGCAGAAGCTGAAGCGGCGAAAAACGCAGAGGAGAAAGCATAATGACAGCTGGCAATAGAGTCCAAAAAGTAAACATTATGCGTTACGACCCAATGGTAGATGAGAAACCTTATCTACAAGCATTTGACGTACCTTGTGATGATACAACCTCTGTACTTGATGCAATTGGTTACATCAAAGATAACCTAGACAAAAACCTATCTTACCGTTGGTCTTGTCGTATGGCGATCTGTGGTTCTTGTGGCATGATGGTAAACAACGTACCAAAGCTTGCATGTAAAGCATTCTTACGTGATTACCCAAATGGCTTAACACTGGAACCATTAGCGAACTTCCCTATCGAGAAAGATTTGATTGTTGATATGACGCCGTTCATCGAGCGTTTAGAAGCAATCAAACCTTACATTCTTGGTAACGATCGCACTCCAGAGCAAGGCCCTAACACCCAAACTCCAGAGCAAATGGCTAAATACAAACAGTTCGCTGGTTGTATCAACTGTGGCCTATGTTACGCAGCCTGTCCTCAATTCGGCTTAAACCCTGAATTTATCGGTCCTGCAGCACTGACTCTTGCACACCGTTACAACCTTGATAGCCGTGATAATGGTTCTGCTGAACGTATGAAGCTTATCAATGGCGACAATGGCGCATGGGGCTGTACGTTTGTTGGTTACTGTTCTGAAGTATGTCCAAAACACGTTGACCCTGCAGCAGCAGTTAACCAAGGTAAGATCGCATCGTCTCAAGACTTTGTTATCGCAATGCTTAAACCTCAGGAGGCATAAGGATGAGCAACCGTAAACCTTACGTTCGCGAAATGACACGTACTTGGTGGAAAGATCACCCTTTCTACCG
This sequence comes from Aliivibrio wodanis, assembly GCF_052920805.1. Lineage (NCBI taxonomy): Bacteria > Pseudomonadati > Pseudomonadota > Gammaproteobacteria > Vibrionales > Vibrionaceae > Aliivibrio > Aliivibrio wodanis. The sequence goes on from NZ_JBREXA010000002.1 coordinate 2,063,007, forward strand.
TTTTTACATGGTTCGTGAAGCGACAATTTTACCGCTAATTTTCTTTACTATTTGCTTACTTGTTGGTTTAGGTAGTTTAGTAAAAGGTCCTTTAGCTTGGGCTTCTTGGCTAGATTTCATGGCAAACCCTATTGTGGTTGCTTTGAACATTGTTGCTTTAGCGGGTAGCTTATTCCATGCTCAAACTTTCTTTAGCATGATGCCGCAAGTAATGCCTATTCGTATCAGTGGTAAAACACTGGATAAAAAAGTAGTTGTACTTGCACAGTGGGCTGCTGTTGCAGCAATTACATTACTTGTACTGGTTATCGTTTAAGGAGAGTCATTGTGGTAAATCGTAATCCAAAGCGTTCTGACGAACCTGTATGGTGGGGCTTATTCGGTGCTGGTGGCACTTGGTTTGCAATGCTAACACCAGTAACGATCTTAGTTCTTGGTATCTTAGTTCCACTAGGTGTGATTGGTGCTGAATCAATGAATTACCTACGTGTTGCTGGCTTTGGTTACTAGCATCATTGGTGCGTTATTTGTTATCGGTTCTATCTCTATGCCAATGTGGCATGCGATGCACCGCCTACATCACGGCATGCACGACCTAAAATTCCACATCGGAACAGCTGGTAAAATTGCTTGTTACACAACAGCAGCAATCTTTACTGCTCTTTCTGTTGTATTCATCTTTATGATCTAATCTAAAGCTGAAGCAATAAAAAAGGTTGGCTATGATGCCAACCTTTTTTATATCTACAATATAAATAACCTAATAAAAAAGGCCACCGAAGTGACCTTTTCTTTGACGTGTAAATATCAATAATAATTGATATTACTTAACACGACCTACGTATTCACCCGTACGAGTGTCTACTTTCACTACTTCACCGATAGCGATAAATAGTGGAACACGAACAACAGCGCCTGTTGCTAATGTTGCTGGTTTACCACCAGTACCTTGAGTATCACCTTTCAGACCTGGGTCTGTTTCAGTCACTTCAATCTCAACAAAGTTTGGCGGTGTCACTGTAATTGGATTATCATTCCAAAGAGTCACTGTACAAGTGTTGTTTTCTATTAACCATTTAGCCGTGTCACCAACCGATTTAACATCAGCAGCGATTTGCTCAAAGCTTACGCTGTTCATGAAATGGAAGAATTCGCCATCATTGTACAAGTAGTCAAGTTCTACATCGACAACATCAGCAAGCTCAAAGCTTTCACCTGATTTAAATGTTTTTTCTAGTGTTTTACCAGAAAGCAATTTGCGAAGTTTTACACGGTTGAATGCTTGGCCTTTACCAGGTTTAACATATTCATTGTCGATAATTGAGCATGGCTCGTTATCAAACATAAATTTCAAACCGCCTTTGAATTCATTGGTACTTACTGACGCCATGATTTCCTCTTAACATCGTTGAGTTATAAATAATGTCACACATAATAACCCGAAATGACGCTCCTGTTGAGCAAAACTGGCTCAAAGAGATCTCAAATGCGACCTCAGATCCTCATCAACTGCTTTCAACTCTAGGGATTGATAGCTCTCCGTGGGAGAAAGGATTAGAAGCGAAAAAGTTATTTGCGTTACGTGTGCCGACAAGTTTTGTCGATCGAATGGAGTTTGGCAACCCTTTTGATCCTTTATTACGTCAAGTATTGCCTTTAGATCAAGAATTCGAAGTACATGACGGATATTCGAACGATCCTCTCGATGAGCAAGACAACGAACAGCCTGGATTACTGCATAAATACAAAAACCGTGTTTTGCTAATATTGAAAGGAGGCTGCGCTGTAAATTGTCGTTATTGTTTCCGTCGTCACTTCCCCTATCAAGACAACAAAGGCAGTAAATCGGTTTGGCAAAAATCCATTGATTATATTGCTGAGCATCCAGAACTGAATGAAGTGATTCTTTCTGGGGGTGATCCATTAATGGCAAAAGATCACGAAATTGAATGGTTAATAAAACAAATTGAAGCCATTTCACATATTAAACGGCTACGTATTCATTCTCGTCTACCTGTCGTAATACCCAAGCGTATTACTAATACATTATGCAATTTATTTGCAAAGACAAGACTTCAGGTAATTTTGGTTACTCATATTAACCATGCAAATGAAATTAATTCTGAGCTAACAAATAAAATGATCCTGTTAAAACAGTCAAACGTCACTCTATTAAATCAAAGTGTATTACTTAAAGACGTCAATGATACAACAAAGGCTCTCACTGATTTAAGTGAGGCATTGTTCGATGCAGGTATTCTGCCTTATTACCTTCATGTGTTAGATAAGGTGCAAGGGGCGGCTCATTTCTTTGTCTCTGATAAAGAAGCAAAGCGATTAATGGGAGAGTTAATTGAAAACGTTTCAGGCTATCTAGTGCCTACTTTAGCGCGAGAGGTGGGAGGAAGAAAAAGCAAAACCCCACTCGACCTCTATTTAGAATAAAGAAGTGATACCAATTTATAAATGAGTTAAAACACATCATTTTTCAAACATAAAAAACACCGAAGCCTAAACTTCGGTTTTCTTTTATAGCATTAACCTTATTCTAAATTAGAATAACTCTTCCGCTACTTTATAAAGTTCTAGCTTCTCAGGACGACGCATGTTTTCGATTGCATCGATGATATCGTGGTGAACAAGTTGTTCATTTTGGATACCAACACAACGACCACCATGGCCCTCAACAAGCAATTTAACACCGTAGTTACCCATACGAGAGGCTAAGATACGGTCAAATGCACCAGGTTGACCACCACGCTGAATGTGACCCAGAACTGTCGCACGAGTCTCACGACCTGTTTCAGCTTCGATCTCTTTTGCTAATGCGTTTGTATCTGTCATTAACTCAGTAATCGCGATAATTGCGTGTTTCTTACCTTTCGCAATACCATCTTGAATATTCTGAATCAGTGCTTCTTTGTTTAAGCCAGTCTCTGGAGTAATTACGTACTCACAGCCACCTGCAATTGCAGCCATTAATGTTAGATCACCACAGTGGCGGCCCATAACTTCTACAATTGAGATTCGTTGGTGAGAAGACGATGTATCACGTAAACGGTCAATTGCATCAATAACTGTGTTTAATGCCGTTAAGTAACCGATAGTGTAATCAGTACCTGCGATATCATTATCGATCGTACCTGGAAGACCGATACATGGGTAACCCATTTCAGTTAGCTTCTTAGCGCCCATGTAAGAACCGTCACCACCGATAACGATTAACGCATCGATGTCGTGTTTCTTAAGGTTTTCAATCGCTTTTTCACGAACAGCAACTTCTTTAAATTCAGGAAAACGAGCTGAACCTAAGAATGTGCCACCGCGGTTGATCATATCAGATACGCTATGGCGCTCTAACTTCTCGATACGATCTTCAACAAGACCTAAGTAGCCATCATGAATACCAAATACTTCTAGGCCTTCGGTTAATGCTGTACGAACAACACCACGAACTGCCGCATTCATACCTGGCGCATCGCCACCACTTGTTAAAACACCAATCTTCTTGACCATGGTTACCCTCTAATATGGTTGGGAATTTCAATTTCAATTTCTAATACAGCAAGCAGACTCCCTAATCTTCTCACCATTAATAATCTGTAATTTTTTTTCTTATGTAAGAGTATTACCATTTTACTGAAAAAGTTCGTTGATTCACATCAGAATCAATCACGACTATTTCATTTTTCTGTTACGAAAAAACAATAATTGCTAATAATACTACTAATTCTTACTGGTACTGAGTTTGCTCTCTGTCTGAGTCTAGCACAACTGAAAGCGGGTCTTGATGAATAATAATATCAGAATGTGGGAAAACTGTTAAAAGTTCATCTTCTACTTTGTCAGCAATTCGATGCGCTTCAACCAATGGCATTTGATCTGGCAGCTCTAAATGCAACTGAATAAATCGTGTAGGTCCAGCAAGACGAGTTCGTAAATCATGTATCCCTTGCACTCCATCTACTCGACAACAGGCTTCTCTAATCTGCTCTAACTCTTCTTTTGGTAGCTGCCTATCTAATAATAATTGAATTGCTTCGTAGGCCATCTTAAAGGCACTAATTAAAATATAAACGCCAATGACTAAAGCAAAAATAGCATCTGCTTGATGCCATCCATACCAGCTTAACGCAAGTGCTAACATAATAGCGGCATTCATAAATAGATCGGTTTTATAATGTAATGAGTCTGCGGCAATCGCTTGGCTTCCGGTTTGTTTAACCACCAATTGCTGAAACATAACAAGGCCAAAGGTGAGAACAATGGCAAACCCACTGACATAAACGCCCAGTTCAGGTGCAACTACATCTTGAGGACGAAAGAAACGTTCAACACCATTCAATAATAAGAAACAAGCCGATCCCGAAATAAACATCGCCTGAGCTAAAGCAGCTAAAGATTCAGCTTTACCATGCCCAAAACTGTGCTCTTCATCGGCAGGTTGCAAAGCATAACGAACAACCAATAAATTAGTAATCGACGCGCCCATATCAAGTAAAGAATCAACCAATGAAGCCAGTAAGCTTACCGAGCCGGTTACCCACCATGTTCCTAATTTGAATAACATTAAAATTGTCGCAACAATGGTTGCAAGCCATGCAGCAGTGGTAACTAAAGAGGCATATCGTTGAGTCATTTCTTTTCCATTCACCTAAAAATCAACTCTTAGTATAAAGCCTTAATCCAATGACCGTTATTCCATTTATTAATATATTTACAACAAAAAAATCATGAACAAAAAAACGGGCCTTTATTTTTCATAAAGACCCGCTTTAATTTATTAAACTTTTTGAAGATTATTTAGCGCAATCTGCAATGTATTTATCTTGGTTCGCTTTAAACTCTACTTTTTGCTCAGGCGTTAGGATATTCATCATTTCATGACGTTTTTTCATCATCTCAACACGACGATCAATTTGACGCTCTGACATTTTTTCAGCTAAATCACGCACTGCTTGCTCATCAAAGTTGTCAGCTAACATTAAGTTTTGCATTGCTTCATGATCCGCTTTCATTTCAGCAGTTGGTTGACGTTTTTGGCCTTTTTTAGCTTTATGCTCCGCTTTACGAGCATCACGCATTTCATCAAACTTATCTTCTTGAGCATCCGTTAAATCAAGAGCTTTGAATGCTTTTTTATTAGCCTTCATCATACACTTGCCGCCTTCCATGCCTTCACCACGCATGCCACCATGATGATCCTTACCACCCGCAGCAAATACCGATGCTGACGCTAAAGAAAGAGGAAGGATTACTGCGCCTAAAACCATTTTTTTCATCATGTTCATTGTGTTATCTCCGTTACAGAAAATTCATTTTTCATCAAGAGCAGCTCGTTGCTGCTTGGTATGCCATAAGAATAGCCCAACCAAAGTAAATGAGTGTATTTTGAGCGTAAAGCAACGTAAAGGTCATTTTCAAGGTTGGTATTCACCGAGGTATTTGGCGATACTGTAGTTATAGAATATTACGTAGGTAAAAAATAATGGCAAAGATTTTATTAGTTGATGATGATGTTGAACTAACGTCATTACTCAAAGACATTTTAAGTTTAGAAGGTTATAACGTTGTAGAAGCTAGCAATGGGCTTGAGGGTTTAGCAGCGGTAACCGATGATCTAGACCTTATCCTTCTTGATATCATGATGCCAAAAATGAATGGTATGGATATGCTACGAAAACTGCGTGAAACCAATGAAATCCCAGTCTTAATGCTGACAGCAAAAGGGGAAGAGATTGATCGAGTGATTGGTTTAGAACTTGGCGCAGATGATTATTTACCAAAACCATTCAGTGATAGAGAATTACTAGCTCGTATTCGTGCCATCTTACGCCGAACACAAACTAAAGCTAAAGAAAGTAATAGTAGCAATAGCATTAACTATCAGGGAATTGAAATATTTATCGGCAAACAAGAAGCCTATAGCCATGGTGAATTATTAGATTTAACTGGTACAGAATTTGGCCTACTGTCGCAATTTATTCAAAAACCAGGAGAGATCATTTCAAAAGAAGAGCTAAGTCTAGAAGTATTAGGTAAACGTCTTGCTCCTTTTGATCGTGCGATTGATATGCACGTATCTAACCTGCGTAAAAAATTACCTCCATTATCAGAAGGGAAACCACGTATCAAAACCTTACGTGGCCGCGGCTATTTATTTGTAGAGGAATAAGCCTTGTTTACCAAGAAAATAAAATTCCCTCTGGTTTCAAGCCTGTATGGTCGTATCTTTGCTATCTTTTGGTTCACCCTTTTATTGGTGCTTATTGGGGTCGTTATTGGCCCCAATTTTGATCCACGATCGCGTCATAACATTGCGACAGAACATCTAAATAAAATGACAGAAGTTGCTGCTTACATCACAGGAAAATACTCAGAGCGAGAAGGGTTAAAAACAACACTAAAAGAGATCAGCCATAAAGCTCATGATCATGATGAAAATCTAGCTCTCTTTTTTACAACCCCTACCGGTGAGATCCTAGATAAGCCTAGAGAATTGCGAGGACGAAAAAAAGCACTACTCAATTTTTTAACTCTGTCAGATGACCCAGAGCTGCCACAACAAAAACTTTATGGACGAACCATGATGGCTGGCCCTTTCGATATCATCATCGCTCAAGAAAAAGTCTATATGTATGTCGGAAGGTACTGGAAAAAACCACCACCATTTATTCTTCGTATTTTAGATAAACCAATACAACTTCTCTTAGTCACCATGTTGGTTAGTACCCCATTTTTACTTTGGCTTGCTTGGGCATTAAGTCAGCCAGCTAGACGACTACAAAAAGCAGCTGAACGGGTTGCTAGAGGCCAATTTGAAAAAGATGAAGCACTAGAGAAAGGACCAAGAGAGTTCAGAAAAACAGGCCAAAGCTTCAATCAAATGGTTGGGTCTCTAAACACCATGATTTCAGGACAACAAAGATTACTTTCCGATATTTCACATGAATTGCGTTCACCTCTGACACGCTTAAGAATGGCAACCGCACTGGCGACTCGTAAGCAAGGAGAAAGTGCCGAATTATCTCGTATTGATATGGAAGCAGATCGCCTTGAACAGATGATATCTGAGTTATTAGAACTATCACGGATCCAAGTGAACAGCCATCAAGAGCGAGAGAAAACTGACGCCTATTCACTATGGTTTGATATTTTAGAAGACGCCAAATTTGAGGCTGAACACATGAATAAGGTACTTACCTATTCAGGCTTAATTGAAACCCCTATTTTTGGTAATCCTAATCTACTAATGAGCGCCGTAGAAAATGTGATTCGAAATGCCATTAAATACGGCAATGACATTATTACGGTTAATCTAGAGCAGACGTCCAATCACTTTATTATTCATGTCGATGACAACGGCGAAGGTGTTCCTGAAGATGAATTAAAAGATATTTTCAAACCTTTCTATCGTGTTTCTACCGCTCGAGACAGAAGCAGTGGCGGAACGGGGTTGGGGCTTGCGATTACAGAAAGTGCGATACAGCAACACAGCGGAACCATCATTGCGAGCAAAAGTCCTCTTGGTGGATTACGTATGACAATTACTTTACCTATCGAACAATAATAACCTCTGACAACCTGGCTAATCTCAACCTAAGCCAGGTTGTTGTGAGTACGCCCTACCCCGACACCAATCAATTAGATATACTGCGTTTAATTTCCTTTTATTCAAGAGTTCATTATGTTTGAGATTGCGCTGTACGAGCCTGAAATTGCCCCAAACACAGGTAACATTATTCGACTGTCTGCTAATTGCGGTGCTAACCTGCATTTAATTGAACCATTAGGCTTTGATTTAGAAGAGAAAAAACTACGTCGCGCGGGTTTAGACTATCATGATCTAACTCATGTAAAGCGCCACAAGAACTATGCAGCTTTTCTTGAATATTTAGAAAATAACAGTGATTTAGAGCACCGTATTTTTGCTTGCACCACTAAAACCACAGGCCATCACACCACCCCAAGCTATCAAAAAGGGGATGTATTATTATTTGGTCCAGAAACTCGTGGGTTACCTGCTGATTTGATTGATGGCTTACCAATGGAGCAACGTGTTCGTATTCCTATGATGCCAGACAGCCGCAGTTTAAATCTGTCTAACTCCGTTGCTATTATTGTATTTGAAGCATGGCGTCAGATGGGGTTTGAAGGCGGGTTATAACTTCTCGTTTTTCATCGTCCAAATACAAAAATAGCCACTATAAAGTGGCTATTTTTATTAATAAAAAACAAGTAATAAAATGGATTAACTGGATCTAATATTAAATTCCATCACCAGAGATAAACGTCTGGGATTTTCCATTGAATTGCTGGTCCATATCGAAAGACGGTTTTTCTGTACTTGGTCTACCTACAATCTTAGCCGGAACACCTGCAACAGTTGTATGAGGAGGAACTGCTTGAAGCACAACAGAACAAGAGCCAATTTTCGCTCCCTCTCCCACTTCAATGTTACCTAAAATTTTTGCCCCTGCACCAATCATAACCCCTTCACGGATCTTAGGATGACGATCGCCACACTCTTTGCCAGTACCACCAAGAGTAACGTCTTGCAAAATAGAAACATCATTTTCCACAACCGCAGTCTCACCAATGACAATACCTGTAGCATGGTCAAACATGATCCCTTTACCAATTGTCGCAGCAGGGTGAACATCTACCTGACAAGCCACTGAAATCTCATTTTGCAAATAAGTAGCAAGCGCAACACGACCCTGTTTCCACAGCCAATTAGACACTCGGTAACCTTGCAGAGCATGGTAGCCTTTCAGGTACAATAATGGCATTGAATACATAGCCACCGCAGGATCTCGTGTTACCGTCGCACAAATATCACATGCCGCAGCATCGGTAATACTTGGATCTGAAGCAAATGCTTCTTCAACCACTTCACGCACAGCCATAGCAGGCATTGAAGCTGTTGCTAACTTGTTTGCTAGAATATAACTTAACGCTGCCGCTAAATTTTCATGTTTAATAATGGTGGCATGATAAAAGCTTGCAAGCATGGGTTCTTGCTCTGATTGCTCACGCGCTTCCTGAACAATTTTTTCCCAGACTTTATGTTTCTTACACTCATTCATTTTCATACCATCCTTGAATTACGATTCTGACTTTTTATCTCGCGCTAATAAATCTTGCGCTGCCATTCTTGCATCTTTTCCTTGATACAATACTTGATAAATTTGTTCAACTATAGGCATTTCTACACCCATACGCTCTGCAAGTAAAAAGACTTCTTTAGTATTTCTATAGCCTTCAACCACTTGACCAATTTCTTCTTGTGCACTATTAACATCGCCGCCCTGACCTAACGCCAAACCAAAACGACGGTTACGTGATTGGTTATCGGTACAAGTTAATACTAGATCACCTAAACCAGCCATGCCCATAAAGGTTTCAGCTTCTGCACCTAATGCAACACCTAGACGTGTCATTTCAGCCAAACCGCGTGTAATTAACGCCGTACGAGCATTAGCACCAAAGCCAATACCATCAGACATACCCGCGCCAATAGCGATAACATTTTTCACCGCACCACCAAGTTGCATGCCAGTAAAATCATTATTTGCATATACTCGGAACGTCTTTGAACAGTGAATCTTCTCTTGAAGATCTTTTACAAATTGCTGATCAGGTGACGCGACAGCAATTGCTGTTGGCATACCAGAAGCAAGTTCTTTAGCAAAAGTAGGTCCAGAAAGTACAGCCAATGAATGAGATTCACCCAAAGCTTCAACTGCCACTTCTTTTAATAAACGACCTGTTTCAGGCTCTAACCCTTTTGTCGCCCAACACACACGAGAATCTTCACGTAAAAATGCTTTTACATTACTTAGAACTAAACCAAATACATGGCTTGGAACTACTACCAACAAATCACGGCTTGCTTGTACTGCTTTTTCAAGATCAGTCGCCATGATCAGTGACGGTGGAAAAGGTACACCAGGTAAAAACTCTTCGTTCGCACGATCGGCCTCTAAGCGAGCCATGTGTTTTTCTTCATGTCCCCATAAAATCACTTTTGCGCCATTACGAGCAAGAGATATTGCCAGAGAAGTTCCATATGAACCCGCGCCAAGTACGGTCATTGATACATCAGAATAATCTGTTTGTGTTGTCATTATGGTCATCCAAATAAGTATTGAGAATACAAGGAGTGATAAAAGAAAAATGCACCTATTATCACGATATAAGATTCATATAAATATAGAACGTATATCAGATAAAAAGTGCATTTATTCTCTACAAGTTAATCAATAGCGCTAAGTTAATTAAAACTTAAGCTATCAATTATTAAGCTTCAGCTGGTGCTTCTGCGTTTTCTTGAGCTTGGTTTTGTAGGTAGTTCATAAACAATGCATCAAAGTTAACTGGTGCAAGGTTCAATTGTGGGAACGTACCTTTAACCACTAGGCTAGAGATTGTTTCACGAGCGTATGGGAAAAGAATGTTCGGGCAGAATGCGCCTAGGCAATGTGCTAGTTGAGCTTCTTCCATTTTACCAGCAGTAAAGATACCGCCTTGCTGAACTTCACAAAGGAAAGCGGTTTCTTCTTCGTTTTTAACAGTAACTGTTAAACGTAGAATAACTTCGTAAACGCCTTCACCTAATTCACGGCTTTGAGTATCAAGGTCCAGCTTAACATCTGGGTTCCACTCTTTTTGAAACATAGTTGGAGAGTTAGGCGCTTCAAAAGAAACATCTTTTAGAAAGATACGTTGAATTGCGAAGTTTTGTTGTTCTTGTTGTTCTTGTTGTGCAGCTTCAGCCATGAGAAAGTCCTTTAATGTATAATAAATATAGAAGCAGAATAACGATGTCTTATTACTCTGCATGTGTGATATCTAAAAAATGAGCCAGATATCACATCAAAATGAATCAGTTGCTTAGGAAATGGGCAATTACTTTTTGTTTTTTGCCGACTTCGCTTTTACTAACGGTAAGTTAGCTTCATTCCAAGAGATCAAACCGTTCTTAAGAAGTTTAACTTGCTCAAAGCCAGCTTTATGCAAATCGTTAGCAGCAGCTTGAGCCGTTTGACCTGTTTTACATACAACAATAATTGGGGTTGTTTTTGAGTTTTCAAGACCAGCTAAGTTACCTGCTTTAATATCGCTTGGTAAAATGTGACGAGCATCCGTAATGTGACCTGATTTGAACTCATCTTTAGAGCGAACATCTATAACGATCGCTTCTTCACGATTCATTAGGGTTGTTGCTTGTGCAGGATCAATCTCTTGATAGCCTGATGTTTTTTGCTTTACTACGTTTTGAATTAACGCAACAACAATACCAACCCAAACAACGGCTAAAATCATATTATTGGTTACAAAATCGATGATTGACGTTTCCATATTCTTTATCTCTAATGTGTAGATAAGCTGATGCATTCTAGCGATTCAGTTACCATTGGCTCTAAAATTAAGGCGAAAGTATACCCTAGGGTTTGTTTCGAGACTAGCAAGGATAAAAAAACTAACCAATCCAGCGAAAATGCTGTGATATTGGTTTTACAATTGAGAGCAAACACAAACTCTGCCTAGTCAGAAGGGACTCTATCTGAAATAATGCAGCGATGAACATATCTCGATTACATCTCTCTTTTTCTTATCGTCAATTCTGCCTGACAGCGGCAGTATGCTTGAACGCTTTTTCTTCCTACACAAAGTCATGCTAATGACGCAGAACTTAAGGGAATGAAACAAGAAATATCTCGTCAAAGTTCAGTTTTAATAAAGCAAAAAAAAGCGCTTTCTAATCTGCAAACTGATCTAAGGCAACATGAAACTTCTATTGCTAATGCTTCAAAAAAAGCACGTACGGCAGAAAAAGAGCTTACAACATTAAAAAAATCGATTACCGCTTTAAAGCAACAGCAATCAGAGCTTAATCAACAAAAGATTGGGCAGACTGAAGTATTAAAAGAGCTATTAGTTAACTATTATCTGATCCATCACAATAGTCCGTTATCTAATGTCCTTAGTGGCGAAGAAGCTACTCAAATAGATCGCATGACACAATATGCACAACGCCTTTCAGAGACTCGTGTTGCTGCAATATCTCAATTAGAATTTACGAACATGCAGTTGAAAGAGAAAGAAGCAGCTCTTCTTAAGCAACAACAGCGTCAAAGCCAGGTGATAAGTCAATACAAGAAAGATAAACGTCACTTACAAACAGCGCAAAATAAACGTAAGAAAACAGTTTCAAGCATTAAAAAACGTATTTCAAATGAAAACAGCTATTTAAGTGAACTGCAACAAAACGAAAAACGTTTAAAAACAGCCATTTCAAAAGCTAAGATAAAAAATAATGTACCTATGGATGGGCTTAAACGTCAAAAAGGCCGCTTACCTTGGCCTGTGAATAATGCCAAAACCCTACACAGCTTTGGCACTAAACAAACAGGACAATTAACTTGGAAAGGCATGGTGCTTGCCAGTGACTATGGAACCCCAGTTAAAGCTGTTTATTCAGGTAAAATAGTATTTGCTGATTGGTTACGTGGCTATGGATTAATGGTCTTAATTGATCATGGTAAAGGTGATATGACCTTATATGGCTACAATCAAAGCTTAATGAAAAAAGAAGGGGACAAAGTACGCGCAGGTGAAACAATTGCAGTGGTTGGTGACAGTGGTGGTCAAGACAGATCTTCGCTATATTTCGAAATACGCCGTAACAGTAAAGCGCAAAATCCTCGTTCTTGGTTAAAACGTTAGGGCTTAATTAATCAGTAAATTCAGACAGTAAAAAAGCCGCGTTCTCAATTCATATAGAAGGAGAGCGCGGCTTTTTTAATTCAATTTATATATCGGGTGATTATTTTAGGGTTTTATTCGGATCGTCTTCTTTACGCTGAAACTCGCCTTCAAATACATCGCCTTGCTGGTCATTGTGGTTTGTCTGATCAAATGGGTTGCCTTGATTAAAAGGCCTGTTTTGGTCAAATCCACCACCGAAACCTGCATGGAATCCACCTTGTGATGCTCCCATGCCATTAACTTTTACACGACTCATTAATTGTTTTGCTAAATATGCTCTTGGTGCCGGTAATAATACAAGCATACCCAGAGCATCTGTCATAAAGCCTGGCGTTAATAATAGTACGCCAGAAACGGCTAACATTACGCCTTCTACGATTTGCTGTGCTGGTAATTCACCCTGTTGCAATTTTGATTGAACAGACATTAACGTTTGAATACCTTGGCTACGCACCAATGATGCACCAACAAATGCAGTGACCAATACCAATGCTATGGTGGGCCACATTCCTAACATTCCACCGACTTGCACAAACAGCGCAATTTCAATGATAGGAACAAAAATAAACATCACTAATAAAATAGGAAACACAACACACCTCAATTGGATTTAATACGATCTTTCGCTTTCTTGCTTCGTGTCAGTGTAGCAGGCATTAATCACAAGCCACATTTTCTCTCTCTATTATGTTAGATGCGGCACATCCGTCCATTTTTCAAGAAAGAACTCTGTAAAAGAGTGTAAACAGACACTCAAATTATTAACGCCATACGCAAGTTATATAACGTATAAAGTCAAGATATTAACAACTGGTGAGAGCGCTATCTCAATTTGATATAATTTGCAAAAATGAGCACCAAAAGGTGATCAAGTTAACATTTTTACCACTAAAGAGGTGTATGATGACCTCAAAACAAGGCATCAGGTACGATATTGATCACCTTCTGACGAACGGACTCTACTCGCAGATATGGTCACTTGGACAAAATCCAATAATTAAAATATAGAACCTTAAAGGCTTACTATGACTCAGATGCTTGATTTAGAAAAAACAAATACCGCTACTCGTATTGAAGAAGATTTGCTAGGTGAACGTCACGTTCCTTCTGAAGCTTACTACGGTATTCACACCCTTCGCGCTATGGAAAACTTCAACATTTCAAATGTAACTATTTCAGATGTTCCTGAGTTTGTTCGTGGCATGATCTACACTAAGAAAGCAGCCGCTGTTAGCTAACAAAGAATTAGGTGCTATTCCTTCACAAGTTGGTGAGTACATCATCAAAGCATGTGATTTAATTCTTGAAACTGGCAAGTGTATGGATCAATTCCCATCAGACGTTTTCCAAGGCGGCGCTGGTACTTCAGTTAACATGAATGCTAACGAAGTAATTGCTAACGTTGCTCTTGAATTAATGGGCAAAGAAAAAGGCGAATACGACATCGTTAACCCTAACGATCACGTAAACCGCTCTCAATCAACTAACTGTGCTTACCCAACGGGCTTCCGTATTGCGGTATACAACAGCATCACTAAACTGATTGAAGCGATTGAATACCTGAAAGGTGCTTTCGATCTTAAAGATCAAGAATTCCGTAATGTTCTGAAGATGGGTCGTACTCAACTTCAAGATGCAGTTCCTATGACTGTTGGTCAAGAATTCCACGCATGGGGCGTTTTACTTCAGGAAGAAGTGAAAAACCTTAACTACACAGCGCAACTTCTTCTAGAAGTAAACATTGGTGCTACTGCAATCGGTACAGGCTTAAACGCTGCAACTGGTTACCAAGAAGCAGCCGTTCGCCACCTAGCAGCAGTAACTGGCCTAGAGTGTGTAGCAGCTGAAGATTTAATCGAAGCAACGTCTGACTGTGGCGCTTACGTAATGATCCACAGTTCACTAAAACGTACAGCAGTTAAACTGTCTAAGATCTGTAATGATTTACGTCTTCTTTCTTCTGGTCCTCGCGCCGGTCTAAATGAATTGAACCTTCCTGAGCTTCAAGCAGGTTCTTCAATCATGCCAGCAAAAGTAAACCCAGTAATCCCAGAAGTTGTAAACCAAGTATGTTTCAAAGTAATTGGTAACGACACAACAGTAACTTTCGCTGCTGAAGCGGGTCAACTGCAATTAAACGTAATGGAACCTGTAATTGGTCAAGCTCTATTCGAATCTATCGAAATCTTGAAAAATGCATGTGTGAACCTACGTGACAAATGTATCGACGGTATCACGGTAAACAAAGAAGTATGTGAAGCTCACGTATTTAACTCTATCGGTATCGTTACTTACCTAAACCCATTCATTGGCCACCACGAAGGTGACATTGTAGGTAAGATTTGTGCTGAAACAGGTAAAAACGTTCGTGAAGTTGTTCTAGAGCGCGGTCTTCTAACTGAAGAACAACTAGATGATATTTTCTCTGTTGAAAACCTAATGCACCCAGAATACAAAGCAAAGCGTTACGATTAATCGATAACATCTAAGAATGGCGAGCTCACTGAAGCTCGCTTTTTTTACCTCTTAATTACCTTACTGACAAAACACACAAAGTTATCATTCACCTTTTCATTTGGTCATCTTTGCCCTATTAGTAATGACAAATTTAGTAATGACAAATGTAGTAGTGGAAATTTGAATAATTATTTTAAAAAATCATACCAATAAAATTAATTAACTGGTCTATTTATTACGTAAAAACCACTTACAGCCAAAATAAGAATTATTATAAGCAATTGTTCTACAGTGCTAATTTTTCAATTTGACTATTAAGTGATTTCATCAGTAATAAGGAACAGGTAATGACTAGAATTGGTATTAAACTGGAGTAAACTTTATGATTGCTGTACAGCTTCTTGTCGTCTTACTGTTCATCTATTNTAGGTGCACGTATTGGCGGTATTGGTATCGGATTTGCGGGTGGTGCGGGCGTTCTTGTCCTTACCATGATTTTAGGTCTTGATGCGGGTTCTATCCCTATCGACGTTATTTTGATCATCATGTCTGTGATCACGGCTATTGCAGCAATGCAAGTGGCTGGTGGTATGGATTGGTTAGTTGATCTAGCAGAAAAATTCTTACGTAAAAATCCAAAACACATTACTTTCTACGCACCTATCGTGACTTATTTCATGACAATGCTAGCAGGTACTGGTCACACTGCATTTTCTACACTTCCTGTTATTGCAGAAGTTGCTAAAGAACAAGGTGTTCGTCCATCTCGCCCACTTTCTATTGCCGTTGTTGCTTCTCAAATTGCAATCACAGCATCTCCTATTTCAGCGGCGGTTGTATTCTTCTCAGGTATTCTTGAGCCACTTGGTGTCGATTATTTAACACTATTAGCAGTATGTATCCCATCAACATTCCTAGCATGTATGGTTGGCGCATTCGTTGCTAACTTCCTAGGCTGTGAGCTAAAAGATGATCCTGTTTATCAAGAGCGTCTTGAGAAAGGCCTAATCAAAATGAATGGCGCAGGTAAGCGTGAAATTTTACCTACAGCGAAAGCATCTGTTTATATCTTCTGTGTTGCTATCGTCGCTGTTGTCGCTTATGCAACGATGATCAGTGGCAGTGTTGGCCTTATTGAAAACCCAACCATTGGTCGTAACGAAGCTATCATGGCACTAATGCTAACAGCCGCTGCTGCTATTGTTACTTTCACTAAGATTGATGCCTCTAAGATTGCTAATGCAGCAACCTTCAAATCAGGCATGAGTGCTTGTGTTTGTGTTCTTGGTGTTGCATGGCTTGGTGATACGTTTGTCTCTTCTCACATTGGTGAAATCAAAGAGTTTTCTGCAGAGATCCTTGCACAATACCCGTGGATGCTAGCTGTTGTTTTATTCTTTGCATCAATGCTGCTTTATTCTCAAGGTGCAACAACAACAGCACTAATGCCAGCAGCTCTTGCGATTGGTGTTGCTCCAATCACTGCTGTTGCTTCGTTTGCCGCAGTAAGTGCACTGTTTGTTCTTCCTACTTACCCTACGCTTCTTGCGGCGGTAGAAATGGATGACACAGGCTCAACACGTATTGGTAATTTAGTATTTAACCACCCATTCTTTATTCCTGGTGTTGCAACAATTTCAACTTCTGTTGCTCTAGGTTTTGTATTTGGCGGTATTATTCTTTAATTACGAAAATACATGAATACCCTTCAATGGCAGCTAATTTAGCTGCCATTTTTTATATCAGGCTTTTTATGATGTAAGCGGAACCACCAAAATATCAATCGGAGAGTGCTGAATTAACGGACGAGAATAAGAAATAATATTACTTAAAAAATCATGATGATGACCGCATACAATTAACTCAATTCCATTTTCAGCAACGACCATACTAACCTTGTTACTCAAATCGCCTGTCCCTACCCAAAAACTCTCAATAGGGAAGTCAGTGTACTGCTGAAATTCAGTCAACCATGTATTTGACGGTTCATTTAATGGTTTTCGTTCAGGCTCCGATTTTATGTCGACTAGTTCAGGATAAATTTCACCATGCGTTCCATCTACATGAATAAAAGAGACTTTTGCATTAATCAATTCAGCAATAGAGACAGCTCTATCAATCAATATATAGCTCTCTTTTGAAAGATCCAATGCGACAAGAATATGTTTGTACTTCATCACTATGTCCTTTTTATTTATAAATAAAATAAGCATAGTTTTAGTCATGAAAAAATAGTGTCGCAGAGATCTCGAAATGGTCATAAATCAAAAAAACTTCCTAATTGAATGAAAGAGAAATGAGCAGATCATTAAGGCAATTGATACTATACTTGCCGAACTCTTGACCATTTCGATAGTCATACTCGTATCTATTTTTATAAAGACTTTCACATGACGAATTTACTCCGATTTCGAACAGCCCTTTTATCACTCTTTATTCTGTTCACCACTTTTGCACCACAAGCATTGGCGGCATTTGATTTAACTAAATTACAGAACCCACAAAGCTCTTCCTTTGTCACCGTGGATGAAGCGTTTCCCTTTAATTTTATGCAACAGGGGGATCGTGTTTATTTAGATTGGCAAGTAAAGCCTGATTACTATTTATATCAACAGCGTATCTCTGTCTCTGCTAATGGGGCTGAAATTGCTGATTTAGTCATGGAGCAAGGCACACCTCATAACGATGAGTTTTTTGGTGACGTGAATATCTACACAAAACCATTAACCATTACGGTTCCATTAATATCTGTTAATGATAATTCAGAATTAACGGGTTCGTTACCAAGGCTGTGCCAAAGCCGGATTCTGTTATCCACCAGAGATCCGTAAAGTTCCTTTATCAGCACTCACTGCTCCAAGTTCGTATCAAGATGAAGCTGCAAATACTCATCTCGTTGCCAAAAGTGATACCGCGCCAGTTAGCGTA
The DNA here is from genome assembly GCF_052920805.1 of Aliivibrio wodanis. NCBI lineage: Bacteria > Pseudomonadati > Pseudomonadota > Gammaproteobacteria > Vibrionales > Vibrionaceae > Aliivibrio > Aliivibrio wodanis. The sequence continues at coordinate 2,081,166 of NZ_JBREXA010000002.1, forward strand.
GAAAAAAATACAGCATCAGCACCAGAGCAAAAAGCCGTATCTCAAACCCAACAACAAGAGCTAGCAGATAACCTAGGTGATGCGTGGTGGACGCCCTTCTTATTCTTAGCGTTAGGTATTGGCCTTGCCTTCACTCCTTGCGTGTTACCTATGTATCCAATTCTTACAGGCATTGTTCTAGGTGGTGGAAAACTCTCTCACGGTAAGGCGTTTAAACTCTCTTTTGTTTACGTACAAGGCATGGCGTTAACTTATACTCTGCTTGGGTTAGTGGTTGCTTCGGCAGGTATGCAATTTCAAGCCGCACTACAACATCCTTATGTGTTAATTGGTTTGAGCATCATGTTTGTTCTGCTCGCACTGTCTATGTTTGGTGCGTATACCATCCAGCTGCCAAGCAGTTTACAAACTAAATTAAATGACATCAGTAACCAACAAAAAGGCGGAAACCTAGGTGGTGTTTTTGCGATGGGGGCTATCTCAGGTTTAGTCTGCTCACCATGTACTACAGCACCATTGTCAGGCGCGCTGCTTTACGTAGCAAAAAGTGGTGACTTGCTAACAGGTGCTATTGCTTTATATGCCTTAGCGATTGGTATGGGGATCCCATTAATTTTAGCGGCAGTATTTGGTAATAAATTACTACCAAAAGCAGGCGTATGGATGACTCATGTAAAAACGCTATTTGGTTTCATTCTGCTCGCAGTTCCAGTGTTCTTACTAGAACGCATTCTGCCTCATAGCATCACACCATTTATTTGGTCTGCTCTTGGGGTTGCTGCATTTGGTTGGTTATACCATGTCAAAGCAACCATGCCTCAATCATGGAAAACCAGTGTTGCAGGGATCATCGCGATCTTAGGTATTGTTGGTTCAGCAATTCCTGTAATTGATGCTATTTCAGGGAAAACCAATACAGAAATAAGCGCTAATACTCAGACTATTTCATTTAAGAAGATAAGCACCATTAATGACTTAAATCGTGAACTTGAGGCAGCAAAATCACAAGGGAAACCTGTGATGCTCGATTTTTATGCCGATTGGTGTGTTGCGTGTAAAGAGTTTGAAAAGTACACCTTTCATAATGAATCAGTAGAGCCTTTATTGACTGAGTTTGTTTTACTGCAAGCTGATGTAACTAAAAACAGCCCAGAAGATATTGAATTACTTAAACAACTTAAAGTACTAGGTTTACCAACCATCGATTTTTGGAATGCTGAAGGAAACTATTTATCTGACGCACGCTTAACTGGATTCATGAAAGCAGAACCTTTTATCAACCATTTAAGTACAAACGTGATCAATGTTGAAGAATAATGTTTCTTTATTGAGCAAAATCATTGGTGATACGCGAAAACTTATTTTATAATGCGAATTAATGATTTTTGATTCTACGACTTACGTTTTTTTTGAGGTATACAAATGAGATTAATCCCGCTAAATCGCGCAGAACAAGTTGGCGCATGGTCAGCACAACACATTGTTAACCGTATTAATGCATTCAACCCAACAGCAGATCGTCCATTTGTTCTTGGTCTACCAACTGGCGGTACTCCACTAAACACGTATAAGAAACTTATCGAGCTTCATAAAGCTGGCGAAGTAAGCTTTAAAAACGTAGTAACATTCAACATGGATGAATACATTGGCCTAGACGCTGATCACCCAGAATCTTACCGTACTTTCATGCATGAGAACTTCTTCAACCACATCGATATTCAAGCTGAAAACATCAACCTATTAGATGGTAATGCAGCAGATAACGAAGCAGAATGTCAACGTTACGAAGACAAAATCAAGTCTTACGGCCGCATCAACCTATTTATGGGTGGCGTGGGCAACGACGGTCACATCGCATTCAACGAACCTGCGTCTTCTCTAGCATCTCGTACTCGTATCAAAACACTAACTGAAGATACTCGTATTGCTAACTCTCGCTTCTTTGGTGGCGACATGGAACTTGTTCCTAAGTACTCACTAACTATCGGTGTTGGTACTCTGCTTGATTCTGAAGAGATCATGATCCTAATTACAGGCCACAACAAAGGTCTTGCACTGCAAGCAGCTGTTGAAGGTTCTGTAAACCACATGTGGACTGTATCTGCACTTCAACTTCACCCTAAATCAGTAATCGTGTGTGATGAGCCATCAACACAAGAGCTGAAAGTGAAGACAGTGAAATACTTCCAACAGCTTGAAGCTAAAAACATGGAAAACTTTTAATTTAAAGTGAGCATTCACTTAAATTTAGTTTAAAAAAAACCACCGATTAAACGGTAATGCCGTTCACTTAAGGTTATTTTGTTTGTTTTATGTACAAAATAAAATATCCCAGAAAGCAAAGAACCTAGCTATAGCTAGGTTCTTTAATTATCAAAAGCCTTTATCTATAAAGATTTCACGCTTAAGTAAATGGCATTACCACGCTCTAGCTATATTCTTCAATCTCACAATAACTGAGCTTATAAGCGAGGTAATATCGAACGGTTTCAAGAATGACTTCAGGAGGGAAATGACAGCCTTTAAATATAGGAGCGAGTACTTACTCGTTGGAAATAAGTTGAATTCTACCCGAAACGCTCAAATTTTGCGACAGAACAGGTTTAGGTCAGTCACGCACTCTTCTGACGTGAATTAAGCCGCTACTGTTCAGATAAGGAATCATTGAGATTCCTTACCTTCAAATTTAGTTTAATATCTTCCGGATTAATTTTCTTTGCTTTATTTAAAAGCTTATAACCCATCTCTATATCAGTGGATGAAATTAAGCTAGCAATTTCTTGTAGAACGAGTGGTGATTTACAGTCAGCTAGCATACGCGATAAGAATAAATAGAAAAATGACGTCCCAGTAAGCCCTTGATAGGCATGTAAATACTCTTTATTTAGTATGGTAATGTCAATTTCTTTAATGTGGTTTTCTAAATGGTGTATTTTATTAGTTCTAACGTGAGATAATATCTCTTGTAATTCACAGGTCTTAATGAATTGATTTAGTGATTCATAATATTCAGCTGGTGGAATATCTAATAAAGACAATGAATGTATTTCAAATCCTTTATGCCTATTTCTTTTTATAAATTCACCTTCAGGGTTTCCTCCGAATAATGTTGATATATATTCTCGTTCAGATCTCATCATTCTGTGGAGAATATAGTGCTCAAAACATTCTTTATGTGGCTGAGAAGAAATAATTTTATTTTTCTTTCTTGCTTTAAAGTTTCGCCCTCCAGCATCAATATGAACTTTGTGTTGTTCAGAACCAACACTAGGAACATGACAACCCATGATTACATCAGATCTATTAAAAAACTGTTTAGTTATCATTGACTTGACAAGCAAGCTGTAAACGAAGTTTACATTGTTAAATGGCGGACAATAAGCTTCTTGCTCTCCACCTTGACACAACCAATTGAACGAAATTATATCGTAATTGATTTTATCGTATTTGTTTAATAACGAATGAATGCTAGTAAAATCTTTAGAGAACCAAAATTCATCAACATCTAAATACATTAAATGTGATGCATTGTGTTCATTGAGTGCTTTTTGGGAGAGGTAAGAATAAGTAAGTTGTTGAATTATAGGGTTTTTATCTTTTGTTACTTTATCAATCCAGTCAACCACTTCAAAGGAAACATTTTGATATTGTTCCGTTATTTTAGTTAGAACTTTTAAAGAATCATCAGTAGTACTGATTAATCCCTATAATGATATTGTCAAAGCCCATATACAAATGATGGTGAATCCACTCATGTAAATAGCAAGCTTCATCTTTTGCTACAGCAATTAATGTTACTTGGTGGTCTTCTTTATTTATTTTTGTATTGTGCATTTAATTAGTACTTATAAATTAAAGTGTTATATGGAAATCGTGAAGTATATAGTGGAAAAATATACTATTTTGGAATTAGTGTATAGTCTTATTGGGTAATTTACGGGGGTTCTGTCACGGCTAGCGCATTTTAATCCCCGATTCTAGCAGGGTTGAGCGATAATCATCATCTAGTCCTGCCATTTTCTTTTTACGCGTCATACTCGCTGACTTAGTTTTATCTTGCTTGAATAGAGTCATCACTATTTTTCTTAGCATATTAAAAACTATGGGACCTTTCCCTTTTCGGATACGCGATTCATCTTCTCTAAATGTCATATCTAATGTCCAGTGCATACTCTCAACTTGCCAGTGTGAACGGACACTATGAAGAGCTTGCTTTGCACCAAGTACTAAAGAACTGATGTACCATCGAGTTTCTTTTGTTACCTTTCCAACGATATTTTGTTGCTAACCACTGCGTGTCGATTAATAATCGTTGGCTACATCGACTTTCTATACGACTATGATTGAAGTCATTATCGATAAATTCATCGTAATTATTTTTATTAAAACCTTCCCGTTGACACTTATGCCACCATGCTTCTAGCTCAGCTTGAAGCCCTGAATGGTTTCCTTTTAGTTCTAATACATAATCAGCATTTTGATGAATAACCTGCTTAGCAATTTCTTTTTGGCAACCCATCGCATCAAGCGTGATAATGGTATTCTCAATATCAAGCATACTGAGAAGTTCTGGTATCGCCGTTATTTCATTACTCTTGTCATCAACCTCAACTTGTCCTAAGACAAGTTGATCCTCGTAGCTCCATACACTCACAACATGTAATGCATTTTTTCGCTCTTTCGTTGCAACATCGTCCACATTTCCTTTCCATGTAAACTCGCCGTCGCTCCCTCCCATGATTTCCAACCAAGGGCCTTGCCGCGTTTTTTGTTTCAGCCAACGGTGGCTTTGCTCCACTAATCGAGTAGGAGGAGGCCTCGCGGCCTCCGTCCTCTCACACCACCGTACAAGCGTGGGTCGCATACGGCGGTTCCGAATACATTTTTAGTACCTTATACCCATCAAGTAATGAGTATAATCCCATCTCTCTCAGTTTTACGTTTGGAAGAGCATGATTCACTTGAGGTGTTCTTGAGAGTCTCCACCAACCTTTATCTGACATCGCTAATTTCCAAGCATTTCGCTCGCTTACACCTTCTTGGCGTAACCACATCGCTATGCTGTATCTTCGCTTTCTCTGTTTCAGGCGGTAGCTCCGAAGTCGGCGTCTTATCCAACTGTCTAGAGTTCCCATTACACTCGGTTTTAAAGCCAGTTTAAAGTAGTATTGCCATCCTCTAAGGTATTGAGTTAATTCTTTTATTATTGCCTTTAACTCTCTTCCTCGATTTCGTTTTGTTATCTCTCTGACCCGCTTTTTCATTCTTGCTTTCGCCTCTTTTGATAGACGGATCTGACCTGAATAACTAAAACTGTGACTTAGATAACTGCGCTCCGTTATTCTTGTCGCCGCACTTTTCTCTCGGTTGACCTTGAGTTTCAGCTTATGCTCTAAGAATACTGTGATCGAGTCTTTGACTCGTTCCGCCGCTTCCTGACTACTCACGTAGATTTGACAATCGTCTGCATATCGACAGAACTTATGCCCTCTACGTTCTAACTCTTTATCTAGCTCATCTAATACTATATTGGATAACAAAGGTGACAGAGGACCACCTTGTGGAGTTCCTCTTTGTCTGCGCTCTATTATCCCATTTCGCATCAGTCCACTTTGTAAATATGACCTAATTAACTTCAAGACTCGTTTATCTTCAATGTCTTGTGCTAAACGATGCATCAGTCTATCGTGATTAACGGTATCGAAATACTTTTCTAAATCTATATCTACAACGTATCCTCTTCCTTCTCTGATGTATTGACTCGCTGTCGCTAAGGCATTGTGAGCGCTACGCATTGGCCTAAAACCAAAACTACTCTTTGAGAATTTTGGATCATAAACTTCGGTTAACACTATCGTGATAGCCTGTTGGACTATTCGATCTAGAACCGTTGGTATTCCCAACTGTCTTACACCACCTTTAGCTTTCGGGATCTCAACACCCAAGACTGGTTGAGGTTGATAACTACCTTCTAATAAGGATTGACGCAGTTGTTGTCCACTATTACCTTGTTTCAGTTTATCAATGGTCGCTTCGATGTTGAGTCTATCAACTCCCGCACACCCTTTATTACTCTTCACTCGGCGTAATGCTGCGTTCAAATTAGTTGGAGCGCTAATGCGCTCTAGTAGTTGAGAGGTATTCACCAAGACTCGCCTTTCTTTCTACGCCAGATACGTTTGTTACGCTTTGTCACCGTCAGTGCTACTTGCGGTTTTACCAACTGGGACAGAGTGATGGATTTCATCGTTGCTGTTACTCCACGTATTTGAGTGTTTAGCGGCTGCTTCTTGATATATTCGGTTCAGGCCTTCCTTTAAACTGTACTGGTTTAAAGTACTATGCCGTCGGCTGACTTCTTAACTTCCGTCGAGTGACATCACTGCCGCTCTAGTCTCTTTGAGACAAAGGCTAAGATCTCCCGAGGTAAGACGCTGTTCTTTCCCATGGTCATGCCTGATTTACTGCGACACACTTCTCGTCGAAACATAGGGTTATTCTATCTATAGCTAGGTTACCCAAGTTGTCACAGCCTACTATCAGATTTCTGTTCGTCACCACCATGTTTTGCCATTTGCTTCCTTCAGATTTCACCTCACGGTGAACACCCTTGCATAGGCTAACGGTTCTCGTTCGACTGAGCCCGTAGAGGACTTTCACCTCCTAGAACAACGCCATGCTCGGCGCACTATTATTCAGATATTTGATGTCCAATATTTCTATTAGAGAGAGCATAAAGACACCACTCAGCCAGAGCTAAACATTCATCGAGTCAAGAGCCGCATAGTTGCTTTTACTCCCATCAATGACCACTTTTTCAGGCAACCCATTTTGGGAGATGGCTTTATTGAAAAAGGCTTTAGCCGCCGCTTCATCACGTTTAGGTGTTAGGTAATAATCGATAACATCACTAAGCTTATCAACAGCTCGATAATAGTAGACCCACTTACCTTTGACTTTGATATAGATTTCATCCATTCGCCATGAGCCTGATAGCGCTTTCTTTCTGCGTCTCAGGTTATGCTCTAATATTGGGGTGTATTTGATAACCCAACGGTTGATGGTGGCATGGTCAATATTAACCCCACGCTCTAGCTAATACCGTTCACTTAAGTTTGTTTTACATACAAAATAAAATATCCCAGAAAGCAAAGAACCCAGCTATAGCTAGGTTCTTTAATTATCAAAAACCTTATCTATAAGAATTTCAGGCTTAAGTGAATGGCATTACCAATTAAACAGTGGTTTTTTATATATGAAGTTTATTTGAGCTTAGGCTTTTATTCTCTTTGGCAACTTTATCGATATCAAAGTAGTTAGTACCAAGAAACCAAACGATACCCACAAGCATGCTGCAAACCCGACAATTTGAAATACCAATCCAGATAAAACAGTACCGATTAAACGCCCCATTGCGTTAGCCATATAATAAAAACCAACATCCATCGACACTCCATCGCCTTTGGCATAACTGACAATCAGGTACGAATGCAGCGAAGAATTAATCGCAAATACCGCACCAAAAATCAGCAAACCAATCACAATCGTATATTCAGCCTGCCACTCTATCTGAATGAGATAAGCGATAATTCCTGTCACGACAGTAAGTGCTATAACCCACACTAACGCCGATTTACCATCTGGCACATGACCTTTCGCTTTGCCTGTAATTTTCGGCGCGAAGACTTGCACAAATCCATAGGCAATAACCCATAACGCTAAGAAACCACCAACAAGAGAATGATCCCAACCAAACACACTGCCTAAATAAATCGGCAATGCCACCACAAACCAAACATCTCTTGCACCGAATAAAAATAAACGTGCAGCTGATAGCGTATTGATCTGCTCTGATTTTGAAAACAGCTGAGTAAATTTAGGTTTGGATTTAGCTTTGCCCATATCACCATCAAGCAAAAAAACACTACAAAGAAAAACAATAAAAAGAACCGTAGCCATTGCAGTAACCGCCAGCTGAAAACCAATGGTTGTTAGTAGCAAACCACCTAAAAAGAACCCTGCCCCTTTAAGTGCATTTTTAGACCCAGTAAGAATCGCAATCCACTTATAGAGCGCTCCCTCTTGATCGCTAGGAACTAAGGTTTTTATTGCACTTTTGGCACTCATTTTATTCAGATCTTTGGCGATCCCTGAAAAAGCTTGCGCTGCCATCACCCATGGGATCGTTAACCAAGAGCTCGGTAATGCCAACATTAACAACGCAAATACCTGCATTATTAAACCAACATTCATGGTTTTATTTAGCCCCAATCGAGCCCCTAACCACCCTCCGAGTAAATTCGTTACCACACCAAAAAATTCATAAAACAAAAAGAGAGAAGCTATCGCTAAGGTGCCGTAACCTAAATCATGAAAATAGAGTACAACCAGCATACGCAACGCACCATCAGTAATGGTGAAGTTCCAGTAATTGAAGGTCACCAACATGTACTGGCGTACACTATGGCTTAATTGAGAAAACATAAAATTCATCCGTTCAAATAAAAAAGCCCCAGAAGATAATCACTTTCTGAGGCCTTATCTACAATTGATTATTTACTAGCAAGCGCATCAATGTATTCAATTTGCACAGGTTTTGTGAAAGCACCTGGACGTAGCGCTTGAACCTGCTGCTTAATCACATCTAAATCCCAGCCTAAATCCAATAGTAAATGTCCTGCAAGTAACCCTGTACGACCAGAACCGCCCATACAATGCATTGCTACTTTGCCATTATTTTCTAACACTTGTTGCAGTTCAGGCGTTGCTGATTTCCATTGTGCTGCAAACTCATCACCCGGTGCACAATCGTCTTCAATTGGCAAATAAAACCATTTCATACCTAGACGTTGCACTTCTTCACCAAGAGAGCCTACGCCTTTTTCTGCTAACTCATCTTGGTTTAATGCGGTTACTACCGCTTCTACACCTTGTGCTTTTAATTGCTCTAGAGAAGCAACTAAATCAACACCTTTTGTTCCCGGACAAGGCGTTAAAATCAATGCGCTATTAGTTCCTGTTACTGGTAATTCCCAAATAGGATGTGTCATTTTAAATTCCTTAAATCACGCCAATAATATTAAGCCAAACCAACATTTCTAACTAATTCCGCAGTACGGGTTGCGTAACCCATTTCGTTATCATACCAAGCATAAATTTTTACCATTCGCTTACCAACAAGCATGGTAGATAAGGCATCAACAATAGTTGAACGTTGGTCACCTTTATAATCAATCGAGACTAATGGACGCTCTTCGTAACCTAAAATACCTTTTAGATCACCATAAGCCGCATCCTTTAGTAGCTGATTTACTTCTTCAACGGTGGTGTCTCTTTTTACTTCAAAAATAATGTCAGTAAGAGAGGCATTCGCCAAAGGAACACGTACCGCATGACCATCGATTTTATTTTTAAGCTCAGGAAAGATTTCTACAATCGCCTTAGCAGAACCCGTTGTTGTTGGGATCAAACTCATACCACAAGCACGAGCACGACGAAGATCTTTATGCGGCGCATCTAAAATGGTTTGCGTATTGGTCAAATCATGAATAGTGGTAAATGCCGCATTTTCGATACCTAACTCTTTATTGATAACTTTAACAATTGGAGCAAGGCAGTTAGTAGTACAAGACGCAGCCGTTACGATTTGATGCACAGCTGGATCAAAAATATCGTCATTCACACCAACAACAATATTCGCAACGCCCTCTTCTTTAACCGGAGCAGACACAACAACACGCTTAACGCCCTGCGCTAAATATTTATCTAAAAATGAACGAGAACGATGGACACCTGTCGCTTCAATTACGACATCACAACCAGACCAATCAACCGCATCAATTTCTTTTTCTTGCGTGGTTTTAAGCTTTTGGTCACCGATGATCATAGTACTGCCATCGGTAGTCACTTCATGGTTCCAACGCCCTTGAATTGAATCAAACTCAAGTAAATGCGCTAATGTATGGGCATCACCCGCTACATCATTAATCTGTACAAATTCCAGTTCAGGCCAATCGAATGCCGCTCTTAATGCCAAACGTCCAATACGGCCAAAACCGTTAATTCCTACTTTAATTGTCATCGTTTTCTTTTCCCTAAATGAAGTTAGCAACACGCTTTCATTGCGTTTAATTTATCGGTGTCTTTTTTGTATTGAGCCTGCAAACAATTGGATTGCTTCAAGCCCAAAATAATTTTGTTTAACCAACCTGGTAATTCGGTACTGATTTGGTAATACACCCACTGACCTTCACGCGTATCAACCAACACTCCTGATTGGCGCAGTAGTGCTAAATGACGAGAGATCTTCGGCTGGCTTTCATCTAATGCTTCTGTCAGTTGATTTACACATAAACGGCTTTCACGAGCGATAAGCAACAAACAGCGCATGCGCGTTTCATCTGAAAGCAATTTAAAAAATTGATGAGGTAACATAAAAAGCCTTAAATATGGATATATGCATTTCCATATATATTAAACTGAGAGATAGAAAGATCAAGACCAAAAGACAACCTGTCACAAAAGATTCATACTGAGTGATTTTTCTTATTTCACAAAACTAAATTCAAATAAAAACACTAATTTAATTTATACTCATAAGATAGTGAGATAAATAGTATGGAGAACGAAATGATGGAATTAAACAAATTTTGCTTATCACAATTTAATGAGGCTCTTATTGACCTTAATAAATGGCAAGAATTGGTTGATCTCATTACTGACATTTTTGACGCTGATAGCAGCACTATCGTTAAATTTAATGATCAAACTTTCAGTGTTTTCGTCACCAGTTGCAATGAAAATAACTTCCTCTCATTAAATGATGAATGGTCTTACGAAAGCCAAAGGTTTTTGCCGTGCTATTGTCGACAATAAACAGCAGTTATATATCCCAAACGCACTGGAGAGCGAACAATGGAAAAACTCGCCTCCTGTTGTAAAAGGTCCTGTTCGCTCTTACTGTGGTGTTCCTATTTTCTGGCCAGGTAATGACCTTGTATTTGGCACTATCTGTGCTATCGACACAGCCCCAACCAATTATAAATCTAGCCTCACCAAGCTTTTAACCCAGCTATCTAGGTTAATCACTGCTGATCTTCAAATGGCTTATGACATGGAAATACACCGACAAATGTCGATAACTAATTCAATGACTGGATTATTAAACCGACGAGGACTAGAGGTATTAGCCGAGCAGAAACTTCAAGAAGCGAAAAGAAAGCAGTGCTCAATTGGTAATGCCGTTCACTTAAGGGTGAACGGCATTACTCCTAAAGACCAATAATTAAATAAAAATGGCGATACCCATAATGAATATCGCCATTCTAATTCGGTTTATACCAATGTAATCAATTCAACTAAGTAAACTCTACTCAACCGTTACCGCTTTTGCCAAGTTACGCGGCTGATCGACATCTGTCCCTTTAATTAAAGCAACATGGTAGGCCAATAACTGCATTGGGATGGTGTAATAAATTGGGGCAGTAATATCACTCACATGCGGCATGGTGATAATCTTCATGCTTTCGTCCGCTTCAAAGCCTGCTTGTTCATCAGCAAACACATACAGTAAACCACCACGAGCACGTACTTCTTCTACATTTGATTTTAGTTTTTCTAATAGATCGTTGGTTGGTGCAACCACAACCACTGGCATATCGGCATCAATTAACGCTAAAGGACCGTGTTTTAGTTCACCTGCCGCATACGCTTCAGCATGAATATAAGAAATTTCTTTCAGCTTTAAAGAGGCCTCAACCGCGATTGGATAAAACTCACCACGACCTAAAAACAGCGTGTGTTGCTTGTCTGCAAAGTCAGGTGCTAAGGCTTCAATTTCTTTATCAAACGACAGTGCTTTTTCAATTTCATTTGGCAGTGCATGCAAGGCTTCAACAATCTCTTTTTCTTTCTCTTTTGAGATACGATTTTGTTGTTTACCTAGAGCTGTCACTAACATCAATAATGCTGCAAGTTGTGTGGTGAAGGCTTTCGTTGATGCCACACCTATCTCTGTTCCTGCACGAGTCATGAAGGCAAAATCAGACTCACGAACCAATGATGAACCCGCTACGTTACATACCGTCATTGCCCCCATGTAACCACGCTCTTTTGCAAGACGAAGGGCAGCTAACGTATCAGCCGTTTCACCAGATTGAGATAAGGTAATTAACAAGCTGTTTGGACGAGTAACAAATTTACGGTAACGGAACTCAGAAGCAATCTCGACATCACAGCTCACGCCTGCTAATGATTCAAACCAATAACGAGCCGTCATACCTGCATTATAAGAAGTACCACACGCAATGATTTGCACGTGTTCTACTTTGTTTAGGATCTCAACCGCATTAACACCAATACTTTCAGTGACAACAGAGTCGTTGGTAATACGGCCTTCCATTGTGTTGATTAGTGCTTTAGGTTGTTCGAACACTTCTTTCTGCATGAAGTGACGGTATTGCCCTTTGTCACCGGCATCATGTTCTGCGTTTGATTCTGTTACTTCACGCTCAACTTGCTCGCCACGCGCATCAAATACACGAACATCACGACGCGTAATTTCAGCCACATCCCCTTCTTCAAGGTACATAAAGCGACGAGTTACATTTAATAACGCCAGTTGATCTGATGCTAAAAAGTTTTCACCGACACCACGACCAATCACAATTGGGCTACCAGAACGAGCAACAACTAAACGCTCAGGATCACGACGATCCATTGCTACTGTGCCATACGCGCCATCAAGTTGAGTCGCTGTTTTTTGTACCGCTTCAATTAATGAATTAGAAGTACGTAATTCCCACTCGACTAAATGAGCGATAACTTCAGTATCGGTTTGAGATTCAAATACATAGCCACGTTCTTTTAATAGCGTACGTAGTGATTCGTGGTTTTCAATAATGCCATTGTGAACAATAGTAATATCGCCAGAGACATGAGGATGCGCATTAATTTCAGAAGGTTCACCATGGGTTGCCCAACGAGTATGGGCAATACCAGTACCACCGACTACGTGTGACTCTTCCACCGCATTCGCTAGTTCTTTTACTTTACCCAAACGACGTAAGCGTGTGTAGTTACCATCAGCATCAACCACGGCAACACCCGCTGAATCGTAGCCGCGATATTCTAAACGGCGTAACCCTTCCACTAAAATTTCAGCAACGTCTCTTTGTGCAACAGCACCTACGATTCCACACATGGCAGTACTCCATTATTATATTTTTAAATTCAGTTATACCAATCATTCTAATGCGATTGGTCTAGATAATGAGCTGGCAACAAAAAGCCCATTATTAATATTCTTTATTGAGGAATTAAATCACTGAGCTCTAATGACTCGTACGTTATGTGATTCAATTTTTTTCTGATGTTCTTCGCTTAAATCATTATTGGTGATCAGTACATCAATGCTATCCCATGGCAATTCAACGTTAGGGATTTTTCGGCCAATTTTTTCTGACTCCACCATTAAAATCACTTCACGAGCCACTTCAGACATCACGCGACTTAAACCCACTAATTCATTAAATGTGGTTGTTCCGCGTTCCAAATCAATCCCATCAGCACCAATGAACAGCTGATCAAAATCATAGGATCGTAATACGGATTCTGCCACTTGGCCTTGAAATGAGTCAGAATGACTGTCCCATGTTCCACCTGTCATTAATAACGTTGGCTCATTTTCAATCTCTTGCAATGCGTTGGCGACTGGCAATGAATTTGTCATCACTACTAAGCCATTTCGTTTCGATAATTGATTAATTAATGCCGCTGTTGTGCTGCCACTATCAATAATGATCCGGTTATGATCTTTAATCAGTTCAACCGCTGAAATGGCCAGAGGTAACTTTCGATTCGAAACTTCTTCACTGGTATCTTCTTGAATAATATTCGAAGGCATTAATACCGCCCCACCATATTTACGCATTAGTAAGCCATTCTTCTCTAACTCTGTTAGATCCTTACGAATAGTCACTTCTGAGATATCAAAGAGTTCGGAAAGCTCTTCAACAGTAATTTCACCCTTCTCTATTAATAAAGATAGGATCATATGACGGCGTTGTTTGGTGTTTCTCTTCGACATAAAAAACTCAATAAGTTTCGATTTGAAAGAAGTTTAGTTTCGTTTCGTTTAATTGTCTAGAGCTGGAAATTAATTCGTTTTAAATAATAAGATCTCGGGATCAGTTCTGTTTTATCGAAAACAAGAAGTGAGTTAGAGAGGCAGCGCAGACTTTAGCGTCTAAAAATTGCTCAGGAGGACGTAAGGTGTTAATTTTATTTTATAACTTATGAGGAATATTGTAGCCATGGACGACAACTACACCATTATTATCGCGGATGATCATCCCTTATTTCGCAATGCACTTTTTCAATCCATTCATATGGCACTTAGTGGCGCAAACCTACTCGAAGCCGACTCTCTTGATGCGTTACTTACTGTATTAGAAAAAGAGCCCGATCCAGATTTACTGCTATTGGATTTAAAAATGCCCGGCCAGTAACGGCATGTCAGGATTAATTCATTTACGATCCCAATATCCTGATTTACCGATTGTGGTGGTCTCAGCCAGTGAAGAAGCTAGCATTGTCTCTCAAGTAAAAAGTCATGGCGCATTCGGCTTTATTCCTAAATCAAGCGACATGAAATCTCTTATTTCTGCCCTCAATCAAATTTTGGATGGTGACTCTTATTTCCCAGAAGGCTCAATTAAGAACTCAGCCGCGTGCGATGATCTCGCAACTAAAATAACCAGTCTTACTCCTCAGCAATATAAAGTGCTTGGTATGCTGTCTGATGGCTTGCTCAATAAACAAATCGCTTATGATTTAGAAGTATCAGAAGCCACGATAAAAGCACATATGACTGCAATATTTAGGAAACTAGGTGTTAAGAATCGTACTCAAGCGGTTATTTTGCTACAACAAACAGAAAGTTAACCTTGATATAACACTCTAGCCGTTAAAATAAGTTAGGTTACCTACTCATATTTTAATCCCTCTGCGTAACCTAACCTCTGGGAGAGCCCATGATAAGTATCCTCATTACTCAATTCGTTGTTCTTTGGGCAGTTATCGATCCTATCGGATCAGTGCCTGTCTATCTTTCACAAACCCAACATCTAACCGCTAAGCAACGTAAAGTAGTGGCTCTTAAAGCTGTTGCAATTGCGACTTCTGTACTGCTATTTTTTCTTATTATTGGCCAACTTCTCTTAGAAGCAATGCAAATTCCTCTACCTGCCTTTCAAGTTGCCGGTGGATTAGTACTATTAATTTTTGCGCTAACAATGATTTTTGGTGAAAGCAAGCCAGATCAAGAGCAGAAAATGAGTGAAGATATTAGCCACTCTGATCTGGCTGATTTAGCCGTTTATCCTTTAGCTATTCCATCAATAGCTTCGCCTGGCGCAATGATGGCCATCGTTATGCTAACGGATAACTCTCGCTATTCTTTTATAGATCAATCAATTACTGCCGCGGTAATGATTGTAGTTTTGGTCATTACCTTATGTTTATTACTTGGTGCAACCTTTATTCATAAAATCATTGGCAACGTTGGTGCTGCAATAATTAGTCGCGTAATGGGATTGATTTTAGCAGCGGTGGCAGTAAATAATCTTCTTATGGGTATTAAAGATTTCTACTTTTAATGATTTATAACGCCTTAGACCTTGGTATTAATTAACATAAACTCAACATAATAAATTTCCTACATACCTCACATAAAACGCTCATATTTTGGGCGTTTTTCTTTATCTGCTCGACTAAAGTTGCACTGTTTTCTTACTCACTCACTGCTAATCTCTTTTTGGTTACATTCTATTAACATCAAAAAGGAGCCGGCTATGGCGTTCGAAACAAAAGAACAAGCACAAGCCTATTGGAAGGAAAATCTAGGAATAATGGGAGGGCTACTCTTCGTCTGGTTCGCCGTCTCATTTGGCGCAGGCATTTTATTTGTAGATGCTCTGGATACGATTCAAATTGGTGGCTTTAAATTAGGCTTCTGGTTTGCACAACAAGGTTCAATTTATACCTTTGTTGCCCTGATCTTTATCTATGTGGCTCGCATGAACGCACTAGATAAAAAATACAACGTACAAGAAGACTAGAGGAATTAGCATGGATATCCAAACTTGGACGTTTATATTAGTAGGTATCACTTTCAGCCTTTATATCGGTATTGCGATATGGGCTCGCGCTGGATCAACCAGTGAATTCTATGTTGCAGGTGGTGGGGTTCACCCAATAGCCAACGGCATGGCAACCGCCGCTGACTGGATGTCGGCTGCGTCATTTATTTCAATGGCGGGTATCATTTCCTTTGTTGGTTATGATGGCGCTGTATATCTAATGGGTTGGACTGGCGGCTATGTATTATTAGCACTTTGTCTTGCCCCTTACCTGCGTAAATTTGGTAAGTTCACTGTGCCCGACTTTATCGGTGAGCGTTACTACTCACGCACTGCTCGTATGGTTGCTGTATTCTGTGCCATCTTTGTCTCTTTCACTTATGTGGCAGGGCAAATGCGTGGGGTTGGTGTTGTGTTCTCTCGATTCCTAGAAGTTGACATTAACATCGGCATCATCATTGGTATGGGGATCGTATTTTTCTATGCGGTATTAGGCGGCATGAAAGGCATCACTTATACGCAGGTAGCTCAATTCTGTGTTCTCATTTTCGCCTTCCTTGTTCCTGCTGTTTTCACCTCAATCATGATGACGGGTAATGTATTCCCTCAAGTTGGTATGGGCTCTACAGTTACCGGTTCAGAGGTATACCTACTGGATAAACTCGATGGCTTGACTACTGAGCTAGGGTTTACACCTTATACCGACGGCTCTAAGAGCATGGTTGACGTATTCTTTATCTGTGCTGCACTAATGGTAGGTACTGCGGGTCTTCCTCATGTAATTATTCGTTTTTTCACTGTACCTCGTGTTAAAGATGCACGTATCTCTGCAGGTTGGGCGTTACTGTTTATTTCATTCTTATACACAACAGCTCCTGCGGTTGCCGCGTTTGCTCGTGTAAATATGATTGAAACCATTAATGGAACCGATAACCAAGGTGTTGCAGCTGCGGATGCTCCGAGTTGGTATAAAAACTGGGAAGACACGGGTCTAGTTGGTTGGGAAGATAAAAATGGCGATGGTAAAATGTTCTACTCTGGTGATGAGCGTAATGAAATGGACATCAACCGAGATATTATCGTTCTAGCATCACCTGAACTAGCAAACTTACCAAACTGGGTTGTTGCCTTGTTGGCTGCCGGTGGCTTAGCTGCTGCATTATCAACGGCTGCAGGCTTATTACTGGTAATCTCGACTTCTATCTCTCATGATTTACTGAAAAAAGGCTTTAAGCCAAACATGACTGATAAACAAGAACTACTCGCTGCCCGCCTTGCAGCCATCGTAGCCATCATTGGGGCTGGTTATTTAGGGATAAATCCACCAGGCTTTGTTGCAGAGGTGGTTGCCTTCTCGTTCGGCTTGGCTGCGGCCTCTTTCTTCCCTGCTATTATCTTAGGTATTTTCTATAAGAAGATGAATAAGGAAGGCGCGATTGCAGGTATGGTCGCTGGGGTTACCTTTACTACGGCTTACATCGTTTACTTTAAGTTCATTAATCCTGCTGCAAGCACACCTGACAACTGGTGGTTTGGTATCAGCCCAGAAGGGATCGGTACGCTAGGTATGTGTGTGAACTTCATAGTGTCGATTGTAGTAAATAAAGTAACCGCAGAAGTACCAAAAGATGTTCAAGATCTAGTTGAGTCTATTCGTTATCCTAAAGGGGCAGGTGAAGCTCACGATCATTAATACTTAAAGCAGCATCAAGTTAACTATTCACTCGATTCAACCATCATCAAAATAAACCCTCCCCTTATTAAGGGGAGGGAACAGTATTATAGATCGCTTTACCTACAACGATCACCCCTGAACCCTTTAAGCGCAGCGCCTGAAACCTGTATTTCAAGCTCTTACCCCTCCAACAACCCTAACAGCTGCTGTGGGTCTAACGTCTTACTGCTCGAACTTGCCGACAACACTTGATCAGCCAGATCACGCTTATCATGATGCAAAGCGATGATCTTCTCTTCAATGGTATTATTAGTCACTAAACGATAAACCGTTACAGGCTTTTGTTGACCCATTCTATAGGCACGGTCACTGGCTTGATCTTCCACCGCAGGGTTCCACCAAGGATCAATGTGAATCACCGTATCAGCTTCCGTCAAGTTCAACCCTGTACCGCCGGCTTTTAAACTGATCAAAAACACTGAATTAGTGCCATCTTTAAACGCATCAATTGCCGCCTGACGCTTTTTAGTACTCAATTTTCCATCAAGATAACTGAACGAAATATTCGACTCTGTTAACTGCGCTGAAAAGCGTTGCAAAACTCCAACAAATTGACTGAACACCAATACCTTATGATCACCATCTAATGCTTCTTCTATCAAACTCTGTGCTTCAGCTAACTTGGTGCTTGTTTCCTCTTTCATCGAATCAAAAACCAAACTCGGATCACAACAGATCTGACGCAATTTGGTTAGTGCCGCAAACACCTCAACCACACCACGGCTTGATTCACTCTTTAAATTAGCTAAAGACTCTTTTCTTACCGCTTCATAAGCCGTACGTTCTTTATTTGATAACTCAACATGATGAACCACTTCTGTTTTTGCAGGTAACTCTGTTAATACTTCCGCTTTGGTACGACGCATAATAAATGGGCTCACCAAGGCTTTTAATCTCAACATATCTTGCTGTTGCTTCGCAGCTTGTGAGTATTTAGAACGGAACGATTTAAGATCACCAAGCAAACCAGGGTTTAAGAAAGAAAACAGGCTCCACAACTCAACTAAATGGTTTTCAACAGGCGTTCCCGATAAAGCAAAACGGTGCGCAGCTTGTAATCCAAACACCACTTTTGAACGCTTCGCTTGTGGGTTTTTAATCTGCTGAGCTTCATCAAGCACCGCACAATTCCACTCAATATCATTTAATGCTTCAGCTAAACGCGTCACTAAACCATAACTAAGAACCACCACATCACTTGGGCCAGCCGCTTTAATTGCCGCTAAACGATCATCACACGCTTCTAAATCAATCATCACTAAATTAGGTGTAAAACGTTCTGCTTCTTGTTGCCAATTGGTCAATACCGATTTAGGGCACACCACCAAACTTGGGCCTTGCTCACGGTAATGACTCAATAAGGTTAACCCTTGTAGCGTCTTACCTAAACCCATGTCATCAGCAAGACAAGCACCAAAACCATGTTGTGATAAATGCGCCGCCCACAGCACACTCTCTGTTTGATAATCTCGTAATGGCAGTAACAAATCAGCATCTAACTCTGGTTTTACCCGCCATTCATTAACTAATTGATCCCACGCGTCATCACTGTTGGCCGACATCGACTCGACCAATTTTTGCAACGGATACGCCATGCGTTGATCAACCAAATGATCGTCATTAACCAAGCTATCCAATAAACTCAATTGGCGACGTAACTGCTCAGAAATTAATACCGTTAATGACGAATTATCAGAACTCACGAAACCAGTACGGTGATGCGCTAATAATTGACGAAGATCCATCTCTAAATCGCCATCAATATTGACTCGACCATCAACCTCAAACCAATTCTGCTTTTGATTGATCGACATTGAAAAATTATCAACCCCAATCACCTTTACTTGCTGACTGTCCGCTTTCCAATGCAAAGCCGCACTTAAATCACCATCAATTTGAGTAATAAACTCTAATGCTGATTCACCTTTAATTTGCCAAGTAAACTCTTTGCTTTTTTCTAAACCTAGCTCTTTAACTAACAATTTGGCTTGACGCTTTTCACTAGCAAGATCACGTTGATACCAAATGCCATTAAAACCACTTTCCCACTCAGCTCCTTTACCAGGAGGCCAACTCACGCTGTTATCTTGCGAACCATATTCAATGGCGACATCCAACGACAGTCCATTCCAAGCTAGCCACAGTTGAGGCTCAGTAACACATTCACCTCGTTTGACCGTCCCTTGCTGTTCATCAGTATCAAACCAATGTACGTTATCACCCAAAACAGAAATTAACTCTGCCGTTTGAGTAGCAGGAAAATGCGGATCACGATCTCTTAACTCTTCCAAAAACTCGGTTAACTGCTCAGGCGCATCAATAAAGCGAAACACACTGCCATCAGATTTATACAACCAAGGCTGAGCACAAGTACGCTCGGAATAATAAGGGTATACCTCAAATGCCAACTCTTCACCGACTGAGTGCCACACTAATAGAGGCGTATCTCGATAAAAAGAGACTTGTTCACCATTATGATCATAAAGATTATCAGCATCACACAAGGCATGAGCAACCGGCTTAGTCACTTTTGAGCCACCACCCCATATCATACCGTCATAAGAGGCAGCAGAAAGAATTGCCGTATCACTTGGGCTCAACAGCTCTTTATGTTTATAACCAAACTTATCTAAAGCGACTTTTCGTCCCTGACTCCAACCACGCTTATTCTTAACCTGTATTTTGGCATCAACCTTCATTGCTAACGGCTCAAGTTGCCAAATTAACCGTTCTTTACTTGCAACTTGAGTATTTAATACACCATCAATACGCGTTAGCCACTGCTGCCAAGGAGAAGCGACATGAATTAATGGGGTTTCTTGATCAACCAATCTTGCTAACGCATTCTTGGCTACCTGCGCCAACGCAAAGTTCTCAGTAGACTCAAGTAATGTAGTCACCACTTGATTCTTAGCCAATGTCATTAAGCCAATCCATACATCGGTATTATCACGTAAACGATAAGCTATAATCGACTCAATCAACATTCGCCCCCATGCGATTTGGCCTTGTTTATTTCCTAACGTTTGCTTAGTTACTAAAGAAGCCAACCAACGATCAGGATTTTCAAAGTGTTGAATTAATACCTCATCACTCGCAGTAATAAAGTCAATCGATTGTTGCCAATAGGTCGCAGACAAGGGCGGCATATGATGAAGCGCCATCGTTAAATTCTCTTTTACTTTAGGTAATAAAGAAGGGTCGAGAACACTAACTAAAGCCAAGTCACATAAATGAGTAAAAGAGAGCTTTGATGATTCTAAAGGACGAAATTGGTTTCGATGAGTAAGGTAAGCACTATCAAAGTGAGGTGAATCAAATAGGTGATTACTTTTTATCTTGTTCGCAAAGCACCATTTATCAAATGAAAAATTCACATCAAATTGATTGAGATGCCAATCACCGAGTACCTCTAAAGCCACTTCAAACTCATCTTTATTGGGGCGTTCCATCATCAAGCAATACCAGTTACTCATCATGATTTGAGCAAACATGGTTTCCCACATATAGCCATTTAAATGCCAGCTACTTGAGTCTGAACACAAACTCAAAGATTGTTCGGTTAATTCTGAAAATAAAGTCAGTAACTTGCTTGAAGTAACAAACCAATCATGCCCTAGTAAGAAAGCAAATAGACCAGCATAAGGAGCCTTATCGGTGCCTGCATTAGCCCTCATCAAACTGTCTATACTCTCACTATCAACATGAGCGACAGCAATCAACCCTTTAGCAAATCCTTGAGGTGTGAAAACTATTTTACTCCCCTCTTTCTGCAATAATTTCTGTTCAATTAACTCATCTAAAGCCTGAACAACTTCATTTTCATCCAATGGCGATAGCTGCACAGCGGTTTTTTTTACGTTAGCTAGTGTATTTGATTCACAGCTCAAAACAGAAAAGATCACCATATGTTCAAATGATGTTTGTTGTGCAAAAAGTATTGGGGGAAGCGACATGGGTAAACTCACAAAATAGCCTAAGACCTTGGGAGAATAGCAGAAGGAGTGGCGCAAAAGAAAAGTAATTGACTATTTGTTTACATAATGAAATGGATTTACGCTCCTTCTAATAAACAATCAATGATATAATTATCCGCTTGCTTGAAGGGTCTTCATTGATACCTTTCTCCTTTTATTTAACGCTAACGCTGTAATTTATTATGCTATTAGATTTAAATTTTGTATTCATTTCCTCTTTAGCGTATCTCTTTATCTTACGCAAAGCTGCCCGTAAAATTGGCTTAGTTGATAAACCTAATGAGCGAAAACGGCATATAGGTCAAATTCCACTTATTGGAGGAATTTCCACCTGCTTGATAATCGTTCAATACTTGTATAATAATCCAACTTTATTGCCCCATTCTGAACTTTATATTTTTTGTATTTGTGCTCTCACTTTCATCGGTGCTATTGATGATAAATATGATATCAGCTTTAAATTTAGATTCTTAATCCAGACAATTATATCTATCTTAATGATGTACTTTACTGATACAAATCTAGAATCATTAGGTAATATGTTTGGTTTTGGAAATGTTACATTAGGACATTCTGGCTATATTATTACTGTTTTTGCCGTCATTGGCGCTATTAATGCCTTTAATATGGTAGATGGAATGGATGGCTTACTTGGGGGATTATCTAGTGTTACCTTTGGGAGTTTAGGTTTTATACTGGCATCTCATGGAGAGCAGTCATTAGCTTATTTTTGTCTTATCCTTTGTATCGCAACACTACCGTATATTTTATTTAACCTGGGGGCTTTTGGAAAAAAAAGAAAAGTGTTCATGGGGGATGCTGGCAGCATGTTAATCGGTTTTACCGTGATCTGGTTATTATTGTTATCAAGCCAAAATAACAGTCAACCACCATTACGTCCAGTAACTGCACTGTGGTTAATTGCAATCCCTTTAATGGATATGACGGCAGTAATGATTCGCCGTATAAAACAAAGAAAATCGCCTTTTAAACCTGATAAAGAACATTTACACCATATTTGCCAGCACCTAGGATTAAGCTCTTCAGCTTCATTATTTCTAATTTGTACTAGTGCTTTATTATGCGCAACGTTTGGTATTTGGGCTGAGTCTGTTGAAATATCAGAAAGCATAATGTTCTATTCATTCATCTTATTATTTGGTATTTACTATCTTTGTTTAGCTTATATTTGGCGACTAACTAGTTATATTAAGAAACTTATCGCTAAATTTTAAACACAAAAAAGCTCGCTGATATAGCGAGCTTTTTTTGGTTCATAGTAATCTAAGTAGTGGTTTATTTAGATCTCACCACAACCCCATTCAGGAAAATGTTTACGAACATATGCATTCAATTCTTTTTCAGCAGAAGAATAAGTTCGAGAAACTAGATCCGAAGACGCTTCGCTTCGAAGAGCAGAAACCATGCCTGCACCAACAGTAACATTCGTGTGACGGTCAATAACAACAAACGCCCCTGTTTGAGGAAGGTTTTGGTATTCATCAATCGCTACTTTATCAGTTAAACTAATTGCAGCTAATGCGATTTCATTTAGCTCTAAAGAATCATACTTCTCGATGTGCTGCTCAAGTGTATTCACATCAATTTTATGTTCAAGTTGTGAAATTTTGCCCGCGCAAGATTTAGTTGCAAACTTAAAAGTATATTCTTTCTGTGTACGTAATGGGTTTTCATCCATCCACACAATATGAGCATCAAACTCACTCGTTGTCGATGGTTCATGGCCTTTATGCACTAGCATATCACCGCGAGAAACATCAATTTCATCTTCAAGGGTAATAGTAATTGCTTGCCCTGGTTGAGCGGAATCCAACTCACCATCAAAAGTATAAATAGATTTCACTGTTGATGATTTACCAGAAGGAATGGCTGTCACTTCGTCGCCGACTTGAACAAGACCTGAGGCTAATGTACCGCAGAAACCACGGAAATCTAGATTTGGACGATTCACATATTGAACAGGGAAACGCATGTGCTCAAGATTTTTATCTTGATCAACTTTTACCGTTTCAAGCAGTTTCATTAGTGTTGCACCTGGATACCAATCCATCGCTTCACTTGGGTTCACTACGTTATCACCATTCAAGGCTGAAATAGGTACAAAACGAATATCATCAATATTAAAGCTTTTCGCCATTTCACGGTAATCAGCTTTAATCTGTTGATACACTTCTTGGCTATATTCCATTAAATCCATCTTGTTGATCGCAACAATAATGTGCTTAATACCTAGCAAAGAACAAATATAACTATGACGACGAGTTTGCGTTTGAATACCACGACGAGCATCAACCATTACAATCGCTAAATCACACGTTGATGCACCAGTAACCATGTTACGAGTGTATTGCTCGTGCCCTGGAGTATCTGCAATAATAAACTTGCGCTTATCTGTAGAGAAATAGCGGTAAGCCACATCAATGGTAATGCCTTGCTCACGTTCAGATTGCAGACCATCTACTAGCAGAGCTAAATCAAAGTCACCATCTGTTGTATTAAACTTTTGAGAATCTTTCTCGATAGCCGCCATTTGATCTTCATAAATTAATTTTGAATCAAATAACAGACGACCAATTAGTGTTGATTTACCATCATCCACGTTACCGCACGTTAAGAAACGCAGTAGATCTTTATTTTCATGTACTTTTAAATACGCTTCGATATCCGTAGCGATGAGTTCTGAAGAGTGAGACATTGTTCCTCCGGAATAGAATCGAGAGGCGAGAATCGAGAGACGAGGTGTCATTCGATTCAGCCATAACGTTCCATTAAACTTTTATTAGATAGGTTAAAGTCTTACTTAACCTATCAATTAATATTTCGAATTAGAGCACCAAGAATTTTAGATATTTCTTCGCACTCATCTTTTAATTTGTAAGAAAGCTCTGGCGGTATATAACCAATTCTTTCTCCGATAATAATTTGAGTTTTTAGATCCCGGATAACTCGTTCCTCGTTTCCGGGATGACGACAACTACCATCGCCATAGCGCAAGTGTCACATTAGAACGTAATCCGTCATTCCGGAAGTGAGGGACGAACTATCCGGAATCTGCTTTTAGATCTCGTAATAAAGGTCAGATAGATTAGGGTTAAAATCCAAAATCAACTTATCCTTCCAATCTCGCTTCCACTTTTTCAGCTTTTTCTCTCGTAGAATAGCATTTTCTAATAAATCAAATACTTCATAGTAAACAAGGTCATGAACATGATATTTGCTTGTAAATCCTGGAGTAACACCATTTTTATGCTGCCAAACCCTTTGTTTCAACTGAGTTGTGACTCCAACATAAAGCACCTGTTTATTTTTTGACATCAGAATATAAACATAAGATTCTTTCATACTTATACTCCTTTAGATCCCGGATAACTCGTTCCTCGTTTCCGGGATGACGACAACGACCATCGCCATAGCGCGAGTGTCACATTAGAACGTAATCCGTCATTCCGGAAGTGAGGGACGAACTATCCGGAATCTGCTTTTGCTCTCTCTCGTTTCCGGGATGACGACAACGACCATCGCTATAGCACAAGTGTCACATTAGAACGTAATCCGTCATTCCGGAAGTGAGGGACGAACTATCCAGAATCTGCTTTTGCTCTCTCTCGTTTCCGGGATGACGACAACTACCATCGCCATAGCGCAAGTGTCACATTAGAACGTAATCCGTCATTCCGGAAGTGAGGGACGAACTATCCGGAATCTGCTTTTGCTCTCTCTCGTTTCCGGGATGACGACAACGACCATCGCTATAGCACAAGTGTCATATTAGAACGTAATCCGTCATTCCGGAAGTGAGGGACGAACTATCCGGAATCTGCTTTTGCTCTTCCCTCGCATCTCGAAGGACGAAGTCCACTCTCGCTTCTCGCCCCCTGCTCTTAAATATATTCTTTTGTTATTAATGCGCTAACAATTTGCTCAGCACACTCTTCAATTGATTTGTTCGCTGTTTGTACATGGATCTCAGCGTTGATTGGCGCTTGATATTCTGAATCAATACCGGTGAAATGCTTGATCTCACCTGCGCGAGCTTTTTTGTATAAGCCTTTTGGATCACGTTGCTCACACACTTCTAAAGGCGTATCAATAAACACCTCTAAAAATTGGTCTTCACTGAGTAATTCACGTACCTGAGTTCGATCAGCAATAAACGGAGAAATAAACGCCGTTAACACAATCGCACCAGAATCAACAAACAGCTTAGCTACTTCACCAATACGACGAATGTTTTCAACACGGTCTTTATCACTAAAGCCCAAGTCTTTATTTAATCCATGACGAACATTATCGCCATCAAGTAAATAGCTGTGCTTACCTAGGCTTAACAATTTACTTTCAACCGCATTAGCCACTGTTGATTTACCTGAGCCACTAAGCCCGGTGAACCAAAGTACCACTGGCTTTTGGTTTTTCTGTTTAGCGCGATCTGCATGGGTAACCGTAGAGTTATGCCACACCACATCATCGCTAACTGAATCGTTTTGTTTTACTTCATATGGAGTCATATTGAGAACCGAGATTTGAGATCGCTTCGCTGCGAGAAGCTAGTGTCAAACCTCATTAATCCTTAATTAATTGATATCATTCAAAAAACAAAGCTCTTTGCTTTTCCTCGCCTCTCGCAGGACGAAGTCCGTCCCCGCTTCTCGCCTCTGCTCTTAAAAATACCCTTCGCGCTTTTTCTTCTCCATCGAGCCAGAAGAATCATGATCGATTGCTCGGCCTTGGCGCTCAGATGTCGTAGTAAGTAGCATTTCTTGAATAATTTCTGGAAGCGTTGTCGCTTCAGATTCAACCGCACCCGTTAATGGGTAACAGCCAAGAGTACGGAAACGTACCATCTTCTCCTCAGCAACTTCGCCTTCTTTCAGCTCCATACGCTCATCATCAACCATGATTAACATACCGTCACGCTCAACAACTGGGCGAGGTTTTGATAGGTATAACTCAGGAATTTCAATGCTTTCTAGGTAGATATACTGCCAAATATCAAGCTCAGTCCAGTTAGAAAGAGGGAATACACGAATACTCTCGCCCTTATTCACTTTACCGTTATAGATGTTCCATAACTCAGGACGTTGATTTTTCGGGTCCCAACGGTGGTGTTCATCACGGAAAGAGTAAACACGCTCTTTAGCACGAGATTTCTCTTCATCACGACGTGCGCCACCAAAAGCCGCATCAAAACCGTTCATATCCAATGCTTGTTTTAAGCCTTGAGTTTTCATGATATCAGTGTGCTTAGATGAACCGTGAACAAACGGGTTAATACCCATTTCAACACCTTCAGGGTTTTTATGAACAATCAGCTTCATACCCACTTTTTCCGCCATGTAATCACGGAACTGGATCATCTCTTTAAATTTCCACGTAGTATCAACGTGCATAAGAGGGAAGGGAGGAATGCCAGGTGCAAACGCTTTTTTTGCTAAATGCAGCATAACCGAAGAATCTTTACCAACAGAGTAAAGCATTACCGGGTTATCAAACTCTGCAGCAACTTCACGAATGATATGAATCGACTCCGCCTCTAGCTGCTTTAAATGTGTCATACGTGATGGTGAAATGTTCATTCACTGTCCCTAATCATTAAAAATTGAATTGAAAAAATTATAACCCAAACACCCATAAAATAGCACTGATAGCAGCTACTCCATAAACCAAACTTAGAGGAAACCCTATTTTCATAAAGTCTCTAATACTATATTGCCCCGCATTAAAGACCATTAGGTTTGTCTGGTAACCATAAGGGCTAACAAAACTGGCACTAGCACCAAATGCCACCGCCATAATAAACGCCATTGGATTTGCATCTAAACTTAGCGAGACTCCATATGCGATTGGAAACAGTAACGCAGCTGCCGCATTATTAGTGACTAGCTCTGTTAACCACCACGTTAATACATAAATAATAATTAACGCTGCTAAAGGAGACAATGAACTAGAGTAATGGCGTATTACCTCATCAAGCATCGATAATAAACCGCTATTACTTAAAGCTTGGGAAAGACATAAGGCCGAAGCAATCACCACCCAAATGTTCACTGGTAAACGGCGTATAATTTCAGATGGGGATAAACATGAACTAACCAAAAAAACACCAAGCAATAAAAACATCGCTTTAAATAATGAAACCACACCAAATGCAGCTAATGCGATCGCCCCAAAAAAACCACCTACCGCTAGCCATTCTTTGGCACCACTAAGCATGCTATCAGGTTCAACACCACTTACGACGATAAAGTTCTTACTCACATTTTTACGAGTTTTAAAATCCTTACCAACGGCTAGTACCAAGTAATCACCCGCCTGAATAATAACATCGCCTAGCTTACCAGAAACCGGCTCACCATCTCGCTTAATAGCCACTACCGCGGCATCAAACAAAGCACGAAATCCGGCATGCTTTAAACTCTTTCCCAATAGAATACTTTCAGGACGAACGACCACTTCCGTCAAATTGGCTAGTGGTAAGCCATTCTCATGCGCAAATAAAGATAAGCCATCGAATTGATTAAGTTGCATCACTTTAGTGACATCACCACTAAATACTAAACGATCACCTTCTTGAATTATCTCACTAGGAGCTACCGGGCTCAGCAGCCTCTCTTGTCGAATCACCTCAACTAAAAATAGAGACTCTAAATGCCTTAGTCCATTATCTTCAATGCTTCTACCAATTAATGAAGACCCTGATTTAACTTTCGAATCTATTAAATAATTTTCTACATCTTCACTAATAACATTATGTTCAGGTAAAAATCGACTCAATAACAGCAAGACAATACCACATGATAAAACAACACAGCTTCCCACTAAGGTAAAGTCAAAAAATCGCAGCGAGGGAAGGCCAGCATCAATAACTAAACTATTTACAATTAAGTTAGTAGAGGTTCCTACCAGAGTTAATGTACCACCCAAAATAGCAGCATAAGAAAGAGGAAGTAATAATTTACTTGCAGCGTGATAAGGGTTATTACGAATTGGCGCTAACATAGTAGAAACAACAGCAGTATTATTTAGCAGGGCTGAGGCTATCGTCGTTAACCCGAATAACCGAATCCAGGTCGTGTAATAATTGGGTTTGATAACAGCTTTAGCAATCAACCTGAGAATGCGAGTTTTTTCTAATGCTAATGAGCACACCATTAATAAAATAAGCGTCAATAGCCCTCGATTAGAAAAACTGCCAATGAGCTGCTCCGTTGTTACTGATTCGGAGATATAAAGAACCAACAATGTCGCTCCAAAAATACGCTCAGGGTAATTTTGAAATTTAATAAGGCCCGCAATAGTAACAATAAAGACACATAAAACAAAAATAGACATTATTACAACTCTTGATAAACCGTCAGTGCTTCTTCTAAATCACCATAAAAGGTCAATTCACCTTGATGTAAAATAATCGCGCTATCACAAAACTCTCTGATTTCATCCATATCATGGCTTACCATGATCACATTGGCTGTTTTACTTTTATTCAGTAAGGCTTGCTTTGCTTTGCGTTTAAATTTTTGGTCACCAACCGAAGTCGCTTCATCTATTAAATAAACGTCAAAATCAATCGCAATACAGCAACCAAATGCTAAGCGAGATCTCATACCACTAGAATACGTCTGAACAGGTAGATCATATTTAAGTGCTAGCTCAGCAAATCCCCTCACCTTTCTTTCATATTCATCTAAATCAACTACACCATTTACTCGTCCAATAAAACGAGTATTCTCTCGACCAGTCATTTTACTATGAATCCCAGTAGCAAGAGCAACAGGCCAAGAAATAGATTTATCGGTAATCACTTTTCCTTTATTAGGGTATTCGCTACCAGCAAGAATGCGAAATAAAGTAGATTTACCTGCACCATTTGAGCCCAAAATAGCAATATTTCGCCCTTCAGGTAAGGTCATGGAGATATCTTTAAAAATATACTGATTACCCAATTCAGAAGGGTAATACTTTGTTAAATTACGTAATTCAATCATCTCTTAATCACAATAGTTTTAATTGCTGACGGGTTCCTGATACATAAATCACTAAAGAGTTAAGATCATCGATTGCAGATACATCTGAAGAAAAAGCGACATGGGATAATCTAGGTAATAACAAATCAAGCTCTGTCTTTGCCGATTCCTTTGCTGTTAACTTCTCGATTACCACACCATTTACCTCTAACTCTAGCTCTACAGGAGTTTCTGATTTAGAAAAATAAGCGATTCCTGATAAGACCGAATCATCTAGGGAATAATAGCCATGAACCCACTCATATTTACGATGGGAAAAAACCTCATACCGAACAGTAAACAGCAGCTTTGCTTTCCGGTACAAGTTAACATCATCCATATTCTTACTTAGAACAAGATCAAGCAAATCTTTATCTAGATCTTGTGATGCTACTGTTTTGCTATTGTTTACATTGCTACTTGAATTACACAAATTTAAGTTAAAGTGATGATTAATCATATCAAGAGATTCAGAATACCTTTCTTGAATTCCAACACATCCTAGCAACTCAATAGGAACACCAGAAAGGTACTTAGATTGAACATTACAAAAACGACTCTCGCCAATAAAATGCTTCAACCCTTTGTTGTAATTTGAATGCGTAACAAAATGATTATAATGAGAGAGAACTTGCTCAACGGGATCTCTTAAGAAAGTACATACTGCAAGAGGCGAATAAATTGAACTGTACTTCCTAAACGATACATGACCAGCTAACCAGCTATTTTCTACTTTTAATTCTTGAAAGAAACTGTACTTATCTTTTTTGTCATAAATAACTCGTTTTACCATTTCTGACTGTGTTTTAGGATAATCAGTAAATACGTTGACTTCATTCTCTAGACTTTTTCTAAAGCTAGTGCCTGCAGTTTTTGGTATATGAACAAAAAAACCTCCAGCAGATTTACGACTCTTCTTCGCAATTATTTTTTTAAAAAAATCAAACACACGGACACCTACTGTTTATTTAGTCAACGGTTATTTTTATACAACAAACCACGTAATACACTAGTTCCTTTAGTTAACTGCTTAGAAAATTGACTTACTTTCTGCTCTGTTAAACCTTCCATTTCCATTGTCGGTTCACTCTCCCAATTTAAGCGAACAGGAATATAGCCTTGCTGCTTAAACTCTAGTTCAACCTTTTCCAAGAAAATGTTCGGAATACAGGAATCCAATACAAATGATTGATGCTTTGCTAAATCAACCCAACATGCCACTAATTCAGCCTCTAGTTGGGATTCTAATAGACGCTGAGTTAAACGATAAATACGGTTAGGCTGAAAATCCTCTTTTATTACAGCATCAGACTGTTCACTTATCGCTACTCTTCCTTCAAAAATGTCTTTATACGTTTTATCGCCCGAAATAATAGGCAGTTCAGACGCAGAAAAACAAGAAGAAGCTAATGTAGATTTCCCTGTTCCTGGTGATCCCGTTAACAAGAAAACATAGTTTTTTTTCACTTGAATATGATAAACACAAGAGGAATCACACCCTGCAGCTAACTTTCTACCATGGCTATTAATGACCTTTTTTGCAAAATCATTCAATAAACTAAATACCCTTGCCTGCCTATCTTTCACACCAAACAACCAACGACTATTCTTAGGAAAATCAACACATAACAAGGACGATGGAGAGAGCTTCAACAAAGACAGATGTAACAAATTAGAATAAATCGCATTTAACTCATCACTATATAGCATGATGATGATATCAAACTGAGAGCCTTCACTCTTCCAATGTTCTAAAAATGATTTCAAATCATTATCAAACTTAAGTCCATCGAAAAGCACAACACTTAGTGCATCATCAAAGTAATAGAATTTCTCATAAATAGAGAGGTCATTACCAATAATCGCAAGACGTTTTCCTGATACATTGGCAATACGTAACGATTTAATGCGCTCAGCTATATCATGCTTACTTCTCATGCTTACTTCTCATGCTTACTTCTCATGCTTACCAGACTGTGCTTGCATTCTAATAGGATTAACTAAAGTTAACGCAAGTTCATTGGTTGGATTAAGTTCAATTGCTTTATTAATCAACTTCTCTGCCATCTCACTCTCACCAGATTCAAGCATAAAATCAGCCATTGCAGCATAAATCATAACCTGATTAACACTTGTTCCCATATTCAGACGTTTTCTAAGGTGATTAAATGCAGACATATCAGGAGTTGAAACAGTGGGTTCAGAATAATTTCTTTTCGTTTTCTTTAATAAAAAATAATCTCTTTTTCTTAATTTATCCTGCTCAAACAAACCAAAGAACGCCTGCTCACCTACATAAATAAATGGGTTTAAGCTTATAATTTGAGCTAATTTTGAAAAAAACACAGGATCATGCTGCTTTATTTTATTGGCAATTTTTTCAAGATCATCCAACAAGCACACTGGCAATGCCTTCACTTTCATGTCACTTTCAAGCTTAGACAACCAAACATTCACTTCATTTAGCCATAAACCCTGATTGTTCTAATGAATACTTTGCTTGTATAGAGGAAAGCTTAAGCTTCATTTTAGCAATATGATGACTATATGATGTATAAGACAAAAGTGAATAATCTCTTTCTCTTCCCTCTAGCTCTTGCAGGATAGAATCTAACTTCATTTCAATTTTTTCAATCGGAAAGAAATTACATAGCCGTTTAAACTCTAGCGCAGCAAACGAATAAGATTCATTTATTCTGGTGCTTTTCTGAAAATTCACTCGTAGAGATAAGTCAGGTTTCACAAAGTTTAAGAAATCAGAAACTAAATCGTTAGATCCAGAAAGTGATACGTCATAAGGTCGAATAAAAATCCGATCACTCTCTACATTTAACATTAATCTATCCATTAAATTTAAAATTGGATAATTAATGTGAGATCGAATTTTATAGGCATCACTGCACTGATGTCGTTTTACCTTCTGAATATAAGACGACTGGTGCAGTTCAATTGGGTCTCGAAAATAAAGGAGAATATTACTATTATCCAGTAACTTAAGTAGCTCTGGGATATGCTCAACAAAATACTCAGAAGATAATAATAGACAATCACAACCGCTAAGCTGAAACTCAGACAGCAACACATTAAGCTTACTCTCATCTATAATGTATTTTTGTTCTTCATTTCTTTTTGCTATTAAACCAATGTGCCCATTACTTACTTTATTTTTATCTAAAGCATGTTCTGGATAAAAAACACCATTTTTCTGTAATATTTCACGATGGCTAACACACCAATACTGTATTGCCGACGTTCCCGTTTTACCTGGACCTGCATGAATAATTATTTTTTTCATTTATCTTTTTCATTACCTAAAGGTAAAGTCTTCCCTATCCAAGGTGAGCCACTCACTATAACAAGGATCATGAAGTAAACTGTCTCCCCATGAGGTCTTCATAAAGTTAACCTCACTTGTGAATCTAGCTTGTTTCTCGGGGGTATCTTCAGCTCCTCTGCTAATTGATTCATGGTGAACCATTTCAACATAAGGAGACCAAACGTTATAATAGCCTTTCGCTTGCACCTTTAAACAGAAATCCACATCATTAAATGCAATAGTTAGACTCTCTTCGTTTAAGCCACCTACCTCTAAAAAGACAGATTTACGAACAGCCAAACATGCCGCAGTAACAGCAGATAGATTTTGAACGACTTTCAATCGTTTGAAATAACCGGGGCTATTTTTAGGGAAATACTTATGAGAATGTCCAGCAACGCCACCAAGCCCAATAATTACACCACCATGCTGTATTTTACCATTAGGGTAGTAAAGCTTCGAACCGACACAGCCCACTTCATCCCTAGAGACTAATGACACCATTTCAGATAGCCAATTTTCAGAGATTACTTCTATGTCATTATTCATCAATACTACGATCGAACCACGCGCTTCAGAAACCGCATAATTATTAATCGCAGAGTAATTAAAAGCATGGGGAAAAGAAAGCAGACGAATCTTCCCCTGAGACTCAAGTAGAGAAAAATAATCGATACTTTCTTTCTCATCTGACTGATTATCAACTAATAATACTTCAAATTCAGCATAGTTATTTTTTTCATAAACAGATTGAATACACTGCTCAACCAACGCCTTGCCATTCTTAGTTGGCATAATAATAGAAACCAGTGGGTTACTGTCAGGTAAAGGCCAATTTACTTTATAAGTATTAGGTAATAGCCCTAGCTCAACATTTGCTCCAGATGAAGAAACATGATCTTGTAGCGCTCTTAATCCTGCATTTTCAGAGTATGATTTTTCAGATTCAGCAAACGCTGTTGAGCCTCTTAACGCTCTCCAGTGATATAGAACATAAGGAACATGAATAATATCGCTCGCTTGGCATAATTTTACACAACGCAAAAGCAGATCGTAATCTTGGCTACCTTCATAACCTTCTCTAAAACCTCCCACTTTCATGACTAAGTCACGCTGATACAAACCCAAATGCGATACATAATTCATTGAATACAATAAATCAGGATTCCATTTAGGCTTAAAGTGAGGAGATACTCGCTGTCCTTTATGATTAAACTTATCTTCATCACTATAAAGAACTTGAGCTGTTGGTGTTTTAGTTATCGCAGCTGACATCGCTTTTAATGCATGAATATGAAGCTCATCATCATGATCTAATAAAGCTATATAATCGCCTGTAGCCACAGACAAACCGGAGTTCGAAGCCGCTGAAATATGACCATTAGTTTCACGCTCAACGACAGCAATTCGCTCATCACTTTTCAACTCAGACAAATAAGCAGAAAGAGACTCATTGTGAGATGCGTCATCTACAATAACCAATTGCCAATTAAGATGACTTTGGTTACAAACAGATTGAATCATTTTTTTAAACAGAGAAAGATCAGGGTTATACGTAGGAACAATCAACGAAATACTAATGTCATTGTTACCTTCAACCTTATCTAACATAACTTGTTGATGCGCTACAATCTCATCATAGCTACCATCTAAAGGCATGTTAATAACATACTTTCGATATAATCTAGCTAACCAATCTATGCTTCTTAGTGTTTCACGTAGTCGTAATGGCAATAATCTAATCATAATATTTAACAATTACTTACTGTTTCGTTTGTTATTTAGCTTGTTATATTCGTCATTGATCCAAGGACCAGTAGGATGCACTTTCTTTGCTAACGATATATAAATAAAAGCTTCATCTTCATCATAAAAAAAAGTATCGTTATAAAAATGCCTTAAGTCTTGCAATGTATATCTTTTTGACTCAATAATATCCATACGATACGATTTAAATAGCACTCTAATTTCATCTATTTCAACACCAAAAAAAATAGATCGTAAAATATTATAATTACCATGAATGCTATTTTTTAGTGCCTTGATTGAATCACTATAACGCTGGGTAACAAACGCCTTCGCCTCTTCTATCTCTACAGAATAATCACAACTCTGCTGAAATTTTAAAAAAGAGTTTTGATAAGTCACAAAGTTAACTTCATTTAACTCTACTGTCTGAACAAAATCATTACCAAATGTTTTTATACCTTTTCGGTTTTGCTTAAACGGATGATCATCCTCAGGGTTACCCTTAAGAAGTAAAGAAACATACTCAAAATGAGATCGAATTGAGCGATGTAAAATAAAGTAATCTTTAATCTTTTCAATATCTGTTTGCACTGCTTGTTTCATTCCCTCTTTTCGAGAGGCAATAGAGCCATCCGCCAATAATATAGCAGGCGTTGCTTCAGCAAAAATTGGTAAATGAATATCAATATGCTTTACCACAGAGTTTAAAGGCACTAGTGTTTTTACTAAATTAGATTGCACACCAGATAATGTCTGCGATAACGTTTGAAAAGGCTCTATTGCTGGTGATTCATTTAACCACTCAAAGGCGATTGGGTTATCACAGCCAATCTCATTAATACAGTCAGCAATTTTCTTATTAAAGTCTTTCGAAATCCAAAATTCATCGATATCAATAAACAGTAAATGCGTGAACTCCCCACGCTCTTTTTCTTCAGTAAATGCCTTAGCATAAGTGATATATTGCATAGCAGATCGCACAGAAGTCGAACACGTATCAATCCAATCAGCATTTTTAACTGAGACTTGAGGGTAAGCTTTGCTAATTTTATCGAGCACTTCAACAGAATTATCCGTTGTACGATTAACATACACATCAATGGAATTCACCCCCACAAATAAATGGTGGTGAACCCATTCTGAAAAATAAGCCGCTTCATCTTTAGCTATTGCAACTATTTTTACTTTATTCATATTAGTTTATTTTTTATCTCTTCAGCTAACGCATTCACTTTTAAATAACACTCTTCATTTAAAAACCACATAGTATTAGGAATAGTGATATTTTTAACTATTGTGCTCTTTTCATAGTTAAAAATATTATCTAAAAAGTGATGTGTCATTTGAGCATCTGCACGGTGATCTATAAAATAATTACCTACAGAAATTGATGTCATTTGGCTTTTTCATATGTTCTTTTAAAAAGGAGCCATGAGAGGCCATTAGTCCCTCATAATTTCTGAGAATACACTCTCTTACCGCACTACCAAAAATGCCATATTTTTTCTCACAAATACTATTTAATACGCGAATAAGCTCAACATCTTCAGATGATAACGAGACATTACTGGCCTTTGACCTTTCAGGTTCTGGCAGTAAATTAGCAGGCAAACCAACTAGGCTTAACATATCAGCAATTAAACTCTTATTTTTTGCAGATGCGTCATAATCCAATACTTGAATATTATTCTTACCAAACACATCAGAGAACATTTTTACTTTAAGATCAGCGCTAAGCATTTGGCTCTGCCCAGGCTTTGCAAGATGATCATAGTAGTATTCGTAAAAAGTTTGACTACCACCATGTTTAATAATTTCTTGCCAAATCGAATACATTTTCAAGCTAGCACGACGCCATGAATAAATAATAACAATATTCATGGCAGACAAAGTATCTCTTAGGTACTCAAAATCTGGCTTATTTAAAGAAATGAAATCTTCGCTTGAGATAAAGAAGTCATGCTTTGATTGATGAAAAAAATCAATATCTTGCTGATTTAACGTTCTTTTTTCTAAACGATCACGAAATTTATGATGCCCAAAAATTGCCATGTAGTTTCTAGGGTAAATCACCCCATTTTTAGCAAGAGTATCGCTATGATCTAAAAAGTGTTTTTGTAGTAATGTCGTCCCTGTTTTATGAGGGCCTACATGTAAATATATCGTTTTTTTCATCACTTATTCCCCCAAGAAC
Source organism: Aliivibrio wodanis (assembly GCF_052920805.1). Lineage (NCBI taxonomy): Bacteria > Pseudomonadati > Pseudomonadota > Gammaproteobacteria > Vibrionales > Vibrionaceae > Aliivibrio > Aliivibrio wodanis. The sequence continues at coordinate 2,118,300 of NZ_JBREXA010000002.1, forward strand.
GGATAACGACCAAAGTTACTGACCAAAGGCCCCCATTTTATGATCTCTTTCTCATTTAATGCATTCTCACCAACAAATGGGTTATCCCATCCAGCAGCTTGCCATTTATCAAGAGGATTCAAAATATGAAGATTTGCCAGACCAAAGTCACCAGGAATTTGAGCATCTGCGACCGCATTATCACCTACATGCACAAAAGAGGTTTTATTATTGTCACTCAGTTGCTTACTAATAAATGCCCACATGGTGCCACTGTCTTTACGTAAACCCAGCTCAGAAGAGACGTAAAGTTTATAGCCATTAGTCACACCCGCTTTTCTCAGCATAAGAACTATCTGCGCTTCGGTATAGTAGGTATCTGAAATAATATAAATCTCTTTACCCGCTAAAAATAAGCTGTTCAAGATATCAACCATTTCATCTTTACTTTCGATCATATCAAGATCGTAAGCAAACTCCATATCTGCATATTGTTTAGCTTGCTCTTCAGACCATGACAGTGACGATGCTAATTGTTGATAAGCTTCATAAATAGTGACATCACCTTGAAATTGCTTTGCCTTACGAACTTCAAATTCAGACGTATTACGTAACTTCACAAGCTCATGAGCATTATTCACTAGCCCCTGACTGACTAAGTATTGACCTAGCTTTAATTTGGCATAATCAGGCACATGATGACTTCGGCGAACCAAGGTATCAAACACATCAAAAGAAACCGTTTCAAAAGGTCGCAGTTTATTGGTTAGTCGCTCTTGAGAGTTCACATAATTTGAGAACATGAAATCTTGTTGATAAGTAAATTTACCTAAAGATGGATAATAGAACAGTTGTTTATAGCCATTTTTTTCTGCTAATAGCCCGATACAACGCTCTAAAGCATGTAGTTCAGAACCATCATTTGGTAGTGGTTCTTCAGGGAAATCTTCATATTGATACTCTTTATCAAGCAACTGAGTTAAGGCTGCCGGTCTAGCCCAAAACATACCGCCCACAGGATAAGCAAGGAACTCAGTATTAATGTCTAAGCCCCACTCTTTAGCTAAAGCACTTGAAAATGATTTATTCTTCAGCCAATGATTCACCCAATCAGGCATCATCCAAAATGACGTTGGGTAATAGATACCACACTCAGGATCTTCAACAAACTGGTTCAACATTCGAGTAATAACTTGATTATCTTTAAGCAAATATTCGCCTAAATAATTAGCCCATTGTTTTTGCTCCGTACCCGAATACAGCGATTTTTTAGAGTGTAAATGACAGAATAAATCATACTCTTGTAAGTCTTGAGCAAACTCAACCAACATAGGACCAAAGTTACGCCCTCGGTTTGGTACTACCGCTGTTTTGATGTTTTTAACATTTTTAACCGTACCAAAACGCTCTACTGCGGTATCCACAAATTCTGGTTTACTTAGGCTAATATAAACATCTACATTGGTTGGAAAGTGGTTCAAACAATGTACGTAATAATCGATAAAGTCTTCATAAAAAACGTGTAAACATACTGCAATTTTTAATTCTTTAATCTCAGACACTGTTGTAGATGGCAATAACTTATCTTTAGGCTCAAATTTAGGCATAAAGCTTTCATTGTGCCTTCCTTCATATTGCCCTGTCGTTAGATAATGAGTTAAAGGGCTACCACCAGAATGATATACATCCATATTACTTTTATGATATGTCTCAGTACAAAATGCAGGAGAAGGGTTGGCGGTCGAGAATGTACTTTTATATAGATAATCAGCAAAGGCCGCTTCTTCTGTCAGAAACGTCGCTTGTTGATGCTCACAATACCATTCAAAATTAAATAAACCATGTTGCTTAGCCATATTAAGGATATGGTGCTGCTCTGAAGTTAATACTGCATTAGTAACTTCCTGAGTGCTTATTTTATTGACTATTTTTTTAACTATTTTTGCTAACATCATCAAAATTCTACTTTTTTGTATGTTCTTTATTACCCAAGGGTGATTTTTTTTAATCGTCTCTTGAAATCTCATTACTTTAGACCAAAGAATGCCAACGGCTCTACCGTGCCATAACTTGAGATATCATCATCAATAGAGAAAAGTGGCCAGCTCGATTTAGGTAACATGCCATTTTTAGTCACAAATGACGTATATAAGAGCTCAACTTCTTCTTTTGTAAATGTAATATCATTTTCTGCATGACAACGAAGTGTCTCTAATGCGCCTTCACAAATCTGCTCAAGTAAATGGAAATTATGTTGGGTTGCTACTTTTCGACCATAGTAATAATCAAACTCTCTATCTGGCAATAAACTAGGTCGAATATCCTGAAACTGCCCTACAGGTGCTGTTAGTAAGGATTCCCAGAACATAGAGCGATCAAGAGGAAGATATCCTTCTGTCAGCTTCACCCCTTCTTTCAAATAACCAATCATTTCCATTGAATGACCATTACATATTGATGAACCAGGGTTAGATGCGATCAAATAATGACCTACCGTGTTTTTATTAAACAACATTGTAATCAATTTTTGAATTGTACCGCTATAGCCAAGATCAACCATATGAATAGTCTCTTGCTCAAAAAAACCAATGCCCGTTAAATAGGTAAAATAAGTTGAGCGAGTTTCTTCAGTCACTTGAGTTAACTTCTCTAGGCGACTTTCTAAATAAAGGCTTACCATACTTATGTCTGTTGGTAGCTCTACTGTTTGCTTTTGTTCTTCTTCAGTAAATACTTCATTAATGCTTAAATTACTTAGCATAAAACGCGCACGCATAAGATCATAAAGCGTACCTTTAAACTCACCTTTTAATGAAATAGGGTAAGATTCAGGATTAGAAAGCCCAACCTTAAAAAGAAAAGCACGAGAAACTAAAAGATATTGACTGTTATCTACCTCTTCTTTTGCGGCACTGTAAGTTTGATAAGCCTGTTGTAACCAATAGCCTTCACGGGCTAAGAAAAAGACTTTATTACCTTTAGGTACACTTTGAGAAACTTGCTGAGAAAGAAAAGATAAGCTTGGAGAAAGGAGCGTCGAACCAAGGTGATGCAATGAAGTTGTTGTCATAATTAGTTGCTCTTTATGAGAAATTTTAAGCATTTACGTATTGATATCTCGTTAATATGGCAATATGTAAATGCTCATCGTTATAAATTTAAAAAGCAGACCGATAAGGTCTGCTTAAAAACAGGCATCAATTATACATGAAATAGAAAATTGACTCATTAGGTTTATATGATAAGGGAGGGTGTGTAGTGGTAAATAAGTAACGGACTACCCATTTAGTTTATTTAAATCCACTCCATATTCTTTAATATGAGTAAGTAAAGATGAAGAGTTGATAGTATCTATATTAATAAGATCAAAATAATAAGGTAGTGTGGACTCCTCATTAAGTAAATAAGATAACTCATTAATAATAGCGTAGCTTACCGCAGAACCAGAGATGGCAAGATCAACATCGGATCCTACTTTATGTGTCCCTTTTGCTCTAGAACCAAACAGTATTACTTTGTCTATTGCTGTAAAACGTTGGGTGAACTGTACTATCTCAATAATATTAGCCTTCGATAGTCCGGTTTTTTCTATACTCATGTTTTACTCAATTTTTTGTTAAAATCGATATACAAAGATTTTAATATCGGATAATAACGTTGTTTAATGTTGTTCTCTACTTTCTCTGCGGTTTCTTCATCATAAGTATGAGTTGTCAAATTACGATCTTTAAGTGCCTCTAACCAAATATCTGCATTTTCAATAAAACCATACTGAAAAGCTGTTTTTATCGCATCTCGAGGGCTCTTTACAGTAAAACCCTCTTCTTCTAAAAAGTCTTTTAATACCTTCCAAGATTGCTCAAACGCCACCTCAAAAAACTGAATCATACCTGCCCGTTCAATCACACTTGGATGATCAAGTTCAGTCCCCTTCTCTAACAATAAAAAAGAACGGCTGAAATTTTGAAAGCGTTGCTCCCAACGTAATTCATAAGACGTCATAAATACCTACCAATTAAAATTAGGGTTAAAGATTTTAGCTTTTCTGAAACTATTTTAATTTTTCCCAATGAGATAAACAACGAATCATAAAATCCTCCTCAGCCTGAGCTGAATCGAAAACTTTACATGAACTCGCTAACCACCCCAAGGTATTTTTACCTGCTAATTTATCTTTTACGGTATTAAAGTAGTGTGTTTTGCCTTGAGCCACATCTCTTTTTAGCATTAGACGAGATAACAAATTAGTAACATTCGGGTTTAAAGTTTCATCGAAAAAATCTTGTGCTATTTTAATCGCTTCTTGCGTTCGATCTGTTTTATCTAAAAACTCACAATAAGGAATAATACACGCTAATTGTTTGTTACCTTGTTGATAGCCTAATTCAAACTGATTTTCAGCTTCATTATCTCTATTTAATGACAATAATAATTTAGCGTAATTAGTATAAAAAATAGGGTTATTAGAATTAGCAACAATGGCTTTTTTAAGGCGTTGTTGATCAAATCAGTTTCTGAGAGCGATCTAACATGATACTCAGAATCGACTTTCCATTGAGCTAGGTTGTTAGCTTTCAACGCCGATACCACATCGTTTCTCGGATGACCACCTTCAATATCCTGCATTTTCCCTCGGGGGATAAGAGGAGTTATCCCTTTGCGCTGTAAGACCTTATGACATTCTTTGGTATCATAAGCACTATCAGCAGATATTTCTCGAATCTTTCGGCGTAGTGGATTGAGTAACGTAGGAAGCACTTCATTGTCACCAACATTCACTAAGCTAACTTCTGCACCTATGATTTCATACGTATCAACATCAACGGCCAGGTGAAGCTTTCGCCAAGTTCTCACCGCAAACGCATGAACGTTTTTTAACCAAAAATTAGCTTTTCTCTGTACTCATCATTCATTAATGATTTCATTTGAGCTAAATTCACGCTGTCTTTACCTTTATTTTTCTTCAGTAAATTAAGCGCTATATGTCGAAAACGTGCAAAATTTTGACCGCCATTTCCAAGTAATATTTGGCATTCATCTTCTCGCATACTGACATCTAAAGACCAGTGCATCGATTCTATACCCCAATGACCACGAGCAGAATGAGCAAAGCTCTCTGCATCTAATTCAGCAGAGCTGATATAGTAACGAATACTTACTTCACCTGCTTTATCGTCACCTTCCATTCGATGTGAAACAGCAATACTAAGTGTTTTTAACTCTGGCCATTTCATTGCTAAATCAACAAGTTCATCGAAAGGTTAACAAGTAAACTACATTCTTTTCTCTGTTCTACCGTGTGCTTTTTTTTCTGTAGAATAGCTTGGGCTATCATACTTACTTAAAGTAACAACATTGAAATGTTGATTAAACGCTTCGTTTAATCTGCCTTGATTTCCCTTAACCGCAAGAAGATAATCTCCTTTTTGATCAACAATTTGCTGTGCTATTTTAACTTGGCAACCCATCGCATCAAGCGTTATAATGGTATTCTCAATATCAAGCATACTGAGAGGTTCAGGTATCGCCGTTATTTCATTACTCTTGTCATCAACCGCAACTTGTCTTAAGACAAGTTGATGCTCGCAGCTCCATGCACTCACAACATGTAATGCATTTTTTCGCTCTCTCGTTGAAAATGACCGCCTTGCTGTTTTGCCATCCATAGCAATAACGTTGCAACCAGTATTAATAACTAATAATGAAATCCATGATTGGAAAGCAGATTCAATTTCGTCAGATTTGAGTCGGCAAATAACTCTAGCAATCGTGTCTTGGTATGCCTGACTTAAAAGGTCGATACTGGCGTAACCAGTCTAGCTTTAAATGACCAAAATCTTCGATATCTTCCCATCCTTCAGCACCAGATATAACCGCACAGATGGCCAATAAAAGGATATCAAGTAGGTCATGTTTTTTGCAACGTTCTATGCGAGAGTCAGATACTAGTTTGAAATGCGTTAAAAAAGAATCATTCATAATAGATCACCAAGATTTACTTTAAGGTTGTCGTGATCTGATCGTAAGTTTATCAATTAGTTCAATTTATAATGATCTTGCCGTGGGGTCAACACCATGATTAGTAATGTAAAAAACTCAATGCATGGGACTTACCATGCAATAAACAAGAAACATCTACCTCGTTACTTGGGAGAGTTTTGTTTTAAGTTCAATAGGCGCTTCAATCTTGAAAAGATGCTTGAACAGCTTATTTATTCAAGTATTCAAACTGCACCGATGCCAGAGCGGTTGCTTAAGCTGGCTGAGGTTCGATAGTAATCAGGAATACTTAATAAACCCTATTTTTGTATTCACTTTTTAACCACCCCTATAATCTCATTAGAGTCCTTAACTAAAAGAAAATTAACATTATTACGTTCCATCATTTCAAATGCTTGAGACATATTTGCATTAATATCAATATTTATCGGATTTTTATTAACAAGATCTTTTGCTTTATATAAGAATGATTTTTCTTTTTTACTTTCAATAAATCTACGTAAGTCTCCATCGGTTATTATACCGTAGCTATTATTAACAAGAACAAGAACAACACCACATTCACCAATTGTAATTGCAGTAACAATATCAATAAACGATGTATTTTGTTCAATAATTGGAAGTTTTTCTGAAAACATAATATCTTTAACTTTAGATAAAAGCTTACGTCCCAGAGCTCCTCCTGGATGAAAACGCGCAAAAGTTTCAGGTTGGAAATTTCTTTCTTCCATTAAAGCAACAGTCAATGCATCCCCCATCACAAGAGTTGCGGTTGTCGATGAGGTTGGCGCAAGTTGTAATGGGCAAGCCTCTTTAGGGACATAAACATCAAGATGACAATGAGAATTAGTGGCTAATGTTGATTCTTTTTTTCCCGTAATAGAAATAACAAAATTACCATTATCACGTAAGAAAGGAAGCAACTTAAGAACTTCATCCGTTTCGCCTGAATTAGAAATTGCGATAAACACATCTTCAGGCTTAACCATTCCTAGATCTCCATGAAAGGCTTCACCCGGATGCATGAAAAAACTAGGCGTTCCTGTACTAGCAAAAGAGGCCGCTATTTTTTTGCCAATAATTCCAGACTTACCCATACCACAAATAATAGTACGACCTTTCGTGCTAATAATGGCTTTAATCGCTTCATCAAATTCATGGCTTAAATTTTTAGCCATATGATCTAAGCCTTCAATTTCAATTTTAATTACTTCTTTCGCTATACGAATAGAATCTGACATACTATTACTTTTTCTCCATTAAATTTTTAATATCTTCATAGTCCTTTAAAGTGTCTACTCCATGCGGAACTTTACCTTGATAGATAATTGATCCAATTGACATTCCATAACTAAGGGCTCTTAATTGTTCCAATTTCTCATAATTTTCTAATTCATCATTACCTAATGCACAAAACTCATTTAATGCAGAAACTCGATAACTATAAATACCAATATGTCTTTTAGCTAATGACAAGTCAGCAGGGTTATCACGATTAAGGGGTGCAGAAGATCGAGTAAAATATAATGCTCTCCCATTACTTCCCAAAATAGCTTTAACTACGTTTGGATTATTAAAATCATCCATAGAATTAATAGGAACAACCGCTGTAGTTATATCAAAATCAGGATTATTAAGAGCAAACTGACCAACCGATTTAATTAACTTAGCAGGTATCATAGGCTCATCGCCTTGAACATTTACCACGATATCATCATCAAGCCATTTATATTTCACTGCAACTTCATGAATTCTGTCTGTACCTGAATTATGGTTAATCGATGTCATGACCACTTGAACATTTTCACTATTTAATTCAGAAGCTATTTTAATATCATCCGTTGCAACAAAAATATTTTCAGCCAAAATACCCGCTTCAAGACACCTTTCAACAACATGCAAAACCATTGGCCGCCCTAAAATAGGAAGTAATGGCTTACCTTGAAGACGAGAAGAACCAAACCGGGCAGGAATTACAACTTTAATATTCACTTTCTATTGCTCCAAAAATAAGACGTCATCATTTTTTATTTTATCAAGCATCGGCTTATAAATTTCCATCAAGGTTAAACCTAACTTATTAATTAATAATTCATCTGTAAATTCCCGAACCATGCCTTCCCCACCTCTGGATGTTGTTATCCAATCGGCATGCTCTAAAGCCAAATTATGAGCGTCGGAAGGAGCAACTGAAATACCTATTTCATCAAAAATAGGTATATCCAAAACATCATCACCAAGAAATGCGACATTATCAAACTGAAGTGAATACTTACTACAAATACTCAACAGTGCAGGTAATTTATTCTTACAACCAGTAACGATCTCATCAAAGCCTAGCTGTTCACAACGCTTAGTTAAGGCTAAACTCGATTTACCAGAAATTACCCCGGTTATAATATTATGACTTCGTAATAACTCAATGGCTAAACCATCTTTCACATTAAATGATTTAAAAAACTCACCGCTTTCGTTTATATAAATAGATCCATCAGTCATAACGCCATCCACGTCAAATAATACAATTTGAATATTTTTACATTTATCTGGTAAGGACATTTGATTATCTTAATTTAGTCTCAATTGAAGGACGACGATGAACAATCTCATCTATTTCTAATAATGTTTCTAGTAATTCTTCCATATGCTTTAAAGGAAGCATATTAGGCCCATCACAAAGGGCATTATCTGGGTCTGGATGCGTCTCCATAAATAAACCATCAATACCAACAGCCACGGCAGCTCGAGCTATTGCAGGGACATGATAGCGGTTTCCACCCGTTGAACCATTTAATGTTCCTGGCATTTGAACACTATGAGTTGCATCCATAACTACTTTGCAACCCGTTTCCTTCATTATGGTCAAACCAGGCATGTAATTAACTAATTGACCAAAGCCAAAACTAGTACCTCGATCACACAACCAAATGTCTTTATTTCCTACAGCGTGACATTTTTCAACGACAGGAGCCATATCTGCCGGATGCATCCATTGCCCTTTCTTAATATTTACAGGCTTCCCCATCGATGCAACACGTTGAATAAAACCAGTTTGACGAACCAAGAATGCTGGTGTTTGTAGAACATCAACCACTGATGCTACTTCATCTAATGGAGTGTCATCATGTACATCAGTGATAATTTTAACCCCTAGTTGATCTTTGGCTTTTTGAAGAATTTTTAAACCTTCATCAATCCCGAGTCCAGTAAAAGCCGAAGCTGACGAGCGATTCGCTTTAGTAAAAGAGGATTTGGCAATATATTCGATACCAAATTTATTTGTTATTTCTTGTAACTGTGCAAAAGTATCTAAAACTAAAGATTCAGATTCAATGACACAAGGTCCTGCGATTAAAAACATCTTAATTACTCCTAAATAGTAATGAATGAAATCAAATAACCTAAAAAAAGAAGAGGTTATTTATCCCTTGGAAAAGCATAAATTAAATGTCACATACTATATATTAAAAATATAAGCACCAGCTTATTACGACTAATTTAGTATTTTAATTTATCTACTTTAATTAATTTAACATCATTAAATTTAAGTATTAAACTGTTAATCTCAAATATATCCTCAACCACTTCAAAATAAAACCCATGAGACTTATCAAGTATACCTCGAGAAATATATGTATCAAATAAATTTGAGCTGGCATCTAAAAGTTTTTTGTTCATTTTATCCATAGCATGCTCACCATAAACAACAAAACAACTTCCTGGTTTTTTTTCATAATCACTAATAGATATATCTAATGAACAAACATTAGATAATGTATTCTTTAGAGCAGGCCATGCAAAAGCATAAGACTCATTTAAATTAACCTGAGGATTATTAACTATAGCATTACAACCAATCATTCTAGAAAATAATAATGCCGCATAACCTGACATAGATGTTCCAAATAGACTTACATTGATAGGATCATAATCTTTAATTAAATACTCAAAAAAAGAAAAATATCCTTTACCATCATCCGAATCTAAATAATATGAATTTTTTGGGTCGGTAACAAATATTACATCTGAAGATCTTTCCGTGCACTCTGAAATTTTATTAAATAAAAAATATCTATCCTTTTGGTTATGAGTACTCATTATTATTATTAGTGATTTACTTTCTTCAACACATTTATTAGAAGGAAGGGAGTAATATTTTTTACCTAAATAACTCAATTCTTTTTCCATTAATCAATACCCTAATTTTTTATAATCATCTTTATAGTAACATTTAACAATTCTCAACATCTCATTATTATAGTCTGATTTATTATCAATATAAGAAATTAACTTCGTATCATTTACATGTTCAAGAGGCTTATATTTAACCCCTAAAATATTAGATAATTCCTTCCATGAATTATTTAAATCCTCAAACCTACCAATAAAAGAAATCTTATTATTTTCTGTATGAGTCCACAATGTTTGAGGGTAAAAATGAGCTATCTTAAATTTTTTAAAACCACTATCTAATATAAACTTTTTAAAGTCACTTCCGTATTTTTCTTTTAATGAAATAATTTCACTTTCAAAGTTTGTTGGGTTATTTTTATCAATTAAGTCATAAAACTCAATTAAATGAAAAAATGCACTTTTTAAACGTTCAGCAGGATTACGAACAAAGCAAAAAGTAAATATTTCAAGGTCTGAAAATAAAACGTCTATATTTTTATTTGAATGTCCTAAATCTGTAAAATCAACTTGATGTTTATTTAATGCTAATCTTACAGATTTCCCTGCCGTTTTAGGAATATGGATAAATACATTATTCATGATTATATAAACTTTAATACGATATAATCGTCGCATACATTAAACCAACCTAGATGGTCACACAACAAGTCCAATGTAAAACTCTTACCAATTAAATACTTTCCACAATTTAAATTAATTTTTATTCTATTGGCACCAATAACTATTTCTTGCTCCAATCTAAATCTAAGTACCTCACACTCTTCACCATCAATATTCTCTTTAATAGCTATAAACATGTTACTATTTGTTACTAATTCTTCAGATAGAAAACGTTCGTCATTAATCAACATTACATTTAAACAAATTGATTGTTCTTTTTTTATTATCTTTGGAAAGATAAAATCCAACTTAATATTATTTAATGGCTGTATTAATTTTTTAGTCTCATAATTAACATCCATATTATTAAAATCCAATAGAGTGTTATCGTATGCATTTATATGCTTTTCAAACACTTGCTCCCATGTTAATAATGATTCTGTTGACTCCCAATTTTTTAAAATATTTTCTGTAATCTCATTATTATCATAAATACGTTTAATTAATAATGCATCCTCTTTAGATTTACCAGAAAGAATAAATCCATTTTTTCCATCAATAACAAGATCTGAAACTAAACCAATATCGAAAGATAATACAGGTGTTTTACTTCCTAATGCTTCTGGAATATTAGCAGGACCACCTTCTGAGTCACTGCACATAAGTAAATAATCTATTTTAGAATATAGCGATAATAATGTTACATATGGTAAATATTCATAGCACTCAACCTCAAATCCTAAAGAGCGTGCTAAAATAGTTTCCTCTCTTCTTCCCGCTCCAACAAAAATAAATTTAACTTTCTGTGGACTTAACTGATTAAGTATTTCTTCAAGATACACTTCACCTTTAACTCTTCTACCATATCTTTTCGATATAAATCCAATCGTTAATTTAGAATCCTTATTATATGAAGAATCTATTAATGAAAGTTTATTATCATATCCATGAGGGATAACCATTACATTAGGTATATCATAATTCTTAAGATAATTTTCTTGATTTGTATTTAGACAAATAGTTAAGTTAGCTTTCTCATATTCCTGAATAAATATTTTTTCATCTAATGATAAATCTGTATCATTTAAGTCATGATGAATAGTTACAACTGAAGGGTGATGCGTTATACCTTTAAATTGAGGTCTATGGTAATGATATAAATCAGCATTATCTATTGGTTGCTCCGTAACCGTTAAGTAATATTTATCTGGACATTTTATTGATAAATAATTAGAAAATCGAGTAAATATATCATAAAATATCTTACTCTTATTATCTTTTCCTACAACATAGTTAATAATTTTCATTATGTACCTTTAATTATAAAATGGACTAATTGATGTTTCATTAATAGCTCTATGATACTCAGCAAGCTTTGCTGGTGACGAAAGCAGCATATTTAATTTATTACTTGATTGGCGTTCATTAAAAATGCACATATAATCATAAGCAACAAAAAAATCTAAAAAATCACTGAACTCATCTATATTCAAATCACCACTACCTTCTAAAAGATCTGGAATATCTGAAATATCACTATAACTTTTAGTAAACCCACATTTAGCATAAGAACACTCATCATTAACGATTACTTTCTTCCCATATAATGCAGCTTCAATACCGGATTGAGAGCAATATGTTAATATGTGATCAATATTAGAAAATAAATGATATATATTAACGTCATCATTTATATATATTCTTCCCTTATAACAATCATCTAATCCTAAAATGAATTCATCAATTTTATTTAATGTCATAGAATTATATAAGTGGATTTTTTTTCTTTCCCAAGGATGCGTTTTAATAACCATATTATAGTCTGTATTATGTAATACCTCTAATATAATACTCTTATAGTGCTCTATAGAATTAACTACTTTTTCACTTTCTAATATTGAAAAATCATTAACTACTTGGCAAACTAATAAAACACTCTTCTTAGTTATATCATTAAATCTAGGAATACTGTCAGGCCTTGGTTGATTTACATTTTTATTGTTCATAGCCATGAACTTATTTAATGATCTACTTCTAAGGTAATCAAGTTTATCATTTTCATCTTTAATTAAAATTGTTGATCCAGCCTCTGCTATCGCTTTATTTCTTCTATTTTCATATTGATGAAGGTAATTATTCGATAAATGTTCGTACTGCTCATCGCAATAGAAACTAATACCCATAAATGTAGACTCTATAACATATGCTCTAACTGGGCTTTTTTTAAGCATAGTAAGCAATACTTTTGTGTATATATAGCTTCCAGAAAAAACAAAAGCAGCTTTACACTTCCAAATATCACTTTCCTTTGATTTAAAAACATCAATCCAATAACAAGCGACGCTATAAGCGAGTATTAAATCATCTACATAATGTTTATAGTGAAAGTCAAATAAACCATCACTATTATATGGGTAAGTAACATCATTATTATATGATTCGGATATAGTAAAAGCAGATAGTTCAGACTTAACTAATGGCCATAATTCTATGCTTTTATATTTAAAACTATATAGCTCATCCCTATTTTTATTATCAATAGCTTGCTCTATAATAGAAACATAATTACTCATTCTAATATCTTTAGCACAAGATCTATAGTTTCCAACACGACCACAAATAGGATTTGATTTCCATTCATCTGCAAATGTAAAACTATTAATTTTTTTCTCATCAAAATAATCAAATAGTGCTTTAAAATTTCTTTCATTTATATGAAAGTCATCAGATATAATTATCATTATTTATAACCTTATTGATTTAAGTAAATTTAAAGAGGGGCCTAAAATTAAGAATGTCGTATTATCTAAATTTTTTGGGTGATAGTTGAATTTCAAATCATTTACTATAGCTCCAGATACTATAACTCCACAATTCACTTCAAATATAAAAAAAGGTTTATTACATACATCATAATAAGTTTCTACAACAAGAATATCATCTAACATATAGGAATTTATTTCATTATTGGAGTATTTAATATCTTCACAAAATTTAAAATCATTTATTTTTTTATTCATATACGATGATAAATTACCATGTCCACCTTCACTTGATTTAAATTCATTTTTTAGACCCCATTTATCTAACATATTTTTTAAAAAAGTTTCAATTTCATTATTTTTAAAGAAGTAAAAATCCGAAAAAGATAGAACCCTCTCTTTTTGAACAATCTCATTAATCTCATTAATCTCATTAATCTCATTAATCTCATTAATCTCATTAATCTCATTAATCTCATTAATCTCATTAATCTCATTAATCTCATTAATCTCATAACTTATGATAGATTTCTTATAACAAGAATCACCTAATATAAACACTTTCTTATTTATTACAGCAGCTTCAAAGCCAACAGAACTATTAACCGTAACGACTGAATCAAAATAGTTAAGATATTCACTATCTTTTTCATTATATAAAATAAAACCTTTTGATATTGCGTAAGAAATGGCTTCGTCTTGCTTCTCTACATTTATATTTCTATATTTAGCACCGGGATGTCTTTTGATATATTTTTCATACAAACAAGAGTCAAACTTATCTTCAACATAATCAATAACTTCAAACAAATCATTAAATGGTGAAAAAATTTTAGAGTTTAAATCATCATATAACTGTAAGGGCAGTAATAATTTATCTTTATCTTTATCTTTATCTTTATCTTTAACAATGGATTTATTTCTTATATTTTTTTCATTTATAAATATTGATTCACAGTCACCATTAACGCCACTATCACTAATAAACAAACCTTCAAAATAAGGTTTTCTTGTTGGTGTTAGTTCTACGTAAACAACCTTGATGCCAAGATTTTGTGCTAATTTTCTAATCGTATTGTTTTTACCCCAGATAACTATAACATCATAGTTAAAAACTGTATTTTTCACCTCATAGAGATAATTTAATAATATTTTATTTGACTCACTACTGACATAGTTAACCCAACGATTTATATCACTCTCATCCCATTTAGAATCAAAGGCATTAATCCATGAATTAATTTCATTTGTTAAAGGTATTCTTTGTGAATACTTAATAACATTATTTCTATATAACTTACTATAAATAAGATCATTGCAAATAATTCTAGAATCAAATTCTTTAATATTAGAACAAAATGTTTTTGCCACATTAAGATATTCTAAGTTATTATTTCTAATTGGATATAATTCACAATAATATAAGATTTTCACTACTACCTACCTTAATATCAACCACCAATCTTCATTACCTAAATACCATTCAACGGTTTTCTTGATGCCCGTTTCAAATGATTCTACTGGTTTATAACCTAGTTCATTATTAGTTTTAGTGGCATCAATCGCATAACGGCGGTCGTGACCTGCACGGTCGGTAACGTAGGTGATCAGCGATTCACTCTTACCCTCAGCGGCAGCAACTGCCAATGGGAACTTCTCTTTTAGTTCTGAGGAAGACAGGTTAAAGGTTAAAGGTAAAAGAGAAGAGCTAGAGCCGGTAAAGTACTCGTTCATTAGCTTGCATACCACGTTTACGATATCGATGTTTGCCCACTCGTTGTGCCCACCAATATTGTAGTTTTCACCAATACGACCTTTATTTAGTACTAATTCAATACCGCGCGCATGGTCAGTTACGTATAACCAATCACGAATTTGTTGACCGTCACCATAAATTGGTAAGGCTTTATCAAATAAGATATTTGTAATAATTAATGGGATTAGCTTCTCAGGGAAGTGGTATGGGCCATAGTTGTTTGAACAGTTAGAGGTGGTTACTTCTAAACCGTAAGTATGGTGATAAGCACGAACTAGGTGATCAGATGCCGCTTTAGAAGCTGAATACGGTGAGTTAGGTGCGTAGGCAGTCTCTTCAGTAAAAGCAGGATCAGTCGCTGATAAGGTTCCGTACACTTCATCGGTAGATACATGATGGAAACGATGTTCTAAAGGCGCTTTACCTTCTGCTTTTGGTTCATCAATCCATACTTTCTTAGACGCTTTTAGTAAGCTATATGTACCTAAGATATTGGTTTCAATAAAAGCGTCAGGGCCTGTGATTGAACGGTCAACGTGAGATTCAGCAGCAAAATGAACAATGGTATCTAACTTATGTTCTTTTAGCAGTTTCTCGATTAATGCGGTATCACAAATATCGCCATGCACGAAAGTAAAGTTAGGGTTCTGAGCCACAGAGTCTAAGTTTGCTTTGTTGCCTGCGTAGGTTAATGCGTCTAGCACTACTACGTTATCTTGTGGATTTGCTTCTAGCCAATAAAGTACGTAGTTTGCACCGATGAAGCCTGCGCCTCCGGTTACTAGGATGTTACGTTGAGTCATGTAATTGCCTTAAATATTAGTTTTTAATTTGGGGTTCAAGGTTCAAGATAAAAGATAAAAGATAAAAGATAAAAAGTGAAAGCTAGGAGCTAAAGCTTTTTCTTGCTGTCATTAAGCCTGAGATCATCTTTGAAATATGTTCGGCTTCAATAATCCAAAGCATACCTTTTTCTTTATCAATGTAGTCAATTTCAATACCAATATAGATTTGAGTTCTTAACTCACCGCAAGAACCTTTTGCGTAAGAAAGAAAGTTAATAAATTCTTTATTACTCTTTCGTTCAAAGCCCTCTGCTATATTTGAAGGGACAGATAAAGATGAACGAGTTATTTGATCTTTAAAACCAAAATCTTTAGACAATTTGAAATATTTATACACCTCTGCAGATAATCTAGCTGACCGCTTCCAAACTTCTAAATCTTCAAATCTCATATAGTATATCCTTTACTCATTCAAATTTTATCTTATCCCTGCTTTAACCTTTGCTCTTAAACCTGCTCTTATCTTTTACCTTTTACCTTTTACCTTTTACCTTTAGCCTTTTACCTTAAACCTACTCTTATCTTTAGCCTTTCAGCTCGTCTAGCATGTTTGATAGTTGTTTACGCCAATGCGTTGTCTCAACACCGCTTGCTTGCTCTGCTGTGGTTTTGTCTATTACGCTGAAGCTTGGGCGTGCTGCTGGTGTTGGGTAAGCGCTTGCAGGAATTGGACGTACAGGAATGGCTTTGTCTAGCATGCCTTTTTCTACTGCTAATTCTTGAATGGCTACAGCAAAATCATACCAAGAGGCTACGCCTGCGTCTGTCCAGTGTAGTAGCTTAGCTGAAGAAGAGCTTAGATTCCGGATATCTCGTTCCTCGATTCCGGAATGACGGTAAGTGACCTCACCTAAAGTAGCAAGTTCATCGTCACTTTTAACTTTTAACTTTTCTCTTTCTACTAAGCTCCATATCATTTCTGCTAGGCCTTTTGCCCATGTAGGGGTGCCTACTTGATCGTACACTATGCCAAGTTGTTCTTTCTCTGCCATTAGGCGTAGCATGGTTTTTACGAAGTTATTTCCGTTAGCAGAATAGACCCAAGCGGTACGAATGATGGTTGCTTGGTTACCTAAAATGTCGCTTACTTTGATATCACCTTGTAGCTTTGAGTCACCGTATACATTAATTGGGTTTGGTGTATCGTCAGTTTGGTATGGTGTTGTTTTGGTGCCATCGAAAACGAAATCGGTTGATACGTGAATTAACTTAGCATTAATTTCTTTGCAGATTAATGCTAAATACTCACTGCCTTTTTCATTGACGGCATAGGCGGTTTCTTTGTCTGTTTCTGCTTTGTCGACTGCAGTGTAAGCGGCGGCGTTAATGATGATGTCTGGTGAATGGCTAATAACGACTTCATTTACTTGCGCTTGATTGGTAATGTCTAGATCATTGGCACTTAAGCTAATTATTTCATAGCTAGTAGGAACGGTTTGCTCTAGTTCCCAGGCCAATTGGCCGCCTTTGCCTGTTACTAATATTTTCATGGTTTTCTCTTTTAATTTATTAGATTCAAATGACAAGAAGAGGCTTCTTTATCTTTAACCTTTTAACTTTAACCCTTTATCTTTCTTTTTCTTCATAAGCAACAAGCTCAACACTAGGGCTATTTTCCCTGCACGATTACTTCGAGTTATTAGCCCTTGCTTGTATGCAATAAGGCGCTCTAGGCGAGTCATTGTTGGTAAATTCGATAGAGCAGATATAGTGTCGTTTGACATTAACCTATGCTGTTTTTCAAATTGTTGAAAAGCTTGGGCTTGCATAATAACTTGGTTAAGTGAGCGTTGAAATGCTTTCAGTTGAGACGGAAATTGAAGTACTAGATCCATCTTGCTTCTTTGTTTAGCCCCAATGGTATTGTTTTGATGTTGGCGATATTGAATAAGTGGTTTATCTATCAAGCTAATCACACCACAACGAGAGGCGATTAGTGCTAACCACCAATCATGCATATAAGCATTGCTTGGTATTGGCATTGCTCGTTCAAGTAGGGCGCGGTTAAACAGCATGGTGCAACCCGATGCGACATTTTGCTGAATAAGCTGTTCAAAGCGCTTATGCCACTGTTTGCTTATCTGTTTCAGTACAAAATAGCTGTCACAAATCAGGTTAAGTTGCTCATCGACAATCTGTTTATCACTAAACACTAAAATCGGTATCGTTGTATTACTGTGCTTTTCTGCCTGTTTTGCTTTATGTAATGAGCTTTCTAATTTTTCTGGCAACCAAACATCATCTTGATCGCATAACATTATATAGGGAGCTGAAGTAAGAGTTAATCCAAACTGAAAGTTCTGACTCGCCCCTTTATTTACAACTACATTGGGATCTAAGCTTGGAGCATGTAATTCTATTTTCGAATCTTGTTCTGCTAGGTGCTGTAGGATTGCTATTGTGTTATCTGTTGAACCATCATCAACAACAATAATCTTTCGTACCAGTGTTTGATAACCAGAACACGCTTGAATCGATTCAATTTGTTCAATAATGAACTTATCACCATTATAGCTAGCTAAAACAATATCAATGTCGTTCACATCCACCACCTAAGTTATACTTTCGCTCTTATCTTTAGCTCTTACCTTTAACCTTTTATCTTTAACCCTTATCTTCAACCTTCAAGCATGACTTCATTTTTCGCCAACCTTTGGCTGATAAAATATAAAGAAACACACTCTGTACATGCCAGAAAAAGTACTTAGTTAAAAAGCGCTTGCTGTCTCGACGGCGGAAATGAACGGCTTTTAGGTTAGGTAGATATTGAGGTAACACACCTACTTTTGCTGCTCTATAACAAAAATCAATATCTTCACAATACATATGGTAGCGCTCATCAAAACCATTGAGCTCTTGATATAGGCTACTTTTAATGCATAAAAAAGATCCACTCCCCCAATATTCCGCTTTCTCTGGCAATGCTTGATTACGTTTAATAACAGTAGAGCGGTCATTAAATAAGTAGTTCTTAAAGAAATTACTTAATTTAGGGTAGTAGCGTAGATTATCGTCTTGTGCTATTTCTTGTCGGTCTAAAAATAAATTAGCAACACACAGTTCCGCACTGCAATTGAACACTTCGTGCATAAATGTAGGTATATTGTGTTGAGTGATTAAGATGTCTGGATTCATTAAAATAAAATAATCCGTTGGTTTCATGCCTAACTCTTCAACACAATATAGGTAGTTAAGATTATTATTTTCTGAAAAACCTCTCTCTTGTTCATTAGGTAGATAATGGATCTTATGCTCTAAACAAAAAGTATTTAGCTTAGATACCGGTAAGTTATCTCGAACAACGACTTCAATCTGACCAATCTTAGCAATACGATTTAACGAATTAAGATTAATAATGACATCATGATGATGGTGAGAAATTACAGAAATAAAAATCTTCAAAAAATACTACTTAAATTTTACTGCGTCTTTAAAACAAATACCGGCTTCATCTTTTTCTGAAAGTAAAGGCGCAGCACCATTAACTAAAGGCCACTCAACATTAACGCTAGGGTCATTCCATTTTAGTGATGCTTCTGCAGCAGGGTTGTAGTAATCAGTACACTTATATACGAACTCTGCTTCTTCTGACATAACATAAAAACCGTGAGCAAAACCTTCTGGCACCCAAAGTTGACGTTTGTTGTCTTCAGATAAAACGACACCAACCCATTGACCAAAAGTCTCAGAGCTTTCTCGCATATCAACAGCAACGTCAAACACCTCCCCCTTGGTCACTCTTACTAATTTGCCTTGTGTATTTTCAGTTTGGTAATGCAAACCTCGTAAAATACCATGACCTGATTTACTGTGGTTTTCTTGAACAAACTCACGCTCACCACAATGTTCGTTAAATAAAGTAGTTCGAAAGGTTTCCATAAAGAAGCCACGTTCGTCGCCAAATACTTGTGGTTCGATAATTTTTACATCTGGGATGTTGGTTTCAATAAATTTCATACAATGCTCGAAGGAGAAGAGAAAGGTTAAAGGTTAAAGGTTAAAGGTTAAAGGTTAAAGGCTAAAGGCTAAAGGCTAAAGGCTAAAGGCTAAAGGCTAAAGGCTAAAGGCTAAAGGCTAAAGGCTAAAGGCTAAAGGCTAAAGGCTAAAGGCTAAAGGCTAAAGGCTAAAGGCTAAAGGCTAAAGGCTAAAGGCTAAAGGCTAAAGGCTAAAGGCTAAAGGCTAAAGGCTAAAGGCTAAAGGCTAAAGGCTAAAGGCTAAAGGCTAAAGGCTAAAAGTAAGAACAGAAGTAAGAGCAAA
This sequence comes from Aliivibrio wodanis, assembly GCF_052920805.1. Classification (NCBI taxonomy): domain Bacteria; kingdom Pseudomonadati; phylum Pseudomonadota; class Gammaproteobacteria; order Vibrionales; family Vibrionaceae; genus Aliivibrio; species Aliivibrio wodanis. The sequence continues at coordinate 2,138,693 of NZ_JBREXA010000002.1, forward strand.
GTCAAGAGGAGCTTCTGCTTTAGCCTTTACTCTGCTACTTTTTACTTTTTACTTTTTACTTTTAGACTATTTGTTCAAAATACTTTGTTATTTAATAAACCTAATAAATATTTACCATAGCCAGATTTAACCAATGGTTCTGCTAGTGTTTTTAGTTGCTCGGCATCAATGTAACCCATGCGATAAGCGATCTCTTCTGGGCAACTGATCTTTAAGGCTTGACGCTTTTCTATTGCACGAATAAAGATAGCTGCATCTAATAAATCATCTAATGTGCCAGTGTCTAACCATGCTGTACCGCGACCCATGATCTCTACTTTAAGCGTTTGAGTTGCTAAGTACTGCTCAATTACATCGGTAATTTCTAACTCACCACGAGGCGAAGGTTGCACGTTTTTAGCAAATTCAACCACTTTATTATCAAAGAAGTACAAACCCGGTACCGCATAATTTGATTTTGGTTGCTCTGGTTTCTCTTCAATAGAGATAGCAGTGCCACTCTCATCAAACTCTACTACGCCATAAGATTGTGGGTTTGATACATGGTAACCAAATACCGTGGCGCCAGTTTCTTGTCGGTTAGCATTTTTTAGTGATGCTGCAAAATCATGACCGTAGAATAAATTATCACCCAAAACTAATGCTGCAGGTGAGCCTGCTAAAAACTCTTCAGCTAAAATAAAGGCTTGTGCTAGACCATCTGGTGAAGGCTGAACTACGTATTCAAAGTTTACACCCCATGATGAACCATCACCTAAAAGGCGCTCAAAACGGTGGATCTCTTCAGGGGTAGAAATGATCAGAATCTCCGTGATTCCTGCCATCATTAAGTTAGATATAGGATAAAAGATCATTGGTTTATCATAAACGGGCATTAGTTGTTTGCTCACCACTTTAGTTAGCGGGTGTAAACGAGAGCCTGTACCACCAGCCAAGATGATCCCTTTTCTATTTAATGGGTTACTATTCATAACTTAAATCCTGATTTATTTTAATTCTTTAATAGTCACAACAATGATCTTGCCTATGCCATAAGTGATGCAAAGTAATAGCAAGAACAAACTAATATTATAAAATGCTGTTGGGTATTTGTTATCTTCAGGCAAGGTTGCCGACTCAACCACAATCAAGTATTTGATTTGGCGATAGGCTTCTATCCGTGATTTCTCTAGTGAGACTTGTGAAGAGGTATATGATTTTAGTGCCAATTCCATTCTAATTTGGTAATCAGTAAATCGAGATAAGAGCTCACTAACAGGAAGCTCTTCATCACTGTTCTGTGCTAGTTTATTTCGCTCTGTTTTTAACTGAGATATCAGCGCAGTTAATTCATGTTCTAATTGTTTTACTTGAGGGGCTTTATTGCTCATTACGGACTTTAATATTTTGAATTCCGTTTGCTTTGCTGCTATTTGCCCTTCTAATGAGTAAGCAATTTGCTGCATCGCTAAACCTTCAGCTTGAGGATCAAGTAAGTTATATTTCTGCTGAAACCTAAGCAACTTAGTTTGTGCGTCTTGTAGCTTATCTTCAACGAGTTGGTGTTCGCCTTTGATAAAGGTTAACTGCGCTTCTGCAAGTTGATGTCCTATCGAGTTAATGTACCACTCTGCTCGATTAACAATATTTTTAGTCAGTAAATGTGCAAAGTCTGCATCAAACGCTTGGCTAAATACCGTTATAACGCCAGATTTTTCATTAATATTAACTTTAATATGCTTCTTATAAAACTCAAGATAGCTTTCTTTACTGTCATCAGAATGAACTCGGCTAAAATAGTCAATATCATCACTGCCATAATGAGCTCGTAGATCTAGCTCTTCATTTAGGTACATCAGCATATCGTTAGAATATATGTACGCTTTTACTAACTCAGTATCCGAACTCCCAGTCGATACGCCCATTCCCGAAAGTAGAGCCATACTTGGATCCATAGTAGACAAACTATCAGGTTGCTGAATAATAATTTGAGCTTGGCTCTCATATCGTTCACTCGCCCATAAGCATTGATAAAAGGCAAACAACAACGTTGGTATTAATACGCAAAATACAAACGGTGATTTTACAAACCATGCTTTCGCGTTATTTAAGATTGAGCTCGGTGTTTTATCGCTTTCTTTTAAAGGGGTTTTAATTTCATTCTTTTCAACCGATGTATTTAAGGCTTGTTCTTTAGCTACTTTAGATTGATTCTCAAGTTGATTTACTCGCACAAGAATACGATTTGATAATCCCTTTTCTTTCTTCTCTAGCTCTTTAGCCTTTGCCTTAAGAAATCGAACATCACTAAATTGCTGCGGTGTGATGGACTCTTTAAACTTCTGAAATTTTTTTTCGATCATGTGAATAAGCTACTTAATGTTATAAAAAGAGGAGGTCTATCGGCTAATAGCTTGTTTCCAGCTGATGTGATAGCAAGCCAGTGAAAAAAATACACACCCTAATGTCACCATATCTAAAAAGAAATAGCTCACCCCTGCGTCACCATAAGTTGGGTAGGCGGCAAAGCGAGTTAGCTCGACAGCATGAAGCAGTGGGTTCCACGTAAGATATCGCCAATACTCTTGAGGGATATCTTGTAAACTAAAGAAAATCCCCGAAATAAAGAATATTGGACGCATAATTAAGCTCTCTATTTTTTTTATTTCAGGTACATAACAGGTTGCTAATCCAAACATAAGCCCTACGCTGCTAGCGATTAGCCATACTCGTCCAAAATTAAAAATAACTTCTATTGGATCATCTATTTCAATGTCCATTCTTAAAAAAAGACAAATAATAGCCAATGAAAGTACGATGCCAATTTTAACCAGTAACTCAAAACCTGTAACGGCAATCACAGAGCTGATAGGTTGTACCTGACGGAATGCGTATAAGGGTTTGTTTTTCCTTATTGCTCCACTTGCCGCACTTAATGTCCCCATGAAGAACTGAACTAATAAAATGCCATATACCATAAAGAAAAAAGTAGGCATACCATGAGTTTCCCCTCCATCGAAACGCCCTCTCATTAATGACATCATCATAATGAAGCTAAGAGGAGAAATTACCGACCAAGCGATACCAAATTTATCATCAAATTTACTTTTTATTTCACGCAAAAAGATCGCGAAGATAACATCTCCCCATATCTTAAGTGTTGAGCGTTGTTTTACTACAGCCATAGCACGCCCCCTACTTTAAAATTCGAGGGCATTTTTTTAGCTTTACTTAACAATAACATTAGCGGCAACTGCAATCTGATAGACAATTTGAGTGATATCTTTGACCGCTTGCATGGTTTTAGTATCAACTTTTGGTAACACAAGTACCTGGTCACCTGGCTGAATGGCACGACTGCCTTCAAACTCGACTAAACCATTTGCTCTGACTATTGCAATACGCTCATCTTCTGCTCTGTCTGTAAAACCACCAGCCCAAGCAACATAATCATCTAGGCTCGCATTTTGGTTATAAACCACCGCCTGAGGCATTAATACTTCACCACCGATATGAATTAGATCTGTATATTGAGGAATAACGATTGTATCGCCTTGCTCTAATAATACGTTGGCCACTTTGCCATTATCAGAGACAATCACTTTACCTAGTGGCTGTACTTGTCGTGCTTTTTCAGCAAACTTCATTACCATTTCGGCTTCTTTTGCACGAATAGCAGCCTCACCATCAGAAGAGGCAGGGGCTGTAAATACACTACGCTCTAACCGATTAAGCGACTCGTTTATCATCTTTTTCTGATTTTCTGCAACACTTTTTCTAAGTAAATAAATTGCATTGATGTTACTTAACTCTTTATCTACTTCGATATAATTTAATAAGTCGTGCAAACGTGTTTGTTTGTTAACTGCATAATATGATGGGCCTAAATAACTGCCTGATATTTTAACGTCATACACTTGAGCATGAAGATCATCATTAAAGAAGACTTTATCTCCATCCGTTAAGATATAATCGCGAAATCTCTCATAAGGCAAGTAAATCGAAAACGGTCCATCAATTCGATTACCAACGATCCCAACATGGCTAATTTTAGCTAATGGTAATGCGTATTTTGATAACTCACTCCCTGAGGTTTCTTCAGTTTCAAACTCAAATCGAAATGGGTTTTTTACGCCACCAGAAACGGTAATAGTAGGCCCTTGCTGCTTAACTAAAATAACATCTTTGTCTTTAAAATTAATGCTTGGCATTATGCCTGTCTGCATAAAGTCATAAAGATCAATATCTGCTATTTCTTCTCCATCTCTAAGTACTTTAATATGGCGATAACTTCCTCGAACTGAATCTATACCACCCGCTCTTTTCAGATAATATAATACTGAGTCTGCGGCCATGCCGGCATATTGACCCGGACGGATCACTGACCCACTGATATAAATACTGACAGGTGTTGCTGTGAGTAGGTTAACGTAAACACTCACGTTGTTATTATAGATCCGTCTAATTTTAGAGGTCACCAGTTGATTAATTCCACTTGCTGGTGTGTCTACAACGCTCACCGGCCCAATGTTTGGAATGAAAATATTACCTTGGTTATCTACGGTAACAACTTCAGCATGGCTGACTGCTCCCCATAACCAAATAGATATTTTATCTCCTGGAGCAATAAGGTAATTATCATTTAAACCATCGGCACGTTCTGTTTCATAACCTCCAGCAAAAAGGTTTGCTCCATATGGTGGCGGAGCCCCAGCTTCAGCCTGAGGTAATAATTGACGTACATCGACCTCACCGGGAAGTAACACACCTTGTCTGCTCGACGTATTATACGTTCCCATACTTAATGCTTGATTTGGTAAACTCTGCTGTGAACTGCTTTCTTTCAGCTTGTTCAGTCATGTTTGAGATATCAAACGAATTAGCATTAACACATAATGGGGCGAATAACGCAGCTAAGGCTAAAACTCTAGATTTATGTGCTCTCATTGACTAAACACCTCTGTTTCATCTTTATCTATTATTGCGGGAGTTAAATACCAAGATGCTTGTTCTTTATCATAACAAGCGACTCTATTTTGCTCTGTTTTTGTCGCAACTTCTTTGATATGAAGAAGACGACATGAGTTGCCTAAGCCAGAAATAAAAGAACGACCTAAACGAACGGTAGCATTATTATGCTCTATCTCTTTTTCTTCTTTGCTAGCCAACACTGACCAATACTTTTGAGGGATCACTTGAAAATCAGACGGGAGTACGTTTTCTACTAATGGTCGAGAAGCTATCACCTGTTTTGGTTGACTTGCACAGCCGGACAACAACAAAGTACAGAGAGAAATAAGAAGGTATTTTTGCATTATTTAAACCAATTCCATGAATTTTTGATACGCTACCGCCCATTGGTATGCCACATTCCCAGTCAGCGATTCTACAGTGAGGTTTGAATTTTTTTTTGCTATAGTGGTCAATACTATCATATTGGAAATAGAGATGAAAACTTCTCTTTATTTACTCTGCAAAACTATTCTATTAATCACACAAATAAAGGATCTTCTGTGAAAAAATTTGCCTTGTCAGCTTTGGCTGCTGTTCTGCTTTCTGGTTGCGCTTCTACTGCTGAGCAGACTCAAATCAAAGAATTAACGCAACGTATTACCGATTTAGAAACAACACAGCGCTTATTAGCAAGTAATGTACAAATGCCTCATCTTGTAACCATGCCTACTAACATTGCCTTTTCAGATGGCGTAAGTTTAGGTGACCCTAAAGCACCACTCGCTCTTGTGGAGTTTACTGATTTACAATGTCCTTACTGTGCTAAGTTCCAATCAGACACTTTCCCAAGCTTTAAAGAGAAATACATTGATACTGGAATCGTGTATTACGTTGCTCGTGAATTGCCTTTAGTTTCAATGCACCCACAAGCAGCTCCTGCAGCGGTTGCACTACGTTGTGCAGCAGAGCAAGGAATGAATAATTATGAGCCAATGAAAAGCGCTCTATTTGAGATGGGTTCTAAATTAACATCAGAGTCATACACTCAAGAAGCGGAAAAACTAAACCTTGATGCTGATATGTTTAGTACTTGCATGACAAATGGTAAATACGCTAAATCAGTAAACCAATCTTATAAATATGCGTCAAGCCTTGGTCTTTCAAGCACGCCATCATTTATTATGGGCAGAAACACAGGATTAGAAGTGACTGATTTTCAAGTACTGAAAGGCGCTGTAAGTATTGAAACTTTAGACAAAGCGGTTGCAGACTTTTCAGAAAAATAAGTCTGACAAGTAACGCCAACAAAAAAATAGCGACCACACCGGTCGCTATTTTTATTTAGTTTGAAGGTTATTTAAAATAACAATTAATGAGATTGTTCTTGCTGCTCTTTTTCTTGTTCACTTATCGCTTCTTCTTTTAGCGTTTCTGCTTCTTTATCTTGAGCTTGTTTTAACTCATGCTCTTCAATACTTAATCCTACAGGTAAGCTAAATAACCCTTGAACCGAAGTAGTAAAGTCATCTAGATCTGTTGAGTTTTTCAAGATTTTAGGCGTGATCATAATAACTAATTCAGAGCGGCTAAACGTATCTGCCTTACTCTTAAATAAACTTCCAATTAATGGTAAATCACCAAAAAATGGAACGCTATTACCACGATTACCTTCGTTATTCTGAATTAGTCCACCCAAAATAGCCGTTTGACCATTACCAACTAATACTGCGGTGTTTAAACTACGATCAGTAATGATTGGATTTAAATTCCCACCTGGCCCTGGCTCTGAGTTACTTACAGACTGAGAAATCGTTAGCGAGACTAAACCATCCGCGTTAATTGTTGGGGTGACATTTAAGCTAACACCTGTACTTCTATATTGGATAATCGTTGTCGTGTTACCACCATCCGTCGTTTCCGATCCTGTTTGAATCGGTATTTGTGAGCCCGCAGTAATAGAAGCACTCTCTCCATCTTGCACCACTAAGTATGGACGAGACAATACGCGTGATTTAGATTTTTCAGCAATAAGACTTAACTCTATTTCACCAACACCTGAGATACCTGAAAAAATAAAACCACCACCAAATGGGTCAAATGAGATTTTCCCTTGTTCATTTTTATTTTGGGTACTATCAATTAATAGCTTAGAAATACCTGCGGTAAAATTATCACTAATATCAAACTCAGCAATGGTTACGTCTAACGCTACTTGCGGTGGTAGCTGGTCAAGTTGGCTTAATAATGTTAATAGCTCATGATACTGTTGAGGAGTTCCCTGAATAAGCAATGAGTTTTGAACTTTATCAACTGCAATTTTAAAATCATCATTTTGAACGATAGAGTTTTCTGACTTCTTATTGGCTCCTGTCGTTCCTGTTAGCCCTAGTGAACCCTCTGAGCTTACCCCGCCAGAGATAAATTGTGATAATGCTTCATGAATATCCTCTGCTTTAGAGTACTTTGGACGATATATGTAAAAACGAGACTTCGCCCCTTCTTCTGGTTTATCTAGCTTTCTAGCCCACATAGAGACTCTAGCACCCGCTTTAGAGCTTGATGAATAAACAATCATCGAGTTCTGGCGTGTAATAGGCACAATCGCTACATCACCATTTGAGCCAACATCTATTCCTTCATTTTTTAATACATCGGTAATCAACTCGATCATTTCATCTGGTGATGTATAAACCATGGTTAGATAACGAATATCACGGCCTTTCGCTGAAGGAACATCAAGCATATTTACTATTTGTAAAGCTCTAATTACCTCTTCTCTCGTACCTTCAATTAATAACAATTTCTGCTCTGGAATATCAGAAACATTCACATTAGAAAGTTGTCCAACGATTCGACGAATCGTTGAGCTTGAGTTATACACATAAGGTACTAATTGAACCAATGTCCCTGGGCTATTTGGTATATCTGATATATTTCGTCCTATACCTACCGCTTTATTTGATTTATCTTTTCGATTTTCTTTTTGAAAATATAAAATATTATCCTTACTAACGATAGTTACTTGATTTTCCTTCAATAAAGTACCTGATAATTGATACAGTTCTAGTGAAGAAACCGTATTTTTTAAACGTAAAACAACTTTTTCACGCATCTGCTCTACTTGTGGAGCAATGGCGTAATCTAAATCTAATAAGTCACCATATATATGATGAATAAATTCTGAAATAGCCATTTCATCTACCGATACGCTTATTTGCTTGGCATTGTCAGCAAAACTTGGGGCAGATTGCAGTAACTCAACACCCTGTCCTGAAATTTGAGGCAAACTAGGCCACTTCTGCTCTGTAAACTCTAACGTTTGTGGGATTACATCCTCAGAGGTTTCTGCTTTTTGAGCATGAGGTGTCTCATTTTTACTGACTTTTAATGATGACGGAGCAAGATTAAAATGATCATAATCCTCTGCGTTGACATCTTCAGTACCGGTTGTAACACAACCAGATAGCGCCAAGGTTAAGACGGTATATGCTATACCTTTAGTTAACTGAATCATTTTATTTCTGTTTCCCTTCATCATTTTTCTTTGTTTTAAAAATTGTAAAATTAAGTACTTCGTCATCACGTTCAAAAGTCAGTACACCATTAGTAACGTTACTTAATTGATAACCAAATAATTCATCATTCATTGCTACTTTATCTTTACGCTCTTCTCCATCTTGCTGATAAAGAACATATACAATCGATATATCGCCTTTTTTAGAAATTGCGCGAATAGTAACCGGAACATCATTTAACAAAATTTGAGGTTTATTATTACCTTCTGCTTCTAATGCAACTTTATCCACTTGAATGAATTTTGAATAATCCATGCCAAAGAGATCACTTAATGATTCTCCCGTAAATGTTCGAGTATAAAGCAGCTCCCCTTCCTCTTTATTAGAGTAAGCGCCTTTACCTGCATCATGTTGTTTTGAGGTATATACCATTGAGAAAAAATGTATCGCAGAAATGCTAAACATTAAGGCAATAACAATCAAATACGGTTTAAATTTGCTCACTTTGCCTCCTGAATTGCAACATACATAGTTAAATTAGCAGTTAATATATTTGGTTTTCTCGTCATGCTCGTAATATTAGCTTCAGCCATGACCATAATATATGGGCCTGTTTCTAATTCTTTAATAAATAGAGCCAGCGAAACAGGGTTACCTTCAACAAACATCTCCAACGGTATATAGGCTAATGTTCCATTCTGAATTTCCCCCAACCGCTGATGCACGACTTTGATATCACTACGCTCACCAAGCATTTTGATATAATCTAACGTTATTGTCGTACTCTTCGCTCTTGAAGCGGGTAACTTTCTGCTATCAAACGGAGCTAATTCAACTTGTAGCCTTTCGATTTCTTTTAAAGCAAACTCTTGTTTTTGATCCAATGCACTTAATTTTAAATACGATTTTTCTTTTTGGCTCACTTCTGAGCTTGTTAGCTCCACCCATTCAAACCAAGGTTGAACCAAAAATTTTAATCCGACTAATATCAAAATCAACGCAATACTCAGCTTATTATTCACTTAGTGCTCCTCTTTTGAACTCAAAACTGATCACAAAGATTTCTTTACTGGTTAATTTATCTTTTCTTATAGAGCTATCAAAGTCTACATTCGTTATCAATGGATTTGCATCTAACTCAGAAAACACTTTTGTTGCTGAGTCTGCATTTCCTCGTATCACTGCACTATAACCATTGAGCTGTATTTGTTGCAGTTGAGCGCCTTGTTCTCGAATAGGAACAATCAATGCGATTAAGTTAGAAATACTTGGATACTGATTCCCTAAAAGCTGATAAGCCTCTTGTTTTTCAACTAATTGACGTAATTCAGTTTCGGTCTTTAAAAGAAGAGACATGTCTTTACGTTTTTCGCCTAATTGCGCATCTAATGTCGCTTCTTTACTTTGCAAATAAGAAGTCACACTTGCGGTATAGATCAATAACACGGCTCCACCAATAATTAATGGCTTTTTCCATATCTCAGCATTAAAGCTTGCTGCTTTTTTAGTGGATGAAATCCATAACCCTACCAAAAGATAAGGTGGAATTTTGCTAAATTGCTCAGCTAGATGTTGTTGATAATCACTATCTGATACCGTAATCACGCTATTATTTTGATCTGAAGAATCCAGTAAAGAACAAAAACGATCGACAGAATTAATCAGTGAATCTTTTATCATACATACAAAAGTATTGTCTTTTTTATGTAGAAATAATCCTCGTTTTTTACCGATATCATAAACACCGTTATCACTAAAAGATCGTGCTAATAAGTACGACTCTGGAAGTAACACTTTAAATTGCTTACGTAAAATATCAACCACATGTTTCTGGATTGACCAATAAGTCACTTGCCACTGGCCAGGCTTAAATTGAGTAATTGCCCAAAATGTTTCAGATTCAAAAGGGGCTATATTCTGTTTTTCTGCTTGAATGATTTTAAGCAAGTGATAAAAATTAGTAATCGGATACGTTCTTTGTTCTTCAACATAGTGCTCTCGAGCGACAATACAGGCGGCCGACTTCCAATTTTTGATGTCAAAACAAGTAAGATCACTCACTTCCCAATCGCTATTTTTTAGCTGATATAGACCATTGGTATACATGTATACATTTAGCGGCCATTTAATTGATATTGATTTAATTCCCATACGTTCCAACGATATTATCCGTGATGATATAAGGTTCTGTGTCACCAATCCCTTTTGCGATAACAAATGATTCCTGATAGACCTGCTCTCCATAAGTAATCGCTACGTTTATAAATAAGCGATTTCCCGGGTACCTTGCCTCGTCACCATATAGAGAAGATAAGGGATCTTCCCCTGACTCTCTCAATTTCTTCCTTGTTTCTATTATTTTTTTTGTATCAAAATTCGAATGAGTTAATGGTAATAATTCATCAGATGTAAATCGAGCACTTAGGCTTCCATAACCAAATAAGATCAGATGTGGTCTTAGAGCTTGCCATAATTCATCGGTCATTCCTCTCACCATAAGTAGCTCATCAAAAGACTGAATCACTCCGTTTCGAGGTAAACTTCTATCACCATAAAAGCGCCATTCAGCACCATTAAGTCGAGAAAAATTATCAGGATCAATCCAATCTTTAAGGGAGTCAATAAGGATCGACTGCTCTTTGAGATCAACTCCTAAATTAATCAGTAAAGCAGTAAATCCTTTTTCATCAAAAGGCTCTAGTGAAACTAATCCATTGGAAGCTTGAATGGTTATTTCTGATTCCAAATAATCAAAAGGATAACCATGAAAGTTAAATTGAGATGGTAATTCGTATTTTTTAGTTAATTCACTATTTGCACCCATTAAGAATAAAGGTGTTGTCATTATTTGATAGATCAACTCAGCTTTAACTGTTTTAAGCTTAATACGTGCATTGCTATAGTTTTGCTGTAGCTCCGCTTCCTTTAATAACAAACGGTTTTTATAAACAGTAGAAGTGACTACTACCGTCATAATGGCCACAATCATTAAGACCATAATTAACGCCGCACCATTTTGCTGTCGTCTTTGTCGAAAAATCATACTTCATTTCGCCCATTCAACAAACGATAGCGTAATGGATCTTGATATTTGATTAAAAACATCCATCTGTCTTTCGAGCTATCACTATAAGTAATATCTAGGGCTATCCATTCTGGTAATAATTCAGCCTCTATGCTGTCATAACGTTTAAACCACGTTTTTTTAGCGCTAAAATTATTGAAATATTTAGCATTCATTCCTTCCATTTTTTGAAAGGCATCTTTCCAGCCAAAATAGCTAAATTGAACACTTTCAAGGTTGGATAAAATTGATAATGAATAATCGCACAAGCCTTCTGGTTCTTTACCTATTTGTGGTAACCAGGAATCTATCACTTTTTCGCAATAAATAAGCTCACCTTCATTTTGATACAATTTAAAAACAGCGGCTTTATTCGGGTTTTGTAGGCTTATTTTGGTTACAGATAAAAGGCTATTTTTATACCCTTGCCAATAAATAGATTGTGTTGAGTTACCAAATAAATCTCTTTTATTTGCTATGTATAAAATCGTTTGATCTAGCCTTTCAAATACCAGCTCTCGTTTTTGAGTGTCAGCTAATACTGAACGGTATTTCGTAGAAAAACGCTCAGAGTTAACAATGAATTGCTTATAAGCTTGAGTCGCAATAACAATTACGCTGCTTAAAATAACCATCGATACTAACATTTCAACTAGGGTAAAACCGTTATGCTTTGTTATTTTGACCATAATGATTCTTTATACTCTACCGTCCAATCAGGCCAGTTGTCTGAGGTCAATGTAATTAAATATACGGTGACTTTACCGCGTCCGCTGTAAGAGAGATCCGTATCTGAATTATAATTCTCTACAAATGAGCTACTTTTTTCATTTTTAGTTTGCCAGTTTACTGTTATGCCTTGGCTCTCTTCCTGACCAGAAAAATTGCCTTGATCTAATTGAAAAAAAATACGACGCGTCATTATTTGTTGGAATTGCGCTTGCTCTAGCTTATCTAATACTTTTCGTTGTAATAATAAATTTTGTTGAAATACGCTTGCGGCTAATCCAATCGCCATAAATAAAATAACCGATGCGATGAGAACCTCAATCAGCGTCAATCCCTTCTGCTTCAAGTATTTGTGGTACTTTAACCTCATATTTCTTTTCATTTACTGTCACATCAATTTGATTAATTTTGGTATTACCGTCTCGATTAAATTCGATGCTAGACGGTTCAAAGAAAAGCCCCTCATAACTCCACTTTTTTATTATCTTTGTCGAAGACTGATAACGCACAGAGGAAGACTTCCCATCTAAAATTAATACGATAGGAGTACGAGAATAAAAGGCTTGCTGCCCAATAAAACGCAACTGCTGCTTAAAACCAACCAGTTCTTGCTGCTGTTGCATCTTGGTGTATTGCTGAAACAAGGAAGGCCCAACCAAGGCTGAGCTTATTCCTAATATCACCATCACAATTAAGAGTTCAATTAAGGTAAATCCCTTATGATTCGCTTTATTATGATGGCGATGCGGTGACAGCCTGCGATTAAAAACTGACATCATTAACCGAGACAATACTAAGCAGCATTACGACAACCACAGACCCAACAATGCCACCCATGATCACAATCATTAATGGCTCTAACATGGCGGTTAATTTCATCATCCAAGATTCAAAGTGGCTACGTGAACGGCGGTTAATTTCGCCAAATACCAAGTCGACTTGTCCGGTTTCTTCACCGACTTTCAGTAGCGATAACGAAATATTATCAAACATAGGTAAGCCTGTAAGAGAATCTACTAAAGCATGACCTTGACTCACTTCTTGCTGCGCTTGTGTAAGTTGGCTTTTTAACGCTGGTGTATTCACAGTAGACGCTGCCATTGACATTGCTTTGGCTAAATCAACACCACTAGAGAGCATTAACTCCATAGAGGCACTATAACGAACGCGCTCAACCACTAAGGTGGCACCTTTAGTTAACCAAAATGAAGCTAAAAAGCGATCGATGGCCATTTTAACTTTAGGGTTAGACTTAGATTGTGAGATAACAGCCACACCAACAACAACCAGAAATACGACATAAAATTGATAGTTTTGAACCCATTTACTGGTGTCTATCAAGAATTGTGTATAACTTGGGATCTCAGCCAAAGACTCAAAGAGACCAGACATGCTCGGCACAACAAAGTTAAAAATAGCGGCAAGAGAGACCAAACACACCAACATGATAAATATTGGGTATACCATAGCCTGAGTGATCTTCTTATTTAGCTCTCGCTGAAACTTCAAGCTTTCTGCTAATTTATCAAACACTTGAGGAAGTCGACCGCTGTTTTCACCAATGCGTACCATTTCAATATAGAGCGTATCAAAAACATCAGTATGCTCTGATAAGGCACGCCATAGCTCTCGACCTTGTTTTACCTCTTGGCACACTGCGGACATGACAACTTGCAACTTGGCATTGGCAGCGTTATCTGCCAATACCTGCAATGCTTTGTCTATTTTTAGCCCACTTTTTAATAGTAACGCGAGTTGAGACGTGACTTCTTCAATATGTGCTGAGCCGAGTCTACCACTGCCTTTTTTAATGTTGACTTTGCTCACACTAACAGGCGTCAGTTGCTGCTTACGAAGCTTTTCAATGATGACTTGCTCGTTAAGCCCTCGCTCCATCCCTTGAACTAGATTTCCTTTACTGTCATATGCTTTGTATTGATAGGACTCTACAGCAGCTTCTGTATTCATTAGCCTGCAACCCTTAATACTTCATCTAACGAGGTATGTCCTTTTAACACTTTTAATAATCCATCTTGTTTTAAGTTTCTAAAATTACGTTGGAACATTAATTTACGTGCGTTATTCAAGAAATGGGCGTCTTTAGCAATTAACTGTATGTCTTCATCACACGGTAGATACTCAAGAATAGACATTCGCCCTGCATAACCTGATTGATTGCATTTATCACAACCTGTGGCTTTTTTCGGTGTAGCAGTGACAGGCAGCCATTTCTCAACAACTTCTTGAATATCTGTTCGAGCTAATATCTGTTCACTCTCTTCTTTTGACATCTCTGTCGCACAGTGTGGGCATAATGTTCTCACTAAACGCTGAGCCATTATAGAAACTAGTGAAGCATTCAATAAGTAATCTTCAATACCAAGATCAAGCAAACGAGTATAGCTACTTGGTGCGTCATTGGTGTGCACGGTACTAAATACTAAGTGGCCTGTTAATGCTGATTGCATTGCGATACGAGCTGTTTCTTGATCTCGAATTTCACCCACCATGATGATATCTGGATCTTGACGAACGATGCTTCGTAAACCCGCACTAAAATCAAAACCAATATCCGTTCTTACTTGAACTTGGTTTACCCCTTCAAGTTGATATTCGATAGGATCTTCTAGGGTGATAATTTTCACATCAGGTTGATTCAATTGGTTTAAGAATGAATACAAGCTTGTGGTTTTACCTGAACCTGTTGGACCTGTCATTAAAATAACACCTGACGTTCGCTTCAGATCTTGCTCAATCGCTTCAATTAGATCCGGTTCATAGCCAAGATGCTCTAAGTCAAATTTGGTTGCCCCTTTCAATAAGAAACGCATAACCATGCTTTCACCACTGCCTAATGGGAGTGATGAACAACGAATATCCAGCTCTTTACCTGCAACTCGGGTTTCTATTTTTCCATCTTGAGGGCGACGTTTTTCAGCAATATCCATCCCTGATAAGATCTTAATTCGAGACAATACCGCTTGTTGCAGTTGAGGTGGAATCGACTCCGCTTCATGCAAAATACCATCAACACGAAAGCGAGCACGTTGGCGATTACCGTTTGGTTCGATATGTAGATCCGAAGCCCCTAATTTAATGCCTTTTACAATTAAATTATTCACTAAGTTAACGGTTGGCGCACCAAAAGCGAGTTCTCTTAATCGTGCAAGCTCGTCACCGCCTTGTTCAAACAGTTGAGATTGTTGTTCGGCTTCAATTTGCGCTTTTAAATCTTCTAAACTACGTGGCGAAGTAATGTATAAAGCTATCGCTTGAGTATGTGTCTGCCAATATTGCAGCATTTTCATCGACATTGGATCGGAACAGGCTACCGATAGTTGACCATCAATATTTTGAAAAGGTAAGCAGCCTAACTCAAACAATTTATCAATATTGAAGCCTTGTACTTGCTCTAGGCTTAATGAGTAATCGTGCTGTAGCGGATCATACACAGGCATTGATAAATACTGCTGATAAAACTCGACCAACTGTTCTTGCTCTAGTACTCCCATGTTTACCATGATCTTTTCTAATCGATCAGGTAAATCTTGTTGGTAGTTAAGCGCTTGCTCTAATTGATAGTCAGAAACCCCAAGGTTAAGTAATGGCGTCGCTATTTTTGGATCTATTTGGTTAAAAATAGCTGACATCAGCTGCTTCTCCCTCACCACCGACACTGCCATCTAAGCCGTAACTCATTAGGTCATATTCATTTTCAGAACTTGGGTATTTATAGATGTATGGGTTACCCCATGGGTCCATAGGAACGTCTTTTGGTAAATATGGGCCATCCCAACGTGGTTTATCTGAACGACGTAACTCTTCTAGTGAACTTGGGTACATACCAATATCTAAGCGATAAGCATCTAATGATGTCGCTAACATCTGCATTTGAGTTTCTGCCGTCTTAATTTTTGATGAGGCAACTTTGCTGAACATGGATGGGGCAACTAAAGAGGCTAATAACCCTAAAATAACCATAACAATTAGGAGCTCGATCAGTGTAAAGCCTTTATTTATATTTTTTTTCATTTTTTACTCACAAAATACCAATATTGTTGCCTTCGACTCGTATAAATCGAAAAAGTGCCGTATTTTCCCTCAAACTGAGTTGTAATGTCAAAAAAATAGACAGTTATTGCACAACGCTCAAAAAAATCATAAACATCACTAAAAAATGTGATTTAAATCACGCTATCATGACATAAAGACATGTACAACATAGAATAAAAAGTATATTTTACTGATAAAATGGTCATTTATTGTGTTAAATCACTTTTTTTGTGGCACAGACCCCTTTTTTTTAAATAAAAGCCCCTAAGTTTAATTGACTTTCATCTGACAATAGTATGAAATTCACACTGCTATCACTACTTGAATAACATTGTTCTGACATAGCGTTTATGGCATGAAATGTTGGACGGTGGTTAAGTTTGTTTTGTTATATGTTAAGGTTTCTTACATAGACAGACTACGTGAAGTTGGCTACAAGTCGATTTGTATAAAAGATTTTATAAATATATATATTTGGAGATAAAAATAATGAGTAAGCAAATGAAGTTTGGACTTCTTCCAGCAGCGATCGCTGGTGCATTACTGAGCGGCAACGCATTCGCTGGTACAGAAGCATGTATCGAAGTATTTAAGTCAGCGGCTAACGATTACCAAGAGCACAATGTACTATACACTGCTGCTTCTTGTACATTCAACGCTGAATCAGTTTCGAATCCTGACGGATCTCCTGAAACACCTGCTCAATATGCAGCTAGGTCTCTTCGTGCTAACGATTCTGCGGACATCGCATACGAATTAACAAAAAACCTAGATTTAGATTTTGAAGCTGTTGACCAAGATAATGCTGCTGAAACGCTAAACATCGTTTACGTTCCAACGAGTGACATTCCTGCTGCAAGTCGTCTAAAATTCCGTTTGAATGGCGCGACTTTTGCTAACAACAGCAACATCATTTACCTAGTTAAAGCAGAAGCTAATTCAGCGACTGGTATCACAACTAAATACTCTGCAGTTGCTTCTACAGATGGCGCGGTTGACGGTGAAAACGAAATTACATTTATCGTAACTGACTTAATCGGTGCTGGTACTCGTCTAGTTCTTAGCCTAGAAAACCAACCAACACTTGATCTTACTGGTGCTGTAGAGAATCGTGTAACGTTCGAATCTCCTGCAATCAACATCGCTAACCCTGAAGTATGTACTCCTAATGATAAAGTTACATTAGAAGTTATCGAAGCGAAATCAGATTTCGGTCAAGACATCAAAGGTGCGGTTACAAACCCTGCTGCAAACAAGCTAGCTGACCTTGTTGACATCCAGAAGCAGTTCACTCTACTTCATGATGCGCAACTAACAACTGAAGCTTTAGTTGATGCTGAATCTCCATCTTACCGTGGTCAATTCGTATTCTCTAAAACAGATACTGGTCTTTGGGTAAACCAAACAACAGAGCAAGGTTTATTCTGGGAATCAACTATTCAGAACAAGATCTCTTCTCTAGACCAATACGTTGAAATTGATGCAGAAGACCGTTTACGTGTTCGTTTGAACCCTGAAGGTTCTCTAGGCGGCGTAATGAACTTCGCTATGCTTTACAACGATACTACACGTGCAAATACACCTCTTGATGCAAGTGAAGATTCTCATATCTCTACTGAAGCTCAATACATGTACAACTACAACACAACGGGTAACCGTTGGACTAATGTTAAAGATACTGCTCAAGAGTACTCTTACAACATCTATGACGTAGTTAATGGTGAAGACTCAGCTCGAATTGCAATGCAATTAGAAGGTAACGGTCAACCGATGTCATTTAACTACCTACTAAATGCATCTCTTGGTCTAGAGTTTAAAGATGTTAAACTTCAAGATGACACGTACTGTCAAACTAAAACACCATTTGAAGTTGGTGTAAACGGTGCAACTCTTAAAGTACCTCACACAACTAATAACCCAGCTAACTTCGTTCGTATTACTAATGAACATGTAACTGGTGCTGAAGTTTCTGTAACAGTATTCGATGAAAACTCAACAACAGCTGCTAACGAAATCACTTTCGTTCTTAATGCTGAAAACGGTTTCTCTGAAGAGCTAGGTCCTAAAGATTCTATCGTTTATAAATCTGATAAAATCATCAAGAAATATGCTGAGCTTCTAAAAGCTAAAACAGGTCTTGACGCACTGAAAACTTCTGACCGTGTATCTATGACTTTCGTTGTAACTGCACCTAAAGATACAGTTCACGCAACTTCTGTTATCAAAGGTCCTGGTAACACAGACCGCGTAATGGCTGTTCTTGACAACAACAAATGGTCTCAATAATAACTAACGATTTTCGTTAATTTATTAATTTGACTTAAAACCCCTCCTTGCGAGGGGTTTTTTTATGCCTCATCTAAAATATCTTCTTTTATACCAATGGTTATTAATACCAATTCCACTAATTAGGCGCCTATTATGTATGATGAGCTCTATTTTTTACCGTGAGAGAAATGATTGGCTTTGATATACTTATATCAATTCGTATTTTAAAGAGATAAATAATGAAATTCTCATGGTGGAAACATAAAAATTATCATAATTTAGGTGATGAACTTGCCCAAATAATGATTAAAAAAATTACAGGGCAAACCGTTACTCACTCTCCATCATTATATGAAGCTGATGGCATTGGGGTTGGTTCTATTCTTGATGCCGCCTTAAATAGCCCAAAAAGACAGAAGCCTCTGCATGTTTTTGGTTGTGGATTAATGAAACCAATTTTCGTCAAACAAAGAGACGACATCATCATTCACTCTGTACGTGGGGAATTAACCCGCAGTATTTTAAAATGTGCCGGATATGATGTTGCTCGTATTGGTGATATCGGCTTAATCGTTGATCAATTCCTAACAAGTAAACCCGCTATTATTCCAAATAAAATCAGCTTTATTCCTCATCATCATTTCATTGATCGCTACCAAGATAAATTAACGACTCTGGGCTATAACGTAATTGATCTAAGAACAGATAATTTAGAGCTTGTTTTAAATGAAATAGCCTCATCTAGCTTGGTTATTAGTCAATCTCTTCATGGGTTAATCATGTCTGATTCACTAAATATCCCAAATACATGGCTTGACGCTGAATCTCTTCACCCTGGTGATGGGTTTAAGTTTTTAGATTATTTCTCTAGCGTTGCTCGCCCTTCTCATCTGAAAATAGCCGATATTTCAACAGATTTAGAAACTATAAAACGCAACGCTCACTCTTACTTTGACCATGTTAATCATGCAAAAAAAGAAGTTCTTACTTGGGTGCAAGAGTCCCCAGAATTAATAAAATTAGACAAGCAACCGCAATTAAAAATTGACAGTAAATGGCAAAGTGAATCACTACAAGCAATATGGGATGAAGCCCTCTTACAAGAGAATATAAATATTGATTTTGCTTTTCAATTAATGAC
This sequence comes from Aliivibrio wodanis, assembly GCF_052920805.1. Classification (NCBI taxonomy): domain Bacteria; kingdom Pseudomonadati; phylum Pseudomonadota; class Gammaproteobacteria; order Vibrionales; family Vibrionaceae; genus Aliivibrio; species Aliivibrio wodanis. Next base: position 2,158,395 of record NZ_JBREXA010000002.1, read on the forward strand.
GATTGCCCACAGTAAGCACCCAAATGGCCCGGCAATAAAAGCAAAATTAGCTAATTATGCAGTCTTACTTGGCAATAAATAAGTAAATAATCGCTTGCAACCATACTCCTGATTAATTTTTAAATTGTATAAATAAATATCACCATGGTATATTTGCGTATATGCCAAATTTATATGGCATATACATCGATGTGTAATATTTTACGTTAAGGAAATTTCCATGAAAAAGACTGCTATCGCACTTATGCTAGCTATGACTGCTGGTTCTGCATTTGCAGCTGCTGAAGTAACTACTGCTGCTTCTACTGCAGGTACAACTACAGCTTCTACTGCTGCTGTTGGCGCTGCTTCAACTACAGCTATCGCTGTAGGTGCTGTTGCTGCTGTTGCTGTTGTTGCTGTTGCTGACTCAGGTTCAGACACTGCAACTTCAAACTCTACATCTGTTACTACTAAATAAGTTGTAACTATATGTATATAAGGCCATCAACCTATGTTGATGGCTTTTTTTATACCCATAAAAAATATTAAAGGGTACTCATGAAAACCATTACGTTATATATACTCGCGCTCAGCAGCCTTTTATTAAGTGGTTGTTCGCAAAAAATTCAAGATGTCAGTGCAACATTTAATGAAACGGCCTTTGGCATTGACGATGTTGAATTAAGCGCTGAACACATTAACTCACTCCCCTACGCCAGTGCCTTTGTCAAAATAAATGATGGCGCGACTATTTTTATGGTATTAGCCTTAGCTGAGCCTAATCCAGTCACAGGTGTTATCCAACTAAAGTGGATGTCTTCAGATAATGCCATGATAGTGACTGAAAATGGACGCATCGTAAAAACATTGGCTTTACCTCATCACAATTTAGCTCAGTTACAAAACACCACTCAATTAACGCCATCAGTTCAACCTGATTTTGCAACCTTATTAGCGAAACAAGCTTCTTGGCAAGCGACCTATGATTGGATGCCAAATTATCATTATGGCTATCAGGCAACAGTTACCCCTCTTATTGGACAAAAAAGTGTATTAACCTCGCCTATTTGGGAAAAAGAAGTGACATCACTTAATGAATACATCTTTTTTCCTGCATTAGATGCTCAATTTACCAATCAATACTGGATTGATGACAAGGGTCGAGTTGCTAAAAGTATTCAATTTCTAGGCCCTGAAATGGGTACGATTGAAATGCTTATTCTTAAACCATTTCAATCTTAACTGGAGGCTCTGATGCGTATTTTTATTTTTCTCTGCTTTTCTCTTTTTTCATTAAGTTCTTTGGCAAATAGTTCTTTGGTTGTAAATAGTTCTTTAGAAAACAACAGTAATGAACTTTCTGTTACTCTTACTCAAGAAAAACTATTGTTAACCTTTGAGCAACCTGCTCGCTTGGAAGCGGTATTACAACAAACACAATTACACACAAAAATAGGACTGTACTCTGTAGGTTCTATTTTAAGTAGTGATGACCATCAAGATGACATAAATAAAGTTAAGCAAGCAACGTTAGAACAGCTTAATCAATTTTCATTGTCGTCTCCTCTGTTTTCTAAGCAAGAAACACCCTATAAAAAAGAGGCTGATACTCTTTCTCATCAATTAAATAGCTTTTCTTTTGTTTCAAGATTATTTATTCCTTTAGATTATGATTTGATCCGAATAAAAAAAGAAAGCAATCCAAAATTAACAGGTAATTACTCTCTTTTCATCGCCCAACGTCCAAAGACTATTACCGTGTTAGGTGCCATTGAGAGCTCATTGCCAGTAACTCTTGATTACCAACAACGTGCGAAAGTAGAGGATTATTTAACACAAATAAATACCACATCTAACGCTAATACCTCTCAGATTTATGTAATTCAACCTGATGGCGAAGTTAAGATCGCGACTAATAATTATTGGCAACATAACACAACGTCAATTGCACCAGGTGCTACGGTATTCATCGGATTTGCTGATCTTCCTACTCAATTTTCAACTCTAAACGATGATATTGTTGAATTACTTCGTAACAAGGTAAATTAATCATGCTTTCTTCTAAATTTACTTTATCACTTGTCGCTACCGCAATTGCCTCTAGCTTTTCTACGCCATTACTTGCTAGTGAAAGCTCTGTTTTTGAGAGTTCTACTTTTGGAAATGCGGTCTTCACCCCTTCTCAAACAGATTTTGGTGGCGTTGGCCTAATGCAAATGCCCTCTGGCCGTATGGCTGAGGAAGGTGCTTTTAGCTTAGGCGGTACACTTAATAATGAATACCACCACTACATGGTCTCTTTACAGGTGATGCCATGGCTAGAAACGACGATTCGATATACCTTGGTACAAGATCTTCTTTATAGTGATGATCCAAGTTTCAGTGGCTCAACCAAATACACAGATAAAGGCATTGATTTTAAATTACGCTTATTAGAAGAGAGTGATTGGTTACCAGAGACTTCTGTTGGTGTGCGTGACTTTGGTGGCACTGGCTTATTTGATGGAGAGTTTGTCGCAGCAACTAAACGCTTTGGTAATCTCGATGTGACGTTAGGGATGGGCTGGGGATACATTGGTCAAAGTGGCAACTCAACCAATCCATTCTGTAAAGTGTCTGACAAATTCTGTGACCGTCAAGGTGACTTCAAAGGCAAAGGAGGCAGCGTTGACTTTGAACGTTGGTTTAAAGGCCCTGCTTCTATCTATGGTGGTTTCGAGTACCAAACACCTTACCAACCACTTCGCCTAAAAGTAGAGTATGACGCGAACGATTATAGCCAAGATTTCCCTGTGACCGATGGTGACGTTGATATGACTCAACACTCTCCGTGGAATTTCGGAGTGTTATATGGCTTAGGTGATTGGGGTGATATTAGATTGAGCTATGAGCGAGGAGATACCTTAACACTTGGTTTCACCTTGATGACTAACTTCAATACTATGAAAGCGGTCTGGCGCGATACTCCAGAGACGCCTTATCAACCAACGTCAGTAGAAAACGTAGATAAGGTTAACTGGGATCAAGTAGAACAAGATCTCGCTAATAATGCAGGCTATTCTGACAGTAAGATTTATGCCACAGAGAGTGAAGTAACGGTTATTGGTTCTCAGAAAAAATATCGAGACCGTGATGTTGCCCATAAAGAAGCAGCAACAATTTTAGCCAACCATACGCCTGAATACATACAAACTTACCGTATTGTTGAAGAAAATAACTCACTCACTGCAACTGAAACTGTTATTGATGCAGAGCAGTTTAAAGAAGTGGTGCAATACAATTATGTTAACGCTCATATCAGTGATGCGGCAGTAACTCAAGAGGTCTCAAAACTAGACTCAATCAGCGATGAAAATCTTAAGAAAAATGGGTTTGAGCGATGGGATGTTAATATATCACCTTCGCTTAGCCAATCCATTGGTGGGGCTGAAGATTTCTATCTGTATGCTATTGGTGTCAATACCGGTGCATCATATTGGTTGACTGATAATCTAAAAGCGTCAGGTTCACTCTATTTTAATATTGCTGATAACTACGACAAGTTTAACTATATTGCTCCGCCAGATGGCACTTCTGTTCCTAGAGTTCGTACCATGTTCCGTGCTTATGTCGATGATAACCCTGTAAGGATGAATCGCTTACAACTGACTTGGTTTAATGAATACTCAGAGGGACTTTATGGCCAAGTTTACGGTGGTTATTTAGAGAGTATGTTTGGTGGTATTGGTAGTGAGATATTGTACCGACCAATGAATAGCCGCTGGGCTGTTGGTTTAGATTATAGCTTTATCAAGCAGCGCTCTCCTGAAGATTGGTTTGGTTTTTATGAAGATGAACTACAGTACAGCGCGGCTGATGACCGTTACTACAATGTACTACCAGAGGGAACGACTGGACACTTAACTGGTTATTATCAACCTGAATGGTCTTTCTTAAAAAATACCTTACTTAAAGCCAGCGTTGGTGAGTTTTTAGCTGGTGATAAGGGTTACCGTTTAGATTTTTCTAAGCAGTTTGATTCAGGTGTTGTTGTCGGGGCTTATGCGAGTTTCTCTGATTTATCAGCTGAAGAGTTTGGTGAAGGCAGCTATACCAAGGGATTTTATATCTCGATCCCTTACGACATCATGACGGTGAAACCAAGTACAAGCAGAGCTTTCTTTGGTTGGCAGCCACTAACTCGTGATGGTGGTCAAATGTTATCGAAGGAACATAGTTTGTTTGATTTAACTGATGCAAGACAGCCTTGGTATACGAAGAAAGGACTTTAAGACTATATGCTTCGCTAACTAGAAACTAGACCGCTTCGCTCCTATAAAACCAAAAGCAAGCGCAGTACCCGCTTTTGCTCTTATAGTCTCTAGTCAGCGCAGCGTATAGTTTCTAGTCTCGCAGCGAAGCGGTCTAGTCTCTTTGCGCTTGCCAAACCAAATCACCAATTCCATCTACAGGGGTAAACCCTGTAGGTGCATCAAGAAGTAACTGGCGAACAAGTTGATGATCTAATTGATGACAAGCATGATCTAGCTTACGTAGTAACTCACTGTAATCATCAAGCGATAAAAAATTCTCATTAGCTGTCATGATGCGCTCATGAGCAGTTTGCGTAACATTATCGCCAATCAATAGTTCTTCATACAGTTTCTCACCAGGTCGCAGGCCTATACATTGTATTTCTATATCACCTTCTGAGTTATCTACACTTTTCACTTCTAATCCAGATAAATGAATTAAATTACGTGCAAGATCGGCAATTTTTACTGACTCCCCCATATCTAATACAAATACATCTCCACCTTTACCCATAGCACCAGCCTGAATAACTAACTGAGCCGCTTCGGGAATAGTCATAAAATAACGAGTAATATCTTGATGGGTTAGAGTTATTGGACCGCCTTGAGCTATTTGTTTTTTAAACAGTGGGATCACTGAACCAGAAGAACCTAATACATTACCAAAACGTACCATGCAGAAACGAGTCCCGTTCGGTTTTTCATTTTCTTGCTCAGCTAAAGCTTGTAAACCTAATTCAGCCATTCGCTTAGTTGTGCCCATTACATTGGTTGGGCGCACCGCTTTATCGGTTGAAATCAAAACAAGAGATTCGACTTTCGCTTCAATGGCAGCACGAGCGGCATAGTTAGTGCCAAAGACATTATTTCTAATCCCTTCAATCACATTGTATTCAACTAAAGGTACATGCTTATAAGCTGCGGCATGATAAACCGTTTGAACCTTAAAGGTTGTCATGGCTGTAGCTAAGTTATGTAAACGCTGAACTGAACCTAGTAAAGGCACTAACTCTACTGTTAGGTTTTCTTCTTTTATCTGTTGAGTTAACTCTCGTTCTATTTGATACAGAGCAAATTCAGAGATCTCAAACAACACTAAGGTTTTGGGTTTATTTTGAACAATCTGACGACACAATTCTGATCCGATTGAGCCACCACTTCCTGTCACCATAACCACTTTATTTTTAATGTTGGCTTCCATTAAAGACGCTTGGGGTGCAACAGCATCTCGGCCAAGTAAGTCGTCGATTGAAACTTCTTTAAGTTGCCCAATAGATAATTTCCCATTCACTAAATTATCTAGATTAGGAATAGTTAACACTTCAATTTTATATGAAGCAAGACGTTCGATAATTTGTTTTTTTTGCTGTTGAGTCGCTGATGGTACGGCAAGTAATACTGTGTTTATGTTTTGTTTTTTTATTAGCGATTCAAGATGTTTTGAATGCGTAATTGTAATACCTTGCATGCTGCTTCTATGTTTAGTTTTATCATCATCAATAAAACCAACGGGATGATACTCTTTACCCTGACGTAGCATATTTGCCAGTTGCAACCCTGCTGAGCCTGCACCATAAATTAATACTTTTGCTTTTTGTACTCCTAAAACATCAGATAGAAGTACACGTATTATCAACCGAGATGCACCACAGAAAAATATCAAATAGGTCGCATAAATTATCGGCACTGAGCGAGGCATATATAGATAATTAAAGTAGGCGAAGAACACGATAAAAGATGAAGACGCAATCGCAGATAAACAAATACTTAAAACGGCATGTAAACTTAAATAACGAAGAATGGCACGATACAAGCCACTCCTCATAAAAACGAGTAAAGTACATGGGACTAAAAGTGCTATCAACTTCCAGTAGTTACTGTCATAAATAAACTCATCTACCTCACCTAAACGTGTAATGAGAGCAGCCCAAAAAGACAAAATAATAAATAACGCATCAATAAAAACACTAAAAAGGCGTTTCATTGGCCTTGGCATTGACCAAATAGGTTGTAAGAATTGCATGCGAGATCTCTTTGTTATTATTTTACTGCATCGCCAGAACCACTGCCTGTTGCTGTCATTAAGATATATTTAAAATAATCAGCAATAGTAAGGGTATCAATCATCTGCTTGTCTGTTTTTGCTAGCAGCTTTGGCGTAGACATATCTATATTTTGTACTTGCGCTAAACCAGTGACTCCCGGCAATACACTGTATACCCCGAGAGTATCGCGCTCTTTAATTAACTCTTCTTGATTAAATAAATTAGGGCGAGGGCCGACTAAACTCATCTCCCCTTTTAGCACATTAATTAGTTGTGGTAGCTCATCTATTTTCGTTTTACGTAAAAAAGCACCAAGCTTAGTGATAGAAGCGTTACTGACTAAATGACTCGCAACCGATTCTGTTTCAATCGACATGGTACGAAACTTTATCAACTTAAATGGTTTTTGATTACGCCCAACACGCTCTTGAATAAAGATGGGAGAACCTGTATCAAATATCCCAATAACAAAGACAATCAAGAAAAATGGGAATAAAAGTAATAACCCTAATAAAGCCACAGAAAAGTCTAAAAGGCGGATCATTGTTTATTCTCAGAAAGAGATCTCATAGCTTGCTCCATTGTGTATATTGGCTTCCATCCAAGTACCTCCTGAATATGAGAAGAATCAACTTCAAGATCACCAACTAATTGCTCTATCATTACTGATTTTCCACATATTCTAGCAACTAATCGCATTAAATTTACAGGAATAGGTAATTGAATAATGCTTGCTCCTGCCCCCTTAGCTATGGCATTAGTAAACGCCTTTATCGACACCGCCTCTCCATCTGAGACTAGAAAAGTATGTCCCGCAGCATCAGGATGTTTAGCACACTTTATCAATAAATCTGCTAAATTCTGCACCGCAATAACATCACGTTTATTATTAGACAGCCCAAATGGTAGGCATGGTGCATAACTCACCAAGCGAGTTAATAACCCAAAATTACCTGGTGCGTTCGGCCCATAAACTAATGGAGGACGTACAATAACTACTTCTAACCCTGTCTCTTGCGCTATTTTTTGTAACCCAGCCTCTGCACTATACTTAGATTCTGCATACCAGTTTTGTGGATTTGGCTCTGATCCAATAGAGAATGGGACACCAAGCGTTGAGCTTCCATTGACACCAATAGAACTAACAAATACAAATCGTTTTACTCCTGCTTTTACTGCCTCATGAGCAAGGTGCAGCGTACCTTCAAGGTTAACAGATTGGTACTCCTGCTCTGTAAATGAATGGGAATGAGCAAGGCCTGCAAGATGAATAACTGCATTAATATCGGTGAATGCCCCTTCCCAATTGGTGGTTGCATCTAAAGAATCAATACAAAAAGTGTTTTTCTTATTTCTATTACGAGAGACACTTTTTGAATTCGGACTGATTTGTAATAAATGATGACCTATAAAGCCTGTTGCCCCTGTAAACAAGATCACTCTTATTCTTCCTTATAAAGATCTAGCAATTTATAGTACATTTTCTCAAAGCTATATGTAGAATCAAAATGCAGTTTCGAATTAGCCCCATATTGCTCAATAATTTCAGGTGAATTGATGATTGCCGTAATACACATTGATAAGTAATGACTATCATCTCTGGGAATTAGAAAGCCATTCCATTCAGGGATTATGAGTTCATCAATACCACCGACATCTGATGCAATCAATAATTTAGAGCAAGACATCCCTTCTAATAGGGACATAGGTAAGCCTTCTGAGTGTGAAATAAGAACAACAGCATCTGCGTTTTGATAGTACTCATCAACGCTTTCTTTAAAGCCTAATAATCTCACTTTATTTGCTAATCCCAAGTGATTGATCTTCTGACGCACTTTAGCGATATCAGTACCATCACCTAATATATCTAACTCCCACGCCTTATCCTTGATTTGATATAAAGAATCCAACAAAGTATCGAAATCTTTTGGGACCTGAAATCGCACAATGGATACTAATTTAACCGTGCCTGGCGCTCGTTTTTTATTTTTTATTTCTTTGACGCCATTTTGTATCAAACATAAGCGATCTTTTTTTATCCCAATAACTTGTTCAGCAAAAGCCATATCATTTTTAGATACACAAATAACTTTGCGGCACAATTTACTTAAATATCGTTCTATTTGCAGATACAGCTTTCTTTTGTACCCTTTACTTTGACGAATATGCGACCATCCATGAGCGGTAAAATAGACAGTTGAGGGAGTTAAACTACAAGCGAGCCTGCCAAGTAAACCCGCTTTTATCGAATGTAGAGAAACAATATCAGGTCTTTTTTTAAGTAGGAATCCAAATAAAATCATCAAGGTTTTCAAATCATCAAAAAAAGAGAGCTCTCTCTTTAAGGAATCAATACCATAAAAATCAATACCTTCATTGCAGGCTTTTTCTTTAAAAACACCGTTGCTACCTGAAATTATTGTAATATTATGCGAGTCTTTTTTTAATTCTTTAGAGACGTCCAATACATATTTTTGAGCGCCCCCAATCGTATCTGATCGTGTAATGACTTGAACTATCTTCACAGGCTATATTATTTCCCTATACACTGACGTATTATTTTTTCAAATTGGCAATGTTCCAAAATAGCATCCCATGTCAATGCTCTCGCACTATTCAAGGAAATACGGTATTTAGGCTGAAAACTATTTTTTGGTAAAGAAATCGAGTTACTCTGGGGTAATTCTATGTAGCTATACCCTAACTGTTGTGAGTGCTGAGTTATCCAAGGATATGTATTTGATAATATCGGCAAACCTGCGACAAGGTACTCAATCACTTTAGTTGATGTTTGTTGAGTTAATGGGTATTCATTTGGCATATAGTTTAAACCAAATCGTGATTGAGAGAGGTAATAATAAACCTTTTCACGCTCGCACTCTCCAAGAAAAGTAATTCGTTCATTTTGTTGAAGGCGTAATTTGTCAGATCTGGTTGCAACGCCTCCAACAACAAGCGAGAAGCCTTGCTCAGCAAGAGATAAGAGAGTATCTACAAGCTTATTCCGTGTTGAGAGTGAACCAAAATAACAAATATCAAACTGTTTATCTTGCTGTAATTCGCGTTGTTTTAATAGCTGACTAGTCGCTCCCATATCTCGATAGAAGCGCGGAATATGACGACTAAAACTGTATTTACTTTCAACAAAAGGAGTGAGAAACGAGAGATAATCCGGTTTAACACACAATACTGATTTCATTAAGTTCTTCATCATACTAAAACGCCCAATACTGACAGTATGATACTCGTGGATCTCAGGTTTATTTTTCCTGATTTTCTTAGTTAAGAGCCCCCCGACTCTGTAATAGAGACTAGCATTTATTTTTTTAGCTTCTGCCTCACTTTCTACGATAACTGTAGAGAGCCCTTTGCGAGAAAGGTAATCACTATAAGCATATATTTCTGGTAGATACGCTTTTCCAGTCTTAATGAAGCACACGTCCATCGCTAACACTCATTAGGTTTAATAACATTTTTATCTCGTTGCAAACCACATTCTTTGCATGCCTTTTAATTATACCAATCACAAATTTCAACGCAGCTATCGAGTATTTTAACCCGCTAGGATGACCCGTTATTTACTACGATTGGTCTTACATTATCCACGTTTTAATTTTTGTTGTTTTCCACACATCAATTGCCATCAGAACCTTACTAACAATCATACCTAAAGAAACAGATATCGCTGCACCTAGGCTACCAAATTGGGGAATAAGTAAAAATAGGAATAGAACATTAATTGATAACGTTATAAGTAAAACTTTCAATGACTTGCTCTCATTCCCTGTCATATTAAGTACTAAATCTACCGAGCCCATGATGACATTAACAAGTTGACCGATACAAAGAACAATTAATATTGAATATGATTCTAAATACTCATCACCAAATAAAAATGAAATTAAATCATCACCAAAAAATATTAGTATTAATATAATAGGTAATGATATTAACGTACTCAATCGAACACTTTTTGTGAGTAACTCTTGTGTTTTATGTAAATTTCCAACTTTATAAAAACGAACAATGTTGGGCATAATAACAACATTTATCGACGATAAACCTAGTGAAATCAAGATAACACTATGCATCGCAATTCTAAAATATGCTACCGATTCTATACTGTCTAGCCAGCCTAGAAGGATAAACGCTAATTCTACATTCAACGTGCTAATAAATGTAATAAGAGAAAAAGGAATTAACGACCGAGTCCAGTATTTAACTTGATAAGTTGGTTTTGTTTTTTTTGACAATTTATTAATTACTTTATTTAATAAATACAAGCTTAATAAAAATGAAATAAATGATGAGAATACAGAGATAAAAGCCAACTGTGTAGCATTTATCGTTAAATTTAAAACAAAATAAAAACACAATACAATTAAAGTAATAACGGGTATTACTATTTTTTCTGGTAACTGAGAGGATATATAATATCTAAATCCATTTAATATAGATCCTTGGTGCATTAAAAGAGCTCGAAGTGGTATTAACCAAAAAAATATAATTAATAAGTTCGTTACATCAGATTGAAAAAAATCAGCGTCTAAAAAAAAACATAGACCTAATATGACTATAAATGAGGATATTAATATATACCAACGTGACCAACTAATCACACCGAGCAATGAACCCCACTTACTCCCGAGATGATACTTAGCCACTTCTCGCACTAATAAGTCAGGGAATCCAGCCATTACAGGTAGCGATACTAAGGCAATAATAGATAAGGTATAACTATAGACCCCATATTGCTCCGCACCTAAATATCGAGCAAATATAACCCCTGAAATAACAGCTAAGCCTTTACTTGTGAATTGTAGTCCTGCTGAGCCAATAAATTTTTTAAGCAATGAACTCACTAACTCGCCCTCCTACATTCGTATTACTTAGAATATGAAACATACAAAATTATAATGAAGCAAAAAAAAGGTGACATAACATTACGCTATATCACCCTTTTATTGTTGTTTATCTTAACGACTAATGTAAGTGTACTGATTGGTTGTTAAGGTTTCATTATGCTTAATGTCTAGTGCTGGCGGAAGGATCATCTCAACGTATTCTGCTGATGGCTGATAGTTCTTGGTATTATCTAATACATAAAACGCTTGAGTTAACTCTGTATTATTTTCACTTGCCAATAAAAATGAGGTTTCCAACGAAGTGCTTTGAGTTGGATAATCGACACCACTGATCTTAGGGATCGTGATGTCTGAACCAGAAGCAAATACCGTGTATCTTGCATTACCTTGGCTAAAGTTTACTTCCGATACAGAAACAGATTGTGCAGTAACATCTGACATATCTAATGAACAAATTGAACCAGAGCAATCAAGCGCTAGTGCTGTTGTGTTCATATCTAGTGTTGATAGATCAATGCTCGTATAGCCTTCAGAGATTGGTTGGTTGATAACAACATTCCAGCCATTAAATTCACCTTGATAAAAGGCAGAATAGCTATAAGCAGGCTCTAATGGTGCCCATGCATCAAATGAAGATGAATACTGTGACCATGTAAACCACTCAAAGATATTACCTTTATACGTAGAATTAATGCTTAGCTCGTCAAAGTCCGCAGATACGCTACCAACAAGATCAACATTTGCCTTATCAAAAATAGGTTCTACGCTTACTGTATTTGGCGTAACTGTTGCCATATTTGAAAGTTGGTTTTTATCGACATATGCAAATGCGTTAATGTCACCATCAGCATCATAACCTGATAATAAAACAGATTCAGTCGTACTTAAAACGGTTAGGTTCTCTTTAAGTGTACCGTTGTCTTTTGGAAGCTTTCCATCAAAGTAGGTTTCAACATTGGTTGTTGCTACACCCGAAAATGTCGCTATATTGATTTTTTTCTTATTTAGATCTGCTTTTAATGCATTACTGCTATAGCACTGTTGCTGACCTTGGTTATAGTTAACTTTGATCATACCATCAACAAGCGCTTCTTTTTGTACAACTAAAACATTATCAATACCATTTTCAGTATCTACAACAGTGATATAACCACCATCCGGGATGTCATTCTCGGTAAACTCTAATGTCCCTTCTGTTTGGTGAACATTATGCTTTGTTAGGCTACCTTCGGTGTAAAGAGTGCCGTTTGAGTTATAAACCAAAATATCACTGATCGTTGGTGCTTTAACTGCAAACGTATATAACCAGTTTGCACTATCTGCATCAGTCTCGTCGACACTAAATGTTGTTGCCGTTGAGTTACCACAAAACTGTGTCATTCCTGTTTTGGTCAATTCTTTCATCTGAACAAATTGCCATTTGTACTTTTGAAGGAGCCGGCGCTGAACCGCCACCACCGCTATCAGATCCACCACAGCCGGTTAGTAACATAGAGGTGATAACACCTAACGGGAGCAACTTGTTCATAGGATACCTTTAAGAGTCAAAAATGGTTTATAGGGTTTTACATGCAATATATGAGCCAGAGATGTGTAAAAAACACACAAGAACAGATGAAATAATAAAGGAAGAGGAGCTCAGAGTATCCCCCTGAACTCAGTAAGAAAACTTACCATCATTATGAATTCTATAACAATTTATTCTGATAATGCTCTTCTAACGCTAATATCTGCACTCGACCTTGTTCTGTTGCCATTGGTCTTACAACATTGAGCATCTGTAACATGCCTTGGTAGATAATATCTTCTGTAATTTCTTTATCTGATAGCAACGCGGTTTGATAATTTATCCAGCAAGAAGCGACTAAATGCAGTGTTTTAGTTAAGGCTTGTAGCTCATCATCTTCAAGCGCAATAATGCCTGTCTCTCGGAAGCTTTGCATAATAGATAATAAATTATCGTTCAATGACTTTTGTGCTTTGGTGTACTTCTGTTTTAACTTTGCATCTCGGTTTAAAATGTCTGGCAAGTTGGCGTAAAAAAAACGGTAGTTCCACATTAATACAAAGATGGAGTCCAGGTAAGTAAGCATAATCTGCACACCTGGTATACTTGACTGTTCTTCTTCTGCCATTGGTTGAAATCGTATTTTTAGCTCTTGAGCATAATTATCAAAAATACCATTGATGATCTCTTCTTTATTACGAAAATGGTAATAAAGGTTACCTGGGCTAATCTCAAGATGAGCGGCGATGTGGTTAGTGGTTATACTGCGTTCACCGTTTTGGTTGAAGAGTTCTAAGGCACCGAGGATTATTCTGTCTTTTGTTTTCATGCTCTTTCCGCGCCAATTAAATTCAAATATTGCTAAATTGTAACCGAAAAAAGTATGTGAAACTAGAAACTATACGCTGCGCTAACTAGAGACTATAAGATCAAAAGCCCACACTTCACTTTTTTCTCTTATCTTTTTCAATGATTGTTGCGATAACTTTTGCGATTTCTCGTGTTTCTTTAACTAAAAGGAGCGCAGATTCTTTTGGCACACTTGAGGTTTCAATTGCTATTAATAACTGCGTAAGTAATTCGCCACATGAACCTTTAGCATAATAGTAAAATCGAATTTTCTCCTTAATCGTTTCTCTTTCTTCACCTTCTGATATGTTTGAAGGCACAGATAATGATGAACGTAATATTTGATCTTTTAGTGCAAAGTTTCTATTCCCTTCAAATAACTCAATAACATCACAAGCCAAACGAGCAGAACGTTGCCATACTTTTAACTTTTCAAATAACACTTCTTATCCTTATTTTGTATAAATGATTAAATAACTCTCGCCGATAGACATACTCGCACTTATAGCCTCTAGTCAGCGCAGCGTATAGTCTCTAGTTGCTCTAAATATCACTTCTTTAATTTGATACTTGGGAAATATAGAACCCCCTCACCAATACACACCCGCACTTATAATCTCTAGTTAGCGCAGCGTATAGTTTCTAGTCTCCAGCACCCTCTCAAACTCCTCGCGCACGCAGTCCTCCCCATGCACCACAACCACTTCCTTTCTCCCCTCCTCAATCCCTTCAACAAACCTAATTAAATCAGCTTTATCCGCATGAGCTGAGTAGCCTGACATGGTATGAATTTGTGCTTTAACTTCTACTGACTGACTATCAATCCATACGGTTGATTTTTGGTTTTGCAGATCTCGCCCTAAAGTGCCATGAGCTTGATATCCTGCAAGAATAATGTCGGTGCGCTTGTCAGGAAGTAACGCTTCTAAATAATTCATCACTCGACCTCCGGCGCACATTCCACTCGCGGCAACGATGATGCAGGGCTCAGCGGTGGTTTTTAATCGGTTAACTAAGCTCATGTGCTCTTTGTGGCTTTCAATGGTGATGCATTGTTCAAAGTTAAGTGGGTGACGTTGATTGTTGAGCTTAGTTTTGGCTTCTTTGCTCCACAGTTTTTTAAATCGGCGGTATTGTTTGGTGACTTTGTTGGCTAATGGGGAATCTAAGATGATTGGGATTTTTGAATCAATTTTATGATGATGAATTAGGTGTTCTATATCAAACAGCAGCTCTTGGGTTCGACCTACTGAAAATGCGGGGATGATGATTGCACCGCCATCTTGCAATGAGCGTTCTATTATTTGTTGTAATCGCTTGGCTCTGGTTTCTACGCTGTCGTGAATTTTGTTGCCGTAGGTGCTTTCTATTACTAGTAAATCTGCACGTTTTGGTGGGATAGGATCGGGTAATAGTGGGGTATTTGATGGGCCGAGATCACCTGAGAATACGACGATTTCATTGTTTGGGAGTTTAATTTCGACATACGCAGAGCCGAGGATGTGGCCTGCGGGTTGGAATCTTAAGAGCAGGTTTAAGGGCTCAGGACGCTTCGCTTTCAAGGCAGAGCGAGAAGATTTAGAGCAAGAGCGGGAAGAAAGCTCGATTCGGTGCCATTGATTATATGGGATGGGTTTTATTTGTTTCTTTATTAACTCTAATACTCTTGCTCTTTGGCCTTTGTTTAATCCGAGTTGTAGCTTTAAGCCATCATCTAGCATTAATGGAACTAGCTCGGCGGTGGCGGGTGTGCAGTATATGGGTTGCTTAAAGCCTTTTGCTAATAACCAAGGTAAGCGGCCGATATGATCGATGTGGGTATGAGTAAGAATTAGAGCTTTGAGATGTGAAATAGGGAATTCGATGTCGAGTTTTTTATCATTGCCATTTTTGTCTTTGGCATCTTTTCCTTGAAATAAACCGCAGTCGATTAATATGCCGTGGTTGTTGCCGTTGTGGTTAATGCAGAGTTCATGGCAAGAGCCGGTGACGCCGAGTTTTCCACCGTGGTGTTTGAGGGTGATTTCGAGGTTGGTGGCTTGGGTTGAGTTTTTTTGGGGTGTTGGCATGGGTACTCCATTTTAAATAAACTATACGCTTCGCTAACTATGCTCACTACGTGACTAGAGACTATAAAAGCCAGTAATACTGATTAATCAAGCACATCACTAACTCGTACATTCCTTTCCTTAACTTTTATAGCTCAATTTGTATTCATTACGTATTCGATTCGTAATCAATCCGCATCATTCATCAACTTACAACTTGCTTTTCGGTTCATATCTCATGAATAACTCACAGCATATGATCTTATAGTTTCTAGTTAGCGTAGCGTATAGTCTCTAGTAAAACACGCCCTAAAGCTTTAGTTATTGTAGCTTCCGCGATCGCCTCTGAATTCTGCTCTTTCGCCCTTCCTGAAACCTGAGCCCTGAAACCTCGATTTTTGCCTTTCCTCGATTCTCGACCCTGCTTTTCAAGCGTAGCGCCTGCTTTTCTTCTCTGCTACAATCGAATCAATTATTTTAATAAATCGTGGTATCAAAATGATCATTGTAACTGGCGGCGCTGGCATGATTGGCAGCAACATTGTTAAGTCTTTAAACGACAACGGCTTTAACGATATCTTAGTGGTTGATAACCTAAAAGATGGTAAGAAATTCAAGAACCTAGTAGATCTTGATATCACTGATTACATGGATAAAGAAGACTTCATTACGCAAATTATGGCGGGTGATGACTTTGGTACGATTGATGCTATTTTCCACGAAGGCGCGTGCTCTGCAACGACCGAGTGGGATGGTAAATACATGATGATGAACAACTATGAATACTCTAAAGAAGTGCTTCATTTTTGTATCGAACGTGAAATTCCATTCTTATATGCATCGTCTGCTGCTACCTATGGCGATACTGATACCTTCATTGAAGAACGTGAATACGAAGGCGCATTAAACGTCTACGGCTATTCTAAACAGCAGTTTGATAACTACGTTCGTCGCCTATGGGCTGATGCTGAAGCTCACGGTGAAACGGTTTCTCAAATTACCGGTTTCCGTTACTTCAATGTATATGGCCCTCGTGAGCAACATAAAGGCTCTATGGCTTCGGTTGCGTTCCATTTAAACAACCAAATGAATGCGGGTGAAGATCCTAAGTTATTTGAAGGCAGTGATCAGTTTAAGCGTGATTTCGTTTACGTGGGTGATGTAGCTGCGGTTAATCTTTGGTTCTTAGAAAATGGCGTATCTGGTATCTATAACTGTGGTACTGGCCGTGCTGAACCGTTCCGCGCTGTTGCTGATGCAGTAATTAAGCACCACGGTAAAGGCGAAGTTCAAAGCATTCCGTTCCCTGAGCATTTGAAAGGCGCTTACCAAGAGTTTACGCAAGCGGATTTAACTAAGCTTCGTGCTGCGGGTTGTGATGTTGAGTTTAAGTCGGTAGCTGATGGTGTTGCTGAGTATATGGCGATTGTTAATAAGTAAAGCTCTAAGAAATAAAAGCTATACGCTTCGCTAACTAGAGACTAGACCGCTTTGCTTCTATAAGAGCAGAAGCACTGGTGTGAGAGACTTTGCTACCACATCAGTTATACACGCTCTTATAGTCTCTAGTCTCTAGTCTCTAGTCTCTAGTCTCTAGCAAGATCTTCGCTGATGGATATTATTGGTATTACATGAAAATTTTAATTATTGGCCCATCATGGGTTGGCGACATGGTGATGTCTCAATCACTGTATATCACGCTTAAACAACAACACCCTGATGCTATTATTGATGTGATGGCTCCTGCGTGGTGTAAACCTATTCTGGATCGTATGCCAGAGGTGAACCAAGCAATTGAAATGCCGCTTGGCCACGGTGATATTGACCTATTGGGTCGCCGCCGTTTAGGTAAGCAACTTAAAGCCAATAATTATACCCATGCTTATATCTGCCCGAACTCGTCTAAATCTGCTTTGATCCCTTGGTTTGCTGATATTCCAAAACGCATCGGTTGGAAAGGCGAAATGCGCTATGGCCTACTAAACGATTTACGTCCAAACAAAAAGTCTTTCCAGTATATGGTTGAGCGCTATGTCGCTTTAGCACATCCTAAATCTGAGATGATTGATTCAAGCTCGTTAGGTGGGTTAGATACCTTACCACGCCCAAAACTTGCTATCGATACTGAAGTTCAACAAGCAACGCTGACTAAGTTTTCGCTATCTACTGATAAATCGGTACTTGGCTTATGCCCTGGTGCGGAATTTGGCCCAGCAAAACAGTGGCCTGTTGAGCACTATGCAGCTGTTGCTAATGAGATGATTAATCAAGGCCACCAAGTCTGGTTATTTGGCTCAGCTAAAGATAAAGAAACCACTGAAACCATTAAGTCCTTGGTTGATTCTGATAATCAAAAATCCGTATTTAACCTTGCAGGCGATACCAGTTTAATTGAAGCTGTTGATTTATTAGCAGCTTGTAAAACGGTGGTAAGTAATGACTCTGGCTTAATGCACGTAGCTGCTGCTGTTGGTTGTCATGTAGTTGGTGTTTATGGCTCAACCTCACCAAAGTACACGCCACCATTGGCAGAGAAGGTCGATATTGTAAGTACTGATATTAAATGTCGCCCTTGCTTTAAGCGCGAGTGTGAATTTAAGCATTTGAAGTGTTTAACCGAACTTAACCCACAGTTAGTACTTGACAAAATTAGTCCTAAAAATATTTCGAATGAATCTGTAATTCAGGTTACTTCATGTTAATCCGACTAGTTTACACTCTACTGTTAACGCTTCTTTCCCCTGTTCTATTGTTTGGTTTATATAAAAAAAAACCAAACAAACCTCAGTTTGGTGAACGCTGGAAAGAGCATTTTGGCTTTACACCTGCATTAAAAAAAAATGAGCAGCCACTTTGGATCCATGCCGTTTCTGTTGGGGAAGCCATTGCTGCAACGCCATTAATCAAAGCATTAAAAAAGCAAAATCCAGAGCAACCGATCCTAGTAACCACCACCACAAGCACAGGTGCAGAGCAGATTGCTAAACTGGGTGATTTAGTTGAACACCGTTATATGCCAATTGATTTTTCATTTGCTGTAAACGGTTTCTTAAAAGCGGTTAAACCAACTAAGTTACTCATCATTGAAACAGAGTTATGGCCAAATACCTTACATTCTGTAGGTAAAACTAATATTCCTATTTATGTGGTTAACGCACGTTTATCTGAGAAATCTTGCCAAGGCTACGCCAAAATTCAGCCTGTTTTTACCGAGCTAAGTAAGCACTTAACAAAAGTACTGTGCCAAACCCAAGCGGATGCAGATCGCTTTGCACGTTTAGGTATCAATAAAGAAAGATTATGCGTTACTGGCTCTATCAAGTTTGATATTCAGATCTCTGATGAGATAAAACAGCAAGGCCAAGAGTTACGTCGGCTATTAGGCAATGACCGCCCTATTTGGATTGCAGCTAGTACCCATAAAGGCGAAGATGAACAAGTTCTTGATGCTCATAAAGAAGTATTGAAAGAGCACCCTAACGCCTTGTTAATTTTGGTACCTCGCCACCCTGAACGCTTTGATGATATGTTTGATTTAAGTAAAGAGTCAGGATTTGAGAGCGTAAGACGCACCTCCAATGAAAGTGTCACAGCTGAAACTCAAGTCTACCTTGGTGATACCATGGGTGAAATGCTTGTGCTGATGGGCGCTGCTGATGTCTGCTTTATGGGCGGAAGTCTATTAGGTGATAAGGTTGGTGGGCATAATGTGTTAGAGCCTGCTGCGCTTGGTGTACCTGTGATTACAGGGCCGAGCTATTTTAATTTTAAAGAGATTGTGGATACGTTACGAGCAGAAAAAGGGATTATTGTCTGTGAACCAGTACAGATTGGAAATAGCATCATTAAGTTGATTGAGAGTAACGCGGAATATAAATCACTTCAAAGTGCGGCTTCTAGTGTTGTTCAGAATAATCAAGGTGCTTTAAATCGTTCGGTCTCTATCTCAAGTATATAATTACTGTATTAATAATAATACCTAAATCAAATAAGGTTAATTTTCATGAACGTTTTTCTTGTGACATCTCCCTTTCAGTATATTTGTGCTAATGAAGCAAGACTTCACTATAAAACTAAAAACAATACTTTAGTCATTGTGGAGCAAGATGTGGAACGCGGTAAAAAAAACATGGAGTACATATTAGATAAAACTGTTTGGGATGAAATAATAAGCATTCCTCGTAGTCAAAGAACCCTTAGAATACCTAGAGTAATTAATAAAATAAAAAATAAGAATGAAAAAATAGAACGACTTATTCTTAGTGAATATCATGGATGGAGAAGCAACCTATTTATGGCAAATTTCCCATCAGCAAAATTGATATATATTGATGATGGCTCTGCAACTCTAATTGAGTACGAAGAACTAATTGTAACTAAGAAACCATACCAAAGAAAACGTCTACTTAATGACTTATTAATTAGATTTCAAAAGATAAAACCAGCTACTTATATTCCGTTTAATAAAAATTTAGAAATATTCACTATCTTCAATCTAAAAAAAAATCACTGTAGAATAACAAAAAACAATATGGAAGGACTAAGAAAAAACTTACTTACAGAAAACAGCTTTAATATTAAATCACCAATAGGGTTTATAGGTGAGGCCAATGTTGATGCTGGAAAAGATTGTATTAAACTAAGTGACTATTTGAAAGAAATAAATAAAATATTAGACAATACAACTAAAGATATAGTTTATTTCCCTCATAGAATGGAAACAAAAAAAATAAGAGATAAAATTGAATCCATAAATCGCATTAAATACCACAACTCAACAATGCCTTTAGAATTAGAGATTTCAAAATCTAATTTATCGCTTTCAAAATTAATTGGGTATTCATCAACTGCACTTTATACATTATCTATTATATATAATGAAATCCCTTTAGAGATAATAACATCAAACAATTTATCTCAATTCTCCACCCCAAATTTAACAAATAACCATATGGCTAAACAACTTAAATAATCGTAGCAGCTTGGAGTTGACTGCTACTTATCTCTTAAAGTTTTTTTATTACTTTTGCAGGGCAGCCAACTGCAACAGAATGATCCGGTATAGACCTGGTCACTATACTACCAGCACCAATCACCGAGTTTATTCCAATAGTAACCCCTGGAAGAATTATACTATTAGCACCAATCCAAGCTCCATTATTAATATGAATACTTTCTGATGGATAGTAGCCTTGCTCTATTAATGGAATGTCTCGTCTTTCAAATTTATGATTATTCACATAAAAATGAACTCCAGCCCCTACCATTACATTATTGTCAATTTTAACTTCAGCATCTTTATCTGCAAAAATCATCGTACCAGGCCGTATAACAACATTTTCACCTAAAGATATATTAGAGCACTGGACAGCATAAGCTCCAGCTCGAAAATCAGCCCCAGAAGAAAATAATTTAAATTTACTCTTACATAGTTTCTTCATCTCACTTTGAAAATATAATTTCCAATGAGAAAATGGCATATCTGGACCAATCCGATCTGCCACTTTACAAAACTGATATTTTTTATAAATATCATTTATCAACATCAATCCACCTTGCAAGATTTATAGATTGATTGATTAGATATTCTCTAGCCTTTGGCAAACCATTACCTATAAAATTAAATAGATTAGCAGTAGCTACGGCTGAAACATTATCCAATTCAATACCATCCTTTAAGTGATTTTCATTACCCGCTCCTCCCATTATAATAAGTGGAACATTAAGCAATGAAGAAATCTGAGATATAGTGTCAATATCATAACCAAAGCCGGTACCATCTTGATCTATTGAATTTAATATAATTTCACCTACACCACATAACTGAATTTTTTTCAAATATTCAGATATACTTAGGTCTAATTTTTTGGTTCCGTCATTAATAAATATAGTCGGTACTGTATCAATTAATTTATAGTCCACACAAGCTACTAAACTTTGTGAGCCATACTTTTTAATAATATCTTCAGCTAATTCAGGTAATTCATATAACGGTGAATTCAGTATTACTTTATCGGCACCATTTAAAAAAAGTAGATCTGCATCTGCTAGACTTCGAATACCACCACCAGCAGCAACAGGAATGAAAACATCATTAACTAATCGATTAACAACCTTAGAGAAATCAACTATATCTTTACTTTTTCTCGAAGCATTTAAAACAACAAGCTCATCTAATGAAAATGAAATTTTTTGAAATTTATAATTACGCTCTAACCAATTAATATCACCTACCCGTTGCAGCCTAAAATTTCGACTTTGCATAAATGCACCATCACTATAAATTAGGCTGAAAATCAATCTATCTCTTAACATCAAAAACGCTCTACAAAGTTTTGTAACAATTTCAAACCATTTGTTTGACTTAGCTCTGGGTGGAATTGCACTCCTGCAATGTTACCGACTTCGAAGCTCGCGATAAAGCTATTACCATAACAAGTCATAGATTCTCCAATATCTGATTCAGACATCATCTTAAAACTATGTGTAAAATAAAAATCAGGGCTATTTGATAATCCATCGTAAAGTCGACTACTTTGATTTGGAGACACTTGATTATAACCAACATGTGGAATTTTTAGATTACAACCTTCAAATTTATCAACACATCCGTCAACAAAACCTAACCCTTGATTGAGCCCACTTTCAGTACTTGATAAACCAAGGATTTGCATACCTAAACAAATACCTAGTATTGGTTTTTTTTCTACAACAACGAGTTTATGAAGTATTTCTTTTAAGTTTAGATTTACAACTTTTTTAGCTGCATTAGCATAGTTTCCAACTCCAGGAAGAATTAACTTATCTGCACCCGCTAATTCTTCTGGATTATTTGAAATAATTATATCGTCTACACCAATATATCGTAATGCACTGACTATAGAAGATATATTTCCCATCCCATAGTCAACAATAGCTATTCTCATATTTTGAAGTCTTCACTAACTGTAAATTTAGGTTCCCAGATACCATCAATCTTTTCAAATAAATCTTTATTTGCATATTTATCCAGCACTTCATCAAATTCACCTTTCGACATTTGATAGTATTCAAGATAAAGATCAATAAATTCATATGGGTACTGATTATCATATGCCATTACTAAATTTAAAGCCTGATCTCTAGTCATTGCACCACGTCGAATTTCGATACCGGCATCTTGAGTCGCTCTACCAAAACCAAACTTCAGATACATCAAATATGCATGTAACGAATATAATGCTTGATCATTTTGAGAGAAATTAGTGAATGTGCCTGCGGTACCTTCTTCTTTCTCTTTTAAGCCACAATGTTCTTTTGCAACAACGTAGTTACGGTATGAATCCCATGCTTCAAAATAAGACCAATGAGTAAAGGCAAGTTTAGATTCAGCAACTTGTTCATCTGTTGGGAAATTCCAAAATGCTAAATTACCTTCCTGAACATCTTCTTGTTTTAGAATTTCTTCAAAAACTTTATCGTATCCGCCCTCAAAGTAAACACGCTTCATATACTCTATATCATAAAGTGGATTATATTTACTCTCAGTTGAACCACCGTATTCAACTTCACCATCTTCACCATAAAAGATAAGAGGTATGCCAAAGTTCATAGCCGTCTGAATAACTGCAGTTTTGATTGCAATTAACCAACCATAGTATGGAAAACCTTTTTCAATAAAGCCTAACTTATTAAGCTTCTGCATGATTTTTGCGTCAGGTGAAATATGAATATGGTTATAACCGGAATCAATAAAGTTAGATAAATTTTCATCGCCCAACTCCAAACTTAAAGCAGGACGAATGGTTACTGCTAGTGGGTTCATACCATATTTATGCTTCAGAGTATAAGCTACATATGAGCCATCTTTACCACCGCTAACAGGAACAATACAATCGAACCCTTTACCATTAGATGAACGATATTTATCTAATAACTGACCCAATTCAACCTTTCTTGCATCCCAATCAAGGTTTTTTTTCTCATCTTTCCAATTACACGCGTTACAACTACCATTATCATCAAATGATATACGTGGTCTTGTTGACATGTTGAGGCAAGTTTTACACCAAAAGATCTTCTTCATAATTAACCTTATTAAATTTATAAACTAAAGCCATCATCAACAATAATATTCTGTCCCGTCACATAACGAGATTGTTCTGATAGTAAAAATAAAATTGAGCCTATAACTTCTTCTACATCAAGCATACCCGCACCATGAGTTTTAGTTTTGTATGCCTCTAGAAATGCATCTGGTTGATAGTCAAAAATACCCCCAGGACTCACACTGTTAATGCGGAAACGGCTATCATTAACATAAGCAACCGTATATTTATTAAGATGCTGAATTGCAGATTTTATCGCTGCATATTCTACAGGCATAGTCATTGCAGTATTATCATATATTTCAAATTTAGGTGCAACAACACCATAGATTGATGAAATATTAACTAAAGAAAGAGGATTCTCATGCTTTTTAAAGTAACTCGCACATTGCTGAGTAAATAAGAATGCACTTCCTAAATGCAACGATAAGTTTTCATTAAAACTCTCTAATGAAACATCAAAAAAATGCGCACCATAAGTTTTATTTCGAGGATAAGTTGAATTGACTGCACCATCAATGGTGCTATGGTTGCTAAATAACTGACTCACACTCTCTTCATTTGTCACATCTAACGTAGTCAACGTTAAATTGTCATTATCAATATCGACACCTAAAGATACTAAACGCTCTGTCATTACTTCTATATTAATATCAGCAGCAATCACCTGTCCACCTTGTGCAGTGATTGCAGGTACTAAACGTGTTCCTAATAGGCCACCCGCACCGGCAATTAAAATGGTTTTATTTTCTAATAGTTTTTCCATTACTTCGCATCCTGTAAAATAGCTTCTGCCATTCTAAAATCATAAATATCATCAATATCGACAGCTCGCACTTTAGGCACTTCAATACTGGTTACTTTACCGGTGAACAACCCATAATTATTTAATACAAAGTATGGAGTCGTTGCATATACAACGGTTGTGATATCAAATACTTCAGGGGCATCTTGACGACGAGTAACATCTGATTTTGGTTTATTTACTAACTCAACAAAACCATCTTGCGTCTCTTTTACCATATTAAAGAAAGGACTACGGCTTGCTGGTGTCACTGAAATACAAATATCGGCATCTACTTTGCTACGCTTTTCTATTGCAGCTTCTACGTCTTCAACTCCACGTAAAGGGCTTGTCGCAGGTAAACTTACAAAACCATCAAATTTACCGTAATGTACTTCAGCCCACTCAATAGCATGACGCCAAGAGAGCCATTCAGGGCTTGTATCTGTAGCGAGTTCAGCAGGTCTTTCAATTAAAATAGCGCCTGATTCAACCGCAACCTTTGCTATGTCACTGTCATCCGTTGAAACAAATACTTTATCAATTGATGGAGAGGCAATCGCTGTATCAACAGAATATTGTAATAACGGCTTGCCTGCTAGCGGCTTAATATTTTTCCCTGGTAGACCTTTTGATCCTCCGCGAGCAAAAATGAACGCAAAATTTTTCATTTAATTTCTCTACTATTAACAAGCTTTCTGTTTAATTTGACTAATCAAATCGACGATTAATGAAGCGTCATTCACTGTAATACAATTATGAGGTTGTTGCTGAATCATTTGAATGAAATCAGTCACCATTGCCAAATACATTTGGTTTTTATCCCACTCTGATTCACTATAAAGAACCTTTGTTTCTGCTGCTGTTGTAAGAGTTAGTTGATTCAAAATAAGATCCCAATCAATACGCCCTTCACTACCAACAAAGCTGCATTGGCGATGCGCTTTGCGCTGTAGAAAATCAAGATGAATGCTTGCTACGGCACCTGACTCTGTTAACGTTAAAATATCAGCCATATCTTCGACTTGAAGAGCTAATTCATCAGATGAGCGTAAAATAGCATGCTGGAGATCTAATGGACCTAGCAGCCATTGAGCATAATCAAGCTCATGACTAAGCTCGAATAAAGCACCACCGCCAAGCTTTTCATTTGCAGAAACACACTCTCGGTAGTCTTTACTTGGACGCCAATCAGGAAGGTATTGCCCTATCTCAATATGCGCATTATATAAAGTACCAATCGCCTTATTATCTAATAATATTTTCAGCTTTTGAGCCGAAGGAAGATAACGTAAACAATAACCAACAGCTACAGACGTCCCATGTTCATCTATCGCTTTTTTAATTGCATTCGCATCTTCACAAGTGGTTGTTACTGGCTTTTCAATTAAAGTAGGAATACCCGCCTCTATTAAGGGTATGGAATGCTGAGCATGAAAAGGCGCTGGTGATGCAACAATAACTAACTCAACATTAGCTTCAATTAAAGCCTCAATACTAGTTACAATACCATCGCTATCACTGATTTCTTCTGTCGGTATACGTCCACTTGCCGACATCACCAATAATTCAACATTCGGAAATAGGCTCTTCAAATTACGACGATGGCGAGTCGCTATATTTCCTAATCCAATAACGGCAACTTTACTCATGGTGTGATGCATAATAATTAATCCAACCCCAAAGTATGAATATCCGCTTGAGCACGATTAAAATCATCCATACGACCGATATCTAACCAGTACTCATGAATAGGGAACATAAGAATGTTATCGCGCTCATTCATATGCTGTTCTAGTAATGTTGGCATATCAATATGGTGGTTTTCAGGAACCGACTGGATCACGCGTGGCGATACAACATAAATACCTGCATTAACAAAGAAACGTTGAATTGGCTTCTCTACCATACTGGTGATCTTGTTCCCTTCTCCATTAATTACCCCATAAGGGATCTGGTAATCGTATTCGCGAACACACATGGTTGCATCAGCTTGGTTTTCTGTATGGAAATCTAATAGACGCTCAAAATCGACCTTGGTTAGTACATCACCATTCATCATTATTAACGGTAAATCTTGTGGTAAGTCATCAGGAAGTAGACCCAAAGCCCCACCTGTGCCTAAAGGAGAATCTTCATGAACATAGCTGATCTTTACACCTAAATCAGATCCATCACCAAAATGGTTCTGAATTTGTTCTGGCATGTAGTGTGTAGATATGTAGAAATTCACGAAACCAGCTTTAATAAAGCTACGAATAACGGTTTCTAAAATTGGCTTATTACCAATTTTAAGCATAGGTTTAGGACAAGTATCTGTTAGGGGGCGTAAGCGTGTACCAAAACCACCAGCCATGATGAATACAGGGTTGTGATAGGTTTTTTCTTCAAATAAATGATGAAGAGTTTCTAACCCTACAACTTTATTTCCTTCCATTAATGGGATAGCAAGAATTCCTTTGCTTTCCATTAATTTGACTAACTGCTCTTTTGCTGTATTCACTGAGGCCGTAATAGGTGAACCGCTCATGATATCTACTACAGGAGTATTTAAAGGTAAGTTATTTAAGATACCTCTACGAATATCACCATCTGCTACAACACCTAAAAGCTGTTGTTCATCATTCACAACTAACGCAATTCTTAATGCTTCGTTATCAATAACTCTTAGTGCATCAACAATGGTAGATTCTGGTTTAATTAATACTTTTTTCCAAGAATAACTCATGACTTACCTTATTACTTATTTCAATACCGAACGGCTTGGATAGCAGATTTGTTCAGAAGATATATTTTTAGTCACTATAGCACCCGCACCAACAATTGAACCTTGCTCAAGCGTAATATTTTGAATAACCGTCGCGCTAGCACCAATATAAACACCATTATGGGTTGTTACTTGACCACATAATGTTGCTTTAGGTGCGATATGGTTATATTTACCAATATGGCAATCATGCTCAATAATTACACCACTATTAATAATAGTGTGAGCACCAATTACAACACCGGCTTGAATGATAGTCCCTGAAAATATTTGAGCACCTTGCTCTATTTCAGCAAATGAGGATACTTGAGCGCTATCAGAAATCACGGTTTCAAATGAATATCCAAGAGAGAGAAAATATTCATTAATTTTTCGCTTTAACCCTGACTTTAGGAAGCATACCTACGCCATTAACTAAATGTACTTCGTTAGGTGCAAAACCAAGTACATCGTCATCATTTTTAAGATGTATTAGACCAGAAAAAACACGACGCTGACTAATATCCTCAGGGCTAACAATAGCAAGAACTTCACGCTGTTGTGAACGAAGGATATCGACTAATACACTTGCATGACCTCCTCCTCCAATCACAACCAGAGGCTTTAACTCTGTCTTACTCAACAATTAAATCTCCTGCTTTATAATCTTGATTTGCAGGTTGATTCAATAGCGCCCAGTAGTGGTATGGCGACATGCCCGACCCTGGACGTTTAATTGTGAGGTTATCTGCTGTAATAAGATCACCTTGTTGAATCGCTTTCGCTGCCACTAAACTTTTACGTGCAACGGCTTTGTTTTTTACTTCTGATACCGTTGGACTTTTTACTCCGACACCCAAAGCAACTTCAACTTGGCGTATTGCGCTTACCATAGCTGTTAATTCTTGAGGCTCTAAAGAGGCTTTATGATCTGGGCCTTCCATGTTTTTATCTAACGTAAAGTGCTTTTCAATTAAAACCGCACCACGAGCAACAGCAGCAATTGGAATGGTGATCCCTGCACTGTGATCTGAATAGCCTGCAGGTAACTCAAATGCACGACCTAATGTATCCATTGCTTTGAGATTGATTTCAGCCATTGGAGCCGGGTATTCTGTTGTGCAATGTAAGATCGTTACTTTTTGTTTTAGTTCTTTCTGACCTTGCTCTGAAGCATAAGCTTGCTGAAAAGCTAACTCACTTGGCTCTGCTACTTTATCTGCTACATAACCAAAAGCAATGACGCCTAATACAGCTTCAATTTCTGACAAGGTTGCCATGCCAGTAGAGACAATTAAATCACATCCAGTACGAGCGTGCTCCAGAACCAATGGCGCATTCGTGATTTCGCCAGATGGAATTTTTAAACGTGTTAATCCTAAATCATTCACTAAAAAATCTAAGCTTTCAGAGTCAAAAGCAGTAGATAGAAACTCAATACCTAACGATTCACAATGCTTAACTAGCTGATGGTGAACTTCATAAGAAAGCTCTAATCGACTTAACATTGCTAATTGTGATTCTTGTTTTTGAGTATTAGTAACTTGGTATTCAGCTTGAACTGCATCTTCTGTTACTAGATTCTTCGCTTTAAACGTTTGAAATTTAACAATGTCAGCACCTGCGTGATAAGCCGCATCAACAAGTTGAAAGGCAAGATTTTCATCCCCATTATGGTTAACGCCAGCTTCTGCAATAATTAATGTCATGACTCTCTCACTCTACATCGTTAAAAGTTATATCGTAAAACGTTTTACTTGGTGTGAATTGCAACGATTTAATCATTTCAATCACTTTACCGCTAGTATCACCTTGACCATATGGATTATGGATCTCCTCATCAACAAGTTTATAAGTTCGGTCTATAGCAACTTGTATAGCGTCTGAAATTGATTGCTGATCTGGTTCCACATTCAATACACTCTTAGCGGCTAAGCGCCCTTTTTGTCTTGAACCAATATTAACAGTTGGAACATCAAAAGCAGGAACTTCAATAATTCCGCTTGATGAATTACCAATAACAGCAGTAGCGTGCATAACTGAACTAAGGTAACGAACTTGCCCTAAAGAAGGGATTGCTAATACTCGCGTTGGGTTATTACGCGCGTACTCTTCAAGGATTGGGATTATACGTCGCCCACCATCATCAGCATTTGGATAGGTTAAAATAACTTGATGATCTGGATACTCATTTAACGTATTTAATAAAGCACGAAAACTCTCTTCAGGCGCTTCATTACCTAAGGTTACTGGATGATAAGTCACTAAAAAAAAAGGCTTATCTAGAGTGAAATCCAATGATTTAGATAACTCAGGTACGCTCATAAAGGTTGCACGTTTTAAATGATCTAACCCAATCGCCCCAACATTCTGTACTCGACTCGGATCTTCACCTAATTGTATAACACGTTGGCGATAATCTTCCGTTGATGTTCCGTGCAAGTAACTAAGTTTAGTGATCGCATGACGAATAGCATCATCATAAGCGCCTTCAGTGATCTCACCACCATGTAGATGGACAATAGGAATACGCATGATCATTGCGGTTTGTGCCGCAGCTAACGCTTCAAAACGGTCACCAAGGATAACTAGAACATCAGGTTGCAAGCGTGCAAGAGAATCTGCAAAACCTAATACACCAAGTCCCATACTTTTGGCTGTGCCAACTGCTGAATCAGATGAAAGAAGAATCTCTATCTTGTCATCAATCACAAACCCATCGGCTTCTATTTGCTGGTAGGTTTCTCCGAACTCTGGAGATAAGTGCATGCCAGAGACCAAAAGTTGTAATTGAAGCTCTGGATCATTTTGGATATCTTTTAAAAGCCAAAAGAGCAGACCATATTCTGCTCTTGTTCCTGTAAAAACCGCTACTTTCTTATTCATCATGACTTACTCATAATAATATTCTGTTTTAAATTAACCATTACAGAGCAATTGGTGTACTCGGTAAATTAATCAAGTGTGCTTCAATATATTCTGACTGAGTTAAATCACCACGAGGAGCCTCTTTAAACATTGGCAAACGATGCATTAATTGCCAGATTGGGCGAGTCATTACACCTGATTCATTGGTTTGTTTTAAAATATCATTACGAGCGTCTACTGACGGACAAATCACTGCATTTAACCAGTAATTAGATTGTGCATATTCAGGCTCAACCACAAATTGGAAATCACTTTCAGCAAAGAATGCTTGATAGCGTTCTGCCAATACTCTCTTCTGAGCTAAGTATGGTTCTAATACTTCCATCTGAGCACAACCTAACGCCGCGTTTAGATTTGGCATTCGATAATTAAAACCGGCTTCATCATGATAAAACTCATAAGGGTGTGGCACTTTTGCGGTAGTCGTCACATGCTTTGTTTTAGCACCAAGCTCTGCTGTTTTACATAGCACCATGCCGCCGCCGCCAGTCGTAATGATCTTATTGCCATTAAAACTAACCGCACCAAAATCGCCTAAAGTACCCGTGTGCTTACCTTTGTAGAAAGACCCTAAACTTTCAGCTGCATCTTCAACTAAAGTAATATTCCATTTATGACAAACGGCAATCAACTCATCTAACTCAACAGGATGACCAAAGGTATGCATTGGCACAACCGCACGAATTGGACGTTTGGTTTGCTTATGAATACAACCATTATCCGTTACTTGCGCGTGTTGAGTTAAATACTCATCCATCGCTTTAGGACAAAGCCCTAAACTCACAGGAGAGACATCGACAAAGATTGGTTCAGCACCCATATGATGCAAAGCATTACAGGTTGCTACAAAAGTAAGCGCTTGAGTAATGACAAAATCACCATGTTGAACGCCTGCCATATACAAGGCAGCATGAAGTGCGGCAGTTCCATTAACCGTCGCAACTGCTTTTGCTGTGCCTGTATACGCTTCTATTTTCTGTTCCAAATTCATCAACAAATTTACCGACACTAGATACGAAGGTGCTTTGAATAGTCTCTAGAACATATTTTTGCTCGTTGCCATCAAACGTTGGGGCATGCAATGGAATAAAGTCATTGGTTTGATAAATATCTCGCACAAACTCGACTAGTGGTGTTTTGTTCATTAGTTTGATCTCCACTTTCTTAATTACATTTTGCTATCGAGGTATTTGCCTGTTTCTTTGTGCCCAAAATCAGGGATCATTGTAAAGAATAATTGTACAATTTCTTCTTTAGTCCACTGACGATCAGACTTCATTTGACCTATTTTTTGTTCAAATAATTCAAGTAACTCTTGTTGATAAAGTGGGTCATTTTTAATGATGCCTAAATTATCAAATCGCGCCATATCCAGTGTTTCTTTATCAGTGAAAAACTCTTCAAAGTCTTTTTCACCAGTTGTATCACTCGAAGTAAATAAACATGGCCATTTACCTTGAGCGGGTAATGTTTTAGCTAATTCACGAGCTTCATCTTCGCTTTCACATAAATGAGGTTCATAACCAATTTGCTTCAGGTATTTTACTGCAATATCTGCGAACGAAATTAGATGCAGAGCTTCACTCAGCTTAGGGAAAAATATGTCTCGGTTTTCACCAAAAATACACGACATTAAACACAGCTCACCAGACTCTTGTGGAGTAACAAAATAACGTTTGATGTCATTTGGTGCCACGATCGGTTGATTCTTTTGAATTCGCTGATTAAAACCATGAAGCAAAGAGCCGTCAGAAAAAGCAACGTTAGCAAAACGAGCGGTAGAGATAGCTATTTCTTCACTCTTACGCATTAAGAACATTTCCATAATGCGCTTTGAAGCGCCCATCATATTGACAGGGTTTGCCGCTTTATCGGTAGATACGCAGAAGTATTTTTTAGCCCCTGCATCAATCGATTGTTGAATGGTTTTATCAGTATTAAACACGTTCACGTCGATCATACGCATCAAGGTGAATGGGTCTTTTTCACTGCGTACATGCTTAAGTGCTGATAGGTTCAATACATAATCATATTGGCCATCTGCTTTAATAAACGCATCATATTCAATAGAGCCAATGTCTAAGGCAAACGTTTGGAAGTCACCGTTGATGTAACCAAATGAGCTACGAATATCACGAACTAGCTCAACCATGTTGTTTTCACTGATATCAACAACATGCAGTTTTTGAGGGTTACGTTTGAAGATTTCTTTGGTAACCGCTTGGCCGATTGAGCCTGCACCGCCAAGAACTAGGAAGCGAGATTGAGAGACGATACGAGATAACTCAGCTTCATGGCTAATAATATCTTGTGTAAATAAGGCATCGGTACGACCGATCAGGGATAGAATTGGGTTCATTAAGCTAACAACTGAGTAAGTGAGCGATTAGTAGATTCTAAACTATACAGAATAACTGTTAAAGATAGTCTTAAAAAAAGCTTCTAAAAATCTACAATTTAACATATATTTTTATAATTAAATTATAGATTCTATTAGGTATATATAATATGCGCTTTATCTTCCATACTACATCACTAGCTTCATCTGGTGGAAGTCGAGTAATCACCAACCTTGCTGGTTATTTATGTAAACAGGGGCACTCAGTCACAATTATTTTAGATAAAAATAGAATAGCTTACCCAATGGATGAAAGAATCAAAGTACTGCTTTTAACATCATTTCAACTGAAAGATATCACTCCTATATCAAAAGGTGATACTGAAAATTTCAAAGAACATATTCATAAAAAATCAATAAAAAAACCAAAAACTAAGCTAAGGCATAAATATAAAAAAATTGATTCAATTAATGAATGGAAAAAATATCTTCTAAAATTATTTACTTTCCCAGGAAAATACTTGGTGATGAAGAAGTTTCTTTCCAAGAGCAAACCTGATCTAGCTGTAAGCCATAATATGTATTATTTTTTAGAGCACTTTTACTTTTATTCAAGTGAAAATTTAAGCATCGTACTACATAATTCACCGAAACAAGTATTTATAGATCGTACTGTCAAAAGTATAATCCCAATGCGAACACTATTTAGTAATAAAAAATGTATTGGAGTCTCTAGCGGTGTTTCTGAAGAAATGAAAGAGCTAATGCCATATATATCAGGAGAATCTCAAACTATATATAATCCTTTAGACTTTAAAGAAATAAAAGAATCGTCAAAACAGCTTATACCTCAGTTTTATTTAGAAAATAAATATATTATATCCGTGTCATCACTCGCCCCAGGGAAATGTATTCATAGAACTATAAAAGCTTTTCACAAACTCAATAACTCAGAACTATTCTTAGTTATCGTAGGAATGGGCGAAGAAGAAGAACACTTAAAAAAATTATGCCAAACTTTGGGTCTAGAAAATAAAGTCATATTCACTGGTTATATAGAAAATCCACTCCCTTATATGAAAAATGCAGAACTGCTTTCATTTACCTCTGATTTTGAAGGGCTAGGATTGGTTTTAGTTGAATCTTTAGCTTGTGGGACACCTGTGGTAAGTACTGATTGCCCACATGGCCCTAGTGAAATTTTAACTGAATCTCTTAAACCATACTTGGTTCCCATCAAGAATAGAGCCGAAGAAGACATCTGTGAAGACTTAGCTTCCTGTATGAAACAACTCCTTTTACACAAAATAAATATAGATGACTCGATGATTCATAAGTTTGACCGAGAATATATTGTAAATCAATGGGTAGACTTAGCTAATAATAACTAAATATACGGGGTAAGAATATGAGTTTTATTTTAGTCAAAAACATTCACGTTCTTACCCTCACATATTATCTATGGTGAATTAGTAAGTAATATTTCCACCTTGAATAGTACATTTCTTATTTTTCAAACTCCAATAATCAGTATAAAATGCCGACATTGTTTTATTTAAATTACTTTCAATAAATTTATCTTCACTAGAAGAATAAGCTAACGATATAATACCACAGTTCATTAGGTTAATTGCATTCTCATAAGAGCGACAATGATTATTTACTTCTCTAGCACTAAATGAAACTGCTTTAATATTATTCTTCAAGACCCAGTCAACTATTTTTCTTTTTCTAATATCAATATTAAAAACAACATTATTAATTCCGAGACTATATGATAGTTCATACGATTTTTTATCAAAAACTTCAACAATGACTCTTTCAAGATAATTAAAGCTATTTACTAATAATGATATTTCTCTAATTTTATCTGTTACTAAAATAAGATCTTTATTTTCTGAAAAAATCTCATTAATTTCATTAATACAAAGTGGTATCGCACCATTGCCCAAATCTATATTTTTCACTTCAGAATAAGTTAAAGGTTCTTCATTATGCAAAACTTGCCTATCTATACCATTATATCCAATTATTGCTTTAATCTCTGACCAGCTATGAACTGCAACAATATGGCCATCTGATGTTACAGCCAAATCTAATTCAATTAGTTTTTTACCATCTGATATCGAATCTAAAATAGCAGACTTAGAGTTAGTATAAAGGCTTGCTACTGTATTGGAATTTAATGTACCGCCACCACCATGAGCAATAACAGAATAAGCTTCACCATATTTTGACTCACCTATTTTATATAGAATATCACCAAGAGGAATATCAGTCATCACTCTATTAAATTCAATTATTTTATTCCATCTTTTTAATATTGAATTAAAAAATTTACTCATTTTTAATTACCTCGATTAATTACTTTCAAGCTATCATTAATTATATATTCTTCTTGCTTGTTTCGTTCTGAATTAAATAATGACATGCTATTATTAACTTCATCAGCATTAATATTTAGCCAATCTGAAAGAGTATGAACAAAATCTCTTAAATAGTAAGTTTCTTCAAGTATATCTCCAGGTTCTTCATGATCATTAATAAAAAATAATGGTACTTCAGCAGCTGAATATGAAAATAGCTTACCTACCCCATGTGTTAAATATGGAAAATTATTAATTTTTGCTAATCCATGATCTGAAAAATAAGTCATTTTGTAACTTATATCATTATTTTTTAATAAGGTTCGTATGTCCTCTAACAGCATATAAGTATTAAATATAGTATCATCATAACAATCAGATTCATTCTCTATATTATCTAATTTATAACGCCCTAATTCTGAACGTTCACGAAAATTCCAATGGGATCCCATTGTATGCAAAAATATCAATTTTGGTGATTCATTTTTATTTTTAACTATTTCTTCAACTTCATTAATTAAATCGAAATCACTACCCGCATGAGTATATTCTGATTGTAAAAATTTTGAATGCTTTGCTCTATTCGCAATAATAGTGACCGCTGTATCAGCAACACCTAACTCACCTTGATTTGAGATCCAATAGGTATCAAACCCAGCATCATTTGCTAAATCGACTATATTTAAATTGAAATCAACGCCATCTTCTAAATTATTTATTGAGAAAATTCTTGGTATCGATGTCATCGTCTGTGTTGATGGAGAAATTGCATCACTAATAACCTTATAACCTTTCATGTCTTCTATTTCTGGTGTGTTAATACCTTCATAACCATAGACATGAAATCTATCTCTACATGCTGACTCTCCAATAACAACAATATATACCTCTTTTTGAGGAAACGTAGATTCAACATTTGTCCAAGAAGATTCTATTTTTATTTTATTGGTTAAACGCTTATATTTATAATATTCAGATACATGAGAAAATATATTAAATATTGCATTATATTTTAATATTTTAACAGGTAATCCTGATTTGTTCTCATCATTATTATATATATATATAATTGAAAAAATTGAAGCTAAAAATAAAGTAAATGCTATAAAACCTATAAATTCCAAATGTACGCTACTATGACTCACTATCATAAAATGAGAGGATATATATAATATTGACATTATCATTGTTTTAATGATAACTTTATTTTCTATTAATGAAAAATATTCTTTAATTTCAGAAGAGTTACTCTCTACGATAGATGCAACACTGCCATAGCTCAATTCTCCATAAGTTTCAGAATAATAATACCCTATAATAAATAAAAAGGTTAATACTAATAAAGTTACTATTGGTAGTACATTAAAAAAAACAGTTAGCCCTACAGAGAAGATAGTACTTACTGTTGCTTTAACTAATACGCTAAATATTTTTGACCTATTAAAAATATTTGAGAGTAAAGTATAGTTAAGATAAAGAATAATCAACATTGCTACATACATATAAATTCCTATTTTTATGTCTTAAACTATTAAAGGTAATATTATAGGGCAACCGCATGAGTTAATTTTATGTTGACTAAATTTATATACTGTAGTCACTAGCCGAAATTACGCTATAACGGAAAACGAAATCTAGAAACAACGCTTAAAAATCAAACGATCGTATTCTGATTTTCGAACTGTACTTATTGGTAATTTGTTAGCTATAACAATTTTTTAACTCATGTGTTGCCCTGGGTAATATTAACGCTGAAGGACATTATGATACAGATAAACTTTCTATCCCATTTTCTGCCCAATACCTCTCATGTTTTATGGTATCTCTAAAGATATCCTTATTCTCAGAGACTCTATCTAACCAAGTGTGATAAAGATGGATCTGCACCGCAAGTCCATTTAAAGATTTATTTGTTACACCAATCAAGTTTAACCTGTAATCAACATCACTGTCTTCACCTACTGCAGGCGCTTCATATCTCATATCAAAGCCGTTTATTTTTAATAAATCTTCTTTAAATAATGAGAAATTACACCCTAAAATCGCTTTAGATGTCTTGCCTTTCAACAATAATTGTTGCCATGGCTTTGCAAATCTAAAGCCTTTTTCTATGTGGCGACCTTTTGTCTGTTTGTCACCGTTAGAGAAAATATAACGAATAGTAATCTCTAATTTATTCTCATTAAAAAATGTTCCTGGGGATGAACTATCTATCACTCTTTGAGTATATTGCTCTGGTAACTCCACTCGGCGACCACTTAAACTCCGACCTTTCTCAGCTTGACTCAAGTGATCCTCAATAAAGTGTTTTTCAGGAATACAGTCACCATCAATAATGATTAAATAATTACTACTGGATTTGATCACTGCATGATTAAGAATACGGTTTTTTCTAAAGCCTTTATCTTCATGCCACACATGTTTAACGGAAAAAGGTAAGGACTCTCTGTGGGTATAAATGAAATCAATAGCTTCTTGCTTTGAACCATCATCCGCGATAATCACTTCAAAATTGGATTCCGTTTGGATAGATAAGGCTTTAAATATTAACTCTAAACATACTGTATTGTTATAAAATGCAATAATTAAAGAGGCTTTTGGTTTTAGCATTCAATCTCCCTGATTAATAAACTCAATTACTAGGCTTATGCTGTCTTAAAAATAAAGATGGTGCTCATTGCTAAGTCTAATTTAAGCACCAATCTAAATAGTTTTATATTTTATATCTACTTACTAAATCGACTAATCTGCTCTAACGCTTCTTGAAGATGTTGAAAATTCAATTCTGCATCTTTCATTGGTCGGTTAGTCTTATCTAATAATTGATATTGACCTGTTGCACCGATTTCTAAAATTGATTCTTTATCAATAATTGCATAACCACTATAGTTTGAGGTCATGATCCAATTACGATCAACATGCTTGCCTAATAGATCTTCACCTACTGAGTAATCTTTAATGTTGTTTGTTACGCCTAAGTAATTTTTCATCAAGGTTGGCACGACATCTTGGTGACTGGTTAAATCATTCGTAGTCCAATCTAACGTTTTACCATTCACCTTTGGCCCAAACACGGCAAATGGAACCTTCACTTGAGCGTCAGTAAAGTTACTATTATGGCCCCAGAAATTCATGCGGTTATCATTCATTTCTTGACCGTGGTCACCAGTAATAATCACTAGAGTATTTTCTAAGTCACCGGTTTCTTTTAGTTTATCTAATACTTGTTTAGCGACACTATCAACAAAGTGTACACTCGTTTTATAGCGATTAAAGAAAGGGGTTGGGTCACTCTCATTATTCAATTCTAAATAATTGATATTATCTAGCATTGGCTCATAACGATGTGGGTAATCTTTCGGGAAATCATAACCATGTGGCGCATCATAAAATAAGAATGAAAACACAGGTTTAGAAGTATCACGCTTGCTGTACCACTCTAACCAATCTTTGGTTAAATCTTTATCTAACTCTGATGGCGAGCTACCTTCTGATTTAATGCGTAGGTTAGGGATATTTTTAAATACAGTCTGGTTAAATTCAGGTTTTTCTAGCTGTGCTGCTGTGAATATTCCCATGTCATAGCCAAGTTCTTGCAGACGATCAACTAAAACTGGAGATTTTTGATTAGCTAAGAAGCCATGCCAGTACGTGCCTGGAATACCATAAAATAAACCAAAGATACCAGTACGTGTCGCGTTACCTGTTGCGATGTGATTATTAAAGATCGCACCTGATTGAGCGTATTCCCACATGTTTGGCGTATTTTCTGCGTTAAAAGTATCTGCACGCCATGAATCAACAGCCAAAATCATAATGTTAATTGGCTTTTCAACCGCTTCTTTTTGTAATGGTGCAAGCGGATAATTTAAATCACTTTTACGATTTAGCTTCATCGCTTTCTGTTGAGCAATGGCTTCTTCATTTACCCAGCCATATTTTTTCATCATGCTTGTTGATGTTGCAGGGTAAAAAGCAGGTAAATAACGTTTTACTGTTGTCACGGGTTGGTAGGCGTTCGCTGCAGCCCAAATATGAATACCGTGGGTAGCCAATAACGCAAAGAAAGTGATTACGGCAAATTTACGACCTAATTTGTGCTGAGTTATTGCGGCTGGTTTTTCTAACCAAGAGATCAAAAGGTATTGACCAACAACCAGAGCGATCACTCCACCAATCACGGTTATCCAAGTAATTAATGGAAAACTAACCACTTGGCCAGATAGTACTAACTCTAATACAACGGCATTAATATGGAATCGATACTGAGCAAATACCAAGGTATCTATAAACAGAGTTGCAATACCCAATGACGCAATTAAGGCTTGCAGCCCATTACGTAATTTTGCAGGACGAAGCACTGTAGCAGGTAAAGCAACCAGACCAATTAATCCTGCCAGCAATACCATTTGGCTAAAGGTGCCTGAAGTAATAAAACTAAAGCCAAGTATGTCCGTTGGGATTTCTGGTAAAAAAGCAAAATAACGTGTTGCAATGGCCATAGCGATAAGGCTATTGATTAAAATAAACCAACCGTGGCTATGAAGTTTCTGTTTAAATGTCAATGTATTCAAAATCATGAATCCAGCTGTAATGGGTGAATAAAAATAACTTAAATGGTGTTGTAGCCTTCGAGTAAATAGTGCCACTCATCTTCTGACCAATGAATGTGCCTTTTATTTACTTCTTTATGAAAAGAGCGAGTTAAACGTGAAAGATTATTTTCTTTCCACTCGTCTCCTTTTTGTTGATAGCATTTATCAAAATCAATAATCCAAACATTCTCTATATCATCAATTAAAATATTATGAATGTTTAAATCAGTATGATTCACTTGTGCGGTATGCATCTTACCAATCTCAGCTCCTATTTTTTGATATATTTCTTTAGAGAGTGATTCTTCTTGTAAAATAGCCACTAAATCTCGTGCATGAGGGATCTTCTCACTTAGTAAATCGGCTTGGTAGCAAAAAGTACGTTTAACCGAACGAGCTGCAATGGGCTTTGGAACATTAACACCCGCCTCTATTAGAGTATTGAGCAATTGAAACTCTTGGTAACTACGTGTTTTTTCCCAACCTGTGAATATGTAATGATCTTTTACTAACTTTCCAAATAATCCACCACGACGATAATGACGCAGTGCAGCATCCATGGTGTCTAATGCCACAAACCATGTCGTTCCTCTACCTTGAGCTGAACCGATTACTTTATTTTTCTGTTGCCAATATTCAGGGTTACAGCACTGCTCTGGCGAGTCGATTAAGATTGAGTCGTCATACCAAATGGTTTGCTTTTTTGTTTGGATTTTTTGCATGTTACAGGTACTCCAATATTAAACATTAGAGACTATACGCTGCGCTAACTAGACCGCTTCGCTTCTAGAAACTATAAGTGCAAAAGCTAAATGCCTCTAAACTCTGCAAGCGCAGCGATCTAAATTCTGATCTTATAGTCTCTAGTTAGCGCAGCGTATAGTTTCTCGTTATGCCATTTTACATTTATGACCGTTAATAGCATAATTCTAACTCATTCTTTCTGGGTAAACATCTCTATGGCTTTATTCACTTCAGCCCCTGATTCTTTATGTATTCTGCGCTTATCTGCCATTGGTGATGTTTGTCATGCTGTTGCAGCAGTTCAAGCGATTCAAAAAGAGTGGCCAACGACCAAGATCACTTGGATTGTGGGAAAAATAGAAGCGCAATTAATTCATGATTTACCCAATATAACCGTAATCCCATTTGATAAAAAATTGGGGTTAAAAGGCATGAAAGCAATTTGGGCACAGCTGAGCAATCAACGTTTTGATGCACTGGTTCATATGCAATTAGCTTTACGTGCTAGCGTATTAACTGTTGGAATTAAAGCTAAATATAAAGTGGGTTTTAACCGTAAACGAGCGAAAGAAGGCCAATGGCTTTTTACTAATCGTAAAATTGAAGATACTGCCTCAGCACATGTTCTCGACAGCTTTTATTCTTTTATCGAGTATTTAGGTGTACCAAAAAATAAACCAACTTGGAATATTCCACTATCTGAAGCTGATTTATCTTTTGTTGATTCCAATATTTCAAACGATAAGCCCTATGTGGTTATTTCCCCAGCCGCAAGTAAAGATGAGCGTAATTGGCTCACCGAGCGATACGCTCAATTAGCAGATTGGTTAAATGAACATAATTACCAAGTGGTACTGTGTGGTTCGCCAAGTGAAAGAGAAAAAAAATTGGGCTCGAATATTGAATCACTTGCCCAATCTCCGCTTATCAACTTAATCGGAAAGACTTCATTAAAACAATTAACTGCAACATTAAACCAAGCACGGGTTGTGATTGCTCCTGATTCTGGGCCTGCACATATTGCTACAACACAAGGCACACCAGTTAT
Organism: Aliivibrio wodanis; assembly: GCF_052920805.1. Taxonomy (NCBI): domain Bacteria; kingdom Pseudomonadati; phylum Pseudomonadota; class Gammaproteobacteria; order Vibrionales; family Vibrionaceae; genus Aliivibrio; species Aliivibrio wodanis. The sequence goes on from NZ_JBREXA010000002.1 coordinate 2,199,619, forward strand.
TGGCTTATATGGCCACAGTAACCCAAAACGAACAGGGCCTTATAACAGCTTATCTTATGTCGTCAGTGTCTATGAACAGCATGTGACTCAACAACAAAACAAGTCCATTGATGAACTAAAATGGAGTACTCGTGTGAAAGGCGATCATATAATGCAGGATATTACGCTTGATATGGTTACCCACTCATTTCAGGAACTAGCAACCACTTTCAATAATACTGAAAAAGGGAATAAATAATGACAACATCATCTCCAACCTTAGCGGTTGCGCTTATTGTTAAGAATGAAGCAAAACATTTAAAAGCCTGTCTTGATACCGTTGCTGATTGGGTTGATGAAATTGTGATAATGGACTCTGGAAGCACTGATTCAACTGAAAAAATTGCACGTGAGTTTACTAATAAATTTATTGTAAATGAAGAATGGCCTGGTTTTGGCAAACAACGTCAATTAGCACAACAGCATATAACCTCTGATTATGTATTATGGCTTGATGCCGATGAGCGAGTAACACCAGAACTAAAATCTGAAATTCTATCTGCTGTCGAAGAAAATAAAACAAACACAGCATATAAAATAAACCGTTCAAGCTCTGCATTTGGAAAGTTGATTAAATACTCTGGTTGGTCTCCTGATTGGGTCGTTCGTTTATATAAAACTAGTGATACTCAATATAGTGACTCCCTCGTACACGAAAGCGTCGTTATTCCAAACCATATCCAAGTTAATGCATTAAATGGCCGTTTACTGCATTTCACATACGATGCATTGCAGCAGTATAATGCAAAAAATGTCATGTACATTAAATCTTGGGTCGATCAACGCGAAGGGAAAAAGAAAGGCTCACTCAGTAGCGCTTTTCTTCATGGCTTTTTCTGCTTTATTCGTATGTATATTTTAAAGCGCGGCTTTTTAGATGGTCGCCACGGATTACTACTTGCAACATTAAGTGCTAGTGTGACATTTAATCGTTATGCCGACCTATGGCTACGAGATTACAATAAATCAAACAAGGAATGAGTGATGAAAATTTATCATGTTAACCTTGCTCGTGGCTTTAGTGGCGGGGAACAACAAACTTTAGCATTAATTAAACAACATCAAAAAGAAAAGCAAGATTTTGCTGTTATTGCATTGGCCAATAGCCCTTTCAGTGATGCTGTTTCTAATTTAGGTTGTGAAGTCATTACTGTTCGCCATTATGTATTGGGTCATACTATCTCTTTACCTAAAAAAGCGGTTTTACACGTTCATGAAGGCCATGCTATCTATTGGGCAGCAATCCAACATAGAATAACTCAAACCCCTTATATCATTACTCGACGTTTAGATAATCCAATCAAAAATAAGTGGCTCACTATTTATGCTTATTCACAAGCTAAGACTGTTGTTGGGATCAGTACCCGGGTTTCAGAAGTCATTAAAGAGCGTCTTTCTACACAGCATATAGTAACAATACCGGATTCTCCTGTTACTTACCCTGTAGACCCAGATAGAGTGGCTACAATTAAAGAGCAATTTAACGATAAGTTTTTAGTAATTCAAGCCGGTAACATGATCCCACATAAGGGCTTTGATGTAACACTTAACGCAGCAAATAAATTGAAAGATTCTCGTATTCATATCTGCCTATTAGGAGATGGTAAGCTGCGAGCTGAATTAGAAGAAAAAGCAAAAGAGCTAACCAATATCTCTTTTATGGGCAGACAACATAATATGGGTGATTGGTTTGCTGCTGCGGATTTATTGGTCCATCCCTCTTATACTGAGGGATTAGGGTCTGTCATTTTAGAGGCAATAAACTCAGGCCTTCCTGCTATTGGCTCTCGCGCCGGTGGCATACCTGATATTATAGAACACGAAAAATCAGGGTTACTTATTGAACCAGGCAGTTCGACTGAGCTGGCATTAAGAATTGAACAAGTGGCTAATGATGACTCTTTGAGAAGCCAATTGATTGAAGGTGGGGGTAACAAATTATCTTCTTTTATGATTGAGCATACTGCAAGTCTTTATTTAAATGTCTATCAAAGAGCCTTACCTCATGACTAAACTAACGCTTTATCCTGGCACGTTTGATCCAATTACTAATGGACACTTGGACTTAATTAAACGTACTTCAACTATGTTTAATCACATCATTGTCGCTGTGGCTGCAAGTCCAAGTAAGAAAACATTGTTTACTCTTGAAGAGCGCGTTGAATTAGTTAAGCAATCAGTCTCCTCACTGGATAATGTCTCTGTCGAAGGTTTCTCTGGCTTGATGGTTGATTTTGCTAAACAAAAACAAGCGAATCTATTAGTTCGAGGATTAAGAACAACGATGGATTTTGAGTATGAATTTGGCTTAACTAGCATGTATCGAAAATTGATGCCTGAACTAGAAAGTGTTTTCCTTACCCCCTCAGAAGAGTACGCTTTTTTATCTTCAACAATAGTAAGAGAAGTTGCCCTACATGGTGGTAGTGTAAAAGAGTTTGTACCGACTGTTGTTCATGATGCATTAAAAAATAAATTACACGCTTAAGCTCTCATAAAAAAGGCCATTCTGATATGAATGGCCTTAGATAGTAAACAAAGTATTAATGTGTGCCTTGAACTTGGCCATTAATATACAGAGTCTGTAGCTTTTTATAGTCAGCCCCTAAGAGCTCCCCATCATTTTTAATTGGTTGATGATTAATCTCTAATTCTTCAGCCCATTCATATAGTTTTTCTGGCTTGGCATTTAGATAGATACCTTTTTCAGTCAGTGTCATTTCAGGGTTATAGCCAAATCTTGTTACCTGGTCGGTTCCCAATAAATTATGTCCACCTAAGCTGTAATAGTTAGCTTCTGAAAGACTAAACGCATACAAGGTTGGGAAGATATCTTTATGTGAGCCAACTCGACTCTTGTCATACTCATTTGGTACTTGCTGTTGAATTTTTGTCGGTACATATAAATAAAATGGCACGGCATGAATAATAGGAAGATCATTAGGATAAGCCATAGTAAATCCTCTTAATCGATGATCACCTGTTGCCGCTATTAAGGTTGAATCACCCAGTGAAGATTGCTTAATATCTGACACAAACTCACCTAACGCATTGTTGGCATATTGATAGGTTTCAGATAAGCGAGTTGCTTCTTCTTCACCTGCTCTCATTCTCTCTAACAAACGCGCACTTACCTTAATTGGTTTTACATCGTAATTTTTTGGCACTTCGTAAGGCGTATGGTTAGTGATAGTTAAGATGTAGATCATTAGGGGCTGAGTTGCTTCTTTTAGCTCTTTTTCTGCTAATTTAAAGGCGTATTCGTCCGATAGCCCCCACTCTCCACGAAACTCTTCAGCCTCTGGAAACGTTTTTAAAATCGAGTTTTCATCTAAGACTTCATCAAAACCTTGTGATGGCAAGTAATTCGCAACATTGCGCCACATCCCGTTGGTTGCAGTAATAAATATGGTTTTATAACCCGCTTCTTTATATGGACGCGCTGCTGCGGCTGCTACTTCAATTTTCTGAGCAGAAGAATGGCTAATAGTCGGAACATTACTTTGCCCTAACATATTTACCAGTGAGTTAATCGTTGCAGAGGTTTCAGCTAAGAATCGATTAAATACAAAATCCGACTCAAAAGCTGGGCGTAATGCACCTAGAAGATCATTTTCAGGGTAGTTATCTTCAACTAGAACATTGGTGCCCATACCTTCCATCAGTGCCATCACGACATGAGGTTTGTTCTCGGCTAAATAAGCATTGTAAGGGGTTTTGAACTCTCCAGTTGAATTACCCATAACCTTAGTAAACTGAGCTTCTAAATCCACTTTGCTTACTGAGTGAAATTTATTTTGCTTTTTGTAATCACTTTTTGCCCACTCAAGCGCGATAAGTCCATTAGGTGTGATGCTATTTAAAACTTTATAATCAGATACTTGAGCGTGATAACGTTTTAATGGGTGAGATCCTAGTGTACCTCGTGCAAAAAAAGCGACGATTACAATCATAACTACAGTTGATAACGTCGTAATCCCTTTATGCTGTGGCTTCCATTCCCATTGCTGCATTTTCTTTACTGCAACTCGTACAATCATGGCAGAGCAAAAAGCGACTATCACACTGCTAATAAACGATAAGAAAATAGGATAATCAGCCCAGGCATTAGCTAATACGGCTTTGGTGTCGTCGTCGGCTAAACCAAAGATAAAAACATCTATATGATTACCATAGGTTAGGTAGTAGTAGTAATTACCTATAGAGAAACCAGTAACAAGGAAGAAGATAAGCCCTGCATACCAAGGAATAACTTTTGAAAAGAGACGATAAGCTTTTGGGAAAACAGCAAGAACGAGACCAATGAGCAGTAATGGTGCAAAACCAATAACCACTATTTTTAAATCAAAGCGTAGGCCCGTAAATAGAGCACGCCATAAATCACTTCCTCGATGTGTAAGCTCTGCCATGTCGCCAATATTGGCAAGAAAAACTAATCGACCTACAGACATTATGACTGCGGCAATAAAAACAGATAACCAAATGGTTCTACTGAGTTGTTTATAATTTTGTTGAAAATTCATGTGGTTCTCTAATTCTATTGTAATGATAGTGACGATTATAAGTGTTTATTTATAGGGTTGGCAGGTTTCACACCAAAAGGTATTTCTTTGCCCTATTTTCTCTTCTTGGATCAGTGACTGACAAATTAAACACGCTTTTCCGGCTCGTCCGTAAACATGCAATTCTTGTGCAAAATAACCAGGCTTTCCATCTACTTGATTAAAATCTTTTAACGTCGTTCCACCTTGCTTAATTGCCGTTGCTAACACACTTTTTATTTCGCTCACTAATCGTAATATTTGTGGTTGCGTTAACTCGCCAACTGGAGTTTTAGGATGTATTTTAGCCATAAATAAAGATTCACTAGCATAGATATTCCCAACGCCTACCACTACAGCATTATTCATAACAAACTGCTTTACGACGGTTTTCTTATTTTTGGCTTTTTCTGAAAAATATTCGGCATTAAAAGTATCAGTTAGGGGTTCTGGTCCTAGCTTTGCTAATACATCATGATCAACACCGACTGCTGCATATAACCAAGATCCAAACTTACGAGGATCGTTATAACGTAAAACTTTACCATTATCTAAAATCAGATCGACGTGATCATGTTTAGCGACAGAAATACTTTCATCCAGTACTCGTAGGCTTCCCGACATACCAAGATGAATAATAGCGCTACCTGTTGGGGTATCAATCAGTAAATATTTAGCACGACGACGAATAGATTGGATTCTTTGTCCAACTAATAATTGCAGCTCTTGAGGGATGGGCCAGCGCAACTTCTCAACTCTTACAATAATGGCTTTGATAGTTTGTCCTTGTAGGTGCGGTGTTATTCCTAGGCGACTAGTTTCGACTTCTGGCAATTCTGGCATTTTTGATCCTTTTTAAAATAATTTCTAGAAACTATACGCTGCACTAACTAGACCGCTTCGCTCCTATAAAAGTAAAAGCGAAGGTTTCAGGTTTCAGGTTTCAGGTTTCAGGTTTCAGGTTTCAGGAGGATCAAAGTAAATACCCCTGAAATATAAAGCATTAATACACCAGTCATACATGCTCTTATAGTTTCTAGTTAGCGAAGCGTATAGCCTCTAGTTTTTAAACAAATAGCCTGCTTCCGCACTCACTGCTATCCATTCACCTTGCCAATTCTGCATCATCCAAAAGTTCGGCGCTCGATAAATAGTCACACGCTGCGGCTCTTCTTGGTTCTCTAACCATACTTCTACCGTGCTTGGTGCCGGTAACTTAGTTTTAAGGACTTTCACTGATCCTTCATTAAGTACTGTTCCCTCAAGAGTAAACCAACGATCAATAAGTTTGGTGTCTTGCTCTGATGTATTGGAAGTAACATCATGATCAACAAAGTGCATTTTTTGGATAAGGTTCGTGCCCTCAAAAAGAGATTGAACACCTGTTGCCATTTCTACTTGTTGTTTTGGTTCAAGTAAGTAGGTTTTGATCAGCTGCGGGGCTTGTAGTACGCCAATGAAGAGTAATACAAAGATGATCAGCATGTTGTTGTATTTGCGGCGTGATGGTTTTTTCATTTTAAATCCTTTAAAGCAGAGTTCAGAGGTGAACGTTGCGATTTCAGCATATGATATTTGAAACTAGAGACTATACGCTTCGCTAACTAGAAACTATAAGAGAAAAAGCAAGTGCCTCTCAACTCTGCAAGCGAAGCGGTCTAGTTAGCATCACGTATAGTTTCTAGTTTCTTTCACGTAAAAAAAAACCCAGCAACAAGGCTGGGTTTTAATATTATTAAGTTAGAACCAGTAATCGAATTACTTGATTTTAGCTTCTTTGTAAAGAACGTGCTGACGTACAACAGGATCAAACTTTTTGATCTCCATTTTACCAGGCATGTTACGTTTGTTCTTATCAGTTGTGTAGAAGTGACCAGTGTTAGCAGTTGATACTAACTTGATTTTCTCACGTGCGCCTTTAGCCATTTTCTAGATCCTCTTAAACGTTCTCGCCACGAGCACGCATATCAGAAAGAACGGCATCGATGCCTTTCTTATCAATGATACGCATACCTTTAGCGGTAAGACGAAGTTTAACGAAGCGTTTTTCGCTTTCTACCCAGAAACGATGAGTTTGTAGGTTCGGCAGAAAACGACGCTTGGTGGCATTTTTTGCGTGTGAGCGGTTGTTACCAACTGCAGGACGCTTACCAGTTACTTGGCATACTCGGGACATTGCTGTCTTCTCCAAATCGTTTCAGCTCGATATCACCTTGGTGGCAAAAAACCACTAGATATTTCTTAACGAAAAATCTAATTCAAGGCTATCAAAGGTCGCGCATTATACTAACTGAATGCGCATTGCTCAAGACCCAAAGGGATCCTTTTTGCTATTTTTTGTGTTTTTTTTATTCAATCGGTCAAAAAAACACTCAAATCCAACCCCTTTCGGCAAAAGAGACTATTTCTCCATCACCAATCACAAAGTGATCAAGGACTCGGATATCTACCAATTCCACTGCATCTGAGATACGTTTTGTTATCCTTCTGTCAGCTTGACTTGGTTCGGCAACGCCGGAAGGGTGATTATGCGCTAAAATGATGGCCGCTGCATTATAATCTATCGATCTTTTTACAACTTCTCTTGGATAGACTGCAGCAGCGTCGATAGTTCCTTCGAACAATACCTCCCCTTTTAACACTCTATGCTGGTTATCAAGAAAGAGAACATAGAAAGCTTCACGGTGACGATCTCTCAACATTCGAGTTAAATAACGTTTTGTATGTTCAGGGCTAGTCAGTGCATCTTCTTTTTCAATCTTTTCCAATAAATAACGCTCAGTCATCTCAACCACAGCTTGTAACTGAGCAAACTTTGCTGTTCCTAATCCTTTATGGCTGCAAAACTCATTCTCATTCGAACCCAATAAGCTTCTTAACGATCCGAACTCTTTTAATAACTTATCCGCTAACTCAATAGCATTCATTCCCTTAATACCTGTGCGAAGAAAAATAGCCAGTAACTCTGCATCAGTTAAGGATTTTGGCCCTAGGGCGAGTAATTTTTCTCTTGGACGTGATTCTTCCGGTAAATTCATTAAAGACATAAAACGCGCCATCTAGTGTTTATTATTTATACAGGCTACGATCAATTTTATTCTCACGCCTTTTTTATTCATTAGCCTTCGGCTAGGTTCAAAGCTTGATTGCAATTATGTTTTTGCTTATTTACTTACCCTAAGAGATTGAAGTACATCACTCTGAAAAAAAATTATGATATGGTTAGCGCACTTTACGATGAATCACTTAAAGGTAATTAGTGTCATGACATCTCTTGCAGGGAAACATATTCTTCTTGGCATCAGCGGCGGTATTGCTGCATATAAATGCGCTGAACTGACTCGTAGGCTTAGTGAACGAGGCGCTGAAGTTCGTGTTGTCATGACAACCGCAGCAAAAGAATTTATTACGCCATTAACTATGCAAGCCGTTTCAGGTCATCCTGTTGCTGACAGTTTATTAGATCCTGCAGCAGAAGCCTCAATGGGACATATTGAGCTCGCTAAATGGGCTGATATTGTTTTATTAGCTCCTGCAACGGCAGACTTAATTGCACGAATAGCAGCTGGCATGGGTAATGATTTACTAAGCACCCTAGTTCTTGCAACCGATTCTCCTATTGCAGTTTCTCCTGCGATGAATCAGCAAATGTATATGAATCAAGCTACTCAAGAGAATATTGCGACTCTTAAGCGTCGTGGCCTGCATATTTGGGGACCAGCAGCAGGTCAACAAGCTTGTGGCGATGTTGGTATGGGTAGAATGCTTGAGCCAATGGATCTCGTTCATTTATGTGAACGCTTTTTTCAAGCAGACCTTCATGAACAAAAACCGTTGGAAGGTACATCATTATTAATTACCGCAGGTCCAACGCGTGAAGCCATTGACCCAGTTCGTTATATCTCGAACCATAGCTCAGGAAAAATGGGATTTTCGATTGCAGAAGCAGCGGCACAACTAGGAGCAAAAGTAACCTTAGTCAGTGGCCCTGTTAATCTAGCTACTCCTGAAAATGTTGAGCGCATTAATGTAGAGAGCGCAGAACAAATGCATAGTGCAGTAATGAAGCATGCACCGTCTCACGCGATCTTCATTGCATGCGCAGCAGTCGCTGATTTTAAACCAAATCAAATATCAGAGCAGAAGTTGAAGAAAACCGCTGATGAAGATGGCATGACAATCCAAATGGTAAAAAATCCTGATATTGTTGCTTCTGTTGCTGCAATGACAGAGCAACGTCCATTCACTATTGGGTTTGCCGCTGAAACTCAAGAAGTTGAAAAATACGCTCGTGACAAATTAGAACGAAAGAACTTGGATATGATCTGTGCGAACGATGTCTCAGTTCAAGGACAAGGCTTTAATAGCGATAATAATGCCCTTCATTTATATTGGAAAAATGGAGATAAAGCATTACCGTTGGCCGCTAAATCTGAATTAGGTAAGGCGATTATGTTGGAAGTAGTTGCGAGACTAGAGACTATACGCTGCGCTGACTAGAGACTATAAAAGCAAGAGCAAGTACCCCTGAAAACTGAAACCTGCTTTGCTCTTATAGGAGCGAAGCGGTCTAGTTTCTAGTTTCTAGTTTCTAGTTTCTAGTTTCTAGTTTCTAGTTTCTAGTTTCTAGTTTCTAGTAAAAATAATCTAGAACCATTAAATAAAAAAGACAAAGGAACCACAATGACGACAACAAAAAAAACAAATCGTCGTGATGAGATACTACAAGCACTTGCCGAAATGCTGGAATCTAATGAAGGCGCTTCTCGTATAACCACTGCGAAATTAGCGAAACAAGTCGGAGTCTCTGAAGCCGCGTTATATCGCCACTTTCCAAGCAAAGCAAAAATGTTTGAAGGCTTAATTGAATTTATTGAAGAATCTCTCTTTTCTCGTATCAATCGTATTATTGAAGATGAAAAAGACACGTTAAAGCGAATAGAGCTACTCTTAAAACTATTGTTAGCTTTTGCTGAACGTAACCCAGGGCTAACTCGTATTATGACAGGCCATGCTTTGATGTTTGAAAATGAGCGTCTGCGTGGACGTATGAATCAATTATTTGAGCGTATAGAGCTGCAATTTAAACAGATACTACGTGAACGTATGCTGCGTGAAGGTAAAGCTTTCCCCGTTGATGAAGCGATTCTTGCTGCACAACTCATTGGTCAAATAGAAGGTAGCTTCTGCCGCTTTGTTCGTTCTGATTTTAAATATCAACCAACAGAAAATTTTAATGAGTATTGGGCGCTATTGAATGCCCAAATTCAATAATCGCTAAAAATAAAACAGGTTTATAATGTCAAATTATCAAGCACCTCAATTTTCGACTGCACTTCTTCATCCTAAATATTGGGGTGTATGGCTTGGCTTTGGTCTTATTTTTACTCTCGTAACGCTTTTACCTTATAAAGCCAGTTACAAATTAGGACGAAGCCTAGGTAAATTAGGCTTAAAGTTGGGCAGTTCACGCGCTCATGTTGCACGCCGTAATTTAGAATTAGCTTTTCCTGAAATGGACTCAGTAGAACGTGAAACTATCATTGTCGAAAACTTCAAGAACTCTGGATTAGCGGCTCTTGAAACGGCAATGGCATGGGTTTGGCCTAATTGGCGTATTGAAAAACATTTTAGCTTTGAGAACAAACAACAACTGTTGGATTTAGAAGCTCAAGGTCGTGGTGTATTAGTGGTGTGTGTTCATTCATTAAATCTTGAATTAACCGCTCGTGCGTTCTCTCTATTTGCTCCTGGTTATGGGGTTTATCGTCCACACACAAACCCTGCTTATGATTTTATTCAATATTGGGGACGAACTCGTTTCGGTCATCAAATGGTGGATAGAAAAGACGTAAAAGGCATGCTAAAAATACTGCGTAAAGGTGGTCGCTTATGGTATTTACCAGATCACGATTACAATCGTAAGCATTCTGTTTTTGTTCCTTTCTTTGCCGTAAAAGACGCCTGTACTACCGCAGGAACTGGGGTTTTAGTTGATGCGAGTAAATGTGCAGTAATTACGGCTTCAAGCTTTAGAACCTATAATAATTATCATCTTCAAATTGATAATGATATTAGTGCTGACTTCCCAAGAAAAGATGCTATCGGTGCTGCTACGGTGATGAATAAAGCGATTGAAAAAGTCATTTTACGAGGTCTTCCTCAATGGATGTGGCTACATAAACGTTTTAAAACCATGGAAGATCCAAATATCAGAAAAAGCAGTCGCTACGACTAGGTTTATCAGGGTAGATAATGAAAACCAATTTAATTACACGTGAGGGATTCAATAAATTACAAGATGAACTCACGTTTCTATGGAAGGAAGAGCGGCCCGAAGTCACCAAGAAAGTGACTTGGGCGGCAAGCTTAGGTGATCGTAGCGAAAATGCCGATTACCAATACAATAAGAAACGCCTACGTGAAATTGACCGCCGTGTACGCTATTTGCGTAAGCGTTTGGATCAAGTAAAAGTCGTTGATTACTCCCCTCAGCAAGATGGCAAAATCTTTTTCGGTGCGTTCGTTGAGATTGAAAACGAACAAGGTGATACCCTCTCTTTTCGCATTGTAGGCCCAGATGAAATTTTTGGCCGCCATGATTACATTTCTATTGATTCCCCTATGGCGCGAGCTCTCATCAAGAAAGAAATCGATGAAGAAGCGGTAGTGAAAACGCCTGAGGGGGATAAAGAATGGTTTGTAAATTCGATAAAATACTAAGAACTATACGCTGCGCTAACTAGAACGCTTCGCTCTAGAAACTATAAAAGAAAAAGCATGAACCGATTAAAACGGTACTTTCCAAATCAGTCATACATGCTCTTATAGTTTCTAGTTAGTGAAACGTATAGTCTCTAGTTAAAACAAATAGCCTAATCACACGCTTTTAATTAATTAAAAAAGAATCAAAATGATAATAAATATAATTGCCCAAGAACTTAACGTTCGCCCTCAACAAGTTGCCGCAGCTGTTCAATTAATTGACGAAGGCAGCACTATTCCATTTATTGCTCGTTACCGTAAAGAAGTAACAGAAGGTTTGGACGATACTCAACTTCGCACCCTTGATACGCGTTTAACTTACTTACGAGAATTGGATGACCGCCGTAAAACCATTCTAAAATCGATCAATGAACAAGAAAAACTGACGCCTGAATTAGAGCGTGAGATTTTAGGTGCCGACAGCAAAACTCGTCTTGAAGATTTGTATTTACCATTCAAACGTAAACGTCGCACTAAAGGCCAAATTGCAATTGAAGCAGGTATTGAACCACTGGCTGATTTACTGTGGACCCAACCTGAAAATAACCCTGAAGATGCCGCTCAATCGTATGTTGATGCCGATAAAGGGTTTGCTGATACCAAAGCCGTGCTTGATGGTGCTCGTGCAATTTTGATGGAGCGTATGGCTGAAGACGCTAACTTATTAGAGAAAGTGCGTAACTATTTAACTACGAATGCCGAACTAAGCTCTAAAATGGTCGATGGCCAAGAACACGCAGGCGAGAAATTTAAAGATTACTTTGAGCATAATGAAAAGCTAACACGTATCCCTTCTCACCGTGCTCTTGCGATGCTTCGTGGTCGCAATGAAGGTTTTTTACAGCTTTCTCTTAATGCCGATCCAAATCAAGAAGAAGGCGTTCGTGGCTCTTACTGTGAAATCATCATCGCTAATCATTACGGCATTACCTTAGGCTCTCAACCTGCTGATTTATGGCGCAAGCAAGTGATCAGTTGGACATGGCGCATTAAGATTTTAATGCACATGGAAACCGAGTTAATGGGTGGCTTAAAAGAGCGGTCTGAAAACGAAGCGATTGATGTATTTGCGACTAACTTGAAAGACCTATTAATGGCCGCTCCTGCTGGCCTGAAAACAACATTAGGCTTAGATCCTGGTTTACGTACAGGTACTAAAGTCGCGGTGGTTGATGCTACTGGTAAAGTATTGGCTACAGATACTATTTATCAAAACCAACCTCACAATAAAGTAGCGCAATCAGCACAGATTATTGAAACCTTAATCAAGCGTCATAATGTCGATTTGATTGCGATTGGTAATGGTACTGCCTCACGTGAAACCGATGCCTTTGTGGGTGATTTACTTAAAAAATCAGGTTTATCGGCAACCAAGATTATCGTAAGTGAAGCTGGGGCTTCTGTCTATTCAGCGTCTGAGTTAGCGGCAAAAGAGTTCCCAGATTTAGATGTATCAATCCGTGGTGCGGTTTCTATCGCTCGTCGTCTACAAGATCCACTGGCTGAGTTAGTTAAAATTGACCCTAAAGCGATCGGTGTCGGTCAATATCAACACGATGTTAGCCAAAGCCAATTAGCGAAGAAGCTAGATGCTGTAATTGAAGACTGTGTAAATGCCGTCGGTGTTGATGTAAATACAGCATCTTCTGCACTATTAACGCGAGTTGCTGGCTTATCAATGACGATCGCGCAAAATATCGTGGATTACCGTGACGAAAATGGTCGCTTTGAAAATCGTATCACCTTGAAAAAAGTCGCTCGTTTAGGGCCAAAGGCGTTTGAACAATGTGCTGGTTTCTTACGTGTGATGAATGGTAAAAACCCATTAGATGCCTCTGCTGTTCACCCTGAAGCTTACCCTGTGGTTAAAGCGATGGCAGAGAAAAACAACAAAGCGATTGATGCGATCATTGGTAATAGCGAGTTCTTGCGCTCAGTAGCTGCGAACGATTACATCAGTGCTGATTTTGGTTTACCAACCGTCACTGACATTATTTCAGAACTTGATAAACCGGGCCGAGATCCGCGTCCTGAGTTTAAAACAGCGACCTTTGCAGATGGCGTAAACACGGTATCTGATCTTGAATTAGGCATGATATTGGAAGGCGTGGTATCTAACGTGGCGAACTTTGGTGCGTTTGTTGATATCGGTGTTCACCAAGATGGTTTGGTTCATATCTCTGCGCTGAGTGATACGTTTGTCTCTGACCCACGTGAGGTGGTTAAAGCTGGCGATATCGTGAAAGTGAAAGTGATGGAAGTGGATGCTCAACGTAAGCGTATCGCTCTGACTATGCGTTTGAATGATACACCGGGGGAAGATAACCGTCCTCAACGTCAATCAAACAAACCACAGCAACGTAATGAGCGAGCTCAAGCGCCGAGACCTTCTTCTACAAGACAACAGCGCAGTAATAACGATACTGGTAATGCGGCAATGGGTGGCGCGTTTGCTGCGGCATTTGCGAAGGCGAAGAAGTAGAAATGTGGAAAGCGAAGCTAGAAACTATACGCTTCGCTAACTAGAAACTATAAGAGCATGTATGGCTGGCGTGGTGATAACTTAGGTTTCAGGACGCTACGCTTGCAGGTTTCAGGTGTACTCGCTTTTGAACTTCCTGAAACCTGAGACCTGAACCCTTCGCTTTTGCTCTTATAGAAGCGAAGCGGTCTAGTTAGCGCTAGCGTATAGTCTCTAGTTTCAAAGCACCGCCAATATATCTGACGGATTATTCGGCACTACCGCTTTATCATAATGAAAACTGATCACACTTCTACGACGAACCATTCTTCCCATTTCAGCTAATCTTTCTAATAGCTCTTTCGGAAGATTAAAGCGCATCGTATAACCTGTCTCTTGACCTTGCGAATACGTATCAATCGATAATAAACGAGCTAACTTCGCCAAATCATCATCAATGTCATATAACGTACCAATGTGAGGCTTCGTATCTTCTTTTTCTTCTGCTACATCATAGCCTGGATGATCTGAGGGCTCCCATGAATCTCGTTTATGCTGTTTATCATCCTCTTTAATTGCTTTTTCTGAGGTCGCTTTACTCATCTTTGTCGTTGGCACAACAGGCTTTTTAACACGATTTTCTCGTGCTACTTGTTCTGTCGGCAAATTAACAGAAGGTGCTATCAGAGGCACACTAATACTGTTAGTTGAAAAGTTCATAAAACGTTTCCTTATCTTTGTAAATCAACACTATTTATTATGCAGATTTAAAAAAGAGCGTAATTCAGCAATAAACTCAGTGCTGTGTGAAATAAATGGAGCATGAGATGCACTATCAAAAATAATTTTAGCTGAGTTTGGTATGACATCATCCATATCATGAGCGACTTTAATCGGAACTAACCCATCCAACCGGCCGTACATTCGACATACCGGCATCGATAACTGAGAAATAGTATCCCGTAGATCTATATCGGCAAGTATAGACAAACCTGTAGCTAATGCTTCTTGATTTGGTATCGGTCTTGAAAACACAGCATTTTTTACTTGTTTAATATCTTGTTTTGCATTCGGACTACCCATCGCTTGCAGTGCCATGAAGCGCTCAACGGTTAGCCTAAAGTCTTGTTTTAATTGCTCTGTAAATTGAGACAATACAATAGATTTAATGCCTCGCCACCCTTTATCAGCAGAAAACCTAGGGGAACTAGCTACCGTTATCAATTGAGTAATACGATCAGGTGCAACTAATGCCGCTTGCGTTGCAATCAATCCACCAAGTGACCAACCTAACCAAGCCGCTTTTTCAGGAGCTTGCGCTAAAACTTGTGTCACCATCTGATCAAAATCAGCACTCCCGAGCTCTGCACTATGCCCGTATCCTGATAAATCAACCGTATGAACTTTATAATCGGCACTGAGTTGTTCAACAATCGGTTGCCACACTGCACCGTTCATTCCCCATCCATGAATGAGAACCAGATCGGAACCTTCGCCTTCCGTTTGCCAATAAAGAGGGGTTGTCATTTACACTACCTATTCATATTTAAATTGATTAATGAGGTTTAAGTGTTCATCAGGTTCAACTGCGAAGGTCAATGCAAAAATTTGCTAATTGCTATTGTGATTACTGCCGTCTTAGCATGCCTCCTTCTGATACTATCTGGTGCTCAAAATGCCTTAATTTAATGCCTAATAAACCACGCTGTCAGCAATGTGGCCTACAAACTGAGCATGCTACTGATTGTTGTGGAGAGTGTTTAACCCATCCACCACAATGGGATCGTTTATTTTGTATCAGTGATTATTCTGAACCATTAAGTGAATACGTACATAGACTCAAGTATTCACAACATTTCTGGCTAGCCTATGATATCGGAATATTACTCAGTCAACGTATCTCCGATCCTGCCCCTTTAATTATTCCTGTTCCTTTGCACTGGAAACGATTTTGGTGGCGTTCTTATAATCAAAGCGATCTCTTAGCTTGGGCGATAGAGAAGCAATTAAATCATAAAAATAATATCACTCGTTGCGATACCAAAATAATCAAACGTATTAAAGCAACTCGTCCTCAGAAAGGTTTGTCCCGAGCCTTCCGCCAAACCAATTTGCTTGGAGCATTTAAGGTGGTAAAGCCGATTAAAGAAAAACACGTAGCGATAGTAGATGATGTGGTGACTACTGGGGCGACTATTAATTTACTGTGTGCGGAGTTGAGGGCTGCTGGTGTTGAAAAAATTGATGTGTATGCGGTTTGTCGAACGGGGCGGAACTAGAGGCTATACGCTGCGCTGACTAGAGACTATAAAAGCCTGTATGACTGATGTGGTGATATTTTAGGTTTCAGAACGCTTCGCTGGCAGAGTTCAGAGGTACTGGCTTTTGATCTTCCTGAAACCTGAGACCTGAACCCTACTCTTCCCCTCCCCTTAAAAAACCCTTAGCAAACGATTGCTTTCTGTTTTTTTATCCGTAGAATACCGTCCCAATTGATTAAACACTCATTTAATCAATCAACCCCAATCGAGACAGGTTCTGATTAACAGCAATCACAGATTGATACCTTCTCACTTCATGCTCCCATTCAGCGAACCATGAAGACAACGTTAAACAATTAGGAATATCGGCCATGACCGTTAAAAACAGCACTACAAAACCATCTGAACTTATTTATCAGTTAGATGAGCGTCCACCGCTACCGCAAACTTTATTTGCTGCCCTTCAGCATTTATTGGCGATGTTTGTCGCTATTATTACGCCTTCTCTGATCATTTGTCAGACGCTTGGTGTTCCTGCTGCTGAAACTAATACCATCATTAGTATGTCTTTATTCGCTTCTGGTATTTCTTCTTTTATCCAAATCAGAACCTTTGGCCCTATTGGTTCAGGTCTTCTTTCTGTTCAAGGCACAAGTTTCAATTTCTTAGGCCCAATCATTGGTGCAGGTCTCGCACTTAAAGCGGGCGGTGCTGATGTTCCAACCATGATGGCGGCGATTTTCGGTACTATCTTAGTGGCTTCAACGGCTGAAATCTTCTTATCTCGTGTTCTTGAATACGCTCAAAAAATCATTACTCCACTGGTTTCTGGTATTGTTGTTACGCTAATTGGTTTAACGCTTATCCAAGTTGGCCTAGTGTCAATGGGTGGCGGTTATGCTGCTATGGGTGATGGCACATTTGGTAGTCTAGATAAACTGGCGCTAGCTGGTACAGTTCTACTTATTATTGTGGTACTTAACCGCGCAACTAACCCTTACTTACGTATGGCATCAATCGTTATCGCGATGGGTGTAGGAACACTTGCAGCATGGGCAATGGGTATGCTTAATACCAATATGGCTCATGAAGCTGATTTAATCGCTCTGCCTATTCCAATGCAATATGGCTTAAGCTTTGATTGGTCTCTGTTTATTCCTCTGGTTCTGATTTTCTTAATCACAGCTTTAGAAGCAATTGGCGATATTACCGCAACGTCTGAAGTATCAGGTCAGCCAGTGAAAGGCCCGGTTTACATGAAGCGCATTAAAGGTGGTGTATTGGCTGACGGCCTTAACTCAGCTATTGCCGCGGCGTTCAACAGCTTCCCTAATTCAACGTTTAGCCAAAACAACGGCGTGATCTTGCTAACGGGTGTTGCTAGCCGTTACGTTGGTTACTTCATCGCAGGTATGTTGGTTATTCTTGGTTTATTTCCAGGTGTTGCAAGCATGGTTCAAGTGATTCCTGAGCCTGTTCTTGGTGGTGCAACGATTGTGATGTTCGGTACGATTGCGGCGGCGGGTGTGCGTATTATCTCTCGTGTTGAACTAGACCGTCGTGCAATCCTTATCATGGCAATGTCTTTCTCTATGGGCCTTGGCTTAGCACAGAAACCTGAAATCCTTCAGTTCATGCCTGAGATGATTAAAAATATCTTCTCATCAGGTGTAACAGCAGGTGGTGTGACGGCGATTCTTCTAAATATCATTCTTCCAAGCAGTGAAACGTTTGAAGAAGAGAAAGAAGAAGCGAAGATCTAAGAGCAGAGGCGAGAAAAGAACTAGAGGCTATACGCTGCGCTAACTAGAGACTATAAAAGCATGTATGACTGATGTGGTGATATTTTAGGTTTCAGGTGTCCTCGCTTTTGCTCTTATAGGAGCGAAGCGGTCTAGTTAGCGCTAGCGTATAGTATCTAGTTTACAACCCCTCCTAACCTCCCCTTATATTAACAATTACTATCAAGTAAGACTGGCACTCAAGGGGAGGAACTGTATTGTGCACGCTGTAATCAAAGCGAACTAAATTCTAGCTCTTTTGCTCTTCCTCGCACCTCGAGCGAAGCGTCCTCGTATCTCGCCCCTGCTCTTCCCCTTTATCTCCCAAGCGGAAACATCACTTGAACCTTCAAGCCACCTTCTCGACGATTCTCTAAACTCACTTCACCTTGATGCTGGCCGACAATACGTTTTACTATCGCCAAGCCTAAGCCAGTACCTTCACTTCCACGAGCAGTATCACCACGAGTAAAGGGTTCAAATACCGATTCTAATTGCGCTTCATCAATACCTGGACCATTATCTTCAATAATCACCCATGCCGTTTTATGATCAGCGGACACACGAGTAGACACTGAAATCCAATCACCACCATAACGAATGGCATTAACGACCAAATTGGTGATCACACGCTTAATTCCTACGCCATTACCATGAATAGATTTAGGTATATCAACCAAGTTAGTTTTGATTTCACGCTCATAACCACCTTCCGCCAAAATCACTTCATTAACGATAGTATTTAAATCAACATCAATAAAATCTTGTTTGGCTACAGGTTTAAGGTAATCCATAAACTGACCGATAATCTCATTACACTCTTCAGTGTCTTTAATCATACTTTCGGCTAAATAATCATCTGCTGGTGACATCATTTCCGTCGCTAAACGAATACGAGTTAATGGCGTTCGTATATCATGGCTGACACCTGCCATTAATAATGCTCTGTCTTGCTCTAATTGCTGGATCCCTTTCGACATCTGATTAAAAGCACGAGTTACTGCTTGAATTTCTGAGGCTCCCTTTTCAGGTAGCGGCTCTGGGATCTCTCCTTTCCCCACTTTCCGAGCAGCGGTCTGCAGAGCCATCAATGGCCGATTTTGAATCCGTATAAATGCCCAGCCACCAAGGATCACTAACAAGGCGATAAATAGACTGTTCCTAAATAATGGGGCAAAATCTTCTTCTTGTAGCTCTGAGAGTGGGATCCGCATATAAAATTCAGGCATAGCCTCACTCTTCATCCATAATACGTAGCTATCAGAACCAAGTATCAAGCGCACTTCTGTTGGTGAGTTAAGCTCTTGCGACATCTCTTCACTTAAAAATTCAACCGGACTTGCTTGGTAATACTCTTTCATTTCAGGATCATGTTCATCATGAAGACTGACCCCAAGTTGCTCTAATAATTGACGGCGTAATGGTTGGCCTAAATGCACATTTTTGCCATCTTCAAGCGTGACATCTTCTGCTAGCATTAAGCGTACTTCATAAGCGAGAATGCGATTGAACTGCTGCAAGCTTGGTAATAAAGCGTAATTGAATACGGCAAGATAAGAGAATATTTGGCTAGCGATAAGAAGCGATGCGAGGAGTAAAAGAGTTCTGGCGAAGGTACTTTTCATGGGCTTTCTCTGTTTGGCGGTAAATTTGAAGAGAGCTAGAGACTATACGCTACGCTAGCTAGAAACTATAAGAGCAAGAGTTACAACCCCCTCTAACTCCCCCTTATATAAACCATATCAATCTCAATAGCCTATCATTCAAGGGGGAGAACCTTCTTTGGCGCTGCAATATCCACGATCACATCTGAACTCTGCCAGCGAAGCGATCTGAATTCTGCTCTTTCTTTTATAGAAGCGGAGCGGTCTAGTTAGCGAAGCGTATCGTTTCTAGCACAAAATAATAGCCTATCCCTCAGCCCCATCCGGTACAAACACATAACCCAATCCCCAAACCGTTTGAATATAACGAGGGCGACTTGGATCAACTTCAATCATGCGACGAAGACGAGAAATTTGAACATCAATAGAACGCTCCATTGCTGAATACTCACGGCCACGTGCCATGTTCATCAACTTATCACGCGACATTGGTTCACGCATATTAGTCACAAGTGATTTAAGTACCGCAAATTCACCAGAGGTTAATGGCATTGGTTCTTCATTGCGGAACATTTCACGTGTTCCTAAATTCAAGCGGAACTCACCAAATTCAACCATTTTATCTTCAGCACTTGGAGCGCCTGGTGCTTCAATCACTTGGCGGCGTAAAACTGCACGGATACGAGCCAGTAATTCACGAGGATTAAATGGTTTCGGTAGGTAATCGTCTGCACCAACCTCTAAACCAACAATACGGTCAATCTCATCACCTTTCGCAGTTAACATTAAAATCGGTAACATGTTATTACTACTACGCAAGCGACGACAAATAGATAGACCATCCTCACCCGGCAACATTAAGTCCAATACCATTAAATGAAAGGTTTCTCGGGCTAATAGGCGATCCATTTGTTCGCTATTTGCAACGCTACGAACTTGAAAGCCTTGCTCTGATAAATAACGCTCTAATAGAGAACGAAGGCGTGCATCATCATCAACAACTAAAATCTTATGGTTTTCTTGCATGGGCTTAACCTCAATATATAACTTATTTCAGTTTACTCGTAACTTTGAACAAAAGAAGCGCTATTTAATAAAAAATGGTAGATGAAATTGTTACTTTTTATGTAATAGTTCATACTTTAAAAAATAAAATATTTTATCAACCACATTGCATGGCATATTGGTTGCTTAATAATCCGTATTAATTGAATACAAAGAGTCTGTGGCCATGCTAGTCGGATATAAACGAGCACAATGTAAAAAGGTTCTTGTCATTAATCGTAAAGGTGGGGCAGGAAAATCAACCTTTGCTATCGCAATTGCCTCTTTTTATGCTCATCAAAACGTAAAAACAGAGATTATCGATCTCGACCCTCAAGGTACCAGTTACTTCTGGGGCAGCAAAAATGAGAACGTAAGAACCACCAAATTTTTACCCTCTTCTAATGTGCCTTTCTCATTAGCACTGCGCTTAGAAGCCGATACTAAAATTACAGTTATCGATTCTCCTTCTAATTTCAGTCAATTTGAAATGGAAAAGTATGTTTCTATGGTTGATAAGATCGTATTTCCCGTTCAACCATCACCTATAGATGTGCATTCGATGTTGGGCTTTATTAAGGATTTAATTAAATCCCCAGCTTTTAAGAAAAATAAAGTTGAACTGGCTTTTGTTATCACTCGCTGTAAGAAGAATAAGCAAGGCACGGAATTTGTTCATAAGGTATTGCAGCACATGAAATACCCTCTATTGGGAAGCATGTCTGAGGATAAGGCATATCAAGATATGTTCTCTGAAAGAAACAGTTTCTTAATCAGTAATCCAGAATTAGATACTGTTTTATGGCAAAAGATGAAAGACTGGTTAGATGTAGATATGACGCCACCAAATATAGGTCCAGATCCTAAAAAAGCGGCTGAACCAAAGCCAACCGCTTACCGATCATTACTTAAAAGGTGTTATTAAATACCAAATTGAGCACGGTACGCTTTTACTGATTCAAGTTGCTCAGTATTGCCACCTTTCTCTTCTAAGAAAGAGATAAGGTCAGTTAAGCTTACGATTGAAATAATAGAACAACCAAAGTCGCGTTCTACTTCTTGAATCGCAGATAATTCGCCTTTGCCTTTCTCTTGACGGTCAATCGCAACAAGAACACCAGTAAGATCAGCACCGTTTGCCTGAATAATTTCCATTGATTCGCGAATCGCTGTACCTGCTGTAATCACGTCATCAACTAACATGATTCGACCTTCAAGTGCGCTACCGACTAGGTTACCACCTTCACCGTGATTCTTTGCTTCTTTACGATTAAAACAATATGGCTTGTCTGTATCGTGGTGATCTGCCAATGCAACCGCTGTCGTTGTTGCGATTGGAATGCCTTTGTACGCAGGGCCAAATAGCACATCGTAATCAATACCTGATTCAACTAATGCCGCTGCATAAAAGCGACCTAAACGCGCTAGATCACGACCGGTATTGAATAGACCAGCGTTAAAAAAATATGGGCTTGTACGGCCAGACTTTAAAGTAAACTCACCAAACTTTAATACTTCTTTCTCAAGTGCAAATTCAATAAACTCACGCTGGTATGCTTTCATTTTCATTCTCTCTTTTTGGTATTGTGATATTTAAAATAAAAAACTATACGCTACGCCAACTATATTTCTTCGCCTAGAGACTATAAGAGCACACATCGATATCTTAAGCATTAGCACTCATATAATCAGTGCTTTTGCTTTTATAGTTTCTAGCTAGCGTAGCGTATAGTTTCTAGCTCTTTCTTTTTTACACATAAAAAAATAGCCCCTGAATCAGGAGCTATCAAAATCAATTATTCGGCCAACGCCGCTTTCTGCTGCTCAATGATATCATTGATGCCCTGTTGCGCCAGAGCCAGCATATCTAACAATTCTTGGTGAGAGAACGGAGCTACTTCTGCCGTGCCCTGCACTTCAATCATCTTGCCGTCTTCCATCATTACAACGTTCATGTCGGTATCAGCGGCTGAATCTTCTAAGTACTCAAGGTCACAAATCGCTTCGCCTTTATAGATACCTACAGAAACAGCAGCAACGTGCCCTTTCATTGGGTTTGTTTTTAACTTACCCGATGCAATCATGTGGTTGATAGCGTCTGCTAGTGCAACACTTGCGCCAGTGATAGAAGCAGTACGTGTACCGCCATCCGCTTGGATAACATCACAATCGACAGTGATCATTTGCTCACCTAATGCTTCTAGGTCAACCGCAGCACGTAGGCTACGAGCGATCAGACGTTGGATTTCCATCGTACGACCACCTTGCTTACCACTTGCCGCTTCACGACGGTTACGTGTGTGAGTAGCACGAGGTAACATGCCGTATTCAGCCGTTACCCAACCTTTACCTTTGCCTTTTAACCAGCGAGGAACATTTTCTTCAACACTTGCAGTACAAATTACTTTTGTATTACCAAATTCAACTAATACAGACCCTTCTGCGTGTGCAGTAAAGTTACGAGTAATAGTAATTGGACGGACTTGCTGAGCTGTTCTTCCGCTAGGACGCATGGCAGATACCTTGATTATGACAAATTGTCGGCGATTATACCCAAGTACAAGAATAAAGCATAGCGTCTGTCTGTTTCTTTCTATGTGCTGAAGCGACTCAGATTGCTATTACTTCCTAAAGCGCTTATCTGCTATAGTATGCCCAATATTTTTATTCATCATCCTTCCTATTGATGATTTGAGGACGCTTACATGATCTACAGTATGACAGCTTACGCACGCCGCGAAGTAAAAGGCGATTGGGGAACTGCTGTGTGGGAAATCCGCTCAGTAAACCAACGTTATTTAGAAACGTATTTCCGCATGCCGGAACAATTCCGTGGTTTAGAACCTGTATTACGTGAGCGTTTTCGTAAGCGTCTTGCTCGCGGTAAAGTGGAATGTCACCTGCGTTTTGAAGCTAATAATGCGGCAAGCAGTGAACTAAGAATCAATGAAGACCTAGCTCGTCAAGTAATTAAAGCAGCGCAATGGGTAAAAACAGAATCTGGAGAAGGCAATATTAACCCTTTCCAAGTTCTGCAATGGCAAGGTGTGATGGAAGCGCCTGAGCAAGATTTTGATTCTATCAATAAAGAACTATTGGCTGAGTTTGAACTGGCTGTAAATGATTTCGTTGAAGCGCGTGCAAGCGAAGGCGAAAACATGAAAGCACTGATCGTTCAGCGTTTAGATGCGATCACTACAGAAGCCGCAAAAGTTCGCGCTCGTATGCCTGAGATTTTAGAGTGGCAACGTAATCGTCTGCTAACTAAATTTGAAGATGCGAAAATTGAATTAGATTCTTCTCGTGTTGAACAAGAGCTTATTCTTCTTGCTCAAAAATCTGACGTAGCTGAAGAGCTTGACCGTTTAGATTCACATGTAAAAGAAACCACTAATGTAATGAAGAAAGGCGGTGCTTGTGGCCGTAAACTTGATTTCATGATGCAAGAGTTTAACCGTGAAGCGAATACGCTAGCGTCTAAATCTATCAGCACCGATGTAACCGCATCTGGCGTTGAGCTTAAAGTGCTTATCGAACAAATGCGTGAGCAAATTCAGAATATTGAGTAATTATTACTACAATATCCATAATATAAACATCAAAAAGCTTCTGTTTTCAGAAGCTTTTTATTTGATTTCTTTATATTTAATTCTATTTTCCAAAACTAAAAAATAATATAGAAAACTTATTTTAGAAATAATCTATTATTTTAAGATTTATCACGAAAGAGTTTCATTATATATGCTAA
This sequence comes from Aliivibrio wodanis, assembly GCF_052920805.1. NCBI lineage: Bacteria > Pseudomonadati > Pseudomonadota > Gammaproteobacteria > Vibrionales > Vibrionaceae > Aliivibrio > Aliivibrio wodanis. The sequence goes on from NZ_JBREXA010000002.1 coordinate 2,223,863, forward strand.
AAATCGACCAATGTTAAAACCACCTTTAATCAATTAAATAATAATAAATATTTCCAAGAGGGATAAAATGAAAAAGGCTTTATTAATAACGTCAATAGCTATAATTATTTCAGGCTGTAATGGTAATTCCACTGACGCACCAGGATCAACAGAGCTTCGGAATGTATCAGTTAATTACCAAACCATTGAACTAGGGGAGCAGCCTCTTATGGATGTAGAGGGTAATCTCTATGTTATGTCAGAGGATTCAAATGGTTATTATCATTGGCTCATTAATTCAGGATACAAACTATGCATAGATGATAATCTTGGTCATCGTTGTATCGATCATATAACGATAGACAATGCACCTATAGCAATTGAAGTGGCAGGGGAAGCAACTATCTCAGTTACACATGACCAAACTGAGAAATCATTAGGGCTTTCAAAATCTTATACTCTGACCGGTAATGCTCACCTTACTACCAACGAAACCAATCTAACCATTGAGATGAAGAACACTGAGTGGGCTTATGTGACGATGCTTTATGCTCCATCAATTATTGCTGAAACTCCTGAAATGTTAAATTCAAATAATGAATGGCGCCAAATGTCTTACCCAGCCTATGGTGGAGGGTATTGGTATGAGTATGTAAACACGAGCACAAGAAATAAAGGCTTTAACTCGTGAGTGGAATTATTTAAATATTGATTTAAAAGACCCTCAACCAAATAAACATTACGCTTACTATATATCTGAATCACCAAAAGAAAGTCAGGTTGGTTTTGTTATTAAAAATCAATGGGAAGAACCGACCTTAATTGAAATAAAATAAAAACTAACTTTAACTAAAAAGGAGGAGAAAACCTCCTTTACTTAGTTAGTTATTCCTAATGCATATAACTTTAAATAACACTACAATTTAAAACTCCCAACCAAAGACGTCATTTGTTCACCTGATTCTGATAACGTTGAGCTGATCACTTCAGATTGCTGTAAATTACCACTTAATTCATTCACAATATGCTGAATAGCCACTAAGTTTTGATTGATATCTTCTGCTACTACACTTTGCTGCTCTGCCGCTGAAGCCGTTTGTATCCCCATATCTTGGATCGTACTCACCGCTTGTTGAATACCAAGCAAACTTTCTCGAATTTGTACTGACTCAGCAACCGTTTGATTTCCTCGCTCTTGGCTAGTGTTCATAGTACTAACCGCTAAGCCAACTCCTGCATGTAATGACTGTAACATATCACCAATTTCTTGAGTGCTATTTTGGGTTCTACTTGCTAGTGAACGGACCTCATCAGCCACAACGGCAAAACCACGGCCCTGTTCTCCAGCTCTCGCCGCTTCAATCGCTGCATTAAGAGCCAATAAATTTGTTTGGCTTGCAATTTCACCGATCACTTGTAGCACATTCGTAATCTTCTCTGTTTGCTGACTGAGTTCTTGAATCGCCTCTGAAGTTGTATTCACTTCGCTCACTAAAGTTTCAATGCCATTAATCGCTAGATCTACTTCCTCTTGAGCTTCTGAGATTTGAACATTTGCCGATTCGATCGCATGAGATGTCGCATTGGTATTATTAGCAACTTCTCTAGAGGTTGCGCTCATTTCAGTAACGGCAGTAACGACTTTATCGGTCTCTAAACAATGCGTTTGCATCTTAATATTTGCACCACATGTTTGATTATCTAGATCATTTGCTGCTTGCTTAACGGCTTGTGCTGACGAGCGTATCTCTTTAATTAAAGGATGGAGTTTATCCATAAATTCATTGAATGCTTGTGCAACCTCTCCGATTTCATCTTGGCTTTCTATTTTTAATCTCGCGGTTAAATCACCGTCACCCGCAGCAACATCCTTTAATGAATCGGCTATATGCTGCAGTGGTGCAATGCCCTTTGCGACAATAAAACTCACCATAACAATAGTTAATATCAACCCGATAGATGATAATCCAATAGCCGAAAGCGTATGATCTCTAAGTTGATTCTCTCTATCTGTTCGGTACATAGATACTTGTTGGTCAATATCATCAATATAAATACCAGTTCCTAACACCCAATCCCATTTTGGCATATATTCCGCATAACCTAGCTTCGGAGCTTGTTTATCAATAGAAGGTTTATGCCAAGAGAAATAGAGAAAACCATCTCCGCTTTTAGAGGCATCAATCAAACCCGCAATCACGGGAACACCATTTTCATCTTTTAAACTATAAAGATTTTTCCCTTCTAATTGCGGTTTAATTGCATGGAGCGTGTTCACTCCTTGAGAGTCATAAGCAAAGAAATAACCATCACTTTCAAAACGCATAGCTTTTAATATCGCTTTCGCTTGAGCCTTATTCTCACCATTAATATCAGACTCATAGAGTTCACTAACAGCAGTAATTCCCATCATTAAATATGCTTGTAATTCGCTTTTTTTTGTTTCGACTAACTCTGAACGATACTCTTCGGCTTCTATGTCGACACTCTTTATTCCACTCCAGTAATAGACCAAAGTAACTAAAGCTGTGATCGTGATAAGAGGTATCACTGTTAGAAGCTGTAATTTGGTTCTACTTTTAAATGCGATTGACATTAATGTACCTACTTATGATTACTTTTTGTAAATAACATCATGCCTTGAGAGTAGGGAATATCTGTGAGTAAGCCGACTTTTCTATAAGTTTGAACGCATCATCTCTAATAATTTTGATTTAGCGCTCTGTTTTATTCATCGTACTGCTTGCTTTTCTGGTGTGCTTCATACGGCCAATAGTGATGACCAACTCGGATCAATAGTGTCGCCGCGGCTAAAATAAAGGCAGCTAATGCTAACCATACGACCAATACCGCGTCTAATTCCTTCATACCTAAAGTGATGTAGCGAGCGATTGCCATCATTGCGATATAGATAGGATAACGAACTGGGATTTTACCGTTCATCACAAATTGCTGCACCATTGCCAAGACTTCAAGATAGATAAACATCAATAAGATATCGGTCAATTGGATCTGCCTTACTGAAAATACATGGATAAATTCATTTACCATGGCAAAGAGAGTCGCTAAGGTAATTGCGACTAACAGTATCGCTTCCAATATATGGAAAACTTTCAGAAATGGTTTACTAAACGATTTAGGTAAATGAGAAGGCATAAAGGGCTATCCACTATAATAAAAAGATGGGAATTGATTTGGTAAGCTCTAATGATAGTGCCAAGCTGAATTAACACAAAATTATTATTTCAATAAGCGTATTTATTTCATTCAAATTAACTGTAGATTGTGCTATTCTTCGCCACCCAATTTTCTATGCTTCGCATTCATCTTTATTTTGTCTTTTAAGAGTAATTTAAAGAGCAATGCCATAACTCCCAAGAGAATCTATCATGAGTAAAGGTACACTTTATATTGTGTCAGCGCCAAGTGGTGCTGGTAAGTCGAGTTTGATCTCGGCACTGTTAGAAAGCAACCCAACTTATGCTATGAAGGTCTCGGTGTCTCATACTACTCGCGGTATGCGTCCAGGAGAATCTGATGGGGTGCATTATCACTTTATTCAGAAAGAGCATTTTGAAGAGCTAATTGAAAAAAATGAATTTTTAGAATACGCAGAAGTATTTGGTAATTATTACGGAACTTCTCGTGTTTGGATCGAAGATACTCTTGATAAAGGCATTGATGTGTTCTTAGATATTGATTGGCAAGGTGCCCGTCAAATTCGTGAACAAATGCCTTTAGCAAAAAGCGTATTTATTCTTCCTCCATCAAATGGGGAATTAGAACGACGCTTAAATGCACGTGGTCAAGACAGCGATGCTGTTATTGCTAAGCGCATGAGTGAAGCAAAATCAGAAATATCTCACTATAGTGAATACGACTATGTGATCATTAATGATGATTTTGATACTGCACAAATGGACTTTCGTTCAATTATTCGTGCAGAGCGCTTAAAGCAAGATAAACAAACTATGAAATACAAAGGCATGTTAGAAGCTCTATTAGCTGACTAATTTCTTTTATTTCTATGAGTATCTTATAACCCTATCTAGAAACTTATACGGGTTACTTGTATACTTTCTCATCATATAACTATTTTTGTTAATAAATTGGAGTCCTCATGGCACGTGTAACCGTTCAAGACGCAGTTGAGAAAATCGGCAACCGTTTCGACCTTGTTTTAGTATCATCTCGTCGCGCACGTCAAATGCAAACTGGTGGTAAAGATGCGCTAGTGCCTGAAGAGAACGATAAAACAACTGTTATCGCTCTTCGTGAAATTGAAGAAGGCCTGATCACAAAAGATCTACTTGATGCTCGTGAACGTCAAGAGCAACAAGAGCAAGATGCCGCAGAACTAGCAGCAGTTAGCTCAATCACACACAATCGTTAATCTTTATAATCCATTATAGATTGTAAATTACAGCATACCTGACGGGGCGAAGTTTGGATTTATTCGATAGCCTGAAAGATGTTGCCAAAGATTACCTGCCAGAGCCTCACATTGAGGCTCTTCGTCGATCTTATCTGGTAGCAAAAGAAGCCCATGAAGGGCAAACTCGCTCAAGTGGCGAACCTTATATCATTCATCCAGTAGCGGTGGCTCGAATTCTTGCAGAAATGCGACTCGACCATAAAACGCTAATGGCTGCACTGCTTCACGATGTTATTGAAGACACTGAAGTTAGCAAGGAAGAGCTAGCAGAGCAATTTGGCGAAACTGTTGCCGAATTAGTGGATGGTGTTTCTAAGCTGGACAAACTTAAGTTCCGCGATAAAAAAGAAGCACAGGCTGAAAACTTCCGAAAAATGGTCATGGCGATGGTGCAAGACATCCGCGTTATTTTGATCAAACTTGCTGACCGTACTCATAATATGCGTACATTGGGTGCTCTACGCCCCGATAAACGCCGCCGTATTGCCCGTGAAACCTTAGAAATTTTCTCTCCTTTGGCTCATCGCCTTGGTATCCACAATATTAAAACTGAACTTGAAGAGTTAGGTTTTGAAGCCCTTTACCCAAATCGCTATCGTGTATTGAAGAAAGTAGTAAAGTCGGCTCGTGGTAACCGTAAAGAGATGATCCAAAAAATCCATTCCGAAATTGAAGGCCGCCTTGCAGAAGCTGGTATTAAAGGACGAGTATTGGGCCGAGAGAAAAACCTGTTCTCTATTTATCATAAGATGAAAAACAAAGAACAGCGTTTCCATACCATTATGGATATCTATGCGTTCCGAGTCATTACTGACAATGTCGATACTTGTTATCGTGCATTAGGTCAGGTTCATAGTATCTATAAACCTCGCCCTGGTCGTATTAAAGATTACATTGCTGTACCAAAAGCCAATGGTTACCAATCTATTCATACCTCAATGGTTGGCCCTCACGGTGTCCCTGTTGAAGTTCAGATCCGCACTGAAGATATGGAACAAATGGCGAATAAAGGTGTAGCTGCACACTGGTCGTACAAAGAGGGTGATAACTCAAGTACTACGGCACAGATCCGCGCTCAGCGTTGGATGCAAAGCTTACTTGAACTGCAACAAAGTGCAGGTAGCTCATTTGAATTTATTGAAAACGTAAAATCGGATTTATTCCCGAATGAAATTTACGTATTCACACCAAAAGGCCGTATTTTTGAATTGCCTGTGGGTGCAACAGCGGTTGATTTCGCGTACGCGGTTCACTCTGATGTTGGCAATAGTTGTGTTGGCTCTCGTGTTAACCGTCAGCCTTACCCTCTAAGTAAACCACTTAAGAGCGGTCAAACAGTTGAGATCATTAGTGCTCCAGGTGCTCGTCCAAATGCGGCTTGGCTAAACTATGTGGTGACCTCAAAAGCACGAACTAAGATCCGCCAAGTCCTAAAAACCATGCGTAAAGAAGATTCTGTGATTTTAGGTCGCCGTCTACTTAATCACGCATTAGGTCATAATGTCTCTTTAGATGATATTACTGAAGAGAACATGATTCATGTTTTATCAGATCTAAAATTAGCGACACAAGACGATTTGTTAGCAGCTATTGGTTTAGGCGAGTTAATGAGTATTGTCGTTGCACGCCGATTACTTGGTGATGCCGATGAGCTGACAGAACAAAACTCATCGAATATTGAGACATCGACGGGTAAGAAATTACCTATCCGTGGCGCTGATGGTATCTTACTGACATTTGCAAACTGTTGTCGCCCTATTCCTGGTGATCATATTATTGCTCACGTGAGTCCTGGCCGTGGTCTTGTGGTTCATATGGAAGACTGTGCGAACGTTCGTGGTTATCAGAAAGAATTAGATAAGTACATGGGCGTTGAATGGGCTGATGAATTCGATCAAGAATTTGCAACAGCTCTGGATATTGACATTCAAAATCACCAAGGTGCATTAGCAGATTTAGCTAATGTGATTGCTGGTACGGGGTCTAATATCCGTGGTATCACAACCGAAGAAAAAGACGGTCGCTTATATACGGTGACCGTTGAATTAACGACAAAAGATCGCACGCACTTAGCGGAAATCATGCGTCGTATTCGTGTTATGCCACATGCACTTAAAGTTCGTAGACATAAGAACTAGAAACTATACGCTACGCTAACTAGAGACTATAAGTGCCGATATAGTTAGCGTGGTGAGTTATTAGGTTTCAGGACGCTACGCTTGCAGGTTTCAAAGAAAAGCAAAAGCAGACCTCGGTTTGCTTTTGCTCTTATAGGAGCGAAGCGGTCTAGTTTCTAGTCAGCGCAGCGTATAGCTCGCTTACCCTTACTTATTCCTAGCCCCTCTCACCAATCTCAAGAAATTAAAATCATGAACCTAGAACGCTATCAACGAATTACTTCTGTATTAAAATCTCGTCAAACTGACCTTACACTTTGCTTAGAAGAAGTGCATAAACCCAATAACGTCTCAGCGATTATTCGTACTGCTGACGCCACTGGTGTACACAAAGTCCATGCGGTTTGGCCAACTGAACAAATGAAAACCTTGTCTCATACCTCTGCGGGCGCTCGTAATTGGGTGGAAGTAGAAACACATAAAAACATTGATGATGCTTTTGCGGTTTTAAAGGGCCAAGGCATGCAGATCCTTGCGACTAACTTGTCTGATACTGCGGTTGATTTTCGTGAAATCGATTACACCAAACCAACAGCTATCATCCTGGGTAGTGAAAAAACGGGCATCAGCAAGAAAGCATTAGCAATGGCAGACCATGACATTATCATTCCTATGGTCGGTATGGTTCAGTCTTTAAATGTATCTGTTGCCAGTGCCTTGATTTTATATGAAGCACAGCGTCAGCGTGATTTAGCGGGGATGTATGACCGTGAAGAGAGTGCGTTGCCAGCAGAGTATATTAATAATGTCTTGTTTGAACGTGGCCACCCTGTACTTGCTCGTGTCGCAAAGCGTAAGAAACTGCCTTACCCTCAATTAGATGGCACAGGACAGATTGTTGCGGATGAAGCGTGGTGGGCAGCGATGCAGGCGAAATAAGAGTAAACATCTAGACTCTATACGCTGCGCTAACTAGAAACTATAAAAGCAAGAGAGGTCCCTCTGAACTCTGCAAGCGTAGCGTTCTGAATTCAGCTCTTGCTGTTGCTCTTATAGAAGCGAAGCGGTCTAGTTAGTAACACGTATAGTTTCTAGTTTCTCATCAACATAAACGTTCCTGAAAACTCAGCCGCAGGCGTGTCACCATTACACAAAGCAACCGTCACTTTGACTCTCGCTCGCTTACCTGATTTCAAGCGATCAAAATCCCCTTGCAAGCAATTCAACGAGGTAATTCCTTTCGGATTTTCAATAATCGGCTGACGATAACGAATATGACTATCAACTAACATAATGCTAGCCGAATCCAAACCACGCTCTTTGAGAAGTAACCACACCATTCCCCATGCAGTGAGCGTTCCCATGGTAAATATGCTGCCTGCAAACATGGTGTTGTGAGGATTAAGGTTGGCATTTAAAACGGCACTGACTTCAAATCGATAGCCTGTATATTGGGTAATTTTAATGCCCATTTTGTCACTGATTGGAATTTCATTTTCCCAACGATTTTGCAGTTCTGCACACCAATCTGGGCGACGTAAAACATCAGCAAGAGGATCAAGCTGTTTAAGCATTTGTTGATGGCGGATCGGACCACGCTCATCACTAAGTTCACCTTGATTTTCAAATCTATTACGAATATAAAAGGGAATTGCCTCTTCTCGTGCATTACATACTAATCGCTTTGCACCTTCCTGGCGCGCATAAGACTCTAAAGCGACCATTATCAGTGCGCCTATGCCTTTCCCTCGATAATGAGAAGAAACCGCCATATAACGAATTTGACCGTCATTATCGGGAGTTAAATATAATCGACCTACGGCTATCGGTTGACCTCGACCATCTAAGATCATTCGATGCTGACTCATATCATCATAGGCATCACGCTCTGAACCGACGGGCTGACGCCAAGGTTCACGTAATACTTGCCAACGGAAATGGTAGTAGGCTTTTAGTTCAGCCTCTGTGGTTGGGGTGATCAGTCGAAACATATAAATCCTTTTATAAAAATTAGAGCAGAGTTCAGATCGGTCGCAAGCTCCCTTTCAGAGTTCAGGGGGTAATCGTGGTGAGACTAGATACTATACGCTGCGCTAACTAGAGACTATAAGAGCAAAAAGCGAGAGTTCAGGCGTCAGGAAGAGCAAAAGCAATCACTCTGCAAGCAAAGCAAACTAAATTCTGTTCTTTCGTTTTTGCTCTTATAGAAGCGAAGCGATCTAGTTAGTAAAACGTATAGTTTCTAGTTCTTCTCCTGAAACCTAAAAAACTAACCACATCAACACACTCGCTCTTATAGTCTCTAGTCAGCGAAGCGTATAGCCTCGCTTTTCATCATCCCTACTCTTAAACCTGCAACCAAAACGTCACAGGCCCATCATTCACTAACGACACCTTCATGTCCGCCGCAAAACGGCCTCTTTGTGTATTTATTTGCCCTTCACATAAATCTGAAAAGTAATCATACAAGCGCTCAGCTTCTGCTGGATGCGCGCCTTTAGAGAAGCCTGGACGAGTACCCTTCTTTGTATCTGCTGGTAACGTAAATTGCGAAACTACCAACACACTACCATTCACTTGTTGCACATTTAAGTTCATCTTACCGCCATCGTCTTCAAAAATTCGATACGTTAAAACTCGTTCCATTAAGCGTTTTGCTTTGGCTTCATCATCTTCTCTCTCTACACCAAGTAAAATTAATAACCCTTGATTAATCTCACCGGTGATCTCACCGTCAACTTTTACTGCGGCTTCACTTACTCTCTGGATCAGTGCTATCACTTTTAATAAATCCTTGCTGCTCTGTTAATACGTCAATGTCTGATTCAAGTATATCTATGCTCATATCTCCTGCTAACCATCCATCAAACTCGCCTAAGCTGGCGGTAATCTCTGCACCTAGAAGCACAATAATCCAGCATAAATAAACCCACACGAATAAGATAGGTACCGCGGCAAGCGCTCCATAAATGACTTGGTAAGACGGGAATTGCGTAATGTAGTGAGCAAAACCGACTTTACTCACTTCAAATAAACAGCCCGCTGACATCGCCCCAATCAAGGCATGACTCACGCGTACTTTTTTATTGGGGACTAATAAATACAATCCAACAAATGCAGAGAATGACAATATGATAGGCAACCAACCTAATAAAGTCCGATAAAAACTAGAGACAATTTCATCATCCATGATTTTTAAAGACGTTAGGTAAGATGTAGTTGCAATACTCGCCCCTACCAACAAAGGTCCTAACGTAATTATCATCCAATAGAGAGAAAAAGAATATATGGTGCGACGCCCTTGCTTTACTCGCCAAATATAATTGAGGTTCTTATCTATGGAAGATATCAACATGACTGCTGCCACAAATAAAAATCCAGAACCAACCGCTGTCATCTTACCCGTGTTTGCTATGAATTCATTTAAGCTGGATTCAACAGCATCACTAGCAGCAGGAACAAAATTTTGAATCACAAATGCTTGGACTGTCTCTCCTGCTCCTGAAAAAATAGGAAATTGAGAAAGCACTGAAAGTAATACGGTAATCAAAGGCACTAATGATAGCAACGTAATGTAAGCCATATAACCAGCACTAACAGTCAGCCTGTCATGAATAATCCGTTGCTTTAAAAATAAAAAGTATGACCAGCTAATCCTTAGCTTGTGTTTTATTTTTTCTTCCATTTATCCACTCTTTAAAAATATCTATCTGCTGTTAATCATAACAGATAAAAAAAATCCCTTTGTAGTTGCCTACAAAGGGATTTAAATTTTTTATCTGATTTGCGATTTAACTGCGTTAAATCAACACTTCATCTAATTACTTAGGAGCACGACCTGCACGCTTACGATCGTTCTCTGTAAGTAGTTTCTTACGGATACGAATGCTTACTGGTGTCACTTCTACTAGCTCATCAACGTCGATGAATTCAAGAGCTTGCTCAAGAGTCAAATCGATGAAAGGAGAAAGCGTTTGCGCTTCATCAGTACCAGAAGAACGAACGTTAGTAAGTTGCTTACCACGGATACAGTTAACTGTAAGGTCATTTGCACGGTTATGAATACCGATGATTTGACCTTCGTATACTTCTGTAGCGTGACCTAAGAATAAACGGCCACGATCTTGTAGGAAGAATAGTGAATAAGTAACAGCTTTACCAGCTTGGTTACAAATTAGTACACCATTTTTACGTTGACCAATTGTGCCGCCTTTGTGAGGACCGTAGTGATCAAATGCGTGGTAGATAAGACCAGAACCAGAAGTCATTGTCATGAATTCAGTTTGGAAACCGATAAGACCACGTGAAGGCATCATAAAGTCCATACGAACACGGCCTTTACCATCTGGTGCCATATCAGTTAATTCGCCTTTACGAACACCGATACTTTCCATTACCGCGCCTTGGTTCTCTTCAACTACATCGATTGTTACCGTTTCAAACGGTTCCATTAGTTGACCATCTACCATACGTTCGATAACTTCAGGACGAGATACTGCTAGCTCGAAACCTTCACGACGCATGTTTTCAATTAAGATACCTAGGTGAAGTTCACCACGACCAGATACTTTAAATTTATCCGGATCACCAGTTTCTTCAACTTTAAGTGCAACGTTGTGTACTAGTTCTTTTTGTAAACGCTCAAGGATGTTACGTGAAGTAACGAATTTACCTTCTTTACCACAGAATGGTGAGTTGTTTACTTGGAAAGTCATTGTCACTGTTGGTTCATCAACAGTTAGTGGCGGCAATGCTTCAACATTGTTTTGCGCACAAACAGTATCAGAAATTTTAAGCTCGCCTAAACCACTGATTGCAACAATGTTACCCGCTTCAGCAACTTCAACATCATGACGCTCAAGACCTAAGTAACCTAGTACTTGACCAATTTTGCCTTTACGTTCTTTACCGTCAGCACCGATAATTGTAACCGCTTGGTTAACTTTAACGCTACCACGTGTAATACGACCAACACCGATAACACCAACATATGCGTTGTGATCAAGTTGAGAAATTTGCATTTGGAAGTCACCTTCACGATCTGCAACTGGTGCATCAACACCGTCAACGATCGCTTGGAATAAAGATTCCATGTTTTCAGTTTCTTCTTCTGATTCAGCGTTAGCCCAACCATTTAGTGCAGAAGCGTAAACAACTTTAAAGTCTAGTTGTTCATCAGTTGCGCCTAGGTTATCGAATAAATCAAATACTTGATCCATAACCCACTCAGGACGTGCGCCTGGACGGTCAACCTTGTTGATTACAACGATTGGTTTAAGACCGTGTGCGAATGCTTTTTGCGTTACGAAACGCGTTTGAGGCATTGGACCGTCAACAGCATCTACGATAAGTAGAACTGAATCAACCATAGACATAATACGCTCAACTTCACCACCGAAATCGGCGTGTCCAGGAGTATCTACGATGTTGATGTTGTAATCGTTCCAAGTAATTGCTGTGTTTTTAGCAAGGATCGTGATACCACGTTCTTTTTCGATATCGTTCGAGTCCATGACGCGCTCTTCAGCTTCACCACGAGATTCAAGCGTACCTGATTGCTGGAGTAATTTATCAACCAAAGTTGTTTTACCGTGGTCAACGTGCGCAATAATTGCGATATTTCTTAGTTTATCAAGTTGTGGAGTAGACATGGATTCAAATTCACTCAGAACGTGTAGAGCCACCATTGGCGCTACTTTGGTTTAAAAACGGTCAATAATTTAACAGATTTTAGAGCAAAACCCACGAAATATGTGATTGAAGACACAATTATTTTTGATTTTTTTTAATTTAGTCCACAAAAGCGACGTAAAAACAACCAAACTAGTAAAAAATTGAACCGTTATTCTTTCTACTTTATTTTTTTGGCTAAAAAACAAAAGAATAAATTTATCAATATCTTATAAGTTATGTCTTTATTATTAAATGAATTTCATGTTGAAATTTTATTGACAAACTTTCCATTTCACTGCTGAATAGCAGTTAGAAGTAATTAATGGCGATTTATTTTTTATCTGCTCTACCTTGCCTTTGTGCACCAAAATAGTGCAAAGAGAGATCAAGTTGGTGCAAAATCACTAGCCACAGATAAAAATAAAGAAGTAAGCTGTTAATATTAAAGGATTATTACTTTTGGCATAGTTCTAGCTATATAGTAAATAACAGCTTAGCTGGCCAATATTAAATTATAACACCGGAGGTTATCCTACATGTCAGTAGAAAACGTATTAGCTCTAATCCAAGAGAACGAAGTAAAATTTATTGATTTACGCTTTACCGATACAAAAGGTAAAGAACAACATATCTCAATTCCTTCTCACCAAGTTGACGCCGACTTTTTTGAAGAAGGTAAAATGTTTGATGGTTCTTCAGTCGCTGGCTGGAAAGGCATTAACGAATCTGACATGGTAATGATGCCAGATGCAGCAAGTGCTGTACTTGACCCATTCACAGCTGACCCAACCCTAAACATTCGTTGTGACATTCTTGAGCCTGCAACATTGCAAGGTTACGATCGTGACCCACGCTCAATCGCAAAACGTTCTGAAGAGTACCTACGTGCAACGGGTATTGCTGATACTGTTTTGATCGGTCCTGAACCAGAGTTCTTCCTATTTGATGATGTTCGCTTTAACACTGATATGTCAGGTTCTTTCTTTAAGATTGATGATATCGAAGCTGCATGGAACTCAGGCACTGAATACGAAGGCGGCAACAAAGGTCACCGTCCTGGCGTTAAAGGCGGTTACTTCCCAGTAGCTCCTGTTGATTCATCTCAAGATATCCGTTCTGCTATGTGTTTAATCATGGAAGAAATGGGTCTTGTAGTTGAAGCGCATCACCACGAAGTAGCAACTGCGGGTCAAAATGAGATCGCAACTCGCTTCAATACGCTAACAACAAAAGCTGATGAGACTCAAATCTATAAGTATGTTGTTCATAACGTAGCTCACGCTTACGGTAAAACAGCGACTTTCATGCCAAAACCATTGGTTGGCGATAACGGTTCAGGCATGCACGTTCACATGTCACTGAATAAAGATGGTCAGAATTTATTTGCTGGCGATAAGTACGGCGGCCTATCTGAAATGGCTATCTACTACATCGGTGGCATTCATCAAACACGCTCGTGCAATCAACGCATTTGCTAACCCATCAACTAACTCATACAAACGTCTTGTTCCTGGTTTTGAAGCACCTGTTATGCTGGCATACTCTGCGCGTAACCGTTCTGCTTCTATCCGTATCCCTGTGGTACCAAGCCCGAAAGCACGTCGTATCGAAGTTCGTTTTGGTGACCCAGCGGCTAACCCATACTTATGTTACTCAGCAATGCTGATGGCTGGCCTTGACGGTATTAAGAACAAAATTCACCCAGGTGAAGCAATGGATAAAGATCTGTATGACCTTCCAGCGGAAGAAGCAGCAGAAATCCCAACAGTTGCGGAATCTCTAGATATCGCCCTAAAAGCACTTGATGAAGATCGCGAGTTCTTAACCGCTGGTGGTGTATTCTCTAGTGACTTTATTGATTCTTATATCGCTCTTAAAGCTCAAGATGTTGAAGCTATCAACACTGCTGTTCACCCACTTGAGTTTGAAATGTACTACTCAGTATAATTTCATATCTCCCTACTAGTACTCATTATTAGCTGAGTGCTAGTAAGATATTATTTTTTAGGCTCGCTTCACAGGCGAGCCTTTTTTATATTGGCAAAAAGTCATTTACAAGCAACACTCTCTTCTGTTTTCTTTCCTTTATGTTTTCAATTAGATTTCATTTCTGCGGTATCGTTATGAGATCATAAAATCAAATCTATGGTAGCGCTATGCCTTATAAATTATTGATACCTCTTATTTTACTTTCAGCATCAAGCCTTGCAAATACCGTTTACACTTGGGAAGACAGTGATGGAACAAGGCACTTCAGTGATTCAGCACCTCCAAGTCATATTTCATCAAAGGCTCTTTCATTAGAATCTGAATCGATAGAAGAGATCCCTGTAAATAAACCAAGCAGCGCGAAAAAATCAAATACCAAGAAGAAGACAAAGGCATCAAGTGAAGCAAAAAAAACCAAGCTGGAGGTGACAATAAGTAATTTAGTGCAAGAGGAAACAATCCGTAGTTCTCGTGGCCACATAATGGTTCTAACTGAGTTAACTCGAAAACTTGCCATAGATGAAAAATTACAACTTATGCTCGACGGATCTCCTTATGGTTTACCTCAAACAACGACTGAATGGAAACTTACAAATATAGATAGAGGTACTCACCTTATTACCGTTGTCGCGAAAAAAGACGGCAAGAGAATTGCATCATCTCCTATTATTACCATATATCTACATCGACCTTCTTCGAATTAAAGGAATTATCATAGTTCCCATCTAAAAAGCAGGGTATGATGCACCATTATGGTGCAGTTGATATTTTGCTATAAGGATGATGGCATTGACGATGGATTTTTCAACACAGTTACTTGAACACCAAGTTACTGCGATAGTACTACTGGATGACTTGCGTCAGATTCATTACGCAAATCCTGCTGCTGAGCAACTATTTTCTCAAAGTGCTCAACGCATGGCTCAACACTCCTTTGATACTCTATTCCACCACTCACACTTTGACCTCTCTACGCTAATGCTGCCACTCAATACAGGACAAAGTGTCACTGATAGTGATGTTCGTATTATGATAGAGAGTCGCTCTCTCTATGTAGAAGTTACCTCTAGCCCTATTGTCATCGACAAGACACTCTATTTACTAATAGAAATTCGTCAAATAGAGCAGCAGCGTCGCTTATCACAAGAGATCAATCAACATGCTCAACAACAAGCAGCAAAAGTATTGGTTCGTAGTCTCGCTCATGAAATTAAAAATCCTCTTGGGGGCTTACGCGGTGCAGCGCAACTACTAGAGCGTATGCTGTCAAACCCTGATCTTCATGAATATACTCAGATTATTATTGAGCAAGCGGATCGATTACGTAACCTAGTAGACCGCCTACTCGGTCCACAAAAGTTGGGGCAAAAAAAGCCTGAAAATTTGCACGCGATAATTGAAAAAGTTCGTCAATTAATTGAGTTAAATCCTAGCTATCACATAAAGATACAACGTGATTACGACCCTAGTTTGCCTGATTTTAATATGGACGCAGAACAGATAGAGCAATCGATTTTGAATATCGTAAGTAATGCCGCTGAAGTTTTAAAAGATCAACCTGACGGAATTATAACTCTACGAACTCGTACTGATTACCAAACCAATATCTATGGTCAACGCCATCGACTCGCCGCTAAAATAGAAATTATCGATAATGGGCCTGGTATTCCAAGTCATATCCAAGATACTTTATTTTACCCCATGGTCAGCGCACGCGAGGGAGGTACTGGTCTGGGGCTCTCAATTTCACAAAACTTGATAGACCAACACAACGGTAAGATTGATGTCACCAGCTGGCCAGGAAAAACAGTATTTACGGTTTACCTTCCACTTAAATAATAAAAATAATCACCACAATAAATACGCTTTATAAGTGGATTACGGAGTAATATTTTATGAGTAAAGGATTTATTTGGGTTGTTGATGATGACAGCTCTATTCGCTGGGTATTAGAAAAAACACTAACCAGTACCAATATGATGTGTGAAAGCTTTGGTGATGCTGAAAGTGTGATTCAAGCATTAGAGCGTAATGTGCCAGATGTAATTATATCGGACATTCGTATGCCAGGGATGGATGGTTTATCACTATTGAATCATGTCCAAGAAAACTACCCAGAATTACCCGTGATCATCATGACGGCACATTCCGATTTAGACGCTGCAGTCAGTGCGTATCAAAAAGGGGCATTTGAATATTTACCAAAACCCTTTGATATTGATGAAGCTCTCACATTAGTTGAACGCGCTCTCGCTCATAGCCAAGAGCAAAAAAAACAAAGTAACACCAAACCAACAAAAGAGCATCATGTTCCCGAAATCATTGGTGAAGCACCTGCTATGCAAGAGGTATTTCGCGCCATTGGTCGCTTGTCTCGCTCATCGATCTCAGTACTTATTAATGGTGAATCAGGAACCGGTAAAGAATTGGTTGCTCACGCACTGCATCGCCACAGTCCACGAGCAAACAATGAGTTCATAGCCCTGAATATGGCTGCGATCCCTAAAGATTTAATTGAATCCGAGCTGTTTGGTCATGAAAAAGGGGCATTTACGGGAGCAAATTCCGTCCGTAAAGGTCGATTTGAACAAGCCAATGGCGGAACCTTATTTCTAGATGAAATCGGTGATATGCCACTAGATATTCAAACCCGCTTGCTCCGTGTTTTAGCTGATGGGCAATTTTATCGCGTTGGGGGTCACTCGCCTGTTCAAGTTGATGTACGAATTATTGCGGCAACTCATCAAAACCTCGAACAACTGGTGGATAATGGTCGATTTCGTGAAGATCTATTTCATCGTCTAAATGTAATTCGAGTCCATATTCCAGCCCTTCGAGAGCGCCAAGAAGACATTGCCAAACTAGCCGAACATTTCTTGCATTTAGCGTCAAAAGATTTGGGGGTTGAATGTAAAGCACTCAGTAAAGAAGCGAGTAAAACACTAAGCCTGTGCGAATGGCCCGGCAATGTAAGACAACTCGAAAATACCTGCCGCTGGCTAACGGTAATGGCCAGTAGTCAAGAAGTTCTGCCTGCTGATCTCCCTCCAGAGCTGTTTTCCTCAGCGAGTACATCAATTCAACGTAATGATGACGATTGGCAAACCCAATTCAGTCACTGGGTTGAAGCACAATTGAGCCAAGGAGAAGCCAATATATTGAATAAAGTAATTCCAAATGTAGAACGCATTTTATTAGAAAAAGCACTGCATCATACCCACGGCCATAAACAGGACGCAGCAAAATTACTAGGCTGGGGCCGTAATACACTAACTCGTAAGTTAAAGGAATTAGAATAGGCTATTTACTACACCAACGTTTACTTAAAGCTTTTAACTTGATTGCCGATAAGTATTGGAAGATATAAATACATAAAATGGAAATAATTACAGCTAAGCACAAATAATCGTCTATAATCCCAAACAGAACGATATAGTATAAATAGAGCTTTATGAATAATACGCCCACTAAAACACAGTTTTCTTTAAGAACCGCAGTGATATTGCCCCAGGGCAACCGCATGAGTGGTTAAATTTTAACCTCTGAGAAAAAACCTGCCGTTAAAACAGATTCAAGCATTGAAGTATTCATCATGCATCGCTTTTGTTTACCCACGATACTCAGTTTTGTGGGCTCAGCTCTGAGCATGTTCAAGCTCATGTGTCGTAAGCAGGAAAGGTTTTCGGCACCATTATCTTTGAATATAGAGCAAGCATCTTCATTCATGCTGACATCGAGTACCCAGTGCATTGATTCGATCCCCCAATGCTCTCTGACCGCCACTGCTGCTTGCTCTGCACTTAATTCTTTTGAGCTAATGTAATAACGATATTCTAGACTGGGCTGTTTTCCTTTAATGGCACGAAAGCTTTCAATCATGATGATACTTTTTAAGCCTTTCCAACGAGAAAAGTTACCTTCTAGAGCTGTACTTGGTAATACATAACTTTGACGTGATTCAATACGGCCATGACCTTGCTCAAGGTTAATGAGTTTGTTTACTGTAGAGCGTTGATTTGAAAATGCTTTTTCAACAGATTTGCGTAGCGAGCCTTGATTGTTTTTTACTGCTAATAAGTAGTCTGCGCCCTTATCTATTATGACTTTGGCTATTGCCGTTTGGCATGCCATGGCATCAATAGTCACTAATGCGCCTTTAATATCAAGCATCTTAATAAGCTCTGGAATAGCTGTTATTTCATTACTTTTTTGCTCTGTTTTTAACTGCCCTAAAACCAATTTGTTTGAAGAGGCGTAAGCACTCACCATATGGATAGTACTTGAGCGGTCGTCTCGATCATAAGAGCCACGAAGTGTCTTGCCATCAATAGCAACGACTTGGCCTTGAGTTAAAGAATGCACTGAAGACATCCAAGAGACGAAGCATTGATGAAATTGCTCTGGTTCAATATTTGAAACAATCCTAGCAATCGTATCATCGACAGGAATGTCATTTAAAAACATACCATTACGTTCAAACCAAGCGTGATGACCAAGAATGTATTCTCTAATATCAAACCAGCCTTTTGCTCCTGCAATAACAGCACACATTGAGCCGAATAGAACTTCAAAAAGGCAATAGGTTACTTTTGCACCTTGTCTTTGGTCTGTTATTTCATGAAAGTGTTCTTTAAAATGGTCAATGTGCATCGAATTCTCCTCGTTAAAGGAGGTATATGATCACAGGTAAATCTGATCGTCAAATCGATCGTTTAATTGATTAAAAAACATTCGTGATCTTGCCCTGGATATTGCCCTTTATTACTGTTTTGCTGTTAACACTAAGCGTAGTTTTCTACACCCAAAATAATAGCTATGAGAAACTGGTTGATGATGTCAGCGGTAAAATATTAACGTCATATACTCAAAACACTCACGCTGATCTTAATTTTTTCCTAGAAGAGCCCTTGGTTGCCGTAAAAAATATGGTTGACCAAATTCAGCGTTACCAAATGTATCAACCTAATAATACAAAAGAAATACAAGCCTACCTAGAGCATAGCTTTTCTGGTTTATACCAAAATTTAAAACAGATGGATGTTCTCTCATTTGGTGGGGAGCAAAAAGAGTACATTGGCTTTCGTCGAGAGAGTAATAGTGGACTCTCTCTTATGGTGCAAGATAAAAGAACTGGCGATGATTTAATTATTTATCGCGGCAATAAAATATCCGATGACATACGCTCTATCATAAGAGATTATGATCCTCGCCAACGTCCTTGGTACACTCCTGCGGCAGATACCCTTCAACCTTCTTGGTCTAAAATTTACACCAATGCAGATGAACGAAAAGACATTACCATGTCTACAATACATCCTGTTTTTTATGATACTGATTTTATCGGTGTGTTTGCTGCAGATATTAAATTAGATTCTTTCAATCAATTTTTACATCAAGAAACAAAACAAACCAAAGGAGCAATCTATCTAATCGACAATCAGGAACGTCTGATAGCTCACTCCAATGTTGGAAGCATTATTTCCCTCGGAACCCCAAGAACCGCTGTAGGATCTCGCTTATTCGCAACAGAAAGCTCAGATATTGCGATTCAAAAAAGTGCTGAATACATCAATAAAAACCAGCTAAGTAAAACAAACAAAATCGAAACCTTTTGCTTTTCATACAATGAAGAGCGTTATTTTAGTCAAGTTACCCCTTATCGCGGTAGTAATGGTTTAGATTGGTATATTGTCATCACAATTTCTGAAAGTGATTTACTAGGACAACTTAAGCAAGAGCAGCGTAAAGGGCTATTTTTTGGTGTATTACTTTCCCTCTCTGGATTAGTAGTAGGGATTTACTTTATTACACAAGTGACAAAACCTATTTTTACGACAGCAAATGCAGCCCGAAATATTGCAAGTGGTAACTGGGGAAGTAACGTTGAAGACAATGGCAGTATTTACGAAACTACATTGTTGATTAACGCGTTTAATGATATGACCAAAAAGCTACAATCAACTTTTGATATCATGCGAAAACAAATTACCTTAGACCCTCTGACTCAAGCATTAAGTCGACAAGGCCTTATTGAAGAAAGTCGCATCATGGTTAAAGATCAAGCAGATAAAGAGCAAGGAGTATTATTGGTCGGTATTAATAATTTCCGAGACATTAATGATAGTCAAGGGATCTTAAAAGGCGATCAATTACTTCAACGAATTACAGAACGATTACAGTCTAGCTTTAACCATCCCAATATTGCCATTGCACGCGTTGGCGGCGATGAGTTTACGATTTTCTTCTCTGAATTAGACGAGATTGAGCAACTAAAACAACACGCTGTTGATGTCCAAGCCTGCTTTATGACCCCTTTTCACATCACGTCAAACCCGACTTTTATTTCAATATCTATCGGTTTGGTTTACGGTGATTTAAGCTGTGATTCAATGACCATGTGGTTAAGAAATGCAAGCATTGCTCTTGGCCAAGCGAAAAAGAATAGCTTACAACACTCTCTGTATACTCCAGAAATGGCCGAAGCTTCACGACATAAAGCTCATATTACGGCAGAGCTTTCATCGGCAATTAAGAACAAGGAAATGGTGCCATTTTATCAACCGATTATTGATGTAAAAACTGGCAATATTATTGGTGCAGAAGCTCTTGTTCGCTGGATAAATCCACAGCGTGGGATGGTCTCACCTTTAGATTTTATTCCTCTTGCTGAAGAAAATGGCATGATCATCCCTATTGGGGCACAAATCCTTACTCAAGCATGTGTAGATACCGTTAGTCGCATTAATAGCGGCCTATGGTCTAAAGATTTTCACATGCATGTGAATCTATCTGTTTGCCAATTAACACAAGATAACTTTTTACAAGAATTAGAATCGATTCTTGAAGAAACACACATGCCCGCAAATAATTTAACGTTAGAGCTAACAGAATCACGCTTAGTAAATCACGATAACTGCACACTTAACACGATGCAAAAAATTCGAGATTTAGGCATCCAAATAGCAATTGATGATTTTGGCACAGGCTACTCTTCATTAGCTTATATTCATAAATTACCTTTTGATGTACTTAAAGTAGATCGATCTTTCATTAAAGATCTCACTGCTGATAACATCAATTCTTCTATTGCTGCTGCGGTTTATAATATGACAAGAGGTTTTGACATCACTCTTGTAGCTGAAGGGATTGAAACTCAAGAACAAGCCGAACTCTTAGCTGGATTAAAGTATGATCACGCTCAAGGATTTCTTTACAGTAGGCCTCTTCCACTAAGTGAATGGCCAACAGAATAAGTAAACATTGTAACGCAATCGCTAAAATTGCGCGGTTTTCACCTGTTTTATTACTGACATAACTACTACTACTCTCTATACTCATTTGTAATATTTATGCGCATTCAGTCTTCTTTGTAGGAATCGTTCACTATGATAACTAAAACACTCCCTCTTACGGATCTTCACCGTCACCTTGATGGCAATATTCGTATTGAAACTATTCTAGACTTAGGCCAAAAGTTTGGCCTTGAGTTACCTGCTTACGATCTTGAGGCTCTACGCCCACATGTTCAAATCGTTGAAGCAGAACCGAGTCTAGTTGCCTTCCTATCAAAATTAGATTGGGGTGTTGCGGTTCTTGGTGATCTTGATGCGTGTCGTCGTGTTGCCTATGAAAATGTACAAGATGCAATGAATGCACAAATTGACTATGCAGAATTACGTTTCTCTCCATACTACATGGCGATGAAACACAACTTACCTATTGCAGGCGTTGTTGAGGCAATCGTTGATGGTGTTGAGGCTGGTAGTAAAGACTTCGGTGTAAAAACTAATCTTATCGGTATTATGAGCCGTACTTTTGGTCAAGATGCTTGTCAGCAAGAACTTGATGGCCTTCTAACCCAAAAGAATAAATTAGTTGCAATCGATTTAGCCGGTGATGAACTGGGTCAGCCTGGTGATCGCTTTGTTACTCACTTCAAACAAGTTCGTGACGCTGGTCTTCGTGTAACGGTACACGCTGGGGAAGCTGCTGGTGCAGAAAGTATGTGGCAAGCAATCAATGAGCTTGGTGCAGTACGTATCGGTCACGGTGTTAAAGCCATTGAAGACCCTAAATTGATGGAATTCTTAGCGAAGAACAATATCGGCATTGAGTCTTGCTTAACATCAAATATCCAAACAAGTACGGTTGCTTCGTTTGAATCTCACCCTATCAAAACCTTCCTTGCTCACGGTGTTAAGGTTTGTCTGAATACGGATGATCCTGCTGTTGAAGGGATTGAACTTCCTTATGAATATGAAGTGGCGGCACCGAAGGTTGGCCTAACTCAAGAGCAGCTTCGCCAAATTCAAATTAATGGTTTGGATCTGGCTTTCTTGTCTGATGCAGAGAAGCAAGCATTGCGTGAAATAGCAGCTAAGCGCTAAAACTAGAAACTAGAAACTAGAAACTAGAAACTAGAACGCTTCGCTTCTATAAGGGCAAAAGCAATATTCTTTTGCTCTTATAGTATCTAGTTAGCGAAGCGTATAGCTTCTAGTCTCTCAATTCTTACTTAATCAACTCAACCGCTTCTTTCGCAAGTCTTGTCACTTCAGCCCAATCTTTCGCGACAATCGCCTCTTTAGGTAACATCCAAGAACCACCTACCGTAGCAACACACTCTAACGCCGTATAGTCATTAACATTCTGTGGGTTAATGCCACCTGTTGGGCAAAACTGAACTTGTGGCAATGGTGCAGCCATCGCTTTCAATACTGATGGACCACCAAAAGCACTGGCAGGAAAAAACTTAAGATGAGTATAACCTAACTCAATCGCACGGATTACTTCTGATGGCGTAGCAACACCTGGAATCAGTGGAATATCTGCTGTTTTTGCATGCGCTAATAAACTTGGTGTAAACCCTGGAGAGATAACAAATTTAGCTCCAGCTTCTACTGCCTGATCATATTGTTGAGCACTGATCACTGTTCCTGCCCCAACAAGAGCCTGTGGCATCGCTTTACGAATAGCCGTAATCGCCTCTAAAGCAACAGCGGTTCGTAGTGTCACTTCAAATACATGAATGCCACCAGCAGCTAAAGCTTGAGCCATTGGTACTGCATCTTCTAATTGTTCAATAACCATAACAGGAACAACGGGTGATGCGCTAAATACGTCTGAAGGCGAAAGGTTCCAACTCATATTCTTCTTAGCTCTCTTTGCTTATTAAAATAACCCTACTATTTTACGCTAATTTATTGCCAATAGCTCTGATAAAGGTGAATTCCAATTTATTTTTACTGTCCTATGGCATACTAACTTTTACGTAAATAATGCAGGAAAATAGAATGAAAAGGTCATTACTGGCAGTAACTACATTGTTATTTTTTTCGGGATGTAGTCAACAATCATCAAATACAGCAAGCAATAATTCATCTGAAGATAACCAGAATCAATCAACAACGCCTCATACTTTTACACTGCGTGGTACCGTTGTTATAGGTCATGAATCTCAAAGTATTCAACCTTGTAACAGTGAGCAACAATATTGGATAAACTTAAAGCCGGAACAATGGAAAGTCAGTAATGAGATTCAGTCATCTCCTTACCAACCGATGTATGGAGAGTTAATTGGTCATTTTGAAGCGCCACCAAAAGGCGGTTTCGCTAATGATTACCCAGCACGCTTTGTTGTCTCTCAAATCAACACATTAGTAGCAGGTGAAGGCCCTTCTTGTCGACAACCGATTAAGCCAACTAAAGCGTTTGGCAATGAACCATTTTGGACAATACAAGTAATTAATAATGAGCTCGTTTTCTCTGAAATGGGAAAATCAAAACAAGCTCAATCAATTGTAGGTCGTTCTTTTAAAGTAGATAAACGTCATTATCAAACTGATGATTTTTCACTAACCATGACAAAAGCCATCTGCAAAGACAGTATGGTTGAATCTATCTATGGTTGGCGTTCAGAAGTCGATATTAAAGGAAAAAAATATCAAGGCTGCTGCGACATTATCAGCTCAAGACTCTACATTAAGTTGGGCTAATTACTACCAAGGTACGAGTACTATTGGAGGTTCTGGACTTCGTATTGGTTTAACCCTAAACCCAGATCACTCAGCGATAACGACATATGATTATAATACCAATGAACCTCAATTGGTTGAGACTGGGGTCTGGCAAGCAACAAACACTAATGGTGTACATGTGTTAATGAGTCGTCATCAGCGTCAATATATGATCTCAGAACGTACTTTTTCAAAACAAGGTAACCAAATCACCACTGAAAAAGAAATTGTCAATGGTGTTACGTTTCCGATCCAAGCAGGACTAACACTGTATTCAACAACAGATTCGAGTAAACAATAATGAAAACAGTGGACTCTTGCTTCACCTGTGGGTTTACCCATAACTGTATCTGTGACCACCAACCCACCTTACATTCTCAGGTTGAATTTGCACTGCTATATCATGAAAATGAACTCAATAAACTGACCAATACAGGTAAACTCTTATTAAATAGTTTACCTAACTCTCAACATTATGTATGGCAGCGAAAAGAACAGCCAGAGGCATTAATAAATAAAATTATCCAAGAAGATACAGAGACTTGGTTATTGTTTCCAAGTAACTCTCCGACCTTGAGTTCAGAGTATGAGGTACATAGAGATTCAAGTAAAAAGCAGCTATTTATTCTGTTAGATGCTACTTGGCAAGAAGCAAAGAAGATGGTGAATAAAAGCCCTTGGCTAAAAGCTCTTCCTTGTTTAGAAATTCAAGCTTCCACCGACTCTTGCTACCATTTACGACGTAATCAAAGTCAAGGAAACCTATGTACTTGTGAAGCAGGAATTGAAGTATTAGAAATGGTTAAAGAACCTGAAAATGCTCAGGCTCTTTCTTATTATTATGACCAATTTTTAACTGTTTTTCAGGCTGAGCGCAGCGGGCACTCTTATGTAAAAAATAAATATGTGAAAAAATAACGAGATCGATTCATTAAGGCAATAATGATTTTGGAGCACCTAAAAAGTAGCCTTGCAGATAATCTACACCCATATCTTCAACAATGTCACATACCTCTTTGTTATGCACAAATTCAGCAACAACCTTAGCGTCTAGTGCATGACAAAGCTGCACCATTTGTTGAGAGATAAGACGTTGGCGTCGATCTTGATGAACATTCTTAATAATAGAACCATCAAGCTTAATCACTTGAGGCTCAAGTTTCATTATTTCATCAATATTTGAATAACCAGATCCAAAGTCATCAATAATAATACGCGCACCAAGACGTTTAAAATGGTTACATATTTCTATCATGCGGCCATAGTCTTTAATCTGCTCTGTTTCTAGCACTTCAAAACCAACGCGTAGTGGGTTATCTAAACGAATAATTGAAGATTCTAATAACTCTAAAGTTCTCTCACTCATTAAATCTTGAGGCGATAGATTTATCGAGAAATTTAAATCATTGGTTTGCATTATCTCAAATGAACGAGCAATCATAGCTCGACTCAATCGAGTGTAAAGGTGCGTACCTTCAACTGCAGGTAGAAATAGACCAGGAGCAAAGACTTGGTCATCTTCACAAATACGCATAAGACATTCAGTTGATGCAATATTATGTGTTTTGGCCTCAAAAATAGGCTGTCCATACACCAACACTCCTTTTTGAGAAATAGCACGGTTCACACACGTTAACCAATCTAACTGATTTTGGCGTGAACGATCTTCATCCAATAAGTCGCGGGCATTACATAGATGACGATTTCGACGCATCGCAATCCGACGAGCTTCAACCGTTTTTAAAATTAAATCTTCAACGGCAATATTAGTAAAATCACGACGACTGATTAACCCACCAGACATTGCAACGCTAAGGTAATCGACATCACCTAGTCCGTAAGGCTCAAAATTTTCATGCTCTAAATCTTCAATAAAATCGATAATATATTTACGTAAGACATTGCTTTTTTTGTCACTATTGAAAACTACACCCCACTCTGCAATTCCAATACTATAAAGCTCAATATCAGTACAAAGCGCGCTACCTAAATACTCATGTAAATAAAGACTAAGGTCTTGCAATAATTTATCGCCGACTTGATAACCATATTTATCATTAACCTGACTTAAGTTAGTTAACTTAAATGAAAGGAGGTGATCCATTTGTGATATATGATTCAGACGCTCTTTAAGTACCGTTCGGTTCAATAAACCCGTTCTTCGATCAGTGCGATAAGTTTGAATTAAACGCATTGATTGCTCACTAATCTTCTGCTCCATTTCTAACGTCATGGTATCCAAGTCATGGATAGAGTTTTTAATTAATGAAAACAACGGTGTCAAATTGTGTGAACGAGGTGTATGGGAAAAATGATTATCAATAATGACATCTTGAGACTCGCTCAACGCTAAATAGGTCAAACTATGGTGTAGAATTTGTTGATTGTGAGCTCGATGGAATTCACCCATTCCATACATGCCTTGGCAGACCCCAATATCTGAAAATGTTTTCAGTTCTGTAGATTCTAAACTGCTTTCAATTCTCGATTCACAATTATAAATAAAAATAGATTCAGGCTGCTTTTTAGCTAATTTCATTGCTCCTTGATTCACCTGCTCTTGAGTTAACGAAGGATGACAATAAGATAGCCTAACTTCATCTCCCATAGGTATATCACTAGCAAAGCATAAATAGCCTTCGGCCGTTATCGATTCAACCGTATTAATAATACGAGCTGTATTTTCTTGCAACATTAATGGAAACGCTTGAATTTGCTGTAAAGAAAGAGGGTTACTATCTGCAAGATACTTACAATAAAACTCATACGCTGGAATATGATCAATACTTTTTATTATGTTACCTTCAGAAGAAGTGACTCGAAACCGCTTCCCTATTGGATTCCATTCAATAAAAGCATCATTCCAAACTTGCAAATATTCACTGTGAAGAGCAACAGCGACAAAATGTTCTTGGTAAAATTGACCATTTAAAAAGACCCAAGTACCTTCTCCAGCATTTGCGGATACTCCACCAGAAACAGGGATTACATAAGGGTTTTCCGAAAAAGCATCAAACAATTGATAATTACTAGCAGAGCCAGAACAACTAAAAGCGATACAGCTTTTTGTTATTTGATTAATAGATAGCTTTCTTAATAATTGATGCCCAACATCTTGCTCTTTTTCTGAATGAAAAACGACGGCTGAAGTTAGTTTAGTATCATCAAAAAATGAAATTGAGACAACGGTAGATTGACTGATAATAAAAGCATTAATACTTGCATGAATAGTACAAAGTCCAATTACTTCGACATTCGGTAATAAGCCTTTTAAGATAGAATAATACGCCGCAACCTCTTCCTTTGTTTGCGACGAAAACAACTGGACTAAACATGAAGATCCCGGAATTATCGATAGTGAATCGCATTCTTCTTGTAATTGAGCAATATCTTGAACACTAAACGAAATGGTTTTCATGGTTTATCTAGTCCTTAGTATTAATCTACATTTACAGTATACCATGCACAGAAAAGGAACTATAGGTACGCTTCACTTTATAGAATGAAATAACCATAGATTATAGTTTAAACAATAAACTAACTATGCATTTATTCCTGCAACGTACCCACTTGACCATGCCCATTGGAAGTTATAGCCACCTAACCAACCACTCACATCTATTACTTCACCAATAAAATACAGACCCGATATTTTTTTTGACTCCATCGTTTTTGATGACAGCTCATCGGTATCTACCCCACCGAGTGTCACCTCAGCCGTACGATAGCCTTCTGTGCCGTTTGGTAATATGCTCCACTGATGGATCAAAGCGCAAAGTTGCTCTTTCTCTTTATGATTGACTTGCTTTAAAGATCGCTCTTGAAAAACGGTATTATTTAACAAGGTTTCAACCACTCGTTTTGGTAATAGCGTCGCTAAGGCGTTCTTAACACTTTGATTTGGATGCGCTTCATTCATTTTATCGAATTCTTCAGACAAAGTGGCATTAGGTAACAGATCTATCATTACTTTTTGACCTGCGTTCCAATAAGATGAAATTTGTAGAATAGAGGGCCCGGATAAACCGCGATGTGTAAACAGTAAATTCTCTTTAAAGCTTTCACCACTTTCTGAGATAACTACGACAGGAATAGCAATACCTGATAGATCAGAGAACGCTTCTTTATCTTCTTTATGAAGTGTAAATGGCACTAAACCCGCAGAAGTTGGAACTACAGATAAACCAAATTGTTCAGCCAATTGGTAACCAAATGGGGTTGCTCCTAATTTAGGCATCGACAAACCACCAGTTGCTACAACCAAAGACTCACATTCAATAATATCGCTATCTAGCTTCAATCTAAAACCAGAATTCAGTTTTTCAATATCACTAATTTCACAGCGATATCGGTAATTAACACCCGCTAATTCACACTCTTTTAATAGCATATCGACAATTTCTTTCGCTGAATCAATACAAAATAACTGCCCGTGATCGCGCTCTTCAAACTCAATCTCATACTTATAAATTAGTGAGATAAAGTCCCAGTTGGTATATTGCGATAACGCTGATTTAACAAAATGTGAATTTTTGCAAACATAGTTATTAGCAGTGACATCGTAGTTAGTAAAGTTACAACGACCACCACCTGAAATGAGGATTTTTCTGCCTGGCTTTTTGGCATGATCGACAACCAATACACTACGCCCTCGCTTACCGGCTTCTGCTGCACACATCAATCCTGCAGCACCTGCACCAATAACCACTACGTCTACTTTTTTCATGTCACTCTCACCCCAAATTCAATTGGCAAGGAGTGTACTATTATCAGCGCTAGATGCCCAAATTAATTACCAAGAAAAACACAGCAACACTTACAAGCAATAATGCACTAGAGAGCATAAATAGATAACGGGCTTTTTCACATTTAAACACAAAAAGGGTGTCATGATGATCAAGGTATTCTTCTTGCCATAAGTATTGAAATAACTTGGTTTGTTTACCAATATTGCCGTGAGTAGTAAAGAAGCCTCGTCCATCAATTTGCTGATACAACAGAGGGTGTGCTTCTCGCATCACAAAAAGAAGAGTTTTTAAGGTACTTAAATAACGAATAATGTTAATACCCGTTACGGTAAATAGTGCTAATAATATAAGGTCGCCACTTATCATAATCACCTCTGACATACTTGTCTGTGTGCTTAATAAGTAACGACCCTTACGTATTACATTAAATGTATACCGCTACATTGCAAAGATTGATACTTATCCAGCAGTGCTATCCATAATAGATGTAGAGCCTGATGTTGCTAAAACAGCTAAATCTTTATCAATAAAGAATAGTGCTTTACCGTCTTCACCTACTAAATCAATTTTATCTAAAATACCTTTGAATAATTTCTCTTCTTCATGTTGCTCAGCCACATACCACTGAAGGAAATTAAAGGTTGAGTAATCTTGTGAAGTAAACGCCACATGTGCAAGTTTATTGATCTCTTGTGTGATCATTTGTTCATGTTCCAACGTGGTACGAAATACATCACCCAAACCAGAAAACTCTGATTGTGGCGCTTCGATTGCACCTAAGATTGGAACTGAACCTGTCTCACTTACATAAGTAAATAAACGCTGCATGTGCTCCATCTCTTCGGTTGCATGAGCACGGAAAAATGATGCAGCACCATCAAAACCTTTATCTTCACACCAAGCACTCATCTGTAAGTATAGATTAGATGAGAAAAATTCTAGGTTAATTTGTGCATTTAGATGATCGACCATCGTTTTAGCTAACATATATATGTTCCTTTATGAGCAATAATTATTATAAATTACAACAACTCTATCATATATCGCCCTTTAATTACTTATTCAATCCTATGAATAAGAACGAGATCTAAGCAACAAAAAAGTGGTAGTTCTAGTGCTAATCTATAAGAAGTTAAAAAATTCAATATTGAGTTTATAGGAGAAATATCATGAGCTATCAACATATTCTTGTCGCTGTCGATTTAACAGAAGAGAGTAAAGCATTAGTTTCTAAAGCGGCGGGTCTAGCTAAAGCATTAGAAGCAAAAGTTTCTTTTATTCACATCGATGTAAGCTATGCAGAGCTTTATACTGGTTTAATTGATATCAACCTTGCAGAGACTCAACATCAAGCGATGGAAGCCTCTAAAGAAGCCATGCAGCACTTAGTTGAATTTGCCAATTATCCAATTCACAAAACCTTAGTAAGTAGTGGTGATTTAAGTAATGAATTATGCGAGGCTATTGATGATCTTGATGTTGACCTTGTTGTTTGTGGCCATCACCAAGATTTCTGGAGTAAATTACTGTCATCAACAAGACAAGTGATCAACACCTGTCCAATCGATGTATTAGTGGTCCCGTTTAAGGACGAGTAATCCTTAACTATGAGAGTTACATCGCGGCATTAACATAGACATCAAAACGATTCTTTTTAGTTTCTATCGCCATTGATGGTTTTTGGTTATCAAGCCATTCTGCGTAATCTGGACGTTTTACCACAACACGTTTCTTTGCCATGATTAATGCCGGTGCTAGCAATGCATCGGCATCGTTATCTGCGCCAACTAAAGATTGAAACACTCGCATCTCTTTTTTTACTAATGCACTTTTCTTTTTATTTTCTGGATGTGGGTACATTGGATCAAGATAAACCACATCAGGCTGCTCAAAACTGGCTTGTGCCATTAACTGCTCTAACGCATCATGGCTTGAAGCGTGAAGCAGAGACATACGATCTGATACCCAAGAGCCAATTTCTGTATCTTGCTTTGCGCGCGCTAACCCATCATCAAGTAAAGCCGCAACCACCGGGTGACGCTCTACCATTTGAACTTTACATCCCAATGATGCCAATACAAAGGCATCACGTCCTAGTCCAGCTGTACCATCAAGAACGACGGGTATTGCTCCTTTGTTTAGCCCCACCGCTTTAGCGATAGATTGCCCTTTACCGCCACCAAATTTACGGCGATGAGCAACAGCACCTGAAACCAAATCAACAAAGATTGCGCCTAGTTTAGGCTCATCACGCTTATGAAGTTCCAATTGCTCTGTGGTTAATACCAAAGCAAAAACATTATCTTGGTCATGCGTTAATCCCCAGCGAGTGGCAATAGCCTCTAACTCAGGTTGACGATTTGGGTCTTCACACAATAACGCTATTTGCACAGGGCACTCCAACGGCTTAATCAATTAGGAACAGCAAGCGCCTATGGTAATGGATATTAATAAAAACGACTAGATAAAGTGCTCGCTGTCTTGAGTATCTTAAGGTAATTTACTGCTTGGATTATATAAATACCCTATGCTAAGGATGCATCATGAATCAATCTAATAAACTCGACGATCTCGACCGTGATATTTTACAAGCCCTCATGAATGATGCTCGCACTCCTTACGCTGAGTTAGCAAAACGCTTCAATGTCAGTCCTGCAACCATTCATGTTCGTATCGAAAAAATGAAAGCTGCCGACATTATTGAAGGTACTGAGGTGATAGTGAATCCTAAAACCTTGGGTTATGACGTCTGCTGTTTTATTGGAATTAACCTATACGCAGCCCGTGATTATCATTCAGCATTAGCTAAATTAGATGCGTTAGAGGAAGTGGTTGAGGCGTATTACACCACAGGCGCTTACAATATATTCGTTAAGTTAATGTGTAAGAGTATTCAAGAGCTACAGCATGTGTTGATTGATAAGTTACAGGCGATTGAGGAAGTGCAGTCGACTGAGACGCTGATTTCGTTGCAGAACCCGATCAGTAGGAATGTGAAGCCTTAAGAACTATACGCTACGCTAACTAGAACGCTTCGCTCTAGAAACTATAAGATCAAAAGCACTAACGATGTAATAAATGCGATTCACATCAATCATACTCGCTCTTATAGCCTCTAGTTAGCGCAGCGTATAGTTTCTATCTTCCAAAAAAACCGCAGATGCATAACACCTACGGTTTCAAATTTTCAAAACAAGTCACAGTGCTCTTACTCGCCCCTCGAAGGACGAAGTCCGCACTCGCTTCTCGTCCCTGCCCTTAGATAACTCTCGAAAACTGCTGCTGACGCGCACGATCTCGTAGATATTTATCAAAACACATACAGATATTACGGATCAATAAACGACCGCGCAACTCAACATCAATACGACCTTCATGCATAGTTACTAACTCATCGTTAATAAATGTTTGCAGCAATTTAATGTCTTCAGCGAAGTACTTATCAAAATCTAAATTAAATTCCGTTTCAATCGCTTTAGTATCTAGTGTGAAATTACAGATAAGTTGTTTAATCACTTCACGACGAATTAAATCATCTTGGTCAAGCGCAACACCACGCCACAGAGCATGACGTTTTTCGTCAACCTGTGCGTAGTATTCTTTTAAGTCTTTTTTGTTCTGTGCGTAGCTGTCGCCAATCATAGAGATAGCTGACACGCCCATTCCTAACAAGTCACACTCACCTTGAGTGGTGTAACCTTGGAAGTTACGGTGAAGAATGCCTTCACGCTGTGCAACTGCTAACTCATCATCAGGTAGAGCAAAGTGATCCATACCAATAAATTGATAGCCTGCGCCAGTCAATGTTTCGATGGTTTCTTGTAGCATGATTAACTTTTCAGCGGGTGCTGGTAAGTCAGCATCTTTGATTTTACGTTGTGCGGCAAACAGCGTTGGCATGTGTGCATAGTTAAATACAGACAAACGACCCGGTTCCATTTCTAGTACGCGCTTGATCGTTAATGCTAAAGATTTTGCTGATTGCTTTGGTAAGCCGTAAATCAAATCAAGATTTGTTGAGCGGAAACCTAAGTCTTTTGCTCGTTGTACCATAGAGATAATAAAATCTTCGTCTTGATCGCGGTTAACCAAAAGCTGAACTTCTTTATTGAAATCTTGTACACCAATACTTAAACGGTTGAAGCCTTCATCACGTAGATGATCAAGCATATCCAATTCAATTTCACGTGGGTCAACTTCAATGCTGATCTCTGCGCCTTCTTCAAAGTTAAACTCACCACGTAACAAATTCATTAAGCGAGTGAACTGAATTTTAGTCAGGAAGGTTGGAGTACCGCCACCAAAATGCAGTTGCGTTACTTTGCGTTCAGTAAACAGTGCTGCGCGCTGACGGATTTCTAGCTCTAATGAATCTAAATAGATATCCGCTTTATGGTGATGGCGAGTGATAACTTTATTACAGCCACAGAAGTAACATAGCTTGTGACAAAATGGGATATGAATATAAAGAGACAATGGGCGCTCAGGGTACTGAGTACACGCCATATCGAATTCAGCAGGAGTATAAGCTTCGTGGAACTCTAAAGCAGTTGGGTAAGAGGTGTAACGTGGGCCTGAGTAGTTATACTTCTCAATGATCTCTTGATCCCATACGATTTGTTGATTTGACATGACTTACTTCCATCTCTTTATATCTAAATTGACACGACTCTCTGCATCATAAAGCATCTGCCTTATAAAGCCGATGACTTCAATGCTGCGATAATAAGAAGTGTCGATCAGATCATTTTAATATCAATACTTTGATTCAGTGGTTTGATGCGAACTTGCAATTGTTGGATCTCTTCTTTAATTGCATCTTGTAGACGAGCTTCTGCTTTAGTGCGAACTAAATTATCTTTCATTCGGTCTTGCTTCGCGAGTTCTTGTCTTGCATCACCGCGCGGCATGTCTTTGACTACATGATATAGCTCAGATAGCGCAGGGTAATCTTGCTCAACATCAATACGGTCATCTTCTTGTAGATAATCCATGATGCAATATAAACGAATCGCTAACTCAGAGTGATCACAACGCTCTTGCATTCCTGCTTGGCAAAGCAGTACCACATTCTCAAAAATATTGGCGTTACGTTTTTGTATCGCCAATTTTCTGTGTTGTTCTTGCAGTTCCTTCTGCTTTTTTAACTTCATCAGTAAGCTGCCAGCATAACTAGCTAACGCAAGAATAATTGCACCGCCAAGCAGTGCCAACAGGGTTACTGTAGACATAATTATTTAAAATCATCCATGTTAAAGTCGTCAAATTCCGCTAGCAGATCATCATCGCTTTTTGCTTTACGCTCTGCAAATTCAGGGAATTCAGCAATCTCTTCTTCTGATTCAACTTCTTCGTCATCTAATAAGCCTAAACGACCCATTAAGTGTTCGATACGTGCCAATTTCTCATCCACGTATTTCTGAAGACCAGTACCTAGGTTTTCACCATTATCGATACGATCTAGAAGAACCATTAGCTGTGCATCATTTTCTAACATCGCAAGCTCTTGCTCGTTAGTTAGGCGACGCTCTTGCTTGCTTGATTTTACTTTCGCTTCAACAACAAGCTGAATTGGTTTTTTACTGCCAATACGAGGATCTTTTTTCTGTGCGAAACGACGATTTTGTTCAGCGTTACTTTCAGCATTACGAGCGCCGGATTTTAGACCTTTACGCTTTCTTTTACGCTTAATTTCACGGCTATCTACATCACGATCAGTACGGTTACGTGTAACAACAACTGGCTCACTCGCCATTCCTGGAGTACGGGCTTTTTTAGTACGGCTCATTACTGGGTTTTCCTCAGTAAGATGACATCATTTCCAACAAACTGTAGCTCAAGTTGATAGCGCGTTGCTATAAACTCAAATGTTTTTTTGCTGAAAAAGCTGACATGGGTTAAATCATTCTTGTAATGCCAAGTGGCAAACGCGCTTTCGTCCCTGGCTAGTTTCGTCATGATACCTAACCAACCACCAGGTTTCACCAAGCCCAATAACAATTCCAATTCGTTTTGAGGTTGATAAAAATGCTCAATCGCTTCTGTACAACTGACGAAGTCATACTGCGTATTCAACACGCTCTTATCTGGGGCGTAATAGATATCATAGAGTTCGATATGGTGACCTGCTTCTCTCATCATATGAGCAAGCAGTGGTCCAGGGCCACATCCAAAGTCTAGTCCTTGTTGAGGTGTCTCTCCAACACGCAGCAACAGCGGCTCAGAAAATCGAGATAAGAAGGTTCGGTATCCTTCATCTTCAAGATTATTTTTATGGCAATCATAGTGCGCTTTTTCTGCTTTTGCATCGAAACGATCTGCCTCATCCACATAAATAAGATAGCAGTGCTGACAGCGATAATAGCGTCTATGCTTATCTTGGTGGAATTTATCAGCATGTAAATGCTGACACAAAGGGCAAGGCTGCATCATAAGCTCACTACTGCTCCCTGAAAATTCTAGGGGCGGAAGTATACCCGATACTGGTGCAAAGATAATCGTTTTAACGCCTTTTTCATAAAAAAAAGCAGCTACGAGAGCTGCTTCTTCAAATTTGGTCTTAATTATCGAGGTTACACTAACAATTAATGCAGGCCACCAACGTATTTAGACAAGGTTGCAATATCTTCATCTGTCAGCTTCTTCGCAATATCACGCATCATGGCATTCATGTCATTTGAACGATCGCCAGAACGAAATTTTTCTAACTGCGCTTTTACGTAATCAGAATGCTGACCAGATATTTTAGGGAAGCCTGACAGTGATGTACCATTACCTCGAGGGCCATGACACGCAACACACGCCGTAATTCCACGTTCCATATCACCCGCTAAGTATAATGCTTTGCCTGCAGGAATCGATTCCTCTGGAGTGGTATTGTCCGCCATTGGTAAAGAGGCATAATAAGCCGCTATATCTTTAGCTCCTTGTTCATCAACACCCATTGCCATTGCACCCATAACAGGATCCATACGGCCTTGCTTTCCTTGAGTTAGCATGCCCAATTTAAATTCATTGATTTGCTTTTCAAGATAACCTGCGTGTTGACCTGCTAGGTTTGGGTATTGGGTCAAGGTACTGTTACCTTCTTGACCATGACACGCCGTACATGTTACAGATTTTTGCTTTCCAGCTTCGATATCTCCTTGAGCCCATGTTGAGCAACTAGCTAGGAGAGTTAATATCAAGCGCTAATTTTTTCATGACATTCCATTTATTATTATCGTTCCCTCACAATGAGTTACCCTTTTTACCAAGGTTTATTTACACTGTGTTGGATATTAAGCTTCCAGTACCGCTCTAAATTGGCTACAGCATGGTACAATGAGCGACCTTTACCGTTTTTAAGTTTACCAACTAAAAAATAAGTTGTGACATCCTTAATGCGGTTATTTTACACATTTTCACAAAAAAGTAATCAGCTGACTACAATAATCCTACTTGGATCATTATCTACAGCTTGGTTTCAGTCGAGACGGAGTTAACAGTGAGCAAAATCATTCACTACCAAAAGACGCACTTCATTACCAGTGCACCAGATATTCGCCATCTACCTGAGGATGAAGGTATTGAAGTTGCCTTCGCTGGCCGTTCAAATGCCGGTAAGTCGAGCGCATTAAACCGCTTAACAAACCAAAAAGGCTTAGCAAAAACCTCTAAAACTCCGGGTCGTACTCAGCTTATTAACTTATTTAAAGTTGATGAGAACTGTCACATTGTGGATTTACCAGGATATGGCTTTGCTCAAGTTCCTATTGAGATGAAAAAGAAATGGCAGAAGTCTTTAGGTGAGTACCTACAGAAACGTCAAAGCTTAAAAGGCTTAGTGGTATTGATGGATATTCGTCATCCACTTAAAGATATTGACCAACAGCTTGTGTTCTGGGCAGTTGACCAAAATATCCCAGTACAAATCTTATTAACTAAAGCAGATAAACTGAAAAGTGGTGCTCGTAAAGCACAAGTACTTAAAGTACGTGAAGCTGCGGTAGATTTTGGTGGTGAAGTTGTTGTTGATGCGTTCTCTTCATCAAAAGGATTCGGTGTTGATATACTTCGTGCCAAGCTAGACACATGGTTTGCACCGGCTTTTGAAATCGATGATGAATTCATTGAAGGTCTAGATGCTGAATAAACAGCATATATAGATACAGCCTGTGACAAAAAATAACCCCACCTTAACTGGTTGGGGAAATGGGAGAGATAAAGAGGTGTTATTGTTTTTCTGCCGCGCATCATGCAACAATCTTTCCTTTGAAACAAATCCCAATAAAGTTCAAATCATCTTTTAAATTAACAACGTCCTTCAAAGCTACAAACTCACCTTAAAATAGCTCAAGAAAACAAATCTAATCATTTAAAAACAGTCAGTTAAGATAATTATGTAAATTAATTATCAATAAAACAACTTGTTGTAAAATTACAGGTAGTGAAAAATAAGAAGAAATAAAAAATGCGGAAAAAATCGGAGAATTAAGTTTTTAAAAGGCCAGAAAGAAAAAACGCCCCAGTCAAAAAGGTTGACTGAGGCGGCTGAATTTAGCCAAATCCAATAACGTGAAACAAAAGGTCTGAAAGATAGAACATCTTTACCTCTGTACCCTACGCAGATAAATGTACAACAAACGAACAGTTTTGAAAACCTTTTTTTGTAATTTTTTTTCAGTTTCGTTCATAAAAGCACAACAAACATCTGACATAGCTCACTTTATTTTAGATAAAAAAAAGCCAACGCGTGCGCTGGCTCATAGTTTTAATGAAGCGTGTAACTAAATTACAATTTAATCAGTTACATCAACACGACAATATTCATCTTCGTGTATTTAATGAGCTTCATCCCAGTTATTACCAAAATCACTATCTGCAATAAGTGGTACATCTAGCTCTACCGCTCCTTCCATTAGTGCTGTAATTTGTTTGGTCACTTCTTCTAATACATCTTCTTTAACTTCAAATACCAATTCATCGTGTACTTGCATAAGTAGATTAACTTGAGCATTACCTTCCGCTTCTATCCAGTCATCGACTAAGATCATCGCTTTCTTGATAATGTCTGCGGCTGTGCCTTGCATTGGCGCATTAATCGCCGCACGTTCTGCTGCTTTACGACGTATAGCATTACGAGCATTGATTTCAGGTAAATGCAGACGACGCCCATATAGAGTTTCCACATAACCTTGCTCAGTTGCTAGTAGTCGAGTTTCTTCCATGTATTGCATTACACCAGGGTAACGCTCAAAATACACATTCATGTAATCTTGTGCTTCACCACGAGAGATACCAATTTGCTTCGCAAGACCAAATGCACTCATGCCATAGATCAAACCAAAGTTGATGGCCTTAGCACGGCGACGATCTTCAGAGGTCACCTCTTCTATCGATACGCCCTTCACTTCTGCAGCGGTTGCTGAGTGAATGTCTTTACCTGCCGAGAACGCTTCTAATAACGCTTTATCTTGAGATAAGTGCGCCATGATACGCAATTCAATTTGAGAATAATCGACTGCTAGGATTTTCCAACCATGGGGAGCAACAAACGCTTGGCGAATACGACGACCTTCTTCATTACGAATTGGAATATTTTGTAAATTTGGATCGGTCGATGATAAACGTCCTGTCGCTGTCACCGCTTGATGGTAAGAGGTATGCACACGACCCGTTGATGGATTAATCATCTTTGGAAGTTTATCGGTATAAGTGGATTTTAACTTAGCTAAGCCACGGTACTCTAAAATCAGCTTAGGAAGTTCATACTCTAACGCCAACTCTTGCAGCACTTCTTCATTAGTTGATGCTGCTCCTGACGGTGTCTTCTTAATAACTGGCAATTCCATTTTTTCAAATAGAATAACTTGAAGCTGCTTTGGTGAATTCATATTGAATTCTTGTCCTGCTACTTCATACGCTGCTTTTTCTAATTCATCTAAACGCTGGCCAATTTCAAGTGATTGTGCAGAAAGCAGCATGTCATCAATATACACACCCTTTCTTTCCATACGAGAAAGTACTGAAACAAGTGGTAATTCAATATCAGTAAATACCGATTTTAATTTCTCATCCGCTTCTAGCTTAGCGTTCAATACATGGTGTAGTCGTAATGTGATGTCTGCATCTTCAGCGGCGTAAGGTGCAGCTTGCTCTAAAGCGATTTGGTTAAACGTAAGTTGTTTTTTACCTTTACCCGCAATTCTCTTCAAATGAAATCGTATTATGCTGTAAGTAACGCAGTGCTAAGCTATCCATATTGTGTTTACCAGCAACGCTGTTATACACATAAGATTCAAGCATGGTATCAAACTTAATACCTTTCATCTCGATATCGTAACGAGCTAATACACTTGCATCGTATTTTAAGTTTTGGCCCACTTTTGCTTTATTATCGTTTTCTAAATACGGCTTTAGTTGCTCTAGAACCCAATCACGATCAAGCTGTTCTGGTGCATCAAGGTAATCATGAGCAACAGGAACATACGCGGCTTCACCTTCTTCAATAGAAAACGACAAACCAATCAAGTTAGCGACCATGTAATCTAGGCTGTCAGTTTCAGTATCAAAAGCAGCAACTTCTACGCTGTTTAACTTTTCTAACCATGATAAGAAAGCTTCTTTGGTTAAAATAGTCTCGTACTTTGAGCGATCAACTTGAGCAGCAACAATGACTTCTTCTTCAGTCTCATCATTACTATCTGATGATGCACCTGCTATTCGATTTGCTGATGTTTCATGTGAAACGATCTTACCGTCACTGCCATCTAGCATTTCAGTTAGCCAACGTTTAAAGTTCATTTGACCAAACATTTGAACTAACTCATCAACATTTGGTTCTTGTTTTACAAGCTCTTCAGGTCGCTGTTCTAATTCAACATCAAGTTTAATGGTCGCAAGTTCATAAGAAAGGTAAGCGCCTTCTCTATTCTCTTCTAGTTTTTTCGCCATGCCTTTTGAGCCACGGAAACCTAATGGCGCAATATCATCAAGGTTGGCATAAAGCGCATCTAAACCACCAACACCTTGTAATAGTGCTCTTGCTGTTTTGTCACCAATACCAGGGACACCCGGAATGTTATCTGAGGTATCACCCATCAGTGCAAGATAATCAATAATCAGCTCTGGTGGAACGCCGAATTTCTCTTCAACACCTTCAGGTCCCATGATCACATTTGTCATGGTATTTATTAGAGTCACGTTCTCATCAACAAGCTGCGCCATATCTTTATCACCGGTACTAATCAGTACTGGAATGCCTGCTTTTGAGGCTTGCGATGCTAATGTACCAATCACATCATCGGCTTCTACCCCTGAAATAGAGATCAATGGTAAGCCCATCGCTTTGATCAGTTTGTGTAGAGGTTCAATCTGGCAACGTAAATCATCCGGCATTGGTGGACGATTCGCTTTGTACTCTGGGTACATGTCATTACGAAAGGTTTTTCCTTTTGCATCAAAGATCACTGCTATACGATCTGTTTCAAATTGTTTTAAAAGACTACGCAGC
Organism: Aliivibrio wodanis; assembly: GCF_052920805.1. Taxonomy (NCBI): domain Bacteria; kingdom Pseudomonadati; phylum Pseudomonadota; class Gammaproteobacteria; order Vibrionales; family Vibrionaceae; genus Aliivibrio; species Aliivibrio wodanis. The sequence continues at coordinate 2,264,314 of NZ_JBREXA010000002.1, forward strand.
ATATTAATTACGCCATACACTGCACCTGTTGGTTGGCCATCGCCATTAGTAAAATTAGGAGCGGCGTGGTATGCACGGAAAAGATACGAAGAGCCATCCACTAGAATGAATGGATTATCAGGAATTCTTGCCATAGTCTGTCTTACCCAGAGGTTATGTAATCAATAACTTTCATTTTATACCCAAGCCACATGAAAAATGCTGCTCTTAATTCTTTTTTCTTCTTTTATTGATGAATAATAACCTCATCCACAACCACTCCCATCTGTGGATAACTCTGTTTGTAATTATTTTCCGCTTAATTAATAACTATTTTATCAATGCGAAAAATGCCTATTTAAAACTAAAAAATCAAAAGCTTAGGTTAAATAAAACGATCAACAAAGAGATCCTTATTTGATCATGCTTTGTGGACAATAATATTAACTCCCCCTTTTCTGTCCAAAAGTACGCCATTTAAACAAGTGTAATTTATAAAAACATTTACTTTTATCTTAAAAAAAAAGCAAAAAAAAGCGGCGTCTTCTAAAAGAAGCGCCGCTCAGCAAAAAGAGAGCAATGATACCGTTAACTTAGAAACGTTCATCACTGCTCATGTAGCTGATGTACACTGGAAGCAATGTGAGCAATGTCGTGCCTTCCTGAAATAGTGCGGGGTAAACCGTTTGTGCGTTATTCCCTGAAGACAAGTTAATAATAACCATTCTCATTTGAAATGCAACAATTAAATGAGAATAACTCTCACTTAATTAATAAATCATAAATATTTCAATACGATAACAATAAAAAAGGCCAGCACATGGCTGACCTTAGTCTAGTATTTTTCTTTAACACTACAGCTAAGAAGTCGATGTCGCCAATTGATGCCCTTCTGAAGTTAACTTACGAATTAAGTAATTCAGTAGTACACCATATATAGGAACAAACAAACCTAGACTAATAACCAGCTTAACGCCGTAATCCACAAGAGCAATCTCTGTCCAATGCTCTGCCATAAACGCATCAGGGCTTTGGTAAAAGGCAATGGCAAAGAACGCTAAGGTGTCTATTGCATTACCAAATAAGGTTGAGCATGTTGGCGCTATCCACCACTGTTTTAGCTGACGAAGACGATTAAACACATGAACATCTAATATCTGTCCAAGTAAATAAGCCATAAAGCTTGCGATCGCAATGCGTGCAACAAATAAGTTAAACTCACCAAGTTGTGAGAATCCTTGGTACTGCCCTTCAAAAAAGACAACTGATAAAAAGTAAGAAACAGCTAATGCTGGTAGCATAACAAAGAAGATGATGCTTCTTGCCATCTTGGCACCAAAGATCCGAACGGTTAAATCTGTTGCTAAGAAAATGAATGGGAAGGTAAATGCACCCCACGTGGTATGTAGCCCAAACAAAGTGAATGGGATCTGAACCAAATAGTTACTTGATGCAATAATTACAAGGTGGAACACTACAAGGAAGGATAAAGCGTTGCGCTTTTGCGCGGGCGTAAATGTACTCATATAAGTACCTTTTTGTCATTGGGGGCGAGGGAACCCAAATTAAACACAAAGCTAAAATCATCGTTTATTTACGTAATGACTCTAGCCAATTTTCAGGGCGGTGATTATACATTAACCGCTTTTGATCACAAGAGCTGCTTAAAACAAACCTGCAATAAACGCCAACTCTTCTTGATGCTCGGTACGAGCCAATGCTTCAAGCCATACCGAATTCGAATAATGCTCAGCACGTAACATAAATTGCGCGCCTTCAAAATCAACTAACCAAGAATGCAGATCGGCATCCATCTGTTGTTCTACTATCGTGGCATCCATGGCAGTAACTAATTGCTTACCAATCACTTCAAATGAATCAAAATGAAACTCAGGCACCGCAAAAATAATCCGACCTGCTTCTTTATCAAACTCAACCACTGAAAATAAACTCATGACTTATCCTTGTCCGGTAATGTGCATTTCAATTAAATCCAAGAATGGATCGGCGTATTTTTCTAGTTTCTTTTGCCCGACTCCATTAACAGCAAGCATTTCACCATAAGAAGTTGGAGTAATGTCAGCCATATCCATTAATGTTGCATCACTGAAGACGACATAAGGCGGTAGGTCATCACGGTCAGCTATCGATTTACGCAATTTTCGTAACTTGGCAAATAACTGCTTATCATAATGACGATTATTCAACTTTTCAGACTTCGCTGTTTTCGCTGCGGTATCAAGTCGTGGAACCGCAAGCTCTAATGCTTCTTGCCCTTTTAAGATCGGGCGAGCTTCTTCAGTTAATTGCAGCGTCGAGTTTCGAGTGATGTTTTGCGCCAACAATCCTTTGTGGATCAGTTGTCGAATAATACTGACCCAGTACTCATGGCTGTGCTCTTTACCAATGCCATAAGTCGATAATTTGTCATGGCCATGTTCTCGAATTCGTGCAATTTTCAAGCCTCGTAGGACTTCGACGACATAACCGACACCGAAACCTTGATTTACTCGATAAACACATGACAAGGCTTTTTGTGCCGCTTCTGTGCCATCAAATTGCTTTGGAGGATCTAAACAAACATCGCAGTTACCACACGGTTTAGGACTGTATTCACCAAAGTAATTTAATAGGACTTGGCGGCGACACGTTTGTGCTTCTGCAAAGGCAGTCATGGCATTGAGCTTGTGGCTTTCAACTAATTTTTGTGGCCCTTCTGGCTTCTCTTCTACCAGTTTTCTTAACCATACAATATCAGCAGGATCGTATAACATCACCGCTTCAGCAGGTAGGCCATCGCGCCCTGCTCGACCAGTCTCTTGATAATAAGATTCTATGTTCTTGGGAATATCAAAGTGCGCTACAAAACGTACGTTAGATTTGTTGATCCCCATACCAAACGCCACCGTGGCTACAACAATTTGAATATCATCACGCTGAAAAGCTTCTTGCACATAATTACGCTCATCCAAATCCAAACCGGCGTGATAAGACGCGGCTCGAATGTGGTTATTGCAGAGCTTTTCAGTCAGCATTTCTACTTTCTTACGACTACCACAATAAATCACACCACACTGGTTTTTCTGCGTTGCAAGATAACGCACAATTTGGCTCACAGGTTTGTGTTTCTCTAACACGGTATAGCGGATATTGGGGCGGTCAAAGCTGCCCAAGTATTCGTGAGGTTCAACCAAAGAGAGACGATTTAGAATATCTTTACGAGTCGCTTCATCAGCAGTCGCTGTGAGTGCCATAATAGGAACAGCTGGAAAACGTTGTTTAATCTGACCAAGTGAAGCGTATTCTGGACGGAAATCATGGCCCCATTGCGAAATACAATGTGCTTCATCTACCGCTATCATGCATAAATTTAAGGACGCTAGTCGATCCATAAAATCGCGCATCATCACACGCTCTGGTGACACATACAGCATTTTAACTTGACCAGAATTGACTCGATTCCAAATCGACATTTGAACATCACGATCAATAGTCGAGTTTAAACACTCAGCCTGTACTCCGTCCGCCTTTAATTGATCAACCTGGTCTTTCATTAATGAGATTAAAGGAGAAATAACTAAGGTTAATCCATCAAATACCAAAGCTGGGATTTGATAACACAGTGATTTACCACCACCGGTTGGCATAATAACTAAGCTATCTTTACCATCAAGAACAGAGTTAATGACTTCTTCTTGTCCAACACGAAATTCTTGGTAGCCAAACACGTCTTTTAAAACAGTGTAGCTTTGTGATACCTGTTCCATTGGCTGCTCTGCGATAATGCTGGACATAAAAAACTCATCAATACTATGGGAGGCTCATTCTACCTATGGTTATTGGTGAGGAAAAGAGCAATAGGAAAATACTAGGCACATTCGACACTCCCCTCTATACTTCGTCGCATAACAACTCATACAAGGTGTGATCATAAAAACACCTTATCTATTACATTACTTCGTTAAGAATCGACTTATGCCAACCACTGAACTCGAACAACAGCGCACTCGTCAGGGGGTCTTTTTTGCTCTTGGTGCTTACACCATGTGGGGCATTGCACCTATTTATTTTAAAACCATCAGTGAAGTTTCTCCTTTTGAGATTTTAAGTCACCGTGTTATTTGGTCTTTCTTTTTTCTAGCGGGATTACTGTTTCTATCTAAAGGATGGAAAACTGTTGCCAATACATTAAAAGATAAGCGAAAAATGGGCTATCTAATGACAAGTAGCGTATTGATAGGCGCTAATTGGCTAATTTTCATTTGGGCGGTCACCGCTGATCACATGTTGGACGCTAGTCTAGGGTATTTCATTAATCCCATTTTTAATGTCATGCTCGGTATGATTTTTTTAGGGGAACGATTACGAAAATTACAATGGCTTGCGGTTTTGTTTGCAGCTATCGGTGTGCTTATCCAATTAATCACTTTTGGTTCGATTCCTCTTGTTGCATTGGCCTTAGCCTGTAGTTTTGGCTTTTATGGATTATTACGCAAGAAAGTAGCCATGGATGCACAGTCTGGCTTATTTATTGAGACCTTGGTTTTATTGCCAATAGCAGCGACGTACTTATTATTTATTGCTGATTCTCCAACCTCTAATTTTGCAGAAAACCCAATGAATCTAAATTTACTATTGGTTGCTGCGGGTATTATCACTACCGTTCCTCTGCTTTGCTTTACTGGCGCAGCAACACGATTAAAGCTATCTACATTAGGTTTCTTTCAATACATTGGACCAAGCTTAATGTTTGTTCTTGCTGTAGGGCTATACGATGAAGTGTTTAGTGCAGATAAAGCGATTACTTTTGCCTTTATTTGGGGGGCGCTAATTGTATTTACTATGGATGCTTGGCTATTTAGCAAAAAGAAAAAAATGACGATTTAAAACAAAAAGAGAGCGAATCCGCTCTCTTTTTTTATACTCTAAATAATTTTATATTACATCGACTCTAACTTGGCATATTGAGTCACAAGCCACTTAATCCCTTCGCCATTAAAGGCAACTTGTACTCGCCCTTGTGCGCCAGCGCCTTCAAAATTAATGATCGTTCCTTCACCAAATTTAGGGTGCTTAACTCGTTGCCCTAAAGCATAACCAGTTTCATTAAAGTTATTATTCACAGCTTTTTGACCAAATCGACTGTCAGATGAGCCCTCTTGAGAACCATAGCTACCATAAGATCCAGTTCGACTTACTTTGGCTTTCATACGAACTTCTTCAACACAGTTAGTTGGCAGCTCTTTAATAAAGCGCGACGGTTTGTGATATTTCTCTTGGCCATACACTCGACGAGTTTCTGCGTAAATAATATACAGCTTTTCCATCGCACGCGTCATACCAACATAACAAAGACGGCGTTCTTCTTCTAAACGCCCTGCTTCTTCTGCTGACATTTGACTTGGGAACATGCCCTCTTCAACACCCACCATAAATACTAATGGGAATTCCAAGCCTTTGGCACTGTGCAGTGTCATTAGTTGAACCGCATCTTCAAATTCATCTGCCTGACCTTCACCTGCCTCTAATGCGGCATGGGTTAAGAAAGCGGTTAAATCCGTCATTTCATCAGCTTCTTCTGGCTTATCAAACTGACGAGTTGCGGTAACCAGTTCTTCCAAGTTCTCAATACGTGCTTTTGATTTTTCGCCTTTCTCTTGCTCATACATCGTAAACAGACCAGAGCTTTTAATCACTTGGTCCGTTTGTTCATGTAAACGACAGTCACGAGTATCGTCCTCTAATGCATTAATTAGCTCGATAAAACGGCTTAATGCACCAGCAGCACGACCCGGTAATACTTGCTCTTCAATCAACGTAAGACTGGCTTGCCACATGGTCGCTCCGCGTTCACGCGCAGCAAAACGTACGGTTTCTAGTGTTTTATCACCCAACCCACGTGTTGGTGTATTTACTACACGCTCAAAAGCCGCATCATCATGACGGTTATTCATTAAGCGTAAGTAAGACAAGGCATCTTTGATCTCTTGTCGTTCGAAGAACCGCATGCCACCATAGATACGATATGGTAATCCCGCTTGAATTAAAGCTTCTTCAAGCACACGAGATTGGGCGTTATTCCGGTACAAAAATGCTGAATCTTGCAGAGCGCCACCATTATCTCGCCATTCTTTAATCTTACCCACTGAAAAGCGAGCTTCATCCATTTCGTTATAAGCAGAATAAATAGAGATCAGATCGCCATCCGCATCTTCAGTCCATAACTTCTTACCCATACGTTCAGTATTGTTGCTGATCAGTTCATTGGCAGCATTTAGGATATTAGCGGTTGAACGGTAGTTTTGCTCTAAACGAATGGTTTTCGCACCCACAAACTCATCTAAGAATTTCTGAATATTTTCAATCTGCGCACCACGCCAGCCATAGATAGATTGATCATCATCACCCACGATCATCACTTTACAATCTGATCCCGCCATCATGCGTAACCAAGCGTATTGGATATTGTTGGTATCTTGGAATTCGTCGACCAAGATATGCTTAAAGCGTGCTTGATAATGTTCACGAATATGTTTGTGATCACGCAGTAATTCATGAGCACGAAGAAGAATCTCAGCAAAATCGACCAAGCCTGAACGATCACACGCTTCTTGATAAGCGCGATACACTTTTAACCATGTTTCAGCGATAGGATCATTAAATGAGTTAATTTGATGCGGACGTAATCCTTCATCTTTCTTACCGTTAATAAACCAAGCCGCTTGACGTGCAGGCCAATTTTTATCATCCAAATTCTGAGCTTTGATCAAACGTTTTAATAAACGCTGCTGATCATCTGAATCGATAATTTGGAAACCTTCCGGTAATTTCGCATCCAGATAATGTGCACGAAGAATACGATGACAAATACCATGGAAGGTACCGTTCCACATTCCACCAGCACTGCCATGCATTAACTCTTCAATGCGACCGCGCATTTCTGCCGCCGCTTTGTTAGTAAATGTCACTGACATAATAGAGAAAGGAGACGCTTGTTCGATTTGCATTAACCATGCGATACGATGAACAAGTACTCGAGTTTTACCACTACCGGCACCCGCAAGTACAAGCATGTTTTCTAACGGAGCGGCTACGGCTTCGCGCTGTTTGTCATTAAGACCATCAAGAAGAAAAGAAACGTCCATCACATCACACTGGTTATTTATACATGTGAGTGAAGTATATACTGAAATGAGGTGAGACCCAACCTAGAGGCTGGATTTGCTTTTGAATTGAACAAAGCTAGACAGAGTAACCGTTTAGCTTTGCTATTTTAAAATATATTAAGAGCTTATTACGCCTGCTTTGATTTACACTGCTGTTGGCCACTGCGATAAGAAAGTACTGACGCTTCTTTAGCTTCGCTGTAAACCACCTCATAAAACTGAGGTAAATTGAAGTTCACTTTATCAGGAACATCTAAATCAATATTATTGCGACTTGAAGTGTAATAATGATTAATGCTGTTTACCATGTCATCTTTGCTGCCATAACACTCATGATAAATCTCAACCTTATTCTCTTCATCTAATACGTAAATATTAAAACCATCTTCATGATTATCCGCATCATCAAAGAAGAATTGAATCAAGCCTTCACTTGCAAACGAATCCACCACATCAGGGATCACAATACCAGAACTCTCACCTAAAGGAATTGTCGTTGAACCAATCGCTTTATTAGTTGAGATACTTGAATAAAATTGTACTGAATCTTCTAATTTCTGAATCGATACACCACGACGCTCAAAGAATAGACCATACATAGTTGAACCTATTTTAATGCCTTTAAAACGACGACGTTTTTCGTTATTTTCAACAGGCTTTAGACGAAGTTCAATACACTCAGCCAATAGCTGGTAAATGTTATTACGAATGATGCCACGCATTTGTTTACTGTAGCAAAACACGTCGACAGATTCAGGGCGAGCCGCATCTTGGTGCATTTTACATAGTACTGTTTTTAGCGCATCTAAAATGGCCGTTTCACCACTGAAGTTAAGCGTTCTCACTTCATGCCATGAATTTCGGTAAACCAAATCAACGCTACCGATCAAATTATTTTGATTGCTACCACAACTGAAAATATCAGCATCCACCTGATTCATACGTTCTGGTTTCATCTTCAATGTTTCTGTCGGATCACTTTCTAAATTTATGAAAATAGATAATTGGCGTACTTCACAAGGGCTACCTAACTCTTCTTTTGTCGGCTGTGGCATGTTAACTGAGAAGGTATTTCTTAGGTCGCTCACCATTTGATAGAACTTATCAATGTTTAAATCAGCCTGACGAACAACCGCATCTAACCGCGTAGATTCTGTTAGCAAGCCATTAAAGAATGCCCATGCCACTAGCTTACTTAAATATCGGTTATGCTCTAAAAACTTAGCACCCATTAATTCTTTGGCAATTAATGGTTGCTTATAGACATACCAACCTGCTTTGTTAATACCGCTTTCTTGTACTTCAATAAAGCTTAAATCCGCTTCATGCAAGTCTGGAGAAATTTGTGGGTTTAGTAACGTCACCTTACCTGGAAGTTCTTCAAACGCAGCGTAAAGCTTACGAGCAAGAATACTAATATCTTCAGGGCTAATCGACGACGTTATGTCATTATTACGCGCAAAACGGATCAAGTTACGATAACTTTGCATTAATGCTTCTAGCAGATCGTTATGCGATTTTTTAACTTGTTCCACTTTCCAGGTACGACGAGAATCAAGCTCGACGATCGTTGCTTGAGACCATCCCCACTGAGACGTCAGTTCGGTTAACGCTTTGCGACGCCATTCAACAGAGCCTTGCCCTTGTCGACGTGACAGTTTTTCATGTGTTTTAAGGTAAAAACTGCGACGGACCAACTCTAGACGAGAAGCGTCATTAGTTCGCTCAAGATAACGCGTCACTTTTGCAAGCATCAGATAATACGCATCCATCCCATAGAGATCAGGCTCATCGGCAAAGAAACGACGTTTACTATCAATACTTAATAATTGTGTGTGTGGGTATTCCCAAGAGTAGGCTTCCAGCAAGATCGCTTTTAATACCGACTTAAATGGTGAGTCGATACTCTTATAGAGTTGCCATAGGCTAGAACCAAAGTACTCTTCTGCTGGGATATGATTAAGGCGTCCAAAATCAATCCACTGATCTCTTTGTATGACTCCCTGGGCACATAATTGCTCAACATATTCATCATAGCTCTCTTCCATTTCTGGAGGAATAATTTGCCATAATAGTTGCTGCCCACCAAGACATACAGCTGTACGGTAGAACTCATCTAATAATAATAAATGCTGCGAAGAACCACAATTATCACCTGTCATCTCTTCAGAATAGGCCTCACGAAAACGATTCTGTTCCATTAAGAAAAAATTCGCTTCAATGTAAAACTGTTCTGCCCACTCGGTCAAAGCATCGCACTTCTTCTGCAATAATGCTTTTTTATCTGCGGGAAGGTTTTCTGGAATACAGACCCAAATATCAAGGTCACTGCCAATAGTCTGGCCAATAGAAGAGGTACTACCCATAGAATATAAACCAAGAATGTTGCCTTGGTTAGAGGTAGATAAAGGATAACGAAGTGTCAGTTGAGCCATCCACTCACGCTGCTTTTTATTTGCCTGAAACTGTTTAATACCACTAGGTGCACCTTCAACAAAACCCGGAAGCTCCGAATGATTGAAATGCAATAGCAACGGCAATTGATGGAAGATCTCTTGCCCAAGTGGTTTCATTAATGCTAATGCACGATCTATACGCTGTTCAGTAAGGCGTTGTTGTCGAGCGATTAATGTTTCAATATAGGTTTGCAAATAGAAAGCCTAGTTTATCTTTGTCATCAATGATGATGGTTAATATTGGATAGCATTCGTCCAATACCGACTATAAAACGTGATCAAGATAACACTTTTCATTACTGGCGTAAAGTTCACTCATAGCTGTAGTTATTTGGTGTCATCGGCGTTTGCGGTGTCGTTTTTAACCTATAATCACACTGTTGTCATCCTGTATTTTCACCTCACCCTCAAGTAGTGGTAGGATAAGGGAATTATTTTGATCGGATACTACTATGTCACAGCAATTACCAGTTCGAATTGCCACTCGTAAAAGCCCTCTGGCTCTATGGCAAGCCCACTTTGTTAAAGATGCACTGCAAACGCTTCACCCAGGTTTGGAAGTAGAATTAGTTACTATGGTAACTAAAGGTGACATCATTCTTGATACACCATTAGCAAAAGTTGGCGGCAAAGGATTATTCGTTAAAGAACTTGAAGTTGCGATGCTAGAAGGTCGTGCAGATCTTGCGGTTCACTCAATGAAAGATGTTCCTGTTGAGTTCCCAGAAGGCTTAGGCTTAGTGACAATTTGTGAGCGTGAAGATCCACGCGATGCATTCGTATCTAATACTTACACTTGTATTGAAGACTTGCCTGCGGGATCTGTGGTTGGTACATGTAGCTTACGTCGTCAATGTCAGTTACAAGAAGCTCGTCCTGATTTAATCATTAAAGAGCTTCGCGGCAATGTAGGTACTCGTCTAAAGAAATTAGATGATGGTAATTATGACGCAATCATTCTTGCCTGTGCAGGTCTTATTCGTCTTGGTCTAGAAGATCGAATCAAAAGCTCAATTGAGCCAGAACAATCTTTACCTGCTGTTGGCCAAGGTGCTGTTGGTATTGAAACTCGTCTAGATGACACTCGTATTCGTGCTCTACTTGAACCACTTAATCACCCAGAAACGGCACAGCGCGTTTTATGTGAGCGTGCAATGAATAACCGTCTTGAAGGCGGCTGTCAGGTGCCTATCGGTAGTTATTCATTAATTGATGGTGACCAAATTTGGTTACGCGCTTTAGTCGGTGAACCAGACGGTACTATTATGGTACGTGGCGAAATCACCGGCCCAGTTTCTGATGCTGAAGCATTAGGCACCCAATTGGCTGAGCAACTACTTAACGATGGCGCAAAAGATATTTTAGATCGCCTATACGCAGACGCTTAACGATGACGATTTTGGTGACTCGCCCAGAGCAAGAGAGCCAAGCACTATGTGATGCCCTGAATCAATTAGGGCATCCTGCTATTTCTCATCCTCTGTTAACGGTTCACCCAGGTAGAGAACTCTCTTTGCTTCCAGCTCTTTTTTCATCACTTTCTGCTGATGACTTTATTATTACAGTAAGTCAACATGCAGTTCAACACACGCAACATTACCTACAACAGCAGCAAAAAGAGTGGAAAAAAGGGGTTAATTACCTTGCGGTGGGTCAAAAGAGCGCTCAATACCTCAGAACCTATATTTCAGATCCAGTACACTTCCCGACACCAAGCGATAGTGAACATTTATTAGCCCTTCCTGTCTTACAGACGGTAGCAGGGAAAAAAGTCATTATCTTGCGCGGAAATGGCGGACGAGACCTCATTTTTGAAGCCCTTGAATCCTTAGGTGCTAAAGTCTCTTATTGTGAAACTTACCAACGCCAATCCACCCCATTTAATGGTTCAATAAAGACCAAAGAATGGAAAAATAAAAACGTAAATACATTGGTAATCACTAGCGGGGAGCAACTCTCTTTTTTCACCTCGCAATTTACCAATACTGATTTAAACTGGGTATTGAAGTGTCGATTATTAGTACCTAGTGAACGAATTAACCAGCTTGGACAACAACTTGGTTATCAACATATTGAAACGGTTGGCGGAGCCTCTAATTCCGACTTGCTGCACTATCTCAGTGAGCATCATCAAGATGGGACTTTCAAATGACAAAAAATACTAAACCACAGTCTGCAAAAGAAAACGCAGCACCGGTTACTGCGACAGATAAGCCGCAAGAAACACCAAAACAAGAAAAAGCAGTGACGCAACCTGAAGCGCCTAAAAAAAATGATGAATTAGTCGATAAGAAAAGCCGTCGCTTAGGTACTGTCGCAATCATTATTTCTATTGTGCTAAGTGGTGGAGCTTTCTTTACTTCACAACAACAAATGACACAACAGCAAGTTAAGATTGCTAAACTAGAACAGCAATTAAAAAGTGCCGACAGTACTTTTGATGCAAAACTAGTCACAGCGGAGCAACGTATTACTAACCGTGCTGATGAAATCGTTCGCAAAGCAACGGTCTTAATACAGCAACAAGATAAGAGCATTGCTAGCCTTCAATTGGCTATTGCCGATGTTAAAGGCCGTCGTCCGAATGATTGGTTACTTGCTGAAGCTGACTACTTAGTAAAAATGGCTGGACGTAAATTATGGTTAGAACATGATGTAGTAAGTGCTACTCGTCTAATGGAAAGTGCAGACCAACGCATCTCTGCTTTAAATGATCCAAGCCTAACACCACTTCGCCGTGCTATGGCGAGTGACATATCTACATTAAAAGCGATTCCTCTTATTGATCGTGATGGCTTAGTTCTAAAGCTCAATACTCTTGAGCAACAAGTGAATACTCTACCATTAGCTAATGCGATCCTCCCTGATGCAGAGGCTATCGAGAAAAAAGAAGTATCAACAGACATCAATGATTGGCAATCAAACCTGATGCAATCTTTGAATGATTTTGCAGGTCATTTTATTACTTATCGTGTTCGTGAAGGTAATGTTATTCCTCTACTAAGCCCTGAACAGCACTTCTATTTAAAAGAGAACATCAAGGGGAAATTATTATTAGCTTCTAAAGCCTTGTATCGCGAGCAAAGTGAGGTCTATACAACATCATTAGAAAGCGCAAAACTATGGGCTTCCCAGTATTTCCAACAGGATGATCCTTCGGTTCAGAGCTTTATGACTCAAATTGATTCTCTATCAAAATACAAAGTAGATGTTCGTTACCCACAGAAAATGAAGACTCAAGCACTACTGTCTGACTTTATTTCTGAGCGTCTGCGCCGTAATGTTCAAGCAATTGGCGAATCACCAGCGCAAGATAAAAAAGCAGAAGTGGTAGAAGGAGATAAATCATGATCCGACTCCTTCTTCTAGCCATCGTCTTAGTCGGTGGATTAATTGTAGGTACTACATTTGCTGATCAGCAAGGTTATGTCCTTATTTCTGTCGCTGAAACTACCATTGAGATGAGTTTAACGACCTTAGTTATCTTTATCGGCGCCTTGATAGCTGGCCTATTTGTACTTGAAATGATAGTGAAGCGAATTCTATCTGTAGGCAGTTTCACCCGCGGTTGGTTCAGTGCTCGTCATTTACGTAAAGCGCGCTATAACACCTTTAAAGGGATGCTAAAGCTACATGAGGGTGAGTGGAAAGAGGCAGAACGCTTAATTACTAAAGGTGGACGCCACAATGATTTCCCATTACTGAACTACCTTGCAGCGGCAGAAGCAGCTCAGGGCCGTCAGCAAATAGAGCAACGAGACCATTACTTAAAAATGGCTTCAGAGCAAGCAGACAGTACACTAGCAGTAGCATTAACGAGTGCTAAATTACAAATGCGTGAGCAACAATATGAACTTGCTCTTGCTACGCTACAGTCTGTAAAAGTGGATTATCCACGTAACCCTGTGCTGCTAGAGCTACTTAAAGAGTGTTATTTGGCACTAAATGAATGGCAACCATTAAAGAATATTATTCACCCTCTCACCAAAGCGAATTTGATCACAGAGCAACAGGCGTTAGAGTTAGAAGAGAAAGCTGAATGTGGATTGATGGAATTCATTGCAACCAATCAAGGCACTGTTGGGTTATTAGATCATTGGAATTCTTTACCTAAAAAGCTAAAGAAACACGTTCCTGTATTAGTTTGTTTAATTAAACAATTACATGCACGTAAAGCGGATTCTGAAGCCTATATTATCTTACGTGATAATTTGAAAAAGCGTAGTGATGATCGCTTAGTTGAACTACTTCCAACCTTAAACTTAGCAGACTATCACCCAGTAACAGTTTTGCTTGAAGAGATGGTTAACCACGACGCTCGTAATCCTGTGGTTCAAAGTACATTAGCTCAACTTTATATGCGTATTGAAAAATGGCAGCCGGCAAGAGAGCACTTTGAAGCAGCATTAGCTATCCGTGAAGATATGTCTGATTATGCGTATTTAGCACGTGTTCTAGATAAACAAAATCACAAGCAAGATGCAGCAAATCTATCCCGTAAAGCCTTAATCATGGTTGGTGATAACGACTAATCTTTGTTAAATAAGACTCATAAAAAATGCCACTCTTTTATTGAGTGGCATTTTTATTTGTATTAACTTTAGCTAAAAATCAAAGCCATACCAAGATAATAAATTAGATAAATGCGAATGCATCACCAAATAATTGCTCTTTCTTCGCTTGTTTTTCTGCCGTGAATTGCTCACGAGCTGCACCTGCCATTTCAAAACGACCTGCAATATAAATATCCATCTCAGCTAGTGAGTTAAAGTCAGATTTTACTGCTTCAAGTACATTACCTGTTTTACCTGTCCAGCCTTCCATTTGTTCTACTACTGGAACAAAGGTAATGTGATCATGTGCTGCTGCAATCGCTTCTATCTCCGCTTTTGCATACAGTTGACGCTCATCACGGCCACCCCAGTATAAGAAGATTGGCTTTTTAATATTTTGACTAATCGTGTGATCTAAAATTGAACGTACGTAGCTAAAACCTGTACCACCAGCGATCAATAGCATTGAGCGGTCGCTGTCTTCACGGATCCATGCTTCACCATGAGGGGCATCGATTTGAATATCTCCACCATTTTCTAGTGCGGCTTTCATTGACTCAACCACCTCACCCGCATAAGCATTGTGCTCAGCAGCACCAATATGGAGTTCAATCTCACCTTCGTGGCGACACGGGCTACTTGCAATTGAGAATGGACGTTTGTCTTTCTCTCCCATCACTACCATTAGGTATTGGCCTGCTTTGAATTCAACAGGTTGTTCTGGGTGAAGTAAGATTTGAAAAGTATTACAAGCCAATGGCTCGATAGACTTTACTTTGCAATTGATTGGCATGACTTTCCTTTTTCAGCTGATACCTATTTAAAATGGTATTTATACGCTGTAATTATTATGTGTATTGAGCATTAAGCTCTAATTATACGGGGAGGATTTACTCTAATAACAGCACTAAATCACTTTTTGCTGTTGCCTGACACGCAAATACCCACCCTTCTTGTTGTTCTTTGTCTGTTAGAAGTGGTTCTAAATCGTACTCTATTTCCCCTTCTAACTTTTTACATAAGCACATGGCACATGCTCCTACTTGGCATCGATTTGGGTAGTTTATCCCTGCGTCTAATGCCGCATCTAAGATGGTTTGTCCTTCTTCGATGCTGAATTCTTTTTGTTGTGGGAGTAGGATTATTTTTTTCATTACACTTAATTTATTGATTTTAATACTTCACTTTATTCAGTGAAATGAAATGTCTTTCCGCAAAAGCAGAATGGATTTAATTGGTGTTGATAGCTTATCGATAACAACAACTGTTTTACTACAAGACATTACACTTCACTAAAATAGTCAGTAAAACAAATTCTTATTTGAAAATACCTAATTCATCCCAAATAGAGTCAATTTTAGCGACCACTTCTGGGTCTTTCTTGATTGGTGTTCCCCACTCACGGAGACATTCAGAGCCCAATTTATTGGTCGCATCTAATCCCATTTTTGAGTGTCCGTGGCCATCTTGCAAAAATAACGTATCTCTTGCAGGGTCCATTCGAGTGGTGACAGCCCAAATAATGTCGTTCCAATCACTCACATTGACATCGTCATCACACACAATAACAAACTTGTTCTCACTAAATTGAGACCAAACGGCTTCCATGATTTTCTTACCATTACCGACCGCTTGCTTATTGATAGAAACGACAACCATGTTGGCGTTGTTATTTTGCAAGTGAATATCGATAATCTCAGGGCACGCTTTGGTAATTTCCGCCAAACACCCTTCAATCTGCTCACTGTCTGTCAGTGAATATTCGACATTAGGTGATAATGCTAATTCGGCGTCCCATTTTTTAGTGATATCTAAGCCCATCTTTGAGCCTAAACCAACGACTGGCGAAGCAAAATCTAATGAATCAATCGGAGTATTTTCTATCATCAAACTATCTCGAAACGGGTCCATATGCAGAGACATTGCCGCTGTCACTTGTGACCAATCTCGTGCATTCACCTCTTCATCACACACTAATACAAATTTGGTGTACATGAACTGACGCAAGAACGACCACACGCCCATCATCACGCGTTTTGCATGGCCTGGATATTGTTTCTTCATCGTCACTACCGCCATACGGTACGAACAACCTTCTGGTGGCAGGTAGAAATCAATAATTTCTGGGAATTGTTTTTGTAGGATAGGAACAAACACTTCGTTTAATGCCACACCCAATACTGCGGGTTCATCTGGCGGACGACCGGTATAGGTACTGTGATAGATAGGGTCTTTACGCATGGTAATGTGGGTTACGGTAAAGACATGATGCTTTTCAACTTCATTGTAATAACCGGTATGATCACCATAAGGGCCTTCATCGGCAAACTCGGTTGGATCAATATACCCTTCAAGTACGATTTCAGCACTGGCTGGCACTTCTAACTCATTACTAATCGATTTGGTAATTTCAGTTCTACTGCCACGTAAAAGACCGGCAAAAGCGTATTCAGATAAGGTATCAGGAACAGGGGTAACAGCACCTAAAATAGTGGCAGGATCAGCACCAAATGCCACCGATACAGGGAAAGGTTCGCCCGGATTAGTTTCCATCCAGTCACGTAAGTCTAACGCGCCACCACGGTGGGCAAGCCAACGCATAATCACTTTATTTTTACTGAGCTTTTGCTGACGATAAATACCCAAGTTCTGACGTTTTTTATTTGGGCCTTTCGTGATGGTTAAACCCCACGTTAATAACGGAGCAACATCATCAGCCCAACAGCTCATTACTGGTATTTTATCTAAATCAACCTCATCACCTTGCCAAACAATCTGTTGGCAATTTGCCTTACGAATATTTTTGGTTGGCATATTCAATACTTGTTTGAATACTGGCAGTTTATCTAAAGCATCTTTAAAGCCCTTTGGTGGCTCTGGCTCTTTTAGATACGCTAATAATTTACCCACTTCACGCAGTTCAAGGACATCTTTACGACCCATACCAATCGCAACACGCTCAGCAGTACCAAATAAATTCGTTAATACAGGAATATCGTAACCGATAGGGTTTTCGAATAGCAATGCAGGACCACCCGCTCGTAAAGTACGATCGCTGATCTCTGTCATTTCATAATGAGGGTCAATGGGGTGTGAAATGCGTTTTAACTGTCCGATCTGTTCCAAGTGATCGAGAAAATCACGTAAATCCTTATATTTCATCGCTATCTACTGTCGTGAAGTTTGAATCAATTATACCCAACCCAATTCAAACTCACACTCTCTATTTATTTAATGCTAGATAGATCAATATTAGCGCTGTGATAACGCAACACTTACATGCTGTCTGCGTACTTTATTACGTGTTGTTGATAAGTTCTCCAACCAAGACGCATGTCCATAATTAGCTAAATGCATCGCCACCGCACCACCATCTTGAATATGGTCAATCTTTGCAAGTAAAAAGGTTTGAACCTCTTTAGGAAGTGGATGAAGTTGTGCCAATGAAGCAAAAGCACTCTGTTTTAAAGAAGGATTATTCGTCGCTGCAATAATTTGTTGAGTTGCAAATGGCTCTGGTGCAACAGCTGCTAAACGATCGAGCTCAGCAATACTGTGTTGATCAGTACGCATTTTCCATAAAATCTTATACACATCAGCACTTTGAGATAACTGTGCCAAACGTACCATTACTTCGGTTGTTGGCAACCAAACAGATAAGGGATCGTCAGTTATCTGAGCAACAAGATACCCTAGGGCTTCCGGGGTTAAACTGTCTAATTCAGCGAGAACAATTGACTGGCGAACTCGTACTTCATGCGGTTCACCTACTAGCCATTCAGATAGAACTAAGCGATGCTCTTCAGCTGCAAGAATAAAATCTAATACTTTTTGATCTTTTGACATCTGATTTAAGACACGAGAGGCAATACTAGAATAGTCAAAAGCAAGTTTAGTTACCACATAACCATTACCTTGCTCTTTAATAGTATAAGCTGGATGAATAACTAATTGTTCTTTAAGCCAAATAGTTCCTTTAGGGCTTAAGATCTGATTTTTCTGCTCTATTTTCTGTACCAACATGAAACGTACCGCTTCTTGTTGTGGCATAGAGAGACGATTGAGGGAAAAATTAAGTGTAATGATGTCACCATCAACTAAATATTGATGTAATTCATCGACCTTCTTATTGAGTTGCTGATCAACCAGTAAACGATTAACAAAACTAGGTTGAACTTCAGATGCTGATACTTGACCAGCCAGCAAACTTGCTGAGAGGAGGATCGATGCTAACAGTCCTTGTCGCATATGTTACTCCTTTAATGAACTAAGTAGATATTCCTTATATCAGCTTAGTACAAATGATGATGCCGTCAAATTAACAAATAATCAACAAAAAACGCCACCTAGATAGGCAGCGTTTCATTATTTATTGATCTCAGTACCAATAATTGAGTTAAATATCAATAAGTGAGTTAATTATCAGTTACTGGCGACGCATCGCATCAAAAAACTCATTATTAGTCTTAGTCATTGATAGCTTATCAATTAAGAATTCCATTGCGTCAGTTTCGCCCATTGGGTGAACAATCTTACGCAAGATCCACATTTTCTGTAGCTCATCCGACTTAGTTAGAAGCTCTTCACGACGAGTACCAGAACGATTAAAGTCGATAGCAGGGAATACACGTTTTTCCGCAATTTTACGGTTTAGGTGTAATTCCATGTTACCTGTACCTTTAAACTCTTCGTAGATAACTTCATCCATTTTAGAGCCAGTATCAACAAGTGCCGTTGCAATGATAGTTAAACTACCACCTTCTTCAACGTTACGTGCTGCACCAAAGAAGCGCTTAGGACGGTGTAATGCGTTTGCATCAACACCACCAGTAAGAACTTTACCAGACGATGGGATCACGGTGTTGTATGCACGAGCAAGACGAGTAATTGAATCCAACAGGATAACTACGTCTTTTTTGTGTTCAACAAGACGTTTTGCTTTCTCGATAACCATCTCTGCAACTTGTACGTGACGAGACGCTGGCTCATCAAACGTTGATGCAATAACTTCACCTTTAACTAGGCGTTGCATCTCAGTTACTTCTTCTGGACGTTCATCAATAAGTAGAACCATTAACTCACACTCAGGGTGGTTATAAGCAATACTTTGAGCAATGTTTTGAAGTAGCATTGTTTTACCCGCTTTTGGCGGAGCAACAATCAGACCACGTTGACCACGGCCAATCGGTGATGCTAAATCAAGAACACGTGCTGTAATGTCTTCTGTTGAACCATTACCACGTTCCATGCGTAAACGATCGTTCGCATGTAAAGGAGTAAGGTTTTCGAAAAGAATTTTGTTACGAGCATTATCAGGACGATCATAGTTAACTGCGTTTACTTTAAGAAGAGCAAAGTAACGTTCGCCATCTTTAGGTGGACGAATCTTTCCAGCAATCGTATCACCAGTGCGCAAGTTAAAGCGACGAATTTGGCTTGGAGAGACATAGATGTCATCCGGGCCAGCCAAATAAGAACAATCTGCTGAACGAAGGAAACCAAAGCCATCTTGAAGAATCTCAAGAACACCATCTCCAAAGATGTCTTCACCGCTTTTCGCATGTTGCTTAAGGATGGAGAAGATGATGTCTTGTTTTCTTAGGCGCGCTAGGTTTTCTAGGCCTAATGATTCGCCAAGAGCAACAAGATCCGATACAGGTCGGTTTTTTAGTTCAGTAAGATTCATAGTGGTAGGTAGTTGTTTAGTCAAAATCAGATTCTATCTTTAGTTGATTTAAGAATGGATGACCTTCGAGCTCGGTCAGAAATGAAATCGTATGAATTACGCGCGATAAATTATCACTTATTCGCATTTTAGTCTAGGGCTTGGCCCTGATTTCTAAGCTTAGCTTAGCTTAGATAAAACAAAACCGCACATAATTTCTCATTACATGCGGTCCTATCTGACTTAATTGCACCCTATATTATAGGTTTGCATCAAGAAACTCTTTAAGTTGAGTTTTAGAAAGTGCACCCACTTTCGTTGCAGCTACACCACCATCTTTAAAAAGAAGTAGCGTTGGAATACCACGGATACCAAACTTTGGTGGTGTTCCTGCATTCTGATCGATATTTAATTTACCAATCGTTAATTTGCCTTCGTACTCGTCAGCAATTTCGTCCAGGATAGGAGCGATCATTTTACAAGGACCACACCATTCCGCCCAGAAATCTACTAGTACTGGGCCTGCAGCATTGATCACACTGTCTTCAAAACCGCCATCTGTAAGCTGCAAAATTTTGTCGCTCATCGTCAACTCCAACGTTAAATTTAAAGGCTGATTTGATGATAACCAGCAAATTGATGCCCTATTTGAATGGAATACGTTTCGTATTGCAAGCTTTAACTGATATTCTATAGCAATGAAAAAGACGCACATCACAGAGCAAAAGTTTGCCGACCTAGGTTTACAGCCTCAGGTCCTTGATGGTTTGAATGCACAGGGGTTCATTAAATGTACTCCTATTCAAGCTAAGGCATTGCCGGTACTGCTCGCCGGCCAAGACATTGCAGGCCAAGCCCAAACGGGTACAGGTAAGACGCTAGCGTTCCTTACTGCTACTTTTAATCACCTACTAACGACACCAGCTCCTGAAGGTCGTAAAATTACGCAACCGCGTGCCATTATCATGGCACCAACGCGTGAATTAGCGATTCAAATTCATAAAGATGCTGAGTCACTGATCGCAAGCACTGGTATCAAAGCCGCACTAGCTTACGGTGGCGAACGTTATGAAAAACAACAACAAGTGATTGAGCAAGGCGTTGATATTTTGATCGGTACTACCGGTCGTATCATCGACTTCTACAAGCAAGGTCACATCGACTTTAAGATGATTCAAGTTGTTGTACTTGATGAAGCCGATCGCATGTTCGATTTAGGTTTTATTAAAGACATTCGCTTTATCTTCCGTCGTATGCCTGCGCCAACAGAACGCTTAAACATGCTGTTCTCTGCAACGCTATCTTACCGTGTACAAGAGCTTGCTTTTGAACACATGCAAGAGCCAGAACACGTTGTTGTAGAACCGGACCAAAAAACAGGCCATCGTATTCAGGAAGAATTATTCTATCCTTCAAACGATCATAAAATGGCACTTCTTCAGACACTAATCGAAGAAGATTGGCCTGAGCGTGCTATCATTTTCGCCAATACTAAACACAAATGTGAATTAGTTTGGGGACATTTAGCAGCTGATAAACACCGTGTTGGTCTTCTTACTGGTGACGTGCCACAGAAAAAACGTGAGCGCATCCTAGAAGAATTTACTAAAGGTGAAGTTGATATCCTAGTTGCGACTGATGTTGCAGCTCGTGGTCTACACATCCCACAAGTAACTCACGTATTTAACTTCGATTTACCAAACGAAGCAGAAGATTACGTTCACCGTATCGGTCGTACTGGTCGTGCTGGTGAAAGTGGTAATTCAATCAGCTTTGCGTGTGAAGAGTACGCAATTAATCTTCCTGCAATCGAAGAATACATTGAGCATTCAATTCCACAATCTGATTACGACTCTTCTGCATTATTAGAAGATTTACCTGCGCCGATACGTCTACAGCGTCGTCCGCCACAAAATCGTCGTAACGGAAGCAACAATGGTCAACGTCAAGGCGGAAATCGTAAGTTCTCTCGTCCACGTCAACCTCGTAGCCCTCAAGCTTAATTTGAGTTCTATGATAAGAAAATAAAAGGATGTTATGAAAAGTTCAACAATATCACCTATGTATGCCGCCATTGATTTAGGCTCCAATAGCTTCCATATGCTTGTTGTGCGTCATATAAATGGTAGTGTGCAAACCATGGCTAAAATCAAACGTAAAGTACGTTTAGCTGCTGGATTAGATAAAAACAACACACTCAGCCATGAAGCTATGCAGCGTGGGTGGGATTGTTTGAGCTTATTTGCAGAACGTCTGCAAGACATCCCTGTAGAAAACATTCGCATTGTCGGCACCGCAGCATTGCGTGTAGCAACCAATGTGGATGTCTTCTTAGAAAAAGCCAATCAAATCTTAGGTCATGATATTAATGTGATCGAAGGCGAAGAAGAAGCTCGTATGATTTACCAAGGAGTTGCGCACACTTCTGGTGGTAATGGCCGTCGACTGGTTGTTGATATTGGCGGTGCAAGTACTGAACTGATTATTGGCGATGGTTTTGAAGCACAAGCACTCACAAGCCTAAAAATGGGTTGTGTCACTTGGCTTGAAGGCTACTTTAAAGACCGTGCATTAACTAAGAATAACTTCGATGCGGCCATTACTGGCGCAAAAGAGACACTGGCTCCTATTTTACAGCAATATACCGATCTTGGTTGGCAAACCTGTGTAGGTGCAAGTGGTACGGTTCAAGCATTGCAAGAAATTATGTTGGCGCAAGGCATGGACGAGGTTATCACCTTAGCCAAGCTTAAGCGCCTTCAAAAACAAGCCATGCTGTATGAACATTTAGAAGAATTAGATATTGATGGATTAACTCTGGAGCGCGCTTTAGTGTTCCCAAGTGGTTTATCCATTCTTATCGCTATATTTGAATTATTAAATATCGATTCGATGACATTGGCCGGTGGCGCTCTGCGTGAAGGCTTATGCTATGGCATGATCGAGGCTCTTCAATACGATGAGGTGTGTAAAAGAACCATCTCAAGTATTCAGCAACGATACCAACTCGATACCGACTACGCTCAACAAGTGACTAATTTAGTTGAACAACTTGTCGCACAATGTGGTGATGATTGGTTAATTGAACCTCAAGCTTTACCATTATTAAAAACAGCAACTCAGCTTCATGAATTAGGTATGTGTATTGATTATAAAAAAGCAGGTGAGCACTCTGCTTACTTAATCAACGCATTAGACTTACCCGGTTATACTCGCGCTCAAAAACACCTATTAGGTGAATTACTGCGCCGTTATCGCGAACAGTTTTCTGCTATGCCAACTCAGCATGCTGTTTCAGATTTATCAGCTCAACGTATGTTACGCATCCTACGTTTAGCGCTTATTTTAACCCATCGTCGAGATGTATCTTTGGCCCCAATCGTTACTCTTTCTAAAAAAGAAAATGTTTTATCATTATCGATTGATGAGGAATGGCTAGCTAAAAACCCGCTAACAAGAGCTGAGTTGGAAATTGAAGCGGATAAGCAGACGAATATTGGTTGGGATTTGGTTATAGATGCTAGGGACTAGATTTTAGGGGCGAGTAAGTGCCTATACGCTTCGCTAACTAGAGGCTAGAACGCTTCGCTTCTATAAGAGCAAGTGCAGCTATTTAAACTAATTCTAGGTTTCAGGTTTCAGGTTTCAGGTTTCAGGAAAAATAAAAGCATGATGATTAACTAAAATCATCATGCTTTTTTTATTTCTTAGAAAAGAGCTAACAGCACTTAATTCTGCTCTTACTTCTTCTCTTCCGCCAACCACTCTGCTACATCTTTCGCAAAGTAAGTTAAGATGCCATCAGCGCCTGCGCGCTTAAAGCATAATAGCGATTCCATCACCGTATCACGCTCACTCAACCAACCATTCATAATAGCGGCTTTGTGCATCGCGTATTCACCCGATACTTGGTAAGCAAACGTAGGAACTTGAAGTTCAGTTTTAACACGACGAACGATGTCCAAGTAAGGCATACCTGGTTTCACCATGACCATATCAGCACCTTCATTGATGTCCATTGCAACTTCATGAATTGCCTCATCACTGTT
This sequence comes from Aliivibrio wodanis, assembly GCF_052920805.1. Taxonomy (NCBI): domain Bacteria; kingdom Pseudomonadati; phylum Pseudomonadota; class Gammaproteobacteria; order Vibrionales; family Vibrionaceae; genus Aliivibrio; species Aliivibrio wodanis. The sequence continues at coordinate 2,288,182 of NZ_JBREXA010000002.1, forward strand.
GGCAGGATCCATCTGGTAGTTCTTTTTATTACCACCTTTCAGGTTCGATGAAGAACCAACAGCATCACGGAACGGGCCATAGTAGCAAGACGCATATTTTGCAGAGTACGCCATAATTTGCGTATGAACGTAACCCGCTTTTTCTAGCGCTTTTCGGATCTCACCAATACGACCATCCATCATATCTGACGGAGCCACCACATCTGCACCCGCTTCAGCATGCGATAATGCCTGTTTAATCAGAACTTCTGTCGTTACGTCATTCATCACGTAACCGTCTTCATCAATAATGCCATCTTGACCGTGAGTCGTGAATGGGTCTAATGCGACATCAGTGATAACTCCTAGCTCAGGAACGTGTGCTTTTAGTTCTTTCACTGCACGCTGAACTAAGCCTTCTGAGTTATGAGCTTCTGCTGCACATAAACTTTTAGCATCTTGAGAAACAACTGGGAATAAAGCAATCGCAGGGATGCCTAAATCATATAAACGCAGTGCTTCTTCAAGTAATAAGTCGATCGATAAGCGCTCAACACCTGGCATTGAATCTACCGTTTCACGACGATCTTTACCCATAAGCACAAACATTGGGTAGATTAAATCATTAACGGTTAATTGGTTCTCAGCCATTAGACGACGGCTAAATTCATGCTTACGCATACGACGCATACGACGGTTTGGAAACGCACCTTGAATGGATACAGACACACTGAGCTCCTTTTGTATTTATGATGCGATCAATATATACCCATCGCCTTTTGAATCCAAATTTTCTTAGAGATCTGATTTTTACGAGTAACTTGGTATGATAGAAAATATAATTTTAATAAAAGAGCCTTAATGATGATTGATACCCACGCTCATATATATGCGAAAGAATTTGATGAAGACCGAGATTTAGTCGTTCAACGTGCCTTAGCACAAGGTATTGACCAAATTTTATTACCAAATATCGATTTAGAATCTATCGAACCAATGTTAAAAACCGAAGCTGCCTACCCTGATGTTTGTCGCTCGATGATGGGATTACACCCTTGCTATGTAAATGCTGATGTTAAGCAAACGCTAGCAACTATCCACTCTTGGTTTGAGAAACATAACTTCATTGCGGTAGGTGAAATAGGTATTGACCTATACTGGGACAAAACCTTTAAAGCTGAACAAGAGATGGCTTTTATCACCCAACTAAACTGGGCAAAAGAGATGAAGTTGCCTGTTGTTATCCATACTCGTGATTCTATTGAAGAGACATTAAGCCTTCTAAAACAAGAACAAGATGGCTCGTTATCAGGTACTTTCCACTGCTTTGGTGGTTCAGTTGATGAAGCAAAAGCAATTAATGATCTAGGCTTTCATCTTGGTTTAGGCGGTGTTTCTACCTTTAAAAATGGCGGAATGGATAAAATAATTCCTCATCTGAATATGGATTACTTAATTCTAGAGACCGATTGCCCATATTTAGCACCTGTACCTCACCGTGGTAAGCGTAATGAGCCAGCGTATACACAATTAGTTGCCCAACGTGTAGCTGATTTACGTGAGATAAGCTTGGCGGATGTGGATGCGATTACGACGGCGAATGCGAAAAGACTTTTTGGGATTTAAGAGAAAAAAAAGAGGTTTCAGGAAGAGCCTATACGCTTCGCTAACTAGAGACTAGACCGCTTCGCTTCTATAAGAGAAAAATCTGATTCTTTAACGCTGTTATTCCAACGACACAACACTCGCTCTTATAGTATCTAGTTAGCGCAGTGTATAGTTTCTAGCTAGTATAGATAAACTCATCACACATACCCCTGAAACCTTTAAGGGAGCTTGCGACCGATCTGAACCCTGCTTTTTTATTTTGCTCCAAACAAGAAAAACCCCGCTAGACTCTCGTCTAACGGGGTTATAACTTTACTCGCAGCAATCCGGCTACTAATGGTGCTCCATGCATCAAATCCTTGATAGTATACTGAATCCTTCAGTGTATTCCTTTCTCGCTATCCTAGCGGTGTCCTTGATCTTATCCTGATCCGTTAACAATCCGTAGTTAACTCTCTTCACTTGTTCCTTGAGCGGTGTCCGTTACATCATCCTGATGTGCAGTCCTTTTACCTCAATCCTAGAGGTGTCCATTGTCTTTCCTTAGTAGCAACCATCCTAGTTACTATTGCGTCCATTCAATGTCCATTTCGCTATCCGTGCCGATTACTAATCCTAAGTAACCGAGTGCCTCATCCTGAAGCGTACCAAATCCTTGGCTAGTTCCTGTTCCGTGTCAGTATCCTTCCGACACCAATAAGATTACGCTTTTCATTATTTTCAGCAATAGACTAAGTTCAAACTTTTGCAAAAATAATTATCTTATTTTCAACAGAACAAATTAAATTAAATTATATCAATAACTTAAGTTAGAACAGGTTGAATTTACCCATGAATAAAGTGAAAAAACGCACTTGTTTGTGAGAGATCTCGCACACTGGCCGTGGTGTTTTAGGAATAAGGATTCAGATCGCTTCGCTTGAAGGGTTCAGGGATGAGCGTGGTAAATGATAAATACAACTAGAAACGATACGCTTCGCTAACTAGAAACTATAAGATCAAGAAAAAATACAGAGTAATTAAACCCTGCATTCGCAACCCCTCCTAGGCTCCCCTTTATCGATAAACAACTGGGATCGGTAATATCAATACAAGGAGAAGTTAGAGCAGGTTGTTGATACCATATTTCATCAAGATTCTGAATCAGCTTTTGCACTTATAGAAGCGAAGCGTTCTAGCCTCTAGTTAGCGCAGCGTATAGGCTCTTCCTGAAACCTTTAAGGGAGCTTGCGACCGATCTGAACCCTGCTCTTTTACTTTGCCCCAAACAAGAAAAACCCCGCTAGACTCTCGTCCAACGGGGTTATAACTTTACTCGCAGCAATCCGGCTACTAATGGTGCTCCATGCATCAAATCCTTGATAGTATACTGAATCCTTCAGTGTATTCCTTTCTCGCTATCCTAGCGGTGTCCTTGATCTTATCCTGATCCGTTAACAATCCGTAGTTAACTCTCTTCGCTTGTTCCTTGAGCGGTGTCCATTACATCATCCTGATGTGCAGTCCTTTTACCTCAATCCTAGAGGTGTCCATTGTCTTTCCTTAGTAGCAACCATCCTAGTTACTATTGCGTCCATTCAATGTCCATTTCGCTATCCGTGCCGATTACTAATCCTAAGTAACCGAGTGCCTCATCCTGAAGCGTACCAAATCCTTGGCTAGTTCCTGTTCCGTGTCAGCATCCTTCCGACACCAATAAGACTACGCTTTTGGATTTTTTCAGCAATAGACTATTTCACTCTTTTTGCAAAAAAAAATACTTATGATTTAGGGTACAAACTCAAATACATTCAAATCAACAACTTAAGAAGCTAAAGGTGAGATGTAACTATAGATTAAACGTAAAGTCGCACTCTATTGTGAGAGATCTCGCACACGAGATTTCCACTTTATCTCTACTTACTCTTACTTTGCTAAAACTATAACGTGATCATGGTCACCCTATTTCTAATGAAAGCTAAAACAACAACCTGAACAAAGCACCATCTCTGTTCAACGGGTTTAATACTAAGCAATTTATAAAACATATAGTATTAGGTTAATTATCCATTATGTAAATAAACCACCAAGAAGGCATTATGAACTTATCCCGCTTTATTAGTATCCGTCAGCAATTCCTTCTCTTAATGGTTATTCTAACTATTGGAATTATTACTATAATCTCAATTAATACCCAAGTTCATAATACCAATAACCAACATCTCTCTTCTTTAGAAGAGCAATACTATCCCGCCATTGGAGATCATCGTTCAGCTCAATGGGACCTTGCCCCAACTGACCCAGCAGTTTGAAACCGCAATCTTAACGGGAGAAGAAGATGCTCTAGAGCAAGCAAGGGTATTATCCGACAGTATGAATACTGACATTCGAGAAGCAAAAAACCTCTTACCTCATCAAACTCAAGAATTACGTAGCATTGAAAACCTTACCCATTCTTATTTTCTTAAAGGTAATGAGTTAGCACTTGATTTTATTACCCTCTCTAAAAGTATGTCTGAGTTATCTACGCAAGCAGATAATAATTTAAAACTACAAAAAGAACTCTCTGAGAAACTTCAACGATTCCAACAAACATTACAAGATCAAGTATTCTCAATGATAAGTAATGCTCAAATAGGAGCAAAAAATGCGGCAACTAATTCCATTATATCTGGAGTGTTCGTTGTCCTGTTCTCCATTGGTTTTAGCTTCATGATTTTACGATCAATCAGTCAATCTATCGGTATCGTCACGCAAAGAATGGCTGAAATCTCAAGTGGCGAAGGGGATTTAACGGGTCGTATTCATTACGAAGGAAAAGATGAGGTCGTGGCATTAGTCGACCAAGTAAACTCTTTTATTAGTAAACTACACTCAACGATCTCAAGTACGGTACATAGCATTCATCAACTTGGTGACATTACTAAACAACTTTCTATTAATAGCCAAGATACAAGTAGAAACACAGCAACCCAACAGACGACGATCCAACAAGTCACCTCTTCTATCAATGAGATGCTACAAACAGTTAATCATGTCGCGGATTTTGCAGAACAAGCCTCTCAAGAAGCCAATGATGCTAACAATAAAGCAACCAATGGATTCAGCATTGTACAAGAAACAGCAAGTATCATTAATTTACTCGCGACCGACGTTAAAAATACGACTGTTGTTATTGATAAACTAGAGCAAGACACCAATAACGTAGCCTCGATACTAGACACGATTAAAGGCATTGCAGATCAGACCAACCTTCTTGCCCTCAATGCAGCGATTGAAGCTGCTCGCGCAGGAGAGCAAGGGCGCGGATTTGCTGTAGTTGCAGATGAAGTAAGGACTCTCGCAGCACGAACACAGCAATCAACACAAGAGATCCAAGTCGTCTTAGAAGAGCTTCAAATCGCTTCGAAGTCTGCTGTTGAAGCGATGCATATTGGCTTACATCGAACAGAGGAAGGGGTAACAAGCTCAACATTGGCAGGTAATAGCTTAAAAACGATAACAGATAGAGTCGCTAGTATTACTGTTGTTAATAACCAAATAGCCTCAGCGACCGAAGAACAACGACAAACCTCTCTTATTATTCAAGATTTACTGAATGACTGTACCGATAGTGCAACACAGATGGCCTCGTCTACTGTTTATCTCGATCAAACCAGTGAACAGTTACTGAGTGTGGTTGAGCAGTTAAGTCACTCAACATCACAATTCAAAGTGTAACAATACAAACATAATAAAAATGGAGAACCATTATGACAATTAAGGCTTTTCGCCTATTGCCGATTGCGAGCCTATGCGCGCTTTCTTTTCAAGCTTTAGCAGTAGAATCAACAGATGCTCGCATTTCTGAACTAGAGCAACAAGTATCTGTTCTTACCGAGCAGCAGCAATCAAGTCTGTCTGATCGCTTTCAGTTTAATGGTTTTGCTTCATTAAACCTGCAAACAGCTAATAACAGCGCAGGTTATGCAGGAACAACCAATACACTTAACCTAGATGAAGGTTCTCTGTTTGGGTTACAAACTGTATTCACTGTTAATGACTCAACCTCTGCAACAATTCAATTGGTTAGCCGTGGTACAGAACTTGAAAATTGGACGCCACAGGTTGAATGGGCATTTATTAGCCATCAGTTCAACACTAACTTTACTGGCCGTGCAGGTAAATTACGTCTTCCCTTATTCATGCTGTCTGATTATCTAGAAGTTGGCTATGCTCAACTTGGTGCTCGAGTCCCTCAGGAAGTTTACGGCACTGTTGTAGCAACATCATTTACAGGTGCTGATGCTATTTATGACATTGAGCTTGAAGACAGTAATATTCAACTTCAAGGCTTTGCTGGCTCTCATAACTTAAGCTCAGATAAAACTAAGTTTGAGGTAGAGACTAAATTTGATCAGATTTATGGTGGTGTAATTACTTGGACAAATGATACGGTTACTTTACGTTCAAGTTACGCACAAGCAAAAGTAAGCTCTTCTGACAATTGGAAATCTGGTAATGCAATGATGCCAACCATTGCTAACTCTACATTCGAAGATGATAAAGCTAAATTCTACGGCTTAGGTGCTCGTTATGACGGTGAACAACTGTTTGCGATGTCTGAGTTGACTCGTACTGAAACTAATGGCTTCTATCCTGATGTTGATGCCGCTTATCTAACGCTTGGCTACCGTATTGAATCAGTTACGCCTTACATCACGGTTTCTCGCATGGAAACACAAGATAACCAAATACGTTCAAATGCAAAAAAGCAGTGCATCAAATCCAATTGATTATGCTGGCGCTGCAATGCAACAGGCACTATTAGATATTGAACGCACAAGCTATAGCATTGGTTCTCGTTGGGATGTATATACCAACATGGCGCTAAAAGCCGACATCACATACATCACAGGCTTTGGCGATACTAACGGTGGTTTATCTGGTGTAGCACAAAACCAAACTATTGATAGCTCGACAATCTACACCATCAAACTTGACGTTGTATTCTAAGGAAAGAGTCATGCTTAAAAAAACTATTTTATTGCTTAGCCTTGTTGTGACGGGAGCTGCACAAGCTGGTGTTGTTGTTGTGGGTAATCCAGCAAGTCCTGAACTTGACGCCTCAACTATCAAGAAAATTTACTTAGGAAAAGCAAAGTCTCTTAATATTGAAGCAATTGATTTAGAAGATGGACACGCGCTAAAAAGTGAATTTCACTCTGCTGTAACAGGAAAGACAGAAGCGCAATTACAAGCATTCTGGGCTAAAGAAAGTATTTACCGGTAAAGGACAGCCACCAAAAACCCAACCATCTACAGCACTCGTAAAAAGTGCTGTAGTAGGGTCAACAAACAGCATTGGTTATATTGACGAATCTGACGTAGACAGTAGTGTTAAAGTACTTCTTCGCCCATAAAATATGACATGAGAAGGTGATACATTAGTATTACCTTCTCAACACGTTAGCGCATTGTGATAGGCATCTTTTAATGCATCAATATTACAAAGTACGGCTGATGGTTGAGAATAGCCTTGAATAAAAGGATGAATAGAAAGGGACATGACTAAGGTAGAATAATGCTCTTGTTGCTCTAACGTACATAAATTTAAATTTAGTAAAGTCACTTGTAGTAGCTCAGAATGTTTTCTAATAAAACGAAACTCTAAACGTTTTTTAACTTTACTCTCTCCTACTGCAAGTAGCTCTCTATGCATTAAGATCAGTAACGATTTATTGTTATGCCATAGATCAAGGTAACAACTCACCACATCCATAAGAGTAGCCTCTAACCTTAATTTCAATTGCTCTAATCTACCTTCTAAAAACAATAAAAACTCTTCAAATATCTGACAATAGAGATCTTCTTTAGATAAAAAATAATAAAGAACTAGCCCTGGGCTCACATCTGCACGTTGAGCAACATTTCTTATGGTTACCTTGCTATAAGATCCTTGAGAAAATAAATCTGTGGCGACAGTTAAGATTTTCTTTCTTGTTTTCAGCTCTTCTTGCATACAAACTCTCTTTATAAAATCACCTTCATCTCCATTGAAAGTATAAAAAAGAGAATGCTACCACTGATATTACAATCACATACTTTTTACTTACTTAGCCTTACAAAAAAAAGCACCGATATAATATCAGTGCTTATTAGCTATTAGTTCTTAATCAAGCATTATGCTTCATCTTGTTCCAAATCATCTCTATTTTCATCTCTTACATAAAAGCGCGAGAAGAACAAACCAAACTCAAATAAAATACACATAGGTATAGCAAGTAAGGTCTGAGAAATAATGTCTGGTGGTGTCAGCATCATACCAACAACAAATGCACCCACAACAATGTATGGACGCTTTTGTTTTAATATTTCAGGCGTAGTCGCACCTGTCCAGCACAATAAAATAATGGCGACAGGTATTTCAAATGCAATACCAAAAGCCATAAATAAGGCTAAGACAAAATCAAGATAACTAGCAATATCAGTTGCTACTTGAACTCCTTCTGGCGCAATGGTTGTAAAGAAACCAAATACCAAAGGAAATACAACAAAGTAAGCGAACGATACACCGGCATAGAACAATAGTGAGCTAGAAAATAATAATGGCATGATGAGTTTCTTTTCATGCTTATACAATCCAGGAGCCACAAATGCCCATACCTGGTAAAGAATCATAGGAACAGCAACAAATACCGATGCCACCAAAGTCAGCTTTATGGGCGTGAAAAAAGGTGACGCGACATCAGTTGCTATCATCGTTGCACCTGCGGGTAACCTTTCTACCAAAGGTGCAGATAAGAACTCATATATGTCGTTAGCAAACCAAACTAGACCTAAAAACACCACGATTATGGCAATTAATGCCTTTAATAGACGATTTCTTAGCTCTAGTAGATGAGTTAACAACGGCTGAGAGTGTTCAACTGATGACATAATTACTCTGCTTTTGTTTTAGAAGTTGAATCAGATGCCACCGAAGTTTCTACATCCACTTTTGGAGTGTCTGCTTTCTCTTCTGGTTTTGCATATGGACGAGTGACATCAGCTGCCGCTTGTTTTAACTCTTCAACTGATTTTTTAAGATCAGGCGCCAAGTCTTCCATATTCATCTGTTCTGCTTTACGCAAATTATCTTGTAACTCTTGTATTTTCAACTCTTGAGACAGCTCATCTTTGACGTTATTCGCCATACTTTTTGCCGCACTCACAAATTGAACAACAGAGCGGATCGCTTTTGGTAAACGCTCCGGCCCTAATACAACGAGCCCAACAACAGAGATTAGTATCAGTTCCCAAAAACCGATATCAAACACGTGTTATGCCTGCTCTTTGTCGTTTTGCTTTTGTTTTTCTACTGTTTCTGCTTCTTTTTTCTCTAAGTTTTGAGGAGTAAAATCAGCGTCATCTTTCTTCGCATCTTTTGCTGTATCTTCATCACTTATTGCTTTTTTAAAGCCTTTAACTGCAGAACCCAAATCACTGCCTACACCGCGTAATTTCTTCGTACCAAATAGTAGAATAATAATTACTGCAATAATAAGAAGTTGCCAAATACTAATACCACCCATGCTTGTTTCCTCAGCGTGTTAGGGTTAAAAAATTGCTAATCAGAGTAACGCTTATTGACGATATGCTCGCCAGCTTAATAGCCAAAACGTGACTCCTGTAGCAGCACTAATTGATGCTAACGCAGTAATGTTACTGGTTAATAACACCGCAGAACAAATCAACAGAGTTGCGCCAACATTAAATAGGAATTGTCCTTTCGCTTGTTGTCGCTTACTTTGACGATAACCTGCGTAGAGTTTATCCATTCGTTGATTGAGAACTTTGCCCTGGCGCAAACTGTCATAAACTAAATCAGGTAGCTCAGGTAGTTTTTCTGCCCAGAATGGCGCTTTCTCAGTCAAAGCAGTCATAAAGGCTGCCGGTCCAATCTGTTTTGCCATCCACGTTTCTAAAAACGGTTTAGCCGTTGCCCATAGATCCAGTTGAGGGTAAAGCTGTCGTCCCAACCCTTCTACGTACAATAATGTTTTTTGCAATAATACCAGTTGTGGTTGTACTTCCATATTAAAGCGACGTGCAGTATTAAAAAGATTTAATAACACATGACCAAAGGAGATCTCTCCTAATGGTTTAGCAAAAATAGGTTCGCATACCATACGAATAGCAAATTCAAATTCTTCAACGTTAGTGTCTTCCGGAACCCAACCTGAATCAACATGTAATTGTGCAACTTTACGGTAATCGCTATTAAAGAAACCTAACTAAGTTTTCAGCTAAATAACGTTTATCTTCTTTATTGAGAGTTCCAACAATACCACAATCTAATCCTATCCATTGTGGATTATCTGGATTATCTGGATTGACGAAAACATTACCTGGGTGCATGTCTGCATGAAAGAAACTGTCACGGAACACTTGAGTAAAGAATACCGACACACCACGCTCAGCTAATAGCTTCATATTAGTGTTGTTTCTTTCTAGCTGCTCAATATCTGATACTTGAATACCATAGATACGCTCAGACACCATTAAGTGCTCAGAGCTTAAATCTAAAATCACCTCTGGTACATATAACTCTTCACTGCCTTCAAAATTACGACGCAGTTGCATTGCATTACTAGCTTCTCGTCTTAAATCTAGTTCATCCAGTAACGTCTTTTCATATTCATCAATAACTTCAACAGGCTTTAGACGACGAGCTTCAGGAACATTCCGATCAACCAATCGTGCCATGCGATGCATCAAACGAATATCCGCTTCAATCACTGGACGGATATCAGGACGAATAACTTTTAAGACAATCTCACGGCCCGACTCTTTAAGCTTCGCGGTATGCACTTGAGCAATAGACGCAGACGCTAATGGGATTATATCGAAATCAGTAAACCAGTTTTCTAATGGGCCACCTAGTGAGAGTTCCATTTGATCTTTAGCTAATTGGCCATCAAACGGAGCAACTTGATCCTGCAATAACGCCAATTGGTCTGCTAAATGAGGAGGAAAGAGATCACGACGAGTCGACATCATCTGACCAAACTTAATCCATACAGGCCCTAGATCTTGCAATGCTAAACGCAGACGCTCACCCAATGGCTTTTCTGGATGCTTGTTTTTAATCCAAAAAAGACCTTTACGTAAACGCTTTGGTAATTGGGTCAATGAATGATCAGGCAATAGCTCATCTAATCCATATTCAAGTTGTACCTTGGTAATATGATAAAGACGTTTCAGCTCTGATGGCGTCATGCGCGCTCCATTGGATTATTGGTTAATAATCGTGTTAAACGTGCATCTAACTCAGATAGTTGGGTTTCAACATCAGACACTTGATCACAGAAATGTGCGATTTCTAACGGTGCTGGTGCGATTTTCCACTCCTCAGTTAATACTTCTGCCGCATGACGAGTTTGACGAGTGATTTGCTTTTTCACCCAACACGCACTGCCTTTCACACTACTGACTAACGTATGAGCAACAATATCACCTGTGTATTGGGACAGTTTCTCTTCTATGTCTGGTTTCAACTCAGTGAGTAATGCAGAAAATTTTTGAGCTAGGTTAAGGTCACCTTCAAGCACCAATTTGTCTTGTTTTATTAACTGAGTAATATTATTTTGCTCACGTAATTGCGGCAACACCGCTAAATTTAACGCAAGGTAACAATCTACCTCACCTTCAAATTTAGACAGAATATCAATTTGCTGCTGACTAAAGACAAAAAACAAATCTTTGTTCACTTCGTTTAAATGAACATGAATAATTTTGCCTTTTAAGCGCAGTAAAGCAACTTTACTATCCGGTGATTCTTTCAACAGAGTGTTTAATCCTGTTTCCATCACACCAGTTACAAACGGTTCTAATGGCATCATTTTATCCTTTAAAACTTGTAACCACGGTGCAGGGCAACAATACCACCGGTTAGGTTGTAGTAATTTGCTTGTTCAAAACCAGCTTCTTCCATCATGCTTTTTAAGGTCTCTTGATCTGGGTGCATACGAATAGATTCCGCTAAGTAACGGTAGCTTTCAGCATCATTCGCGATCAGTTCACCCATTTTAGGAAGCAGGTGGAAAGAGTACGCATCATAGATTTTAGATAATGGCTCAAGAATTGGTTTTGAGAATTCCAAAACTAATAGACGACCGCCCGGCTTTAATACACGGAACATCGAACGTAAGGCTTTATCTTTATCCGTTACGTTTCGTAGGCCGAAGCTAATCGTAATACAATCAAAGAAATCATCTGGAAATGGTAATTCCTCAGCATTCGCCTGTACGTAATTTACGTTACCAACAATGCCCATATCACGTAATTTATCACGACCAACATTCAACATTGAGTTGTTAATATCAGCTAAAATCACTTGGCCCGTTTCACCAACGATACGTGAGAATTTAGCAGTAAGGTCACCTGTACCACCTGCTAAATCAAGAACTTTATGACCAGGACGTACGCCGCTGCAATCAATCGTGAATCGTTTCCATACGCGATGCACACCACCAGACATAAGGTCATTCATGATGTCGTATTTTGCTGCTACAGAGTGAAATACTTCCGCAACTTTCGCAACTTTCTCGTCTTTCGCGACTGTGGTAAAACCGAAGTGTGTTGTTTCTTCAGGCGCTTGCATCTTGTCCGTCATTTTAAGTCCTCTAGAGATTGTTCGCTGAATCCCAATACTCTGAATTCAACAGCGCTCTAGTCTACTTTATACAAGCTATTATCTCCAAGCGTTTGCATCGTATCTGCATCAAAAGATTGCTCAATAAATTTACGATTTATATCACGTTTTACTTCGACACCTAGCTCCTTAAAGCTTTCAGCCTGACGAATAAGATTGCCACGTCCACTTGCCAATTTATTCATCGCGCCTTGGTAGCTTTGATTGGCTTTATCTAACGAGCCTCCTACCGCTTCCATATCATCGACAAATAAACGCATTTTGTCGTATAACTTACTGGCCCGATCGGCGATTATTTTTGCGTTCTGATTTTGTCTTTCGTTACGCCATAAATTACTGATGGTTCTTAATGCCACCAGCAAGGTTGTTGGACTAACGATAATAATATTCTGCTCCATTGCATCTGATATCAAAGAGGGATCAGCTTCAATAGCGACTTGGAACGCTGGCTCTACAGGGATAAACATCAAGACATAATCAAGGCTGCGTAAACCATTCAACTTATGATAATCCTTTTTACTTAATCCGCGTAAATGGGCACGAATAGCCATTAAGTGTTCATCAAGTGCATGTTCTTTTTCATTAAAGTCATCACTATTAAAAAATCGCTCATACGCCACTAAAGTCATTTTTGAATCAACTACAACATCTTTCTCATCCGGTAAATGAACGATCACATCAGGGTAAAAACGCTTACCATCTTCATTATCCATACTTACTTGAGTATCGTATTCATGGCCTTCACGCAATCCTGATTCTTGCAACACGCGCGCTAACACAACTTCGCCCCAATTTCCTTGCTGTTTATTATCACCTTTCAAGGCATTGGTCAGGTTTACTGCCTCCTGTGTCATTTTTTCATTCAGCTGTTGTAAGCTACGAATTTCATGCACCAAGGTGTGACGTTCTTTCGCTTCAAACCCAAAGCTGTCATTGACCTGTCTTTTAAATCCTTCTAACTGCTCTTTTAATGGTGACAGCAAGCCCTCTAAACTGACTTTATTTTGCTCATCAACGGTTTTGGTTTTTTGTTCAAATAACTGATTAGCTAAGTTTTCAAATTGCTGCTTTAAGCGCAACTCTGCACGCTCTAACATCTCAAGTTTTTCTTGGCTCGATTTACGCTCTTCTTCATGACGCGCTTCTTGCTCTCGTAACTCTGCTTCTACATTCGAATTGGCTTGGCGTGAAAATTCGAGTTGCTGAGTTAAGAATTCTTTCTCTTTTTGGATGGCTTCAAAATAACGTAGCTTTTCCATTGCTGCCATTAAACGACCATGAGATTGTTTTTGTTCTTGGGCAAGCTTATCTCTTTCGAGATCCAGTTCATCCAACTCACTTTGTTGTTTCTCTAACTGCACATTGAGTTGATTTAATTGAGTTAATGAAAGTTTTTTTTCTGATTCTAATTCATGCTCTAATAAGGCTAATTCTTGTTGATTACGACTTTTTGTTAGTACATGTGCAACAGCATAAGCAATGCTTGCTCCCACAAAACCAAATAATAAGTGTCCACCAAATTGATTAAAAAATTCCATAACTCACTCAATACAAAAACTAATTCTTATAGAATATTTTGATACTGGATAAATGTCCAGTTAACACTATTCGGTAAGCGCAGGTACACTCCAGATCTAAATGGATTTCTAACAGAGAATAATAATGAACGAACGTCGTGCTTTAGGATTTGGGATCGCTGCTGTTTTACTCTGGTCAACGGTTGCTACCGCTTTTAAAATCACTCTAGAACACTTTACTCCTATTCAGATGCTAACGGTTGCCAGTGCAGTGTCTATTTTTGCTTTAGTTGGTGTTGCTGTTTATCAAAACACTTTATCTAAATTAGTCGATACCTTTGTTGCTAACCCTTGGTACTACATTTTATTAGGCGCAATTAATCCACTAGCATATTACTTAGTGTTATTTAAAGCTTATGACTTATTACCCGCCTCACAAGCTCAACCCTTAAACTACAGCTGGGCGATCACCCTCACGTTAATGGCAGCTGTTTTTCTTGGCCAGAAGATAAGAAAGCAAGATTGGGTGGCCTGTGTTTTAGGCTATCTCGGTGTAATTGTTATTGCTACCAAAGGTGATGTTCTGGCACTAGAATTTGATAGCCCTCTAGGCGTTGGGCTTGCATTGTTCTCAACACTGCTTTGGGCTGGTTATTGGATTTTAAATGCTAAAAATAAAGCCGATCCTATTTTAGGGTTATTGCTTGGGTTCTTAGTGGCTTTACCTGTAGCGATTGGCTTAAGTATTTATGAAGGTGCATCTTGGGGGGATATCCCAATAAGTGGATGGCTTGCTGTCAGTTATGTGGGGTTATTTGAAATGGGGATCACTTTTGTATTGTGGTTATCAGCACTGCGTTTAACTCAAAATACAGCACGTATAAGTAACCTAATTTTTGCGTCTCCATTTATCTCTTTACTACTTCTAGCAAATATCATTGGTGAAGAGATCCACCCATCAACTCTTATTGGTTTAGTAATGATTGTATGTGGATTATTGATACAGCAATTCTATGGTAAGAAAAAAGAACAAACCAAGATGGCTGAAAGTTAAATCAAACATTTTTTAGATTTCTGGCATAAAAAAAGCAGCGAATATTCGCTGCTTTTTATCATTACTTCAATTGCTTATTTACTTGTTAAATAAGCTTGAAAGTCCTCTAAAGAAACCCCTTCTTTAGCCATTTCTTCAGCTAATTTTTTAGTGGTCTCACCCTTACGCTCTTCGATTACCACTTGGAATTGGTAAATAAGATCACGCAAAGTTGGAACAGACACTTGTCGTGCAGCGCTTCGTACTCGTTCTTGGCTTTGATTGCCTAACTCAGACAGAAGCTTACCAAACATTAGTTTTTCTGGTGACTCTTCCATTTGCTCTAGAACACGAGCCATTTCAATAACGGACATCGACATTATGTGCTTGCCTTTAGTATTCAATTAATCATCATCTAAGTATTAAATATACACTGAAAATTACACTAACTGAATATATTAAAAACAAAAGCACTCTTTTTCTATTCAATTTAGATAGTTCATTCACTAATCACACCAGAATGCCAGCGCTGTCCTGTTTTAGTTAATAAAATCAGCAAGCCTGGGATGAGGAGCCACATCATAAGAGTTAAAAGCTGTGCAGAAGGGAGTGCTAATCTTTGCATTGTGCCAACAATGATGCCTGCACCACTCATTTGAAACAACCCTAATAATGCAGCTGCAGTACCCGCTCTATCACCAAAAGGTGCTAATGCCTTACCTGCCGCCGAACCCAGTACCCATGCGAAGCCTACTGACGAGAAGAAAATCGGGATCATAAACGCCCAAGCTTGCTGAATATGTTGGAAACCAAGCATTAATCCGCCAGCGACAATAAGTACGCTCAGGCCAAAAAGTAGTGCTTTTCGGGTTCCGAATCTGATCATGAATTTAGGTGCAGCAAAACACGCCATAATATTAAGCACTGCGTTCACTGCAAACCAGTTAGTAAATTCCTGCATTGTTAGTCCTAACTTATCGATAAGAAAAACCGGAGCAGAAGTAACATAAGCCAAGATAACGCCCATCGCTAACATACATAAGGTTGCGTGAAATAAAAACGTGGGATGCTGCAGTACAGACCAATAGCGAGATGGACTAATTAATCGTCCTGCTTGTACTGTATCTTGGGGTTTTGTTTCTTTGTAATTAATCGCTATTAACGCTAAAGCTACTAGTGCGAAGCCTGCCATAAAACTAAAGTTTGAACGCCATCCAAAGTGAAGAGTTAAATAGCTACCTAAAATAGGTGCTAATGCTGGAATAAAGCAAATTGCCCCATTTAAATAACTGATCATTCGACCACTTTTTTCTGCTCCAAACGAATCGCGAACTGAAGCAAATGCAGCGACCGACGTTGCACAAGCACCAAAGCCTTGCAGTAGTCGAGCAATTAATAGCATTTCCATCTCTTGTGCAGAATAAGCAAGCGCAGCACTCAAACCGTAAATCACGATACCTGTTAATGCGATCGGACGACGGCCATATCGATCCGCTAATGGGCCTGCAAATAATTGACCAAGTCCCATACTAAACATAAACCAAGTAATCGTATCTTGACCTAACGTTGAAGCAACTTGAAATTCACTAACCATCATAGGTAGTGCGGGAAGGTATATATCAATTGCTAATGGGCTAAATAAAACCAAAATAACCATCAGAGTGATAATCTTTCTATCTGATGGTTTAACTAGCGGTGTTGTAGGTTGAGCTGAAACTGGCGTGTGCATGGGTAACTCCTAAAATAGTCAGTAGAGTGTACTCAATTAGAGATATGAACAGAAATGGTTTATATTCAGATCTAACATTCTAGTTTGGAATATCTCTATGTTTTTCGAAAAGCTAACTAAAATCGATTTAAATTTACTTCTTACTCTTCACTTATTACTAGAAGAAAAAAGCGTAACTCGTGCTGCTCAGCGCCTCTGTTTAAGTCAATCAGCCGTTAGTAAAAATCTAGCAAAATTACGAAATCAATTTGATGACCCTCTCTTTACACGTAGTGCATATGGATTACAACCAACCGTAAAAGCAATTAGTCTCCAAGGGCGTTTACATACTTTATTAAGTCATTTAGAAACAATTACCGAAGAAGCAGAATTTGATCCTCAACGCAGTCATTATCGTTTTCGAGTTGGTTTAGTAGAGAGTACTTATCCATTATTATTGCCACACTTTATGTCTTATATTTTAAATAAAGCCCCTAACGTGATGCTAGATACTCATGCTTGGGATACTGAAACTATTAAAAAGCTGCAATCAGGAGAAATGGACATTGGTATTACAGGGAAAGATTTAGACCCTAAATACGCCAACATTACTATGCAAACACCTGCTGATATTCGCGGGCAAGAGATATACAGAGATAGCCAAATGTGTTTGGTTCGCCCAAACCACCCGGTGCTAGTTCAAGAATGGACATTAAATACTTACTTGCAGCAACGTCATGTTCAAGTACGCTGTGATGGTAAAGATCAGTGGTTGTTGGATTATAAATTGGCAGAAAAAGGGCTAGAGCGAAGCATTGGAATTATCGTACCTGATTTTAATAGCGCAGCGAGTTTATGTACTCATACTGACTTAGTATTTACTGCTCCTAGTCACTTCATTAAGCTGATTGCAAAACAACTTAATTTGATTGTTTTACCTTTACCAACAGAGTTACCTCAGATGGCCTATACGCTTTTCTGGCATCAACAAAAAGAGAATGATGCTGCTAATTGTTGGCTTCGCAATACTATAATCAGCCACTGCCAAGATTTATCAGCATCAACAATTGCAGATAACGCATAAAAACGATAGGTTATAGCCAAAGAATCAACCCTACTTTCTGCCTCGAAATATACGGACAGAACAATAAAAGGACACTTCAAATGCACCCACAAACGTCTCAACGTATTGAGCAACTTCGCTTATGGCTTGCTCAACAAAATTTCGATGCGCTTATTATTCCACATGAAGATGAGTTTTTAGGCGAGTACATTCCAGAGCATAATGAACGTCTACTATGGGCAACAGGGTTTACTGGCTCTGCCGGTGCTGCTGTTATTACTCAAGATAAAGCAGCTATTTTTGTTGATGGTCGCTATACCGTTCAAGTTCGTAAACAAGTCCCTGCTGATGTATTTGAATATCGCCATCTTCATGAAGAACCATTATTAGAATGGATTAAAGACACATTAGAAACTAATGCAAAAGTCGCTATCGATGCTCGTATGCACACTGCGCAATGGCTAAAAAATGCAACAGCAACCGTTGATGATTATGTAACGCTTGAAGTAATAAACAGCAATCCAATTGATCTTATTTGGGCCGATCGTCCAAAGGTAAAAGTGTCTGACGTTCGCTTAATGGAGCTAGAGCTTGTTGGCCAATCAAGTGCAGATAAACGTAGAGAGATCGCTCAAGAAGTCACAAAGAAAAATGCCGATGCTGCACTATTAACGCAACTAGACTCTATCTGTTGGTTATTGAATATACGTGGCTTAGACGTATCTCGTTTACCCGTTCTTCTTTCTCATGCAATCATTCATGCCGATGAAAGTGTTGATTTCTTCTTAGACCCGACTCGCCTCCCAACCAACTTTATTGAACACGTTGGTCAGGGTGTTCGAGTTCATAAACCAGAAGCGCTTGAATCTACCCTTCAATCACTTTCTGGCCAAAAAGTACTTGTTGATTCAGCAACATCAAACGCATGGATGTCATTAGTCCTTGCCGAGGAAAAAGCTGAAATCATTGAAGCTGCTGATCCGTGTTTATTGCCAAAAGCCGCAAAAAATGAAACAGAAAAAGCAGGAATGAAAGCTTGCCACGTTCGTGATGGTGCTGCGATGGTAAAATTCTTAACATGGTTTGACGCCGAAATCGAAGCGGGTAACTTACATAATGAAGCGGTTCTTGCTGACAAACTTCAAGGCTTCCGTGAAGAAGATAAAACACTGGTCGATCTAAGCTTTGATACTATCTCAGCAGCTGCTGGCAATGCAGCAATGTGTCACTACAATCATGAAAACCAGCCAGAACCAGGTAAGCTGCAAATGAACAGTTTGTACCTTGTTGATTCAGGTGGTCAATATCCTGATGGCACAACAGACATCACTCGCACACTCCCTGTTGGTACACCAAGTGATGAAATCAAACAGCAATTTACTTTGGTATTAAAAGGTCATATTGGTTTAGCTTCAGCTCGATTCCCTAAAGGTACCTGTGGTCACCAATTAGATATCCTTGCTCGTCAACATTTATGGGCACAAGGCTACGATTACGATCACGGTACTGGTCACGGTGTTGGTCATTTCCTAAGTGTTCACGAAGGCCCTCAAGGGATTTCTAAGAAAGTAAATACCGTCGCTCTACTTCCAGGTATGGTGCTATCTAACGAACCAGGTTATTACCGTGCTGATGAATTTGGTATTCGAATTGAAAACTTAGAGCTTGTAGTTGAGATTGAAACTAAAGGAGATTTCTCTGTACTTGGTTTTGAATCATTAACACGCTGCCCTATAGATAAGCGTCTAATTAATGTTGATATGCTAAATCGTCCAGAACTAACATGGTTAAATGAATACCATCAGAAAGTATGGAGTGAAGTCAGCCCATTAGTCGACGGTGAAGTAAAAGAGTGGCTTAGACAGGCCACTGCTGAATTAAGTTACAGCAATTAATTACGCACAAAAAAACAATTTAAAGCCACGCTAATAGCGTGGCATTTTTTTTGACGAAAATAAAGGTTCCACGTGAAACATGCTACAGTTCAAATTTATTATGTAATCTGATGTATCAAAAAAAATACCTTGCCGCACAACATCTCATTAATGACAAGACACTCAATATCACTGATACAGAACGATAAACGGATCACATACAGATAACCTATTATAAGTAATCCTTCTCTCGAACTTAAAGGATTATAGGATTACACATAATGAAAAAAACACTTTTAACTCTTACCGTTTCAAGCCTTCTTTTTAGTGCATCATCAATCGCCTCAGCACCAAATACCGACTTAAATTTGATGCCATATCCACAATCTGTAGAGTTAAAATCAGGTCAAGTATCTATTAATAGTGATTTCAGTATTTATATTGATGGTTACAAATCTGAACGTATTCAACAACTAGCGCAACGTATCATTCAGCGTGTAGAAGCTCAAACAGGATTACCATTACTAACACCATTTGCAACCTCAAAAAAAGAAGCCACATTAGTTATTGATGTTAGCAAGGCAGCAAAAAACAAAATCCAAGATAACGATATTGATGAATCGTATGAGTTAACCATTAATAAAAACCAAATCGTCTTAGAATCAGATCGCCCTTACGGTGCAATTCGTGGCGCAGAAACATTTCTTCAATTAATTAACACAACCAAAGATGGTTACTTCGTTCCTCAAATTAATATTGAAGATGAACCTCGCTTCCCATGGCGTGGGGCTTCATTTGACTCTTCTCGTCACTTTGTCACCATCGATACAATTAAACGTCAAATCGACGGCTTTGCTTCAGCAAAAATGAATGTCTTCCATTGGCAACTTATGGGATGACCAAGCTATCCGAATTCAAATCGAAAGCTACCCTAAATTATGGGAAAAAACCGCGGACGGTGATTTCTATACCAAAGATGAAATAAAAGACGTTGTTGAATATGCACGCCTACGCGGTATTCGAGTGATCCCAGAAATCTCACTACCAGGTCACGCCTCAGCAGTTGCACACGCTTACCCTGAATTAATGTCTGGTGAAGGAAAGCAATCGTATGACCAACAACGCGCTTGGGGTGTATTTGTTCCTCTAATGAATCCAATTAATCCTGAACTCTATGTCTTCTTCGACAAAGTATTCAGTGAAGTGACTGAACTATTCCCTGATGAGTATATTCATATTGGTGGTGATGAACCAAACTACCAACAATGGAGTGACAATAAAGAAATCCAAGCATTCATCAAAGAGAACAATATTGATGGCAACCGTGGCCTACAGTCATACCTAAATGCACGTATTGAAAAAATGCTAAACGGCAAAGGTAAGAAGATCATGGGGTGGGATGAGATTTGGCATAAAGACCTACCAACCTCAATTGTGATTCAAAGCTGGCGTGGTCATGACAGTATTGGTCGAGCAGCAAAAGAAGGTTATGCCGGGTTACTATCAACTGGCTTCTATTTAGATCAACCACAACCAACAAGTTATCATTATCGTAACGACCCTATGCCAAAGGGCCCGCAAGTCGATGACCAACTGAACACTGGTGAAACATTCGAAACCTACACTTGGCAGAAACCAAGAGGTAAAGGTGGCCCGCGTAAAGGGACGCTAACCATTATTACTGATAAGAATGGTGATGCTCGTGCCTTTACCGATTACAACGGCAAGTCACGTGCAAAAGTCGATATCATTGAATATACCAAAGGTGAATCATTCCGTGGTCACTTTGATAACTTCATGTCTTACACTGAATTTAATCTAACCTTTGATAATGGCAGCATTGAAAAAGAGAGCTACCAACTTGTTGGCAATGTTCGTTGGCCAACAACAGGTGAAATGACAGCAAGCTCATCAATCAAAGACTCAGAGATCCCAACACCTAATGGTGGTTACCCTGTTGCTTTAGATAAGAATGAACAAAAACTTATTCTTGGTGGCGAAGCCGCTATCTGGGCAGAGAACTACGATGACCTGACCGTTGAAGGTCGAATTTGGCCTCGTACTTATGCGGTTGCTGAACGTTTATGGTCTGCTGAAGAGTTAACAGATGAAGACAGCATGTATCAACGTCTTCAAGCAATGGACAACTGGGCAACTATTTCTGTTGGTCTACAGCATCAAACTAACAGTTATAAACAATATCTACGAATAGCCAATGGTGGTGATGTCTCTGCATTAATGAGCTTTGCAAATTACGCAGAACCCGCGCAGTACTACGCACGTAATTGGGCGAAGTTTAATTCAACCGAGCCTAAGGGTGAGCTATACAATCAATATGAAAGATTGAATCGTTTTGCTGACGCCGTTCCTGTAGAAAGCTTTGCGGTATTAGAGATGATGAAACTTGCAGAAACAGCAGTAAACAATAAGGCTGATTTAAAAGCGTTGAAGCAGCACTATCAAACCGTTCTAGAAAGTTCACAAACATCAGAAGTGATCTTTAGCAATAATATCGCCTCTATTGATACTGTACCATTAGCTGCAAAACATATTGAAGTAGCTACAGCAACATTAGCCGTTATTCAAGAGCTTGAAAAAGGTAAGAAGCCGACATCAAAGCAGCTGGATAACCTATTAACCATCACTACCAATGCATCAGGAATGTACGATGAGATGATTGTCGCTATTGTTCGTCCGACAGAAGAGTTAGTTCGCCAATTACGTAAATAGCATTTTAACTAGCCTGTAATCAAACGACATAAGTACCACTCACATTGAGTGGTACTTTTATTTACTGAGTAGCCAAAGACATTCGATTACCGTTTCACTCTGGAAGCGACATTTTTTAAACTCAATCACCTCATCTGCGTAAATAAACACATACATAGGTACCATGATTAAAACAATAAAAAAAATCGATATAATGAAATTACCAGGTGATATTATCATTTGATGCCCTAACGAGTACTTAAACTTAGCATAGGATAATGAATACGAAAGGCAACAATAATAAGTACACTCAATTCACAGTTTATTATTTTTCATACTGAGCCGCTTCTATACTTTGAAATTCTCGCTCCCAATCTTTCCATACTGGCTCAAACCCCCTAGCCTGAACCGCACTAGCAACAGACAAAGCAGACCTTTCATCATTAATAGAGAACTGTTCAAGCTCTTGCTCATCATTAGCGTACCCACCAGGTTGTGTTTTCGACGCAGCTGAAATTGAAGTGATACCTAATGGTAATACATTATCCCTAAAATGTGCAGATTCTCGAGTAGATAGCGACAATTCAACTTCAGAATTTAATAATCGGTGAGCGCAAATTAACTGCACTAATTGCTTATCACTCATGATTGACTTGGGTTGCAATGCCCCTTCACACGGACGCAACCTTGGAAATGAAATCGAATAACGTGTCTGCCAGTATCGTCGCTCTAAATAATCCAAATGTGCGGCTACAAAAAAGCAATCCGTTCGCCACTCTTCTAACCCAATCAACGCACCAATACCAATTTTGTCTACCCCAGCTTTTGCTAATCTATCTGGTGTTTCTAAGCGATATTCAAAGTCCATTTTATTACCACGAAGATGATGTTCAGCGTACGTCGATGGATGGTAAGTTTCTTGATAAACCATCACCGCATCTAAACCTAGTGTTTTTAGTTCTGCATACTCCTTTTGTTCGAGCGGCTGAACTTCCATTGCCAAGTAATTAAACGACTGCTTTATTTGTGGCAATGTTTGGCGAAAGTAATCCATTCCCACTTTGGTTTCATGCTCTCCTGTCACCAAAAGAACACTGTCAAAGTTCATCGCTTTAATTGCTGTAATTTCTTGTGCTATTTCATCTTGGTTAAGTGTCTTTCTCTTAATTCGGTTCTCCATTGAAAAACCGCAATAAGTGCATGCGTTAGCACAAAGGTTAGAAAGGTATAAAGGAATATAAAACCCAATGGTATGTCCAAAGCGCTGACGAGTTAAACGAGCTGATTCTTGTGCCATTTGCTCAAGATAACTTTCTGCCGCAGGGGAAATCAACGCTTTAAAATCCTCAAGATCGCGTTTAGGTTTATTCAGAGCTCGCTCTACATCTTTTGTCGTTTTACTGTAAATAGAGAGCTTCACATCATCCCAATTCAACTTTTCCCATTCATCGGTAAATGTCATTTTCACTCACCTTATCAATCTAAAAATGCAGTTAATGGACTGGATGCTACTGCTTGGGTATTTACTGGCGCTAAACCATTCTCGTAAGCGAGTCGTCCTGACTGAACCGCCAACTTAAAAGCAGTTGCCATTGCTATGGGATTTCTTGCTGCGGCAATAGCGGTATTCACAAGTACCGCATCAGCTCCCATCTCCATTGCAAATGCAGCATGAGATGGCGCACCAATACCAGCGTCAACCACAACAGGAACCCGAGCCTGATCGATAATAATTTCTAAAAAATCACGACTCGCAATTCCTTTATTTGATCCAATAGGAGCGCCTAAAGGCATCACGGCTGCACAACCGACTTCTTCTAAATGTTTACACAAAACAGGGTCAGCATGACAATAAGGTAAAACGATAAAACCTTGGCGAACTAACTCTTCAGCTGCTTTTAATGTCTCAATTGGATCCGGCATTAAATATTTAGGATCAGGGTGAATTTCTAATTTTAGCCAGTTAGTGCCTAATGCTTCACGGGCAAGTTGAGCAGCAAAAATAGCCTCTCTCGCATTCTTTGCTCCTGACGTATTCGGCAATAAATTGATACCAGCATCAACAATTGGTTTTAGAATATTGTCTTCTGGGTTATTCACTTCAACACGCTTTAACGCCATGGTTGATAATTCAGTACCAGATTCTATAAGTGCTTTTTGCATAACATTTGAATTAGGAAACTTTCCTGTCCCCGTAAATAAACGTGATGAAAATAATTTTCCAGCAATGGTTAACCGTTCACTCATCTTAGCCTCCTGCTATCGCTTGAAATAATGAGATGCTTTCACCATCAGAAAGCCCACGAGTCTGCCACTCTGCTCTTGGTATTATTTGGTTATTCATCGCTAATGCGCAACCTTGAGTGTCTACCTTATACTGGGCAAAAAAAGAATGAATGGAGTGTATTCTCTCTATCCGATAAGCCACAGTATTCAACTCTATTGTTATTAGATTACTCATAGACAAATTCTCCATTAATACACTCTTTGCTTTGCAATACTTCACGTGAAACATGATGAAACGCTTGAGATGGACAACAGACAGAGCAAGTGTTGTCTTTAGGGATATCAATGCAGGACCACTGCAGTGTTCTGCCATCAAACTGATGAATGGTGCTCCACTTAATCCAGTTTGGCTGAGTAAGATATTTGATGGCTTCTAACGCCTGTAGATTTCCTATCATGCCAACTACTGGACCAACAATACCAAATGACTGACAATTTTCCGTTTGCTGGCTTTCAGTAAATGGAAACAAGCAATGGTAGCAAGCAGATGCTTTTTGATTACCCCGTTGCTGATTAGAGAACATCATCAACTGCCCTTGCCATCCAATTGCAGCCCCAGAAATAAGAGGAACCTTATTCTTCACACAGGCTGCATTAATTTCATGACGAGTAAATAAGTTATCACTACAATCGAGAACGACATCAACTTGGTTAATGAAACGAGACAATTCAGGTTCGTTTAAACGGTGACTGATAACCTCAACCGTAACAGCACTGTTTAGTTCTTTTAATTGTTGCGCCATCGCAATGGCTTTGTTTTGACCAAGGTTAGATTTACGGTAAACCACTTGACGTTGTAAGTTGCTTATTTCAAGTTTATCGCCATCCGCAATAATTAAGGTTCCAATGCCAGCAGCCGCCAGATACATACTAACGGCAGAACCAAGGCCTCCACTACCAACCATTAATACCGTACTGTTTCTTAACGATAGCTGACCTTTTTCACCAATGTCAGGTAACATGATTTGGCGGCTATATCGAAGGAAGTCTTGATCATTGAGCCCTTCCATTAATAAGTTACTCATAAGCAACCTCTGGCTCTTTCATCTCTCTTGGCGTACTAAGGATCGCAGCAAACTTGGTTACCACTTTTTCGACGTTACTCGCCTGAGTGATGGCTCTAACTACCGCAATACTGTCTACTCCGGTTTGCCATACTTGTTCCGCTACAGAAAGGTCAATACCGCCAATCGCAACGGTTGGAGTATCCCCCGCTAACCGTTGGTTTTTTGCCAAGTTAACTAGGCCTTGCGGCTGTGATGGCATATCTTTGGTTGGTGTTGGGAATATATGACCAAGCGCTAAATAGCTTGGATTTAGGGCTTTTACTTTTAATAACTCACTATCATCATGAGTAGATAAACCCAAACAAATACCAGCATCCGATATTGCCTGCAAATCTGCTATTTCTATATCTTCTTGCCCAAGGTGAATACCAAAAGCACGGTGTTTAATCGCTAGCTGCCAGTAATCATTAATAAACACTTGAGCGTCATATTGTCGGCCAAGCTCTATCGCTTTAACTATTTGTTCTTCTAAATCTAACTGTTCTGGATTCTTAATACGTAACTGAATGGTTTTCACCTCAAGCTTAAGTAAGGTTTCAATCCATGACACATCATCAACTACAGGGTAAAGACCAAATTTATTTCTATCAATCTTAGGAAAAGTAAACATACTCATCTCTCCTCATTTCTTCGATAAACAAGTGATGTTTCACGTGAAACACCACTGACTATTATTGATACAACTTCAATATTGATTTCAAAGAAAGATGATGAGCTATTCAGTTTCTACCGCTGGATGATAAAGCTCAGAACCTGAGGCTTTAAACTCTTTGGATTTCTGACGCATACCTTCAAGTGGATCATCTATCATTTTAATCTCAATGGCTTGGTCTAATGCCACTTGCTCAGTATCTTTAGCGTATTCACGAACTTCTTGTGAGATTTTCATTGAACAGAACTTAGGTCCACACATGGAACAGAAGTGAGCAACCTTGCCAGACTCTTGCGGCAGTGTTTCATCATGAAACTCACGTGCTGTGATTGGATCAAGTGATAGATTAAACTGGTCTTCCCAGCGGAATTCAAAACGTGCTTTTGATAAGGCGTTATCTCGGATTTGAGCTCCCGGATGCCCTTTAGCTAAATCTCCTGCGTGTGCTGCTAACTTATAAGTAATCAAGCCTGTCTTCACATCGTCTTTATTAGGTAAGCCTAAATGCTCTTTTGGCGTTACATAACAGAGCATTGCACAGCCATACCATCCAATCATGGCGGCACCAATACCTGATGTAATATGATCATACCCCGGAGCAATATCTGTGGTTAATGGGCCTAAGGTATAAAATGGCGCTTCATGGCAATGCTTAAGCTGCTCGTCCATGTTCTCTTTAATCATATGCATAGGAACATGGCCAGGGCCCTCGATGATAACTTGCACATCGTAATCCCACGCGACTTTGGTTAACTCTCCTAAGGTTCTTAATTCAGCAAATTGCGCTTCATCGTTAGCATCGGCAATAGAACCGGGACGTAAGCCATCCCCCAAAGATAAGGCAACATCGTACTTAGCACAGATTTCACAGATCTCGCGAAAGTGCGTATATAAGAAGCTTTCTTGGTGATGAGCCAAACACCACTTCGCAATGATTGAGCCACCGCGCGAAACAATACCCGTCACTCGCTTTGCCGTCATTGGAACATAACGAAGCAGTAAACCGGCATGAATGGTAAAGTAATCAACGCCCTGTTCTGCTTGCTCAATTAAGGTATCTCGCATCACTTCCCAATTTAGGTTTTCAGCCACACCGTTCACTTTTTCAAGTGCTTGGTACATAGGAACAGTACCAATTGGCACAGGACTATTACGTAAAATCCACTCACGCGTTTCGTGAATATTTCGCCCAGTAGATAAATCCATTACGGTATCGCCGCCCCAACGCGTTGACCAAACTAGCTTTTCAACTTCTTCTTCAATTGATGAGCTCACTGACGAGTTACCAATATTGGCGTTAACTTTAATTAAGAAGTTACGACCGATGATCATTGGTTCCGCTTCTGGATGATTAATATTTGATGGGATAATAGCGCGGCCTTCTGCCACTTCTTTACGAACAAATTCAGGGGTAATTTCTTTAGGTAAGTTAGCCCCAAAACTGTGTCCGGGGTGTTGATGATTTAACTGTTCATCTGCAAACTTTTGACGCCCCATATTTTCACGAATCGCAATGTATTCCATTTCTGGGGTGATGATTCCCTGACGAGCGTAATGCAGTTGAGTTACACACTGCCCTTGCTTAGCTCGTCGGATCGTTGGTAGGTTTCCATAACGAAGCTCGTCTAAGGTATCATCTGCCAATCGTTCTTGAGAATAAACCGAACTAACGCCATTCAGCATTTCGGTATCTCTACGTTCTTCAATCCAACGCTCACGCAGTTTCGGTAAACCTTGATAAACATCGATATCGTAATTTGGATCAGTATAAACACCAGAGGTGTCATAGACTTGAATAGGTTCATTTGCCGTTAGTGTTGGATTCTCTTTTGTCCCACCAACTAAACTGTCAGCCAAAGAGATTTCACGCATAGGGACGCGAATATCAGGACGAGATCCTTCGATATAGACTTTACTTGAGTTTGGGTATGGTTGAACCGACAGCGATTCAATATTGGTTTTAGCATCTAAACGTGCTTGTTTGCGACTTGACGACATAGCAAAATTCCTTGATAAAAATAGAATAATTGCTTGTCGGATTTGAGTTGTAGCAAGAGGTTCTTAGTTTGAGATACAACAGAGGGTAAACCTGCGTATCTATATGCTATGAATTAAACAAATAAATTAACGCTAAAATTTAGCTACAATTTATCATTAAATCATTCGGTTAGTGACTAACAAACTAAGATAAAAATTATCTCTTGTTCCCTTCGCAGGTATTAGCCTGATCAGGTTCTACGGATCCCGCAATGCGGTCTCAGCTCGTACTATAAAAGTACTAAGCACTCCGACAAGTTTCTTTCAGATCTTAGAATCAAAATCTGAACGTGTTCGGAGTATAAAGAAAGTATGGAAGAAATGAAATGTTCTTTTTGTCGAGAAGCACATTAGGTTCTAATCTATAGAATACGTTCCACGTGAAACTATTTCTCTTTCTTCGTTAGCTTTTTTGCTAAATGTTTTAACCATGAAGAATTATAATCACGGTATGATCCAATTTTATTAGAACCATCATGATCGCGACCATGCTCTAATGTCTTAGATACAGCAACACGCTGAGAAGAATAGATACCAGTATGACCACTAAAGTAATACGCGGTATAACACGCTAATGCAAAGTAAGGTAAGTAATCAGCACCAAACAACTCAACCCCCATAATAGTGCAAGCTAAAGGTGTATTAGTAGCAGCTGCAAATACCGCTAAGAACCCTAACGCAGCAAACAGATCAACGGGAGCACCCATCACCCACGCTAAGAAATTACCTAAGGTTGCCCCAACAAAAAATAACGGGGTTACTTCACCGCCTTTATAGCCAGCCGCCAACGTAATTGCTGTTAATAACAGTTTTAGAATCCAGCTATACCACTCAGCACCACCCGCAGTAAACGCCGAGGTTATACTCACACCGCCATCACGGCTTGGATATACGCCGATACCAATGTAATCGTAATTACCAATAAGTTGAGTAATTACAATAACCATTAAGCCACCAACCACTACGATTAAATATGGATTTTTAAGCGTGGCATTGAATAAATCTTTAAAGCCGTGAGTTAATTCACCAAACAAGTAACCAGCCAAGCCAAACGCAATCGCAGCCACAATGACTTTAGCCATTAGTACCAAATCAATATCAACCGCATGACCAAACAAAGTACTTACTTGATCAAAGCTAATTAAGTAATGGGTATGATGAGCACCCCATGCAGAAGCGACTACATTAGCTAAAATTGCAGCAAGTAACGCAGGTATAATCGCATTGAATTTAATACGCCCAATAAATAACACTTCAAGCGCAAAAATAGCACCAGTAAACGGGGTACCAAAGATAGAGGCAAAACCTGCTGCAACACCAGCAGTGAGCATCATTCTTCGATCTTGCTCTGAGAGCTTCAATACTTTAGATAACCAATCGGTCGTTGCTCCACCGATTTGAACCGCCGTACCTTCTCGACCAGCCGAGCCACCAAATAGATGCGTAATTACAGTAGTAATTAAAACCAATGGTCCCATACGAACAGGGACACCCTCACCTGCTTGATGGATCTCATCCATAATTAGGTTGTTTCCACCTGCAGAGTTTTTGCCCCAATTACGGTAACTATAGACAATCACTAAACCTGCCAACGGTAAAAGATAAATTAACCAAGGATTGGCAACACGAGCTTGAGTTGCTTCACTTAACAGCCATAAAAAAAAGGCATTAAATGAGCCGACTAGCAAAGCGACAGGAATGACAAGTAATGACCAACGGATCACTTGAAATAGATTTTGAAAATTACGATTAAGAGGATGTGCCATGAGTTCTATCTTTTAATAGTGATGAATCAAAAGGATAGACTATCTTAGGAGAGAAGAGAAATAACAAACGGCTCTACTATAGACGGATCTACCCCATAATGATCAGAGTCATCCGATCGGGTACGCTACAGTAGGAATCATTATCTCTAAAATTAGAGCGGTTAAAGGTGGAAATCCATCACCCGTATTTGGTATCACAGCCAAATAACAAGTTAAATGCTACTCCTATCCTTTAATGATGGCAAACAAAAAGGCGCTAAATTTAAGCACCTTTTGTATTATTCAGTAAATCATTTACCAAGTTAATACCGGAGTATAGCCACTCACCATGTTTGCCATTTTAGTATTAACGCTTTCGAATCCTTTCCAAAGTTTTTTTGTTACGTCTGTTTTTTTATTTCTTGGTTGTTGCGAACCGAACATTACTTCATTCAGCATTTTTTTTGCCGCGATTTCACCAAGATAAACAGAACCTAAATCGTAACCCATTTTATAAAACCCTAGAAGATTAATTAAGCTGCGAATTCTACTACCTACGCCCCAAAAAACAAGACATAGATCACATTAAATAATTAGATTAATGAATTTCCATTAGTTTTAATTACATTCTGATACCAGTAAAAGCTCTTTTTAGGGAGCCGTTGTAAGTTTCCCTCACCGTTATCATTACGATTGACATAAATATAACCATAACGCTTATCAAGTTGAGCTTCTGAGTTACTGACTAAATCAATCGGTCCCCACGAGGTAAACCCCATCAACTCCACACCATCAAGAACCGCTTCGCGAGCCTGAACTAGATGATCATTCAAGTAGGCGATTCGATAATCATCTTCAATGGTATTTTCTTCTGTTACTGTATCTTTCGCACCTAAACCGTTTTCAACAATGAACAGTGGTTTTTGATAACGATCGTGTAAGAAGTTTAATAAGATGCGTAAGCCTTTCGGATCAATCAACCATCCCCACTCACTTGCTTGTAAATGTGGGTTAGGAACACTCGCGATAATATTACCAACCTCTTTTTTCTTTGGATCTGCACTTGCACATCCGCTGGCGTAATAACTAAATGAAATAAAATCAACGCTTGCTTTGGCTAACTCTTCTAAATCGCCATCTTCCATATCAATTGTGATCTCGTTTTCACGGAAGTAGCGCAGCATATAACCTGGGTATTTCCCACGAACTTGTACATCACCAAAGAATAGCCATTGGTTATTCTCATGCATTGCAGCCAACACATCATCAGGGTGACAAGTGTATGGGTAGTTAATTGCACCAAGTAACATATTGCCAATTTTAGACTCTGGCAGCATTTGATGACATAAGTTAACCACACGAGCACTCGCCACTAATTGATGATGTATCGCTTGATAGATACTTTGCTCATCAGCCTCATCAGGTAGCCCTACACCGGTAAATGGTGCATGTAATGACATATTGATCTCATTGAATGTCAGCCATAATTTTACTTTGCTTTGGTAACGTTCAAACACTACCTTGGCGTATCGTTCAAAAAAATCAATAACCTTTCTATTGCTCCATCCGCCATAATTTTCAACTAAAGCGTAAGGCATTTCATAATGTGAAAGAGTCACAAACGGCTGAATGTCGTACTTAGCTAATTCATCAAAAATAGCATCATAGTAAGCAAGCCCTGCTTCATTTGGTTCTGCATCATCTCCATTTGGAAAGATACGTGTCCACGCGATAGACAGACGTAGACAGTTAAATCCCATTTCATCAAACAATTGAATGTCTTCTGGATAACGATGATAGAAATCAATAGCTAGATCTTTTATGCCATCAGTTCTATTTTCTCTTGTTTGTGACGGGCTAAGAATACCATTAGGGAGCATATCTGATGTTGATAAGCCTTTACCATCCGTTTGAAATGCGCCTTCAATTTGGTTCGCAGCAATTGCCCCGCCCCATAAGAAGTCTTTTTGAAATGTAGTCATGAGTTGTCTCTGCTTATACTCAATAAATTAATTCTATTATGAATATAGTCAATAAGTAAGAATAAGTCTGAGAGCCCACTCTCATCACATGTTCTTTTCTCAAACTACAAATAGCAAAAAGGCTCATACCTTTCGATACAAGCCTTCTCTAAATATGACAGAAATTCAAACTCCCAGCACGCGCGTTCTTATGGCGGGGGAATCCGCGGCTCTTTTCTCAAACTCCAGATAGCAAAAAGGCTCATATCTTTCGATATGAGCCTTCTCTAAATATGGCAGGGGTGGAGAGATTCGAACTCCCAACACGCGCGTTCTTATGGTGGGGGGAATCCGCGGCTCTTTTCTCAAATCGCAAATAGCAAAAAGGCTCATACCTTTCGATATGAGCCTTTTCTAAATATGGCAGGGGTGGAGAGATTCGAACTCCCAACACGCGCGTTCTTATGGTGAGGGGAATCCGCGGCTCTTTTCTCAAATGCCAGATAGCAAAAAGGCTCATATCTTTCGATACAAGCCTTCTCTAAATATGGCAGGGGTGGAGAGATTCGAACTCCCAACACGCGCGTTCTTATGGTGGGGGGAATCCGCGGCTCTTTTCTCAAATCGCAAATAGCAAAAAGGCTCATACCTTTCGATACAAGCCTTCTCTAAATATGACAGAAATTCAAACTCCCAGCACGCGCGTTCTTATGGCGGGGGAATCCGCGGCTCTTTTCTCAAACTCCAGATAGCAAAAAGGCTCATATCTTTCGATATGAGCCTTCTCTAAATATGGCAGGGGTGCAGAGATTCGAACTCCCAACACGCGCGTTCTTATGGTGGGGGGAATCCGCGGCTCTTTTCTCAAATCGCAAATAGCAAAAAGGCTCATACCTTTCGATATGAGCCTTTTCTAAATATGGCAGGGGTGGAGAGATTCAAACTCCCAACACGCGCGTTCTTATGGTGGGGGGAATCCGCGGCTCTTTTCTCAAATCGCAAATAGCAAAAAGGCTCATACCTTTCGATATGAGCCTTTTCTAAATATGGCAGGGGTGGAGAGATTCGAACTCCCAACACGCGGATTTGGAATCCGCTGCTCTGCCAGTTGGAGCTACACCCCTGTTGTGCGTGCTATTGTAATGACTTTCACAAGAAAATCCATAGCTAACATGCTAAAAAACAGCATCTAAACTAAAATTTCTATCTCTATCGCACAATTCTTTTCAAAACGAGTGAAAATTAACCTTTTTTAATCTTTTCAACAAATTGATCGACACGCAACCAGTTTGTATATTCAACTTCTTTGGTTGGATCCGTCTCCCCACCCGTCATTCTCATGATGAGTTGAATCATAAAGCGATCAAAAAAATTATAACGAGGATAAAATAACGCACCAGCAAACGTATCTTGCAAAGCGGGAACCCAAGAAGACTTCAATAAGAACTTCTTAAAATATGCACTGGTTTCTGGGGTATCTTTACCCTCTTTACGAGCAGTCAGATTCACAATAAAAAATGCAGCTTGAGCTTGTTCCAAAGCCACTTGATGCTGAGTGATAAACTGATACAACTTCTTATTCAAGTGACCGTAACGGATAGAAGCACCGATCACTACACGATCATAATCTGAAAATGAAACCGTTAACGGCTGATGTAAATCTACTAATTCACATTGGACACCACTTCCTAACTTAGTCGCAATGTAATCCAATATCTTAATGGTTTGACCTTCACGGCTTGAGTGAAGAAGCAATACTCTTTCCACAGTAACCTCTTAAAACTTTTTAATACTAAAAACTAACTACGCCAAAACGTCGGCGTGAACAAAATAAGTAAGGTAAAAACTTCCAAACGACCAAATAGCATTGAGATAATTAAAATCCATTTTGCAGAATCATTTACCTCACCAAAATGCACCGCAACCTCACCCAAACCTGGGCCTAAGTTATTTAATGTCGCCGCAACCGCAGAGAAAGCGGTTAACTCATCAAGACCTGTCGCAATTAATGCCAGCATACAGATAACAAACACCAAAGCATAAGCAGAAAAGAACCCCCATACCGCATCAACCACTCGTTGAGGTAACGCTTTACTACCAATTTTAATAGTAAAAATAGCTCTTGGATGAATAAGACGCTTTAACTCACGCATACCCTGAAGTGACAACAGTAAAATACGAATAACTTTCATGCCGCCGCCCGTTGAGCCAGCACAACCACCAATGAAAGATGAAAATAACAGTAATACAGGTAAAAACAGTGGCCACTCAGAAAAACTGGTTGTTGTGAAACCTGCAGTTGTTGAAATTGATACGGTCTGAAATAGAGCCTGATCAACCGCTGTCCCTATCGAATCATAAGTACTGTGTTTGAGTAACAATAAAAAGGTGATAAGAAACAATAGTACCTGAATAAAGATGAACGCTCTAAATTCTGGGTCTTTCCAATAATATTTAGGATGTACGCCACCAGAAGCAAATGCGGCAAAATGCAATGAGAAGTTACAGGCAGAGATAAGCAAAAATACCACTGTAATTCCATTAATCACTGGGCTATTGAAATACCCCATACTCGCATCATGAGTAGAAAATCCACCAATAGCAATGGTTGAGAAACTGTGAGAAATCGCATCAAACCAATCCATGCCTGCAGCCCAAAACGCTAAAGTACAAGCAATCGTTAAGGTTAGGTAGATATACCAAAGTACTTTTGCAGTTTCTGCAATTCGAGGGGTCATTTTAGAATCTTTCACAGGGCCTGGAATTTCGGCACGATATAACTGCATACCACCGATACCCAACACAGGAAGAATCGCAACAGCCAAAACGATGATACCCATACCACCAAACCATTGAAGAAGTTGACGATAAAATAGAATCGCTTTTGGCAAATGGTCTAACCCCGTAAGAACGGTCGCCCCTGTTGTCGTTAACCCAGAAAATGATTCAAAAAAGGCATTGGTTATCGAAATATCAGGAGAGCCAGAAAGCAAAAATGGCAACGCACCCGCACTGCCGATTACCATCCAAAAAAGTACAACGATGAGAAAGCCATCGCGAGATTTTAATTCGCGTTTATGCTGTCGGTTTGGAAACCAAAGCGCACCGCCTCCAGCCAATAATAAGAAAAAGGTAATAACAAACGGAACACCTGCACCATCACGATAAATAAACGCGACAAGAGCTGGAGCCAGCATAAAAAAACTAAAAACCGCGAGTAAAATACCCACGATTCGAATAATTGAACGAAACTGCATGATTTATTGAACGCTTCGCGTCACTCACATCCTAATGGTTTATATGAACTGAATTACTGGGTTGGAAATTCAATTTTGGCACCGCTTTTGTTAATTAGCGCGGTTTTAAATTCACTAATAACGCGTCTTTCTAACTCGACAGTCATGATCACTCTATCACTATAATCCGCAGCCACTTGTTGTCCTTCAAATTGATGCAACAAGGTTTCGACTAAACTCACTAAATTATAATCACAATGTAAAACCACAGTATCGGTAATGCGTTTTTCTTCAGTTTCAATTAGCTTTAATGCTTGTTGTACACCGCCGCCATAAGCTCTTACTAGCCCACCAGTACCAAGCTTGATCCCACCAGAGTAACGAGTCACCACCGCTGTAATTTCACCAATTCCACTGCCACTTAGTTGAGCAAGGATAGGTTTCCCTGCTGTGCCTGAAGGTTCGCTATCATCACTAAAGCCCCATTTCATGGAATCGTCAGGTCTTCCAGCCACAAAACCCCAACAGTTATGCCTAGCATCAGAATGTTTCGTTTTTATTTCTGCCACAAACGCTTTGGCTTCATCAATAGATGATGTTCTAGCGAGATAGGTAATAAAGACACTTTTTTTTATCTCTTCTTCAAATACTGCCATCGCTTTTGGTACTTGATATGGCTGATCATTCATAGACTACACTGATACTAGAAATGGAACCTTAAAGTGTATCACTTATAACGACATTTACGCTTTCTATGCTGATATTTATTCGCTAATCGAAGAAAGTAAATTTGTGATCAACCAAGACAAACGTAAACAAAATGTTAAATTTAGTTTGATATCTGTGCACTTTAACACCACTATTAACTGGTCAAACCAGATTATTATAATAACGAATACTCGGATCTGGTTCTTATTTCATGGAGATAGAAAATGATTTATCAAGGTGAAAACCTCTCTGTAGACTACATCGAATCAGGCATTGCTCACTTAGTGTTTAATGCGACAGGCAGTGTAAATAAGCTCAACCTTGCCACTATACATTCACTTGGTGAAGCTATTGATGCGCTTTACGAACAAAAAGAATTAAAAGCACTCTTACTTTCATCAGGTAAAAACGCCTTTATTGTGGGAGCAGATATTACTGAGTTTCTTGGATTATTTGATACCCCACCAGAAGAACTGAGTGAGTGGCTTCACCAAGCCAATGTCATCTTTAATAAACTAGAAGACCTTCCTGTTCCTACATTAACCGCGATTACTGGGTTTGCTCTGGGTGGCGGTTGTGAATGTGTATTAGCTACCGATTTTCGTTTAGCAGATGAAACAGCATCTATCGGATTACCTGAAACACAACTTGGTATTATGCCTGGCTGGGGTGGTTCAGTTCGTTTACCTCGCTTAATTGGTGCCGATCCAGCGATGGAAGTAATCACTACAGGTAAACCAAAACGAGCTAAAGACGCATTAACATTAGGTATGGTTGATGGTGTTGTTTCACGTGAAACCTTGATAGACGCGTCTGTTTCTATGCTTAAACAAGCTATTGCAGGTGAGTTGAATTGGCAACAACGTCGAGAACAAAAGAAAGCACCTCTGCAACTGTCTCCACTAGAAGCCGCAATGTCATTTAATGTCGCTAAAGGCATGATCATGAAAATGGCAGGGAAACATTACCCTGCACCAATTACCGCAGTTAAATCCATTGAACAAAGTGCTGGCATGAGCCGTGATGAAGCACTTGCCATTGAGAACAAACACTTTGTTGCCCTCACTCGAACCGAAGTGGCTAAATCATTGGTCGGTATTTTCTTAAACGACCAATTTGTTAAGAGTAAAGCAAAACAAGCGGTTAAAAACAGTGAACCAGTCACAAGTGCAGCCGTACTCGGCGCTGGGATCATGGGCGGTGGTATCGCTTATCAATCAGCCTCAAAAGGCGTTCCTGTTTTAATGAAAGACATTGCTCAACCTTCGTTAGATTTAGGCATGAACGAAGCCTCTAAACTCTTGAATAAGCAATTAGAACGCGGACGTTTATCTGGTTTGAAAATGGCACAAACACTTTCTTCCATTACTCCATCTTTAAACTATGGTGGAATCGAAACTAAAGACATCATTGTTGAAGCAGTCGTTGAAAATCCAAAAATCAAAGCGGCTGTTTTAGCTGAAGTAGAAGGTGAAGTTAATGAGGGAACCATTTTAGCCTCGAATACCTCGACCATTCCGATTTCATTGCTAGCTAAATCATTAAAACGTCCAGAAGACTTCTGTGGTATGCATTTCTTCAACCCTGTACATCGCATGCCTCTGGTTGAAGTTATTCGTGGTGAAAAAACCTCACAACAAACGATTGATCGCGTCGTTGCGTACGCTTCACAAATGGGAAAAACCCCGATTGTTGTTAATGATTGCCCTGGCTTCTTTGTGAACCGCGTACTTTTCCCATATTTTGCAGGCTTTAGTTTACTGCTCCGTGATGGTGGAGATTACCAACAAATCGATAAAGTGATGGAAAAAGAGTTTGGCTGGCCAATGGGACCTGCTTACTTACTTGATGTTGTTGGTATTGATACAGCTCATCACGCCCAAGCTGTCATGGCACAAGGTTTCCCTGATCGTATGGCAAAAGACGGACGCGATGTGATTGATGCGATGTTTGAAGAGAGCCGTTACGGTCAGAAAAATGGCACTGGATTCTATGCTTATACCGTCGATAGAAAAGGAAAACCAAAGAAAAACGTAGATGAAGGCACCAGTGCAATCATCGCAACAGTAACAGACACTACTCAACCTTATACCTCAGAGCAGATCAGCGCTCGTATGATGATCCCAATGATTAATGAAGTGATCCGTTGTTTGGATGAAGGCATTATTGCTTCACCAGCAGAAGCTGACATGGCATTAGTGTATGGATTAGGTTTCCCTCCATTCAAAGGTGGCGTTTTCCGCTATCTTGATGCGATTGGATTATCAACCTATGTAGAGATGGCGAAAGAGTTTGAACAACTCGGTGCGGTTTACCAAGTACCAGAAAGTATCAAACAAAAAGCAGCGGCTGGAGAATGTTATTACCCTGCCCCTAAATCACCATCACCTGCATCAGTTTAAGGAAGAATTTATCATGAAAAATGTCGTTATTGTTGATTGTATCCGAACACCGATGGGGCGTTCTAAAAATGGGGTATTCCGTCATACTCGTGCCGAAGACCTATCTGCACATTTAATGAAAGGTCTAATAGAACGAAACCCAAAGGTCGATCCAAATCAAATCGAAGATATCTATTGGGGCTGTGTTCAACAGACCTTAGAGCAAGGCTTTAATATTGCTCGTAATGCGTCGTTATTAGCAGGCTTACCCAAGTCTATCGCTGCAACTACCGTAAACCGTTTGTGCGGTTCATCGATGCAAGCTCTACATGATGCCTCTCGTGCCATTATGGTGGGTGATGCTGACATTTGCATTATTGGTGGTGTTGAGCACATGGGTCATGTACCTATGAATCACGGCGTTGATTTCCATTCTGGATTATCAAAAAGTGTTGCTAAAGCGTCTGGCATGATGGGGTTAACCGCTGAAATGCTAGGTAAGATGCACGGTATTACTCGTGAGCAGCAAGATGCGTTTGCCGTTGCTTCACACCAAAAAGCACACAAAGCAACGATTGAAGGTCACTTTGATTCTGAAATTTTACCGATTGAAGGTCATGATGAACATGGTGCTCTAACATTAGTAAAGCACGATGAAGTTATTCGCCCTGAAACAACGCTTGAAGGTTTGGCTGCCCTACGACCTGCATTTGATCCCGCTAATGGAACGGTCACTGCAGGGAGTTCATCTGCTCTGTCTGATGGCGCTTCAGCAATGCTAATAATGAGTGAAGAGAAAGCCAATGAACTCGGTTTAACCATTCGAGCTAAAGTTCGTTCAATGGCGGTATCTGGTTGTGATCCATCAATCATGGGTTACGGACCTGTACCCGCCACTCAAAAAGCCCTTAAACGAGC
The DNA here is from genome assembly GCF_052920805.1 of Aliivibrio wodanis. Lineage (NCBI taxonomy): Bacteria > Pseudomonadati > Pseudomonadota > Gammaproteobacteria > Vibrionales > Vibrionaceae > Aliivibrio > Aliivibrio wodanis. Next base: position 2,327,318 of record NZ_JBREXA010000002.1, read on the forward strand.
AGGTTTGTCGATTGATGAGATTGATTTGTTCGAATTGAATGAAGCGTTTGCAGCTCAATCACTACCATGTATCAAAGACTTAGGCTTGATGGACGTTATGGAGGAGAAGATTAATTTAAATGGTGGAGCAATTGCTTTGGGCCACCCATTAGGTTGTTCTGGCTCACGTATTGCCACTACGTTAATCAATAACATGGAACGTACAGGTGCTAAACTGGGTGTCGCAACCATGTGTATTGGTCTTGGACAAGGTATTGCTACCGTGTTTGAGCGCCCTTAAATATCTTGCACTAAAAAAACAAAACGTAAAAACTAAAAAAGTCGCCTTCTTGGGCGACTTTTTTCGAGGTGATACTTTAATTTAGTATCAATTTTTCATCTTATTTTTTTAAGATGATTTTTGTATCACGCGCTTGGTGGAACCAAAAACGCTTTCTGCCTGTTGATTTAGACATGAGATATCCTTCTTAACTTTAGTATAAACATGCATCAATACGATGCGCTTGTTTAGCCTGAGAAGAGATATTTATCTTATGTAATTTATACATAGAGAAGTTGTACGTTCTTTACCTCATCAATCTACTTATCTTTAAAATAACGGTTTAAAAAAGTAGATAGCCCAATAACGATATTAGGTATAAAGCCAACGTATTTCACAACTTCGATAGCACACGGTCATATTACATTATAAATAGATCCAGTTAGGCTTATTCGCTGCTAACGATCTGCTGAAATGTTCAATTATTAATAATTGGAAAAGTGAAATGAAACACGGAGATAATAGCTTTTTCGAAGATATTTTTCTGAGGGTTTTACTTGTACTTATTGCTTGTATTAATAACTCTATACATCAGAGCAAGGAAGCAAAATAGCACGATCTAATAAAAAGTAAAGATCTTATTTTCTTTTTATTGCAAAAAATATCGCCAGAAGATCTATGCAAAAAATGCATATTAGTCATGTTTAAGTATCATTTTTTTTATTTGACTAACTCACCTACACTTATCTCATTGGTCAAACACACCGTTTGATAGTCGTTATTTATCCTTATTGGAGTTCGTTATGTTTAAAGCACTAGTTCTGAATCAAGAAGAGAGAAATACCATTGCTGCCGTTACTGAGATCGACGAGTCTCAACTGCCTGAAGGTAACGTGAAAATCGATGTAAACTACTCTTCTCTAAACTATAAAGATGGCTTAGCGATTACTGGTAAAGGACGCATTGTTCGTAACTTCCCTATGGTTCCTGGTATTGATTTAGCCGGTATTGTGTCTCAATCAGATGATCCTCGTTATAAAGCAGGCGATGAAGTTGTACTTACTGGTTGGGGTGTTGGTGAAGGTCACTGGGGCGGCATGGCTGAAAAAGCGAGCCTAAATGGTGATTGGTTAGTGCCTATGCCAAAAGGCTTAGATGCAAAAAAAGTAATGGCTATTGGTACTGCAGGCTTTACAGCTATGTTATGTGTTCAAGCGATTGTTGATGCAGGCATCAAACCAGAAGATGGTGAGATCCTAGTAACAGGTGCAAGTGGCGGTGTAGGTAGTGTATCTATCACTCTTCTTAACCAATTAGGTTACAAGGTTGCAGCGGTAACTGGCCGAGCTTCTTCAAATGGCGAGCTGCTTAAATCATTAGGCGCATCGCGCATTGTTGAGCGTAGTGAACTAGAAGAGCCAGCAAAACCATTAGAAAAACAACTATGGGCAGGCGCAATTGATACAGTTGGTAGCAAAGTCTTGGCTAAAGTCTTAGCGCAAATTGATTATAACGGTGCAGTAGCAATATGTGGTCTTGCGGGTGGCTTTGATTTACCAACAACGGTAATGCCATTCATTTTACGTAATGTTCGCCTACAAGGTGTAGATTCAGTAATGTGTCCTCGTGAAAAACGCATCAAAGCATGGGAACAACTGTCAACTCTTCTACCTGACTCATTCTATGCTCAAGCAACTAAAGAAGTCTCTCTTGATGAGGCAATTCAAGCAGCAGAAGACATCACTAACGGTCAGATCACTGGTCGTGTAGTAATCAAAATTTAGTCTTATCAACTAAAAAAGAATTTAACGCTAAGCCCTACCTAGCTGAGCGTTAATGTGAAAACATCAGTAAACCAAGGCAGCCTAATCGCTGCTTTTTTTATTTCGAGTTCAAATTAGGTGATACCTATGTAAGGCTTGAGTAGTCCTAGTATTACTCTATGATCTCTTCGGTGGTTTCTATTATTTCATCACCACTTGCTGCAATGTCTCTCACATTTTTTTGCACTGTCACAACGGAGAATAAAGAGAGTGTATAGGCCATTGCAAAGAATCCCTTTTCACTTAACAGTAGTTCTGCATTTCTTAATCCAACGGCAAGTAAGGCTATCGCAGCAATTAGAGCAACTCGACAGCACATGGTGTACATGACTGTAATATTCATGCCTTCTTGCTTATCTCTTATGGTTTTTTGTAGAGAAATCGCAGCAAATAAGCCTAATAGCAGTAAAGAGAGATAATACCCTTTTTCATTTAACTCCATATTTGAGTACCACAATCCGAATAAATACGCTGTAGTACCAATAATAAAAGCCCCCCACGAAGCCATAACAAATGAATTGGTTGGTTTCTGGTATATCTGTTCCATCACTCTCTCCCTCAAAATCACTACGTTAGGACAGAGCTAACCCAAAATCGAATTAAGTTCATAACTCTGGGAAGCATTATTCAATATGGATATTATCAATTACATTTAAATACGGGATCAATGCTGCTATACCGCCCCACTATAATACCAATCAAGATAAGCAGTAGTCGTCTTAAACAAAGCCAATATCTTCAATGCGCTTTTCAATTAACTTTCCACACTCTTCTTTTACTACGCGTCTAAGCCATGTTTGTGCTGATGAAGAGTCACAACGAGAATGCCAGATCAAAGAGTAATCAAATGGAATGAACTCAAACGGTAAAGGTTTAATGACTAGCTCATAACGATCTGCCACTAAATAAGCGAGATCAGCCGGAACCGTAATTACTAACGGCATTTTATCTACAATCGCGAGGGCCGCTTCTAAATGATAAGCTCTCAGCACAAGTCTTCTCTCTCTTTGTCCCAATAGTGCATTATCCAATAATGCTTTTACACCATCACTAATAGCTATCATTGCATGAGGTAATGATAAGTAATCATCAAGAGTTAAACGAGTTCCAGCAAGCGGGTGGTTTTTAGAAAGCAAACATAGCACCCCTACTTGCCCTAATACTTCTTGTTTCAATGGTAATACGGAACCAATCGGACGGCAGATCGCCATATCCACTTTTTCTGTACTTAATTGTTTAAACAAGTTCTCATGATTAAGAGAAGTAAACTCCAATGATATGTTCGGTGCTTGTTCGTAAATCTTAGGAAGAGCGTAAGGCAGGATCGTTTGCATCGCATAATCTGTGGTCGCAATTAAAAAATGCTGATCACAATGCATTGGGGTAAAGTCACTAGGGGTTAGTAACTGACGTAAAGATTCTAAAGGTTGATTTATCTGTGCATTAATCTCTAGTGCTTTTTGGGTAGGAACTAGGTGTTGCCCTTGACGGGTAAATAACGGGTCACCAAGCAAATCTCTTAATCGACCTAAAACACGACTCATTGCTGATTGGCTTAAACTCAATCTTATGGCCGCTTGGCTAACACTGTTCTCTTCTAATAAGACTCTGAGTGCAATAAGTAAATTCAAATCTCGACGATAAACTTCTTCTAATTCCATTATCTAACCTAATCAGCATAACTGTTCAGTGAGTGTAACTGTTTTTTGAACAAAAAAAATCCCGCAATTTATACACTTCTTATTTAGAACTAAGAGTGATAAAAAACGGGAAAGCTGGAGAGTAAATATATATATTGGTTTATCTGTTGGCTATTGTTACGTTGTAAGGCGTGCTTCTAATAATCTTGCTCTTCTGCTGCTTCACTTTCTGTCCATGTCTTTAGCTCTACGGTTAAGGCAATCATTACCGAGGCAAGACTTACTAATGGGAACAGACTCATGTTCTCAGGTGTACGTAGAACTAAAGAGCAAATAGTTACAAAGCACAATACACAATAAATAGTTAGGCGATCAATTTGAGTAAGCATAATGGCGATCCTTCTGTTGCTTTTTCTATCCATAACTAGAATGGCTAAGACAACAAACTAATCGTCCAATGTTGAATTTGTTGTTAACAAAATAATTTACTCTCTTTTCAGTTCTTTGCCAACGTGTATTGATTATTTTTTTTACAGCAGTATGATCTTAGTCGCCTTTAATTGTAATGAGATACAGTAATGACCATCAACTTTGATACAGCAACCAAAACACTAGAAGCAGAAGGACTACGCTGTCCTGAACCTGTAATGATGGTTAGGAAAACAATTCGACAGATGCAGGATGGGGAAACGTTACTAATTAAAGCGGATGACCCATCTACCACTCGTGATATTCCAAGTTTTTGTCGCTTTATGGATCATGAACTTATAACGGAAGATACCAGTACTCTTCCTTATCGGTTTTTAATCCGCAAAGGACTTCCAGTTTAGAAATGATAAAGGCGACTGCACTTGTCGCCTTTATTTACACAACTATCATAAGTAGTCGATTTATTGAGTTTGTGTACTGATATCTCGTACTTGCTTTTGAATATTTTCAATCTCATGTTGCAAGTTACGCATCTCTCTTTTTTCATTGGTAATACATAGTGAACACGAACCCAAGCATCCACAGATAATGCAGTAGTGACAATCGCCCCGACTACCATGGGCACCCACATATCGGTTAACACCATACCTAATAAATTAAGCGCTAACGCTACTGTAAATAAGTAACATTGGCTTTGCGGTGATATAGCTAAAAAGCGAGTCATGATAAGCTCCTTTCCTTAAGAAACATCTACCAATACAACCTGTCCTAAAGATAGATTATCACCTCTAGAATAAAAGCAATATGGCAAGCATCACACTCTGATTTTTAATTATTCTCCGGTGTATACCACCATCACTTTATCTGTCGAATTTTCACGAGTAAAAGCATAATATAGGCTGTTTTTTACCATTTTCTTCTCACCATTTGATAATGAAGAGTGATTTGATCTAAACGCTAATAGCTTTTTCCAGTGAGATTGTAATGATAAACGTAGACCTGTCATTTCATCCCAATTCATTTCACTATAAATATCACCAGATTTTGCACTTTCATCGCCATACCAGATTAAAGCACTGCCTTCTGATAACAGTAATGCTGAGGCACTGTCGCGATATTGTGCATAATTACCACTACTTAACTCTGGCTTATTCTCTTGGTCAAACCACGTTAATGTCGTCAAACTTGGTAAGCTTTGTTCCATCTCTTGATAATTAGAAATAGTTAAGCAACCTTGTTGGTATTGTTCAATAGGAAAACTTTTAACAATAGAATGATTAGGTTTGTCTAAATCAATTACTTGAAAAGAAGATAACTCTACCGCCTTGTATGGATTGCTCTCTTTCCACTGTTTAAATGCATCATTACCTGCCTGCTCTATTTTGTATGTTAACTCAGGAGTAGATTGAGCTAAAACTATGCCATCAATGCCAAATTCAGTAACCCAAGAGGTGATCCATTGCGTAAGAAGTTCATCTTTAGTTTGGTGACTAAGTGTCACCTTCGTCGTTGGTTTATTAAAGAAAAATTCAGGTACTACACTATCGTTGAACTTTGTATTTTCAGAAGCTATCTTTTTTGATTGAGAATGAGTAAACCATACCTCTGGCCACCACTCAGAGACTTGACCATTCTCATCCTTAAATTCATCAAGATAATGAGTTAGATTTTCACCTTCTTTAGGTTGCCATTCATTCCAGTAACTTGGCAAGTTAGCCTCTTGATTTGGCTGAATGTCAAATTGTTGTAAATCAGCCAATGTCGGTTTAGACGGTTCAGTGTCCATGCTCCATATAACTTTCATTCCTAACTGGTGCGCTAAGTCAACAAAGGCACGCATCTCTTGTTCGCTGCCCATATTTGTATCTAACTCAGTCCAATCTAACGTTGAACCTCCTACATACGGATACACGGGATTATTACCATATTCACTTGGTAACCATCCATGTACTTGTTCTAAAGGGGTTGATATCCACAATACATCAACACCTAACTCTGCTAGATAATCTAGCTTTTGAGTCAACCCAGCGATATCGCCACCTTTAAAACCGTACTTCGATTCCTGACGTCCGTAGCTATGATCATTCCAACTGTTACCATTATAAAAACGATCAGTTGCGACATAATAAAAAGTTGCACTATGCCAATCAAAAGAAGATTTTTTAGCTTGAGACTCTAATAAGAGCACTCCTCCACTATGACGACTAGGGGTTAATGTCACTGTTCCATTTTTAACTGGTGCGATATTGCCGGAGTACGCATCAGTAATTACCTCACCTTCGGACCAAAAATCTGATACCGAAACTGTAACTGGTTGGATCCCTAACGTTGGGCAAATCTGCTCATAAGATTCAGAAACTTGAACTGGAGTTTGGACTGCTGAAATCGGTTCAGGAATTGAGATCGATGTTGAGCTATCTGTTGATGGTAATGACGTGCTTTGACATCCAACCATTAAAGACAGAGAAATAAGGGTTGCACATACAGATAATTTCATCGAAATCAGCAGCCTAAATAAAAGAGAAGAAGCTCAATTGTAGTCACTGTTATCTCGATTATTAACCTCTAATTCTCGAAAATATGATATTTGAGCAAAATTGAGCAAAAAAATACCCCGCAAAGCGAGGCATTTCATTAAATAAAGCTATTTATTACTTCTGAAGCAATGAAATATCTGCAATATCTAAGAACAAGTTACGTAGCTTATTAAGCAGCGTTAAGCGGTTAATCTTAAGCGCTTCATCATCAGCCATAACCATAACACCATCAAAGAAGGCATCAACAGGTTCACGTAGCTCAGCTAGGCGGCTTAATGCTTCTTGATAATTACCAGCAATAAATACTGGTTCTAGTGCTTCAGCTAGGATCTCAACTTTCTCTGCCAATACTTTCTCTGCATCTTCTTGAAGAAGAGCCAGATCGATTTCTTGAGCCAGTTCACCATCGAATTTAGCAAGGATATTACCTACACGCTTATTCGCAGCCGCTAGGGATTCAGCAGCGTCTAGTTCACGGAAGTGAGATACCGCTTTCACACGCTTATCAAAATCAGCTGGCTTAGTCGGACGACGAGCAAGTACCGCTTGGATGATGTCTACGCTGAAACCTTCATCTTGATACCATGCGCGGAAACGACCTAGCATGAAATCAATCACGTCAGTGTCTACGTTTGCATTCGTTAGCTTAGTTGTACCATCTTCTAGAGCAAATAGAGATTGCGCTTTAGCCACTAGATCAACTAGGTCTAAGTTGTAATCTTTTTCAACGATGATACGTAGGATACCAAGAGCTGCACGACGTAGTGCAAATGGATCAGAACCTTTTGGTGCTTGACCAATACCAAAGATACCTACAAGCGTATCTAACTTATCAGCCATTGCTACTGATGCAGATACGTCAGTACTTGGTAGATCATCACCAGCGAAACGAGGCATGTATTGCTCGTAAAGTGCTAGTGCAACTTGTGCATCTTCACCATCGTGAGTTGCGTAGTGCATACCCATAACACCTTGAGTATCTGTAAATTCAAATACCATTTGATGTCATTAAGTCACATTTAGCAAGTAGACCTGCACGTTGAGATTTCTCAACATCTGCACCGATTTGTTCAGCGATGTAGCCAGCAAGCTCAGTAATACGATCTGTTTTGTCTTTGATTGTACCCAATTGCTTCTGGAAGATAGCTTGCTCTAATTCAGGAAGACGGTCGATAAGCGGACGCTTACGGTCTGTATTGAAGAAGAATTCAGCATCAGCAAGACGCGGACGAACCACTTTCTCATTACCTTCGATAATGTGACGAGGTTCTTTAGATTCGATGTTAGTAACAAAGATGAAGTTAGGAAGTAGGTTCTTCTCTTGATCGTATACTGGGAAGTACTTTTGATCGCCCTTCATTGTATAAACTAGCGCTTCTGAAGGAACGTTTAAGAACTCTTGCTCGAACTTAGCGGTTAATACCACTGGCCATTCAACAAGAGACGTTACTTCTTCAACTAACTCATCTTCTAGATCCGCAATACCGCCAACCGCTTCTGCTGCTTTTTTAGCACCAGCAAGGATGATCGCTTTACGCGCATCGTAGTCAGCCATTACTTTACCGCGCTCTTCTAAGATCGCAGGGTATTGGTCAGCAGAATCAATCGTAAACTCGCTTTCACCCATGAAACGGTGACCACGGATAGTACGAGCAGAAGCAACACCTAGGATAGAGCCTTCAACTAATTCATCACCCAATAGGATAGTCAGTGTTTTTACTGGACGAATAAATTGAATGTCTGAGTTACCCCAACGCATTGCTTTAGGAATTGGTAAGCCAGCAAGTGCTTTTGCTGCTAATTCAACAACAAGCTCTTGTACCGGTTGGCCTTTCACTGATTGCTTATGAAGCAGCCATTCGCCTTTGTCTGTTTTTAGACGCTCAGCCTGTTCAACCGTAATACCATTACCACGAGCCCAACCTTGAGCTGCTTTGGTTGGATTACCGTCAGCATCAAATGCAGACGCGATAGCTGGACCACGTTTCTCAACGATTTTATCCGCTTGGCCTTCATCTAATTCAGCCACTTTAAGCGCTAAACGACGAGGAGTTGCGTACCATTTAACACCTTGGTGTGCTAAATCAGCCGCTTTAAGACCTGCTTCAAAATTAGCAGCAAACGCTTCAGCTAATGAACGAAGTGCTTTTGGTGGAAGCTCTTCAGTACCTAATTCGATTAAAAAATTCTTCGCCATGATTACTTCTCCTCAGTTGCTGTCGGTTTATTAGAACGACACATAGGGAAGCCTAGCGCTTCACGTGATGCATAGTATGCTTCTGCAACCGATTTAGTTAGGTTACGAATACGAAGAATATAACGCTGACGCTCTGTTACAGAGATAGCTTTACGAGCATCTAACAGGTTGAATGCATGACCTGCTTTTAGAATGCGCTCGTACGCTGGAAGAGGTAGCGGCTTTTCAAGCTCAAGCAATTCTTTACACTCTTTCTCACACTGATCGAAGAAACCAAATAGGAAATCAACATCTGCGTGTTCAAAGTTGTAAGTCGATTGCTCAACTTCGTTTTGGTGGAAGATGTCACCGTAAGTAACCACACCTTGAGGACCATGGTTCCATACAAGATCGTAAACCGAATCTACTTCTTGGATGTACATAGCAAGACGTTCGATACCATAAGTGATTTCACCAGTAACAGGTTTACACTCAAGACCACCAACTTGTTGGAAGTAAGTAAATTGCGTTACTTCCATGCCGTTTAGCCAGATTTCCCAGCCTAGACCCCAAGCGCCCAATGTTGGGTTTTCCCAGTTGTCTTCTACGAAACGAATATCATGAACAAGTGGATCGATACCAAGCACTTCTAAAGAACCTAAGTACAGCTCTTGAATGTTATCTGGAGAAGGCTTTAACGCTACCTGAAATTGATAGTAGTGCTGCAGACGGTTTGGGTTCTCACCATAACGGCCATCCGTAGGACGACGAGATGGTTGAACATAAGCGGTAGCCATTGGCTCTGGGCCAAGTGCACGCAGACATGTCATTGGATGAGATGTACCTGCACCCACTTCCATATCTAGTGGCTGTACAATAGTACAACCTTGTTGTGCCCAATAATCCTGCAGCGCGAGGATCATTCCCTGGAAGGTTTTGATATCGTATTTTTGCATAATTTAATTCGCGCGATGGTTGATAAATATAACCAAGAAGTATACCTCGCTGACCCCTTTGGGAGTAGCAAAAATAAGCACTTTATGTAAAATCACGTTGAGTTTACAGCCTAATGAGTGAAATAAGGGCTCATCTTGGCTCTTTATCTCTGTTTGGCGTTGAGGTATGTTGTTAAAACAATCAATACATCCACTCTCTAATTATCACGGTAGTCGTAATGAAGTTTACTCAATTTGGCGAAAAATTTACTCGTTACAGCGGGATCACCCAACTAATGGATGACCTAAATGATGGCCTACGCACTCCTGGAGCAATCATGCTCGGTGGCGGTAACCCTGCAGGCATTCCCGCCATGCTCGACTACTTTAAAGACGCCTCACAAAAAATGCTCGATTCTGGTGAATTGGTTGCAGCGATGGCTAACTATGATGGCCCGCAAGGTAAAGACAGCTTTGTGAAAGCACTAGCTAACCTACTTAAAGAAACCTACGGTTGGGATATCAGCTCTAAAAATATCAGTTTAACTAATGGTTCTCAAAGTGCATTTTTTAGCTTATTCAATTTATTAGCGGGTACTTATGCTGATGGATCTAAAAAGAAAATTTTATTGCCTCTAGCACCTGAATACATTGGTTATGCAGACTCTGAATTAGAAGTTGATAGCTTCATTTCTTATCGTCCAGAGATTGAGTTGCTCGATAATGGTCAGTTCAAATACCATGTTGATTTTAGTCAACTGAAAGTCGATGACTCGGTTGGCGCTATCTGTATTTCTCGCCCGACCAACCCTACTGGCAATGTAATTACTGATGATGAAGTGATTAAGCTGGATAAACTAGCGCGTGAAAATAATATTCCATTAATTCTCGATAATGCTTATGGCACCCCTTTCCCGAATATTATCTTTGAAGAAGTCACGCCATTTTGGAATGAAAATACCATTCTTTGTATGAGCCTTTCTAAATTAGGTTTACCGGGCTTACGCTGTGGCATCGTGATTGCCAATGAGAAAATGACGGAAGCGATGACCAATCTAAACGGCATTATCAGTTTAGCACCAGGAAGCATGGGACCAGCATTAGGCCTGCACATGATTGAGTCTGGTGATTTATTGCGTTTAAGTGAAGACGTAATACAGCCGTTCTACCGTCATAAATCTCAAGCCGCAGTTAAGATGCTACAAACCGCGATTACCGATCCTCGTTTTCGTATTCATAAACCTGAAGGCGCTATTTTCTTATGGTTATGGTTTGATGGGCTACCAGTCACAACGATGGAACTGTACAAACGCTTGAAAGCGCGTGGCGTATTAATTGTTCCGGGAGAGTATTTCTTTATCGGCCAAGACGACAATTGGGATCATGCTCACCAATGCTTACGCATGAACTACGTACAAGATGAAGCCATGATGCAAAAAGGCATCGATATTATTGCAGAAGAAGTACTGAAGGCGTATTCAGAGTAGATAAAAAGCGGTGAGTTATGGTACTCATGATTCATTGCTTTTGTAATTAACTCAACTAATGGTTTGTTGCTTTGGAATCAGCAATTCTGTTTGTCATCGCTAAATGAACCACTCCTACCGATGCCATTTATTGGTGATGGAAAAGCAATAAGCCATTAATTAACGAATAATCTAGCAGACACAAAAAAGGCGCTATCACAGCGCCTTCATTTCAAATTCTTACCAATCTACGATTAGCTTTCCAGTAAATTATTGCCGTTAATCGCAATCTTACGTGGTTGCATCGCTTCTGGAATTTCACGTTCTAAATCAACATGCAGCAAACCATTTTCCATGGTTGCACCCACCACTTTTACGTAATCCGCTAATTGGAATTTACGCTCAAAGTTACGCTCTGCAATGCCTTGGTATAAATAGGTTTTAGTTTCATCAGCATCAGGACGTTCACCACGCACAATCAGCATGTTTTCGTGTTGAGTTAAATCGATCTGTTCTTCAGCAAAACCCGCCACCGCCATGGTTATACGGTAGTTATGTTCTGATTTTTGCTCGATGTTATACGGAGGGTAACCGCCATTTGTTTTTGCCGTGTTGTTTTCCATTAGATTGAAAAGACGATCAAAACCAATTGCTGAACGGTACAGTGGAGTGAAATCTACATTACGCATAATACTATCCTTTACTTTAAGCAATAGTGAGTACAACTACCCCAAACTTGGGTCCTTAGTTGCCTCTATCAAATTATAAGACTTTCCATTTTGGACAAGTCATTTCTCAGAAGACCCTTTCGGCATCCTCTTCATAACTAGATATGTGGCCCAGTGATTTTACTTTCAAGAGATGCTGGCTATTTATTTTTCGATTTAAACCAAAAATACCGCTAACCCTCTGAACAATAAATAAAAATAAACCCCAAATTCCAGACAAAAAAAAGCACCGCCAACAGCAGTGCTTCTTAATTTTCAACTTAGCATTTATGATTCTAGATGAAGTCAGTTCGTTCTAATTCAAGAAGAAGGCGCGGAGCTTATGAACATAAGTGAGCACCTTCGACGCAGAAGTAGGACTAACTGGCAAAATATAGAATTAAAAATTTATACGTCTAAGTTAGCTACACGTAGTGCGTTCTCTTCAATGAAGTTACGACGCGGCTCAACATGATCACCCATTAACGTAGTAAACAACTCATCCGCACTTACTGCATCGTTGATAGTTACTTGCATCATACGGCGGGAATCAGGATCCATCGTTGTTTCCCAAAGCTGCTCTGGGTTCATTTCACCTAGACCTTTGTAACGCTGTAAGTAAACACCACGACGAGAGTCTTTAATTAACCATGCAATCGCTTCATCCAGTGTTTCTACTGGTTGCTTACGCTCGCCACGTTGTGCATAAGCACCTTCTTCAATCAGACCACTAAGCGCTTCTGATAAATCAGCAATACGACCGTACTCTTTCGAGTTAAGCAGATCTGCACTTAATACGTATTCATGCTGAACACCGTGAGTACGAACAACAAGCTTAGGCTGGTGAATGTTTAACTCTTCATTAAAATCTAGAGCCGGATTATATTGGCTTGCACCTGTTTCATGCTCGTTAAGATCAGCAACTAATGCCTCAGTCCACGCTCGAACTGTCGCTTCGTTTTCACACTCTTCTTGAGTTAAACGAGGCGTGTAAACTAAACGATTTAATAGCGGTAATGGGTAACGACGACTCATACGCTCAAGTAATTTAACCACACCATTAAAGGTACGAATTAAATTTTCAAGCTCTTGGCCGAAGATTGACTCATTTGGGTTAACAAATAACGCCGCATTGTCTAACGCTTGCGTGATTTGGTATTCACCCATCGCTTCTTCATCTTTAATATATTGCTCTTGTTTACCTTTTTTCACTTTGTAAAGTGGTGGTTGAGCAATGTAGATGTAGCCACGTTCAATCAGCTCAGGCATTTGACGATAGAAGAAAGTCAAAAGTAGAGTACGGATGTGAGAACCATCGACATCGGCATCGGTCATGATGATGATGTTGTGGTAACGTAGTTTATCCGGATTGTATTCGTCACGACCAATACCACAACCTAATGCAGTAATTAGTGTTCCAACCTCTTGAGAAGAGATCATTTTATCAAAACGTGCTTTTTCTACGTTTAGAATTTTACCTTTCAGCGGAAGGATCGCTTGGTTTTTACGGTTACGTCCCTGCTTGGCTGAACCGCCAGCAGAGTCCCCTTCCACTATATATAGTTCAGATTGTGCAGGATCTTTTTCCTGACAATCAGCAAGCTTACCAGGAAGACCTGCAATATCTAACGCGCCTTTACGACGAGTCATTTCTCGAGCTTTACGAGCCGCTTCACGTGCACGAGCCGCATCAATGATTTTAGAACAAACCATTTTCGCTTCACCTGGGTTTTCCGCTAAGAATTCAGCTAATTTTTCATTCATTGCCGATTCAACCGCAGACTTCACTTCTGAAGAAACCAGTTTATCTTTAGTTTGGCTTGAGAACTTAGGATCAGGCACTTTAACAGAAACAACAGCAGTTAGGCCTTCACGAGCATCATCACCTGATGCTGATGATTTTGCTTTCTTAGAAAAGCCTTCTTTGTCCATGAACGAGTTCAAAGTACGTGTTAACGCAGAACGGAAGCCAGATAGGTGAGCACCGCCATCACGTTGTGGGATGTTATTGGTATAACAGAAGATGTTCTCTTGGTAAGAATCATTCCACTGCATTGCTACTTCAACAACAATACCGTCTTCTTTACGCTCTGAATCAAAATAGAATATTTTTTGGTGAACAGGCGTTTTATTACGGTTTAAATGAGTAACAAACGCTTGAATACCACCTTCAAACATAAAGTGATCAGATTTATCTTCTTCACGCATGTCTTGTAGAATAATAGACACACCAGAGTTCAAGAAAGAAAGTTCACGTAGACGTTTAGCTAAGATGTCATACACAAACTCAACGTTTGTGAATGTTTGATCACTAGGCCAAAAACGAATTTTAGTACCTGTCGTGTCTGTTGTGCCCACAACCGCTAATGGCGCTTGAGGTTCACCGTGACAATACGTCTGTTGAAAGATTTCACCTTTACGATGAATCGTTAGTTCAACTTTTTCAGACAATGCGTTTACAACCGAAACACCTACGCCGTGAAGACCGCCTGATACTTTGTATGAGTTATCATCGAACTTACCACCAGCGTGAAGTACCGTCATGATAACTTCTGCTGCTGATACGCCTTCTTCTTCGTGGATTTCAGTTGGAATACCACGACCATCATCACTAACAGAAACAGAGTTATCTTCGTGAATCGTTACAATAATATCATTACAGTGACCAGCAAGAGCTTCATCGATTGAGTTATCGACAACCTCAAACACCATGTGGTGAAGACCAGTACCGTCGTCGGTGTCGCCGATATACATACCCGGACGCTTACGTACCGCATCCAGACCTTTTAGTACTTTAATACTCGATGAATCATAATTTTCTGACATGAGTTACTCTCGCGTTTTTATCCTTGGGCTATTTTGCCATGTTCTATCTTGAACATCTTGCTTTCTTCATCATGCATATCTGCAATCTGATCAGCAGTTATTGAACTGATAAACACCTGTGCCTTTGTCTGTTTCAAATATTGAGCCAGCAATTGGCGGCGGTGACTATCCAGTTCAGAAGCAAAATCGTCTATTAAATAGATGCACTGCTTTCCTGTTGCCTCAGTTAAATGTTGTCCTTGCGCTAATCGTAACGCACATACCATCAACTTAAGTTGACCACGAGACAACACATCCTCAACAGGAGTGCCTGCAACTTTAATTCGTAAGTCGGCTTTATTTGGGCCGCCGACGGTATAGCCCAGCTGTTTATCGCGCTCAAAGTTTTTCTTGAGCAAATCTGCGTATGGGGTTTCTCTGTCCCAACCGCGATAGTATGACAGCTTTATGTCATATTCTGGTAAGAATGCCTGACATATTTGTTGAGTCGCTTCAGATATGTGATTGATATAGTCTACACGCCATTGATCTATTTTTTCAGCCAATTGCGCAAGTTCTAAATCCCAGTAGCTTAACTCTCGATAACTGTGTGCCGTTTTTAATAATGCATTACGCTGTTTAGTAAGTCGCTTCACTCGGCTCCATGCATCATAAAATGCAGGTTCCACGTGAAACACTCCCCAATCAATAAATGCTCGGCGAAATTTAGGGCCATCAGTAACTAACTCAAATCCTTCAGGATGGATCAGCTGAAGTGGTAAAACCTTAGCTAATTGTGCCAGTTTTTGACCACTTTCTCCGCCTATTTTAACTTCTGTTGTTCCATCACGCTGTTTATTTATGCCGATAGGTAATTCAAACTGCTCTGGTGTGATAAAACGCCCATGTATCAAAAAAGCTCGTTACAGTCATTTCGAATAATTCGACCAGTTAACGAACTTTTAAATGAACGACCGTGCCCTAGTAAGTATATCGCTTCTAGAACACTGGTTTTTCCACTGCCATTCGCACCAGTAACGAAGTTAAATCCTGATGATAATTGAATGTCGCACGTCTTTATATTGCGAAAATCATTAATAATTAAGCGTGATAATGGCATTGATAATTAATATCTTATAGACGGATTGGCATAACAACGTATTGTGCTTCATCATTAGCGCAATCTTCAACTAACGCACTTGCATTCGCTGTTGTCATTGAAATTCGCACACGCTCACATTTTAATGTATTCAATACATCTAATACGTAACTTACATTAAACCCAATTTCAATCTCGTCGCCTTGGAAATCTACATCTAAGATCTCTTCTGCTTCTTCTTGCTCTGGGTTGTTTGCTGTTATACGCATTTGGTTATTTGCTAAATTAACGCGAACACCACGGAATTTTTCATTAGATAAGATCGCAGCACGAGAAAACGCTTGGCGTAATTCGTCACAATCGGCTTCCAATGTTTTATTACTACTTTGCGGCATTACACGTCGGTAATCAGGAAAACGTCCATCAACAAGCTTAGAAGTAAACACAAAATTATTCACTTCGGCACGCACATTTGAATTACCAAATTGTAAGGTAACACTCTGATCTGGCGAGTCAAGAAGGCGAACCAGTTCTTGAATTCCTTTGCGTGGCATGATCACTTGCTGTTCAGGTAATTCAGGTCCAATCGGCATATTACATACGGCCATTCGATGACCATCCGTCGCAACTGAACGAAAGATATTACCTTGCGTTTCAAACATCATGCCATTGAGATAATAACGAACATCTTGGTTCGCCATAGAAAACTGTGTGCTTTCTATTAGCTTACGAAGCTGAGCTTGAGATAAAGTGATCTCAACGTCACTCTGCCAACCTTCAATGTTTGGGAAATCATTTGCTGGTAATGTTGCCAATGTGAATCGGCTACGGCCAGAACGAACCAAAATACGATCGCCTTCTAATACGATCGTAATGGCTGCACTATCAGGTAAACCACGACAAATATCTAAAAACTTACGTGAAGGTACAGTTACAGCACCTGCTTCAAAATCACCTTCTAGCGTTATTTTACTGATCAGTTCTACTTCTAAATCGGTTGCTGTCATCGACAGTTGACCATTTTCTACCTGAAGTAAGATATTACCTAAGATCGGTAATGATGGACGGCCACCAAGGGCACCAGATACTTGTTGCAGTGGTTTTAATAACAGACTGCGTTCAATAGAAAATTTCATAATACTCGTTTATGTAAAAGTAGATAATGACTTACGATGATAATGTACGAATTAGGTTAGAATAGTCTTCTTTAATATCATGACTCTCTTCACGCAATTGCGCTATTTTACGACAAGCATGAAGTACCGTCGTATGATCACGACCACCAAACGCATCACCGATCTCAGGCAAGCTGTGATTGGTTAATTCTTTTGATAATGCCATTGCTAATTGACGTGGGCGAGCAACAGAACGTGAACGACGTTTAGATAATAAATCAGCCATTTTAATCTTGTAGTACTCAGCAACGGTTTTTTGAATATTATCGATCGTTACTAATTTTTCTTGCAGTGCTAATAAATCTCGTAATGCTTCACGCACGAAATCAATGGTAATAGCACGACCAGTAAAGTTAGCATTAGCAACAACGCGATTCAATGCACCTTCTAATTCACGCACATTTGAGCGTAAACGCTTCGCAATAAAAAAAGCAACTTCATCGGCTAAATGAATCTGATGATCTTCTGCTTTCTTCATTAAAATAGCAACGCGAGTTTCTAATTCTGGCGGTTCAATCGCAACCGTAAGACCCCATCCAAAGCGTGATTTTAAACGATCTTCTACGCCGTTAATCTCTTTAGGGTATCTATCTGATGTCAAAATGATTTGCTGATTACCCTCTAATAATGCATTAAAGGTATGAAAGAACTCTTCTTGAGAACGCTCTTTATTAGCAAAAAATTGAATGTCATCGATAAGTAAAGCATCAACACTACGATAATAACGCTTGAACTCTTCAATAGCGTTATTCTGCAATGCTTTCACCATATCCTGAACAAAGCGCTCCGAATGCATATACACAACTTTAGCATTTGGTTTACGAGCAATAATAGCATTACCCACAGCCTGTAACAGATGGGTTTTACCCAGACCTGTACCGCCATATAGAAACAATGGATTGTAAGCTGTACCTGGATTATCTGATACTTGCCGTGCGGCTGCTAATCCCAGTTGGTTTGATTTACCTTCAACAAAGTTCGTAAACTTATGCTTAGGATTGACGTTTGAACGATGATTTAAATCTGCTGCAATAGGCTCTGAACCTGCTGATTCCCACGGTTTATGTACCGATTGACGTGCTTGAAGTTGCGCTGGTGCCGATGTAGCTGCTGCCACATCCGCAGCACTTTGTTTAGGTACTGGAGGCGCAGAGACAGGTTTGCTACCTACCTCAAAACGTAAAGTAGGGATATCACTACCACAGAACTCATTTAATAATGAGTTAATACTATTTAAATACTTATCACGCACCCAATCGAGAACAAATCGATTTGGCGCAAATAGCGTAAGGGTATTGTCATTTAATTCTGCTTGTAGGGGTCTAACCCACATACTGAATTCTGCGGAAGGTAATTCTTCTTGAAGGCGCTGTAAACACTGCAGCCAAAGCGATGAAGACACGGACAACCCCACTCATAATTAATTTTAAAAAGGTCATCGATTTTATACTGTGGATAACTATTGTGCCAGTATTAGATCGATGATCCAGTGAATAAGATCGGAGTTATTCACACCGATCACGCTTTTTTACCTAGATCGACACACTTTTTACCTAAGTTATACCCAAATCCATCAACAATGGATGAAAAATAGACGCTACTGATCGTTTAGTTATTACAAATAACCATAGGGTATTTAGAGAGGTCACTCGCAAAAAAAGTACTATGCTTATCACTGATGAATAATGGGAGTATCAATCATGAAATGGACAAAGAACATTCTTACAGGATTAGCGTTAACCTTAGCCGCAACACAGTTTGCACAAGCGGCAACCGAAGTAAAAGTAGGGATGTCTGGTCGTTATTTCCCATTCACCTTTGTTAAGCAAGATAAACTACAAGGTTTTGAAGTCGATTTATGGGACGAAATTGGTCGCCGTAATGACTACCAAGTTGAATACGTAACGGCGAGTTTTTCGGGCTTATTTGGCCTATTAGAAACCGGTCGTATTGATACTATTTCAAACCAAATTACCAAAACAGAAGCACGTGAAGCAAAATACCTTTTTGCAGACCCTTATGTTGTCGATGGTGCTCAAATTACCGTTCGTAAAGGTAACGACAGCATCAAGGGTATTGATGACTTAGCTGGAAAAACAGTGGCGGTAAATTTAGGCTCTAATTTTGAGAAATTATTGCGTGATAACGACAAATCAGGTCAAATAAACATCAAAACATACGACACAGGTATTGAGCATGATGTGGCACTAGGCCGTTCTGATGCGTTTGTTATGGATCGTCTATCTGCTGCTCAATTGATTAAGAAATCAGGATTACCTCTACAATTAGCAGGCGAACCTTTTGAAACCATCGAAAATGCTTGGCCGTTCGTAAAAAATGAAAAAGGCCAAAAGCTTCAACAAGAGGTGAATAAAGCCTTAGATGCGATGCGTGCAGATGGAACTCTAGCTCAAATATCTAAAAAATGGTTTGACGCAGATGTAACTAAGTAAGCCATACTAATCACTAAGTAAGCATTCATTGAAATGAAGAATAAACCCACTATATAGCGATAGCGTAGTGGGTTTTGTGTTTATTGCTTATCGAATATATAGTCAATACTGTTTACTCATCACTTTTCTTTATACCAATAACAGAGAGACATCATGGGATTTGATTTTGCATATATGATTGAACTCCTACCGATACTATTTAAGTATCTAGGTACGACACTAGAAATGGCGATATGGGGCCTATTCTTTGCACTAGCTCTAGCGTTAATTCTCGCTAACTTACGAGTCTTTAAAGTGCCGGTATTGGATCAGCTTAGCCAGCTTTACATCAGCTTCTTCCGCGGAACACCACTACTTGTTCAATTGTTCCTACTTTATTATGGTTTACCGCAAGTATTTCCAATTTTTGTTGGATTAGATGCTTTTAGTGCTGCTGTTATTGGTTTAACGCTCCATTTTGCAGCTTATATGGCCGAAAGTATTCGTGCCGCTATTATTGGTGTTGATCGCAGCCAAATGGAAGCAAGCTTATCTATCGGCATGACAACACCTCAAGCGATGCGTCGTATCATCCTTCCTCAAGCAACTCGAGTTGCTTTACCTTCATTAATGAATTATTTCATCGATATGATCAAATCTACCTCTTTGGCTTTTACTCTTGGTGTTTCAGAGATCATGGCAAAAGCACAAATGGAAGCTTCTTCTAGTTTTAAGTTCTTTGAAGCCTTTTTAGCCGTAGCTCTTATTTATTGGGGTGTTGTCGTTATTCTAACCCGAGTACAAACTTGGGCTGAAACTAAACTAAATAAGGCCTATGTGCGATGATAAAAATAACCAACCTACATAAAAGCTTTGGTGATACAGAAGTTCTCTCTGGTATTGATTTAACGATTAATAAAGGTGAGATAATTGCCATCATAGGCTCTAGTGGTACAGGCAAGTCCACCTTACTAAGATGTGTGAATTTTCTTGAAACAGCCGATAAAGGAATCATCAGTATTGATGATGTCAGCGTTGATGCTGAAAAAAATACCAAGACAGAAGTATTAGCGTTACGACGAAAAACAGGCTTTATATTCCAAAACTACGCTTTATTCTCTCATTTGACCGCACGACAAAATATTGCTGAAGGCTTAATAACTGTCCACAAGTGGAACAAAGCTGACGCACTTAAAAAGTCTCAACAAATATTAGATGATATAGGCCTTGGAGATAAGGGAGATAGCTACCCTGCCGCTCTTTCTGGGGGTCAACAGCAGCGCGTAGGTATTGGCAGAGCAATGGCATTAGAAGCTGAGCTGCTATTGTTTGATGAACCCACGTCAGCACTCGATCCTGAATGGGTAAATGAAGTGCTAGCATTAATGAAAAAATTAGCAACTCAACATCAAACCATGTTGGTCGTTACTCATGAAATGCAATTTGCTAAAGAAGTGGCCGATAAAGTTATCTATATGGCCGACGGAAAGATCGTCGAACAAGGAACGCCTGAGCAAATTTTTGGTTATCCACAGGATCCTAAATTACAAAAGTTCTTGAATCAAGTCGGGATCGCATAAAGATCCTTGCGCTCTCGCTCACAAAACGTATAATTCATCGTCCGGAAAATACGTGGAACCTCTTATTGACTATTTTTCTGTCAATGATTACAATTCCGCCTCTTTGTTGAGAGGCGTCGGAATGTACGTCCCACGCCGGGTTTAAATCAAACCTATAACTACTGATCAGTAATAAGGTAATACCATGAAACGCACTTTCCAACCTTCAGTTCTTAAGCGTAAACGTTCTCACGGCTTCCGTGCTCGTATGGCAACTAAGAACGGTCGTAACACAATCAACGCTCGTCGTGCTAAAGGCCGTAAGCGTCTATCTAAGTAATCAATAGATTATTTTGATGAATTACGACTTCTCTCGGGAGTTACGCTTGTTAACTCCCGAAGATTACAAATTTGTTTTCAAGCAAGCTCACCGAGCCGGCTCACCTCACTTCACCATTCTTGCCAGAGAAAATTCACTATCACACCCTCGTTTAGGTCTTGCTGTTCCTAAAAAGCAAATTAAAACTGCTGTTGGTCGCAATAAGTTTAAACGTATTACTCGTGAAAGTTTCCGCAATAAGCAACATACCTTACCTGCGAAAGACTTTGTGGTTATCGCTAAAAAGAGTGCTCAAGAACTGAGTAACGAAGACTTCAACAAGCTATTAGACAAATTATGGCAGCGCCTGTCTCGCCCTTCTCGTGGATAGCAATCGGTCTAATCCGTGTTTATCAACTCGTCATCAGTCCAATGATTGGACCTCGCTGTCGATTTACTCCAACGTGTTCACATTATGCAATTAGCGCACTAAAGTCACACGGTTTAGTAAAAGGGTGTTGGCTATCTGGCAAACGTCTATTAAAATGTCATCCTTTGAATGATGGGGGCTATGACCCCGTCCCACCCAAGCAGCATAAAGACAGAGAACAATAACGATGGATACCCAACGTAATATTCTGTTGCTAGCACTGGCTTTAGTTTCTTTTTTACTTTTCCAACAATGGCAAGTAGAAACTAATCCGCAGCAACCAGCTACAGTTAGTACCGTTCAACAAACACAGACGGATGGTGATGTTCCAACTTCTTCGACAGCAAGCAGTGATACTCCAGCAGATTCAGCACAATCTGATAAGCTGATTACAATCACAACTGATGTGCTTACTTTAAAAGTAGATACATTGGGTGGTGACATCATTGAATCTGTTCTTAATCAATACGACGCTGAATTAGACTCTGAAGCAAAATTCATTCTTCTTAAAAATGATGCGACTCACAGCTATATTGCTCAAAGTGGCTTAATAGGCCCTCAAGGTATTGATTCAAATGCTGGCCGTGCACAATTTACTACACAAAAAGCAGACTACGTTTTAGCTGATGGCCAAAACGAATTACGTATTCCTTTAACGCTAGAGAAAGATGGTATTTCTTATACTAAAACTCTTATCGTTAAGCGTGATAGCTATGCTGTTGATGTTGAATATACGGTGAATAACCAATCTTCAGCACCAGCAACAGTAGAGATGTATGCAAACTTAAAGCAAAACTTAATGGATGATGGTGGCAGCTTAACAATGCCAACATACCGTGGTGGTGCTTACTCAACAGCAGATACGCGCTACAAAAAATACAGCTTTGACGACATGGAAGATAAAAACTTATCTATCGACATGACAAACGGTCAAGGTTGGGCAGGCATGCTACAGCACTACTTTGCTTCAGCTTGGATCCCACGTAACGTAAATAGCGCAACACTAACTTCTCGTGTTGCTGGTGATTACGGTTACATCGGCGTTCGTATGCCTTCGGTAACTATTCCTGCAGGCCAAGAAGAAACGCTTTCAGCAACACTTTGGACTGGTCCTAAGCTACAAAAAGAAATGGCAGAAACTCAAGAATACCTAGATTTAACTGTTGATTACGGTTGGTTATGGTTCATTGCTTCACCACTTCACAAGCTGCTGTCTTTCATTCAAGGTATCGTTGTGAACTGGGGTCTAGCAATTATTGTTCTGACTTTCATCGTTCGTGGTGCAATGTACCCACTAACGAAAGCACAATACACTTCAATGGCTAAAATGCGTATGCTTCAACCTAAGTTGACAGCAATGCGTGAACGTATTGGCGACGACCGTCAACGCATGAGCCAAGAAATGATGGAACTTTATAAGAAAGAAAAAGTAAACCCATTAGGTGGTTGTTTACCAATTGTTCTTCAAATGCCTATCTTCATTTCTCTGTACTGGGCACTAATGGAGTCAGTTGAACTTCGTCATACTCCATTCTTTGGTTGGATCACGGATTTATCAGCACAAGACCCATACTACATCCTGCCATTACTAATGGGTGCAAGTATGTTCTTAATCCAGAAGATGAGCCCAACGACAGTAACGGACCCAATGCAACAGAAGATCATGACATTCATGCCTGTTATGTTCACCGTGTTCTTCTTATGGTTCCCATCTGGCTTGGTTCTTTACTGGTTAGTATCAAACATCGTAACGCTAATTCAGCAGACTCTGATTTATCGTGCACTTGAGAAAAAGGGCTTACACTCTAAGTAAGTTCACTTTCTAAAGAGATAAACAAAAGGCGGCCATTGGTCGCCTTTTTTGTTTTATCCGCTTACAATATGCTCAAGCAATAGACATTAAGAATAATCATGACATTACATACAGACACTATCGTTGCACAAGCAACAGCCCCTGGCCGAGGCGGCGTAGGCATCATTCGAGTCTCAGGCCCTAAAGCTCAACAAGTCGCTCTAGAAGTAGTAGGAAAGGCTCTTAAGCCTCGTTACGCTGAATACACCCCGTTTAAAGATAAAAACGGTGTAGAACTTGATCAAGGTATTGCACTTTACTTTCCAAATCCTCATTCATTCACTGGTGAAGACGTTCTAGAACTGCAAGGTCATGGTGGCCCTGTCGTTATGGATATGCTAATCAAACGTATTTTAAAAATCGATGGCATACGCACAGCTCGTCCTGGAGAGTTCTCAGAAAGAGCCTTCTTAAATGACAAAATGGACTTAGCACAAGCTGAAGCGATTGCTGATTTAATTGATGCCAGCTCTGAAGAAGCAGCAAAATCTGCCTTAAATTCACTTCAAGGGGTATTCTCAGACAAAATTAACACCTTAGTAGAATCACTTATTTACCTACGAATTTATGTTGAAGCCGCCATTGATTTTCCAGAAGAAGAGATCGATTTTCTTGCTGATGGCAAAGTTAGCGGTGATCTACAAGGGATCATTGATAACTTAAATGCTGTTCGTAAAGAAGCTAATCAAGGGGCGATCATGCGTGAAGGCATGAAAGTAGTTATTGCTGGACGCCCTAATGCGGGTAAATCTAGCCTACTAAATGCCTTATCTGGTAAAGACAGCGCTATCGTTACTGATATAGCAGGAACCACGCGTGACGTACTAAGAGAGCATATTCACATTGATGGCATGCCTTTACATATCATTGATACTGCTGGCCTTCGTGAAGCCTCTGATGAAGTAGAGCGTATTGGTATTGAGCGAGCTTGGGATGAAATAGCCCAAGCCGACCGAGTACTATTTATGGTTGATGGCACAACAACAGACGCTACCGATCCTAAAGTAATTTGGCCAGAGTTTCTTGACCGACTACCAGAAAAAATGGGCATGACAGTGATCCGTAATAAAGCAGATCAAACAGGCGAAGAGCTTGGTATCTGTCATGTTAACGATCCAACACTTATTCGTTTATCTGCAAAAACTGGCGAAGGTGTTGATGCTCTACGTGAACATTTAAAAGAGTGTATGGGTTTTTCTGGTAATCAAGAAGGTGGTTTTATGGCTCGTAGACGCCATCTAGAAGCACTAGAAAAAGCGGCTCAGCATCTTGATATAGGACAACAACAGCTTGAAGGCTATATGGCAGGTGAAATCTTAGCAGAAGAGCTTAGAATCGCTCAACAACACTTAAGTGAAATCACTGGTGAATTTACTTCAGATGATTTATTAGGCCGCATATTTACTTCATTCTGTATTGGTAAATAATACTACATTAATACTTACCTAGATCATCACACACAAATGGGCTGTAATAGCCCATTTTTTATAGGAAAAATTCATGAAAAACGTATCTATTATTACGGGGAGTACTCTTGGTGGCGCTGAGTACGTAGGCGATCACATTGCTGATTTATTAGAAGAAATGGATATTATGACAGATATCCATAATCAACCAAATCTTGCTGAAATTGAAGTGAATAGCTTCTGGATATTAGTTGTATCAACCCATGGAGCAGGTGATTACCCAGATAATATCAAACCTTTTATTCAACAGTTATCCGATAACGCTAGTAATATTTCAGAAGTAGAGTTTGGCATTATTGCTATCGGTGATTCGAACTATGATACCTACTGTGCAGCAGGTAAATCTCTACAAAACACCCTTCTTAAGCTCGGTGCAATAGAAAAATACCCACTTTTAGAAATTGATATAACCCAAAGCAGCATTCCTGAAGAACCTGCTGAGTTGTGGCTAAAACAGAACATTTGTTAATAATTCGATCTGTAAACGTAACAAAAGTTATTAAATAGAAAATAGCTACTATGTGGATAACTATGCAAAGATCCAGTGATCAACTTATAGTTATCCATTGAATAAGATCTAAGGCTCAACATGCGTGTGGATAAGTAAGCTATTTGTCCTCAAGTAATCCGATCGAAGATCAAAGAAAAGTAACAACTTTAGATCGATCCAAAGTATATGATCCTATTGATCATTTATCACTTATCCACAGAGATCGGCGATCTATATAATAGATCTAATAAAGGATCTCTTTAAAAGATCTTATATATATTAAGCGATCTTTCTTTTTTGAACTTCCTCACTTTTTCGTTTCTTTCCAAGCTAGAAAAAGGGTAAAATAGATCTCTTAAATTAAATTCTTCTCACTATTTTCATAACACCTAAGGTCTAATCATGTTTTACCAAGAAAACTTTGATGTCATTGTTATTGGCGGTGGTCATGCTGGTACTGAAGCAGCACTTGCTGCAGCTAGAACAGGACAAAAGACACTTCTACTCACTCATAACATTGATACATTAGGTCAGATGTCGTGTAACCCTGCAATTGGTGGGATCGGCAAAGGCCATTTGGTAAAAGAAGTGGATGCTTTAGGTGGATTAATGGCACAAGCCACTGATCATGCCGGTATTCAATTTAGAACACTAAATGCTTCTAAAGGCCCAGCAGTTCGAGCTACACGTGCTCAAGCAGATAGAGCGTTATACAAAGCGTTTGTTCGTTCAGTATTAGAAAACCAACCAAACTTAACTTTATTTCAGCAAGCAGTTGATGATCTGATCATTGAAAACGATAAAGTTATCGGGGCTGTTACTCAAATGGGCCTTAAATTCCGTGCTAAATCCGTTGTATTGACGGCTGGTACCTTTTTAGGGGGTCAGATACATATTGGCATGGAAAACTTCTCAGGAGGCCGTGCAGGAGATCCTTCTTCGATCACTCTTGCTCAACGTTTACGAGATCGTCCATTTAGGATCGATCGCCTAAAAACAGGCACTCCACCACGTATTGATGCTCGTACTGTAGATTTTTCAAATTTAGAAGCACAACCTGGTGACAACCCTACCCCTGTATTTTCATTTATGGGTAGTCGTGAGCAACAGCCAAAACAAATCAACTGTTTTATCACTCACACCAATGAAAAAACACATGATGTAATTCGTAAAAATCTTGATCGCAGCCCTATGTATGCTGGTGTTATCGAAGGTATTGGTCCTCGTTATTGCCCTTCAATTGAAGATAAAGTGATGCGCTTTGCTGACAAAGACAGCCACCAAATCTTTATTGAACCAGAAGGCTTAACGACTCACGAATTATACCCAAATGGTATTTCAACAAGTTTGCCATTTGATGTTCAATTGCAAATTGTTCGCTCAATGAAAGGGTTTGAAAATGCACACATCGTGCGTCCAGGTTACGCAATTGAGTATGATTTCTTTGATCCTCGTGATTTAAAATCGACTTATGAAACTAAATTTATTGAAGGTCTATTCTTTGCTGGCCAAATCAATGGCACAACCGGTTACGAAGAAGCCGCTGCTCAAGGTTTAATGGCTGGTCTTAATGCAAGTTTGTTTGCTCAAGGCAAAGAAGGCTGGAGCCCACGTCGTGATGAAGCGTACATGGGAGTATTAATTGATGATTTATCAACACTTGGTACTAAAGAACCATACCGTATGTTTACATCCCGTGCCGAATATCGTTTGTCTTTACGCGAAGATAATGCAGATCTACGTTTAACAGAGCAAGGCCGCGAACTTGGTTTAGTTGATGATGCTCGTTGGGCTCGATTTAATGAAAAAGTGGAAAATATTGAAAAAGAGCGTCAACGCTTAAAAGATATTTGGATCAACCCAAAATCAGAAAATATTGATCAAGTGAACTCGATCTTAAAAAGTCCGATCGTACGCGAAGCAAGCGGAGAAGATCTTCTTCGCCGTCCTGAAGTGACGTATTCAACATTGGTTTCACTTGAAAACTTTGCACCAGCAATTGAAGATTCTCAAGCGTCTGAACAAGTTGAAATCCAAGTAAAATATGCGGGTTATATTCAGCGCCAACGTGATGAAATTGAAAAATCATTACGCCATGAAAATACAAAACTGCCATTTAACTTGGAATACAGTAAAGTTAAAGGTCTTTCAAATGAAGTGGTTGCTAAATTGAGTGATGCAAAACCAGAAACACTCGGAGTAGCTTCTCGTATCTCAGGTATTACACCGGCTGCAATTTCTATTTTATTAGTTCATTTAAAGAAACACGGTTTATTAAAGAAAGGTGAGTAACGTGAGCGATTTATCTCAACAATTTGACCATTTAATTGCTCAAACAGAATTAAATGTTTCTGAATTGCAAAAAGAACAGCTACTTGGTTATGTAGCTCTACTTCATAAGTGGAATAAAGCGTATAACCTCACATCGGTAAGAAATCCGAGTGAAATGGTAATTAAGCATATTTTGGATAGCATTGTTGTTAGTCCTAATTTGCCTGGTGAACGTTTTATTGATGTCGGTACTGGACCAGGCTTACCTGGGATCCCATTAGCGATCATGAATCCTGAGAAATCATTTACTCTACTAGATAGCTTAGGTAAGAGAATTCGCTTTATTAAGCAAGTGATTCACGAATTAAAAATTACCAATGTAACACCAGTTCAGAGTCGTGTTGAAGAGTTTCAACCTGAAGAAAAATTTGATGCAGTCCTAAGTCGTGCATTTGCATCAATGACAGATATGGTAAATTGGTGTCATCATTTACCAAAAGAAGACGGTGTATTTTTAGCATTAAAAGGTATTTACTCTGAAGATGAAGCAAATGATCTTCCTGAGTGGTGTTCTGTTAAAAGTGTAACGACATTAATCGTACCGGAGTTAGAGGGTGAGCGACATTTAGTCACCTTAGCCGGACAGAAATAATGAAATGGGGTTAGTGTGGGAAAAGTTATCTCTATTGCGAACCAGAAAGGTGGTGTAGGCAAAACAACAACGGCGGTGAATCTTGCCGCTTCTATGGCTGCAACACATCGTAAAGTCTTACTAATAGACCTTGATGCTCAAGGTAATGCCACTATGGCAAGTGGTATAGACAAATACGATGTAGATGCGACGGCGTATGAGTTGTTGGTTGACGAAGTTCCTTTTGAGAAAGTCGTGATAGAAGAGACTTCTGGAGGCTATGATTTGATTGCAGCAAATGGCGATATTACCGCCGCTGAAATTAAATTAATGGAAGTATTTGCTCGTGAAATTCGCCTGCGAAATATGATTGCTTCGGTTCGTGGTAACTATGATTTCATCTTTATAGATTGCCCTCCTGCGCTAAATCTCCTTACAATTAACGCCATGGCTGCCTCAGATTCTGTATTAGTTCCTATGCAGTGTGAATATTATGCACTAGAGGGACTAACGGCTTTGATTGATACAATTGGTAAATTAGCCGCTGTAGTGAATGCTGATTTGAAGATTGAAGGTTTATTAAGAACCATGTTTGATCCTCGTAATCGCTTAGCAAATGATGTATCTGATCAACTAAAGAAACATTTTGGAGATAAAGTATATCGCACTGTTATTCCTCGAAATGTACGTTTAGCTGAAGCGCCAAGTCATGGTAAACCTGCAATGTATTATGATAAATACTCAAATGGTGCAAAAGCTTATTTAGCTCTTGCCGGAGAGATAATTCGCCGTGACGAAATGGAAAAAGAAAGGGAAACAGAAATTCATGGGTAACAAACGTGGTTTAGGCAAAGGGTTAGATGCCCTATTAGCGACAAGTTCGCATGCTCGTGAAAAAGAAACCGCTGCCGATCAAAGTGAAGCTATGTCTAAAGAGACTCAATTGATTGATGTAAGTATTCATCAGTTAAACCCGAGTCCATACCAACCTAGAAAAGCAATGGAAGAAGACTCTTTAGAAGAGTTGTCGGCTTCAATTCGTTCTCAAGGTATCATTCAACCTGTCGTTGTTCGTCAAATAGCAGAGCAACAATATGAGATTATTGCAGGTGAAAGACGTTTTCGTGCAGCTAAGAAAGCAGGCTTAAAATACGTTCCATGCGTTGTTAAATCGGTTGAAGATAAAGCGGTTATAGCCATGGCATTAATCGAAAATATTCAGCGTGAAGATTTGAATGTTATTGAAGAAGCACAAGCTTTAGAGCGTTTACAAAAAGAGTTTGAGCTTACTCATCAGCAAATATCAGATGTTATTGGTAAGTCTCGTACAACCGTTACTAACTTATTGCGCTTAAATGCGTTATCTAGTGAAGTTAAAGCTCTGGTTGAAAGTAAATCTCTAGAGATGGGCCATGCTCGCGCGCTTTTGGCATTAGAAAAAGATCCACAGATTGAACTTGCTAACCTTGTTATTAAGAAGAAGTTGACAGTTCGCCAAACAGAGCAGCACGTAAAAGCATTACTTTCACCAGAAAAAGAGAGTATATCTGTTAAGGAAGATCCTGAAATGACAGCAATGTCAGATAAGTTATCTTTAACATTAGGTTCTAAGGTTGTGATTAGCCGAAATTCATCCGGCAAAGGGAAGTTAACAATTAGCTTTGACGAGGCTCACAAATTAGAACAACTGATCGCAAAGCTAGAAAGCGAAGTGTGATATAAAACAGTGTTTCAAAGTAAAATCATATTTTACGTCGTAAAAGTTACTGCTTTGTTCTCATAAATGTAACTTTTTAATGCTATTTGATTGCATTCATATGGGTGCAACGTATAATTTTTGCAAAATCTTCGCCTTGTGTTGATTTATGTCAAGGCAAAGATGCTTTAAGGAAGAATACATGGTAGTTACGCTTGCTAAACCAGGGCGTTTGCTTGCAAAGCGATTGTTATTGATTCAGCTAAGTGTCACTACAGTTATGACAATAGGGATGAGCATAGCCGTTAGTGCTAGTTGGGGAATGTCAGCATTAGTTGGTGGTAGTATTTTTATTATTGCTAATTTAGTGTTTTCAAAATGTGCATTTATGTTCAGTGGGGCAAGAGCTGCTAAAATGGTTGCTGCTTTTTTCTATCTGGGTGAAGTGCTTAAAATTCTTATAACAATTGTTTTATTTTCTATTGTTTACGTGTATACAGAGGTGGAACTTGTTCCCCTCAAACTAACCTATTTGCTGGTACTGGGTAGTAATATCTTTGCACCAGTTTTCTTTATTAACAACAGGAAATAGGAAAAGTTATGTCTGCGTCAACGCCTACTGAATATATTAATCATCACCTGCAAAATCTCTCGTTAGGGAAATTAGGTATTGTTGATGAATTAAGTTTTTGGAATGTGCATATAGACAGTTTGTTTTTTTCTGTGCTAACAGGTGTGTTATTCCTTTGGGTATTTCGTTCTGTAGCTAAGAAATCAACGACTGGAGTACCAGGTAAATTACAGTGTTTCGTCGAAATGGTGGTTGAATTCGTTGATGGTAACGTAAAAGAGACTTTCCACGGCAGAAACCCTTTGGTTGCTCCACTAGCTTTAACCATATTTTGTTGGGTAATAATTATGAATGTCATGGATTTAGTTCCAATTGACTTCTTACCTTACCCTGCTGAACATTGGCTAGGTATCCCTTATCTTAAGGTGGTTCCTACTGCTGATGTAAACATTACTATGGCAATGGCTCTTGGTGTGTTTGCTTTAATGATTTACTACAGCATTAAAGTAAAAGGCCTAGGTGGTTTTGCAAAAGAATTGGCATTACACCCATTTAATCACTGGATTATGATTCCATTTAACCTACTTATTGAAGTTGTTTCGCTATTAGCTAAACCTCTTTCTCTAGGTATGCGTTTATTTGGTAACATGTTTGCTGGTGAAGTGGTATTTATCCTAATCGCTGCAATGTTACCTTGGTATTTACAATGGGTCGGTGCGTTACCTTGGGCTATTTTCCATATTTTGGTTATCTTAATCCAAGCATTTGTTTTCATGATGTTGACGATAGTTTATATGTCAATGGCTCATGAAGATGGCGATCATTAATTTAAATTTTTAATACAACTCTATCTATTCAATTGGAGAATATAAATGGAAACCGTTCTTAGTTTTTCAGCTATCGCAGTAGCTATTATTGTTGGTCTTTGTGCTGTAGGTACAGCAATTGGTTTTGCTATTCTTGGTGGTAAGTTTCTGGAAGGCGCAGCTCGTCAACCTGAAATGGCTCCAATGCTACAAGTTAAGATGTTCATCATCGCTGGTCTATTGGATGCGGTTCCAATGATCGGTATCGTAATCGCGCTACTATTCACATTTGCTAACCCATTTGTTGGTCAACTAGCAGGCTAATTTAGCCTTTTGCTAATTGAATTTTTGTAGCTGATTCTTAACGAGGGGTAGCTGTTGTGAATATGAACGCAACTCTGCTTGGTCAAGCAATCGCTTTTGCTATGTTTGTTTGGTTCTGCATGAAATATGTATGGCCACCAATCATGGAAGCGATCGAGGCACGTCAGAAGTTAATTGCTGACGGTTTATCTGCCGCTGAACGCGCAGCTAAAGACCTTAATTTGGCACAAGCCAATGCTTCTGATCAACTGAAAGAAGCAAAGCGCGCTGCAACTGAGATCATCGAACAAGCGAATAAGCGTAAAGGTCAAATTTTAGACGAAGCTCGTGAAGAAGCTCTGACAGAACGTCAGAAGATTCTTACACAAGGTGAAGCTGAACTTGAATCTGAACGCAAACGCGCTAGCGATGAACTGCGTAAACAAGTTGCAACTCTGGCTGTGATTGGTGCCGAGAAAATCTTGGAGCGTTCTATTGATGTAGAAGCGCAGAAAGATATTCTTGATAACATCACTGCGAAATTGTAAGTAAAAGGGGCCAAGATATGTCGACAATGACAACGATCGCACGCCCCTACGCGAAAGCAGCTTTTGACTTTGCGGTCGAAAAGAACGAATTGGACCAATGGGTTCAAATGCTAACTTTTTGTTCAGAAGTCGCAAGAAATGAAGACGTTGCTCAGTTGCTTGATGGTGCTGTTGCACCAGAAAAACTGTCAGAAATCTTTATTTCAATTTGTGGTGAACAATTGAACGAGTTTGGACAGAACCTGATTCATGTAATGGCTGAAAACGGCCGTTTGAAGGTTCTACCTGATGTGTTAGATCAATATATCTTTTTAAAACATGAGTTTGAAAAAATGATTGATGCTGAAGTTATTTCAGCAGTTGAGCTGACAGAACAGCAAAAAGCTGACATTAGTGCCAAACTTGAAGCTCGTTTAGAGCGTAAAGTGAAGCTGAATTGTAGCGTAGATGAGGCCCTACTAGCTGGGGTCATAATTCGAGCCGGAGACCTAGTCATTGATAACTCAGCACGTGGCCGTTTGAGCCGCCTGAGTGAAACATTGCAGTCTTGATGGGGAATGGAGCATGCAACTTAATTCCACGGAAATTAGCGATCTAATCAAACAACGTATTGAAAAATTCAACGTTGTAAGTGAAGCTCGCAACGAAGGTACAATCGTTTCGGTAAGCGACGGTATCATTCGTATCCACGGCCTTGCAGACGTTATGCAAGGCGAAATGATTGAATTACCGGGTGGCCGTTACGCGCTAGCACTTAACCTTGAGCGTGACTCAGTTGGTGCTGTTGTAATGGGCCCATATGCTAACCTACAGGAAGGCATGAAAGTAACAGGTACTGGTCGTATCCTTGAAGTACCAGTAGGCCCTGAAATGCTAGGTCGTGTTGTAAACACACTTGGTGAGCCAATTGATGGTAAAGGCCCTATTGATGCGAAACTAACTTCTCCAGTAGAAGTGATTGCACCTGGTGTAATCGATCGTAAATCAGTAGACCAACCTGTACAGACTGGCTATAAGTCAGTTGACTCAATGATCCCAATCGGCCGTGGTCAGCGTGAGCTAATCATCGGTGACCGTCAGACTGGTAAAACAGCTATGGCGATTGATGCGATCATTAATCAGAAAAATTCTGGTATTTTCTCTGTTTACGTTGCGATTGGCCAAAAGGCATCAACAATTGCTAACGTAGTACGCAAACTAGAAGAGCACGGCGCATTAGCTAATACTATTGTTGTTGTTGCTTCTGCTTCTGAATCTGCTGCGCTGCAATATCTTGCACCGTATTCAGGTTGTGCGATGGGTGAATACTTCCGTGACCGCGGTGAAGATGCTCTGATTGTTTATGATGATCTATCTAAGCAAGCTGTAGCTTATCGTCAGATTTCTCTACTACTGAAACGTCCACCGGGTCGTGAAGCGTATCCTGGCGATGTTTTCTATTTACACTCCCGTTTACTAGAGCGTGCTGCTCGTGTAAGCGAAGCGTATGTTGAGAATTTCACTAATGGTGAAGTGAAAGGTAAAACAGGTTCTTTAACTGCTCTACCTATCATCGAAACTCAAGCTGGTGACGTATCTGCATTCGTACCAACCAACGTAATCTCGATTACCGATGGTCAGATCTTCCTACAAACAGAACTGTTCACCGCTGGTGTTCGTCCTGCGGTAGATCCAGGTATCTCTGTATCTCGTGTAGGTGGTGCTGCGCAAACTAAGATCATTAAGAAACTGTCTGGTGGTATTCGTACTGCTCTTGCACAGTATCGTGAACTAGCAGCGTTTGCTCAGTTCTCATCTGATCTTGATGACGCGACTAAAAAGCAACTTGATCATGGTGAGAAAGTAACTGAGTTAATGAAACAAAAGCAGTACGCTCCAATGTCTGTTTTTGATCAAGCTCTAGTTATCTTTACAGCTGAGAAAGGTTATTTGAATGATGTTGAGCTTTCTAAGCTTGCTGATTTCGAAGAAGCATTGCTGTCGTATGCTCGTGGTCAATTTGCCGATCTAGCAACAGAGATCGACTCATCGGGTGCTTGGAATAAAGAAGTTGAAGCTCAGTTTGTTAAACTGGTTGAAGACTTTAAAGCAACCCAGACCTGGTAATTCGTTGGTGGCCTGTAATGGGTCACCCGAAAACGGAGAGTAACGATGGCCGGTGCGAAAGAAATTCGTAACAAGATCGGGAGTGTAAAAAGCACTCAAAAGATCACGAAAGCAATGGAAATGGTAGCCGCTTCTAAAATGCGTCGCTCGCAAGAGTCGATGGCAGCGTCTCGTCCATATGCTGAGACAATACGTAAAGTAATCGGTCATTTAGCGCTTGGTAGCCTTGAGTATCATCATCCATACCTTGAGGAGCGCGAAGCTAAGCGCGTTGGTTACATTATTATTTCTAGTGATCGTGGTTTGTGTGGTGGCTTAAACATTAACTTGTTTAAAAAAGTCATGGCAGAAATGAAAACATGGTCAGAAGATGGTGTTGAAATTGATTTAGCCGTTATCGGCTCTAAAGCAACAGCATTCTTTAATAGCTATGGCGGTAACGTTATTGCTCAAAACTCTGGTCTAGGTGATAAACCTAGCTTAGAAGAATTGATCGGTACTGTTGGTGTGATGCTTAAGAAATATGATGAAGGCCAGTTGGATCGCCTGTATGTAGTGAGCAATAAGTTCATTAATACAATGGTACAAGAGCCAACAATTGACCAATTACTTCCTTTGCCTAAATCTGAAGATGAAGCAATGAAACGCACTCATTCTTGGGACTATATTTATGAGCCTGAGCCTAAACCATTACTAGATGCTTTATTGATTCGATACGTTGAATCACAAGTCTATCAAGGTGTGGTTGAGAATTTAGCCTGCGAACACGTAGCGCGAATGATTGCGATGAAAGCGGCAACTGATAACGCTGGTGACATTATTGATGAACTGCAACTTGTGTATAACAAAGCCCGTCAAACGGCGATTACACAAGAGCTTTCTGAAATTGTTTCAGGCGCATCAGCGGTTTAAGCATAGGTATTTAAACAGTTTAGAGGATTAACGATGACTACAGGTAAGATCGTACAGATCATCGGTGCGGTAGTTGATGTAGAGTTCCCACAAGGTAGTGTACCTCGCGTATACGATGCTTTGAATGTTATTGAAGCAAAAGAACGTCTTGTTCTTGAAGTTCAACAACAAATCGGCGGTGGCGTTGTACGCGCAATCGTTATGGGTAGCTCAGATGGTTTACGTCGTGGTTTAACAGTAGAAAATACTGGTGCACCAATTACTGTTCCAGTAGGTACTAAAACCTTAGGTCGTATCATGAACGTTCTTGGGGACGCGATTGATGAGTGTGGCGAGATTGGTGCTGAAGAGCATTATTCAATTCACCGCGAAGCACCTAGCTATGAAGAGCAGTCTAACTCGACTGAACTTCTAGAAACGGGTGTTAAAGTAATCGACTTAATTTGTCCATTCGCTAAGGGTGGTAAAATCGGTCTATTCGGTGGTGCTGGTGTAGGTAAGACTGTCAACATGATGGAACTTATCAACAACATCGCACTACAACACTCTGGCCTATCTGTGTTTGCAGGTGTAGGTGAGCGTACTCGTGAAGGTAATGATTTCTACTTTGAAATGCAGGAAGCTGGTGTTGTAAACATCGAAAAACCTGAAGAATCAAAAGTAGCGATGGTTTACGGTCAAATGAATGAGCCACCAGGTAACCGTTTACGTGTTGCTTTGACTGGTCTAACAATGGCAGAGCGTTTCCGTGACGAAGGTCGTGACGTTTTACTATTCATTGATAACATCTATCGTTATACGCTAGCGGGAACTGAAGTATCAGCTCTACTAGGTCGTATGCCATCAGCAGTAGGTTACCAACCTACACTAGCTGAAGAGATGGGTGTTCTTCAGGAACGTATCACTTCAACTCGTAGTGGTTCTATCACTTCAGTTCAAGCGGTATATGTACCTGCGGATGACTTAACGGATCCATCTCCAGCAACAACGTTTGCTCACTTAGATGCGACAGTTGTACTTAACCGTAATATCGCATCAATGGGTTTATACCCTGCGATTGACCCGTTAGATTCAACATCTCGTCAACTTGATCCACTTGTTGTTGGTCAAGAGCACTATGATATCGCACGTAATGTACAATCTACATTACAGCGTTATAAAGAGCTAAAAGACATCATTGCTATCCTAGGTATGGACGAGCTATCTGAAGAAGATAAGCAAGTTGTATCTCGTGCCCGTAAGATTGAGAAGTTCTTAACTCAACCTTACCACGTAGCGGAAGTATTCACAGGCGACCCAGGTATTTACGTACCACTTAAAGACACATTAGCTGGCTTTAAAGGGTTATTAGCTGGTGATTACGATGACGTTCCTGAGCAAGCCTTCATGTACTGCGGTAAGATTGAAGAAGCGCTTGAGAATGCGAAGAAGCTATAAGGCTGATTAGGAGGCGATATGGCAGCAATGACCTTTCACCTGGACGTTGTAAGTGCTGAGAAAAAATTATTCTCAGGACTTGTTGAAACGATGCAGGTGAGCGGAAGCGAAGGTGAACTTGGTATTTTCCATGGTCACGCACCGCTGCTGACCGCTATCACGCCTGGTATGGTGCGTATTGTTAAACAACACGGTCACGAAGAGTACATTTATGTCTCTGGTGGCATGGTTGAGGTTCAACCTGGTTCGGCAACTGTTTTGGCAGATACCGGAATCCGTGGTGAAGACCTAGACGCAGCTAAGGCAGAAGAAGCTAAACGCAAGGCTGAGGAAAATATTAAGAATCAGCATGGCGACATTAACTTCGCTCAAGCGGCCAGTGATTTGGCTAAAGCGATCGCACAGCTTCGAGTTATCGAGCTGACAAAACGTTCGCGTTAATCAAGCACCATTAGAAAGAAGGCGACCTATTTAGGTCGCCTTTTCTTTTTAAAGGCTTACAACTTTGATGTGTTTCTTACCTACTTAAATGCTTTTTAGCATATAATATCAATCCAAATATTCATCCCATTAGCAACTGTTCATTAGATAAATGATATAAGTTGATAATGGATTTAGTATTTAATTATTCAATAAAGCTAGTAAGTTAAGCTAGCGTATAAATGAAATAGGCTTTTTATGAACTTTAGTGCAGTAATTTTGGCGGCGGGTAAAGGCACTCGTATGTACTCAAACAAACCTAAAGTACTTCACACTTTAGCTGGTAAGCCAATGGCTAAACATGTGATCGATACGTGTGAGGGACTTGGTGCTCAAAATATCCACCTGGTTTATGGTCATGGTGGTGATCAAATGCAGGCTGAGCTGTCTCAAGAGAATGTTCATTGGGTTCTTCAAGAAAAGCAATTAGGTACCGGTCATGCGGTTAACCAAGCTGCACCAGAATTTGCTGATGATGAGAAAGTTTTAGTCCTTTATGGGGACGTACCTTTGATCAGTGCTGAAACAGTAGAAAATCTATTAGATGCTCAGCCAACAGGTGGTATTGCATTATTAACTGTTGTGCTAGATAACCCTATGGGTTATGGCCGTATTATTCGTCGTAATGGCCCTGTAATTGCGATTGTAGAGCAGAAAGATGCAACGGAAGAGCAAAAGCTTATTAAAGAAATTAACACTGGTGTAATGGTTGCTACAGGCGGCGATTTAAAGCGTTGGTTATCTGCTCTTAAGAATGAAAATGCTCAAGGTGAATACTATTTAACAGATATCATTGCAGCAGCACACAGTGAAGGTCGCGCAGTAGAAGCGGTTCACCCTGTAAGCCCTATTGAAGTTGAAGGGGTTAATGATCGTGCCCAGCTTGCTCGTTTAGAAAGAGCTTATCAATTTGCTCAAGCAACAAAATTATTAGAACAAGGAGTCATGCTTCGAGATCCGAACCGCTTCGATCTTAGAGGATCATTACAGTGCGGTATGGATATTGAAATCGACGTAAATGTGATTATTGAGGGTAATGTAACTCTTGGTGATAACGTAATGATTGGTGCGGGTTGTGTTCTTAAAGATTGTGAAATTGATGACAATACGATTATTCGTCCATATAGCGTTATTGAAGGCGCTACGGTTGGTGAAGAGTGTACGGTTGGCCCATTTACTCGTCTACGTCCAGGTGCAGAGCTGTGTAATGATGCGCATGTTGGTAACTTTGTTGAAGTGAAGAATGCTCGTCTAGGTGAGGGTTCTAAAGCAAACCATTTAACGTATCTTGGTGATGCTGAGATTGGTAAGCGTGTAAATGTTGGTGCTGGTGTAATTACGTGTAATTACGATGGTGCAAATAAGTTTAAGACAGTAATTGGTGATGATGTGTTTGTTGGCTCTGATTGTCAGCTTATTGCTCCAATTACGATAGCGAATGGCGCGACTGTAGGAGCTGGTTCTACAGTAACTAAAGATGTGGCTGAAAATGAACTTTACATTAGTCGAGCTAAAGATCGTCGTATTGCTAATTGGCAACGTCCAACAAAAAATAGTTAATATATAAATACTTATACCTATTTTATCGGTATTTGGTCATAAAAAAAGAAGCGATAACTGCTTCTTTTTTTGTATCTGAAATCTAATACCAATTAAATGACAGATAAAAAAAATGCCGACCGAAGTCAGCATTTAAAAATTTTATTCGAAAATTCGAATTAAGCTGGAGTAACGTCTGCAGCTTGTGGGCCTTTTTGACCTTGTTCAACTGTGAAAGTTACCGCTTGGCCTTCTTTCAGAGTTTTGAAACCTTCAGTTGCGATAGCACGGAAGTGAACGAATACGTCAGCGCCGCCGTTATCTTGAGTAATGAAACCGAAACCTTTCTCTTCGTTAAACCACTTAACGATACCAGTTGTTTTAGACATAATATATCCTAATTTTTTTAATTAAATAATTCGCATAATGCGAAGTTGTAGCCATAAAGAATTATTTATTGAGGTAAAACATATGTATAAAAAGCTTCAAGCATAACTGGTAAAGCAGTATAACGAAGGTTTCAAAATCATAATATTACAGATAAATAGGTCTGTTTACAGGCCAGACAAAATAATAGCACTTTTTAACCGATTGTATAGCATAATTTTAAAATTGAATGAAAATAAGGCTAAAAATGAATTAGCCTTACTTGATACTATGTGTGTTCAAGATAAAAAGAATTGATAGGCAGGATTTGTTGTTTCGTCAGTCCATTGATAGCCTAATTCTGCAAGATGTTTTGAGAAATCAACAAGATCAGAATCATCCAATTCAAAACCACATAACACTCGACCATAATCGGCACCATGGTTACGATAATTGAATAAACTGATATTCCAATGAGTGCCTAAAGTGCTTAGAAATTTAACTAATGCACCAGGGTACTCAGGAAATTCGAAGCTATATAAACGCTCTTTCAATGGTTTAGAGGGTTTTCCTCCAATCATATAACGAATATGGAGTTTAGCCATTTCATTATCAGAAAGGTCAACGACTGGATAATCACCTTGCTGTAAGTCGTTGATAATACCGTCAAGCTCTTCTTGCCCTTCCTGTAGGCGTACCCCGACAAAAATATTGGCTAGTTTGTCATCGTTATAGCGATAGTTAAACTCAGTAACAGCTCGCCCTCCAATAAGGTTACAGAACTCGAAGAATGCCCCTTGACGTTCAGGGATGGTGACTGCTAACAGACCTTCTCTTTTTTCACCGAGTTCGCAACGTTCTGAAACATAACGTAAACCATGGAAATTGGTGTTTGCACCAGAAAGAACAGTGCCAAGTTGTTTATCTTGTAGTTGGTTTTGATCTGCGAATTTTTTTAGTCCAGCTAACGCTAATGCGCCTGAAGGTTCAGCTATTGCACGCGTGTCTTCAAAGATATCTTTGACAGCAGCGCAAATCTCATCGCTAGAAACGGTAATATGTCCATCAATGTACTGTTGGCATAAACGGAATGTTTCATCTCCAATGCGCTTTACGGCAACGCCATCAGCAAACATACTTACTTGATTAAGTACGACTGGCTCGCCAACGTCTAATGCAGCTTTTAAGCAGGCAGAGTCTCCAGGTTCTACAGCGATAATTTTTATTTCAGGCATTAGTTGTTTAATTAGAACAGCAACCCCTGCGGCTAAGCCACCACCACCAACAGGAACAAAAATATAATCTAAATGCCCATTTTGTTGTAGCATTTCCATTCCAATTGTTCCTTGACCTGCAATCACTAATGGGTGGTCAAAAGGA
Organism: Aliivibrio wodanis; assembly: GCF_052920805.1. Taxonomy (NCBI): domain Bacteria; kingdom Pseudomonadati; phylum Pseudomonadota; class Gammaproteobacteria; order Vibrionales; family Vibrionaceae; genus Aliivibrio; species Aliivibrio wodanis. The sequence continues at coordinate 2,367,963 of NZ_JBREXA010000002.1, forward strand.
GGAACAAATGTATAACCGTGAAGTTCTGCTAATCGCTCTGCTTCTGACTTTGGCTTCGTCAAAGTTACTGCCATGAAGTACAACATTACCGCCAAACCCTTTCACAGCTTCTACTTTGATATCAGGCGTGGTTCGTGGCATGACTATGGTGGTTTGAATACCAAGTTTAGTGCCAGATAGAGCCATTCCTTGCGCGTGATTTCCGGCTGAGGCTGCGATAACGCCTGCTTTCTTTTGCTCTTCAGTCAGGCTTGAAACCATATTGTAAGCGCCGCGAAGCTTAAATGAGTGAACAGGTTGACGATCTTCTCGTTTTAATTGAACTCGGTTTTTAAGTCGCTCAGATAAACGAGGCATATCTTGAAGTGGCGTTACTGTTGCCACATCATAAACAGGTGCTCGTAAGATCTGACGCAGGTACTCTGCGCCAGTTTGATAAGAAGGTGTTGTCATAAATTTATCCTTCTAACTTAGATCTATCACGTACCGCGCCTTTATCTGCACTCGTCGCCATCATTGCATAGGCTTTTAGTGCAAAAGAGACTTCACGTTGACGATTAACAGGCTTCCAACCTAACTTATCTTGCTCTGCACGACGCTCGCTTAATTCAGCTTCTGGTACATCAAGAGTGATAGAACGGCTTGGAATATCAATAGTGATAATATCCCCTGTTTTGACTAATCCAATAGTGCCACCACTTGCGGCTTCTGGAGAAGCGTGACCGATAGAAAGACCTGAAGTACCACCAGAGAAACGGCCATCAGTAAGAAGAGCACACGCTTTACCAAGTCCCATTGATTTTAGGTAAGTGGTTGGGTATAGCATTTCTTGCATACCCGGGCCACCTTTAGGGCCTTCGTAGCGAATAACAACCACATTCCCTGCTTTTACTTGCCCGCCTAAAATACCTTCTACTGCGGTATCTTGGCTTTCAAATACAATCGCAGGACCTTGGAATTTAAGGTTACCTTCATCAACACCAGCTGTTTTTACAATACAGCCGTCAACTGCGATATTACCCGAAAGAACCGCTAGACCACCTTCTTGGCTAAAGGCATTTTCTTTTGTTCTGATACAGCCATTTTCACGGTCATCATCAAGACGATCCCAGCGACAATCTTGTGAAAATGCTTTTGTGGTTCGAATACCTGCAGGACCGGCACGGAAGAATTTAAGCACGGCTTCATCTTCAGTTTGCATGATGTCGTATTGAGCTAACTGCTCTTTCATCGTTAGGCCAAGTACTGTATTGGTATCACTATTAAGTAGATTTGCTCGATCTAGCTCACCAAGGATAGCCATTACACCACCGGCACGGTGAACGTCTTCCATGTGATATTTAGGTGTTGAAGGTGCTACTTTACATAGATGAGGTACTCGACGAGACATCTCATCAATATCATCCATATCAAAATCGATTTCGCCTTCTTGAGCGGATGCTATTAGGTGAAGAACCGTATTACTTGAACCACCCATTGCAATATCAAGTGCCATGGCATTTTCAAATGCGGCTTTGTTGGCAATATTACGTGGTAGTGCTGAGTCATCACCTTGCTCGTAATAGCGTTTTGTTAGAGTCACGATGCGTTTACCTGCATTGATAAACAGCTCTTCACGATCGGCGTGAGTAGCAAGCATTGAGCCATTACCCGGTTGAGATAGCCCTAATGCTTCGGTTAAACAGTTCATTGAGTTAGCAGTAAACATACCAGAACATGAACCACAGGTTGGACACGCAGAACGTTCTACTTGCTCACTTTGCTCATCTGAAATCGTTGGATCGGCGCCTTGGATCATCGCATCAACAAGATCAAGCTTGATGATTTGATCTGAAAGCTTAGTCTTACCTGCTTCCATTGGGCCACCAGAAACAAAGATCACCGGAATATTAAGACGCATTGCTGCCATCATCATTCCAGGAGTTATTTTGTCACAGTTAGAAATACACACCATCGCATCTGCACAGTGAGCGTTAACCATGTATTCAACTGAGTCGGCAATAAGTTCACGTGATGGCAGAGAATAAAGCATACCGCCGTGACCCATTGCAATACCATCATCAACCGCAATGGTATTAAATTCTTTCGCGATACCGCCGGCTTTTTCAATTTCACCAGCAACCAATTGTCCCATGTCTTTTAGGTGAACATGACCAGGAACAAATTGGGTAAATGAGTTAACCACTGCAATGATTGGTTTACCAAAATCTTCTTCTTTTACGCCTGTTGCGCGCCATAGTGCACGAGCTCCAGCCATATTACGACCATGAGTGGTGGTGGCTGAACGGTATCTGTTTTTAGGTGATGTAGGCATTGTCATTAATCCTTTAAATTTTTATCTTATGCGCGATTCAATGTAGAGACATGAACTGCGGTAATATCCCAAAGTTTTTCAATTTGATTAGTCAGAAGACTGATTGGACGATCACTTTCGACGATAATCTCAACCGCAGCGATACCACTTGCTTGGTTTTGAGTCGCCAATACTTGCTTAATCGCAAAGCCTCGGTGACGAATAACACGCAATACGCGCTCCAGTAATACTGGCTTATCTGTTGCTTCAATTTCTAAAATATAACGTTGCATTATTCCCCCTCCACCATGTCTTGATTTGCGGCGCCTGGTGGTACAAGCGGCCATACATTTTCTTCTTCAGAGATCAACACGTGTAATAGATAAGCGGTTTCGCTTTCAAGCATCTCTTTTAATGCAGGTTCCACTTCTTCTTTGGTTGTAATCGTTTTTCCGGGGATCCCAAATGCTGCAGCGAGAGCTACAAAGTCTGGATTATCATCTAAAATGGTTTCACTGTGGCGGCCGTCAAAAAACAGAGATTGCCATTGGCGAACCATACCTAAACGTTGGTTATTAAGTAGCACCATTTTTACTGGAATTTGTTTACGTTTAATAGTACCTAGTTCCTGAACGTTCATCATGAATGAACCATCACCAGAGATAAGAATTGATTGGTCATAAGGACGAGCGACCTTAGCACCTATTGCGGCTGGTAAACCAAAGCCCATAGTACCAAGACCAGCTGAGGTTAAATAATTCTCAGGCGCTCGAGGTTGAATGTGTTGAGCTGACCACATTTGGTGTTGGCCTACATCGGTAGCTACAATCGAGCTATCTGGCATCATGTCTGATAACTGTTTTAATAGCAGTGGAGCATAGATAAGCTCTCCAGGATGGTCGTAACGCCATTTAAATTCGCTACGTAAGGCGGTCACATTCTCTAGCCAAGGCGTGAGATCTTGAGAGGTACTAAGTTGCGGTAAGATAACATTGATATCGCCACGTAGTGTTGAATGTGCATGGCGAAGCTTATTAAATTCAGCAGCATCAATGTCAATATGAATGACTTTGGCGTGTGGTGCGAAGCTTTCTAATTTACCCGTTACTCGGTCATCGAAACGTGCGCCAACCACAATTAATAGGTCAGAGTCTTGCACAATAAGGTTGGCAGCTTTAGTACCGTGCATTCCGACCATACCTAGGTAATGAGGATCATGACGTTCAATCGAACCTAGACCTTTTAAGGTACTTACCTGACGGCATAGGGTTTCGTTGTAAAAATTCACGAACTGAATCAGTAGCATGGGCTAATTGAACGCCACCACCGACATATAATACGGGTTTATTACTGGCTTTTAGAATGGCTTCTGCCGCTTCTATACTTTCAGGTGAAACAGTAGGAATTGCAGGCGGTTCAAAATGAGGGAGTACAGTAACAGGAGCTTCTGCTACCTGAACATCTTTAGCTATATCGATTAAAACAGGACCTGGACGACCTGTTTTTGCGACTTCAAAGGCCTCTGCAATTACAGGGGCTAAGTCATCAATATCGGTAACAAGGTAACTGTGTTTAGTACAAGAGAGAGACATACCAATCACATCCATTTCTTGGAAGGCATCAGTACCAATTAAATGGCTAGCAACCTGACCTGTGATAGCAACAAGAGGGATAGAATCAAGCATGGCATCAGCAAGACCTGTTATAAGGTTAGTTGCTCCTGGTCCCGAAGTAGCAAGACAGACTGCTACATCTTTTGTTGCTCTTGCCATCCCAATAGCAGCCATTGCAGCCCCTTGTTCATGGCGACATAAAATGTGTTCGACACCACCATCATACAAGGCATCATAGATCGGCATTATTGCCCCACCAGGATAACCAAAGACTGTTTTAATTCCTTCGTCTCTTAAGGCTTTTACTACTAATTGTGAGCCATTCATACCCTTTCGCTCCCTGCGTGAGTGGTTGTCTTTTTATTCTTGCACATCATGTGCTCCCATTTTCTTCCTGAATTCATAAAAAAGCCCCCTTGCTGATGTGCTTGGGGGCTTTAAGTGTGCGTTGCTATTGCGACTTTTTGCTCACTCATCCCCGCGCGGTGACCAAAATCACCACGAGAATGTTAATAATTAGAATATTTAGTTGAGCAAGCAAGGTCATTTCATCTGTCCGTAAACGTGTTTTTTATGATAATTCGTTACATTAACTTAGTGGTAACACAGACATGGCTCTCATGACAAGAAAAAATTCTCATTTAATTCACAATTCCTATTCATTTAGCGCTTATATATAACAAATCAATAAAAAGCGTAGAAATACTAGGCTTATCAATAAATGGGTAGGGAAATGGGATTAGCTATCATACATAGCAGGGCTTGTGTTGGTGTTGAAGCACCTCCTGTCACCGTTGAAGTGCATATTAGTAATGGAATGCCAGGATTCAGTTTAGTTGGCTTGCCGGAAACTACAGTAAAAGAAGCAAAAGATAGAGTAAGAAGTGCCATTATTAATGCTAATTTTGAATTTCCATCAAAGCGGATCACAGTGAATCTAGCTCCGGCGGATTTACCTAAAGAGGGAGGCCGTTTTGATCTACCAATCGCTCTTGGTATTTTGGCTGCGTCTGATCAGGTCCCTGAAATAAAATTGGCAGGACACGAATTTGTGGGAGAGCTTGCTCTTTCTGGAGAGTTACGTCGAGTGAAAGGCGTGTTACCCGCAGCATTAGCCTCATTGAAGTCTAATAGATGCTTAGTGGTGCCTGATGAAAATGGCGATCAAGCGGCATTAGTAGGCAAAGATATTCATAAATCTGCACCTCACTTGTTGTCGGTGTGTGGTTTTTTATGTGGTCAGCAGCAATTGGGATTATTAACCTCTGAAAAAATCGAACAAGAAGTCGAGGGTATGGATCGAGACTTACAAGATATTATTGGTCAGCAACAAGGTAAGCGTGCGTTAGAAATTGCAGCGGCTGGTGGGCACAATTTATTGTACCTAGGTCCACCAGGAACAGGAAAGACTATGTTAGCTTCTCGTATGAGTGACTTATTACCTAAAATGACGAGCGATGAAGCGCTTGAAACCGCGGCAGTTGCCTCATTAACCCATCAGCATATAGATGAATCTAATTGGCGTTCTCGCCCTTTTCGCTCCCCTCATCACTCTAGCTCTATGGCTGCATTAGTGGGTGGTGGTTCGATACCTAGACCCGGAGAGATTTCTCTTGCTCATAATGGCATTCTTTTTTTAGATGAGATGCCGGAGTTTGAAAGAAAGGTGCTTGATTCACTGCGTGAGCCATTAGAGTCTGGAGAGATTGTCATTTCTCGAGCAGCAAGTAAAACTCGATTCCCTGCCCGTTTTCAATTGGTTGGAGCATTAAATCCAAGTCCTACTGGATATTACGAAGGCAATAACACGAGAACCAATCCTCAATTAATTCTGCGATATTTAAGCCGTATTTCAGGGCCATTACTCGATCGATTTGATATGTCTTTAGAGATCCCTTTACTGCCTAAAGGCACTTTAACGGAAGGGGGAGATCGAGGTGAATCTACTCAAGAAGTAAAAGAAAGAGTCTTACTAGCGCGTTCACGAATGCTAGAAAGAAATGGCAAAATTAATGCATTATTAGGCAGCAGAGAAATAGATAAGTATTGTCCGTTAGCTAAAGAAGATGCCGCTTTCTTAGAGAATACACTCCATCAATTAGGTCTTTCTATTCGGGCTTATCATCGGATCATTAAGGTTGCGAGAACCATTGCAGATTTGAACGGTGAAGATAAGATCCTACGTATTCATCTAGCGGAAGCTGTGGGTTATAGGGCTATGGATCGCCTCTTAAAGCAATTAACCGCTCAAGCGATTTAGTGCCTTTTTATCTAGACGGAAATAAAGTTTCTTAACAAAAAAAAGTAAGGCTTGTTATTATATGGACAATTTTTACCCTGTTAACGAATGAAGACCCTTATGTTTGTGAATATCCGACTGGTTGCTAGCGTTTTGCTTGTGATGCTCAATACGGCATTGACCTCTTTAATTATCAGTTTTTTTGCTGTAATTAAGCTTATTTTCCCTTTTTCGGTGGTAAAAAAGATCACCGTTTCAATGGCAAATAAAACATTATGGGGCTGGGCGACAATAAATCTTCGTATGTTGAATTTGAATAATAATATCGAATGGGTCATTGAAGGCGGAGAGGATCTTTCTCAAGATAATTGGTACTTACTTCTTTCTAATCACGTAAGCTGGGCTGATATTGTTATTTTATCTTCGGTAATGAAAGATAAAATACCGATGACGAAGTTCTTTTTGAAGTATGAGCTACTTTTCGTTCCTTTTGTCGGTTTGGCGTGTTGGGGAGCTGATATGCCATTTATGCGCCGAGACCCAGATCGTCGAGATGATGATTTTAAAGCGATTCAAAAATCGTGTGAAAACTTTCGAGCAGTACCAACGACAGTGGTTAATTTCGTTGAAGGAACACGTGCAACACCTGAAAAACTAAAAGAAGCTCGCACACCCTATCAACACCTGTTTAAACCAAAAATTGGTGGTATCGCTTTTACGCTATCTGCGATGGGTGAATTGTTTGATGGTATTGTTGATGTGACTCTTGCGTATCCAGAGAATCAAGATTCGCCGTTTATTGATATGTTGCAAGGTAAATTAACCAAGGTAGTGGTGCGTATTAATCTTTATCCAAATGATGAGAAGGTGAATGGCGATTACTTTGGTGATAAAGCTTTTAAGCGTGGCTTTCATAAATGGGTAAATGATTTGTGGAAAGAGAAAGATGAGTATCTGCAAGGTGTATTAAAGAAGTGATATAAAAAGGGAGCGAATTATCGCTCCCTTTTAGTTTCTATTACTTTTAAAACGAGACTGTTTATTACTTCTTCAATAACCAGTTAACCAGCTCGTAGTACTCTTCTGCACTTTTAATTTTACCGGTTTCAACAAGGTATTTGTTGTTAACAATAAGAGCAGGAACGCCTGTTAGGCCGCTATCTTGAAACGCTTTATCAAAACGGTTAACCATAGAGTTAATGGCAAAACTATTGTAAGTACCATCAAACTCATCAGCGTTAACGCCTTCATCAAGGAAGATTTGACGAATTTCTTGCTCATTACGTGGTGGCTTGTTCATGGTATGAATACGATTGAAAAAAACAGGAACCAGTTTATCTTCAACACCAAGAGAAACCATCGTAGCGTAAGCTTTACTCATTGATAGGCCCATTTTGCCACCCATGAAAGATACGTGTGTTTTCTTAAAAGTTGCATTATCTGGTAGTGTTTTCTTTAAGCCCTGAATTAGAGGTTCAAAGCTATTACAATGTGGGCAGTAGAAAGAGAAGAACTCATTTACTGTCGGTGTTTTTGATTCAGGAAGGTCGAGTACTTTGTAGTAGTCACCTTCAGTAAAGTTTGCTGCGTTTACAGAAAAACTTAGAACTAAAGCACCAAATAGTGCCATCATTTTCTTCATCATGTGTAACTCTCTCCAATCCATTTGTGTTTGTTTTATTGTTATTACCATTGAGGCATTAATTCTAAAGGTGCTTCGTTTAAAGCGGCTATTTGTTCTTTAAACCCAAGCACTTGGCTTTCCCAGTATTTTGCGTCAGCAAACCACGGGAATGCAATAGGAAACGCAGGGTCTTGCCAACGTTTTGCTAGCCATGCCATGTAGTGTACCATTCGTAGACCACGTAATGGCTCAATTAGTTTCAGTTGATTGTGGTCAAAATCGCAATATTCAGAATAAGCTTCAACCAGAATATCTAATTGAACCAATTTATCTTGACGGTCACCATTTAAAAGCATCCAGATATCTTGAGCAGCAGGGCCGTTTCTCGCGTCATCTAAATCCACGAATAATGGCCCATCACGCCATAAAATATTACTTGGATGACAATCGCCATGTAAGCGAATTGCTTTACTTGGTTGCCAATGTTGCTCAATTTTTCCAATCAACATATCAAGATCAGAGAAAAAGCTATTCTCTAAATAAGATGGAATGAATGAACTGTTTTCTAATAATTTTTTTGGTTGGTATAAGTATTCATCAAGTCCGATAGTTGGGCGATGAGTAAATAACTCAGACTCTCCTACCTTATGTATTCTACCTAAGTAGCGCCCTACCCATTCAAGTTGATCTAAATTATCTACTTCAAATGTACGGCCACCTAAACTGTCAAATAAAGCAAACCAATAGCCTTTAGCAAAGTGAAGTGTTTTGCCATTTATTTCTATTGGTGCCGCAACTGGTATATCTTGTTGTACAAGCTGTTTAGCAAATAAGTGTTCTTCTAAAATTTGAGCCTCGGACCAACGCTGAGGGCGATAGAATTTTACAACATAGCGGCGCTTTTCTTCGTCACTGAATTGATAAACACGGTTCTCATAACTATTTAGCGCTAGAAAGCCAGACTCCGCTCTTACGCCTATCTCAGCAAGGGCATGCCACAATAAGTCAGGGGTAAGCGTACTGAAGTTAAAGGCGTATTCAGACATAATGTTTTCTCAAATAAAAAGGGCTCATTATGAGCCCTTTGAGTCAATAATAGAGTGATTATAGCGGTTTAAAGAAACGGCTTTCTGCTTTTATCACTTGTTGGTCATTATTTTTTATTTCAAAAGTAATAGTGGTAATTGGTGCAGATAACTCATCACTATTTGCCCCTAGGCTAATTGGTAAACTCAATACTTCACCAGGTTCTACATTTACATTTTGAGAACCATACCAAGTCACCTCTTCAAGGCCAGTCACCGACAATAGATAGTTTTGCTCTTGCTGCGTTTTATTGATAATTTTCAAGGTGTAAGTATTTTCAATAAGGCCAGTATTGTTGATACGTGATAACTGGTTTCTATCTCGTAATACATCAAGTCCCATTGGTTCAACAGTGGCTATTTGGGCAATGAACAGACCGACCATTAAGATCATTACGATGCCATAGCCGATGAGTTTAGGGCGCATGATATGAGTTTTATGACCTGCTAACTTATGTTCTGTTGTGTAGCTGATTAAATCCTTTTCATAGCCCATTTTACCCATGGTTTCATTACAAGCATCAATACAAGCACCACAGTTAATGCATTCGTATTGTAGGCCATCACGAATATCAATACCCGTGGGGCAAACTTGAACACATAAATTACAGTCAATACAGTCGCCTAATCCGAGCTCTTTAGGGTCTTTTTTACGAGACCTTGGACCTCGAGATTCTCCGCGTTTTGGATCGTAGCCAACGATATAGGTATCTTTATCAAACATCGCAGATTGGAAGCGAGCATAAGGACACATATGCAAGCAGACGATAGAACGCATCCATCCTGCATTACCATAGGTGCAACCTGCAAAAAATAGTACCCAAAAGGCAGGTAAGAATTCACTATTAAAAGTGAAAAAATCGACTATTAATTCTTTTACCGGTACAAAATAACCAACAAAGGTTAGGCCTGTCGCAATGGCAATAGCAATCCAAGCGAGGTGTTTTAAGGCTTTTCTGGCAAGCAAGTTTGATGTCATCTTTAGCTGATCTTGCTTGCGTCGTTTGTTTGCAGGACCTTCTAATTTTTCTTCAAACCAGATATACATAAATGTCCAAACGGTTTGAGGGCAAAGGTAACCACACCATACTCGGCCTAAAAAGGTAGTAATAAAAAAGAGCCCGAATGCGGCGATGACAAAAAGAAGTGCCAATAAAGTGAGATCTTGAGGAAATAAGGTTGTGGCAAAGAAATTAAATTGCTGACTACCAATATCTAATAAAATCGCTTGTCTGTCGCCAAATGAAATCCATGGGGTAAGAACAAATAACGCTAATAAAAACCACCCACCATAGCGGCGTAGTTTTTGGAAAGTTCCTTTGCTTTGACGAACATAAATTCCTGAATTTGGATTAAAACGGTCACTGCTAGATTTATGTGTTTTTGGGTTAAATTGTTTTGGAGTCACATCTTTGATGTCGATCTTATCCTGACTCATTATTCTTCCTAATTATTTTTATGAGGTATCCCAACGATGGTTTTATTGAGCTGAACCATTTCGTGGTTGGTGATGTAGATATTGCGGCTGAATTATAGCTTGATGAGTAGTTAGAATACGTAGGAAGGTTCAAAGTTAGTTAAAAAAGTGTGCTTTATTTGAGAAAAATTCGATCTGATTCTTTATAAATCAGATCGCTATTGTCGATTCTTATAGAAGTCCGCGTGCTTTTAGAATGGCAGTTTTAAAATCGTTTTCTTGATCTTTTGCTAAGCCTGGGATCATTTCATCTTTTTCGCTGTTGCGCATTTTTAGATGATAGATAAGAACATCGTCCGTAAGATCTTCTAATTTACCTTCATATTTAGTCTCTTCTGCAAGTTTCATAATGAACTGCATAAGATTAAGTTCAGGTTCTTTTTTCCATTCTGGGTGGATCAATTCGATAAGTTCATTAACGCGATGGCATTTCATTGAGCATTCTCCCTATTATTATTAAGGGCAAGTATATCGAAGTTATATCAGATATTAAAAGAAAAAGCGTAACCCAAAGGCTACGCTTTTAAATTATGCCGCACAGGAAACTTCAGTTGGAGTTTCAGTTTTTGTTGAAACTACTAGAGTCATTTCTGGTACGTTCTTTTTCGTTACCGCCACTTTTACAAAGTGGCTGCGACGACGATCCACACTATGCGTTGAAGCAGAGCGTGAGAACCTGACAGTCATAGGACGCATGTTTATCTCTATAGTCAGGCACTTCCTTGGCCAAATTAATGACCTAACGATTTATGAGTTACATCAAAATGAGACTCTTTTTAGCTTTCGCTAGTCCAAATAAATCGTCAGGATTGAGTGTTTATAAAACACTCACTGAGAGTATCATAAACTGCCAATTAGTCGAGGTACATCTCAGCGAAATGATATAAATTGAGCAATACTAATAGACTGAAATGCATGGATGAGTCAGGGAGAGTTAACATGTCTTTTTTTAAGAAAACACTGGCATCGTTGGGTATTGGTTCTGCAAATGTAGATACGATTATTCATCATGAAGTTCTGATCCCAGGTCAAAAAGTACAAGTGACTATTGAAATTACGGGAGGAGCTACTGAGCAGCATATTGAAAATATTGATTTGAAATTATGCTGTCAGTATAAAAAAGAAATGGTGCATAATGATGAAAAGGGAACACGTAGAGAGATTATCAGTCAAACTCATGTATTAGTCGATTGGGGATTACCTTACGCATTTACCATAGAACCTAAACAAGAGCGAAAATTTGATGTTGAGTTGGATCTGCCATTAAATACACCAGTGACAATTGGTGATGCAAAGGTATGGGTACAAACTGGGCTAGATATTTCTCTAGGGTTAGACCCGACAGATAAAGATCCGATTACTGTTCGTCCAGAGCCATTACTTGATGGGGTGTTAACAGCATTAGAAACGGAAGGTCTGCGTATTCGTCAGGTTGAGTGTGAACATGTGGAAGGATTTGAGTTACCTTTTGTTCAAGAATTTGAATTTGTTCCTTTTGATGGCCCATACCACGGTCGTTGGCGTGAACTTGAGTTAATTGCACATAGAAATAGTGACGAATTAGAGTTGTGGTTTGAGGTTGATAGAAGGCATAAAGGAGGAGTATTGGGCTTATTATCTTCAGTGTTAAGCAATGGAGATTTAAAGCGTAATCTAGTGCTCTCAACAAAATTATCTCCAGAAGATGCAGGTCAGCAAGTTATTGATTTTTTAAATCAAACGACATAGTAAATAGATATAAATGAAAAACCTCACATTTAAGCTTACAAGTGTACGCTTAAATGTGGCATACTTCCCTTATCGAGTAATCACTCTATGGGATAATTATGTCTACCTCTACAACATATTCAAAAAAAGAAGAATTAGCCAATAGCTTAAGCCATGGTCTAGGGATGGTTTTTGGTGTCGTTGCTTTAATATTATTATTAGTAAAAGCAAACTCGGTTGATGCTGATTGGTTAACAATAACAAGTATGTCTGTGTATGGCGCCAGTATTATTTTGTTGTTTCTCGCTTCTACGCTATATCATTCAATTGCCGCACCTAAAGCAAAACGAGTATTAAAAACCCTTGATCACTGTGCCATTTTTTTGCTTATCGCTGGTAGCTATACTCCTTATCTTCTCGTTAGCTTACGTACGCCATTGGCTTATTGGTTAATGGGGGTTATTTGGGCGATTGCGTTAATTGGTATCATAGGCAAGATTATTTTTGTTTATCGATTTAAGAAATTGTCATTGATTACTTATCTTATTATGGGGTGGTTGTCGGTGATTGCGGTGTATCAATTAGTGATACATATTGATATTAATGGTGTGATTTTACTTGGTCTTGGTGGTGTTATTTATTCTCTTGGCGTTATTTTTTATGTCGCGAAGAAGATCCCATATAACCATGCAATTTGGCATCTGTTTGTACTTGGTGGTTGTGTTACCCAGTTTTTATCTATCTATTACTACGTAAAACCCGTTTAAATACGATTTCCTGATGACAAAAAATGGCCTAGTGCGTAAACACTAGGCCATTTTTTATATTACGGTAATAGGTATTAACCCTTCCAAAATGCAGGGAAGAATAGGACTAATACTGTCAGTATTTCTAAGCGTCCCATCAACATACCAATACTTAATATCCATTTTGCGGCATCAGGTAATGTGGCAAAGTTTCCGGTTGGACCGACAATGTGCCCCATTCCCGGACCCACGTTAGCAACTGCTGTTATCGCACTGGTAATGCTTGTAACAGGATCAAGACCTAAGCTGCCTAATAATGCAGATATAATGATGATAGTTAAGAAGAAGGTGAATACCAAAGCAACTACTGAACGTGCGATATCATCGGTCACTGGGCGGCCATTGTAGCGTTGGACAAAAATACCTGATGGGTGAATCAGTTTCATCATCTGTTTATTAAGCATGGTGGCTGCAATTTGGAAGCGGAAGATTTTAATCCCGCCAGCGGTAGAGCCAGAACAGGCCCCTGCCATCATGACGAATGCAAAAATAATCGCTGGGAATGCGCCCCATGCGGTGAAGTCGTCTAAGCCAAACCCAGTGGTCGTGATTACTGAGATAATATTAAACACAGACACTCGCAATGCATCCATAACCTCATAATCGTTATGAATGACTAACCATGTCGCCACAAATAAACTTGTAATCAAAACGAGCTTTAAATAGCCAACGACCTGAGCATCTTTAAATAAAACCTTGGGATCTCGTTTTTTCAGTACTTGAATGAATAATAAAAACGGCAAACCGCCAGCAAACATGAAGAAAGAAGCGACCCAATGAGTACTGTTAGAGAAGCGATTCATTGAGCTGTCAGACGTTGAATATCCACCAGTAGATAACGTGGTAAAGGCATGGTTTATTGCCTCAAACGGTGTCATCCCAGTAACCAAGTAACTTAAAAAACATAACAGTGTTAAACTTAAATAGACACTTACTATATATTTGGCGACGTATTTGGTTCTTGGTGCACTTTTATCTGACCAGTCGGAAGACTCTGTTTGGAATAGACGCATACCACCAACATTAAGCATTGGAAGAATAGCTACCGCCATTACAATGAATCCAACCCCACCAAGCCATTGCAGGGTCGAGCGCCATAGTAGAATACTTGGTGCCATATCATCTAGTCCGCTGAGAACCGTTGAACCTGTCGTCGTTATGCCAGACATTGTTTCAAAGTAAGCGTCAGTAAAGCTAATATGGTTGATGAACACAAAAGGCAGTGCAGCAAAGGCGCTGGCAATCGTCCAGACAAGTGTGGTGATAAGAAACATATCCCTCACGTTCATCTTAAACTGTTTACTACGGCCAAAAGTTAAACAAGCAAATGCCACTACGTGAGTAATAGCAACCGCTTGTCCAAACTCAAGAAAGCCAGCTGTACCAGTAAAAAGAGCAACAAGAGTTGGGATATACATAAACAGGGCTAGCTTTGAAAGCACTAGCCCTATTACAAATAAGATCGGTTTGTAGTTAACCATAATTACAAGAAGAACGGGCTCGGTTGGAATAAGCGTTCAACATCCTGAACGTATTTTTTATCCACTAGGAACATAACAACGTGATCATCCTGCTCGATCACAGTCTTATCGTGTGCGATGAGAACTTCTTCGCCACGAACAATCGCACCAATAGTGGTACCTGGTGGAAGTTTGATGTGTTGTACTTCTTTACCAACAACTTTAGAGGTAGTTTCATCACCATGAGCAATCGCTTCAATTGCTTCTGCTGCTCCACGACGAAGAGAAGATACGTTTACGATATCGGCACGACGAACATGGGTTAAGAGTGCTGAAATAGTCGCTTGTTGAGGAGAAATAGCCACATCAATTACGCCGCCTTGAACTAAATCGACATAAGCGCCACGTTGGATTAGTACCATTACTTTTTTAGCGCCCATGCGTTTTGCAAGCATGGCGGACATGATGTTTGCTTCATCTTCGTTGGTTACTGCAATAAAGACATCGACTTGGTCAATGTGCTCTTCACTGAGTAATTCTTGATCGGCTGCATCACCACAGAAAACAATGCTGTCTTCGAGCAGTTCTGATAACTGCTCTGCGCGTTTCATATTACGCTCAATGAGTTTAACGCTGTAGTTTTTCTCTAAACGTCTTGCAAGACCTGCACCGATATTACCGCCACCAACAATCATAATTCGTTTGTATGGACGTTCTAGACGTTGTAACTCACTCATTACAGAGCGAATGTGGTTACTTGCCGCAACAAAGAATACTTCATCATCCGCTTCAATAACTGTTGTACCTTGAGGTCTAATTGGGCGACCTTGACGGAAAATAGCAGCAACACGAGTATCAATGTGAGGCATATGATCACGAAGTGCAGAAAGTGCGTTTCCGACAAGTGGGCCGCCATAGTAGGCTTTTACTGCTACCAAGCTGACTTTTTTCTCAGCAAAGCTAGCAACTTGAAGTGCACCTGGGTATTCAATTAGACGCTCAATATAACCAGTCACTAATTCTTCTGGTGCAATTAGGTGATCAACCGGAATAGCATCTGATTGGAATAAGCGCTCTTTTTCTTTTAGGTATTCAGGAGAACGAATACGAGCAATACGGTTAGGAGTATTGAAAATGGTAAATGCGATCTGACAAGCAATCATATTGGTTTCATCAGAGTTGGTTACTGCAACCAACATATCAGCATCTTGTGCTCCAGCTTCTCTTAAGGTATCTGGGTGACTTGCAAACCCTTGAACTACGCGTAAGTCGTATTTATCTTGTAACTCACGCAGTCGTTCAGAACTCTTATCAACAACCGTAATGTCGTTGTTTTCGCCAACCAAGTTTTCAGCTAATGTGCCGCCAACCTGCCCTGCACCTAAGATTATGATTTTCATACCGCTTGCTCGCTCGTATATAGATTATGCTTTCTGTAGAACAGCGTAGTAGAAGCCGTCCATATTTTCTTCACCAGGAAGAATTTGACGCCCAGGTTTTGCTGGATCAGTATTATCGATTAAAGAGGCATTTTCTGTGCGTTCTAAAAAGGCTTTTACTTGATCGCAGTTTTCTTGCGGTGTGATTGAACACGTCGCATACACCATGGTGCCGCCAGATTTTAATTGTAGCCACATAGCATCAAAGATTTCACTTTGCAGTTCAGCAAGCGCTTTAATATCCTCTGAACGACGTAACCATTTGATGTCTGGATGACGACGAATAACACCCGTTGCAGAACAAGGCGCATCTAATAAAATGCGGTCAAACTGTTCGCCTTCCCACCATTGTTCAGGATAACGAGCATCACCACAAATTACTTTTGCGGTTAAGTTAAGGCGCTCTAAGTTTTCGTACACGCGAGTTAAGCGTGTTTCATCACAATCGATAGCAACAACGTTTGTATTTTTAGTTCGTTCTAAAATATGTGCGGTTTTACCACCAGGAGCGGCACAACAATCAAGAATGAGTTCGCCATCTTGTGGTTGTAAATACTCGGCAGATAATTGAGCGGCAGCATCTTGAACCGATACCCAACCTTGTTCAAAACCAGGAAGAGTAAATACATCACGCGCTTTATCTAATAATAAAGCATCTGTTGCTTGGCTGTGTGGTGTAACTTCGATCTCTTCTTTTTCAAGTAGAGCGATGTACTCATCACGTGTGTGGTGTTGGCTATTTACTCGTAGCCACATTGGTGCTTTGTTGTTGTTGGCTTCAACAATCGATTCCCATTGCTCTGGATATGCTTCTTTCAGCATTTTTAGCAACCAACCTGGGTGACCATATTTACCCGAGTCGTGACTGATTGATTTAGCATCCAGTTCTTCTTGATTACGTTGATAGCTACGAAGAACGCCATTAATTAAGCCACGAAGTTTTGGGCCTTTTAGGTTCTTAGTACCTTCAACGGTTTCGCCAACCGCAGCATGAGCAGGTATGCGCATGAAGCTTAATTGGTAAATACCGACTAAGATCAGATGGTGAAAAACACGTTGTTTTCCTTTTAATGGTTTATCCATTAGCGATTGAGCAACAGATTCCAAACGAGGAAGAAAGCGCAGTACGCCATAGCAAATCTCTTGCAGTAAAGCTTGATCGCGAGGTTTTATCTCGGCTTGAGCTTTTGGAAGTGCAGAAGAGAGAGAATGACCCTGATCGACAACTTGATAAATAACTTTTGCTGCCGCAGCACGAACGTTCATGTCATCACCTAAAATATGATTGGCAAAAATAAAATGGCAAATACAATATTTGCCATTTAAAAAAGTAAGGTGGCGATTATGCCACCTTTTTATATTTTGAAGAACTTAGTTAAGTGTATTACCCACTTCGAACCATTCTTTGCGAGAATTCAAGATATCTTGAACGCCCATCGCTTTTTTTCCAGGAACTTGCAGTTGTTCAAGTACAATCGCGTTTGAACCCGTTGCAACATAGATACCTGTTTTATCTGCTTGAATAATAGTGCCTGGCGTTGCATTCCCTGTGTATGTTTCTACACGAGATTGCCATACCTTAATCGCTTTATCTTCAACAGAGAAATGACTCATCGGCCAAGGGTTAAAAGCACGAACACAACGTTCAATGGCGTCTGCATCCATAGTCCAATCAATCTTAGCTTCTTCTTTGCTAAGTTTCTTCGCGTAATTAGCTAGTTCATCATTTTGCTTTTCAGCAACAGCAGTACCGTTCGCAATCGTAGATAAACAATTAACTAAAGCAACAGGACCAAGTTCAGCTAACTTGTTATACATTGATGCGCTGGTATCTGTTGCTTCAATTGGTAGCGTTGCAATGCTTAGCATGTCGCCAGTATCTAAACCGATGTCCATTTGCATAATGGTTACGCCAGTTTCAGCATCGCCAGCCCAGATTGAGCGTTGAATTGGAGCAGCGCCACGCCAACGAGGTAAAATTGAACCATGAACGTTAATACAGCCTAATTTAGGTGTATCAAGTACCGCTTGTGGTAATAGTAGCCCATAAGCAACCACAACCATTAAATCTGCATTTTGCTCGGCAAGTACTTGCTTTGCTTCGTCAGTTTTAAAGTTTTCTGGTTGGAACACGGGAATGTTGTGTTCAAGAGCCAGCTCTTTTACTGGGCTCGCCGTCAGCTTTTTACCACGACCCGCAGGACGATCCGGTTGAGTATATACGCCTATCACTTCATGGTGAGAATCGATAAGTGCTGATAAATGGCGAGCGGCAAAATCGGGCGTGCCCGCAAAAATAATGCGTAATGGTTTATTCAAGTTGACCTCGGTATCTCTAATATCAATCCAAATAAGTAGCTTAGTAATTATTTGGATTGTTATGGCTAGTTTTTAGCGTTGAATTTTTTGATCTTCTCTAGCTTTTCTTTGATGCGTTTACGCTTTAACGGCGATAAGTAATCAACAAAAAGTTTGCCATCAAGGTGATCCAATTCGTGCTGAACGCAAATTGCTAATAAGTCATCAGCATCAAAGCCAAATTCTTTACCATCGCGATCAAGAGCGGTTACTGATACTTCAGCAGAGCGAGGAACCATCCCTTTTGCGCCAGGAACAGATAAGCAACCTTCTTCAATGCCATCATCGCCACTTTTTTTCGTGATAACAGGGTTAATTAATACCATTGGTTCATCACGAGTGTCAGAAACATCGATCACAACAATACGTTGGTGAAGATCAACTTGTGTAGCAGCAAGGCCAATGCCTTCTTCGTCGTACATGGTTTCAATCATGTCATCGATGAATTTTTGGATTTCAGGTGTTACTGCTTCTACCGGTTTTGCTACGGTACGTAGACGATCGTCCGGGAACGTTAAAACTTCTAATACAGACATAATTACTCTAAATGTTGAACTGCGCCGAAAACGGCATAAACCTAATAGCTCCAATTCTAGACATTTTATTAAGCAAATGACAGCATCGGTTCAAATGTCTGATAAGGAAAGCGGACCATGTTTAAAAAATTACTCATATTAACCTCGTTAACGGCAACGATGGTATTTTCATCTTCAGCTATTTCTAGCGAAGATAAGCTTATGCTAAAGAAAGATTACCCAACAAATTATACGGTTAAAAAAGGGGATACTTTGTGGGATATCTCAGCACTATTTTTAGATGATCCATGGTTTTGGCCTAAATTGTGGAAAATTAATCCAAGTATTAATAACCCTCATCTTATTTATCCAGGAGATAAACTAAGTTTAAGTTGGCACAATGGTAATCCTGTTCTTAGTGTTAAACCGCTGAAAAAATTATCACCTAAAGTTCGAACTCAGATTAAAGAACCAGTTCCAACACTTGCCCCCAGCCTGGTCGTCCCTTATTTACAGTCAGATAAGTTGATTGATAGTACTAACTATCAAAGTGCTTATCGAGTCTTGGGGACTAGTGATGGTAGAAAATTCTTAAGTGCTAATGAGCGCGTGTATGTAGATGCTGAGTTGTCGCATAAAGAGTGGGGAATTTATCGAGTTGTTAATGAGTTTACTCGTAATGACAAAAAACAGATGTCTTATGCTCTTCGATCGGTTGGAAGGGCTGAATTAGCAGAAAGCACGAATAAGATAAGTGGCTTAAGAGTGATTAAACAGCAACAAGAAATTGGGATAAACGATATAGTTTTGCCTTTAGGTAAGAATGATATTGAACCTGAATTAACAACAACATTTTATCCATCTACAGCCCCAATTGACTTACAAGCTGCTATTTTAGGCTCAATTGATGGCGGTCAATATTTAGCGGTTAATCAGGTTGCTGTTATTAATAAAGGGAGTGAAGATGGCGTAATACAAGGAAGTATGTTCACGCTAAAAGAAAGTGGTCACGTTGTTCAAGGGGATAAAGGCGAATATCAATATGCAATTGATAAGGCAAGTAAAAAAGGCATTCAGTTACCACAAACAAATGTTGGAGAGTTGATTGTTATTCGACCTTATGAGTATTTTAGCTTAGCGCTTATTACCAAAAGTGAAGCGCCAATACATAAGAGTATTATTGCCGTCTCTCCACAAGGTAATCATTAATATTTATGTCTACTTCTGAGTCACATTTATCTGCATGGTTGACGTTATGTTTTTGCCCTAGAGTCGGAGGGAAAATTATGACCCGACTGCTTGCTGTTGACTCTCCTGAAAATATACTGCAATACAGCAGCGATAAACTTCGCTCTCTTGGTTTGTCCTCGGCACAAATTACTTATCTACAAAAACCAATGAATGCAGAGGTTGAAAAGTGTTTAGAGTGGCAAAATGACAGTGATATTAATACTATTTTACCGCTAACTAGCTCTTTATATCCCAAGTTACTTTCAGAAATTAGTGCGCCGCCACCTGTGATATTTGTTAAAGGAGATCCGCTTACGTTATCAGAGCCTCAAGTTGCTATTGTTGGTAGTCGTAATGCTAGTTTGGAGGCGCTTGATTGTGCTAAGCAATTTGCAGGGGCTATTGTTCAACATAATTATGTGGTGACGAGTGGTTTGGCACTTGGTGTCGATGGATATGCTCATCATGGAGCTATTGAGGCAAAAGGAAAAACAATTGCAGTGCTAGGTTCAGGGCTAGATAAAACATACCCAGCAAAACATCGCTCATTAGCACAACGTATTATTGAACATGGTGCTCTTGTTTCTGAATTCCGACCGGATACCCCGCCAAGAGCAGAGAACTTTCCAAGGAGAAATCGAATTATTAGCGGTTTGTCTACCGGTGTTCTTGTTGTTGAGGCGGCAGAGCGTTCAGGGTCGCTGATTACAGCAAGGTATGCAAATGAGCAAGGACGTGAAGTTTTTGCTCTTCCTGGATCAATACAAAACCCGACAGCGAAAGGAACAAATGGGTTAATAAAGGCAGGAGCAAAATTAGTCTCTTCTCCAGATGACATTTTTGATGAAATTGGAGCATTAACTGAGTGTGCAATATCTCACCAACCATCATTGTTTGAGCAAGAAGTTATCACAGAACAATTGCCATTTCCCGAAGTGTTCGCTACCGTAGGCAGTGAGGCGACGCCTGTTGATATAATCGCAGAGCGATGTCAGACGCCTGTACATGAAATCATGATGCAATTGCTTGAATTAGAGTTGCAAGGTTTCATCACTGCAGTCCCAGGGGGTTACATTAAAAAGCGGAGGGGCTAGCCATGATGGATGTTCTTATGTATCTATTTGAAACATATATCCATAGTGATGTTGAACTGAGTGTAGACCAAGAAAAATTAGAAGACGAATTACTTAAAGCTGGCTTTCATCAAGATGCGGTATATAAAGCATTAGATTGGCTGGAAGATTTAGCGCGCTTACAAGAAGACGATTCTTATACACACATAGAGCAAGGTACATCAACCTCTATGCGAATATACACGCAACTAGAAATTGATGGGATCGATACTGCTTGTCGTGGTTTTTTACTTTTTTTAGAGCAAATTAAAGTATTGACGAGTGAAACTCGAGAAATGGTTATCGAGCAAGTGATGGCTTTAGAAACAGATGAATTATCACTAGATGACCTGAAGTGGGTTGTGCTGATGGTGCTATTTAATGTTCCTGGTCAAGAGAGTGCTTATACGCAGATGGAAGAATTACTTTATACTGCAGATGTTGGTATCACGCATTAAGGTCTCATTTGAATGTCTGGAAAAATTGATAAACAGTTATTTAAAGCTCATGAGCACGCTTTAGAGCATGAAAGCTGTCCTCAATGCAGCGGTGAATTAACGATTCGCTATGGTAAAAGAGGTCCGTTTTTAGGGTGCCAAAATTATCCAACATGCGACTATATTCGACCATTAAAAAGTAATGATGGGCATATTGTTAAAGAATTAGGGATCCCTTGCCCTGAGTGTGAAAGTGAATTAGTACTAAGGCAAGGCCGCTATGGAATGTTTATTGGTTGTTCCTCTTATCCTGAATGTTCGCATATTGAATCTTTAGAGCAAAAAAAAGAAGACGAATCGAAAGAATTAATTGAGTGTCCTAGCTGTAAGAAAGGCTTATTGCATGAGAAAAAATCACGTTTTGGCAAGGTTTTTTATGCATGTGATGGCTACCCTACTTGCCGGTTTGCTGTTAATCAAGAACCAGTAAAAGGGAACTGCCAGAAATGCAATTTTGCTTTATTACTAAAAAAAGAAATGGCCTCAGGAACTAAGATTGTTTGTGCAGATAAAAAGTGTGGCGTAACACAAGATAATAAAGAGTAACTCGAATTCCATTTATTAAAATAGAGAGAGTTACTCTTTAGATTCTACACTCTTACGAAAGAACTCGGAAAACCTCACTATCTAATATGCTAGATAGTTTGATTAGTTCTTTTTGTAACTCTTCAGAAGATGAGGCACACACATTAATGTGGCCCATTTTTCTTCCTGCTCTTTTTTCTTTTCCGTACCAATGAATATGGCAGTTAGGCATGGTCAATAACTCAGAGGGCAAAGTATCCTCACCTAAGATATTAATCATTGCCGTAGAGCGTAATAATGTAGAGCCTATCAATGGAAGATTACAAACCGCACGAATATGCATTTCGAATTGACATACATCTGCACCTTGTTGTGTCCAGTGACCTGAATTATGAACGCGTGGAGCAATTTCATTAACCAGCAACTTACCTTCGACGTCGAAAAACTCAATAGCCAGCACACCGATATAATCTAACTCATCAGCAATTGCTGAAAACATACGATCGGCTTGTTCTTGTAATTCACTCGTACCTTCTAATGCAGTAGATAGAGCAAGTACGCCGTCCACGTGAACATTTTCAGTAAGAGGATAAGTAACCAGTTCCCCATTTTTATTACGAGCGCCAATGAGAGATACTTCACGATTGAAAGGAATAAATTGTTCGGCAACCATGGCTTGATTTGGTGTGCTCTGGATTAATTCATTCATTTCTTCCCAAATTTGTTCTATTTGAGATTGCTCTTTTAAGCGCCATTGCCCTTTGCCATCATAACCACCGAGTGCACTTTTTAATACCATTGGGATCCCAACAGTATCGATTGCATCTAGGAAATCTTGTTTTGAATTTATGATGTGGTATTTCGCATTGCTTACTTCAGCATTATCTAACAGAGACTTCTCTAATCGGCGATCTCCCCCTGCTTTAATTGCATTAGGGTTTGGTTGGAACTTACCACTTTGACTGCATGTATTTAAAATATCATGTGGGATGTGTTCGAACTCAGCAGTAATGACATCAACGTCGTTAATCGCTTGTTCTAATGATAAATCAATTACCTGCTGAGTTAGAGGGTGAACAATTTGTTTGTTATTCACATCATAAGCAATAATATCAATATTTAATGGTGCGCTAGCCAGTGACATCATTCGAGCTAATTGTCCTGAGCCTAAAACAAGAACTTTCATGATTAATCCTCTGATGGATCTGGATTTTCTAATACCATTTCAGTCTGTTCTTTACGGAACGCTTCTACTTCCGCCATTACTTCTTCATTGTATGTACCAAGAATTTGAGCAGCAAGAATACCTGCATTTGCAGCGCCCGCTTCACCAATAGCAAGCGTACCAACAGCAATTCCTTTTGGCATTTGTACAATTGAAAGAAGTGAATCCATACCTTTTAAAGCACGAGATTGCACTGGAACACCAAGAACAGGAATACTTGTAAATGCAGCAGCCATTCCAGGGAGATGAGCCGCACCACCAGCGCCTGCAATTATTACTTTAATACCACGATCTTTTGCTTGTGTAGCATAGTCAGCAAGCAGTTGTGGAGTTCTGTGAGCCGAAACCACTTTTGTTTCATAAGGAACATTAAAGCGATCAAGCATCTCTGCGGCTAGTTTCATTGTAGGCCAGTCTGATTTTGAACCCATGATAATACCGACTTTCATTGTGAACTCCTTGGATAAAGATATTGGCAATATAGAAAAAGTTGTAGGCATTATACGGTTATTTTTTGTTAAGGAAAACGTTTGCGTCAGTAAAAATACAAGTTATTCACGATTGTTGACAATTCAAAAAAGGAAAGCAGTTGTTTGATTTGAGTAGATCAATAGAATAGAAGATATATAGATAGAAGAGTGGTGTAAATGTGAAGAATCTAAATCAAGTCGTAGAAGCTCTAAAACGTGGTGATGTGATTGCTTATCCTACCGAAGGAGTTTTTGGGGTCGGTTGTGATCCAGATAATGAGCAAGCTCTTTTAAAGTTATTAGAGGTAAAAAAGAGACCACAAGAAAAAGGGTTGATTTTAATTGCGGGATCTATGGAGCAACTTGAACCATATATAGAGTTAGATGATCTTAGTTTAGATCAAATCAATGTAATTAAAGAATCATGGCCGGGGCCAGTGACTTGGATTGTCCCTGTTAGTTCTAAAACTTTACCTTTAGTGACTGGGCAATTTAGTAGCATTGCTGTGCGAGTAACAAATCATCCGCAAGTGAAAGCGATTTGTTCTGCTTTTGGAAAACCGATCACATCAACCAGTGCAAATTTATCCGGCCTTGAACCTTGCCGTAGTGTTGATGAAGTGGAATATCAATTAGGTGATAGCGGAGTTGTTATTTTTCAAGGTGAGATTGGTAATAGAACTCAACCAACAGAAATTCGAGATGCTAAAACAGGCAATACCTTACGCCAAGGCTAATGCATCAAATCTTTCTTTAAGGTAAGGTGAAATTAATTTTTACTTTCGTCATTATTTAAGAGGGAATTACGACATGGATAAGTATGCGGTTTTTGGTAACCCGATAAAACACAGTAAATCTCCATTTATTCATACCTTATTTGCTCGTCAAACAATGCAAAACTTAGAGTATCAAGCAATCGAAGCGCCAATTGATAACTTTGTTGAGACAGTCACTGACTTTTTCTCTCACCAAGGAAAAGGATGCAATGTCACTGTGCCTTTTAAAGAAGAGGCATTTCGTTTTGCAGATCAACTTACAGAAAGAGCAAAATTGGCAGGCGCTGTTAATACACTAAAAAAACTGGATGATGGGATTATTCTGGGAGATAACACCGATGGCGAAGGATTAGTCCAAGACTTACTGCAATACCAAGTATTACTTAAAGATAAGCGAATTTTGCTTTTAGGTGCTGGTGGAGCTGCTCGAGGTGTAATTCTTCCTTTATTAAAGCAAAACCCTACATCTATTACTGTCGTTAACCGTACTTATGAAAAAGCCCAAGAGCTTGCTGAATTATTTTCTCCTTACGGTGAGATAGAAGCGGCGATGATGAGCGAGGTTAATCACTCATTTGATGTTGTTATTAATTCCACATCAGCGAGCCTTTCTGGTCAGCTTCCCCTAATCAATCCAAGTATCTTTTCTAATAATACGATTAGCTATGACATGATGTATGGTTCAGGGAAAACGGTCTTTAGTCAGTGGGCATTGGATAATAATGCTTATCAGGCTTATGACGGTTTAGGTATGTTAGTTGGTCAAGCCGCAGAGAGCTTTACTGTTTGGAGAGGACTGCGTCCTGGAAGTAAGCAAATCTTACGAGAATTAAGAAAGAACTTAGAAGGTATGTAATGAATCAATCTATTATTTTCTCTGATGACTTATTAGTAGAGCAAGAAAAGCAGCAAGTTGTTTTTTCTGCTCAGCAAATGGGAAGCCTAATTAAGTGCTCGGTATCTTTTTTGTGGCTAACAGAAGAAAGCGGAGAAACAGTAAATACAAGTCAGCAAGCAGAAGAGGCATTTCTTCAGTTGCGTTTTGATATAGAAGATAAAGCAGAAGCATTGATAGAAGATGAAGAATTCAATGCTTCTGGTGGTATAGATATCAGTTAGTTTCTTCTTCTATATAGTCATTCTTAAATGAGACATAATTCATTGCCGATTTTTTAAGTGATGCTATTTCCTCTATAGATAGAGGGCGAACCTGTTTTACTGGGCTACCTATATAAAGGTGGCCTTTTTCTAATTTTTTATTTGGTGGAATTAAACTACCTGCACCAATCATGACGTCCTCTTCTATTCGTGCATTGTCTAAAATAATACTTCCCATACCAACTAGTACGCGATCTTCAATGATGCAACCATGAAGCATTACTTTGTGACCAATAGTGACATCATTACCAATGATTAAAGGTGCGCCTTTTGGGTTGTCTGTATTTTTATGAGTAACGTGAAGAACAGAACCATCTTGAATATTTGTTCGATCACCAATTGAAATATGATTCACATCCCCCCTTGCAACAACTAACGGCCAAACACTTGAATCTTCACCAATAGTAATGTCACCAATTAAAACACTCGATGAATCTATATAAGCAGTAGAAGAAACAGCAGGAAAGGTAGATTTATAGCGACGTAACGACGATTTCATATGATCTCTCTTAAAAATGATAACTTACTGTTAATAAAATGAAGGGAAAAAGCTAATTTAGCATTGATTTGTACGTACTTTAACCATAAAAACATAAATATCAAATAATCTTGAAAAAGAGCTTGCCAATGTGATCGAACTCTCTATAATGCGACCTCACTGACACGGAGAGCCCATCCCATAAGGGGTTAGCAATCAGAGTTAGTAAAGCGGTTTAGAATTAAGTTTTAAATAAGTGCTTGACACTGAGGCTTAAATCGATAAAATGACCGTCCTCTTCACAGAAAAGCGAAATCGCTTTGAAAGTAGAAGAAAAGCTCTTTAACAATTTGAAACCTATTAATCTGTGTGGGCACTTGTGAGTTGATAATCACTAGTTTGCTTTTACTTTTCGAAGTGAATTCAAACAAAAATAATCAATGAACTGAGTGACTACACAAAATTACTTTTATGTAAGAAATCAGTATTAATCATTGAGTCGATATCCTTTCTGCTGAAAGGTATCAAAAAACTTTAATTGAAGAGTTTGATCATGGCTCAGATTGAACGCTGGCGGCAGGCCTAACACATGCAAGTCGAGCGGTAACAGAAATTAGCTTGCTAATTTGCTGACGAGCGGCGGACGGGTGAGTAATGCCTGGGAATATGCCTTAGTGTGGGGGATAACTATTGGAAACGATAGCTAATACCGCATAATGTCTTCGGACCAAAGAGGGGGATCTTCGGACCTCTCGCGCTAAGATTAGCCCAGGTGAGATTAGCTTGTTGGTGAGGTAAGAGCTCACCAAGGCGACGATCTCTAGCTGGTCTGAGAGGATGATCAGCCACACTGGAACTGAGACACGGTCCAGACTCCTACGGGAGGCAGCAGTGGGGAATATTGCACAATGGGCGAAAGCCTGATGCAGCCATGCCGCGTGTATGAAGAAGGCCTTCGGGTTGTAAAGTACTTTCAGTCGTGAGGAAGGGTGTGTAGTTAATAGCTGC
Organism: Aliivibrio wodanis; assembly: GCF_052920805.1. NCBI lineage: Bacteria > Pseudomonadati > Pseudomonadota > Gammaproteobacteria > Vibrionales > Vibrionaceae > Aliivibrio > Aliivibrio wodanis. The sequence continues at coordinate 2,395,058 of NZ_JBREXA010000002.1, forward strand.
ATATCTTGACGTTAGCGACAGAAGAAGCACCGGCTAACTCCGTGCCAGCAGCCGCGGTAATACGGAGGGTGCGAGCGTTAATCGGAATTACTGGGCGTAAAGCGCATGCAGGTGGTTTGTTAAGTCAGATGTGAAAGCCCGGGGCTCAACCTCGGAACCGCATTTGAAACTGGCAAACTAGAGTGCTGTAGAGGGGGGTAGAATTTCAGGTGTAGCGGTGAAATGCGTAGAGATCTGAAGGAATACCAGTGGCGAAGGCGGCCCCCTGGACAGACACTGACACTCAGATGCGAAAGCGTGGGGAGCAAACAGGATTAGATACCCTGGTAGTCCACGCCGTAAACGATGTCTACTTGGAGGTTGTGGCCTTGAGCCGTGGCTTTCGGAGCTAACGCGTTAAGTAGACCGCCTGGGGAGTACGGTCGCAAGATTAAAACTCAAATGAATTGACGGGGGCCCGCACAAGCGGTGGAGCATGTGGTTTAATTCGATGCAACGCGAAGAACCTTACCTACTCTTGACATCCAGAGAATTCGCTAGAGATAGCTTAGTGCCTTCGGGAACTCTGAGACAGGTGCTGCATGGCTGTCGTCAGCTCGTGTTGTGAAATGTTGGGTTAAGTCCCGCAACGAGCGCAACCCTTATCTTTGTTTGCCAGCACGTAATGGTGGGAACTCCAGGGAGACTGCCGGTGATAAACCGGAGGAAGGTGGGGACGACGTCAAGTCATCATGGCCCTTACGAGTAGGGCTACACACGTGCTACAATGGCGCATACAGAGGGCTGCAAGCTAGCGATAGTGAGCGAATCCCAAAAAGTGCGTCGTAGTCCGGATCGGAGTCTGCAACTCGACTCCGTGAAGTCGGAATCGCTAGTAATCGTGAATCAGAATGTCACGGTGAATACGTTCCCGGGCCTTGTACACACCGCCCGTCACACCATGGGAGTGGGCTGCAAAAGAAGTGGGTAGTTTAACCTTCGGGAGGACGCTCACCACTTTGTGGTTCATGACTGGGGTGAAGTCGTAACAAGGTAGCCCTAGGGGAACCTGGGGCTGGATCACCTCCTTAAACGATAGATTACGATTTATGAGTGTTCACACAGATTAATAAGGTTTTAATAAGTTGAAGTGACAGAGCTTTAATTAATGATTTCGATTATTGATTAAAGCTTTTTGCTTTAAGCTCTTTAACAATTTGGAAAGCTGACTGATTTAAATAACTTACGAGTTATTCAAATCAAAATTTAAAAGTTCTTAATATCTTTTGTTTATCTTAGATAAACAAATTAAAAACACATTCAAGTGTTCTTGTATTTTGAATCCGGCGAAAAACCAGAACTCGCAATGACGAGTTCAACCTTGGTTGTTTATGCCATACGAAACCTCTTGGGGTTGTATGGTTAAGTGACTAAGCGTACACGGTGGATGCCTTGGCAGTCAGAGGCGATGAAAGACGTATTAACTTGCGATAAGCCCAGATTAGGTAGTAAAAACCTTTTGAGTCTGGGATTTCTGAATGGGGAAACCCACTAGCATAAGCTAGTATCGCTGCGTGAATACATAGCGCAGCGAAGCAAACCGGGAGAACTGAAACATCTAAGTACCCCGAGGAAGAGAAATCAACCGAGATCCCGAAAGTAGCGGCGAGCGAAATTGGGTTAGCCCTTAAGCTTTTAATGAGACAGGTGAAGCCTCTGGAAAGTGGCGCGATACAAGGTGATAGCCCTGTAACCGACATCTCATAATCAGTGAAAACGAGTAAGGCGGGACACGTGATATCCTGTCTGAATATGGGGGGACCATCCTCCAAGGCTAAATACTACTGACTGACCGATAGTGAACCAGTACCGTGAGGGAAAGGCGAAAAGAACCCCTGTGAGGGGAGTGAAATAGAACCTGAAACCGTGTACGTACAAGCAGTAGGAGCATACTTGTTATGTGACTGCGTACCTTTTGTATAATGGGTCAGCGACTTATATTCAGTGGCAAGGTTAACCGTTTAGGGGAGCCGTAGGGAAACCGAGTCTTAACTGGGCGTTCAGTCTCTGGATATAGACCCGAAACCAAGTGATCTAGCCATGGGCAGGTTGAAGATTGAGTAACATCAATTGGAGGACCGAACCGACTAATGTTGAAAAATTAGCGGATGACTTGTGGCTAGGGGTGAAAGGCCAATCAAACTTGGAGATAGCTGGTTCTCCCCGAAATCTATTTAGGTAGAGCCTCGGACGAATACTACTGGGGGTAGAGCACTGTTAAGGCTAGGGGGTCATCCCGACTTACCAACCCTTTGCAAACTCCGAATACCAGTAAGTACTATCCGGGAGACACACGGCGGGTGCTAACGTCCGTCGTGGAGAGGGAAACAACCCAGACCGCCAGCTAAGGTCCCAAAGTTATAGCTAAGTGGGAAACGATGTGGGAAGGCTCAGACAGCCAGGATGTTGGCTTAGAAGCAGCCATCATTTAAAGAAAGCGTAATAGCTCACTGGTCGAGTCGGCCTGCGCGGAAGATGTAACGGGGCTAAGCTATACACCGAAGCTGCGGCAATGCAATTTATTGTGTTGGGTAGGGGAGCGTTCTGTAAGCCGTCGAAGGTGTGCTGTAAGGCATGCTGGAGGTATCAGAAGTGCGAATGCTGACATGAGTAACGATAAAGGGGGTGAAAAACCCCCTCGCCGGAAGACCAAGGGTTCCTGTCCAACGTTAATCGGGGCAGGGTAAGTCGACCCCTAAGGCGAGGCTGAAAAGCGTAGTCGATGGGAAACGGGTTAATATTCCCGTACTTCTTATAATTGCGATGGGGGGACGGAGAAGGCTAGGTGGGCTTGGCGACGGTCGTCCAAGTTCAAGTGCGTAGGCTAAGAGTTTAGGTAAATCCGGACTCTTGTTAGGCTGAGACACGATGTCGAGCATCTACGGATGTGAAGCCATTGATGCCATGCTTCCAGGAAAAGCCTCTAAGCTTCAGATTATAAGAAATCGTACCCCAAACCGACACAGGTGGTCGAGTAGAGAATACTAAGGCGCTTGAGAGAACTCGGGTGAAGGAACTAGGCAAAATGGTACCGTAACTTCGGGAGAAGGTACGCTCCTAGCGGTGATGAGACTTGCTCTCTAAGCTGCCGGGAGTCGCAGATACCAGGTGGCTGCAACTGTTTATTAAAAACATAGCACTGTGCTAAATCGTAAGATGACGTATACGGTGTGACGCCTGCCCGGTGCTTGAAGGTTAATTGATGGGGTTAGACTTCGGTCGAAGCTCTTGATCGAAGCCCAAGTAAACGGCGGCCGTAACTATAACGGTCCTAAGGTAGCGAAATTCCTTGTCGGGTAAGTTCCGACCTGCACGAATGGCGTAATGATGGCCACGCTGTCTCCACCCGAGACTCAGTGAAATTGAAATCGCTGTGAAGATGCAGTGTACCCGCGGCTAGACGGAAAGACCCCGTGAACCTTTACTACAGCTTGGCACTGAACATTGACCCTACATGTGTAGGATAGGTGGGAGCCTTTGAAACCAGTACGCTAGTATTGGTGGAGGCAATCTTGAAATACCACCCTTGTATGCTTGATGTTCTAACGTTGGCCCCTTATCGGGGTTGCGGACAGTGCCTGGTGGGTAGTTTGACTGGGGCGGTCTCCTCCCAAAGAGTAACGGAGGAGCACGAAGGTGGGCTAAACACGGTTGGACATCGTGTGGTTAGTGCAATGGCATAAGCCCGCTTGACTGCGAGAATGACAATTCGAGCAGGTACGAAAGTAGGTCATAGTGATCCGGTGGTTCTGAATGGAAGGGCCATCGCTCAACGGATAAAAGGTACTCCGGGGATAACAGGCTGATACCGCCCAAGAGTTCATATCGACGGCGGTGTTTGGCACCTCGATGTCGGCTCATCACATCCTGGGGCTGAAGTCGGTCCCAAGGGTATGGCTGTTCGCCATTTAAAGTGGTACGCGAGCTGGGTTTAGAACGTCGTGAGACAGTTCGGTCCCTATCTGCCGTGGGCGTTGGATGATTGAAAGGGGCTGCTCCTAGTACGAGAGGACCGGAGTGGACGAACCTCTGGTGTTCGGGTTGTTACGCCAGTAGCATTGCCCGGTAGCTAAGTTCGGGATCGATAAACGCTGAAAGCATCTAAGCGTGAAGCGAGCCTTGAGATGAGTCATCCCTGATACTATACGTATCCTAAAGGGTTGTTGGAGACTACGACGTAGATAGGCAGGGTGTGTAAGTGCTGCGAGGCATTGAGCTAACCTGTACTAATTGCCCGTGAGGCTTAACCATACAACACCCAAGGGGTTTTGAACGGATTTAAAGTGACAAGAAACAGATTGAATGTGATTAAGAACACAATAGCGGCTTTCCAGATTATTATTTATCTCTTAGTGAGGTAGATAGAAAGAATTTGCTTGGCGACCATAGCGTTATGGACCCACCTGATCCCATGCCGAACTCAGAAGTGAAACGTAATAGCGCCGATGGTAGTGTGGGGTTTCCCCATGTGAGAGTAGGACATCGCCAGGCTTGAATTTGAATAAGTGCCCGTTCAATAGAACGGGCTTTTATTTCGCTCCCAGATTGTCACTGTGAGCCAAGTCAACATAACGTTTTTAAGTCTTTCATAAATAAATGAAAAAGTTGAAAATATTATCTTGACTTTCAAATCAGAAAGCGTATTATACGCAGCCTGAAGCGACGAAGCGGTAACGCTAAGTGGTTGAAAGACAAGCTCTTTAACAATTTAACCAAATCAATCTGTGTGGGCACTTGTGAGTTGATAATCACTAGTTTGCTTTTACTTTTCGAAGTGAATTCAAACAAAAATAATCAATGAACTGAGTGACTACACAAAATTACTTTTATGTAAGAAATCAGTATTAATCATTGAGCCGGTTTTGTTTCTGCTGAAACAAACCAAAAAAACTTTAATTGAAGAGTTTGATCATGGCTCAGATTGAACGCTGGCGGCAGGCCTAACACATGCAAGTCGAGCGGTAACAGAAATTAGCTTGCTAATTTGCTGACGAGCGGCGGACGGGTGAGTAATGCCTGGGAATATGCCTTAGTGTGGGGGATAACTATTGGAAACGATAGCTAATACCGCATAATGTCTTCGGACCAAAGAGGGGGATCTTCGGACCTCTCGCGCTAAGATTAGCCCAGGTGAGATTAGCTTGTTGGTGAGGTAAGAGCTCACCAAGGCGACGATCTCTAGCTGGTCTGAGAGGATGATCAGCCACACTGGAACTGAGACACGGTCCAGACTCCTACGGGAGGCAGCAGTGGGGAATATTGCACAATGGGCGAAAGCCTGATGCAGCCATGCCGCGTGTATGAAGAAGGCCTTCGGGTTGTAAAGTACTTTCAGTCGTGAGGAAGGGTGTGTAGTTAATAGCTGCATATCTTGACGTTAGCGACAGAAGAAGCACCGGCTAACTCCGTGCCAGCAGCCGCGGTAATACGGAGGGTGCGAGCGTTAATCGGAATTACTGGGCGTAAAGCGCATGCAGGTGGTTTGTTAAGTCAGATGTGAAAGCCCGGGGCTCAACCTCGGAACCGCATTTGAAACTGGCAAACTAGAGTGCTGTAGAGGGGGGTAGAATTTCAGGTGTAGCGGTGAAATGCGTAGAGATCTGAAGGAATACCAGTGGCGAAGGCGGCCCCCTGGACAGACACTGACACTCAGATGCGAAAGCGTGGGGAGCAAACAGGATTAGATACCCTGGTAGTCCACGCCGTAAACGATGTCTACTTGGAGGTTGTGGCCTTGAGCCGTGGCTTTCGGAGCTAACGCGTTAAGTAGACCGCCTGGGGAGTACGGTCGCAAGATTAAAACTCAAATGAATTGACGGGGGCCCGCACAAGCGGTGGAGCATGTGGTTTAATTCGATGCAACGCGAAGAACCTTACCTACTCTTGACATCCAGAGAATTCGCTAGAGATAGCTTAGTGCCTTCGGGAACTCTGAGACAGGTGCTGCATGGCTGTCGTCAGCTCGTGTTGTGAAATGTTGGGTTAAGTCCCGCAACGAGCGCAACCCTTATCCTTGTTTGCCAGCACGTAATGGTGGGAACTCCAGGGAGACTGCCGGTGATAAACCGGAGGAAGGTGGGGACGACGTCAAGTCATCATGGCCCTTACGAGTAGGGCTACACACGTGCTACAATGGCGCATACAGAGGGCTGCAAGCTAGCGATAGTGAGCGAATCCCAAAAAGTGCGTCGTAGTCCGGATCGGAGTCTGCAACTCGACTCCGTGAAGTCGGAATCGCTAGTAATCGTGAATCAGAATGTCACGGTGAATACGTTCCCGGGCCTTGTACACACCGCCCGTCACACCATGGGAGTGGGCTGCAAAAGAAGTGGGTAGTTTAACCTTCGGGAGGACGCTCACCACTTTGTGGTTCATGACTGGGGTGAAGTCGTAACAAGGTAGCCCTAGGGGAACCTGGGGCTGGATCACCTCCTTAAACGATAGATTACGATTTATGAGTGTTCACACAGATTGATTAGGTTAAAAAAGTAAAAAGCAATGGAAGGTGCCCAACACCTTCAAAATATCCAGTGTCCCGTTCGTCTAGAGGCCTAGGACACCGCCCTTTCACGGCGGTAACAGGGGTTCGACTCCCCTACGGGATACCATTGGGTCGTTAGCTCAGTTGGTAGAGCAGTTGACTTTTAATCAATTGGTCGCAGGTTCGAATCCTGCACGACCCACCATTCTTTCTCACGAAGGAATTAAAACTTTCGTGGGCGATTAGCTCAGTTGGGAGAGCACCTCCCTTACAAGGAGGGGGTCACTGGTTCGAGCCCGGTATCGCCCACCATCTTTAAGCGTTCTTAAGGTAAATAAGCCTTTGAGAGTCTTTAAAAATGGTTTCGAAAGAAACATTGCTCTTTAACAATTTGGAAAGCTGACTGATTTAAATAACTTACGAGTTATTCAAATCAAAATTTAAAAGTTCTTAATATCTTTTGTTTATCTTAGATAAACAAATTAAAAACACATTCAAGTGTTCTTGTATTTTGAATCCGGCGAAAAACCAGAACTCGCAATGACGAGTTCAACCTTGGTTGTTTATGCCATACGAAACCTCTTGGGGTTGTATGGTTAAGTGACTAAGCGTACACGGTGGATGCCTTGGCAGTCAGAGGCGATGAAAGACGTATTAACTTGCGATAAGCCCAGATTAGGTAGTAAAAACCTTTTGAGTCTGGGATTTCTGAATGGGGAAACCCACTAGCATAAGCTAGTATCGCTGCGTGAATACATAGCGCAGCGAAGCAAACCGGGAGAACTGAAACATCTAAGTACCCCGAGGAAGAGAAATCAACCGAGATCCCGAAAGTAGCGGCGAGCGAAATTGGGTTAGCCCTTAAGCTTTTAATGAGACAGGTGAAGCCTCTGGAAAGTGGCGCGATACAAGGTGATAGCCCTGTAACCGACATCTCATAATCAGTGAAAACGAGTAAGGCGGGACACGTGATATCCTGTCTGAATATGGGGGGACCATCCTCCAAGGCTAAATACTACTGACTGACCGATAGTGAACCAGTACCGTGAGGGAAAGGCGAAAAGAACCCCTGTGAGGGGAGTGAAATAGAACCTGAAACCGTGTACGTACAAGCAGTAGGAGCATACTTGTTATGTGACTGCGTACCTTTTGTATAATGGGTCAGCGACTTATATTCAGTGGCAAGGTTAACCGTTTAGGGGAGCCGTAGGGAAACCGAGTCTTAACTGGGCGTTCAGTCTCTGGATATAGACCCGAAACCAAGTGATCTAGCCATGGGCAGGTTGAAGATTGAGTAACATCAATTGGAGGACCGAACCGACTAATGTTGAAAAATTAGCGGATGACTTGTGGCTAGGGGTGAAAGGCCAATCAAACTTGGAGATAGCTGGTTCTCCCCGAAATCTATTTAGGTAGAGCCTCGGACGAATACTACTGGGGGTAGAGCACTGTTAAGGCTAGGGGGTCATCCCGACTTACCAACCCTTTGCAAACTCCGAATACCAGTAAGTACTATCCGGGAGACACACGGCGGGTGCTAACGTCCGTCGTGGAGAGGGAAACAACCCAGACCGCCAGCTAAGGTCCCAAAGTTATAGCTAAGTGGGAAACGATGTGGGAAGGCTCAGACAGCCAGGATGTTGGCTTAGAAGCAGCCATCATTTAAAGAAAGCGTAATAGCTCACTGGTCGAGTCGGCCTGCGCGGAAGATGTAACGGGGCTAAGCTATACACCGAAGCTGCGGCAGTGCAATTTATTGTGCTGGGTAGGGGAGCGTTCTGTAAGCCGTCGAAGGTGTGCTGTAAGGCATGCTGGAGGTATCAGAAGTGCGAATGCTGACATGAGTAACGATAAAGGGGGTGAAAAACCCCCTCGCCGGAAGACCAAGGGTTCCTGTCCAACGTTAATCGGGGCAGGGTAAGTCGACCCCTAAGGCGAGGCTGAAAAGCGTAGTCGATGGGAAACGGGTTAATATTCCCGTACTTCTTATAATTGCGATGGGGGGACGGAGAAGGCTAGGTGGGCTTGGCGACGGTCGTCCAAGTTCAAGTGCGTAGGCTAAGAGTTTAGGTAAATCCGGACTCTTGTTAGGCTGAGACACGATGTCGAGCATCTACGGATGTGAAGCCATTGATGCCATGCTTCCAGGAAAAGCCTCTAAGCTTCAGATTATAAGAAATCGTACCCCAAACCGACACAGGTGGTCGAGTAGAGAATACTAAGGCGCTTGAGAGAACTCGGGTGAAGGAACTAGGCAAAATGGTACCGTAACTTCGGGAGAAGGTACGCTCCTAGCGGTGATGAGACTTGCTCTCTAAGCTGCCGGGAGTCGCAGATACCAGGTGGCTGCAACTGTTTATTAAAAACATAGCACTGTGCTAAATCGTAAGATGACGTATACGGTGTGACGCCTGCCCGGTGCTTGAAGGTTAATTGATGGGGTTAGACTTCGGTCGAAGCTCTTGATCGAAGCCCAAGTAAACGGCGGCCGTAACTATAACGGTCCTAAGGTAGCGAAATTCCTTGTCGGGTAAGTTCCGACCTGCACGAATGGCGTAATGATGGCCACGCTGTCTCCACCCGAGACTCAGTGAAATTGAAATCGCTGTGAAGATGCAGTGTACCCGCGGCTAGACGGAAAGACCCCGTGAACCTTTACTACAGCTTGGCACTGAACATTGACCCTACATGTGTAGGATAGGTGGGAGCCTTTGAAACCAGTACGCTAGTATTGGTGGAGGCAATCTTGAAATACCACCCTTGTATGCTTGATGTTCTAACGTTGGCCCCTTATCGGGGTTGCGGACAGTGCCTGGTGGGTAGTTTGACTGGGGCGGTCTCCTCCCAAAGAGTAACGGAGGAGCACGAAGGTGGGCTAAACACGGTTGGACATCGTGTGGTTAGTGCAATGGCATAAGCCCGCTTGACTGCGAGAATGACAATTCGAGCAGGTACGAAAGTAGGTCATAGTGATCCGGTGGTTCTGAATGGAAGGGCCATCGCTCAACGGATAAAAGGTACTCCGGGGATAACAGGCTGATACCGCCCAAGAGTTCATATCGACGGCGGTGTTTGGCACCTCGATGTCGGCTCATCACATCCTGGGGCTGAAGTCGGTCCCAAGGGTATGGCTGTTCGCCATTTAAAGTGGTACGCGAGCTGGGTTTAGAACGTCGTGAGACAGTTCGGTCCCTATCTGCCGTGGGCGTTGGATGATTGAAAGGGGCTGCTCCTAGTACGAGAGGACCGGAGTGGACGAACCTCTGGTGTTCGGGTTGTTACGCCAGTAGCATTGCCCGGTAGCTAAGTTCGGGATCGATAAACGCTGAAAGCATCTAAGCGTGAAGCGAGCCTTGAGATGAGTCATCCCTGATACTATACGTATCCTAAAGGGTTGTTGGAGACTACGACGTAGATAGGCAGGGTGTGTAAGTGCTGCGAGGCATTGAGCTAACCTGTACTAATTGCCCGTGAGGCTTAACCATACAACACCCAAGGGGTTTTGAACGGATTTAAAGTGACAAGAAATAGATTGAATGTGATTAAGAACACAATAGCGGCTTTCCAGATTATTATTTATCTCTTAGTGAGGTAGATAGAAAGAATTTGCTTGGCGACCATAGCGTTATGGACCCACCTGATCCCATGCCGAACTCAGAAGTGAAACGTAATAGCGCCGATGGTAGTGTGGGGTTTCCCCATGTGAGAGTAGGACATCGCCAGGCTTGAATTTGAATAAGTGCCCGTTCAATAGAACGGGCTTTTATTTCGCTCCCAGATTGTCACTGTGAGCCAAGTCAACATAACGTTTTTAAGTCTTTCATAAATAAATGAAAAAGTTGAAAATATTATCTTGACTTTCAAATCAGAAAGCGTATTATACGCAGCCTGAAGCGACGAAGCGGTAACGCTAAGTGGTTGAAAGACAAGCTCTTTAACAATTTAACCAAATCAATCTGTGTGGGCACTTGTGAGTTGATAATCACTAGTTTGCTTTTACTTTTCGAAGTGAATTCAAACAAAAATAATCAATGAACTGAGTGACTACACAAAATTACTTTTATGTAAGAAATCAGTATTAATCATTGAGCCGGTTTTGTTTCTGCTGAAACAAACCAAAAAACTTTAATTGAAGAGTTTGATCATGGCTCAGATTGAACGCTGGCGGCAGGCCTAACACATGCAAGTCGAGCGGTAACAGAAATTAGCTTGCTAATTTGCTGACGAGCGGCGGACGGGTGAGTAATGCCTGGGAATATGCCTTAGTGTGGGGGATAACTATTGGAAACGATAGCTAATACCGCATAATGTCTTCGGACCAAAGAGGGGGATCTTCGGACCTCTCGCGCTAAGATTAGCCCAGGTGAGATTAGCTTGTTGGTGAGGTAAGAGCTCACCAAGGCGACGATCTCTAGCTGGTCTGAGAGGATGATCAGCCACACTGGAACTGAGACACGGTCCAGACTCCTACGGGAGGCAGCAGTGGGGAATATTGCACAATGGGCGAAAGCCTGATGCAGCCATGCCGCGTGTATGAAGAAGGCCTTCGGGTTGTAAAGTACTTTCAGTCGTGAGGAAGGGTGTGTAGTTAATAGCTGCATATCTTGACGTTAGCGACAGAAGAAGCACCGGCTAACTCCGTGCCAGCAGCCGCGGTAATACGGAGGGTGCGAGCGTTAATCGGAATTACTGGGCGTAAAGCGCATGCAGGTGGTTTGTTAAGTCAGATGTGAAAGCCCGGGGCTCAACCTCGGAACCGCATTTGAAACTGGCAAACTAGAGTGCTGTAGAGGGGGGTAGAATTTCAGGTGTAGCGGTGAAATGCGTAGAGATCTGAAGGAATACCAGTGGCGAAGGCGGCCCCCTGGACAGACACTGACACTCAGATGCGAAAGCGTGGGGAGCAAACAGGATTAGATACCCTGGTAGTCCACGCCGTAAACGATGTCTACTTGGAGGTTGTGGCCTTGAGCCGTGGCTTTCGGAGCTAACGCGTTAAGTAGACCGCCTGGGGAGTACGGTCGCAAGATTAAAACTCAAATGAATTGACGGGGGCCCGCACAAGCGGTGGAGCATGTGGTTTAATTCGATGCAACGCGAAGAACCTTACCTACTCTTGACATCCAGAGAATTCGCTAGAGATAGCTTAGTGCCTTCGGGAACTCTGAGACAGGTGCTGCATGGCTGTCGTCAGCTCGTGTTGTGAAATGTTGGGTTAAGTCCCGCAACGAGCGCAACCCTTATCCTTGTTTGCCAGCACGTAATGGTGGGAACTCCAGGGAGACTGCCGGTGATAAACCGGAGGAAGGTGGGGACGACGTCAAGTCATCATGGCCCTTACGAGTAGGGCTACACACGTGCTACAATGGCGCATACAGAGGGCTGCAAGCTAGCGATAGTGAGCGAATCCCAAAAAGTGCGTCGTAGTCCGGATCGGAGTCTGCAACTCGACTCCGTGAAGTCGGAATCGCTAGTAATCGTGAATCAGAATGTCACGGTGAATACGTTCCCGGGCCTTGTACACACCGCCCGTCACACCATGGGAGTGGGCTGCAAAAGAAGTGGGTAGTTTAACCTTCGGGAGGACGCTCACCACTTTGTGGTTCATGACTGGGGTGAAGTCGTAACAAGGTAGCCCTAGGGGAACCTGGGGCTGGATCACCTCCTTAAACGATAGATTACGATTTATGAGTGTTCACACAGATTGATTAGGTTAAAAAAGTAAAAAGCAATGGAAGGTGCCCAACACCTTCAAAATATCCAGTGTCCCGTTCGTCTAGAGGCCTAGGACACCGCCCTTTCACGGCGGTAACAGGGGTTCGACTCCCCTACGGGATACCATTGGGTCGTTAGCTCAGTTGGTAGAGCAGTTGACTTTTAATCAATTGGTCGCAGGTTCGAATCCTGCACGACCCACCATTCTTTCTCACGAAGGAATTAAAACTTTCGTGGGCGATTAGCTCAGTTGGGAGAGCACCTCCCTTACAAGGAGGGGGTCACTGGTTCGAGCCCGGTATCGCCCACCATCTTTAAGCGTTCTTAAGGTAAATAAGCCTTTGAGAGTCTTTAAAAATGGTTTCGAAAGAAACATTGCTCTTTAACAATTTGGAAAGCTGACTGATTTAAATAACTTACGAGTTATTCAAATCAAAATTTAAAAGTTCTTAATATCTTTTGTTTATCTTAGATAAACAAATTAAAAACACATTCAAGTGTTCTTGTATTTTGAATCCGGCGAAAAACCAGAACTCGCAATGACGAGTTCAACCTTGGTTGTTTATGCCATACGAAACCTCTTGGGGTTGTATGGTTAAGTGACTAAGCGTACACGGTGGATGCCTTGGCAGTCAGAGGCGATGAAAGACGTATTAACTTGCGATAAGCCCAGATTAGGTAGTAAAAACCTTTTGAGTCTGGGATTTCTGAATGGGGAAACCCACTAGCATAAGCTAGTATCGCTGCGTGAATACATAGCGCAGCGAAGCAAACCGGGAGAACTGAAACATCTAAGTACCCCGAGGAAGAGAAATCAACCGAGATCCCGAAAGTAGCGGCGAGCGAAATTGGGTTAGCCCTTAAGCTTTTAATGAGACAGGTGAAGCCTCTGGAAAGTGGCGCGATACAAGGTGATAGCCCTGTAACCGACATCTCATAATCAGTGAAAACGAGTAAGGCGGGACACGTGATATCCTGTCTGAATATGGGGGGACCATCCTCCAAGGCTAAATACTACTGACTGACCGATAGTGAACCAGTACCGTGAGGGAAAGGCGAAAAGAACCCCTGTGAGGGGAGTGAAATAGAACCTGAAACCGTGTACGTACAAGCAGTAGGAGCATACTTGTTATGTGACTGCGTACCTTTTGTATAATGGGTCAGCGACTTATATTCAGTGGCAAGGTTAACCGTTTAGGGGAGCCGTAGGGAAACCGAGTCTTAACTGGGCGTTCAGTCTCTGGATATAGACCCGAAACCAAGTGATCTAGCCATGGGCAGGTTGAAGATTGAGTAACATCAATTGGAGGACCGAACCGACTAATGTTGAAAAATTAGCGGATGACTTGTGGCTAGGGGTGAAAGGCCAATCAAACTTGGAGATAGCTGGTTCTCCCCGAAATCTATTTAGGTAGAGCCTCGGACGAATACTACTGGGGGTAGAGCACTGTTAAGGCTAGGGGGTCATCCCGACTTACCAACCCTTTGCAAACTCCGAATACCAGTAAGTACTATCCGGGAGACACACGGCGGGTGCTAACGTCCGTCGTGGAGAGGGAAACAACCCAGACCGCCAGCTAAGGTCCCAAAGTTATAGCTAAGTGGGAAACGATGTGGGAAGGCTCAGACAGCCAGGATGTTGGCTTAGAAGCAGCCATCATTTAAAGAAAGCGTAATAGCTCACTGGTCGAGTCGGCCTGCGCGGAAGATGTAACGGGGCTAAGCTATACACCGAAGCTGCGGCAGTGCAATTTATTGTGCTGGGTAGGGGAGCGTTCTGTAAGCCGTCGAAGGTGTGCTGTAAGGCATGCTGGAGGTATCAGAAGTGCGAATGCTGACATGAGTAACGATAAAGGGGGTGAAAAACCCCCTCGCCGGAAGACCAAGGGTTCCTGTCCAACGTTAATCGGGGCAGGGTAAGTCGACCCCTAAGGCGAGGCTGAAAAGCGTAGTCGATGGGAAACGGGTTAATATTCCCGTACTTCTTATAATTGCGATGGGGGGACGGAGAAGGCTAGGTGGGCTTGGCGACGGTCGTCCAAGTTCAAGTGCGTAGGCTAAGAGTTTAGGTAAATCCGGACTCTTGTTAGGCTGAGACACGATGTCGAGCATCTACGGATGTGAAGCCATTGATGCCATGCTTCCAGGAAAAGCCTCTAAGCTTCAGATTATAAGAAATCGTACCCCAAACCGACACAGGTGGTCGAGTAGAGAATACTAAGGCGCTTGAGAGAACTCGGGTGAAGGAACTAGGCAAAATGGTACCGTAACTTCGGGAGAAGGTACGCTCCTAGCGGTGATGAGACTTGCTCTCTAAGCTGCCGGGAGTCGCAGATACCAGGTGGCTGCAACTGTTTATTAAAAACATAGCACTGTGCTAAATCGTAAGATGACGTATACGGTGTGACGCCTGCCCGGTGCTTGAAGGTTAATTGATGGGGTTAGACTTCGGTCGAAGCTCTTGATCGAAGCCCAAGTAAACGGCGGCCGTAACTATAACGGTCCTAAGGTAGCGAAATTCCTTGTCGGGTAAGTTCCGACCTGCACGAATGGCGTAATGATGGCCACGCTGTCTCCACCCGAGACTCAGTGAAATTGAAATCGCTGTGAAGATGCAGTGTACCCGCGGCTAGACGGAAAGACCCCGTGAACCTTTACTACAGCTTGGCACTGAACATTGACCCTACATGTGTAGGATAGGTGGGAGCCTTTGAAACCAGTACGCTAGTATTGGTGGAGGCAATCTTGAAATACCACCCTTGTATGCTTGATGTTCTAACGTTGGCCCCTTATCGGGGTTGCGGACAGTGCCTGGTGGGTAGTTTGACTGGGGCGGTCTCCTCCCAAAGAGTAACGGAGGAGCACGAAGGTGGGCTAAACACGGTTGGACATCGTGTGGTTAGTGCAATGGCATAAGCCCGCTTGACTGCGAGAATGACAATTCGAGCAGGTACGAAAGTAGGTCATAGTGATCCGGTGGTTCTGAATGGAAGGGCCATCGCTCAACGGATAAAAGGTACTCCGGGGATAACAGGCTGATACCGCCCAAGAGTTCATATCGACGGCGGTGTTTGGCACCTCGATGTCGGCTCATCACATCCTGGGGCTGAAGTCGGTCCCAAGGGTATGGCTGTTCGCCATTTAAAGTGGTACGCGAGCTGGGTTTAGAACGTCGTGAGACAGTTCGGTCCCTATCTGCCGTGGGCGTTGGATGATTGAAAGGGGCTGCTCCTAGTACGAGAGGACCGGAGTGGACGAACCTCTGGTGTTCGGGTTGTTACGCCAGTAGCATTGCCCGGTAGCTAAGTTCGGGATCGATAAACGCTGAAAGCATCTAAGCGTGAAGCGAGCCTTGAGATGAGTCATCCCTGATACTATACGTATCCTAAAGGGTTGTTGGAGACTACGACGTAGATAGGCAGGGTGTGTAAGTGCTGCGAGGCATTGAGCTAACCTGTACTAATTGCCCGTGAGGCTTAACCATACAACACCCAAGGGGTTTTGAACGGATTTAAAGTTGCAAGAAACAGATTGAATGTGATTAAGAACAACTCTTTATATAGAGAAACGGCTTTCCAGATTATTATTTATCTCTTAGTGAGGTAGATAGAAAGAATTTGCTTGGCGACCATAGCGTTATGGACCCACCTGATCCCATGCCGAACTCAGAAGTGAAACGTAATAGCGCCGATGGTAGTGTGGGGTTTCCCCATGTGAGAGTAGGACATCGCCAGGCTTGAATTTTAAAAAGCCATCCAAAGGATGGCTTTTTTTCGATTACAAAAGTAAATAGTTATTTGCTGATATAGCTCAGCCCGGTAGAGCGCACCCTTGGTAAGGGTGAGGTCCCCAGTTCGAGTCTGGGTATCAGCACCATTTACTGACAGATTTTGCTTAGCGACCATAGCGTTATGGACCCACCTGATCCCATGCCGAACTCAGAAGTGAAACGTAATAGCGCCGATGGTAGTGTGGGGTTTCCCCATGTGAGAGTAGGACATCGCTAGGCTCAAATTTTAAAAGGCTTCCCTATGGGAAGCCTTTTTTCGTTTTATTTAGATTAAATAAACGTATTTTCAGCTACTTGCCACAATGCCTGAATGACAGAATCATTTAGTTTTGATTTTTTACAGCATAATCCCAATTTAAAAGGCGCTATAGGCGATATGTTTAAGCGCTGAACTTTATCTTTTACTGGACTGTTATTTATTACTACGTCTGGAGCTATACCTATACCGCAGCCTAACGCCACCATACTCACAATTGCTTCATGCCCTGATACTTGAGCGTAAATTGTGGGTTTGATTTTCTGTTTCTTAAACCATTGATTTGCTCTATTTCTCGCAGTTCCTGATTCTGGCAAAATAAAAGGCAATGACTTCCAATTTGTATTTTCTTTATTAATTTCACTGATGAAGTGATTGTTACCAATTGGAGCAATGATCGAAAGTGGGATTTCACTGATAATTTCAAAGGCAAGTTTATTTGATAAGGTTTCTGGAAGAGCTGATATTGCAATATCGACTTCTGATGTTTCAATCTTATTGATCGCTTGAGCAGGATCACCGGTAGATAGTTTAATGTCTATATGGGGATAGTTAACCTTAAAGTCGTTTAATAATTGAGGTAAATGGCTGTAACTTGCAGTTACTGAGCAAAACAAATTTAATTGTCCTTTAAGAGTATTATTTACAATATTTGAGCTTGCTTTGTAACCACTCCATTCAGCACAAATATTTAAAGCAATGGGAATAAGCTGCTTAGCTGCCGTTGTTAATTCTACACTTCTGTTATCTCTAATGAATAATGGATGCCCAACGTCATCTTCTAACTTTTGAATTTGTCGACTTAATGCTGAAGGGCTTAAGTGCATTGCTTTTGATGTTTGAGTAAAACTATGACTTTCACAAAGGTGTAGGAAAGTTTGTAGGAGTTTTATGTTCATTTATATTGCCTATATTGCAATCATGTATTGCTAATATATCACTTTTGACAATGTTAATCTTTCGTTATTATCTTTTTATACACAAGATCATCCTAATGGATTAAATGATATTTATGGAGTTTTATCATGGCTAATTACTTTAACACACTTAATTTACGCGAGCAGTTGGATCAACTTGGTCGTTGTCGCTTTATGGACCGTGAGGAATTTGCAACAGAAGCTGATTACCTTAAAGGAAAGAAAGTGGTTATTGTAGGTTGTGGTGCTCAAGGTCTTAATCAAGGTCTTAATATGCGTGACTCAGGCTTAGATGTAGCATATGCACTACGTCAAGCTGCGATTGATGAACAGCGTCAGTCGTATAAAAATGCCAAAGAAAATGGCTTTGAAGTTGCTAGCTATGAAAAACTAATTCCTCAAGCAGATCTTGTGGTTAACCTAACGCCTGATAAGCAACATACAAATGTTGTTGAAACTGTAATGCCTCTAATGAAAGAAGGCGCTGCACTAGGTTACTCTCATGGCTTTAATGTTGTAGAAGAAGGGATGCAGATCCGTAAAGATATAACAGTTGTTATGGTTGCTCCTAAGTGTCCAGGTACAGAAGTACGTGAAGAATATAAGCGTGGTTTTGGTGTACCTACATTGATAGCTGTGCACCCTGAAAATGATCCAAAAGGTGAAGGCTGGGATATTGCAAAAGCATGGGCTGCAGGTACTGGTGGTCACAGAGCTGGTTGTCTTGAGTCTTCTTTTGTCGCTGAAGTAAAATCTGATTTAATGGGCGAGCAAACAATCCTTTGTGGCATGCTACAAGCTGGTTCAATTGTATCTTATGAGAAAATGATCGCTGATGGCATTGAACCTGGTTATGCCGGTAAATTGCTACAGTTTGGTTGGGAAACAATTACCGAAGCACTTAAGTTCGGTGGTGTTACTCACATGATGGATCGTCTATCTAATCCTGCAAAAGTGAAGGCATTCGAACTATCTGAAGAACTAAAAGAGTTAATGCGTCCTCTATATAACAAACATATGGATGATATTATTCAAGGTGAATTCTCTCGTACAATGATGGCTGATTGGGCCAATGATGATGTGAACCTATTAGGTTGGCGTGAAGAGACAGGCCAAACAGCATTTGAAAATTACCCTGAGTCAGATGTAGAGATTTCAGAGCAAGAATATTTTGATAACGGTATTCTACTTGTTGCTATGGTTCGTGCTGGTGTTGAATTAGCCTTTGAAGCAATGACTTCATCAGGTATTGTTGATGAGTCTGCATATTATGAATCACTACATGAATTACCGTTAATTGCTAATACAGTTGCTCGTAAGCGCTTGTATGAAATGAATGTAGTAATTTCTGACACGGCTGAATATGGTAACTATCTATTTGCTAATGTAGCAACACCACTACTTCGTGAGAAGTTTATGCCATCAGTTGAAACTAATGTAATTGGTCGTGGCTTAGGTGAGACATCAAATCAAGTTGATAATGCAACGCTAATTGCTGTTAATGAAGCAATTCGTAACCACCCAGTAGAGTATATTGGTGAAGAGCTACGTAGCTATATGAGCGATATGAAACGTATTGCAGTTGGTGGTTAATTAATACCAAATGAATATAAAAATGGCTTAACCAGTGATGGTTAAGCCATTTTTTTATGTGTAAATTATGAATCTATCGAATTATACCAATCGTAGTAAATAACTGGTCATCCTAGCTAGTTAAAATACTTGATAACTGCGTTGAAATTTTTGATTGTAGAATAACTACTTATCGAAAAATTCGCCCTGTTCTCAATCATTTTCCCTGCGCTATTTCTGTTCACTTACTTACAGTGATTGGCATTATTTTTCTGATAGCTTTTCTTCTAATTCAGCCAACTTTTGTTCCATTGCTGTTAGCTTTTGACGAGTACGTAATAGAACTTGAGTTTGAACATCGAATTCCTCTCTACCTACCACATCAAGCTTATTTAATTGACCTTGGATTACTTGGCGAACTTTTTGTTCAACATCGGTGCCTAGTTCTTTTACTGGCTGCGGCATTGAGTCATGAATTTGTTTTGCTACTTGTTCTAGTTTCTTTGGATCAAACATAATTATCCTTAGTTGAATACTTTTCTTTATTCTAAGTAAAGCCTTGTCAATTGTCGCTATTGAAATAAAAAAAAGGCTACCGAAGTAGCCTTTAATAACTATTTACCATTAAGATTCTTTGATCTCTTTATCTTCTTCAAAAACAGGTAATGGTTTATGTTCACTTGCTAAGTAACTATAAATTACAGGTAGTACGAACAGCGTAAACAACGTCCCAATCGCTAGGCCTGCTACGATTACAATACCAATACTAAAGCGCTGAGCAGCGCCAGCACCACTTGCATACATCAATGGGATAAGACCCGCGATCATTGCTGCTGTAGTCATAAGGATTGGACGCAAACGCACTTTCGCTGCTTCTGTTACCGCTTCCATACGATTCTTCAGATTATGTAATTGTTCTTCTTTTGCGACTTCACAAATTAAAATACCATGCTTAGTAATTAGTCCAACCAGAGTGATCAGACCTACTTGAGAATAGATATTCATTGTCGCAGCACCCCAAGCAAGAGCAATTAAGGCTCCACAAATTGCTAGTGGAACTGAAACCATTATTACCAATGGATCTCGAATAGATTCAAATTGAATCGCAAGTACTAAGAAGATAATCGCCAATGCTAAACCAAACGTTGCGTATAGGGCGCTACCTTCAGTTACATACTGGCGTGCTTCACCCATATAGTCATGGTTATAACCACTTGGTAACTTGTTGTTTGCGATATCTTCAAACCAAGTGATCGCATCACCCATTGCAATACCTGGAGATGGAACAGCACCAACCGTTGCTGAGTTTAGTTGGTTGAAGTGAGGCAGTGAACGAGGTTCAGCAATAACATCAATTGAAATTAGGCTACCTAAAGGAACCGCTTCACCACTTGCTGAACGAACATAGTAATTGTTCATTGATTCAGGGTTTAGACGATATTTACGCTCTACTTGAGGGATTACCTCGTATGAGCGTCCATTAAGGTCAATGCGGTTTACATAACCATCAGCCATCATAGTACTTAGTGTGATACCAATATCTTGCATGGTTACACCATAAGCACCTGCTTTATCTTTATCAATATTGATTTTCATCGTTGCTGAATCATAATTTAAATCAAGATCGGAATAAACAAATAGAGGGCTACCCTTTACCTCTGTTAATACCTCTGTTGCTATTTGGAATAAGCTTTCGAAGCTGTTTGGTGTAGTAATAACAAACTGAATAGGTAGGCCTGAGCCTGCACCAGGAAGTTCAGGCATTTGGAATGCTGTTACTGCCATACCTGGAACATCTTTTATTAAGCTACCTACACGCTTTGCGACTTCAGCTTGGCTTGTTTCACGTTCGCTCCAAGGCACCATAGATGCAATACCAAAGGCTTGGTTTGCGTTTGGTACGCCCGTAAATACTTGAGCAAAAGAAACTTCTGGTTGTTCAGAAAGAATGCTATTCACATCATTCATTGTATTTTGCATGTAATCAAGGTTTGCATTTGATGGGGCGGTACCCATTAGCATAATAACCCCTTTATCTTCCGAAGGCGCAAGCTCACTAGGGATGAACTTAAACAGCAAAGGTAGACTTGCAAAAACAATAATAGAGAAACCAATAATTACTGGGCGACGAGTCATGATCACATTTAGCATGCGCTCATAACGTTCACTCATTCCATCTAGAATGTGATGGACTTTCTTCTCAAATTTATTTGGTTCCTCATTGGCAATAAGCATTTTTGAACACATCATTGGTGAAAGTGTTAATGCAACGATACCAGAAACAAATACAGCACCTGCTAGGGTTAATGCAAATTCTTTAAATAGAGAACCAGTAATACCACCCATCATTGCGATTGGAGCATATACCGCACCAAGCGTTAATGTCATTGCAATAACAGGAACCGCAATTTCACGAGTACCTATAATCGCAGCCCGGAAAGGAGTTTCACCCAATTTAATATGACGGTCGACATTTTCAAGAACAACAATGGCATCATCAACTACCAAACCGATCGCTAGAACCATCGCAAGTAGTGTCATTAAGTTCCATGAGAACCCCATCGCCTGCATAACCATTGCTACACCAATAAGTGATAATGGAATGGTGACGATTGGAATGATTACCGCTCGGAATGAACCTAAGAATAAGGTAATCACTACTAATACGATTAATGCAGCTTCAATGATGGTTTTGATTACTTCATGGATAGACTCGTTGATCGCAATCGTAGAGTCATACATGATGTTCATCTTGATATTAGTTGGTAAGTTCTTCTCTAGTTGTGGCAATAAATCAAGAACATCAGCCGCAATATTGATTGGGTTTGCACTTGGTGCAGCGTTAATTGCAGCAACAACCGCCTCTTGGCCATTGGCACTGGCTCGGTATACATCGTGACTTTTTTCTAAAGACACTTTAGCAATATCACTTAAGCGCACGACTTCGCCTTTACCCGTTCTAATGACTAGATTTTCTAGCTCTTCTACATTAGATACTTGAGTATCTGCACTACCATTATATAAAACAAACTCACCTGTAGCTTGTCCTGCCGCAGATTGGAAGTTATTAGCATTAAGAACACTCATAACATCAGTTGCCGTCATATCGATAGCAGCCATACGTGCAGGGTCTAACCAAATACGTAGAGCATATTTCATCCCACCATATAGGTCGACTTTAGAGACACCATTAACCGTAAATAGTTGAGGGTTAACAACTCGTTCTAGATAATCGGTAATTTGGCTTGATACTAGTTCATCACTGGTAAAACCAATATAAAGTACCGCAGTCGTTGAACCGGTAGACATAGTAACTGTTGGGTCTTCAGATTCTTTAGGAAGCTGAGATCGAACAGAGTTAGTCTTTGCCAATATGTCAGAGAGAGCAGCGTTAGGGTCAGTATTTAATTTCATCGTCACGGTAATAGTCGATTTACCCATTACCGATTGTGAAGTCATGAAATCAATATTATCAGCCTGTGCGACTGCTTGCTCTAATGGTTGAGTGATAAAACCTTGGATAAGATCCGCACTCGCACCGTAATAACTTGTTGTTACTGTTACTACCGTATTCGTCATTTCAGGGTATTCACGAACCTGCATTTTGAAAATTGCTTGAATACCAAGCAAGGCAATCAAAAAGCTGATTGATACCGCTAAAACTGGACGTTTAATGAAAACATCAGTAAAGCGCATAATTTCTCCGATTAAAGCATTGGTGTTTGAGCTGGTGGTGTTGTCGCATCACTTTCTACGATACGAACTTTTGCACCATTACTTAAACGAACTTGACCTGTTGTTACAACAGTATCACCTGCTTTTACACCTTCAAGGATGTGAGCAATCTCTCTCGCTCGTTCACCTACTTTTACTACATGTTGTTGTACACGTTTCTCACCATCAACGTCAGATACGATATACACATTGTCACCATACAGAGTAAATGTGATTGCGGTTTGAGGGATTACAACTTGGTTTTCTTGAGTTGGAAGAATAATTTCTGCACGAGCAAACATACCACTACGTAATTTGCCACCGTTATTTGGAATATCGGCTTGTACTTGAATTAAACCACTTTGGATATTTACAGCTGGTTCAATTGCACTAATAGAACCTTTAAAAGTATCGTTCGGGTAAGAATCAACGGAAATATCGATGTCCTGACCAATGTTAATACGAGAGATGTCCGTTTGAGGGACGGTAAAGCGTAAACGCATCACACTTGAATCTTCTAAACGTACAATATCAGTGCTTGGTTGCAAATATTGGCCTAGGTAAACATTACGAATACCAACAATACCAGAGAACGGTGCTTTGATTTCACGACGCTCAATTGACGCTTTCATACTTTCAATATCAGCAGAAAGAGAATAATAGTTTGCTTCAGCTTCGTCGTAAGCTTCTTTTGAAATAGACCCTTTTTTATAAAGGCCTTTATAACGCTTATATTTTGCTTCAGCAGCAGGTAAGCGAGCTTGAGTACTCTTCAAGTTAGCTTTTTCTACTTTAGAATCAAGAGAGATCAATAATTGACCTTCTTTAACTTGGCTGCCTGAATCAAATGAAATCTTATCAATAACGCCATTAACTTCAGTTGTTAGAGTCACACCTTGGTTTGGTTCAATAAAGCCGATAGCTTCAATTGTTGGCGTCCAATTTGATGGATTAATAGTCTCAACCGTAATTGGGAATTCCGGTTCAGGTCGATTAGCCATATATTCAGCAATTTTTTGTTGTTTGATCATGTTAAAGCCAATTACGCTACCAAACAGAAGTAGGGCAAGAAGCAACATAAAGAAAGTCCACTTTTTCATTCTAATTAGAACTCCAAATTAGTGTTTAATAATAGCGTCCCAACTGGCTTCAATTGCCGCGTTGAGATCTTCGTCGGTTAATGTAAAAAAACCTTGGGCATGTTTTCGAGCCAAACATACGCTTGCCTCTAAACTGAGTCCGGTTAGTATTTCTATACTAAGTGGTTTAAATACGCCTTGCTCAAGTCCATCTACAAAGAGTTGATTAACTTGGGCAAACATTTCTTTTTCTAGTTCCCTAAATTTAGCCAAATCAGTAGCAGGAAGAGCTTCATATTGGTTTCGATTTAAAAAAGTATTTTTTTCAGATTTAGAAAAATACCAAATATTTAACCACATGGTACGAAAACGAGTTTTTATTGGATCGGAATCATTCACGTCTTTTTGAATAGCAAATGCTACACGTTGCATAATATTTAGTTTTATTTCTTGGATTAACGCTTCTTTATCATCAAAGTAACGATAAATTGTCCCAGCAGCAACTCCAGCTTGATTCGCGACTTTTTGCATAGACAGGCCGCTAAATCCATCAGTTGCTAATAGTTGTTCAGCAGACTCAAGAATGAGTTGATGCTTTTCCTTCATAAATAATCACCCTTATGAAATGAATGAACGTTCATTCATTATTTTAGGCCACAATGTGTAAAATGTAATCTGTTTTTATGTCAAGAAACGTAAATATTACATTTTTTCATTGTTAGTTTGCGTGGTATTCACAACTAGACCGCTTTATTATAGATACAAATATTTCATTATTGATTTTATAGGTGATTCATGAGACTTAATCCACAGCAAGATGAGGCAGTAAAATTTGTCTCAGGGCCATGTTTGGTATTAGCTGGTGCAGGGTCAGGTAAAACACGTGTAATCACAAACAAGATAGCTTATCTCGTTCAGCAATGCGGTTATAAAGCGCGTAATATTGCAGCAGTAACCTTTACTAATAAAGCTGCACGTGAAATGAAAGAGCGTGTAGGGCAAACGTTAGGTAAACAAGAATCTAGAGGATTAATGGTATCTACATTTCATTCCCTAGGATTAGATATTATTCGTCGAGAGTACAAAGTACTTGGTTTAAAAGCAGGATTTTCCTTATTTGATGACCAAGACCAATTAGCACTTTTAAAAGAGTTAACTGAACAGCAAATAGATGGTGATAAAGATTTATTGCGTCAACTGTTGAGTTGTATTTCTAATTGGAAAAATGACATGCTGACGCCAACACAAGTCAAAGGCATTGTTCGTTCAGAACAAGAGCAGCTTTTTGCCTTCTGTTATGAAATGTACCTTAATCAAATGAAAGCGTATAACGCATTAGATTTTGATGATCTAATATCATTACCTGTTTTACTGCTTAGAACCAATCAAGAAGTACGTGAGCGTTGGCAAATGAAACTTCGTTATTTATTAGTTGATGAATATCAAGATACCAATACTAGTCAGTATGAATTAGTTAGATTACTCGTTGGTGAAAGAGGTCGATTAACTGTTGTTGGTGATGATGATCAATCGATTTACTCATGGCGCGGTGCGAAGCCTCAAAATTTAGTTCTTTTAAATGAAGATTATCCAAATTTACGAGTGATTAAATTAGAGCAAAATTACCGTTCAACTAGCCGAATTCTTCGTGCCGCAAATATCTTAATCGCAAATAATCCACACGTATTTGAAAAGCGACTCTTTTCTGAGATCCCAGATGGTGAGCTAATTAAAATTCTTACAGCAAAAGATGATGATCATGAAGCAGAGCGTGTTGTTGGTGAGATTATTGCCCATCGCTTTTTAAATCGAACGGACTATAAAGATTATGCCGTGTTATATCGTGGTAACCATCAATCACGTTTGATCGAAAAATCGTTAATGCAAAACCGAGTACCTTATAAGATTTCAGGTGGTACCTCTTTTTTCTCTCGTGCTGAAATTAAAGACATTATGGCGTATCTGCGCTTGCTAACTAATCCTGATGATGACAATGCTTTTTTGCGTGTAGTGAACACACCGAGGCGTGAGATTGGCCCTGTGACGTTAGAGAAGTTAGGTACCTACGCTAATATGCGTGGAAAAAGTTTGTTTGAAGCCAGTTTTGAAATGGGTCTAGAACAAACATTATCAGGGAGAGGTTTAGAATCATTACGTCGTTTTAGCCATTGGATTGTGTCTATTTCAGAAAACGCTGAGCGTGGTAATACCGTTGAAGCAGTTAGATCTCTAGTGAAAGATATTCACTATGAAGATTGGTTGTATGAAACATCAACTAGTGCAAAAGCAGCAGAAATGCGAATGAAAAACGTCTCTGACTTATATTCATGGATTGTTGCTGATCTTGAGGGTGATAACTATGACAAAGAAGAAAAGACACTAAAAGAAGTGGTTCAGCGTTTAACATTGCGTGACATGATGGAGCGAGGTGAAGATGAAGATGGTGCAGACCAAGTTCAATTAATGACGCTACATGCATCAAAAGGCTTAGAGTTCCCCTATGTTTTTCTAATTGGTGCAGAAGAAGGAATTCTACCTCACCAAGTGAGTATTGATGAAGATAATGTAGAAGAAGAGCGTCGTTTAGCTTATGTAGGGATAACTCGAGCGCAAAAAGAGCTGACATTTACCTTATGTAAAGAGCGTCGCCAGTATGGAGAGTTGATCCGCCCTGAGCCTAGTCGATTTTTAGAAGAGCTCCCACATGATGATTTAGATTGGGAAATGAAAAAACCAAAACCGACTCAAGAAGAGAGAATGGAAAAAGGAAAAGCCAATATAGCTAACCTTAGAGCTCTGCTTAAAAAATAAACAGAAATAAAATGCCCACAACATGATGACGTTAGTGGGCATTTTTATTGCTCAAGTAATTAATCTAGTTATGAATTAATTTATAGGCCTTTAATTAAGTGCTCAACAGCCGCAATTACTTCATCATCAGAACAGTTCATACAGCTACCACGAGCAGGCATCGCATTGAAGCCGTTAATTGCGTGGTCTGTTAAAACATCCATGCCTTTAGCGATACGTGGAGCCCATTCAGCGGCATTCTGTGTTTTCGGAGCTCCAGCAGCCCCTGTTGCATGACATGCAATACAGAAAGTACCATAAACTTGCTCTCCTGAACGAGGGCCAGTTGGCTCTTCAACCACAGGAATATCACTTGCTAGGTAAACTTGACCAACGGGCTTAATTCGTTCAGCAATTGCATCATCAGAGTTACCTGCTGCAAATGAGGTAGTTGAAAAAGTTAATGCAGCGACTGTTGCAATAATGATGTTACGAATAGATTTTTCCATAAAGCTCACTTTACACTCCCAGTTATTATTATTGGCCTAAGGCCATTTTATAGTATTTATCGATTTTAAAACGTACTTTGAAAAGTAGCAGAGTTAACTTCGTGTAAATATTGAGTGAGTATATCTGCTTAAATTGTTGCAATAAACCACTAGACCCAAAGAAAATGAGGATAAATGGCAAGGAATTGTCGAAAAAGAGACCAAACGATAAAAAAAGTAAAAAAAACACTAGACGAAGGTGCCTCATATCCGTATTATCCTTCTCCGCCGATAGGGTATACGCCCGTAGCTCAGTTGGATAGAGCGTTGGCCTCCGGAGCCAAAGGTCGAAGGTTCGAATCCTTTCGGGCGTGCCATCCGGAATAGAAATTAAAGGCACAGAAAAAGTAATAAAGTAGTGGTGGCTATAGCTCAGTTGGTAGAGCCCTGGATTGTGATTCCGGTGGTCGCGAGTTCGAATCTCGTTAGCCACCCCATTATTTTGGTAACCAAGTTTACTTACGTAAATAAAGTTTCCAGTTTTGATTCAAGTAACATCCCAAGAATCGAAACAAAATTTGTCGGTGAATAGCGCAGCTTGGTAGCGCATCTGGTTTGGGACCAGAGGGTCGGGGGTTCGAATCCCTCTTCACCGACCACTATTTCAATAATCGCAATAGCGGTTATATAAAAAGTTAGTGGTGGCTATAGCTCAGTTGGTAGAGCCCTGGATTGTGATTCCGGTGGTCGCGAGTTCGAATCTCGTTAGCCACCCCATTAATTTTAAGGTAACTTAGTAAATAAGGTTCCCTTTTTGATTCAAGCTCCATCCCAAGAATCAAATAAAAACTCGGTGAATAGCGCAGCTTGGTAGCGCATCTGGTTTGGGACCAGAGGGTCGGGGGTTCGAATCCCTCTTCACCGACCACCTTTAAAAGCCTCGTCAGAAATGACGAGGCTTTTTTCATTTCTGCTTTATATTATTCTAACCTTTATCACAGAATCACTATTTTACGTTGTGACTTATTCCTGAATTAAACTCTGATTCTACAAGTTTCTATGACTTAGTTTTATTCTTATTTTGATAGCTTACACTGGCTTTAAACTAAAATTACGTTATAAAACTCTGGTACTAATCACGTATCTAAATTAATGCATCATTTCTAATGTTAAAATATATTATGTGTATTTATCTAAAAGTTTTGAAATTTAAGCTTGATAACTTACTTATTGAATTGTTATTAACTGTATGTTTTATTTTGATTTTATAGCACTTTACAATAGTCAAACATCTCATTTGATATAGTTTTAAATGACTTTTTATTCAGTATAATGACATATATTAGTTTTATACTCTTTGATTGTTGCTTTTTTGTGAATAATTGACTACATTGGTGTCCTAATCAGGTTACAGTATTTATCGCTGTTTCGAATGGAATCAATGTGCAGACAGGGCAGGATGCTGCCGAGTAGTCGGAGTCTGATAATGTCACTTTTAGAAGTTAAAAATTTACGTATCGAATACCCATCTCGCCATGGTGTTCATGCCGCAGTGAAATCGCTATCATTTTCAATAGAGCGTGGTGAAATTGTAGGGGTTGTTGGTGAATCAGGTGCAGGTAAGTCAACAGTAGGTAATGCTGTTATTGATTTATTAAGTCCTCCTGGTGTTATTGCTGATGGAGAGGTCTTTTTAGATGGTGAGAAAGTCTCGGGTTTATCAACAGAAGAGATGCGTAAAGTTAGAGGTTCTAAAATTGGTTTTATTTTCCAAGATCCGATGACGTCGCTAAATCCTCTGTTTACTGTCGAACAGCAAATTACAGAAACCATTCATGCGAATTTAAAAGTATCAGCAGCAGAAGCATATGAGAGAGCATTATCTCTTATGAATCAGGTTGGTATTCCACAGCCTGAAAACCGTCTAAAACAATACCCACATCAATTTTCAGGTGGTATGCGTCAGCGTGTTGTTATTGCGATCGCTTTGGCTGGTGAGCCAGATCTTATCATTGCAGATGAACCAACGACAGCACTTGATGTTTCTATTCAAGATCAAATTCTAAGCCTTATTCGAGATCTCTGCGTTGAAAAAAATGTAGGCTGTATGCTAGTAACCCATGATATGGGAGTTGTTTCTAACGTTACAGATAAAGTTGCAGTAATGTTCCGTGGTGATTTAGTTGAGTTTGGTAACACAGACAAGGTTCTAGGTAATCCAGATCACTCTTATACTCGTAGCTTAATTTCAGCAGTACCTCGCTCAGATATCAAATTAGATCGTTTTCCATTGGTAAGTTACATCGAAGAAGCTGTAGAGCATGAATGTATCGATGTAAAGACACATTGGTTAGGGCAAAGCCAAGATCATCGTGAATATTCAGGCCCATTATTAAAAGTGGATAATGTTAGTCTTCGTTTTGTGACGAAAGATTCTATGTTTGAAAGTCGCCGTGAATACGTTCAAGCTTCAAATAATGTTAGCTTTGATATCCATGAAGGTGAAACGTTTGGTCTTGTTGGTGAATCTGGCTCAGGTAAATCAACAATAGCCCGTGTTATTGCCGGTTTGTATACACCAAATTCAGGTTCAGTGACATTTGAGGGGGTTGATCTTACAGCTCTTAAATCTGAAAAAGAGCGTCGTCCAATGCGTCGACAAATGCAAATGGTTTTCCAAAATCCATATACTTCAATGAATCCGCGTATGAAAATCTTCGATATCATCGCAGAGCCTATCCGTTTTCATAAGTTGACCGGTTCAGAAGCAGAGACACAACAGATCGTGAATGATCTTCTTGATCACGTTGGTTTAGGGCGAATGGCTGCATTGAAGTATCCGCATGAGTTCTCGGGCGGCCAGCGTCAACGAATTTCGATTGCTCGAGCATTAGCAACACGTCCACGTCTATTAATTTGTGATGAACCAACCTCAGCGTTAGATGTATCGGTTCAGGCACAAATTCTCAATTTATTAAAAGATTTACAAGATGAGTTAAATTTAACTATGTTGTTTATCAGTCACGATTTACCAGTTATTCGTCAAATGTGTGATCGAGTGGGTGTGATGCAGATGGGTAAGCTATTGGAAGTAGCTCCAACTGAAAATCTTTATACGAATCCTCAGCATGAATACAGTAAGCAATTAATTTCACTTATGCCGGAATTTAAAGGCTTAAGAGAAGATATAACAGCGGTATAAACCGTCTAATAATAAGTAAAAACACAACAAACTAGGGATGAATTCCCGCATAAGGAGTTATGCAATGAAAACCATGAAGACAAAATTGGCTATCGCTCTGATGGCAGCAGGTCTAAGCTTTAGTGCAGCAGCAGCAGATATTACAGTTGCTTATGATGCAGATCCAGTTTCACTTGATCCGCATGAGCAGCTATCGGGCGGTACTTTACAACTATCTCATATGGTGTTTGATCCCCTAGTACGTTACACGCAAGATTTAGATTTTGAAGCTCGTCTTGCTGAAAAGTGGGAGCGTTTGGACGAAAAAACGGTTCGTTTCACACTACGCAAAGGTGTTAAGTTCCATTCTGGTAATGAGATGACTGCCGATGATGTGGTTTGGACATTTGAGCGACTAAGAAATTCACCAGATTTTAAAGCAATTTTTGAACCGTATGAAAAATTAGTAAAAGTTGATGATTATACGATTGAGCTTGTTTCTAATGGTGCTTACCCGTTAGTACTGCAAACTGCAACTTACATCTTTCCAATGGATAGTAAGTTCTACACCGGTAAAACAGCAGAAGGTAAAGATAAATCAGAAGTTGTGAAGCATGGTAACTCATATGCTTCTACACATATTTCAGGTACGGGTCCATTTGTTGTTAAATCTCGCGAGCAAGGTGTAAAGGTTGTGTTTGATCGTTTTGATGGTTACTGGGATACAAACTCCCCAGGTAACGTTGACGAACTAACACTGGTTCCAATTAAAGAAAATGCAACACGAGTAGCCGCTCTACTTTCTGGTGACGTAGACATGATTGCGCCAGTTGCACCAAATGATCATAAACGAGTGAAGAAAACAAAAGGTATTGATCTAGTAACTCTACCTGGTACTCGTATCATTACATTCCAAATGAACCAAAACTAGTAATGAAGCATTAAAAGACGTGCGTGTTCGTCAAGCGATTGTTCATGCGATTAATAATGAAGGTATTGTTAAGAAAATCATGAAAGGCTTCGCTACAGCAGCTGGTCAGCAAGGTCCATCTGGATATTCTGGTTATGATGCAGATCTAGTGCCACGTTACGATCTTAAAAAAGCAAAACAGCTAATGAAAGAAGCGGGTTACGAAAACGGCTTTAAACTTAGTATGATGGCACCAAATAACCGTTATGTGAATGATGCAAAAGTAGCACAAGCATCTGCGGCGATGCTATCGAAGATTGGTATTAAAGTTGATCTGAAAACATTACCAAAAGCACAATATTGGCCAGAGTTTGATCTGTGTTCTGCTGACATGATGATGATTGGTTGGCACTCAGATACAGAAGATTCAGCGAACTTCTCTGAGTTCTTAACAATGACTCGTAATGAAGAAACAGGTAAAGGTCAATATAACTGTGGTCATTACTCAAACCCAGAGCTAGATAGCCAAGTTACAGCAGCTAACGTAGAAACTGACATCGCGAAGCGTAATAAAATGCTACAAGGTGTTGAGAAAACATTGTATGACGATGCTGCATTTGTTCCTCTACATTGGCAGAACCTAGCGTGGGGTGCGAAATCTAACGTTCAAGTTCAACCAATTGTAAACGCAATGAACTTCCCATACTTTGGTGATTTAGTTGTTAAATAATCTCTTTTAAAGTGACAAGGTTGCTCTGAGCTTCAGGGCAGCCTTTCTTTTTAAATGAGATGTAATAAAAAGAAATGCGAGTAATTTTTTAGGTGTGGTTTTAATTGCCATATCATTTTTAGGATAGATTAAGGGGACAAGGAATGTTTACGTTTCTGGTCAAGCGCCTGTTTCAGGCACTGATAGTGATGTTTGTGATCAGTCTGGTTGCGTTTTCCATCCAAGATAATTTGGGTGACCCGTTACGTGAATTGGTTGGACAATCAGTTTCAGAAGCAGAGCGTCAAGCTCTGAGGGATGATTTAGGGTTAAACGACCCATTCATCACAAAGTACACTCGTTTTATTACTAATGCGGTTCAAGGTGACTTGGGCACGTCTTATTTCTTTAAAAAACCAGCGGTAGAAGTCATTCTTGATAAGCTAGTTGCAACCTTAGAGTTAGTATTAGGGTCCGCTATAATTATTGTTTGTCTCTCGATTCCTCTTGGTGTTTATTCTGCTATTCACCCAAAAAGTTTTTTCACTAAAGCTATCATGGCATTCAGTAGTATTGGTATCTCTGTACCCGTATTCTTAACCGCTATAATGCTGATGTATGTTTTCTCGATTGAATTAAATTGGCTACCGTCTTATGGACGAGGCGAAACTTATAATTTATTAGGTTGGGAATCAGGGTTCTTTACTCTTGATGGTTTAGCTCATTTGGTATTGCCTTGTATCTCATTAGCTTCAATTATGCTTCCTTTATTTATTCGTTTGGTTCGTTCTGAAATGTTAGAAGTGCTGAGCTCTGAATACATTAAATTTTCAAAAGCTAAAGGTATTGCAACAAATAAAATCTATTACCAACACGCACTTAAAAATACCATGCTACCGGTATTAACCGTGGGTGGTGTTCAGATTGGTACTATGGTCGCTTATACCATTTTAACAGAAACAGTATTCCAGTGGCCGGGAACGGGCTTCTTATTCTTAGAGGCGATTAACCGTGTTGATACACCACTGATTACTGCTTACGTTATCTTTGTCGGTCTAATTTTTGTGGTGACAAATACCATTGTCGATTTGTTATATGGACTAATTAACCCAACCGTAGATATCACAGGGAAAGGAGCGTAACCATGGATGTAACGACTAACCACGTTCCAACACGTTGGGAACGATTCAAATCATCAGACTTTTTGTATTATTTTTTACGCGATAAAGTAGCAATGTTCAGTTTTGCTGTATTTATGGTGTTTCTTTTAGGTGCATTGTTATCACCAGTACTGGCTCCAAGTAATCCGTATGATCTGAGTTCAATCGATATTATGGATTCTGAGCTTCCTCCATCTTGGATGGAAGAGGGCGATGAACGTTTCCTTCTAGGTACTGATGACCAAGGTCGTGATGTTCTATCAACCATTCTTTATGGTTCTCGTTTATCATTAACGATTGGTTTTCTTGCCGTTGCAGTACAGCTTACATTAGGCATTGTGATTGGTTTGTCTGCAGGGTATTTTGGTGGTCGAATTGACAGTTTCTTAATGCGTTTTGCTGATGTACAGTTATCATTCTCGACCATGATGGTTGCGATCATTGTATCTGCAATTTTTAAAGCAAGCTTTGGTACTGAGTTTTTCAGCCAATATGCGGTAATCATGCTCGTTGTGATTATCGGTGTTGCCGAATGGCCACAGTATGCACGTACGATCCGTGCATCTGTATTGGCAGAGAAGAAAAAAGAATACGTAGAAGCTGCAAAAGTGATGGGATTTCGTTCTCCACGCATTATGTTTCGTCATATCTTTACCTAACTGTCTATCGCCTATTTTGGTTATTTCAACAGTACAGATTGCCAACGCGATTATGTCGGAAGCCGCACTTTCTTTCTTAGGTTTAGGCTTACCAGTAGATCAACCGTCATTAGGTTCATTAATTAGTATTGGTTTTAACTATATTTTCTCTGGTTCATGGTGGATCACCGCATTCCCTGGCTTGGTATTAGTTACTTTAGTTTTAGTAATTAACCTGCTTGGTGACTGGTTAAGAGATGTATTTAACCCAAAAATTTATAAAGACTAACAACTAAAAGTTAACTTAAAAGCGGTGATTTAATCATCGCTTTTTTTTTGTTTATAAAACATCAATAACGTCTTACAGGAAAGAAAAGAAGCTTATTTTGTTGTTTTTCTGACTAATTTGTCGCTTTTACTGGTAATAATTTACTCAGTTGTTAGGATCATGCAGTGTGTTTAAATATTTTAAATCGAGTATTTGAATTAAACCAAAACAGAGAACTTCGGTTCGAAGTGAGGAATAATGAGTAGAAATAAGGACAAGTACAGTATAGATAATACGGATTATACTGTTGGACAGGATAACGTTCAAAAATGGGGGTTTGATGTACATAATCCCGTCTTCGGCATCAGTGCTGGTCTGATAGCCCTCTTCTTAGTTGCTGTTGCAGTAACTGATCCAGAAGCAGCAAAAACCGTTTTAGATGGCTTTAAATGGAAAATTATTAATGCGTTTGATGGTTTGTTCATGTGGTCTGCCAACATCTTTGTTATTTTCTGTTTAGCATTGATTGTATCGCCATTTGGCAAAATCCGTCTTGGTGGCGACAAAGCAAAGCCTGATTACTCAATGATATCTTGGCTCTCCATGTTATTTGCAGCGGGTATGGGTATTGGTCTCATGTTCTGGGGAGTTGCAGAACCTGTTGCTTACTTTACTGGTTGGTATGAAACGCCGCTTGGTGTTGAGGCAAATACCCCAGAAGCTGCGAAATTAGCACTAGGAGCAACCATGTTCCACTGGGGTCTTCATCCTTGGGCTATTTATGGCGTTGTTGCTTTATCTTTAGCATTTTTTGCTTATAACAAAGGCTTACCACTTTCAATGCGTTCAATCTTCTATCCAATTCTTGGTGATAGAACATGGGGTATTCCAGGACACATTGTTGATATTTTAGCGGTATTAGCGACCTTATTTGGCCTGGCGACATCACTAGGGCTAGGTGCTCAACAAGCTGCAAGTGGCTTTGAACATGTGTTTGGCATGGAAGGTGGCTTAGGCTTACAAGTTGCGATTATTTTTATTGTTACTTTACTTGCTGTTATCTCGGTTATGCGCGGTATTGATGGCGGTGTAAAAGTGATTAGTAATATTAATATGCTGATTGCAATTGTACTGGTTTCTTTTGTTGCTTTAGTGACATTTGCGGTATCAATGGGCACGATCCCAACAACAATCATGGGCTATGTTGAAAATATTATTCCACTAAGTAATCCTCATGGTCGTGAAGATGAAGCGTGGATGCATGGTTGGACTGTGTTCTATTGGGCGTGGTGGATTTCATGGTCTCCATTTGTTGGTATGTTTATCGCTCGAGTATCTCGTGGTCGTACAGTGCGTGAGTTCTTAACTGCAGTATTAATTGTTCCAACAATTTTCACCGTTCTTTGGATGTCTATCTTTGGCGGCGTAGCGATTGATCAAGTAGTGAATAATATTGGTACTTTAGGTTCTAAAGGTTTAACTGACGTATCACTAGCGATGTTCCAAATGTTTGATTCATTACCAATGGGTAACATCCTTTCATTAATTGCAGTCGTTCTGGTATTGGTATTCTTTATTACCTCATCAGATTCAGGTTCATTGGTTATCGATAGTATTACTGCTGGTGGTAAAGTTGATGCACCAGTACCACAACGTGTGTTCTGGGCATTCATGGAAGGTGCAATTGCGGTTGCTCTACTGTGGGTTGGTGGAACTCAGGCGATTGAAGCATTGCAAGCCGGTGCAATCTCTACCGCTCTGCCATTCACTATTATCTTATTGGTAATGTGTGTTAGCTTACTAATGGGTATGAGAACAGAAAAACATAACCGTTCTTAATTTTTAAGATGTTTGTAATAAAAAGCCGATGAAGATTAGTATCTTCTGAAGTGACCCCGTTAAGTTGGACATTTTAGTTAAGCGGCTTGTAAGGCCTGGTTTCGATATTCTATCGGAGTCAGGCCTTTTAGTTTTACCTTAATCCGCTTCGTATTGTAATACTCGATATATTCTTCGATCTTTTCTATTAACTCATCTGCATCCTTGAAGATGTATCCATGATACATTTCAGTTTTAAGTAAACCAAAGAAATTTTCAGCTACTGCATTATCTAAGCAGTTTCCTTTTCTAGACATACTTTGTTGAAGCCTATGCTTTACAAGTTCCTGTTGATAAGTCTTATGTCGATATTGCCAACCTTGATCACTGTGTAAAATTGGCTTCGAGCCCTTACTTAGTTTGCCTATTGCTTCTTTAAGCATATCCGTGACTAGCGGTAAACGTGCATTCTTTGTCACTTTATAAGCGATAACTTCTTGATTGAATAAATCAACCACTGGCGATAGGTAAACTTTTTGTCCGTTAACTTTAAATTCTGTTACATCGGTTACCCATTTCTCATCTGGTTTCGTAGCACTAAAATCCCTTTCAAGTACATTTGGGACTGATTTACCCACCTCTCCTCGATAAGAACGATATTTTTTGGGTCTTACTATAGATTTTAGGTTTAGTTGCGCCATCAGCCTTTGTACTGTTTTATGATTCAGCTCTACACCTTTTCTTCGCATAGCTAAATGGATCCGTCGATAGCCATAACGTCCTTTATGTTCATGGTAGATAGACTCAATCATCTCTAACTCATGCTCATAAGTATCAGGCCTTCTACTTATTTGAGCCTGATAATAGAAGACACTTTTTGCCAAACTGGTGATACGAAGTAAATATTTTAAAGGGTAATTAGCTTTGAGAGCTAAAACAATTAACGCTTTTTCTTTGTTTGTTGGCGTTTTTTCTGTTTCAGCTCTTCGAACTTTTTTAGAACAGCATTCTCTGTTCGTAAATAACTTAACTCTTCTCTTAGCTCTTCAATGGTCATTTCGTCATCTGATTTTTGTGTAGTATTGGATAATAATTTCATTGAAGGCCTTCCTATATTACTATTCTTGAGTCCCTTAAACCCCGCTTCATTATATGTTTTAAGCCAGACTGATAGCGTGCCAGGGGAGGATAAGTTTAATACTGCACTAGTGTGAGTGAGAGACCAACTGTTAGTCCACATTAATTTCAATGCTTGTAATTTTGTTTTGGCATTATCGGCATGTGTAGTTGGTAAAAATGAGTTTTTACCATGGATAGAAAATACTTGAGTCCAATATCGTATCTGACGAGCAGATATCGAATATTCTTTAGATAATTGAATTGATGTACGACTAACTAAGCACTGCTTAGCAATAATTAGTTTTAGCTCACGACTATATTTGGACATAAAAAAGACCCTCAGTAATTGGTTGTCCAATTATTGGGGGTCAGTTCACTTCATTGGCTTTTTTATTTATGAGAGGTTATCAATTTATAACCATAATTTTTTTATTGGGTCATCAGAAGAGAAATGATGGTGAACTTGGGCTTGAAAAAGCTCAGCAGTTGCAATGGCATCAGTTAACGCATGGTGAGGAGGGTAAGATGGTAAGCCATAACGTGAGCGGGAATTAGCTAAACGTATCGACTCAGAACGGTTTCCCTTGATCCAATTCATTAATCCCTTAGATCGTTGATGCTGATAGTCACCTTCAATTTGCATTGTATCGATAACAGGAAAAACAATTCCCTCACCAATTAAACTACGAAGGTTAGTATCAAAGAAATCACGCTCAATTCTTCGATAATGTACTACAACCACTTTCCCTGCTAGTGCATCTAAGACCTTAACCAGAATACGGCGTAAATCAGGTGCGTTTTGTAGATCTGTATGAGTGATCCCATGGATAACCACAGACTCTTCTTCTAAGCTATCTTGAGCTTTTACAAACCAATGCTGTGATTCACGACAGCGAATTCTCTGCAAACTAAATGGGACTAAACCAATACTGATAATACTATTTTGATTGGCATCTAACCCTGTGGTCTCAAAATCCAACGCAACAAAATCAATGTCGCTCAGTGGTGTCTCTTCGTCATAGGTTCCTGACTTATAAAAATTCTTAAGTCTTTTATCTTTACTGATCTTACACTTATGTTTAAAAAAAGAAGACCAATTTAAAATTTCTTGAGGAGAATAGGGAAACATCATTAACTCCTAGAATTTATTTGCACTATAGCGATACTTTAAAAAGTTTTGGGCATTGCTCAGGACTTGGAATGCATCTTTTAGGTTTCGTCGCTCAAAGTCAGACATATTTTCAGGCTCGATATTATTGTCAGGTTCAATATTTGCTTCAACGTCTAACGCTTGGTGGCGAAGGCGAACCAATGAAATAAATTCCATAGCATGCTGCAAATCGACCCCTTTTGATTTTGGTAAAATACCCGCTTCAATAATATCATCTAGACGTTCAAATGAGTTTTGGGCTTGAGAACCAATAGCTAAAGCATGCACTCGTATTAAATCTGCGAGGGGCGCTGTTCCACGGCGTTTTAAGTTAATTGAATTATTATGACGGCCATCTTTTTCCATCACAAAATCCTTAAAGAAACCTAATGGTGGCGTGCGACGTAAGCCATTTCTAGCAAGACAAGCGAGAAAACGATTATTCTTTTTAGCTCGTCGAACAATGAAACCATTTAGCTGTTCTGCCCATTTAGTTCGACCATAAACGCCATTCAAATCGAAGAAAATAGAACAGTTTAATAAGGCTTGTGGATCTGGATTATCAATCCAATCAGCGAAACATTCTTCCCATTCAGACTGTGTTTTTCGCCACTCTGGGTTGGTAGCCATAATATCGCCACTACAATGTTTATAACCACATGCTGCTAAGCCATCACAAACGAAATCAGATAGAGCTTTAAAGTAATCAGCATGTTCAGAGTCGTTATAGTCATTATCTAAAATAATTGCGTTATCTTGGTCGGTAACAATCAACTGCTCATCACGCGCCATTGAACCTAATGCTAAGAAGCAATAAGGGACTGGTGGTTCTCCAAGTTCTTCTTCTGCTAATTCTAACAGTCGTTGCTTAAAGCTACGTCCAATTTCTGACATTGCACTACCAACCATATGAGAATTAGCGTCTTCATTGACCATACGGACAAAACAATCTTTTAATTGGTCTGAAAGGATGACCAAATCTTCAATGGTTTGCTGCTGAAAAATACTGCTTACAAACAACAAACTATTTTGAGATTCATAGCGAACGATATCAGAGACTTCGATGACACCAATAGGCTGTTTGTTTCTCAATACAGGTAGGTGGTGGACGTTATAGCGAAGCATCATTAACATAGCTTCAAATACATAAGCGTTATGATCTAGCGAGATAAGCTCGGTAGACATAACCTCTGATACTGGGGTTTCAAAATCAAGTCCACATGCTAAAACCTTAGTACACAAATCTCGGTCAGTAATAATACCCACAAAATCATTATCTTCTTCATCAGTATTAATTTCTGGGTCGGTAATTAATACTGCTGATACGTTCTCTTCTGCCATGGTTTTAGCAGCAGATTGAATGGTTTCGTGCTTAGTTATCATTACCGCTTCACGGGTTAATAATGTTTTCACCTTAGAGGTAGTTAAATCGTTTGCATCATCACTATTATTTTCGACAGCTTGCTTTAGGCGAGTGGTATCCTCTACTTCAACAAAATCTGAAAACTCGTCATAACGCTCGCAGAAATCATCAAATACAGATTCAGGAATGCAATATAATAAGGAATCATTCAGTGCCTTGGCTGGGAAACGAACCTTGTTGTTCATTAATAGTCCCATTTGGCCGAAAATACTGCCTTCGTCGACACGATTATACAATTCACCATTACGACGATAAATTTCAATTATCCCACTGCGAACCATATAAAGATCTTTAATCTCATCACCAAATCCAATCACCATACTTTCCGCACGATAATAGGAAATCTCAACGCTTTGAGCTGCTTGTTTTATTGCTTCTTCAGGTAATAAACTAAACGGAGGGTATTGAGACAAAAAGTGTTGGATTTCTAACAGTTCAACTTCCATGTAAGGCTCGATAGTAAGGTAAAAAGTAAGGATTTAGTTTAGTTTAACATTATAGGGATAGCTATCTGAATTATGATTAAATCATACGGATATTTGAAACATCACGGATTTTTCACAATGATTTTGCTAAGCTAAGTAAATGATAAAAAATTAAATGGTAATCAAATAATGGCGATATATCAAAAACCTAAAATATTAACGCTTTTACCATTATCACTAATGATGATGGCTTCTACTACTCAAGCGTCAGACGCTTTAAATAAGCATCTTACCTCGACAAATAGTGCATTAGCCTCTACGTGTTTTAGTCAAGATATATCATCAAATAGATTAAGCAATTCATGTCCTGTCGGTGAGGCATTATGGGGAAATCGAGAACCTAAATTAGCGGCAGGTGAAAGTGAGTTTTGGATTCAATGTGGTGTCTTTAGCACAGAACTTAGTGCTGATAAATTACAACGAGTACAAAGTAAAGTGAATGCACCAATTAGCATGAAAGTAGAACCAAAACGTAATCGCTGCCTTATTGGTCCTTATCAAGATATAGCAACAGCTCGAACACAGTTAAAATCATTGCAAAGTGATAAGCTATTTAGTAATTCAATTTTACGTGAAGTGGAAGTCGCTGCTTCATCTTCTAAGAGCGTACCTAAAAAAGAAAAGGCAGTGCAGCCTAAAGTTGTTGTGAAATCTGAACCAAAATTAAAACCAACGCCTAAAGTACAATCAAAATTAGAGCGCAAATCTGAGTCATATTCAGTGACGATACGTAAGCAAACTGAAATTGATGGTCATCAGTTTATTGTTCCATTTATAGACAATGGTGATGAAGGTTTTTATATGGAAGATGGTAAACCTTGGTTACGTGCTAGTTTTGAACACAGTGCTGACATTTGTCAGAAATTAGGAATGAACTTATTGACCAAAGAGCAATGGTTGCAATTAATCGACTCAAACATCATGAATAAAAATAAGTGGCCAATACAACTGCCTTATTGGGGAGCTGATAATCAGGGCTTCTTTAAAGATGGTGCGGTAAGAATATTAAAAAATACATCAATGCTAAATGTGATGTGTACAAAGAAGGCATGAGGAAAAGTCGTTGGAAATCCAATTTAAAGGTCGCTGGGACAGTAAGTCTTTAGCTGAGAATTTACAAGAAGCATTAGAGACATTAGAAGAAGAGTTTGGTGTAAAAGCACTTTCAAATATAACGCTAAATATTTGCTTGGAAGATGAGCATCAAGAAGAGTTAGCATTGCTAAGCCCAACAGGACGTGCACTAGATTTTTTGGTGATTAATAATCCAAAAGATATTAATGAAGGTGAAAAAGCGCCGGTTTTAGAGTTTAAGCCGCGCGGGTGAGTATAGTTTAATCATATTTATGATCGAGATAATGAATGGGAAATTACATAGTAGTTTCCCATTTATTTATTAGCTGATACTGAAACTCCTTTCAGCATAGTTCAAATAAGATTATTACACCCATGTAATAGTTATTTGTTTTTTACAGGGATAGTCATTTCTCAAATAAAGATTACACTTATCTCATCAAATCGAGCTAAGAATCTAATAAGGTAATCATTATGGCTGAACACAACACTCCGCAATTTCAAGTTGGACAAACGTTTACAGATCATCCTTTCCAACAAGGTGATGGTGCAATGCTTGAGTTGTTCCGTAATGATTTACCAAACATGCTTTATGTTGGCCTTGGGAATATTACCGCTGACGAACAAGCAATATTAGGCCAAACTGACGTGCAACTAGGCGTGGTTTCTTCGGAAAAAGGCGGCTGTTTAGTCGTGGTTAGCTTTGGTGATCTAGCATTTGAAATGCAATTAAACTCAGCAGCTATTCCTGACGATTATTTCACACTGACAGAAGAGAAAACCCTGTCTACTTCTATGATTGCCGTTGATAGCGCAACGAATTTGCTAATCGCTGTTCGTGAGTTTACGTTACCAGAAGCGTTAAGCCGTCAGTTTGTTGAAGTGGTTAAAGCGCAGCGTGAGTTGGGTAATGTGGATGCGGTGAATATGGGAAATATGCAGTTAATAAACTCGTTAACGCCAGAAGCTCTGCAAGAAAAAATGGAGTTTCACCCCCTACAAAGCGTGATCGCTGCACCAGTATGTGGTTGCGGTCATAACCATCACCATGATCACTCGCATTAAATTTTAATGTGAGATAGAGAACAAACAAAAACGCCGCCAATATTAACTATTGGCGGCGTTTTTTATAGTTAAAACAGTCTAAAAGTAGACTATCTCATAGTAACAAATTCTTTCAGAACCTGTTGGGTGGATAGCAACAACTGCATCGAAATCAGCCTTAGTTGCGCCCATTTTCATTGCTACTGCAAAACCTTGGATCATTTCATCAACCGTGAAACCGATACCGTGTAAGCCAACAACTTTCTCGTCTTCACCAGCACAAACCAGTTTCATCTTACACGGTTGACGGTGCTTAGTTACTGCTGTGTACATCGCTGTGAAGCCTGATGTGTACACTTTTACGTTGTCTTTGCCGTATTGCTCGTCAGCTTCTTGTTCAGTAAGACCAATCGTACCAATCGGTGGGTGGCTAAACACAACAGTAGGAACTAATGAGTAGTCCATTTTTGCGTTTGTTTGACCATTAAATAGACGCTCAGACAGTAAACGACCTGCTTTAACCGCGATAGGAGTTAGCTCGATGCCGCCTTCCATGATGTCACCGACACAGTAGATGCCTTTCACGTTAGTTTCTTGGTATTCGTCTACTTTGATGTAACCGCGATCATTAGTAGCAACGCCTGTTTTTTCTAAGTTGATTGCGTCAGTCGCAGGGTGACGACCAATTGCCCAGATTAGGGTATCAACATTTTGTGTTTCACCATTTTCTAGGTGAAGTGTTAGGCTGCCATCCGCTTCTTTAACCACTTCTTTTGGTACAGAGTGAGTATGAAGAGTTGGGCCTTCTGTGTTCATCACTTCAACTAGCGTATCGATGATCATTGGGTCAAAGCTACGAAGAGGAGATTCTTTACGAACGAATAAATGAGTCTCTGTGCCTAAAGAATGAAGTACACCGGCAATTTCTACTGCAATGTAACCTGCACCAATAATCGCAACGCGTTTTGGTTGTTCAGTGATCTCAAAGAAACCATTTGAATCAATACCGTGTTCAGCGCCTGGAATATTAGGGATTGTTGGACGACCACCAACAGCAATAAGGATATGATCAGCGGTGTAGTGCTCGCCATTTACTTCAACAGTGTTTGCGTCTACAAACTTAGCGAAGCCTTTAATTACATTGATTTTATTGTTACCAAGAACGCGATCGTAAGATTGGTGAATACGACCAATGTACGCTTGGCGGTTTTCAACCATTTTGCTCCAGTTGAATTTTTTCAGTTCAACATCAAAGCCGTAATCTTCAGCGTATAAGTTAATCGCTTCAGCAACTTGTGCACCATGCCACATCACTTTCTTAGGAACACAACCTACGTTTACACACGTGCCGCCTAGATCTTGCGCTTCAATAAGAGCAACTTTTGCGCCGTGCATAGCCGCACGGTTTGCTGATGCGATACCGCCAGAACCACCGCCGATACAAATATAATCAAAATGAGTAGCCATTACTTTCTCTCCAATAAGTGTTATACCAATGCCAATCATTATCTAATTAATTACATTGGTATTAATTTTTTTACATACTATGTATGAAATGCGACCAAATTTTATTTTTTCAAGGTATAAGAGCTTCAAGGTCTACTAGGTTTCAGGTCGCTTCGCTTGCAGGTTTCAGGAAGGAGATAAAACTGAGCAATGCTATCTGCTTTTCCTGAATCCTTTGAGGGAGCTTGCGACCGGCCTGAACCCTTATTTTTTATTCCGGAACAATCCACTCTACTTTGAAGTGACCTGTTGCTGGTGCAATTGCTTCTTTTAAGAAAGGCAAAATAGTGTTCATTTGGCTTTCTAATTTCCAAGGTGGATTAATGACGATCATGCCAGATGCTGTCATGCCACGCTCGTTAGTATCCGCAGAAACACCCAACTCAATTTGTAGAATGTTACGGATATCTAATTTTTTAAGCCCTTTAATCATATCGTCGATGTCACAACGATTAACCACTGGATACCAAATCGCGTAAATGCCTGTAGCCCAACGCTTGTGGCTTTGGCCAATTGCGTTGACGACATCATAATATTCTTTTGCAAGCTCATAAGGTGGGTCGATTAAGACTAACCCTCTGCGCTCTTTTGGAGGAAGGCTTGCTTTTAGTCGTGCAAAGCCGTCTGTCTTTATAAATAGACACTTGGCGATCACGATGAAACTCTTGCTCAAGCAAAGGGTGATCGGCAGGGTGAAGTTCGGTTAATACCATGCGGTCTTGACGACGCAGGTGAGCACGACCAACACGTGGTGAGCCTGGATAGTAACGCAGTTCTTCACCGTCGTTTAATTCTGTGATGGCATTTAGGTAGCTAGTGATTTCCTCAGGAAGATCAGTTTGTTCCCAAAGACGTGCGATACCTTGCTTGTATTCGCCGGTTTTTTCAGACCATTCATGCGTTAAATCGTAACGACCAACCCCTGAGTGGGTGTCGTGATAAACAAATGGCTTATCTTTTTGTGTTAATGAATTAAGGATAAGGCTTTGAACAATGTGTTTAACCACATCGGCATGGTTGCCTGCATGAAAACTGTGACGATAACTTAGCATGGATGAACTCTCACTATTGGAATCACATGATTATACCCAAGTTTATAGCTCAATGTGTGTACTCTTGCTCCAGCCATTGAAATTTTATCCATTAAGCACCATCTTTAAGGGATAAGCCGATCCTAAAAACGAAAAATAGAAAAGGAATGAATATGTCTAATCCGTTACTTACCTTTACTGATTTACCGCTGTTTTCTCAAATTAAGCCTGAACACATTCAGCCAGCGGTAGAACAAGCCATTGCTGATTGTCGCGCTAAAGTGGAAGAAGTATTGGCGTCTGATACTGCCCCAAGTTGGGAGAGTATTATTATTCCTCTAGCAGAAACTGATGATCGTCTAAGTCGTATTTGGTCACCAGTGAGTCATTTGAATTCAGTGCAAAACAGTGAAGAATTACGCGAAGCGTATGAAGCGTGTTTACCTGCATTATCTGAGTACGGTACGTGGGTTGGTCAAAATAAAGGACTGTA
The DNA here is from genome assembly GCF_052920805.1 of Aliivibrio wodanis. Classification (NCBI taxonomy): domain Bacteria; kingdom Pseudomonadati; phylum Pseudomonadota; class Gammaproteobacteria; order Vibrionales; family Vibrionaceae; genus Aliivibrio; species Aliivibrio wodanis. Next base: position 2,439,908 of record NZ_JBREXA010000002.1, read on the forward strand.
CGAAGCGTATAAATCAATTAAAGAGAGTGAGGCGTTTGTAACCCTATCTCAAGCTCAACAAAAAACAATCATTGATGAGCTGCGTGATTTTGAATTATCAGGCATTGGTTTACCTGCTGATCAACAAAAGCGCTACGGTGAGATCAGTAAGCGTACTTCAGAATTAAGCTCAAATTTCAGCAATAATGTGCTTGATGCAACCATGGGTTGGTCAAAACACATTACTGATGAAGCTGAATTATCAGGTTTACCAGAATCAGCAATGGCAGCAGCAAAAGCCGCGGCAGAAGCAAAAGAGTTAGACGGTTGGTTACTGACACTAGAAATGCCATCGTACATTCCGATCATGACTTATGCTGATAATAAACCACTACGTCGTGAAATTTATGAAGCGTTCGTTACTCGTGCATCGGATCGCGGTCCAAATGCCGGTAAATGGGATAACACCGATTTAATTTCTGAAGAGTTGCAACTTCGTCATGAAGTATCACGTCTATTAGGTTTTGCTTCTTATAGTGAAAAGTCACTAGCAACCAAAATGGCGGAAAGCCCAACTCAAGTCCTTGGTTTCTTAAATGACTTAGCAGCGAAAGCGAAACCACAAAGGTGAACGCGAAGTTGAAGAGCTAAAAGCATTTGTAAAAGAAGAGTTTGATATTGATGAGTTAGATCTATGGGATGTGACTTATTACTCTGAAAAGCTAAAACAAAAGCTGTACCAAATCTCTGATGAAGAGCTACGCCCTTATTTTCCTGAATCAAAAGCAGTATCTGGCCTATTTGAGGTCTTAAACCGTCTATTTGGTATGACAGTGGTTGAACGTGAAGGCGTTGATGTATGGCATGAGTCAGTGCGTTTCTTCGATATCTTTGATTCTACCAATACATTACGTGGTAGCTTCTACCTAGATTTATACGCGCGTGAGCACAAACGTGGTGGCGCATGGATGGATGAGTGTCGTGTGCGTCGTATTACTGAAAATGGTGAACTACAAACGCCGGTTGCGTACTTAACTTGTAACTTCAATAAGCCAGTAGGTGGCAAACCAGCGCTGTTTACTCATGATGAAGTCGTGACGTTATTCCACGAATTTGGTCATGGTATTCACCACATGCTAACGCAAATTGATGTTGCGTCAGTGTCTGGTATTAATGGTGTGCCTTGGGATGCGGTTGAACTGCCAAGTCAGTTCCTAGAAAACTGGTGTTATGAAGAGGAAGCGTTGGCGTTTATTTCTGGTCACTATGAAACGGGTGAGCCACTGCCAAAAGAAATGCTAGATAAAATGCTTGCTGCGAAAAATTTCCAATCTGCGATGTTTATTTTGCGTCAGTTAGAATTCGGCATGTTCGACTTCACTTTGCACACAAATTACGATCCTGATTTAGGTGCAAAAGTATTAGAAACGCTAGCTGAAGTAAAAGCGAAAGTGGCGGTATTACCAAGTGTTGAGTGGAACCGCTTCTCTCACAGCTTCGGTCATATTTTTGCGGGCGGTTACGGTGCGGGTTATTACAGTTACCTATGGGCAGAAGTATTATCAGCCGATGCGTTCTCTCGTTTTGAAGAGGAAGGCATTTTTAATACAGAAACTGGTCAAAGTTTCTTGAATAACATTCTTGAAATGGGCGGTAGTGAAGAGCCTATGGAGTTGTTCAAACGCTTCCGTGGTCGTGAGCCACAAGTAGATGCAATGCTACGTCATGCGGGTATTGGTAAATAAAGCTATACGCTGGCGCTAGCTAGAAACTAGACGCTTCGCTTCTATAAGAGCAGAAATTGCGGGTATGGATAAATAACTTATCAAGTTACCGTATTTTTGCTCTTATAGTTTCTAGACGCGAAGCGTTATAGTTAGCGATAGCGTATCGTAGATTTAAACCCACTCAATCTCTTCATCTGCGTGCTTTTGGCACTCTTCTTTTACCATTTCGATAAATTCCATACCTGTTTTAGAGCATGTCCATTTCTCATCGGTATAAGCAAAGTGGAAGCCACCAGATTTTGATGCTAACCAAATTTCGTGCATTGGTTCTTGTTTGTTAATTACGATTTGGCTACGGTTTTCAAATTCCAGTGTTAATACGTTGCCTGTGATTATTGGCTCAATATCTGCGCCAGAATCGTCAATCATATCTTCGAGTAATTGCAGTTTTTCATCGACTAATTCGTGAAACTCAGTGTTATTCATCTTATTTATCCTATTGCTTTTCTTGGCTGTGGTGCGATTATAGAGAGCATAACCAGATATTAACACTAATGGTAAAATCTTATGCAAAAAAGAGTGATGGCATTAATGCTATTGAGTGCCTTAACACTGGCAGGTTGTGGTCAAACGGGTTCGTTGTACATGCCGGAAGATGAAGCACCAAAAACAGAAGTAGCAGAATAATTTATTTGTAGTCAGTGTAGTTGAATTACCACTGGCTAATAAACACTGAACTAGACAAGGAAGACGACATTGGATTATTTCAATTATAAGGATAATGGACAACTTTGGGCTGAAGAGTTACCAGTTGCAGAATTAGCAGAGCAATATGGCACGCCGTTGTATGTCTATTCTCGAGCGACACTAGAGCGCCACTGGAATGCATTTGATAGCTCTGTTGGTGAACAACCTCACCTTGTGTGTTACGCCGTAAAAGCGAACTCAAATATCGGCGTGTTAAATGCACTTGCCCGTCTAGGTTCAGGGTTTGATATTGTGTCTCAAGGTGAGCTTGAGCGTGTTGTGGCTGCCGGTGGCGATCCAACTAAAGTGGTGTTTTCTGGCGTTGGTAAAACGGCTGATGAAATGCGCCGAGCGTTAGAGTTAAAAATTAAATGCTTTAATGTTGAATCAGAGCCTGAGCTTGAGCGTTTAAATTCAGTTGCGGCTGAAATGGGTGTAAAGGCTCCAATTTCACTGCGAATTAATCCAGATGTTGATGCAAAAACACATCCATATATCTCAACGGGTCTACGTGATAATAAATTTGGTATTGCGTTTGATCGTGCACCTGAAGTGTATAAATTTGCACAAACCCTATCTAATTTAGATATCCAAGGCATTGATTGTCATATCGGCTCTCAGTTAACGGATATTACGCCATTCATTGATGCAACAGATCGCCTTCTTGCCTTGATTGATGATTTAAAAGCACAAGGTGTCAATATTCGACATCTTGATGTGGGTGGTGGTTTAGGTGTGGTTTATCGTGATGAATTACCGCCACAACCATCAGAGTACGCAAAGGCATTATTAAGCCGTTTAGCTGGGCGTGAAGAACTGGAGTTAATTTTTGAACCAGGTCGTGCGATTGCAGCAAATGCCGGTATTCTTGTGACTAAAGTTGAGTTTCTTAAACATACCGAACATAAAAACTTTGCCATTATTGATGCTGCAATGAATGACTTAATGCGTCCAGCATTATATCAAGCATGGCAAGATATAGTGCCTGTAGCTCCTCGTGAAGGCGAAGCGCAAAGTTATGATTTAGTTGGTCCTATCTGCGAAACTGGCGACTTTCTTGGTAAAGATCGTGCTTTAGTATTAGAAGCAAATGATTTACTAGCAGTTCGCTCGTCTGGTGCTTATGGTTTTGTGATGTCATCGAACTACAATACTCGCTGTCGTGCTGCTGAAATCATGGTGGATGGTAAAGATGTACACCTAGTTCGTAAGCGTGAAGAGCTAAGCTCTTTGTGGGAACTTGAATCTATTTTACCGCATTAATATAAATTTTAAAGAGCAGGTGCTAAGGGGACTTGCTCTTTTGGTATTCAACCTAAAAATATAAAAAAGAAGAACAACTATGCACTTTCATTTTTCTAAAATGCACGGGCTTGGCAATGACTTTATGGTGGTTGACTGCTTAACTCAAAATATTTTCTTTTCACCAGATTTAATCCGTCGTCTAGCGGATCGTAACCGTGGTATTGGTTTTGATCAGTTATTGGTGGTTGAAGCTCCCTATGATCCTGAAACTGATTTTCACTACCGTATTTTTAATGCTGATGGCACCGAAGTAGAGCAGTGTGGTAATGGCGCTCGTTGTTTTGCTCGTTTCGTACGAATGAAAGGCCTAACCAATAAAATCAGTATTTCGGTTAGCACCAAAAAAGGCAAAATGACGTTAAAAGTGGAAGATGATGATCAAATAACGGTAAACATGGGTGAGCCAGTATTTGAACCAAATAAAATTCCATTTAAAGCAACTCAAGCTGAGAAAACCTATTTATTGCGTGCAGAAGATAAAACGCTTTTCTGTGGTGCGGTAAGTATGGGGAATCCACACTGTGTCACTGTGGTTGATGATGTTGATAATTATGACGTTGATAAATATGGCCCGCTAGTCGAAGGGCACGAGCGTTTTCCTGATCGTGTTAATGCTGGCTTTATGGAAATCGTTTCACCAAATGAAGTTAAATTACGTGTTTATGAACGTGGTGCAGGTGAAACTCAAGCGTGTGGAAGTGGTGCGTGTGGTGCGGTTGCTATCGGTATCATGCAAGAGTTATTAGGTGAAAACGTTAAAGTCTCTCTACCTGGTGGTGATTTGTATATCGTTTGGCAAGGCCCTGGGCATCCATTATTTATGACAGGTCCAGCTACACATGTTTATGATGGTCAATTATCAATATGAGTGAGTGTAATGTGATGGAGCAACAGCAAGAAGCGGTATTATCTACGCAATTAACAGAAGAGGTTGTTGCTCAATTTCTAATGGACCACCCTAATTTTTTCCAACAGTATCCTGAACTATTGAACAGAATTAAAGTTGATACACCTGAGCGTGGTGTTATTTCATTGGTTGAAGTTCAAGTTAATAAGTTACGAGATCGTATTGGTGATTTAGAAGAAGAAATTACACAAATTATGTCATTAGCGGCTAAAAACGATCGCCTTTTTCATGATTTCGCCGAAGTACAAAAGCAATTGTTGATTTGTGATGATTTTTTCCAAGCAGCAAAAGTAATTGAACACAAAGCAAAAGAACTGGGTTTGACTGCTCATATTAAAATTGTTGATCATCAACACCCTAAGTATCATGTAGAAAAAACGGCCCTCGCTAATTTTATTAAAAAATTTTTGAATGGCCACTCAGCTTATTTAGGTCGATTACGTCAGACAGAGAGAGATAGCTTATTAGCCTATGGTGGGCTTAACCATTCAAGTACTGAATTAGGTTCATTTGCAATTCTGCCTCTTGGCCAGTCTAACCCAATGGGAATTATCGCGTTTGCTAGTCATGATGGGGGTCACTTTGAACCCAATATGGATACTATTTTTTTAGAGCAATTGGTAAGTGTGTTCCATTATTTATTAATGCAATGGTCAAAATCTTCTCATGAGTGATGTACTTCCTCTTCAATATTCAAAACATCTTGATGCCTTTTATGAATTCTTACGTAATGAAAAAGGCTTAAGTATTTATACTCAACGCAGTTATAAGCGCCAACTAACAACGATTGCTGAGCAACTGGTTGAGTTAGGCGTAGAGTCTTGGCAAGACGTCGATGCGGGTTGGGTGCGTCAAATTACCAGTAAAGGCATGCGAGAAGGATTGAAAGCGAGTAGCTTATCCACTCGACTATCTTCACTGCGCAGTTTTTTTGATTTTCTTGTATTGCGTAACATATTAACGGCCAACCCTGCTAAAGGTGTTTCTGCGCCTCGTAAATCTCGGCCATTACCAAAAAATATAGATGTGGATGAGATGGGGCAATTACTCGAAGTAAACGAAGATGATCCATTATCGATTCGAGATCGTGCCATGATGGAATTGATGTATGGCGCTGGTTTGCGTTTGGCTGAATTAGTTGGTATTGATGTTCGTGATATTCAATTACGCCAAGGTGAATTACGAGTGATTGGTAAAGGGGATAAAGAGCGTAAAGTTCCTTTTTCTGGTCAGGCGAAAGAGTGGTTAGGGCATTGGTTACAAGTTCGAAATCAACTAGCAAAACCAGAAGAAACTGGATTATTTGTCTCTAAATTGGGCGTTCGTATTTCGCATCGAAATGTGCAAAAACGCATGGCTGAGTGGGGGATGAAACAAGGGGTCAATAGCCATATTAGTCCGCATAAATTACGTCACTCATTTGCAACCCACATGCTTGAATCGAGTGGTAATTTACGAGCAGTTCAAGAGTTACTTGGGCATGAAAATATTTCTACGACTCAAATTTATACCCATTTAGACTTCCAACATCTTGCTCAAGCGTATGACCAAGCGCACCCAAGAGCGAAGAAAAAATAATACGTTAACTTGATGATAATAAAAAAGCGAGGTGTGGGTAATTACGCATCTCGCTTTTTTAGTGCGCCGAGCATGGCGTTGTTCTAGGAGGTGAAAGTCCTCTACGGGCTCAGTCGAACGAGAACCGTTAGCCTATGCAAGGGTGTTCACCGTGAGGTGAAATCTGAAGGAAGCAAATGGCAAAACATGGTGGTGACGAACAGAAATCTGATAGTAGGCTGTGACAACTTGGGTAACCTAGCTATAGATAGAATAACCCTATGTTTCGACGAGAAGTGTGTCGCAGTAAATCAGGCATGACCATGGGAAAGAACAGCGTCTTACCTCGGGAGATCTTAGCCTTTGTCTCAAAGAGACTAGAGCGGCAGTGATGTCACTCGACGGAAGTTAAGAAGTCAGCCGACGGCATAGTACTTTAAACCAGTACAGTTTAAAGGAAGGCCTGAACCGAATATATCAAGAAGCAGCCGCTAAACACTCAAATACGTGGAGTAACAGCAACGATGAAACCCATCACTCTGTCCCAGTTGGTAAAACCGCAAGTAGCACTGACGGTGACAAAGCGTAACAAACGTATCTGGCGTAGAAAGAAAGGCGAGTCTTGGTGAATACCTCTCAACTACTAGAGCGCATTAGCGCTCCAACTAATTTGAACGCAGCATTACGCCGAGTGAAGAGTAATAAAGGGTGTGCGGGAGTTGATAGACTCAGCATCGAAGCGACCATTAATAAACTCAAGCAAGGCGATAATGGACAACAATTGCGTCAATCCTTATTAGAAGGTAGTTATCAACCTCAACCAGTCTTGGGTGTTGAGATCCCGAAAGCTAAAGGTGGTGTCAGGCAGTTGGGAATACCAACGGTTCTAGATCGAATAGTTCAACAAGCTATCACGATAGTGTTAACAGAAGTTTATGAGCCAAAATTCTCGAAGAGTAGTTTTGGTTTTAGGCCAATGCGTAGCGCTCATAATGCCTTAGCGACAGCGAGTCAATACATCAGAGAAGGAAGAGGATACGTTGTAGATATAGATCTAGAAAAGTATTTCGATACCGTTAATCACGATAGATTGATGCATCGTTTAGCAGAAGATATTGAAGATAAACGAGTTTTGAAGTTAATTAGGTCATATTTACAAAGTGGACTGATGCGAAATGGGATAATAGAGTGTAGACAAAGAGGAACCCCACAAGGTGGTCCTCTGTCACCTTTACTATCTAATATAGTATTAGATGAGCTAGATAAAGAGCTAGAACGTAGAGGGCATAAGTTCTGTCGATATGCAGACGATTGCCAAATCTATGTGAGTAGTCAGGAAGCTGCAGAGAGAGTCAAAGACTCGATCACCGTATTCTTAGAGCATAAACTGAAACTCAAGGTTAACCGAGAGAAAAGTGCGGCGACAAGAATAACGGAGCGCAGTTATCTAAGCCACAGTTTTAGTTACTCAGGTCAGATCCGTCTATCAAAAGAGGCGAAAGCAAGAATGAAAAAGCGGGTCAGAGAGATAACGAAACGAAATCGAGGAAGAGAGTTAAAGGCAATAATAAAAGAATTAACTCAATATCTTAGAGGATGGCAACACTACTTTAAATTGGCTTTAAAACCGAGTGTAATGGGAACTCTAGACAGTTGGATAAGACGCCGACTTCGGAGCTACCGCCTGAAGCAGAGAAAGCGAAAATACAGCATAGCGATGTGGCTACGCCAAGAGGGTGTAAGCGAGCGAAATGCTTGGAAATTAGCGATGTCAGATAAAGGTTGGTGGAGACTCTCAAGAACACCTCAAGTGAATCATGCACTTCCAAACGTAAAACTGATGGAGATGGGATTATACTCATTATTGGATGGGTATAAGGCACTGAAAATGTATTCGGAACCGCCGTATGCGACCCACGCTTGTACGGTGGTGTGAGAGGACGGAGGCCGCGAGGCCTCCTCCTACTCGATTAGTTGTTTGTTCTTGGATTGGTGATTTCTAGCTAACTATTTGTTTTTAAATAGAAGTCGACTATTTCGCCTATGATGGGCCAAGTAGTGAATAAGCTTATTTTAATAATAAATTTTCTAAGTAATGGGCAACGGCTTCGTCGGCAGATGAGCCGATAACCTCATTGTTTGGTAATGCTTTTTTTACTTTCTCATGCGATGTTCCCATCACGATCCCTTTACCGGCCATATGCAGCATTTCATAATCATTCATGCCATCACCAAACGCGATGCAGTTATCTAATGTCTTACCAAGTAACTTAGCTACCGCTTCTAATGCAGCACCTTTAGATACTTCTGAGGCCATCACTTCTAAACACCAAGGTGTGGAGAATGCGACCATTACTTGGTCACCAAAGTGTGCTTTTAGCTTAGTTTCATATTGCACCAAATATTCATGCTCTGGCATGGTCACGAAAATTTTTGCCATGTTTTCAACGGGCGGGTTTTCAACATCAAATAAAGTGTAAGTGAAGCCACTGTCATGGAATTTTTTCAACTCTTCGTCTTCTTTATGAATAAACCATTTATCATCTGAGTACATATGAATAGATAACAATTCATCATGTTTTAGTAGGTCCAATACTTGTGGAACTAAATGTTCAGGAAGGTTTTTACTGTAAACAAGATTGTCATCAGTATCGTGAACGCGAGCACCGTTGGATGTGATCATGTAAGCAGGAATGCCCACATCGTTACGAATATTACCCACATCAATGTGGTGACGACCCGTTGCAAAAATAAAGGTCAGGTCTTGTTGGTGCAGTTTATTAAGTGTTTTTTTAGTGAAGTCTGCAATTTTGTGTTCAGGAGTCAGTAGGGTGCCGTCAAGATCAGATGCAACGATAGTAATCATAAAGCCTCATAAAAAGAATTAATTTAAAGGAAATTAAATTCAGTTTACGTGAGTTTATAAAGAAAAAAGAGGGTAAAGATAATAAGATTGCTTTTCCTCTTTTACTTTAGCTCTATATTACATTTATCGTTTACTTATTATGTTGGTGGAAAAAATTGAGAGTCTCAGATAAAGCTTGATTGCGACAAGTATCAGATTCAAAAAGCAGTTCGTGCTTTGCTTCTTTTATTGTGACTAATTGGCAATTTGGAGCTCTTTTTTGAAATTCAATATGAGCATTATTATCAACAATACGGTCGTTTTCACCTTGTAATAATAAGGTGGGAATAACGCATGAATGGGCGTGTTCAATACAGAGTTTTGCCCCTATTAATCCTTGATTTACCCAATGATTACTTGCTCCACCAATTTGAAGTTCGGGTTTAACAGCATATAGAGCCCTGAACCATTGATAGCGAATTTCACACGTAGTAAGTAAATTATTTAAAAAAGGTTTTGCATGATATGGAGCTTGGCCGAATGCATACGATGGTTGAGAAGTACGTTGGCTTAAATAGCGACTAATAGTACCTGCCAGTGGCTTTAACCAAGGCTGTATATGAATACCATGCATTGGGGCACTTAAAGTTAATGCAGTATATGGATGTTCATGATTTTCAACATATTGAGTGGCAATTGCTCCTCCCATAGAGTGACCAAGTAGGTAGCTATCTTGGTAATTCATTGGTGTGATCAGCTTTTTAGTGATGCTATCTAAATCAATAACATAATCAGAAAAATCTTCAATATGCCCAATGTCACTGTTTTCTGTTAAACGATCAGATAAACCTTGCCCACGATGATCAAATGAGTAAATGTCATAACCTTGGCAAAATAAATCGTAAAATAGCTCTTGGTATTTATGAACACTTTCAATGCGGCCATTAACAACCATTATTGCTTTTTGATGTGTTGGGCTAGTAAAGCTGACCCAGTGTAACTGCACTCCTTTTTGTCCTTGATAAAAACCATGTTGTCGCTTTTCCCAGAAGGGAGAGACTTGATTTTTCATTGTCTCAAGGTAATGCGATTCTTGTATAAACGTGGTTTCTTTCATTAGACTCACCGAGTGATGATAAATAGGTAATTAATGCTATTATACAAATAATAATAAAATGAATATCATATTTTGAATAGTTCTCGCACAGGATTTAATCAAGCGCATATTTTTTTCTGTAGTATTCTATTATTATACCCACGATAGTCCACTTCATTATTTGTCTTAAGAATATAATGATAGTGCCGATAAGATGTCTTATTGTATTTATATTTTCACAGGATAATACTTTCAAGTTATGTATTCATACGTTGCTCGACAACCGATACTTAATCGGAAAAAACAAACGATAGGGTACGAGCTACTTTTTCGAGATGGTGAAAATAATGCGTTTCCTAATATAGAAGCGAATCAAGCGACATGTCGATTGTTGGTTGAAAATTTCATGTCAGCAGGCCGAAATCCTGCTTTGGAATCTCCTCGCAGTTTTATCAATTTCCCTCAAGAATCTTTGATCTCTCTTTACCCTACCGCTTTTCCGAAGCGTAAAATTGTAGTTGAGGTATTAGAAACCTGCATTCCTAACGATGAGCTATTTAGTGCGATAAAGCACCTACATCGAATGGGATATATTATTGCATTAGACGATTTTAGCTTAGGTGCTGAATGGGATCGTTTTTTACCTTATTCTCATATTATAAAGTTAGATATCATGCAGCTTGGCATTGATGAGTCATGTGAGTATGTTAAAAAACGCAAACAGCAAGGCTGTAGGCGCCATTATTTAGCTGAGCGTGTTGAGACTAACGAAGAGTTTCAACGTGCTTTTGATGTCGGATTTAATTTTTATCAAGGGTATTTTTTTAGTAAGCCTGAAATAATTAAAAACCGGATAGTAAAACCAGAAGAAGTACTAACGATACAATTGTACCAAGAAGTGTGTCGTGAAGAAGTGAATTTTTCGAGAGTAGAGCAGCTTATTACTCAAGATGTTTCTCTATCTTACCAATTACTAAAATTTGTTAATACAGCATCAGTGAGACTTGAAAAACCGATCTCTTCATTTAAGCAGGCGCTAGTGTATCTAGGGGAAGAACAAATCAAAATGTTCGTGACTCTTGTTGCTACCGCGCACGCTGCAATTAACAAACCGAAAGAACTTTATAAGCAATCGTTAGTTAAAGGACGCTTTTGTGAGTTGATGATTTATCGTTGTCAAAACGGGATGCCAGGGCAGCAAGCATTTATTGTTGGTTTGTTCTCATTACTTGATGCATTGCTTGATCGTAAGCTTGAAGAAGTATTAGGGCAGTTATCATTAACTAAAGAAATTGAGCAAGCAATATTAAGTCGTGCTGGTTTGCTGGGTTCAATGTTAGAGTTGTATGAATGTATTGACTCTGGTGATTGGGAAAAAATAGATCAGATCAGCCGGTTACTTGGTTTCTCAGCTAAAACAGTAGAAAAAACATATCAAGATGCCGAAGAATGGTATCACTGTATTCTTGCTAAATAGAGTCGTAGTATCTTTTAAGCTCTGTACTTCTATAATTTATTGAGAATTTAATATTAAAAAAATCCCCATCAATAGTTGTTATTGATGGGGATTTTTTGTTTATCTTATTATGTTATTGGCAGTTATTAATGACTTGTACTTCTTCTGAGAATAAGCGTTGTACCAATTGATGACATTCTTGGATCAATGACGTTGTTGTTTGAGCTTGTTTTGGGTTAACTAGATCGTAATCACCCTGAATACTATAACTAAAACCCTCCCCTTTGATTAAGATTGGAACGATAGAGATGCGTCCACGGTTTGCCAAGATAGTGATGGGGTCAATGTTTATTGGATATTGAGTTATAGCACTTTCGTTTTTGATTGTACTGTCAATATTGTCATTTGCCTTACTTTCATTTTCTCGTTCCGTTAAGCGAGTTAATTGTTCTTTGTCAGGAGTGAGGCCGAGTTTGCTTTGCCATAATTCTAGAGCGGTTTTGGTTGTGGTCATTTCTCTAGGAGCTAGGTTTAGTTCACCGTTAAAACTGTAATTAAAACTGTCTCGATTAGATGCAAGTCCATTACCACTAAAAGTAAATTCAGTAATACCATCTAGAGGTAAATCTGTAGATAGTAGCTGTGAAAAATAATCAACAGGTAACCCATCACCATAAGCTTCTAATTGCCAAGGTTGGCTGTCTTGAGCTAAATGAATTTTGCCATTAAAACCAATTAACCCTTCACTTAGAGGAAACAGAGCTCGATCTATCGACCACAACCCTTCTTGAGTATTCATTTCAATAAGCGGTTGTTGAGTAAGTAAATAGTTTACACTGGCGTTAGAAGCGCTTAATGATAGTTCTCCATTCCATAGTCCCCATTGAGAATAACGACGTAGTTCTAGATCGCTCCCTTCTGCATTTAACCCTGTTATTTGGTAAGGTTGTTGAGTATCCAGTTGTATTAATTGAATATTATTAATGTCTAATTGTGCAATGTTGACAAGATTAAGTTGGGTAATATATTGAGAGATTGCAGTCATCTCTTCGTGGCTAATAAGCCATTTTATCTGACCTAAAGTGAGGGATGTTAACTCGACGTCTGTGGGTGATACTTTTCCTGCAAGTTGAATGTTGCCATTGAATATATCAAATGAAAGGTTTGATATATTCGCTTCTTTGCCATTTAACATTAGATTAAATATAGGTTTTTCAATGGTATATTCATTCAAGACTAGACTGTCTGCATTGAAAGATATATTGGCATCTGTTTGTTGCCATAAATGATAAGGAAATAATACATTTTCGGCCGATAAACTTAAATTATTTGCAATCAATTGGGGTAATTCAATATTGATGTCTAGCAGGTCAATGCGATCAAATTGGTAGGTGAAATTCTGTTGAGCTAACCATTCTAAAGGTTTTCCGATTACCTCAGTATTATCAGATTCTAAATTAAATTTACGTAAAGTAAATTGAGGTATTACCCATAATTTATTTTCTTTCAATTCGGCTTGTGCAGTAATGGTACTGTCACGCCAAGTTAGTGAAATACCATGCAGTGCCGTGTAATTTTGTGTGTAAAAGCCATCGATTAATATGTCATTTAAGGCTTCGCCTTGCCAATATAGTTGGGTTGTTAAAAATTGAAAATCCCCTTCAAAAGGTAACGTTTTATTCTCATCAACAGACCAATTGGTTAATTGAATATGAGCATCTCTAATCACTAATCCTTTATGTGAAAAATCGAGATTAGAAATACTTAAGTGAGCAACCGAAATCCAAGCGGCTTTATCTGTGTTAGGAAAGCCATTCTGTAGGTTCAAACTATCAATTTTGATGTTATCAAAAGCCAGTTTTTTGTTTTGTATTGGATATTGTGAAAGCCAGAAATCGATTTGTTGAATATTTAGGTCATGTTCATTTTCTTCTGTATGAATCGTAATATCTGAAAGCGTCAGGTGTAAAGGAGATTGGATTGAGTAATTAATTCCACCAAAAGAGACCTGTTGCTGCGTTATTTTTTGTACCAATGGATTAAGTACTTGTTGCGCATAAGGAGTATGCAAAAGGGATAAGAACGCGACCACAAGTAATAAACAGAAAGCGATAAGCCAGCCTAGGCTTTTCAGTGTGGTATACATTGTTAACTCCAAGAAAATAAATTTGAATAGAAAGAGTGGAGTAAAAGTAAGATTCAATCAAGTTATAGTGAGGCTTTATATAAACTTAACGAAATATTTGCTCATTATTGTTTGTTCTAATCAATTTTTCTACACCATTATCGGGGCTGCTATTTATCTGAATTGGTATGACGATAAGCTAGAAAATAAAAAAGCCCTTCGTTGAAGAAGGGCCTAAAAATTCATCGATGTGTATTATAAGTCTTAGCTAAGTTGAGGGCCTGCTTTAACTAATGCTTTACCTTCTTCGTTATCGGTATATTGAGCAAAATTTTTGATAAAGCGTTGTGCAAGATCTTCGGCTTTGCTATCCCATTGTAGAGGGTCAGTGTAAGTATCTCGAGGGTCTAAGATTGAGGTATCAACACCAGGCAATGATGTTGGAACTTCAAGGTTAAATACTGGAATGTTTTTAGTTTCAGCGTGGTCAATTGAGCCATCTAAAATCGCATCAATGATTGCGCGAGTATCTTGGATTGAGATACGTTTTCCTGTGCCGTTCCATCCTGTATTGACGATGTAAGCTTCTGCGCCTGCTGCTTCCATACGTTTGACTAATACTTCAGCGTATTGTGTTGGATGCAGAGTTAGGAATGCAGCCCCAAATGCCGCAGAGAAGGTTGGTGTTGGTTCAGTAATTCCTCGTTCAGTACCTGCAAGCTTTGCCGTAAATCCTGATAGGAAATGATATTTAGTTTGTTCTGGTGTTAGTTTCGCAACTGGTGGTAGAACGCCAAACGCATCAGCTGTTAAGAAAATAACTTTATTCGCATGCCCTGCTTTTGAGACTGGCTTAACGATATTATCAATATGATAAATAGGATAAGAAACACGTGTGTTTTCTGTTTTTGAGCCGTCATCAAAATCAATGGTGCCATCATTACGAACGGTTACGTTCTCTAATAGAGCATCACGACGAATGGCATTATAGATATCTGGTTCAGCTTCTTTAGACAGGCGAATCGTTTTTGCGTAACAGCCACCTTCAAAGTTAAAGATACCGTCATCATCCCAACCGTGCTCATCATCACCAATTAGTTGGCGTTTTGGATCAGTCGAAAGTGTCGTTTTACCTGTACCAGATAAACCAAAGAATACCGCAACATCACCTTCTTCGCCGACATTGGCAGAACAGTGCATTGAAGCAATGCCTTTGAGTGGAAGAAGGTAGTTCATCATTGCGAACATACCTTTTTTCATCTCACCGCCGTACCAAGTACCGCCGATGATTTGTACGCGCTCTGTTAAGTTGAAAGCAACAAAGTTTTCCGAATTTAATCCGTGTTCTACGTAATTAGGGTTGGTTGCTTTTGCACCGTTCATTACCACAAAATCGGGTTCAAACGTTGCTAGTTCTTCCTCTGTTGGTCGAATGAACATGTTTTTCACGAAGTGTGCTTGCCATGCTACTTCAGTGATAACACGAACACTTAAACGAGTATCAGGGTTTGCACCACAGTAACCATCAATAACAAACAGACGCTTACCAGAGAGTTGTTCTGTTACTAGGGCTTTTAGATCATCCCAAACTGCTGGTGTGATAGCTTTATTGTCGTTTTTACCTTGATCAGACCACCATAATGTATTTTTAGTCGTGTCATCTTTCACGATGTACTTATCTTTTGGTGAACGGCCAGTAAAGATCCCTGTATCTACCGAAACGGAGCCAAGCTCTGTCATTACACCACGCTCATAGCCTTCTAGGTCTGGACGTGTTTCTTCTTCAAACAGTTGTTCATAACTTGGATTACGCAGTACGTCAGTAACACCAGTTAGACCATGTTTAGTCAGATCAAGCTGCGTCGCTTTTTTGTGTTCCATAACAGTCATAGGAGCTCCTTAAAGGAATTTTGTAGGGATTTTAATATTTTTAATATTTTGTAATTATTTATTGTCTGCTAAACATGCTATCAATGCGGTAAATTGAAAACAGGGAGATAAATCATAAATTAACTATAAAGTAGTAGTTGTTGTTTAATCATCATCACAAAATAGCAATAGCCCTATTCTACTCTTAAAGAAATCGTTTGCGCTAGATGTAATTGATTATTATTTAAGCAAAATTAAGTGTGGATAAGTGGAATTAAAAAGGTGTTTTATATCAAATTTAGTTATAAAAAAAGCCAACCTAATGGCTGGCTTTTAGACAAAATAAGTAACTTATTCTATATGATAAATTAATGAACGGTGTCATTACCTTTTGTCGCTTCTTCAAAAATATGAGCAACATCGATACTATCAAAATCGTAACTTGTGCCACAATAATCACAATGCAGAGAAATTTTTCCTTCTGTTTTTACGATGTCATCAACTTCAGCTCTTTCAATCGTAACGATTGCACCTGCGCTGCGCTCACGAGAACAACCACAGAAAAACTCTACATGCTGAGGTTCAAATAATTGCACTTTATCTTGGTTATATAAACGATACAGAACATCTTCGCCTTCTAGACCAAACAGTTCTTCATTTTTAATGGTATCTGTTAGTTGTTCTAAGTGCTCGAAGTCATCAGCAGAACCAGTACCGTCAGGCATAACTTGTAGTAACATACCTGCAGCATGAGGCCTGCCTTCAAATTCCCCTAGGCGCAACCATAAGCGAGTCTTCAATTGTTCTGAACGCTCGAAATATCCTTCAAAACATGCAGCTAAATCTTTACCGTCAAGTGCAACAACACCTTGGTAACGCTCACCATCTTTTGGTGCGATAGTAATAACTAGGTAACCTTTTCCCATTAATTGGTGCAGTGTAGCGTCATCAGAAATTTCGCCATCAAAGCGAGCGACACCACGAACTTTTTGGTCGTTATCGCCATTAATTACCACAAGAGAAACAGGACCGTCACCTTGAAGCTGAAGGGTGATTGAACCTTCAAATTTTAAGGTTGCTGTTAATAAGGTAGTGGCAACTAATAGCTCACCCAAAAGGTTTTGTACTGCTTTTGGGTATTCCTTGCTAGAAATAATTTGTTGGTAAGCATCGTCTAGTTGAACTAATTCACCACGAACAGATAAATCTTCAAATAAGTAGCGATGCAGT
The DNA here is from genome assembly GCF_052920805.1 of Aliivibrio wodanis. Lineage (NCBI taxonomy): Bacteria > Pseudomonadati > Pseudomonadota > Gammaproteobacteria > Vibrionales > Vibrionaceae > Aliivibrio > Aliivibrio wodanis. The sequence continues at coordinate 2,456,751 of NZ_JBREXA010000002.1, forward strand.
GTGTTATTTGCCATGAAATACTCCAGCAATTGTCTTAAGGATTGTTGTTGCGCACAGTATAGCGATTATTGTTGCTTGAATCTCATGATATCGCGTCGTTGTTTCTTATCAGGACGCTTATCTGGATGTGGGCTACCGAGAGAATTAAGTTTGCGTAATTTGGCATTTTCTTCTCGATGTTTAATGCTGTCAGTGGTTTCTTTATAAAGTGTTTGTGCAATGGGTGCGCCACGGCGTTGATCTGATACGATCTCGATGATCACTGTGAGCTCTTCGTTGTTGCCTTGACGAAGTTTAATTTCAGCGCCAACTTCAACTAGTTTACTTGGTTTGGAGCGTTGGCCGTTATATTGAACTTTACCGCCATCGACCATATTACGAGCAATAGAGCGTGTTTTATAAAAACGAGCTGCCCAGAGCCATTTATCGAGCCTGATGCCATCGCTAGTATTGGATTTGGAACTCATTATGGGTACCTAATGTCTTAGTATCTGCTTATGTAAATGGTGTCGAGATATTTTTTTTCAATCTTTTTGGGGGGAATTAATCAAAATTTGTATCCAATTAGGGTCATTACTGAAAAATAATGCTCTAATATAAGGTCGATTTATTGGATAACGTGATGTGGCTTCGAGGAATAATAAGAAAACGAAATCATTATCAGTAATTGTATATTGTTATTTTATAATTTATTCAAATGTCGCTATTTAATTGTTTTGCAGACATAGAAAGGAAGATCAGAGTCTAATGAGAGCTAATATGAAAATTGAGAGGATGTCTCAATATTGGTCAGCATACCAATCTGCGATTTCAAAAGGGTTAACTGTTACTTTGGTGGCTTGTTTTGCGTGGATATGTGGAGCTCTTTTTTGGTCTATGTTAGCACCACAAACATCGGTTTCTCAATGGGAGCCAAAAGCATCATCAATAAACTCACTAGCAAAGAAAAATAATGATGAGGATTCATTATCTGGTTTATTAAATGGCCAAGTCTTTGGGTTATTTAATCCAAGTAAGAAAATAGAACAACCCAAGGCCGTTGAAATTAAAGATGCACCTAAAACTCGTCTTAATCTTACATTATCTGGTGTTGTGGCAAGCTCAAACCCTGCGTTAAGTTTAGCCGTGATCGCGAATCGTGGTAAACAGAATACCTATGGCCTTGAAGAAACGATTGATGGTACACAAGCGACAGTGAAAGCCATCAGTGTTGATCGTATTATTATTGCAAATAATGGTCGTGATGAAACCTTAATGCTAGAAGGGGTGAAATACAGCAAAATATCTACTGAGCGTAATGCAACAGGTAGTTCAGGTACTGTATTAGGCAATAATCGCCAAAATTCAAATCAAGATGAATTAGACCAAATTCGTCGGGAGATGGCTCAAAATCCACAATCGGTACTGAAATATATTCGTCTTTCACAAGTGTCGAGCAATGGCAATATTACAGGTTATCGAGTTAACCCAGGTAAAGATCGTAAATTATTTGATTCGGTAGGCTTAAAGCCTGGTGATATTGCAACTAGTTTAAATGGGATTGATTTAACTAACCCATCAGCCATGAGCGCATTGTGGAAAAATATGTCAGAAATGACAGAGCTTAATTTAACCGTCCAACGTGATGGACAATTACATGACATTTTTATCGGGTTATAAGCGCTCAATAAAGAAATGAATAAGGGTATGTTGTGAAAAAGTGGATAGGCAAGGGAGCCTTATTACTTGCGAGTAGCATGGTGTGGACATCAGCCATCGCAAATGATTTTAGTGCAAGTTTTAAAGGGACAGATATTCAAGAGTTTATCAATATTGTTGGTCGTAATTTAGAGAAAACCATCATTGTTGATCCTTCTGTTCGAGGCAAAGTAGATGTACGTAGTTATGATCTATTAAATGAAGAGCAATATTATCAATTCTTTCTTAGTGTATTAGAAGTGTATGGGTATGCCGTCGTTGAAATGGATACTGGCATTCTTAAAGTCATTAAAGATAAAGATGCAAAAACATCGGCGGTTCCAGTTCTGGGAGCAAAAGACAATATCACTGGTGATGCTGTTATTACCCGAGTGATTGCAGTACGTAATGTTTCGGTGCGTGAGCTTTCCCCTTTATTACGACAGCTGAATGATAATGCTGGAGCTGGTAACGTTGTTCATTATGATCCAGCTAACATCATTATGATTACTGGCCGTGCTGCGGTAGTGAATCGTCTTGCTGAAATCATTGAACGTGTTGATCAAGCGGGTGATAAAGAAGTTGAAGTTGTTGATTTGGACAATGCTTCAGCCGCTGAGATGGTGCGTATCGTTGATGCTTTAAATAAAACGACGGATGCGAAAAATACCCCTGCCTTCTTACAACCAAAATTGGTTGCAGATGAACGTACCAATTCAATCCTTATCTCTGGTGATCCTAAAGTTCGTAATCGTCTGAAAAAATTGATCAAACAGCTTGATGTTGAAATGGCGACCAAAGGCAATAATCAGGTTGTTTATTTACGTTACGCTAAAGCCGAAGAGTTAGTTGATGTATTAAAAGGGGTTTCAGATAATTTAAGCGCAAGTAAAGGCACGAGTAAAAAAGGCAGTTCAAATAATCGCAGTGATGTGATGATTGCAGCTCATGCTGATACTAATGCGTTAGTAATTACTGCGCCGCCAGATGTTATGCGTGCAATGCAAGATGTGATTGCTCAGTTAGATATTCGTCGTGCTCAAGTATTGATTGAGGCCTTGATCGTTGAATTAGCCGAAGGTGATGGCGTTAATTTAGGCGTACAATGGGGTAACTTAGAAACTGGGGCTATGATCCAATACAGCAATACCGGTGCATCAATTGGCGCCACCATGGTTGGTTTGGAAGAAGCGAAAGATACGACAACCACTACTGCTGTTTATAATGATAAGGGTGAGTTTGTTCGAAATGAAACCACTACAGAACAAGGTGATTACACAGCTCTTGCTTCTGCGCTTGGCGGTGTACAAGGTGCTGCTGTTAGTGTGCTGATGGGAGATTGGGCTGCATTAGTTACTGCGGTTTCTACTGATTCAAATTCAAATATTTTGTCCTCTCCAAGTATTACCGTAATGGATAATGGTGAAGCGTCATTTATGGTCGGTGAAGAAGTTCCTGTATTAACAGGAGCAACGTCAGGCTCAAATAATGATAATCCATTCCAAACCGTTGATCGTAAAGAAGTGGGTATTAAGCTAAAAGTCGTACCACAAATCAATGAAGGTAACTCAGTTCGTTTAGATATCGAGCAAGAAGTGTCTAATGTACTAGGTGCAACGGCAGTTGATGTGCGTTTTGCTAAGCGTCAATTAAATACATCTGTAATGGTTGAAGATGGGAAAATGTTGGTACTGGGTGGTTTGATTGATGAAAAAGCAATGGAAAGTGAATCTAAAGTTCCTTTCTTAGGAGATATCCCTTTTCTAGGTTATCTATTTAAATCGACTACTACTAAAGTCGAAAAGAAAAACTTAATGGTATTTATTAAACCGACTATTATTCGTGATGGAATGACGGCAGATGGTATCACTCAGCGTAAATACAACTATATCCGTGCAGAGCAACTGTATAAGGCAGAGAAAGGCTTAAAACTAATGGATGACGGCCTTATTCCAGTATTGCCTAAATTTGGTAAGGAAGTTATTCACCCAGCTGAAATCCAAGCATTTTACGAACAATTTAGAGAAAATAAGGAAAAGTAATGGCGGATACCTTATTTCCTGAATCTTTAGCAATACTGCGTTTGCCTTTTTCTTTCGCAAAAAGGCATTCGGTGGTTATTGAATCTAGTTCTGATGGTTGGTTACTGTATTATGCAGTAATCCCTTCCCCAATGGTTCTGTGTGAAATCCGCCGAGTATGCCAGTCGGGCTTTTCATTAATTCAATTAACTAAAGATGAATTTGATACTAAAGTCACACAGGTATATCAACGCAATTCTTCAGAAGCTCAGCAACTAATGGAAGATATTGGTGCAGATAATGATGACTTTTTCTCTTTAGCAGAAGAGTTACCAGATAATGACGACTTGTTAGAGTCAGAAGATGATGCTCCTATCATCAAATTGATCAACGCTATGTTGGGTGAAGCGATTAAAGAAGGGGCGTCAGATATTCATATTGAGACGTTTGAAAAAGTATTATCCATCCGCTTCCGTATTGATGGTGTATTACGTGATGTCTTAAGTCCAAGCCGAAAACTTGCTCCTTTATTGGTTTCTCGTGTCAAAGTTATGTCTAAGCTCGATATTGCAGAGAAGCGCGTGCCACAAGATGGTCGTATTTCTTTACGCATTGGTGGTCGAGCGGTGGATGTTCGTGTATCGACAATGCCTTCCTCACATGGTGAGCGTGTGGTAATGCGTTTATTAGACAAGAACGCTACGCGCCTAGATTTAAACAGTTTAGGTATGGAAGCCAAGAACCATCAAAACTTCCAACATATTATTAAACGACCTCACGGTATTATCTTGGTGACGGGCCCTACGGGTTCAGGTAAATCAACCACCTTGTATGCGGGATTAGGGGAATTAGACAGCACTCAATCCAATATTTTAACCGTAGAAGATCCAATCGAATTTGATATTGATGGCATTGGGCAAACGCAAGTAAACCCAAAAGTAGACATGACATTTGCTCGTGGGCTACGTGCCATTCTTCGTCAAGATCCCGATGTAGTTATGATTGGTGAGATCCGTGATTTAGAAACCGCAGAAATTGCTGTTCAAGCCTCTTTAACGGGTCACTTAGTGATGTCGACACTTCACACTAACACCGCGGTTGGTGCGATTACTCGTCTTCGTGATATGGGAATTGAGCCTTTCTTAATTTCTTCTTCTTTATTGGGTGTTCTTGCTCAACGTTTGGTGCGTACCTTATGCAAGGAGTGTAAAACCCCTTATCAAGCCGATAGTGAGCAGAAGAAACTTTTTTCTTTATTGCCATCGGATGATCTCGTGCTCTATAAACCTACCGGTTGTGAACACTGTAATAGTAAAGGTTATCGTGGGCGTACCGGTATTCATGAATTACTGGTAGTCACTGAAAAAGTACAAGAACTGATTCATAAAGAAGCCGGTGAACAAGAGATCGAAAAAGAAGTGCGTAAGAATACGCGTGGTATTCAGCAAGATGGTTTATTAAAAGTTCAACAAGGTATTACTACGCTAGAAGAGGTGATGCGAGTCACTCGGGAAGGGTAAATGGCAGCATTTGAATACAAAGCCCTCGAAAAAAATGGCAAACACAAAAAAAAGGCGTAATGGAGGGTGATAATGCTCGCCAAGTGCGTCAACGTTTAAAAGAACAAGGTATTATCCCTGTTGAAGTGATTGAAACCAAATCTAAACAACAGAAAAGTGCATCTCAAGGTTTAAGTTTTAAGCGTGGTATTAGCGTTAATGATTTATCGTTGATTACACGCCAACTTGCGACTTTAGTTCAAGCGGGTATGCCACTCGAAGAGTGTCTGAAAGCCGTCGCAGAACAGGGTGAAAAAGCACACATTCGTAGCATGATGATGGGGGTTCGTTCAAAAGTGATTGAAGGGTATCCATTAGCGGAAAGTTTTGGTGAATACTCTCATGTGTTTGATGATTTGTTTTGTTCAATGGTTGCTGCGGGTGAAAAATCAGGTCATTTGGATACGGTATTAAATCGCTTAGCAGATTACGCTGAGAACCGTCAAAAGATGCGTAGTAAATTACAACAAGCAATGATTTATCCAATCATGCTGACGTTAATTGCGATAGCCGTTATTTCCTTTTTGCTTGCTACTGTGGTGCCTAAAATTGTCGATCAGTTTGTGCAAATGGGACAAGGGCTACCAACTGTAACTGAAATATTACTGGCTGCCAGTAATTTTGTTGTTCACTGGGGGCTTTTGGTTGTTGTTGCTGTTGTGCTGGTGCTTGTTGGGGTGAAGTGGTTACTTACCAAGCCACATTTACGTCTAGCGTGGGATAAGAAAATTTTACGACTTCCTGTTATTGGTAAGGTGGTTCGTGGTTTAAATACCTCTCGTTTTGCTCGAACATTATCCATTTGTACTTCAAGTGCGATCCCATTACTGGATGGCATGAAAGTCGCCGCAGATGTAATGAGTAATAAGTATTTTAAACAACAAGTATTAGAAGCTGCTGATAATGTTCGCGAAGGGGCAAGTTTACGTATCTCTCTTGAGAAAACCAAATTGTTTCCACCAATGATGCTGCATATGATTGCTAGTGGTGAGCAAAGTGGTGAATTAGAGCAAATGCTAACGCGCTCGGCAGATAATCAAGACCGTGATTTTGAATCATTAGTAAACATGGCATTAGGTATTTTTGAACCCTTACTTATTGTCTTCATGGCAGGGATCGTACTCTTCATTGTAGTTGCGACCTTGATGCCAATTATCGAATTAAACAATTTGGTGGGGTAGCATTCACTGCTATCTATTTTTCTTTTTATTTATATATGAATTTTTAACGTTAGGAGTTATTCCATGCAAGTCAATTCAGCTCAACGTAAACAAGGCGGCTTTACTCTTTTAGAAGTCATGGTTGTTATCGTTATTCTTGGTGTGTTAGCGAGCTTAGTTGTTCCAAACTTACTGGGTAACAAAGAGAAGGCCGATCAACAAAAAGCGATCACTGATATAGTAGCACTAGAAAACTCATTAGATATGTACAAGCTAGATAACAGCGTGTACCCATCAACAGATCAAGGTTTAGAAGCATTAGTATCTAAACCATCAGCAACGCCTGAGCCTCGTAATTACCGTGCTGACGGTTATATTCGTCGCTTACCAAATGATCCATGGGGCAATGAATACCAGTACTTAAGCCCTGGTGATAACGGCACAATTGATATCTTCTCATTAGGTGCGGATGGTCAAGAAGGCGGTGAAGGTGCTAATGCAGATATTGGCAATTGGAACATGCAAGACTTTCAATAAGTCATAAGCTTCATAGTTAGATAAGAGCAATGATGAAAATAAAACGTGAGGTTGGGTTTACCCTAATCGAAATTATGTTGGTATTGGTGCTGCTGTCGGTGAGTTCGATGGCGGTTATCATGAGTTTACCTGAAAGTAGTGACGATCAACTTGAAGAGCAAGCCTCACGTTTTTATCAGCTAGTACAACTTCTTAATGAGGATGCTTTACTCAACGGGATGGATTACGGCATCTACTTTAGTCAAGAGCGACAAGAATATCGCTTTATGACCTTAAAGTCAGATGGTTGGCAGCCTCTTGAGGAAAGTCGCTTTTTTACCGAAGTGAAAATGGAAGATGACATTACCTTCGAAATGGAACTCGGCGGCTCTGCATGGGCTGACGATGACCGTTTATTTGAACCGGGCTCGTTGTTTGATGAAGAGATGTTTGCTGACGTTGAAGAAAAGAAAAAGCCGAAACCCCCTCAAGTGATGGTGTTATCAAGCGGAGAAATGACCCCATTTATTGTTCGTTTTTTACCTGCTAATGAGCGTGGTAATGTAGATGATAAAATGTGGTTAATTAAAGTGGATGAATCCGGTGTGATCATTTTAATTAAGCCAGGGGAAGAGATTGATGAGTAATTCTTCATCAAGTCGTCGAGCATTAAATAAAGGCATGACTCTGCTTGAGGTGTTGGTTGCTCTGGCTATCTTTGCTACGGCAGCCTTGAGTGTACTTCGTTCTGTGACTCAACATATTAATACGTTAAGTTATTTAGAAGAAAAAACGTTCGCCTCTATGGTGGTTGATAACCAAATGGCATTAATGATGTTAGATAAACCGCCAACCTCGATTAAAAAAGGGGAAACAGAATTGGCAGGCCAAACATGGTATTGGACTATCGCACCAGTAAAGACGACGTCTGATATTTTAAAGTCGGTTGATGTGTCTGTTGCGACAACCAAAGATCAACAATCTCCCTTATTAACGGTAAGAACCTATGTTGCGCCGTAGTTCTAATCAGAAAAAGTCTCGAGGCTTCACGCTTATTGAAGTGATGGTCGCGATCTCAGTGTTTGCCACCTTAAGTTTTTCTGCCTATCAAGTATTAAACCAAGTACAGCGCAGTAATGAACAGTCATTAGAAAAAAGTAATCGCATTAAAGCCTTACAACGCAGTTTGGTTTTTTTAGATAATGATTTTCGTCAGATTGTTGCTCGTCAATTCCGTACTCATGGTGAAAAAGTATCTGATAAATTACTTGTCGCAGAAGAATATCTTTTAGAGTCCGAGTCTCAAGGTATTCTCTTTGTGCGTTTAGGCTGGAAAAACCCTCAAAATGCTTTTCCTCGTGGTGATCTTACCAAAGTTGGATATCGTTTAATTGAAGGTACAATTGAACGGCTGTGGTGGCGCTACCCTGATACTCCGGTAGGACAAAAACCAGTCGTTACCCCGTTAATTGATGGGGTTGAAGAACTTAAGTTTGAATTCTATGACGGTAAAAAATGGCTGAAAATATGGGAAGTAAAAAATAAGCTGCCTAAAGCGGTTAAAATGATAATAACCTTTAAAGATTATGGTGATGTAGAGCGTATCTATTTAACTTCTGGTTCAAAAGTCGAAAGTAGCTCAAGCCAAAGTGGTGATGCTTCAAGAGATGAAGGTGAATCATGATAGTAGGTAAAAGATCGAATTTTACTCCGTCTGCAAGTAAGCAAAAAGGTGTTGCTCTTATTGTTGTGCTATTACTGCTTGCCATTATGGCAACGATAGCAGCACAAATGTCAGAACGTCTATTTATTCAATTTCATCGTGCGCAAAATCAAGTTAATCACCAGCAAGCATATTGGTATTCTGTTGGTGTAGAAGCGTTAGCAAAAACAGGTATCGAAGAAGCATATAAAGATGGTGATACTATTAATTTAAGCCAAGTGTGGGCAACAGAAGAAACCATTTATCCATTAGATTATGGTGAAGCGTTTGGTGGAATAAAAGATAAACAAGCGTGTTTTAATTTAAATGCGCTAAGCCAAGTAAAACCTAGTAGTGACCCTTCTCAGCGCCCATTTTTAGTAAAAGTATGGATGAATTTATTAGAGTCAGTTGAAATAGAAAATTATTTAGCGGAAGTTATTGCTGACTCTACGTGGGAATACCTCGATGAAGATGACATGGTTCGATCTATGTCTGGTGTAGAAGACAGCACGTATCAATCTTTTAAACCTGCTTATTTAGCACCCAATAGTTGGATAGGTGATGCTAGTGAGTTGCGTGCTATTAATGGCGTAACAGCTGAAGTTATCGAGAAAGTTTCATCGTTAGTTTGTGCTATACCAAGTGATAATTGGTATTTGAATATAAATACACTAACACCTGACAATGCCAATGTATTAGTTGCTTTATTCTCACCTAATTTAAGTGAGAGTGATGCTAGAAGTTTATTAGAAGATCGACCGTTTGATGGTTGGAACAGTATTGATGATTTTCTTGCCGAAAGTGTGATCAGTCGAATCGATGCCAAAACTCGCAAACAAGCGAAACCTTACTTGTCGGTTAGTAGTCAGTTTTTTGAGTTAGATGCTCAAGTATTAGTAGAAGATTCGCGCGTACGTGTGCGTTCTTTATTGCATAGCAGTGATAAAAAAGTGGTGAACGTTGTCCGTCGCCAATATGGAGGAATGAGTGAGCGAACATCTGATAATAAGGCTGAATAGTCAGCCATCAGATCCCATTCAATGGATAGTCTGGTCACCAGAAAATAATGAAGTAATCGCTTCTGGAGAGTTGAGTCCTGCAGAGGATCTTAGTTCGTTATTGAAATATAGCGAGCAACGAATGGTCTCAGTGCTTTTACCAAGTAGCGACATAGTATTAAGAGAAGTCGCAATACCAGAGGGCGCGGCTCGACAGTTTTCATCAATGCTACCTTTTATCGTCGAAGATGATTTGGCACAAGATGTAGATGAGATGCACATTGTTATTTTGAGTAAAACAGCCAAGCTTGCTCAGGTAGCTATTGTTGAGCATCAAAAAATGACAACGTGGATTGAACAGCTTGCTGATGCGGGTATTCATACTAAACGCTTGATCCCTGATGTATTAGCATTGCCTTTGCATCATGACGGTGTGTCTATGGTTGAGCTTAATCGACAGTGGTTATTACGTTTTGATGAGTATCAAGGAGCTGTCGCAGAATCCGAATGGATGCCGATGTTAATTGAGGGCTTAGTAGTAAATACAACGGCTTCTTCAGAAGAAGAAAATGATCCCGACGAAGGAGAGGTTACTTCAGATTATATTCTTCATAGTTATTCTCCTTGTCAGGTTAACGTAGCAAACACCAAGTCGGTGCAAGAACCCCCAGAGCTTGTGATGCAACTTTTAGCTGAGGGATCGTTACGCACTAAAGTGAACTTACTTAGTGGTCGATATCGCCCTCAATCTTCATGGCGTAAACATTGGCGAATTTGGCATAAGGTGATTTTAGCATTTGGTTTGGTCATGGTGGCTTTTGTTGCTCAGCATATTGCAGAAGTACAAAGATTAGAGCAACACAGCATTGCATTGCGGGCCGAAAGTGAACGTGTTTTTAGAGATATTTTCCCTGGGAAACGTAAAATTCCTACGGTTAGTTATTTAAAATCTCAAATGAAAAAAGAAGAAGTACGCTTACAAGGTGGATCGGGTGGTGATGATCTATTAGCTTGGATGTCTGAGTTAGCTCCTTATTTAGTTAAAGTACCTCAAGTGAAATTACAGAGCTTAAAATTTGATGGTAAACGCGATGAATTACGCCTACAAGCCAGTGCATCAGATTTTCCATATTTTGAGCAATTAACGTCAGAATTAAATAACAAGTTTGATGTTGAGCAAGGGCAATTAAATAAAAATCAAGGCCAAGTGTTTGGTGCGATTATTATTAGGAGAAAATAATGAAAGCCTTAATGACCTGGTGGCAAAGTATCTCACCACGAGAGCGAGTACTCGTTGGTGGTGGCAGTATTGCATTATTGGTAGCAGCCGTGTATTGGGGAGGAATAAAGCCTCTAAACGATCGTGCTGAAATTGCTCAAAACCGAATTAATAGCGAGAGAAGCTTATTAACGTGGGTGCAGAAAAAAGCGGACACGATAGTGACTTTAAAAGGAGGATCATCAACCTCTCAAACTTCTATTCAGCCAATGAATCAAGTGATCCCAAGCAGTACGCGTCAATTTAAGATTGAGTTGATCCGTATGCAGCCTCGTGGTGAGCAAATGCAAGTATGGATAAAACCGTTACCGTTTAATTCATTAATTAATTGGTTAGCGTATTTACGTGATTCACAAGGCGTTAATATTCAATTTTTAGATATCAACAAAACAGACGTAGAAGGAATGGTTGAAGTGAATCGTCTACAGTTAACGAGAGAAGCGTCATGAAGTTTAAATTACTAATTGCGACGGTTTTTTCTACTTTTTTTACGTTGAGTGCATTACTTCATGTGCCAATCCAATGGATTGTTGATCAAGCCCCTAAAGTTAGACAATTAAAATTGACTGGGTTATCAGGTACGCCATGGAAAGGACAAGTTGATTCATTATCGTGGCAGCGAATTAATTATGGTCAAGTTCAATGGCAAATTGACCCATTAGCAATTTTAAAAGGGCACGCAGTTTTCTCTGTGCGCTTTGGTCGTGGTAGTGAGCTAGACTTACGTGGTAAAGGTACGATCGGATATAGCGTATCAATGGGTGCATATGCTGAAAATATGGTGATTTCTTTTCCAATCGCTAATGTGATGAAGAGATTACCAATGGCTATTCCCGTTTCATTACAGGGGCAAGCTGAGATTAGTGTTGAATATTTCCAACAAGGTCAACCATGGTGTAAGCAAGCAACAGGGGAGGTGGTTTGGTCTGGAGGTGAAATCATTTCACCGCTAGGTAATATAAACCCAGATACTGTGATAGCTGATGTAGCTTGTATTGATAATAAAGTGACAGTAAAAAGTAGGCAGTCATCGAAAGATGTAGCAAGCCAGTTTGATGTGGTATTGAATCCGAATCAATCTTATCAAGTGAATGGATGGTTTAAACCAGAAACACATTTTTCACCAAGTTTAAGAAGTCAGCTTAAATGGCTAGGCAAGCCGGATGCAAAAGGGCAATATAAAGTGACTTATTCAGGACGTCTGTAAGGAAATACGATGGCTAAAAAACAGTTGCCGACGATTTTAGATAAACGCATTAAAGCACAATCAACATTGTTTTGTATTGAGTCGGTGGATTTACGTTTCTCTAATGGCGTTGAGCGTACTTACGAAAGAATGAAACCGAGTGGACGCCATGCTGTGATGATGGTGCCAGTGACAGAGCAAGGCGATTTACTTTTAATTCGAGAATATGCTGTTGGAACAGAAAGCTATGAATTAGGATTTCCTAAAGGCTTAATTGATAAAGGTGAAACGCCATTAGAAGCAGCAAATCGAGAGCTAAAAGAAGAAATTGGCTTTGGGTCTAAGGCATTAACACCATTAAAAGAATTGGTATTAGCACCATCGTATTTTTCAAGCAAGATGACATTATTTGTAGCTGAAGACTTATATCCAGAGCAGCTTGAAGGCGATGAACCCGAGCCGTTAGATATTGTTCGCTGGCCTTTGGCACAAGCGTCAGAGTTATTACATCATCTTGATTTTTCAGAAGCGAGGTGTATTAGTGCATTATTGCTTGCTCAACAATTTTTAGCAAAGGAGTAATATTGATGAATTCGACACTTTCTCATCTGCTACCAGAGGTGATCAATATTGCACGCGCATCAGGTCAGCTTATTCTTGATATTTATGAAAAAGGTGATTTTGAAGAATTTACTAAATCGGATGATACACCAGTTACCAGTGCCGATTTAGCCGCTCATAAATTAATAATGGAAAAACTGTCTCAATTGACGCCAGATATCCCAGTCTTGTCAGAAGAAGACGCTGATATTGCATTAGAACAGCGAAAGAAATGGGATCGTTATTGGTTAGTTGACCCACTAGATGGAACCCAAGAATTTATTGCCCGTAGTGGTGATTTCGCTACGATTATAGCTTTGGTTGAAAATAATCGTCCGGTAATGGGGGTGGTTTATGGCCCTGTTTCTGGTGTTACGTATTACGCTTATGAAGGTAAAGGTGCTTGGAAAATCCCGGATATGGATGAAAGTATTCGTATTAGTACCTTAAAACATGAAGATGAAAAACAACCAATTGCAATAGCTATCAGCCGTCGCCAAGACATAAATAATATTACGCGTTGTATGAGTCCTGAATGGAATTATGATTTAGTTCCTTTAGGTTCAGCTGCCTTAAAAGCGTGTTTGGTTGCTGAAGGTGCAGTAGATTGCTATTTGCGCTTAGGCCCAACAGGTGAATGGGATACAGCAGCAACACAATGTATTGTTCAAGAGGCTGGAGGTCGTATATTATCGACAGAACTTGAACCACTTTCTTATAACGAAAGAGAGTCGCTAGAGAATCCGAATTTTATTGTATTAGGTGATGAGAATTTACCTTGGAATAAAATATTAACATGCAAATAATTTGCTCCAATCTTGATAAATCAATTATTAAGGTTGGTATAATTTGAGGGTGCTACTCGAAAACAATTCGTTTTCAGAGTACAATCCTTAATCATACTAATTTAGTCAGGTATTACTTGTGTCTTCAATCAATATTACTGAAAGTGCCCAAGAGCATTTTGCAAAACTTCTAGCACAACAGCCAGAAGGGACAAACATCCGTGTATTCGTTGTGAATCCGGGCACTCAAAACGCAGAGTGTGGTGTTTCTTATTGCCCACCAGAAGCAATCGAAGCGAATGATACTGAGCTGAAATTTGAAAAGTTATCAGCGTATGTTGATGAGTTAAGCTTACCTTTTCTTGAAGATGCTGACATTGATTATGTTACTGACAAAATGGGCTCTCAATTAACATTGAAAGCACCAAACGCAAAAATGCGTAAAGTAAACGATGATGCACCTTTGTTTGAACGTGTTGAATACGCAATTCAAACTCAAGTTAATCCACAGCTTGCTGGTCACGGTGGTCACGTTAGTCTGATGGAGATCACGGAAGCAGGCATTGCAATCGTTCAGTTCGGTGGTGGTTGTAACGGTTGTTCAATGGTAGATGTGACTCTAAAAGAAGGCATCGAAAAAGAACTGCTAGTTCAATTTGAAGGTGAACTGACAGCAGTTAAAGATTTAACTGAACATGATCGTGGTGAGCACTCTTACTACTAAAAGTTTTGCTTAATCAACGAGTTAAAAAGGTGAGTGGGTACTCACCTTTTTTGTGTCTGTTGTTTATGAGAGTAATATTATACCAATCGTAGTAAATAACTGTTCACCCTAGCCTTTTTCCTGCGCTATTTCTAATCACTTACTTACTGTGTTCGGTATTATTTATGCGTTTGAATAAATCTCTCGTTCGCCTAACCAACGCAGAACAATAGCTTTAGCATTGTCAGGGTAATTATCATGTAAGTGACGTGCAATGCGTTGTACTTCAGGAATTAAATGCTGATCTCGAACCAAGTCTGCAATTTTAAAATCAGCCAGTCCGGTCTGTTTTGTTCCCAGTAATTCACCTGGTCCTCGGATTTCTAAATCCCGTTGGGCAATCACAAAGCCATCATTACTTTCACGTAGAACACTCAAACGTTTTTGTGCTGTTTTTGATAGCGGAGAATGATAGAGCAACACACAATGACTGGCGACAGAACCTCGACCCACTCGACCACGCAATTGGTGTAATTGAGCTAAGCCTAAGCGTTCTGGGTTCTCTATGATCATTAAACTAGAGTTGGGGACATCAACACCCACTTCAATAACCGTAGTGGCCACTAACAAGTGAAGCCTACCTTCCTTAAATTCTTGCATGATTTGTTGCTTTTCTTTTGACTTCATTCGGCCATGAACCAAACCAATATTCAGTTCTGGCAATTGTAAGCGTAGTGCGTCAGCAGTATCAGAGGCAGCTTGTGCTTCAAGAACTTCGGAATCATCGATTAAGGTACAAACCCAGTACGCTTGTCGTCCATCATTCACACAGGCGCTTCTTACTTTATTTACGATTTCATCGCGTCTTGTATCTGGCAAGGCAATAGTTTGAATAGGCGTTCGACCCGGAGGAAGCTCATCAATTACAGAGGTTTCTAAATCAGCATACGCGGTCATTGCCAAGGTTCTTGGAATAGGCGTTGCCGTCATGATCAATTGATGTGGGTAAGCACCATCTTTCTTGCCCTTCTCTCGTAGCTCTAAGCGTTGGTCAACTCCAAAGCGATGTTGTTCATCAATAATGACTAAAGCAAGGTGATGAAACTCAACGTGTTGCTGAAACAGTGCGTGAGTACCCACTATCATTTTAGCCTGACCACTGGCAATGCGTGCTAATTCTTTCTCTTTTGCTTTACCTGTTAGTTTTCCTGCTAACCAGCCGACAGGAATACCCATGCTTTCAAACCAATGACCAAAGTTTACTGCGTGTTGCTCTGCTAATAATTCGGTGGGTGCCATTAAAACGACTTGATAGCCATGTTCAATTGCTTGTACGGCTGCTAATGCGGCAACTAAGGTTTTCCCAGAACCAACATCCCCCTGAACTAAACGCATCATTGGGTGTGGTTTTGTTAAATCTTGTTCTATCTCTGCCACAACACGTTGTTGAGCTCCGGTAGGCGTGAAAGGCAGTTGGGCTAATAACTTTTGTTTTAAGTCAGATACTGTCGCCAGTGGTAATGCATTTTCTTGTTGGCCTTTACTTCGAATTGAAAGCATTGAAAGATTTTGAGCTAATAATTCTTCCATAATTAAACGTTGTTGAGCTGGGTGTTTCCCTTCGTCAAATGCATCAAGATTAATTGAAGGGTCAGGGCGATGAATAATGTGTAGTGCTTGGCTTAGGGTAATTTGGTTATTATATAAACCTTGAGGTAATAACTCAGTAACAGCTGTTTTATCGAGCAACTCTAACGCTTGATCGGTCAAACTGCGTAGTGTGTTTTGACGTAGACCATCGGTTGTTGAATAGACTGGCGTTAATGTGGCTTCTATATCTAAAGGTTTAGAAGGGGTATGAAATTGATATTCAGGATGAACAATCTCTAAACCACTTCCACCACGCTTAATTTCACCATAGGCATGAACCAGTTTTCCTTCATTGAAACTGTTTTTCATTCCGGCATTAAAATTAAAAAAACGTAAGGTAATGGTTCCGTTGCCGTCGCTAATTTTGACTAACAGCATTTTTCGTTTGCCAAATTGCATATCACAAGACATGATTTTGCCTTGCACTGCTGCAAATAAACCAGAATGAACTCGTGCCATTGGGTAAACACGAGTTCTGTCTTCATAGCGAAGAGGAAGGTGGAATAATAAGTCTTGAATAGTGACCAACCCAATTTTTTCGAGCTTTTCTGCTACCTTGGCTCCAACACCAGAAAGAGAGGTTAATGGAATAGCAGAAAGCATTGCGTTGGTCATAGTGAATTTCCTAGAGTTAATCTCGCTTTAAAGCAAAGTGATGAAATTTTCGCCCTTGATAGGTCATTATACCTTTATCTCCAGGATTTAGAGCATGAAAATAGTGAACGCCTATTTCAAATTCTCTTTTTGGTCCGAATTTTCCTTTCTGCACGTATATCCAAAACTCTTGGTCTTCCTCTCCGGGCTGTGTGTCTGGGATTTCTACTATTTGTTTATCTAGAATGGTCACTTCTGCTTTCATCTCAGGGGCGTTATCACCCAAAATAAATTTAGTTTGAAAGCGTTGGAATAACACTGCGGCAATCAAAATAAATACGATCAAAAGAATAATATAAGTAACTGGCATGATTTTCCTTAAACTTGCAAGATAAGTACATGTGAACATCAATACTTTAACGTGGTCTATATCGATAGATAATGAATATTTGTTCAGTTTGTGTCGGCTTTCTAACTATTTTATATATATTATTTATTAACGTATAAAATGAAGTGTGAACTGAGATCTGACTCGAATACTCTTAGTAAATTATCCCCTATTATTTTATGAAGTAGGATAAATCTAAGAGATTTGGCATTGGGTGAATGGAAAGAGAAATCTAAAACGAAGGATTAGGAGAGTGAGATGTCTGATATTGATCTTGTTGTAAAACAAAGTAGAAAAATTGAATCTTTATTAAAAGCACATTATCACGCAGAAGGAAAAGGACTTCATCAACTTGTTACCAGTTGTGAGGAACGTTTGCCCCATGAGGTGATTGGAAAATTACGATTTATTGCAACTATGAGAAATAAGGTAGTGCATGAAGATGGGTACAAGTTAGAAGATAAATCAAGTTTCAAAGATGCATGCAATGAAATGGTTGATATTTTGACTCCAAGAGCCAGTCGTTTTTTATGGAAACTTGTTGGTGTGATTGTTTTGTTGTCAACGTTAGTATCTGTATCTATCTATATGATTCATTGGGATAATATTAAGAACTTTTTTTGATTGTTTTATTTTTAGCATAAAAAAACGGACGCAGAAGCGTCCGTTTTTTTATATAAACTTATTTGAATGTAGATTAGTACATCATTGGCAGGGTCATTAGTCCAACAACTACTGCGATCATCATAAGTCCTTGTTTTTGCGATGAAGTAATCATTACTATTCTCCTTTAATGTATTCTCTCATTGCTTGTTAAATAGAATACCATCATTTTCAGTCTTTGATCAAGTGCTGATTCCTCTAAAGCTTAAAAAAATAACTTTTCTATGACATTTTCGGCTGTTTTTACCTTGGTAAGGGTATGCTTTTGTCTGTTGATATTATGCATTATTATGTTTCATTTGTGTTAACTTGATTTAAGTTGTTGATTTTGATGTCATTTGCCCATTTTTTTTGTGTTTGATAATTAATCTAATATTTTACTGGTTATTTTGATGCGTAGGCTCTCTGTGTTGTGGTTTTACTTCTTTTATGTTTTTTATAAACTTTTTTCTTGGTGTTTCAGTGAGGTTTAAAGAGTGCGAGATTCTAGTTAAGGATTATTTTTATTTAAAAGAGTATATTTAAAGCTATGTTTTTTCTTGGATGTTTTTATAAATTTAGCTTTTTGGTTTTTTAATCTATTGTTTTTAAATGATTTTTTGTATTTTTGTTTGATTGTTTTTTTATTCGGTGAGTAAGTGTTATTTAAACTAGCTTTGCTTTTGCTCTGTTGGTCTTATTTGAAGTGATAAAGGTGGTTATGAAGAGGTTGGATTTGAATTGTTTATTTACTATGAGCTGAATCATAAGAGCTAATTGGTTTTCTGTTACTCTGTACGAACCTATGTAGCTGTTTAATTAGAAAAAGAGATAGATAATGAAACAAGATATTCACGGTCATGTAGTTCTCAATATGTTATTGGATACTAATGTACCTCTTTCTTATTTAGCATTAGAAGAGAAAATAGAAGCAGAGTTTGGTAGTGAGGTCTGCTTTCATACTTGTAGTCAGCAAAACTTAAGCTTAAGTGAATTGCTTGAATTTCTTTTATCTAAACGGAAAATTGTTGAAATTGAATCAGGGTTAATAGCAAATCCTGATCGTATATGTAATCACTAAATGTAAAAAGGTCGCAAGAAGTGCGACCTTTTTTGTTTACGGTATTTGTTATTAGATATGCGTAAAATAGCTGGTAATACCATCTAAGAACATTTGTACAGAAATCATCAGTAGTAACATCCCCATTAGCCTTTCAATGGCGGCGAGACCTTTTTCACCAACAATACGTTGGAATAGGTCTGAGAACATTAAGATAACGGTTGTCAGAGACCATGCGCCTAATAACGCTAAACTCCAGTCAAGCATACGTCCTGGTTCTTGGTGAGCAAGTAATAGTAACGTTGCGAGAATTGAGGGCCCAGCAATCATAGGAATGGCAAGGGGAACGATTAAAGGTTCATCCCCAGCACCTAAGCTCGCGCCTAATCCTCCTTCTGGTGGAAAAATCATTTTTAAGCCAATTAAAAATAGAATGATAGCGCCAGAAATAGAAACCGCTTCTTTTTTTAAACTTAAGAAATTGAGTATTTGTTCACCCATGAATAAGAAAGCCATCATAATTGCAAGGGCAATTAGCAATTCTCGAATAAGAATAATACGTCTTCTTTTTTTCTCTACGTGTTTAAGTATAGAAGTAAAAACAGGTAAGTTACCCATTGGGTCCATGATGAGAAAAAGCATAACAGCAGCGGAAAGGGTATCCATAAGTGAGTACCTAAGTTGGAGATTAAAAGAATGAAAAGATCATAACATAGATAGATATTTGATACGGGATAGAGCATGGAGAATAGGCAACAAAAAAGGAGCAATAAGTGCTCCTTAGTTATAGAGGGAATAATACGTGTTATTTATCCATCATGTGTTTTTTTCTGATGTCTAATAAGGCAAACACCCCAAAGATAAGAATCGACCACTTTTCCCATCGGCTCATTGAGATTTTATCGCCAAATGCACCAATAAAGATAAGCATTTGTAGACCGTGCATCATAAATAAAAATGCAGTCAGGATATAAAGTGCAATTGCGCCTTTTCCTGGAAATGGCATAAATAGGTTAAGTAATAATATTAACCAAACACACCCAAGTGCGATTTTGGTTAGAATAATCAATCCTTTCATCTATACTTCTCTTTTATATAATTTAAACGTGACCTGTCCAGCTGTTTTATCTCGATGTAAGTGCCAATGAGCAGGTACGGGCAATGAACTGAGTTCTTTTTCTGCTTCAATATATATCATGGCATTTGCTGCTAACCATCCATTCTTTTCTAATTTTGTTAGCGTTGTTTCTAATAAATCTTTTCTAAATGGAGGATCAATAAAGACCACATCAAATGGTGTTGCTACTTTATCTAAAAAGGTAAGTGCATCAATATGGTGAAGCTCGATATTATCAGCTTTTAAACTTTCTGAATTTTGTTTTAAGTGTGCATGAGCTTGTTTGTTTAATTCTAACATTACGACTTTTTCAGCACCGCGTGAAGCAGCCTCAAACCCTAATCCACCGCTACCTGAAAAAAGATCTAAACAGTGAGCATGGGGAATATCAAGGGCTAACCAGTTAAAAACCGTTTCTTTTACACGGTCGGTGGTAGGTCTTAAGCCTTCAGCATCATGGACTGGAAGTTTGCGTCCACGCCAACGTCCACTGATAATACGAATGCTTCCAGAGCGTCCATTTGTTCCAGAAGTGCGAGATGAATGTTGTTTACGTTTAAGCATAGATTTTTTGACCGCTAAGAAAGTGATAGTATACGAGAAAATTGTACCAATTTAATTCTAGGATTTCCCAATGACAGGCAAAAAGAAACGCGGATTATTGTCTTGGTTAGGTTTTGGTGATGAAGAAAAAGCCGAACAACTAGCCGTAGATCAACAATCAGTAGAAAGTACAGCAGAGAGTGTAGTTGAAGAGACTGAGCTTGAACAGCATAAAGCCGAGGAAGAAACGTTAACTTCAAATGAGGCTAATGATGAAGAGACAGCAGATACCTCTAAGATAGAAGAGATACCTGTTATCTCTCAAGAGGAAGAAACTGAAGAAAAAGAGTTTGAAACTTCCCCTGTAATTGAAGAGGTTCAAGCGAAACCAACAGAAAGCTTTTTTACCCGCTTAAAACGTAGTCTACAACGCACAAAAGAGAATATAGGCGCAGGCTTCTTTGGTTTATTCAGTGGTAAAAAAATTGATGAAGACTTATTTGAAGAATTAGAAGAGCAGTTATTGATTGCAGATGTTGGTATGGATACCACAACTAAAATTATTGAGAGCTTAACGGAAAAAGCAAGTAAACGTGATTTAAAAGATGGTGAAGCTTTATACGGCCTATTAAAAGAAGAAATGGCTGAAATTTTAGTTAAGGTTGAAAAGCCATTAGAAATTAATGAAAAGAACATGCCTCACGTTATCTTAATGGTAGGAGTGAATGGTGTTGGTAAGACTACGACTATTGGTAAATTAGCAAAACAATTCCAGAATGACGGTAAATCAGTCATTCTAGCTGCGGGTGATACCTTCCGTGCCGCAGCGGTTGAGCAGCTTCAAGTCTGGGGTCAACGTAACGATGTTCCTGTTATTGCGCAGCATACTGGAGCAGACAGTGCTTCTGTGATTTATGATGCAATTGAAGCAGCAAAAGCAAGAAAAGTTGATGTTGTTATCGCTGATACAGCAGGCCGTCTACAGAATAAAAGTAATTTAATGGAAGAATTGCGTAAAATTGTACGTGTGATGCAGAAAATTGACCCAACAGCACCTCATGAAGTGATGTTAACACTTGATGCCGGTACGGGACAGAACGCGATCAGCCAGGCTAAGTTATTTAGTGATGTAGCTCCAGTTACAGGTATTACTTTAACTAAATTAGACGGTACTGCAAAAGGTGGTGTTATCTTTTCAATTGCCGATCAATTCCAAATCCCAATTCGTTTTATTGGCGTGGGCGAAGGTATTGATGATTTACGTCCATTTGTGGCACAAGATTTTATTGATGCACTGTTTAGTCGTGAGGAATAATGCATGATTCGATTTCAGCAAGTGTCGAAAGCCTATCGAGGTGGCCGTCCAGCATTACAAAAAGTAAACTTTCATCTAAATAGAGGTGAGATGGCTTTTTTAAGTGGTCATTCAGGTGCAGGTAAAAGTACCTTGCTGAAGTTGATCTGTGCCATTGAGCGCCCTAGTGATGGCAAAATCCTATTTAACGGTCATGACATCACTAAGGTCTCAAATCAAGATATCCCTTTTCTACGTCGTAATATAGGGATTGTTTTTCAAGACCACAAATTACTAATGAACCGAACCATTTTTGATAATGTAGCATTACCGATGCGAGTTGAATCGGTTCGAGAAAATGATATTAAGCGTCGTGTATCAGCAGCCTTGGATAAAACAGGGTTATTAGATAAAGCAAAAAGTTATCCAATGCAACTCTCTGGTGGTGAGCAGCAACGAGTTGGTATCGCTCGTGCAGTCGTTAATAAGCCTATGTTATTACTGGCGGATGAACCAACAGGTAATCTAGATGCACAATTATCTCGCCAAGTTTTTAATTTATTTGCTGAGTTTAATCGTGTTGGAGTTAGCGTATTAATGGCGTCGCATGATTTGTCGTTAATTGGTGGAAATAAATATCGTCGTTTTGATTTACACCAAGGTTGCTTACGTGAGGTGGTTGATCATGGCTAAACGTAAGTCTAAAAATACTCAAGGTGCAGCCAGTGATGGCTTTTGGGCTACTCATAAAAAACAAGCAAGACTTTCTTTTAGAGAGTTATTACGCCGCCCATTAGGTAACTTATTAACGTTAGCTGTGATAGCTATGTCATTAACCTTACCATCAAGTATGTACTTACTAGGTAAAAACCTCACTATTGTGGCCTCTAAGTGGCAAGCGCCATCACAGGTTAGTTTATACTTACAACAAGATGTTTCAGAGTCAAAAGCTCAGAGTTTACGGGATGAGTTATCTAACTGGAAAGAGGTTGAGGCAGTTCAATACATCTCTCCACAAGAGGGATTAAAAGAACTCAGTGAGCACTCTGGATTTGAACAAGCACTGACGTTGTTAGATTCTAACCCATTACCTGCGGTATTGATCGTTTCACCTAAATCTGAATGGCAGGAAAAAGATCAAGTGAATCAATTGGTCGAACGATTTAAACGACAGTCTTATGTAAATGATGTTCGTTTGGATGATGATTGGTTAGTGCGATTAGATGCGATTAAACATGTGGCGGTTGTGGTCGCAAGTACATTGGCTATTCTAATGTTTGTTGCAGTATTCTTAATTGTCGGTAATACATTGCGTTTTAATGTATTAGAACAAAAAGATGAAATTCAAGTTATGAAGTTAGTGGGAGCGACTAATACCTTTATCTTACGTCCATACTTATATACAGGGATGTGGTTTGGCTTATTAGGTGGTTTTGTTGCTTGGTTACTAACCGCGATAATTACAGTGACATTGAATGGAGCAGTCGATAATGTCGCTGTACTTTATGACAGTGTATTTAGATTAGTAGGACTAACTTGGGATGAAAGCTTACTATTGTTAATGTTATCATCGTTTTTAGGCTTACTTGCTGCTCGAATTTCAGTATTACGTCATTTGAAAGAAATAGAGCCAGTGTGATGATCTAAGATCATTACTTTTACTTAAGATCTTCTTAAACCGTTAATTCTTTGAATTAGCGGTTTTTTTGTTATTTTTTTTGTTAAAAAGTGAACTTAGTTAACAGTAATGAGTCCATAAAGTGTGGATAATTTTCCGCCTTTCACTTGCAGTCTGTTTGTTTTAAGTACATCATTGCAAGGTTAAGTTAAGTAATATCTAGATATAAATGGGGATTTGAATGTCGAAAGAGATGTATTCAATGGCTGCTGTTTCACAAGATAGTATCGATATCTATCTGCGTTCTGTTAATAGTTATCCAATGTTAACGGTGGTAGAAGAGCGTGAATTAGCAGAACGTTTACACTATAAAGAAGAAATAGAGGCAGCGAAAAAGCTGATTCTATCTCATCTTCGCTTCGTCGTACATGTTGCTCGTGGCTATTCTGGTTATGGCTTACCATTAGCGGATCTTATCCAAGAAGGTAATGTCGGTCTAATGAAGGCAGTGAAGCGCTTTAACCCTGAAGTAGGGGTTCGTCTAGTTTCTTTTGCTGTACATTGGATTAAAGCTGAGATCCACGAATACGTATTAAGAAATTGGCGTATTGTGAAAGTGGCTACGACAAAAGCACAGCGTAAACTGTTTTTTAATTTAAGAAAAAATAAAAAGCGTCTTGGTTGGTTTAATAATGGTGAAGTTGAAGCTGTTGCGAAAGATCTTGGTGTTGCACCTTCTGAAGTGAGAGAGATGGAATCTCGTTTGGCAGCACAAGATTCAACATTTGAAGCTCCGACAGAAGATGATGACCGTGATATGGCATTCACAGCACCAGTTTACTACTTAGAAGATAAGCAGTCAGATATTGCGAACTCTTTAGAGGAAGATAACTGGGAAGCATATACGAATAATCGCTTAGCAAATGCGATTGCAACATTGGATGATCGCAGTCAGCATATTGTTCAGTCTCGTTGGCTAACCGATGAGAAGGCGACATTACAAGAGTTAGCGGATACTTATGAAGTATCGGCAGAGCGTATTCGCCAATTAGAAAAAAATGCGATGAAAAAGTTAAAAGATGCTGTTGGTGATGTGTTTTAATTAAATCGAATTCAATAGAAAGGCTGATCTCGAAAGAGGTCAGCCTTTTTTATTTGTTAATTATGGATCGAGAGGTAGTATAGAGTGATATTACTTCTTGTGTATAACTAGTGAGATATCTGTTTAGATCTTAGTTATTTTTTAACGAAGCTAGATAAAATGGACCCTTAGAGCAAAATTTATATCCACACATTAAAAAGGATCTTTACTACATATGGTGGATCGGTTTTTTTAAAAACACTTTATCAACGTAATCCACAAGCTTTTCCACAGGAGCTCAAAAAAAGAACAGTTATATTCTAGGGTATAAATGCTGTGGATAATAACCCTGTGAATAACCTTGCTTTATCCTTACATACTCTGTGTTTTTCTTGTGGTTAATCGAGAGTACAATAAAGAAAAAAGAGAGAGAACTTTAAATGGAACAGTTTCAACATATCTCAGTAGTAGAAGCTAATA
This sequence comes from Aliivibrio wodanis, assembly GCF_052920805.1. Taxonomy (NCBI): domain Bacteria; kingdom Pseudomonadati; phylum Pseudomonadota; class Gammaproteobacteria; order Vibrionales; family Vibrionaceae; genus Aliivibrio; species Aliivibrio wodanis. The sequence continues at coordinate 2,481,407 of NZ_JBREXA010000002.1, forward strand.
ATAAGCTACAAAATAAAGATCTTAATGCTGTGATCGTCGATACTCGAGATCTTCAATCATTTTCCCGTGCTCATGTAGAAAATGCTTTTCATTTAACCAATGACACTATTGTTGAGTTAATGAATACAGTAGATTTTGAACAACCTGTATTAGTGATGTGTTATCACGGACATAGTAGTCAAGGCGCTGCCCAATACTTAATTAATCAGGGCTATGATGAAGTTTATAGTGTTGATGGCGGTTTTGAAGGCTGGCATAAAGCAGGGTTGCCTGTGGAGAAGTAATAATCTATGCATAGATTAATCGCATTATCTAACCCAAGAGCAGGGCAGTCATTTATTGATTATATGGCTTCACGCCAAATTGATATTCGAATGATGCCAGAGGGAGAAGGGCTGTTTGCATTATGGGTGGTATCTGATGATACTTATTTACTAGAGGTAGAGTCTGAATTACAAGCTTTTTTAAGTAATCCTAATGATACAAAATATCAGTCAGCATCGTGGGATATGGCTGATACGCGAACGGCTAAGTTTACTTATAATTCCCCTGATCTTATTAAGATGGTTAAAGCGAAAGCTGGTTTTTTCACCTTACTGATCATAGCTGCTTGCATCGTTATTTTTACTTTGCAACAGTTAGGGTGGAATCATTCTATTTTCCAAGTGTTACATTTTCCTGCATTTCAAGGGCAAAGCGTTGAGATATGGCGATGGTTTTCACACGCATTACTTCATTTTTCTGCAATCCATATTATTTTTAATTTATTATGGTGGTGGCAGCTTGGTGGAGATATTGAATTACGCTTGGGAAAAACAAAGCTTGTTCAACTGTTTTTATTCTCGGCACTGTTTTCTGGATTAGCACAGTTCTGGGTAGAAGGTGCTAATTTTGGTGGCCTATCTGGGGTGGTGTATGCACTACTTGGATATTCTTGGTTTATTGGTTGGCTAGCTCCAGAGAAAGGGATTTTTGTATCGAAACCAATTGTTGGCTTTATGTTGGCGTGGCTAGTTCTAGGGTATGCTCAACCTTTTATGGCAATTGCAAATACCGCGCATCTTGCTGGATTGATTACTGGATGTGTGATTGGATTGATGGACAGTAAATTAAAAAAAGCATAGAGATATGGATAAAAAATGAGTAAGCCACTTCGTGTCTTGCTCATTTTTTGTTTACTTAGTAAGAGTAGCTATTACTGATAAATATATTTAGTAAAGAGGAGATCAACCGCTAACGTTTTTCCTGTTTCTGTTAATAGCAGTTCATTGATAGCGGTTAAGCATTCTTTTCTGATTTCTTCTCTACCTGCCAGTGATTTAATACGCTGCTCTGGTTGTTGTCCCATGACTTCTACTAGTGCATTCCTGATTTGTGGGTTGTGTTGCTCTAAATTAGGTAGCTCTTTATTATCAGCGACTAGGATATCAACACGAATTTGAATGTATCCGAGTTTCTTCCCTGCTGTTACAAAGTTAGTTGTTAGATCTGGCGCTAAAGTAAAGTAGCCCATTTGTGGTGCGGCTTCATCTTCTGCGAAAACCGCAGGGGAAAAAACTTGGCTAATAATTAGCAGTAATCCTGCAAATAATGATTTCTTTGTCATTTTCTAATCCATTCGTCAGTCAATTTATTTTATTACTTGTTACAATAGTCGGCAGTTGTGAGAAAAAATTAACCATTATCTCTCAATATAATCGATATATGTGAGAGATGTTATAGAGAATATGTCAGATATCAATTCTTGGTGCGCTTCTGCACTTAAAAAAGTACAGTGGCAAGAAGCCGATACCTTTAAATGTCATAGTGAATGGCAGCAATACTGGTTGCTGGGTTTAGATTCATTATCGCGTCGTTTAGAGCAACATTGCCAATTGTTGTCTGTATCGGTATTAGATAATACACACGTGAATCCAGAAACGTTAACCGAAGTAGAATTAGATCTTCTTGGTGATGAGGTGTGTTTGCGTCGAAAAGTTATTCTAAAGGGAGATCAAAATTCGTGGGTATATGGTAGAACATTGATCCCACTATCATCACTTCAAGATCAACCGCACGATTTGACTCGTCAAGGTCAGGTACCATTAGGTGTTACCGTGTTTAGTGCTCAAAGCGCGCATAGGGATAAGCTTCAAGTTGGAAAGATTGAGACAGAAAAAGGGATGTTATTTGCTCGACGTTCTCGATTATGGATGAATGAAAAGCCTATGTTGGTGGCGGAATTATTTTTACCTAACGCGCCTATTTACTCAAAGGAAATGAACTAATGACCACGTCAAAAGCACAAGCGTTTTGGCAATTAACACGAATGAATCGTCCTATTGGTTCATTATTACTTTTATGGCCAACATTGTGGGCATTATTCTTAGCTGCTGATGGATTACCTGATTGGCATGTATTCATTGTCTTTGTGCTCGGTGTGGTATTCATGCGTTCGGCAGGATGTGTGATTAATGACTTTGCTGATCGTAAAGTCGATGGTCATGTGAAGCGTACCGCTAATCGTCCATTACCTTCTGGATTAATTTCATCAAAAGAAGCATTAACACTGTTTGCTGTTTTAGTGCTGTGTTCATTTTTATTGGTCTTAACGATGAACACGTTAACGATTATGCTTTCGGGGATTGGTATCGTGCTTGCGGTGGCCTATCCTTTCATGAAGCGAGTGACTTACTTGCCTCAGTTTGTTCTTGGCTTAGCATTCAGTTGGGCGATCCCAATGGCGTATGCTGCAGAATCAAATCAAGTACCACCAGAAGCCTGGTTATTGTTTGTGATTAATGCCTTATGGACTATTGCCTATGATACGCAATATGCGATGGTCGATAGGGATGATGACCTTAAGATTGGCATTAAATCGACAGCGATATTGTTTGGCCGGTTTGATAAGCTCATCATAGGCCTATTGCAATTAAGTGTGCTAGCATTATTGATTATTCTTGGTTCTCAATTAGTACTTTCAAGTGTGTATTATTGGGGAGTATTAGCGGCGGCAGGATTTTTTGTTTATCAGCAATGGCTGATTAAAGGCCGTGAAAGAGAGGCGTGCTTCAAAGCGTTTTTAAATAATAACTATGTAGGTGGTTTAGTTTTTGCAGCGATTGGTGCAAGCGTTCTGATTTAAATTATCCTCATTTATTTAAAAGAAAAGCCAGTATGGTACTTTCAAGAAGAAATGCCATACTGGCTTTTTTGTATCTCAAAGAACACTACTTTTCTTTGTTCATAACCGCTTGGATTGTTAACTTAATCTCAGGGCTTAATAACTTAGAGATATCGTGTGCGAACGGTGCGACTTTCTCAAGTACTGCATTGCCCTCACTATCTAGATAGCCTTCTGTTTTTAAACTATTAAACAAGATACCAAAAACGCCTTTGTCAAAAAACTCAGGAGCATTGATACCATGTAGGCGACTTAGGCGTTGGGCCATTATTTGGCTTTGTTCTTCTAACTCGCTCTTATCTAATTCAGGTGACGCTTGCAGGTGCGTCAGAGCAATCGCGTAGCGCTGTAGTGTTTCTGAAATAGTGTGAGCCAATAGATGAAGTTTACGAATATTGGTCGAGTTAAGCTGTAAAACCCCACCTTTTTGTACAATTAACTTCTGACGAATGAGCTCTTCAACATGTTGATTTACCACATCATTTAATTCATTTTCTTCATAATGCAAAAATAACTCAGCTTTGAGAAATGGATAAATTTGTTGAATTTGATGTTGGATATCATCAACAGAAATAGAACGATATTGAACAACTAATTTTGCGATTAATGAGGGCAATGCAAATAGATGGATAATATTATTGCGATAGTAGGTCATTAGGATTGATTGGTTTCTATCTAATGAAACGATCTCGCCTAAAGTATCTTTTTCTATTACAAATTTATCAAGAGCAATAGCATGCTCTAATAATTCATTAGCACTTTCTGCTGGTACGGTTGCAGTATCAGAGTAAGGGATGTTACGTAATAACTGTAAATAACACTCTAGCTGTTCTGTTAAGTCCTCTTTACTTAATGCACGTTGACGAGCGGCAAGTAAAGCGGTTGCACATAAAGTTAATGCATTAGCTGCTGCTGCATCATTGATGTGTGTCATCATCTTATTTGCAATGCCATTAACGACTGGATTCATCCATTCTGGTTTTTGTGGCTCAATTGGATTAATTGACTCAGACCAGTTCGGTGCGTGCTCATTTAAATAATGATTCAAAGAGATCGGTTCGCCAAAGTTTACATAGCCTTGACCAAAGTTACGTAATTTGCGAATAGTGCGTAAAACCTGTCCTGCATTTTCTTTCTCTTTACGCTTTCCTTGTAGTTCTTTAGCGTAAGTGGTTACTTCCATTACGTGTTCATAGCCAATATAAACAGGTACTAGGGTTACTGGACGATTTAGACCGCGCAACATCGCTTGAACTGTCATCGCTAACATTCCGGTTTTTGCTTCCAATAAGCGACCAGTACGTGAACGTCCACCTTCACTGAAATACTCCACAGAATAACCTTTAGCAAATAGCTCTGCTAAATATTCACGAAAAATAGTTGAATAAAGACGATTACCTTTAAAGCTACGGCGAATAAAGAAAGCCCCGCCACGACGGAAGATAGGACCCGCAGGGAAGAAGTTTAAGTTAATACCTGCTGCAATATGTGGTGGCACTAATCCTTCATGATAAAGAACATAAGAAAGTAATAAGTAATCCATGTGGCTACGATGACAAGGAACATAAACAATCTCGTGACCTTCTTGTGCTAACTTACGCACAGTAGCCGCATTGTTGATGTTTAAACCTTGATATAAACGATTCCATAACCATTTAAGTAAGCGGTTACCATTCTTTATGAGTGAGTAAGAAAAGTTAGTCGCGATTTCTTCCATGATCCCCATGGCTTCTTTACGTACTTTTTCTACTTCTACATTGCGTATTTTTGCTTCTTCTAAAATTACTTTTTCTATCGCTTGTGATTTTAACAAACGATTAAATAGCGCTTGGCGGTTAGGTAAATTAGGACCTGATGCTGCTAATTTTTGACGAGAAAAATGAATTTTAGCAACACGAGCTAATTTATGGGCAATTGCTTCATCCGCACCGTGATTGTCTGCCATGTAGCGTAAAGAGACTACTGGGCTAATACGCACTGTTGAGTCACGGCCAGCTTTAATCAGCGTGATGAATTTTTGAGGGGCGTTAAGTGGCATTAAGTGAGGTTTGCTAGTGCCTTCTTTGCCAGGTTTTCTTCCCCATAGAATAGAGGTCGGAATTAATTGAAAATCGACGTCAGGATTATCAGCGTGATGTTTTAAGACCGTTTTAAATAGCTCTAATGACTCTTGTGGTAGGTCATCATCGGTGTCGAATATTTTTGGTCCGATAGAAGTGAATACGTAGCGTGGGTATTCAACGCCATTAATATCTATTGGAGAAAGAGGGTCGGGCAACCCTAATTCTAATGTACTTTTTTGTAATGTCAGTAAATCAACATGTGAGCGAAATGGCAGTGCATAAATAATTGGACGCTCAAGATCGATCTTGAGGTCTTCAATTGGATTCGATGGAATCGAAGTGCTCTTCACCATTACAGATAGTGGTAGTTTTAGCAAAGAGTGATAGATAGTTTGTCCTGTAGACATAATGACAATGACGCCTTAGTTATGTACCGATCAGTCGGTTATATATAGATGCTTACAATTTGTTGGCAAGAATAGCAGAACTGGTCAAACCTTTTAATATAAATGAACATATTATCCCCAATACTACGACTAATATGACAGAAAAGTAGTCTGATTTGCCTTATTTTTAATCAATAGGTCTTTCAAAGCATAGCACAGCTGTATATACTCACAGTTAACTGTATAAACAAACAGGTGAGTTATGAAGCCACTAACGGCAAGACAGCAAGAAGTCTTTGAGCTAATCAAAGCAAAAATTGATGACACTGGAATGCCACCAACACGTGCAGAAATTGCTCGTGAGTTGGGGTTTCGTTCAGCTAATGCAGCAGAAGAGCATTTAAAAGCATTAGCTCGTAAGCAAGTGATCGAGATTATTCCAGGTGCCTCTCGAGGTATTCGTATTCTTTTACAAGAAGCTGAGAATGAAGATCTTTGGCGTACCTTTGATTGGTCAGGTTGCTGCGGGTGAACCAATTCTTGCCCAAGAGCACGTAGAGAGTCATTATCAAGTGGATCCTGGTATGTTTAAGCCACAAGCTGATTTCTTATTGCGCGTGAATGGTGAAAGCATGAAAGATATTGGCATTATGGATGGTGACTTATTAGCTGTTCATAAAACTCAAGACGTTCGTGATGGACAAGTGGTTGTCGCTCGAGTCGATGATGATGTAACCGTTAAGCGTTTAGAGCGTAAAGGGGCGATGGTTTTTCTTCATGCTGAAAATGAAGAATTTGCTCCAATTGAAGTAGATTTAACATCACAGAGCTTAAGTATTGAAGGTCTTGCTGTTGGGGTTATCCGCAGTACAACTTGGATGTAATACTTACGCATAATTAATATTCATGAGGTATTTTTCTTTTGAGTATTATTAAATTGTCATTATCGCTTGTTTTTCTGAAATAGAACTTTACAAGTGGTAATGATAGTTATTATCATCTAATCTCTTTCATAGGAGATGATAATGACACAGCTCGGCCATAAAATTCCTTCTCGCCTATTACAACCTCTTTGGTTGAGAAGTCGTGAAAGTATGATCGACAATGGATTAATTTATGATCCTATTGCAGCTGCTGCATGTCGACATTGTCACCTTTCTTCTGAATGTCTCTCTGGAGATATCGATCAAAAGCAATTACTTCATGCCACGCTTACCGTTCAATGTGACCAACAAGTTTCTCGATTCCTAAAATCTAATCCATCGGGTTGGGTGGTGAATGTGGGGGCAGGGTTAGATACTCGTTTTTATCGTTTGGATAACGGTCGTTGTCATTGGCTTGAACTCGATATTAATGAAAACCTCCTTTGGCGACAAAAGCTATTCCATACTAATGAACGTTATTATCTGCGTTGTGGCTCTGTCACTGAAGAAAGCTGGGTTGAGAGTCTCCCTGTGCCACATGATGTTCCTGTAATGATTGTCTGTGAACATGCTTTATTAGAATGCGAAGAAAGACAGCTTGCTAAGTTTGTTCAGTTATTAGGGTGTCGTTTTCATCATGCAGAAGCGTTATTTGTCGTTGCCGGTGATCGTTGTAATACTATGATAGGCCAAAAGCTTGGTAGTACGGAATATCAACATGGTTTATCTCACCCAAAGCAGTCTTTTACTGGATGGTTACCTTGGATTGAAACTTTATCTGTTACTTCTCCTCTTGAACATGATTGTACCAGATGGAAGCCATGGCAGCGTTGGTTAGCTAAATTCCCATTATTTAAACATAGAGTGACACCGATCTTGATTCATATGAATTGGTGATGTACTTGAACCTCTTAATAGCAGTAGATAAATAGCCTTAAGCAAAGGTTTAGAACAGAAAGAAAGTACGTAATAATATTACCTATTTTTCAATCTCGGTATGAGCTCATGTTACAGGCATTAAAAAACCTTTCTTTACACCGACAGGTATTAGCGCTAGCTATTCCTATGGTGCTTTCAAATATCACTATTCCGTTATTAGGTTTAATTGATGCAGCTGTAATTGGTCACCTTGAACACGCATGGTATTTAGGAGGGGTTGCAGTAGGCGGCACCATGATCAGCGTGACGTTTTGGTTGTTGGGTTTTTTACGTATGGCAACCACGGGCTTATCTGCACAAGCGTATGGTGCTGAAAATAAAATGTTACTGAGCCAAACATTTTCTCAGGGTGTTTTGTTAGCTTTTTGTTTTTCTTTTATTCTTCTTATCTTTCATCAACCTCTTTCTTACGCCATTTTTTCTTTTAGTGACGCAGCGCCTGAAGTTAAATTGTATGCAGAGCAATATTTCTCTATTCGGATATGGAGTGCACCTGCCGCATTGAGTAATTTGGTTATCATGGGCTGGTTACTCGGAACGCAGAATGCTCGTTATCCTATGTGGCTTGTGATCATAACGAACAGCATTAATATTATTCTCGATTTACTCTTTGTTGTTGGGTTTAACTTGAAGGTAGAAGGGGCTGCTCTCGCTTCTGTTATTGCTGATTATTCGGCGTTTATAATTGGTCTTTACTTTGTTATTAAGCAAAGTAAAAAATTGGGTTTACCGCGCTTTATCATGCCAGTTGCCGATCTTCTTTCTGGCTTTAAGCGTTTATTTAAATTGAACCGAGATATTTTCTTACGTTCACTGTGCCTTCAAGCTTGTTTTACTTTTATGACTTTTCAAGGAGCGTCATTAGGGGTAGATATTGTGGCTGCTAATGCCGTGTTGATGAGCTTTTTGATGATGATTTCATATGGTATGGATGGTTTTGCCTATGCAATGGAAGCGATGGTAGGTAAGGCTATTGGAGCAAAGAGTAAATCTCAGTTATCTGATTCTTTAATTGGCACTACTTTTTGGAGCTTCATTACTAGTTTAATACTCAGCTTAGCCTTTGGGCTTGGTGGCTATCAACTAATTTCAATGATTTCCTCTATTGAAGCGGTACAACAAACAGCGCTTATTTATCTTCCTTGGCTTGTTGCTATGCCATTAGTCTCAATGTGGTGCTTCTTATTAGATGGGATTTTTGTGGGGGCGACTAAGGGAGCTGAGATGAGAAACTCTATGTTTATCGCAATGTTGACGTTCTTTACTACGTGGTGGTTAATGCAGGATTATGGCAATCATGCTCTGTGGGCTGCGATGTTATCTTTTATGGCGATGCGTGGAATTGGTCTGGCGATCACTTTCTCTATTCAGTGGAAAAAAGCAATTTTCCTATCATAGGCCAACTACTATGTTTCGTTGATAGTTAAATAAAAAAAGGGGTTAAGTCATGCTTAATCCCTTTTTATTAGTGCGCCGAGCATGGCGTTGTTCTAGGAGGTGAAAGTCCTCTACGGGCTCAGTCGAACGAGAACCGTTAGCCTATGCAAGGGTGTTCACCGTGAGGTGAAATCTGAAGGAAGCAAATGGCAAAACATGGTGGTGACGAACAGAAATCTGATAGTAGGCTGTGACAACTTGGGTAACCTAGCTATAGATAGAATAACCCTATGTTTCGACGAGAAGTGTGTCGCAGTAAATCAGGCATGACCATGGGAAAGAACAGCGTCTTACCTCGGGAGATCTTAGCCTTTGTCTCAAAGAGACTAGAGCGGCAGTGATGTCACTCGACGGAAGTTAAGAAGTCAGCCGACGGCATAGTACTTTAAACCAGTACAGTTTAAAGGAAGGCCTGAACCGAATATATCAAGAAGCAGCCGCTAAACACTCAAATACGTGGAGTAACAGCAACGATGAAATCCATCACTCTGTCCCAGTTGGTAAAACCGCAAGTAGCACTGACGGTGACAAAGCGTAACAAACGTATCTGGCGTAGAAAGAAAGGCGAGTCTTGGTGAATACCTCTCAACTACTAGAGCGCATTAGCGCTCCAACTAATTTGAACGCAGCATTACGCCGAGTGAAGAGTAATAAAGGGTGTGCGGGAGTTGATAGACTCAACATCGAAGCGACCATTGATAAACTGAAACAAGGTAATAGTGGACAACAACTGCGTCAATCCTTATTAGAAGGTAGTTATCAACCTCAACCAGTCTTGGGTGTTGAGATCCCGAAAGCTAAAGGTGGTGTAAGACAGTTGGGAATACCAACGGTTCTAGATCGAATAGTCCAACAGGCTATCACGATAGTGTTAACCGAAGTTTATGATCCAAAATTCTCAAAGAGTAGTTTTGGTTTTAGGCCAATGCGTAGCGCTCACAATGCCTTAGCGACAGCGAGTCAATACATCAGAGAAGGAAGAGGATACGTTGTAGATATAGATTTAGAAAAGTATTTCGATACCGTTAATCACGATAGACTGATGCATCGTTTAGCACAAGACATTGAAGATAAACGAGTCTTGAAGTTAATTAGGTCATATTTACAAAGTGGACTGATGCGAAATGGGATAATAGAGCGCAGACAAAGAGGAACTCCACAAGGTGGTCCTCTGTCACCTTTGTTATCCAATATAGTATTAGATGAGCTAGATAAAGAGTTAGAACGTAGAGGGCATAAGTTCTGTCGATATGCAGACGATTGTCAAATCTACGTGAGTAGTCAGGAAGCGGCGGAACGAGTCAAAGACTCGATCACAGTATTCTTAGAGCATAAGCTGAAACTCAAGGTCAACCGAGAGAAAAGTGCGGCGACAAGAATAACGGAGCGCAGTTATCTAAGTCACAGTTTTAGTTATTCAGGTCAGATCCGTCTATCAAAAGAGGCGAAAGCAAGAATGAAAAAGCGGGTCAGAGAGATAACAAAACGAAATCGAGGAAGAGAGTTAAAGGCAATAATAAAAGAATTAACTCAATACCTTAGAGGATGGCAATACTACTTTAAACTGGCTTTAAAACCGAGTGTAATGGGAACTCTAGACAGTTGGATAAGACGCCGACTTCGGAGCTACCGCCTGAAACAGAGAAAGCGAAGATACAGCATAGCGATGTGGTTACGCCAAGAAGGTGTAAGCGAGCGAAATGCTTGGAAATTAGCGATGTCAGATAAAGGTTGGTGGAGACTCTCAAGAACACCTCAAGTGAATCATGCTCTTCCAAACGTAAAACTGAGAGAGATGGGATTATACTCATTACTTGATGGGTATAAGGTACTAAAAATGTATTCGGAACCGCCGTATGCGACCCACGCTTGTACGGTGGTGTGAGAGGACGGAGGCCGCGAGGCCTCCTCCTACTCGATTTTGTTTGTATATGCTGCTCTTTTTTGATTTAAAAGAGGCGGTTTAATCCATTTAGAGCGGCAACACGATAGGCTTCAGCCATTGTTGGATAGTTAAATGTAGTATTAACAAAATACTCAATAGTGTTTGCTTCGCCTTTCTGTTCCATAATCGCCTGACCGATATGAATGATTTCAGCGGCACGTTCACCAAAGCAATGTATGCCTAAGATTTCTTTGGTTTCACGATGGAAAAGAATTTTTAAACTACCGATATCCATTCCCGCAATTTGAGCGCGAGCTAAATGCTTGAAGGACGCTCTTCCGACTTCATAAGGTACTTTTGCCGCCGTTAATTCTTGTTCTGTTTTGCCCACAGAGCTGATTTCAGGAATGGTATAAATACCAGTAGGAATATGATCAATTAATTGAGCTTCAGCTTTTCCTTTCGTGATCGCTTGAGCGGTAAAGCGTCCTTGATCATAAGCGGCACTAGCTAGACTAGGATAACCAATAACATCACCAACAGCATAGATGTGATCAGCAGTTGTTTGGTAATTACCATTAACCTTGAGCTGCCCACGAGAATCGGCTTCAAGTCCTACTGCAGATAGGTTTAATTTATCTGTATTACCTGTTCTGCCATTAGCAAATAAGATGCAATCTGCTTTCATTTTTTTACCAGATTCAAGGTGCATCACTACCCCTTCATCACTGGCTTCAATACTCTCAAAGGTTTCATCATTACGAGTCACAATACCACTGTTCCAAAAGTGGTAGGAGAGGGCGTCAGACATTTCATTATCTAGGAAAGAAAGTAAGCGATCACGAGTATTAACAAGATCAACTTTAACGCCTAAACCTCGAAAGATTGATGCGTATTCACTACCAATTACCCCAGCACCATAAATAATGATATGTCGAGGATCATGTTGAAGAGATAAAATTGAGTCACTGTCATAGACTCGGCTATGATTGAAGTTTACTCCAGCAGGGCGATAAGGGCGAGAACCTGTGGCAATAATGAACTTATCAGCGGTATAGGTTTCAATAGATCCGTCTTTTGCGGTTACGGCAATAGTATTTTTTTCGACGAAACTGGCTTCACCAAAAATTAATGAACACTGGTTACGATCATAAAATCCTTGCCTCATTCTAGTTTGTTTATCGATTACACTTTTCGCATGTCCTAAAATATCTGAAAAAGTCGAATGAAGACTGGTATTATTTTTACAGTAGAGAGGGTTTGAATTAAATTCAATAATACGGCTAACAGCGTGACGCAATGCTTTGGATGGTATAGTTCCCCAGTGGGTGCAACCACCACCAACGCTTGGTTCTCTTTCAATAATAGCAACATTTAAGTTTGCCTTAGTGAGACCCATTGCTGCGCCTTCTCCCCCAGGACCACTGCCAATGACAATGGCATCAAAGTGGGTTGAATGTGTAGGGCTTGAGTTAGTCATTATGAGCGCCTTATTATTATCAATCTCGCAACATTGCTAGTTAAGTATTTTAACCTTTTCATTCATTTGGTAAATCAAGTGAGTCAGATAGAGTGGAGAGGATCACGTTGTTTGTGGAAATATACTTGATAATGGATTTCATCATTTACATCGATAAATAGAAATCGATAATGTGAACTAGTGAAAAGTTTGTGATACCCATTCAATTAAATTGTGCAATATACGGTAAAATATATGTATCCTGAATTTGAAGCTGATGAGCTCAACGCTGTAGAAGAAGTGAAGAGGTCTGACAGTGTGAAAGGTGTGCGAGCACAGCAAAAAGAGAGAACGCGCCGGACAATTATCGATGCGGCTTTTTGCCTACTATGTGCCGAAAGAGGTTTTACGAGTTTAAGCTTACGAGAAGTGACAAGAGAAGCAGGAATAGCACCTACCTCATTTTATCGCCATTTTAAAGATATGGATGAATTAGGTTTAACTTTAGTTGATGAAGGTGGTCTTATCCTACGTCAACTAATGAGACAGGCTCGACAACGAATAGTTGTTGAAGGAAGTGTGATCCGGACATCGGTTGACACTTTTATGGAGTTCATTGAAAGCAGTCCTAATGTATTTCGTTTACTATTAAGAGAGCGCTCTGGGACATCTCCAGCTTTTCGTGCAGCAGTTGCAAGAGAAATCCAACACTTTGTTGCCGAACTAACGGAATATTTAGTTGCCACAACAGGTGTGGCTCATGAAGAAGCATTAGTACAGGCTGAAGCCTCGGTCACGTTAGTCTTTAGCTCTGGAGCTGAAGCGTTAGATTTAGATACAGCATATAGAGAGGAGCTTTCTGAACGGCTAATTTTCCAATTGCGCATGTTATCTAAAGGCGCTTACTGGTACCGTAAAGAAATGAAAAATAGAATTTAACTGCATTGGTCATAGTGAATCAATGTCTACACGAGGTAATAAACATGACACATGAAAATAGTAGAAATGAACGCAAGACATTAGCGCTATCAGTGGTGGCTGGTCTTTGTTTAAATGCAACCTGGATTGGCTTTACAGCTGCAGAAGTAGCATTTTCAATTTTCCCTATTATAGCCCTAGTTCTTGCAGCTCAAGGATTATATCAAGAATATTTACGTCAACCTGCGAATGATGATACGTCTCTTGTCGCAGTAGCGTGCTTTTTTGTTGGCTTATTTGGTCATTCTGCATTTGTAAAAGCGCAATACCCAGAAATGGGTGGTAACTTTTTCTCTATCCTTGTTGCATTAAGTTTACTACTTTGGATTGCAGTTAAAATGGGACTGTTGAATAAGAAAGGCGAACAAGCTGAAGCATAAGTTGAAGTAATAAAAAAGGCTCAGAATTATACTAGTGAGAATAGTATGCTTCTGGGCCTTTTTTTATCTGTTACTTTTAGTACTAATTACAATTAGGATAGTAAGTTATTTTCTTTCTAAGAAAACTCCAGCTTCCATATGATGGGTATATGGAAATTGGTCGAACAGCGCAAAACGAGTGATATTATGGGTTTTACCTAAAATTTCTAAGTTTTCTTTCAATGTTTCAGGGTTGCAAGAGATATACATTATACGCTCATAACCTTGTACCATTTTACAAGTGCCTTCATCCATGCCTGAGCGCGGTGGGTCGACAAAAATGGTATTACAGTTATAGCTCTTTAAGTCAACGTTTTGATCTTTTAAGCGTCTAAACTCTCGTTTACCTTCCATCGCATCAGTAAAATCTTCTGCTGACATACGAATGATTTGAACATTATCAATATTGTTTGCTGCGATATTATACTGCGCAGATTCAACGGAAGGTTTTGCAAGCTCAGTTGCTAGTACACGATCAAAGTTTTTAGCTAGGGCTAAAGAGAAGTTACCATTACCACAGTAAAGTTCTAATAAATCACCTTGGCTATTTTGAGTACAGTCTACCGCCCACTCCAACATTTTTTGAGCAACAACACCATTTGGTTGAGTAAAGCTGTTTTCAACTTGCTTATAAGTCAGGATATCATCATTAACTTTTAGTTTTTCAATAACGAATTCTTGGTCTAAAACGATTTTCATTTTACGTGCGCGACCAATAATATTTAAATTAAACCCTTCATCATTTAAACGCTGCTTTAATGCAGCTGCTTCTTTTTTCCAAGCCTCATCTAATTGACGGTGGTAGAGCATAGATACTAAGATTTCACCGCTTAGTGTTGATAAAAAATCAACTTGGAACATTTTATAGCGCAGTGTTTTACTTTCTTTTACTGCTTCAGCGAGCAGTGGCATTAAATCGTTAATAAGACGAGTAGCAGGTAAGAAATAGTCTACACGATATTTCTCTTTTGTTTTTTGATCGAACATGACGTAATACATATCGTCACCTTCATGCCAAACTCGAAACTCTGCACGCATGCGGTAGTTTTCAGCAGGAGAAGAGAAGACTTCCAATTCTGGAACGTCAAATTCAGAAAATAAAGTAGATAGTGTTTCTGCTTTTTCATCTAATTGCACTTGATAATTTTCTGGGTTCATGACGGATTGTGTCATTGTCTTGCCTCGCGCTGCTCAAAATAAGAGCGCCGATTTTATGCGATAGAGATCTGTTGTCCAGTATTTGTGTGTGATTGGTCGAAACTAATTGTATAAGCACTGTGATATTCAGCACATAAACCTAGACAAGAGTACTGTACACCTCTAGTATTTCGCCAATGTTGGTGCGCTATTCTCATATTCGATAATAGCCTGAAAAGGGAATCTGGTGAAAATCCAGAACTGACGCGCAGCGGTAAGAGAGAACGAAGGTACATATCCATTCACACTGTTGTTTTTCTGTATGATAAAGGATATAGAGAAAAATAATGGGAAGTGAGTACTTTAGGTTAACTGCTCTTAAGTCCGAAGACCTGCCAACAATAAGTGATACATGATGTATTACTGTATGGACTTAACGCGATTTTAGGAAACAATGGAAATGAAAAAAACTGCCCTTGCGACTGCAATAGTGTCGCTGCTTTCTCACGCCTATACTTCCCCTGTATTTGCTCAAAATACAACTATTGAAACTGATGAGACAATGGTTGTTACTGCGAATCGATTTGAACAGTCAGAATCTTCGGTATTAGCATCAATTAGTGTTGTAACAAAAGAAGAAATTGAACGTTTACAAGCTAAAACATTAACGGAAGTGCTACGTTATATTCCTGGTGTTCAAGTTGGTGAAAGTGGAGGACCTTCAAATACAACATCCATATTTTTACGAGGTTCTGAGAGTAAGCACACTTTAGTTCTTCTTAATGGTATGAAAATTAACAATGCATCTTCGGGAGGGTTTGATTTTTCAATTATTCCAGTTGAAACTATTGAGCAAGTAGAAGTTATTCGTGGACCTAGAGCCGCGATTTATGGGGCTGACTCTATTGGTGGTGTTATTAATTTAATCACTAGAACACCACATAAACAAAATATTCATCAAATAAAGATGAGTGCTGGGAGTGATGGTTACTATCAAACTTCTTGGCAATCTAAAAGCCTATTGAATGAAAATACTTATGGTACTTTCTCGGTAAACTATAAAGAAAGTGATGGTTACAATATTAAGGAAGGTACAACAAAAGATATTGGCGGCGAGTATGGATATGAGTCAAAAAATTTCGTAGCTTCTTTAGTGCATGATTTATCTTCTAAGGTTAGTCTTAATGTAGATTTATATTATGTAGATTCTCTGAATGACTTTAATGGTAGTGATAGTGGTTGGAATACAGCATTAAACAAACAAGATGCTGAATTCTTTCAAATTAATGGTGGTGTTAAATATACTGGCGATAAACTATCTAGTCGTTTGAATGTATCAAAATCTCTTCAAGAAAATAATTCGTATCCTGAAAGTGAGCCAGAGTACCAATCTATATATAAAACAAATCGCACTACAATTAATTGGTTAAATAGTTATCAATATACGAATAACTGGATTGTAAATGCAGGTTTAGATTTTGCTAACGAAGACGTATCAAGCGGTACAATAGATTACACAAAAAAAGATAGAACGAATAAAGCAGTTTTTGTTACGACAACCGCTGAGATTAATGATTTTACTTTTGATAGTAGTGCTCGTTTTGATAAAGACAGTGGTTTTGGTGATTTTACTACGTGGTCAATGGCGTTGGCTTACGCGCTTAATAGCAACCTAAAAACATATGTAAGTTATGGCACGGCTTTTAAAGCCCCTTCATTTTATGATTTGTATGATCCTAATTTCGGGAATTCAGAGCTTAATGCAGAAGAGTCAAATTCAGCGGAGATTGGCTTGATAGGTCAGTTTGAACTGGTGAGCTGGCGCTTAAATGCATTTTCTTCTGATATTAAAGATATGATTATTTATTATGAGCACTTAGGTTGGGCTCCAATAAATACTGATGCTGATATTAAAGGTATCGAATTAGAAGGCGACTTTAGTACTGGAGCTATAGATCATCATGTTAGTTTAGCACTAATGGATCCTGAAGATTCAGAAGGGAAGCAACTTGCTCGTCGAGCAAAAGAGACAGGGTCTTGGATTGGAACATTTACACAAGATGAGTGGGATGCTTCTTTAGGTATGACTTACCAAGGTGACCGATATTCTGATTATAGTAATAATGATAAATTAGACGCTTATATGTTATGGAATTTATCAGCTAATTATTATGTAACATCAAATGTAACGGTGTCAGGAAAAGTGAGTAATTTACTTGATGAAGAATATGAAACTGCTAAATATTATAAGACTCAAGAGCGTAGTTATTATTTAAGTGCTTCTTACATTTTTTAACTTATAAAACCGCCTTTAATAGGCGGTTTTCTTTTCTGGGGTCTATATGAAAAAGAAAGTCATCATCAGTTGGTCATCAGGTAAAGACTCGACACTAACTCTTATCCACCTACTTAATAATCCTGAGTATGACGTTGTCGGCTTATATACCACACATGTAGCAAATGAAGTGCCTTTTCAAGTCACTCCTATTTCCGTTGTTCAAATGCAGGCTGATCTAACTGATCTACCATTAATCACAATCGAATTGCCTACTGTGTTCCCTGCTAATAATGAATATCAACGCTTAGTAGTAGAAGGCTTAAAAGAATGTGGTATTGAATTTAATGCCGTCGCTTTTGGTGATATGTTTTGCAATGGTATTGTCGAGTATAGAAAAAGCTATATAGAAGAGGCGGGTTGGGAGTGTGTATTCCCATTGGTAGGACAATCAAGTAATGAGTTAGCAAAAGAAATTATTAGTTGCGGAATTCGAACCATTCTTGTCACAACGGATGGAACTCAATTAGATAATAACTTCTGTGGTAAAGAGTACACAATTAATCTGCTTTCTGAACTGCCAAAACAAGTTGACCCATGCGGGGAAAATGGTGAGTTTCATACTCTAGTAATAGAGGCCCCTTGTTTTAACGGTTCGATAGAATTATTTAGTACAACAATTGATGAGCAAGAACGATTTACTCATTTACGTTATCAGGCTTCTGTTTTACAAAAATAGCATAAGCGGTATGATGAAGCTCCAATCTTCATATCGACTATAAAGAGTCTGTGGTTTCAGTTATGCCAAAACATATTTTGATTTTTGATTCAGGTATCGGTGGGTTATCTGTATATAGAGAGATTCAATACCAATTACCTTTAGAAAAATATATCTATGCCTTTGATAATGCAGCGTTCCCATATGGTGAACTTACAGAATCAGTATTAATTGAAAGAACGACGCATATAATTTCTCAGCTTTGTGCTAAGTTTTCTATAGATATAGTGGTGATAGCCTGTAATACAGCAAGTACGATTGTTCTACCGGCACTTAGAGATAAGTTAACCATACCAGTCGTTGGTGTTGTCCCTGCAATAAAGCCAGCTGCGCTTGTTTCAAATAAAATAGGCTTGCTTGCTACTCCTGCTACGGTTAAGCGGAGCTATACTTACGAATTAATCAAATCATTTGCTCCAATATCTGATGTACAGCTACTAGGATCGACAAGATTAGTTGAAATGGCAGAAGAGAAAATGATTGGAGTAGATGTAGACCTGGAAGAGTTAAAGGGCATTCTATCTCCCTGGCAAAATAAGGTTGATACGATTGTTCTTGGTTGTACTCATTTTCCATTTTTGAAAAATGAAATTAAAAAAGTACTAAATGGTAATGTTTTGCTTATTGATTCAGGTGTAGCCATAGCAAGAAGAGTAAAGCAGTTACTAGGAGAATATAAAGAGGAAGCAGGAGAAGTTATAAAGGGGGAGGTATTTTGTAGTGCCTCAACAGAGAATGAAGAGGCACTTAATAAAACATTTCAAGAACTAGGATTTAGTCCTCTTCAATATTTGGGTTACCCGAAGTTTTAGGATCATTCGCAATACGTACTTTAAGAGTACGCTGATCAAACTCGTTATTGTTTAAGTTTTCGATAACGCTATCCGCATCTTTACTTGCAACAACCACAAAACCAAAGCCTCTTCTTTTACCTGTACGCTTATCTTTCATTAGGCGAACCGCAAAAACGTCCCCAAATTCAGCAAATAGATCTTTTACATCTGATTCATTTGCTCGATAAGGTAGGTTACCAACATAAAGAGTAGTACTTGCTTGCTCTGAAGATAGAGATTCATCAACAGAAGCTTTAATACTTCTTATGTTAGTTGGTGCTTTATTAATGGTTAGCAGTGTAAAACCAGTAATTACTGCGCCAAGAGCGAAAGTAAAAGCAGGAGATGCCGTTGGGAACAAAGAGACGGCGCCTGCACCGAGTGCAGCAATAGCAATAATAATAATATTTGAATTAGTAGATTTCATGATAAGTAAGGTCTAGTAAAATAAATGAAAGGTAATGAATTAACAATAAAATCACATTGATACTACTTATATTATTTATCAATTGCCAACTAATTAAGTCAATGTTCATTTCTTGTAGGGCTTTTGTGTGAAAAAAAGTGATCTGTGTAGAAAATAATCACTTAGAATGAAATTTTAAAAAAGTACTTGCGAAACTATCAGTGCTCCCTATAATGCGCATCCGTTACCAAGGGAAAGCGAAAGCAAGAACCTAGTGGCATTAAGTTTTTAGTGTTTAAAATTATTTTTAAATAAGTATTGACTTAAAATTTTGGCTCTGTATTATACGCAGCCTAAGCAACGAAGCGGAAACGTTAAGTTGCTGAAAGATAAGCTCTTTAACAATTTGAAACCTATTAATCTGTGTGGGCACTTGTGAGTTGATAATCACTAGTTTGCTTTTACTTTTCGAAGTGAATTCAAACAAAAATAATCAATGAACTGAGTGACTACACAAAATTACTTTTATGTAAGAAATCAGTATTAATCATTGAGTCGATATCCTTTCTGCTGAAAGGTATCAAAAAACTTTAATTGAAGAGTTTGATCATGGCTCAGATTGAACGCTGGCGGCAGGCCTAACACATGCAAGTCGAGCGGTAACAGGAATTAGCTTGCTAATTCGCTGACGAGCGGCGGACGGGTGAGTAATGCCTGGGAATATGCCTTAGTGTGGGGGATAACTATTGGAAACGATAGCTAATACCGCATAATGTCTTCGGACCAAAGAGGGGGATCTTCGGACCTCTCGCGCTAAGATTAGCCCAGGTGAGATTAGCTTGTTGGTGAGGTAAGAGCTCACCAAGGCGACGATCTCTAGCTGGTCTGAGAGGATGATCAGCCACACTGGAACTGAGACACGGTCCAGACTCCTACGGGAGGCAGCAGTGGGGAATATTGCACAATGGGCGAAAGCCTGATGCAGCCATGCCGCGTGTATGAAGAAGGCCTTCGGGTTGTAAAGTACTTTCAGTCGTGAGGAAGGGTGTGTAGTTAATAGCTGCACATCTTGACGTTAGCGACAGAAGAAGCACCGGCTAACTCCGTGCCAGCAGCCGCGGTAATACGGAGGGTGCGAGCGTTAATCGGAATTACTGGGCGTAAAGCGCATGCAGGTGGTTTGTTAAGTCAGATGTGAAAGCCCGGGGCTCAACCTCGGAACCGCATTTGAAACTGGCAAACTAGAGTGCTGTAGAGGGGGGTAGAATTTCAGGTGTAGCGGTGAAATGCGTAGAGATCTGAAGGAATACCAGTGGCGAAGGCGGCCCCCTGGACAGACACTGACACTCAGATGCGAAAGCGTGGGGAGCAAACAGGATTAGATACCCTGGTAGTCCACGCCGTAAACGATGTCTACTTGGAGGTTGTGGCCTTGAGCCGTGGCTTTCGGAGCTAACGCGTTAAGTAGACCGCCTGGGGAGTACGGTCGCAAGATTAAAACTCAAATGAATTGACGGGGGCCCGCACAAGCGGTGGAGCATGTGGTTTAATTCGATGCAACGCGAAGAACCTTACCTACTCTTGACATCCAGAGAATTCGCTAGAGATAGCTTAGTGCCTTCGGGAACTCTGAGACAGGTGCTGCATGGCTGTCGTCAGCTCGTGTTGTGAAATGTTGGGTTAAGTCCCGCAACGAGCGCAACCCTTATCCTTGTTTGCCAGCACGTAATGGTGGGAACTCCAGGGAGACTGCCGGTGATAAACCGGAGGAAGGTGGGGACGACGTCAAGTCATCATGGCCCTTACGAGTAGGGCTACACACGTGCTACAATGGCGCATACAGAGGGCTGCAAGCTAGCGATAGTGAGCGAATCCCAAAAAGTGCGTCGTAGTCCGGATCGGAGTCTGCAACTCGACTCCGTGAAGTCGGAATCGCTAGTAATCGTGAATCAGAATGTCACGGTGAATACGTTCCCGGGCCTTGTACACACCGCCCGTCACACCATGGGAGTGGGCTGCAAAAGAAGTGGGTAGTTTAACCTTCGGGAGGACGCTCACCACTTTGTGGTTCATGACTGGGGTGAAGTCGTAACAAGGTAGCCCTAGGGGAACCTGGGGCTGGATCACCTCCTTAAACGATAGATTATGATTTATGAGTGTTCACACAGATTGATTAGGTTTTAATAAGTTGAAGTGACAGAGCTTTAATTAATGATTTCGATTATTGATTAAAGCTTTTTGCTTTAAGCTCTTTAACAATTTGGAAAGCTGACTGATTTAAATAACTTACGAGTTATTCAAATCAAAATTTAAAAGTTCTTAATATCTTTTGTTTATCTTAGATAAACAAATTAAAAACACATTCAAGTGTTCTTGTATTTTGAATCCGGCGAAAAACCAGAACTCGCAATGACGAGTTCAACCTTGGTTGTTTATGCCATACGAAACCTCTTGGGGTTGTATGGTTAAGTGACTAAGCGTACACGGTGGATGCCTTGGCAGTCAGAGGCGATGAAAGACGTATTAACTTGCGATAAGCCCAGATTAGGTAGTAAAAACCTTTTGAGTCTGGGATTTCTGAATGGGGAAACCCACTAGCATAAGCTAGTATCGCTGCGTGAATACATAGCGCAGCGAAGCAAACCGGGAGAACTGAAACATCTAAGTACCCCGAGGAAGAGAAATCAACCGAGATCCCGAAAGTAGCGGCGAGCGAAATTGGGTTAGCCCTTAAGCTTTTAATGAGACAGGTGAAGCCTCTGGAAAGTGGCGCGATACAAGGTGATAGCCCTGTAACCGACATCTCATAATCAGTGAAAACGAGTAAGGCGGGACACGTGATATCCTGTCTGAATATGGGGGGACCATCCTCCAAGGCTAAATACTACTGACTGACCGATAGTGAACCAGTACCGTGAGGGAAAGGCGAAAAGAACCCCTGTGAGGGGAGTGAAATAGAACCTGAAACCGTGTACGTACAAGCAGTAGGAGCATACTTGTTATGTGACTGCGTACCTTTTGTATAATGGGTCAGCGACTTATATTCAGTGGCAAGGTTAACCGTTTAGGGGAGCCGTAGGGAAACCGAGTCTTAACTGGGCGTTCAGTCTCTGGATATAGACCCGAAACCAAGTGATCTAGCCATGGGCAGGTTGAAGATTGAGTAACATCAATTGGAGGACCGAACCGACTAATGTTGAAAAATTAGCGGATGACTTGTGGCTAGGGGTGAAAGGCCAATCAAACTTGGAGATAGCTGGTTCTCCCCGAAATCTATTTAGGTAGAGCCTCGGACGAATACTACTGGGGGTAGAGCACTGTTAAGGCTAGGGGGTCATCCCGACTTACCAACCCTTTGCAAACTCCGAATACCAGTAAGTACTATCCGGGAGACACACGGCGGGTGCTAACGTCCGTCGTGGAGAGGGAAACAACCCAGACCGCCAGCTAAGGTCCCAAAGTTATAGCTAAGTGGGAAACGATGTGGGAAGGCTCAGACAGCCAGGATGTTGGCTTAGAAGCAGCCATCATTTAAAGAAAGCGTAATAGCTCACTGGTCGAGTCGGCCTGCGCGGAAGATGTAACGGGGCTAAGCTATACACCGAAGCTGCGGCAGTGCAATTTATTGTGCTGGGTAGGGGAGCGTTCTGTAAGCCGTCGAAGGTGTGCTGTAAGGCATGCTGGAGGTATCAGAAGTGCGAATGCTGACATGAGTAACGATAAAGGGGGTGAAAAACCCCCTCGCCGGAAGACCAAGGGTTCCTGTCCAACGTTAATCGGGGCAGGGTAAGTCGACCCCTAAGGCGAGGCTGAAAAGCGTAGTCGATGGGAAACGGGTTAATATTCCCGTACTTCTTATAATTGCGATGGGGGGACGGAGAAGGCTAGGTGGGCTTGGCGACGGTCGTCCAAGTTCAAGTGCGTAGGCTAAGAGTTTAGGTAAATCCGGACTCTTGTTAGGCTGAGACACGATGTCGAGCATCTACGGATGTGAAGCCATTGATGCCATGCTTCCAGGAAAAGCCTCTAAGCTTCAGATTATAAGAAATCGTACCCCAAACCGACACAGGTGGTCGAGTAGAGAATACTAAGGCGCTTGAGAGAACTCGGGTGAAGGAACTAGGCAAAATGGTACCGTAACTTCGGGAGAAGGTACGCTCCTAGCGGTGATGAGACTTGCTCTCTAAGCTGCCGGGAGTCGCAGATACCAGGTGGCTGCAACTGTTTATTAAAAACATAGCACTGTGCTAAATCGTAAGATGACGTATACGGTGTGACGCCTGCCCGGTGCTTGAAGGTTAATTGATGGGGTTAGACTTCGGTCGAAGCTCTTGATCGAAGCCCAAGTAAACGGCGGCCGTAACTATAACGGTCCTAAGGTAGCGAAATTCCTTGTCGGGTAAGTTCCGACCTGCACGAATGGCGTAATGATGGCCACGCTGTCTCCACCCGAGACTCAGTGAAATTGAAATCGCTGTGAAGATGCAGTGTACCCGCGGCTAGACGGAAAGACCCCGTGAACCTTTACTACAGCTTGGCACTGAACATTGACCCTACATGTGTAGGATAGGTGGGAGCCTTTGAAACCAGTACGCTAGTATTGGTGGAGGCAATCTTGAAATACCACCCTTGTATGCTTGATGTTCTAACGTTGGCCCCTTATCGGGGTTGCGGACAGTGCCTGGTGGGTAGTTTGACTGGGGCGGTCTCCTCCCAAAGAGTAACGGAGGAGCACGAAGGTGGGCTAAACACGGTTGGACATCGTGTGGTTAGTGCAATGGCATAAGCCCGCTTGACTGCGAGAATGACAATTCGAGCAGGTACGAAAGTAGGTCATAGTGATCCGGTGGTTCTGAATGGAAGGGCCATCGCTCAACGGATAAAAGGTACTCCGGGGATAACAGGCTGATACCGCCCAAGAGTTCATATCGACGGCGGTGTTTGGCACCTCGATGTCGGCTCATCACATCCTGGGGCTGAAGTCGGTCCCAAGGGTATGGCTGTTCGCCATTTAAAGTGGTACGCGAGCTGGGTTTAGAACGTCGTGAGACAGTTCGGTCCCTATCTGCCGTGGGCGTTGGATGATTGAAAGGGGCTGCTCCTAGTACGAGAGGACCGGAGTGGACGAACCTCTGGTGTTCGGGTTGTTACGCCAGTAGCATTGCCCGGTAGCTAAGTTCGGGATCGATAAACGCTGAAAGCATCTAAGCGTGAAGCGAGCCTTGAGATGAGTCATCCCTGATACTATACGTATCCTAAAGGGTTGTTGGAGACTACGACGTAGATAGGCAGGGTGTGTAAGTGCTGCGAGGCATTGAGCTAACCTGTACTAATTGCCCGTGAGGCTTAACCATACAACACCCAAGGGGTTTTGAACGGATTTAAAGTTGCAAGAAACAGATTGAATGTGATTAAGAACAACTCTTTATATAGAGAAACGGCTTTCCAGATTATTATTTATCTCTTAGTGAGGTAGATAGAAAGAATTTGCTTGGCGACCATAGCGTTATGGACCCACCTGATCCCATGCCGAACTCAGAAGTGAAACGTAATAGCGCCGATGGTAGTGTGGGGTTTCCCCATGTGAGAGTAGGACATCGCCAGGCTTGAATTTGAATAAGTGCCCGTTCAATAGAACGGGCTTTTATTTCGCTCCCAGATTGTCACTGTGAGCCAAGTCAACATAACGTTTTTAAGTCTTTCATAAATAAATGAAAAAGTTGAAAATATTATCTTGACTTTCAAATCAGAAAGCGTATTATACGCAGCCTGAAGCGACGAAGCGGTAACGCTAAGTGGTTGAAAGACAAGCTCTTTAACAATTTAACCAAATCAATCTGTGTGGGCACTTGTGAGTTGATAATCACTAGTTTGCTTTTACTTTTCGAAGTGAATTCAAACAAAAATAATCAATGAACTGAGTGACTACACAAAATTACTTTTATGTAAGAAATCAGTATTAATCATTGAGCCGGTTTTGTTTCTGCTGAAACAAACCAAAAAAACTTTAATTGAAGAGTTTGATCATGGCTCAGATTGAACGCTGGCGGCAGGCCTAACACATGCAAGTCGAGCGGTAACAGAAATTAGCTTGCTAATTTGCTGACGAGCGGCGGACGGGTGAGTAATGCCTGGGAATATGCCTTAGTGTGGGGGATAACTATTGGAAACGATAGCTAATACCGCATAATGTCTTCGGACCAAAGAGGGGGATCTTCGGACCTCTCGCGCTAAGATTAGCCCAGGTGAGATTAGCTTGTTGGTGAGGTAAGAGCTCACCAAGGCGACGATCTCTAGCTGGTCTGAGAGGATGATCAGCCACACTGGAACTGAGACACGGTCCAGACTCCTACGGGAGGCAGCAGTGGGGAATATTGCACAATGGGCGAAAGCCTGATGCAGCCATGCCGCGTGTATGAAGAAGGCCTTCGGGTTGTAAAGTACTTTCAGTCGTGAGGAAGGGTGTGTAGTTAATAGCTGCATATCTTGACGTTAGCGACAGAAGAAGCACCGGCTAACTCCGTGCCAGCAGCCGCGGTAATACGGAGGGTGCGAGCGTTAATCGGAATTACTGGGCGTAAAGCGCATGCAGGTGGTTTGTTAAGTCAGATGTGAAAGCCCGGGGCTCAACCTCGGAACCGCATTTGAAACTGGCAAACTAGAGTGCTGTAGAGGGGGGTAGAATTTCAGGTGTAGCGGTGAAATGCGTAGAGATCTGAAGGAATACCAGTGGCGAAGGCGGCCCCCTGGACAGACACTGACACTCAGATGCGAAAGCGTGGGGAGCAAACAGGATTAGATACCCTGGTAGTCCACGCCGTAAACGATGTCTACTTGGAGGTTGTGGCCTTGAGCCGTGGCTTTCGGAGCTAACGCGTTAAGTAGACCGCCTGGGGAGTACGGTCGCAAGATTAAAACTCAAATGAATTGACGGGGGCCCGCACAAGCGGTGGAGCATGTGGTTTAATTCGATGCAACGCGAAGAACCTTACCTACTCTTGACATCCAGAGAATTCGCTAGAGATAGCTTAGTGCCTTCGGGAACTCTGAGACAGGTGCTGCATGGCTGTCGTCAGCTCGTGTTGTGAAATGTTGGGTTAAGTCCCGCAACGAGCGCAACCCTTATCCTTGTTTGCCAGCACGTAATGGTGGGAACTCCAGGGAGACTGCCGGTGATAAACCGGAGGAAGGTGGGGACGACGTCAAGTCATCATGGCCCTTACGAGTAGGGCTACACACGTGCTACAATGGCGCATACAGAGGGCTGCAAGCTAGCGATAGTGAGCGAATCCCAAAAAGTGCGTCGTAGTCCGGATCGGAGTCTGCAACTCGACTCCGTGAAGTCGGAATCGCTAGTAATCGTGAATCAGAATGTCACGGTGAATACGTTCCCGGGCCTTGTACACACCGCCCGTCACACCATGGGAGTGGGCTGCAAAAGAAGTGGGTAGTTTAACCTTCGGGAGGACGCTCACCACTTTGTGGTTCATGACTGGGGTGAAGTCGTAACAAGGTAGCCCTAGGGGAACCTGGGGCTGGATCACCTCCTTAAACGATAGATTACGATTTATGAGTGTTCACACAGATTGATTAGGTTAAAAAAGTAAAAGAGACATAATGTTGGGTCTGTAGCTCAGTTGGTTAGAGCGCACCCCTGATAAGGGTGAGGTCGGTGGTTCAAATCCACTCAGACCCACCAATACTTTTCCAGTAAGTATTGGTGATAACATTATATTTTGGGGCTATAGCTCAGCTGGGAGAGCGCCTGCCTTGCACGCAGGAGGTCTGCGGTTCGATCCCGCATAGCTCCACCATTTTTAAGTATTCTCTTTGAGAGTCTTTAAAAATGGTTTCGAAACCTTTTATTAGGTTGAAAACAATTGCTCTTTAACAATTTGGAAAGCTGACTGATTTAAATAACTTACGAGTTATTCAAATCAAAATTTAAAAGTTCTTAATATCTTTTGTTTATCTTAGATAAACAAATTAAAAACACATTCAAGTGTTCTTGTATTTTGAATCCGGCGAAAAACCAGAACTCGCAATGACGAGTTCAACCTTGGTTGTTTATGCCATACGAAACCTCTTGGGGTTGTATGGTTAAGTGACTAAGCGTACACGGTGGATGCCTTGGCAGTCAGAGGCGATGAAAGACGTATTAACTTGCGATAAGCCCAGATTAGGTAGTAAAAACCTTTTGAGTCTGGGATTTCTGAATGGGGAAACCCACTAGCATAAGCTAGTATCGCTGCGTGAATACATAGCGCAGCGAGGCAAACCGGGAGAACTGAAACATCTAAGTACCCCGAGGAAGAGAAATCAACCGAGATCCCGAAAGTAGCGGCGAGCGAAATTGGGTTAGCCCTTAAGCTTTTAATGAGACAGGTGAAGCCTCTGGAAAGTGGCGCGATACAAGGTGATAGCCCTGTAACCGACATCTCATCATCAGTGAAAACGAGTAAGGCGGGACACGTGATATCCTGTCTGAATATGGGGGGACCATCCTCCAAGGCTAAATACTACTGACTGACCGATAGTGAACCAGTACCGTGAGGGAAAGGCGAAAAGAACCCCTGTGAGGGGAGTGAAATAGAACCTGAAACCGTGTACGTACAAGCAGTAGGAGCATACTTGTTATGTGACTGCGTACCTTTTGTATAATGGGTCAGCGACTTATATTCAGTGGCAAGGTTAACCGTTTAGGGGAGCCGTAGGGAAACCGAGTCTTAACTGGGCGTTCAGTCTCTGGATATAGACCCGAAACCAAGTGATCTAGCCATGGGCAGGTTGAAGATTGAGTAACATCAATTGGAGGACCGAACCGACTAATGTTGAAAAATTAGCGGATGACTTGTGGCTAGGGGTGAAAGGCCAATCAAACTTGGAGATAGCTGGTTCTCCCCGAAATCTATTTAGGTAGAGCCTCGGACGAATACTACTGGGGGTAGAGCACTGTTAAGGCTAGGGGGTCATCCCGACTTACCAACCCTTTGCAAACTCCGAATACCAGTAAGTACTATCCGGGAGACACACGGCGGGTGCTAACGTCCGTCGTGGAGAGGGAAACAACCCAGACCGCCAGCTAAGGTCCCAAAGTTATAGCTAAGTGGGAAACGATGTGGGAAGGCTCAGACAGCCAGGATGTTGGCTTAGAAGCAGCCATCATTTAAAGAAAGCGTAATAGCTCACTGGTCGAGTCGGCCTGCGCGGAAGATGTAACGGGGCTAAGCTATACACCGAAGCTGCGGCAGTGCAATTTATTGTGCTGGGTAGGGGAGCGTTCTGTAAGCCGTCGAAGGTGTGCTGTAAGGCATGCTGGAGGTATCAGAAGTGCGAATGCTGACATGAGTAACGATAAAGGGGGTGAAAAACCCCCTCGCCGGAAGACCAAGGGTTCCTGTCCAACGTTAATCGGGGCAGGGTAAGTCGACCCCTAAGGCGAGGCTGAAAAGCGTAGTCGATGGGAAACGGGTTAATATTCCCGTACTTCTTATAATTGCGATGGGGGGACGGAGAAGGCTAGGTGGGCTTGGCGACGGTCGTCCAAGTTCAAGTGCGTAGGCTAAGAGTTTAGGTAAATCCGGACTCTTGTTAGGCTGAGACACGATGTCGAGCATCTACGGATGTGAAGCCATTGATGCCATGCTTCCAGGAAAAGCCTCTAAGCTTCAGATTATAAGAAATCGTACCCCAAACCGACACAGGTGGTCGAGTAGAGAATACTAAGGCGCTTGAGAGAACTCGGGTGAAGGAACTAGGCAAAATGGTACCGTAACTTCGGGAGAAGGTACGCTCCTAGCGGTGATGAGACTTGCTCTCTAAGCTGCCGGGAGTCGCAGATACCAGGTGGCTGCAACTGTTTATTAAAAACATAGCACTGTGCTAAATCGTAAGATGACGTATACGGTGTGACGCCTGCCCGGTGCTTGAAGGTTAATTGATGGGGTTAGACTTCGGTCGAAGCTCTTGATCGAAGCCCAAGTAAACGGCGGCCGTAACTATAACGGTCCTAAGGTAGCGAAATTCCTTGTCGGGTAAGTTCCGACCTGCACGAATGGCGTAATGATGGCCACGCTGTCTCCACCCGAGACTCAGTGAAATTGAAATCGCTGTGAAGATGCAGTGTACCCGCGGCTAGACGGAAAGACCCCGTGAACCTTTACTACAGCTTGGCACTGAACATTGACCCTACATGTGTAGGATAGGTGGGAGCCTTTGAAACCAGTACGCTAGTATTGGTGGAGGCAATCTTGAAATACCACCCTTGTATGCTTGATGTTCTAACGTTGGCCCCTTATCGGGGTTGCGGACAGTGCCTGGTGGGTAGTTTGACTGGGGCGGTCTCCTCCCAAAGAGTAACGGAGGAGCACGAAGGTGGGCTAAACACGGTTGGACATCGTGTGGTTAGTGCAATGGCATAAGCCCGCTTGACTGCGAGAATGACAATTCGAGCAGGTACGAAAGTAGGTCATAGTGATCCGGTGGTTCTGAATGGAAGGGCCATCGCTCAACGGATAAAAGGTACTCCGGGGATAACAGGCTGATACCGCCCAAGAGTTCATATCGACGGCGGTGTTTGGCACCTCGATGTCGGCTCATCACATCCTGGGGCTGAAGTCGGTCCCAAGGGTATGGCTGTTCGCCATTTAAAGTGGTACGCGAGCTGGGTTTAGAACGTCGTGAGACAGTTCGGTCCCTATCTGCCGTGGGCGTTGGATGATTGAAAGGGGCTGCTCCTAGTACGAGAGGACCGGAGTGGACGAACCTCTGGTGTTCGGGTTGTTACGCCAGTAGCATTGCCCGGTAGCTAAGTTCGGGATCGATAAACGCTGAAAGCATCTAAGCGTGAAGCGAGCCTTGAGATGAGTCATCCCTGATACTATACGTATCCTAAAGGGTTGTTGGAGACTACGACGTAGATAGGCAGGGTGTGTAAGTGCTGCGAGGCATTGAGCTAACCTGTACTAATTGCCCGTGAGGCTTAACCATACAACACCCAAGGGGTTTTGAACGGATTTAAAGTTGCAAGAAACAGATTGAATGTGATTAAGAACAACTCTTTATATAGAGAAACGGCTTTCCAGATTATTATTTATCTCTTAGTGAGGTAGATAGAAAGAATTTGCTTGGCGACCATAGCGTTATGGACCCACCTGATCCCATGCCGAACTCAGAAGTGAAACGTAATAGCGCCGATGGTAGTGTGGGGTTTCCCCATGTGAGAGTAGGACATCGCCAGGCTTGAATTTGAATAAGTGCCCGTTCAATAGAACGGGCTTTTATTTCGCTCCCAGATTGTCACTGTGAGCCAAGTCAACATAACGTTTTTAAGTCTTTCATAAATAAATGAAAAAGTTGAAAATATTATCTTGACTTTCAAATCAGAAAGCGTATTATACGCAGCCTGAAGCGACGAAGCGGTAACGCTAAGTGGTTGAAAGACAAGCTCTTTAACAATTTAACCAAATCAATCTGTGTGGGCACTTGTGAGTTGATAATCACTAGTTTGCTTTTACTTTTCGAAGTGAATTCAAACAAAAATAATCAATGAACTGAGTGACTACACAAAATTACTTTTATGTAAGAAATCAGTATTAATCATTGAGCCGGTTTTGTTTCTGCTGAAACAAACCAAAAAACTTTAATTGAAGAGTTTGATCATGGCTCAGATTGAACGCTGGCGGCAGGCCTAACACATGCAAGTCGAGCGGTAACAGAAATTAGCTTGCTAATTTGCTGACGAGCGGCGGACGGGTGAGTAATGCCTGGGAATATGCCTTAGTGTGGGGGATAACTATTGGAAACGATAGCTAATACCGCATAATGTCTTCGGACCAAAGAGGGGGATCTTCGGACCTCTCGCGCTAAGATTAGCCCAGGTGAGATTAGCTTGTTGGTGAGGTAAGAGCTCACCAAGGCGACGATCTCTAGCTGGTCTGAGAGGATGATCAGCCACACTGGAACTGAGACACGGTCCAGACTCCTACGGGAGGCAGCAGTGGGGAATATTGCACAATGGGCGAAAGCCTGATGCAGCCATGCCGCGTGTATGAAGAAGGCCTTCGGGTTGTAAAGTACTTTCAGTCGTGAGGAAGGGTGTGTAGTTAATAGCTGCATATCTTGACGTTAGCGACAGAAGAAGCACCGGCTAACTCCGTGCCAGCAGCCGCGGTAATACGGAGGGTGCGAGCGTTAATCGGAATTACTGGGCGTAAAGCGCATGCAGGTGGTTTGTTAAGTCAGATGTGAAAGCCCGGGGCTCAACCTCGGAACCGCATTTGAAACTGGCAAACTAGAGTGCTGTAGAGGGGGGTAGAATTTCAGGTGTAGCGGTGAAATGCGTAGAGATCTGAAGGAATACCAGTGGCGAAGGCGGCCCCCTGGACAGACACTGACACTCAGATGCGAAAGCGTGGGGAGCAAACAGGATTAGATACCCTGGTAGTCCACGCCGTAAACGATGTCTACTTGGAGGTTGTGGCCTTGAGCCGTGGCTTTCGGAGCTAACGCGTTAAGTAGACCGCCTGGGGAGTACGGTCGCAAGATTAAAACTCAAATGAATTGACGGGGGCCCGCACAAGCGGTGGAGCATGTGGTTTAATTCGATGCAACGCGAAGAACCTTACCTACTCTTGACATCCAGAGAATTCGCTAGAGATAGCTTAGTGCCTTCGGGAACTCTGAGACAGGTGCTGCATGGCTGTCGTCAGCTCGTGTTGTGAAATGTTGGGTTAAGTCCCGCAACGAGCGCAACCCTTATCCTTGTTTGCCAGCACGTAATGGTGGGAACTCCAGGGAGACTGCCGGTGATAAACCGGAGGAAGGTGGGGACGACGTCAAGTCATCATGGCCCTTACGAGTAGGGCTACACACGTGCTACAATGGCGCATACAGAGGGCTGCAAGCTAGCGATAGTGAGCGAATCCCAAAAAGTGCGTCGTAGTCCGGATCGGAGTCTGCAACTCGACTCCGTGAAGTCGGAATCGCTAGTAATCGTGAATCAGAATGTCACGGTGAATACGTTCCCGGGCCTTGTACACACCGCCCGTCACACCATGGGAGTGGGCTGCAAAAGAAGTGGGTAGTTTAACCTTCGGGAGGACGCTCACCACTTTGTGGTTCATGACTGGGGTGAAGTCGTAACAAGGTAGCCCTAGGGGAACCTGGGGCTGGATCACCTCCTTAAACGATAGATTACGATTTATGAGTGTTCACACAGATTGATTAGGTTAAAAAAGTAAAAGAGACATAATGTTGGGTCTGTAGCTCAGTTGGTTAGAGCGCACCCCTGATAAGGGTGAGGTCGGTGGTTCAAATCCACTCAGACCCACCAATACTTTTCCAGTAAGTATTGGTGATAACATTATATTTTGGGGCTATAGCTCAGCTGGGAGAGCGCCTGCCTTGCACGCAGGAGGTCTGCGGTTCGATCCCGCATAGCTCCACCATTTTTAAGTATTCTCTTTGAGAGTCTTTAAAAATGGTTTCGAAACCTTTTATTAGGTTGAAAAACAATTGCTCTTTAACAATTTGGAAAGCTGACTGATTTAAATAACTTACGAGTTATTCAAATCAAAATTTAAAAGTTCTTAATATCTTTTGTTTATCTTTTAGATGAACAAATTAAAAACACATTCAAGTGTTCTTGTATTTTGAATCCGGCGAAAAACCAGAACTCGCAATGACGAGTTCAACCTTGGTTGTTTATGCCATACGAAACCTCTTGGGGTTGTATGGTTAAGTGACTAAGCGTACACGGTGGATGCCTTGGCAGTCAGAGGCGATGAAAGACGTATTAACTTGCGATAAGCCCAGATTAGGTAGTAAAAACCTTTTGAGTCTGGGATTTCTGAATGGGGAAACCCACTAGCATAAGCTAGTATCGCTGCGTGAATACATAGCGCAGCGAGGCAAACCGGGAGAACTGAAACATCTAAGTACCCCGAGGAAGAGAAATCAACCGAGATCCCGAAAGTAGCGGCGAGCGAAATTGGGTTAGCCCTTAAGCTTTTAATGAGACAGGTGAAGCCTCTGGAAAGTGGCGCGATACAAGGTGATAGCCCTGTAACCGACATCTCATAATCAGTGAAAACGAGTAAGGCGGGACACGTGATATCCTGTCTGAATATGGGGGGACCATCCTCCAAGGCTAAATACTACTGACTGACCGATAGTGAACCAGTACCGTGAGGGAAAGGCGAAAAGAACCCCTGTGAGGGGAGTGAAATAGAACCTGAAACCGTGTACGTACAAGCAGTAGGAGCATACTTGTTATGTGACTGCGTACCTTTTGTATAATGGGTCAGCGACTTATATTCAGTGGCAAGGTTAACCGTTTAGGGGAGCCGTAGGGAAACCGAGTCTTAACTGGGCGTTCAGTCTCTGGATATAGACCCGAAACCAAGTGATCTAGCCATGGGCAGGTTGAAGATTGAGTAACATCAATTGGAGGACCGAACCGACTAATGTTGAAAAATTAGCGGATGACTTGTGGCTAGGGGTGAAAGGCCAATCAAACTTGGAGATAGCTGGTTCTCCCCGAAATCTATTTAGGTAGAGCCTCGGACGAATACTACTGGGGGTAGAGCACTGTTAAGGCTAGGGGGTCATCCCGACTTACCAACCCTTTGCAAACTCCGAATACCAGTAAGTACTATCCGGGAGACACACGGCGGGTGCTAACGTCCGTCGTGGAGAGGGAAACAACCCAGACCGCCAGCTAAGGTCCCAAAGTTATAGCTAAGTGGGAAACGATGTGGGAAGGCTCAGACAGCCAGGATGTTGGCTTAGAAGCAGCCATCATTTAAAGAAAGCGTAATAGCTCACTGGTCGAGTCGGCCTGCGCGGAAGATGTAACGGGGCTAAGCTATACACCGAAGCTGCGGCAGTGCAATTTATTGTGCTGGGTAGGGGAGCGTTCTGTAAGCCGTCGAAGGTGTGCTGTAAGGCATGCTGGAGGTATCAGAAGTGCGAATGCTGACATGAGTAACGATAAAGGGGGTGAAAAACCCCCTCGCCGGAAGACCAAGGGTTCCTGTCCAACGTTAATCGGGGCAGGGTAAGTCGACCCCTAAGGCGAGGCTGAAAAGCGTAGTCGATGGGAAACGGGTTAATATTCCCGTACTTCTTATAATTGCGATGGGGGGACGGAGAAGGCTAGGTGGGCTTGGCGACGGTCGTCCAAGTTCAAGTGCGTAGGCTAAGAGTTTAGGTAAATCCGGACTCTTGTTAGGCTGAGACACGATGTCGAGCATCTACGGATGTGAAGCCATTGATGCCATGCTTCCAGGAAAAGCCTCTAAGCTTCAGATTATAAGAAATCGTACCCCAAACCGACACAGGTGGTCGAGTAGAGAATACTAAGGCGCTTGAGAGAACTCGGGTGAAGGAACTAGGCAAAATGGTACCGTAACTTCGGGAGAAGGTACGCTCCTAGCGGTGATGAGACTTGCTCTCTAAGCTGCCGGGAGTCGCAGATACCAGGTGGCTGCAACTGTTTATTAAAAACATAGCACTGTGCTAAATCGTAAGATGACGTATACGGTGTGACGCCTGCCCGGTGCTTGAAGGTTAATTGATGGGGTTAGACTTCGGTCGAAGCTCTTGATCGAAGCCCAAGTAAACGGCGGCCGTAACTATAACGGTCCTAAGGTAGCGAAATTCCTTGTCGGGTAAGTTCCGACCTGCACGAATGGCGTAATGATGGCCACGCTGTCTCCACCCGAGACTCAGTGAAATTGAAATCGCTGTGAAGATGCAGTGTACCCGCGGCTAGACGGAAAGACCCCGTGAACCTTTACTACAGCTTGGCACTGAACATTGACCCTACATGTGTAGGATAGGTGGGAGCCTTTGAAACCAGTACGCTAGTATTGGTGGAGGCAATCTTGAAATACCACCCTTGTATGCTTGATGTTCTAACGTTGGCCCCTTATCGGGGTTGCGGACAGTGCCTGGTGGGTAGTTTGACTGGGGCGGTCTCCTCCCAAAGAGTAACGGAGGAGCACGAAGGTGGGCTAAACACGGTTGGACATCGTGTGGTTAGTGCAATGGCATAAGCCCGCTTGACTGCGAGAATGACAATTCGAGCAGGTACGAAAGTAGGTCATAGTGATCCGGTGGTTCTGAATGGAAGGGCCATCGCTCAACGGATAAAAGGTACTCCGGGGATAACAGGCTGATACCGCCCAAGAGTTCATATCGACGGCGGTGTTTGGCACCTCGATGTCGGCTCATCACATCCTGGGGCTGAAGTCGGTCCCAAGGGTATGGCTGTTCGCCATTTAAAGTGGTACGCGAGCTGGGTTTAGAACGTCGTGAGACAGTTCGGTCCCTATCTGCCGTGGGCGTTGGATGATTGAAAGGGGCTGCTCCTAGTACGAGAGGACCGGAGTGGACGAACCTCTGGTGTTCGGGTTGTTACGCCAGTAGCATTGCCCGGTAGCTAAGTTCGGGATCGATAAACGCTGAAAGCATCTAAGCGTGAAGCGAGCCTTGAGATGAGTCATCCCTGATACTATACGTATCCTAAAGGGTTGTTGGAGACTACGACGTAGATAGGCAGGGTGTGTAAGTGCTGCGAGGCATTGAGCTAACCTGTACTAATTGCCCGTGAGGCTTAACCATACAACACCCAAGGGGTTTTGAACGGATTTAAAGTTGCAAGAAACAGATTGAATGTGATTAAGAACAACTCTTTATATAGAGAAACGGCTTTCCAGATTATTATTTATCTCTTAGTGAGGTAGATAGAAAGAATTTGCTTGGCGACCATAGCGTTATGGACCCACCTGATCCCATGCCGAACTCAGAAGTGAAACGTAATAGCGCCGATGGTAGTGTGGGGTTTCCCCATGTGAGAGTAGGACATCGCCAGGCTTGAATTTGAATAAGTGCCCGTTCAATAGAACGGGCTTTTATTTCGCTCCCAGATTGTCACTGTGAGCCAAGTCAACATAACGTTTTTAAGTCTTTCATAAATAAATGAAAAAGTTGAAAATATTATCTTGACTTTCAAATCAGAAAGCGTATTATACGCAGCCTGAAGCGACGAAGCGGTAACGCTAAGTGGTTGAAAGACAAGCTCTTTAACAATTTAACCAAATCAATCTGTGTGGGCACTTGTGAGTTGATAATCACTAGTTTGCTTTTACTTTTCGAAGTGAATTCAAACAAAAATAATCAATGAACTGAGTGACTACACAAAATTACTTTTATGTAAGAAATCAGTATTAATCATTGAGCCGGTTTTGTTTCTGCTGAAACAAACCAAAAAACTTTAATTGAAGAGTTTGATCATGGCTCAGATTGAACGCTGGCGGCAGGCCTAACACATGCAAGTCGAGCGGTAACAGAAATTAGCTTGCTAATTTGCTGACGAGCGGCGGACGGGTGAGTAATGCCTGGGAATATGCCTTAGTGTGGGGGATAACTATTGGAAACGATAGCTAATACCGCATAATGTCTTCGGACCAAAGAGGGGGATCTTCGGACCTCTCGCGCTAAGATTAGCCCAGGTGAGATTAGCTTGTTGGTGAGGTAAGAGCTCACCAAGGCGACGATCTCTAGCTGGTCTGAGAGGATGATCAGCCACACTGGAACTGAGACACGGTCCAGACTCCTACGGGAGGCAGCAGTGGGGAATATTGCACAATGGGCGAAAGCCTGATGCAGCCATGCCGCGTGTATGAAGAAGGCCTTCGGGTTGTAAAGTACTTTCAGTCGTGAGGAAGGGTGTGTAGTTAATAGCTGCATATCTTGACGTTAGCGACAGAAGAAGCACCGGCTAACTCCGTGCCAGCAGCCGCGGTAATACGGAGGGTGCGAGCGTTAATCGGAATTACTGGGCGTAAAGCGCATGCAGGTGGTTTGTTAAGTCAGATGTGAAAGCCCGGGGCTCAACCTCGGAACCGCATTTGAAACTGGCAAACTAGAGTGCTGTAGAGGGGGGTAGAATTTCAGGTGTAGCGGTGAAATGCGTAGAGATCTGAAGGAATACCAGTGGCGAAGGCGGCCCCCTGGACAGACACTGACACTCAGATGCGAAAGCGTGGGGAGCAAACAGGATTAGATACCCTGGTAGTCCACGCCGTAAACGATGTCTACTTGGAGGTTGTGGCCTTGAGCCGTGGCTTTCGGAGCTAACGCGTTAAGTAGACCGCCTGGGGAGTACGGTCGCAAGATTAAAACTCAAATGAATTGACGGGGGCCCGCACAAGCGGTGGAGCATGTGGTTTAATTCGATGCAACGCGAAGAACCTTACCTACTCTTGACATCCAGAGAATTCGCTAGAGATAGCTTAGTGCCTTCGGGAACTCTGAGACAGGTGCTGCATGGCTGTCGTCAGCTCGTGTTGTGAAATGTTGGGTTAAGTCCCGCAACGAGCGCAACCCTTATCCTTGTTTGCCAGCACGTAATGGTGGGAACTCCAGGGAGACTGCCGGTGATAAACCGGAGGAAGGTGGGGACGACGTCAAGTCATCATGGCCCTTACGAGTAGGGCTACACACGTGCTACAATGGCGCATACAGAGGGCTGCAAGCTAGCGATAGTGAGCGAATCCCAAAAAGTGCGTCGTAGTCCGGATCGGAGTCTGCAACTCGACTCCGTGAAGTCGGAATCGCTAGTAATCGTGAATCAGAATGTCACGGTGAATACGTTCCCGGGCCTTGTACACACCGCCCGTCACACCATGGGAGTGGGCTGCAAAAGAAGTGGGTAGTTTAACCTTCGGGAGGACGCTCACCACTTTGTGGTTCATGACTGGGGTGAAGTCGTAACAAGGTAGCCCTAGGGGAACCTGGGGCTGGATCACCTCCTTAAACGATAGATTACGATTTATGAGTGTTCACACAGATTGATTAGGTTAAAAAAGTAAAAAGCAATGGAAGGTGCCCAACACCTTCAAAATATCCAGTGTCCCGTTCGTCTAGAGGCCTAGGACACCGCCCTTTCACGGCGGTAACAGGGGTTCGACTCCCCTACGGGATACCATTGGGTCGTTAGCTCAGTTGGTAGAGCAGTTGACTTTTAATCAATTGGTCGCAGGTTCGAATCCTGCACGACCCACCATTTCCTCCCAAGGAAATAAAATTATGGGGCTATAGCTCAGCTGGGAGAGCGCCTGCCTTGCACGCAGGAGGTCTGCGGTTCGATCCCGCATAGCTCCACCATTCTTTCTCACGAAGGAATTAAAACTTTCGTGGGCGATTAGCTCAGTTGGGAGAGCACCTCCCTTACAAGGAGGGGGTCACTGGTTCGAGCCCGGTATCGCCCACCATATTTAAGCGTTCTTGAGGTAAATAAACCTTTGAGAGTCTTTAAAAATGGTTTCGAAAGAAACATTGCTCTTTAACAATTTGGAAAGCTGACTGATTTAAATAACTTACGAGTTATTCAAATCAAAATTTAAAAGTTCTTAATATCTTTTGTTTATCTTAGATAAACAAATTAAAAACACATTCAAGTGTTCTTGTATTTTGAATCCGGCGAAAAACCAGAACTCGCAATGACGAGTTCAACCTTGGTTGTTTATGCCATACGAAACCTCTTGGGGTTGTATGGTTAAGTGACTAAGCGTACACGGTGGATGCCTTGGCAGTCAGAGGCGATGAAAGACGTATTAACTTGCGATAAGCCCAGATTAGGTAGTAAAAACCTTTTGAGTCTGGGATTTCTGAATGGGGAAACCCACTAGCATAAGCTAGTATCGCTGCGTGAATACATAGCGCAGCGAGGCAAACCGGGAGAACTGAAACATCTAAGTACCCCGAGGAAGAGAAATCAACCGAGATCCCGAAAGTAGCGGCGAGCGAAATTGGGTTAGCCCTTAAGCTTTTAATGAGACAGGTGAAGCCTCTGGAAAGTGGCGCGATACAAGGTGATAGCCCTGTAACCGACATCTCATCATCAGTGAAAACGAGTAAGGCGGGACACGTGATATCCTGTCTGAATATGGGGGGACCATCCTCCAAGGCTAAATACTACTGACTGACCGATAGTGAACCAGTACCGTGAGGGAAAGGCGAAAAGAACCCCTGTGAGGGGAGTGAAATAGAACCTGAAACCGTGTACGTACAAGCAGTAGGAGCATACTTGTTATGTGACTGCGTACCTTTTGTATAATGGGTCAGCGACTTATATTCAGTGGCAAGGTTAACCGTTTAGGGGAGCCGTAGGGAAACCGAGTCTTAACTGGGCGTTCAGTCTCTGGATATAGACCCGAAACCAAGTGATCTAGCCATGGGCAGGTTGAAGATTGAGTAACATCAATTGGAGGACCGAACCGACTAATGTTGAAAAATTAGCGGATGACTTGTGGCTAGGGGTGAAAGGCCAATCAAACTTGGAGATAGCTGGTTCTCCCCGAAATCTATTTAGGTAGAGCCTCGGACGAATACTACTGGGGGTAGAGCACTGTTAAGGCTAGGGGGTCATCCCGACTTACCAACCCTTTGCAAACTCCGAATACCAGTAAGTACTATCCGGGAGACACACGGCGGGTGCTAACGTCCGTCGTGGAGAGGGAAACAACCCAGACCGCCAGCTAAGGTCCCAAAGTTATAGCTAAGTGGGAAACGATGTGGGAAGGCTCAGACAGCCAGGATGTTGGCTTAGAAGCAGCCATCATTTAAAGAAAGCGTAATAGCTCACTGGTCGAGTCGGCCTGCGCGGAAGATGTAACGGGGCTAAGCTATACACCGAAGCTGCGGCAGTGCAATTTATTGTGCTGGGTAGGGGAGCGTTCTGTAAGCCGTCGAAGGTGTGCTGTAAGGCATGCTGGAGGTATCAGAAGTGCGAATGCTGACATGAGTAACGATAAAGGGGGTGAAAAACCCCCTCGCCGGAAGACCAAGGGTTCCTGTCCAACGTTAATCGGGGCAGGGTAAGTCGACCCCTAAGGCGAGGCTGAAAAGCGTAGTCGATGGGAAACGGGTTAATATTCCCGTACTTCTTATAATTGCGATGGGGGGACGGAGAAGGCTAGGTGGGCTTGGCGACGGTCGTCCAAGTTCAAGTGCGTAGGCTAAGAGTTTAGGTAAATCCGGACTCTTGTTAGGCTGAGACACGATGTCGAGCATCTACGGATGTGAAGCCATTGATGCCATGCTTCCAGGAAAAGCCTCTAAGCTTCAGATTATAAGAAATCGTACCCCAAACCGACACAGGTGGTCGAGTAGAGAATACTAAGGCGCTTGAGAGAACTCGGGTGAAGGAACTAGGCAAAATGGTACCGTAACTTCGGGAGAAGGTACGCTCCTAGCGGTGATGAGACTTGCTCTCTAAGCTGCCGGGAGTCGCAGATACCAGGTGGCTGCAACTGTTTATTAAAAACATAGCACTGTGCTAAATCGTAAGATGACGTATACGGTGTGACGCCTGCCCGGTGCTTGAAGGTTAATTGATGGGGTTAGACTTCGGTCGAAGCTCTTGATCGAAGCCCAAGTAAACGGCGGCCGTAACTATAACGGTCCTAAGGTAGCGAAATTCCTTGTCGGGTAAGTTCCGACCTGCACGAATGGCGTAATGATGGCCACGCTGTCTCCACCCGAGACTCAGTGAAATTGAAATCGCTGTGAAGATGCAGTGTACCCGCGGCTAGACGGAAAGACCCCGTGAACCTTTACTACAGCTTGGCACTGAACATTGACCCTACATGTGTAGGATAGGTGGGAGCCTTTGAAACCAGTACGCTAGTATTGGTGGAGGCAATCTTGAAATACCACCCTTGTATGCTTGATGTTCTAACGTTGGCCCCTTATCGGGGTTGCGGACAGTGCCTGGTGGGTAGTTTGACTGGGGCGGTCTCCTCCCAAAGAGTAACGGAGGAGCACGAAGGTGGGCTAAACACGGTTGGACATCGTGTGGTTAGTGCAATGGCATAAGCCCGCTTGACTGCGAGAATGACAATTCGAGCAGGTACGAAAGTAGGTCATAGTGATCCGGTGGTTCTGAATGGAAGGGCCATCGCTCAACGGATAAAAGGTACTCCGGGGATAACAGGCTGATACCGCCCAAGAGTTCATATCGACGGCGGTGTTTGGCACCTCGATGTCGGCTCATCACATCCTGGGGCTGAAGTCGGTCCCAAGGGTATGGCTGTTCGCCATTTAAAGTGGTACGCGAGCTGGGTTTAGAACGTCGTGAGACAGTTCGGTCCCTATCTGCCGTGGGCGTTGGATGATTGAAAGGGGCTGCTCCTAGTACGAGAGGACCGGAGTGGACGAACCTCTGGTGTTCGGGTTGTTACGCCAGTAGCATTGCCCGGTAGCTAAGTTCGGGATCGATAAACGCTGAAAGCATCTAAGCGTGAAGCGAGCCTTGAGATGAGTCATCCCTGATACTATACGTATCCTAAAGGGTTGTTGGAGACTACGACGTAGATAGGCAGGGTGTGTAAGTGCTGCGAGGCATTGAGCTAACCTGTACTAATTGCCCGTGAGGCTTAACCATACAACACCCAAGGGGTTTTGAACGGATTTGAAGTGACAAGAAACAGATTGAATGTGATTAAGAACACAATAGCGGCTTTCCAGATTATTATTTAT
Source organism: Aliivibrio wodanis (assembly GCF_052920805.1). Classification (NCBI taxonomy): domain Bacteria; kingdom Pseudomonadati; phylum Pseudomonadota; class Gammaproteobacteria; order Vibrionales; family Vibrionaceae; genus Aliivibrio; species Aliivibrio wodanis. The sequence continues at coordinate 2,523,036 of NZ_JBREXA010000002.1, forward strand.
CTCTTAGTGAGGTAGATAAAAAGAATTTGCTTGGCGACCATAGCGTTATGGACCCACCTGATCCCATGCCGAACTCAGAAGTGAAACGTAATAGCGCCGATGGTAGTGTGGGGTTTCCCCATGTGAGAGTAGGACATCGCCAGGCTTGAATTTGAATAAGTGCCCGTTCAATAGAACGGGCTTTTATTTCGCTCCCAGATTGTCACTGTGAGCCAAGTCAACATAACGTTTTTAAGTCTTTCATAAATAAATGAAAAAGTTGAAAATATTATCTTGACTTTCAAATCAGAAAGCGTATTATACGCAGCCTGAAGCGACGAAGCGGTAACGCTAAGTGGTTGAAAGACAAGCTCTTTAACAATTTAACCAAATCAATCTGTGTGGGCACTTGTGAGTTGATAATCACTAGTTTGCTTTTACTTTTCGAAGTGAATTCAAACAAAAATAATCAATGAACTGAGTGACTACACAAAATTACTTTTATGTAAGAAATCAGTATTAATCATTGAGCCGGTTTTGTTTCTGCTGAAACAAACCAAAAAACTTTAATTGAAGAGTTTGATCATGGCTCAGATTGAACGCTGGCGGCAGGCCTAACACATGCAAGTCGAGCGGTAACAGAAATTAGCTTGCTAATTTGCTGACGAGCGGCGGACGGGTGAGTAATGCCTGGGAATATGCCTTAGTGTGGGGGATAACTATTGGAAACGATAGCTAATACCGCATAATGTCTTCGGACCAAAGAGGGGGATCTTCGGACCTCTCGCGCTAAGATTAGCCCAGGTGAGATTAGCTTGTTGGTGAGGTAAGAGCTCACCAAGGCGACGATCTCTAGCTGGTCTGAGAGGATGATCAGCCACACTGGAACTGAGACACGGTCCAGACTCCTACGGGAGGCAGCAGTGGGGAATATTGCACAATGGGCGAAAGCCTGATGCAGCCATGCCGCGTGTATGAAGAAGGCCTTCGGGTTGTAAAGTACTTTCAGTCGTGAGGAAGGGTGTGTAGTTAATAGCTGCATATCTTGACGTTAGCGACAGAAGAAGCACCGGCTAACTCCGTGCCAGCAGCCGCGGTAATACGGAGGGTGCGAGCGTTAATCGGAATTACTGGGCGTAAAGCGCATGCAGGTGGTTTGTTAAGTCAGATGTGAAAGCCCGGGGCTCAACCTCGGAACCGCATTTGAAACTGGCAAACTAGAGTGCTGTAGAGGGGGGTAGAATTTCAGGTGTAGCGGTGAAATGCGTAGAGATCTGAAGGAATACCAGTGGCGAAGGCGGCCCCCTGGACAGACACTGACACTCAGATGCGAAAGCGTGGGGAGCAAACAGGATTAGATACCCTGGTAGTCCACGCCGTAAACGATGTCTACTTGGAGGTTGTGGCCTTGAGCCGTGGCTTTCGGAGCTAACGCGTTAAGTAGACCGCCTGGGGAGTACGGTCGCAAGATTAAAACTCAAATGAATTGACGGGGGCCCGCACAAGCGGTGGAGCATGTGGTTTAATTCGATGCAACGCGAAGAACCTTACCTACTCTTGACATCCAGAGAATTCGCTAGAGATAGCTTAGTGCCTTCGGGAACTCTGAGACAGGTGCTGCATGGCTGTCGTCAGCTCGTGTTGTGAAATGTTGGGTTAAGTCCCGCAACGAGCGCAACCCTTATCCTTGTTTGCCAGCACGTAATGGTGGGAACTCCAGGGAGACTGCCGGTGATAAACCGGAGGAAGGTGGGGACGACGTCAAGTCATCATGGCCCTTACGAGTAGGGCTACACACGTGCTACAATGGCGCATACAGAGGGCTGCAAGCTAGCGATAGTGAGCGAATCCCAAAAAGTGCGTCGTAGTCCGGATCGGAGTCTGCAACTCGACTCCGTGAAGTCGGAATCGCTAGTAATCGTGAATCAGAATGTCACGGTGAATACGTTCCCGGGCCTTGTACACACCGCCCGTCACACCATGGGAGTGGGCTGCAAAAGAAGTGGGTAGTTTAACCTTCGGGAGGACGCTCACCACTTTGTGGTTCATGACTGGGGTGAAGTCGTAACAAGGTAGCCCTAGGGGAACCTGGGGCTGGATCACCTCCTTAAACGATAGATTACGATTTATGAGTGTTCACACAGATTGATTAGGTTAAAAAAGTAAAAGAGACATAATGTTGGGTCTGTAGCTCAGTTGGTTAGAGCGCACCCCTGATAAGGGTGAGGTCGGTGGTTCAAATCCACTCAGACCCACCAATACTTTTCCAGTAAGTATTGGTGATAACATTATATTTTGGGGCTATAGCTCAGCTGGGAGAGCGCCTGCCTTGCACGCAGGAGGTCTGCGGTTCGATCCCGCATAGCTCCACCATTTTTAAGTATTCTCTTTGAGAGTCTTTAAAAATGGTTTCGAAACCTTTTATTAGGTTGAAAAACAATTGCTCTTTAACAATTTGGAAAGCTGACTGATTTAAATAACTTACGAGTTATTCAAATCAAAATTTAAAAGTTCTTAATATCTTTTGTTTATCTTTTAGATGAACAAATTAAAAACACATTCAAGTGTTCTTGTATTTTGAATCCGGCGAAAAACCAGAACTCGCAATGACGAGTTCAACCTTGGTTGTTTATGCCATACGAAACCTCTTGGGGTTGTATGGTTAAGTGACTAAGCGTACACGGTGGATGCCTTGGCAGTCAGAGGCGATGAAAGACGTATTAACTTGCGATAAGCCCAGATTAGGTAGTAAAAACCTTTTGAGTCTGGGATTTCTGAATGGGGAAACCCACTAGCATAAGCTAGTATCGCTGCGTGAATACATAGCGCAGCGAAGCAAACCGGGAGAACTGAAACATCTAAGTACCCCGAGGAAGAGAAATCAACCGAGATCCCGAAAGTAGCGGCGAGCGAAATTGGGTTAGCCCTTAAGCTTTTAATGAGACAGGTGAAGCCTCTGGAAAGTGGCGCGATACAAGGTGATAGCCCTGTAACCGACATCTCATCATCAGTGAAAACGAGTAAGGCGGGACACGTGATATCCTGTCTGAATATGGGGGGACCATCCTCCAAGGCTAAATACTACTGACTGACCGATAGTGAACCAGTACCGTGAGGGAAAGGCGAAAAGAACCCCTGTGAGGGGAGTGAAATAGAACCTGAAACCGTGTACGTACAAGCAGTAGGAGCATACTTGTTATGTGACTGCGTACCTTTTGTATAATGGGTCAGCGACTTATATTCAGTGGCAAGGTTAACCGTTTAGGGGAGCCGTAGGGAAACCGAGTCTTAACTGGGCGTTCAGTCTCTGGATATAGACCCGAAACCAAGTGATCTAGCCATGGGCAGGTTGAAGATTGAGTAACATCAATTGGAGGACCGAACCGACTAATGTTGAAAAATTAGCGGATGACTTGTGGCTAGGGGTGAAAGGCCAATCAAACTTGGAGATAGCTGGTTCTCCCCGAAATCTATTTAGGTAGAGCCTCGGACGAATACTACTGGGGGTAGAGCACTGTTAAGGCTAGGGGGTCATCCCGACTTACCAACCCTTTGCAAACTCCGAATACCAGTAAGTACTATCCGGGAGACACACGGCGGGTGCTAACGTCCGTCGTGGAGAGGGAAACAACCCAGACCGCCAGCTAAGGTCCCAAAGTTATAGCTAAGTGGGAAACGATGTGGGAAGGCTCAGACAGCCAGGATGTTGGCTTAGAAGCAGCCATCATTTAAAGAAAGCGTAATAGCTCACTGGTCGAGTCGGCCTGCGCGGAAGATGTAACGGGGCTAAGCTATACACCGAAGCTGCGGCAATGCAATTTATTGTGTTGGGTAGGGGAGCGTTCTGTAAGCCGTCGAAGGTGTGCTGTAAGGCATGCTGGAGGTATCAGAAGTGCGAATGCTGACATGAGTAACGATAAAGGGGGTGAAAAACCCCCTCGCCGGAAGACCAAGGGTTCCTGTCCAACGTTAATCGGGGCAGGGTAAGTCGACCCCTAAGGCGAGGCTGAAAAGCGTAGTCGATGGGAAACGGGTTAATATTCCCGTACTTCTTATAATTGCGATGGGGGGACGGAGAAGGCTAGGTGGGCTTGGCGACGGTCGTCCAAGTTCAAGTGCGTAGGCTAAGAGTTTAGGTAAATCCGGACTCTTGTTAGGCTGAGACACGATGTCGAGCATCTACGGATGTGAAGCCATTGATGCCATGCTTCCAGGAAAAGCCTCTAAGCTTCAGATTATAAGAAATCGTACCCCAAACCGACACAGGTGGTCGAGTAGAGAATACTAAGGCGCTTGAGAGAACTCGGGTGAAGGAACTAGGCAAAATGGTACCGTAACTTCGGGAGAAGGTACGCTCCTAGCGGTGATGAGACTTGCTCTCTAAGCTGCCGGGAGTCGCAGATACCAGGTGGCTGCAACTGTTTATTAAAAACATAGCACTGTGCTAAATCGTAAGATGACGTATACGGTGTGACGCCTGCCCGGTGCTTGAAGGTTAATTGATGGGGTTAGACTTCGGTCGAAGCTCTTGATCGAAGCCCAAGTAAACGGCGGCCGTAACTATAACGGTCCTAAGGTAGCGAAATTCCTTGTCGGGTAAGTTCCGACCTGCACGAATGGCGTAATGATGGCCACGCTGTCTCCACCCGAGACTCAGTGAAATTGAAATCGCTGTGAAGATGCAGTGTACCCGCGGCTAGACGGAAAGACCCCGTGAACCTTTACTACAGCTTGGCACTGAACATTGACCCTACATGTGTAGGATAGGTGGGAGCCTTTGAAACCAGTACGCTAGTATTGGTGGAGGCAATCTTGAAATACCACCCTTGTATGCTTGATGTTCTAACGTTGGCCCCTTATCGGGGTTGCGGACAGTGCCTGGTGGGTAGTTTGACTGGGGCGGTCTCCTCCCAAAGAGTAACGGAGGAGCACGAAGGTGGGCTAAACACGGTTGGACATCGTGTGGTTAGTGCAATGGCATAAGCCCGCTTGACTGCGAGAATGACAATTCGAGCAGGTACGAAAGTAGGTCATAGTGATCCGGTGGTTCTGAATGGAAGGGCCATCGCTCAACGGATAAAAGGTACTCCGGGGATAACAGGCTGATACCGCCCAAGAGTTCATATCGACGGCGGTGTTTGGCACCTCGATGTCGGCTCATCACATCCTGGGGCTGAAGTCGGTCCCAAGGGTATGGCTGTTCGCCATTTAAAGTGGTACGCGAGCTGGGTTTAGAACGTCGTGAGACAGTTCGGTCCCTATCTGCCGTGGGCGTTGGATGATTGAAAGGGGCTGCTCCTAGTACGAGAGGACCGGAGTGGACGAACCTCTGGTGTTCGGGTTGTTACGCCAGTAGCATTGCCCGGTAGCTAAGTTCGGGATCGATAAACGCTGAAAGCATCTAAGCGTGAAGCGAGCCTTGAGATGAGTCATCCCTGATACTATACGTATCCTAAAGGGTTGTTGGAGACTACGACGTAGATAGGCAGGGTGTGTAAGTGCTGCGAGGCATTGAGCTAACCTGTACTAATTGCCCGTGAGGCTTAACCATACAACACCCAAGGGGTTTTGAACGGATTTGAAGTGACAAGAAACAGATTGAATGTGATTAAGAACAGAATAGCGGCTTTCCAGATTATTATTTATCTCTTAGTGAGGTAGATAAAAAGAATTTGCTTGGCGACCATAGCGTTATGGACCCACCTGATCCCATGCCGAACTCAGAAGTGAAACGTAATAGCGCCGATGGTAGTGTGGGGTTTCCCCATGTGAGAGTAGGACATCGCCAGGCTTTTAAATTAAGATACACCTGAATAGACACTGCGGAGTGGTAGTTCAGTTGGTTAGAATACCGGCCTGTCACGCCGGGGGTCGCGGGTTCGAGTCCCGTCCACTCCGCCACTACACCAAGAAAGCCCTAATCGAAAGATTAGGGCTTTTTTACATCTGAATAAAACGAATCGTTCAGGTTATAATACCAATTCCGTTAATTTTATGATCTAATATGGACTCTTAAAAGGAGTCCTTATGAAGCATGATTTCCGAGTCTGATTAATTCCACATCCAATGCTCGACTTAGAATGCGTTATTTATCCGTTTCTCATTTTGTTGACGGTAAAAGTCGCGCTCAAATAGCTAAGTACCTTAAAGTTAGCAGAGTAAGCGTCAATAAATGGGTCAAAGCATATCTCAACAATGGTCTTCAAGGACTTCAAGAGAAACCACATTCTGGTAGACCTCATCGCCTAACAGACGAGCAAAAATCACAACTCAAAGAATATGTATCGAACATACCGTAAATGAGAGTGGCGGTCGTCTTCAAGCAAGAGACATTGGGCTCTATATAGAAAGCAACTTCAATACATCATATAAAAAGTCGGGGCTCTATCAGTTATTACATGACATAGGTTTGAGTTGGATTACTACTCGTTCCAAACATCCTAAGCAGTCAGTTGAAGCTCAAGAAGCTTTTAAAAAAATTCCCAATCGAAACGATCCTTAAGATCCCTGGTCTCGTCCCCTTAAAAGATGTTCAAATATGGTTTCAAGACGAGGCTAGATTTGGTCAACGCAATACAACAACGCGCATATGGGCAGAGAAAGGGACCCGCCCTAGAGTAGTACAACAACAGCAATTTGAGTATGCATACCTTTTCGGAGCTGTATGTGTCACGACAAGAGAAACTGAAGCGATAGTGGTTCCCCTGAGCAATATGGAAGCAATGAAAGAGCAACTCAGATTAATTTCTCAAGCCACACCAGCTGGCAAGCATGCTGTTGTTATCATGGTTCAAGCGAGTTGCCACCAGAGCTATCTTGCCGATGAATTTGATAACCTCACCATAATTCATATCCCACCTTATTCTCCCGAGCTTAACCCTATAGAACAGGTATGGAGTTGGCTCCGCCAAAATGAAGTAGCAAACAGGTGCTTCGAAAACTATGACGATATCGTAGAGACATTATGTAGAGCGTGGAATCGGTTTTGTGAAGATAAAGGCAGAGTCATCTCACTCTGCTTTAGAGATTGGTTAAACTTGATAAGTTAATTAACGGAATTGGTATAAGCTTTTTTGGTGAAGAGGTACTTTATCTCTACGAGTATGTAGAGATAAAGTATGAGTTTATAAAATTTGATTTAAGATATGATCCGCTTTAAAACGCTTAATTCGTTTAATTAAACGCTTTACTTCTGACGGGTAGTTTTCTAACTTATCAATTTGCTTGTAAGATCCCACTAATTGAGTGTGCTCAAGGATAATATCTAGTTCAACTTTTTTCTCTGCAACTAAAAGCTGTTCTGGATCTTGAATTAATAAACCATTTTCAAGATCTAATTTCCAAGCTCTAGGGTTTAAATTACTACCAGTGAATAGTGTAAATTCATCATCAACCCAAACTCCTTTTAGATGAAAACTGTTGTTTTTATGTTTCCATAGACAGAGTGATAGTTGTCTGCTTGCGATTGCTGTTTCATTGACCTTAGCAAAGTGTCGTAGATTCATTTCATATAAGTAAGGAAGCCCCGCAATGGTTCTAAACTCTTCTTCTGGTGAAATATAAAAGTCATTTGCAGTTTTATCACCAACAATAATGGTAACTTTAACTCCTCGATTTAATGCTTTTTTCAACTCTTTTGCAATGGGCTTTGGAAAGTTAAAGTATGGTGTACATATGGTAATCTCAGATGTGGCAGCAGCTAACAATAGTTGAATATGGTTGTTCAGTTTATTCCCCTTTCGACCTAAACCGACTAGAGGTGTGATACCTATTTCACCTGATTTTCTCATTTGAGGTGTAAATTGATAATTAACTAAACTAAGTTGCTTTCGTAGCTCTTTTATTGCTGGTTTTAATGATTTTGTATTTGGTCTATTTTGTTGTGATAAGCAATTTACAGCAGGACTGGAAATTAGTGTCTTAGTAATAAATGAAACCATTGAGTTAGCTAAAAACTGATTATTTAGAATATGATATCGATCAAAACGATACTTTTCTTTATGGGCTAAATATACATCGTTTAGACTAGCGCCACTGTAAATTACGGTATCATCAAAAATAAAACCTTTTAAATGAAGAACACCAAACACTTCTTTATTTCTAACAGGGACACCAAGAACATTAATAGAATACTTATATTTTTCTGAAAACTCACGGTACAGTGCCGCATTTCCATCACTTTTCTCAGCCCCGATTAGTCCTCTTTGTGCTCTATGCCAATCAACAAGTACATTTATATCAAGAGTCGGTTGTTTCTGTTTTGCTTGATATAAGGCAGTAAAGATTTCACGGCCAGCATCATCATTTTCTAAGTAAAGAGCTACAATATAGATTCTTTTTTTAGCATTCTTTATTTGTTGTAATAGCTCATACCGAAAATCCTCTGCAGTATGAAGAGTTTCAATATTCTCGGGCTTTTGAGACAGCATTGGAAGCTTTAATAGCTGTTCTTTACTTTCTTGAGGCTTTGAGTTCATAACCGATCATTAAATTATCAATATAAGATCAGTAATATTAGCAAACTAAATTACTATTGCCGAGATTAATATCTAATTGTTGCTTTTTTTATATACAAGAACATCTAATTTTTTACCATCTTTTGTATAGCGATCATATTTAGAGGCAATAATATGAGGTAAGGATTTGTGGCTAATGCATATAAACCCATTTTGTTGGTAAAAGTTAGTAAGATAAGGTTCGCATAAGCAATAAGACTCTCTCAAAGATAGAAACGGTGCTATTTCGCTAAGAAAGTAGCTGCCTAAGTGCTGTTGACGTTTTTCCTGAATAATCATCATACCTGTTAAAAAGTGGCAGTCATCATAGGTTTTTATACGAATTGAGCCTATTATTCGTTTTTTTTCTTCAAGAATGACGATTTCCTCTTTTCCTTTAGGTTTTCCTGATGGGTAATTCTCTTTATAAAGCTTATGAAGGAGAGGAAGACGTAGTTTATCTAAGTATGAAAGAGTTAGATTCATTTATGGTGTTCTATGTAGTTTTTATGTATTAAGTTAGAATGTACTTAATTTAGCCTTAAAAATACAGTCGATATGAAAATTTTACCAAGTAAAAACTTGAAGAAATATAATAGTTTTGCCTTAAACGAAGAGGCAGAATTGATCTTAGAAGCAGAAAGTATCCAAGACTTGATTGATATTTGGTCAAGCCCTGAATATTCAACATTTGTTAAACTTCCTTTAGGGAGAGGCAGTAATACATTATTTTGTGGTACTTTTAGTGGCATAGTTGTTCTTAATCGTATTTTTGGTAAAAAAGTTAAAGAACTTGATAATGAGTATTTGATTACTGTTTCTAGTGGAGAAGATTGGCCTAAGTTTGTAGAGTGGTGTGTCGATAATCACTACTACGGTATTGAAAATTTAGCAATGATTCCTGGGTGCGTTGGAACTTCCCCTATTCAAAATATTGGTGCTTATGGTATAGAGTTTAAAGATGTTTGTGAATCAGTAGAATATTTAAATCTAACAACGTTAAAAGTTGAAAGTTTAAGTAGAGATGAATGTTTATTTGATTATAGGGATTCGATTTTCAAGAATGAATTGAAAGACAATGTAATTATTACCGCAGTTACATTACGTTTAAGTAAATCTTGGGCGCCATTATTATCATATGGACCATTATCAGTTTTAAATAGTTCAGAAACAACAGTAAGGGAAGTCTATGAGGCAATATGTAAAATCCGCACAGAAAAACTACCAGACCCTGCACTACTAGGGAATGCTGGGAGTTTTTTTAAAAATCCAATCATTTCAAATGAACATTATTCTGATTTAACTTTGCGCTTTCCTAACATGCCGGCATATCCATTTGGTGACCAGAAAAAAATTGCTGCAGGGTGGCTTATTGATAATGCAGGGCTTAAAGGGGTTAAAATTAATGGTGCACAAGTGCATAAAGAGCAAGCTTTAGTATTAATTAATAACGGCACAGCCATATCTTCTGATATTTTGACTTTAGCTAATCACGTGAAAACCAAAGTATTTGAAAAATATCAAATAGAATTAGAGCACGAAGTTCGATTTTACCTTGGCGCGAAAGAAACTTTTTTATCGGAGTTATTTAATGAAAGAACATGCTAAAAAGTTAGCAATACTTCGTAAGTTAAGTGATGGACTATTTCACTCAGGAGAAGAACTTGGTGAGTTATTAGATATTTCTCGTTCAGCAATTAGTAAGCATATTTCAGTAATTCAAGGTTGGGGGTTGTTGATTTACAAAGTAAAAGGAAAGGGATACGCATTATCTAATCCAATAGAGCTTCTTTCAAAAGATAAAATAACTTTTGCTCAGTTACCTATCCCAATACTTTTAGGTGTTGTTGATTCAACTAATCAATATTTATTGAATAATATGGCAACGCTTAAGTCAGGACAATCTTGTTTTGCAGAGTATCAAACAGCAGGTCGAGGGCGAAGAGGTAGGAAGTGGGTATCTCCATTTGGAAGTAATATTTATTTCTCTTTATATTGGAAATTAGATGATGGTTTACCTGCAACTATGGGGTTAAGCCTTGCCATTGGGGTTGCTGTGGTAAATGCCTTGGAAAAGCTAGGGTGTACTAATTTAAAATTAAAATGGCCAAATGATATTTACTGGAATGAAAAAAAATTAGCTGGAGTTTTGATTGAGCTTTCAGCGCAGTCTGGTGGTGCAGCACATATTGTTGTAGGTGTTGGGATAAATATAGATCTTGATGAGCGATTTAATGATGATATTGGACAACCTTGGGTTGATTTAGCATCTGCATTAGGGGGAGGGAAAATGCAAAGAAATAAGCTTGCCAATGAGTTATTAATATCTTTATTTGATGTTATGAATGAATTTGAATCAGAAGGGTTAAAACCATTTATTGAAAGATGGAAAAGCTTAGATAATTTTATGGATAGAGAAATATCCTTACAGCTAGGCTCGACTGTTACTAAAGGAATTTGTAAAGGTATTGATGAACAAGGAGCTATTTTATTAGAGAAAAATGGAATTCTAACCCCATTTATTGGAGGAGAAGTCTCTATTCAAAAAAACTAGTTACTTTCTGATTGATACTTTATTTATTGAGTGATTTTCTGTTTTTGATAAGATTAAATTAGCTCTATTTCTCGTAGGCAAAATATTCTCTTCTAGGTTTAAGCCATTAATCGTATCCCAAATGTGATTAGCTTTTACAATTGATTCTGCTGTAGATAGTTCTGTGTAGTGTGAAAAATAAGCCCCTTTTTGCTTAAAAGCACTAGTTCTTAATTTTAAAAAACGAGCAACGTACCATTCTTTGAGTTGTTTTTTAGATGCATCAACATAGATTGAAAAATCTAAGAAATCTGAGACAAAGCGATTATGCTGTTTATCTGGATAATCATAGCTATTTTGTAATACATTTAGCCCTTCAATTATTAAAATATCAGGTTTAGAGATAACTTTTTTCTCAGTCGTTATATCATAGGTTAAATGTGAATATATTGGCGCTTCTACCGCATCATGACCGCTTTTGACATCGGCAATAAAAGAAACTAATGATTGCATATCGTATGATTCAGGGAACCCTTTTCTATGCATGATCCCTTTATGATTAAGAAGTTTATTTGGATATAAAAAACCGTCTGTTGTGATTAAGTCTGTTTTTAAATCAGGGACTAATTGATTTAAAAGAGTCTGAATAATTCGGGCGGTAGTACTTTTCCCTACAGCGACGCTACCTGCAATACCAATAATAAATGGGGAATTGATGGCATCATTTAATAAAAAATGCTCTAAAACAGCATTTTTCTCTCTATGTTTTTCAATATTTAGCTGAAGTAAACGGATTAAAGGAAGATAAATTTCTTCAACTTCGATGATATTTATATTTTCATTAATTCCACGAAGGTGTGTGAGTTCTTGTTCTGTCAAGGTTAGAGGTGTTGAGTTACGCAACTCGGCCCAATGATCACGGGAAAACGTTAAATAAGAGCTCACATTACTTACCAGTCGGATATTATGAAAGGTGAACAATACAATAAGGCAGAATAAGAAAAAAGTGTTCTTATCTTATTTTCAGCAATGTCGTTGATGAAATTACTAGAAATAGTATTGAAAAAGTAAAAAAAAACATTTTATTTGATTTTTCGGTTGCATGATATTTCGAGATTAACTAGAATGCGCACCAATTGTGCCGACTTAGCTCAGTAGGTAGAGCAACTGACTTGTAATCAGTAGGTCACCAGTTCGACTCCGGTAGTCGGCACCATTTCTTTTTAATAGTAAAAGAAATTAAAAATTTGGAGGGGTTCCCGAGTGGCCAAAGGGAGCAGACTGTAAATCTGCCGCGAAAGCTTCGATGGTTCGAATCCGTCCCCCTCCACCATATTCAAGGTGAAATAGCTCCGCCGAGTTACATGCGTGCATCGTATAATGGCTATTACCTCAGCCTTCCAAGCTGATGATGCGGGTTCGATTCCCGCTGCACGCTCCATCTTCTATTTCCCCTTATAATTTTTAAATATATTTTTGGTTACGTGGTCATATTAATGCCACCAATAGCCGTACCTAGGAGACATCATGTCTAAAGAAAAATTTGAACGTACGAAACCGCACGTAAACGTTGGTACTATCGGCCACGTCGACCACGGTAAAACAACTCTAACTGCTGCTATCTGTACTACACTTGCAAAAGTGTACGGTGGTGTTGCTAAAGATTTCGCATCAATCGATAACGCTCCAGAAGAGCGCGAGCGTGGTATCACAATCTCAACTTCTCACGTTGAGTACGATACACCTGAGCGTCACTATGCACACGTTGACTGTCCTGGACACGCCGATTATGTTAAAAACATGATCACTGGTGCTGCTCAAATGGATGGTGGTATCCTAGTTGTTGCTGCAACTGATGGTCCAATGCCACAAACACGTGAGCACATCCTACTTGGTCGTCAAGTTGGTATCCCTTACATCATCGTATTCATGAACAAATGTGACATGGTTGATGATGAAGAGCTTCTAGAGCTAGTAGAAATGGAAGTTCGTGAACTTCTTTCTGAATACGATTACCCAGGTGATGATTTACCAGTAATCCAAGGTTCAGCTCTTGGTGCTCTACAAGGCGAAAAACAATGGGAAGATAAAATCGTTGAGCTTGCAGAAGCACTAGATTCTTACATTCCTCTTCCAGAGCGTGCTGTAGACATGCCTTTCCTACTTCCTATTGAAGATGTATTCTCAATTCAAGGTCGTGGTACTGTTGTTACTGGTCGTATCGAACGTGGTATCCTACGTGTAGGTGACGAAGTAGAAATCATTGGTATCAAAGAAACTACAGTTTCTACATGTACTGGTGTTGAAATGTTCCGTAAACTGCTTGACGAAGGTCGTGCTGGTGAGAACGTTGGTGCACTTCTACGTGGTACTAAGCGTGATGACGTTGAGCGTGGCCAAGTACTTGCTGCTAAAGGTTCAATCAACCCACACACTAAATTTGAGTCAGAAGTATACGTTCTTTCTAAAGATGAAGGCGGCCGTCATACTCCTTTCTTCAAAGGCTACCGTCCACAGTTTTACTTCCGTACAACGGATGTAACTGGCGATATCACACTTCCTGAAGGTGTTGAAATGGTAATGCCTGGTGACAACGTTCAAATGACGGTTGAGCTAATCGCTCCAATCGCTATGGACGAAGGTCTACGCTTCGCAATCCGTGAAGGTGGCCGTACAGTTGGTGCTGGTGTTGTTGCTAAAATCTTCGCTTAAGATTTGACTAAGTACTAATAAAAAGGGCATCATTCGATGCCCTTTTTCTGCGTTGTATTGTGTGTTGTTTTATTTTTACTCTATAATTTTAAGAAAATGCAGAGCACAGCGCAGATAAATTAGCAAATCGCTGGTTTATAGGATGAAGAGAGTAGGGTATATTTACTCTTGTTTTTGAATTTCTGTCTAATGATGGAAAATGATTTTAGTTATGTCACAGGTTGGTTTATGAAAACAAATACTGAGACGACAGAAACTTCAGGCGCAGTTGATACAGTTAAGTGGTTACTAGTTCTAGTACTACTTTCTGCTGCGGTTATAGGTAATTATTTACTAGCTGATTTGTCTGTTGTTATTCGAGCTGCCGGTGTAGTTGCATTGATTGCTGCTGCTGGTGGTATTGCTGCCTTCACAGCAAAAGGTCAAACTGCAATTGCATTTGCTCGCGAATCAAGAATGGAAGTACGTAAAGTTGTTTGGCCTACACGCCAAGAAACAACACAAACAACTTTCATTGTTCTTGCTGTATGTATCGTAATGGCTCTGATTTTATGGGGTATTGATGGTATTATGGTTAGACTAATTGGCTTAATCACAGGTGTTTGAGGATAAGTGATCATGAGTGAAGCTCCAAAGAAACGTTGGTATGTAGTTCAAGCCTTTTCAGGTTTTGAAGGCCGTGTATCACAATCGTTACGCGAACATATTAAAATTCATAACATGGAAGAGTTATTTGGCGAAGTGCTTGTACCAACTGAAGAAGTGGTAGAAATGCGTGCTGGCCAGCGTCGTAAAAGCGAACGTAAATTTTTCCCTGGTTACGTGTTAGTGCAAATGATCATGAATGATGAATCATGGCACTTGGTACGTAGTATTCCACGTGTTATGGGGTTCATTGGTGGTACTTCAGATCGCCCAGCACCAATTACAGATAAAGAAGCTGATGCTATTTTAAATCGTCTTGCACAAGCGAGTGAAGCCCCTCGTCCTAAGACATTATTTGAAGCTGGTGAAGTGGTTCGTGTTACTGAAGGTCCATTTGCTGACTTTAATGGTACAGTGGAAGAAGTTGATTACGAAAAAAGTCGTATCAAAGTGTCTGTTTCTATCTTTGGTCGTGCAACTCCAGTTGAACTAGAGTTTAGCCAAGTAGAAAAAAACTGATCGAAAAATCAGCAAAGCTATTGTAAAACGCGCGAATTATTATTATAATTTCGCGCGTTTTTGTTAACGGGGAGCTAATCCAGTTGGATGGCGTTTGAACCCAAAATTAGGAAATATTATGGCTAAGAAAGTTGAAGCTTATATCAAACTGCAAGTTGCAGCAGGTATGGCGAACCCAAGTCCACCAGTTGGTCCTGCTCTAGGTCAACACGGTGTTAATATCATGGAATTCTGTAAAGCGTTTAACGCAAGAACAGAATCTGTTGAGAAAGGTCTACCTACTCCAGTTGTTATCTCTGTATACAACGACCGTTCTTTCACGTTTATTACTAAGACTCCACCTGCTGCTGTTCTTCTTAAGAAAGCTGCTGGCGTTAAGTCTGGTTCTGGTCGTCCAAACACTGAGAAAGTTGGTACTATTACTGACGCTCAAGTACAAGAGATCGCAGAAACTAAAGCTGCGGACATGACTGGTGCTGACATTGAAGCTATGAAGCGTTCAATTGCTGGTACTGCTCGTTCAATGGGTCTAGTGGTAGAGGGTTAATAAAATGGCTAAACTTACTAAGCGTATGCGTAATATCCGCGAAAAAGTGGAAGTTACTAAAGACTACGAAATCAACGAAGCTGTTGCTCTTCTTAAAGAACTAGCTACCGCTAAATTCAATGAAAGTGTTGATGTTGCTATCAACCTTGGCATTGATGCACGTAAATCAGACCAAAACGTACGTGGTGCAACAGTACTACCTCACGGTACTGGTCGTGATATCCGTGTTGCTGTGTTCACTCAAGGTGCAAACGCAGAAGCAGCTAAAGAAGCTGGCGCTGATCTAGTAGGCATGGAAGATCTTGCTGAACTAGTTAAGAAAGGCGAAATGAACTTTGACGTTGTTGTTGCTTCTCCAGATGCAATGCGCGTTGTTGGTCAACTAGGTACAATCCTAGGTCCTCGCGGTCTTATGCCAAACCCTAAAGTTGGTACTGTAACTCCTAATGTTGCTCAAGCAGTTAAAAATGCGAAAGCTGGTCAGGTTCGTTACCGTAACGACAAAAACGGCATCATCCACACTACTATCGGTAAAGTGGATTTTGATGGCGCTCAACTTAAAGAGAACTTAGAATCTCTTCTAGTTGCACTTAAGAAAGCAAAACCAACTTCAGCGAAAGGTGTTTTTCTGAAGAAGGTAAGCATCTCAACTACAATGGGTGCTGGCGTATCTCTAGATCAAGCGACTCTAGATACTGCTACAAACTAATTTGCAAAAGCGTAGGATTTGTGTATAATTCTGCGCTTATCAAATTTATGGTTGGGGCTGTTTGATTTTTATTGAATAGTCTCCGTCCAAGACCGTAGGCGCTTGTAAAAGAGCTTAATAAAACCTGCGTAGACGGTGCCCGAACTAAAGGCTAATTTTTAAAATTAGCTTTCTGGGAATGCATCGTAATTACTCTCCTACATTTTGTAGTGAGTGGTGTAATCACAACCAGAGGTTAATCCAAATGGCTTTAAATCTTCAAGACAAAAAAGCAATTGTTGCTGAAGTCAACGAAGCAGCCAGTGGTGCACTTTCTGCAGTTGTAGCTGATTCTCGTGGCGTTACTGTTGGCGCGATGACTTCTCTACGTAAACAAGCGCGTGAAGCGGGTGTTTACATGAGAGTTGTTCGTAACACTTTAGCACGTCGTGCAGTAGAAGGTACTGAGTATGAGTGTCTACAAGACACCTTTACTGGTCCGTCTCTACTTGCATTCTCTAACGAGCACCCAGGTGCTGCAGCACGTCTTTTTAAAGACTTTGCTAAAGAGAATAAAGACTTCGAGATCAAAGCTGCTGCATTTGAAGGCGCAGTTACTGATGCTGATGTACTAGCGACACTACCAACTTACGACGAAGCTATCGCACGCTTAATGATGTGCATGAAAGAAGCTTCTGCTGGTAAATTGGTACGTACTATCGCTGCTGTTCGTGATCAAAAAGAAGAAGTTGCGGCATAAGCCCTGCTTTATTTGATTACAAAATAAATTATTGTTGACTTAAAAGAGAATTGTTATGTCTATTACTAACGAGCAAATCCTAGACGCAGTTGCAGAAATGTCTGTAATGCAAGTTGTTGAGCTTATCGAAGCTATGGAAGAAAAATTCGGTGTTACTGCTGCTGCTGCAGTAGTTGCTGGTGGCGCTGCTGCTGAAGCTGCTGAAGAGCAAACTGAATTTGACGTAATCCTAACTGCTGTTGGCGGAAACAAAGTTTCTGTAATCAAAGCAGTACGTGGCGCTACAGGTCTTGGCCTGAAAGAAGCTAAGGGTCTTGTAGACTCAGCTCCTGCTGCACTTAAAGAAGGCGTTGATAAAGCTGAAGCTGAAGGCCTTAAAGCACAGCTTGAAGAAGCTGGTGCAACTGTTGAAATCAAGTAATTATTACTTAGTTTCATAGCCTAACGGCTAATGGCTGGTGGTTTATTAACCACCGGCCTTTTTGCGCTGTAGGGTTTAGGGTAATTTCACACTGTTTAAAGTCCCTATATCCGAGCAAAAAACATAATCTCAATCAGAGATTATGTCCTACAGAAAACAGTGTTATTAGTTACTGTCCCAACCTTTCGAAGGCGGATGGTTCGGGTCACTTATCAGCGAGCTGAGGAACCCCATGGTTTACTCTTATACAGAGAAAAAGCGCATCCGTAAGGATTTTGGTAAGCGTCCACAAGTGTTGGACATACCATACTTGCTATCGATCCAGCTTGATTCTTTTACTAAGTTTATCGAGCAAGATCCTGAAGGGCAATACGGTCTTGAGGCTGCTTTCCGTTCTGTTTTTCCAATTCAGAGCTATAACGGCAACTCTAAGCTAGAATACGTTAGCTACAATCTCCGTGAGCCAGAATTTGACGTTAAAGAATGTCAAATCCGCGGTGTTACATATTCTGCACCTCTACGTGTTAAACTGCGTTTAGTTGTGTACGATAAAGATGCACCTGCAGGCACGGTAAAAGACATTAAAGAACAAGAAGTCTACATGGGCGAAATTCCGCTTATGACAGACAATGGTACTTTTGTAATCAATGGTACTGAAAGGGTTATCGTATCCCAGCTGCACCGCAGCCCAGGTGTCTTCTTCGACAGCGATAAGGGTAAAACCCATTCATCTGGTAAAGTTCTTTATAACGCACGTGTAATTCCTTACCGTGGTTCATGGTTAGACTTCGAATTTGATCCTAAGGATAACTTATTCGTACGTATCGACCGTCGTCGTAAATTACCAGCAACGATCATCTTACGTGCACTTCGCAAGACAACAGAAGAAATCTTAGATTTATTCTTCGACAAAGTTGTATTTGAAGTGAAAGATCAAACGCTAATGATGGAATTACTTCCTGAGCGTTTACGTGGTGAGACTGCAACATTCGATATCGAATCGAACGGCAAGGTTTATGTTGAAGCCGGTCGTCGTATTACTGCACGTCATATCCGTCAATTGACGAAAGACGAAGTAAACTATATCGAAGTACCAGTGGATTATATCGTAGGTAAAGTGGCTTCTCACGATTATGTGAATGAAGACACAGGCGAGATCATTATCGCAGCTAACCAAGAGTTTAGCTTAGAAGATCTTGCTAATTTATCTCAAGCTGGCCATAAGAAGATCGAAGTGTTATTTACGAATGACCTTGATCATGGTGCATACATTTCAGACACATTACGTGCTGATTCAACTGTTGACCGTCTATCGGCTCTAGTTGAAATTTACCGAATGATGCGCCCAGGCGAGCCACCAACAAAAGAAGCTGCTGAATCATTATTTGAAAGCCTATTCTTCTCTGAAGATCGCTATGACTTATCGACTGTTGGTCGTATGAAGTTTAATAGCTCAATTGGCCGTGATAATGATGAAGGTAATGGTATTCTTGATGAGAAAGACATCATCGAGGTTATGCGCAAGCTGATCGATATTCGTAACGGTAAAGGCGAGGTTGATGATATCGATCACCTTGGTAACCGTCGTATTCGTTCTGTTGGCGAAATGGCAGAAAACCAATTCCGTGTTGGTCTAGTTCGTGTAGAACGTGCTGTTCGTGAGCGTTTAAGTCTTGGTGATCTTGATGCTATTATGCCTCAAGACCTTATCAATGCTAAGCCGATTTCAGCTGCAGTTAAAGAATTCTTTGGTTCTTCACAGCTATCTCAGTTTATGGATCAGAATAACCCATTGTCAGAAGTTACGCACAAACGTCGTATTTCTGCTTTAGGTCCTGGTGGTCTAACTCGTGAGCGTGCTGGTTTCGAAGTTCGTGATGTACACGCGACTCACTACGGTCGCCTATGTCCAATCGAAACACCTGAAGGTCCAAACATCGGTCTAATTAACTCATTATCAGCTTACGCTCGATGTAATGAATATGGTTTCTTAGAAACTCCATATCGTCGTGTTGTTGATAATGTTGTGACTGAAGATGTAGATTACCTATCTGCGATTGAAGAAGGTACTTTTGTTATTGCACAGGCGAATGCCGTGTTAACAGAAGAAGGTACTTTCGCTGATGAACTAATCATCGCTCGTCAGAAAGGTGAATCTGGCCTACACCCACGTGAACACATTCAATATATGGATGTCGCGACAAACCAAGTTGTATCTGTAGCTGCATCGCTTATCCCGTTCCTAGAACACGATGATGCGAACCGTGCCTTGATGGGCGCGAACATGCAACGTCAAGCTGTACCTACACTAAGAGCTGATAAGCCTTTAGTTGGTACTGGTATTGAACGTAGTGTAGCAGTCGATTCAGGTGTAACTGCAGTTGCGAAACGTGGCGGTATGGTTCAGTCTGTAGATGCTTCTCGTATCGTTATTAAAGTGAACGAAGAAGAATTGGTACCTGGCGAAGCTGGTATCGATATCTACAACTTAACAAAATACACTCGTTCTAACCAAAATACGTGTATCAACCAACGTCCTACAGTACTTCCTGGTGAACCTGTAACTCGTGGTGATGTACTTGCTGATGGTCCTTCAACGGATCTTGGTGAGCTTGCACTTGGTCAGAACATGCGTATCGCGTTCATGCCTTGGAATGGTTATAACTTCGAGGATTCAATCCTTGTATCTGAGCGTGTAGTTCAGGAAGACCGTTTCACGACAATCCATATTCAAGAACTATCTTGTGTGGCTCGTGATACTAAACTTGGTTCAGAAGAGATCACTGCAGATATCCCTAATGTAGGTGAAGCTGCACTGTCTAAACTTGATGAATCAGGTATTGTTTACATTGGTGCTGAAGTTAAGGGTGGTGACATCCTAGTTGGTAAAGTAACACCTAAAGGTGAAACTCAACTGACTCCTGAAGAGAAGCTACTACGAGCTATCTTCGGTGAAAAAGCATCTGATGTTAAAGATTCTTCTCTACGTGTACCAAACTCTGTTTCAGGTACTATCATTGATGTACAAGTATTTACTCGTGATGGTGTTGAAAAAGATAAACGTGCTCTAGAAATCGAACAAATGCAGCTTAAAGAAGCTAAGAAAGACATTACTGAAGAATTCCAGATTCTTGAAGGTGGCTTATTAGCACGTGTTCGCACACTTCTACTTGCTGCAGGTACTTCTGAAGTTAAGCTTGATGCGATGGATCGTAAGCAGTGGTTAGAAATCACGCTTGACGACGAATCTCAACAGAATCAACTTGAACAGCTTGCTGAGCAATATGATGAGCTTAAAGCAGAGTTCGATAAGAAATTCGAAACTAAACGTCGTAAGATCACTCAAGGTGATGATCTTGCACCTGGCGTACTGAAAATCGTTAAAGTTTACCTAGCGGTAAAACGTCGAATTCAGCCTGGTGATAAGATGGCGGGTCGTCATGGTAACAAGGGTGTAATCTCTAAGATCAACCCTGTTGAAGACATGCCTTATGATGAAAAAGGTCAGCCAGTAGATATCGTATTGAATCCTCTGGGTGTACCTTCTCGTATGAACATCGGTCAAATTCTTGAAGTTCATATGGGTCTTGCTGCGAAAGGCGTTGGTGACAAACTTAACCAAATGCTTAAAGAGCAACAAGAACTGCATAAGTTCCGTAACTTCTTACAAAAAGTATACGATCTTGGTGAAACTCGCCAAGAAGTAGACATTGCTGCATTGTCAGATGACGAAGTTCGTACATTAATTAAGAACTTACGTGGTGGTTTACCAATCGCAACACCAATCTTTGATGGTGCTCCAGAAGCCTCAATTAAAGAACTATTAAAACTAGTAGATTTACCAGAATCTGGTCAATTGAAATTGTTTGATGGTCGTACTGGTGATGAGTTTGAGCGTCCTGTAACTGTTGGTTACATGTACATGCTAAAACTAAACCACTTAGTTGATGACAAGATGCACGCACGTTCTACCGGCTCTTACAGCCTTGTAACTCAGCAACCACTTGGTGGTAAAGCTCAGTTCGGTGGTCAGCGTTTCGGTGAGATGGAAGTATGGGCACTTGAAGCATATGGTGCTGCATATACTCTACAAGAAATGCTAACCGTTAAGTCGGATGACGTGAACGGTCGTACTAAGATGTATAAGAACATCGTAGATGGCGATCATCGTATGGAACCAGGTATGCCAGAATCATTCAACGTATTGTTGAAAGAAATCCGCTCACTTGGTATCAACATCGAGTTAGAAGACGAAGAATAATCTCATTGAGATTGTTCGGTAGAATATAAGGCGCTCGCCGAGCGCCTTTTTTCTCCTTACAGGAGCCGAATGTGAAAGACTTATTAAAGTTTCTGAAAGCACAACACAAGACCGAAGAATTTGATGCAATCAAAATCGGTCTTGCTTCACCTGACCAAATTCGTTCATGGTCTTTTGGTGAAGTTAAAAAGCCAGAAACAATCAACTATCGTACCTTTAAGCCAGAACGTGACGGTCTTTTCTGTGCACGTATCTTTGGCCCAGTTAAAGACTACGAGTGCTTATGTGGTAAATATAAGCGCCTGAAGCACCGTGGTGTTATCTGTGAAAAATGTGGCGTAGAAGTAACGCAAACTAAAGTTCGTCGTGACCGTATGGGCCATATTGAACTTGCGTCTCCTGTTGCACATATCTGGTTCCTGAAGTCACTTCCATCTCGTATTGGTTTGTTAATGGACATTCCTCTACGTGATATCGAACGTGTACTTTATTTTGAATCATATGTGGTTACAGAGCCGGGTATGACTGACTTAGAGCGCAGCCAACTTCTTTCAGAAGAAGACTACCTTGATAAGCTAGAAGAGTTCGGTGACGAATTTACAGCTAAGATGGGTGCGGAAGCGATTAAAGACTTGCTTGGCTCTATGGACATGCAAGCTGAAATCGAAGACATGCGTGAAGAGTTAGAAACTACTAACTCAGAAACAAAACGTAAGAAACTGACTAAGCGTTTGAAACTTGTAGAAGCATTCGTTCAATCTGGTAATAATCCAGAATGGATGATCTTAACTGTTCTACCTGTACTTCCGCCAGATCTTCGTCCTCTAGTACCACTAGATGGCGGCCGTTTTGCTACGTCTGATCTAAATGACTTATACCGTCGTGTGATTAACCGTAATAACCGTTTGAAGCGTCTTTTAGACCTAGCTGCACCAGACATCATTGTACGTAACGAAAAACGTATGTTGCAAGAGTCTGTGGATGCGCTGCTTGATAACGGTCGTCGTGGTCGTGCGATTACAGGTTCTAACAAGCGTCCTCTTAAATCTCTTGCTGATATGATCAAGGGTAAACAAGGTCGTTTCCGTCAGAACTTGCTTGGTAAACGTGTAGACTACTCTGGTCGTTCTGTAATTACAGTAGGTCCATACCTTCGTCTACATCAGTGTGGTCTTCCTAAGAAGATGGCACTTGAACTATTTAAACCATTTATCTACAGCAAATTAGAAGGTCGCGGTCTTGCTACGACAATCAAAGCTGCTAAGAAAATGGTAGAGCGCGAAGAAGCGATCGTTTGGGATATCCTAGATGACGTAATTCGTGAACACCCAGTACTGCTTAACCGTGCACCAACACTTCACCGTCTTGGTATTCAAGCGTTTGAACCAGTACTAATCGAAGGTAAAGCGATTCAGCTTCACCCACTTGTGTGTGCGGCATATAACGCCGACTTCGATGGTGACCAGATGGCGGTACACGTACCTCTAACTCTGGAAGCTCAATTAGAAGCACGTACACTAATGATGTCGACGAATAACATTCTGTCGCCAGCATCAGGCGACCCAATCATCGTTCCTTCTCAGGATGTTGTATTAGGTCTGTACTACATGACACGTGACAAAATTAACGCGAAAGGCGAAGGCATGTACCTTGAAGGTTTTGCTGAAGCTGAGAAAGCATACCGTACAGGTTGTGCAGAGCTACATGCTCGCGTTAAAGTTCGAATCACAGAAGTACTTCGTGATGAAAACGGTATTGAAACTCGTGAAACTAAACTGGTTGATACGACTGTTGGTCGTGCAATGCTATGGCAGATCGTTCCTGAAGGTCTACCTTACAGCATCATTAACCAGAAGTTAGGTAAGAAGCAAATCTCTAACCTACTAAACGAAGCATATCGTTCTCTTGGTCTAAAAGACACAGTAGTGTTTGCTGACCAAATCATGTACACAGGTTTCGCATACGCAGCATTGTCTGGTGCGTCTGTTGGTATCGATGACATGGTTATCCCTGATGCTAAGTACACTAAAGTTGCTGATGCAGAAGAAGAAGTTAAGCAAATTCAAGAACAGTACCAATCTGGTCTTGTAACTGCAGGCGAACGTTACAACAAAGTTATCGATATCTGGGCAGCAACGAATGAACAAGTTGCTAAAGAGATGATGGATAACTTGTCTTCAGAAACCGTGCTTAACCGCGATGGTGAAGAAGAGCAGCAAGAATCGTTTAACAGCGTTTACATGATGGCCGATTCAGGTGCTCGTGGTTCTGCAGCTCAGATTCGTCAGCTTGCAGGTATGCGTGGTCTGATGGCGAAACCAGATGGTTCAATCATCGAAACACCGATCACGGCGAACTTCCGTGAAGGTCTAAACGTAAACCAATACTTCATCTCAACGCATGGTGCGCGTAAAGGTCTCTTGCCGATACAGCACTTAAAACAGCGAACTCAGGTTACCTGACTCGTCGTTTAGTTGATGTTGCTCAAGATGTTGTAGTTCATTTAGATGACTGTGGAACACTGGAAGGTGTAACCATGATCCCTCTAATTGAAGGTGGTGATGTTAAAGAACCTCTACACGAGCGTGTTCTAGGTCGTGTGGTTGCTGAAGATGTATTGAAACCTGGTACAGATGAGATTCTTCTTCCACGTAACACGCTTCTTGATGAGAAGCAGTGTCAAATCGTTGAAGAAAATTCAGTTGACCAGATTAAAGTACGTTCAGTAGTAAGCTGTGAAGCTGACTTCGGTTGTTGTGCTAACTGTTACGGTCGTGACTTGGCTCGTGGTCACATGGTAAACCAAGGTGAGTCAGTAGGTGTTATTGCTGCTCAATCAATCGGTGAACCTGGTACACAGCTAACGATGCGTACGTTCCACATCGGTGGTGCGGCATCTACGGCAGCAGCAGACAATAGCATTCAAGTTAAGACGACTGGTTCGATCAAGCTTCATAATGCTAAGCACGTAACAAACGGTGAAGGTAACTTAGTTATCACATCTCGTGCTTCTGAAATGACAGTTATTGATGAGCATGGCCGTACAAAAGAGAGCTATAAGCTATCTTACGGTACTATTCTTTCTAAGAAAGATGGTGATGCAGTGGTTCAAGGCGATAAGATCGCTGCTTGGGACCCGCATACAATGCCAATCATCACTGAAGTACAAGGTCAAGTTCAATTCGTGGACATGATTGATGGTGTGACAATTACAACTCAAACTGATGAGTTAACTGGTCTATCTTCAATTGTTATCCTTGATGCGGCTGAGCGTGCTTCTGCTGGTAAAGACATGCGTCCAACAGTGAAACTTGTTGATGCGAATGGTCGTGACATCATGATCCCTGGTACTGAAATGCCAGCACAATACTTCCTACCTGGTAAGGCGATTGTTAACCTTGCAGATGGTGGTAACGTAGGTATCGGTGAAACACTAGCTCGTATTCCTCAAGCTTCAAGTGGTACTAAAGATATTACCGGTGGTCTTCCACGCGTTGCGGACTTATTTGAAGCTCGTAAACCTAAAGAGCCAGCAATTCTTGCTGAGCACGCAGGTATTGTTGCGTTTGGTAAAGAAACTAAAGGTAAAGTACGCTTATTGATCACTCGTGACGATAACAACGAAGTTTATGAAGAAATGATTCATAAGCACCGTCAACTTAACATCTTTGATGGTGATAAAGTTGAACGTGGTGACGTTATCTCTGATGGTCCAGAAACTCCACATGATATCCTACGTTTACGTGGTATTCATGCAGTTACTGAATACATCACTAACGAAGTTCAAGAAGTTTACCGTTTACAAGGCGTTAAGATTAACGATAAGCACATTGAGACTATCGTTCGTCAAATGCTACGTAAGTGTACTATCACACATTCTGGCGATTCTACCTTCCTTGAAGGTGAACAGCTAGAATTCGCTAACGTAACGATTGCAAACCGTCTGCTTGAAGCAGAAGGTAAGGAACCAGCTCGTTTCGAACGTGATCTACTAGGTATTACTAAAGCGTCTCTTGCTACTGAGTCGTTCATCTCTGCTGCATCGTTCCAAGAAACGACGCGCGTACTTACTGAAGCAGCTGTTTCTGGTAAGCGTGATGAACTACGTGGTCTGAAAGAAAACGTAATCGTTGGTCGTTTAATTCCAGCGGGTACAGGTTTCGCATACCACCAAGAACGTCAAAAGCAAAAAGCAATGGAACAAGAAGCTCCTTCTGCTGAACAAGCGACTGATAACTTAGCCGCTCTATTAAATGCAGGATTCTCTTCTGAAGAGTAATTAAGCCTTAATAGTTTTGCTTTAAAATAAAAGCCGCTCATATTCAATATGGGCGGCTTTTTAATATCAATTATTTAATAACTAAAAAATAATACTAATCGTAGTAAATAACTGATCATCTTAGCTGGTTAAAATACTCGATAACTGTGTTGAAATTAATAACTACTTATCGACATTACGCACCTGGTGGGTGACTTAAACTACTCACAATAAGTTCGATTAAGCCATCTTCTAATTCAAACCTCACTTCAATAATTTCTCCTAAAATAGAAAAATCATTATCAAAATCACTTAATAATAAAGCCTCATTTTCTTTTGAATATTTATCTGTGAAATTAAGAATCGGGTCCGTGGTTTTTGTAATATTGGCATATAGTTGACTCATTTCTTCTGTTGGAGAAAAGCCCGTCGCATCCCATTTAGCCATTACCATATTGTAAATTTTAAAGTGGCCTTCAGAAATATAGTCGATCAAATGCTGTGTAAATGATTGAATGGATGAAAAAGAAGGAAGTGAAGAGGAAGAGTTATCAAATGGAGGGAGTCCAGCTAATTTACAAAATTCCACAAGGAGATCTTGTCGAGTAGAAAGCCAGTGGTCAATAACATCGTTATTCCCACCCCATTGTTCTTGGAATTGATTTAGTTTAGTAAGCATAACGATATCCTTGTAGTTGCAAGCAATAAACCAACGTCTTATATCTATACCCAACATATTAAAATACAGTTTCAGAGAGGATCGGTTGGGTATACACTCATTACTATGTTCTTTAAGATTGCCAGTAAATATTGATGGCTGCAAGAGGGTTGTGATAAAGATGTTAAACCAACATACAAACGCGTACTGGTGTGTCGTAAATGATTCAGCAATTTGGCTAGAGGGCAGTAACCTTCCTTGCGGGAGTGCCATTGAGCTTAATTTACCTTTTGAGCAAGCGGTATGCATTGGTGATTATGACGGTTTTCCTGTTATGTGGCTCAATGATGAACACCTAGAACAAACCGTTGAATACACTAGCTTGAGAGAACTACTACAGGTTAAAGAACCGTTATTTCTAATGATAAGTAAAGCGATTCAATATGGGTTCATGGCTCGTGAATTTCGTTTTTGCCCTCAATGTGGTGGCCGAACGCAATTAAATCTCAATCAAATAGCCATGCAATGTAATGAATGTAGAAAATTGCATTACCCCCGTATTTTTCCTTCAATTATTGTTGCGGTACGTCGAGGTGATACCATTTTATTAGCACAGCACCAACGACATAAAGGCGGATTATTCACTGTTCTTGCTGGTTTTGTTGAGGTGGGTGAAACGTTAGAGATGGCGGTTGAGCGAGAAGTTTATGAAGAGACTGGTATTAAAATAAAAAATATTCGTTATATCGCAAGTCAGCCTTGGGCATTTCCATCCAGTTTAATGATGGGATATATGGCGGATTATGATTCAGGAGAAATTAAAGTGGATAAAACAGAGTTGATCAAAGCTGATTGGTTTAATTTAGATAATTTACCTGAATTAGCACCAAAGGGTACGATAGCAAGATCATTAATCGATTCGACCCTTAGTGACATCAAAGAAGCTTGAATATAGAAGAGTTAAGTAAATATGATCTTGATAACAAAGGTAAGCTTTTGTTCCAGAGATTGAGTGCTACAATAGCGGGAGCTAAATATAAGGAAAGATCATGACAGAATTAAAAAATGACCGCTATTTACGTGCGTTATTAAAACAACCAGTAGATTACACACCAGTTTGGATGATGCGCCAAGCAGGTCGATACCTTCCAGAGTACAAGGCGACACGAGCAGAAGCTGGTGATTTCATGTCTCTATGCAAAAATGCAGAGCTTGCTTCAGAAGTAACTCTTCAGCCTTTACGTCGTTTTCCTCTAGATGCAGCGATTCTATTTTCAGATATTCTGACTATCCCTGATGCGATGGGTTTAGGTCTGTACTTTGAAACAGGCGAAGGCCCTAAGTTTGAACGCCCAATTACTTGTAAAGCTGACGTAACTAAAATCGGCCTTCCAGATCCTGAAGGTGAACTGCAATACGTAATGAATGCAGTACGTCAGATCCGTAAAGATCTAAAAGGCGAAGTGCCACTGATTGGTTTTTCTGGTAGTCCTTGGACACTAGCGACATACATGGTTGAAGGTGGAAGCTCAAAAGCATTCACTAAGATCAAAAAAATGATGTATGCAGAGCCAGCAACATTGCACCTATTACTAGATAAATTAGCTGATACAGTTATTGAATACCTAAACGCGCAAATTAAAGCGGGTGCACAATCAGTGATGGTATTTGATACATGGGGTGGTGTATTAACTCCTCGTGATTACAACGAATTCTCTTTGCAGTACATGCATAAGATCGTTGATGGCCTAATTCGTGAAAATGAAGGTCGTCGTGTACCAGTAACTCTGTTCACGAAGAATGGTGGAATGTGGTTAGAATCAATTGCAGCAACAGGCTGTGATGCCGTAGGCCTTGATTGGACAATCAACATTGCAGATGCGAAAGCTCGCATTGGTGATAAAGTGGCTCTACAAGGTAATATGGACCCATCAATCCTTTACGCACAACCTGAACGTATTCGCCAAGAAGTGGGTACAATTCTTGAAGGTTTTGGTAATGAAGGTACAGGCCACGTATTTAACTTAGGTCACGGTATTCACTTAGACGTTCCGCCAGAAAATGCAGGTGTATTTGTGGAAGCGGTTCATGATTTATCTAAGCCTTACCATAAATAAAATCTTAGTTTAAGATCCTAGATAGAAAGGAGACTCATTGTAGTCTCCTTTTTTATTGGAACAGAGCTATAATTTTATTGTCATAAATTAGATGAAAGTAATAAAGAGCCAGTTATGTTTAAACAATTACGTACCTTATTAAAAAAAGTCATCAATGAAGCGGCAGAAAGCGGCTCAAATGATACGACCTCGATGCATTTAGCAATGGCCTCATTACTTTGTGAAGTATCAGGTGCCGATCATCAAAGTGATGAACGAGAAGATAGCGCGAAATTACAGTTATTGGTAAAACTGCTCGATATTAGTGAGGAACAAGCACAGCAATTATTGCTTGAAGCGGTAGCTAAAAGTAAAGCGTCGACGTCTTTATATGAGTTTACGACTAAGCTGAGAGCCTTAATGCCAAATGAACGTTATGATTTAATTGAAGCGATGTGGGCTGTCGCGTATGCCGATGGCATTATTGAACCGATGGAAGAGGCCGTTATTCGTCAGGTCTCTGATTTGATCTATCTTGATCATTTAGAGTTTATACGAGCAAAACTTGCCGCCGCACCAAAAAATCAGTAACTGAACATTAATTAATAGAATATTGAAGCCTGCGAATAAACAGGCTTTGTTTTTTATTAAATGACCTTAATAACCCTTATCAAAATCCACCAAGTTCAATAATGAAAACCCATCACGCCAACGTAAGTAGTTCTCAGAAAATTGCTCGAAAACCTGCTCAGGAAAACTGATGGCAGCAATATGTGGAGTCACTGTGATGTTAGGATGGTGCCAATAGGGGCATTCTTGAGATAAGGGCTCGTTAATAAAAACATCGAGAAAAGCATGGGAGAGAGATTGCGACTCTAGGGCATGCAATAAGCCATAATTATCGATGACATCACCACGTCCAACGTTAAATAGTAATGCGCCATTACAGTCGTTTAACGTTTCAATATTAAGTAAGCCAACGGTTTGTTCTGTTTTAGGTAAAGTACTGACAATCACGCTTGCTTGTTTAAAAGCGTTACACATTTCAGTAATGTGAAATACTTTTTCAAAAGGAGAATCTTTGGGTGGGATGCCTGAACGATTAATACCATAAGCAGTAAAGCCTAATGCCTTAGCCGTATTTGCAAGAGCGCAACCAATCGATCCCGTTCCTAGAATTACCATGACTTTATCAGTGAGTGATGAGTAGCTATGAGGTTGCCATTTTTTTTGCCGCTGTTGTTGTTCATACAATGCAAAGTGACGAAAATATTGAATGCAATAACCCAAAACATACTCAGAGATCTGTTGACCAAAGATCCCTTTTACATTGGTCAGGTCGTAGTCTTGTCGTAAGTCTGGGTGTGTTAAAGCGTCAATGCCAGCAAAGGTCGATTGAACCCAGTCGACAGATTCAAATTGGTTAAGTAAATCCAGAATGAGTGGTGGATCGGCAAGAACAATGTCAGCCTTTCTAAGATCATGACAAATTTCGAGATCAGGAAGATCCGATTGCTTGAAAAGTGAGAGGTATTTCTCTTTTTCTTTTGAAATGATAAGTAATTTATTCATAACCTTCCTTTTGTCATTCGTGGTTATCAAGTACACTTAAAGCGTCATTTTTTTATAGTGTAGAATCGTATATGTTACGCA
Source organism: Aliivibrio wodanis (assembly GCF_052920805.1). NCBI lineage: Bacteria > Pseudomonadati > Pseudomonadota > Gammaproteobacteria > Vibrionales > Vibrionaceae > Aliivibrio > Aliivibrio wodanis. The sequence continues at coordinate 2,553,261 of NZ_JBREXA010000002.1, forward strand.
ATCCTATCCAAGTTCGTTTAGAAAAGTTTGAACCATGGCAACAAATTACTTTTATGGCTTCTTTATGTGAGCGTATGTATCCAAACTATGCCCATTATTGTGAAGCAACAGGCTTTGCTGAACCTCAAACCTATCGCGTTATACTAGATAGTATTTGGGAATTATTGACGGTTAAAAATGCCAAGATTAATTTCGAACGTCAATTAGAAAAGCTAGAAGAAATGATCCCTGAGTTAGATGATGACTCAATTTACCTCACTTATCCTGCCATTGATGCTTGTGTTGCATTATCGACTTTCTTGCACGGGATCTTAGATCGTGATGTATTAGAAGAAGCTATGTTTAAGATCAGCCAATTATCAGTGATGACCGTTGCTCAATTAGTTGAAGCTGAAACGGGTGAAGAAGTAACAGACGAAAATCAAAAAGAAATTGAAGTGATTTGTGAAGAGTGGGATGTCCAGTGGGCTATTTTCCGTCCTCTTCGTGAAGCAGAAGAGCGTGATATTGATTTAATTAAAGATTTACGCCAAGAATTACGAGATGAAAATGTAAGTAATATTGGGCTTGAACTGAGTTACTAATATTCTTACTTGTATAAAAAAACCGATGATAATTCATCGGTTTTTTTGTTTTTATCTAAAGGGGCTTGCTAACACCTTTATTTTTAAATTTATTTAGTGTTCTTCTTTATCTGTATTATCAATAACACCGTGTTTAGTTTTCCAATTTGTCCAACGTTGTTGAGCAAGTTGCTGCATATCTGTTGTTTTGTCAGCTTCATCAATAATCTCTTCGCCAACCATGTATTCAAAGATATCTTCTAGAGTTAATAAACCCTGAACCGTGCCATATTCATCAATGACTAGAGCAAGCTGTGCTCTGTGCTTCATTAAGTGCTCAAATGCTTTTGGTAAGGTTGATGTGCTGATGACAACTTGAATTGGGCGCATAACAGAGCCTAGAGGGCGCTTCCCTTGTCCTTCATGCATTGCAGAGAACAATTCCAAGCGGTGAGTAAAGCCAATAATATTGTCACTGTCTTCGCTGTACACTAAAGGACGAGAGAATGGCGTATCCATGTGTTCTTTTAGGAAGTCTTCAACTGTCATTTCTGCATTTACGCGAAATAATACGGTTCTTGGTGTCATTATCTGCGTCACGGGAATATCTTTAATATTTAAAATATTAGTTAATATTTTTGATTCGCCTTCTGCAAACTCGCCATTTTCTTTTGCAAGGGTTGCCATTGCTGCAATTTCATCTCTTAACTTTGGTGCTTGATGACCACGAGCTAAACGTTTAGTCAGTTGTTCAGAGGCCCAGACAACAGGTGTAAGCAATAGAACCATCCAATAAAGCATTCTTGCTGCCATTGGAGCCAATTGACGCCAGTAAGTTGCCCCAATCGTTTTAGGTACGATCTCTGAGAATAATAGGATAGCGAATGTTAAAAACGCTGAGAATACGCCTAACCATTCACTACCAAAAACAATAGAGGCCTGAGCACCAGATGCAGCAGCACCAGCAGTATGGGCGATAGTATTTAGCGTTAAAATAGATGCCAAAGGGCGATCTACATTATTTTTAAGTTTCGTTAATCTTTCCGCTGAAGGGTGATTCTCCTGGCGCATTTGGGCTAAGTAGCTTGGACTAATACTAAGTAAAATAGCTTCAAGCACAGAACAAATGAAAGATACACTAATAGAAATGGCAATATAGATGGATAAAATAAACATTATTAATCTCAAAAAAGTAAGCAAGCCCTTATAAAATGGGTGCTGATTGACCAAAATACAATGACTCATAAATGAAAATTAGTAACAATTTGTGAGACGTTACTCAGTTTATGTTTAAAGAACACGCATTCCGTAGCAAGAAGTGCGACAAACCTTTGCCAGATGGGGGCTTTATGCATTAGAGTGAAGGGGATTTCAAAAAAATAGAAGGGAAACCCTAATGAATAAAACCCAGTTAATTGATGCTATTGCTGAAAAAGCAGATCTATCAAAAGCACAAGCAAAAGCAGCTCTTGAAGCGACTCTAGAAGGCGTAACTGGCGCACTGAAAGATGGTGATCAGGTTCAACTTATTGGCTTTGGTACGTTTAAGGTTAATCACCGTGCAGCACGCACTGGTCGCAACCCTAAGACTGGTGATGAGATTCAAATTAAAGCAGCTAATGTTCCTGCATTTGTTGCTGGTAAAGCACTGAAAGAATCAGTGAACTAAGATATACTTTGCCGAGTTACCCTAACTCGGCATTTTTATGAAGCGAATCCTCTCTACATTACTTCTCTCTACTTTTCTTTTTGGTTGCTCTTCTAGCCCACAAGATGAACAGCGCATTAAATCGACCATCTTAACTAGTGGTCAAATTCAAGGGGATGCAACTAGCTACTATTGGTATACCCGTCGATTACAACAATCAATTAGTGCGTCTGACTATGTGACTATCGGTGATTATGGTTGGTATAAAACCACGTATCGCTGGGAAAAAAACATCTTGGTAGAAGCGGTTCGTGAAGGCGAAATGCTAGATAAGACGAATGAACTTACTCCTTATTTTATGCATGTTCGTTACAATGGTAATGGCGAGGCTGTTTATCAACGTTATCGTAAAGATGGCCGTATCTTTCCTTTAATGCCAAACCAATTAGCTCAATTCCAAGACCAATCTCAGTATTTAATTACTAAAGTGGAAAACTCAAATAAAGAGGGCATTTCCTTATATCAAGGTGAGTGGGATGGTGAAACGTTTTATTCATGCAATGGTGAGGAATATAGTGAAGTAGAGTTTAATCAAATATTGCCTGATTTTGTCGTTGCTAGGTTGTCGGGTTTAGACAGTTTTATTTCGTTTTTAGGTGAAGAAAAAAACAGGAATAAAAAGGTGCTGAAGATGTCTGAATTATTGTTATTAACCGATGATAGTTATAAATGTGTAGAGCGTTCAAATCTTATTGAAGAATAAGATACTAGCTGGGGCAGGCATAGCCAAGTAAAGTTAAAAAAGGCACTATCACAGTGCCTTTTACTATCTGTAGAAAGTAACGACTATTTACTTTCTAATTCGCGAGCAATGGCACGGTAACCAATGTCATTGCGGTGGAACATTCCATTCCAACTAACTTGCTTTGTAAGCTCATATGCACGTTCCTGAGCTTCTAAGACGGTATTACCTAATGCAGTTGCACATAACACACGTCCACCGTTTGTAACTACATCACCAACGTCGTTGTTTTTTGTGCCAGCATGAAATACTTTCTGGCCTTCAACTTCAGTAGTTGGAAGAGAGATGATATCTCCTTTTGCGTAATCTGAAGGGTAACCACCAGCAGCAAGAACAACACCGATAGAAGCGCGTGGATCCCACTTAGATTCTGCTTCATCCAGTTTCTCATCGATCGCCATTAGGCATAGTTCAACAAGATCTGACTCCATACGCATCATGATAGGCTGTGTTTCTGGATCACCAAAGCGACAGTTATATTCGATTACTTTTGGAGTGCCATCAGCATCAATCATCAAACCGGCATATAGGAAACCAGTGTAAGGAGCACCTTCTGCATCCATTCCACGTACGGTAGGATAAATCACTTCTTCTAGAATACGATTATGAATTTCAGGAGTTACAACAGGCGCTGGAGAATATGCACCCATGCCACCGGTGTTAGGGCCTGTATCTTTATCACCAACACGCTTATGGTCTTGGCTTGTTGCCATTGGTAAAACGCTAGTGCCATCAACCATTACGATGAAGCTTGCTTCTTCACCTTCTAGAAACTCTTCGATAACGACACGGCTACCTGCATCACCAAAGGCATTTCCAGCAAGCATGTCTTTAATTGCGTCTTCTGCTTCTTCAAGTGTCATAGCAACAATAACGCCTTTACCAGCAGCAAGACCATCAGCTTTAACTACAATTGGAGCGCCTTGCTCACGAACATAAGCTAATGCTGGCTCAATTTCAGTGAAGTTAGCGTAATAGCCTGTTGGAATATCATGGCGAGCTAAGAAGTCTTTAGTAAACGCTTTAGAACCTTCTAATTGTGCTGCCGCTTTCGTAGGGCCAAAGATAGGTAATCCTGCTTCACGGAATGCATCAACTACACCAATTACTAATGGGCCTTCTGGACCAACGATAGTCAGTTCAACTTCTTTTTCTTTAGCAAACGCAACAAGAGCAGTAATGTCTTCAACATTAATTGCCACGTTTTCTAATTTTGGCTCAAGCGCTGTACCTGCATTACCTGGAGCGATAAATACTGTTTCAACGTTTGGGTTTTGTGCTGCTTTCCAACCTAAAGCATGCTCTCTACCGCCTGCGCCGATGATCAATACGTTCATGTTTTAATCCTTAATACCATATTGTAATGGGAATAAATTATATAAATCGGTGAATACAAAGTTCAGTGTGCGAGAAACTATAAAAGCAATATTAAGTTCACAGAGTGTGCTTTTTTGCTCTTATAGGAGCGCAGCGTTCTAGTTTCTAGAAGCGAAGCGCTCTCGTTACTGTATTCCCTAGTGGCGGAAGTGACGCATACCGGTAAAGATCATCGCCATACCATGTTCGTCAGCTGCTGCGATAACTTCGTCATCACGCATAGAGCCACCCGGTTGGATAACACATTTAATGCCAGCTTCAGCAGCAGCATCAATACCATCACGGAATGGGAAGAATGCATCAGATGCCATTGCACAGCCTTCAACCACAAGACCTTCGTCAGCGGCTTTAATTCCAGCGATTTTTGCAGAGTAAACGCGGCTCATTTGGCCAGCGCCGACACCAATAGTCATGTCACCTTTAGAGTAAACAATGGCGTTAGATTTCACGTATTTCGCTACTTTCCAACAGAACAGTGCGTCTTTTAATTCTTCAGCAGTTGGTTGGCGCTTAGAAACCACTTTAAGCTCATCTTCAGATACCATACCTTGGTCGCGATCTTGAACTAGTAAACCGCCGTTAACGCGTTTCACGTCAAAGCCAGTTGTTTTAGTTGTCCACTCACCACATTCAAGTAGGCGAAGATTTTTCTTAGCTGCAACAATTTCAATTGCTTCAGCAGAAACAGAAGGAGCAATGATAACTTCAACGAATTGACGCTCAGTAATTGCAGTTGCAGTTGCTGCATCTAGTTCGCGGTTAAATGCGATGATACCGCCAAATGCAGATGTTGGATCTGTTTTGAAAGCGCGGTCATAAGCTTCAAGAACATCTTTACCTAGGGCTACACCACATGGGTTTGCGTGTTTAACGATAACACATGCAGGTTCGTCGAACTCTTTCACACACTCTAGAGCGGCATCTGTATCTGCAATGTTGTTGTAAGAAAGCGCTTTACCTTGAATTTGACGAGCAGTTGATACAGACGCTTCTTCAGGATTAGCTTCAACATAGAATGCAGCAGCTTGATGACTGTTCTCACCGTAGCGCATATCTTGTTTTTTCTCGAACTGTTGGTTGAAGGTACGAGGGAATTTAGATTCGTTATCGCCTTCTTTATTCTCACCATAGCTAGGAACCATTGTGCCGAAGTAATTAGCAATCATGCCATCGTAAGAAGCTGTGTGCTCAAATGCTGCAATTGCAAGGTCAAAACGCGTTGCTTGAGTCAGTGATTTGTCGTTAGCGTCCATTTCAGAAATTACGCGATCGTAATCGTGAGCATTAACGACAATAGTGACGTCTTTATGGTTTTTAGCCGCAGAGCGAACCATTGTTGGACCACCGATATCGATGTTCTCAACAGCATCAGCTAGAGTACAGCCTTCTTTAGCTACGGTTTCAGCGAATGGGTAAAGGTTAACAACAACAATATCGATTGGGTTGATACCATGCTGCTCCATGATGCCATCATCTTGACCGCGACGACCAAGAACACCACCATGCACTTTCGGATGAAGAGTTTTAACGCGGCCATCCATCATTTCAGGGAAGCCTGTGTAATCAGATACTTCTGTTACAGGGATATTTTTTTCTGCCAGCAAGCGAGCTGTGCCGCCAGTAGATAAAATATCAACACCACGTTCAGTCAGTGCTTGAGCAAATTCTACAATACCAGTTTTATCAGATACGCTAATTAGCGCGCGACGGATCGGACGTGGGTTATTCATTGCTACTTTCTTCCTTTAGAATTAAGTTAGGATTTTTGCCAAAAATGAACTTGTACTGCCTGTCATTATCACTTGATAAAGAAAACAAACAGCAATTGGCCAGTTTTGGGAAAGACCCTAATAAAAAGTAAAGCGCGAAACATCACATCAACGTTATGGCGCATATTCTAACTAAAGTTAAACAAAAAAGCTTCCGCAATCGATTGCATTATCAAAAAAAGATGCCATTTTTACTCAGAAAGAATGAAAATAGGCTGAAATAAAAAGGAATCACAGTTTATGAAAATGTATTTAATTGGTGAATTAGCAAAACAATGTAATGTAACCAGTGATACATTACGTTTCTATGAAAAAAATGGCTTACTTGTTCCATCAGGAAGAAGCAGTAGTGGTTATCGTCTTTATAACGAGGAAAACCGTGCTCAAATTCGCTTTATTTTAAAATCTAAGCAATTAGGACTCACATTAGACGAAATCCAAGAGCTACTAGAGATAAGATTGGAAGCAACAAAACATAGCTGTGCGGAAGTAAAAGCCATTACTCAAGCTAAGCTTAATACCATTGATGAAAAGCTTGAACAATTAACCGAAATTAGAACGGCATTAAAGAGTATTAATGATGCGTGTTGTGGTCATGTTGATGGTGATGCATCACATTGTTCCATTCTTTCTGCATTAGCAGAGTTAGAAGAAAAAAAAGGGTAAAATATTTATGCGCCTTTTATTAAAGAAGTTGATAAAATAGCCGATATGGGATGTATAAGAATATGAGCGAAAGTTAGGTGAGAGCCGAATAATGGAAAAACAATACGTAATGAAATTGCTTTCCGCTCTGAAAGTTATCGATAAAAAAATCAGTGAGCAAGGCAAAGCGGTGATGGAGCTTGATGCTCGTATTAAGCGTATTGAAGCTCAGAACGCCAAGATCGCTCAAATGGTTGATGCTGGTGCTAAAGGTTCGAGTACTGCGGGAGCCGGAGCTGATTTAAGTGAACTTGATGAGCGTTTAAAAGGCATTGAAGAAAAAACAGCAAAAGCAGTTGAGCTTATTCGCTCGGGAGCTGGCGCTGGTGGTGGTAAGAAACGAGCTTGGCCGCCATAATAGAGTAAGAAGTTTAAAGTCGATATTACAGGTAATGTAATATCGGCTTTTTTATGCCAGTTGCTTTGTAGAGCTGCTTATCTTAGACATAAAAAAAGCAGCGTTAATTACTTAACACTGCTTTAAATTTTTCAATAAGGCGTGATTAGTTCATGCCGTATTTTTTTAGTTTTTTACGAAGTGTACCACGGTTGATACCCATCATATTTGCTGCTTTTGTTTGGTTGCCGCGAGTATGCTGCATGATCATGTCTAGTAGAGGTTGCTCTACTTCAGCTAATACTAATTCATATAAGTCGTTAACTTCTTGGCCGTTTAGTTGGCCTAAGTAGTTTTTCAGCGAAGCCTTAACAGAGTCACGTAGTGGTTTCTGAGTAATTTGGTCTTGTGCTGTAACTGTTGTAACTGTTAATGCTTCTGAAGTCATAGATTGATCGAACATATTCTGTTTAGCTCTTCTGTTATTATGATGCAACGTGGTCGAAATAGCTTTCAAGCTGCTGAAGTTGCTGATGGGCATCTTCAATAGCATTAAAGCCGCGGCGGAATTCATTTGCTTGTTCGTGCTCTTTTAAATACCAACCCACATGCTTACGAGCAATGCGAGGGCCTAAAAACTCACCATAAAATAGGTGAAGCGCTTGAACATGGCCCAATAAAGTGGCCTTCACTTCTTCAATTGGAAGAGGTGGCATGAATTCGCCCGTTTCTAAATAATGTTGGATTTCTTGAAAAATCCATGGCCTACCTTGTGCAGGTCGGCCGATCATTAAAGCGTCTGCGCCGGTGTAATCAAGCACAAAACGAGCCTTTTCCGGTGAGTCAATATCACCGTTTGCTATAACCGGAATCGAAATCGCTTCTTTTACCGCTTTAATGTTGTCGTACTCAGCATCACCTTTGTACATACAAGCTCTAGTTCGCCCGTGGAGCGCTAAAGCTTGAATGCCACACTGTTCTGCCATTTTTGCAACCTGAACACAGTTTCTATTGTCTGGATCCCAGCCTGTGCGTGTTTTCAGAGTAACAGGAACGTCAACTGCATTTACAACTGCCAGTAAGATCTCTTCAATCAAATCTGGTCGTTGTAGAAGCGCTGAGCCTGCAAGCTTCTTATTCACTTTTTTAGCAGGGCATCCCATATTGATATCGATGATTTGCGCACCAGTCTCAACACAGTGTTGCGCTGCTTCCGCCATTAACTTTGGATCTGCCCCTGCAATTTGTACCGAGCGAATACCAGATTCACCTTCATGTACCATGCGATTTTGGGACTTAGATGTTTTCCACAGTTTTGGATTAGAAGACATCATTTCGCTCACAGCCATGCCTGCGCCATAGCGCATACATAACTCACGAAAGGGCCTATCAGTTACACCAGCCATAGGAGCAACGATAAGATTGTTCTTTAATGTATATTTACCTATCTGCAAAACATCCACACACGTTTGTGTCAGCAAGGGCGCGCATTTTACGCATTTTTTGTCCGCCTGAAAAGAGCAAATTTTGAGCATTTACAAATACTTTATGCAATTTGTTTATATTTCAGTCAATTAGACGGTTTTATGCCTCAAATTTAGTATTGAGGCATTGAAGTTTTTTCTAGGAGGAGTAGGTCTAAAGCGACATTACTTCTTAATTCCTGAGATTCTACACCATTCTTGTTGCTCTGCAATTGCATCAAGAGTGAAGTTCTCAGAGTAATATGAAGCAACATCGAGAGCTTGAGTATCAAGTACCCCAGACATAGCTAGAGCGCCGCCAGGAGCAACATGAGCAGTGATAATGCTTGAAAGTTCACGTAGTGGTGCAGCAAGAATATTTGCAACTACAACGTCCGCAACAAGGTTCTCTGGTTGATCTTGAGGTAAGAACAGCTCAAGTTGGTCAGCTACACCATTACGAGTTGCGTTCTCTTTTGAAGCTGTAATTGCTTGAGGATCAATATCGATCCCAACCACTTTAGCAGCCCCTAGCTTGATCGCAGCGATCGCTAAGATGCCTGAGCCACAACCAAAATCGATAACTGTTTTTCCTGTTAGATCGATACTTTCTAACCATTCAAGACAAAGTGCTGTTGTTGCGTGCGTACCTGTGCCGAACGCTAGACCCGGATCAAGCATTACGTTAATAGCATCAGGCTCAGGGATTTCAAGCCAACTTGGACAAATCCATAAACGTTCGCCAAACTTCATAGGGTGGAAGTTATCCATCCACTCGCGTTCCCAGTCTTTGTCTTCTAATTGTTCTACTTTATAGGCAAAGTTATCATCAAGAACTGAGCTTGTTTTTAACTGTGCAATCACTAAATCCATGTCGGTTTCTGCATCATAAAGAGCAACGATATCCGTTTCGCCCCATAAGCGAGTCTCTCCAGGAAGAGGTTCGAAAATAGGAACATCTTTCGCATCTAAAAAAGTTACTGAAAGAGCGCCTGTCTCTTCCATTAGCATGTCACTGATTTGTTCAGCATTTTCAGAGGTTGCGTTTAGTTTTACTTGAATCCAAGGCATGGGGATCACTTTCTTTAGTTGAAAATATCGGCGATTTTATCATAGAAAAAGGCCGTGAGTGTAATCGCTCACGGCCTTTATTTATTTCTTTAACTTAAAAGAATAAAACTGGAGTCTTATTGAAGACCTAATTTTTTCTCAAGGTAATGAATGTTAGCACCGCCGTGTTGGAAGTTCTCATCATTCATAATTGCTTCTTGTAGAGGTACGTTCACGTGAATACCTTCAACAATCATCTCACCTAATGCATTTTTCATACGAGCGATAGCAACGTCACGGTTTTCACCATAAGTAATTAGCTTGCCTATCATTGAATCGTAATGAGGCGGTACTGTGTAGCCTGTATAGATGTGAGATTCCCAACGAACACCCATGCCACCAGGAGCATGGAAACGTGTGATCTTACCTGGAGATGGTAAGAATTTTACGGAATCTTCTGCATTAATACGGCATTCAATAGAGTGGCCACGTAGCTTAATGTCATCTTGGGTATAAGATAACGGTTGGCCAGCTGCAATGCGCAGTTGCTCTTTTACTAAGTCGATACCCGTTACCATTTCAGTAATCGTGTGCTCAACTTGGATACGAGTATTCATTTCTATGAAGTAGAATTCGCCATTTTCATATAGAAATTCAAACGTACCAGCGCCACGATAACCAATTTCGATACATGCACGAGTACAACGATCACCGATGTATTTACGCATCTCTTCAGTGATACCTGGAGCCGGAGCTTCTTCAACCACTTTTTGGTGACGACGTTGCATAGAACAGTCACGCTCACCAAGGTGAATAGCATTACCTTGGCCATCAGCAAGAATCTGAACTTCAATGTGACGAGGGTTTTCAAGGAATTTCTCCATGTAAACCATATCGTTGTTGAAGCATGCTTTTGCTTCTGCACGAGTCATTGCAATTGCTTCAACAAGATCTTTTTCTGCACGAACAACACGCATACCACGACCACCACCACCACCAGAGGCTTTGATGATTACAGGGAAACCAATACGCTTAGCATGAGCTTTATTCTTCGAGGCATCATCATCTAATGGGCCATCAGAACCAGGTACACAAGGTACGCCTGCTTTTTTCATAGAAGTGATTGCAGATACTTTGTCACCCATCATGCGAATAGTTTCCGCTTTTGGACCAACAAAGATAAAGCCAGAACGTTCAACTTGTTCTGCAAAATCTGCATTTTCAGACAAGAAACCGTAACCAGGGTGCACAGCAACTGCACCTGTTACTTCAGCTGCACTGATAATACGAGGAATATTTAAGTAACTGTCGATACCACGAGCAGGACCAATACAAATCGTTTCATCAGCAAGAAGAACGTGTTTTAAGTCACGGTCAGCAGTAGAGTGTACAGCTACTGTTTTGATGCCAAGCTCTTTACATGCTCGCAAGATACGTAGTGCAATTTCACCACGGTTTGCGATAACTAATTTATCTAACATAGAAACCTCTATTATTCGATGATAACAAGAGGTTGATCAAACTCAACCGGGTTACCATCTTCCGCTAGAATGGCAGTAACAACGCCTGATTTATCAGCTTCAATTTGGTTCATCATTTTCATTGCTTCAACGATACAAAGTGTATCGCCCACAGTTACTTGTTGGCCAACTTTAACAAATGGTTTTGCATCAGGGCTTGAAGCGCCATAGAAAGTACCTACCATTGGAGAGCAAACTTGGTGACCAGTAACTTGTGCAGGAGCTTCAACTACAGGGGCAATAGGTGCAGCCGTTGGAGCAGCAACCGGTGCAGCAACAGGAGCAGCAACTTGGTGTATAGGAGCCATTTGAGCTTGAGGTGCTACCGCACGACTGATACGTACTGATTCTTCACCTTCAGAAATTTCAAGTTCAGCAATACCAGATTCTTCAACGAGTTCGATCAGTTTTTTTATTTTGCGGATATCCATTTTGTAATCTCTTCTGTTTATATTCAGTGATCAATTTGAGTGCAAGCGTTTAGCTGCTGCACTCAAAGCAAATTCGTAGCCATCGGCACCTAACCCACAAATCACACCTACCGCTTTATCTGAAAGATAAGAGTGGTGGCGGAAGGGCTCACGTGCGTGGATATTTGATAAATGTACTTCTATAAAAGGAATACCAACCCCAAGTAATGCATCACGTAAAGCGACACTAGTATGCGTAAAAGCAGCAGGGTTGATAATAATGAAATCAATACGTTGATAAGCATTATGAATCGCTTCAATTAGCTCATATTCACGATTTGACTGTAAATGCTCCAGTTCGATATCTAAAGCGTTAGCTTGAATCGTTAAAGCATTAACAATTTGTTCTAAGTTTTGGCTACCATAGTGAGCCGGCTCACGTAGACCTAGCAAATTAAGGTTTGGGCCATTGAGAACTAAAATTCGTGATTGAGTAGACATTGTGATGCTAAATTCCTTGTTTTTACAGGTTAAGTAAAAAAAGCACACCTTTTATAGTAGATTTGGCGAGTTATTGCAATTTTTAGTCTTGCGAGCGTCGATAAAATGCAATTATAGACAATTCACAGCAAATCGCAGCAAAATACTGGTCTTATCAGCTCTAAGTTCTATCTTACTCGGAGTTAATTGAGCCTATTTTGCTGTAAATATGGTAATTAGAATGAAAGAGAAAAACTAAGTTCAATTATTTTAATTTGTTGGTTAATAAATACTTTCTAACTTGTTGAACAATTATACAGTTTTTTATTTTGTTTATTAGTCGGTTATGTTGAAAAGAGAGAAAACTTCTGTCAATTTGGGCTAGAAGTCACAAGAAAAAAGCCGCTATTATTGCTAATAGCAGCTGATCTTCTGAATCAGAGTTTTTACTCTATGAGGGGGAGGGTTAATTCTATTTTGTTAAGCAATATTTCTTTGCTCTTCAATTAGCTTATCGACCACACTTGGATCTGCTAGTGTTGATGTATCACCTAGATTCGAGGTATCTCCCGTCGCTATTTTACGAAGAATACGACGCATAATTTTCCCTGAACGAGTTTTTGGTAGAGAGTCTGTCCAGTGTAGAAAATCAGGAGTTGCAATCGGTCCAATTTCTTTTCTTACCCAATCTTTGACTTCTTTATGTAGTTCTGCACTTGGAATTTCACCTGAGTTTAAGGTGATATAGGCATAAATGGCTTGCCCTTTAATATCATGAGGAACGCCAACAATTGCGGCTTCTGCTATTTTGTCAAAAGCGACTAATGCGGATTCCACTTCAGCGGTTCCCATTCGGTGGCCAGATACATTTAATACGTCATCAACACGGCCAGTGATCCAATAATACCCATCCTCGTCACGTCGAGCGCCATCGCTGGTAAAATACATTCCCTTAAAGGTTGAGAAGTAAGTTTGTTCAAAGCGGTCATGATCACCGTAGATGGTACGCATTTGTCCCGGCCAAGAATCAGTAATAACTAAGTTACCATCGGCAGCACCTTCAATGAGGTTGCCCATATTATCAACCAATGCAGGTTGAACACCAAAGAATGGACGAGTTGCAGAACCTGGCTTTAATGCAGTTGCACCTGGAAGTGGAGAGATTAAAATTCCCCCTGTTTCAGTTTGCCACCACGTATCAACGATAGGACAACGAGCATCACCAATCGTGTTGTAATACCACTCCCATGCTTCAGGGTTTATAGGTTCACCTACCGATCCCATTACTCGAAGAGAGCTTCTTGATGTGCCTTCTATTGCTTCTTTACCGTGAGCCATTAATGCTCTGATTGCGGTAGGTGCAGTATAAAGAATATTTACGTTATGTTTATCAACCACTTCACTCATGCGACTCGTGCTTGGATAGTTAGGTACGCCTTCAAACAAAATGGTTTTTGCCCCATTCGCTAATGGACCATAAATAAGATAAGTATGCCCTGTGATCCAACCAACATCGGCAGTACACCAGAATACTTCGCCTTCTTGGTAATCAAAAATATATTTGAAGGTCATTGCCGCATACACAAGGTAGCCGCCTGTGGTGTGCAATACGCCTTTTGGTTTACCTGTTGAGCCAGATGTATAGAGAATGAATAGAGGATCTTCTGCATTCATCGCTTCAGGTTCACAATGTGAAGAAGCAATTGCGGTTGCTTCATGCCACCAAACATCACGACCTTCAGTCCACTCAATGTCATTACCTGTACGTTGGAAGACAACAACCTTTTCAATTGTAGTAACTGCTGGGTTATTTAAAGCATCGTCCACATTATTTTTTAGTGGAACTGTTCGTCCGCCACGAACACCTTCATCTGCAGTGATCACGACTTTTGCATCGGAATCAACAATTCGTCCTGCTAGTGCTTCAGGGGAGAAACCGCCAAAGACTACGGTATGGACCGCACCGATACGAGTACAAGCAAGCATTGCTACTGCGGCTTCTGCCACCATTGGCATATAAATACAGACCACATCGCCTTTGCGTACACCTTGGCTTTTTAGTGCATTTGAAAATTTACATACTTGTTCATGAAGTTCGTTGAAGGTAATTGAGGCATCATCTTGAGGATCATCGCCCTCCCAGATGATCGCAACGTCGTCACCACGAGTAGCAAGGTGGCGATCAATACAGTTTGCTGAGACATTTAACTCGCCATCTTCAAACCATTTAATATCTACATGGCCAGTATCGAAAGAGGTATTTTTTACTTTGGTATAAGGAGTCATCCAATCCACAATTTGTCCATGTTCACGCCAAAATCCTTCAGGATTAATCACGGATTGCTGATACATTTCACGGTATTTATCTTCATCGGCATGGGCATTGATTGCGATGTCTTGATTGACTGGGTATACGTGAATGTCACTCATGTTGTTTCTCCTTGTGAATACAGCAAATATCCAATTTATGACTGGATTTCATTGCAGCACCGTCATTGGCTCTGCTTTTTTATTGGTAGGGTTGATATTACTTTCGGTTAGAAATGGCTTTTCAACAATTAGACTTTAGTCAGAGAAAGAAGGGTTTACTGAATTTTCAGGGCAGTGAGTGTTGATTTTTGAGACGCAGATCAGCAACTGTGTGCATTTCTTATTTTGGGTAAATCAGGGAAGTCACCATGAGTTAAGCGAACATAGATTAATGCGGCGGCAATGGCATCTTCCAATGCGTCATGGCGTTTGGCCTGCGGTAGGTCTAAATGTCTAGAAATAGCTTCAATACTTAAGTCGTAATAGGCGTTTGGTAATAAACGTTCTAATTTATGATGATAGATATGGCAGACTTCAACGAGTGCATTGGGTAAAGGATGATCAAATTGGCGTAAGCAAGCGCGATCTAAAATCTTTTTATCATAGTGGATGTGATAGCCGACGATTGGTCGATTGCCAATAAATTGAATTAACTGATTGAGCGCATCTTTTTCCGATAGGCCATAAGTGAGATCTTGATGCCTCAGCTGATGAATTTTAATTGAATCAGAGTTCAAACTTTGTGGTGGTGTCAGCTTTAAATGGATTGTTTGGCTGGTTAATACTCGATTTTGTTTAATTTTAATGGCCGCGATCGAAACCAATTCAGCATGATTAGGGTTAAGACTGGTGGTTTCACAATCAATAGAGACTAATTCATCACCAGAGTAGGATGAAAAGAGGGTGTGGTGAGGATGGCTTTGTAATTTATATTGCCACCATAATCGTTGCAGAATATTCATCTCTTAATCCCTTATTTGATAATGGTAACCAAGCCACTCTTTAAACTTCTTTACCACATGTAAGCTATGGCGCAGTAAGTCTCTTTCTGTTCTATCGAGCTGATCAATATGAATATAATTGGAGACTCTATTTTGGCTTTCTTGCAGTTGTTGACGAAGTCGCCATTTAAAAAATAATTTCAATGCTTCAGTTAAATTATCGGCGGTTGATGGTTCTAAGACTTTGCGTGAACTTAACTCTTCAATACGTTGGAAGGTGTTGGTTTTTTCTATTCCTTGCTCTAAAGAAAGGGCGCGAATACCATGAACAATAGGGAAAATCCCTCCTTGTTTAATATCGATGCCTTCTTTTTTATTTTTGACATTACCAAACAGGGTGAGTGGCACTGTGAATTGCAAAGCGGGTCGAGTAAAAATACTCAACGCAAGTTCGTTGTCTTTTAATTTTTTACTGACGCTCTGCTTTAATGGAGAGAGTAAATCTCGGTTACCAGCAATGGCTTGGGCATCAGAAAATATGGCTAAATTCATCATATTATCGCCATTATGCTCAGTGCATATTCGGTTAATATAATGCTGCCACTCTTGTTCTGTTTTTACCCAATGGGGGTTACTGACCATGACATTGCCTTTACATAAAGGATAGCCAAGCTGCAGTAATGTCTGAGTAAATTGTGTCATCAGCTCACCAACGTTATGCCATTCCACCCCATTTTTAATAATTAAGGCGTTATCTTGATCGGTTTTTAAAATTTGTTCCCCGCGTCCTTCTGATCCCATAACCAGTAAACAGCAATGATCATGAAGACTTTTTGGAATCGTTAACGTAAACGCCTTTTCAATGATCTGTTCATTAACGGTAGAGATTAGCTCCATAATAAATCGTGTGCGAATGCCATTATTTATTAAAGTCTCAATGAGTTGGGTTTGACTATTGGCTGCGATGGCAAGCTCTTCAATGCTTTGTGAACGAGCGATGCGTAAAGTTAATACGTGAGAATGAGTAGAGAAAAGACTCAATACCTGTGTCATATCGAGCATGCCAATTAATTTTTTATCCTCTAACACCGCAACCCTTTTTACGTGGTGGCGAGTCATAAGGGTCATGGCATTAAATAGATAGTCATGTTTTTGAATATGCACTACTGGGTAGGTTGCCATTGGGCCGACAGGATGATTCTGTTCATGATCACCAAGAACTAACGCATGTAATAAATCGGTACGAGTAATGATCCCGATGGGTAACGGATTTTCACTTTCTTTACGCCTTGGATCATACTGATTTAGCTCTACAAAAAGAGCATCAATATTATTTTCTTTAAGCAGATGAGTGACTTGTTTTAATGAGGTATTCCAATCTACCGTAATTGATTTTTGAATCGTATCATCATCAACTTTTGTGAGAATAAATTCAGCCAAATTTTTCTGTTGATTTGCTTGGGCTAGAAGGGCTTTCCGTTTTGCTAAACTGCCATTAAAATAAGCGGAAAAATCTGGATTTTCATGATAAATAGAGAGAAATATATCCGTAGGGATAAGGTGACATAAGGTATCTTCAAGGGCGTGATAATTGTGTTTTACGCAATGCTCTAATTGAGAACGAACATCAAAAATATCATCATTAGTATAATGGGCATAAATTTCCCCACTGTCGTTAGAACGCTCTTCAACTACGCCTTTGATTATAATGTATAAGCTTTCAGTCGATTGTCCTTGATACAAAATAATATCATTTGAGCGAAAGTAAGCGATATCGACGTGTCGAGCTAATTGTTCTTGTTGTGCAGTAGTCAGAATATTGAATGGGGCAATTGAGAAATTGATATCAGTTGGCATAACTCCACCCTTTAATCGACGATTTATCCTATTCTCGCTAGAAATGCGATAAGAATGAAGACGACTTTAGTCTAGGGATCTTATTAATGTCTTGAAAATTGAATTCGAAGTCACATTTTAAAAGGTGCAATTTTCTTCTATTCTGTTTTCCCTTTTTATAAAGCTATTCAATGCCATAATGTACACCTCTTTTATTATTCCTTTTTGGACGTTGCTATGTTTCGCGTTTCTCCCTTTACCTGGATCTCTCAATATTTTGGTGGGTTCTTTTTTGCCTACGGTGTTTATTTACCATTTTGGGCATTGTGGTTTGAAGACCAAGGTGTATCTGCTGGAGATATCGGTGTTTTAATTGGTTTAGGTTTTGCAACGCGTTGCGTAGCGAACTTGGTGATAACACCTCGTTTGCATAAGGTTGAATACTTAATTCCGGCATTACGAGTATTGACGCTCGCCTCTTTAATCGCACTCGGTTTGTTTTTAATTAATGGGGGGAACTTCTGGTGGATGGCATTTGTCACCATACTCTTTAATTTATCTTGTGGCCCAGCCGTCCCATTGTCTGATGCCATGACAAATTATTACGCGAAGAATAATTTATTAGATTACGGTCGAACTCGTTTATGGGGCTCGGTGAGTTTTATTGCAGGCTCAACTGTTGTGGGTTATTTAGTGTCAGGGTTTGGCACTGATATGATCGTGTATACTGCGATTGCTGGAATATTAGCGGCACTGTTTTTAGTGATGCGAAACCCTAACCCAATGCCTATATCAGCTTCTGCAGAAGATCATACTCGCCCTAAATTGTTAGCTCTTTTAACGGAACCTGCGGTATTAAAATTCATTATTTTAGTATCGCTTATTCAAGGAAGTCATGCTGCATATTACAGTTTCAGTTCTATCTATTGGAAAGAGTCGGGCTATGAGGAAAGTACCATTGGTTATTTATGGAGCTTAGGTGTTGTTGCTGAGGTAATGGTATTTGCTTTTAGTAAGCAATTGTTTGCAGGATGGAAGATATCAACGTTATTTAAAGTCGCTGCTGTTGGTGTAATGGTTCGCTGGGGATTAACGGCAGCAACGACGGATTTATTTGCCTTAGTGTTAGTTCAAGCATTGCACGGTGTTACATTTGCTATGGCACACCTAGCTGCAATCCAATATATACAAAAATTTCCTCAAAACAAAATGATCCCTCTACAAGCGTTATATAATGCGATTCCGTTAGGTGCTTTTATTGCATTAATGACGACATTAAGTGGTTGGGGTTATGAAGCATGGGGAGCAAATATTTTCTGGTTTATGGCTGTGATGGGAGCCTTTGCTCTGCTGATTAAATTGGATAAAGTGAAAGATAAATAGCTCTTAATCACATTTGTTAGCTTGAGTGAAAAACAAGCGACAATATAACGCTAGAATGGTGCTACAGAGTATTTGTACCCTTCTAGCGTTTTTTTATTACACTAGAATGGTATCACCAAGGATGAGTGATGACACAAGGATGGATTGTGGTGCCAGTATCACTGGCATATTTAGGACTATTATTTTTAATTGCCTGGTATGGTGATAGGCAAAAAGGGTGGCTAGCTCGTTATCGCCCGTGGATTTACAGTCTTTCGATTGCAGTTTATTGCACCTCATGGACCTTTTATGGCACTGTAGGCCAAGCCACCAGTAACCCGTGGTCTTTTCTTCCAATCTATCTTGCACCTATTTTTGTTTTTGTTTTTGCATGGCGTTTTTTAGCCAGAATTATTTTAATTGCAAAGCGTGAACACATTACTTCTATTGCTGATTTCATTGCTGCCCGTTACGGTAAATCCCAAGGATTAGCAGGGGTTATCACCATTATCGCGGTGATTGGCATTTTACCCTATATTGCTTTACAGCTACGGGGGATAACTATGGGGTTAGACTTTGTTGCTCCGAATTTGGCTCAAGATTTAGGGTATCAAGAAGGTCATATTTCTTGGTTTGTTGGCGGAGCATTGGCGATTTTTACTATTCTTTTTGGTACTCGCCATATTGATACTACAGAGCATCATCGAGGCTTGATGATGGCGGTCGCCTTTGAGTCGATTGTTAAGCTGATTGCTTTTTTTTCTGTGGGGGGATTTATTGTCTATTTGGCTTATTCAGAACCTAATATAGATCTGATAAAGGTAGCTAAAGAAACTTATCAATCACCAAATCTCATTACGTTATTATTTCATACCTTACTGACTATGGCTGCGATCATCTGCTTACCTCGTCAGTTTCATACCATTGTTGTTGAGAACGAACGAGCGCAAGATCTACGTACTGCTCGTTGGCTATTCCCTCTTTATCTCTTATTAATGGGGTTATTTGTGCTGCCTATTTCATGGGCGGGACAAGCATTACTTTCTGATGCTTCTAGTGATGCCTTTATTATCAGCGTCCCTTTATCTATGGGGTCTGAATTGATGGCTTTATTGGCTTTTGTCGGAGGAACATCAGCCGCTAGTGGTATGGTAATTGTTTCAACGATTGCATTGGCTATCATGGTATCTAACGATTTAGTTTTGCCTCTATTATTACGTCGAGTAAAAACCACAGCACATTCATTTGGTCATTTTTCTAAATTATTAGTAACGATTAGACGATTGCTGATAGTTTTATTATTAATGGGTGCATGGGGGTTTTATCAAGCATTAGACACAATAGAATCGTTATCTGTTATTGGATTATTAGCTTTTGCTGCCATAGCACAGTTTGCTCCTGCATTAATTGGAGGTCTGTATTGGCGGCAAGGAAATAAAAAAGGAGTATATGCAGGCTTAGCGATTGGTTTTGTTGTTTGGTTAATTACTTTAATGAGCCAAACTCAGATGTTAGCAGGCAGTGCAGAGACTAATTTTTTATTATGGGTAATTACTCCGCCAAACTGGTTAGCTTCATTAGAAGTAAAAACGTCTGATTGGGGGATGATGACGAGTCTAGGCTTAAACTCTATGCTTTTTATTCTTGTATCTTTAGTGACTAGAGCATCGCTAAGTGAACGATTACAAGCGGCGTCTTTTATCGGTGCGCCATTACCTGAAAATGAAGATGTCAGTGTTTATCAAACTCGCGTCACTGTTGGGGAGTTAGAAATGTTAGCGTCTCGGTTTGTCGGGCGCCGCCGAGCTCAGAAAGCATTTCAGCAATTTTCACAGCAGCAAGGTGAAGAGTTACTTCCACAACAACAGGCTAATTCTCAATTAATTCGGCATACTGAACGCGTATTAGCGGGAGTATTTGGGGCTTCGTCTTCTCGTCTAGTACTTACTTCCGCACTTCAGGGAAGAAATATGCAGTTGGAAGAAGTTGCGACTATTGTAGATGAAGCCTCTGAATTGTATGACTTTAGCCGAGGGTTATTACAAGGTGCGATTGAGCATATCAGCCAAGGAATTGCAGTAGTAGATAAGCAGATGAAATTGGTCGCATGGAACCAACGGTATTTAGAGTTATTTACTTTTCCTCCTGGATTAATTCAAGTAGGTCGTCCGATTGCAGATGTCATTCGGCACAATGCGGAACAAGGTCTTTGTGGTCCTGGAGATCCAGAAATTCACGTAAAGCGGCGTGTAGAACATTTAGAACGAGGGACTCGGCACGTATCTTCACGAATTCGTCCAGATGGTCAAGTAATTGAAGTACAAGGAAACCCTATGCCTAATGGTGGTTTCGTAATGAGTTTTACTGATATTACGGTTTTTAGGCAAGCAGAAAAAACACTAAAAGAAACCAATGAGACTTTAGAATCTCGGGTACATGAAAGAACAAAGGAACTTGAAAAGTTAAATCAGCGTTTGGTTAGTGCGACTCAAAATGCAGAATTAACATCTCAATCTAAAACTCGTTTATTAGCCGCAGTTAGCCACGATTTAATGCAACCTCTTAATGCTGCTCGTTTATTTGCATCATCGTTAAGTGAAGTAGCCAAAGATCCTGAAACAGAAAAAATATCAGGGCATATTGAAAGTGCCCTTGGAGCTGCGGAAGAGTTGATTGGTGATTTGCTTGATATTTCTCGTTTAGAGGCAGGTAAATTAGAAACTCATGTTCATGGGTTTTCATTGAGTAGTTTATTCTCTAATTTAGAAGCAGAATTTGGTGCATTGGCAAAACAGCAAGGTATTGAATTTTCAGTGATTCATTCTAACGTGGTCGTGGATTCTGATCCTAAATTGTTGCGTAGAGTGGTTCAGAATTTTTTAACAAATGCATTTCGATATAATCCAAAAGGTAAAGTTATTTTAGGGGCGAGACGAGTCAAAGAACAAATCCGCATTGATGTTTGGGATAATGGCATTGGGATACCAGAAGAAAAACAACAAGCTATTTTTGATGAATTTACTCGGGTGGATCAAAGTCGAGCAGATCAAGGGTTAGGGCTTGGGCTAGCGATAGCAAGAGGTATTTCTCATGCTCTTGGGCATACTATTTCTTTAAGATCTTGGGTGAGTAAAGGTTCAGTATTCTCAGTAGCTTTAGAAAGAGGGGTAATGGTAGAGAGTCATATTTCGGATGTAGTTGAAAAAGAAGAACTGCCGTTAAGCCATCTACGTGTTTTATGCGTTGATAATGAACCTGATATTTTAGTTGGAATGGAATCATTACTTGAGCGCTGGGGGTGTGAGGTAAAAATCGCGACTGATCTGATGGGAAGTTTACGCAGTTTAGAAGGTGGTTGGATCCCTGATGTTATTTTTTCTGATTATCGTCTGGATAACGATCGTACTGGCTTAGAAGTATTGCAGCAATGTCGTTTACGTTTAGGAAATACGTTTGAAGGTGTGATGATTAGTGCAGATAAAACAGATGATTTATTAGAGTGTATTAAAAGTAACGGCTTTGGTTTTATTTCAAAACCAGTAAAACCCTTAAAACTTAGAGCGGTGTTAAACCGTCATTCTTAAAGCAATAATGATGATATTACAGCCATGCGGCGCATTGTTTTTGAAAATGATATAGTGTCACTATATAAATTATAACAACGGACTGATAATGAACTACGATATTTTTAATGGTGATGCTGACGGCATTATCACACTGCTTCAGTTACGCCTTGCTTCACCTTTGGACTCTCAGTTAGTGACTGGTGTGAAACGAGACATTAATCTTGTGGCAAAAATAGAAGCTAAATCGGGTGATAAACTTACGGTATTAGACATCTCGATGGAAAAGAACATGGTAGGTCTAGAGCTTGCTTTAAGCTCTGGCGCTGAGGTGTTTTATGCTGATCATCATCGTGCGGGTGAGATCCCTGAGCATGAGAATCTATCTGCTCATATCGATTTAGATGCCAATACGTGTACTGCATTGATTATCGATCATCTATTAGATGGCCAGTTTCATGAGTGGGCGATTACCGCTGCTTATGGTGATAACTTAATTGCTAAAGCGGATGACTTGGCAGACGCTGCCGGTTTATCTGTTGAGCAAAAAGAACAGCTAAAAGAGTTGGGTACCTTAATCAACTATAATGGTTATGGAGCTAAGGTTGAGGATTTACACTTTGATCCTGCTGACTTATATCAAGCGTTATTAAAATACTCTTCTCCTTTTGATGTAATTGCCGATAAAGCCTCTCCTTTTTATCAGCTTCAAACTGCCTATCAATCGGATATGGATAATGCTCTTGCGATTCAAGCACTGCATAAAAGTGAGAAACTGGGATTATTTGAATTACCAAACAAGGCATGGGCACGTCGTATTAGTGGTGTGTATGGTAATCTTCTTGCAAATCAAAACCCCGATTCAGCTCATGCGGTATTAACGCAAAATATGGATGGCACGTATATGGTGTCACTGCGAGCCCCGTTGAATAATAAGCAAGGTGCAGGGGAGATTTGTAGCTCGTTTGAAACCGGTGGTGGGCGTGAAGCGGCGGCGGGAATTAATGCGTTGCCGAAAGAGTCTATTTCTGAATTTGTTAAAGTGGTTGAGAGTAAATACTAAACGAAACTAGAAACTATACGCTGCGCTAACTAGAGACTATAAAATCAAAAGCGAGCACGTTACTTTTGCTCTTGATTTTATAGTTTCTAGAGCGGAGCGTTCTAGCTAGCGCAGCGTATAGGCTCTTATTCAATAAATTAAAAAATAGAGAACAAAATGAACATATTAGTCACTGGCGGCATGGGTTACATCGGTAGCCACACATGTGTACAAATGATTGAAGCGGGCTTAACGCCAATCATTTTAGACAACTTATACAACAGTAAAGAAGTGGTGCTTGATCGCATTGAAGCTTTGGTTGGTGTAAAACCTCAATTCTATGAGGGTGATATTCGTGATCCTCAAATCTTAGCAACCATCTTTGCTGAAAACCAAATTGATAGTGTGATCCACTTTGCAGGCTTGAAAGCGGTAGGTGAGTCGGTTGAAAAACCTATCATGTATTACGATAACAATGTATCGGGTACTTTGGTATTAGTTGAAGAAATGCGTAAAGCGGGCGTGAATAGTATTGTATTTAGTTCATCTGCAACCGTTTATGGTGATCCTGCATCAGTGCCGATCAATGAAAATTTCCCTACATCAGCAACGAACCCATATGGTCGCAGTAAGCTAATTGTTGAAGAGTGCTTAACGGATATTCAAAAAGCATATCCAGAAATGAGCGTGACATTATTGCGTTACTTTAATCCTGTTGGCTCTCATAAATCAGGCAGCATGGGTGAAGATCCTCAAGGTATCCCAAACAATTTAATGCCTTTCATCTCACAAGTCGCAGTTGGCCGTCGTGAGTTTTTATCGGTATTTGGTGATGATTACCCAACCGTTGATGGCACTGGCGTTCGTGACTATATCCATGTGGTGGACTTGGCTGATGGACATTTAGCCGCACTGAAGTACAAAGGTAAAGAAGCCGGCCTTCATATCTATAATTTGGGTACAGGTAAAGGCTACAGTGTTTTACAGATGGCTGAAGCGTTCTCTAAAACAGCAGGTGTTTCGGTTCCGCATAAAATTGCCCCACGTCGTCCAGGCGATATCGCAGAATGTTGGGCAGACCCAGCTAAAGCGCGTGAAGAGTTGAAGTGGGAAGCGAAGTTGTCTCTTGATGATATGACAGAAGATACGTGGCGCTGGCAGTCGAATAACCCGAAAGGGTACTAAAAGCAGGACGCTTCGCTACGAGGACGGACTTCGTCCTCGAGGGGTGAGTAAGAGCGAAAAGCTAGGATTCTGAGGTGATCGTGGTGGTTATAGAGTTCATAATACTGTTCTCTCCCCTGAATCCTCTGCACGAAGCGTCCTGAAACCTAAGATCAAAAAAATGCCCACAGGCTACAAACCTGCGGGCATTTTATTATTTGCAGAGATTTGAAACTATACGCTGCGCTAACTAGAGACTATAAGAACAAAAGCGAATACAGCGCTTGCTTTTGATTTTATAGGAGCGAAGCGGTCTAGTTTCTAGTCAGCAAAGCGTATAGTTCTACTTAAAAAGAACTTCACCTGACATTTCAGCTGGAATTGCTGTATCAGTTAGCGCTAGCATAGTTGGAGCTAGGTCAGACAGTTTACCGTCTTCTTTAAATTCAACTGCTTTGCTACCAACGTAGATAAGAGGTACAGGAAGGTTAGTGTGAGCTGTGTGAACGCCGCCTGTTTCAGGGTTGATCATCATTTCAGCATTACCGTGGTCGGCAGTGATCAGCATTTGACCATCCACTTCTTTGATAGCTTCAACTACTTTACCGATGCACTCATCAAGTGCTTCCATTGCTTTAACTGCAGCTTCGTATACGCCAGTGTGGCCAACCATGTCACAGTTAGGGAAGTTACAAACGATAGCGTCATACTTACCAGATTTGATTGCAGCAACTAATTTCTCAGTTAGCTCAGGAGCGCTCATTTCAGGTTGTAGGTCGTAAGTTGCTACTTTTGGAGAAGCAACCAGTTGACGCTCTTCGCCTTCAAACTCGTCTTCGATACCGCCGTTGAAGAAGAAAGTAACGTGTGCGTATTTTTCAGTTTCAGAAATACGTAGCTGAGTTTTACCTTCTTTAGATAACCATTCGCCGTAGGTATTTTCTAGAGACGCAGGAGCGAATGCACAAAGAAGAGGGATGTTTGCAGCGTATTGAGTCAGCATAACAAAATCGATTGCTGGGAATACGTTACGAGCAAAACCATCGAAATCAGGAACGAATGCACGTGTGATTTCACGAGCACGGTCAGCACGGTAGTTCATGAAGATTACTGCATCGCCATCAACGATTGCTGCTGATTCTTCGCCTTCTGCTTTGATTTCAGTTGCTTGTACAAACTCATCGTTTTCTTCACGAGCGTAAGCTGCTTCAAGACCTTCAACAGCAGAATCAAAAGTAAATTCACCTTTTGCTTCTGTCATTAGCTCGTAAGATTTTTGTACGCGATCCCAGTTGTTGTCACGGTCCATTGCGTAGTAACGACCAATTAGAGAAGCAACACGGCCTTTGCCTAGCTTAGCGAATAGCTCTTGGAAGTTTTTCAAAGAGTTTTCAGCTGAACGAGGTGGGAGTATCACGTCCGTCTAAGAAGCAGTGTAGGTAGATTTTTTCTGCGCCACGTGCCGCTGCCATTTCTACTGCTGCGTAGATATGATCTTCATGAGAGTGAACGCCACCTGGAGACATAAGGCCCATGATGTGAACAGCTTTGTCTGCTTTAACTGCTTTGTCGATAGCGTTAACAAGTGTTTCGTTCTCTTGGAATTCACCATCAGAAATTGCTTTAGTGATGCGAGTAAGATCTTGATATACAACACGACCAGCGCCGATGTTAGTGTGACCTACTTCTGAGTTACCCATTTGACCATCAGGTAGACCAACGTCCATACCAGATGCAGAAATTAGTGTGTTTGGTTGAGTAGCCATTAGGCCATCAAGAACTGGAGTATTTGCGTTAGTGATTGCGTTATCTGCTTGAGCTTCACGGTGACCGTAACCATCAAGAATAACTAGAGCCATAGGCTTTTTAGCTGACATAAAGGTGTTCCTCGTCAATAACTTAATAAATTTGAATAAATAACTTTGTGTAATTTTACTACAAAGTGAGTGAAGGAGCCAGAGACTATACGCTGTGCTAACTAGAGACTAGACCGCTTCGCTTCTATAAAAGCAAAAGCTAAGAGCATGGAGTTCAGATCGCTACGCTTGCAGAATTTAGAGGTGATCGTGGTGGCTACAGCGATCGCAATACAGTTCCTCCCCTTGAGTGATGTATTGTTGAGATTGACGATGTTGATATAAGGGGAGGCTAGGAGGGGTTGGTAATATAGAGCTAGAAACTATACGCTGCGCTAACTAGAAACTAGACCACTTCGTTTCTATAAAAGCAAAAGCAAAAGCAAAAACCAAGGGCAAGCGCCGTGCTCGCTTTTGATTTTATAGTCTCTAGAGCGAAGCGTTCTAGTTAGCGAAGCGTATAGTCTCCAACAACTTACTATGCTTCACAAACAGCCACGCGCTAATTCCACCCAACACATTCCCTATCGCTATCCCAACAAACAGTCCTTCCATTCCGTAAAAATGACTACCAACCCAAGCCGTCGGCAAGGTAAATACAAACAATCTCATGAAACTCCAACTGAAAGAATGTAACGGTTTTTGCATCGCATTTAGGCTACTAACAAGCACCATCACAATCCCTTGGAATCCATAACTGAAGGGCACACAAATCAAATACATCCAGAGGCCGTGTTGTACGGCGTCATCTTGGCTGAATAGATGAGAGAGCGGAATACTCAATGGAACAATCAAAATATAAAGAAACAGTTGGAAAAAGACGGAGAACTTCATTGCTAAGAAGATCGCTTCTTTGACTCGCTCTGGCTGTTTCGCTCCGAGATTTTGCGCTACAAATGGGCTTAGTGAAGAGGTCAATGCCATTATCACTAATAGCATTAATGACTCGACCCGTTGCGCTGCACCATAAGAGGCAACCGCGACGGTACCTTGACTAGCAAGCATCATCATTAAAATAGCCCCTGAGATAGGATTTAATGCATTTGATAGTGCAGCTGGCGAGCCGATTTTTAAGATCTGTTGCCAGTCTTGTTTCATTTCTGATGGCTTTGGTGGTGCGAGTAGTTTTACTTTTCGAGTGAGTACATAGAAAGAACCAAGCAATGCACCAAACCAACTCACGCCACTGGCTATTGCAGCGCCTTGAATACCCAGTTCAGGAAAAGGGCCATAACCAAAGATAAGTAGAGGATCGAGTACGCCATTGATTAGCCCTGCCAGCATCATGATTTTGGCGGGTGTGGTGGTATCGCCGGTTGCTCGAATAGCACTGTTGCTCGACATTGGAATAACAAGCAGCGGAATGGTGAGATACCAAATGGACATGTATTGGTCGATCAGTGGCAATAGCTTGTCTTCTGCACCTAATAATCGAAACAGTGGGTCGATGGTAAAGAAGCCAATGACACAAGCAATAAGGATAAGAATGACCGCTAAGATTAAACCGTGCGTGGTTAATTGACTCGCGTGTTTACTGTTGCCTTGTCCGAGTAAACGTCCGATAGAAGCTGATAATCCAACCCCAATACCCATCGTAATGCAGTTCACCGCAAAGGTAACAGGGAAGGTAAAACTCACCGCAGCAAGGGCATCAGTACCAAGCAATGAAATAAAGAAGGTATCCACCAAGTTGAATAGAAGAATCGCAACCATGCCAAACACCATAGGAGTGGTGAGTTTTTGTAATACATCGGCGATAGGTTGGGTTAGTAAACCGTGTTTATCTAGCATGGTTTTCTCGAGTGGTGGCGGGATGGGTAGTGTAGCAGTAAGAGCAGAGGCGCAACAAGTTGCTTAAGGTTAAAGGGCGCTTCGCTTAAGGAGGACTTCGTCCCAGAGGAGAGCATAGAGCAGAATTCAGATCGCTACGCTTGCAGGTTTCAGGGGGCTCGCTTTTGATCTTTCTGAAACCTGAGACCTGAATCCTCGGCTTTTGCTTTTATAGAAGCAAAGCGGTCTAGTTAGCGTAGCGTATAGCCTCTAGTTCTTTAAAAATTTAGCTCTGAAGCCCTTGCAATCCCCCCCTAAAAACCCCATTAATAAACCAAAGCCAAATCATGGCACTTTATTTTTAAATGGAAAATTATCAGGAGACGCCCAATGAATATCCGTCCTTTACATGACCGTGTGATCGTTGAACGCCAAGAAGTTGAATCAAAATCTGCAGGTGGCATCGTGCTAACTGGTTCAGCGGCTGAAAAATCAACGCGCGGTACGGTTCTAGCTGCTGGCAAAGGCCGCATTCTAGAGAATGGTTCTGTACAACCATTAGACGTAAAAGTTGGCGATTCAGTGATCTTTGCAGAAGGCAACATCAAGGTTGAGAAGATCGAAGGCAAAGAAGTATTGATCATGTCTGAATACAACATTCTGGCTATTGTTGAATAATCAGCTCTCGTTGAGTAATTCGTTGTTCGAAATCTGCTATTTTCGATACTAAAAGCGATATTAAGAAAAGAATTTAAAAAGGAAAGTAAAGATGGCTGCTAAAGGACGTTAAATTTGGTAATGACGCACGAATCAAAATGCTAGAAGGTGTAAACGTTCTGGCTGACGCGGTTAAAGTAACTTTAGGTCCTAAAGGCCGTAACGTTGTTTTAGATAAATCATTTGGCGCACCAACTATCACTAAAGATGGTGTTTCTGTTGCACGTGAAATCGAACTTGAAGATAAGTTCCAAAACATGGGCGCACAAATGGTTAAAGAAGTGGCTTCGCAAGCGAATGACGCGGCGGGCGACGGAACAACAACTGCGACAGTTCTTGCTCAAGCTATCATTGCTGAAGGCCTAAAAGCGGTTGCTGCTGGTATGAACCCAATGGATCTTAAACGTGGTATCGACAAAGCTGTAATTGCTGCGGTTGAAGCACTAAAAGATCTATCTGTTCCATGTGCTGATACAAAAGCTATCGCGCAAGTAGGTACTATCTCTGCAAACTCTGATTCTACTGTTGGTAATCTTATTGCTGAAGCAATGGAAAAAGTAGGTCGTGACGGTGTTATCACTGTTGAAGAAGGCCAAGCACTTCAAGACGAATTAGACGTTGTTGAAGGTATGCAGTTTGATCGTGGTTACCTATCTCCATATTTCGTAAATAACCAAGAAGCGGGTTCTGTTGATCTAGAAAGCCCATTCATCTTGCTGGTTGATAAAAAAGTATCAAATATTCGTGAATTGCTTCCAACTCTTGAAGCAGTAGCGAAAGCATCTCGTCCTCTTCTTATCATCGCTGAAGATGTTGAAGGCGAAGCGCTTGCTACTTTAGTTGTGAACAACATGCGTGGTATCGTTAAAGTTGCTGCTGTTAAAGCACCTGGTTTTGGTGACCGTCGTAAAGCTATGCTACAAGACATCGCGGTTCTAACTGCGGGTTCTGTGATTTCAGAAGAGATTGGTCTAGAGCTTGAAAAAGTAGTTCTTGAAGATCTTGGCCAAGCGAAGCGTGTAACTATCACAAAAGAAACAACAACTATCATCGATGGTTCTGGTGAAGAGACTATTATTTCTGGCCGTGTTACTCAAATTCGTCAACAAATCGAAGACGCAACGTCTGACTACGATAAAGAAAAACTTCAAGAGCGTGTAGCTAAACTAGCTGGCGGTGTTGCAGTAATCAAAGTTGGTGCTGCTACTGAAGTTGAGATGAAAGAGAAGAAAGATCGTGTTGAAGATGCACTTCACGCAACTCGCGCTGCGGTTGAAGAGGGTGTTGTTGCTGGTGGTGGTGTTGCACTTATCCGCGCTGCATCTAAAGTTGCTGGTCTTGAAGGCGACAACGAAGAGCAAAACGTAGGTATCCGTGTAGCACTTCGTGCAATGGAAGCGCCTATCCGTCAAATCACTAAGAATGCGGGTGAAGAAGATTCAGTAGTTGCTAACAACGTTCGCGCTGGTGAAGGTAACTACGGTTACAACGCTGCAACTGGCGTTTACGGCGACATGATCGAGATGGGTATTCTTGACCCAACTAAAGTTACGCGTTCTGCACTTCAGTTCGCTGCATCTGTTGCGGGTCTTATGATCACAACTGAAGCGATGATCACTGATAAGCCACAAGATTCTGGTCCTGCTATGCCTGATATGGGCGGCATGGGTGGAATGGGCGGTATGATGTAAACATCCCCTGAGCCTATTGTCTAAATAGACAAGCGTTCAAATTGAGAGCCGAGGTTAACTTATTCGTAAGTGCCTCGGTTTTTTTATGCTTTGAGACTAGAGGCTATACGCTGTGCTAACTAGAGACTAGATCACTTCGTTCCTATAAAAGCAAAAGCGTTGAGTTTGATAACTTTTATTACCACAATAACTATATCTGCTTTTATAGTCTCTAGAGCGAAGCGTTCTAGTTAGCGGAGCGTATAGTTTCTCAATCAATAGATACAAAAAAGGCCAACCGAAGTTGACCTTTTTACAATTTAAATTCTAATACGAGAATTTAAAAAATTAAGCTTTTGCTTCAGCTGCTGCTTTAGCGATAGCTGCAAAGCTTTTCGCGTCAAGAGCTGCGCCGCCAACTAGAGCACCATCGATGTCTGGTTGTGCGAAGTATGCTGCTGCGTTTTCAGGTTTAACAGAACCGCCGTATTGGATAACAACGTTCTTAGCAACTTCTTCAGATTTCTCAGCAATGTGAGCACGGATTTGAGCGTGAATGCGTTGTGCATCTTCAGCTGTAGCTGCTTTACCAGTACCGATAGCCCAGATTGGTTCGTAAGCGATGATAGCGCCTTCAAGAGCGTCAACGCCTTGAGTGTTGATAACAGCGTCAAGTTGACGTGCACAAACAGCCATAGTTTCGCCAGCTTCGTTTTGTGCATCAGATTCACCGATACAAAGAACTGGAGTTAGGCCGTTCTCTTTTAGGAATGCAAATTTCTTAGCAACAAACTCGTCTGATTCAGCGTGGTATTCACGACGCTCAGAGTGACCGATGATGATGTGGCTAGCACCAAATTCTTTAAGCATTGCTGGAGACATGTCGCCAGTGAATGCACCGCTGTTGTTTAGGTCAGTGTTTTGAGCACCTAGGATGATTGCGCTGCCAGCTTCAGTAAGCGTACGCTCAGCAAGGTCAACGAAAAGTGCTGGTGGAGCAACTGCAACGTCTACGCCTGTAACGCCTTCAAGTTCAGCGTTAAGACCGTTTAGTAGATCAACAACCATTTCTTTGCTGCCGTTTAGTTTCCAGTTACCCATAACTACAGGATGACGCATAGGATTCTCTCCAATTCAAATTAATGTAAAAAACTTGCGTAAAAATATAACAGATTTTGCGACAGATTTAGTGTCTAAAATCATTTTTATGCATAATTTTAGTGCTTTTATTTCGAGATGCGAAAAATTATTAGCTGTAATGTAGAAATATGGGGGTGATCTTAAATGTGATTCATTAGGCACTTTTTTATTGAGGAGATTGTAACTTATCCTCTTTGCCCTAATGATGGAAAAATAATCATTTATTCAGTCGTATAATAAAAGGAAGTAACGATGCCGCATTTAGTTATGGAATACTCAAACTCAGCAGAAGACCGTTTAAATATGCAGGGGCTGCTAGAAGATTTACATCAGGTGATGATTGATTCGGAGTTATTTTCCAGTAAAGATGTGAAATCTAGAGCCATTAGAGTTCATTCTTGGTTAGTGGGGGATAAAGGAAATAGTGCTGATTTTATCCATATTACTGTAGATTTATTATCGGGCAGAACTATGGAGCAGAAAAGAGAGTTAAGTCGTCGATTAATGGGTATTTTAGTAGAGCAAGCAAGTCACATTGACAGTTTAACTATCAATGTGCGAGATATGGATCAAGAAAGTTTTCAGAAAGTAGGTTAATTTCTACTGAGCACCAATACTGAGTAATTAATGTTTTGTGTTATTAGAAACGCGATTATTTGCATCTGGGAATTGAATAATTTCTGCGGTTTGGATTTCACCAAGTGGATTATTGAGTGAATCGCTAAAGCGTATAAATTGTTTACTAAGCTCTTGTCCTAATAAAATATTAACATGATTTGGGTTGTTACCTCTTTCAATAATGCGGTTGATACGATTTTGTTGTGCTCGCAAATATTCCTGATGATTCTCTGGTAAGCTATCAATCAATTCCATACTGAGCTGATGACGTAATTGCTCTAGTTGGTCTAGGTCGGTTTCGGCTAATGTTTTCAGTTCATCGAAAGAAGGTAAGCTAGTGTGATTAGGTGAACATGGCATTGGCTAATTCCTCATGTTTGCATTAATGAATTTAGCTTAGTTGGTGTTTTGTGATTTTGAGAAGATGGAATGGGGGATATTGAAGGGCTGTCTCGTTTGTGAGATAACTATACGCTGCGCTAACTAGAACGCTTCGCTCTAGAAACTATAAAATCAAAGCACTTACGTTTTAATATATTCGATCTCAAGTCAATTATATATGCACTTATAGTCTCTAGTTAGCGCAGTGTATAGTTTCTAGTTTAAAAAAACCGCAGATGCTCTCACACCCACGGTTGTCAAATTTATTCAAAGAACTTAGCTCTTCCTCGCTCCTCGAGCGAAGCGTCCTCGCCTCTCGTCCCTGATCTTAAAGAATAAAATCTCTAACTTCTTTGTCTTTACGCTCTAGATAATGAATCGACTTAATACGACGAATTGTACGACAGCGACCACGAATAAGCAGTGTCTCAGTTGTTGCAATATTACCTTGGCGAGTAATACCTTCCAGTAAATCACCCTTGGTGATACCAGTTGCTGCGAAAACAACATCATCGCTGCGTGCCATGTCTGTCATTTTTAAGATAACGTTCGCTTTCACGCCCATTTCTTCACAACGCTTTAATTCTTCTTCACCGTGAATACGGTTTTCTTCCGTATCGCCTTTTACTTCATGACGAGGAAGAAGACGAGCTTGCATATCACCATCTAAAGCTCGAATAACTGCAGCAGAAACCACACCTTCAGGTGCGCCACCGATGCAATACATTACGTCAACTTCGCTATCTGGCATACATGTTAAGATCGATGCTGCTACATCACCATCAGGCACAGCAAATACACGAACACCCATCTTTTGCATTTTAGAAATCGTCTCATCATGACGAGGTTTAGCAAGCGTGGTTACTACTAGTGTATCCAGTGTTTTACCTAGTGCTTTTGCGATGTTTTCTAGGTTTTCTTCTAGAGAAAGAGCTAAGTCGATAGCGCCTTTAGCAGCAGGACCAACAACCAATTTCTCCATATACATATCAGGTGCTTTTAAGAAGCTACCTTTTTCACCAGCAGCCAATACAGCAAGAGCATTTGATTGCCCCATTGCTGTCATGCGAGTACCTTCGATAGGGTCAACCGCGATATCAACCGCGTCGCCGCCAGTACCAACGTGTTCGCCAATATATAGCATAGGTGCATCATCGATTTCACCTTCACCAATAACAATCTCGCCACTGATATCAGTTTTGTTCAGAAGTGTGCGCATTACTTCAACAGCAGCACCATCAGCAGCGTTTTTATCGCCACGGCCAAGCCATTTGTAACCAGCCAGTGCGGCACCTTCAGTAACTCGAGAAAAAGCCATTGCTAAATCGCGTTTCATATTTGCTCCGAATAAATCGATGAATTTAAAAATCGCGGAGATTTTATCACAACAAAAAGGGAAACGTTTGCTTTTTGAGTGGTGAATATGCTTTTTTAAAAAGAGTAAGATGACTTATAAGAAAAACCTGCTGTTTTTACTCATAATAATAGGAAAGAAATTCTGGTGTAAGAATGAAGTTCGTTTTAATCTTAAGAAAGTAAGTCAGCAGTAAGTAAATTCTGCTGTTTTTTTGTTCATGTGGTGTGTTTTAATGAATAACACTATGGCAGAATTTCAATTGCTGAGTAAAATAGAAAATAAGTCAGCAGAGAAAATATTCTCTCTGCATTCCAATGAAGATTACAGTTAAGGTGGCAGGAATGTCTTTAGAAATATTAGAACAACTAGAAGCTAAAGTTCAGATGGCAGTAGATACAATCGCACTGCTACAAATGGAAGTTGAAGAATTAAAAGAAACGAACGCAGCGCTTGCTCAAGATCTTGAGCAAGCAAATAACGGTCGCTCTGTAGTTGAGCAAGAAGCTCAAAAAGCACGTGATGAACAAGCTCAATTCGAAGCTCGCATCCGTGGTCTACTAGGTAAAATGGATGAAGTAGAGTAATAGATCAGGGACGAGAGGCGAGGACGCTTTGCTCGAGGAGTGAGGAAGATCTTGGTTCTGTGAATTATTTGAAACCGTAGGTGTGAAAGCATCTGCGGTTTTTTTATGCTAGAAACTATACGCTGCGCTGACTAGAGACTATAAAAGAAAAAGCGAGGGTCTCAGGTTTCAGGAAGATATGAGGTAGTGCTTTGGCTTTTAGCTCCTCCCCTTTATCACGGCTGTTATTTGGTTGTGAGTATCAATATAAGGGGAGGCAGGGAGGGGTTGTAAATGATGAAGTTGAGTTTATCCGCATAACATGAACATGGCATAGACCAACCCCCTCTAACTCCCCCTTGGATTGACTATGTAGATCTCATTGCAATGGCAATAAAGGGGGAGAACCATTCTTTGTCGCTATAATTACAACGATCACCTCTGAACTCTGCAAGGGAGCCTGCGACCGATCTGAATTCTGCTCTATTCTTCTTCACTCATATCTTCTAACGGCTCTTGAGAAATCACAATTCCCGTAGAATCTGCATATAAATGATCTTCAGGTAAAAAGGTAACGCTACCAAAATTAACTGCGACATCAACCTCCCCAATCCCTTGTTTTGCTGCGCCAACAGGGATAGATGCGAGTGCTTGAATACCAATTTCAATTTCTTCTAGATAATCGACTTCACGTACACAGCCGTAAATAACTAAACCTTCCCAGCCATTATGAGCTGCTTTTGCGGCGAGATCTGCATCAACTAATGCGCGACGTAATGAACCACCACCATCAACAAGCAATACGCGACCTTCGCCTTTTTCATCAAGTAATTGACTGATTAAACCATTATCTTCAAAACATTTAATAGTAGTAATTTGACCTGAAAAAGAGGTGTTTGCACCAAAATGGCTGAACATAGGTTCAACAACATCAACTTGATCTAAGTAAATGTCACACAGTGCTGAAGTATTATATTCCATGAAGATATTTACCTTACTATTGGTGATTTTGATGATTTACTATACTGGCTTTATAGTGCATTACTATGACAAGCCACAAGGTTATATAGATAAATATAGTCCAATTGAGAAGAAAATATTGGTAAATAATGCGCACTGTACGACGGTCCCCATCATTGGTCGGATAGCTTCTCCATTAGGAGCTTGCATAACAGAAATAACATGCTTAACAACAAGGGGAATAGTTAATAAGAATAACCAACCTGTTAGAGAGTGAATTTGAGTAGCACTAAAAATAGCAAGAGATATGAAACTTACTGACATTAATATCGCATGATATTTTCTTCCCCAACTTGCACCCATTCGAACTACTAAGGATCATTTTTCCACACGCCTCGTCATTTTCAATGTCGCGTAAGTTATTAATATTTAATACTGCAACGGCTAAAAGGCCACAGGAAATTGCTGGTAATAGAAGTGAAGACGACAAATGACCAGTATGCAAATAATAGGTACCAGCTACACCCAACAAACCAAAAAATATGAATACAGATATATCACCTAAGCCACGGTAGCCATAAGGCTTATTTCCCATGGTATAAGCAATAGCTGCCCCAATAGCGAGTAAACCAAGGATAATAAACCCGATAATATCCATGGTTTGATTTAATGAAATAAAGACTAAAATTAAGCCACTAATAATAGTAAGAACAATATTTATTCCAATGGCTTTTTTCATTGTAGCTTGAGTGACTAAACCCGACTGCATTGCACGTTGTGGGCCTAAGCGATCGTCATTATCAGTTCCTTTAACTGCATCTCCGTAATCATTCGCTAAGTTAGATAAAATTTGTAATAAGGTTGCGGTAACAAACGCCATGAGAGTGATAGTGGCAGAGACGTGATTGTTCCAATAAGCCAATGCTGAGCCTGTCATAATAGAAGCAAGAGCAAGAGGCAGTGTTTTTGGACGTGCAGCACTGAGCCAAATAGCAAAAGGAGAAGTTTTCATAGCATCGCAAAAAATAGTGAATAGAGCCTCTATTATTCACTATTTTTGGAAGAACCCCAAATTTGAAAAGAAAAAGAGGGTCAGTTTAAAACCACTAGCCTATTTTCCCGGTATCAATCAACTGTTGCAGCAACGGACGAATGATCAATTCCATCGCAAAACTCATCTTTCCCCCAGGGACGACAAGAGTGTTGTGACGGGACATGAAAGAACCATCAATCATGGCAAGTAAGTAAGGGAAATCTACATTGCGAATACCACGGAAGCGGATCACAACAAAGCTTTCGTCCAAACTCGGAATACCTTTGGCGTTGAGTGGATTTGAAGTATCCACTGTAGGTACGCGCTGAAAGTTAATATGAGTACGAGAGAATTGCGGTGTGATGTAGTTGAGATAATCATCCATTGAACGAACAATTGAATCCATCACAGCTTCTCTTGAATGACCGCGATCACGAGTATCTCGAACGAATTTTTGTATCCACTCAAGGTTTACAATCGGTACCATGCCTATCAATAAATCGACGTGCTGTGATACATCAATATCCCCATCAACTACACCACCGTGTAATCCTTCATAAAAAAGCACATCGGTGTTCTCTGGCAGATCTTGCCATGGAGTAAATGTTCCCGGCATTTGATTGAAGGGCACAGCTTCATCAAAGGTATGTAAATAACGACGATATTGACCTGTACCATCGATACCATACTGGCGAAAGAACCCCTCAAGAGCTGGAAAATCGTTAGCTTGAGGTCCAAAGTAGCTTATATGCTTACCTTGTTCTTTGGCTTTACGAATTTCAAGGTCCATTTCTGGACGAGTAAATCGATGAAAACTATCACCTTCAAGCCATGATGCTTTGATATCCATCATATTGAACATTTTTCGGAAGGCTTCAGAAGTCGTAGTTGTACCCGCTCCGGATGAACCAGTAACGGCGATAATTGGATGTTTTGCGGACATGACAAACCCTGTCGGTTATTCTTGGCATCAAGCCTTAATGCCGGAATGTTATAACAGGGTTGCGTTAAATGATACGTTATCGTTTGAAAATTGTGATTGATTGAAAATGATTATTCAAATTCATGATTGGTAAGGTTAGGGTTGAAACGGGCTTTAGTTTGAATATCGACGGTTTCATGTAACTCTGAAAACACCACCATCGCTTCGCCACTTTTAAGTAATAACTTAATTTGCTCTATTTTATCTTGATGGCTGCATTCCATCTCACCGTAATCGGTGCCTTCACGAAGTACAAATTCTGAAATCAAGTTTTCTAGGGTTTCTGGTGCGATATCTTGCCAAGGAATGATCATACTGCTTACTCATCCATTTTATTAACGACTAGGGTTAGAGAATTTTTTGAAACCACTTATTTACGGTTGTCTCTAACCAAAAATTTGGTTTGGTGAATGAACCATTAATAAAGCCCACATGACCACCATGTTCTGTTAGTTGATAGTGTACACAGTTAGGAAGGGGATGAGTAGGGATCACCGCTTTTGTCATAAATGGATCGTCTTTAGAGTGAATAATTCGGGTCGGAATATCTATGTTATCTAAAAACTGCAAACCGCTGCATTGTTGATAATAGTCTTGTGCATTCTTGTAGCCGTGCATAGGGGCTGTGAGTAAATTATCAAATTGCAGGAGATCGGGAATGGCTGCAATCATCGTTTTATCTAAACCTACGATCGCTTTTCTACTTCCGTTGATCTTTCTGATGCTGCTGGCTTTCAATGATCGTAATAAATACGTTTGATAAACACGAGAAAAACCGTACTGAATGCGCTCTGAGCAAGCGGCCAAATCTAAGGGCGCAGAAATAACGGTTGCTGCATTTAATAATGTGTTTGTTTTGTACTTAGCAAGATAATTGACCAACATATTACCACCCAGAGAGATCCCAGTTGCGACTTTTACTCGGTTTGGAAAACGTTTATCTAGCATTTTGATAAAAAAACGCGCGTCTTCCGTTTCTCCTGAGTGATAGGCTCTGGCTAAACGGTTTGGTACGTCACTGCAACCTCGAAAATGCATCATTACGCCTAACCAACCTTGCTCTTTAGCGGCGGAGAGTAATCCATTCGCGTATGGGCTTTCAAAGCTGCCTTCTAAACCATGAAATAAAATGAAGATCGGTTTATCTCCGGCTTTATTTGGATTTTCGCTCCATGCTAAATCTACAAAATCACCATCAGGTAGCTCTAAACGCTGCCAATATGCATTAAACAGAGGATTTCTACGCAATAAGCGAGGTAACAATGTTTGAATATGTGCGTTGGATAATCCTGAGGCAGGAGTAAATGAGTCCATCATGAATTAGGATCCCTTTTTAGCTTGTAGAGAAAGATATAACGAATCGGCATTGAGTGAGCAGCAATAAGTCTGTAATAAACTGCCGTGTTGGTTTGCTTGGATCAATTCAATACGTAGAACCGTATCAATAAGATCAGCTTGTTGTTGTTTTTCTAATTGCAGTTCAAACTGAAGAGCTTGTTGATAAAGTGACATGTCCGCCGTTTGTTTGATCTGTTTTCTTAATGGTCGATAAGATGCGAGTAAGTCATCTGTCGTTATGAGTGAGTCTTCAAGATGTGCAATATGTAATGATGGAAATTGAATGTTGAGAGAGTCAAGCCAGAGTAAAAGTAAAGCAAGATTCACATTACCTTGATACTGATCTTGTAAGGTGAGAGCGGCGGATTGCACGCCTTGTTTTTTATAATGGGATAGGGAGAAAGACCAAAAGACTTCGCCGGTAAGCAAAGCCTTTTGTTGTTTACTAATAGGAGGATTACAGTTGAGAGGCATTCTCTTTTTCTTCAATTTGTTCTTGAAGATCCATCCATTCCATCTCTACGTCTTCAAGCTCTGATTTTGCCGATGCTTGAGTTGCCAAGACTTCAGTTAATCGTTTTTTGTTTTCAGCTTCATATAAAGACACATCACCAAGCTCTTCTTCCGCTTTGCTTATGGTTTCGTTTAGCTTATCCATTTTCTTTTCAAGCTTAGTCACTTCTTTACGTAGTGGTGCTATCTGCTTTCTGAATTCGGCTTCTTTACGTTTTTGCTCTTTTTTATCTGCCGCACTTAAACTGGTAGAGGTGCTTGGGCTATCTTGTTTGTCTTGTTGCAGTTGTTCTTTACGCTCGGTCTTATTTTGTTCTGTTAGCCATTTATAGTAATCCGTTAAGTCACCATCAAAAGGAACCACTTGGCGATCGTGAACTAAGTACAGATCATCTGTGGTAGCACGAAGTAAGTATCTATCATGACTGACGATAACCATTGCACCTTCAAAGGTTTGTAGTGCCATGGTTAAGGCTTGGCGCATATCTAAATCAAGGTGGTTGGTCGGTTCATCGAGTAGCAACATGTTTGGTTTTTGCCATACTACCAGTGCTAATACCAAACGGGCTTTCTCGCCACCTGAGAACGGACCTACTTTATCTAAAGCTTTTTCGCCTTGAAAACCAAAGCTACCTAAGTAATCACGCAGTTGTTGCTCTGTGTGATTAGGGGCAATTTGCATTAAATGTTGTAGTGGTGTTTCTTCTACGTGCAGCGTTTCTAATTGATGCTGTGCAAAGTAACCAATTTTTACGCCTTGAGAGTAGCTGAAAATACCACTTTGTGGCGCTAACTCACCAGAGAGTAATTTAATTAGTGTTGATTTACCGGCACCATTTCGACCCAATAAGCCAATACGACTGCCCGGAACAAGGTTCAAACGAATTTGTTCTAGAATGGTGTTGTTTTCATAGCCGGCACTCACTTCATCCATCATTAGGATTGGGTTTGGCAGAGCATCAGGTTCTCTAAAATTAAAGCTAAATGGGTTATCAAGCTGTGCAGGTAGCACTTTTTCCATCTTCTCTAACGCTTTAATACGGCTTTGTGCTTGACGTGCTTTTGATGCTTTGTAACGGAAGCGGTCAATGTATGACTGCATGTGTGACATGTTCTTTTGTTGCTTTTGGTATTTCGCTTGTTGCAGCACTAATTTCTCAGCACGTTGCACTTCAAATGACGAGTAGTTACCTGTGTATTCGTTTAACTGTTGGTTCTCTACATGAATAATACGATTGATAACAGGATCAAGAAAATCACGGTCATGAGAAATAAGCATTAAGGTGCCAGGATAGTTTTGTAACCAACGCTCTAACCACATTACTGCATCTAAATCTAAGTGGTTGGTTGGTTCATCGAGCAGCAATAAATCTGAGCGACAAATCAGGGCTTGAGCCAAGTTTAAACGCATACGCCAACCACCAGAGAATTGAGTTAAGTTCCACTCCATCTGCTGTTGAGAAAAGCCTAAACCATTTAGTAATTCAGCCGCACGTGAGTTAATGGTGTAACCACCAGCAATGTCTATTTTGCTGTGAAGTTCAGCAACTAAGGTGCCGTTATCTGCATCTTCTGCTTTACGTAACTGTTCTTCTAAGCCTCGGAATTCACGATCACCATCGATAACATAATCAATGGCTTTGCGCTCTAGTGCTGGAGTTTCTTGCGCTACCCATGCCATTTCCCAGTTTTGAGGAACTCGATTTGAACCGGCATCAACGCTTAATTCGCCTTTAATTAGGGCAAAAAGAGTGGATTTACCACAGCCATTTTTTCCGACCAAGCCCACTTTGTCACCCGGGTGAATGGTGGCAGAGGCTTGTTCTAATAATGGCTTCCCGCCACGAAGTAATTGAATGTCTGAAAACGTAATCATGCTGTGGTGTTCTTCTCTTGTTGGCAAAATAGTGAATACGAAGAGCATAGTAGGCGTAAGAGCGAAGATTGTCGATATGGAAATAGTCTGTATGATGGAGAAGATAACTACAAAAAGAAAAGTCTAGAAAGGAATTTATGACTCAGTTGCCTAAAATATTAGTGATCCTTGCTCATCCTGATCCTCAACATTCAGTGGCCAATAAAGCTATTTTAACGGCTTATCAAAACCTCTCTCATGTCACCGTGCATGATCTTTATGCTCAATACCCAGAGTTCTTCATTGATGTGATTCATGAACATCAATTGCTTGCTCAGCATGACATTATCGTTTTTCAACATCCTCTTTATCTCTATTCTTGCCCAGCTTTGTTAAAAGAGTGGATGGATTGCGTCCTTGGTAAGGGATTTGCCTATGGTGATGGCAATGCACTAAAAGGGAAGCAATGGCGTAGTGTGATTACCGCGGGCGGGATTGAAGAGGCGTTTTCTGCGACAGGCTATAATCAACATTCCATGGATGAGATCCTTGTGCCATTTAAGATCACCGCAGCATTATGTCAAATGGAATGGCTGACACCATCAATTCAATATTGGGCTCGAAAGATCACAGTAGAAAAACGTCAGCAGTTTATTGATGATTATAAGTTGTGGCTATCAAACCCTAGAGGAGAAAGCTAATGGCGGGAGATTGGTTACATACTAGTTCAATATTTTTAGCTGCTGCGGTTGTTACTGTTCCTTTGGCGCAACGATTTGGTTTAGGCGCAGTGCTTGGTTACTTATTGGCAGGGATTGCGATTGGCCCGTGGGGATTGAAGTTGATCTCTGATGTGGATGCGATTTTACACTTTTCAGAGTTTGGTGTGGTGCTACTGCTGTTTCTGATTGGATTAGAATTGAACCCCAATAAGTTATGGAAGATGCGAAAACCGATCATAGGATTAGGTGGCAGCCAAGTAGTGGTGACTTCTTGTGTGATTACCGCAGCCATGATGCTTTATGGTTTAACGTGGCAAGTGAGTGTTGTTATAGGTATGGGCTTAGCCTTGTCATCTACCGCGATTGCATTGCGAGTAATTGAAGAGCGTAAGTTATCAGAGTCGGAGAGTGGTCAATCTGGTTTTGCTGTACTGTTATTTCAAGATATAGCTGTTATTCCTATGCTCGCGATATTACCTATTTTAGCCGGTGGTGCAAGTGGTCATTGGCTTGATGGTTTATGGGTATTAGCCGGAGTAATTAGCATCTTTACTCTTGCTCATTTTTTATTAAGGCCGTTGTTTAATTATGTAGTAAAGAGTGGTGCTAGAGAGTTATTTACAGTTGCGGCACTTCTTTTAGTTATCGGTGTTTCTGCCGCAATGAAAGAGTTGGGGCTATCAATGGCTCTAGGGGCTTTTCTTGCGGGAGTGCTATTGGCTGAGAGTGAATTTCGTCACGAGTTAGAAGTGGCGATTGAACCATTCAAAGGCTTACTACTTGGTTTATTCTTTATTGCGGTAGGGATGTCGGTTAATTTAGGCTTATTACTACAATATCCATTAGAAATATTGTTTGCTGTGATCTTATTAGTAACATCTAAAGGATTATTGCTCTATGGCTTAGCTCGGTTATTTGGTACTCAAGCGAAAGCACGCAGTCAAATGGCGATGATTTTAAGTCAAGGTGGTGAATTTGCATTTGTGTTATTTACCGCGGCACAAATGGAAGGGTTATTAAGTAAAGAATTAACGGCATTTTTATTAGTTGTGGTGAGTATATCAATGATGACAACACCGCTTTTATTGATTAT
Organism: Aliivibrio wodanis; assembly: GCF_052920805.1. Taxonomy (NCBI): domain Bacteria; kingdom Pseudomonadati; phylum Pseudomonadota; class Gammaproteobacteria; order Vibrionales; family Vibrionaceae; genus Aliivibrio; species Aliivibrio wodanis. Next base: position 2,596,171 of record NZ_JBREXA010000002.1, read on the forward strand.
TCAAGATAAGTGGTTTGCCAGAACGTTAAACCATGAAGAAGAAATGATACCATCAGATTTTACTCACGCGACACAGCCTAAGGTAATTATTGCGGGTTTTGGTCGGTTTGGTCAAATTGTTGGGCGTCTTCTTTTTGCAAGTAAGATTAAATTGACGATTTTAGAAGAGAACCCGAGTCAAATACGCTTGTTAAGAAAGTTTGGTTACAAAGTATATTACGGAGATGCAACGCAAGTTGAGTTATTAAGAGCAGCTGGTGCAGAGAAAGCTGAAGCTATAGTGATATGTAAGACAGACCCGCAAAAAGTGATGGATATTGTCGCTTTGTGTAAACAAAATTTCCCACATTTGAAAATCTTAGCAAGGGCGAGAAGTCGAGTAGAGGCGTATGAGTTATTAAATGAAGGGGTAGATCATTTTTCTCGAGAAACTTTTTATGGTGCCCTTGATTTAGGTCGACAAACCCTCACATCTTTGGGTATGCACCCTTATCAAGCTAAGCGTGCAGAATCGCATTTTAAAAAGTTAGATGTTGCTATGCTCAAAGAATTGCTACCATTGCATTCAGACGACAAAACTCTGGCTTCTAAGGCGAAGGCGGCTCGAATAGAATTAGAAGAGATTTTTGGTTTGGAAATGGAAAATGAACGTTCCAATCAGAACCATTGGGATTGACGTCAGACAGAGTTAATTAGCACAAGGATAATAACCGTGAAAAAACGATTTATTGCAGGTGCGGTTTGCCCATCGTGTAGCACGACGGATACGCTACGTTGGTGGGAAGAAAGTAATATTGAACATGTCGAATGTGTGGAGTGTGGTCATACAGACCGTAAAACACCAAAATCGATAGAAAAAACCAAACATGCGCAAGATGATGTTATTGGCGTTTTTAAGCCTGAATAGTATTATGTCGCAACACTGAATACCATCCACTAGTGCCAAGTGCATCCGGAGTTAAAATGAAAATTGAAAAGAACGTTGTTGTAAGTCTTGCATACCAAGTGAAAACTGAAGAAGGCGTAGTTGTTGATCAATCAACAGTAGAAGCTCCTCTTGATTACCTACACGGCCACAACAATTTAATTGTTGGTCTAGAAAAAGCACTTGAAGGTAAAGTTGAAGGCGATAAATTCAGCATCACTGTTACTCCTGAAGAAGCATACGGTGAGCACATGGATGAGATGGTTCAACGTGTTCCAGCAAACGTTTTCCAAGGTGTTGAGCAAATCGAAGTTGGCATGCGTTTCCTTGCAGATACAGATCAGGGTCCAATTCCTGTAGAAGTAACGGAAGTTGACGGTGACGAAGTTGTTGTTGATGGTAACCACATGCTTGCTGGCCAAACGTTAGGTTTTGACGTTGAAGTTGTAGCATTACGTGAAGCAACTGAAGAAGAAGCAGCGCACGGTCATATTCACCAAGAAGGTGGCTGTGGTCACGATCATGGACACGACCATGATCACGAAGGCGGTTGTTGTGGTGGTGAAGGCCATTCTCACGAGCACAAAGAAGATCACGAATGTTGTGGTAGCGGTAACTGTTCTAAGTAATCTTTTAAGAGCAGGAACGAGAGGCGAGGACGCTTCGCTCGAGGAGCGAGGAAGAGCTTGAGTTCTATGATAAATTTGAAACCGCAGGTGTGGAAGCATCTGCGGTTTTTTTTGCTAGAAACTATACGCTGCGCTAACTAGATACTATAAAAGCGAGTATGGTAGGTGTTTTGAGTTCTAGGTTTTAGGGCGCTGCGCTTGCAGGTTTCAGGTGTGCTCGCTTTTGATTTTCCTGAAACCTTCGTTTTTTGCTTTTATAGGAGCGAAGCGATCTAGTTAGCGTAGCGTATAGCCTAGCTTCTAGTAATGCGGTGGTGGTGTCTCTTCTGACGCATCAGCCATACTCGATGTATCCATAGTCTTCATCTTACCGACCATAAACTTCATTTGAACTTGCATATTAGTGATCAGTAATTGTTGCTGAGATAACGCATCATTTAGCTCTTCAACTGTTTGTTCTTGAAATGCCATTTGGCACTCTAAATCACTGATCTTATCTTCTAATTTTTTAATATCTGCTGTCATTCTTTTATCAACCAAGCTTGAGCTATTCCGGCTGAAGTAGCAGAAATGACTCGTTGTTTTTTATCAATGGCGACATCATACACTACCGCTGTTGGTGGACGAGCATCTTTTAATGGTTCGGCGCGCCATTGTTCTTGTTTCTTACCTGAGAGGGTATCCCACAGCATGATGGTACCAGCGGGTGAGCCTGTCATTAATAATTTACCATCATCGCTAAAGCGGGCACTAGAAAATACTTGTTGGCGAGCGAAGGTACTTAGCTTTGTCATCTTCTTCCCTGTTTTCAAATCCCAAATAAAGGCATCATTGCCTCCATCCGCAGTGAGTGCGTATTTACCATCCCGTTGAAGTGCGATTCGGTTAACGCGCTTTTCATGCTCGAATGTACGTAGAATTTGACCTGTTCGAGTATCCCAGAGGTAAGCGAAGTGATCATTACCACCAGAAAGTGCAAATTTACCATTGGCAGATAAGGCGACTGAATTCACTTTTTCTCGATGAGCAAGAAACTCTAATCTGCGCCCTGTTGCTAAATTAATGTAAATAGCTTTACCGTTAGATAAACCAAGCAACACTTGTTGCCCATTACTTGAAATATCGACATCACGAATAATGCCATCAGAGATAGACCATAACCCTTCTGATATTCCCATACCTAAATCCCAAATAGCAAAATTGGTTTGAGTTGCGGTAATGGCAAAACGAGAATTATCGGCGATCGTAATGTGTGAAACGGTAGAGTTATTTTGGTCTTGAGCTCCAAAATAGGTCAGTTCTTTATTCTCGACCAAATCCCAAAAATGCAGTCCGCTTTTAATTTCGCTGTCAGTATTGGCTGCATTAGATCCTTCTTTGACAAAGAAGAGCCCAAAGCGGGCATCACGACTTAAGGCAAAACTAGTTGTGCCTTGTGTGGCCATTTCCCAACGTTGAACGTCAGAATTGTTAAAGAAACAGCCGGATAATGTCAACGTAATGACAAAAATTGCAATGTATTGAGAGATTAGGCGCATCAAATTGAACTACTCGTTTGTAATGTGTCTATAAGTACTAGTATATTGTGATGAATGTAATTTGCATCATTATCTAAAAAATTGAATAAGAAATTGAGGCAAAGCCTCAAATAATCGGAGTTTTGAAATGAAATCTATTTTTAAAGTGTCGCTACTTGCTGCGACTGTTGCGTTCGTTGTTGGTTGTCAAAAAGAAGAAGCACCTAAAACAGAAGCAACTACGTTACCTGCAACAGTTGAAGCATCGGTAGAAGGCGCAACCGCATCAACGTTTGCATCTGAAGATGAAAAAGCAGGCTATGCAATTGGTGCATCACTAGCTAAATACTTAAACTCTAATTTAGAGAAACAAACAGAACTTGGTTTAGACCTTAAGAAAGCAGATGTACTTGCAGGTGTTACTGACGTATTCAACGGTAAAGAACGTTTAACTGACGAAGAAATCCAAGGTGCTCTACAAGCGCTAGATCAACGCGTTGCTGAAATCGCACAACAAAAAGCAGCCGCTGAATCTGAAGCAAACATTAAAGCCGGTGCTGATTACCGTGCAGAGTTTGAAAAACAAGACGGCGTAATGAAGACTGAATCAGGCCTTCTATACCAAGTTGAAACGCCTGCAGAAGGTCCTAAACCAAAAGCAACGGATACCGTAGTTGTTCATTACTCTGGTACATTAATCGATGGTACTAAGTTCGATAGCTCTTACGATCGTAACCAACCTGCGACATTCCCACTGAATGCAGTAATTCCTGGTTGGACTGAAGGTGTTCAGCTTATGAATGTTGGCTCTAAATATAAGTTCGTTATTCCTGCTGAGTTAGGTTACGGCGCTCAAGGTAATCAAGCGATCCCTGCAAACTCAACATTGGTATTTGATGTTGAATTGCTAGAAATTAAAGATGCAGCAAAACCTGCAAAATAATTCTCTTGAAGATTAAATAATCTAAACTTTGTTTTAGATCACTGAATTAGCCCCGGCACTTGCTGGGGTTTTTTATTTTCATGCAAATATTCTGATAAACTTGATGTAATTATTTTAAGCGTAGGTCTTAACGCATGTGTTAAGCAGCAAATATTAAGTTGGTAATTATGAATATAGCAAAGACCACAGAAGAAGGTTTATCTGCGGTAGTGCCATTTACTGAATTTGATCATCATATTCTGCGTTCTTACGAAGCCGTCGTTGATGGTATTGCTAGTTTAATCGGTAGCTATTGTGAGATTGTTCTGCATTCATTAGAAGACATTAATAAGTCGGCTATCCGAATTGCCAATGGTGAGAATACAGGCCGTAAAGTTGGTTCACCTATTACTGACTTAGCATTACAAATGTTGAAAGATATCCAGCGTTCAAAGCGTAATTTCTCACGCTCATACTTCACTCGCGCGAAAGGTGGGGTATTGATGAAGTCGATTACGGTGGCGATCCGTAATGGTGATGAACGAATTATTGGCTTACTTTGTATTAACATCAATTTAGATGCGCCTTTCTCTCAAGTTCTGCATTCTTTCATGCCAAGTGAAGAAGCGAATGAAGCAGCGTCAAGTGTCAACTTTGCTAGTGATGTGGATGAACTTGTTGATCAGACGGTTAAGCGTACTATTGACGAGGTCAATGCAGATAAAGAAGTTGGCAATAACGCTAAGAATAAGCAGATCGTAATGGATTTATACGATAAAGGTATTTTTGATATTAAAGATGCGATTAACCGTGTTGCTGATCAGCTTAATATTTCAAAGCATACGGTTTATCTCTATATTCGTCAGAGAAAAATAGAGGATGGTGAGAAATGAGTTTGCGTTATGGGTTAGTCGTTAATGGCTCGGCGTATGGAACTCAAGCATCAAGGCAAGCTTTTCAATTTGCACAAGCATTGATTGAGCAGGGACACAATTTAGAAAAAGTATTCTTCTATCAAGATGGAGTGTTGAACGCCTCTTCATTGATCTTACCTGCTAATGATGAATTTGATATAACTAAAGCATGGCAAGCCTTGGCACAAGAACACAATGTAGAATTAGAAACTTGTGTTGCAGCGGCATTACGTCGTGGTGTCATCGGTCAAGAAGAAGCAGAGCAGCATAAGATAGAGCAACATAACTTAGCGCAAGGTTTTCAACAAGCTGGTTTAGGTGGTTTAACGACAGCGCTGCTGAAATTTGATCGTGTTATTCAGTTTTAATAGCTTGGATCTGAAAGAGAATAGGTAGGTCATGAATCGCATTGGATTTGTATTTCAAAGTTCACCACACTCAACCACTAAAGGTAGGGAAGGCTTAGATGCCATCCTAGCAGCGTCGGTATACAGTGAAGACATTGGTATTTTTTTTATTGGTGATGGTGTGCAGCAGTTACTTGAGGCTCAGCAACCGGAACAAATATTATCTCGCGATTATATTGCTGGATTTAAAATGTTGCCTTTATACGATCTTGAAGAGATCTTTGTGTGTCAGACGGCGCTATTAAATCGTGGATTAAAAGCTCATAATCTGAACATTGATGTTGAAGTCATCTCAAATCAACAAATTAATGAGAAGTTAGCACAATGCGCTCAAGTGATGGTGTTTTAAGTTATGCTGCATATTTTAACCAAAACAGACAATTTACACGCGCTTTATAAACAGGAGTTACCGGTAAATGTAGATAGTGATGTGTTTTTATTAACACAAGACTGTGTTTATGCCGGAATATTGGATCATAAAGATCATTTATTGATCCTTTCTCTTAAGCAGTGCTATTTTTTACAATGAAGATGTAGACGCAAGAGGTGTTAAGGGATTAATTGATAATAAAATTCAATTAGTTACTTATGTATCTTTTGTCTCTCTAACCCAAGAATATTCCCCCGTGGTGACTTGGTAATTGAGTGTTATGGCCAAGAAAGAGGGACTATTTTAAAATTGTTTATTAATAGTGCTGTATATTTCTTGACACATATCACGTTCAGCCTTAGAATTTCGCGTCCCTATTTCCATAGGGATATAGATTTTTCAAAAGTTTTCGAACCTCTAATCAGGAGCTATTTTAATGGCAACTATTAACCAGCTGGTACGCAAGCCACGTGCAAAGCAAGTTGTTAAAAGCAACGTGCCTGCGCTAGAAGCGTGTCCACAAAAACGTGGTGTATGTACTCGCGTATATACTACTACTCCAAAAAAACCGAACTCAGCATTACGTAAAGTATGTCGTGTTCGTCTAACTAACGGCTTTGAAGTTACTTCATACATCGGCGGCGAAGGTCACAACCTTCAGGAGCACTCAGTTGTTCTTATCCGTGGTGGTCGTGTTAAAGATTTACCAGGTGTGCGTTACCACACTGTTCGTGGTGCACTTGACTGTGCTGGCGTAAACGATCGTAAGAAAGGTCGTTCTAAGTATGGTGTGAAACGTCCTAAGTCTTAATGCCTTGTTTTTAAAACAAGCGCTTAAGTAAGGCCAAACACTAAATAATTTATTATTTTTGATAAAACTGAAAAGTTTTGGATAAAACCTGAAGAAGACAACGGAGAAATTCCATGCCACGTCGTCGCGTAATAGGCCAACGTAAGATCCTTCCAGATCCTAAGTTCAAATCTGAGCTGTTGGCAAAATTTGTAAACATCGTAATGGTTGACGGTAAGAAATCAACTGCTGAAAAAATCGTTTACGGTGCACTAGAAATCATGGCTGAGAAATCTGGTAAAGATCACTTAGCTGTATTCGAAGAAGCTCTTGAAAATGTTCGTCCATCGGTGGAAGTTAAATCTCGCCGTGTGGGTGGTTCAACTTACCAAGTTCCTGTAGAAGTACGTCCGGTTCGCCGTAACGCACTTGCTATGCGTTGGATGGTTGAAGCTGCGCGCAAGCGTGGTGAAAAATCTATGGCTCAACGTCTTGCTAATGAAATGGTAGACGCGTCTGAGAACAAAGGTACTGCGGTTAAGAAACGTGAAGACGTTCACCGTATGGCTGATGCTAACAAAGCATTCGCTCATTACCGCTGGTAATACCGAAGGTGCAGCAGTCCTTGCTGCACCTTACTTCTTTCTTTCCCATTTAGTAAAACACTTAGCCATTATCGCTATTTCAATGCGTGTGCGTTGGGAAATAGCAATAATCCCTAAGATAAGAGGATACAACCGTGGCTCGAAATACACCTATTGAGCGCTACCGTAATATCGGTATCTGTGCTCATGTAGATGCAGGTAAAACTACTACTACTGAGCGTATTCTGTTCTATACAGGTCTTTCTCATAAAATTGGCGAAGTTCATGATGGTGCTGCTACCATGGATTGGATGGAGCAAGAGCAAGAGCGTGGTATCACAATTACCTCTGCGGCTACTACGACTTTCTGGCGTGGTATGGATGCACAATTCCAAGATCACCGTATTAATATCATCGATACTCCTGGACACGTTGACTTCACCATTGAAGTAGAACGTTCTTTGCGCGTACTTGATGGTGCGGTTGTTGTGTTCTGTGGCTCATCGGGTGTTGAACCTCAATCTGAAACAGTATGGCGTCAAGCGAATAAATACGGAGTTCCTCGTATTGTTTTCGTTAATAAGATGGACCGTGCTGGTGCAGATTTCTTACGCGTTGTAGAGCAAATTAAAAATCGTCTTGGTGCAAACCCTGTTCCTATCCAATTAAATATTGGTGCAGAAGATAATTTCAGAGGTGTTGTTGACCTTATCAAGATGAAAACCATTAACTGGAACGAAACCGATCAAGGGATGACCTTCACATATGAAGACATTCCAGCTGATATGGTTGAGCTTGCAGATGAATGGCGTCAAAACCTAGTTGAAGAAGCCGCTGAAGCCTCTGAAGAACTGATGGAAAAATACCTTGAAGGTGAAGAACTATCAGAAGAAGAGATCAAAGGTGCATTACGTACTCGTACATTAAATAACGAGATCGTACTAGCAACTTGTGGTTCTGCCTTTAAAAACAAAGGCGTTCAAGCGGTACTTGATGCTGTTATTGAATTCTTACCTGCACCAATCGATGTTCCTGCAATTAAGGGCGTTGATGAAAATGATAATGAAGTTGAGCGTCACGCAGACGACAATGAACCATTTTCAGCGTTAGCATTCAAAATTGCAACAGACCCATTCGTAGGTACGTTGACTTTCATGCGTGTTTATTCTGGTGTTGTTAATACTGGCGACGGTGTTTATAACTCAGTTAAACAAAAGCGTGAACGTTTTGGTCGTATTGTTCAGCTTCATGCCAATAAGCGTGAAGAAGTGAAAGAGATACGCGCTGGTGATATCGCTGCGGCGATTGGCCTAAAAGACGTAACTACAGGTGACACACTGTGTGATCAAAACGCAAAAGTTATTCTTGAGCGTATGGAATTCCCTGAACCGGTTATTCAAATCGCAGTTGAACCAAGAACACTCGCTGACCAAGAAAAAATGGGTATCGCACTAGGTAAACTAGCGGCAGAAGATCCATCTTTCCGTGTAGAAACGGACAAAGAATCAGGACAAACACTGATTTCTGGCATGGGTGAACTACACTTAGATATTATCGTTGATCGTATGAAGCGTGAATTCAGCGTTGAATGTAACGTTGGTAAGCCTCAAGTGGCATACCGTGAAACTATTCGTGGTAGCGCGGAAGTGGAAGGTAAATTCATACGTCAATCTGGCGGTCGTGGTCAATACGGTCACGTATGGCTTAGAATCGAACCATCAGAACCTGATGAGGGTTTTGTTTTTGTTGATGAAATTGTAGGTGGTGCTGTTCCTCGTGAATACATCAGCTCAGTAGCAAAAGGTATCGAAGAGCAAATGAATAACGGCGTATTAGCAGGTTATCCTGTACTCGACGTTAAAGCTACGCTATTTGATGGCTCATACCACGATGTTGACTCCAATGAAATGGCGTTCAGGATCGCAGGTTCAATGGCGTTCAAGAATGGTGCACTAGAAGCGCAACCAGTTATTCTTGAGCCAATGATGAAAGTTGAAGTAACCACTCCAGAAGACTGGATGGGTGATGTTGTTGGTGACTTAAACCGTCGTCGTGGCATGATTGAAGGTATGGACGATGGCATTGCAGGATTGAAAGTAATCCGCGCTCAAGTCCCACTTTCTGAAATGTTTGGTTATGCAACATCTCTACGTTCTGCGACACAAGGTCGCGCGTCTTATTCTATGGAATTCTCCGAATATGGTGAAGTTTCTAAGAATGTTGCCGATAGAATCATCGCTGAACGCGGATAAAACACTCAATACCCTTGCGTCAAGAGCAATTGACGCATAAAATAGCAAATTCTGGCGCGCCTTGTCACTGTTCGATAAGGCGAATCATAACTAGGAAGGAACACGATCGTGTCTAAAGAAAAATTTGAACGTACGAAACCGCACGTAAACGTTGGTACAATTGGCCACGTTGACCACGGTAAAACAACTCTAACTGCTGCTATCTGTACTACTCTTTCAAAAGTATACGGTGGTGAAGCTAAAGATTTCGCATCAATCGATAACGCTCCAGAAGAGCGCGAGCGTGGTATCACAATCTCAACTTCTCACGTTGAGTACGATACACCTGAGCGTCACTATGCACACGTTGACTGTCCTGGACACGCCGATTATGTTAAAAACATGATCACTGGTGCTGCTCAAATGGATGGTGGTATCCTAGTTGTTGCTGCAACTGATGGTCCAATGCCACAAACACGTGAGCACATCCTACTTGGTCGTCAAGTTGGTATCCCTTACATCATCGTATTCATGAACAAATGTGACATGGTTGATGATGAAGAGCTTCTAGAGCTAGTAGAAATGGAAGTTCGTGAACTTCTTTCTGAATACGATTACCCAGGTGATGATTTACCAGTAATCCAAGGTTCAGCTCTTGGCGCTCTAAACGGCGAAAAACAATGGGAAGATAAAATCGTTGAGCTTGCAGAAGCACTAGATTCTTACATTCCTCTTCCAGAGCGTGCTGTAGACATGCCTTTCCTACTTCCTATTGAAGATGTATTCTCAATTCAAGGTCGTGGTACTGTTGTTACTGGTCGTATCGAACGTGGTATCCTACGTGTAGGTGACGAAGTAGAAATCATTGGTATCAAAGAAACTACAGTTTCTACATGTACTGGTGTTGAAATGTTCCGTAAACTGCTTGACGAAGGTCGTGCTGGTGAGAACGTTGGTGCACTTCTACGTGGTACTAAGCGTGATGACGTTGAACGTGGCCAAGTACTTGCTGCTAAAGGTTCAATCAACCCACACACTAAATTTGAGTCAGAAGTATACGTTCTTTCTAAAGATGAAGGCGGCCGTCATACTCCTTTCTTCAAAGGCTACCGTCCACAGTTCTACTTCCGTACAACGGATGTAACTGGCGATATCACACTTCCTGAAGGTGTTGAAATGGTAATGCCTGGTGACAACGTTCAAATGACGGTTGAGCTAATCGCTCCAATCGCAATGGACGAAGGTCTACGCTTCGCAATCCGTGAAGGTGGCCGTACAGTTGGTGCTGGTGTTGTTGCTAAAATCTTCGCTTAATAGCTAAAGATTTTGCGATAAATCGCATGACTAAAAAAAGGGAAGCTTAGGCTTCCCTTTTTGTTGCCTGTAAGAAAATGCTATATGCTTCGCTAACTAGAACGCTTCGCTATAGAAACTATAAGAGCAAATCAGGCGCCTAGCCCTACCAATAATAAGTATTTAATTATGTCGGTATTAATTTGATATGTTGAAAATGAAAATCTTATTAAGAGAGGGGAGTTCTATGTTTGATTTTTCTCTTATAGTTTCTAGTTAGCAAGGCATATCGTTTCTCGTTATATTTTTTTCGTTTGTTTTTCAAACAACGCTTGCATCTAAAAGTGTGATCTGTATAATGCAACGCACTGGCTTAAGTCAGTTTGTGAACCAATGAGCAGCGAGGAAAGTGCTGATTCCTACCGAGTAGGGTTAGTGCTTAGAATGAATACTCAGCTTATGTTCGCGGTTAACATTATTAGAATTATTCCAATGACTTGTCACTGGTTAAACTTCTAATATAAGTTAACTGACAATGTGTCCTAATTTTGGACCTATGGTTTCACATAAATCAATCGGCATTCTCTCGTTTTAACGGGATTGAGTGGCGATATTGTTTGTGTATTTTATTATTGGAGCTCTGTCTCATGCAGAACCAACGTATTCGTATCCGCCTAAAGGCTTTTGATTATAAATTAATCGATCAGTCTACAGCGGAGATCGTTGAAACAGCTAAGCGCACTGGCGCTCAGGTTCGTGGTCCTATTCCACTACCTACTCGTAAAGAGCGTTTTACTGTTCTTACTTCTCCTCACGTTAACAAAGACGCACGTGACCAGTACGAAATTCGTACTCACAAGCGTTTAATCGACATTGTTGAGCCAACAGATAAAACTGTTGACGCACTAATGCGTTTAGACCTTGCTGCTGGCGTTGATGTTCAAATTAGCCTAGGTTAAGGGGAGATTATTATGATTGGTCTAGTCGGTCGTAAAGTGGGCATGACCCGCATCTTTACCGAAGAAGGCGTTTCTATCCCAGTAACAGTAGTTGAAGTTGAAGTTAACCGTGTTTCTCAAGTGAAAACTGTAGAAACTGATGGCTACAACGCAATTCAAGTTACTTGTGGTTCTAAGAAAGCTAACCGCGTATCTAAACCTGAAGCTGGTCACTTTGCGAAAGCAGGTGTTGAAGCAGGTCGCGGTCTTTGGGAATTCCGTTTAGAAAGCGGTGAAGAATTCGCAGTTGGCGCTGAGCTAAGTGTTGAAATCTTTAACGAAATCAAAAAAGTAGACGTTACTGGTACATCTAAAGGTAAAGGCTTCCAAGGCGCAATTAAGCGTTGGAATTTCAGTACTCAAGATATGACTCACGGTAACTCTTTGTCTCACCGTGCTCCGGGTTCAATTGGCCAATGTCAAACTCCAGGTCGCGTATTTAAAGGCAAAAAAATGGCAGGTCACATGGGTGCTGAGCGTTGTACTACTCAAAACCTAGAGATCGTACGTGTTGACGCTGAGCGCAATCTGCTTCTTATTAAAGGTGCAGTACCAGGCTCAACAGGTGGCAACGTGATCGTTAAACCAGCTGTTAAAGCATAACGTCTTAGGAGTATGTAATGGAACTAATGGTTAAAGGTGCTGCGGCACTAACTGTTTCCGAAACTACTTTCGGACGTGAGTTTAACGAGGCTCTTGTACACCAAGTAGTTGTTGCTTATGCAGCAGGTGCTCGTCAAGGTACTCGCGCTCAAAAAACACGTTCAGAAGTATCTGGCGGTGGCGCTAAGCCATGGCGTCAAAAAGGTACAGGCCGAGCTCGTGCGGGTACGATTCGTAGCCCAATCTGGCGTTCAGGTGGTGTTACTTTTGCTGCGAAACCACAAGATCACAGCTTAAAAGTAAACAAAAAAATGTACCGCGGTGCTCTAAAGAGCATTCTTTCTGAGTTAGTTCGTCAAGATCGTTTGATCGTTGTTGATAACTTCTCTGTAGAAGCACCAAAGACTAAAGAGCTAGTTGCTAAGCTTAAAGAACTTGAGCTTAACGATGTTCTTATCGTAACTGGCGAAGTAGACGAGAATCTATTCTTAGCTGCTCGTAACCTATATAAAGTTGACGCACGTGATGTTGCTGGTATTGATCCAGTAAGTCTTGTTGCATTCAACAAGGTTCTAATGACTGCTGCTGCAGTTAAGCAAGTTGAGGAGATGCTGGCATGATCAGTGAAGAGCGTCTACTAAAAGTCCTACGTGGCCCACATATCTCTGAAAAAGCAACGATGGCTGCTGAAGGCAATAACACTATTGTTTTCAAAGTAGCAATCACTGCAACTAAGAAAGAGATTAAAGCAGCTGTAGAAAAGTTGTTTGAAGTTGAAGTTAAGTCTGTAAATACCCTTATCACTAAGGGCAAGACCAAACGTCAAGGTGCACGCCAAGGCCGTCGTTCAGACGTGAAAAAAGCGTACGTAATCTTGAAAGAAGGTCAAGACCTAGACTTCGTTGGCGGCGCGGAATAACAGGAGTAGTTAAAAATGGCTATTGTTAAATGTAAGCCGACTTCCCCTGGTCGTCGTCACGTTGTAAAAATCGTTAACGCTGACCTACATAAGGGTAAGCCATACGCACCTCTTTTAGAGAAAAACTCTAAATCTGGTGGTCGTAACAATAACGGTCGTATTACAGTACGTCACGTTGGTGGTGGTCATAAGCAACACTACCGTCTAATTGACTTTAAACGTACTAAAGATGGCATTCCAGCTATCGTTGAACGTTTAGAATACGATCCAAACCGTAGTGCAAATATTGCACTAGTTCTGTTCGCAGACGGTGAGCGTCGTTACATTATCGCACCTAAAGGCATTCAAGCTGGCGATACAGTATTATCAGGTGTTGATGCGCCAATCAAAGCAGGTAACTGCTTACCATTGCGCAACATCCCAGTAGGTTCTACTGTTCACTGTGTTGAATTAAAACCTGGTAAGGGCGCGCAAATTGCACGTTCTGCTGGTGCATACGCACAAATCATTGCTCGTGATGGCGCTTACGTGACATTACGTCTACGTTCTGGTGAAATGCGTAAAGTTCTTTCTGAAGGTCGTGCGACTATCGGTGAAGTTGGTAATTCTGAACACATGCTACGTGAGCTAGGCAAAGCCGGTGCTACACGCTGGCGCGGTGTTCGTCCAACTGTACGTGGTGTTGCAATGAACCCAGTTGATCACCCACATGGTGGTGGTGAAGGTCGTACATCAGGCGGTCGTCACCCAGTATCACCTTGGGGTATGCCAACTAAGGGCTTCAAGACTCGTAAGAATAAATCTACTGACAAGTACATTGTACGTCGTCGTAACAAATAATCTATAAAGAGGAATCGCCATGCCACGTTCTCTCAAGAAAGGTCCTTTTATTGACCTACACTTGCTGAAGAAGGTAGAGAAAGCGGTGGAAAGCGGAGACAAAAAGCCTATTAAGACTTGGTCCCGTCGTTCAATGATCATTCCAACTATGATCAACTTGACCATCGCTGTCCATAATGGTCGCCAGCATGTACCAGTTTTCGTTACAGAAGACATGATTGGTCACAAGCTGGGCGAATTTGCACCTACTCGTACTTATCGCGGCCATGCTGCAGATAAGAAAGCTAAAAAGCGTTAGGAGGTAGAATATGGAAGCTATTGCTAAACATCGTTTTGCCAGCATTTCTCCGCAGAAGGCTCGCTTAGTTGCGGACCAAATTCGTGGGAAATCAGTAGACCAAGCTCTTGAAATTCTTACTTTCAGCAACAAAAAAGCTGCAGTATTAATTAAGAAAGTTGTTGAGTCTGCTATCGCAAACGCTGAACACAACGAAGGTGCAGATATCGACGATCTAAATGTCGCTAAAATCTTCGTAGACGAAGGCCCTATCATGAAGCGTATTATGCCTCGTGCTAAAGGTCGTGCAGATCGCATCTTGAAGCGTTCAAGCCACATCACTATCGTTGTAGCTGATCGTTAAAGACTAGGAGATTAAGCAAATGGGTCAAAAAGTACATCCTAATGGTATTCGTCTTGGCATCGTTAAGCCTTGGAATGCTACATGGTTTGCTAGTAGCCAAGAGTTCGCTGACAACCTAGACGGCGACTTCAAGGTACGTCAGTATCTTACTAAAGAACTGAAAAAAGCATCTCTATCTCGCATCGTTATCGAGCGTCCTGCGAAGAGCATCCGTGTGACTATTCACACTGCTCGTCCAGGCGTAGTAATCGGTAAGAAAGGCGAAGACGTAGAAAAACTACGCGCAGGCGTAGCTAAAATCGCAGGTGTTCCAGCGCAAATCAACATTGCAGAAGTTCGCAAGCCAGAGCTAGACGCTCAACTTGTAGCTGATAGCATTGCTTCTCAACTAGAACGTCGTGTTATGTTCCGTCGCGCTATGAAGCGTGCGGTACAAAATGCAATGCGTCTAGGCGCGAAAGGCATCAAAGTACAAGTAGGCGGCCGTCTTGGCGGTGCTGAAATCGCACGTTCTGAATGGTATCGTGAAGGTCGTGTACCTCTACATACTTTACGTGCTGACATTGATTACGCAACTTCTTCGGCTCACACTCAATATGGTGTGATCGGCGTTAAAGTTTGGATCTTCAAAGGTGAAGTTCTAGGCGGTATGCCAGCTGCTAATGCAGTAGAGCCTAAGGCTGACAAGCCTAAGAAGCAGCGTAGAAGCCGTAAGTAAGGAGCTGACTGATGCTACAACCAAAACGTACTAAGTTCCGTAAGGTTATGACTGGTCGTAACCGTGGTCTTGCTAAAGGTACTGAAGTGAGCTTCGGCGAATTCGGTCTTAAAGCTGTAGGCCGTGGTCGTCTAACTGCTCGTCAAATTGAAGCGGCACGTCGTGCTATGACGCGTCACATTAAGCGTCAAGGTCAAATCTGGATCCGTGTGTTCCCAGACAAACCTATCACAGAAAAACCGCTTGAAGTTCGTCAAGGTAAGGGTAAAGGTAACGTTGAGTACTGGGTAGCCCAAATCCAACCTGGAAAGGTTATGTACGAAATGAACGGCGTACCTGAAGAGTTGGCACGTGAAGCGTTCCGCCTAGCGGCACGTAAACTGCCTATCAAAAC
Source organism: Aliivibrio wodanis (assembly GCF_052920805.1). Lineage (NCBI taxonomy): Bacteria > Pseudomonadati > Pseudomonadota > Gammaproteobacteria > Vibrionales > Vibrionaceae > Aliivibrio > Aliivibrio wodanis. Next base: position 2,611,866 of record NZ_JBREXA010000002.1, read on the forward strand.
TACTTTTGTAACTAAGCAGGTGATGTGATGAAAGCACAAGATCTACGCGAGAAAAACGTTGAAGAGCTAAATGAAGAGCTTTTGAATTTGCTACGTGAACAGTTCAACTTGCGTATGCAAGCTGCGACTGGTCAACTACAGCAAACTCATACTCTGAAAGCTGTACGTCGTGATATCGCACGTGTTAAAACTTTACTGAATGAGAAGGCTGGCGCATAATGAGCGAGAAAATTCGTACTATGCAAGGTCGTGTAATTAGCGACAAAATGGATAAGTCTATTGTTGTTGCTATTGAACGCATGGTGAAACACCCGATCTACGGTAAATACATCAAGCGTACGACTAAGCTTCACGCACATGATGAAAACAACGAGTGTGGCCTAGGCGACCTAGTTGCGATTCGTGAATGTCGCCCACTGTCTAAGACTAAGTCTTGGACTCTGGAAAACATTATTGAAAAAGCAAAAGCTTAATTTTTGCTGATTCGATAGCGATACATGTAAGCAGCTCCAATAATTTTTTTTGGAGCTGTTTATTTTTTGACTACCTTTATTAAAAGAATGGTGATACACTCCCCATCCTCTTTTGAAGAGGCAGTCCGACCCGTGATGGGTCTATTTAAATATTTAGCGGAGCACTAACAATGATCCAAATGCAAAGTACACTTGACGCTGCAGATAACTCTGGCGCGCGCAAGGTAATGTGTATTAAGGTCCTGGGTGGCTCTCACCGCCGTTATGCACATATCGGAGACGTCATTAAAGTTACTGTTAAGGAAGCAATTCCTCGCGGTAAAGTTAAAAAAGGTGATGTTCTGAAGGCGGTAGTAGTGCGCACCCGTAAAGGCGTTCGTCGCCCAGACGGTTCTATCATTCGCTTTGACCGTAACGCTTGCGTATTGTTGAATGACACTACTGAGCAACCAGTCGGTACACGTATCTTTGGTCCAGTGACTCGTGAACTTCGTAACCCGAAATTCATGAAAATTGTCTCACTAGCACCAGAAGTTCTGTAAGGAGCGGTCAGATGGCAGCTAAAATCCGTCGTAATGACGAAGTAATCGTTCTTGTCGGTAAAGATAAAGGCAAGAAAGGTAAAGTAACTAAGGTTCTTGAAACTGGTAAAGTTATTGTTGAAGGTATCAATCTTGTGAAAAAGCACCAAAAGCCAGTTCCGGCTCTTGGTCAGCAAGGTGGTATTGTTGAGAAAGAAGCAGCAATTGATGCTTCTAACATCGCAATCTTCAATGAAGCTACTGGTAAAGCGGACCGTATCGGTTTCCGTTTTGAAGAAGGCAAAAAAGTGCGTTTCTTCAAATCAAACGGCGAAACCATTTCTAACTAATAGATAGAAGCAATTTGGAGTTCTACTATGGCGAAACTGCATGATTACTACAAGTCGTCTGTAGTCGCTGAGCTTACCAAAGAGTTCAGCTACTCGAGCGTCATGCAAGTCCCTAGGGTTGAAAAAATTACCCTAAACATGGGTGTTGGTGAAGCAATCAACGATAAGAAGCTACTAGAAAACGCTGCTGCCGATATGGCAATTATCTCTGGCCAGAAGCCATTGATTACAAAAGCACGTAAATCTGTTGCTGGTTTCAAAATCCGTGAAGGCTACCCAATCGGTTGTAAAGTAACCCTGCGTGGCGAACGTATGTGGGAATTCTTAGAGCGTTTAATCTCTATTGCACTTCCACGAGTACGTGATTTCCGTGGTGTTAGCGCTAAGTCTTTTGACGGACGCGGTAACTACAGCATGGGCGTTCGCGAGCAAATCATCTTCCCTGAGATCGACTATGATAAAGTTGATCGTGTACGCGGTCTTGATATTACTATCACGACGTCAGCGAATACAGATGCGGAAGGGCGTGCTCTGCTGACTGCCTTTAACTTCCCATTCCGTAAGTAAGGTGAAGGGTTACTGTTATGGCTAAAAAATCTATGAAAGCACGTGAAGCTAAACGTGCAAAACTTGTTTCTCAGTTCGCTCAAAAGCGTGCTGCGTTAAAAGTTCTAATTAGCGATGTAAATGCTTCTGAAGAAGAGCGTTGGGATGCAGTTCTTAAATTGCAAGCTCTACCTCGTGATTCAAGTGCATCTCGTCAGCGTAATCGTTGCAACCAAACTGGTCGTCCACACGGTTACCTACGTAAATTCGGTTTAAGCCGTATTAAGGTTCGCGAAGCTTGCATGAAAGGCGAGATTCCGGGTCTTCGTAAGGCTAGCTGGTAATTGCCACTTAATCATTTGGAGTAAATCTTATGAGCATGCAAGATCCGATTTCGGATATGCTGACCCGCGTTCGCAACGGTCAATCAGCAAATAAAGTTGCTGTTAAAATGCCTTCTTCAAAGCTTAAAGTTGCAATTGCTGCACTTCTTAAAGCTGAAGGCTACATCGCTGAATTCGCTGTTGAAGGCGAAATCAAACCTGAGCTAGAAATCACTCTTAAGTATTTCCAAGCTAAACCAGTTATCGAGCAAATCCAACGAGTTTCTCGTCCAGGTCTTCGTGTATACAAGAAGAACGACGCGTTACCATCTGTTATGGGTGGTCTTGGTATTGCTGTTGTTTCTACATCAAAAGGCCTTATGTCTGACCGCGCTGCGCGTAAAGCTGGTCTTGGTGGCGAAATTATCTGCTACGTAGCTTAATAGGAGTAGGATATGTCTCGTGTTGCTAAAGCACCTGTGGTTCTTCCTGCTGGCGTAGAAGTTAAACTGAACGGCCAGGAAATCACTATTAAAGGTGGTAAAGGTGAACTAACTCGCGTACTAAACGACGCTGTAGTTGTTTCACAAGAAGATAACTCTATTGTATTTGGTCCACGCGAAGGCGTTGCCAATGCTTGGGCACAAGCTGGTACAGCTCGTGCACTAGTAAACAATATGGTTGTTGGTGTAAATGAAGGCTTTACTAAGAAGCTAACTCTTAAAGGTGTAGGTTACCGTGCTGCTATGAAAGGCAACGCTGTAGGCCTTACTCTTGGCTTCTCACATCCAGTAGAGCACGCTCTTCCGGAAGGTATTAAAGCTGAATGTCCAACTCAAACTGAGATCATCATTACTGGTTGCGATAAGCAAGTAGTAGGTCAAGTTGCTGCGGATATTCGTTCATACCGTAAACCTGAGCCTTATAAAGGCAAAGGTGTTCGTTACGCCGATGAAATCGTGCGTACTAAAGAAGCTAAGAAGAAGTAGGGTATCACTATGGATAAGAAAGCATCTCGCATCCGTCGTGCTACACGTGCACGTCGTAAGATCGCTGAACTGTGTGCAACTCGCCTTGTAGTGCACCGTACTCCGCGTCATACGTATGCTCAGGTAATCGCACCAAACGGCTCAGAGGTTATCGCTGCCGCTTCTACTGTAGAAAAGGCAATCCGTGAGCAAGTTGGAAATACTAGTAACAAAGCAGCTGCTGAAGCAATTGGTAAACTAATTGCAGAGCGCGCTATCGAAAAAGGCATTACTAATGTTGCTTTCGATCGTTCTGGTTTCCAATACCACGGTCGAGTAGCGGCGCTAGCAGATTCTGCTCGCGAAGCTGGTCTGAAATTCTAAGGTAGGGTTGGAAGATGGCTAAAGAACAACAACAAGCTACAGATTTGAACGAAAAGCTAATTGCTGTTAACCGTGTTTCTAAAACGGTTAAAGGTGGTCGAATCTTTAGTTTTACTGCACTAACAGTTGTTGGTGACGGTAATGGTCGTGTAGGTTTCGGTTACGGCAAAGCTCGTGAAGTACCTGCAGCGATTCAAAAATCAATGGAAAAAGCACGTCGTAACATGTTTACGATTGCACTTAACGAAGGTACTCTTCACCATTCTGTAAAAGGTCGCCACACTGGTTCTAAAGTGTACATGCAACCTGCTTCAGAAGGTACTGGTATCATCGCCGGTGGTGCTATGCGTGCAGTGTTAGAAGTTGTGGGTGTCCGCAACGTACTAGCTAAAGCTTATGGCTCTACTAACCCAATCAACGTTGTTCGTGCAACGATTGCGGGTCTAAGTAGCGTTAAGTCACCTGAAATGGTAGCTGCTAAGCGTGGTCTAACTGTTGAATCTATTTCGGAGTAAGTACCATGTCTAAAACTATCAAAGTAACTCAGACTAAAAGCTCTATCGGTCGCCTACCTAAGCACGCGTTTTGTGCCTTAAAGGTCTAGGTCTTCGTCGCATCAACCATACAGTAGAAATTGCTGATACTCCGTGTAACCGCGGTATGATCAACAAAGTTCGCTATATGGTTAATATTGAGGAGTAATCAGTAATGTTTTTGAATACTCTATCACCGGCTGCTGGTTCTAACGCTTCTAAGAAGCGCGTAGGTCGCGGTATCGGTTCAGGCCTAGGTAAAACTGGTGGCCGTGGTCACAAAGGCCAAAAATCACGTTCTGGCGGTAAAGTTCGCGTTGGTTTTGAAGGTGGTCAAATGCCTCTGAAACAACGTTTACCTAAATTTGGCTTTACTTCACGTAAGAGCCTAGTGACTGCAGAGGTTCGTTTAAGCGAACTTGCTAAAGTTGAAGGTAACGTTATCGATCTAAACAGCCTTAAAGCTGCTAACGTAATCACTAAGAACATTGTGTTCGCGAAAGTTGTACTTTCTGGTGAAATCGCTAGAGCTGTAACTGTTAAAGGTCTACGCGTAACGAAAGGCGCTAAAGCTGCGATTGAAGCTGCAGGCGGTAAGATCGAGGAATAATCCTCGAAGGATGAGGTACAATGGCAAAGAAACCAGGAAAAGAAGTAAATAGTGCTCAGAACGGCCTAGCTGAACTGAAATCGCGTCTGTTATTTGTTATAGGTGCGCTTTTAGTGTTCCGAGCAGGCTCATTTGTGCCAATTCCTGGGATTGACGCTGCTGTCCTTGCTGATCTTTTCGAACAGCAGCAGGGTACCATCATTGAACTGTTTAACATGTTCTCTGGTGGTGCACTGTCGCGTGCCTCAATTCTTGCTCTAGGTATTATGCCGTATATTTCGGCATCTATCGTTGTTCAACTGTTAACAGTTGTTCATCCACCTTTAGCTGAATTGAAAAAAGAAGGTGAGTCTGGTCGTCGTAAGATTAACCAGTACACACGTTATGGCACCTTGGTTCTGGCTACATTCCAAGCAATTGGTATTGCAACCGGTCTACCAAGCATGATTCCAGGGTTAGTTGCTAACCCTGACATGATGTTCTATCTGACAGCTACAGTAAGTTTAGTAACTGGTACCATGTTTTTAATGTGGTTAGGCGAACAAATTACTGAGCGTGGCATCGGTAACGGTATATCTTTGATTATTTTCACAGGTATCGTTGCAGGTTTACCACCAGCTATCGGTGAAACGATCCAGCAGGCGCGTCAAGGTGAACTGCACGTGCTTCTTCTATTACTAATTGCAGTGTTATCGTTTGCAGTTATTTACTTTGTAGTGTTCATGGAGCGTGGTCAACGTCGTATTGTCGTTAACTATGCAAAGCGTCAGCAAGGCCGTAAGGTATTTGCAGCTCAAAGTACTCACTTGCCACTTAAAATTAATATGGCTGGTGTAATTCCTGCAATATTTGCATCTAGTATTATACTATTCCCTGGGACATTGGCTCAGTGGTTTGGTGGTAATGGTGAAGGAACATTCGGTTGGTTAACTGATGTTTCCATGGCGTTAAGCCCTGGTCAGCCATTATATGTAATGCTATATGCAGCAGCAATTATCTTCTTCTGTTTCTTCTATACAGCGTTGGTGTTTAATCCACGTGAAACAGCTGATAACTTGAAGAAGTCTGGTGCATTCGTACCCGGAATCCGCCCAGGCGAACAGACGACGAAATATATTGATAAAGTTATGACTCGATTAACCCTAGCGGGTGCGATGTATATTACCTTTATCTGTCTGATCCCTGAGTTTATGATGATTGCATGGAACGTACGCTTCTATTTTGGCGGAACCTCCCTACTAATCGTAGTTGTAGTTATCATGGACTTTATGGCACAGGTTCAGACTCATCTGATGTCTCAGCAGTATGAGTCCGTTTTGAAAAAAGCTAATCTGAAAGGCTACGGCCGTTAATTTCAGACCCATTTACGGAGTTTAGCAATGAAAGTTCGTGCTTCCGTTAAGAAAATCTGCCGCAACTGTAAAGTTATTAAGCGCAACGGTGTTGTGCGTATAATTTGTGTTGAACCAAAGCATAAACAACGCCAAGGTTAATTAGCAGAAATTTTTACTTGATATATTAAGTTAGGCCGAGTATTATTCTCGGCCTACCTTTTGTGTGCAAAAGAAGTAGTTATAGTCGCAACGTATCCTCATCGGGCTTTGTTGCGGCTCTTCTTAAGAAAAAGTACTAGGAGTGAATAGTGGCCCGTATAGCAGGCATTAACATTCCTGATCATAAACACGCTGTAATTGCATTGACTGCAATCTACGGCATCGGTAAGACTCGCTCGCAAGCTATTTTAGCTGCAGTTGGTATTGCTGAAGATGTTAAGATCAGTGAACTGAATGATGAGCAGATTGATATTCTGCGTGATGGTGTTGCCAAATACACTGTCGAAGGCGACTTACGTCGTGAAGTATCGATGAACATTAAGCGTCTTATGGACCTTGGTTGTTATCGTGGTCTTCGTCACCGTCGCAGTCTACCATTACGTGGACAGCGTACTAAAACCAACGCACGTACCCGTAAAGGTCCGCGCAAGCCGATCAAAAAATAATCGGATAAGGTAGAGAGTACAATGGCAAAACAACCTACTCGCGCTCGTAAGCGCGTTCGCAAGCAAGTAGCGGATGGCGTAGCGCATATCCATGCTTCTTTCAACAACACAATCGTAACCATTACTGACCGTCAAGGTAATGCACTAGCTTGGGCTACTGCAGGTGGTTCTGGTTTCCGTGGTTCTCGTAAATCTACACCGTTTGCTGCGCAAGTTGCTGCTGAACGTTGTGGTGAAATGGCCAAAGAATATGGCGTTAAGAACCTTGAAGTTATGGTTAAGGGCCCTGGTCCTGGTCGTGAGTCAACTATCCGTGCGTTAAACGCTGCTGGATACCGCATCACAAATATTGTAGATGCTACTCCGATCCCTCATAACGGTTGTCGTCCACCTAAGAAACGTCGCGTTTAAGTTTCGTTTCTAGGAATATTGGAGAAAGAACATGGCAAGATATTTGGGTCCTAAGCTGAAGCTTAGCCGTCGCGAAGGCACTGATTTATTCCTTAAATCAGGCGTACGTGCGATCGATACCAAGTGTAAGATCGATAACGCTCCAGGTGTACACGGCGCTCGTCGCGGTCGTTTATCTGAGTATGGCGTTCAGCTTCGTGAGAAGCAAAAAGTTCGTCGTATGTATGGCGTACTAGAAAAACAATTCCGTAACTACTACAAAGATGCTGCTCGTATTAAAGGCAACACAGGTGAAAACCTACTTCAACTTCTTGAAGGTCGTCTAGATAACGTAGTTTACCGCATGGGCTTTGGCGCTACACGTGCTGAATCTCGTCAACTAGTTAGCCATAAGTCTATTCTAGTTAATGGTAAAGTAGTTAACGTTCCTTCTTTCAAAGTTGCGGCTAACGACGTTGTTTCAATTCGTGAAAAAGCTAAACAGCAATCACGTATTAAAGCTGCTCTAGAAGTTGCTGAACAACGCGAAAAACCAACTTGGATTGAAGTAGATGCTGGCAAAATGGAAGGTACGTTTAAGCGTCTTCCTGAACGTTCTGATTTGTCTGCCGACATCAACGAACACTTGATCGTCGAGCTTTACTCTAAGTAAAGCTTCAATATAGAGAGGACACAATGCAGGGTTCTGTAACAGAATTTCTAAAGCCGCGTCTAGTTGACATTGAACAAGTTAGCCAGACTCACGCAAAAGTAACTCTTGAGCCGTTAGAGCGTGGTTTTGGCCACACTCTAGGTAACGCTCTACGTCGTATTTTACTATCTTCAATGCCGGGTTGTGCCGTAACTGAAGTAGAAATCGAAGGCGTATTACATGAGTACAGCACCAAAGAAGGTGTTCAGGAAGATATCCTTGAAATCCTTCTAAACCTTAAAGGCCTTGCCGTTAAGGTTGAGGGTAAAGATGAAGTTATCATTACTCTTAACAAGTCTGGTGCAGGCCCTGTTGTTGCAGGTGACATCACCCATGATGGTGATGTTGAGATTGCGAACCCAGAGCATGTAATCTGCCACTTAACTGATGACAATGCTGAAATCAGCATGAGAATCAAGGTAGAGCGTGGTCGTGGCTATGTACCATCAACAGCGCGTATCCATACTGAAGAAGATGAGCGTCCAATCGGTCGTTTGCTTATCGATGCAACTTACAGCCCAGTAGATAAAATATCTTATGCGGTTGAAGCAGCACGTGTTGAGCAACGCACTGACTTAGACAAGCTTGTTATCGATATGGAAACAAACGGTACACTTGATCCTGAGGAAGCTATCCGTCGTGCAGCTACAATTTTAGCTGAACAACTGGATGCATTTGTAGATCTTCGTGATGTACGAGTTCCTGAAGAGAAAGAAGAAAAGCCAGAGTTCGATCCGATCCTACTGCGTCCTGTAGACGATCTTGAACTAACGGTTCGCTCTGCTAACTGTTTGAAAGCAGAAGCGATTCACTACATTGGTGATCTGGTGCAGCGCACTGAGGTTGAGCTACTTAAAACGCCAAACCTTGGTAAGAAATCTTTAACTGAAATTAAAGATGTTCTAGCTTCACGTGGTCTTTCTTTAGGCATGCGCCTAGAGAACTGGCCACCAGCGTCTATCGCTGAAGATTAATCAGTTCACTAATTATCTAGTTAGAAGGATTAGGTCATGCGCCATCGTAAGAGTGGTCGTCAACTCAACCGCAACAGCAGCCACCGTAAAGCTATGTTTAGCAATATGGCTTGCTCTTTGGTTCGTCACGAGATTATCAAGACGACTGTACCAAAAGCAAAAGAGCTTCGCCGTGTAGTTGAGCCTTTGATTACATTAGCTAAGACAGACAGTGTTGCTAACCGTCGTCTAGCATTTGCTCGCACTCGTGATAACGAAGTTGTAGCAAAACTATTTACTGAGTTAGGTCCACGCTTTGCACAACGTGCTGGTGGTTATACTCGTATTCTGAAGTGCGGTTTCCGTACAGGTGATAAAGCGCCAATGGCTTACATTGAGCTTGTAGATCGCCCAGAAGTAGAAGCTGCAGCTGAGTAATCAGTAGTAGTTTCATAAAAAAAACCGAGTCTTAGGACTCGGTTTTTTTATATCCTGAATTTGAGAAAATTTATTTCTGCCACTCATCAAGAAAATCCTGAACCTTATCAACCATATTGGTAGAGCCAACAAAAAATGGCACTCGTTGATGTAATTCGGTTGGTTTAAGATCTAGAATTCGCGTTTCTCCATCTGTCGCCTTACCTCCCGCCTCTTCAATCAACATTGCCATCGGGTTACATTCATAAAGTAATCGTAATTTACCGTTTGGATAAGCTTGTGTGCTTGGGTATAGATAAATACCACCTTTCAATAAATTTCTATGAAAGTCAGCGACCAACGAACCAATATAGCGTGATGTATAAGGACGATTGCCTTCAGGGCTAATTTCTTGGCAGTATTTTAGATATTGTTTAATACCTTCAGGGAAACGAATATAATTCCCTTCGTTGATTGAATAAATATTACCATCCTGTGGGATTTTCATATCTTCATGAGATAAGCAGAATACCCCTAATGATGGGTCATAAGTAAAACCATGAACTCCATTACCAGTACTGTAAACAAGCATGGTCGATGAACCATAAATAATATAACCAGCGGCAACTTGTTGGCTGCCTGGCTGAAGAAAATCTTCTTCGGTAGGGGGTGTTCCAATTGGTGAAATACGGCGATATATAGAGAAAATAGTACCGACAGAAACGTTAACATCAATATTTGATGAGCCATCTAATGGGTCCATTAAGACTACGTATTTAGCGTCTTTATTTAATGCTTTGTTAAAGGCAACTGCTTCGTCTTCTTCTTCACTTGCGACACCACAAACCTGTCCACGATTCTCTAATGCAGCTTTGAACTTATCATTGGCATACAGATCCAATTTCTGTTGTTGCTCACCTTGGATATTTTCTTCACCAGAAGCACCAGTGATATCAACAAGTCCTGCTTTATTTATTTCGCGGTTTACAATTTTAGCTGCCAACTTAATTGAACCAATAAGTGAGGAAAGCTCTCCGCTTGCGTGAGGAAAGTCATGCTGCTTAGCAACAATAAACTCACCTAGGGTTCTTATTTCAGACATAGTTATTCCTTTATTTTTTGTTAATAGATATCAACGATAAGTAGGGTTAGGTACTGATTTATTTTTATAATAGTTGTGTTACTGTTTGCTGTAATTCATTCTATAGCATAGAACTTTTTAAGAGTATTGAAGTAACTTTGAATTGAGGTTACTCACTAATTAAATAATAAGACGGTTGTAATTATGCATATTCATATCCTTGGTATCTGTGGCACCTTCATGGGAGGCGCTGCTACATTAGCTCGTCAGCTTGGGCATAAAGTCACAGGATGCGATGCTAACGTTTATCCACCAATGAGTACGTTATTAGAATCTCAAGGTATTGAGATCATCCAAGGCTTTGACCCAAGCCAACTAGAACCTGCGCCAGACCTTGTTGTGATTGGTAATGCAATGAGCCGCGGTAACCCGTGTGTTGAATATGTATTGGATAAAAATCTGAAATACACTTCAGGACCACAATGGCTTCAAGAGTTCTTATTACAAGATCGCTGGGTGATGGCGGTTGCAGGAACTCACGGTAAAACGACAACAGCGAGTATGCTTACATGGGTGCTTGAAGAGTGTGGTTATAAACCGGGATTTTTAGTCGGTGGCGTACTTGGTAACTTTGGTGAATCCGCTCGTTTAGGTGAAAGCATGTTTTTTGTCGTAGAAGCGGATGAATATGACAGTGCTTTTTTTGATAAGCGTTCTAAGTTTGTGCATTATCGTCCTAGAACTCTTGTTCTGAATAACCTTGAATTTGATCATGCTGATATTTTTGATGATCTTGCTGCAATTCAACGTCAGTTCCATCATTTAATTAGAACGGTTCCTAGTACTGGGCGTATTTTTGCTCCAAAACAAGATAAGCCATTAGAGCAAGTATTAGAGCAAGGTTGCTGGAGTGAGCTTGAATTTACCGGTGAAGATGGACAATGGAAAGCCAATAAGCTTAAGAAAGATGGCAGTGTATTTGATATTTACTTTGAAGATGAGAAAGTTGGTCGGGTTGATTGGAACCTAGTCGGCGATCATAATGTCAGTAACGCATTGATGGTTGTAGCATCAGCTCGTCATGTGGGCGTGACTCCTGATTTAGCTTGTGAAGCATTAGGTAAGTTTATTAATACTAAACGTCGCCTTGAACTTAAAGGTGAAGTGAATGGAGTCACTGTCTATGATGATTTTGCTCATCACCCAACAGCGATTGATCTAACTTTAGGTGGTTTACGTAATAAATTGGGCGATAAGAAAATTATTGCGGTACTAGAGCCTCGTTCAAGCACCATGAAATTAGGTGTCCATAAAGACACCTTGGCAGCATCTCTGCATGCAGCCGATTCAGTTTATCTTTTTCAACCAGATAATATCGCTTGGTCGGTAGATGATGTAGCAAAGCAATGCTCTCAACCTGCCTATACGCATAATGATATTGATGCCTTTGTTGATATGATTGTGGCCGAAGCACAACCAGGCGATCAGATATTAGTCATGAGCAATGGTGGTTTTGAAGGTATTCACGGTAAATTACTTGATAAGTTGAGCCAATAAATGAAACCTCAAAAAAAAGCAATTACATTAGCAATGACAGGGGCTTCTGGTGCCCCTTATGGCTTGCGCTTATTAGAATGCCTATTGGCCGCGGATTATCATGTTTACTTTCTTATCTCTTCGGCAGCTCGTGTGGTGATGGCAACAGAGCATGATCTGAAGTTGCCAAGTGGCCCTGATGCGATGAAAATGGCACTGGTTGAGAATCTTGGTTGTAATGCTGATAATTTAACGGTTTGTGGTAAAGAGGATTGGTTCTCGCCGGTCGCTTCTGGATCCGCCGCACCAAAGCAAATGGTGGTGTGTCCATGCTCTGCAGGTAGTGTTGCCTCTATTGCTCATGGTATTTCGGATAACTTGATAGAGCGCGCTGCTGATGTTGTATTAAAAGAGCGTGGTCAATTGATAATGGTAGTTAGAGAGACTCCGTTCTCAACATTGCATTTAGAAAACATGCTTAAGCTCTCTCAAATTGGTGCGACGATTATGCCTGCCGCGCCTGGTTTTTATCATCAACCAAAGTCGATTGAGGATTTAATTGATTTTATGGTCGCTCGAATATTAGATCATTTAGGAGTGGAGCAAGGGTTAGTACCGCGCTGGGGTTACGATCACCGCTGATATAATCAATATGCTTAGAGAAAACCACTGGCTCATTGCTTGATTCACACATACAATATGGCCTCTCATCGGGGAGCAACCGATATCAACTAGTTATCTAGATTGGTATTCGCTGAGATTAGCAAGCATTGGATAATGCTCGCTTAAACCCGTACTACCTGACTCAGATAATGCTGGCGTAGGGATTGAGATGACATCCTCTTAGAGAATATCACCTTAATTCTGTGCCGCTCAAAAGGATGTAAGCGCACATAATGAACACTCTTTCTATTTCCTCTCCATTTAAACTATTACCGACAGCGTTAGCAATTGTCGCGGCGTCTTCTTTTTCTGTTTCTGCTGCAGATACAGAGACTCTAACCGTTTACACCTATGATTCTTTTGCGGCTGATTGGGGTCCAGGACCAACCATTGAAGCGGCTTTTGAAGCTCAATGTGGCTGTGATTTAAAATTAGTTGCTCTTGATGACGGTGTTTCTATTTTGAATCGACTTCGTTTAGAAGGGAGAAATGCCAAAGCAGATGTGGTGTTAGGGTTAGATAATAACTTAATGGCAGAAGCGAAGGCGACAGGTTTATTGGCTCAGCATCAAGTGAATACCGACTCTGTCACTTTACCGGGTGGTTGGAATGACACAACATTTGTTCCTTATGATTTCGGCTACTTTGCGTTTGTTTATAATAAAGAAAAAGTGGCAAATCCACCTCAAAAAGCCTAAAAGAATTAGTAGAACAGCGCGATGATCTAAAGGTGATCTATCAAGATCCAAGAACATCAACACCTGGGCAAGGACTATTACTTTGGATGAAGTCAGTCTATGGTGTTGAAGCACCGCAAGCATGGAAACAACTGGCTAAGAAAACAGTTACAGTAACCAAAGGTTGGTCTGAAGCTTACAGTATGTTCTTAGAAGGTGAGTCTGATTTAGTCTTATCTTATACCACTTCACCTGCATATCATTTGATTGCTGAAAAAGACGATAGATTTGCAGCAGCTAATTTTTCTGAAGGTCACTACACTCAAGTAGAAGTCGCAGCGAAAGTAAAAAACACTCAACATAATAAACTTGCTGATGAGTTCCTTACCTTTATTTTAACTGATAAGTTTCAATCAGCGATGCCAACGGGTAATTGGATGTACCCTGTGACTAATGTCGCTTTACCTGAGGGTTTTGATAGCTTAACAGTACCGAGTAAAGCTCTGTCATTTGATTCACAAGCGATTTCACAACAACGTAAATCATGGATCCGTGAGTGGCAACACGCCCTGACATTCTAATTTGAAATAAGGGGCACCGTTGTGCTCCTTTCTTTTGGCAATTATGAAAAATACCTCTTCTTATCATTCAGTTCCTTTATTGGGATATTTAATCGCGATTGTCATTATTGGCTTTGTTGGCGGAGCTATCAGTGCTCTGCTTTTAGAATCGCCAAGTTTGGATTTAAGTTTAGTTTGGTCAGATCCTTATTATCGCTATATTACTAAGTTCAGTTTATACCAAGCATTCCTTTCTACTTTATTTAGTATCAGTCTTGCGATCCCTACAGCATATGCCTTATCACGACGTCAATTTAAAGGTAGAGGCTTACTATTAAAGCTTTGTGCTACGACACTTGTGCTTCCTGCATTAGTGGGTGTTTTTGGCTTACTTTCTATCTATGGCAATAGCGGTTTAATCGCCGATCTATGTCAATGGTTTGGTTATTCTTTACCATTTTCAATTTATGGTCTAAATGGCATTTTACTCGCGCACGTTTTTTTTAATTACCCTTTCGCGACTCGGTTGTTTCTACAAAGTTTGGATTCTATTCCGACAGAGCAACATCAACTTTCAGCTCATTTAGGGTTAACGGGTTGGAGTAAATATCGATTGGTGGCATGGCCGAGAATAAAGCAGCAATTACCTCATGTGGCAGGCCTCGTATTCATGCTCTGCTTTACTAGTTTTGCAACGGTAATGGCATTAGGGGGCGGCCCAAAATCAACCACGATTGAATTGGCAATATATCAGGCGATCAAGTTTGATTTTGATTTGCAGGCGGGTGCTATTTTAGCTTTATGGCAGATGTTGCTATGTGGCGTACTTTCTTTATCTATTCAACGTTTTTCTAAATCGGTTGCTGTTGACTCGGCATCCATTTCTCAAGCGGTGCTGTATCAAGATTCAACCCAAGAAAAGTGGTGGGACAGAGGTTGGATTATATTACTGATACTCTTTTTATTACCGCCGTTACTGATGGTGGTGCTTAGTGGATTAAATTCTGAATTGATGACGGTGTTTAGTTCATCTGATTTTTGGTTAGCGTTAGCAAACTCATTAATAGTGGCTTTAGGGGCTGCCGTATTAGCTATGATATTTGGGGTTATCTTATTGCATACTACGCGTGCGTTAAGATTAAAGCAGAAGCGATTATGGGCAGACAAATTAGATCTGATAGGAACTATGATCTTAGTGACTCCGGGTTTGGTGATCAGTACTGGATTGTTTTTATTGCTCAGAAATATGACCGATGTGTTTTCTATTGCGATTTGGATAGTGGTCGTGGTGAATGCGCTTATGGCTCTGCCGTATGTAATAAAAACACTCGCACAACCTCTACTGCATATTGCGCAGCAATACCAATTGTTATCAGCAAGCTTAGGCCTTTATGGCTTTACTCGTTTTCGATTGATTGAATGGCGGGCATTAAGAAAACCCATGGCTCATGCATTTGCGATTGCCTTTATTATGTCGATTGGTGATTTAAGTGCGATTGCCTTGTTTGGCAGCCAAGAGTTTCGAACTTTGCCTTTGTATCTGTTTCAATTATTAGGTAGCTATCAAATGGAAGCCGCCGCAGTGGTATCCCTGAGTTTATTGCTATTAAGTGTAGGTGTATTTAGCGTGGTGGAGTGGTTATTCTTTTCTAAGCACAATCATAAAGGTGAATCGTAATGCTGAGTTTTTCGAATGTAAAATATCGTTATCATTCAGAATTATTTGAATTTGATTTAGATGTAAAAAAAGGTGATGTCGTCGCAATTCTTGGTCCTAGTGGGGCAGGAAAGAGCACCTTGTTGAGTTTATTGGCAGGGTTTATTAATCCAGAATCGGGTGATATTACGCTTAACGATATTTCGTTATTGCCACAAGACCCGCATCAGCGCCCGTTGTCGATGTTATTTCAAGAGCATAACTTATTTGCGCACCTCTCTATTACCGATAATATTGGTTTAGGGATTAAAGCGAATTTGCGATTAAGTGAGACCGAGAAAGGGCAAGTTATTCATGCTGCTCAACAAGTCGGAGTCGATGAATTATTACATCGCTTACCTGAACAGTTATCTGGTGGGCAAAAACAACGGGTAGCATTAGCTCGATGTTTAGTACAAAAAAAACCAGTATTGCTATTAGATGAACCTTTTTCTGCACTGGATCCTATGTTGCGTGAAGAGATGATTACTTTAATCAATCAACTCATTAAATCTCAGAATCTTACGGTGATGATGGTGACTCATAGTTTGCAGGATGCAAAAGCACTAGCCTCTCATTACGCTTTTGTGTGTGAGCATAAAATATTGAGTTCTGGAAAAGTATCTGAACTTACAACGCAAGATAACCCTTCGCAATTAGAGCGATATTTGCAAGCGGTAAAGTAAACTTTTCCCTCTCAAATTGGGTATAATCTACTACACTCAGTTTTATGATAAATAGGCGTGACCTAACTGCTGTCATACAGTAAGATTGGCGCCCTTTTGAACCTCGCCGTTTAAGGCTATCTATTCTCGGTTCATTATGAAACTCTCACTCTATATAAAATAAATAAACTAATTTTGAGGTGTATTACTACTATGTCATTTGCTTTGGGCCAACGTTGGATCAGTGATACAGAAAGTGATTTGGGTTTAGGAACAGTTGTTGCTGTTGATGATAGAACCGTATCCGTACTTTTTGCCGCATCAGAAGAAAATCGTTTATACGCAAGACACGATGCACCCGTTACCCGAGTGATGTTCAATAAGGGAGATACAATTGAAAGCCATGAAGGCTGGTCACTTGAAGTAGAAGAAGTTATTGAAGATGGTGGACTATTAACTTACATCGGTACGCGAATAGATACAGATGAAGTGAACGTTGTCCTTCGTGAAACGTTACTAAGCCATCAAATCCGCTTTAATAAGCCTCAAGATAAATTATTTGCAGGTCAAATTGATCGTATGGATCGCTTTGCATTGCGCTTTCGTGCACTCAAAAACCAGTATGAGCAACACAAAAATCCAATGCGTGGTTTGTGTGGTATGCGTGCAGGTTTAATTCCTCACCAACTATTTATCGCCCAAGAAGTCGGTCGTCGCTATGCCCCTCGCGTTTTATTAGCCGATGAAGTTGGTCTAGGTAAGACAATTGAAGCCGGTATGATTATTCATCAGCAAGTGCTTTCTGGCCGTGCTGAACGTGTGCTTATTGTGGTTCCTGAAACCCTGCAACATCAATGGTTAGTTGAAATGATGCGTCGCTTCAATTTGCATTTCTCTATCTTTGATGAAGAGCGTTGCATTGAATCTTACGCTGATTCAGAAAATCCATTTGATACGGCACAGCTTGTTTTATGTTCATTAGATTTTATTCGTAAGAGTAAGCGTCGTTTTGAGCAAGTGGTTGAAGCTGATTGGGATCTTCTTGTTGTCGATGAAGCGCATCACCTTGAGTGGAATCAAACAAAACCAAGTCGTGAATATCAAGTAATTGAAGCGATTGCAGAGGATACCGCTGGTGTTTTACTGCTAACAGCAACGCCTGAGCAATTAGGTCACGAAAGTCACTTTGCTCGTTTACGTTTGCTAGACCCAGATCGTTTCTACGATTACGATGCGTTTGTTGAAGAAGAGCGTCAATATCAGCCTGTTGCTGATGCCGTAACCGCATTAATGAGTGGTGATAAGCTATCAAATGAGGCGAAAAATCGCATTGCAGATCTGCTTTCTGAGCAAGATGCAGAGCCTCTATTTAGAATTATTGAATCTTCTACTTCAGAAGAAGAACAAGCACAGGCACGCCAAGAGTTAGTCGATAACTTAATGGACCGTCATGGTACTGGTCGTGTGTTATTCCGTAATACACGCGCAGCGATCAAAGGATTTCCACAAAGAAACCTTAATCTGATGCCAATGCCTCTACCATCGCAGTATGCAACCTCAATGCGCGTTGCGACTATGATGGGTGGCCGTATGAGCGATGAAGCTCGTGCAATGAAAATGCTTTATCCTGAAGAGATCTTCCAAGAGTTTGAAGGTGATAGTGCTACATGGTGGCAGTTTGATCCGCGTGTAAATTGGTTGCTTGAGTTACTAAAAGAAAACCGTAACGAAAAAGTATTAATTATTGCTTCTCGTGCTTCAACAGCATTGCAACTAGAGCAAGCATTACGTGAGCGTGAAGGTATTCGTGGGACAGTTTTCCATGAAGGCATGTCTATTATTGAACGAGATAAAGCCGCTGCTTATTTTGCACAAGAAGAAGGTGGCGCTCAGGTTCTTATCTGTTCAGAGATCGGTTCTGAAGGTCGTAACTTCCAGTTTGCTAATCAATTGGTCATGTTTGATTTACCGTTTAACCCTGATCTACTTGAGCAACGTATTGGTCGTTTGGACCGTATTGGTCAAAAACGTGATATTGAGATCCATGTGCCGTATTTACAAGGTACGTCTCAAGAATTATTAGCTCGTTGGTTTGATGAAGGCCTTAATGCTTTTGGTGAAACTTGTCCTACTGGTCGTGCTGTGTATGAAAAATTCTCTGATGCGATTATTGCAATTTTAGCGACAGGCAAATCGGATGGGCTAGAACCTCTTATTGAAGAATCAGCCGCATTAAATAAAGAATTAAAAGCGCAGTTAGAGCAAGGTCGAGACCGCTTATTGGAAGTGCATTCTAATGGTGGTGAAAAAGCAAAAGCACTTGCTGAGAAGATTGCCGCAACGGATGGTGATACGAACTTAGTTAATTTTGCATTAAACCTATTTGATACTATTGGCTTGAATCAGGATGACAAAGGCGAAAATGCCATTGTTGTTACTCCAGCAGAAAATATGTTGGTATCTAGCTACCCAGGTCTGCCTTATGAAGGTTGTACGATTACCTTTGATCGTGAAACTGCGCTTTCTCGTGAAGATATGAACTTGATCAGCTGGGAACACCCAATGATCCAAGGTGGTATTGATTTAGTTCTGACTGAAGGTGTGGGTGCAACAGCGGTTTCTTTATTAAAGAATAAAGCGTTGCCTGCAGGGACGTTATTGCTTGAGTTAGTTTATGTGGTGGATGCGCAAGCGCCTAAGCAAAGCGGTATTGGTCGCTTCTTACCGAAAACGCCAATTCGTCTAATGATGGATAGTAAAGGCAATGATCTATCGGCTCAGGTTGAGTTTGAAAGCTTTAACCGTCAACTAAGTCCTGTTAACCGTCATATGGCGAGTAAGCTTGTTAACTCAGTACAAAAAGAAATTCATGCGTTGATTGATACTGCTGAAGTCAGTATTGAAGATCGTATTGAAGCGGTTCGTGTTGATGCGAATACTGAGATGAAAGCAGCATTAAATGCAGAGCTAGAGCGTTTACAAGCATTGAAGGCGGTAAACCCAAATATCCGTGATGAAGAGTTAACTCAGATTGAAACCCAAATGAGTGAACTTTCAGGATACATAGGTAAAGCGCAAGTTCAGCTTGATTCACTGCGTTTGATCGTTGTGAGCCATAATTAATCATGGCAATGCTTGAATACAATCCACCAATGGAACCGCTTGATATTGTCTATCAAGATGAAGCGATTCTTGCGGTGAATAAACCTGCGGGATTACTTTCTAATCCCGGCAGGGCTCCAGAGCACTATGACAGTGTATGGTCCCGTGTTATCGCTGAGTTTCCAGAAGCTCAGCTTGTACACCGCCTTGATATGTCGACTTCTGGGCTAATGATTTTTGCTTTATATAAAGAAGCTGAAAGGCACATTAAAAAGCAATTTCAGTATCGCTTAACTCATAAAGTGTATTACGCACGAGTATGGGGAAAAGTCGAAAAAACAGAAGGGCATATCGATTTGCCGTTAATTTGTGATTGGCCAAATCGTCCTCGCCAAATGGTGTGTTACGAGCATGGAAAGCCATCACAAACGGGGTATCAAGTGATACAGGTTGAAGATAAGACAACATTAGTGCGCTTATTGCCGATCACGGGTCGCTCTCATCAACTGCGTGTACATATGATGGAAGAAGGGCATGAGATTATCGGAGATGAGTTTTATGCGTGTGAAGAGGCTCTGGCGTTTTCTGAGCGTTTGCAACTGCATTCTGCTGAACTGAGTTTTTATCATCCAGAAACCGATAAGTTCATCAGTTTATTTGCACCTTGTGAGTTTTATCCTGAGGCAAAATCAGGCGTATTAGATGCAATGAATATTGTACAGGTGAGACCTGATTATAAGACCTTACCTAAGCAGTAGCTTGAGTTTATATAAATAACAGAAAGGAGCCGAACGGCTCCTTTTTTATTGAGAGTAATAGTAGAAAATAATGATGGGAAGTTAGCCTTGTGGCTTAACTACCATTACGTTAATAGGTGAGTTTTCTACCACTTTACTTGCTACAGAGCCCAGCATTACTTTATCTATTTTTGAACGCTTATGGCTTGGCATAACGATTAAATCAGCACCAAGACGTTCTGCGTAATCTAAGATAGTGACGTAAGGTTTGCCTTCCGATACATGAACTTTGTATACCACTTCTTCATCAACAAATTTAGCGGCAAATTCGTTTAATTGAATAGAGACATCTTCTTTCATCTTCTTCGCGGCATCTTTAGGAAAGTAAGTAGAGACCATCGACATATGAATACCTGGTAAGACATTCAATAAATGCAGTTCTGCATTGGATTGTTTTGCATGCCAAACTGCTAACTCAACCGCTTTATCAGCAAAGCCTTTTTCATTTAAATCTACTGGAACCAATATTTGTTTATACATGATTTTTATTACCTAATTAGGGGAGGGTTGCTCCCCTAGATTCCATTCATTAATTTATGCCACCAAGTTTTCCTTTTTCGCTCGGCGACGCTGATTAAAGCCTAGTGCAAACAGTAGAAGTAGTGTTGGTACAAATACCCACTCTTTTAGAGGGCGTTCTGCATCAAGCACAACATTCTTTATTTCCCAGTCAAAATCAATTCCAGAAGCTTCGGCTGGACTGCCAAATTCAACCATATCTACAATCATCTTGTTATCTACTTTAGATAGCATTAGACCCATAGAGCTTACACGTTCATCACCAGTGACAGCTCGGTCTTCAAAAGGTAAGCGAACCGTTTTGCTAATGACGTCGCCCTCTAGATCTTGTCCTGTCACTTCTAATGTCAGTGATTGTCCCACATTTAGTCCTTCAGCAATTTGAGCGATCTCAATACCTTGATAATAATCTTTAGCAGGATAGATTTGATCCCACCAGAAACCAGGGCGGAATAGTGAGAAGGTGATCAATAATAGTAGTATGACTTCCCACCATTTTGTTTTCGTAAACCACCAGCCTTGTGTTGCGGCTGAGAAGGTCAACATAGCAATGATAGAGGAGATAATGGTTAGCGCTAAGTGCCACCAAGAATCAATCCCCATTAACAATAACTGAGTATTGAAAACAAACATGAAAGGTAAAATAGCGGTACGAATATCATAGGTAAAACCTTGAATACCAGTACGGATTGGGTCTGATTTTGCAATTGCGGCAGCAGCAAAAGCCGCAAGACCTACAGGTGGTGTATCATCGGCAAGAATACCAAAGTAGAACACAAATAAGTGAACGGCAATTAACGGGATAATCAGGCCGTGCGCGGCACCTAAGGTTACAATAACGGGAGCCATCAAGGTTGAAACAACAATATAGTTAGCCGTTGTTGGTAAACCCATACCTAAGATTAAGCTGATTACCGCAGTAAACAACAGCATAAGAATAATGCTACCACCAGAGATAAACTCTACAAAATCAGTCATTACTAGTCCGATACCAGTTAAGGTTACGACACCAACAACAATACCAGCCGCTGCAGTCGCAACACCAATACCAATCATGTTTCGAGCACCTGATACTAGGCTTTCTAGTAAATCACCAAATCCTTGTTTTATTTGTTCAACAGCATTGCCTTCTTTGGTAAAGAAACCAATTAATGGGCGCTGAGTCAGTAGAATGAAAATCATAAATACTGATGCCCAGAATGCAGATAAGCCTGGAGAGAAGCGTTCTACTGTTAAACACCATACCAATACGACGATAGGCAGTAAGAAGTGCAGACCAGACTTAATCGTTGGGCCTGGATCGGGAACTTCAGTCAGCTCTTCATCAATCGCCATCATGGCATGTTCCTGATATTTTGCTGAAATGCTAACTAAGCCTACATAAGCAAGTAATAGAGCAATGGTTACAATTGGCGTTGCGGCATCACCGAAGACATCTTTCGTCCAGCCAATACCGTAGTAAACCGCAGCACTCATAACACAAAGACCTAAAATAGTTCCAGTGAAAGAAAGTAAGCTGTGAAGTAACTTTGGTGTATGACGGCGAGGAAGACCTGTCATTCCCGCTTTACATGCTTCTAGGTGCACAATGTAAAGTAGAGCGATATAAGAGATTAGAGCAGGTAATAACGCGGCTTTAATAACTTCAACATAAGAGATACCAACGTATTCAACCATTAAGAATGCCGCAGCACCCATAATTGGTGGAGTAAGTTGACCATTGGTAGATGCAGCAACTTCGACTGCTCCCGCTTTTTCACCAGAGAAGCCAACACGCTTCATTAGTGGAATAGTAAAGGTACCGGTTGTTACTACGTTAGCGATAGAAGAGCCAGAGACTAGGCCTGATAAACCTGAAGCAACTACCGCCGCTTTTGCTGGGCCACCTTTCATATGACCAAGTAAAGAGAAGGCCACTTTAATAAAGTAAGCACCTGCACCTGCTTTTTCTAGCATGGCACCAAAAAGTACAAACAAGAATACAAATGAAGTCGAAACGCCTAGAGCAACACCAAAAACACCTTCAGTTGTTAACCATAGATGTGACATTGCTTTGTTTAGACTTGCGCCCTTGTGTGCAATTACATCTGGCATATGAGGGCCAGCAAAGGTGTAAAGCAAAAATACAGCAGCAACCACCATCAGTGGTGGACCTAAAGCGCGACGTGTTGCTTCAAGCAATAGCACCATACCTACGACTGAGGCAATAATATCTGGAGTTGTCGGAGCGCCAGAACGATCCGCAAGTTGTGCATAGAAAATATATATATAAGCGGCTGAAAAACTGCCTGCAAATGCAAGAGCCCAATCAACGGCTGGTATACGATCTCTCGGTGACTTTTTAAGAGCGGGATAAGCGGTGAAAGCTAAGAAAATAGCAAACGCTAAATGTATTGAACGTGCTTCAGTATCATTGAGTATGCCAAAATCAAAAATGAACGGTAAAGGGGAAGCATACCAAAGTTGGAACAGAGACCAACATAGTGGAACAAACCATAGAATACGGCCAGATAATCCTTGCGGTGAACGCGCACCAGTATCAGATTGGGCCACCATTTCTTGCACATCTTGTGACGTATTTGACGACTGCGTCATGTACTTTTCCTTAGTGATGGTCGAACCTAACACTCAATCATTAAGTATTAGATTACTGAATATAAGCCAATATATAGGCTAGAAAGAACCGATCTTCAAATCCGTTTTATTATTGATTGTTATCCGTTGCATGGAAAGATCAGGGATATTAGGAAGAACCGAAGAGACCAGTTGGCCTCTTCGGTTTATAACAACACTATTTGTAAAGGATAGTGTTACTTAGAAGAAATGCTATTTTAGTAGACCAACTTCTTTGTAGTATTTCACAGCACCTGGGTGTAGTGGGATAGAAAGACCTTCTTTTACCATGTCTTCTTTTTTCAGTGTTGCAAATGCTGGGTGCAGACGTTTGAACGTATTAAAGTTCTCAAACACTGCTTTTGCTACGCTGTAAGCGACTTCATCAGAAACATCAGAAGTTGTAACCATTGTTGCCGCAACACCAAAGCTATTTACATCACCTTCAGTGCCGCGGTACATACCTGCAGGTACTGTCGTATTGGCATAATAAGGGTTATCAGCAACGATCTTATCAATCTTAGGACCCGTAGCAGAGACTAACTTAGCATCACAAGAGGTTGTTGCTTCTTTGATTGAACCATTTGGGTGACCAACCATGTAGATGAATGCATCAATTTTGTTATCACAAAGAGCTTGTGAACGCTCAGAACCTTTTAGTTCAGAAGCCAGTTTAAAGCTATCGTTAGTCCAACCCATAGCATCCATAACAACACTCATGGTTGCACGGTCACCAGAACCTGGATTACCAATGTTTACACGTTTTCCTTCTAAATCAGCAACGTTGTTAATGCCTGAATCTGTACGAGCGATAATGTTAAAAGGTTCTGTATGAAGAGAGAACATTGCACGTAGTTTTTTGTAAGGGCCTTGAGCTTCAAATTTACTTGTGCCGTTATAGCCATGGTACTGCCAATCTGATTGAACGATACCAAAGTCAAGCTCGCCTGCACGGATAGTGTTTACGTTGTAGATTGAACCGCCTGTTGATTCAACAGAACAGCGAACATTATGCTCTTTACGATCTTTGTTCACTAATTTACAGATAGCACCACCAGTTGGGTAATAAACACCAGTTACTGAACCTGTACCAATCGTAATAAATTCTTGAGCGCTGACAGAACCCATGCTTGCACCGATCATTGCTGTTGCGATAGCGCTTGCTTTAATTACTTTTCCTAATGCCATGTTATTCCCTTCCTTTATTGTATGATGTTTACTTTATGCCTTGTAAGTCACAAGGTGATATAAGCAAAATCAGTATTTATTCACTTTTTAATATCAGTGTTTCGTTTCCTGTTACAGAAATGGCGTGCGAATGATAGCAAACTAATGCGTTACTTTTAAAATAGTGTTAAATAAAAACTATCAAAAGTGTGAAATAACTAACTAATGACAAGAATAATAATAGGAACCACTCCCGTACGATAACAATAAAGTAACATTTATTGTGAAGAATAGGGCAGAATAGTTAATGATGAGCATTCTATTATGAGATAAAACGCTCAAATATAGCGAGGTTGCTGATGGGGAATTTAGAAGGCGTTAAACAGAATATTCGAATAAGTCACATACTGAATCAAATAAATCAGCAATATCAACCTTCCTTGTTGGAGTAATAAAAATGGTATCGTCTCCAGCAACAACGCCTAAAATCCCTTCAGGTTTACCTAAAGAATCTAATAAGCGCGCAATAAGTTGAGCAGCCCCGGGGCCGGTGTGAATAACAACAAGTGCGCTGTTATAGTCAATATCCATTACGAGTTCACGTAAAGAGCTTGAAACTGTTGGTACACCAAGTTCAATGGGTAAACAATAAACCATTTCCATTTTGGCATTGCGAGTACGAACTGCTCCAAATTTTGTGAGCATACGCGAGACTTTTGATTGGTTGATGTTATCGAAACCAACGATACGGAGTGCATCGACAATCTCACCTTGTGAACCAAATCGTTCCGCTTTAAGAATAGATTTAAATTCTTTAATTAGTAGTTCTTGCTTTTCATTATTTCGCATACTATTTTGATTCTTTTTGCAATAATTCCTACTATTCTCGCATAATTATTTATTTATAACCAAGTCAAAATGGTATTTATGTGAATAATCACCAGGAGATTACTTTCCTCTCTTCCTTGTCTTTTTTCTGTTTTAGTTCATGTTTATTTGTGTGTTTTAAGGTAAATGTTTGAATGAATTTGTAGCACGCATAGGATGTCATTGCGTAAGGTCGCAAAGCGAAGCTAATAGGATTGAATTTCATTTGAGCTTGCTATAACGTCACTTTAGTTTGAAAGTAAATTAATAATAAAAATATACCTCTACTACTCAAGGAGAACGAATATGAAAGTTGCTGTTATTGGCGCCGCAGGAGGCATCGGGCAAGCGTTAGCATTACTTCTTAAGAACCGCTTACCAGCGGGATCAGATCTTGCTCTTTATGATATCGCACCAGTAACACCAGGTGTTGCTGCGGATCTTAGTCACATCCCAACACCTGTTTCCATCAAAGGTTATTGCGGTGAAGATCCAACACCCGCTCTTGATAATGCAGATGTTGTTTTAATTTCTGCAGGTGTTGCTCGTAAACCTGGAATGGATCGTTCAGATCTTTTCAATATTAACGCCGGTATTGTTAAGTCGTTAGCTGAAAAAATTGCAGTAACCTGTCCAAATGCATGTATCGGTATTATTACAAACCCGGTAAATACAACCGTTGCGATTGCTGCGGAAGTGCTAAAGAAAGCGGGTGTGTACGATAAAAACAAATTATTTGGCGTGACTACGCTAGATGTGATCCGTTCAGAAACATTTGTTGCTGAGTTAAAAGATAAAGATCCAGGCGAGATCCGCGTACCAGTTATTGGTGGTCACTCAGGCGTAACTATTCTTCCTCTTCTTTCTCAAGTTGAAGGTGTTGAGTTTACTGCAGAAGAAGTTGCGGCATTAACTCCTCGCATTCAAAATGCAGGGACGGAAGTTGTTGAAGCAAAAGCCGGTGGTGGTTCTGCGACACTTTCAATGGGTCAAGCGGCATGCCGTTTTGGTCTATCACTAGTGAAAGCATTAAGTGGTGAGAAAGGTGTTGTTGAATGCGCTTATGTTGAAGGTAATGGTGAGCACGCTCGCTTCTTCGCTCAGCCAATTCTTCTTGGTAAGAATGGCGTTGAAGAAATTCAATCTTATGGTGAACTGAGTGCATTTGAACAAGAAGCATTAGATAGCATGCTAGATACACTGAAAGCTGATATTAAAATTGGTGAAGAGTTCGTTAAGTAATACCAATTCCATTAATTATCTGATCATTATTACTGGTTAAATCACTAATAGCTGCGTTAAAAATTATTATTGTAGAATAACTACTTAGAATAATTTTCGTCTTACTCTTAAGTGATTCTCCTACGTAATAAATAGGTCATCTAATTAGTTACATTGGTATAATGAATAATTGTCGATTTATGAAAAGAGAAAAGGGCAGATAGTGAATATCTGCCCTTTTTATTCTTATTTTTAAGTGTAAATGTTACTTACTGCGTTTAACTGCTAAGTGAGCCAGTGCTTTTAACGCTTCTTTATAATCTGATTCAGGCAGTATATTTAGTTCCGCAATCGCTTTATCTGCTTCTTCATCTGCTTTTAACTTAGTGTACTCTAATGAACCCACTTCTTTCATACAGGCTAAGATAGGCTCTAGTTTATCGAGTCCATTTCCTTGCTCAATAGCTTCACGGATCATCGCTGCTTGCTCAGCATTGCCGTGATTCATTGCATGCAGTAAAGGAAGGGTTGGCTTACCTTCTGCGAGATCATCGCCAACATTTTTTCCCATGTCTTCCCCATCTGAAGTGTAATCCATCACATCATCGATCAACTGGAAAGCCGTGCCGAGGTATTTACCGTAATTTTGTAGAGCGGTTTCGATCTCTTGTGGTGCGTCATTTAAGATCGCCCCGATCTGGGTTGCGGCTTCAAATAAGCGAGCTGTTTTGGAATAGATCACCTGCATGTAGCTTTCTTCAGTCGTATTAGGATCATTACAGTTCATTAATTGAAGCACTTCACCTTCGGCGATCACGTTAACAGACTCACTCATTAGGCTCAGGATCTTAATTGATCCTAAACTTGTCATCATCTGAAAAGAGCGAGTGTAGATAAAATCACCAACGAGTACACTTGCGGCATTGCCGAATTCAGCATTTGCGGTTGCTTTGCCACGACGCATATCTGATTCATCAACAACATCATCATGAAGCAAAGTTGCGGTATGAATAAATTCAATGAAAGCCGCTGCCATAGTGTGATCTTTGCCTTCATACCCAAGCGCTTTTGCAGATAAAATTGCTAAGACTGGACGTAGGCGTTTACCGCCTCCGCTTACAATATAAAAACCGAGTTGGTTGATAAGCGCAACATCTGAATTGAGTTGAGCTAAGATGGTCTCATTTACGATTGCCATGTCATCAGCCGTGAGGGCTTGGATAGCTTTAAAATCCATTATTCTTCCAGCAGGGTTAGGGCCTAAAATAGGCTTAATTGTAATAAGTCGTTAATTAAATAATACACTAAATAGAGGGTGGCAATACAGTCGAAAATTCCTCTCTTTTGGGCGATTCATTATTTCGTTTATCTTTTCATCATTTTTCTTCATTTTTGGGTTGTCAGATTGAAATCATTCGCGTAGAATCCACGCCCTATTGATGACAAGTTTAACGCACACCAAAATTGTTGAGTAAACAAAATAAATGGTAGTGCGAAAGTAGCGGAGTAAAATATGTACGCTGTTTTCCAATCTGGTGGTAAACAACACCGTGTAAGTGAAGGTCAAACTCTTCGCTTGGAAAAATTAGACGTTGAGACTGGCGCAACAGTTGATTTCGACAACGTTCTTATGATTGCTGATGGTGAAGAAATCACTGTTGGTGCACCTCTAGTAGCTGGCGGTAAAGTGACTGCGGAAGTAGTTCAGCACGGTCGTGGCGATAAAATTAAAATCGTTAAGTTCCGTCGTCGTAAGCATTCTCGTAAGCAGCAGGGCCATCGTCAATGGTTCACTGAAGTCAGAATCACTGGCATCAGCGCTTAATTTAAGGAGAATAACAAATGGCACATAAAAAAGCTGGCGGTTCTACTCGTAACGGCCGCGATTCAGAAAGTAAACGTCTTGGTGTTAAGCGTTTCGGTGGCGAATCTGTTCTTGCAGGTAACATCATCGTACGTCAACGTGGTACTAAATTCCACGCTGGTACTAACGTAGGCATCGGTAAAGACCATACTCTTTTCGCTCTATCTGAAGGTAAAGTGAAGTTTGAAGTTAAAGGTCCTAAAAACCGTAAATTCGTTTCTATCGACGCTGAATAATCGTTTTAGAAATTAATTCTAAAAGCCCTGCCTTATGGCGGGGCTTTTTATTTATAGATAGTCACCAGTTAAATGTTTTATCAGTTTAAAATCAGTAAATGAATTTAGGTGCTAAA
This sequence comes from Aliivibrio wodanis, assembly GCF_052920805.1. Classification (NCBI taxonomy): domain Bacteria; kingdom Pseudomonadati; phylum Pseudomonadota; class Gammaproteobacteria; order Vibrionales; family Vibrionaceae; genus Aliivibrio; species Aliivibrio wodanis. The sequence continues at coordinate 2,640,425 of NZ_JBREXA010000002.1, forward strand.
ATAATTAATTAGTGACTATATCGATATATTACGTAGCGTAAAGATCATAGAAGATCCACTCTCGAGTACCACGCTACATCTCGGAGAAGAAAATGAAATTCGTTGATGAAGCGACAATTAAAGTAGATGCCGGCGACGGCGGTAATGGCACAGTTAGTTTTTGGCGTGAAAAATTCATTGCAAAAGGCGGCCCTGATGGCGGCGATGGCGGCGACGGTGGTGATGTTTACCTAGAAGCTGATGAAAACCTAAATACCCTAATCGATTACCGTTTTAACCGTTTCTATGATGCAGAACGTGGTACAAATGGTAGCGGTGGTAACTGTACTGGTAAACGTGGTGCTGATATTACACTTAAAGTGCCTGTAGGTACTCGTGCAATCGATATCGATACTGGTGAGAAAGTTGCAGAGCTAATGGCTCATGGCATGAAAATCATGGTAGCTAAAGGTGGTTGGCATGGTTTAGGTAACACGCGTTTCAAATCATCTGTAAACCGTGCTCCTCGTCAAAAGACATTAGGAACAAAAGGTGAGGTTCGTGAACTTCGTCTAGAGCTTCTTTTACTTGCTGATGTAGGTATGCTTGGTCTGCCTAATGCAGGTAAATCTACTTTCATTCGTGCAGTATCGGCAGCAAAACCAAAAGTAGCGGATTACCCATTTACTACGCTTATTCCTAGCCTAGGTGTAGTTCGTGCTCGCGGTAACAAGAGTTTCGTTGTTGCAGATATTCCAGGTCTAATTGAAGGTGCAGCTGATGGTGCTGGCTTAGGTGTTCGTTTCTTGAAGCACCTTGAGCGCTGTCGTGTACTACTTCACGTAATTGATATTCTTCCTATCGATGGCAGTGATCCGGTGCAAAATGCACTAACTATCATTGATGAGTTAGAGCAGTACAGTGAAAAAGTAGCGGGTAAGCCTCGTTGGTTATTATTTAACAAAACCGATCTTCTATTAGAAGAAGAAGCTAACGAGAAGATCAACGAGATCCTAGAAGCGCTTGCTTGGGATGGTCGTCACTTTAAAATTGCAGCAGTAAGTCGTACTGGTACTCAAGAAGTATGTGATGAACTGTCTGACTTTATGGATACTCTACCGAAAGAGATTCGGACTGATGAAGAAAAAGCAGCAGATAAAGTCGACTTCATGTGGGACGATTACCATAAAGATGCAATCTCTGGTCAAAATATAGTTACAGAAGATGACGACGATGATTGGGATGATGAAGAAGATGATGGTCACGTTATTTACGTTCGTGATTAGTCGCTCTTAGCTTAATTAAGATAATTACTATAAAAAACCGCACTTGTTGCGGTTTTTTTTATTTAAGTCATTAAACAAAAAAATGAAAGGATTAGAATAAGCGTTTATTTTATTAATGATTGCGAATAGTAATGGACGAAAAGCAAAGGGAAATATCACGCTTGGTAGCAAAGGCTGGCCAAATGTTATTGCAGCATGGTGCAGAGAGTAGCTTGGTCGCAGATGTAAGTCGACGCTTAGGAATTGCAGTTGGAGCGGATGATGTAGAGATTTCATTATCGGCAAGTTCATTAGTCATTACAACAATGATGAACGAACACTGTATGACGACAGCTCGAAGAGCGCCTGATCGCGGGATTAATATGCGAGCAGTTACAGAGATCCAACGGATCTGTATTATGTCTGAAAAAGGTTTGTTAGATTGCCATGAAGCTGCTATTAAATTAGATGCGATCAGTCCAGAAAGATATAACCGTTGGCTTGTGGTTGTTATGATCGGATTGTCTTGTGCTAGTTTTAGCCGTTTAGCTGGTGGTGACTGGCCTGTATTTATGATGACGTTTCTTGCGTCCTCTTTAGGAATGATTGTTCGACAAGAAATCGGGCATCGACATTTTAATCCTCTACTTAACTTTGGCATTACTGCTTTTGTTACTACCCTCATCTCTTCCCAAGCTGTTATTTATCATATTGGTAATACTCCCTTTCTTGCAATGGCTTCTTCTGTTTTGATGCTAGTTCCCGGTTTTCCATTAATTAATGCGGTCGCTGATATGGTGAAAGGTTATGTCAATATGGGGATTGCACGTTGGACATTTGCTACCTTACTAACGTTATCAACAAGTATAGGTATTGTTGGTGCCATGAATTTGGTTGGTGTCTGGGGATGGATTAACTAATGGATAGCGTAACAATGAGTTCTATTTTTGATTTATTTCTAGCGTTATTAAACGACATGTTTTTTGCAATGATCCCTGCTGTAGGTTTTGCTCTGGTTTTCAATGTTCCAGTGAAAGCATTAAAGTATTGTGCCGTTGGCGGTGCTATAGGGCATGGAACTCGATTTTTGTTGATGCATTATGGCGTTCCATTAGAGTGGGCTACGCTTTGTGCTGCAACGATAGTTGGGATAATTGGAGTGCATTGGTCACATCGATTTTTGGCTCATCCAAAAGTGTTTACTGTCGCCGCATTAATTCCAATGATCCCTGGAGTCTTTGCTTTTAAAGCGATGATCGCAGTCGTCGAAATTAACCACCTTGGTTATTCTCCAGAGTTATGGGCATTGATGATCGATAATCTAATTAAAACGTTATTTACGATTGCGGCATTAGCTATTGGTCTTGCTATGCCTGGTTTACTGTTTTACCGTAGAAAGTCGATTGTTTAGGTGTTTAGTAATATAAGGAATAACTGTGAAAATTAGCATGATTGCCGCAATGGCAAAGAACCGAATTATTGGTATTGAGAATCAAATGCCATGGCACTTACCCGCTGATTTTGTATGGTTTAAGAAATGCACTATGGGCAAGCCAATCGTGATGGGGCGTAAAACCTATGAATCGATTGGTCGTCCTTTACCGGGTCGTTTAAATATTGTATTAAGTCGTGATACGAGCTTGAAGATTGAAGGTGTTACTTGTGTGACTTCAATTGATGAAGCTAAACAAGTCGCTGGTGATATTGAAGAGCTAATGATCATTGGTGGTGGTTCTATCTACCAAGCATGCCTCTCTGATGCTGATAAATTGTATCTTACGTTTATCGATGCTGATATTGATGGTGACACTCAATTCCCAGATTGGGGTGAGGGATGGAAGCAGACTCATTCTGAAACGTATTCGAAAGATGAAAAGAATAAGTACGATATGGAGTTTGTGGTTTTAGAACGATAGAGACTATACGCTGCGCTAACTAGAAACTATAAGAGCGATCTACATTCAGGTCTTGCTCTTATAGAAGCGAAGCGGTCTAGTTAGCGAAGCGTATCGTTTCTAGCTCAACGCTTTTTGAGTAAAATACTTCCCATCATCAACACGATACATCGTCATATACTCCCCCCAGACACAACCTGTATCCAACGCTATCACATCATTCCCTTCATAACCCATCAATGCAGCCCAGTGGCCAAATATGACTTTATGAGTCAGAGGAAGACGAGAGCTTAACTCAAACCACGGTACTAATTTATCTTTATCTTCTGATGATAAGTCTTGTGGAGGTTGTTTACAGTCCATATCTAAACTTGCGTCGTGGAAACAGAAACGCATGCGTGTGAAAGCATTGATAATATAGCGATAGCGCTCAATACCAGTAAGATCTTCTCGCCATAAATCGGGTTGGTTTTCGTACATGTTCTCTAATAACCAAGTCCATTTATCCGATTGTAAAACCGCTTCAACTTCACGAGCGCATTTAATCGCGGTATTAATGTCCCATTGAGGAGAAATACCTGCATGAGTCATAACAACTTTATGTTCAGTGTGAATTGCCAGTAATGGCTGTTGGCGTAGCCAAATTAATAACTCTTTGCTATCTGGAGCCGAGAAAATAGGGGCTGTTTTATCTTTTTCTTTTACACGAGAAATGCCTTGAGAGACGGCAAGTAAATGCAGATCATGATTGCCAAGAATAGTAACTGCTGCTGTCCCTAATGATTTCACAAAGCGAAGGGTTTCTAATGATTTTGGACCGCGAGCAACGAGATCTCCCGTTAACCATAGTTGGTCTTTTTCTTTATCAAAGCTAACTTGGTTTAACAATAATAATAGTTCGTCTAGGCATCCTTGAATATCACCTACAAAATAGGTCGCCATGTCTCTTTCCTCTAATCATTAAAGCGTAGATAGAAAAAAGGTGACAATGAAGTCACCTTTTAATTTAATTACTGTTAATTATGCGCATTAACTTAAGCTGATTCTTTTGATTCAGCTTGGAAGTTGTCATTTAACCAGTTTGCCATTCTAACGAATTGCTCTAGCGTTAAGTTCTCAGGGCGAAGAGAAGGATTAATATCTAATGCTTCTAATTGCTCTTTAGTTAATAGCGCTTTGAAACAGTTACGCACTGTTTTACGACGTTGGTTAAAACCTTCGCGACACACTCGATCAAGCCACTTTAAGTTTTTTGCTGGGTGCGGAAGTACCTCATAAGGAACTAGACGAACAACGGCAGAATCTACCTTCGGTGGCGGAACAAATGCTGTTGGTGGCACTTCAAGTACTGGCATTACTTTACAAAAATATTGAGCCATTACTGTTAAGCGACCATAAGCTTTAGTACCAGGACCTGCAGCTAAACGGTTTACCACTTCTTTTTGTAGCATAAAGTGCATGTCTTGAATGTCTTTATGAAACTCAAAAAGGTGGAACATCAACGGTGTTGAGATGTTGTATGGCAAGTTACCAAAAATACGTAATTTATTACCTTCTTGGATAAGTTGCGTGAAGTCGAAGCGCATTGCATCGCCTTCATGAATCGTTAATTTGCTACCCAGTTCAGGGTGAGTGCGCAAACGAGCGGCTAAGTCACGGTCAAGCTCGATAACCGTAAACTTATCAACTTCACGACCAACAGGTTCTGTGATAGCGCCAAGACCTGGACCAATTTCTACTAGGTTTTGACCTGATAGAGGGTTAATTGCAGATACGATTCCATCGATCACATAAGGGTCATTTAAGAAGTTTTGACCAAAGCGTTTTTTCGCTTTATGGCCTAGATGGACATCATTTCTTGTACTCATTTATTTTCTACCAGTTCAATTGCATGGGTTAGTGCGGTAATAAAGCTTCCTGCATCTGCTTTTCCAGTACCTGCTAATTCCAATGCAGTACCATGGTCTACGGAGGTTCGGATAAACGGTAAACCTAACGTGATGTTTACTGATTTTCCAAAGCCTTTGAATTTTAGCACAGGAAGGCCTTGATCGTGATACATCGCAAGTACCGCGTCCGCTTCTTGTAAATATTTATCCTGAAATAACGTGTCTGCAGGTAATGGCCCAACGAGGTTCATTCCTTCTTCTTCACGTAATTCATTTAATGCTGGCGCTATGATATCAATTTCTTCGCGACCAAGACAGCCATCTTCACCAGCGTGTGGATTTAATCCACAGACAAAAATGGATGGATTTGGGATCCCAAACTTGGTAATCAAATCTTGATGTAAGATACGAGTTACTTGTTTTAGACGATCAGCGGTAATCGCTTTTGCCACATACGCCAGTGGTATGTGAGTAGTTACTAACGCAACACGTAAGCCTTCTGTCGCTAGCATCATAACAACTTGTTGTGTATTTGATTGCTCTGCAAAAAACTCAGTATGGCCACTAAAAGCTACACCTGCACGGTTAATGACACCTTTATGTACCGGTCCAGTAACAACAGCATCAAATTCGCCATCCATATTGCCTTGTGCGGCACGGCGCAAAGTATCAAGAACATAATGACCATTTGCTTCATTCAGTTCGCCAGCAACGACTTCTGTACCTAGCTCTATATTATCAACAATTAAGGTACCAGCTTTATGTATTTTCGCTGGGGCATTAATGTCGTAGTTTTCAATTGAGATATTAAGACCAAGTAATTCTGCTCTTTGTTCTAATGCTGAACGGTTACCACAGATTACCAGTTGATGTGGCCAATCTTGCTGTGCAATTGAAAGAACAAGATCTTGTCCAATACCTGCTGGTTCGCCTGGTGTTATTGCTATGCGTTTAATCTTATTCATTGTCTTCTTCACCGTCGTCATCTTGTAGAATTTCAACATAAGCACTTGCTCTAATTTCTTGTAGCCATGCACCAGCTTCTTCATTGAATTTACGATTTAAAAGGATACGGTATGCTTTATTCTTCATTGCAGCATCTGTGCGGTCTACTTGACGACGCTCTAATACTTCAACGACGTGCCAACCATGGACGGTTTTAAATGGCTTGCTAATTTGTCCTGTTGGTAGAGTTTCTACTTGATGCTTAAATTCAGGAACATATAAATCTGGAGTTTGAAAACCTAGTTCACCATTAGCTGCGGCAGAGCCTGGATCTTGACTATAGCGTTGAGCCATATCAGCAAAGGTTTCTTTTTCTGCATTAATATCTGCGACAATATTGTTTAGTTGGCGTTGAGCACCTTCATCACTCATTATTACAGATGTTTTTATTAGAATATGTCGAGCATTAACTTCTGTTACTGCAATTGTTTCAAGGCCTTTTACGTCATCAATTTTAAGAATATGGAAACCAACACCAGAGCGAAATGGACCTATGATGCTGCTCTTCCCCTGTCCGGTTATTTGGTCTGCAAAGATGGTTGGCATTTCTTCTTTACGCATCCAACCCCAGTCACCACCTTGCAATGCTTTTGGTCCTTTAGAATAAGTATAAGCCATTGTTGCAAAGTCAGCACCTTGCTGTAGGCGTTCAGTTAATTCTTTAGCCTGTTGTTCTAACGCTTCTTTATCGGCTTGAGTTGCACCATCTTCGGTACGTAATTGAATGTGACTAATTTTGTATTGAACGGTTGCTTGAGTCTCTTCTGAAAGTAATAAAGCTAGACTTTCAACTTCTTGAGGAAGAATGTTAATACGACGACGAACTTGAGCATTTCGAGCTTCACTTGCTGCTATTTCTTTACGGATCTGTTCACGAAAACTAGCATAGGATAATCCTTGTTCAGCTGTTTTCTGTTGTAACTGAGCTAGCGTTATATTATTTTCTTTTGCGATATTTTTTAATGCATCTTCAAGGCGAGTGTCATCAATTCTTATCCCCATTTTTTCTGCTTGTTGGCTTTGAATGGTATCAACAATTAGTTTTTCAAGCACTTGTTCACGCAACACGCCCTCATCAGGTAGAGGTTGTCCTTTTTCTTTTGCATTAATTTTTACTGTTTTTACTGAAGTGTCGATATCACTTTGTAAGACAACGCCTTCATCGACAATAGCAATTACACGATCTAACTCGATAGGAGCTGCTTGTACGTTCATTGTTAGCATTAATAATAGAGTGCTAACTAATGGAAATTTCCAGTTTTTCATAGTGTCATCCAAGAGTAAGGAAAATGAAGCACCTGAGTGTGGTGCTTCATGTATATCCATATAAATTAATTATTCAAATAAAATGGGCGGCCATAATCTAAGGCATTGGTTGTTGAGCCAGAGGAAATACCTGTATTTGTCCCTAAGCCACGAATTGCGATAGAGAGCATGAGGTTGTCTTCATATTTCGGCTCATAAGATCCAATTGGAAGTGCGCTATCACTGTTTGGTGCAATTAATTGATCGCTGTACGTTAATCCAAATGACCAACAATCACTTAAATAGGTTACACCGACTAAAGCTTCAATCATTTGATCTTCTTTTGTATCATGGAAATATTGCCCTTGCAGAGCCCAGTTATCCCCTAAATTATATTGGCTTAATAAACCCGCTTGGTAGATACCATGTTGAGTAATAATGTTTAATTCATCTTGGAAACTGACATTACTCTCAATGTAGTTTTTACTAACGTAGCGATAATTTGCTTGAATATAACCACGAGGGAAACGGTATTCTAGGGTGCTGTTGGCGATTTGCAATTCGTCAACATTAGAATCAAATTGTAGGCCACCATGATAGAAGAGGTAGTCATCGTAGTTAAAGTCACTTTCTATTGCCCAAGCTGATGAGTTTTTATTGTCATCGCTGTTATTGGTTGTTCCTGTTCCTGCTAAGTAAAGAATTTGACCAAAAGAGATGTTCATGCGCTCTTTATAGGCATCATCATAGAAACGAGAAGTTGCACCCACACTAAATTGGTTCGCTTGAGCAATATAGTCGACACCACTGTATTGACGGTCTCTAAATAAGCCATAGTAATCCAATTGCAGTTTACTACTGTCATAACCACCATCCCCTTTACCACCATAGATCTCACTTTGATCTATTTCTGGTACATAAAGGTATTGGATTTTTGGCTCTAATGTTTGTAAGTACTCACCTAATAATTTATGGGTACTGTCTAAATAAATGGCACCATTAATACGAACTTCAGGAATAGTTCGAGATGTTTCTTCTTCTAAATCAGATAGTGAAGCGTCTTTTTTTGCGTCAAAATCTTGAGAATAATAAGTGTAAAGTAAGCTGGCTTCTGGTGTTAATGACCACCATGTTGAGCTTAATGGTAAGCTTAATTTAGGCTCTAAATGTACACGGTTTGCTGATGGCTTAGTTGGGTCATCAGTAGCAAATTTACTAATATGACTATGTAGAGTGAAGTCTAATTCTTTATAAAATTGAGGTGAGTAATAGTTGAACTCAATTTGCGGTAATAAACGATATGGATTGCTGTCTTCGACTAATACTTGGAAGTCACGCACACGCATGGTCATATCCCAATCTTGAGTTCGATAAGAAACTTCACCAGATTGTTTTAGTTGCCCTTCATCACGAGTACCAATATTAGAATTTAAATCTTGGAAGTAGGTAATATCACTGACTTGAGCGTATTCAATATCAAATTTCCAATGTTTCTGATAAATACCAGCATGTTCCCAACTAACGCCCCAACGTTTGCCTTTTTCTTTAAATTTGGCATCTTCATTCAGGTATTCAGCTTCAACTTCACCTTGACCAACATCGAGTAAATAACGGAATTCGACGTCGAGTTGAGTCCCACGTTTTTCCATATAATTAAGCGTTGTTGTCGCATCATAATTGGGTGCGATATTCCAGTAAATTGGCACTGATAACTCAAAACCATTTTTACTGTCTAAGCTAACGCTTGGGATTAAAACACCTGTCTTACGAGTGGCGTTGACGGGTACGGTAAGATAAGGAAGATAAAAAATGGGAACATCGAGAACTTCGAAACGTGCATTATAGAAGGTAGCCCACTCATCAGATTGTGCTAATTCGATATTACTGGCTTTAAAGCGCCAACTGTTATCTTCTTTTGGACAGGTAGTAAAAGAAGCATCTTCTAATTGATAGATCTCTTGGCCAGTCTTTAAAATCCGACTTGCTTCTCCGCGAATAGGCTGGCATGACATAGAATATGAGGTGTTAATCATAGTGATGTCTTCGCTATCTAAGTCTGTGGTGATCTTATCTGACTTTGATCGCATTTCCATGCTGGAGTAATCTACATCACCCTCTGCAATAATAATATTTTCATTTTGATGCAGAGTAATGCTGTCGGCTTTTATTTCTTGACGACCTTTAATGATATGTACATTGCCTTTATACACAGCTTTAGAGTTATTACTGGCTTCAACACGGTTGGCTTGAATGAGAACACTTTGTTTTTTTTCTTCTTCTTTTGATAAAGGTTCAGGTACTTCACAAGTATTAACCTGGCTCATCTTAAGAGGGAAGCTAATAGTAGAATCGGAGGGTGCTGATTGACCATCGTCATTTGCAATAGCAGGAGAGCCGTAAATAAGGCATCCAGCAAATGAAGCAAGTAGGCTGCGAGAAGTAAAAGGCATCGAGTTAGACGTTCCTGTTTGTTATATTAATCCACTGATATACTCAAAGATACTAGATAGAGTCACTTCTTTTATAATAAAGCAAAAGTTATGCCCAAACCACCATAAGATATCGCTATCATCGATTAATGGTTGTAAAGTAATAGGCTGTATTTGCTCATTGTGTGACAGAGTAAAAATAAAATAATTCATTAATTGGAATATAAAATGCAAATATTTGGAAAAATATTAGGTGGCTTTTTTGGCTTCCTATTTGGCGGTTTTTTTGGTGCGGCATTAGGGCTCTTTATTGGCCACCAATTTGATAAAGCAAAACGTATAGCAAATAGTGGCTTTACCTTTCAAACAGGAGGGGCTTCACAAACAAAGAGACAGTCTGAATTCTTCCATGCAGCTTATGCGGTTATGGGGCATGTTGCGAAAGCAAAAGGGCAAGTTACACGTCAAGAGATCCAATTAGCATCAATGATGATGGATCGGATGAACTTAACGGATGAACAAAAACGTGAAGCTCAAGAGGCATTTCGAGAAGGAAAAGAAAGTGACTTTCCATTGCGAGATACGCTACGAAATATCCGCTCAATTACCGGTGGACGTTATGATTTATTGCAGTTCTTTTTAGAGTTACAAATTGCTGCCGCGATTGCTGATGGGGATATTCACCCTAGTGAACGTGATGTATTACATATTGTCGCTGAAGAGTTAGGTTTTACTGCTGAGCAATTAGAGAAACGTTTGAAGATGCAAGAAGCAGCGTTTCGCTTCCAGCAAAGTGGTGGCTTCTCAGGCCAAGGAAAGGGTTCTCATCAAGGGCAATGGCAACAGCCTAACTCGGCTGATCAGCTAAAAGATGCTTATAATTTATTAGGCGTAAGTGAAGATGCTGATGCTAAAACCATTAAGCGCGCTCACCGCAAGTTGATGAATGAACATCACCCTGATAAGTTGGTAGCAAAAGGTTTACCGCCTGAGATGATGGATATGGCAAAAGAGAAAGCTCAAGAAATCCAAGGTGCTTATGATTTAATTAAAAAAGCAAAAGGAATTAAATAATTTAAATTTGGAAATAAATTGAGCTTCTCAATATTTATTTTGTATTTATTTTTTATTTAGCTTCCAGTCATAATCATATCGAATGTCGCCTTTGAATGTTTCTAATTCAGGGCGATATTTTTTTAAGTGTTCAAAAAGTTTTGCTTGTGTACCGAAATCAGTAATAAACCATTCGTAGATGGAAGATAAAATAAGAGTATCTTTATTTATATCAGTCCCTTTTTTACTATTGATGAATTCCTTTGCTGCTTTTTCAAGTAACTGCTCACTGTTTCTTGAAGTAAATGCTTTTAGTTGTAAATTAGGGCAGCCTAAACTCGCGCAGTTAACGGCGTAGTGAGTTCTAGGATCGTTCCATATTGGACGAAGGATCCTATGTTCAATATCGTTCAACGTTAATGTTTTTCCCGCCACAGTAACGACTTCTTCCCCCCAAGGTCCAAAGCTAAATAATCCACCCAATTTTGTAATCGACTTAATTGGATAGTTATCTAAAATGATTTTTACAGTAATGGCGTTATAAAGATTTACCCAATAAGCGTATTGTTCTGCTTTTTTATACTCTCTTGGATCGATGCGTCGCATTTGACGTAAATAACTGTTTAAGATCTGTTCATCTGCATCTGCGATATTTTCGTAATCAAAAAGTGTGAATTCCCCTTTAGTGACTAGATATTTATCGAGTGTTTGTTGCCAGTATTGGTGTGAAATGGTGGTGGCGTTTTTTTCATTGCTTACATCCCAATAATCCCATAATTCAGATTTTGGTGCAGAGAACGCATTGAATGAGAAAAGCAAAAGTAACGAGGAAATAAGGGTTTTCATAAAAGGTACCTGACTTTTGTTTACTAATAATTATTTAGTATAGATTGCCTGTGTTTTATAGACAAAAAAGAGGTTGATACGTTCATATCAACCTCTCATCATTTCCTGAATCCTGAATCCTGAATCCTGAATCCTGAATCCTGAATCCTGAATCCTGAATCCTATTTTAAGAAACTCGGGATCTTCGCTTCATACTCTGAAATTTTATCGGCATGTTGCAACGTCAAACCAATATTATCTAAACCATTCAATAAACAGTGGCGACGGAATTCATCAATCTCAAAGCTGTATTGTTTATTGTTAGCAGTTACTAACATAGCTTCTAAATCAACGTTAATTTCAGCACCTTCGTTTGCTTCAACGAATTGGAAAATTTCATCCACTTCCGTGTCAGTTAAACGAACAGGGATCATCTGGTTATTGATTGAGTTGCCATAAAAAATATCCGCAAAACTTGGTGCGATCATGACTTGGATACCATAATCAGCTAATGCCCAAGGAGCGTGTTCACGAGATGAACCACAGCCAAAATTCTCACGAGCAAGGAGAATGCTAGCGCCTTGGTAGCGTGGTGCATTCATCACAAACTCAGGGTTTGCTTGCTCACCAGCATCATCAAGAAAACGCCAATCATGAAATAGGTGCTTACCAAAACCAGTGCGGTTTACTTTTTGTAGAAACTGCTTTGGAATGATTGCATCGGTATCAATGTTTGCCGTATCTAAAGGAACGACTAGACCTGTATGTTGCTTAAAACCTGACATAGTAAATTCCTTTATGCTTGTACTGTAACAGTTCGAATATCAACAAAGTGACCTGCAATTGCCGCTGCTGCTGCCATTGCTGGGCTAACTAGGTGAGTTCGACCATCGCGGCCTTGGCGACCTTCAAAATTACGGTTAGATGTTGATGCACAACGCTCTTGTGGACCTAAGCGGTCGTTGTTCATAGCAAGACACATTGAACAACCTGGTAGGCGCCATTCAAAGCCAGCTTCTTTAAAGATCACATCTAGACCTTCTTTTTCAGCTTGTGCTTTTACTTGCTCTGAACCCGGAACAATTAACGCTTGAACATGAGCTGCAACTTTATTGCCTTTGGCAACGGCTGCTGCTGCGCGCATGTCTTCGATACGTGAGTTAGTACAAGAGCCAACAAACACTTTATCTACATTGTAATCAGACAGTGATTTTCCTGCTTCAAGACCCATGTAAGCTAATGCTTTTTCAGCTGATGCTTTTTCTACTGGGTCAGAAAAACTCTCAGGTGCAGGTATTGGTTGATCAACGGCGATTACTTGACCTGGATTTGTGCCCCAAGTTACTTGAGGTTTAATTTCAGAGGCTTCAAGTGTTACTACCGCATCAAACTCTGCATCTTCATCTGTTTTTAGTGACGACCAGTATTCAATAGCTGCGGTTAAATCTTCCCCTTGAGGTGAGAATTTACGATCAGTAATGTAATCAAACGTGGTTTGGTCTGGAGCAATTAAACCGGCCTTTGCACCTAGTTCAATTGCCATGTTACATACCGTCATACGACCTTCCATTGTAAGGTCGGTAATCGCTTCACCACAGAATTCAACCACATAGCCAGTACCGCCAGCAGCTGTCGTTTTACCTATGATCGCAAGAACGATATCTTTTGCCGTAATGCCTTCGGCTACTTTACCTTTAACTTCGATTTTCATGGTTTTAGCACGCGCTTGTTTTAGCGTTTGTGTCGCTAATACGTGCTCAACTTCAGAGGTACCAATACCAAATGCTAACGAACCAAATGCGCCATGAGTTGCTGTGTGTGAGTCACCACAAACAATCGTCATGCCAGGCAGAGTAATGCCCAGTTCAGGTCCCATTACATGCACAATACCTTGGTATTTATGGTTTAAATCATAAAGGGTAACGCCAAATTCTTCACAGTTTTTAGACAGTGTTTCCATTTGGATACGAGCCATTTCACCAGAGGCATTAATGTCTTTGGTTTGTGTCGATACGTTGTGATCCATGGTTGCGAAAGTTTTACCTACTTGGCGAACTTTACGACCTTTTTCACGTAGACCATCAAATGCTTGTGGTGATGTTACTTCGTGCACCAAATGACGATCGATGTATAAAATTGGGTTTTCGCCTTCTGCAGCTACAGCAACATGGGCGTCGTAAATTTTTTCGTATAATGTTTTTGCGTTAGACATTGCTTCTTCCTTGAATTACGAATTCAAAATATATTCAGCGATTTTATCGCCCATTGCTGAGGTAGTTAGTGCAGGTTTATCACCGGCAAGATCTGCAGTTAATTCACCTGCTGACAGCGCTTTAGATACGGCAGCTTCAATACTTTGTGCTGCTTCTTCTTCACCTAGGCTGTAACGTAACATCAGTGCCGCAGATAAGATCTGAGCAACTGGGTTTGCGATGTTTTTACCTGCGATATCTGGTGCCGAACCACCTGCTGGTTCATACAGACCAAAGTTGCTCTCATTCAGGCTTGCAGAAGGAAGCATACCCATTGAGCCTGTGATCATCGCGCACTCATCAGAGATGATGTCACCAAAGATGTTTGAACATAGCATGACGTCAAACTGAGAAGGATCTTTGATTAACTGCATGGTCGCGTTATCAATGTACATGTGGCTTAGTTTTACATCTGGGTAATCTTGAGCGACTTCTTCTACCACTTCACGCCATAGGATAGAGCTTTGTAGAACGTTGGCTTTATCAATTGAATAAACGTTTTTATTACGTAGACGAGCCGATTCAAAGGCAATTTTTGCAATGCGTTCGATTTCGTAGCGGTGATAAATTTCAGTATCGTACGCTTTCTCTTGAGGGCCTTCGCCTTCACGACCTTTAGGTTGACCAAAGTAGATACCACCAGTCAACTCACGTACAACAACAATATCAAAACCGTTACCAGAAATATCAGCGCGTAGTGGAGAGAAATTTTCTAGTCCTTTATGGATTTGCGCAGGACGAAGATTACAGAACAGTTGGAAATGTTTACGTAGAGGAAGTAGGGCACCACGCTCTGGTTGATCGTTAGGTGGTAAGTTTTCCCATTTAGGACCGCCAACGGAACCAAATAATACGGCATCTGATTCTTCACAGCCTTTGACTGTGCTCTCTGGTAGCGGACAACCATGGTTATCAATCGCGATACCACCTACATCGTGTTGTTCACGAGAGAATGAAATTGCGTGTTTTTTCTCAATTGCATCTAGAACTTTATGTGCTTGTTCCATCACTTCAGGGCCAATTCCATCGCCTGGTAAAATTGCAATTTTGTATGTTTTATTCGTCATGTTAATCCTTTAATCTTTTTATTTAATTTGGTTAATCAGAGAAGTTTTTTCTCCTCTCTGATTTTCAATTCTTTTAGTTGCTTTTAAACTGCCGCAATTTTCTTTTGCTTAATTTCAGCAATTTGATCAGCACGGTGAATGCTATTGATTACGTGAAGTAGCGCTTGACCAGAGGCTTCGATAATATCGGTAGCTAAACCAGTACCGTGATACTTACGACCTTTATAGTTTGCGATGATATCTGCTTGGCCTAAACCATCTTCACCTTCGCCTTTAGCGGTTAAGTCAAACTTATCTAGGACAATTTCATAGCCTGTTAGTTTATAGATACATTGATAAAGAGCATCAACAGGGCCATTACCGACAGCGGCTTCACATTTTTCTTCATCACCACAAAGTAGCTTGATACTGGTTGTCGCCATTACACTGCCAGATTGCACGCTTAGGTAGTTCAACTTATAGAAATCGTCTTCATCACGTAAGTTCGCAAAATGCATTAGGGCTTCTAAATCGTAATCAAATACTTGGCCTTTACGATCCGCCAGCTTCACAAAATCTGCATATAGCGTGTCTAGATTGTATTCTTCATCTTTATAACCCATCGCATCCATGTGGCTCTTAACCGCAGCTCGGCCAGAACGACTGGTTAGATTTAATGCTTTGTTTTTAAGACCAATTGATTCAGGTGTCATGATCTCATAAGTGTTTTTATTCTTAAGCATACCGTCTTGGTGAATGCCTGAGGAGTGGCTAAAGGCGTTTGCGCCTACGATAGCCTTATTACTCTGAATTGGCATATTACAAAGCTGACTTACCAATTTACTGGTACGATGAATCTCGTCGTTTTTAAGGCCCGTATGAACACCTAAGTATTCAGAACGAGTCTGTAAAATCATCGCAATTTCTTCTAAAGAACAGTTACCTGCACGCTCACCAATACCATTAATTGTTCCTTCAACTTGACGCGCTCCCGCTTGAACCGCAGCAATAGAGTTAGCAACAGACATTCCTAAGTCATCATGGCAGTGTACAGAGATGATTGCTTTATCGATGTTTGGAACACGGTTAAATAATTGCTGAACAATACTGCCAAATTCATCTGGAATGGTGTAGCCAACCGTGTCTGGAATATTAATCGTATTTGCGCCAGCGTTAATCGCGGCTTCTACCATGCGACATAAATTATCAATCGGTGTACGACCTGCATCTTCACAAGAGAACTCGACATCATCTGTGTATTTACGTGCGTGTTTAACTGCTTTCACGCCCATTTCAACCACATCATCGTAGCTACGACGTAATTTGTCCTGAACATGAACGGTAGAAGTAGAAATAAAGGTATGAATTCGGAACGCTTCTGCGACTTTTAACGCTTCAGCAGCTGCATCAATGTCTTTAGCTACGGCGCGGGCAAGTCCACAAATACGGCTGTTTTTAATATGTTTGGCAATGGTTTGAACTGATTCAAAATCACCTGGAGAAGAGACTGGAAAACCAGCTTCAATAACATCAACACCTAGACGCTCAAGCGCATAAGCAATCTGCAATTTTTCTTTTACGGTTAAACTTGCTGATAGTGCTTGTTCGCCATCACGTAAGGTGGTGTCGAAGATTATGACTTGATCGCTCATGGGCTTGCTTCCTTGTGTATGTCATGCGCTTTAATGACGGTTATCCATAAAGAAAACCCGCCATGTTCAGCGGGTTTTAAAATTTGGTTTATGGCTTCTTTTGTTCCACAACCTACCCGCGTGAGATGTTCACGATCAGGAGGAGGTTTAGAAATAAAGAAGATACTGTTTTCATTTGAAATACATTCCATAAAAATAATTAACAAATTAATATCGTACTCAGCTCATATCGTCAACCTTTAAATAGGTTTTTTACCTAATATGAATGTTTTTCTATCTAAATGTTACAAAAAGAGAAAGGAAACGATTGCTGAGGTGAATCTAGATGAAAAAAACAGCAGATTTTTTAATGCATAGAATTAATTAATCAAATGATTAAATGTGAATGAATTAAAACATTAGCGCAAAAGTTGAACTTACCTATAATTAATCGAATGATTAATAAACGTATTAATTTATACATGTAAAAAAGGTGTTATTAATGATTAAGTCGCTAGGTAGGCCAAAAGGTGAATCAGAAGTTAGAGAAAGGCTAATTTATCATGCCCGTGAGTTATTTACTTCAATGCCTTATAACAAAGTATCGACGCGACTTATTGCAAATAATGCAAAGGTAAATATTGCGATGATCCGTTACTACTTTGGTAATAAAGAAGGGTTGTTTGAAGCTATGTTTAAAGAAACTCTTGCTCCAGTGCAAAAACAACTCGCCATCTTAATGGATAACAATACAGAGCAAGACCTTATCGAATTAATGAGAACGTATTATCGGGTTATGATGAAAACACCTACTTTTCCTAAATTAATATTAAGGACGATGGAAGCAGATGCTGAACATCAGAATTTATTGCAGAATATTATTTTAAATACGTTAAAACCGATGCAATCAATGCTGATTGATCCTGTGTTTCATAGCGATATTTTTAAAGATGGTATTGATCCAATTAAAGCTCGACTGTCGTTTATTAGTTTAATGGTTTTTCCTTTTTTGGCTCCGACTAAATTGTTAACTATGCATGGTGTTCAATTAGATGAAGCCTTTTTATCTGATTTATTAGAGCACAATATCCGTTTATTAAGCGAAGGCTTATTACAGAATGACAGAGATATCCCATATGAAAATAAATAGAAAATTACTTTTTTTTCCAGTTGTTGCACTTGGGATTTTTACCCTTGTATTAGTGACTAAATTACGTCCATCAGCAGAGGTTAAACCCTTAGAGGATCGATCAAAAATCGTCAAGGTTATTTCATTAGAGCAGAAAGGTGTTGCTCCTCTAGTTATAGGCTTTGGTAAGATAAATCCAAAATTTGAATGGAAAGCCATTGCCGAAGTCTCGGGTAAAGTCGTTTATCGTCACCCTGATTTAAATAAAGGCAACGTACTAGTAGCAGGTACAGAGGTGCTTCGTATTGATCCGCTAGATTATGAATTAAAACTTGCACAAGCAGAGGCGGATCTTAGTTCTAGTAAAACCCAATTAGCGAAAGTGGATTTAGAAGAGAAAAACATCCGAAATACGTTAAAAATAGAAAAAAATCGTTTGGCGATCAGTAAAAAAGAAGTCAGTCGAAAAATAAATCTACAAAAGAAAGGGCTGACGTCGCAATCAGATTTAGATCAGCAGAACCAGTCTTATTTAGCGCAACAAAAAGTCGTTTTAGATATTCAAAACCAAATATTATTATTACCTGATGAGCGAAAAGTCGCACAAGCCATGGTAAAAGTGAATCAAGCGAAATTGGAAGAAGCACAGCGATCTTTAGAGAAAACATCGATAACTTTACCTACTGATGTGCGTATTTCTGATGTGGATATTGAAGTTGATCAAGTGGTTAATTTACAGCAAACAATGTTTATTGCTCATGGTATTAAGACGATGGAGATGGAAGCGCAAATCTCTATTCATGATATGCAAACCTTAGCGCAAAGTGTTAAATCATTTGAGTTGGGTGAGCAAGGAATACCAAACATTGATTCGCTGCCTCTTATTGCTAATATCCAATTAAGTAGTGGTCGTTTTAATGCTGAGTGGCAAGCAAAAGTTGTACGGATCAGTGAGACGGTTGATCCAAACCAAGCGACTGTTGGGGTTATTTTAGAGATTGAACAGAATTATCGTGATTTAAAACCCAATTCATTACCGCCCTTAGTCAATGGTATGTTTGTTAAAGCCATTATTGAGGGGGAGGCGTCATTACAGTGGACTATTCCTGAGAGTGCACTGCATGGAGATAAAATCTATCTGCTAGATAAGCAAAACAAGTTGGTGATCTTACCTGTTAATATTGAATATCGTCGAGATAATAATGTCATTATTTCTGGGGATATAGAGCAAGATGATCGGCTAATTTTAAATGATCTTCTTCCTGCTATAAATGGAATGCAGCTTCGTTTACTTGACCCTAAAAAAGATCAGGAGCCTGCTAAATGATTAAATTTTTTGCTCGTCATCCTACAGCAGCCAATTTATTAATGCTCTCTTTATTACTGCTTGGCTTGGTGTCGTTATCACAACTCAAACGTGAAACTTTTCCTGAATTTAGTCCTCCTTATATTTTAGCTGGGGTTGTTTATCCAGGCGCCTCTCCTCAAGAAGTAGAAGAAAGTATCTGTATTAGAATGGAAGATGCAGTTGATGGTTTAGGGAATATCGAAGAAACCAAATGTGAAGCCATTGAGGGTTCTGCTCGTTTAGTCATAAAGCTTAACGAAAAAGCTGATATCGGACGAATGTTGGTGGATGTTCAAACTCAAATAAATTCTATTAATGATTTTCCCAAAGAAATTGAATCACCAGTGGTGCAAGAACTTGATTGGAATGAACCTGTAGTTGATGTTGCGATTACAGCAGATACCACGTGGCCAGAATTAAAAGCATACGCTGAGAAATTGAAACAAAGTTTAAAGCTTGATTATGATGTGTCTTTAGTTGAAGTGAGTGGGTTTTCAGATCATCAATATCGAGTAGAGCTTAATGAAAGTGCGATTCGTCAATTGGGCCTTAATGTCAGTGACATTGCTAATAAATTAGCACAGCAAAATGTGAAATTACCTAGTGGAAGTGTTGAAACCCCAGAGAAGAATTTTTTAATTCGCTTTGATGAGAGAAAAACCACCCCTGAAGAACTAGCAAAAACAGTGATGGGATCGTCTGAAAATGGAGCTCTGATCCGCCTTGGAGATACTGCGACTATTACCGATCGTTTTGAGTTAGATGAGCAAAAAGTGTTATTTGATGGTAAACCATCAGCGATGCTTAAGATCAGTAAAAATAAAGCTGATGATGCTTTAAGAATTAAAGATCGCGTTACTGAGTTTGTTGAATATCAGCAATCGATAGCACCTGATGGTGTGATGCTAGAAATGACCAACGATCTGTCTTCATTATTGTGGGATCGTCTAACCATGATGGTGAAAAATGGTTGGCAAGGGATCATTCTTGTATTTTTAACCATGTGGCTATTCTTCACTTTCCGCTACTCTTTTTGGGTTGCTGCTGGTCTTCCCGTTGCCTTTCTTGGTGGCTTGTTTTTAATGGCGAGTTTAGGGCTCTCTATCAATATCATGTCTCTTGTTGCTCTACTTATGGCGATAGGGATCATGATGGATGATGCGATTGTAATTGCTGAGTCCATTGCCTCTCATTTAGATCGAGGACAGAGCATTGATGATGCTGTGTATAACGGTGTCAGTAAGGTCTTTCCTGGAGTACTCTCTTCATTTCTAACTACGGTCTGTATTTTTGGTAGTTTAATGTTTTTACAAGGAGAGATGGGGGCGGTACTGAAAGTTGTTCCTCAGGTGCTTATTTTAGTGCTGTCATTGAGCTTGGTTGAAGCTTTTTTAATTCTACCAAATCATTTGAGTCACTCTTTACATAAAGCAAAAAAAGAGCAGCCAATCTCAGGTTTTAAAAAGAAAATCTTAGATCGTTTTGAACGTTTTAGAAATGTCACTTTAGTAAAAGCGGTAACAAAAGTAGTGGAATGGCGTTACGCCTTTTTAGGGGCAGTGATCGCAACCTTGTTGATCTCTTTTTCTCTTATTTCTGGTGGTGCACTGAAGTTTGTTGGCTTTCCTGAATTAGACGGTGATATTGCAGAGGCTCGAATTATTTTACCCCCTGGCTCATCGCTTTCTCAAACAGAGTTAGTGGTGGATAAGATAGTGACAGCCGCTGAAAAATTAAATATGGAGTGGAGTGATAAATACGAAGAGGGTCAGCCTCTTATTGAGCATATTACTCAACAATTTAATACCAACGCAGATGCCAATGAATCAGGGCCACACTTAGCAACGATACGATTGGACTTATTAGGTGCAGAAAAACGAAATACCTTAATTGATGATTTCATCGATGCATGGCGTGAAGAAGTAGGCGATCTGGCTGAACCAATAACCATGGTGTACAAGCAGCCTACTATGGGGCCGGGTGGGCGAGCGATTGAAATTCGAATGATGGATGATGATCTTCATACTTTAAAATCAGCCTCGATTGATATCCAAGCTTATTTAAATGAGTTTGCTGGTGTTTATGGTGTCCTTGATGATATGCGAATGGGTAAAGAAGAAGTGTTAGTAAAACTTCGTCCAGGAGCGGAAACCTATGGTGTGACAGGCCAACTGATAGCAAATCAATTGCGTGCGGCGTACTTTGGACAAACGGCTGACGAGATCCAACTTGGCGTAGAAAATATTGAAATTCAAGTGCGCTTAAATAAAGAGCAAGCAGGTAATTTACATACTTTGGAGAACTTTCCAATTATTCTGCCTACTGGAGGCCAAATACCTTTAGCTTCTGTGGCCACTTTGGATTTTCAACGTAATTATGTTCGAATTCAGCGAATTAATGGGTTAAGAACCTTAAGTGTGTTTGGTGATGTTCATGCCTCTCAAGTTAGTTCTACTGAAATATTGAATCAATTTAAAATAGAACTAGCTCCTGAGTTATTGAAAAAATACCCAGGACTACGTTTTGATTTTGAAGGGGAAGCGAAAGACACCGCCGAAACCGGACAATCAATGGGCACCGGTTTTATGCTGGGCTTATTTGGTGTGTTTGTTATTTTAAGTTTTCAGTTTAGAAGCTATCTTGAACCGTTTGTCGTAATGCTCGCGATCCCGTTAGCACTGATCGGGGTACTTTGGGGTCACTTATTACTTGGCCACCCGTTAAGTATGCCAAGTATTATGGGATTTGTCTCATTGGCAGGGATTGTGGTGAATGACTCAATCTTATTGGTGCAATACATTCGACACCATGTGGATGAGGGGGATTCTGTTTATGAATCGGTAGTGAAAGCGAGCCAAGAAAGATTTAGAGCGGTATTTTTAACTTCAATCACAACAGCAGCAGGGTTATTACCTCTGTTGTTAGAAACCAGTATTCAGGCTCAGGTTATTCAGCCGCTAGTGGTCTCAATTGTGTTTGGTATTTTTACTTCAACGTTATTGGTGTTGTTTATGATCCCTGCAGCTTATGCGATTCTGGCTGACTTTGGATTAGTAAAGAAGCATGAAGCTTTGCATTAATACGGCTTTAATATCAGATTACAAGTTCTCTTATTAGAAAGAAAAGAGCAGATTAATACTCAAGACTGAATCTGTTTGACTAAGCCCTGGAGGTACACGATCAAGATACTGTTGAGATTGTGCTATTTTTAGGGCTATCTCATCAGTAATATTATTCGTGGCACTTATTTCGGAATCCACACGAGTATTACTTGTTCCTGTTGTGATTGTTACTTCTCCCGCAAGCGTTAAATTATCTAATACCTGCCAAGATAAATTGATATTTCCTCGCAAAATCACTTCTTTGACCGTTTCAGGGAAGATCAAATCATCATCATCAATTTCATCTAAATTTGGATTCTGATAACGATAACCAGGGCCTAGCTCTAACTCAAGCAGGAGATCGTCAGTATTACTTGCTTGATAACCCATACCACCAGAGAGGGTATAATCATTAAAATAAGCACTATATTGAGTGTTTAGGCCTTTAAAGTTGGCATATAAATAATAATCAGGGCTTATTTTATAGTCACTTTGCAGGTTAATACTGAGTTGGTCTTTATCTGCTTCTCCATTTTTTTCTGATAAATAATATTTTACCTCCCCCGTATGACGGTGTTGCCCAGATGTATAGCTGCCTTCAAATCGACTATTGAGTGACTGGGAATCACTGTTACCACTATTTGATTGGTAGCCAAATTCTACTTGGCTTTCCCATGGTGAAGGGAGGGACATATCCGTGTTTTCAATGTCGCTTGCATAGGCAGATGTACTGATTGCGATCAGCCCTGTAAGTAATATTTTCTGTAACACGTATCAACCTTAAAAAAAAAGATAGCAGCTAGTATAAGTATTTTATTACATTCATGAGTTAAATTTGAGTCAAAATCTTTATTTTTAGAATGGTTAGGTTGCTATAGAAGGATTGTTATTTCATCCATGTTTCTTTTGGTTATAATGTAGAGCTAAATTTAGGATGGTGAAAAGTAGTAATGGCTGATAATCGAAATCAAAACCGCAAACATGATGCACAAGTTGATGCATTAAAAGTACCACCGCATTCATTAGAGGCAGAGCAATCAGTACTTGGTGGCCTACTACTTGATAATGAGCGTTGGGATTCTGTTGCAGAAAAAGTGGTCGCGGGTGATTTTTATAGCCGACCGCACAGACTGATTTTTGAGTCACTTAAGTCCATCCTAGAAAATAGTATGCCTTTGGATTTAATTACCTTATCTGAGCATCTTGAACGTCATGAAAAATTAGACTCTGTTGGTGGCTTTGCCTATCTAGCCGATCTTGTAAAAAACACCCCAAGTGCGGCAAACATTAATGCGTATGCAGATATTGTTCGTGAACGTGCCATGGTTCGTAATTTGATTGGTGTTGCGAATGAAATTGCTGATGCAGGTTATGATCCTCAAGGACGAACGTCTGAAGATTTACTTGATATGGCAGAGAGTAAAGTATTTGCCATCGCAGAAGAGCGTACTACTGAGAATGAAGGCCCACAAACTGTAGACACGATTCTTGAGCGGACATTAGAACGAATTGAGCTTCTATACCAAACACCACAAGATGGTGTCACAGGTGTATCCACTGGTTTTACTGATTTAAATAAGAAAACTGCAGGTTTGCAAGGGTCAGATTTAATTATTGTTGCAGCACGTCCATCGATGGGTAAAACCACCTTTGCGATGAACTTATGTGAAAATGCCGCAATGGATCAAGATAAACCAGTGCTTATTTTCTCGCTAGAGATGCCCGCAGAACAATTGATGATGCGTATGTTGGCATCTATGTCTCGTGTAGATCAAACCAAAATTCGTACTGGGCAATTGGATGATGAAGATTGGGCGCGTATTTCGTCTACTATGGGTATTTTGACCCAAAAGAAAAATATGTTTATTGATGACAGTTCAGGGCTGACTCCAACAGAGCTGCGTTCGCGTGCTCGTCGTGTTGCCCGTGAGTCGGGTGGTTTGAGCATGATCATGATAGATTATCTTCAACTAATGCGCGTTCCTGGAATGCAAGATAATCGTACTCAAGAGATTTCAGAAATATCTCGTTCTTTAAAAGCATTAGCGAAAGAATTGAATGTTCCAGTTGTAGCTCTGTCTCAGTTGAACCGTTCCCTGGAGCAACGTGCTGATAAACGCCCAATTAACTCGGATCTTCGTGAATCGGGAGCGATCGAGCAAGATGCCGATTTAATCATGTTTATTTACCGTGATGAGGTTTATAACCCAGAGAGTAACCGTAAAGGGATTGCTGAGATTATTTTAGGTAAACAACGTAACGGCCCAATTGGTTCAGTCAGTTTGACATTCCAAGGTCAGTTCTCACGTTTTGATAATTACGCAGGACCTGCGTTTGATGATGAATAAGGCTAGATCATGAGTTATATGAAAGCGGCCTCAGCGCAAATTAATATGTCTGCGTTAATCCATAATTTGAAGAAAATTAAACAACAGGCACCCCATAGCAAAGTGCTTGCTGTTGTAAAAGCAAATGGGTATGGCCATGGATTGCTAAATATAGCAAAGAGTGCTAATGATGCTGATGCTTTTGGTGTCGCTCGTATTGAAGAGGCATTACAACTTCGTGCTGGTGGTATTGTAAAACAAGTTCTCCTGCTTGAAGGGTTTTATTCTGCCGGTGACTTACCTATTTTAGTGACTAATAACATTCAAACTGCGGTTCATTGCAAAGAGCAACTTGAAGCGCTTGAAGCGGCAGAATTGGAAGGTCCTGTCGTTGTTTGGTTGAAAGTAGATTCAGGAATGCATCGTTTAGGTATTCGTCCTGAAGAGTATCAAGAGTACGTTGAGCGTCTTCATGCTTGTAAAAATGTCGCTAAGCCGCTGCGTTACATGAGCCATTTTGGTTGTGCTGATGAACTTGAAAGTTCAGTAACAATTGAGCAAATTGATACCTTCATGTCATTAACTAAAGGGTGTAAGGGAGAGCGTTCATTAGCGGCTTCTGCTGGATTACTTGCTTGGCCTGATAGTCAATTAGATTGGGTTCGTCCTGGTATTATTATGTATGGTGTTTCTCCATTTGCTGGACAATCAGCACAAGAACTAGGTTATTTGCCTACCATGACTCTTACCTCTCATTTGATCGCAGTACGTGATGTTAAAGCAGGTGAGAGTGTTGGTTATGGTGGAATATGGACGAGTCAGCAAGATACTAAAATTGGTGTGATTGCCATTGGCTATGGTGATGGCTATCCGCGAACAGCACCTAATGGTACTCCAGTATTTGTCAATGGACGCAAAGTTCCAATTGCAGGTCGAGTCTCAATGGATATGTTAACGGTTGATTTGGGACCAGAAGCTCAAGATAGCGTGGGTGATGAAGCTACTTTGTGGGGAAAAGAACTTCCCGCTGAAGAAGTTGCAGAGCATATTGGAACCATAGCTTATGAATTGGTGACTAAATTGACGTCACGAGTGAAGATGCAATATACCTAAATGAGGCCATAATTGAGTTCATTTTTTTTAAAAAGCGCTACTGGACTAGCGCTTTTTCTTATTTCACCGTTTTCAGGCATTAACACTGTAATGGCCGAAAATAGTATTTGGCCTACTTCTTTACCTGAGACAGCAATGGTTCCTTTTATGTTCTCATCAGAGAGCCTAGGCACTACGGTGGGTGTTGCTGGTGTAATGAAAGGAGTCGGCCAGCCTCAAGCTTCTTTATTTGCCGCTGGGTTTTATTCGACAAAAGGTTCCTACATGAGTTATTTATCGGCCAATAATGTACAAATTGGTCACTCATGGTTAGTTGGAGCAAATGCTTATAATGCCAATTTTAAAGATATGGATTATTACATTGGCTCGGCAGGGAATAATGATTCATCAGTTAATGACCGATTATTTACAGATAGCCTAGAAGCACAATATCATTTGAGTGCAAATTACGTACTACCAATTGGTAATGGTGAAAAAATAGGTGCGCAAGCCGCTTATCTTCCTGAACGTAAAGTTAAAAATTACAACCCATTTGAAAGTGGTGTGAGTAGCATTGAGTTCAGTCCTTTCTATTATTCTCGTCACTTATCTAATGTCTCGAATTGGAATGAGCCTGGTTCCAACTGGGGAATGAAAGTTAACCTTGATTGGGATAATCGAAATAGCGTGAGAAACACCACTCATGGAGCTCGTACTGAACTTGATATTACCTATTCTCCAGAAACCAACTCTCAAGAAAGATGGTGGACATGGGAGTTTCAACAGAGTGCATTCTTTGATTTAGGTAATTTAGGTGAGGTAATTAATAAACAAGTTGTGGCCTTAGATTTTTATGTGGCAGATACTCCTAGTTGGCAAAATGAGCAACATTCTGCCCCAGAATATGCAGGAATAAGGTTAGGCGGTTTATATCGTTTACGTAGTTTTGGTGGTGGTCGTTTTCATGGTCGTTCAGCCATTCATTATTCAGCAGAATATCGAGTTATGCCGGATTGGCAGCCATTAGAAGAGTGGCCTATTTTTAATCTTTATGATGTGCCTTGGTGGCAATGGGGTCGCGTTTGTAGATGTCGGACGGGTTGCAAATGATTTCTCGTTATCGACATTACATGAAGATATGAAGTGGAGTGCAGGCGGTGCGATACGTTTTCAAGTTGAAGGGATTGTGGTACGAACAGAAATGGCATGGGGAAACGAAGAAAGTTTATTTAGAGTGATGATTAATCAACCATTCTAATTCTTTTCGCCACAATAATGATCTCAACACTAGAGTTCTGTTGCCTTGATAGTGATAATGTTCACTTATAGAAGTTTTAATGTGACCTAACTCAAAAAGGGTGAGCGTAGTTTTGGTCATAATATATAAAGTTCACCATATTTTTTAGATTCGTATAAACGGGGAGTTCAGAAATTTATTTTTGAACCAACAAACCTACTACACGGGATATTTTTACCATGTTAAAAAACATCAACCCAACAGAAACTCAAGCGTGGGCAGACTTAACTGCACACTTTGAAACAGCACAAAATTTCAGCCTATCTGATCTATTCGCTGCGGATGCACAACGTTTTGATAAATTTTCAACAACGTTTGGCCAAGACATTCTAGTGGATTTCTCTAAGAACTTAGTTACTGAAGAGACAATGAAAAAACTGTTCGCACTAGCTGAACAAACTGAATTGTCTTCAGCAATTAATGCGATGTTTAACGGTGAGAAAATCAATAAAACCGAAGATCGTTCAGTTCTTCATACAGCACTTCGTAACCGTAGCAACACTCCGGTAATCGTTGATGGTGAAGACGTAATGCCTGCTGTTAATGCAGTACTAGAAAAAATGAAAGGCTTCACAGAGCGTTTAATTTCTGGTGAGTGGAAAGGTTACACAGGTAAAGAAATTACAGATATCGTAAACATCGGTATTGGTGGCTCAGATCTTGGTCCATATATGGTTTCTGAAGCATTAGCACCATATAAAACACGTTTAAACATGCACTTTGTTTCAAACGTTGATGGTACACACATTGTTGAAACTCTGAAGCCATTGAACCCTGAGACAACGTTATTTTTAATCGCATCTAAAACATTCACAACACAAGAAACAATGACGAATGCACACAGTGCTCGTGATTGGTTCTTAGCTGAAGCTGGCGATCAAGCCCATGTTGCTAAACACTTTGCTGCACTATCAACTAATGCACCATCAGTGTCTGAGTTTGGTATCGATACAGATAATATGTTTGAGTTCTGGGATTGGGTTGGCGGTCGTTATTCTTTATGGTCAGCAATCGGTCTTTCAATTGCACTAGCGGTTGGTTTTGATAACTTTGTTGAGCTTCTTGAAGGTGCTCATGAAGTGGATAATCATTTTGCTAATACGGATCTTGAAAATAACGTGCCTGTTATTCTTGCACTTATTGGCCTATGGTATAACAACTTCCACGGTGCTGAATCAGAATCAATTCTTCCATACGATCAGTATCTACACCGTTTTGCTGCGTACTTCCAACAAGGCAACATGGAATCAAATGGTAAATGTGTAGACCGTAACGGTAACCCTGTTGATTACCAAACGGGTCCAATCATTTGGGGCGAACCTGGTACAAATGGCCAACACGCGTTCTACCAATTGATTCACCAAGGTACAAAATTAATTCCTTGTGATTTTATTGCGCCTGCAATCAGCCATAACCAAGTGGGTGATCACCACCAGAAACTGATGTCTAACTTCTTCGCACAAACAGAAGCGTTAGCATTCGGTAAAACAGAAGAGACTGTTCGTGCTGAATTTGCAGCCGCTGGTAAAACAGAAGCAGAAATGGCAGAGCTAGTTGCGTTTAAAGTATTTGAAGGTAACCGCCCAACAAACTCAATTCTTGTTAAGCAAGTAACACCTAAAACACTAGGTAACTTGATTGCAATGTACGAGCACAAAATTTTTGTACAAGGTGTGATTTGGAATATCTTCAGCTTTGACCAATGGGGCGTAGAACTTGGTAAGCAATTGGCTAACCAAATTCTTCCTGAGCTAGCTGACGATAAAGCCGTGACTTCTCACGATAGCTCAACAAACGGCTTAATCAACGCATTTAAAGCATACAAAGCTTAATACCAATCGTAGTAAATAATTGAACATCCTAGCTGGTTAAAATGCTCGATAACTGCGTTGAAATTTTTGATTGTAGAATAACTACTTATCGAAAAGTTTCGCCTTGTTCTCAAGCATTTTCCCTACGCTATTTCTGAACACTTACTTACTGTGATTGGGATTAATACAAAAGAGCTGACTTTGGTCGGCTCTTTTTGTATCTATCGCTTTGATTTATTACAGGTAATAAAAAAGGTTGATACCTAAATATCAACCTCTTATCATTTCCTGAATCCTGAATCCTGAATCCTGAATCCTGAATCCTGAATCCTGAATCCTGAATCCTGAATCCTGAATCCTGAATCCTGAATTTTATTTCTTGCTTTTGCTCTTATAGAAGCGCAGCGTTCTAGTCTCTAGTCTCTAGTCTCTGTTACTCAAAACAGATCTCAATAAATGCATTACCCCACTCAGAAGTAAAAGGCATGATAATAATCGCGCCATCGCATTTATGAGTAATTGTATGGCCTTTACCTGAAACAACCATTGGGGTTGCCATATCAAACTCAAAGCCACTTTCTGAAAGAATACGCTTAGCACCACCGGTGACCATATTAGTGATTTCTCCCACCATATCCGTCACTTCTTCATTAATGCTGTTTGGGCGCTCACCTAGCATATTCTGCATTATTTGTAGAGCTAGTGGTTCGTCAAAAGTAATCGACATTGAGCCTTTACTCTGAATGCCAACCATGCCAATTAAGCCAGATACATCACCACGAGCAATCTCATCTTTCTTAATACGAGGTTTCTGTGGTTTTAATTCCATAGAGGCCATCGTCTTAAGTACATTGATCAGTGAAGCTAAGAATGGGTTTACAAATTCAGCGCGCATGGTAGGTAACGTCCTTAAGTAATATTTTAATTTTTATCTTTGTAATCTAAACAAGAACTACAAGTGCCATGAGTTTCAACGATATGGTTCTCAATTACAAAACCGATTTTCTCAGCCTGTTGAGTAAGTTGTTCTGTAATTTTTATATCATGATATTCAATAACATCATCACAAGTTCGGCAAATGAACAGTTGTGAAAAATGAGCCCGTTCACCAATGACACAACAAGATATATAGCTATTTATAGATTCGACCTTATGAACGAAACCCTGAGTGACCAAAAAATCTAATGCACGATAAATGGTTGGAGGCTTTGCCTGAGGTTCTATTTTTTTTAATTGTTCTAAAAGATCATAAGCACTGATAGCTCCTTGGTGAGAGGTTATCAGCTCTAAAACCGTTAATCGCTGTGGAGTAAGTCTGACCCCACGTTGTTGGCAAAGTTGCTCAACTTTTTGTTTTTGCGTACGATTCACTGGTTGGATATCTTATTAATTAAACAGATAAATCAGTTTATCATAAGTCGATATCTTTTTTCTTTATTCTTTTAAAGAATAATTGTCTGTTTAAAGTTAGCAGTATACTGAACTAAAAGAAGTAATAGGATAGCTGTTTATATTCTGCTTATGTTAGAATTGAGGTCTTGATCACTGAAAGAATGTACCTATGAGCTCTTATCCATTACAACGTTTCTCTGTCGCTCCTATGCTTGATTGGACTGACCGCCACTGCCGTTATTTCCATCGTCAATTATCAGAGCATGCTTTGTTGTATACAGAGATGATTACCACAGGTGCCATTATTCATGGTAAAGGTGATTTCCTAGCTTACAATGAAGAAGAGCATCCTGTTGCATTACAACTTGGTGGTTCTAATGTAAAAGATTTAGCGCATTGTGCAAAATTAGCGGCTGAGCGTGGGTATGATGAAATTAATCTCAATGTAGGTTGTCCATCTGATCGCGTTCAAAATGGTCGTTTTGGTGCTTGCCTAATGGCTGAACCTGAGCATGTTGCTGAGTGTATTGCTGAAATGAAAGCCGTTGTTGATATTCCGGTAACAGTGAAAACACGTATTGGCATTGATGATCAAGACAGTTATGAGTTTTTAACTAAATTCGTATCAACAGTTCATGAGAAGGGTGGTTGTGATCAATTTACCATTCATGCTCGTAAAGCGTGGCTGAGTGGCTTAAGCCCTAAAGAAAACCGTGAAATTCCACCGCTTGATTACCCTCGTGCGTATCAAATTAAAAAAGATTTCCCTCAATTAGTAGTTGCTGTTAATGGCGGTATTAAAACACTGGATGAAGCGAAAGAACATTTAGCTCATCTAGATGGTGTGATGATTGGTCGTGAAGCTTATCAGAGTCCTTACTTATTAGCAGAGGTTGATCAGCAACTTTTTGGTAGTGATAAACCTGTGAGAAAGCGCAGTGAGATTGTCGAATCAATGTATCCATATATTGAACGTCAATTAGAGAATGGTGCACATTTAGGGCATATTACACGCCATATGTTAGGTTTATTTCAAAGTATGCCAGGTGCTCGCCAGTGGCGTCGTTATATTAGTGAAAATGCACATAAACCAGGAGCTGGTATTGAGGTGGTGCAAACAGCATTAGCCAAGATCCCAACAGAGTTAGATGTCTAAAATTCAAGCTACGTATCGATAAGATAAAAGTAGAGAAAAAATAAATATATAAATTAAATAGTTTATGATGATAATCATGAACTAAAATAGCGTCGCAAATGGAGACTACGCATGAACAAATTATCCTTAGCCACTGTTATTGCTTCTGCTGCCTTATTATTGGCTGCACCAGCGTATTCAGAAGAGCAGGAATTTACTACTAAAATTGAGATCGATGCGTGGTTCCCAGATGCAAAAGTGGGCTCAAAAGAAACTGCAGTTCGTAGAAATGATGTTGATGCATCACAAGCATTTTCTGTTGCTTTTGAACACCCATACCCAATTTTGCCGAATGTAAAAGTACGTTATACGCCTGTTCGTTCAGAGCGTTTTGAATATGATCAGATTGATTACACAGGTTATTATAAATTATTAGAGACTAATGGCCTTCAATTTGATGTCGGTTTAACATTGACACAATTCACTAATGGTGAATTTAATAAAAGCGGTTCTGTAGATAACAGTAAACCTGTGAACCAAAGTTTTGATGAAACTGGCATTAATATGTATGCAGATGCATCGATCCATATTCCAAAAACGCATTTTCATATTTTTGGCCAATATGATTTTGGTAGTGGTAGTGGTACGCGAACGATGGATGGTCAAGCAGGGGTTAAATATATTCTTCCTGTTGATGCTGTCGATGTTGAATTTAAAGTTGGTTATCGAGTGATGGATCATGAGTTTGGTTATTTTGAAGAGTTTGATAGCAACCAAGCAAATGTAATGGTAGATGGTTGGTTTGCTGGATTTGCATTTGATTTCTAACCACGACTAAAGTCAGTATTGAGAATAGCGATGCAGGAAACTGAGTCGCTATTTTTTTATTTAAAATTTGCTCAATTAAAGTTTATTGACCATTCTTATATAATGGATATTACTATGATATTCATATTTGGTAAGGATGCAGGTATGACAACATTAAGTGAATTAAAATTAATGTACCAAGAAGATCAGCTAATTGAAGCTGTGATTGAACCAACGATGGCTGAAGGTGCTTGGATTGTAGAGTTTCGCCATATACGTGGAGGCTTAGTTTTACTTACTGATCTTAAAGGGGGGGAGATGAAATATAGAGATTTAGAATCCGCTTCAAAGAGTGCATTATCTGTTGGATTTAATCAGGTGAGAATTAATGATTAATTACCGTTAAGGCATAAATTCAGTAACGCAAACATTTCTTTCTTCCAAAAAGTTATAAAACATACTTATCTATTCTTTCTTGTTATAGGAAAGAGTCGCTAATCTAGCATGACGCAATGAATAGGGATGTCGTCATGTTATTAAAGGAACTCTCCGCACTCGCTAGTCCACTTAATGATCAACAAATAGGTCAATTACAGCTAGCGGCTTCAGAATTATCTTCACAACAACTTGCTTGGGTTAGTGGTTATTTTTGGGGTGTCAGCCAAACCTCTGGTGCAGCACAACCAATTAGCCAAGCCGCAGAGGCGGTATCAAGTGAGCCTGCAGGTAAGTTATCAATTATTTATGCCTCACAAACAGGTAATGCTAAAGGGGTTGCTGAAGCGCTGAAAACAGAAGCTTCTGCCTCTGGGATCAGTGTTGAGCTGTTTGATGCCAGTGACTATAAAGGTAAAAACCTCGCCAAAGAAACTCACGTTATTATTGTTGCATCGACCAATGGTGAGGGGGAAGCCCCGGATAATGCGATTGAACTGCATGAATTTCTTCAATCTAAAAAAGCCCCTAAATTAGATAACCTAAAATACGCTGTAATTGGTTTGGGGGATTCAAGCTATGAATTCTTCTGCCAAACAGGTAAAGATTTTGATGCGTACTTATCTAAGAAAGGCGCAACGCCATTTATTGAGCGTATCGATCTTGATGTGGATTATGAAGCTCCAGCAGCTGAATGGCGCAAGCAAGCCTTAGAGAAAGTAAAAGAGACCTTATCAACAGGTGATGATTCTAAAAATGGACAGGTAGTGCAATTACCAGTTGGTCAAGCCGCACATAGCCACTCTCAATATTCAAAACAAAACCCTTATACGGCAACGTTATTAGCAAGCCAAAAAATAACGGGGCGAGATTCAGGTAAAGACGTTCGTCATATCGAAATTGATTTGGAAGATTCAGGTTTAACTTATCAACCGGGTGACGCACTTGGTGTTTGGTTTGAAAATAATTCAGAGTTAGCCGCTGCAATCTTAAAACAAGTAGGTCTAACAGGTGAAGAGCAAGTTGATGTGGATGGAGAATCTATTTCTCTGCAAAAAGCCTTAATTGAAAAATATGAAATCACTTCGGCAAACCCACAGCAAGTGGCTAAATTTTCAGAGTTATCAGGCAGTAAAAAACTAGAAAAATTGGCACAAGATAAAGATAAATTACGTCACTATGCCGGTAACACTCAAGTCATTGATCTACTATCAGAAAAGAAAACTAAATTAACTGCAGAGCAACTAGTTAGTTTACTTCGTCGCTTAACTCCTCGTTTATATTCTATTGCTTCAAGTCAAAGTGAAGTGGATGAAGAAGTGCATTTAACCGTTGCTGTTGTTGAATATCAACAAGGTGATGAGACTCGATTTGGTGGTGCCTCAAGCTTTCTATCTCATCGTCTAGAAGAAGGCGATGAAGTAAAAATATTTATCGAACACAACAATAATTTCAAACTTCCTCAAGATGATAATGCCCCTGTAATCATGATTGGCCCAGGTACCGGTATCGCGCCATTCCGCTCATTTGTACAAGAGCGTGACAATCGTGATGCAGAAGGTAAAAACTGGTTATTCTTTGGTGATAGAACCTTTACACAAGATTTTTTATACCAAGTTGAATGGCAGAAATATCTGAAATCAGGCGTTGTAAATCAATTAGATGTTGCATTCAGTCGTGATCAGCAAGAAAAAGTCTATGTACAGCATCGTATCCTAGAGCATTCAGCACAAGTATGGCAGTGGCTGCAAGATGGCGCTTATATCTACGTGTGTGGTGATGCAACTCGAATGGCAAAAGATGTACATGACGCGTTAATTACCATTGTTGAACAGCAAGGAAAGAAGAACAGAGAAGAAGCAGAGCAGTTTGTAAATGATCTGCGTAAGGCGAAACGTTACCAAAGGGATGTGTACTAATGAGCGAACAAATTGAAGTAAAAACAATCTTATCAGGCACAGAGCTTGGCCCATTAGCAGATAACGAGCGTCTAAAGCGTGAAAGTCAAAATCTTAGAGGAACGATCGTAGAGGATCTTCAAGATCGCATTACGGGTGGTTTTACCAAAGATAATTTCCAATTGATCCGCTTTCACGGCATGTATCAGCAAGATGACCGAGATATTCGAGCTGAGCGTGCAAAGCAAAAATTAGAACCTCTACATAACGTAATGCTTCGCGCACGTATGCCGGGTGGAATTATTACTCCAAAGCAATGGCTAGCGATTGATAAGTTTGCAGAAGAAAATACCTCTTATGGCAGCTTGCGTTTAACCACGCGTCAAACGTTTCAGTTTCACGGAGTTTTAAAACCAAACATTAAATTAATGCATCAAACATTGAATAGCATTGGTATTGATTCAATAGCAACCGCGGGTGATGTAAACCGAAATGTTCTTTGTACTACGAACCCTGTGGAATCTGAGTTACACCAAGAAGCTTACGAATGGGCTAAAAAAATCAGTGAGCATTTATTACCAAAAACTCGTGCCTATGCTGAGATTTGGTTGGATGGTGAGAAGTTAGAAAGCACGGATGAAGAGCCTATTTTAGGCAGTAACTATCTTCCTCGTAAATTTAAGACAACCGTGGTTATCCCACCGCAAAATGATGTAGATGTTCATGCCAATGATCTTAATTTCATTGCGATTGCTGATAACGGAAAACTGGTTGGTTTTAATGTGCTTGTGGGTGGTGGTCTTGCGATGACCCATGGTGATACCGCAACTTATCCTCGTAAAGCGGATGATTTTGGTTTTGTTGCTCTAGAAAAGACACTAGAGGTAGCTGCTGCGGTAGTGACGACTCAACGAGATTGGGGTAACCGTTCAAATCGTAAAAATGCAAAAACAAAATATACGTTAGATCGTGTGGGTGTTGACGTCTTTAAAGCTGAAGTCGAAAAACGTGCTGGTATTCAATTTGAAGCAAGTCGTCCTTATGAGCTTACAGAACGTGGTGATCGAATCGGCTGGGTAGATGGCATTGATGGTAAGCATCATCTTGCATTATTTATCGAAAATGGCCGTTTATTAGATTACCCGGGTAAGCCATTAAAAACAGGTGTTTCCGAGATTGCTAAGATCCACCAAGGTGATTTTAGAATGACAGCCAACCAAAACTTAATTGTTGCTGGTGTGCCTGCTGAGCAAAAAGATCAGATAGAGAAAATTGCTCGTGAGCATGGTTTGATTGATGATGCTCACTCTGAACAACGCAAAAACTCAATGGCGTGTGTCGCTTTTCCTACCTGTCCATTAGCGATGGCAGAAGCCGAACGTTTCTTGCCTGAGTTTGTGACTGAAATCGAAGATGTACTTAAAAAACATAAACTGCCAGAAGAAGATAATATTATTTTCCGTGTCACGGGCTGCCCAAATGGTTGTGGCCGTGCAATGCTTGCTGAAATAGGTTTAGTCGGTAAAGCGCCGGGACGTTATAACTTCCATTTAGGCGGTAACCGCAGTGGTACTCGTGTACCTAAAATGTATAAAGAGAACATTACAGATCGTCAGATTTTATCTGAGATAGATGAACTTGTTGGTCGTTGGGCAACTGAACGTCAAGGCAATGAAGGCTTTGGTGACTTTACTATTCGAGCTGGCATTGTAGATGAAGTGATAGTGTCAAAAAGGGACTTTTATGCCTAAATTGCAATTATCAGAGCTGTTGTCATTAACGAAAGTTGAGCAAATTTTACGCTTATCTGAAGTTAATACAGAGCTTGAAACGCTGACCGCTCAAGAGCGAATTTTGTGGGCGTTAGAAAACTTAGAAGGAAACCCTGCGGTCTCCTCAAGTTTTGGAATTCAAGCAGCAGTGATGTTGCAATTAGTCACTGATGTAAAAGCGGATACTCCGGTTATTTTGACCGACACAGGCTATCTGTTTCCTGAAACCTATCAGTTTATTGATGAGCTAACTAAGCGTCTTCACTTAAATTTGCAAGTATTTACAGCAGATGAAAGCCCTAATTGGCAAGAAGCACGTTATGGGAAATTGTGGGAAAAAGGAATTGATGGTCTTGAGCAATACAATAAATTAAATAAAGTTCAACCAATGCGTCGAGCGTTAGATCACTTAGAAGTGGGTATTTGGTTTTCTGGTTTGCGCCGTGATCAATCTAGCTCTCGTGCAAACCTTCCTATTTTAAGCATTCAAAATGGTGTATTTAAATTTTTACCTGTGCTTGATTGGACAAATAAAGAGGTGCATTTTTTCTTAAAAGAACATGATTTACCTTATCACCCTTTATGGGAACAAGGTTATTTGTCGGTAGGTGATACGCACACTACTCAAAAATGGGAACCGGGAATGAGTGAAGAAGAAACACGATTTTTTGGTTTAAAGCGAGAATGTGGATTACATGAAGATAATGGGGAGCTAGGTGGTTCAGGAATTTAATTGCTATTACATAACATAAAAAAAGCAGCCCAATAATGAGGCTGCTTTTTATTTAGATTTAGTTTATTTCCAAAGCGCACTCAAAGAGTTAACCAAGCCTGAACTTGCATTTTGAGAGCTTAAGTATTGAGTGACTAGAGGAGTAATCAATGAGATTAATGACGGATCAAGACCTAAGCTTTTAAATGCACTTTGAACACCATCCATATTGGTGATTAAAGAAGTTAATCCTGTAGAGTCTAACGCTGAAACTCCAGGAATTAGTTGGCCTAACTCACTTTTATTATCAGAAGACAGTTTATTTTGAGCCACAGAAAGTAAAGCTCCAATACCACCAACCGCTTGTTCTGAAGTTAATGACAGCTCATTTTGAACCTTATCAGCTAATGTAGATTCATTACTTGATTGATTGTAGAGAGAAAGAGCGGCATTTAATGCAGGTCCAATTAATGCGGCACTGCTTGATTGAGTTGAAGTTGATGCTTGTGTTGAACTTGAATTGCCATCAGTTGATTTACATGCAACTAGAGCTAAGCTGCTTAATGCGATAATAAGTACTTTTTTCATTGTTATTTCCCTTAACATTATTTTAAACTTCTTAACATTCTGTCGAGTGTACGATATAAAAAAAGCGATGCCTAGAGGCATCGCTTTTTTATTTTAATCTTTTAAGAAAGATTAAACGATTTCTAGTAATTCTACTTCAAATACTAGTGCAGCATATGGAGGGATTGCAGCGCCAGCGCCACGTTCACCGTATGCAAGGTCTTGTGGGATAGCAAGCTTCCACTTAGAACCTACAGGCATTAGTTGAAGAGCTTCAACCCAACCAGCGATAACGCCAGTTACAGGGAATTCAGCAGGTTGACCGCGCTCTACTGAACTGTCAAATACAGTACCGTCAGTTAGCATACCGTGGTAGTGAACACGTACTGTTTTATCAGACGTTGGGATTTCGCCAGTGCCTGCAGTTAGTACTTCATATTGAAGACCAGACTCAAGTACAGTCACTTCTGAACGAAGAGCGTTATCAGCTAGGAAAGCTTCGCCGTCAGCAGCAGCTGCTTTAGACGCTTCCGCACGAGATTCTTCAGCACGCATGTGAAGTGCTTGAAGTGCTTCGTTGATAGCATCAACTTCGATTTCTGGCATGTCGCCAGTTAGTGAAGTTGCGATACCTTTAGCGATAGCTGCAACGTTTAGGCCTTCAAGACCAGATTGTGCAAGTTGTTGACCCATTTGAAGGCCAATGCCGTAGCTTGCTCTTTGCTCTACTGTTTCTAATTTAACTTCAGACATGCTGTCTCTCTTTCTTTATATGGTATAAACGAAAGACTAAAGGATACAGAGATCTAAGCTTAAGGTAAACTTTTGTACTTCTTTGTACTCTGATATTAGAATAAAACGTGAGCTAACTAGTTTCGCATAAGGCGATGGTATGAATGAAAAGAAAAAAATGAATATAAAACGGCCAAATTTTTCTGAGTCATTGGAAGGATTAAAGAAAAAGTGCGCACCTCTTATTGAAGTAGTCGCACCTTATTGGTCGCGTTTACCTAAATTTCATCAAACAGCGTTGCGAGTTTTAATTCCTGTCACTTGTGTTTTAGTCTTATTACCACATGGTACGACAGAAGAGACTGATAGTATTCAGCCTACAATGATCCCTGCGGATGAAATGCAAAGGCAGAGTATAAGTTTGAATCTAGAAGGTCTAAGTGAGCAAGAGGGTAATCTTAATGAAACCTCTTCATCTTATGATACTGCTCAAGAGAAAAAAATAGCTAAGTTGGTAGAAAAAACTAAGCCGATAGAAAAAGCCCCATCATCGATTCAGGGTAATTGGCAGAATTATAAGATTAAAGCCGGTGATACGCTCTATCAAGTATTTAGAAAAAATAATTTACCATTAACAGAATTAAATAAATTGGTTAAAATTGAAGGTACAGATAAGCCATTAAGTAATATAAAAAAAGGCCAGCTGTTTCGATTTAAATTGGATTCACAAGGTGATCTAGACATTGTGCAAATCGAGCGAGATGGCCAAGCGGTCACGTATTTTCGACTTTCCGATGGCAACTTTGGGCGCAGTAAATAACTGCCACCAAGCTTTTTATATTACTATCTTCCTCTTACTTTCTTTAACCAAGTTTTAGGCATAAGAGGGAGAATGATTAATGCAATGCCTATTACGGTTAATAAATCAGGCACCTCATCAAACCATATTACTCCAAATAGAACGACAAAAATTAGCCCTGAATATTCCGCTAAAGATATTTGGGTTGCAGGTGCTTTCTTATAGGCCATGGTTGCTAGACCATTGTAACTAATAATAAAGGTAGCACTTAATGCAATCCAAAAAATTTCATTGTAATTTAATGATTGCCAGTAAAACCAAGCTAACCCTCCCGAAACAGGTAGAGATAATAATGTGGTCCAAAATAGGGTGGTGATCCAGGGCAAGATCACGAATGTTTTTTAATCAATTAAACGATCGATTTGACGATCAGATTTACCTGTGATCATATACCTCCTTTAACGAGGAGAATTCGATGCACATTGACCATTTTAAAGAACACTTTCATGAAATAACAGACCAAAGACAAGGTGCAAAAGTAACCTATTGCCTTTTTGAAGTTCTATTCGGCTCAATGTGTGCTGTTATTGCAGGAGCAAAAGGCTGGTTTGATATTAGAGAATACATTCTTGGTCATCACGCTTGGTTTGAACGTAATGGTATGTTTTTAAATGACATTCCTGTCGATGATACGATTGCTAGGATTGTTTCAAATATTGAACCAGAGCAATTTCATCAATGCTTCGTCTCTTGGATGTCTTCAGTGCATTCTTTAACTCAAGGCCAAGTCGTTGCTATTGATGGCAAGACACTTCGTGGCTCTTATGATCGAGACGACCGCTCAAGTACTATCCATATGGTGAGTGCTTACGCCTCTTCAAACAAATTGGTTTTAGGGCAGTTAAAAACAGAGCAAAAAAGTAATGAAATAACAGCTATTCCAGAGCTTATTAAGATGCTTGATATTAAAGGCGCATTAGTGACTATTGATGCCATGGCATGCCAAACGGCAATAGCCAAAGTCATAATAGATAAGGGCGCAGACTACTTATTAGCAGTAAAAAACAATCAAGGCTCGCTACGCAAATCTGTTGAAAAAGCATTTTCAAATCAACGCTCTACAGTAAACAAACTCATTAACCTTGAGCAAGGTCATGGCCGTATTGAATCACGTCAAAGTTATGTATTACCAAGTACAGCTCTAGAAGGTAACTTTTCTCGTTGGAAAGGCTTAAAAAGTATCATCATGATTGAAAGCTTTCGTGCCATTAAAGGAAAACAGCCCAGTCTAGAATATCGTTATTACATTAGCTCAAAAGAATTAAGTGCAGAGCAAGCAGCAGTGGCGGTCAGAGAGCATTGGGGGATCGAATCAATGCACTGGGTACTCGATGTCAGCATGAATGAAGATGCTTGCTCTATATTCAAAGATAATGGTGCCGAAAACCTTTCCTGCTTACGACACATGAGCTTGAACATGCTCAGAGCTGAGCCCACAAAACTGAGTATCGTGGGTAAACAAAAGCGATGCATGATGAATACTTCAATGCTTGAATCTGTTTTAACGGCAGGTTTTTTCTCAGAGGTTAAAATTTAACCACTCATGCGGTTGCCCTGGGTGGTGATCACCGATTGTTCATTAGGGATTTTTCGAATCAAAATATTATATGATGCTAAAGTCATTGCTGTTCCGAGTGCAAAAATTGCTGCCCAATGGAATTGAGAGGGGCGTAAAATAATAATAACACCAATAAATCCAATCACGGTTTGAAGTACTTTTTTAGCTGAAGGTCTTTCATTAAATAACAGCATGGAAAGCGGGATCATCAATAATGGAGCGGTATAAAAAACGGCATTGGCAGTAGCAAGAGATAAATAAGTAATCGATACCACCATGCAACAACTGCCAATTAAGAGAATATGAGATCTTAATACCGTTATTTTTGGATTACTTAAACTTCTTGATGTCGAAGGTTGACGAGCCCAAAAAGGAAAAAGAAGAGTGAGAGAGACCAGTTGGCGCAGAAAAATATATTGAAAAGGTGAAACTCCACCATCAAGAATTTTTACTGCTACATCTGACAGAGATGCCAATAAATTACCTAATACAAGTAAGATAATTGCGAGGTTGACTGGCGTCATCATTGATTTCATTTTCGTATTATTTAGCTAGTCGCATATCGACATGAGGGATATCATCCTCAAGATACATATCAGAAATCACGTTAAAACCATGCTTTTGATAAAAGTGACTTAAATGTTCTTGAGCGCCAATATCAATCGTTTCCCCAGGCCACAATTGCTCACATTGTAATAATGCTTCTGATAATAATTGATGACCTAAACCATTACCTCTGGCTGTTTCTTTTGTTGCTACGCGCCCAATGCTAGGGTTTGTATAACTAACTCCTGCTGGAAGTAGACGAGCACAAGCGACTATTTCATTATTTTTAGTCCCAATTAAATGATAGACGCCTTTATGGCAATCTTTACCATCTAATTCAGGGTATGGACAAGTTTGCTCAACGACAAAGACATCAACTCTTAAACGAAGCAGTTCATACAGTTGCGCGGTAGTTAAGTCATTAAAAAGTATTTTTTGCCAATGGATCATAGAAATTATCCCGATGAAAAAAGAAGATCATCAAGATACCTATTTTCACTTTTTAAGACATTAACTTATGTTAACTTTTTTAATTCTATTTTTAATACGACTTAAGCTGATGTGAGTGATCCCAAGATAAGCCGCTACTTGATAGTCACTTAATTGTGAGTGAAGGTCAGGGTAGTTTTGACAGAAAATCTCGTAACGAGACTGAGGGGAGTAAAGTAACATAAAGCGCTCTTTTCTCTCTTTATAGACTAATTGAGTTTCGACTAGCTTTAGATAGAAAGGATGAGATTGTGCTCGCCATTGCTGCATATAAGAGATAGGTAAAGATAAGATCGTCGTTGGTGTTAAAGTTTCTAACGTATAGGGGGATTTCTCGTTATCTATTACTCCTTCAAACCCGACAACCCAATCACCTTTCCAGTAAAATTCTTTACTGAATGCCTTACCATCTTCAGTTAAATATGAAGCATGACAAAGTCCTTCTAATAAAAAATAGAAGAACTTTGAATCGTCATTTTGTTTGGCAATAACGTGTTTTGGTTTTAAATATTCTAATTTACTACTGTGAATTAGTTTTTTAATTTCATCAGAAGAGAAGTTATAGTTTTGAAATTGCTGAATAAAGTCATTGAGCATGGGTTAGTAGCTCTGAGTATTTTTAATTACTATGGTGTTTTTCAAGGTAGCACATCGCTTCTTCTTTCCCCATATATTTACTTAATGTTTTTTGTGGCACATTACTCATATCGACTACAATTAACCCATCTAGCGCGTCATTAAAATCTGGATCGACATTGAAGCAAACTAGCTTCCCATTTAATCCAATATACTGTCTAAGTAAAACAGGAAGTCCTTTCCCTTTTTCTATCCTGCTAAGTACTTTTGATAAGATTTTTAAATCACCAAGTAAAGAAAGCATATCGCCGTTCCATACTTGTCTTTTTAATGGTTTGAGTGGGGTTGTTGCAGTGACTAGTGCTGCTTTCTCATTATCGTAATGGTGAATAGATAGTGTTGAAGCAATTAATTGACGAGCCGCTAAACTGTAATCATTACTAATACTGACAGGTCCAAATAAGTGAGTATATTTAGGGTGTTGATATACAAAAGTTGAAATCCCCTTCCAAAGCAAAAGTAGTGAGCTAACATTGCGCTGATATTTTTTAGCTACGACTGAGCGACCTACTTCAATTGAGTTGTGTAGTGTCTTGATAAACTCGTATTGGTAATTAAAAAGACTACGAGAGTAGAGACCATCAATACCAAACTTTTCAATTAATTCATCAACTAACCCTAATCGATAGGAACCAACAATTTCTTGATTTTTTTCGTGCCAGATAAATAAATGGTAATAGTGTAAATCGTATTCATCTAGATCACAGGAAAGCCCTGTACCTTCACCTACTTCACGAAAAGTAACTTCCCTGATACGTCCTATTTCTTTAATAACATTTGGGATGGCTTGGCTTTTTGTACAATAGACAGTAAGCCCATTTTGTTCTACTAGTTTAGTGTTGGGTGGGAGAGATTGAATTTCATTTGTCAAAATGTCAGAATTTATGGGATCCATAATTTGATCATAATCGGTTTTAATCTGCTCTGACTCAGCAGAATGATTAATGGTTGCCAACAAATAAGTATTGAGACGTAGATAATTAATGCATTCTATAGGGGATTTAAATCCATTAAGCTCTTTATGTGAGATAGATGAACCAATTGATAAATTAATGGTATTAGATTTTTTATTGAGCAGTTCTCGCCCCAACATTAAGGTACGTAGTAATGGGTGAATTTTCCCTGCCATATAAAAAGCATTACTGTTTTTAGCATCAATATAAATTGGGATGGTTGTGGCATTATGTTTAAGTGCTAATTTTGCAGCAGAATAGCTCCAACGCTTATCGAGTAATTGTTCTTTATTTTCATTATAGGTAGAAACCTCTCCCGCAGGAAAAATAATGAGTACTCCTTCACTTTCTAAATGCCGATGAGCTTCTCGAAGTGCTTTGGCATTGGTTTTTTTTGCGCTAGCAGATTCGAATACATCAACGCCAATAAATAATTCACTGATCTCAGGGATAAGTTTTAAATATTCATTAGCTAACACTTTTACATCTGAACGAATTTTA
Source organism: Aliivibrio wodanis (assembly GCF_052920805.1). Classification (NCBI taxonomy): domain Bacteria; kingdom Pseudomonadati; phylum Pseudomonadota; class Gammaproteobacteria; order Vibrionales; family Vibrionaceae; genus Aliivibrio; species Aliivibrio wodanis. The sequence goes on from NZ_JBREXA010000002.1 coordinate 2,684,036, forward strand.
CCAATTAGGTCCGCTAAAATAATACCTTCTAGTGCGCCTAATGGGTGATTAGCAACAATAACAACCGCTCCTGTTACAGGGATGGTATTTAATTCTCCCTGGTGCAAATGATAACTAACGTCTAATGACGAGAGTGAATGGCTCATGAATTCAAAACAGCTTAAATTTTCAGGGCGGTCTTGATAGTAAGCATCAAGTTGATTTAACCCAGTAGCCCATTCAGCAAAGGATTCTCCAATGCCAAATGGGGTTACTCTTGGTAAGCGAAATGGACTTGCAATCATAAACTAAGCTCCTTTTTCTTGAAATAAAGAAGAAAGAAATCCGCTATCTGATTTAAGGTCTTTTAATGCTAAAAATATGCCTGATAACCAAACTAAACAGGCCATTCCAAATAATAAGCCTCCGTCATAACCGATGATTTTTCCCATAGCATCAAATTCTGGCATTTGGATCCCAAGAGGGGTGAAAAGATGAAAGAAAATAGCGCCACTCATAATACCTGCCGCCATGACTGCGCCTAATCCATGAAAACGAGTAAAAAGCAGAATAGAAGCGAACAGTTCAGCAATACCGATAAGATAGCCGCCATAAATCCCAAACCATTCAATCCCTGACCATTCGCCTAAGACGCCAAAGATATGATCAGTTTCATATGACCCTGAGAATTTAAAGAAGAGAGATTGAATAAATACAAAGGCGATAAATACTGATGGTCCAAATTTAAATATTTTTTCTTTCATGATGAGTTCCTTTTACTTTAATGGCTGCAATAAGTTTTATATGTTGGTAATTATTATTTTTTTAGAAGTGAAGGCCAGTTCTTATCTGCCTTTGTTATGAAGAGTGGAATATTTTTTTCCCACCAACCTTTTACTTCAGCGTCATAATTTAAATAGAGCTTTCCTTTAACAATTGTCCATTGAAGAGGATCACCAGACGCGCGGTCATTTTTTTCTGATATCGCCCATGCACAAAATCCGCCGTATTGAGGTACATATTTGGTTGGATTTTTACGAAATGAGTCTAGGTTCTCTTGTGATGAGAAGTACCAATCTGCTCCCATATATGACATTACGTAATTATCTTTTCCTTTTAATGGGTTATCTGTTGCTAATTTACCCTCTCTAAAATAATCAACGGTGTCATAACCACCGACAGCTTTATTACTAAAGAATCCAGTATAAATAGGATCAGCAGCAAGACTCGATTGAGAAAATAACAACATAAAGAAACAAAGTAATTTTTTCATAGGGATAACCTTATTGAGTATAGTTAGGTGGGCTAAATTGATGGTCATGTTTAACTTCATAAGCCGTTATCTTAGATGTTTGGCATGGTGATCCTGAAGTGTAATTCATGATGCTTTTTTGAGTATTAACAATAATATGAGTCAAACTTACGGTGCTTGCATCTTCACGATACATGCAAGCTGATAGGTGCCCTTGTTGTGGGTGATGGTGATTATGGAATGCATGTAATGATTGACGATTAATGCCTTTACTCGTCATTTCCCTATAAAAAAAATGTCGTTTTTCAGTAACAAAAATAGGATCTACAGAAGAAGAGATCATTGGTGAGACAGCATCAATAGAATGAAAAAGTCGTCCATTCCATTGAAAAGCTAAAACTTTGGGTGGTTTTTTGGCTGATTTAGCACCAAAAACTAATAAAGAAAAAGGAGCAAAATATGATAGATCGGTGTGTGATAATAGGTGTTGTATTGCATTTAGATCATGACAGGCTGAAAGGTGTTTAATTAGTAAACCTCGACTTTTTAATTCTGTTGTTGGCAAACAACCTTGGTAATAGTTTAGTAGACAAACCGTAATGCCTCGATTGTTTGTAGCAATCCAACTACCTCCTCCAAGAGGATCAATAGGCATGAGTGATTCAATATTATTTTGTTTAAATCTCCGAGGCTCGAGAGCAGTAGGGCGAGATTTCTGTTCATCTCGATTAAAAAACAACTCATAGCCTAATTCAGTATGAAACCAAGATACGGTGCACATTATGCATCTCCTCTCAGAAAACTAGAGGTCGTTGGAGCATAACCAAATGTTGAGATGGTATTGATATTCAATAAACGAGTTATCACTTTCATTAATGCATAATGGTGTGAGGCATGCAGTGAAGCAAAAGTGATCTCTCGTTCAATACTTGATTTCATAGCATGACTTTGAGTAACGTAAGGACAAACTTCAGTGATAAGAGATATTGAACGGGTTAAATATTGCTGAGGGAGCAAATTCAACCATTGAATTATTGAGTTAAGTTCCTTAATTGCGAGTTCTTTATTTGTTTCGATTAAGTGCCCACGTCGACGATTATTATAGTTAATTGCTTCCTCATCTTGGGCTGTTCTAATGGCGTAAAATAAATCGAGAATATGGCGAAAATGCTCACCAATAGAACTGTCAACATAAGGAGATGCGAGGTGAGTATAATCCCTATCACTAATATTATTTAATAGCTGTAAGCCTTGTTGTAATTCATCAATACAACCACTAATAACAGGCGATAGTTCTATTATTTCTCTTTCTTTCATTGGCATAAATACTCTCTAGTCAGTTGATGGGTATTGAAGAGTTAGATTTTTCTCTTCTTTCCACGCTGAAAATAATTCTTTCAATGTAGGTGAAACATATCCTTTTTCTTTTTGTTGTGCTCCAATTTCAAATAATGTTTTGTATTGAAACAATAAAGTAGAAAAAATCGTTTTAAGAGGCGTGTTTCTGTCCCATATATGCGCAGCTTCACTACTCGCACCATTTATTTCTAAAATAGTAAAATCCTCCCCTTTTATAAGAGAATTAATATTTTTGAATTTGACGTCTAATCTGCCGTAGTAAAAACCATCAAAGTCATCAAAAATAGCATCTAAACGTTCTGCTAATGTAGCGGTTATGTACTGGTTTCCATCTCTAAAAATTGACCCGCGGCTGTGACTGCCAGCAAAAGCTAACTGAAATTCTTGATTAAGGGCTAATACCGTATCTAATTTATTTTTATGTCGAGGAAAATAGAGGTGAGAGAGTTTTCCTGCTCGGTTATCTGATTCAATTAGTTGTTTCAGAGTTTGCTTACCATCACCGATTACACTAGGAGAGTATTTCAGAGTAAGGGAAATTACGTTTCCTTTTTTTTGATTGGGATAACGAATATAAAATAGACCTGCTTCAGCTGAGTAAGGAGCTTTCTGTTGAATTAAGAAACGAGCGTTGATAGGGAATGATTCAAAATAATGAGTCAATTGTTCTGGAGTTTGAATTAATTTGACTCCTGCTCCACGACAGCCTAGATCCGGTTTAGCGACAACAGGAAAAGTCAGGTTGTGATTATCCATCGCATTCATAGCTGAGTTGGTTTGTTGCTGAACAGAAGAGCTATCTGTTGTTATGGTGATGAATGGAGAAATCCAATTTTTGGTTGATTCTCCCGCTAACTGAAGGATATCGTGCTTGGATTCTCCGACCATTCCACTAAGTTTAATTGAAGGGTTTACAACTAAAGGTAGGGTGAAATCTTTATATTTAATACCTAAAAAGAGGCTTTGTATTACAACTGGCGCATAAAAAAACCAGCTTGGTAAAAACTCATAAGGAGAGATACTACGAAGTTTATCTTTTTCTAATATTGGCATCCCTCCATTGATACGGTCTGCTGCAATGGTGGCGATTTTTTTATTTTCCATGGTATTAATTCCTTTGTAATCGCTTTTTAGCAAAACGGTTTACGCTAAATAAAATAAAAGTCATTATCGGGATAAGTAACCACTGGTTTTCACTCGTTTTTGCCCAAGTTGTGGTGCCTAGAAAATATACACTAGGAAATACGATAGCGGTCCAAATGCCAGTCGCAGCCATTACAGCAACAAAGAATCGTTTAAGGCTAATATGAAAAATTCCGCTTAAGGTGAATCCGATGGTACGTAATCCTGGAATGAATCGAATAATGAATAAATTAAGCATAGGATTATCTTTGAGTTTTTTCCTTATATACCGTAAATGTGGGTTAGTGAGAGTTTTATAGCGAAATGGTCGAATACGTGTGGATGCTTTTCCTAGAAAATAGAGACCAAGATCTCCACTAGCTATACCAATAAATGCAGCAATTAAACCAACTGATGTAGGTAAGACGCCTTGGGCAGACAAACTTGCAGCTGTTACGATAGCTAGATCTTCCAATACATAAGATAAAAGAATAATCCCAATAAAAAGAGATAATTGGGAGTAATTCTGAACTAATAATTCATCTTGAATACTGCTAATAATGTCGTTCATAGATGTTCCAAAAATCAAGGTGGACTCGCTTGTTATGGTGTTATTGGTTTGTAAGCAAATGTATCCTATCTGTTATATATGAACTTTCGCTTCATAAATAGTTCAGATTGATTTTAGATTCAAATCATTACCATGAATGATTCGTGCGAATTATAGGCGGTTAGTAATACAATTGTCATTAAATATTTCAGTATATTTCAGTATATTTCAAATTGTATCTTTAGATTTGATTTATTACGGTGGGGGATATTTAGAATTGTGGATATGTAGGAGTTAATTTTTAGCTAGATATTCGAATTGACGATAAGCTATATTTTTATATAAAAATAGCACGGTTAAATAACCGTGCTATTGAGTGTACTAATATTGTAATTCAGTCAAACCAAAGGTTGGTTTAGAAAAATTACTTACTTAGATCAATGTTGTATACCGCAAAACCAACTTCATCAGTGGCTACACGCTTCATCGGGTATTGACCTTTCTCTTTGATGAATTTCGCAGCTTTTTCTGTTGGTGCTGTTTCAAAGCGGATATCTAATTTTTCGCCACCTTTGATAGGAGCAAAAGACCAGTTGTTATCTGCTGAAGGCTTCACTTGACCTTCTTCTTTGCTTACTCGTGAAATGTAGCTAGAAAGAACGGTACGGTTTTCATCTGGTGCATCAAACGCGATGAAGTCAGTACCAGTACCTGGGAACTTATTGCTGTAAGCACGATAATTATTGGTTGCGATAAGGAAATCTTGTTTCGCATCAATAGGCTTGCCTTGGTAAGTCAAGCCAACGATACGCTCAGAACCTTCATTGATTACTTTACAGTTACCGTCATATTTTGCAGGTTGAGTAACATCGATTTGATAGTTTACACCATCAATGACATCAAAGTTATAAGTACGGAAACCATCCCAATCAATTAATTGTTGAGGTGCAGTGCTGTTGATATCAATTTGCTTAAATTGACCAGCTGAACATTCAAGCCACTCTTTTACTTCTTTACCTGTAACCTTCATCGCAACTAGGGTATTAGGGTATAGGTATAAATCAGCCGCATTACGGAATGTTAATTGGCCTGATTCAACTTCGGTGAAGTTTGTTGGGTCATTTCCACGACCGCCTGCTTTGAATGGTGCAGCAGCAGAAAGTACAGGAGTACCATCTAAATCTGGATCACCTTGGATGAAGCGTTCAACGTAATCTTTTTGTGCAAGGTTAACAATTTGAACTGTTGGATCATCTTGAACTAGAGCTAAGAAGCTATACATTACATCGTCAGCTTTACCAATTGGTTGGTTAACGAAATTACGTGTGCCTTTATGGTCTGCTTCTAGTGCTGTGATAATTCCTTTATCTGCCGCAGCTAATGATTTTTTCTCTTTCTTATCAAAGATAGGGCGAGCTTCAGATTGACCTTTTACTACAGCCCATTTGCCATCTTTTTGTTCTAGAGTTAAATCCATTACACCAACATGGCTTCCCCAACGTCCAGGCATAACCGCAGCAACACCATTCATTGTGCCATTTTGGTTATCAATACCTTGCATATTGTCGAACCCTTTACCAGGGAATACGGCGTGAGCGTGACCAAATGCGATAGCATCAATGCCTTCTACTTCTGATAAGTAGAATGTTGAGTTTTCTTCGCCTTGCTTATAAGGGTCAGTTGAAACACCTGAGTGTGGGATAGCAACGATAACATCTGCACCCTCTGCTTTCATTTGAGGAACAAGTTCATTGGCTGTTTCAATGATGTCACGAGCAATGACTTTACCTTCAAGGTTTTTCTTATCCCACGTCATGATTTGAGGTGGAACAAAACCAATGTAACCCACTTTAATTTCGTGCTCTACGCCAGCAGTATCTTTAAACTTATGCGTTTTAATGATGTATGGCGTAAAGTAATGTTCTTTTGTTTCTGCGTCATACACGTTTGCACTAATGTATGGGAAATCAGCGTCGTTGATAGATTCAGCTAAGAAATCTAAACCGTAGTTAAACTCATGATTACCTAGGTTAGCTGCATCATAATCTAACTGATTCATCGCTTTATATGCAGGGTGAACTTCACCCGCTTCAATGCCTTTATCTGCCATGTAGTCACCCATTGGACTACCTTGCAGTAAATCACCGTTATCAACAAGAACGCTGTTTATTACTTCATTGCGTGCTTCTTTTACTAAAGTAGCAGTGCGCGCTAAACCAATTTTTTGAGATGGTTTATCTTTGTAGTAATCGTAATCCATCAGATTAGTATGGATATCTGTTGTTTCTACTACTCGTAGCTTAATCACTTCATTTGTGTCGGGTGTTGTTGTACAGCCCGAAAGAGTTAGTAAGCCTAGGCCAGCAAGTACAGCAATTGATACAGGTTTAGCAGAGAGTTTCATCGTGTTCTCCAAAGGTGATAATCATAAAAGCGTCAATAAGATAACAGATTGGTTATGTTATAAATGTAACGAGTCTCTCAATGTGTGCGGTTGATCTATTTTCAGTGTGCTTTACGGTAACTGAATCACAAGTTCAACAGGAGTCACATCGGAAGGCTTATTCGTTATTTTATTCGTCAATAGTTCAATTAAAGGGACAGGTTTAGCAATCGCATAACCTTGAGCGTAATGAATATCCATGTTTCGTAATAGGCTAATGTGTTCAGAGGTTTCTACGAACTCTGCAACCGTACTTAAAGACATTCCTTTTGCAACTTGGCTGATGGTATTAACGATAGTTTGGTCTACTTTATTTTCTGTAATATTACGAACGAAAGAACCATCAATTTTTAAAATATCGATTGGTAATCGTCGCAAATAATCAAAGCTTGCATAGCCTGTTCCAAAATCATCTAATGCAATTTTACAGCCCTCTAAACGTAAGCGTTCAATCGTTTTAATCGCTTGCTGTTCATTGGTTAATGCTGCACTTTCTGTTATTTCAAAACATATTTTTTTTAATGGGATTGAATGCTTAGTCGCGAGTGAAAAAATATAATCGGCTAAGGTTGAGTCGTTAAGTGCTTGTGCCGTTAGGTTGATAGAACAACGGCCGATCGAATCCCAATCAGTTAAATATTTATTAAGAACTTTAAAGGTGTGTTCAATTACCCATTTATCAAGCTCAACTTGCAAGCCAAATTCATTAATTAAAGGAAAAAATTCGGCAGGTGATAATGGCTGAGATTCATTTTTATCTGAAGTGAGTCGAATTAGAACCTCAAAATAGAGAGGAGAATCTTCTTGTTTTAAATCGAGATAAGGTTGACAGAATAGAATGAATTTATTGTTATCAAAGGCTGATTGGATACGACTTAGTTTGTCGATTTTTCTTTCTTCATTTTGTTTTAGTGTTACCCAATTAATGTTTATACCGTGGTCAAAATTAGCATTTGGAGTACATAGAGTAGATAGCAGTAAATCAATATCAATATTTTTATTTAGTTTACAACATACAACTTTCTGATTGATGAGTTGAATACTTTGTTCTTGCCACTGAAAGATGAATTTAGCTAATGATTGAGCTATGTCCTTTATCTCATGACGAATACTTGGGGAATTAGGTAATAAATATAAAATACCTTGAGAGAAGGGAGGAAGGTAAGCTATTCCACGGTGATGAGTAAAATCACAAATAAATTCAGATACGTTACGCATTAGTAGGGCTTTACCTTCAAACCCTAATGAATGTAAGCGATTACTAATTTCTGCTAGATCAATGTAAGTCATCACGTAATCGGTCGACTGTGATAAATCGTGGGATAATTGCGAGATACTAAATAAACCAGTGTAAGGATCTCTTCGTTCTTTTTCGATGGCGGCGCGGTTAGTAAGAAAATTTTTCACTGATTGTGCTGAGAGCAACATAATTAATGTTGTTATAGCAAATAAAATAGCAATCATACTATAGAACGTTGATGAGCTAATGATGTCTTGATTGTAATTATAAACAGCACTTTCTGCAGAGATTAAACAGACAATAGTTGAGATTAAATAAGGTTGTATGATCCCAAAATTGCCAACACCTAAACCAATAATTGGTACTAATAGTAAGCAGAGAGCATTTAAGACTAAAGGATCGTGAGAAAAGAAGGTAAAAATGATGGTTAAGCTGCATAAACTTAACCACGTATAATAAAGCCCTGTGGTTTGATTTATCTTTCTCATGTCTTTATCAAGAATTAAATAATTATTGTTAAATTCTTTAAATGGAAATCCAATAAAAGCGAACAGTAAAGGTGTTAGTAATAATTGGGATATAGAGCTACCTAGTGCTGAATAGGCTAAGTACTCAGGGCTACTCATAAAAGGGTAATTAAGCATTTCTGCAATATGTATCATGCCAATACTAGCACCAATAGGATAAAGCACTCCCATAATTGAAATGTAGTAAGTTGCTCTTAATGTGTAATCAAATTGGGTTAATGTAAAGCTTGCTTTTTTGTAAATATAAATAAAGAAAAGAGAGGTCATCGGATAGAAAAGAGAAAACACGAGTGCAACATCAAGTGGCCTGTTTGAAATAAAAATATATTGGTATAACAGTGCGAGCACAATTGCAGGAGTAACTTTTTTTCCAAACCGTAACTGAGATGCGGTAATAAAAGCGGCGGTAATGGAAATGATATGGACACGATCGGCTTGAGAGACAAAGAATTGAGAGAGCTCAAAAGTAAATACGGTAACGACAGAGATTATAAAGGAAAATAAGAATTTTTGAGTGAGGGTTTTTAAGTTCAATCTCATTGTATAAGTGCCCGTTATTAATGGAAATGGCATTCTATATGCCTTTTAATCGCATATCGAACGATATCTCTCCTTTTTTATCATTTTTATAAATGAAACCTTTTTATTTATAACCGTTAGCATTAAATCGAATAAAAAATGAAATTTTAGAATTTCAGGTAATAAAGCAACCCGTCTATAGTGACTTTATTGGAATGAAAAATAGCCATCGCTAGAAAAGAGCATTGATGCTTGTTAGAGCAATTAATGCCGTTAGTGATGTCATTGCCAAATTTAGCCTAAAGGACAAAACACACATGGACGCAAAACGATTAACCCACCTACAACAGCTAGAAGCTGAAAGTATTCATATTATTCGTGAAGTTGCTGCTGAGTTTGATAACCCAGTAATGATGTATTCGATTGGTAAAGATTCTTCTGTGATGCTGCACCTTGCTCGTAAAGCTTTTTATCCTGGAAAAATTCCATTCCCTCTTTTACATGTTGATACTGATTGGAAATTCAAAGAGATGATTGAATTTCGTGAGAAAACCGCAAAGAAATATGGTTTTGACTTATTAGTACATAAAAACCCTGAAGGTATGGAAATGGGAATTAACCCATTTGTACATGGGTCATCAAAACACACCGATATCATGAAAACTCAGGGTTTAAAGCAAGCACTAAACAAATATGGTTTTGATGCGGCTTTTGGTGGCGCGCGTCGTGATGAAGAAAAATCTCGAGCTAAAGAGCGTGTGTATTCGTTTCGAGATAAAAACCACACGTGGGATCCAAAAAATCAGCGTCCAGAGTTATGGAATACCTATAACGGCCAAGTAAATAAAGGCGAAAGCATTCGAGTTTTCCCATTATCGAATTGGACGGAGTTGGATATTTGGCAATATATCTATTTAGAAAATATTGAAATTGTTCCACTTTATTTATCTGAAAAACGTCCTGTGGTTGAACGTGATGGCATGTTGATCATGGTGGACGATGAACGTTTAGAGTTAGAAGAAGGCGAAGAGATCCAACATAAAGACATTCGCTTTAGGACCTTGGGTTGTTATCCATTGACTGGTGCTGTGGAATCAACCGCAAATACCTTACCTGAAATCATTGAAGAGATGTTGGTTGCCACCTCAAGTGAGCGTCAAGGTCGAGCGATAGATCATGATTCATCTGGTTCCATGGAACTGAAAAAACGCCAAGGCTACTTTTAATATCAAGCATCTAAGGAAGGATTAAATAATGAATAGTGCAGTAGAGCAACAATTAGAAGAGCTTGGTATTGAAGCTTATTTAAAAGAACATCAATACAAATCATTACTTCGATTTTTAACTTGTGGTTCGGTGGATGATGGTAAAAGTACCCTCATAGGCCGATTACTCCATGACTCAAAACAAATCTATGCAGATCAGTTAGATGCTGTTCATGCAGATAGTCAGCGCGTCGGCACAACAGGTGAACGCCCTGACTTGGCATTGTTGGTTGATGGCCTGCAAGCTGAGCGTGAACAAGGCATTACTATTGATGTAGCGTATCGCTATTTCTCAACTCAAAAACGCAAATTTATTATTGCGGATACGCCGGGGCACGAGCAGTACACACGTAATATGGCGACTGGTGCATCTACCTGTAATGTTGCGGTTATCTTGATTGATGCGCGTAAAGGGGTACTTGATCAAACTCGTCGTCACTCTTATATCGCGAATCTTCTTGGTATTCGTCACTTTGTGGTTGCAGTAAATAAAATGGATTTAGTGGATTACTCTCAATCTCGCTTTGAAGAGATTAAAGAAGAGTATTTAACCTTCTCCAAAAAGCTAAATAATCCAAACCTAGATATTTCTATCCTGCCGTTATCAGCTCTAGAAGGAGATAACGTGGTAAATCAGAGTGAGGAGCTATCTTGGTATCAAGGTACGCCACTTTTAGAAGTGTTAGAAAATATTGATATTGATTCAGACAGAGGTAATGGTGAATTTAGATTCCCTGTGCAATATGTAAATCGTCCAAATCTAGATTTTCGTGGCTTTGCAGGAACCATTTCAGCAGGTGGAATTTCTGTTGGTGATGAAATTGTTGCTTTGCCATCGGGTAAAAAATCAAAAGTGGCACGCATTGTTACCTTTGATGGTGATTTAGATTCGGCCCAAGCAGGCCAAGCGGTGACATTAACGCTAGAAGACGAGATAGATATTAGTCGTGGTGATTTGTTAGTGAAGGCGAACTCTAGCTTACAAGCAACGGATCAATTTAAAGCTGAGATTGTATGGATGACAGAAAAAGGGTTAGAGCCAGGTCGCCAATACGACATTAAAATTGCAGGTAAGAAAACGGTAGGCCAAATTGATGCTATTCATCACCAAGTAAATATTAATAGTCTGGATACGTTTGAGACTCAAGAATTGCCTTTGAATGGTATTGGTTTGTGTGACGTATCATTGACTGAAACGGTGAGCTTAGATCGCTATAAAGATTGTGCCGATACTGGTGGCTTTATCTTTATTGATCGCTTAACGAATGTCACGGTAGGGGCTGGCATGATCCAAAACCTTTCTGAATTGAGTGATGCAAAACCTATCAATGATAATGTCACTGCTTTTGAGGTAGAATTGAATGCGTTAGTTCGTAAACATTTCCCTCACTGGAAAGCACAAGATGTTTCTAAGCTTTTAAGTTAATGGCTTAAAAAGGAATACTCTATGGCATGGGAGCAAGGATTCGTTCTGGCTTTATTAGCTCTTATTATTGTGAGTCTATTAGCAAGTAAATTAAAACCAAGTGTGATTTTTGCAGGGGCGGCGTTTATTGCTTTTATGTTAGGGATGATTGATTTACCTAGCTTGGCAAAAAACTTTACTAACTCGTCACTGTTAACCTTGGTGTTATTGATTTTAAGTTCTTGTGCCTTAGAAAAAACACGTCTTATCAGTTGGGTAGGGCGCTATATTTCAGAAGGAAGGTTAGGGAGTGTGGTAGGCAAATTGGGTCTATCTACTGCTATTCTTTCTTCTTTTACTAATAATACCGCCGTGGTGGTGTCGTTAATTGGTGCGATAAAGCGTAATCAACGCCATGCTCCTTCCCGTCTACTTATTCCTCTCTCTTATGCTGCAATCTTAGGTGGCACACTGACCTTAATAGGAACATCGACCAATTTAATTATTAATAGTTTTGTGGAAGACGCTGGCTTACCGAGTTTAAGTTTCTTTGCACCAACAAGCATTGGTATCGCGGTACTGCTTGGTGGTTTGTTAATTTTAATTCCATTAAGTTATTTGTTACCTCAGTACGATGAGGGGCATCAAGATGAATTACCCTATTTTTTAGAAGCTAGAGTACAAGGTGGTTCACCATTAGTAGGAAAGTCGATTAGCGAAAATAACTTAAGAGCATTGCGTAAGCTTTTTTTAGCAGAAGTCATTCGAGAGGGAAAAACTATCTCTTCGGTTGACCCTGATATGGTGCTCTTAGCGGGTGATAGATTACTGTTTTGTGGTGATATTGAAAGTGTCACTACACTACAAGAAATTAATGGCTTAACGCTTTTTGGTCAGCATCATTTAAATGGTCAAAATTTAATAGAAGTCATCGTGAGTCAATCCGCGTCTATTCGTGGAAAAAGTATTAAGTCTTCTAAATTTAGAGACCGTTTTGATGCCGTGGTTGTCGCTATTCGACGAGGTCATGAACGTCTTGAAGGAGGTTTAGGAAAAATTGAACTACAGGCTGGTGATACGTTAGTTCTAGTGCCAGGAAAAGATTTTGAACAGAGTAAGCAACAGCTAAAACGTGAATTTGTCATTATTAGTGAACTCGACTCTGCAGCAAAATTGGATGGTGATAAAAGTGCCTTGGTTTTATTGGGTTTTGCTGGTGTTATTGCTGCGGAATTACTGAATATATTTCCGATAATCAAAGGCTTGTCGGTTTATCTCTTAGCGTTATTAGCGCTCGGCGTGATTAATATTGGAGAGCTACGTCGACGTTTTCCTATTGATATTGTCGTTATCGTTGGAGCGGCACTTTCGATTGCTCAATTAATGTTGTCATCAGGTTTATCTGTACAACTTGGTAATATGTTTATGGAGTTATTTAATGGTTGGGGAGTGATGGGTGCCTTGATCGCCGTTTATCTGATTACTTTAGTATTAACAGAATTGATCACTAATAACGCGGCAGCAGCCTTGGCGTTTCCTATTGGCTACAGCATGGCGTTAGGCTATGGGGTTGATCCTATGCCTTTTATTATGGCGGTATTATTTGGAGCCAGTGCCAGTTTTATTTCTCCTTATGGATATCAAACCAATTTATTAGTATTTAGTGTGGGTAACTACACGCTGCTTGATTACGTAAAAGTGGGATTACCGATGTCGATTATTTATTCGGTGTTAGTACTTACGTTAATCCCTTATTTTTTCCCATTTTAATTCAAGGATGAAACATGACAGTCAAAGACGTTGTGAAAGATGAAAATATTGTTTGGCACCAGCATTCTGTAACTAAAGAAACGCGCTCTAAATTGAAAAAACAGAAGTCAGCAGTACTTTGGTTTACTGGGTTGTCAGGCGCAGGAAAATCAACTATCGCTGGGGCGTTAGAGATTAAATTAGCTGAACTTGGTTACCATACTTACCTATTAGATGGGGATAATGTTCGTCACGGTTTGTGCCAGGACTTAGGCTTTTCGGATCATGATAGGCAAGAAAATATCAGACGTATCGGAGAGCTTTCAAAGTTGATGGCAGATGCAGGGTTAATTGTATTGAGTGCATTTATTTCGCCTCATAGAGCAGAGCGTCAAATGGTGCGAGAGTTATTACCAGAAGGCGAGTTTTTAGAAGTCTTTGTGAATACTTCTCTAGATGAATGTGAAAAAAGAGATCCTAAAGGCTTATATAAAAAAGCACGAGCAGGAGAGATAAAACACTTCACAGGAATTGATTCAGAATACCAATCCCCGGTAAACCCTGAGATTGATTTACCTGCCGGAAGTGAATCTATTGATGTGTTAGTTGAACAGTGTTTAGGTGAGTTAAGAGATCGAGAGATAATTTAAATTGCTTTGAAGCTCGTAATAATAAGCGCCCAGGAGGTCATTTTTCTGGGCGTTTGTATTTTTATGCGGTGATAGAAATACTTTTTTTTGCATCAGTTTCTACAATAAATTTCTGACTGAGTAAACTGATCAAGTTGTCATAATAACTATCGTTAGATTTATTCCCCAGTAATTTACATAGCTCTGCACCTGTTGGACTAAAGCGATAATAGATAAGGCGAGAGCTTTTCTGCATAGGTTTTATTGCTAGGCTTTTCCCTTGATACTGTAATGGCAAAGCGGGTTCAAATTCTATTTCACCTGACTCTAGCTCTGTTCCAAGTAATAAGCCTAAATCTATTAAGAGCAGTAAGCTTGAATAAGGGAGTTTATAATTGCCTAAATGTACTAGTTGTGGGCCCTCTGTTTTATATAGATTAAATAGGGTCCCAGCGCACTTATAACCAAGCAATAATTTTTTACTATTGTCTTGTCCAAAACTACAAGCCAGTGATGCTGCGCGTTGAAATGTTTGCGCCTCGCGTTGCGTCATGTCTTTTAATACTTTTAAGGCTTTCATAGATGTAGAGCCTGGGGTGATTACTTCTTGTTTGAAAATTTGGCTCCATAGACGTTGCATTGAGGGATCGTGGATGTCTTTAGCCATTTCAAAGAAACGATGAAGCCAATCTGGATCAGGGTCACCTGCGGTTTCATCTTTACAGTAGTCGTGAGCAAACTTGATGATCTGTTCTAAATTTTGCTGTTGTTGCTCTCGTAATAATTTTTCTCTGTATAGTGCGCGCTTTAACAGAGTTTCTTCAGGCTTTTGAGCTTGCAGTTTTGCTCCTAAACCTTGCTTAACTGCGATTTCTTTTAGGCGCCGAACGCTACTCACAACATAATGTTCTTTTTTATGAGTGTCATCTTCAATGATGATGCCTTGCTGTGTATCCATAAGTGCACCTAATTTCGTGGTTTTTCTACGTAATAAATAGATTATCTAATTAGACATATTGGTATAACTAATCTTTTATAGTATCGGTATTAGAAAGTAAAAACTTTAACCTTAAAACAAGAATTAAGAAATAATTAGAAAAAGACAGGGCTTAAATGATAAGTTTTTGTTAAAATAAATCGTTTAATTGTTTTCTTAGGGAAGAGGTAATGAAAGGCTTAAATATTAAAAATGTACTTATCAGTATTACGTTAGTAGGAGTTTATGCAAGTACACTGGTTTATTTATCTAATTATATTTAATTATTTAAAATAAACCAGTGATTTAAGTATGTTAATTATTCATCATCATATTCTTCTAAGCGAACCCCTTCAATGAGATATCCAGTTTCTGCAAGCTCACTATTGATGGTTTCTGTTTTTAGCTTTCCTACGATATAAATAACATCCCATAGCTGCTGTATTGGGGCACCTTTTTCAAACTTTACATAGATGATTTGGTTTGGTGGTGGTGGTGGAACGTGAATACAAGCACCAAAGTAAGGCACTAGCAAAAACTCGGTGATCATGTGGTCATCACCTTCTAGTGGAATAACAAAACCTGGAATTTTTACCATGCTGCCATTCAATTCTTGTCGAACTCCGCCAACAATAGATTGTTGCATTTTCGTACCATTATGATTGACCTGTGGCATACCTACCGCATCAAATTGATTTCTTTCTTTCTCGGGAACTAAATCAATCCAATCGAGTTTTAATACTTCATTACTAAAAGCGCTGAAGGGCAAAAGTAATAATAAGCAGAGTAAGAATTTATTTTTCATGTTTATCCTTAAAGTCTAATTGTCATACCATCACTCAATGAGTGTCGATACGCTTGAATGGCTGGAATAACCCCGATAATAAAACCAGAGCATAGAATAAGCGCTAATAGTTTTAATTCGTATAAGCTTGGTAATGTAAGCTCAATGGCAATACCATAATATTGTTGAATTATGGGCTGTAATAGAGATAGAGATAGATATAAACCCAATAGGCCTATAATGATCCCAAAGGTTGTTATTACGACGGCTTCACTAATAAGTAGTGCGAAAATGTGTTTCGGTTGAGCTCCCATTGATCTTAGGATGGCCATTTCTCGTCGTCTTTCTTGTAAGCTGGTTAATAAGCTGGTGAGCATTCCCATTAAGCCTGCAATAACAACAAAAACAGAGACGGCCAATAAAGCTTGTTCTGCCATCGACATCATTCCCCATAATTCATGCAATGCGATACCAGGAAGAATGGCGCTTAGCGGTTCTTTATTATAATCATTAATATATCGTTGTAGCGCAAAGGTTTGAATTTTTGAGTTAAGCCCTAGCATGAACGCGGTAATTGCTTGAGGTTCAAATTGATGTTGTTCCAATATTTCCGCATCTGGTGTACCTCCTAAATGAGCACCACTTTCCCAACCAACATGTATCGCTTCGATTGCACCTAAAGATACATGCAAGGTTTTATCTACTGGGGTTCCGGTTGGTGCTAAAATACCAGTAACGGTAAAGGGTAAATTATCATGACGAGTAAAGGACTTATCACTAATTCCATGAGCGATAACTAATTTATCACCTAGTTTGTAGCTCAGTTTATTTGCTACATCGGCACCGAGTACGACATCAAATAAGTGTGAAAATGGTTTACCTTCTTTCAAAGGTTAATGGTTGTTTTTTTCCGTATTGATAAAAACGAAAATAATCTTGATTAGTTCCCATGACTCTAAAGCCTTTATGGGAATCACCTAGAGAGATTGGAATTGACCATTTTACTGATTTTTGATTGCTGATCTCTTGATAGCTTTTCCAGTCAATATTGTTGGTGGCATTACCAATGCGAAAAACAGAATAAAGCAGTAGGTTAACCTGACCTGAACGGGCACCAACAATTAAGTCGGTATTAGAAATAGTATTGGCAAAGCTTGTCTTTGCTTGTGTTCTAATTCGTTCAACTCCCATTAATAGCATGACAGAAATAGCGATAGTTAATACCGTTAATACGACAGTAGTTTTTCGGTTTCTTAGGCTTTTCCATGCTAATTGAGCAATACCAATCACAGCGTATCTCCTGCATTATTTAATGTTCTTAAATCAATACAACGATCAAAAAGAGACTCCAAACTTGGGTCATGACTAACAAAAAGTAATCCTGCGCCCACTGCTTTCACATTCTTCCATTAAGAGTTGAATAAAAGCAAAGCGAGTTTCGTGATCTAATGCTGAGGTAGGTTCGTCAGCAATGATCAGTTTAGGTTTACCAATGAATGCTCTTGCTGCTGCGACTCGCTGTTGTTGACCGATACTTAAGTCAGTAATTGGTTTACTAAAGTGAGAACTTGGCAATTGAAGTTGATTTAGTAGACGCTCAGCTTCTTTTATTAGATCTTGTTTTGAGAGTTCTTTTTTTGATGAGAACTGGTATGGCAAAATAACATTATCAATAACGGAAAGATAAGGCAGTAAATTAAATTGCTGAAAAATATAACCAATATTATCTGCTCTAAATCGGTCTCGTTGATTTGAGGTCAATTGATTGATGTCAGTACCATTAATACTCACCGTTCCTTTGGTAGGGGATAAGATCCCAGTAAGGAGGCTAAGTAGAGTTGATT
Source organism: Aliivibrio wodanis (assembly GCF_052920805.1). Lineage (NCBI taxonomy): Bacteria > Pseudomonadati > Pseudomonadota > Gammaproteobacteria > Vibrionales > Vibrionaceae > Aliivibrio > Aliivibrio wodanis. The sequence goes on from NZ_JBREXA010000002.1 coordinate 2,701,679, forward strand.
TACCACTGCCACTTGGGCCTTTGATAAATACCTTGGTTCCTTGTTGTTGCAGATAACTTGGAATATCAAGCGTTCGCTCTGTTTGATTTGGCCAGCAAAAAGTGAGGTTTGATAATTCAATAATATTCATAAAAATTATGACGGCGTTGCCACCGTCATACCTAAATTATAGAGCTAGAACTGCTTTTTTAGCGGTTAACGTTGCTGCTTTCTGTCCTGAGTTACCTAGATACTGAACTGTCATTTTTTGCGTGTGAGAAAATACACTAAACCACTGTGTTTCTATTTGATTTAATTCCGACATTGTTTCGCAATGATATTCATATTGAGCAGTAAATTCACCATGTTCACCTTGATGTTCTTCATGGTGAGAATCATCATCATGATGGTCATGGTCATGGTCATGGTCATGGTCATGGTCATCGTGGTCTTCGCTTTTCATATTATGAGAAACATGTATATCCGAAATTTCACAGTTGGCAGACTCTGGTAGAGAGAAAATTGCATTTGGCGTTTTTAGTTTAGCAATAGCTTGCTCTAATAACTGTTCTTGTTCTTTGTTTTTAGGAGTGTGTTCAAACCCTACAACATCAGAGCCAGGAGCGGTGATTTCAAAAAGTAAATGTTCGCCATCTTGAGCTATATTGGTTTCAACTACACCATGAACGTGTGCGTCGTGTTGGCGATGCTCTGAGTGTTCAGAATGATCAGAATGATCGTGTCCATCATGATCGCCATGATGATCAGCGGCATAAGTCATTAGTGGTACTGAAAATAATGTAGTAGAGATGATTAGTCGTAGTGCATTTTTTTTATTACAGATAAGCATGAGTGCTTCCTATTATCTAAGAGTTATAAATGTGATGTAATTTATTAATGTTAGACGATAGAAAAAGGAGGTGCTCGAGAGTGAACGGTAATCGAAAACGGAGAGCTATTTTCTACAGCAGAGAATTCAAAATGAATAATAGGTTGAGGAATAATAGAGGGGGAGCTGACATGAATAACAAGGCCAGAGCCAATAGAATGAAATAATTGGCAGTTGTGGTGTTCATGATGCTGTATGTTGGAATCAATTTGGTGATAAGCAACCAAGACACTAAATAGCGCTAGAGTAATTGCTAAACTCCAATTTAACCAACGCTGTTTAGTAAAAAAGTACGATTGCATTGTACCACCCTAAAGAAATTTGAGTGGTAAATGTAATAATATAACAATTTATAAGCAAGCCATTTATTTATAGCTGAGCCTGAATTAAGCTAATAACTTGTTCTATTTCGTCAGAAGATAGTTTGCCTTCTTTTACAAAAAGTACATTCCCTTTTTTATCCTGAACAATGATAGCAGAGCTTTCAGGTTGAAGATCCCAAGCTGTGGCTACCTTGCCATTTTCATCAAGAACCATCGATGACCATGAAAATTCTTTTTTACTTTCTTCAGCCGAAGATTTTACAAACCCACCAGTTCCCCAAATAGAATCGTCTTGATTAATTATTGTTGTAGTTTGATATTTTGATTCAGGGAACTTTTCTAGGGTAATAGCACTCATAAGATCAGCGTTCATTGCTTTAGCACCACTTCGACCAGCAATGGCCTGTAATACTCGAACTTTCCCTTTTAATTGTTCACTGTTCCAATTTTGGTATACAGCAGAATCGTTGGCATAAGTAATTTCACCGTATTGTTCAACAGATACTGAAGGTACATTTTGGTTTAATGAAATATTGTGAGCAAAAGAAAGTGATGGTAACAGGAGTGTGCTAAGAGCGAGTAGTTTTACTGTTTTCATTTTTATTATCCTTGGAAATGAGTGTTTGTAGTGTAGTGCAGAGACCAAGAAAAAGCGATTCGACCAGTTATAGCTGAATCATTATTAAGTTAAGTTTCTTACTTTTTCTTAATAGAAAATTAAGTACCCAACTTGCTGTATGTTGTATTGCATTCTATAATGTTACTTAAATGTTTCAGAGAGCGTCGTTTTTAGATAAGACATTGTTGTTTATATGCAGGATGTTTTGATGGACTACTAATGAAAACCTTATTATGGATTATTGAGGTAAGAGCTATGTTTAGAAATTTTAAAGCTTATCGCCCACTGCAGGTGGCACGTTTCGTAAAAACTTTATTTAAAGGGAATTTATATATTGAAGGTGTAGGTTCATTTGAGTTTGATGGTGGAAAAATACTGATGCCAAAACAAGAAAATAGAAGAATGCTATCAGTGATGAGTGAAGTAAATCAACATATTCGTCAGTTATCCATTATGCCAGCCTAAATGAAAGAGGTGCTCATTACGAGCACCTCTTTGCTATATGAAACAGACCCCTGTTCCTCCTAATCCACAATACCCATCAGGGTTTTTTGCTAAATATTGTTGATGGTATTCTTCTGCAAAATAGAAAGGTGGTGCTGATACAATGTCGGTGGTAATCAAACGAGTGATGCCTTGTTTACTTAAAGCTTCTTGGTATTGTTGTTGTGTCTTTTGAGCTATCAATTGTTGTTTATTTGAGTTTGTATAAATTACCGATCTATATTGAGTGCCTATATCATTACCTTGACGCATGCCTTGAGTTGGATCGTGCTGTTGCCAAAAAGAGTGTAATAATGCTTCCAAAGATATAACCTTAGGATTGTAAACAATTTTTACGACTTCAGCGTGTCCTGTCGTTCCTGTACAAACTTCTTTATATTTAGGGTCTATTGTTGTACCGCCACTGTAGCCAACCGCTGTGGAGTATACTCCGGATAACTGCCAGAAAAGGCGCTCAGCTCCCCAAAAACATCCCATTCCTAAATAAATCACTTCATGATTTTGAGGGCAGGTTTCTATATTCACTTGAGAGACAAAATGTGGAGGTAAAGGTATTATATTGGTTTTATTCATGATCATGTCGCATCCTTCAACTGAATCATATGGAAGATTTTTCTCTTGTGCTACTCTACAAACCGAGTAAATTACAATTACATAAAATGCATGATTGAATCAATAGAATAATTATTAATATGACAAAGAAGTTATCCCTTTTTATTACCTCTTGCTTGTTTATTGCTTCACCTTATGTGCTAGCTGAGACGGAATTGAGTATTGAGGGTTTAGATGGACCTTTATTGAGCAATGTAGAAGCCTATACCTCAAACATTCCAGAAGAGGATTATTCGACTTCTCTTCGCTTTCAATCTCGCCTTGAAGAAAATGTTATTAATGCCTTAAAAGCCCTTGGTTATTACGAACCAGTCGTCACTTTTTCTATTGATGGAGAAGCTGATGACAATGAACTGATTATGACAGTAAAACCGGGTAAGCCTGTTTATATTTATCTCAGTGATATCGTGGTTACAGGGGATGCTAAAAAAGATATTGACTTTATAGCAGCGATTGAAAAATCAGGTTTAAATCTAGGTGAAGTTATTGACCATGGAAAATACGCCAGTTTAAAAGCGACCTTGCAAAATTTAGCTTTGAGAAAAGGGTACTTCGATGGGGAGTTTGTCACTAGCCGTTTAGAGGTAGCCCCTGGTAGGCGTCAAGCAATGATACGTTTACATTATAATAGCGGTAATCGTTATCATTTTGGAGTTACAACTATCAATGGTAGCCAAATTGAAGAAGTCAGAGTTCGAGCTATCATTCCTTTTAAAAAAGGCGATCCTTATTTAGCAAGTCAAGTCGGGCTTTTAAATCAATCCTTATCGAATACTGAGTGGTTTTCTTCTGTTTATGTTGAACCAGATCTTGATGCTATCGGTTCTACCCAGTTATTACCTATGACGGTTCACCTCTCTCCACAAGTAAGAAATCAATTAGAAACAAGTCTTGGTTATGCAACAGATGTTGGTGTTCGAGGTAAAGTTCGCTGGAAAAAACCGTGGCTTAACGATGCTGGCCATAGTTTAGATACTGCACTGCAAGTGTCTAAACCAGAACAAGAAGCAACAGTCTCTTATAAAATTCCATTAAAGCAAGTGTTAAACGATTATTACATTGTTAAGTATGGTTTAAAGAATATCGATAACCGAAATACTGATAGTTTAGAGTCTAATTTAGCCTTTGAAAGGCATTGGATTTTTGACTCAGGTTGGCATAGAACAATTTATACGCGTTTTCTTTATGAAGAGTTTACTCAAGGTATTCAAGATGGAACTGCCTTTTTAGTATTACCTGGTGTTTCATTTGCCAAAAGCCGTTCTCGTGGTGGCACTATGCCTATGTGGGGAGATAAAAAGTCTTTTACGATTGAAGCGACAGATCAAAGCTTATCTTCTGATGCAAGATTACTAAGGGTACAGGCACAAGGAGCGATAGTTCGGAGTCTTGGACAAAATCATCGAGGTGTTGCTCGAAGTGATATGGGAGCAATGTACACCGATAATTTTTATAAGTTGCCGCCCTCAATACGATTTTTTGCTGGGGGAGATAACAGTATTCGTGGCTATGGTTATGAAGAAATATCACCTAAAGATGAAAGTGGTTTCTTGACTGGTGGTCAATACATGGCAACTGCAAGTTTAGAGTATCAATACAGAGTTGTGGGTAATTGGTGGATTGCGACTTTTGTTGACTATGGTGATTCTTGGATTTCTACACCTGATTGGAAAAGAGGAGCAGGTATTGGTGTTCGATGGGCTTCACCTGTAGGGCCTGTACGTCTTGATTTTGCTTGGGGCTTTGATGCGAATCCTGGTGACGAATTTAAAGTCCATTTTACATTGGGTCCAGAAGTATGAGTTCCATAGAAAAAGAAATTGCTTTGCAAGAAATACAACAAGTAAAGAAGAGTAAATTTAGCCGTCACTGTTTGTGTTTAGCTTTCTTCCTACCAATAACAATTCTCGTGATTATGCTGTTTATTGGAGCGTTAGTCTTTACCAATTCAGGGTTGAAATTAGCCTTGTGGGGAGTTGAAAAAGCCATCCCAGCACTACAGATTGAAAATGCAGAAGGCAGCTTAATTCCTGCATTTACCTTATCTGGTATCCACTATAGAAATGATGAGTTGTTAAAAATAGATGCTAATAAATTGCATTTTTCTTTTACTGCTAAATGTTTATTAGAACCATCATTATGCATTAATGACATTACTATTAATGGATTAAGACTCGACCTCCCTAAGATCCCCAAAAGTACAGAAAAACCCAAAGAAGCACCAGTTGAACAAAAACTCCTTTCAATCCCTATTCCAATAAATATCGACAGTATCAATATTAATGATCTTGATATTAATATATTGGGGAATAAGGTACGTTGGAAATCGTTTAACACTGGTCTTCGACTTTATCAAAGTGATTTGACACTGACACCATTATCATGGGAAACGATCACTGTTGAATTAGCACAATCTGAGAAAGAAGGAAAAAAGGTAGAGCCTCATGCAAATCAAACATCCTCTGTAATTGAACTTCCATCTATTTATATACCTCTGAATATCTCCGTTGAAAAATTTTCGCTGAGTGATTTTACGTTAAAGCAAGAAACCCCTGTAATTATTAATCAGTTGAACTTTACAGCAACAGCAAAAGAGTATGACGTTGGAGTAACTGATTTTTATTTAGACATCCCTGAAGCGAATATCAATCTAGATACAAAAATAACACTCACCGATGATTATCCGTTATTTATTGATGCTTTATTTAAGGTAAAGAAAACTGAATTAAAAGGTCATAATTTAAAATTAAATGCTACAGGTAGTGTGGCAGACTTAAAAGCCTCATTACAATTGAGTGGTGGCTTAAAGGCTTATATAAAGGCTCATGTTCAACCATTAAAAAAAGAGCTTCCTTTTGATATTCAACTTTCGAAAGGAAAACTTTATTGGCCGTTGCAAGGAAAAAAAGAGGTAACGACTCAGCTTATATTATTGAATGTGAAAGGTGATTTAAATCGATACCACTTTTCAACTAAAGCTAATGTTGAAGGCGTAGATATCCCAACAACAAAAATTGACTTAAAAGGAAAAGGTAGTTTAGAAGAGATAGAGCTATCTAAACTGCTAGTAAACACCTTAGGAGGAACTGTTTCTGGTACCGCTGGAGCTAGTTGGGCATCATTGGTTGATTGGAAAGCAGATATACGACTACAAAATATCCAGCCAGGACTTCAATGGAGTGAGGCTGAAGGTAATGTTAGTGGTGAATTATCAACTACGGGGTATTTAACTCAACAGGGAGGCTGGATTGTTGAGTTTCCTAAGGTTGATATTAATGGCATATTCAGAGAATACCCATTGGATATAAAAGGTGCGTTAAAAGCTCAAGATGTAAATGGCTCAGGAATGGTTAATTTAAATATACCTCAACTAGCACTGCAACATGGTAATAATGGTATTGCAGTATCTGGGGCCTTAGATAAAGAGTGGGATCTCAATATAGATGTTAATTTCCCTGAGTTGTCTGATTCTGTTCCTAATTTGTATGGAAAGCTAACAGGAAGAGTAGAGTTAGAGGGTAAGTTTGCTGAACCAACAATTAATCTTAATCTGGATGCTCTAGGACTTGAATGGCAAAAAGAAGTTAAATTAGAGAAAGCTTCAATTAAAGGTTATGTAAGTCCAATTCCTGAGATTGATGCCAATTTAAAGATTGAATTGTTAAATGGACAATACCAAAAGCAAGTATTACATAAACTGTTAGTCAAATTTTATGGTGAAGAAAAAGAGCACCAATTACATATAGACTTGGATACAGACACTATTGACTCTCATCTTGTATTCAAAGGTGCATTAGATCGAACAACAAGTTGGATTGGAGAGCTTAGTGAAGCCGATGTTATTACAGACATAGGGCCTTGGAAGTTAAATAAACAAGCAGAGCTATCTTATAATATTCAAACACAACAAGCATTTATTCAAGCGCATTGTTGGAGTCAAGAAGATGGAGCATCAGTTTGTCTTAATAAGGACTTAACAGCAGGTAAAGAAGGAGCTGTTGATTTAAGTATTAAGCAGTTCCAGTTTCAGAAATTAGCAGCTTTTTTACCTGAGGAAACCCAAATATACGGTGAGATTAATGTGGATGTCTTTGCTGACTGGTTTGAAAACTCATCGCCTCATGTGAAAGCCTCTATTATCTTACCAAAAGGTAAAATAGAACAGATAATGGAAGATACCATCACTGTAGGTTGGGATGAGATAACTGTAAATGCAGAGATGAAGAATGATCAATTAACCTCTAATTGGGCTGTAATGCTAACCAATAATGGTCAATTAAAGGGAGAAATGAATATTGACCAACTTACAGGTAAGAAGACCTTAACGGGGTTCTCTGAGATAGAGCAATTGTCTTTATCTATGCTTAAACCATTATTGGGTGAATACAGTGAACTAGATGCGTTAATCAAATCACGTATTAATATATCTGGCCCAATTGAGCACCCTAAAATGTTAGGGGCAATTACTATAGATAATATAAAGATGAAAGGAGATGTATCTCCGGTTGATATTAACCAAGGTAATATAAATATTCAATTCTCAGGTTATGACGCAGTACTAACGTCATTGATTACAACTCCTGATGGTGAGCTTAATATAGATGGTACAGGAGAATGGTCTAACTTAGATAATTGGAAGGTCGGTCTAGATGTATCGGGGCAAGAGTTACCAGTTAATGTTCCACCAATGGTGAAACTGAAAGTAAAGCCCGACTTACAAATCAGAATAATTCCAACCCTTGCTAAAATTAGTGGTTCTATAGGTATTCCATGGGGAAGGATAGTAGTTAAAAACCTTCCAGAAAGTGCCATTGGTGTATCTTCTGATGAAGTACTTCTGACTGATAATTTAAAGCCTATAGATACAACGACCCCATTACCAATGAGAGTTGAGACGGATATTATTATTAGCATTGGTGATGACGTGTTGTTATCTGCTTTTGGTTTAGAGGGAGGGTTAATTGGTAAGCTAAATATCACGCAAAAGGATAAAGCTCCTTTCATTAATGGTGAAGTCAATATAAAGGAGGGAACCTATCGTTCTTTCGGCCAAGACTTACAAATACAAAAAGGTAAGATTTTATTTAATGGTCCTGCTGATCAACCTTATGTAGCAATAGAGGCTATTCGAAATCCAGAAAATACTCGTGACGATGTTATTGCAGGAATACGAGTTAATGGCTCTGCAGATACACCAACCGTTGAAATATTTTCTTCACCAAGTATGCCACAAGCTAATGCATTGTCTTATTTATTGAGAGGGCAGGATATTGATGCTGAATCTGGTGGTAATGCTATGACAACAACGTTAATTGGTTTAAGCATTGCTAAAAGCGGTAAGATTGTTGGAGAAATAGGGCAAGCGTTTGGCGTTCAAGATCTTCAGCTTGATACTGCAGGTTCCGGTGAGGAATCACAAGTTACAATAAGTGGTTATATTGCACCTGGTCTACAAGTTAAATATGGTGTTGGCATATTTAACTCTGTTGGTGAGTTTACTTTAAGATATCGAATGATGAGTAATTTCTATATAGAGGTGATATCAAGTTTAGAGAGTGCTGTAGATATTATTTATCAATTTGAATTTGACTAAATACTTTGAATTGTGGGTAACTGTGTTGATAACCTGTATTGTAGCTAAGGGTAAAAAAAGATAAGTTTCCTTTTGTATAAATGCTCAACAAACAGTAAGTAAATATAGAAAAATGAGCATTTAATACTTGCTAATATAAGCTGTGTCCCTATAATGCATCCTCACTGACACGGAGCGCTCAACGTAGAGCAGCAAAGGGTTGGTTGAAAAAACGGTTTTAAAATTAAAATAAAAAAAAGTGTTTGACACTTAAGTTTAATTGGATAAAATAACCGTCCTCTTCACTGAAAGGCTTAAGTGCTTCGAAAGTTAGAAGAAATGCTCTTTAACAATTTAACCAAATCAATCTGTGTGGGCACTTGTGAGTTGATAATCACTACTTTGCTTTTACTTTTCGAAGTGAATTCAAACAAAAATAATCAATGAACTGAGTGACTACACAAAATTACTTTTATGTAAGAAATCAGTATTAATCATTGAGCCGGTTTTGTTTCTGCCCTCTTTTAACTAAGAAGACAGAGCAACCAAAAAAACTTTAATTGAAGAGTTTGATCATGGCTCAGATTGAACGCTGGCGGCAGGCCTAACACATGCAAGTCGAGCGGTAACAGGAATTAGCTTGCTAATTTGCTGACGAGCGGCGGACGGGTGAGTAATGCCTGGGAATATGCCTTAGTGTGGGGGATAACTATTGGAAACGATAGCTAATACCGCATAATGTCTTCGGACCAAAGAGGGGGATCTTCGGACCTCTCGCGCTAAGATTAGCCCAGGTGAGATTAGCTTGTTGGTGAGGTAAGAGCTCACCAAGGCGACGATCTCTAGCTGGTCTGAGAGGATGATCAGCCACACTGGAACTGAGACACGGTCCAGACTCCTACGGGAGGCAGCAGTGGGGAATATTGCACAATGGGCGAAAGCCTGATGCAGCCATGCCGCGTGTATGAAGAAGGCCTTCGGGTTGTAAAGTACTTTCAGTCGTGAGGAAGGGTGTGTAGTTAATAGCTGCATATCTTGACGTTAGCGACAGAAGAAGCACCGGCTAACTCCGTGCCAGCAGCCGCGGTAATACGGAGGGTGCGAGCGTTAATCGGAATTACTGGGCGTAAAGCGCATGCAGGTGGTTTGTTAAGTCAGATGTGAAAGCCCGGGGCTCAACCTCGGAACCGCATTTGAAACTGGCAAACTAGAGTGCTGTAGAGGGGGGTAGAATTTCAGGTGTAGCGGTGAAATGCGTAGAGATCTGAAGGAATACCAGTGGCGAAGGCGGCCCCCTGGACAGACACTGACACTCAGATGCGAAAGCGTGGGGAGCAAACAGGATTAGATACCCTGGTAGTCCACGCCGTAAACGATGTCTACTTGGAGGTTGTGGCCTTGAGCCGTGGCTTTCGGAGCTAACGCGTTAAGTAGACCGCCTGGGGAGTACGGTCGCAAGATTAAAACTCAAATGAATTGACGGGGGCCCGCACAAGCGGTGGAGCATGTGGTTTAATTCGATGCAACGCGAAGAACCTTACCTACTCTTGACATCCAGAGAATTCGCTAGAGATAGCTTAGTGCCTTCGGGAACTCTGAGACAGGTGCTGCATGGCTGTCGTCAGCTCGTGTTGTGAAATGTTGGGTTAAGTCCCGCAACGAGCGCAACCCTTATCCTTGTTTGCCAGCGCGTAATGGTGGGAACTCCAGGGAGACTGCCGGTGATAAACCGGAGGAAGGTGGGGACGACGTCAAGTCATCATGGCCCTTACGAGTAGGGCTACACACGTGCTACAATGGCGCATACAGAGGGCTGCAAGCTAGCGATAGTGAGCGAATCCCAAAAAGTGCGTCGTAGTCCGGATCGGAGTCTGCAACTCGACTCCGTGAAGTCGGAATCGCTAGTAATCGTGAATCAGAATGTCACGGTGAATACGTTCCCGGGCCTTGTACACACCGCCCGTCACACCATGGGAGTGGGCTGCAAAAGAAGTGGGTAGTTTAACCTTCGGGAGGACGCTCACCACTTTGTGGTTCATGACTGGGGTGAAGTCGTAACAAGGTAGCCCTAGGGGAACCTGGGGCTGGATCACCTCCTTAAACGATAGATTGCAATTTATGAGTGTTCACACAGATTGATTAGGTTAAAAAATTAAAGAGACGTTATGTGGGGCTATAGCTCAGCTGGGAGAGCGCTTCGCTGGCAGCGAAGAGGTCTGCGGTTCGATCCCGCATAGCTCCACCATTTTTAAGTATTCTCTTTGAGAGTCTTTAAAAATGGTTTCGACACCTTTTATTAGGTTGAAAAACAATTGCTCTTTAACAATTTGGAAAGCTGACTGATTTAAATAACTTACGAGTTATTCAAATCAAAATTTAAAAGTTCTTAATATCTTTTGTTTATCTTAGATAAACAAATTAAAAACACATTCAAGTGTTCTTGTATTTTGAATCCGGCGAAAAACCAGAACTCGCAATGACGAGTTCAACCTTGGTTGTTTATGCCATACGAAACCTCTTGGGGTTGTATGGTTAAGTGACTAAGCGTACACGGTGGATGCCTTGGCAGTCAGAGGCGATGAAAGACGTATTAACTTGCGATAAGCCCAGATTAGGTAGTAAAAACCTTTTGAGTCTGGGATTTCTGAATGGGGAAACCCACTAGCATAAGCTAGTATCGCTGCGTGAATACATAGCGCAGCGAAGCAAACCGGGAGAACTGAAACATCTAAGTACCCCGAGGAAGAGAAATCAACCGAGATCCCGAAAGTAGCGGCGAGCGAAATTGGGTTAGCCCTTAAGCTTTTAATGAGACAGGTGAAGCCTCTGGAAAGTGGCGCGATACAAGGTGATAGCCCTGTAACCGACATCTCATCATCAGTGAAAACGAGTAAGGCGGGACACGTGATATCCTGTCTGAATATGGGGGGACCATCCTCCAAGGCTAAATACTACTGACTGACCGATAGTGAACCAGTACCGTGAGGGAAAGGCGAAAAGAACCCCTGTGAGGGGAGTGAAATAGAACCTGAAACCGTGTACGTACAAGCAGTAGGAGCATACTTGTTATGTGACTGCGTACCTTTTGTATAATGGGTCAGCGACTTATATTCAGTGGCAAGGTTAACCGTTTAGGGGAGCCGTAGGGAAACCGAGTCTTAACTGGGCGTTCAGTCTCTGGATATAGACCCGAAACCAAGTGATCTAGCCATGGGCAGGTTGAAGATTGAGTAACATCAATTGGAGGACCGAACCGACTAATGTTGAAAAATTAGCGGATGACTTGTGGCTAGGGGTGAAAGGCCAATCAAACTTGGAGATAGCTGGTTCTCCCCGAAATCTATTTAGGTAGAGCCTCGGACGAATACTACTGGGGGTAGAGCACTGTTAAGGCTAGGGGGTCATCCCGACTTACCAACCCTTTGCAAACTCCGAATACCAGTAAGTACTATCCGGGAGACACACGGCGGGTGCTAACGTCCGTCGTGGAGAGGGAAACAACCCAGACCGCCAGCTAAGGTCCCAAAGTTATAGCTAAGTGGGAAACGATGTGGGAAGGCTCAGACAGCCAGGATGTTGGCTTAGAAGCAGCCATCATTTAAAGAAAGCGTAATAGCTCACTGGTCGAGTCGGCCTGCGCGGAAGATGTAACGGGGCTAAGCTATACACCGAAGCTGCGGCAATGCAATTTATTGTGTTGGGTAGGGGAGCGTTCTGTAAGCCGTCGAAGGTGTGCTGTAAGGCATGCTGGAGGTATCAGAAGTGCGAATGCTGACATGAGTAACGATAAAGGGGGTGAAAAACCCCCTCGCCGGAAGACCAAGGGTTCCTGTCCAACGTTAATCGGGGCAGGGTAAGTCGACCCCTAAGGCGAGGCTGAAAAGCGTAGTCGATGGGAAACGGGTTAATATTCCCGTACTTCTTATAATTGCGATGGGGGGACGGAGAAGGCTAGGTGGGCTTGGCGACGGTCGTCCAAGTTCAAGTGCGTAGGCTAAGAGTTTAGGTAAATCCGGACTCTTGTTAGGCTGAGACACGATGTCGAGCATCTACGGATGTGAAGCCATTGATGCCATGCTTCCAGGAAAAGCCTCTAAGCTTCAGATTATAAGAAATCGTACCCCAAACCGACACAGGTGGTCGAGTAGAGAATACTAAGGCGCTTGAGAGAACTCGGGTGAAGGAACTAGGCAAAATGGTACCGTAACTTCGGGAGAAGGTACGCTCCTAGCGGTGATGAGACTTGCTCTCTAAGCTGCCGGGAGTCGCAGATACCAGGTGGCTGCAACTGTTTATTAAAAACATAGCACTGTGCTAAATCGTAAGATGACGTATACGGTGTGACGCCTGCCCGGTGCTTGAAGGTTAATTGATGGGGTTAGACTTCGGTCGAAGCTCTTGATCGAAGCCCAAGTAAACGGCGGCCGTAACTATAACGGTCCTAAGGTAGCGAAATTCCTTGTCGGGTAAGTTCCGACCTGCACGAATGGCGTAATGATGGCCACGCTGTCTCCACCCGAGACTCAGTGAAATTGAAATCGCTGTGAAGATGCAGTGTACCCGCGGCTAGACGGAAAGACCCCGTGAACCTTTACTACAGCTTGGCACTGAACATTGACCCTACATGTGTAGGATAGGTGGGAGCCTTTGAAACCAGTACGCTAGTATTGGTGGAGGCAATCTTGAAATACCACCCTTGTATGCTTGATGTTCTAACGTTGGCCCCTTATCGGGGTTGCGGACAGTGCCTGGTGGGTAGTTTGACTGGGGCGGTCTCCTCCCAAAGAGTAACGGAGGAGCACGAAGGTGGGCTAAACACGGTTGGACATCGTGTGGTTAGTGCAATGGCATAAGCCCGCTTGACTGCGAGAATGACAATTCGAGCAGGTACGAAAGTAGGTCATAGTGATCCGGTGGTTCTGAATGGAAGGGCCATCGCTCAACGGATAAAAGGTACTCCGGGGATAACAGGCTGATACCGCCCAAGAGTTCATATCGACGGCGGTGTTTGGCACCTCGATGTCGGCTCATCACATCCTGGGGCTGAAGTCGGTCCCAAGGGTATGGCTGTTCGCCATTTAAAGTGGTACGCGAGCTGGGTTTAGAACGTCGTGAGACAGTTCGGTCCCTATCTGCCGTGGGCGTTGGATGATTGAAAGGGGCTGCTCCTAGTACGAGAGGACCGGAGTGGACGAACCTCTGGTGTTCGGGTTGTTACGCCAGTAGCATTGCCCGGTAGCTAAGTTCGGGATCGATAAACGCTGAAAGCATCTAAGCGTGAAGCGAGCCTTGAGATGAGTCATCCCTGATACTATACGTATCCTAAAGGGTTGTTGGAGACTACGACGTAGATAGGCAGGGTGTGTAAGTGCTGCGAGGCATTGAGCTAACCTGTACTAATTGCCCGTGAGGCTTAACCATACAACACCCAAGGGGTTTTGAACGGATTTAAAGTTGCAAGAAACAGATTGAATGTGATTAAGAACAACTCTTTATATAGAGAAACGGCTTTCCAGATTATTATTTATCTCTTAGTGAGGTAGATAGAAAGAATTTGCTTGGCGACCATAGCGTTATGGACCCACCTGATCCCATGCCGAACTCAGAAGTGAAACGTAATAGCGCCGATGGTAGTGTGGGGTTTCCCCATGTGAGAGTAGGACATCGCCAGGCTTTTAAATTAAGATACACCTGAATAGACACTGCGGAGTGGTAGTTCAGTTGGTTAGAATACCGGCCTGTCACGCCGGGGGTCGCGGGTTCGAGTCCCGTCCACTCCGCCACTACACCAAGAAAGCCCTAATCGAAAGATTAGGGCTTTTTTACATCTGAATAAAACGAATCGTTCAGGTTATAATACCAATTTCGTTAATTTTATGATCTAATATGGACTCTTAAAAGGAGTCCTTATGAAGCATGATTTCCCGAGTTTGATTAATTCCACATCCAATGCTCGACTTAGAGTGCGTTATTTATCCGTTTCTCATTTTGTTGACGGTAAAAGTCGCACTCAAATAGCTAAGTATCTTAAAGTTAGCAGAGTAAGCGTCAATAAATGGGTCAAAGCATATCTCAACAATGGTCTTCAAGGACTTCAAGAGAAACCACATTCTGGTAGGCCTTATCGCCTAACAGACGAGCAAAAATCACAACTCAAAGAATGTGTTATCGAACATGCCGTAAATGAGAGTGGCGGTCGTCTTCAAGCAAGAGACATTGGGCTCTATATAGAAAGCAACTTCAATACATCATATAAAAAGTCGGCGCTCTATCAGTTATTACATGACATAGGTTTGAGTTGGATTACAACTCGTTCCAAACATCCTAAGCAGTCAGTTGAAGCTCAAGAAGCTTTTAAAAAAATTCCCAATCGAAACGCTCCTTAAGATCCCTGGTCATGTCCCCTTAAAAGATGTTCAAATATGGTTTCAAGACGAGGCTAGATTTGGTCAACGCAATACAACAACGCGCATATTGGCAGAGAAAGGGACCCGCCCTAGAGTAGTACAACAACAGCAATTTGAGTATGCATACCTTTTCGGAGCTGTATGTGTCACGACAGGAGAAACTGAAGCGATAGTGGTTCCCCTGAGCAATATGGAAGCAATGAAAGAGCAACTCAGATTAATTTCTCAAGCCACACTAGCTGGCAAGCATGCTGTTGTTATCATGGATCAAGCGAGTTGGCACCAGAGCTATCTTGCCGATGAATTTGAGAACCTCACCATAATTCATATCCCACCTTATTCGCCCGAACTTAACCCTATAGAACAGGTATGGAGTTGGCTCCGCCAAAATGAAGTAGCAAACAGGTGCTTCGAAAACTATGACGATATCGTAGAGACATTATGTAGAGCGTGGAATCGGTTTTGTGAAGATAAAGACAGAGTCATCTTACTCTGCTTTAGATATTGGTTAAAATTGATAAGTTAATTAACGGAATTGGTATTATAGATATAAAAAATGGAGATACACAATATGCATCTCCATTAATAATTGATAGTGCTATGGATTAAGAATCTTTTTCTAATTTCTTTGCTTTTTCAATCATGGTTGTAATGGTTGAGCCTTGAACCAAAATAGAGAAAACAACAACAGAATAAGTCATAACAAGAATAATTTCTCTGACATCTATATTCTTATCTGGGATGATGATAATGCCTGATGGGATAGCCAAAGCCATCGCTAAAGCCAGTCCGCCTCGAAGGCCGCCCCAAGTTAAGATATTTACGGATAATGGGTTATAAGTTCTGAATCGTTTAAAGCCAATATATGGTAAGTAAACGCTTAAATAGCGACTTGCTAGCACCAGTGGGATAGATATTGCCATTAAGATCCAGTCTTCTTGATGGAATTGGAATAACAACATAGACATACCAATAAGAAGAAATAACACGCCATTTAAGAATTCATCAACAAGCTCCCAGAAATGGTCTAAATGCTCTTCACTTTCTTTTGAAAAACCAATATAACGGGTCCAGTTGCCGATCATTATACCAGATACGACCATAGCTAAAGGACCTGAAACATGAATGACTTCAGCAAATGCATAACCTGATGTTGGGATACCTATGGTTAATAATAATTCCATTGAATGGTCATTAGTTGAACTTATTAGATAATGGAAAATTAAACCTAAAAGGAAACCGTAAATAATACCGCCAATAGCTTCCTGTAAAAATAGTGCTGTTACACTACCAATTGTTGGTGTTTCTGAACCAAAAGCAATGGTAAATAGCGTAACGAAAATTACTAAACCAAAACCATCATTGAATAATGATTCACCTTCGATTTGAGTCGAAATACGTTGTGGAGCATTCAGCTTTTTTACTATCGCAAGTACGGCAATAGGATCGGTTGGTGAGATCAATGAGCCAAATAATAAGCAGTAGATTAAATCAAGATTAATACCTATTAGATTACATATTCCCCATAGAGTAAAACCAATAAAGAAAGTTGAGAATAAGGTAGCTCCTAAAGCAAGTACGGTTATTTCCCACTTTTGATCTTTAAGGTTTTGAAGTTTTATCCCTAGCCCGCCAGCAAATAATAAGAAACCTAATATTCCTTTTAATAAAAAATCTTCGAAATTTATATCTGTCAGAGTTTCAGTCGCAACTTCTCTAAGATGAAACCAATCATTGTGACCAGCAAAAATTATCCCTAGTGATAGCATCATTGAGCCTGCAGTGATTGCTATCGTTGTCTGCATTTTTCCTATTTTGCTATTAAAAAATGCGATTAACATAGCAGCAGCTGCAAGAAAGCAGAGTGTGTTATATACGGACATTGTTAACCTCTATATATCTTATTTATGTAACAAAATGTGATTCAGGTCATTTTCCACTCAAATTGATAAATATCAAACTTTATTTCTAATTTGGATAAATAAATCTATTTTGGACGTCTAGATTCCTATTCGATGTGTGATAGGATTGTAACAGAAACGTATTATGGATGAGGCAGTACCGTGGCAGGAAGCAATAAGAAAACTGAAATAGAAAAGCACCTTCTGGAACGTATACTTTTGATCGATGGTGGCATGGGAACCATGATCCAAGAGTATAAGTTTGAAGAACAAGATTATCGTGGAGAGCGCTTTAGTGATTGGCATTGTGACTTAAAAGGTAACAATGATCTTCTAGTGCTTTCTCGTCCTCAAATTATTAGAGATATTCATTCTGCTTATTTAGAAGCGGGTGCAGATATCTTAGAGACTAACACCTTTAACTCAACAACGATCGCAATGGCTGACTATGATATGGAAAGTCTGAGCGAAGAAATGAACTTCGAAGCTGCAAAATTAGCAAGAGAAGTCGCAGATGAATGGACATTAAAAACGCCTCATAAACCGCGTTATGTTGCAGGTGTTTTAGGCCCAACGAATCGAACGTGTTCTATTTCTCCTGACGTAAATGACCCTGGTTACCGAAATGTCTCTTTCGATGAATTAGTCGAAGCTTACTCTGAATCAACTCGTGCATTAATCAATGGTGGTTCTGATTTAATTCTTATTGAAACCATCTTTGATACTTTAAATGCAAAAGCGTGTTCTTTTGCCGTTGAATCTGTTTTTGAAGAAATGGGTATTACATTACCGGTGATGATTTCAGGTACGATTACAGATGCTTCAGGTCGTACGCTTTCAGGACAAACTACAGAAGCGTTCTACAATGCTTTGCGTCATGTTAAACCAATCTCATTTGGTTTGAATTGTGCATTAGGACCTGATGAATTACGTGAATATGTAAGTGAGCTGTCTCGTATTTCTGAGTGCAGTGTTTCAGCACACCCGAATGCAGGCTTGCCTAATGCCTTTGGTGAATATGATCTCTCTCCAGAAGAAATGGCAGAACACGTAAAAGAGTGGGCCGAGAGTGGTTTTCTAAACTTGATTGGAGGTTGTTGTGGTACGACTCCAGAGCATATTCGTCAAATGGCACAAGTGGTAGAAGGGGTTAAGCCACGTCAATTACCGAGACTTCCTGTTGCTTGTCGTTTATCTGGTTTAGAACCATTAACTATTGAGAAAGACTCTCTTTTTGTGAACGTAGGTGAAAGAACCAATGTTACCGGTTCTGCTCGTTTTAAGCGTTTAATCAAAGAAGAGTTATACGATGAAGCCTTGAGTGTCGCTCGTGAGCAAGTAGAAAATGGCGCTCAAATTATTGATATCAACATGGATGAAGGCATGCTTGATGCTGAAGCGTGTATGGTTAAATTCTTAAATCTATGTGCTTCAGAACCAGAGATATCTAAAGTTCCTGTGATGGTCGATTCTTCTAAGTGGGAAGTTATCGAAGCTGGCCTTAAATGTATCCAAGGTAAGGGTATTGTTAACTCGATATCGCTTAAAGAAGGTAAAGAAAAATTCTTACAGCAAGCTAAGTTGATCCGTCGTTATGGTGCAGCTGTGATTGTGATGGCTTTTGATGAAGTGGGTCAGGCCGATACTCGTGAGCGAAAAATTGAAATATGTACTAACGCTTATAATATCTTAGTAGATGAAATTGGTTTCCCGCCAGAAGACATTATTTTTGACCCAAATATCTTTGCTGTTGCTACGGGAATCGATGAACATAACAACTACGCTGTTGATTTTATTGAAGCAGTTGCCGATATAAAAAGAACGCTTCCTCATGCCATGATTTCAGGTGGCGTATCTAACGTATCATTCTCATTCCGAGGTAATAATTACGTACGTGAAGCGATTCATGCTGTGTTCTTATATCACTGCTTTAAGAATGGTATGGATATGGGGATAGTGAACGCTGGTCAATTAGAGATTTACGATAACTTACCAGAAGATTTACGCGAAGCGGTAGAAGATGTCGTTCTTAACCGTCGCAATGATTCAACAGAACGACTACTAGATATCGCGACAGAGTATCTAGAGCGTGCTGTCGGAAAAGTCGAAGATAAATCAGCACTTGAGTGGCGCTCATGGTCGGTTGAAAAACGTCTTGAGCATTCATTAGTAAAAGGGATTACTGATTTCATTGTTGAAGATACCGAAGAAGCTCGTGTAAATTCTGAACGTCCAATTCATGTTATAGAAGGTCCATTAATGGATGGTATGAATGTGGTTGGTGACTTATTTGGTGAAGGTAAGATGTTTCTTCCTCAAGTAGTTAAATCTGCTCGTGTAATGAAGCAAGCGGTAGCGCATTTAGAGCCATTCATTAATGCAACTAAAGATGTGGGATCTACTAACGGAAAAATTCTTTTAGCTACAGTAAAAGGTGATGTTCATGATATCGGAAAGAACATCGTAGGCGTAGTACTACAATGTAATAACTACGAGATTATTGATCTAGGTGTAATGGTTTCTTGTGAGAAAATACTAAAAGTAGCAAAAGAAGAGAATGTCGATATTATCGGACTTTCAGGTCTTATTACTCCATCACTTGATGAGATGGTTCATGTCGCTAAAGAGATGGAGCGTCAAGGGTTTGATTTGCCACTTTTAATTGGTGGAGCAACAACCTCTAAAGCACATACTGCTGTTAAGATAGAACAAAACTACTCCCAACCTGTGGTTTATGTTAATAATGCTTCTCGTGCTGTTGGTGTTTGTACGTCATTGCTTTCTAATGAATTGAAACCAGCATTTATTGAGAAGTTGGATTTAGATTACGAGCGTGTGCGTGATCAACATAGCCGTAAAACACCACGAACAAAACCCGTTTCACTAGCAAGAGCACGAGAAAACCAAGTCGATATTGATTGGGTAAACTACACGCCTCCTGTACCTGTAAAGCCGGGTGTGCATATTATTGATGATATGGATGTTGCTACGTTACGCCAATATATTGATTGGACCCCTTTCTTTATGACATGGTCTTTAATGGGAAAATATCCTGCAATTTTAGATCATGAAGAAGTGGGTGAAGAGGCGAAGCGTTTATATAAAGATGCGAACGATCTGTTGGATCGTGTAGAAAAAGAAGGCTTACTAAAAGCGCGAGGAATGTGTGCTATTTTTCCTGCTAACAGTGTTGATGATGATATTGAAGTGTATACCGATGAATCACGTACTGTGGTATTGAAAGTTCTACATAATTTACGCCAACAAACAGAAAAGCCAAAAGGGTTTAACTATTGTCTATCTGATTATATCGCGCCGAAAAAGAGCGGAAAAGCCGATTGGATAGGTGGCTTTGCTGTGACTGGAGGTATTGGTGAGCGAGATCTAGCGGATGAGTATAAAGCCAAAGGTGATGACTATAACGCCATTATGATCCAAGCCGTAGCAGATCGCTTAGCCGAAGCATTTGCTGAGTATTTACACAAAGAAGTTCGTAAAGATATCTGGGGATATTCACCAGATGAAGATCTTTCTAATGATGATCTTATCCGTGAAAAATACCAAGGTATTCGCCCTGCTCCTGGTTATCCTGCCTGCCCTGAGCATACGGAAAAAGGAAGCTTATGGGAGTTGATGAATGTTGAAGAATCGATTGGTATGTCATTAACCTCAAGTTATGCGATGTGGCCAGGCGCATCAGTGTCGGGTATGTATTTCTCACACCCAGACTCTCGTTATTTTGCTATTGCTCAAATACAGCAAGATCAAGCTGAAAGTTATGCAGAGAGAAAAGGTTGGGATATGTTAGAAACTGAAAAGTGGCTAGGGCCAAATCTAAACTAAGATCTTTTTCATAATAAACATTAAAAATCCCATTAATAATCAATTAATGGGATTTTTTAGTTTAATAGGTTTAGAACATGATTTTCTACTTTTCAAATAGTTCTTTATGTAGAACTTGAACCGCACGTTTAGATTCTGATTCATGTAACAAGAAACATAAATTATGCTGACTTGCTCCATAACAAATCATGCGTAGATTGAAATCTTCTAAAGCTCCAAACACTTGCTTAGCATATCCTTTAGAGTCACTCATTTGATTACCAATAAGTGCAATTAGACATAGATCGTTTTCTATTTCAACCGTGCATAATTTTTCTAATTCTTGTTGGGCTTCAAAAGGTAATTCTGGCGCTTTACCGTTGGTATTAGTTTGGTCAAGAGTAAGAGCGACACTTACTTCAGAGGTGGTAATTAAATCGACTGAAATCTGATATTTAGCTAATATTTTAAATACTTCAGCTAGAAAACCATAAGCATGGAACATGTTTGGACTATGTAATGTCACCATGGTTTGATTGCAACGTAAGGTTAGCGCTCTAAATAATGGAGAGCTGTCTACTTTTTGCTTTATCCACGTACCGCCTTTTTCTGGTTCTTTTGATGAACCAACAAACACAGGGATTTGATGACGTAGAGCGGGTAATAGTGTTGATGGGTGTAAAATTTTAGCACCATAGTTTGCCATCTCTGAAGCTTCACTAAAGCTAATTTCTGGGATTGGAGATGCAGCAGGTGCAATGCGAGGGTCGGTAGTATAAATACCAGGAACATCAGTCCAAATTTCTAATCCACAAGCATTTACAGATTCAGCTATTAATGCCGCACTATAATCACTGCCACCTCGACCTAATGTCGTTGTATTTCCTTCATTATCAGACCCAATGAAACCTTGTGTTACGACAATATGTTTCTGGCAAAGAGGTGCGAGTTTAGCTTGAGCTAGCTGAGATATTTCTTCAAGTTGTGGCTCACCTTTACCAAATTGTGCATCGGTGCGAAGAACTGTTCTGATATCAAAGCGAACGGCAGAGTTACCGCGTTCAATTAATAGTTGAGTAAATAGGTGAGTTGACATGAGCTCACCGCAAGAAACAAGATGATCAGTGAGTTTATCACTTGATTGAAATGAAGCTGCATCGGCCGCTTTTTTTATGTCTTCAAGGATTTCAAGAATAGCTTTCTCTGGATAAATAGGATCAGAGAGTTGATCTAATACAGAAAAGTGAATGGACTTTAACTCTTCAAAAATATCTTTTTTTCTTTGGTTATCTTGTACACCGTTAGCGAGCTCTACCAATAAATTAGTAACGCCAGAGCAAGCACTAATAACCACAAGGTGAGTTTTTTGATTCTGCTCGACAACATGAGCGCTGCAGCTCATTGCTTCGAAATTGGCAACGCTAGTGCCACCAAATTTAGCAACATTAATAGGGTTCACTTTCCTGTCTCCCGACTACATCCAATGTGTAAAATAAAGGTGAAGGGGTGATAGCAAGAAATAAATAGTTGCTAGAAGCCCTTCACTTAAAAAATAAGTGACAATCGTTAGGATTCAGCCTAAACGACCGACGAAGTTTTCCCAATAAAGTTCGTCTCGGCATTACTCTCCCTCACTTAGTTG
This sequence comes from Aliivibrio wodanis, assembly GCF_052920805.1. Classification (NCBI taxonomy): domain Bacteria; kingdom Pseudomonadati; phylum Pseudomonadota; class Gammaproteobacteria; order Vibrionales; family Vibrionaceae; genus Aliivibrio; species Aliivibrio wodanis. Next base: position 2,723,949 of record NZ_JBREXA010000002.1, read on the forward strand.
ACTAGGAGTTTGGACTCCACAAATTAAGTTACCTAGGTAATGCTCCTCTTCTTTATGTATTTCAAAGGAACAAAATACGTATTAATAATGTGCTTTTTTATGGCTTAAATGTCAACAAGTGGTAACAACTTTATTTGTATTTCTTCTCTTTAAAGTAAAAGTAGGTGTTTTGATGGTGTTTTTTCTAGTTTAGTCACTCTAATGACTTAGTCTAATTGAGTTTAATTATTTTTGTGTCTATTCTTTGTACACCCTATATTTCAAGGAGTGAATAATGCAAAGTTTTATCCCACCAAGAAGAACCCTTATGGGACCTGGTCCATCAGATATTTCACCACAAGTATTACAAGCCTTAAGCCGACCTACAATTGGCCATCTTGACCCATTATTCATAAAAATGATGGATGAGGTTAAAGAGTTACTTAAATACGCATTTCAAACAGAAAACGAGTTCACGATTGCAGTATCAGCCCCTGGAAGTGCAGGAATGGAAACTTGTTTTGTTAACTTAGTTGAAGCTGGCGAGAAGGTTTTAGTTTGTCGTAATGGTGTTTTTGGCGAACGAATGCGACAAAATGTTGAGCGTTGCGGCGGTACTGCAATTGTTATTGATGATAAGTGGGGAGAACCAGTTTCGTTAGATAAAGTGAAACAAGCGTTAGAACAACATCCTGATATTACTATTGTCGCTTTTGTGCATGCAGAAACGTCTACAGGAGTATTGAGTGACGCTAGAGCTATTTCTGAACTTGCACGTAAGCATGGATGCCTAACCATTGTGGATGCGGTGACGTCATTAGGTGGCGTTCCATTATTGGTGGATGAATGGCAATTGGATGCGGTGTATTCTGGTTCCCAAAAATGTTTATCTTGTACACCAGGTTTGTCTCCTGTGACGTTCTCGAATAAAGCCGTTGAGAAGATGACATCGAGAAAGACGCCCGTACAGAGTTGGTTTTTAGATCAAAGTTTGGTGTTAGGTTATTGGAGTGGTGAGGGAAAAAGAAGCTATCACCATACGGCCCCAGTCAATAGTTTATACGCCTTACATGAAGCATTATTAATGCTAAAAAATGAAGGAATAGAAGAAGCGTGGAGTAGACATGCATATTATCATCAAGAGCTAAAACAAGGTTTAGAAGCTCTAGGTATTCAATTTATTGTTGATGAAGCTTATCGGTTGCCACAATTGAATGCAGTTTATATTCCGGAAGGTGTTGATGATGCTGCGATTAGGTCACGCCTACTGAATGAATATAATTTAGAAATTGGTGCTGGACTGGGAGATTTAGCAGGGAAAGCATGGCGTATTGGTTTAATGGGGTATGCGGCTAAGAAAGAAAATGTGGCTCTTTGTCTTAAGGCTTTATCTGATGTTCTTTAAGAATTAACCAAAAAACCGCTGAATAATCAGCGGTTTTTATGAATCGTTTATTTATTTTTCTCTTTTAATACAGAGGAGTTCTGGCGAAGTTTTTCATCTAATTCTACCGATTCAAATTTATTATTTGGAAATAAGAAAATCGCCTCTCTTCTTATATCTTCTGCATTTTGAACTTGCCCAAGAGCTTGATAAGCAATGATTAGGTTTTGATAAAATGCAGGTCTAGGCTTTGTTTTTATAAGCTCTTTTGACCATGTTATATAGGGTGTAATTAATTCTGATTTTTTATTCATAATCCCTATAGTTAGCTGAGCTGAAAGCACATCCCAATTAAATCTATCTTCCCAAGCAACAGGGTTAGTCACTTGATTTAAAATATCAGGGTTCATTGGGCGGGTGGTTTCAAATTTCGTTAATACCCAATTGGTATGCAGCGTTGAAAGCATATAGAAAGCAGTAACAATTGGGAGAACTAACGAACTTATACGTAAAGCTACTTTTATGATATCGCCGATATGGCGCTTTTTGTACTTACAGCTAAGTTGATCTATCCAAAAGAGAAGAATAATAAAAGTGAACCAATGAACCATTGAGTGATAGAACGGGTACTCTAATTGGCTATGAATAAAAATAGGAGCAATTAAGGCAAGTAAAGCAAACTGTGTATCTAGTTTACTTTTTCTTATCTTTAGCAGTACGCCACCAGCAGCAATAAGCAAACCTAAAATAGCGACAACACCTCCTTCTACTCCCCAATATAGAACTTCGTTGTGAGGGTGTTCCATCGAAGGAAGCCCAGGTCTATAGGTCGTTGAGAGTTGATGTTGTTTAGCTGTATACAAGGTGTATTCTGCTTCAAAATTCCCGTAACCATACCCTGTGATTGGTTTCTCTAAGAACATATCGAGAGCTTGAGGGAAAATGTATTGTCTCGCATTCGCTAAACTGGTTTTTTGAATGATAGTTGATGCGTTATTCGTCTCTTTTTCTTTTGATATTTCGAGGAGAGCATAATGACCACTAAAACCTATAACTATTGCTAATATCCAAGAAAAAAATCGTTGTTTAGTACAGTATTTCCACATATAGGGTGTTAATAAAGTAATACTAAAAATGGTAGCAAGCCATCCTGTACGAGATGCCAAGACGATAATCAGCGGTACTGTAAATATGATAGTTGCATAAAGCAGGGTTAGTGCAATGATGTTTTCACGGTATTTAGTCGGTTGTCTAGCTAGGAAATAAGAGGCAATAGCAAGCCCTGTAGCTAAGAAACTTGCCATAACATTAGGTTGTTGAAAAATACCATAAGGTCGATTAACGATAACGTTATAGCCAAAGCCATTACCTTCTTTTAGAAAGATATATTGGATGTAACCTATACTAGTCTCAATTAAAACAGAGCCAATAATACACCATAAAAGCCATTGCTTTTGTTTATTTGAAAAAGCGAATTGTTGCAATGTAATGAAAAAAATTAGCCCAGCCCATAAGCCTAAGAACTTACCGAGTGCTAATTCTGGTGAGGCATCATGATAAAATAAGGGGATAGAGAGTAGTATTACAGACAATGATAAAACAAGTGTTAAAGTTGAATATTTAAGGAGTCCTTGTTTGGCTATATGAAATACACCAATAGCAATAGCAATACTAGCAGGGATCCAAGAGATGGCATTAAATGCAAGGTGTAAGCCTGAACCGCCAGGGTTTGGTTGAAAGAAGTGAGCACAGACAAAGAAAAGAGTACTAAGGCTAAATAAAAAAGATTTAGTTAATGGTTTTCTAACCTTTCTTGCTTCTAGTTGCGTTCCTTGGGTAAGTAGCGTTGCCATGTATTAATCAATTCCTATTGCGAGCATGAATATAAAAAGTAAAGCCAACAAAATGCTGGCTTTATTCTATCGTATTCACCTTATAAAGTGCGGAATTTATTGCTTATTCAACATTGGTTTTAAGAAGCGTGCAGTATGAGAGCCTTCAACAAGAGCCACGTTCTCAGGTGTTCCTTCAGCTACAATCTCTCCTCCACCTTGTCCACCTTCTGGACCAAGATCAATAATCCAATCCGCTGTTTTTACAACATCAAGGTTATGTTCGATCACGACAATGGTATTACCTCGCTCACGTAAGCGATGCAGTACATTCAATAATTGCTGAATATCGTGAAAATGCAGACCTGTGGTGGGTTCATCTAGGATATATAGTGTTTTCCCTGTATCTCGTTTTGATAGTTCGCGAGCTAATTTAACTCGTTGAGCTTCACCACCAGATAAGGTGGTCGCTGCTTGACCTAAACGAATATAAGATAGCCCTACATCCATTAGTGTTTGCAGCTTTCTAGCAATAACAGGGACTGGTTGGAAGAAAGAATTGGCATCTTCAATGGTCATTTGAAGGACTTCATCAATGCTCTTACCTTTGTATTTTACTTCTAGAGTTTCACGGTTATAGCGCTTACCGGTACACACATCACAAGGAACATAAACATCAGGCAAGAAATGCATCTCAACTTTAATTACTCCATCTCCCTGACAAGCTTCACAGCGGCCACCGCGGACATTAAAACTGAAGCGGCCCGGCTTATACCCACGAGAACGAGATTCTGGCGTACCAGAAAATAACTCACGAATAGGGGTAAAGATCCCAGTATAAGTCGCAGGGTTTGATCGAGGAGTTCGCCCAATTGGACTTTGATCAATATCGATAACCTTATCAAAGTGTTCAATACCTTTGATCTTTTTATAGGGTGCTGGTTCTGATGTTGTGGCTCCATTTAACTGAGTATGAGCAATCTTAAAGAAAGTATCGTTGATTAGTGTTGATTTGCCAGAGCCTGAAACGCCAGTAACGCACGTAAACAGACCAACCGGTAATTTGAGTGTGACATTTTTTAAGTTATTGCCAGTTGCGCCAATCAGTTCAACTTGTTTTTTAGGGTCTGCTTTAATTCGCTCATGTGGAATGGAAATTTCTTTAGCGCCACTTAGGTATTGACCTGTTAGCGATTCTGGATTTGAAATAATATCTTGGTAACTGCCTTCTGCGACAATATGACCACCATGAATTCCGGCCCCAGGACCGATATCAATAATATGATCCGCACTTCTTATTGCGTCTTCATCGTGCTCCACAACAATAACTGTATTGCCCAGATCTCGAAGATGGTTAAGGGTTTCTCAATAGGCGTTCATTATCTCGTTGGTGAAGGCCGATAGAAGGCTCGTCAAGAACGTACATAACACCGACTAATCCTGCACCTATTTGACTTGCAAGACGAATACGTTGAGCTTCACCACCAGAAAGAGTATCAGCACTACGTGATAGATTAAGGTAATTTAGACCAACATTGATAAGGAAATTCAGGCGCTCATTAATCTCTTTCATGACCTTATCTGCAATTTGAGCTTTCTGTCCTTTCAGCTCCAGTGAACTAAAAAAGGCCATTGAATCTTGAATGCTCATTTCACAGATTTCAGGTAATGTTGTGTCACCAACAAATACACTACGAGCTTCTAAACGTAAGCGAGTTCCGTGACAGCTTGAACATGACTGAGTTGAAATATACTTTGATAGGTCATCACGAACTGAACTTGATTCTGTTTCTTTGTAGCGTCGATCAAGCGTGTTTAATATTCCTTCAAAAGGATGGCGCTTAACGCGTAGATCGCCGCGATCATTGCTGTATTGGAACTCAATTTCTTCTGTTCCTGAACCATTAAGAATGATATTTTGAAATTTCTTTGATAGTGATTTAAATGGCGCAAAAAGATCAAACCCATAGTGTTTGGCTAATGAGCCTAACATTTGAAAGTAATAATAGTTTTTTTGATCCCAACCTTTAATCGCCCCTTCAGCAATACTGAGCTTATTATCTAAAACAATACGATCAGCATCAAAATACTGTTGAACCCCTAAGCCATCACAAGTACCACAAGCGCCAGCAGGGTTATTGAATGAAAACAGACGAGGCTCAAGTTCAGACATACTGTAGCCACAATGTGGACAGGCAAAGTTGGCAGAAAAGATCAGAGGCTCATGCTTGGTATCATCCATGTAATCAACAACAGCAATACCACCAGTGAGCTCTAGCGCGGTTTCAAAAGATTCAGCAAGGCGTTGTTTTAAATCGTCTCGAACTTTAAAACGATCAACAACCACTTCAATGGTGTGTTTTTTATGAAGTTCTAATGTCGGAGGATCGGAGAGATCACACACTTCACCATCAATACGAGCACGAATAAATCCTTGTGCGGCTAAATTTTCTAACGTCTTAACATGCTCACCTTTACGCTCTTTCACAATAGGTGCTAACAACATCAGCTTTGTGCCTTCAGGCAACTCTAGCGCTTTATCTACCATTTGGCTGATAGTTTGTGCTGTTAATTCGACATGATGTTCAGGACAACGAGGTTCGCCAATACGTGCGTATAGAAGACGTAAGTAATCGTAGATTTCAGTAATTGTACCGACTGTCGATCTTGGGTTATGAGATGTGGATTTTTGTTCGATAGAAATCGCAGGAGAAAGCCCTTCAATGTGGTCAACATCTGGTTTTTCCATTAATGATAAAAATTGACGAGCGTATGCAGACAAAGATTCAACATAGCGTCGTTGACCTTCTGCATACAAGGTATCAAAGGCCAAAGAGGATTTACCTGAGCCTGATAATCCCGTAATAACCGTTAGCTTATCTCGTGGGATAGTTAAGCTAATATCTTTTAGGTTATGGGTTCTTGCCCCTCGAACTTCAATTTTATCCATGGAACGTCTCTCTGCTTAAACAATAACTAGAGAATAAGTATTGCACAGAGTATTAAAACAGCAAAGAGGTACTGGATAAAAAAACAGTAATGTTATTAGAAGAGAGATTCTATAAGAGATATGAAAATGCCTTGTAATAAATCACAAGACATTAGTATGATTAGCAAATCAAGGGGTTATTTTTTACCTGTTTTTTGCTTTGCAAGTTCAGCAGATTTTTTATCTTTTAAATAAACATTTTCGTAGCAGTAGTTAGTTGCTTCGATGTAACCTTCAACGCTACCGCAGTCAAAACGCTTACCTTTAAACTTATACGCAAGAACACAACCAGATTGAGCTTGTTTTAATAGTGCATCCGTAATTTGGATTTCACCGCCTTTACCCGGTTCTGTTGTTTCTAGGATCTCAAAAATATCAGGAGTTAAGATGTAGCGACCAATAATGGCAAGGTTACTTGGTGCTGTACCTGGTTCTGGTTTTTCTACCATGCTATCTACACGGTAAAGATCGTCTTTGATCATCTCACCCGCAATAACGCCGTATTTGTGAGTTTCGTTATCTGGTACTTCTTCTACTGCAACGATAGAGCAACGGAATTGCTTATACAATGCAACCATTTGAGAAAGAACTCCTTGCTCTTCGTTCACGCATAAATCATCAGCAAGTACGACAGCAAAAGGTTCATCGCCCACTAGTTCACGACCAGTAAGAATAGCATGACCTAAACCTTTCATTTCGCGCTGGCGGATATAAGTAAAGTGAGCTGCATCAATGAGTTCACGAACATCATCAAGCAGTTCTTCTTTATTGGTACCACTGATTTGATGTTCTAGTTCGTAGTTTTTATCAAAGTGGTCCATTAATGAATGCTTGCCACGGCCTGTTACAACACAGATCCCGTCCATACCCGCATTGATAGCTTCTTCTACGCCATATTCAATCAGAGGTTTGTTTACTACTGGCATCATCTCTTTTGGCATTGATTTAGTTGCTGGTAAAAAGCGAGTGCCGTAGCCTGCGGCAGGAAAAAGACATTTTTTGATCATAACTGAGTCCTAAATAGACAATAACTTTAAAATTAATAAAAATGCTCTTACATGAGCGTCATCGTTATAAGATAAAGTGTAACGATTAAATATAGTGAAATGAAGTTGTTTCGTTTTAAAGAGGTGTTAGGCATCTTATTAATGCGATTTATTTAATCATTATCATTAATATAGCATGGGTTATCTACATCAATAGCTCATGCTTTCGCAGGTAATTAGAGTTAAATGTTTTACTGATAATTTGGTAGTTATTATTTATTATCAGAATTTATTCGGTCGAAATCACCCTTTAAGTGAAATGGAGTTCTATTGTAAGTTTAAATAAATATTCTTATGTATTATTTTAAATTACTCATGAATCGATTCTAGCTTTAGGGCTATCAGAAATAACCATGAACGTGTTAGACTGAAGACTACTGTATATATAACCGGGTAGCACTATGCATACCCCTAATCTATCTGGAGCAAACTATGGCCAGCCGTGGTGTAAATAAAGTTATCCTTGTTGGTAACTTAGGGCAAGATCCTGAAATCCGTTACATGCCAAGTGGCGGTGCGGTAGCAAATATTACAATCGCAACGTCAGAATCATGGCGTGATAAAGCAACGGGTGAACAACGTGAAAAAACAGAATGGCACCGTGTGTCTCTGTTTGGCAAGTTGGCGGAAGTTGCTGGTGAATATTTACGTAAAGGCTCGCAAGTGTATATTGAAGGTCAACTTCAAACACGTAAGTGGCAAGATCAGAATGGTCAAGATCGTTTTACAACGGAAGTGGTTGTTCAAGGCTTTAATGGCGTAATGCAAATGCTTGGCGGCCGCGGTCAAGGCGCACCTGCTAGTGGTCAACAGCAGCAGCAAGGTAATTGGGGACAACCTCAGCAGCCAGCTCAACAACCTGCTCAGCAAAATAATTTTGCTCCACAACAGCAGCAAGCACCACAACAACAGGCACCGCAGGCGGCTCAACCTCAGTATAATGAGCCACCAATGGACTTCGATGACGATATTCCGTTCTAAATATTGATGTCGAGATAATGACAGTAAAGGCCTCGAATTATCGAGGCTTTTTTATGATTTATAGTTCTATAAATCTCAGTGTATATTCACTAGATTGAAGTATGAATAAAGATTTTGTTATGTTTACTGCATAGTTAGATGTGGCTCTAAAATTTATATAGAAAATTATGCGATCATTTACGATCGGTTTTCTTCAAGGAAGAAGAGTTTAATGAGAAAAACCCCGAGCTTACGCTTAAGTAATCGTCTTATTTCATTTGTAACACTTATGGTTTCTGCTGCTATTTTTATTTTAATGCTTGGTGGAACCATATCATTTAAACAAATTGGTAATGAATATCTTGAGCACTATTTACTTGGCGTTGTTAGTGTTGTTGATGAAGAATTGCTTGCGCCTGAAGAGGCTGAGTCAATGGCTAAATGGCTACCAAAACTGTTAAAAGCCAGTAGTGTAGTTAGTATGGAATTATCTTCAGCTACAGGGAGTGTGTATTCTTTTCAAACCTTAGCTATTATGCCAGATGATAGCTTATTGTATAAAAAAACATTCCCACTCCAAATGAATAAAGGTTATGCCATTACCTTTAAATCTATCCCTCCCTATAGTGCGTTCACTTATTCTTTAGGTGCGTTATTTTCAATTACAGCAGCCATTGCAGTGATTATAGTGTTTCTTTTGTGGGGGGTTGTATGGCTAAGAAAACAGCTACATGGGTCAGAGTTGCTAGAAGAACGAGGGCGAATGCTACTTGCAGGAAAACTTGATGCTTATGCAATAGGAAGTGAAGATGAATGGCCAGCAACGGCAAGCTTAGCTTTAGATAATGTTATTACAGAATTGAAGGATGCACGTAAAGAACGTAGTCGCTTTGATACATTTATTCGGACTCATACATTTTTAGACCAGCTGACAGGTTCTGCGAATCGTGTATTATTTGATAGTAAATTAGAGTCAATGTTACAAGAATCACAACATCAGGGTGTTCTTTTATTATTAAGAATTAATGGTTGGGAAGAGCTTATAGAAGAGCAAGGTAAAGCGACTGGTGATGAACTAATTGTTGAGATTGGAAAGCAGTTAAATAATATAATGCAGCGTTATAGTGATAGTGTTCTTTCTCGCTATTATCAATCAGATTTTGCGTTGTTAATTCCTCAGCAATCATTAAAAGAAGCGAAGCTACTTGCATCTCAATGTTTGAAAGTAATAGAAAAAATCCCTCCACCAAAGAGTTTAGATGCTGATAATTGGTGCCATATTGGTGTCAGTATGTATGTGAGCGGAGAGAGGCGAGGTCGTTTAATGGATGAGTTAGACATGGCTCATCGCAGTGCTTTATTACAAAATAATAATAGTTGGTCCTTATTTAAAAAACAGCAACAATTAACTGAGAGTTTAGGAAGCGTGCGTTGGAGGAGCTTGTTTGATGCTATTTTTGAACAAGAACAGTTATTACTTTACAAGCAACCGACATTTATATTTGAGAATAGTGAGTTAGTTCCGCTACACTTGGAGTTATTTTCTCGGATTAAAGATGAGAATGGCATACAAATCAAAGCTTCTCGTTTTTTACCTGCCATTAAGCAAGTGGGTTATCAAATAAAACTGGATAGTGCAGTTTTAAAGCAAGTCTTTCCTTTACTGGCAGATCCTGACTTTTCAGAGCATATGTTTTCTGTGCACTTGCAAGTGAAAAGCTTACAAAGTACAGCATTCATACGACAGTTAAAAAACCGATTATTACAAACCCCTAGAGCGCAACTCAAACGTTTAAGTTTTGAATTAATTGAAGGGCAAGTTGTAACGTATTTAGATGCGGTAAGGCCAATAGCAAAATTATTAAAAAGTTTTGGTTGTAAGCTAGTGGTAGAGCAAGCTGGAAGAACAATAGTTAGTACACATTACATCAAAGACCTAAATGTTGATTACATTAAACTTCATCGAAGCTTAATTAAAGACATTCATCAACGCTATGAAAATCAATTATTCATACGTAGCTTGCTTGGAGCATGTGAAACTATTGAAGTACAAGTTTTAGCTGTTGGTGTTGAGAATAAAAAAGAGCTTAAGTTACTAACAGAGTTAGGTGTAAAAGGTGTTCAAGGGCGATTTTTTGAAGCAGAATCATCGCTATTTCGTCATAAAGAAAAGATATCAATTCCGAAAAGAAAAAATCGTTGGGGAAGCTAAGTATTCTTACAGCATGATATTTTCATACCGAACTGTAGTTGGATGCGGTATGATTATTCATCATGTATGCGACCTAATTAGAACATTGAATATAAGTTAAGAGAATCGAGCAATAAATGAATATGATGGATGCATTTAAAAAACTGACATTAGCCCGTTCAGTAAAAACAACGACATCAATTGTGATATTGCAAGGTGGCATTTATATTACAAAAAGTGATGGTCATGATGAGCTAAAAGAAAGTCACTTTACTCCAATTGAGCAACAAAACTCTTGGAAAGAGGCTCTAATTTTAGCTTGTCAAAAAAATGGTATTTCAGATTGTCATACTAACGTGATACTTGGTTCTCATCTTTATCAATCCTTTCAAATAGAGAACCCTAACTTACCGAAAGAAGAGCTACTAGGAGCATTACCGTTCTTAGTTAAAGATTTAATTTCTGATCGAGTTACAGATATTGTTGCTGATGGTGTTGAAGCGGTTAACGGTAAACTACAGGTATATCTCTCTCAAATATCTACAATACAAACAGTGGTTGAATTATTAAAAGAATGTTCAATCCAAGTTGTTAATGTAACACCTGATGAATTGGTTTGGAGTTATTCTAAACCGGACGAAAGTAGCTTTATGCTATTGAACCATAGCAAGTTGGCTGAATTTAAGTTACTGGCTTTTAGCGAAGGGAGCCTACATTTAAACCGCTCTTTACGGGGCATTGTTGCTCCATTAACTGGTGGACTCTCTGACGGTTTTCAACTTGATAGTTTAGCGCTAGAAATACAGAGATCTCTCGATTATTTAAGTGCGCAGTTGCATGGTGTAAACATCAATCACTTATATTTTCGCTGTGATGATGAAGATGATGTGTTACTAGCATCAGAATTACAAAATCGTCTTGGAGTACAGGTCAGCACATTATTAGTGGATGAACCAAGAGTTTTTCGTTCTGGTGAGATTTTAAGTTGGCTTGGATTATTCAATCAGCCTAGCATAAATCTTTATAATGATAGATTAAAACCTAAAACTGATTATTTTACTTTGCAAAATGTAGTAGTTAGTTGGGTGGTAGGTCTGACTATTACTGCTGCGATAGTTGGATATTACCATTGGCAATACTATAATTTAAGTACTGAAATACAAACACTTTCTATAACAGAGAGTAGCCAAAAACAAACGCTAGCCAGTTTAAGTCAACAACTAGAAAGTCATAAGCCCTCTGCGGCTAAGATGGCTGCTATTCAACGATTGAAAGAAGATATAGAGTCGAAGAAAACCTCATTGAAAGTGATTGATAACTTTGATGAAGGAATGCAAATTGGTTACTCGGGCGTAATGAGTAGTTTAACGCAATTAGGTCAGGGTAATATCTCTTTGTCTAAAATTTATATGTCAGGTGAAAACGTCAATTTTATAGGCTACGCTCGAACTCCTGATGTGATACCTAACTGGATAAATAGTTTTGAAAATGAAGTGCACTTAATTGGCCGTACCTTTGCTCAACTTGAGATAAAAACGGATGAGAAAGGAATTGTTTCATTTGTTCTAAATACTAAGGCGTCAGGGGAAGAATAATGGAACATTGGAATAAAGCCAAAGATATGTTTGCTGCGCTTTCTCAGAGAGAAAAAATATTAATCACTCTAGTCGGTTGGGTTGCGGTTATTTTTATTTCATTAACAGTCGTCATTGAACCAAAAATTGCTCAGTATCAAACAGCGGAAAGAGAAGTTACTCATGTAACTAGATCTATTGCTTCATTAAAACAACAGATTGAACTAGCGCAGTTCAGATTACAAAAAGATCCTAATATAGAAGTTAATAAGCAATACCAAGAGCTCACTCTAGAAAGCCAAGATCTCGCTAGTTTGCTCTCTGAGCGAGTTGCTTCTTTAGTTTCGCCGAGTCAAATGGCACAGTTATTGGAGAGTGTGTTGCAGCAATCCTCGAAATTAACATTAATTTCATTGAATACATTGCCTTCTGAGCGCTTATTGGATGAAAATAATAAGGCTGGCTATTATATCCATCCAGTACGATTAGTATTGTCTGGTAACTATTTTGATATAGAAGAGTACTTATCTAATTTAGAAGCGTTACCAGTTAAATACTATTGGCGAAATTTCCATTATGAAGTGAAAAAATACCCTAAAGCTGAAGTGGCGATAGAGGTGTATACACTAGGTTCAAGTAAAGGGTTTATTGGCGGTTAGTATGAAACGTATGTTTTTAGTTTTAGCATTATTATCTAGTACTGTTGAGGCTTCAGAAATAGGGCAAGATCCAACCAAACCATTAAGTTGGCTACAACCTAGTTCACCAGTAAAAGCTAAAGTAGTCAAGAAGCGTCAATATTTTCCATCATTACAAGCAATTACTTGTAATGATAGTACTGAGTGTAATGCCGTTTTAGATAATCAAGCGATGATAAAAGGTGACAAGATTTCTGGCTATGTTTTGTTATCAATAAACGAAGAAAGTGTTTTGATTGGTCGTTCAGGAAAACAGTGGCACCTTTCCCTATTTTTACAAGATATTAAGAATTAAGGTTTACATTAATGAAAGTACGTAATGTCATCATTGGATTTATGGCTGTATCGTTAGCAGGATGCTCAATGGGGCACCGTGATCCTGTTGAAATAAAAGAAGCTTTAAACCAATCAATTAATGAGAATGGCGCACAATTATTAGCTGAACTTCCAGCCTCGGTACAAGCCGATTTAATGCCAGATCTAAATGCACCAACGGTTGAAATTGAAGAGCCGCTTAAGCGTTTTAGAATAAAAGCAAATAATGTAAATGCAAAAGCCTTTTTTACTAGTCTTGTAAAAGGAACTGAATATAGCGTAGTTTTGCATCCTAAGGTTGCAGGGCGCATTACAATGAATGTTAATGACGTAACGTTAGACGAAGTGTTGTCTTCAGTTGAAGATTTATATGGTTACGAAATTATTAAAGTTGGTTCGGTATTACAGGTTTTCCCAGCAACAATTCGTACAGAAACCATTCCGGTTGATTATTTACAGTTGAGCCGCAAAGGTCGATCTTTAACTACTATCACCACAGGTTCGATTAGTAACTCTGAAAGTGGTTCATCAAGTAGTAGTGACGATTCAAGTAACTCTTCATCTAGCAGCAGTAGTAGCTCTTCAGCCACTGGTGGTACAGAAATAGAAACTATTAGTGAAAGTGACTTCTGGAAAGAGCTAGAGAAAGCAGTATCAGTTATGATTGGTAATGGTGCTGGTCGAAGTGTTGTTGTTTCACCACAAGCAAGTGTAGTGACGATTACGGCTTCTCCAGATGAGTTGCGTAAAGTAAAGCAATTTCTAACTATCTCTCATAAACGATTACAACGCCAAGTTATTCTTGAAGCAAAACTATTAGAAGTAACTCTTAGTGATGGTTATCAACAAGGAATTAACTGGTCTAATTTAACCGCTTCTTTAGGTGGAACTGATGTTATCTTCGGTCAAACACCGGGTTCGATACCCGGTGCGGATGGGATAAGTGCATTACCAGGAATGGATGCCATCGGTACTTTATTAGGTGGTCAAACAAATATCACGGTATCAGATGGTAATTTCAATGCGGTACTAAGTTTCATGGATACGCAGGGTGATCTTAATGTACTTTCTAGTCCAAGAGTGACGGCTGCAAATAACCAAAAAGCGGTAATTAAAGTTGGACGTGATGAATATTATGTTACAGAGGTTTCAAGTGTTGTAGGAAGTGGTGATAATTCGAACGCCTCACCTGAAGTGACATTAACGCCATTCTTTTCTGGTATATCATTAGATGTAACGCCACAAATTGATGACCAAGGTAATGTGATGTTACATGTGCATCCATCTGTCATAGATGTTGAAAATGAGATTAAAGAGATTGATTTAGGTGAGTCGGGTGGTGTGTTGAAATTGCCATTGGCAAAAAGTTCTATTCGAGAGTCTGATTCTGTAATTCGTGCTAAAAGTGGTGATGTAGTTGTTATTGGTGGATTAATGAAATCACAGACAGTGGATCAAGTTTCAAAAGTCCCACTGCTTGGCGATATTCCAGCGTTAGGGTATTTATTTAGAAATATCAGTCAACTGACACAGAAAACTGAATTAGTTATCCTGTTAAAACCAACAGTTGTTGGTGTGGATACTTGGCAAGAAGAGTTAGAACGTTCACGTGATCTATTACAAGAATGGTTCCCTGATGAGTAATCACTGGTTATATGTATGAACAGCACTTTGGTTTAAAGCAGTTACCTTTTACTTTAACACCTAATACTTCTCTCTTTCATGGATTGCCACCTCATTATGAAGCGATTCAAATGGTGTTGTCTTCAATATCAATGGGAGAGGGGATTATTAAAGTAACAGGGGAAATTGGAACTGGTAAAACCTTAGTGTGTCGAATGTTAATGAGCCAGTTACCAAGTAATGTTGAATTACTCTACTTACCAAACCCTGTAATGAATGGTCATGAATTGAGGCAAGCTTTAGCTAAAGAGCTATGGCTTGATCAAATCGGTGATGATGTTGCGTTAACAGATCGAATACATGAAAAGCTGATAGATTTACAAGCGGAAGAAAAAACAGCGGTTGTATTTATTGATGAGGCTCAAGCGTTAAGCGATGAAGCTTTAGAAACGTTACGGTTATTTGGTAATTTAGAAACCGATCATAAAAAATTATTACAAATTGTCCTATTTGGGCAACCTGAGTTGGATGAGCGTTTAACGCAATACTATTTACGACAGTTCCGCCAACGTATTACATTTTCAGCTGCTTTACGACCTTTAAACGTCAGTGAAACTGTAGCTTATATTAGACATCGAATGTTAGAGTCTGGATGTCAAAGTGATTTATTTACTCTGTCTCAAATGAAGGCAATTTGGAAAGCAAGTGGTGGGGTTCCGCGCTTAATTAATCAAATATGCCATAAATCATTACTTATCTCCTTTTCTGAACAATTGGATAAGGTATCACCTAAGTCGATATTTGATGCGATTTTAGATACGGCAGACACTGCCAAGCCCAGACACTATTTTCCCAAGTTTTGGGGGTGGAGATCATCGTGAGTGCGACAAATAAAGCATTATTAAATATTACAAAGCAAAAATTGAATGAGGATGATAAAAAGACACTCCTTCCTGCCAATGTTCCTGATATAGAGTCCAGATATAAAGCGCCCTTCTTTTTTGCTATTGGCGTTGTGAGTTCTCTTTGCTTGATTGGATGGGCAAGTGTAAATCATTCATTTGAGTCGGTTCAAGAAAATATAGATATAGCATCTACTCCTTCTAACGAAATAAATAGTTTAGAGGGAAGTGATGCGAGTTTAGCTCTTTTTGCTTCCTCTCCAACCACGAAAAGTACAATTCAAGAAGTGAGCTCTATTTATATTGAGCCTTCTCAAGGGGTCATCGATGTAGTGAAAGCGCAGGAGAAAGCGGTTCATAAAAAACAGGGACTTACATCTTCACCACCAGAACAAATAGTGAATGTAGATACAGGGGTTCCAGCGTTAAAATCAGCATCTGTTATTCCAAATACAGTGCGTGAAAATGCTTCAGAAGAGTTTTATGTTCAAGAAGTAGAATTATTGCCTTCTGAATTAGCAAAAAAAAGCAGAGAAGCTGCGAGTAAATCATTAGATAGATCTGATTTTAAATCTGCGATTAAAGAGTTTTATACCGTTTTAAAATATCAGCCGAATGATGAAGAGTCTCGTAAAAAATTAGCGGCGTTGCTTTATGGAAAAAGGAACGCAAAAGAAGCTGCATCTGTTTTACAGCAAGGAATAAAATTAGATCATGACAGTGTAAGCTTACGTTTAGCATTGGCCAGTTTATTGCAAAAAGAAGAACAGTCAGAAGCTGCATTATCAGTATTAGAATATGTTCCTGTAGAGGCAAGTATTGATTACTTAGCGACTCGTGGTGGATTGGCTCAAAAATTAAAATTTATTGATTTAGCAGAAGAAAGCTATCAAACCTTAGTTGTTAAGGCTCCTGAAAATGGTCGATGGTGGTTAGGTTTAGCCATTGCGTATGAAAGAAAAGCGCAAACTCAAGAAGCATATAAAACGTATAAAATAGCGTTAATGACCCCTGGATTGTCTCGCTCTTCACAAGCATTTGTACGAGATAGAATTAAACTCTTAGCAACAATGGAAGGAAATGAATAATGCGTCTTAAGTTAAGAAAAAGACTTGGTGATCTATTAGTCGAAGAAAACATTGTTACTGAAGAGCAAATAGAGCAAGCGCTTTTAGCACAGAAAAAAACAGGACGAAAATTAGGTGGAACCTTAATTCAGCTTGGCTTTTTATCTGAAAAGCAAATGTTAGCTTTCTTATCTCAGCAGTTAGATATACCTCTGGTTGATTTGAATCGAGCTGATATTGATGCCGCAGCAGTGCAATTGCTACCAGAAGTGCACGCTCGTCGATTGAGAGCTTTAGTCGTCAGTCAGCAAGGAAATACTATTCGTGTAGCAATGAGTGATCCTGCCGATCTATCAGCTCAAGAAGCGTTATTTTCTCAGCTTCAACAATACCAACTTGAAATGGTTATCGCATCTGAAAGACAGTTAGTTGATTGTTTTGACCGTTTTTATCGTCGAACTAAAGAGATCGCATCTTTTGCTGAACAGTTGCAATCAGAACACCAAGAATCAGATGATTTTAATTTCGGTATTTCAGACAGTGATAATGATGAAGTTACCGTTGTAAAATTAATTAACTCACTGTTTGAAGATGCGATTCAAGTTGGTGCGTCTGATATTCATATTGAACCTGATGATAAAGTACTACGTTTACGTCAGCGTATTGATGGTGTATTGCATGAAACGCTACTTAATGAAGTCAATATCGCATCAGCATTAGTTCTTCGTTTAAAGTTGATGGCGAATTTAGATATTTCTGAAAAACGTCTACCTCAAGATGGGCGGTTTAACATTAAGTCTCGTGGTCAATCAGTAGACATACGTTTATCTACAATGCCTGTTCAATATGGTGAATCGGTAGTAATGCGTTTGCTAAACCAAACCTCTGGTATTCGCGAATTAGAATATTCAGGCCTACCTGAACACCTCCTTATTCGCTTGCGTAAGCAGCTACGTCGTCCTTATGGCATGATTTTAGTTACAGGACCTACAGGCTCAGGTAAAACAACGACTTTGTATGGTGCACTAAGCGAGTTAAACCAACCAAGTAAAAAAATCATCACAGCAGAAGATCCCGTAGAGTATCGTTTACCTCGAATTAACCAAGTTCAGGTAAATAATAAAATTAATTTAAGCTTTGCAAAAATCTTAAGAACATTCTTACGTCAGGATCCAGATATTATTCTTATTGGTGAGATGCGTGACCAAGAAACTGTTGAAATTGGGCTACGAGCAGCTTTAACAGGACACCTCGTGTTATCTACGTTACATACTAATGATGCAGTAGACAGCGCACTCCGTATGATGGATATGGGAGCGCCAGGTTACTTGGTCGCAAGTGCGGTCAGAGCGGTGCTTGCTCAGCGATTAGTAAAGAAAATTTGTACTGAATGTTCAGGCGTTGATGCGTTAGATGAGTCGCGCAAGCAATGGGTACAAACACGTTTTCCTAATCAGATTTCGGTGCCATTTCAACGAGGCTATGGCTGTCAAAGCTGTAATTTAACGGGATATCGTGGACGCGTTGGTGTGTTTGAATTGTTAGAATTAGATCAACCAATGATGGACGCATTAAGATCTAATGATGCTGTAGACTTTTCACATAAAGCTCGTGAAAATCCTGATTACAAACCATTATTAGCTTCTGCGATGGAATTAGCTATGCAAGGGATAATCAGTCTCGATGAAGTAATGGTATTGGGTGAGGGAGACAACGTGGCCTCTCATCAGCCAATATTAATATAGGCATAAGTAATGGCGATATTTAAATATAATGGACGTAATGGCCGAGGCGAGCAAGTATCAGGCTCTATCGAATCAGTCTCAGAAGAAGCTGCTGCAGGGCAATTAATGAATAATGGCGTGATCCCTACGTCTATTCGAGCAAGTAAATTTGGCGGCGGTTCAAGCTCGACAGATTGGAAGAAGTGGTTTCAGCCAACCATACCTTTAGAAATATTGGTTATTTTTTGTCGTCAAATGTACAGCTTAACCAAAGCAGGTGTCCCATTACTTCGAGCAATGAATGGATTGGCACAGAATAGTAATAATAAGTTATTAAAAAAAGCACTTGAAGAAGTGACGGCAGAGCTAACGAATGGTCGCAGTCTATCTGTTTCAATGCAGCAGCACCCTCATGTGTTTAGCTCTTTATTTGTTTCAATGATCCATGTTGGGGAAAACACAGGTCGCTTAGATCAGGCGCTAATGCAATTAGCAAACTATTACGAGCAAGAAATGGAAACTCGCAAGCGTATTAAATCAGCCATGCGTTATCCTATTTTTGTATTGACGTTTATTTTGTTAGCAATGTTTGTACTTAATATTAAAGTTATTCCTCAATTTGCCAGTATGTTCTCTCGTTTTGGTGTTGACTTGCCCTTACCTACACGGATCTTGATCGCGACCTCAAGCTTCTTTGTTAATTATTGGCATCTTTTAATCGCAGCAATGGCTGGTGCATTATTTGCTTTTCAAGCTTGGATTAGTCAAGCCAAAGGGCGTGAAACGTGGGACAAATTTCGACTACGTTTACCAATTGTTGGCGACATTGTAACACGAGCGCAAATGTCACGTTTTTCTAGAACCTTTGCATTGATGTTAAAATCGGGTGTGCCATTAAATCAATCGATAGCATTATCTGCTGAATCTTTAGGTAATAAATACTTAGAGAATAGATTACTGGAGATGAAAGCGGGTATTGAATCAGGCACTAGCATGTCAGTCACTGCTGCTCAAAGTGGTATTTTTACACCTCTAGTTCAACAGATGATCGCCGTGGGCGAAGAAACAGGACAGATTGATGACTTATTGTTAGAAGTCTCTGATTTTTATGATCGTGAAGTTGACTACGATTTAAAAACATTAACCGCTAGGATAGAGCCTCTGTTATTAGTTATTGTTTCCGGGATGGTTCTCATATTAGCTCTTGGTATTTTCTTACCAATGTGGAATATGTTAGATGTAGTAAAAGGAAAATAATAATGTCTGCAACCCGAATGATATGGGGAGGGATCGTCATTGTTTTGCTGGCTGTATTCTTATTTCAATGGGATCAACTTGAACCTAAAGTAGAAGATACCTCGTTAGTTATTGCTAGTAGAGAGATTTTATCATCAGCGAATGAATTTAAAAATTATTGGGTAGTAAATGGTCAGCCGTCATCAATGAATAAAGAAGGGGTAGAGATAATATTTACCTCATTAGGTTGGCCGATAGTTATTAATGACCAAGAGATTGACTGTCAAAAATGGATTGCTATTTTACTGCCAGATAAAGAGACCATTTATACTGATAGTATACGTAGTCACAAAAATTTAACAGAAATTGAAAGCTATCATTGCGATTACAGTATATCAAATGGTAAGGTAATGTCTGTAATGTTAAATAATGGTATTTTTAAGGTCAGGGTTGGCAGTTAGGACAAAATTAAGTTGGCAATTTTTTGACGAACAGTATGTTTTTTTTTGTATAATCCCTTACAATCCCAGAATAACATCAAAAGAATAGAGAGAAGCATTACGATGAAACACCAAAAAGGTTTCTCACTGGTTGAGCTAGTGATTGTGATTGTTGTTATCGGTTTATTGGCAACGGTAGCATTACCTCGATTTTTAGATGTCAGTCTTGAGGCTAAAAAAGCAAGTATAGAAGGTGTTGCAGGTGGTTATGCTACCGCAGTTCTTTCAGCAAGAGCGCAATGGGAAGCCGAAGCTCGACCAAAAATAAATGGTAATAATGCAGTCAGTTATGATGGTACTGAATTTTGGCTAACTGATCCTTCTAAAGCGAATCAATCTGATTTTCGTCCAGGGTACCCTATGGCCCCTCGTGAAGATTTAGATGGTAATGATACGGGTAATTACCCTGCTTCATTAACAGCAAAAGAGTGTATTTTATTGATGGAAATGTTATTGCAAAATGCACCATATGTCACTAGTAACAGCGATGATGATAAAGCAAAATATTTAGCTGAAGTGCTTAGTGAAAATAGCCGAAATCAATGTAAATATATACAGCAAGAGAATGAAGGTCACTTTTTTACTTATGAGCCTGAATCAGGTCGAGTGGTTGTGACGCTGCAATAACAGAATTTACATCTTTGTGTGAGTATTATACCAATACGGCACATAGAGAGATAAATCTGCTTTAACTCATTAGGTTTGAGCAGGACACGTTTTTAACAATAATGGTGGCAACAATCGAGTTCCATCACTTTTATAATAAAGAGAGAAGTAACATGAAAAGACAAGGTGGTTTCACCCTTATTGAGTTGGTAGTTGTAATCGTTATTCTAGGTATTCTAGCAGTAACAGCGGCACCTAAGTTCCTTAACCTTCAATCAGATGCGCGTGCTTCATCGCTGCAAGGTCTGAAAGGTGCAATGTCTGGTGCTTCTGGTATCGTTTATGGTAAAGCGGCGATTAATGGTAAAGAAACCTCAACAGCAACTGTTGCTATTGATGGTATTGATACTGTTTATGGTTACCCTAAAGCAACAACTACTGGTATTGGTGCTGCAGTTGTTGGTTTAAGTGAAGATTGGAGTTCTGTAGTGTCTGGTTCTACATTAGTTGTTGGCTTTAAACAAGATCCAGAACCAACTGCAGCTTCAAAAATTACAGATACAAATTGTTATGTTACCTACAGTGAAGCTACAACAGTTTCATCTGGTGTCTCTGCAATTGTAACGGCAACTAAGTGTTAATCAATAAACTTTAATATGCCTCTAAAAGCCAGCGACTTTCGCTGGCTTTTTTGTATCAAAAATTAACATTGCCTTCGTTATCTCTATAAATTCCGTTATCCTACAAACAGGAAGTAATAAGGTAACGGATCATGATTTATCCTCGTGTAACATACTTAAACAATCCCCCAGTAAAAGCCAATGGATTTACGATAATAGAATTGATAGTCGTGATTATATTATTAGCGATTATTGCATTATATACGTCGAGTAAATACATGGGGGCAAGTCACTTTTCTTCTGCGGCTGCACAAGAGCAAGTTGTGTCCATTTTACGTCAAGTTCAAATCACTGCAATGCAAAGCAATACTTCAGATAGCAGTGCGTCTTGTCGCTCTATTTTGATGACTTCTGATCAGTTTGGGGTAACGGCATCCTGTCAAAGTAAAGGTATGGTTAGTGCGACACTTTTAGATTATTCCAAAGACACGAATCAACAGCAACTGGAACTTATTCAATTAAGTTATGCTTTTTCTTCAGCCAGTGCCGCGATTTCAGTTTCAGAATTATCTTTTGATTTATTAGGTCGACCTACTATGGTCGCTTCTCCTGTAGATACGAGATTGTGTACAACAACAGATTGCCGTATCACGATTACAACACCTTCAACGGGAGAGAATCGCTCTATTTGTATTAATAGTGAAGGCTTTATTTATCGTTCGACTCACAGTGTAGAGTGTTGATTTATGTATAAATTCAAATCACAGCAAGTTGGATTAACGTTAATTGAATCTATCGTTGGCATTGTTATTTTAGGCTTTGCACTCTCAGTTTTAGTTTCTGGTGTATTTGGTTCATCTTCTAAATCGCATCAAGCTACATATCAAGTTCAGGCTGCAACACTTGGGCATTCGATAATAACCGATATATTAAGTCGTCAATTTGATGAGCACAGTGATCCTAATGGCGGAGCATATCGTTGTGGTGAAGCGATAGCTCCTGAGTCTTGTACAGCAAGCAATGATCTAGGTAGAGATGGCAGTGTTGAGAAAAATACAATGAGTCGTTCAGCCATTTTTAATGACGTGGATGATTTTATTGGCTGTTGGGGGGAGTCAGCACATTGCTCATCTAATACCTTGACGAATTACCCTCTGAATAAGCTAATTGATGAGCAACGATCTTCTGGTTATAAAAATTTTACAGTTCAGATCCAGGTAACCTATTCTGATATAGATGGGAATAATCCAGCTTCTGTTCCTTATAAGAAAATTGAAGTGATATTGTACGCCAGTAATTATGCGACTTATGCCTTTCATGCATATAAAGGGAACTACTAATGAAGCGTTCTCATGGGTTTACCTTAATTGAATTAATTTTGACTATTGTAGTTGTAGGGATTGTGGCTTTAGCTGCGAGTAATACGTTACAGTTGGGTTTTCAAAGTTATAACGACAGTATTGATCGTCAAGATAATCAAATGCAGGCAAAGTTTGTAATCGAAAAACTGAGTAGAGAACTTCGTCATGCAGTACCAAATAGTGTTTCAATTACCTCATCCGGGCAATGTGTCACTTTTATTCCTCTAGAAACCAGTGCGTTTTATTTGTCTCTGCCTGTTTATGGAGAGACAGCGATAGATACGGTTATTTTATCGGAAGAGAGTATTGCTCTAGATAACTTAAGATTAGTGATTAATCCGAGTGTTCAAGGTGATTTATTGGTCGAGGAAAATCATAGATATGTATCGATTGATAGTTTATCTGTATCCGGTGGTGTATCGACAATCAATTTCTCAAGCAACAATGATCCTGCTTTTATTTCTTCCTCTATTTCTGAACGAGCCTTTCTGTATAAACCTAATGTAGTGTCTTATTGCATTCAGTCTCAAAGTATATTTCGCTCAGGCGTTCAAATAGCAGAACAACTTTCTAGTGGTAGCTTTATATTTGAAGGTGCTTCAATCAATCGTAATAGTATGATCACTATGACGTTGATTTTTGAAAATGATTTAGGTGAATTGACTCAATACCAACATGATGTACAGGTGCTGAATGTTCCATAATAAACGTAAACAAAAAGGCAATTTATTAATCATGTCCATTGTCGTTTTAGTGGCTGTAGGATATTTATCACTGAATTTATTGAATGTAGAAACGAATAATCATGATGCCGTCTCAAAAGAAGTTTTAGGAACACGGGCGTGGTTTCTTGCTCATTCTGGTGCTGAGTGGGGGTTGGTTCAATTATTTCCGTTAGGGAAGTCAAATGCAGAGACGACTATTTGTAATAGTAACCCCCATAGCCCTTTAAATATGATAACGGCGAACAGTGGTTGTAATAGTGCCCCTAGTGTTATTTGTGATGAAATTGAAGTTATCTATCATGGTGAAGCTATTCGCTATTTCCAAATCACAAGTACAGCAACCTGTGGTTCAGGAATTAACCAAGTAACACGAGTTCAAGAAGTATGGGCAAAGGAGGTTAATTAAATGAAATGGTATAGCGCTTTTTTTGTGTTGTTGTTCTCTGTGTTGATCTCGTCGCCAAGTATTGCAGACGATGATGATGAATTTTGTGGCGTGATTTCTAATCAAGCATTCACGGTCTCTTTTGAGATAGATGCACCAGAAAATGTACACTCAAGTATATCGTTATTGGGGGAAACTTTATATGTATCAACAACTGACAGGGGAAATATAAAACCTTTTTGGTCTATGGTTGATGATGGTGCTTTTATTAAAGTAGATGAACAAACCATTACTGATGACTTCGAAGTTGAGCTGTCTTACGAACCTGTTATTTTTGGTACTGGAAAAACGGGTGAAGTACTTTATAAGTATCGTTTTGATGACGATGACCCCTGGACAATTGTAACTACTCTTTTTGATGTTGATTTATCAGAATTTAATAATGAAAAAATAGCTTTTTTTGCTTTAGATGACGACTCGACTTTAGCTCCGCCTTATTCAGTCGAGGAAGTGAGCTGTAAGCAAAATAAACCATTACCACCACCTCAGCCTCCAAATAATGAGCAGTGCGATTACTTTCCTTCTAGTGCACAGTCATGGGAGGGAAATGCTAATAATGTACTTCTATCAGTGTTAGCACCTTCAAGTTACTCGCGTTTGTACAATACAACAGATAATAAAGTTGGGTTTAATAATCTGATTATTAGTGACTATAACGGGTCAGCATATACTCCAGATAATCAAAAAATATCCAGTCAATGTGATGGTATTGAGTGTGTTTTAGGTGGGGTGGCGGCAGCACCTTATCGGAAAGTGTTTAATGTGCCTTCAAACCTTCCATTATTTACTGATTATGTTCCTGTTTCAGGAGATAGAATTACTCAAAGCAGCTATTTTTCATCCACATATGGAGCGCCTTATTACGCTTTTACAGTGAATCAAGATGTGGTGGTAACCTTTAAAAGTGGAGAATATTGGCTTGATAGTTTGAATGTCATAATGCGTGGGGAAATTATCATTGATGGTGATGTTATTTTCCATATTAAAGATGAACTGAGTGTCGGTGGTAAAGTAACACAAACCGATAATAGCTCTTTGATGGTTTTTTCTTATAGTGATAAAGGCTGTCCAACACCTCAAAATTTTCCAGTAGGGCCACCTGATATCTATTGGGATGTAAATGACTATCAAAGAGTAGACATTGCTTCTAATGCTGTATTTGAGGGGCACATTTATGCTCAAGGGCCTGTACAGCTATCAAATGATGCTAAAGTTATTGGTGCGGTGACTGCTTGCCAGTTGAAAATGAATAATAACTCTGAAATTACCGGGGCAGTTTTAAAAAACTGTGATAGTAAAAAGGATATTCAATTAGTTATTACTCCTTCATCAGGAAGAGGGCTTGCGTGTGATGGAATAGAGATAAATTTTTCATTGCAAGATGACTCAGGGAACCTAGTTATGGGGGAAGGGCAGCAATTGAATGTTACTAGCCAGTCAGATACTCGTAAGCCTGAATATGCCTGTTGGAGTGAAAGTGGCTCCATATCGACAAATGAATGCAACAAGGAATCTTATTCCTCTTTTTCTGCTGAGTTTACTGCAAATCAACCAGCGGAAATCACTCGCTATATCCATAGTCGATTTTTGAGTGATTATAGGATTGAAGCCTCATTGGATTCGCCTAAATTAACGGTTCCTGCAGGCTTATACGAATTTATTGGTGAAAGTATTTCAATTTACCCAAAAGAGGGGGTAGATGGCGATGATTACCAGCAAGTAGCAGGGCGTGAATTTCCTTTTGAAATGCATATTAGGGGGAAGGAGAATGGTAATGTTTTAAAGTGCCATACAGTCAAAGACACTGAGACCAAGACTATAGATTTCAGTCAAGTGAACTTACCTGCAAGTTCAAGTGAGTTATTACAGATATGGAGTAAGGGTAAGTGGTATACCGCAGATCAAAATATTGAAATTGATTTTATTAAAGGTGTCGCTGGTGGAGATTCAAGTGCCCCATTAAAAGCGGTACTTCATGATGCCGGGATTGTGGATATAACGGCTAATTTAACATCACGTGAGACTCTTGGTAATGCACGATTTTATTTTCGTCCATTTACCATGGCAATATGTGATGGCACTACAGAACTACCATCAAATACAACAGAATTAAATGGAGATTATCTTGCATCGGGTAGCGATTTTAACGGAGTAATTAAAGCGGTTAACTGGGTTTCATCATTGGATTCAAATAATAATGGTATTCCTGATAGCCATAATGCCGAGCTTGTATGTAAAAGACCTTATACAGAAAGCTATTTAACACACAGCGGTTATGCTGCTAGTGCCAGTTTATCAGCTAGTGTGATTTACCCTGCTTCTGGAGACCTAGGTTTATTCAGTGCTGATAATGTTCCTTTCAACCATTATTACAAACATATAACGGCTTCAAACCAACATCAAACAACACTGTTTAATTGGAATGAAGTTGGAAGCTTACAACTAGGTTCTTTTCAAAATAATTACTTTAATCGTTCGGGGTTTAATATCCCACCGACATTAGCGCAAGTCGGCCGTTTTTATCCTTCCTATTTCAGAGTCACAAAAACTGAATGGACTTATCCTACAGAGCAAGGGTCGCAAGCTGGATCTTATATTTATATGGATCAAAATTTCACTGATGTTGATTTTGAAGTCACCGCTTACAGCGCTTTGGATTCAGAAACAACAAATTATGTTTTTTTTGATGATTCACTTAAAGCCTCTTTTTCTCTCGTTGATGAGGTTGGATATGCCGAGCGCTTAAATATTACCGATGTTGATCTCAATGCATCACATTGGAATAGTGGTGCGGTGTGGCATGTGAATAATTTAAATCATGCAGTGATATGGTCTAAAAAAGAAGTCACAGCTATCGCAAGTACTAGAACGACTGAAGCTGATGGTCCGTTTAATAAGGTTGGAAATTCTAATTCGATAATAACCGAATTAAGCTTAGAAATTCATGGAGAAGACCCTGTTACTTTTATTAAAGGTAGCTCAATAGCAGAGGCTGAATTATTAGCTCAACCAGATGTTCGTTATGGCCGAATGGTGTTAGATAGTGTTGGTTCTGCTGTGGGTCGTGATGTGTTAGTACCGTTGAAAGTTGAGTATTGGAATGGTAATACTTTTGTATTGAGCGATACCGATAATGCCAGTCAGTTTGATGGTTCTAAGTACTGTAAGAAGACAGTGTGGCCTGACCCTAATAAATCAAGCGAAACTCAACTGGAAGGAAAGGGAACTGTTAGTCAGGGACAAAACTTAACGACTCTTATTGCTAACAGTAATAACAGTGAACTGAGAGAACAAATACGTTTTTGGCTGAGATTAGCTTCAAATTCACCACAAACAAGTGAGTCTCATGTTAGTTGTGAATCTTCACCACCGCTCTTAGAACAGCAGCCTTGGCTGCAATACAACTGGCGAGGCTTAGGTGATGAAGACCCGTCGGCGATTGTTACCTTCGGTGTATATCGAGGTAACGATAGGATTATTTTCCGTGGTGAAAGTAACATTATTGGTACATCTAACTAAAATATGAATAAAAATCCTGATTTGCTTCAGGATTCTGTAGCAATGCCTTGCTGATTAGGCTAGGCATTGGTACATTTAGTCAAATTTATCTTATTCTCACGTTTTCAGGAAATACGAAGATTATGTTCAAGAAACTTCGTGGTATGTTTTCAAACGATCTTTCGATCGATCTAGGTACTGCCAATACACTTATTTATGTTAAGGGCCAGGGCATCGTCCTTGATGAGCCATCTGTTGTTGCTATTCGTCAAGATCGTGGAGGCTCAACTAAAAGTGTTGCTGCTGTTGGTCATGATGCAAAACAGATGTTAGGTCGTACTCCTGGTAACATTTCTGCTATTCGCCCAATGAAAGATGGCGTTATCGCTGACTTCTATGTAACTGAAAAAATGTTGCAGCACTTTATTAAACAAGTGCACGATAATAGCGTTTTACGCCCAAGCCCTCGCGTATTGGTATGTGTTCCTTGTGGTTCAACACAAGTTGAGCGCCGTGCTATCCGTGAATCGGCGCAAGGTGCTGGTGCGCGTGAAGTTTATTTAATTGATGAACCAATGGCGGCTGCTATCGGTGCAGGTCTTCCTGTATCAGAAGCGACTGGCTCTATGGTTATCGATATTGGTGGTGGTACAACTGAGGTTGCTGTCATCTCTTTAAATGGTGTTGTTTATTCCTCATCAGTTCGTATTGGTGGTGACCGTTTTGATGAAGCGATCATTAACTACGTACGTCGTAACTACGGCAGCTTAATTGGTGAAGCTACGGCAGAGCGTATTAAGCACGAAATCGGTTCAGCTTATCCTGGCGATGACGTATGCGAAATTGAAGTTCGTGGCCGTAACCTTGCAGAAGGTGTTCCTCGTAGCTTTACTCTTAACTCAAACGAAATCTTAGAAGCACTGCAAGAGCCTCTTTCAGGTATCGTATCAGCTGTAATGGTAGCACTAGAGCAGTGTCCACCAGAGCTAGCTTCTGATATTTCAGAGCATGGTATGGTACTGACTGGCGGCGGCGCATTACTTCGAGATTTAGATCGTCTTCTTACTGAAGAAACGGGTATCCCTGTTGTCGTTGCAGAAGAGCCGTTAACCTGTGTTGCTCGTGGTGGTGGTAAAGCTCTTGAGATGATAGATATGCATGGTGGCGATCTCTTCAGTGAAGAGTAATAAAAATAACGGGTGAAGGATATGATTCCAATTTTTAGTAGAGGTCCTTCTCTACAATTTCGCCTGTTTATTGCTGTAATGTTATCGGCTAGCCTTATGTTAGCCGATAGTCGTTTAAATGCATTTTCTGATATACGTTATCTACTAAATAGCTTTGTTGCTCCGATTCATTATGCTGCAAATCTTCCTCGAACTATGTTTGATGGTATGTATGAGCGGTTTAATAGTCGTAACTCACTCATGCTTGAAAATCAGAAATTAAAGCAAGAAATGCTGATTCAAAATAGCAATCTATTGTTAATGGAACAGCTTCAGCAAGAAAATAGCCGTTTACGTAATTTACTTGGTTCACCTTTTGTTCGTGATGAAAAGAAAATGGTGACAGAAGTAATGGCTGTAGACTCAGCTCCTTACACTCACCAGGTGATGATCGATAAGGGCCAAATTGATGGCGTTTATGAGGGGCAGCCAGTTATCAGCGATAAAGGAATTGTTGGCCAAATTAACTATGTTGGTGCCCACAATAGTCGTGTTCTATTATTGACTGACCCTAATAATGCCATACCAGTTCAAGTAGTTAGAAATGACATTCGTGTTATTGCATCAGGTAAAGGTCATTTAGACACTATGCAATTAGAGCATATCCCAACCAATACTGATATTGAGATTGGTGATTTACTGGTGAGTTCTGGTTTAGGTGGTCGTTATCCTGAAGGTTACCCTGTAGGTTATATCTCAAATATTGATAATGATAATAAACGCCCGTTTGCTTCAATTGATTTAGCAACTACGGTTGAATTTGATAAATTACGCTATTTATTATTAGTATGGCCAACAGAAGTACAAGTGAAGGAGAACCTTGATGGCGAGTAGTCACTTAATGCGCGGTAGGATCATTATTTGGCTCTCTTTTTTAATCGCGTTAACCTTACAAGCAGCCCCATGGCCAGGTACATTAGAAGTACTTAGGCCATCTTGGATTATTTTAGTTACCTTTTACTGGGTACTTGCTCTACCACATCGGGTAAATGTGGGAACGGCTATGTTATTGGGTGTCTTATGGGATCTACTATTAGGTACAACATTAGGCATTCGTGGCATGACGATGGCTATTTTAGTCTATTTGGTTGCAGCTAACTTTAAGGTATTGAGAAATCTAGCGTTGTGGCAACAAGCAGCTATTTTTTCTGGATTAACTTTATTAGGCAAAATATTAGAGTTTATGGGCGAATTTTTAGTTCATGATGTGTCTTTTAACGCACATTTCTTATGGGCTGGCGTGTTAAACTTTATTTTATGGCCTTGGTTATTCTTGTTGATGCGTAGAGTACGTCGTCATTGGTCGATTCGATAGGGAAAAAGAATGACAACTCAAGTTTTTTTAGCTTCAGGTTCGCCTCGAAGAAAAGAGTTATTAGCTCAGTTAGGCTATCAATTTGAGATTTTATCTGTCGATGTTGAAGAGGTGCATCAAGCGCATGAGACACCTCTTATATATGTCGAACGATTATCTAAAGATAAAGCACAAGCTGGGGTTAAATTCTTAGTTAATGAGCGAAAAATCGAACAAACGAAGAATATTTTTGTCCCTGTATTAGGGTCTGACACCATCGTCGTTATCGATGGTGTTATTTTAGAGAAACCAAAGAATTTTGAAGATGCCAAGAGAATGCTCTTGGCACTGTCTGGTCGTCAACATCAAGTAATGACTGCTGTCACTTTAGCTACACCTGAAACAACAAGAACCAAAACAGTAATTACACAGGTATGGTTTAGAGTGCTTTCCGAGCAAGAAATCGAACAATATTGGGAAAGTGGAGAGCCTTGCGATAAAGCAGGTTCATACGGTATTCAAGGTAGTGGTGGGCGATTTGTCTCGCGAATTGATGGCAGCTATCACGCTGTCATGGGACTGCCTTTGATGGAAACGGATCAGCTCTTACACCAATTTTTGTAAAAATTAGTGAGGTGCTCCAATGAGTACAGAGTTGTTAATAAACGTAACGCCGAGTGAAACTCGAGTTGCGATGATTGAAGCCGGTGTGCTTCAAGAGATCCATGTAGAAAGAGAAGCACGACGTGGTATTGTAGGTAATATATACAAAGGCCGAGTAAGCCGAGTATTGCCGGGGATGCAAGCTGCGTTTATTGATATAGGTTTGGATAAAGCCGCATTTCTGCACGCCTCAGACATTGTTCCTCATACGGAATGTGTTTCTGAGAATGAAAAACGCCAGTTTCAGGTGAGAGACATTTCTCAATTAGTACACCAAGGGCAAGATCTGGTGGTACAAGTTGTTAAAGATCCGCTTGGAACGAAAGGTGCTCGTCTTACTACTGACATAACCCTTCCTTCGCGCTATTTGGTATTTATGCCAGGGGCTAGTCATGTTGGTGTTTCTCAGCGCATTGAAAGTGAAAAAGAACGTAATCGTTTAAAAAATACGGTTTCTGATTATTGTGATGAGTTTGGCGGTTTTATTATTAGAACTGCAGCTGAAGGTGCAAGTGAAGCTGAAATTTCACAAGATGCAGCTTTCTTAAAGCGTCTATGGCACAAGGTTATAGAGCGTCGTAAAAAGAGCAAAACTAAATCTATGTTGTATGGGGAATTAGGTTTAGATCAACGTATCCTACGTGACTTTGTGGGAACAGAACTAGATTTAATCCGTGTTGACTCGAAGTTAGCTTTTGAAAAATTAAAGCAATTTACAACTGAATTTGTACCTGAATTAACTAAGAAACTTGAGTATTACTCGGGTGACAAACCTATCTTTGACATGTACGAAACTGAGAATGAAATTCAACGTGCACTTGATCGAAAAGTTGAACTTAAGTCTGGTGGATACCTGATCATAGATCAAACAGAAGCAATGACAACGGTTGATATTAATACTGGTGCGTTTGTTGGTCGTCGTAATTTAGAAGAGACCATTTTTAACACTAACGTTGAAGCGACACAAGCCATTGCTCGTCAACTGCGTCTACGTAACCTTGGTGGGATCATTATCATTGATTTCATTGATATGCTTAGTGAAGAGCATCGTCGACGTGTATTACAGTCGTTAGGGTCAGCATTAGAGAAAGATCGTGTAAAAACCAATATTAATGGATTCACACAACTTGGCTTGGTTGAAATGACTCGAAAACGCACTCGAGAAAGTATTGAGCATGTTTTGTGTGGTCAATGCCCTACATGTGAAGGCCGAGGTGCAGTGAAAACCGTTGAGAGTGTTTGCTATGAGGTTTTACGTGAAATAACACGAGTAAACCGAGCCTATGATTCAGATAAGTTTGTAGTTTATGCTTCGGTAGCAGTAGCGGATGCACTTGAAGGTGAAGAATCTCATGCTTTAGCTGAACTCGAACTATTTATTGGAAAACAGGTAAAAATTCAGGCTGAACCTCTGTATATTCAAGAGCAGTTTGATGTTGTAATGATGTAGAGAATAATAATACGTGACCACTAAGTTAATTCGTTTTGAACGTTGCTTTATGGGATTATTGCTGCTGGTATTTTTATTAGCAGCATTAGTCATAACAAGCTTACGTCTATTCCTCCCTTCCTTAAATCAGTACCAATCGGAAATTGAAGTTTTCCTTTCTCAGACTACAGGTCTTTCAATCTCTATTGGAGAACTTGATGGGCGTTGGCGAAATACTAATCCATCGTTAAATCTTAGAAAAGTATTAATTGCAGATCCTGCTTCGGGAGATGAAATTATTTCGGTTGGTGATGTTGAAATTCAATTGAATATACTTTCTTCCCTTTGGGCTAGACAACCTCAATTTGCAGATTTACGTATTGATAAGCTAAGTGCTGATTTAACATCATTAAATAAAGAAAGTGGTGATGCTTCTGGCGGTGAAGGGCAGAAAAAAGCAACCGCTGAAGATTCTTTAGCTGCGCGTTTGGAGGACCTATTTTTAGTTCGATTAAGCCATTTCTCTGTTAAAAACTCTCAGGTCACTTTATTCACTTTGGATGGTAAAGAAAAAACACTTCAAATAGACTCGTTGCAATGGAGAAATGAGCGACGAAAACATTTGGCTGAAGGTGTTGTTAGTGTTATTGGCAGTGAGATTAACCAGCTTAAAGTGATCGCTAACTTTAAAGAAAAGGGCACATTTAAAAGTTTAGATGGGCATTTTTATGTAGAAGCAAAAAATATTCAAGTGACACCTTGGATAACAGAGGAGCTTCAAAAAGAATACGGGATAACTCAAGGTGAAGTATCTGCCAATGCGTGGTTTTCTTTTAAAAACGGCCAACCAATCGATGCTCTAGTTGAGGCCTCACCTTCTTATCTTAATTGGATGGAAGATAAGGATATTCATCAAGTAAGTATTGAAGGAGGCGTTTTTGAACTGCAGCCAAAAGAGAAAGGTTGGCAAGTCTTGTCTTCTGGTATTCAAGTTAAGAACCAAGATGATTTATGGCCAGAGATTTCAGGCAGTTTTAATTGGCAGCCAGAAAAATGGACAGCAAACGTAACGCATATTGATTTATATAGTGTTTTGGGATTGAAAACACTATTACCAGATTCACAAGATAATATTACAGAGCTACTTACGACGCTAGATCCTAAAGGCAGTATTAATGATATTCGTGTTGAATTTGATCAGACTCGCGGTTTAACTTACTCCGCCTCTATTCATGCGGCAGGAATGGAACAATGGGAATTACTTCCTGGATTTCGAAAACTAGACATATTATTGGCAGGTGATGCAGAAAAAGGTAAAGCTACACTATCGCTAGTTAATGATACCCTTCCTTATGGTGATGTTTTTCAAGCCCCATTAAATATTACACAAGGTGATGTCACTGCATATTGGGAAGTCAATGATAAAGGATGGCGATTATGGTCTGATTATATCAATGTATCGACTCCTGATTTACAAGTTAAGGGAGAATTTCGTCTTGATTTTCCAGTAGAAGAACCAGCCGTACTCTCTTTTTATGGAGAAGCCGACGCGTTTAATGCTGATCAAACATGGCGTTATTTACCAGCATTAGCTTTAGGGCAAGACTTAACTGACTATTTATCGGCAGCGGTTCAAGGCGGTAGCGCTAAAACTGTGCAACTGCTTTGGTATGGTGAAGTCGCAGATTTTCCCTACACCAAATACGATGGGATCTTCCAAGTTAAAGTTGGATTAAAAGACGCTCAGTTTTCGTTTGATACAGCTTGGCCTCCATTAACGAATTTACAGTTAGATTTGTTATTTCAAAATGCATCAATGTTTTTGAGTTCACACTCAGCAGAGTTGATGGATGTGCATGCAACACGTGTTACTGGACGAATTGCCAACTTAGCAGAAGATGGAAAGTTAACCATTAGAGCGGTTGCTAATGGTTCAGGTAAAGCGGTACGTGAATACATGACAGCAACGCCGTTGGTTGATTCTGTTGGAGCAGCTTTAAATAGCATACAAGTTAATAATCGTATTGATGCATTATTGCGTTTAGATATTCCATTTAATGGGAGTGAAGTCAGAGCTTGGGGTTATGCTGATTTAGCAAATAACCACATTGAATTGCAATCACCTAATATAGTGTTAACAAATGCTAAAGGACGTATTGAATTTGATAATGATGTCGTTAAATCTTCTGGAATAAAAGCCTCGTTACTAGGTCAGCGAGTGTCACTCTCTTTTCGTGGTGAAGCACAGTCTGATTTTTATGCTGTTGATATTGATACAAAGGGAAAATGGACAGCTTCTTTGTTAGAAAAATACATAGATTCACCAATGATGGAAAAAGTCAGTGGGGGGGCTGAATGGAATTCAACAATTAATTTGCAGGTTGCAGATGTTGGTGTGACTTACCAGGTGGGCTTAGATGCTTCACTTGATGAGTTAAGCACAACATTACCTTATCCTCTGGCTTTGAATAAAGGTCAAAAGCAAAAAGCACAACTACAAGTTTCTGGTAACTCAGAAAGACTCTCTGGTCGCTTAACTTTGCCTGATATGAAATATCAAGCTGAGATTAATATTACACAAATGCCACCAGTGATTACTGCGAGTCATGTTATTGTCGGTCGTGGTAATTTTAAAGTCAGCCCAATTGTAGGGCAATCGGCATCAATTAATACTCAATCATTAAATGCTGATGAATGGTTATCTGAACCTATTTTAAGTAAAAAAGCAGAGAAAATAACCTCAAAGTCATCACCTAGTCATTTTCCTATTATTCCGCTGCCAACCCATATTGATGTGAGTGTAACCTCATTACATCTAGCCAATTTGGATTGGAATGATGTTAAAACAGATATTCGAAAAAAATCTCAAGGTTGGTATGCTCAAATTAAAAGCCAAGAAGTTGATGGGAAAGCGAGCTGGAAGAATAGTGATGATTTATTAGTACAGTTAGATAATCTTCATCTTTATATCCCAAGTTTGGATAAGCCAGAAAATCAAAAGCGTTTAAATCAAGCTAAAAGCGATGATCCTATAGTGTCTAATTTTGATCGCGAGTTTTTTCACTTAATGCCAAACTTAGAATTAACGATTAATGATGCTTGGATTCAGGGTTATAGGTTAGGTAGTGTAAATTCTAAGCTAAAAAAATCTAAGAATGTTTTCTATCTAGATAAATTAAATATTATTAGTGGTGATAATAAACTGGCAATGTCAGGTAACTGGTCGTTAAACAACGACAAAAGCCGTTCTGAGTTTAAAATGACAGCCTCTGGAGAGAATAACTCAGAGTTATTAGCTCGCTTTGGTATCAGTTCTGGGATTCAAAAAGCCAGTTACAGCATGGATGCGGATCTTCATTGGGAAGGAGCTCCTTGGAGCATCCAAATTAATACGCTTTCTGGTGATCTCTCTTCTACTCTTGGTGAGGGAGTTATTACCGATGTAAAAGGTGCGGCGCGTTTTCTTGGTTTATTCAGTATTGATTCGATTATCCGTAAGATGAAATTGGATTTTAGAGATGTGTTTGATGATGGGATGGCATTTAACTCAATCACTGGTAGCGGAAAAATGCGTGGAGGTGTTTTTGTTAGTAATAACTTAATCATGGATGCAGTTGCTGGTGAGATGAAGATTAAAGGAAAGGCAGATCTGAATACTCGCTTAGTGGATGCTGAAGTGAACTTTACGCCAGATCTCACCTCTGGTATTCCTATTATTACAGCGTTTGCTGTCGCTCCTCAAACGGCAATTATTGTACTAGCTGTTGCTACGGCAATCTCTCCTGTTATTGATGTGATAACACAGGTTAACTATAAAGTTGAGGGCGAGTTAGAGTCTCCAACAGTGAAAGAGTTATCACGCAGTCAAGGTGAATATAAGCTACCTGAGAAAACAAGAAAGTAAAGTGTGAGGCACATAGCCTAATAAGGATATATTGATGAGCAAAGTAGGTGTGGTTCAAATGAATTCGGGGGCTTCCCCTGAAGAGAATATGAAGCAACTGAATCTCAAATTAAAGGGATTACAGCTACAAGGGGCAAAACTGGCTTTAACTCCAGAGAACAGTATTGTTTTTGGTCAAAAAGAAGATTATGAACGTTATGCTGAATTACTAGGCCAAGGGCCGCTTCAGCAAGAGCTATCAGATCTCGCAGTTAGGTATCAACTGTGGCTTATTGTAGGTTCTTTCCCCATAAAAAAACCTGATGGTAAATTATCAACGACATGCTTGGTATTTAATAGTGAAGGCCAGTTAGTAGATCATTATCATAAGCTACATATGTTTGATGTTGAAGTAGAAGACGGTCATCACTCTTATAAAGAATCTGATACTTTTACGCCAGGGAATGAGATTAAAGTAGTTAATACGCCTTTTGGGAAAATCGGTTTATCTATTTGTTATGATGTGCGATTTCCACAACTCTACAGTAAACTTCGACAACAAGGAGCTGAAATTATTGTAGTACCTGCGGCATTCACTAAGGTAACTGGATACGCTCATTGGGATATTTTACTGCGTTCTAGAGCAATAGAAACTCAATGCTGGGTATTAGCGGCAGGGCAGTGGGGAAATCATGGTGCAGGTCGTGAGACTTGGGGGCATTCAATGATTATTGATCCATGGGGCAATAAAGTAACGATGCAGCAAGAAGGAACAGGAGTTTTAGTTACTGAGCTTGATCTTTCACTACAAGCTGCGATTCGTAAAAAAATGCCAGTTTCACAACATGCTAGATTAAACAGCCATCTTAAATAATTGGTATAGCTATCGCTTTATTTAAGAAAAGAGTGGGTTTCACTATAAAAGCCGCTCTTTTTTATTCATAATTAGATCCTAGATCTTAAATTCTTAACAAGAGTACCTCGAATGAGTTTGCAAGAAGTAGAACAATCCTTATTGAGTCAAGCAGGGATCGGTCAGCAGGAACTGTCTCAGACTTTAAGCACCATTGCCAAAAGAGATGTAGACTATGCTGATATTTACTTTCAATCTTGTTGGCATGAGTCGCTAGTTCTTGAAGATAGCATCATTAAAGATGGCTCTTTTAATATCGATCGCGGTGTTGGTATTCGTGCCGTAGCAGGTGAAAAAACGGGTTTTGCTTATTCCGATCAAATTAATCTTGATGCATTAACTCAAAGCGCAAAAGCGGCTCGCGGTATTGTTCAGCAAGGTGGTGAAGGAAGAGTTAAGGCGTTTACAACTCAAACGGCACCTCAGTTTTACGCGCCAATTAACCCACTTAATAGTTTAGATAAGAAACAAAAAATAGCATTGCTTGAAGAAGTTGATGCTTACATCCGAGCAAAAGAACCTTTAGTTCAAGAAGTATCAGCAAGCATTAGTGGTGTATACGAGCAAATGCTTGTTGCAGCATTGGATGGTACTTATGCTGCAGATATACGCCCATTAGTGCGCCTATCTATCAGTGTGTTAGTTCAGCGTGGTGATAAGCGTGAACGAGGCAGTGCTGGTGGTGGCGGTCGCTATGGTTACGATTATTTTTTAACAGAAGTGGATGGAAAGTCTATAGCGCTTGAATTTGCTGATGAAGCAATCCGTCAAGCTCTTGTTAATTTAGATGCAGATGCAGCCCCAGCAGGAATGATGCCTGTGGTTCTTGGTTCTGGTTGGCCTGGTGTTCTACTACATGAAGCAGTAGGTCATGGTTTAGAAGGCGATTTTAACCGTAAAGGCTCTTCAGTATTTTCTGGGAAAATTGGGGAACAAGTCACTTCTTCAGTATGTACCATTGTTGATGATGGCACTATGGCTGATCGCCGTGGTTCATTAAATGTTGATGATGAAGGTGTTGCTGGCCAATATAATACATTAATTGAAAATGGTGTATTAAAAGGCTACATGCAAGATAAGTTAAATGCACGTTTAATGGGGGTTGCTCCGACGGGGAATGGTCGTAGAGAATCTTATGCTCATCTGCCAATGCCTCGTATGACGAATACTTATATGTTGCCTGGCGAACATACACCAGAAGAGATTATCTCAACAGTTAAAAAAGGTATTTACGCACCAAATTTTGGTGGTGGCCAGGTTGATATTACCTCTGGAAAGTTTGTGTTTTCTGCATCAGAAGCATACTTAATTGAAGATGGTAAAATTACTCGCCCAGTAAAAGGCGCGACTTTGATTGGTTCTGGTATGGAAGCGATGCAGCAGATCTCAATGGTTGGTAATGATTTATCACTGGATCGCGGTGTTGGTGTATGTGGTAAAGCAGGACAAAGTGTTCCTGTTGGTGTTGGACAACCGACACTAAAATTAGATGCGTTAACCGTTGGTGGTACTGAGTAGTCTTTCGTTAAAATGAACATATAAAAAGGGCCAAGTATTGGGTAATACTTGGCCCTTTTTTAATCTTTAAATAAAAAGAAAGTTTATAGGTCTTCGTCTAAGTATAGTTCTTTTAATACTTGGAAGATTTCACGATAAGCCTTTGGCGGCTTTTTCGATGCTTTTTCTTTATTTGCTTGGCGAGCCAGTTGGCGGAAACGTTGACGATCCGCTTCTGGATATTTCACCATTACTTCTTCAATCACAGCGTCAGGTGTTTCAATCATACGGTCACGTAGGACTTCTAGCTTCTGAAGTGCAATTGTTGCTTGTGAATGCTTGTTGCGAACTTTATCTAGAGCTAATTGGATTGGCTCAGGATCTTCATTACGCATTAGCTTGCCAATGTATTGCAACTGACGACGTTTCGCTTCATTTTTAAAACGTTGTGCATCATTGATTGCATCTCTCAGAAGATCTGAGAATGGGAACTTAGCAAGAACAGCTGGCTTTAAACCAATTAGTTCTTCACCTAGTTTTTGTAAGTCTTCCATGTCATTTTTCATCTCGGTTCTACTTACCCAGATGATCTCTTCTTCTTCTTCCCAAGGAGCTTTTTGATTTTTACGTGCCATGATCTTCATTCTTTAATGGGTGATTCTCTCTATTTTAGCAAGATAAATGGATAATTGGGCGCAAATTTATCACATAGAGTGTTATTCTAGTAAAAATGTATATATTCAATCAGATGTTATGGATGCAAAAGCCCAAATGATGAATCAAAAAATAGAACTTGAAGCAGCAGTAGCCAAAGCGTTAGAAATGGCGACACAACACGCGAGTGCGGCAGAAGTTGCGATAACAAAAACTACTGGCATTAGTGTATCAACCTTAATGGGAGAGGTTGAAAACGTTGAATTTAATCGTGATGGTGCCTTAGGCATTACCGTTTATCGTGGCCATCGTAAAGGCAGTGCATCTACCTCTGATTTGAGTGATAAAGCAATTGAACAAACGGTAGCTGCGGCATTAGATATTGCGAATTATACATCTGAAGACCCATTTTCTGGGCCAGCGCCAAAAGAATTAATGGCGAAAAATATTCCTGATTTAGATTTATTTCACCCTGATGATCCCGAGCCTGACTATGCGGCGCAAAAGGCGATTGAAGCTGAACAAGCGGCATTAGAGTACCATTCTTCGATTAAACAGAGTGATGGTGCAAGTTACGACAGTCATTACGGCATTAAGGTTTACGGCAACAGTCATGGCATGCTAGCAAGCTATCCATCAAGTCGTCACAGTATTAGTTGCAGTGTTATTGGTGTCGATAAAAATGGTGATATGGAGCGTGATTACAGTTATACCGTTGCGCGTCATCGTGATGATTTGTGGGATGCCAAAAAGGTTGGATTAGAAGCAGCTGAACGTACAGTGAGCCGTTTAGATGCTAAAAAGCTAGAGACGATGAAAGTACCAGTGATGTTTTCAGCAGATGTTGCGACTGGTTTGTTAGGGCATTTGGTAATGGCGATTAGTGGTGCAAACTTATATCGAAAATCAACCTTCATGCTAGATAAGCTAAACGAAAAAATTCTGCCTGAATGGTTTAATGTTAGTGAGCGCCCGCACATTTTAAAAGGCTTAGCAAGTAGCCCATTTGATAGTGAAGGCCTATACACTCAAGATCGTGAAATCATAACTGATGGTGTCTTGGCTACGTATTTATTAACTAGCTATGCTGCTCGTAAATTAAATATGACCCCGACAGGGCATGCGGGTGGTATTCATAACTGGTTTGTTAAATCAACGGGCCAAAGTTTTGACCAAATGCTAAAAACTATGGGTACAGGTCTCCTTGTTACTGAGCTTATGGGTCAAGGTGTAAATACAGTAACTGGTGATTATTCTCGCGGTGCCGCTGGTTTCTGGGTTGAGAATGGTGAAATTCAATATCCAGTTTCAGAGGTTACTATTGCAAGCAATTTGACTGAGATGTATCAAAATATTATTGCAGTGGGTAATGATGTTGAAACTCGTTCACAAATTCAAACTGGTTCTATCTTAATTGAATCAATGAAGATTGCTGGTCAGTAATATAATAGATAAATAAAAGCGCGCAGTCATTTAACGAAAGCGCGCTTTTTTGATTTTTAGTGCCAAATCAAATAAGTTATACCAATTCTAGTAATTATCTAATTACATGAGAATAGTTGCTAGGCCAAGAAAAGCAGATAAACCAATAATATCTGTAATGGTTGTTAATGCCATTCCTCCCGCTAATGCAGGGTCGATATTCATTTTCTTTAGGAGAACAGGAATGGTAACACCCGCAATACCAGCAACCGTTAAGTTAACCAGCATTGCTACGGAAATAATAGCACCAAGCATAATATCTCCTTTCCAAACCATGACGATACCACCAATGATCGATGCCCATAAAATACCATTGAGCAGGCCGATCCCAGCCTCTTTAATTAGTAACTCTTTTTGGTTACTGTCACCAATATGACCTACCGCTAAACCTCGAATGACAAGTGCGACGGTTTGATTACCAGCAACACCACCCATAGAAGGGACAATGGTCATTAGTACAGCGATGGATGCCATTTGTGCTAAGGTTGCTTCAAACATATTTGAAACTGACGCTGCAGCTAATGCAGCAAGTACATTCATACCTAACCAAACACTACGACGACGAGCAGATTTTACAACTGGAGCAAAGGTATCTTCTTCGTCATCCATACCTGCCATACTCATCATTGAGTGCTCTGCATCTTCACGAATTACATCGACTACATCATCAATGGTAATACGACCAAGTAATAAGTGGTTTTCATCAACAACAGGTGCTGAAACCCAATTACGACGCTCAAATAGATTAGCTACTTCACCGTCGTCGGTATTGACTGGAATTGCTTCATCCGCATCATCCATTACTTCACTTACTAAAGTGTCGGGTTGGGTTGTTATGATTGTTGCTAGAGATAAATGCCCAATTAAACGGCTTTCTTCATCAAGTACATAGAGTGCATCGGTTGACTCTGGTAAATCACCTTTCATACGCAAGTAACGTAGAACAACATCGATTTCAACATCTGCTCGGATAGTGATGAAATCGGTATTCATCATACCGCCAGCGGTGTCTTCAGGGTAGGAGAGTGCGGTTTCAACACGGAACCGGTCAACCGTGTCCATCTGGCTTAATACTTCACGAGAAATGTCGTCAGGCAAGCTACGAAGGACATATGCGACATCATCTATCTCCATGCCTTCGGTTGCTTCAACAATGCTTTCTGGAGCCATTTGAGAGACGATACCGTCTTTTACGTCTTCCGACAGTTCGTCAAGAATTTCACCGTAATCTTCGGGGTCGGTCAGTTGCCATAATACATGACGACTTTTTCTGGGTGAGGCTTCTAATAGATGGGCAATATCTT
Source organism: Aliivibrio wodanis (assembly GCF_052920805.1). Classification (NCBI taxonomy): domain Bacteria; kingdom Pseudomonadati; phylum Pseudomonadota; class Gammaproteobacteria; order Vibrionales; family Vibrionaceae; genus Aliivibrio; species Aliivibrio wodanis. The sequence continues at coordinate 2,765,569 of NZ_JBREXA010000002.1, forward strand.
CGGGTTCCATGTCTTGTAGTAAACGACGAACATGGACAAACATCCCACTATCAAGGGCATTAGATACTTCTTGAAGAGTTTGATGGGTTTGATCGAAATCTTGTAGCTCTTGCATACTCTCCCCCATAGATACCAAGGTTCTTAGTCCTTGGTATAAGCCGATGTCTTACTCAAACTATGAGTATAGACAATCTAGATTAGATAATGGGCTGAATAGTAACGCAATTTAGAGAGCACGATAAGTGAATTTTGTGAGGATTAGGTCAAACTATTGATGTAATAAATAATAACTCATTCATCTTCATCGAAACCAGCCTCAATTAGATCGCAAATAGCAGTAAGTGCTCGTTCTGCATCCGGACCATCAGCTGAAACATCTACATATTGACCTTGTGCTGAATCGAGCATAAGCAACCCCATAACGCCGTCAGCAGTGGCTTGTTTATTTTCATCATTGGTTAGAGTGATAATGGCATCAAAGCTTTGAGCCATTTCAACCAGTTTTATCGCAGCTCTTGCATGCAAACCTAAACGGTTTCTTATTAAGAGATGACGAGATGAAATAGGCATACTTAGTGCCTCTCTAATGTCTTGTGGCGAACCTGCACTTGCTGTCCTTGTTGTTTGAAGTACTCACCAAGTTGTTGGGTAATATAAACAGAACGATGTTGACCGCCAGTACAACCAATAGCAACAGTTAAGTAACTGCGATTATTCTTTTCTAAGGCAGGTAACCAAGTGGTGAGGAAATCTTGAATTTGAGTTTTTAATTGCACAACATCATCGTGCTTTTCTAGATAATCAGCCACTGGCTTATCTAAACCTGTCATTGGTCTTAAGCTTGGTTCCCAGTGTGGGTTAGGTAAAAAGCGGACATCAAACACATAATCGGCATCGGTTGGTAGGCCATGTTTAAAACCAAAAGACTCAAATACCATCACGAGTTCTTTTGACTCTCGACCAAGGATACGAGCACGTAAAGTTTCACTTAAATCATGAATGGATTTAGTTGTAGTATCTAAAACTAAATCTGCCTCTTCTTTAAAGTCACCTAAGATAGTTTTTTCTAAAGCAACAGCTTGCTCTAAGGAACACTGTTCTCCGATTAAAGAGAGAGGGTGTAAGCGACGAGTTTCACTGTATCGCTTAATCAATTCTTTGTCTTCGGCATCTAAGAAGATCACAGTAACATCATGATCTTTTTTTAACTCAGTTAAAGTATGGGTTAGTAATGATGGATCTTTAGGAAGGTTGCGAATATCGACACTTACGGCTACATTCTGAGTGCTTTGTTGAATGGATTCAACAAATTGAGTTAAGAGGTCAATCGGTAAATTATCGACACAATAGTACCCTAAATCTTCCAGTACACGTAAGGCAACAGATTTACCTGCTCCTGAGTTACCACTAATTACCATGAGTTTCATTAGAATGCCTTTAGCGTTTATTATGACGTGAAGAGTTGATAGAGGTCTTGGTCATTTTCCGCATGGCGAAGTTGACGCAATATTTGCTTATCGTTGAGCTTTTCAGCAACGGAAGAAAGTGTCTTTAGGTGCAACTTACATTGCTCATCAGGAACTAGTAAGGCAAAAAGAATATCGACAGGTCGGTTATCTATAGAATCGAATTCGATAGGTTCTTGGCATTGCAGTAAAACAGCAACAGCATTTTCAGAATCAAAGATCCGGCCATGAGGAATAGCAATGCCATTACCAATGCCGGTACTTCCCATTTTTTCTCTATTTAATAAGCTTTCAAAGAGTTCTTTAGGATTTTGGCCTATTTGAGGAGCCGCAATTTCACTGATAAGTTCTAATGCGCGTTTTTTGCTTGAGCATTGGACTGCACTTTTAGTGCAATCCAATGAAAGAATGGTGCTTAATTGCATGTTAATGACTACTTAGTTTTTCTTTATGTTTATTGAGTTGACGAACAAGTTTGTCCACCAAACCATCAATCGCGGCATACATATCTTCTGCGTCAGAATGGGCGTGTATATCACCTTGATTTACATGAAGTGTTGCTTCGGCTACATGGCGTACTTTTTCTAATTTCAAGACGACATGTACATTATTTATATGCTCAAAAAAGCGGTCTAATTTTTGGAATTTCGTATCTACATATTCACGAAGGCTATCTGTTAGTTCGACGTTTTGACCTGTAATGTTTATTTGCATAACACTTCCTTTCTGTTAATTAAAGTAAACGCTTACGCTGATTCGATGGGGCTATCCCCAGAGATTCACGATATTTAGCTATAGTGCGTCGTGCAACTTGAATCCCTTGCTCAGCTAATAAGGTTGCGATTTTACTGTCGCTTAGTGGTTTGGCTTGGTTTTCAGCCGCGACCAACTTTTTCACTAGTGCCCGGATTGCTGTTGATGAGCATTCACCACCGTTATCCGTACTAACATGACTAGAGAAGAAATATTTTAATTCAAAAATACCACGAGGGGTATGCATGAATTTTTGTGTAGTGACTCGAGATATAGTGGATTCATGCATTTCGACATCTAAAGCAATGTCATTAAGAACCATTGGCTTCATGGCTTCTTCACCATATTCGAAGAAATCTTGTTGATGTTCAACTATACAACGTGCAACTTTGAGCAGCGTCTCGTTTCTGCTCTCTAAACTCTTAATTAACCACTTTGCCTCTTGCAAATTGGTTCGAATGAATTGCCCGTCTGGACTGTTGCCCAACCCCTTACCTAAAGCTGCATATTCTGCATTTACTTTTAAACGAGGAACACTATCTGGATTGATAGTAACGACCCATTTCGCATTATGTTTAAAAACTGAGACATCAGGGATGACATATTCAGTATCTGTATCAATTACACGGTTTCCTGGTCGAGGATCAAGCTCGTGAATTAGGGTCATAACCTGTTTTAAATCGCTTTCTTTTAGCTTAGTCTCTTTTGCTAATTGTCGATAGTCACGATTGCCTAATAAATTGATATGCTCTGTTAAAATTAGCTTAGTTTCAGGTAGCCATGGAGTATCAGCAGGATAGGTAGCAAGCTGTAACATTAGGCACTCAGCAAGATCTCGAGAGGCAACGCCAAGTGGATCAAATTGTTGAATACGTTTTAAAACAGCTGCTACTTCATCCATTTCAACATCGTCATTTCCAACGCTTTCTAGCACTTCATCAAGGCTGATAGTTAAATAACCATAATCATCTAAGGATTCGATAATCGAGGTAGCGATGGTGCGGTCAATATCACTGAATGGAGTTAAGTCAGCTTGCCACATTAAATAATCTTGAAGGCTCTCTGTAGTTTCGCCTTGATACAATGGAGTATCATCATCAATGGCTAATCCAGTACTGCCACTGTTGGCGCTATATACGTCATCCCAGTTAGCATCCATTTCTAATTCTTCTGAGATGTTATTGCTTTCAATCACGTCACTGCTGTCTGTGACTGGAACTTCTTGTTCTGCAGTTGCCGTTTCTTTTTCTGGTTGAGGTTCAGGAGATATCAGTTCTTCAGGCGTGCTTAATGCTTCCTCTTCTACATCCAGAAGAGGATTGGAGTCTAGCGCTTCTTGAATCTCTTGCTGTAGGTCTAGGGTCGATAATTGCAATAATCGAATTGCTTGCTGCAACTGAGGCGTCATTGCAAGCTGTTGTCCCATTTTGAGCTGAAGAGAGGCTTTCATTATTTAGCAATACCTTTTAAATACATTACAACTTAAATTGATCACCAAGATAAACACGTTTAACGTGCTCATCATTTAATACGTGATCAGGGGAGCCATTGGCTATCATATGACCTTGGCTAACGATATAAGCGTGTTCGCATACATCCAGTGTTTCGCGTACATTGTGATCGGTAATTAAAACGCCAAGACCACGATCTCTTAGGTGCTGAATAATTTTCTTAATGTCGATAACTGAAATTGGGTCGACACCTGCAAAAGGTTCATCAAGCAGAATAAACTTAGGATTAGCAGCTAACGCTCGAGCTATTTCAACTCGACGACGTTCACCACCAGAAAGTGCCATACCATTACTGTTGCGAATATGCTGAATGTTAAATTCATCTAGTAACTCTTCAAGTTTATCTAAGCGCTCCGCTTTTGATAAATCTTTACGGGTTTGCAGCACGGCCATGATGTTATCAAACACAGAGAGCTTTCTAAAAATAGAGGCTTCTTGTGGTAAGTAACCTATCCCCATTTTCGAACGGTTATGCATTGGTTGTAGTGAAATATCAACACCATCAATAGTAATAGAGCCTTCATCACGAGAGACCAAACCAACAATCATATAAAAAGAGGTAGTTTTGCCTGCTCCATTAGGGCCAAGTAAACCGACTATTTTTCCAGACTCAACCGTCAGACTAACATCAGAGACCACTTTACGGCTACCGTATGTTTTTGCAAGGTTTTTTGCTTCTAATATGGCCATAATTACTTATTATTCAATTGACTAGGCTGAAGGATGGTTGTAACGCGTTCGTTCTTATCACCGTCAGCAATCAGTCTTTGGGTTTGCATATTATAAGTAATGACATTGCCTTTAATAACACTGTCATCTTGAGTAAGTTGTGCATTACCTTCCATTTTTAGAAATTCTTTTTCTAACTCATAATGCAACTTATTGGATTCCCCTTTTAACGTTTTACCATCATCAGTTAGTTGGCTAAAACGAGCAGGCTTCCCATAGGCTTCAAGTGTTTCTCTTCCTTCTTTTCCTTGAGGGCGAGTAACAACTAACTTATCTGCAAAAATCTCAATGCTGCCTTGCTTTAAGGTTACTTTACCAAGGAAAGTAACTTGGTTACTCTGCATATCAAAGCTTTGTGAATTTGAGTTAATATGGATAGGTTGTTCTGTATCGGTGCTTAGTGCCCAACTTGGAGTACTTAGTAGTAAGCCTGCAAGTAGACTAATGTGTGAAAGCTTCATAGATACCTTGTACGTTTTCTAATAAAGTGGCTTGTTGATGAGCAAAGTTTCCTTTGATCCCCACGCCTGTTGTTTCAAACGTGGAGCCAACAAGGCTAACGACATCTTCTGTCATAAAATCTTTTGTCGTCAGTTTTATGTTTATGCTATCGGTTTTCATGGTGTTAAAAGCGGCTTCAGGTAACAGGTTTTTAATCGTGACATTTCCTGTTAAATAGAGCTCATGCTTATTATTTAATACACCAAAATCAGATCTTATTTCCCACTCTTTCGTTTCTCCATGTTCAAAAACAAAAAGATGAGGTGCTGTAAAGCTTGTTTCACCTGTTTTAGCAAAACGGGCGAGAGCCTTAGCGTTAATTTGGTAATTACGAACACCACTTTCATTATAATTATTATTACTAATATCTTGGCCTGTAAATACGGGTACTTTTTGATCTGGACTTACTTGAACGTCACTTTTGACAGATTCATAATATAAGTAATAAGCAGACCAGCTAGATATCAATAATAATATGGTTATGAAGAGGTGTTTCAAGGTCATATGCTTAAGCCTTTATGTTGCTCTAGCTCTCCCTTCGCTTCTAAAATAAGATCGCTGACTTCTCGAACGGCACCGTGGCCGCCTTTAATCTTGGTTACATAATTTGCTCGTTGTATAAGTAATGGGTGTCCATCAGCTACACAGACTTTTAAGGCTACTTTTTCCATTACAGGCCAATCAATTAAATCATCACCAATATAGCCTGTGTGCTCTGGTGCTATATTGAGTTTAGTTAAAATATCTTGATATGCTTGTAGTTTATTATCTTGGCCTTGGTAGATTAGCTTGATCCCAAGAGCTGTCATTCGGTTCTCTACAATTTTAGAGTTACGACCAGTAATAATCGCTATTTCTACACCTGCAGACATAAGTGATTTAACACCATAGCCATCACGGGTATGGAAAGTCTTTAGTTCTTCGCCATCATTGCCCATATAGACTAGACCGTCAGAAAAAACACCATCAACATCACAAATTAATAGCTTAATATTTTTAGCAAGAGTAAATACAGATTCTTCTACATTTCCGTAAAGCGTTGGGATTAATTTAGTTGTCATTACATTACTCCAGCTTTTAATAAGTCATGCATATTGAGTGCGCCAACTAAGCGATTATTTTCATCGCAGAGTAATAAGCCATTAATTTTTTTATCTTGCATTAAATTCAAGCCTTCAACCGCCAGTAAATTTGGATTGGCAACCGCTGGGGAGTGAGTCATTACTTCACCAATAGTTTGGGTGTGAATGTCAATGCGATTATCGAGAAGACGACGTAAATCACCATCAGTAAAGATACCAATGACTTTTTGTTCACTATCAACAATAGCTGTCATACCAAGCCCTTTTTCAGAGACTTCAAGCAATGCAGTTTTAATTAATGCATCTTCGGTTACCATTGGTAACTCATCATCTTTATGCATGATATCAGACAATAATAGCAGTAATTTACGGCCTAATGCGCCACCTGGGTGAGACAAAGCAAAGTCGTCAGCAGTGAATCCTTTAGCTTGCAGAAGTGCAACAGCAAAGGCATCCCCCATCGCTAGGGTTGCCGTGGTGCTTGATGTAGGTGCTAACCCTAGCGGGCAGGCTTCTTGAGGTACTGTAATTTGTAAATTTACATCAGCAACTTTTGCCATGCTTGAATCAGGTTTACCTGTCATGGTAATCAAAGTAATACCAAGGCGCTTAATTACTGGTAATAAAGCAAGAATTTCACCAGCTTCACCAGAGTTTGAGATCGCAATGACTACATCGCCTTTTTCAATCATGCCTAGGTCACCATGGCTTGCTTCTCCTGGGTGAACAAAGAATGAAGGTGTGCCGGTACTTGCTAATGTTGCTGCAATTTTATTACCAATATGGCCCGATTTTCCCATACCCATAACAACAACTTTACGTTTGCACTCCAACATTAATTGGCACGCTTTGGTAAAATCGTCATTGATGTAATTATTTAATTGGGTAAGTGCATCTATTTCAATTTGAAGAACATTTTTACCTGCTTTACAGAAATCAAACTGAGTTGCCATCGGGTTACCACCTTATTTGGGTTAGAGCAGAAGTATGATACAAGTGAGTAGCGTATACAATTATTATGCCATATGCCAGAGGTAGTGCAAGGAAGTGCTGTTTCTTATTGGAGGAAGGTTATGATAGATAAGCAGCAAATTTATCCAAGTCAGATAAACTTACTGCTTATATTTAGTAGAATTAGTAGAGATTACATTGTATAGAAAAGGTAACCTTGGTAGACAAGGAAGATAACAACAAGAATGCTACCTTCTATACGGTTAATGCTGCGACTTTTCCCTAGCGCCATTAAGAGCAATAAAACCGAGACACCTAGCATTACATAGAAATCACGACCCATAATAAATTCACTGATGATTGATGGGTGAATCAATGCAGGTATACCCATTACGGCTAAAATGTTAAATACATTAGAACCAATGATATTACCAACGGCCATATCATCTTCACCTTTTAGAACACCAGCAACAGAGGCGGCTAACTCAGGTAAACTTGTTCCTAGGGCAATAATAGTTAAGCCGATAACTAAGTCGCTCATACCAAAATGTTTGGCAATAACAACGGCATTATCGATCAGCATATTTGCACCAAGAGGTAATAAAATAAGACCAATAACAACCCAAAATAGTGCTTTATTGTTTGCTACACCTTCAGGGATCTCTGATTCTTGTTCTTCAAGTAATGTATCCCCGTTTTTTTGCTCATTTTTACTTATGTACAGCATAGCTAAGATGAAAGCGATGAATAGAGCAGCTAATAATACCCCCTCATAAAAACCAAGATAATTATCATACATAATGCCACCGGCTAAGATGGTCACAATTAACATCAGTGGTAATTCGCGGCGAATAATCCCCGAGCTAATAGCTAACGGTTTAATTAACGCGGTAATCCCTAAAATTAACGCAATGTTAGCAATGTTTGAGCCAATAACATTACCGACTGCAGTATCTGTTTTTCCATCTAGTGCGGCAGCAGCAGACACCATCATTTCAGGTGCAGATGAGCCCATAGCTAAGATCGTCATACCAATGACAAGTGGAGAGATACCATAGTTTTTCGCTAATGCGGCAGAACCAAATACCAGTTTATCGGCGCCCCAAACGAGTAGAGAGAGTCCGACGATAAGAAGTAGAGTTGGCATGAGCAGCTCTGTCATTATGTTAATTTCCTTTTGTAAAAAATGTTTTTATGGTTAGGGGGCAATTTTGACGCTTCTCTGACAAAAAGGAAAGGAAAAAGGAAATCTTTGAAGCGGGTTAATGATAGATTGTTAAAAAGAATAAGTTAGATGGAATAAGTTCACGTATACTTACAGCAACATAGAGAGGAAGTGGTGTTTAATGAATAACGGTGAAATAACAGCCAGCCCCGAGTTAATAAAGGTAGAAAACTTAACCTTCAAACGTGGTGATAGACTGATTTTTGATAACATTAATATGTCGATCCCAAAAGGTAAAATTACCGCTATTATGGGGCCATCAGGCATAGGTAAAACTACCTTACTACGATTGATGGGAGGGCAAATCTCCCCTGAATCTGGAGATATTCATTTTGAAAAGTGGAACATTCCAACATTAGGTCGAAAAGCGTTGTATTTAGCTAGAAAGAAGATGGGAATGCTTTTTCAATCTGGTGCGCTTTTTACCGACATGAATGTATTTGATAATGTCGCTTTTCCACTGAGAGAGCATACCGAATTATCAGAAAGTTTTATTAAAACCTTGGTCTTATTAAAGCTTGAGGCCGTTGGTTTACGTGGTGCTTCAAAACTAATGCCGAGTGAATTGTCTGGCGGTATGGCTCGCCGAGCAGCTTTAGCTAGAGCGATAGCTTTAGACCCGGATTTAATCATGTACGATGAGCCATTTGTTGGGCAGGATCCTATCACTATGGGGGTCTTGGTTGATTTAATCCGCAACCTGAATGATGCATTAGGACTAACTTCTGTCGTGGTATCTCATGATGTTCCAGAGGTTATGAGTATTGCTGATCATGTTTATTTATTAGCGAATGGAAAAGTCATTGCTCAAGGTTCACCAAAAGAGCTTGAGGCTAATCCAGACCCACAGGTACGTCAATTTTTAGATGGTCGCTCTGATGGACCAGTCCCTTTTCGTTTTCCTGCAAAACCTCTGAAGGAGGAATTATTCCCTCATGAGTAACTTTTCACTTATCTCATCTATTGAGCAACTTGGTAAGCGCTCACTATCAGTGTGTGAAGTGCTTGGTCGTGCGACGTTTATGCTTTTTGGGGCTCTTATTGCAAAGCCGCAACCCGTGAAGATGTTCCCATTATTGTTAACTCAACTTTATTCTGTCGGTGTTCGTTCCCTTCTAATCATAGTCGTTTCAGGACTATTTATCGGTATGGTGATCAGCTTACAAGGGTATATTATCTTGGTTGATTATGGTGCAGAGACCAGCTTAGGTCAGTTGGTGTCTTTATCCTTATTAAGGGAGCTTGGCCCTGTAGTGACTGCATTACTATTTGCTGGTCGTGCGGGTTCAGCGTTGACTGCTGAGATTGGCTTAATGAAAACCACAGAGCAAATTTCTAGCATGGAAATGATGGCTATTGATCCACTGCGCCGTATTATCGCACCACGCTTATGGGCTGGTATTATCTCAATGCCACTTTTAGCTATGATTTTTATGGCGATAGGTATTTGGGGTGGACAAATAGTTGGTGTTGAATGGAAAGGCATAGATTATGGTAGCTTTTGGTCATTAATGCAGTCATCGGTTGATGTGCGTTATGACATCGTAAACAGTCTTATTAAATGTGTTGTGTTTGCATTTATCGTCACCTGGATTGCGTTGTTTAATGGTTATGACGCAACGCCAACCTCAGAAGGTATTTCATTAGCAACAACACGAACGGTAGTGCATTCGTCACTAGCGGTATTAGGTATTGATTTTGTGCTGACAGCACTGATGTTTGGGAATTAATTATGCGACAGACTCGTAAAGTAGAATTTTTCGTTGGCCTTTTTGTTTTATCAGGAATGGCTGCATTGTTAATGCTATTGCTTAAAGTTGCCGATGTTCGTAGTGGAGGCAGTGGTGAGAACTACATCTTAAAAGCACAGTTTGATAATATAGGTAGTTTAAAATCACGCTCACCAATTAAAATTGGTGGTGTAGTTGTGGGTCGAGTTGAGGCGATTACATTAGATACAGAAAGTTATTTACCTGTTGTTAGTATGTCTATTGATAAACAGTTTGGCACCTTCCCTGAAACGTCAGCAGCACAGATACTGACATCAGGGCTTATTGGCGAGCAATATATAGGGATCGTTCCAGGATTTATTGATGAAGATATCGATATGTTAGGTGATGGCGATTATATTGAAGACACAAAGTCTGCTTTGGTCTTAGAGGATATGATTGGTCAAGTACTGTATAGCATTGGTGGTGATTCATCAGATAAAAGTGAGGATAAATAATGAAGCAGTGGTTAAGTGCCGTTATAGCTGTGCTGTGTTTATTTACAGCAAAAATACATGCTCAAGAGGTGGATAAAACTAAGCCCTATGAAATGATGGCTCAGGTATCCCAGGAAACATTTTCACGCTTAAAAGCAGAGCAAACAGCTATTCAAGCGGATCCGAATAGATTAAAAGTCATCGTGAAAGAAGAGTTAATGCCATATGTAAATATAAAATACTCGGCATATAAATTACTGGGTTCTCATTTAAAGAAAACGACTTCGGAGGAGAGAGCTGAGTTTGTTAAGGCTTTTGATGCTTACTTAATCTCATCTTATGCACAAGTATTAACTCTGTATACCAATCAAGAAATTGTATTAGAAAAAGCAAAGAAAATCCCTGAAGGAAGAAGCATTATTAGCGTACGAGTTGATATTCTAGATTCTGCTCGCCCAACAGTAAAAGTAGATTTTAAATTACGTAAAAATAAGAAAACAGGCGAATGGCAAGCTTTTGATATGGTTGCTGAGGGTGTCAGCCTACTATCGACTAAACAGTCTGAATGGAATGGTAAAATTCGTAAAGAAGGGATTAGTTCGGTGAGTAAAGAATTGACGACTTTAGCGAAGCAAGCAATTCGTTTGGAAGGAAGTAAATAATGCCAGTAATGGATTTATGTGAAGCTAAAGCGGATGAAATTCAATTTAATGGCGCTCTTGATCGTGAGACTGTGCCGAATATTTGGAATAAATTGACAAAATGGAAACCGAATACTACTCAAGTAAAGGTAGACTTAGCTCACGTTAATCGTATTGACTCTGCTGGGTTAGTATTACTTTTACACCTAATAGAGCATGCAAAAAGTAAAAACTGTCATATAATGCTTACTTTCGTCCCAAATCAGCTTATTACTTTAATAGAATTAAGTAATGTGGAGTCATTGTTTGCTGATCACTTAAATAACGCAAAGGTAGAGTAATGGATAGCGCCGAAATTAAAGAATTACTAGATGCAGCCCTTCAATTAGAAGAGATTCATGTTAAAGGTGAAGGAAGTCACTTTGAAGTAGTTGCAGTCGACGCATCGTTCGAAGGAATGAGTCGAGTAAAGAAGCAACAAACCATCTATGGACCACTGATGGAACATATCTCAACTAATACAATTCATGCTCTATCAATAAAAGCGTTTACCCCTGAAGAGTGGGCGCGTGATAAAAAATTAAATAGCTTATTCTAAGAGGTCCTTTGATGTATAAGTTCCGAATTCAAGGAAGTGAAAAACCACTTTCTGGAGAGGTTACGGTTTCTGGTGCAAAAAATGCTGCACTACCAATTTTATTTGCTGCACTACTTGCTGAAGAACCAGTAGAAGTTGCAAATGTTCCAAAACTTCGCGATGTAGATACAACCATGGAGTTGCTACAACGTTTAGGTGCTAAAGTTTCTCGTAATGGCTCAGTGCATATCGATGCGAGTAGCGTAAATGATTTTTGTGCACCTTATGATTTAGTTAAAACGATGCGCGCCTCTATTTGGGCATTAGGTCCATTAGTTGCACGATTTGGTAAAGGGCAAGTATCCTTACCTGGTGGTTGTGCTATTGGTGCTCGTCCTGTTGATCTTCATATCAACGGCCTTGAGCAACTTGGTGCAACAATTAAGCTTGAAGATGGTTACGTTAAAGCGGAAGTTGATGGTCGTCTTAAAGGCGCTCATATCGTTATGGATAAAGTGAGTGTTGGTGCAACAATCACTGTTATGTGTGCAGCAACGTTAGCTGAAGGTACAACGGTATTAGAAAACGCAGCGCGTGAACCTGAAATTGTCGATACTGCTCATTTCCTAAATGCGATTGGTGCGAAAGTATCAGGCATGGGTAGTGATACGATTACTATCGAAGGCGTAGAACGTCTTGGTGGTGGTTATCATGAAGTGGTTGCTGACCGTATTGAAACAGGTACATTCCTTGTTGCAGCAGCGGTATCTGGTGGTAAAGTTGTTTGTAAGAACACTAAAGCGCATCTTTTGGAATCTGTATTAGCAAAGCTTGAAGAAGCAGGTGCTAAAATTGAAACCGGTGAAGACTGGATTAGCTTAGATATGACGGGACGTGAGCTTAAAGCGGTAAATATCCGTACAGCACCACACCCAGCATTCCCAACCGATATGCAAGCGCAATTTACGTTATTAAACATGATTGCAAAAGGCCCAGGTATTATTACTGAGACGATTTTTGAAAACCGTTTCATGCATATTCCTGAACTGCAACGCATGGGCGCTCACGCTGAAATTGAAGGTAATACTGCTATTTGTGGTGACACTGATGGTTTAAGTGGTGCTCAAGTGATGGCAACTGATTTACGTGCCTCTGCAAGCCTTGTTATCGCCGGTTGTATAGCAAAAGGTGAAACAATTGTTGATCGTATTTATCATATCGACCGTGGTTATGATAAGATCGAAGATAAGTTAACCGCATTAGGTGCGAACATCGAAAGAGTTCGTAGCAACGAGATTTAATCACTACGATTAATTTTCTAAAAATCACTAAGCGGAAACCGGGTATATAATGACCCGGTTTTTTATTGTTTGTATGTAGGAGAAACACTTATGATCGCATTGTTGCGCCTGATTGCATTGGCTATCTTTGCTGTCTTTACGTTTGTATTTGGTTGTGGCTATTGTTTATTAAGTCCACGTAATCCAAAACACGTTTATACTTTTGGCCGTTTATTTTCTCGTATGTCACGAGTATTTGGTATTAAACTTGAGTTAAGAGTTCCAGAAAGTGTTAAGGATGCTGGCCCAAGTTTATACATTGCAAACCACCAAAATAATTGGGATCTATTTACTGTTTCTGGTGCGATTCAACCAAAAACGGTAACCGTAGGCAAAAAGAGCTTAGTTTGGATGCCACTGTTTGGGCAATTGTATTGGATCACAGGTAATATCTTGATTGATCGTAATAATCGCAGTAAAGCGGTAGGTACGATTGCACAGGTTGCTGACAACATTAAAAAGCGTAATGTTTCTGTTTGGATGTTTCCAGAAGGTACTCGCTCTCGTGGTCGCGGTTTATTGCCATTTAAAACTGGCGCTTTTCATGCAGCCCTTGCTGCTGAAGTTCCAGTTACGCCAATTGTGTGTAGTAGTACAGAGGCCGTGAAATTAAATCGTTGGAATAACGGAGTTGTGATTGTTGAAATTTTACCTCCGGTTAATACCGATGGTTATGATAAAAGCAATGTTCGTGAGTTTGCGAATGAATGTCGTGAGCAAATGAAAGTTAAGCTAGAAGAGTTAAATAAAGAAGTTGCAGAGCGCAACCAAGCTTAATTTTTCACGATAATTTATATTAACTGAATAAATATTTAAAGGGTGTATAGCTTGCTGTATACCCTTTTATTTTTATGATTCAAATATGTGAGTGTCATGAAAGAACAAGTTGTCCTTGTAAATCAACAAGGTGAAACCATTGGAACAATGGAAAAATTAGAGGCCCATGAAAAAGGGTTATTGCACTTAGCTTTTTCCGTTTTACTGTATCGTGAAACAGAAAATGAGTATGAATTTCTACTACAGAAGCGTGCTGAATGTAAATATCATAGTAAAGGAAAGTGGAGTAATACCTGTTGTTCTCATCCAAGAGTCAATGAGTCGGTTGAATTAGCAGGTGAGCGCCGATTAGCAGAAGAGATAGGAATTGTTGGTGTTGCAGCAGATAGTTTTGAAAACCTAGGTTGGTTTATTTATCAGGCAGAGCTAGAAAATGGTTTGAGTGAGCATGAACAAGACTACATATTACTTGCTAATACTCCTAATGTTGAATTTACGATGAACCCTGACGAAGTTAGTGACATAAAGTGGTGGACTGAGAGTCGCATTCAGCAAGAATTAGTAAATAACCCCGCTATATTTTCGGTTTGGTTTGATACTGTTTTTTCTAAAGCAATAAGATACTTAGCAACATTGGATAAAAAATAAGGCAGAGATCAGTAATACTAATATCTGCCTTGTGCCGTAATTATTATTTACGAACTGCAATTGCTTCGATTTCAATGCCAACATCTTTTGGAAGACGAGCAACTTCAACACAAGAACGTGCAGGGTAGTTTGCTACATTGTGCTCATCAAAGAAGTTGCCGTACACTTCATTGACGGTACCAAAGTCATTTAAGTCTTTTACGAAAACCGTTAATTTAACGATATCAGCAACCGTTAGACCAGAAGATTCAACGACGGCTTTCACGTTTTCTAGTGATTGACGAGCTTGCTCTGCAATATCATCAGACACTTCACCAGTTGCTGGGTTTACAGGGATCTGGCCTGAAGTTAGTACCATATTACCAAGGTCAACACCTTGAATATATGGACCAATTGCTGCTGGTGCGTTATCTGTATGAAGAACTTTAGTCATTATCATGATTCCTATGATTAATAGAGAGAGCAAGTAGCTCTGCTGTGAGGTCAATATAAAACAAATCGTAATAAGAAAACAGCCCCGATAATATCGAGGCTGAGAAGAATCATATAATTAATATTAATTTAAGTCAGTGACCACTTCACGTGAATAAACCTTTTCACAATACTTACACTTTAAGTGTATGTCTTCGTTTTTTGTAATGACCTTAAAGCTACTATCAACCGGTTCACCATGAGTAATACAGTTGCTGTTTGGACATTCAAATACACCAGTAATTTGTGTTGGTAACTGAAGAGG
The DNA here is from genome assembly GCF_052920805.1 of Aliivibrio wodanis. Classification (NCBI taxonomy): domain Bacteria; kingdom Pseudomonadati; phylum Pseudomonadota; class Gammaproteobacteria; order Vibrionales; family Vibrionaceae; genus Aliivibrio; species Aliivibrio wodanis. The sequence goes on from NZ_JBREXA010000002.1 coordinate 2,780,712, forward strand.
AATTTTCTTTGCTACTTCATAGTTTTCAATTTGATTTACCGTTGCGTGTGGAGCATAAAGCGCCAATTTACTTGCTTGCTCTGGTGTAACAAAGGTATTTTCTATTTTTAATAGATCTTTAGACCCAATCGCAGAAGAAGGTAGATTTAAACCAATAGTTACGCGTTCTGTCGTTTTATCCATTTGAAATAGTTTTAAGACTTTAACACCAATGTTCGCAGGGATATGGTCGATGACTGTACCGTTGTTGATTGCTTCAACACGTAATTGAGTTTTGTTAGGCATCATTTTTTCTCCCTAAAGTGTTTCGTTAAGAACTAAAGCTAATAGAGCTTGGCGAGCATAGACACCATTCTCGGCTTGTTGGAAGTAGTAAGCGTGTGGTGTTTTATCAACATCGGTATCTATTTCATCTACGCGAGGCAGCGGGTGAAGGACTTTTAAGTTATCACGAGCAGGTGCTAATGTTTCAGCTGAAAGAATATAGGCTGACTTAATATGCGCGTATTCAGATTCATCAAAACGCTCTTTCTGAACACGAGTCATGTACAGAATATCTAACTCAGGAATGGCTTCATCCATTTCATTTAGTAATTGATACTCAATGCCTAATTCATCTAATTCTTCACAAATGTAATCAGGCATAGCCAATACTTCTGGAGCTATAAAAAAGAACTTAATGCCGTTAAATTTAGCTAATGCTTGAGTTAAAGAGTGAACGGTACGACCGTATTTCAAATCACCAACAAAAGCGATGTTTAGATTATCTAAGCGCCCTTGAGTTTCGTAGATGGTGTATAAATCCAATAGCGTTTGAGTTGGATGCTGATTCGCCCCATCGCCAGCATTGATGACTGGTGTGCCATTAGAGAACTCTGAGGCTAGACGTGCAGCGCCTTCTTTTGGATGACGCATAACATATGCATCAACATAAGAGGTAATCACTTGAACAGAGTCTGCCAGTGTTTCGCCTTTTTGAGCAAGAGAAGTATTACCTGCAGAATCAAATCCAATAACAGAGCCACCTAAGCGTTGAATTGCGGTTTCAAAAGATAAGCGGGTACGAGTTGAGGCTTCAAAAAAACAGCTCGCAATGACTTTATTTTTTAATAAGTCAGGCTGAGGTTCTTTTTTAATATTACCAGCTGTTTCTACAATCAGTTCTAACTCTTGACGAGAAAGCTCTGGAATAGAAATGATGTGCTTTTGATATAGCGAGTTAGCCATAGTCTCTCTTCCCTTTTATTTATCATATTGAAATCAAAAAAAAGCCCCCTATAAAATAGGAGGCTTTAAAAATATCGGTAATTAGGAAACTCAAAAAATAGGGGACCGCCGCACGTTGGGAGTGCAGATTCTCGGTCGACCGCTGTATGAAGATAAGTTAATAACATCATAATTTCCTAGTAAATTGCGCGAAATTATACTCGTATCAAAATCCTAAGCAAGCGTTTGCATCAAATTTTCTTTTGATTACTCTTTTAAAACAAGAGAGATTAACTTCCTAGTGTTGCAACCATTATTGCTTTAATTGTATGCATACGATTTTCTGCTTCATCAAATACGATAGAGTAGTCAGATTCAAAAACTTCGTCAGTAACTTCTAAACCATTCATGCCATACTTTTCTGAGATTTCTTTTCCAATGGCTGTTTCATTATTATGAAAGGCAGGTAAACAATGCATGAATTTCACGTTTGGATTTTCGGTCGCTTTAATCACATCCATATTTACTTGATAAGGCGTCATTAATGCGACACGCTCATCCCATGCTTCTGGTGCTTCACCCATAGAAACCCAAACATCAGTGTATAAAAAGTCACAGCCTTTTACTCCTGTTTGAACCTCTTCAGTTAGGATGATTTTGGCGCCAGTTTGGGCCGCTATTTCTTGGCATTGAGCGACTAACGTTTCTTCTGGCCAAAATTGTTTTGGTGCAATAAGACGGATCTCCATCCCCATTTTTGCTGCGCCAACCATCAGCGAGTTGCCCATGTTATTGCGAGCATCACCAAGATAAGCAAAAGTAATTTGATTTAGCTGCTTACCATTTGCATATTCTTGCATCGTAAGGAAATCTGCCAGAATTTGAGTTGGGTGAAATTCGTCAGTTAACCCATTCCAAACAGGAACACCAGCATACTTACCGAGTTCTTCAACAATAGATTGACCAAAACCACGATACTCAATGCCATCGTACATACGACCAAGTACGCGAGCGGTGTCTTTCATCGATTCTTTTTGACCAATTTGAGAGCCTGATGGACCAAGATAAGTAACTTTAGCGCCTTGGTCAAAAGCAGCAACTTCAAAGGCACAGCGTGTACGAGTAGAGGCTTTTTCAAAAATAAGTGCAATATTTTTACCTGATAGGCGAGGTTGTTCATACCCTGCGTATTTTGCTTTTTTTAAATCAGCAGAAAGTTCAAGTAAGTGTGCGATCTCTTTTGGAGTAAAATCCAAGAGTTTTAAAAAGTTTCTATTACGTATATTAAAAGCCATAGTGTGCTCCTAGCTGTGCATATCAAATCCGGTAAATTTCATTTAAACATATAAATGCTTATTTTGTGAATATATATTTAATTTTTATTGTTGTATTTGTTCGTGTTAAATACCATCTCTTTCTATTGGGCAGCTCATGCATCTTGCTCCACCACGACCACGACCGAGTTCATCTCCCGTTATTGGAAGAACAGTAATGCCTGCTTTATCATATTTCTCATTGGTGTAAGTATTACGCTCATAAGCAACAACAACGCCCGGTTTAATCGTCAATACATTATTAGCATCATGCCAACTGCTCTCGTTCGGCTTCATAACTGTCGCCGCCGGTTGTGATTATATTTAGTTCATCTAACTCTAATGCGGATTTCAACACTTGCTGAAAGTTTGGCATTTCTTTAATTGCCAATTGTTGTTCGCCACAAGGAGTTATAGACCAACAAGGCATATCTTTATTTATAACTCTTGGATAGACAGAGAATACGTTATGGTCCATATGAGTCATTACCGTATCTAGATGCATACATGATCTGTCTTCTGGTAATTTAATCGCGATAACTTGTTTTGCTTGATGCGTTCTAAACAGTTGTTTAGCTAAATTTTCTATCCCTTGAGGTCTGGTTCGTTCAGAGATCCCGACTAAGACATTACCTTTGCCAATCACTAATACATCGCCACCTTCAATGGTGGCATTGTCGTAATCTCGGTTTTCATCCTCAAAATACTGAGGGAATATCTGTTGAGAAAACAGAGGGTGCCAGCGATAAATCGCACGTAAATGATTTGATTCTCTTTTTCTTGCTGCTTTTGCCATTGGATTGATAGAGACGCCACCATAGATCCAACATGAGGTATCACGAGTAAATAAATGGTTTGGTAATGGGTCAATGACAAAATCAAACGGGTCACTCAATTGTTGCAGCATAGAAGGCGCTTTAAATGGCAGCTCAATAAAGGCAAGGCCACCTAATAAAATTGAGGCGAGTTCTTTGTTACTTTTTTCAAGTAAAAAGACTCTGATTTGGTTGGCAAAAGTAGGACCAAAACGATAGTGAGAAATTTGATGCTTTAACAGCCATTGCTTTGCTTCTGGGTGTTGTAGTGTCTCTTCGAGTAAGTCTTGTAAGAGAAGCACTTCAACATCTTGAGACTGTAATGTTAAAACAAACTGATCGTGCTCAAGAAGTGCTTTTTCAACCGATAATACATCATCAAAAAGTAAGTCGTGACAGTTTGTTGGTGTTAAGTGACTTAGTGCTCTTTCTGGGCGGTGAAGAATAACTCGACGAAGTTGACCAATTTCAGAGCCAACAAATAGCTTATTCATAAGATTCCTTTCTAATATCTACTACTATAAGAGAAATAATACCGTATAGCAGCTAAATATTCTTTAATTATTGAAGTGCTAGGGAATTTGGTTTGAGCAGGCTATAATGCCTGAGTTAATTTCTATTATTTTATACAGTGTGGAGCCTTACTATGTCTCAAGAAGATGAATATCTATCGGTTGAGCAATTTCTTGAATTGCAAAAAGCGGAAACGCGCGAAATTATTGAATCACTAAAAGCCGATGGTAGTGAGCCGGATGCACTGTATGCTATCGAACACCATTTAATGGCAGAAGACTTTAAAGCGTTAGAAAATGCAGTAGTAGAAGCATTTAAAATGGGTTTTGAAGTATTAGAAGCTGAAGAGCTAGAAGACGAAGATGGCGCTAAAATCTTATGTTGTGATGCCGTGATGGACTCAATATTAGATGCAGACGTTATCGATGCTCAAGTTGAAAAATTAGTTCAACTGGCTGAGAAATTCGACATTATCTATGATGGTTGGGGTACATACTACGAAGGCGAAGACGCTGAGTATGACGTTATCGAAGATGGCGACGAAGAATAAAAACATTGTCAAATAACGACAATTGAGAGACTGTGCCCTAGGCTTGTAATAACAAGTGTAGGGCATTTTTTTAGGGATGAATATATAAATGAACTCAAGAATCATACTTAATGGTGAAGAAGCGTTATGGCAACTTTCACCGTTAACAGATACTGCATTGCCGATTAAAGATATTCCAATTCAACAAGGTGTCGCTTCTGCTTACGAAGCACTTTCTGTGGAAGAGGCGAATAATCAAGAATGGCATTTAATGCGTTTTTTTGAAGTAGATGAAGCTTTACTTAATTATCCTGCGATTGAATTAGTGATGAGCGGTATCTCACGCTATGCTGAAGTGAGAATTAATGGCGTAGCCGTCTTTGATTGTAATGAGCTAATGACTCGCTACCGTAAAGACATCAAAGAGTTTTTACAGTTAGGCGGAAATCGCTTTGAAGTTCTATTTTTAGAAGAAGATGAAGACGATTGGTTGTTAGACGATAGCGAAGCAAGTGGTGTTTGTGAAATCAATCAAGCATATCATTATCGTTTTGGTGCAGTGAAAGATAGCGACATTAAAGATGATATTGGTGTGTTTGGCGTCTGTTTTTTCCAGCCAATTCCCCATCTTTCGTTGAATCATATTAGTGTAGAGCAAATATGGCACCACGGTTGTGAACTTAAAGTCGATGTTCATTTTAAGATGTATAAACCAAATTTAATTTCAGCTAGCATTAAATTTGATGGTATGACATTAACGATCCCTGTTGATGTAAGAGGCGATCATGTATCTGCATTATTTCAGGTTGAAGCGCCAAAATATTGGGACGATCAAACGAAGAATTCAAATGATTTGTATGTGATTTCAGTCATGCTTGACGGACAACATCATGAACTAGAGATTGGATTATCAAAAACTGGAAAACGTTATTCACTTTCCTTTGTAAGTAAAAAAAGGCCGATGTATTAACATCGGCCTTTTTTATGCATTACGATAATATCAACCTAATAAAGATAAAAGGCTTACTTAAAGTGCTGCGATTGTTTCTTTTTGCGCTTCTAGTTTAACTAATGTTTCTTTATAGCCTTCTAGTTTTTCACGCTCTTTAGCGATAACGACTTCTGGTGCTTTAGCAACGAAACCTTCGTTACCTAATTTACCTTCGATACGTTTAATTTCGCCTTGGATTTTAGCCACTTCTTTATCTAAACGAGCAAGCTCTGCATCTTTATCGATAAGACCCGCCATTGGGATCATCAACTCAGACTTACCAACAAGAGAGGTTGCACATGCTGGCGTCTCTTCATTGTCTGCAAGCACTTTGATGCTGTCTAGTTTTGCTAGAGAAGTCAGAACAATCTCGTTAGCTTGAATACGTGCAGCGTCTTTTTCGTCTGCCACTTTAATCATCACATCTAAGCCTTTGCTTGGTGCGATATCGTATTCAGCACGTAGGTTACGAATGCTTGTAATGAACGCTTTAACCCACTCAAGATCAGCAACTACATCAGCGTTGAAGTTTTCTTCATTAAACTGAGGTAATGCTTGAGTCATGATTGTTTCACCCTCAACACCATCAACTAATGGCTTAACGCTCTGCCAGATAGACTCAGTGATGTAAGGAAGAACAGGGTGAGCAAGACGTAATGTCTTCTCTAAAACCGTAATTAGCGTGTAACGAGTAGCACGTTGTTGTGCTTCAGTACCTTTCCAAAGAACAGGTTTAGTTAGCTCTAAGTACCAGTCACAGAATTGGTTCCAGATGAATTCATACAGCGTGTTTGCTGCCATATCTAGACGGTAGTTGTCTAAGTGAGCATTAAACTCTTTTGCTGCAACTTCAAACTGAGATGTGATCCACTGATCCGCTAGTGAGAATTCAAGTTCTGCACCTTCAGCCATGCCACAATCGTGCTCTTCTGTGTTCATTAATACGTAACGGCTTGCGTTCCATAGTTTGTTACAGAAGTTACGGTAACCTTCAAGACGTTTCATATCCCAGTTGATATCACGACCTGTTGATGCCATTGCTGCAAGAGTGAAACGTAGGGCATCTGTACCGTATGGTTCGATACCGCCTTCAAACGTTTTACGCGTTGCTTTTTCGATCTTCTTAGCAAGTTGAGGTTGCATCATGTTGCCACAACGTTTTTCAACTAGTTCTTCAAGGCCGATACCATCGATCATATCGATAGGGTCAAGTACGTTACCTTTAGACTTAGACATTTTGTCACCGTTTTCATCACGGATAAGGCCCGTCATGTAAACTGTCTTAAATGGTACTTGTGCATTGCCTTCTTCGTCTTTAACGAAGTGCATGGTCATCATGATCATACGAGCAACCCAGAAGAAGATAATATCAAAGCCTGATACTAGAACTTCTGATGGGTGGAATGTTTTTAATGCATCTGTGTTTTCAGGCCAGCCTTGTGTGCCGAACGTCCAAAGTGCAGAAGAGAACCATGTATCAAGTACATCGTCATCTTGGCGAAGAACGATAACTGGAGAAAGGTTGTTTTTCTCACGAACTTCTTCTTCAGTACGACCAACGTAAACTTTACCGTCGTTGTCATACCATGCAGGAATACGATGACCCCACCAAAGTTGACGAGAGATACACCAATCTTGTACGTCACGCATCCACGCAAAGTACATGTTTTCGTATTGCTTAGGTACGAATTGGATTTGACCATCTTCAACTGCTTTAACTGCAGGCGCAGCTAGAGGTGCAGTACGTACATACCATTGGTCAGTTAGCATTGGTTCGATAACAACGCCACCACGGTCACCGTAAGGTACAGTTAAATCGTGATCTTTAATCTCTTCAAGAAGACCCAGTTCATCAAACTCAGCAACGATAGCTTTACGAGCAGCAAAACGCTCCATGCCGTGGTATTTCGCAGGAAGGTCAGCGCTGTATACATCACTCTCTTCGCCGTTAGTTGTGAATACTTCAGCAGAATCACGGATATCAGCGTTGAACGTTAAGATGTTGATCATTGGCAGGCTATGACGTTTACCTACTTCATAATCGTTAAAGTCATGAGCTGGAGTGATTTTCACACAACCCGTGCCTTTATCCATATCCGCATGCTCATCGCCTACGATAGGAATTAAACGACCAACGATAGGTAGTTCAATGTGCTGACCAATCAGGTCTTTGTAACGAGGATCTTCAGGGTTTACAGCAACACCAGTATCACCAAGCATAGTTTCTGGACGTGTCGTTGCAACTACGATGTAGTCTTTACCGTCAGCAGTTTTAACACCATTTGCTAGTGGGTAGCGGAAGTGCCACATGAAGCCTTTTTTGTCTTTGTTTTCAACTTCAAGATCAGAAATAGCTGTGTGCAGTTTAGGATCCCAGTTTACTAGACGCTTACCACGGTAGATAAGGTCTTCTTCGTATAGACGAACAAACACTTCTTGAGTTGCAGCAGATAGGCCGTCATCCATTGTGAATCGTTCACGATCCCAATCGACAGATGCACCTAGACGACGAAGTTGCTTGGTAATTGTGCCGCCTGACTCTGCTTTCCATTCCCAAATTTTGTCGATGAAAGCGTCACGACCGTAATCGTGTTTTGTTTTGCCTTCTTCAGCCGCAATCTTACGCTCAACAACCATTTGAGTTGCGATACCTGCGTGGTCGGTACCTACTTGCCAAAGGGTATTCTTACCTTTCATACGTTCAGCACGGATAAGGGTATCCATGATCGTATCTTGGAAAGCGTGACCCATATGTAGGCTACCAGTGACGTTTGGTGGCGGGATCATGATGCTATAAGCTTCTTTTGATGTGTCGCCATGAGGCTTAAAGTAGCCTTTTTCTTCCCAAGTCTGGTACAGAGCTTGTTCTATTGATTGCGGGTTATATGTCTTTTCCATAGTGTTCGTCACGAATATCTCTATTAAAAAGTGGAATGCCAAATATCATAATTAATGGCTCAATTTGAAAATAGGCTTTCAGTTGAGTTACTTAGCTATGATGATTGGCACTATTTTAATGTCTCGGTTTGCATGGCTCGGCCTGCATTTCGGTATATTTTATACCTTTCTCGAGCGTGTTGTTTGCTTTTTTCTTCACAGGGTACGAAGTCTACCACTTGAGCAAAGGAAACCGCAAAAGTTGCGACCTCTTGAGCCAAATTTATTAATACATGCCGGCGGCCAGATGCCCGTAATGTACCCCAACCAATCTCAATAGGAGAGCCAGATTTAGGGCCTTCCCCAATTAAGTTGTGTGGCGTAAATTCAGAAACATCACTTTGCCAGAGAATTTCATCAATCAGCAATGCTTGTTCTTTGTTATCACTTAAAATATAGACACGAGCATTTTCAGAGTAGTAGTAATGAGCGAGCTGACACACAAATTTCAACAACCCTTCTTGCGAGGCTGTTGGTGATGTGGGTTCAAGTACATAGAATAATGCTTGGCTCATAATCTCTCTTTATTTCTTATCGTGGATTGAGTCAAATTAAATGTATTAAAAAGGGCCTTTATATAGGCCCTTTATATCATAAAACGAACAATTTTATTCTTCGTTTTCTTGGCCTGAACGGTTTAGTAAGAATTGGACAAGCAATGAGACTGGACGGCCTGTTGAGCCTTTGTTTGCTCCAGATACCCAAGCTGTACCTGCGCTATCAATGTGCGCCCAATGATACTTCTTAGTAAAGCGTGCTAGGAAACAACCTGCAGTGATAGTTCCCGCTGATTTACCGCCAATGTTAGCCATATCAGCAAACGGGCTGTTTAATTGCTCGTTATACTCTTCAGACATTGGTAAACGCCAAGCGCGATCGCCAGATTGCTCTGATGCATTAATCAGTTCATGAGCAAGTGGGTTATGGTTCGCAATTAGTCCATTAATATGATGACCAAGAGCAACAACACACGCACCAGTTAAGGTAGCAACATCAACCACACACTCAGGGTCGTAACGTTCAACATAAGTAAGAGCATCACAAAGAACCAAGCGGCCTTCAGCATCGGTATTTAATACTTCAACTGTTTGACCTGACATCGTAGTTAAAATATCACCAGGACGGTACGAGTTGCTGCTTGGCATATTCTCACAGCCAGCTAGAATACCAACGACGTTCAAAGGAAGATTTAATTTAGCCAGTGCTTTCATTGCGCCAAATACAGAAGCTGCACCACACATGTCATACTTCATCTCATCCATACCAGCACCTGGTTTAAGAGAGATACCGCCTGAATCAAATGTTAGGCCTTTACCGATAAGAACGATAGGCTTTGCATCAGGGTTAGGGTGACCCTTATATTCCATTACCGACATCAAAGACTCATTATGAGAGCCTTGGCCAACAGCAAGATAAGAAGTCATTCCTAGCTTCTTCATCTCTTCTTCACCGATAATTTTGGTAGTTACGGTTTCGTAGTCATCAGCTAGGCGACGAGCTTGAGATGCAAGATAAGCTGGGTTAGCAACATTCGGTGGCATGTTACCTAAATCTTTTGATGCTTTCACACCAGAAGAAATAGATAAGCCATGGTTAATTGCTTTTTCACCTAAATTAAGCTCACGACGAGTCGGTACATTAAATACTAACTTGCGTAATGGGCGGCGAGTTTCAGGTTTATTACTCTTAAACTGGTTAAAGGTATACAAACTATCTTTGGTTGATTCAACCGCTTGGCGAACTTTCCAATAAGTATCACGACCTTTCACGTGTAGTTCTGTAAGAAAGCATACTGCTTCCATAGAGCCTGTTTCATTTAATGTGCTGATGGTTTTCTTGATGATTTCTTTATATTGACGCTCACCAAGTTCACGTTCTTTACCACAACCTACTAATAAAACACGCTCAGAAAGAATATTTGGTACTTGGTGCAATAACAGCATTTGACCAGGTTTACCTTCTAGATCACCACGGCGAAGTAATGAACTAATGTAACCGTCACTGATTTTATCAAGCTGTTCTGCTATTGGAGATAAACGACGTGGTTCAAAGACACCAACAACGATACAAGCGCTGCGTTGTTTCTCTGGACTGCCACTTTTTACACTGAACTCCATGCGTACTCCTACATCCTAAAGACAAATAGAACTAAATGTTAGATAATGAGCAAAATCTAGTTAGATACTATAATCGTTGTATACCGATTTCACAGGTGAACATTTAGCCAAAGATTAAAAAATAAATGGTTTACACGGAAATTATAGTGATTCTGGCAAAAATACAAGTTTTCTATAGGTAGATTCAACGTGATTATTATTAGATATTTGATCAAGGAAACATTAAAGAGCCAATTTGCGATCTTTTTTGTGCTTTTTTTGATCTTTATGAGCCAAAAATTTATTCGGGTTTTAGCCGACGCTTCAGATGGAGATATACCAGGAGGGTTAATCCTATCATTAGTTGGCTTGAACATGCCGGCGATGGGATTACTCATGCTACCTTTGAGTATTTTCATTGGTATTCTTTTAACATTTGGTCGTTTGTACGCAGAAAGTGAAATTACCGTAATGAATGCCACGGGAATGGGAAACTCGATTCTTATTCGTGCTGCACTTTATTTAGCTTTAATTACTGGGGTTGCAGCAACGGTTAATTCATTATGGTTATCTCCTTGGAGCCAAGAAAAAACGACACAATTACTTGAGACAGTAGAGTCTGATGCTGGTGTTGATTTGCTACAGAAAGGGCAATTTCAGCGTTCTCCAGATGGTAGAGCTGTTGTATTTATTGATGACATAAATAATAACGATGGTAAACAGCTAGAGAATATATTTTTAGCGCAACCAGTTCCTTATGATTCATTACGCCCTAGCGTACTAATCGCTAATCGAGGTTTAGTGAAAGAGCTTGCTGATGGCCGCCAAGTATTAGAGCTACAAGAAGGTACTCGATATGAAGGTATACCAACACGGCTAGATTACCTTGAGAGTCGGTTTTCTTCATACGAAGTTCTGATAGGGCAAAAATCGGTAAAAGAGAAACGACGAGATTGGGATGCTATCCCAACGTTAGAGTTAATCAAACGCCCTGAACTTGAAGCGAAAGCAGAACTGCAGTGGCGTATTTCTCTGATTATTTGTATTCCATTATTAACCATGATTGTAGTACCACTTTCGGCGGTAAACCCTCGTCAGGGGCGCTTTGCTAAATTAGGCCCTGCTGTCTTGTTATATTTGGCTTACTTCCTATCATTAAGTGCAGGTAAATCAGCAATTGAAGATGGGGGTTTAGCCCCTTATATTGGTTTGTGGGCCATTAATGCCGTGCTATTAATTATTGGTATTATATTGAATTCGATGGACAGTGTGTTTGTGAGAAAACTGAAAGATAAAATGCGGAGAAAAGCGAAAAATGTTTAAGATTTTAGATTGGTACATTGGTCGTACCATCATGGCTACCTCTGCATTATGTTTAGTTACCTTAGTGGGCCTTTCTTCTATTATCAAATATGTAGAGCAGTTACGTAAGGTTGGAAAGGGTACATACGATCTTCTCGACGCTCTATATTTTGTTATTTTAAGTATGCCTCGTGATATCGAAATGTTCTTTCCAATGGCAGCCTTACTTGGTGCTTTGATTGGTCTAGGTATGCTCGCTGCTAGTTCTGAATTAGTGGTTATGCAAGCAGCAGGCTATTCAAAATTAAGTATTGGGGTATCAGTATTAAAAACTGCAATTCCTTTAATGCTAATGGTAATGGCATTAGGGCAATGGGGAGCACCACAAGCTCAGAAAATGGCGCGTGACTTACGAGCATTTGCAACCTCAGGTGGTAATATCGCAGCGGTAAGAGCAGGGGTTTGGGCCAAAGATGGTAATGATTTTATTTATTTAGCCCGTGTTGATGATCAAGAGAAGCTATATGGCGTAACAGTATGGAAATTTGATGATGAAAATCAGCTAGATAATATTGTATTTGCTCGTAAAGCGGATTATCAATCAAAAGAGGCTGGCTGGATGATGAGTGATGTTTCGGTTACTCAAATGGAAAATAAAGCGGTAATTAGCGAGCGAAAACTAGACACTTTAAATTGGTCGACAACATTAACTCCAGATAAACTAGCAGTGGTAACCGTTAAACCAGAGGAACAATCATTGACTGGTTTATATGATTACGTTAATTATTTAAAAGATTCTGAGTTAGATGCATCACGGTATGAACTCGCATTTTGGCGCAAAGCCTTACAGCCGATTTCAGTTGCGGTAATGATGTTACTGGCGCTTTCATTTGTCTTTGGGCCATTAAGAAGTGTAACCATGGGGGCAAGGATTCTTTCGGGAGTAATTGCAGGGTTTACGTTCTATATTTCTAATGAAGTATTTGGGCCAATGACCTTGGTATATAATATACATCCTGTATTTGGTGCATTAGGGCCTAGTTTTGTGTTTTTATTGATTACTTTAGGGCTACTGAATAGAAAGCTTTAAACGCATTATCGTGAAAAAAGAATAAATAAAAAGGAGATACTGCAGAGTATCTCCTTTTTTATATTTATAAGTTCATTTTCAATAAAAGACTTATACCGCTTTATCTAGAACGATCACACGAGTTTTTGCCCAAGTATCTTGAAAGGCTGCATTATCTTTAGAGATAAAGACAAGAAGATTACCTAAACCAAAAGCAGAGGTAGACATACGAATAATCGCTTGAGTTAATGTGATTGGTGAACCATCAAGTTGCTGAACTTGTAATTTCCATGCTCGCATACCAAGTGTTTGCCCTTTACACCAAAAATACGCAAAGAAACCTGAAAAAACAGAAACAAGAGTAATAGGGTAGAGGTTTTGCCATAAAGGATCGTGATTTAAATAAGTACTAACATCAGGGAACTGACCGTAACTGATAACTCCTAACCCATACAGCATCTCAAGAGTCGCTACCATAGCTCCGCCAGTTAACATCATAATTGCGCTAATAATGAGAGTATCGTAAAACCAAGCTCCCATACGACGCATAAAGCCTGCTTGTTTTTGTATTGTCATTTTTTCTTCCATAAATTAAAAAACTGACAGCAGTATAACGATAGAAAAGAAAAAAATGAAAATCAGATTGTAAATAAGTGCTGATTATTTCAGCAAACAAGATCTTAGAGTAATAAAGAGCTTGCGTGACGATCATCTCTGAGTATAATCAACGACATCAAGCAGCAATGCTGATAAAGCCGGTATGGTGAAATTGGTATACACGAGGGATTCAAAATCCCTTTCCGAAAGGAGTGGCGGTTCAAGTCCGCCTACCGGTACCATATTTAAATGATAAAGCCTCGATGAAAATCGGGGCTTTATTGTATCTGGAATATAGAAAGTCCGCCATCGCTCTCTCTACATAAAAAAGCCCTAACCGAAGTCAGGGCCCTAGTATTACTCATTGAAAAGATTTATTGATTCTCTTCAAGCTTTGCTTTTGCTTCTTCTACTTTAGAGAAGTCTAAACCTAACTCTTCAACTGCTTCTTTAATTAAGCTTGGATTTGTCATTACTTGCATCATTAGTGGTTGTAGCTTTTCTTGTGGAATGCCTAAGCTTTGAATAATAGCCATTGCCGCTAATGGGTTTTGAGTTAGCGTTTGAAATACTTCTGCAATTTTTTCATCGCTAACGTTGTGTTCTTTTAGTGTTTGAATAATAGGGTTCATTAGAATTGTCCTTATAATTAATTAAAGATAGTTGCTGCCAATGATCATTAGCCAAGTAAAGCCAGCAAAGCACAGAGCGACAAATACAGCCGCAGAACCAATATCTTTAGCTCTGCCACTTAATTCATGATATTCAGGGCCTATACGGTCTACCACAGCTTCTATTGCGGAGTTTAAAAGCTCAATCATAAAGATCAGAACAAATACTCCGATCAATAAAATCTTTTCTACTACAGTCACATCCAAAAGAAGTGCAATAGGGGCAGCAATAACTAGCATCGCTAACTCTTGACGGACAGCTGCCTCATGTTTAAACGCAGCTTTTAGGCCTTGAATCGAAAAGCCAGTTGCTTTGATTACACGCTTGATACCAGTATTGCCTGGTTTTCCTGATGGTGTTTCAGTCATGGTTTAACTCTAAATGAAGAACTGATATGAATGGAGGTTATGGTAGTGTCGCATTGGCTAAATAACAAGCATAAAAAAAGCCTCGTCAAATGACGAGGCTCTCTTATTGGCTCCCTTTGCTGGACTTGAACCAGCGACATACGGATTAACAGTCCGGCGTTCTACCAACTGAACTAAAAGGGAATTATATGGTGCCTCGAGGCGGAATCGAACCACCGACACGAGGATTTTCAATCCTCTGCTCTACCGACTGAGCTATCGAGGCAAAAAAATGGTGCCGACTACCGGAGTCGAACTGGTGACCTACTGATTACAAGTCAGTTGCTCTACCTACTGAGCTAAGTCGGCACACTTATTTTTTTGCTATTGTTGGATAAACCAACAACCTGTGAATCTTTATGAAAACAGATTCTTTAATATGGCTCCCTTTGCTGGACTTGAACCAGCGACATACGGATTAACAGTCCGGCGTTCTACCAACTGAACTAAAAGGGAACAGATTTTGTGTTCTTCTTACAAGGAAGAAATGGTGCCGACTACCGGAGTCGAACTGGTGACCTACTGATTACAAGTCAGTTGCTCTACCTACTGAGCTAAGTCGGCACTAATTTTTTATTAATCTTTAAAAAGATAAAGACTAAATTGTATGGCTCCCTTTGCTGGACTTGAACCAGCGACATACGGATTAACAGTCCGGCGTTCTACCAACTGAACTAAAAGGGAATTGTATGGTGCCTCGAGGCGGAATCGAACCACCGACACGAGGATTTTCAATCCTCTGCTCTACCGACTGAGCTATCGAGGCAAAAGAATGGTGCCGACTACCGGAGTCGAACTGGTGACCTACTGATTACAAGTCAGTTGCTCTACCTACTGAGCTAAGTCGGCACACTAAATTCTTTTGACTATTCGTGAACTAGCATTTAATAAATAAATCTAGAACTACACCAACAATCTTATTGTATGGTGCCCGGAGGCGGAATCGAACCACCGACACGAGGATTTTCAATCCTCTGCTCTACCGACTGAGCTATCCGGGCAACGAGCGCTATTAAACGGATTTTTGCCCCTACCGTCAACTTTTTTTTTCAAAATATGCTATTTTTTTGATTGTTTGCTTGATAATTCATCGAATAGCTTATTTTGTGGCTAAATCTTCCCAGAATTAAACTCTTTTTTAAAGGCTGTAACCTTTTCTAAGTATCGTCTTGCTTCTGAATTTTTGTGTTTTTTAGTCAAAGCCCAATAAACTTGGTTAGGTTTTAAACTATTAATATCGCTGATTGCTCGGCTTTTACTGCTACTAAAGGTATTCAATACGCCTCCAGCCCCTCCATTGTAAGCTGAAATCATACTGTACTGCTTTGATACAGGGTGACGGATGTCTTTGTAAATAGCGTGTTTTTAAAATATGGAAGTAGGCCGTTCCCGTATCAATATTGTTGTATGGATTAAATAAATACTCAGGACTAGGATCTCCAGATTTATTTTTTACTAATTTAAATACATCGCGTCCAGCGGTTTTAGGTACAACCTGCATTAATCCATAAGCATTAGCCCAACTTACAGCGTAAGGGTTAAAGCTACTTTCTGTTCTGATTATTGAATAAATCAGATCTTCTGGGATATCGTAGCGTTGGGATGCCTTTCTAACAATGTCAGCATATTTGTATTCACGCAGTTGCGCATGGTTCTTGACCATAGGAATATCAACATAAAATGCTTTTTTATAATCGATATTTTTAGTTTTTAAGTGATTAGTAATTAAGTAGTCAGCATAACGGCTAGCTCGCCAAGACCACTCAATCGGTTTCTTATCTTGATCGAGTACTTGCTTATATAAAAAAGGTTTTCCACCAAGGGTAATATCGGCATCAGAATAAAGATCGACACTTGCAGGGTCATCAGGGGTAAGCAGTGTTGTAATAATTGCTTGACGCAAATGAGTTTTTGGGTCGGTTCCAGCAACGGTTTCTACTGTCACTCGACCTGTAGTGAAGTCAACTTGGGAGCGACTTAAGTAACCGTCGGTATATTTTACATAAGAGCGTTTGCCTGCAGTAACAAGATTTTTTTTACCCCAACGCTTTTCAATGTTGCCATTAAAACTACTAATTAAACTATCAAGAGCTTTTACATCTTTAGTAAATTGACCTGGCAGGGGGGCTAAGTTTTTAGCAAAACGGTTAGTGGTATCGTAGTTCACCCCAAAAGTGGACTCTATGGATTCTCGGCTACAACTGGTGAGGAAAAGACAAGCAGAGGTAATCAGGATAATTTTTTTCATAAAGACAATATAGGTAAGAATTCGATAATAAGGTTAACGGCTAAGAGATAAATAGCTGAAACAGATAAAAATAAAGCAGCCATTAGACTGCTTTATTTATAATAATTTATGCGCTTGGTGGTGTGTAACCATCAATGATGACTTCTTTGCCATCAAATAAGAAACCTTCCATTTCCGTTTCCAGTAGTTTGCGGTGCTCTGGATCCATCATGTTCAGTTTCTTTTCATTAATAAGCATAGTTTGCTTATGTTGCCATTGGCCCCACGCTTCTTTGGAGATATTGTCAAAAATACGCTTACCTAGTTCTCCTGGGTAAAGTTGAAAATCTAGGCCATCGGCTTCTTTATTTAAAAGAACGCAAAATACAGTGCGACTCATGGTTATTCTCCATTAGAAATTTCGAACGGTAAGGCATCTAACAGTTTTTGAACTGGCGCTGCTAATCCTACCGTCATTGGTTGAGATAAGTTATACCAAACTCCACGCGTTCCTTCCATCACCATATTAGGTTTCTTGGTCAGAGTGATAAGTACAGGAGTAATATCTAAGTGGTAATGGCTAAAGGTATGACGAAAAGCAATTAATTGCTGGCTTGATTTCACATCCATACCATAGTGATCAGATAAATCATTTAAGGTATTTTCTGGTTTTTCAGGAAAGCAGTATAAGCCACCCCAAATTCCTGTTTGAGGTCGTTGTTCTAGTAAGACTTCACCATCGTGATAGTAGATAGCAAACCATGCCTCTTTAGTTGGTTTGTCTTTTTTGGGCTTTTTAGTTGGGAAATCTAATTGACGGTCTTGAGCTTTGGCTTGGCAAAGATCATTAACAGGACACAACTCACATTTAGGTTTGGAGCGAGTACAGACAATCGCCCCCATATCCATCATGGCTTGATTATATCGCTCAACGCCAAGTTCTGGAGTGTGCTCTTCTGCTACTGCCCACATGGCATTTTCAACGGACTTTTTACCAGACCAACCTTCAATGGCAAAGCAACGAGAAAGGGTGCGCTTTACATTGCCATCTAAAATAGGGTGGCGTTGCTTGAGAGAAAGTGACAGAACAGCACCCGCAGTAGAACGGCCAATCCCTGGAAGGGCAATGACTTCTTCAATCGTTTCGGGGAATTTTCCATTATATTGCTCAGCGATGATCTGTGCTGTTTTGTGCAAATTACGAGCACGAGCGTAATAGCCAAGTCCGGTCCATAAATGAAGTACTTCATCTTGCTCTGCGTTCGCTAAATCAACCACGGTTGGAAAGCGAGCCATAAAGCGCTCGAAATAAGGAATAACCGTTGTTACTTGGGTTTGTTGCAGCATGATTTCAGATAACCATACTTTATAAGGCGTTTTTTCTAATTGCCAAGGTAACGTCTTACGGCCGTAATTGTCGTACCACTCTAAAATGGCGTGAGAGAAAGAAGTCATGACATGCTCGATTGCTTTTTATAATGGAGAGGATTGCATCATACTGTGGTGACTTTGTACACCCGATAGAAAATAGGGTTATTCGGTCAGGTATATAATTTAGCTTAATTAAGCTTGTTTATAGAGAAAACCAAAGATAATACTTGAACACTGGGCTAAACTTTGGATAATGCCGGATCCACAATCCTTGTTCAGAGAATAACCAGGTTATCCAATCATGACTGAAGTGACTAAAAACGACTTTACCGAAGAAGGTAAAATCGTTCGTAAAATTCGCAGCTTTGTACGCCGCGAAGGACGTTTAACGAAAGGCCAAGAAGGCGCGATTACTGAGTGCTGGTCTACCATGGGCATCGATTTTGTTGAGCAAATGCTTGACTGGAACGAGGTGTTTGGTAACAACAACCCTGTCGTTTTAGAAATCGGTTTTGGTATGGGTGCATCTTTGGTTGAGATGGCACAGAATGCTCCTGAGAAAAACTTCTTAGGTATTGAAGTTCACCGTCCGGGCGTTGGTGCTTGTCTTGCAGCAGCAAAAGAAGCTGGCGTAACTAACTTGCGTGTTATGTGTCATGATGCGGTAGAAGTATTTGAATCGATGATCCCTGATTCATCGGTAAATACATTACAACTGTTCTTCCCTGACCCATGGCATAAAGCGCGTCATCATAAGCGTCGTATCGTTAAGGCTGAGTTTGCTGAGATGATCCGTCCTAAGCTGATTGACGGCGGTATCTTCCACATGGCAACAGACTGGGAAAATTACTCAGAACACATGGTTGACGTTATGAATGCGGCACCAGGTTATGAGAATATCGCAACTGATGGCGACTTTATTGCTCGTCCAGACGAGCGTCCATTAACAAAATTTGAAGCTCGTGGTCATCGTTTAGGTCATGGCGTTTGGGATATTAAATTCCGTCGCAACGCATAATCAGTAGGTTTACCATGCTGTATGACAGCGCACCATAAGCGCTGCATAGATCTTATGCCAATCTAAATAAATATTAAAGCCAACCTCTGTGTTGGCTTTTTTGTCCCTGCTGTGAAAGGAAGTAAAAGATATGAAGCCAACAAAACAGATATTAGAAGATATTTTGGATGAAGTTCGTCCTCTTATTGGACAAGGGAAAGTTGCCGACTATATTCCTGCACTCGCCTGTGTATCAAGTGATAAACTTGGTATTGCAGTGTATACCAATGATGGTGAGATGTTCACAGCAGGAGATGCGCAAGAACAGTTTTCTATTCAATCGATTTCAAAAGCACTAAGCCTGACGTTGGCAATGGAGTTATATCAACCAGAAGAGTTATGGCAACGAGTCGGAAAAGAGCCCTCTGGACAGGCATTTAATTCGTTGATCCAACTTGAGATGGAACAAGGTGTTCCTCGTAATCCATTTATTAATGCTGGGGCTATTGTTATTGCGGATATGCTGCATAGTCGTTTTTCTGCACCCAAGCATCGCTTATTGGAATTTGTGCGTAAGTTATCAGGTAATGAACATATTATTTATGATCGTGCAGTGGCTAATTCGGAAATGGATCATAGCGATCGAAATGCTTCTATTGCTTATTTAATGCGATCGTTTGGTAATTTTGATAATGAAGTGATGCCAGTATTAAAGAATTATTTTCATGCTTGTGCATTAAGTATGAACTGTGTTGATCTGGCTAGAACATTTGGTTATTTAGCCAATAAAGGCATTCAACCAGAAACTAATGAGGTGATTGTTACTCCAATGCAGAGCAAGCAAATTAATGCGTTAATGGCAACTTGCGGCTTGTATGATGGCGCGGGTGAGTTTGCATATCGTGTTGGAATGCCTGGTAAATCGGGCGTTGGTGGTGGCATTATTGCCATTGTTCCTGGTGAGATGACGATTGCTGTATGGTCTCCAGAGTTGGATCCATCAGGTAACTCGCTTGCGGGTACCAAGGCATTAGAGCTGCTTTCTGAGCGTATCGGACGTTCGATATTTTAAGATAGAAAGAGCAGTAAATTATGTGTTTACTGCTCTTATAGTTTCTAGCGCGAAGCGATATAGTTTCTAGTTAAGAGATTAATCCTCATCACTCACAAACGCTTCCAACAAATCATTCAAAAACAACTTGCCGTGCTCAGTGATCTGCCAATGCGTTTCGGTTTCATTTAGATATTTTTTCTCTTTCGCCCAATCAATCGTTTCTTGAATCGACTCAAACCCTAACCCAGTTTTATCAATGAAATCTTGTTTTGGACACGCTTCTAACAGACGAAAACGGTTCATAAAGAACTCAAAAGGTCTATCGTGATCCGCAACCTCTTGTTCGTCAATTAAGTAAGGTTTCATTAAATCTAGAAAGCCGCGTGGGTGCTTAATTTTAGTTGTACGAACAATGCGCCCATCAGCAAAACTCAGTTTACCATGAGCCCCACAACCAATTCCTAAATAGTCGCCAAAGCGCCAGTAATTCAAATTATGACGACATTGATAACCGACTTTACTGTAGCCTGAAATCTCATATTGAACATAGCCAGCATCGGATAGAATTTGATGGCCTTGTTCAAAAATATCCCATAAATCATCATCATCTGGCAACGTTGGTGGCTTATAGTAAAACACCGTATTTGGTTCAATAGTCAGCTGATACCAAGATAAATGTGGAGGGCTAAGCTCTATCGCTTGTTTTAAATCAGATAAAGCATCATCAATACTCTGGTTCGGTAGGCCATGCATTAAATCAAGATTAAAACTGTTTAATCCGGCTTCATGAGCAAGGCGAGCAGCGCGAATCGCTTCATCTTTACCGTGAATACGCCCCAGTTTTTCTAGTTTTTCTTGCTGGAAGCTTTGCACACCAATAGAGATGCGATTCACACCTGCTTCACGGTACTCAATGAATCGACCTGCTTCTACCGTTCCAGGATTCGCTTCCATGGTGATTTCAATGTCATCAGCAAATGGTAAACGTTTTTCAACTTCGATCAGTAAACGCTTAATTTCTGGAGCCGTAATTAAGCTTGGCGTACCACCACCAATAAAAATAGAGTGCAGCTTACGTGGGTCATTTTCCATATTATAACGAGCAAGATCGGTATCAAGATCGTCAATTAACGCTGAAATATATTGTGCTTCAGGGATTGTCGTTTTCAAGGCGTGAGAGTTGAAATCGCAATATGGGCATTTTTGAATACACCATGGAATATGAATGTATAAGCTAAGTGGTGGTGGAACTAGCATCAATTATTGACCTTCTTTTAATGCTGAAAACAGTTTCTTAAGAGCTTGTCCTCGGTGAGAAAGCTGTTTTTTACGAGCAGGTTCAAGCTCTGCAGAAGAGCAGTTATCTTCACTTACCCAGAAGATAGGATCATAACCAAAGCCATTCTCACCTTGTTGTTCAGTAGTAATGTGACCTTCCCATGAGCCGTGGCAAATTAATGGCGTAGGATCGTTCTCATGCTTCATTAGAACTAAAACACAATGAAAGCGTGCTGTACGTTTTTCTGCTGGGATACCTTCCATTGCCGTTAGCATCTTATCGATGTTCTTTTGGTCGGTAGCGCCTTCGCCTGAATAGCGTGCAGAGTAAACACCAGGTGCGCCATTTAATGCGTCGACCTCTAGGCCTGAATCATCAGCAATCGCAGGTAATCCTGTTTCTTTAGCGGCATGACGCGCTTTAATAATGGCATTCTCAATAAAGGTTGTGCCTGTTTCTGCTACGTCAGAGACGTTGAATTCACTTTGTGCAACCACATCAAACCCAAAGTCAGACAGAACACCTGCCATTTCACGAACTTTACCTTGGTTGCCTGTTGCTAATACGATTTTGCTCATAATGATTCTCTTACTCTTCTACGTAAAATTTTTGATTGAATTTTAATTTACCGGCGCCTTTGGTATCAGCGGATACATCGATATCAAAGCGAAAGGTTTCTTCGTTAGTGATTGGTAGTTCAGCGATATAGTAAATCGCGTTTTGTTCTTTAATTTCACGGAAGGTTAACGTTTTTGTTTGGCCGAGTAAATTCTTAGCGCTGCCTGTGATTTTTGCAGGAATAGCAGGCTTACCGGCTTGTGATATATCTAACACGCTAATATTAATTAAGGCATTGTAACCTGAGCGTTTTAATTGATAAGCGCGGGCTACTTTTGGGGTAAGAAAGGTTGAGTTAAACGCAGAGTAATGGACCTCTACATTTTTAATTTGTACAAATTGTCCTGCAAAAGTGGGTAAGCTAAAAAGAAATAGGGACAAAAGTAAGATTATTTTTTTCATAACGATCCTCATATAAAAAAGCCGAGGGTTAACTCGGCATTAGTATTATTTTGATGGTAACAGCTGCTTAATTACTTCAGGAATAATTTCTGGTGAATGAATTCGAACTTGCTTGTGACGATTTAGTTCTCCTTTTTCTACCGTAATTTTTCCTTTAGCAACTTTAAACAGTTTGGAGAAGTACTTAATTAAATGTGCGTTTGCCTTTCCATCGACTGGAGGGGCTGTAATCGCTATTTTGAGTTCTTCACCATGTATTCCTACAATTTGATCTCGACTGGCTTTAGGTTGTAAATACAGTCGTAAGATCAAATCATCATTATCATATTTAACTGGCATAGCTAAATTACAAGCTGTACCAAATAGGACCAATTAGATCGCCCATCAAGAAGTTAGCAAATTGAAGTACGATAAATAGCACTAATACGCTTAAATCTAACCCACCCATTTGAGGAAGGATTTTACGAATAGGAGTAAGCATTGGTTCTGTTAATTGATGCATAACGTATTCAATTGGACTGCGACCTTGACTAACCCAGCTCAGAATAGCGCGAACTAATAAGATCCAGAACAACAAACCACCAGCGGCTTTAGCAAGGGCAATTAAACCTATGAATAAAAACTCAGGGCCAAAAGCAACACCGCCTGATACAACTAATTGTAGAGCAACGAACTTCACAACACACAGTACATAAGCAAATAATACAGTGGCTAAGTCTAAGCTACCAATCGATGGGATCACTCGACGTAAAGGAGAGACTATTGGTTGTGTCGCTTTTACGATAAATTGTGAAAATGGATTATAAAAGTCAGCGCGGGCAACTTGTAACCAAATTCGTAGGATCACGACCATGATGTATAAATCAAAAACGGTCGAGATTAAAAAGCTCATTGCATTCATAGTTTATTAACCTTAAAAATCATTGGTTTTGTAAATAGAGTAATTGAGTATAGAGGTTATCTTAAAATAACGATTCCATCTCTTCTGCACGAGAGACTGCGGCTTGCATTGCTTTAGCGACAATATCTTGCAGGTTGTGTTCATTAAACGTGCGTAGTGCTTCTGCAGTAGTACCGCCTTTTGAAGTGACTTGCTCACGCAGTGTTGATAGTTCTGTTTCTGGGTTTGCTACGACCATTTCAGCAGCACCAAGAGCGGCTTGCTGCACTAACAGGCGAGCTGTCTCTTGATCAAAACCTTGTTTAATTGCTTCTGTTTGCATCGCTTCCATAAATAAGAAGAAATACGCTGGAGCACTTCCTGCTGCCGCAATAACAGAGTTAATGCCTGATTCTTTCTCAACCCAACAGACTTCACCAACTGCTGAAAGTAAGTTACCAGCATAGGTTTTGTCTTGTTCTGAGATATGTTCTACTGCAAACAGACCACTCATGCCTTTGCCCACTAATGCAGGAGTATTTGGCATGACTCGAACTAGGTTTAATTCAGTTGCAAACATCTCATTCAAACGTGTAGCAGAAATACCAGCCGCAATAGAAATCACCAGTTTAGTAGAAAAATCGATGCCTTGTAATAGCTCAGCAGCTGTTGCCATTATCTGTGGTTTCACAGCTAGAACTATAACGTCTGCATTTTTAGCCGCAGAAATATTATCAGTAGAAGTATTAATGCCGTAACATTTTTCTAAATGTTCAAGCTTACCAGTACTTGGATTTGTCGCGGTGATTTTTTCTTTAGGGTAACCACTGTTAATCAAGCCGGCAATAATAGAGCGAGTCATGTTGCCCGCACCAATAAAAGCAATATTGCGATGTTCCATTCGTCTTCCTTACTTTATACCTATCGTTATTTTGAGATTGGTATCATTCGAGTTGAGGTTATTATTTATTTTTATAGTCTCTGACACCAAAAATGGCAGTGCCAATTCGAACCATTGTTGAGCCTGCTTCGATGGCAGCATCCATATCACCACTCATCCCCATTGATAGGGTGTCGACTTGAGGATATTGTGCGCGTAATTGGTTTTGAATGGAAGCAAGTTGTGTAAATGCAGCCAGTTGTTCATCGTAATTAGAGACATTCGCAGGGATAGACATCAATCCGCGCAATGTTAGGTTTGGCATCTCATTGATAGCAGCAGCCAGTTCCATCACTTCTTCAGAAGTGGTTCCTGATTTACTCTCTTCTGAGCTGATATTGACCTGAATAAGAACATTTAGTTCACCAAGGTTATCTGGACGTTGCTCATTAAGGCGTTGTGCAATTTTTAGGCGGTCAACAGAATGAACCCAGTCAAAGTGTTCAGCGATAGGGCGGGTTTTATTTGATTGAATTGGACCAATAAAGTGCCACTCTAATTGAATATCAGCATGGTGCTGTTGAAAATATTGAACTTTCTCAACACCTTCTTGCACGTAATTTTCACCAAATGCACGCTGACCAATATTTATTGCTTGTTCGAGCAACTCGATAGGTTTTGTTTTACTTACTGCGAGTAATTGCACCGAATTTGGGCGTCGACCACAGTTTTGAATGCTATTCTCTATCTGAAGAGTGATTTGGTGGATATTTTGTTTGATACTAGTCATAGAAACGATTACCGAGGGAAAATTATGGATATCACAGAACTACTGGACTTTAGTGTAAAACAAAACGCGTCAGATCTACACCTATCAGCTGGAGTTCCTCCTATGGTACGTGTTGACGGTGAAGTTCGTAAACTAACCTTACCGGATTTTACGCACGCAGATGTTCATCGTTTAGTTACCGATATTATGAATGATGCACAGCGTAGTGAGTTTGAAGAAAAATTAGAAGTCGATTTCTCATTTGAGCTACCGAGTGTTGGCCGTTTTCGTGTTAATGCATTTAATCAGTCACGCGGATGCGCTGCTGTTTTTCGTACCATTCCCGTTGATATTCCATCATTAGAGCAATTAGCAGCCCCAGAGATTTTTACAGAGATTGCTAAATATCAAAAAGGGTTAGTATTAATTACCGGGCCAACAGGTTCGGGTAAATCTACAACATTGGCAGCAATGGTTGATTATATTAATGAGAACGATAATAAACATATATTAACCATTGAAGATCCGATTGAGTTTGTTCACAAGAATAAAAAATGTTTGATAAACCAACGTGAAGTTCATCGTGATACGCATAGTTTTAAAGCGGCGTTACGTTCAGCGCTGCGTGAAGATCCCGATGTTATTTTGGTCGGAGAGCTTCGAGATCAAGAAACCATTAGTTTGGCATTAACAGCTGCAGAAACGGGTCACTTGGTTTTTGGTACTTTGCATACCAGTTCAGCAGCTAAAACCATTGACCGTATTATTGATGTGTTTCCTGGTAGTGATAAATCAATGGTTCGCTCCATGTTGTCTGAGTCGTTAAAAGCGGTAGTAGCTCAAACGTTATTAAAACGCATTGGTGGTGGTCGTGTTGCGTGCCATGAAGTGATGATTGCGACACCTGCTATTCGTAACTTAATCCGTGAAGATAAAGTCGCTCAGATGTATTCGATTATTCAAACCGGTTCTTCTTTTGGAATGCAGACAATGGAGCAAAATGCGAAAAAAATTATTGCTCAAGGTATTGTTGATCCAGATGAAGTTACGAAGAAAGTTACGATTACAAATGTGGGTTTTTAATGATGATGCTTAATGAAATACTTAACCAAATGGTTTCTTTAAAAGCTTCTGATATTTATTTGACGGTAGATGCACCGTGTCTGTTGCGTGTTGATGGAGAGCTTCAAGCGTTAGGTAAAAAACAGACTGTAAAGTCTATCACAGCATTACTAGCAGAAATGATGGATGATGAGCGTCATAAAGAATTTAATCAAAAACTAGAAGCTAATTTTGCGATAGTGAAGGATAGTGGTCGTTTCCGTGTCAGCGCATTTTGGCAGCGAGAACAACCAGGTGCTGTGATCCGCCGTATTGAAACTAAGATACCATCAATGGATTCACTGCACCTTCCTGAAATAATGAAAGATTTAGCGGTTACAAAGCGTGGATTGATTTTAGTCGTTGGTGCTACTGGGTCTGGTAAGTCAACCTCTATGGCTGCAATGACTGGGTATCGTAATGATAACCGATCAGGGCATATATTGACGGTCGAAGATCCTATTGAATTTGTACATCCACATAATAAATGCATTGTTACTCAACGTGAAGTTGGGCTAGATACAGAAAGTTACGAAGTTGCCTTAAAAAATTCATTACGACAAGCTCCTGATATGATTTTGATTGGTGAGATTCGAAGTCGAGATACAATGGAATATGCTATGACGTTTGCTGAAACAGGTCATCTTTGTATGGCAACGTTGCATGCAAATAATGCTAACCAAGCGTTGGAACGAATTCTTCATTTAGTCCCAAAAGATCAAAAAGAACAATTTTTGTTTGATCTCTCAATGAATCTTAAAGGGGTTATTGCTCAGCAACTTGTTCCTGATGCTAATGGTAATGGCCGCCATGGTGTTTATGAGGTTTTATTAAATACTCCTCGTATTTCGGATCTGATCCGTCGTGGTGATCTACATGAATTAAAAACAACAATGGCGAAATCTCGTGAATCTGGCATGCAGACGTTTGATCAGTGTTTGTTTGATTTGGTGGTGGCAGGTAAGGTTTCAGAAGATGAAGCGCTGCACAGTGCAGATTCTGCCAATGATTTGAGGTTGATGTTGAAAACAAAGCGAGGAGATTCATTTAGCTCGTCGAAGTTTGATAATGTATCGATTTCATTAGACTAAAAGCGATACGCTTCGCTAACTAGAACGCTACGCTCTAGAAACTATAAGAGCAGTAATACGTAAAATAATTACTGCTCTTAATATCTGCTTTTGATCTTATAGGAGCGAAGCGTTCTAGTACCTAGTTTCTAGATCCACTGACTCTCAAACCAGCTTTCTAAAATAACCACAGCTGACTGACAGTCAATATTACCTTTCGACAATGCTTTATAACCACCGTATTCAAACAGATCAGCGCGAGCTTCTGCAGTTGATAGGCGTTCATCGTGTAATTCAACTTGATTACCAAAACGGCCATGCAGACGGTTCGCAAATTTCTTTGCCTTGGGCGTAATAGTTTCTAGTTCTTTACCGTGAAGATCGGTAGGTAAACCAACAACGATTAAATCTGGTTGCCATTCTTTGATTTGCTTTTCAATATCATCCCAATTAGGGGTGCCATCTTGTGCTTTAAACGCTTTTAATGGACTTGCAGTACCTGTGATCTCTTGGCCAATGGCTGAGCCAATACTTTTGGTGCCAAAATCAAATGCCATAATGGTACGTGAACTCATGCGTGTCCAACCTCGCTGGATAAATTTGCAGGATTAATGCCTAATATTTCGATCGCTTTTCGCCACCGATCAGGGATAGGAGTATCAAAAATAACAGAAGGATCTGCTTCTAGGGTTAACCATGTATTCTCAGATAATTCTTGCTCTAATTGACCTGCATCCCATCCAGAATAACCAAGAGCGACTAAATATTTCTGAGGTTGTTCTTCGGTTCCTAACGTCGCAAGAATATCTTTTGATGTTGTAACATATAACTCATCGGTGACTCGGATACTTGAAGTATAAGTATCTTTTTCTGAATGAAGGACAAAGCCGCGATCATCAGAAACAGGTCCACCATTAAGAACTGGTTGAGTTAATGTCTGTGGGAACACAATTGGAGATGGATTATCTAGTTCAATCTGTTCTAGCATGCCTTTTAATGAAATTGGAACGGTTTCATTAATGCGCAAGCCCATGGTTCCTCCTGAATCATGCTCACAAATGTAGATGACGCTTCGCTGAAAGAAAGGATCTTTCATACTAGGCATTGCGACTAAAAAATGGTTTTTTAAATCCACAGAGCCTCCTAAATAACTTAGTTCGATTGAAGAGGGACAAACCCCCTTCATATCATTTGGATTTACTAAGCGTTAATTTTTCGCTCAATAGCATCCATCAGTTTGCCTGTGATTGAAATATCAAATGCAGCTTCAATTTCTTTGATACAAGTCGGGCTAGTTACGTTGATTTCAGTCAGTTTGTCACCAATAACATCAAGGCCAACAAAAATTAAGCCTTTTTCTTTTAATGTAGGCGCAACGGCATTAGCAATTGCCCAATCCGCTTCACTTAGTGGGCGAGCTTCACCAGTACCGCCCGCGGCTAAGTTACCACGAGTTTCACCTTTAGCAGGAATGCGAGCTAAGCAGTAAGGCATTGGCTCACCATCTACAACAAGAATACGTTTATCACCATTGCTAATATCTGGAACAAATGTTTGTGCCATGCAGTAATTTTGTTCGTGATTAGTCAGTGTCTCAATGATTACTGATACGTTTGGATCGCCTGCTTTTACACGAAAGATTGATGCGCCACCCATACCATCGAGTGGTTTAAGAATGATATCACCGTGCTCTTCGCGGAACGCTTTAATCTTCTCTGCTTTACGAGTGACTAAGGTTGTTGGTGTTAGTTCTGGGAACCAAGCGGTAAACAGTTTTTCATTACAATCACGTAAGCTTTGCGGTTTATTTACGATTAACGCCCCTTGGATTTCAGCGCGTTCAAGAATGTAGGTTGCGTAGATGTACTCTGTATCAAACGGAGGATCTTTACGCATTAATACGGCATCAAGATCGGCAAGGTCAATGGTTTGCTCTGATGTGAATTCGTACCAACTTGTTGGGTCTTCTTTCAGCGTGACAACCTTGGTATCAGCAACTGCTTTACCTTGATCTAGATGTAGGTCAGCCATTTCCATGTAATGGATTTCCCAGCCGCGCTTTTGAGCTTCAAGCATCATGGCAAAGCTAGAGTCTTTCTTGATGTTAATAGACGAGATTGGATCCATTACGATACCGAGTTTGATCATTGTATTTCTCCAGTTAGCCAAGATCGCCAAAACGAACTTGTAGGGCAGTAATTGCGGTAAGCGCTGCGGTTTCGGTTCTAAGAACACGAGGACCAAGCAGAGTTTCTTCAAATTGATATTGTTCAGTCATGTCAATTTCATCAGACGATAAACCACCTTCTGGTCCAATTAACAAGCGAACATTAGTGACTGGTTCTGGCAGTGTGTTGATTGAGTATTTTGCTCTTGGGTGAAGGTTTAGTTTCAAACCTTCATATTTTTCAGCACACCACTCTTCTAATGACATAATCGGACGTATTTCAGGAACGATATTACGGCCAGATTGTTCGCATGCAGCAATCGCAATTTTTTGCCATTG
The DNA here is from genome assembly GCF_052920805.1 of Aliivibrio wodanis. NCBI lineage: Bacteria > Pseudomonadati > Pseudomonadota > Gammaproteobacteria > Vibrionales > Vibrionaceae > Aliivibrio > Aliivibrio wodanis. The sequence goes on from NZ_JBREXA010000002.1 coordinate 2,810,313, forward strand.
GTCGAGTTTCTTTTCAAAACGTTCTTTATTTAATTTAACACCACAACGCTCTGAAATTAGAGGGGTAATGACATTTACTCCCAATTCCACCGACTTTTGAATGGTGAATTCCATTTTATCACCACGAGAAACCACTTGGCCTAAATGTAAATTTAGCGGTGATTCACTGCTACGCTCAATACGTTCACTGATTTCAACTTCGACACTTTTCTTAGTGGCTGAAGTGATCACTGCTGGAAACTCAGCACCGCTGCCGTCAAACAGTAATACCGACTCGCCTTCTTTCATTCGCATTACGCGACCAACGTGGTTGGCTGCATCATCACTTAAATTAATTTTCCCTTGTGATGGAAGGGCATCTGGATGATGAATTCTAGGTATTCTCATGGTCTACTTTTCTTTAACTATCTTATATTTAAGGATGGAGGTTAAATTGTGCTTTTTCAACCTCTATTTAGAGTCTGTTTAGTTATTTAGTACACGCTTTGTAGACGAATTGATTGTGATTACCTTGGATCTTGGCAATACGCTGATCTCGTTCACATTCCCAAGCAGACACTGGGTATTGTTTATTCCAGGCTTCCATTAGTTGGCGCTGTGCTTTAGATAAGTTAAAGCTATACTCTTTATTCATATACATATAGGTACGAGCAATAGCACCTCGTGATTGTGCTGGTGGCTCAGCTACGCGGCCTTTGAAATCAACTTTAAAGCTACATTGACCATAATTAGCGCCTTTACTGCCATTCCATTGTGAAAAACGAAAGTTAGAACGGTCGCCATTCACTTCACCAATGGCTGGTACTAGATTGTGTAAGTCAGCCTCCATCATTTTAAATTTTTTGTCATTTTTGGTGCAATTCTTACGTCCGCCATCTTGCCAGCATTGGCGTTGATGGCCAAATTGCCAAGCAGGGACTACGTGCTCCCATTCAATGCGACTGGCGCGTTTTTCTTGTTTTCGTACTTCATAGCCACAGCTTTCTAGATCAGGAATGCCTTTCTTTTTATCTTTCCATGTAATGTCGCAACCACAATAGAAAGAGCTGGGGTGATCAAGATAGATTTTCACAGCTAATTTTTTAGCTTTAGAGAATGAAGAGGGAGGTGCTGAAAGTGCGTTAAAGCTAAAACTGACAGCAATGATGCTGATAACTAAGCGGATTAATTTCATGATAAACCTACTGATTATTGTATTAATACAGTAAGAGTAGCTTATTGTTAAAACGCTTTATAGATAAATACGATAATAGATCTTATTGGGGGTTTATTGTGTCTTTTTAGAGAGCTTTAATGGAGATTTGCAATCCTTACAAAGGTACTTTGTTTCTTTACGTTGTACCCGGTTATGGCGACGAACAGTAAGTTCATGAGTGGTGCATTTACAGCGATATGGGAAAGTATTCCCTTTTACTGAATCAACGCTAAAGCTGTGTGTTGTTCGAGCTGGTAAGTTGAATACTTGATTCATTACTCCTTGCCACTCTTTTCCATGCGGGCGAACTCGACCGTATAATTTGAAAGTGATTAAGTGTGCGATTTCATGAGGGATCACCTCATTAATAAAGGTGTGGTTATTTTCTTCTAACAGAACGGGATTAATACGTATTTCCCATCCTTGCAAGCGAGCTGTTCCTGCGATTTTTCCACGTTGAGTAAAATTGATTTCTGGTAGAGAAAATGGGCGATTAAAAAAAGTAGATGCTTGTTGGATACACTGCTGTGCTTTGGCGATTGAAGCTTGTTGAAGTGAGGTCATTGAATCTCTTTAAATTGTGAATAATTAAGATAGGCTTGAATTAGATTACCGTAATATATAACAAGAGATATGGGGCTGAAAAACAAAAAAGGAAGCCGAAGCTTCCTCTTTTATGAGTAATTTAAACAATAAATTACTTGATACCTGCGAAATCACGAAGGATTTCAGCTTTATCTGTCGCTTCCCAAGGGAACTCTTCACGACCGAAGTGACCGTATGCTGCCGTCTTCTTGTAGATAGGTTGAAGAAGGTTAAGCATTTCTTGTAGACCATATGGACGTAGGTCAAAGTGCTGACGAACCGCTTCAATGATGATGTCGTGAGATACTTTTTCAGTACCAAACGTTTCAACCATGATTGATGTTGGATCTGCAATACCGATAGCGTATGAAAGTTGAATTTCACAACGATCAGCCATGCCAGCTGCAACGATATTTTTCGCTACATAACGTGCAGCGTATGCTGCTGAGCGGTCAACTTTTGATGGATCTTTACCAGAGAATGCACCACCACCGTGACGAGCTGCGCCGCCGTAAGTATCTACGATGATTTTACGACCAGTAAGGCCACAGTCACCCATTGGGCCACCGATAACAAAACGACCTGTTGGGTTAATAAAGAAGTTAGTGTCTTTATTTAGCCATTCTTGAGGAAGTACAGGTTTGATGATCTCTTCCATTACCGCTTCACGAAGATCTGCAGTTGTTACAGAATCACTGTGTTGAGTTGAAAGAACAACAGCATCAATACCAACAATTTTACCTTGGTCGTATTGGAAAGTTACTTGAGATTTTGCATCTGGACGTAAGAAGTCCAGTTTTCCGCTTTTACGTACTTCTGCTTGTTTTTGAACAAGTAGATGAGAGTAAGTAATTGGAGCGGGCATTAAAATTGGAGTTTCGTTTGTCGCGTAACCAAACATGATGCCTTGATCACCCAGCACCTTGCTCTTTAGGGTCAGCTTTATCAACACCTTGGTTGATGTCTGGAGATTGCTTACCAATAGTATTTAATACAGCACAAGAGTTTGCATCAAAGCCCATGTCTGAATGAACATAACCAATTTCACGAACGGTTTCACGAGTGATTTCTTCGATATCAACCCATGCAGAAGTTGTTACTTCACCACCGACCATAACCATGCCAGTTTTTACGTACGTTTCACAAGCAACACGTGCTTTTGGATCTTGCTCTAAGATCGCATCAAGTACAGCATCTGAAATTTGGTCTGCAATTTTATCTGGGTGACCTTCTGATACTGACTCAGAGGTAAATAGGTGCTTAGCCATGATGAGCTCCACTTCTATAGGTAATAAATTTTAAGAAAATACCCACAGTATATATAAGTCTATACGTTTAACAGTGTAGGTGTTCTTCCATCTAGACGTCCATAATAACGCAAAGTTGGTTAATTACAACTCATTTTACTAAAGTACTAAGATATATGTCATAACCAATCGTTTGCGTTAGAAGAGGATAATTGTCTATAAAAATACAGTTTTCTTTCAAAATCGTGAAAAAAAGCCTCTTATTTATTAAGTAATCGTTTGCAGTGCTGATAAGCCTTTGCGACAATATGGCGCTGCAAATTTAAGTTAATCCATATTTATGGATAACTAATCAAGAGTTAACTAGCTCAATAAACATATAGTCCTTCGAATTTTCAGGAGCAGGCATGTCTTCACGTAAACATCTAGCAAATGCAATCCGCGCTTTAAGCATGGATGGTGTTCAACAAGCAAATTCTGGTCACCCAGGCGCACCTATGGGTATGGCAGACATCGCTGAAGTATTATGGCGTAGCCACTTAAATCACAACCCACAAAACCCAGAGTGGGCAGATCGTGACCGTTTCATTCTTTCGAATGGCCACGGTTCTATGCTGATTTATTCTCTGCTTCACCTTTCAGGTTACGACCTGTCTATCGAAGATTTAAAGAACTTCCGTCAACTGCATTCTAAAACTCCAGGTCACCCTGAATACGGCTATGCACCTGGCATTGAAACAACAACTGGTCCATTAGGGCAAGGCATCACTAACGGTGTTGGTATGGCGATGGCTGAAAAAGCATTGGCAGCACAATTTAACCGTGAAGGTCACGATATCGTTGACCACAACACATACGTGTTTATGGGCGATGGCTGTCTAATGGAAGGTATCTCTCACGAAGCATGCTCTCTAGCGGGTACATTAGGTCTTGGTAAGCTGGTTGCTTTCTGGGATGATAACGGTATTTCTATCGATGGTGAAGTTGAGGGTTGGTTCTCTGACGATACACCTAAACGTTTTGAAGCGTACGGTTGGCACGTAATTCCAGCTGTAGATGGTCACGATGCTGACGCAATCAATGCAGCGATCGTAGCAGCAAAAGCGGATCCTCGTCCTACTTTGATCTGTACTAAAACTATCATTGGTTTTGGTTCTCCAAACAAAGAAGGTACGCACGATTGTCATGGTGCTCCACTAGGTGCTGATGAAATCGCAGCAACTAAAGCGAAGCTTGGCTGGGAGCATGGTGCATTTGAAATTCCTGCCGATGTTTACGGCGAGTGGGATGCAAAAGAAGCAGGAACAGCAAAAGAAGCATCTTGGAATGCGAAATTTGATGCATACGCAGCAGCGCACCCAGAACTGGCAGCTGAATATAAGCGTCGTGTAAACGGTGGCCTACCTGCTGAGTGGGAAGAGAAGACAAATGCAATCATTGCAGATCTTCAAGCAAACCCTGCAAACATTGCATCACGTAAAGCATCTCAAAATGCACTAGAAGCGTTTGGTGCTATGCTACCTGAGTTCATGGGTGGCTCTGCTGACCTTGCACCATCTAACTTGACCATGTGGTCTGGTTCTAAATCTCTAACGGCTGAAGATTTCTCTGGCAACTACATTCACTACGGTGTTCGTGAGTTTGCTATGACAGCTATCATGAATGGTATTGCTCTGCACGGTGGTTTCGTACCATACGGCGCAACGTTCCTAATGTTCATGGAATACGCGCGTAATGCTATGCGTATGGCTGCACTGATGAAAATTCAGAATATCCAAGTCTACACACATGACTCTATCGGTCTTGGCGAAGATGGTCCAACTCACCAACCGGTTGAGCAGATCGCTTCTCTACGTCTAACGCCAAACATGAGCACATGGCGCCCATGTGACCAAGTTGAATCTGCTGTTTCTTGGAAGCTAGCAATTGAACGTCGTGATGGCCCATCAGCACTAATCTTCTCTCGTCAAAATCTTGCACAACAAGATCGTAACGCAGAGCAAGTGGCTAATATCGCTAAGGGTGGTTACATCCTGAAAGATTGCGAAGGCCAACCAGAGCTTATCCTTATCGCTACAGGTTCAGAAGTTGAACTAGCGGTTGAAGCAGCAGCTCAACTGTCTGCAGACGGTAAAGCTGTACGTGTTGTATCTATGCCATCTACTGATGCATTTGATAAGCAAGACGAAGCGTACCGTGAAGCGGTTTTACCATCATCAGTAACTAAGCGTATCGCTGTTGAAGCCGGTATTGCTGATTTCTGGTACAAGTACGTTGGTTTCGGTGGCAAGATCATTGGTATGACAACGTTTGGTGAATCAGCGCCTGCTGACGAGCTATTCAAAATGTTTGGTTTCACTACTGAAAATGTAGTAAACACAGCAAAAGAGCTTTTAGCTTAATCAAAAGTCATTTGCTTAATAAAAGTGAATAACTAAATAAAAAGCGAAGTTATCGAAAGATGGCTTCGCTTTTTTGATCCTTTAAGAAAAAAGCGAAAAGAGTACAATAGACGACAAATAAATCTGAGTGAATGGAATTATGTTAAGAGTGGCGATAAATGGATTTGGCCGAATTGGTCGCAGTGTTCTTCGTGCTTTATATGAAAGCGGAAAGCGTGATCAAATAGAAATCGTTGCAGTGAATGAACTGTCACAACCAGAAGGGATGGCACACCTTCTTCAATACGACTCTACCCACGGACGCTTTCAGCATAAAGTCACTCATGATCAAGAATATCTTTATATCGACTTACCTGATGGCACTCAAGATAAAGTACGGATCCTGCATCAAGCCGATATTACACTTTTACCGTGGCATTCATTAGATGTCGATTTAGTCTTAGATTGCACTGGTGTTTATGGTTCAAAAGCGGATGGTGAGAAACATATTGAAGCGGGAGCTAAAAAGGTTCTCTTTTCGCATCCTGGTAGTAGCGATTTAGATAACACTATCATTTATGGTGTCAATCATGACACTTTGCTGCCAGAACATAGAATTGTCTCCAATGGTTCATGTACTACAAACTGTATTATTCCAGTTATTAAAGCGATAGATGATGCGTTTGGGATTGACTCTGGAACCATTACAACCATCCACTCATCCATGAATGATCAACAAGTGATTGATGCTTATCACCCTGACTTACGCCGAACTCGTGCGGCAAGTCAGTCTATTATTCCTGTTGATACTAAGTTGCATAAAGGTATTGAACGTATTTTTCCGAAATTTTCTAACAAATTTGAAGCTATTTCCGTGAGAGTCCCTACGGTAAACGTCACTGCGATGGATTTAAGTGTAACAATTAATACAAATGTGAAAGTTAATGACATAAATCAAACCATTGTTAATGCATCTCGGTGTACATTACATAACATTGTTGACTATACTGAAGCGCCGCTTGTTTCTATCGACTTTAATCATGATCCTCACAGCGCCATTGTCGATGGTTCACAAACAAGAGTAAGTAATGGGCATTTAGTAAAAATGTTAGTTTGGTGCGATAACGAATGGGGATTTGCGAATCGGATGTTAGACACCGCATTGGCAATGCAAAAATAAAAGCTGTAATCAAAAAATTGTGATGGAAAGAGAAAAAAGATTAATTTTCACCTTGAAAAAAGTGAACTCCATCCCTATTTATTGAATAATGCAGTAAGAATTTAATCGGTTTGGCAATGATGCCGAGCTTGAAAACTTTTTATTATTTAATTGAGAGGACACAACATGTCTGTAATCAAGATGACTGACCTGGAACTTGCAGGTAAACGCGTATTTATCCGTGCTGACCTAAACGTACCAGTTAAAGATGGTAAAGTAACTTCTGATGCTCGTATCCTAGCATCTCTACCAACTATCAAGCTTTGCTTGGAAGCTGGCGCTAAAGTAATGGTTACTTCTCACCTAGGTCGTCCAACGGAAGGCGAGTACAACGAAGAGTTCTCTCTAGCTCCTGTAGTTAACTACTTAAATGACGCACTAGATTGTGACGTTAAACTAGCTAAAGACTACCTAGATGGTCTTGAATTAAACGCTGGTGAGTTAGTTGTTCTTGAAAACGTTCGCTTTAACAAAGGCGAGAAAAAGAACGAAGAAGCGCTTTCTAAGCAATACGCTGCACTATGTGACATCTTCGTGATGGACGCATTTGGTACTGCTCACCGTGCTCAAGCGTCAACTCACGGTGTTGGCATGAACGCTCCTGTAGCATGTGCTGGTCCTCTTCTAGCTGCTGAACTTGAAGCTCTAGGCAAAGCAATGGACAATCCTGCTCGTCCATTAGTTGCTATCGTTGGTGGTTCTAAAGTATCAACTAAACTGACAGTTCTTGAGTCTCTATCTAAAATCGCTGACCAACTTGTTGTTGGTGGTGGTATCGCGAATACATTCATCGCTGCTGAAGGTCACAACGTAGGTAAGTCTTTATACGAAGCTGATCTAGTTGAAACGGCTAAAAAACTGATGGTTGAGTGTTCAATCCCTGTTGCTACAGATGTTGCGTGTGCAAAAGCATTTGATGAAAACGCTGAAGCTGAAATCAAAAACGTTGCAGACGTTCAAGATGACGACATGATCTTCGATCTTGGCCCTGATTCAACAGCAGTTCTTGCTGACATCATTAAGAATGCAAAAACAATTCTTTGGAATGGCCCAGTTGGCGTATTTGAATTCAAAAACTTTGAAGCAGGTACAGCCGGCATTTCTAAAGCAATCGCTGATTCTGAAGGTTTCTCTGTAGCAGGTGGTGGTGATACGCTAGCAGCTATCGATAAATTCGGTATTAAAGCAGATGTTTCTTACATCTCTACAGGTGGTGGTGCATTCCTTGAGTTTGTTGAAGGTAAAGTACTCCCAGCAGTAGCAATGCTTGAAGAGCGTGCTAAAGCATAATTATTTAGAAAGCGGGAATTTAACATTCCCGTTTTTTACGTTTGTTGATGGCAATGTTTATTGATACAATAGCGACAGTTGTGAGCAAACGTTTGCAAAAATTTAAACGTAAGTTTTTTAATTTTAAAACGATAGAATAAATAGGACTATTTCCATGTCTAAGATCTTCGATTTTGTAAAACCTGGTGTTATTTCTGGCGACGACGTACAGAAAGTATTTGAAGTAGCAAAAGCAAACAAATTTGCTCTTCCTGCAGTAAACGTAATCAACACTGATACTATCAATGCTGTTCTTGAAGCTGCTGCTAAAGCTAAAGCTCCAGTTGTTGTTCAGTTCTCTAATGGTGGTGCTGGTTTCTTCGCTGGTAAAGGCGTTAAACTTGAAGGTCAAGGCGCACAAATCCTTGGTGCTGTAGCTGGTGCAAAATACGTTCACGCAGTAGCAGAATCTTACGGTGTTCCAGTTATTCTTCATACTGACCACGCTGCTAAGAAACTTCTTCCATGGATCGACGGTCTACTAGACGCTGGTGAAGAGTTCTTCGCGCAAACTGGTAAGCCATTATTCTCTTCTCACATGCTAGACCTTTCTGAAGAGTCTCTAGAAGAGAACATCGAGACATGTGCTAAGTACCTAGAGCGTATGGCTAAACTAAACATGACAATCGAGATTGAACTTGGTTGTACTGGTGGTGAAGAAGACGGCGTTGATAACTCTGATATGGACGCATCTGAGCTTTATACTTCTCCTGAAGATGTTGCATACGCATATGAGAAACTAAACGCAGTTAGCCCACGTTTCACTATCGCAGCATCTTTCGGTAACGTACACGGTGTTTACCAAGCTGGTAACGTTGTACTTACTCCTACAATCCTACGTGACTCTCAAGCACATTGTGCTGAGAAATTCGGTATCGCGGCTGATGCACTTAACTTTGTATTCCACGGTGGTTCTGGTTCTTCTGAAGCAGAAATCCAAGAGTCTATCGGTTACGGTGTTATCAAAATGAACATCGATACTGATACTCAGTGGGCTTCATGGGATGGCGTTCGTACATACGAAGCTGAAAACCGTGATTTCCTACAAGGTCAAATCGGTAACCCAACTGGCGAAGCTGCGCCAAACAAGAAGTACTACGATCCACGTGTTTGGTTACGCGCTGGTCAAGCTTCAATGGTTACGCGTCTTGAAAAAGCATTTGCTGACCTTAACGCAGTTAACGTACTATAATTTTTATTATAGAACGCTCTAATTGAGTTAATAAAAAACCCGCTGATAGCGGGTTTTTTTATGTCTGAATCCTTTAAGCGAAGCGATCTGAAACCTATCTATATTCTTTAAATATAAAAAAGCAGCCTGTAAATACAGACTGCTTTTATCGTTTCTAGAGCGTAGCGTTCTAGCTAGCGAAGCGTATAGAAATTACTTTTTCTTTTTCTTCTTCGGTGCAAGTTTCTTCGCTAAAGCCGCTTTTTTCTTCGCGTTCTTTTTTTGTTTGTTCTTAAAGACTGCTTTTTTATGCTGTGGTTTTAATCCTTCAACAAAGCGTTCTTTAATGACTTCATCTTCTTCTTTAACGTAGCGACCCACGCGTTCCATCATCTTCTGATCATGTGCTTCGATTAAAGAAACCGCATTACCTTTTTTACCTGCACGAGCAGTACGGCCGATACGGTGTAAATACACATCAGCAGTACGTGGCATATCAAAGTTAATAACGTGAGTTACATTAGGTAAATCAATACCGCGAGCAGCAATATCTGTTGCAATAAGAACATTAACTTTGCCATCACGGAAACGAGCGATAGCATTATTGCGACTTTCTTGTGGCATATCGCCTTGTAGCCAGGCGCATGAAATCTTAGCTGTTTCTAAGTGGCCACGAAGCTCAGCAAGACGCTCGCGCGTTTTAACAAAGACAATTGAGCGTTCAGCTTGTTGAGTTAAGATACTTTTTAATAGCTCAATTTTATGAGGCATATTATCGGCACGGTGATACCACTGTGTGATCTTCTTACGCTCACGACGCGATGGCTCAGCATTAATTTCAGCTGGCTCATTAAGTAGGTCGGCTGTGAAACCTTCTACACCACGGCCTTCTAATGTTGCAGAGAATAAGAAGGTTTGCTTACGCCAGCGACACTCTTTTGAAAGACGATCAACAACAGGACCAAAGCCCATATCTAGCATACGGTCAGCTTCATCAAGGATCAGTGTTTCAATAGCTCGACAATCAAAGCGCTCAGCTTCGATGTACTCCATTAAACGCCCTGGTGTCGCTACAACGATATCTTGAGTAGTAGCAAGAATATCAGCGTGATCTTGGTAGCTAATACCGCCTGTGATCGTAAATACTTTATGGCGTGTGTACTTTGATAATTCACGAGCTTCATCGGCAACTTGAATGGCAAGCTCACGAGTTGGCGTTAGGATCAGAATACGCGCAGGTCCTGGATCACGACGAGGGAAGTCGTCAAGGTGCTGTAGTGCTGGCAGTAAGAAAGCTGCTGACTTACCAGTACCAGTTGGAGCAGAAGCAAGAATATCTTTTCCTTCTAATGCTTCAGGAATAGCCATAGCCTGAACTTGAGTTGGACGTTGATAACCAATCTCCTCAAGAGCGCGCAATAGGTTAGGGGATAGATCGAGATCAGCAAACGTTTTGATCAAGGGTAGATTCTCCGTTCAGGTCTAAATAGAATATTTTCCAACCTAACTCAGTATTTTACTACTTATTTAGATTGGTATTAGCCAGACATTATAGTGATTTATTAGAGATGGATCACCGATCTTTTAATCCATATTGAGATAAAAGCATCTAGTTAACTGAATAAAGTCGTGACTGTATCCATTTTCACTATGAATCACTAACGTATTCTCTTGATAATCATAAGGAAAAAGAGAAAGCTCAATCAATAAACGGGAAACTTCTTTTTTTTCTGTTGTTTTCACTTTTGTTAGTTTAGTTAAGTGAAAATCGTCATTTTTAGCTATTTGAATAAATTGATTACCTTCGAAAAGTGGAAGAATGAAGCTTGCTCGACCTTGAGTTGTGAGTAGTTTTTTACATTGAGCTAGTAAATCACTAAATGGTAATGAATTAGAGTGACGTGCAACAGAGCGCTCCCCTTTTTTAGATTGTTCCCCATTATTGAAATAAGGTGGGTTACAAATAATAGCGTCATACTTTTTATTTACCTGGTAGGAGAGAATATCCTGATGAAATAAATGCAAACGTTCTGCCCATACGCTGTTTAGAAAATTCGTTTGTGCAACTTGTGATGCTGCTGGCATTAGTTCGATAGCATCAATGTGACTAGATAGCTCTCTTTGAGCACACATTAAACTTAATAGCCCAGTTCCACAGCCGATATCGATGATGGAAGAACTATTTTTAATATTCGCCCATGAGCCGAGCAATACCCCGTCAGTACTTACTGGCATGCCACATTCACCAATATCAATATGGAACTGCTTGAAAGTGAAGCTTTTATTCATGAATAACCTAAATATACGTCAGATGTTAATGTTGTGCTTTATATGTTAATTAGTGTGATGTTCTATTTTTAATATTTTGTTGATGCTTTCTATGCTGACTGATCACTCTTTTATAAATGTTATTTTTGGTTGATAACACTGCTTTTTAACATAATTACAACTAGATTATGGTGTTTTAGACTAAGCTATTGCGATTTAATGATTTATTAGTCATTATTCTGAAATAAATATCAAAAAAGATATAAAACACAATATTTAATACACACAACATTATACAAGGGTTTCCTGTGAAACAATCATTAAAACTTGCCGATATTATTGCTGTCGGCTTTATGCTTTTTGCCTTCTTTTTAGGTGCTGGTAATATTATTTTCCCTCCAATCGCAGGTCAGATGGCTGGTGAGCATGTTTTTAGTGCGATGAGCGGTTTTCTTATTACAGCTGTAGGTCTGCCATTATTAACAATCATTGCCATTGGCGTTGCTGGTGGTTCTTGGCAGCACCTTACGCGTGATCTTCCACCAAAAGTCGCTATGGTTATGGCGATACTTATGTTCGTTATTATTGGTCCAGCCTTTGCTGCGCCACGAACAGGCTTAGTAGCTTATGAAATGGCAGCAAAACCTTTTATTGGAGTGAATGCGGGTCAGTTTTCTTTAACATTATTCTCAATCGCATTTTTTTCAATCGCAATGTTCTTTGCATGGTCTCAAGGCAAGCTTATCGATACGATTGGTAAGTTCTTAACACCTGCATTATTTGTTGGTTTAATGGTTCTTGCTATTGCTGTTTTCGTGAATCCTCAAGGTGACATTATTGCAGCAACAGGAAACTATATTGATAGTCCTTTAACTACGGGGTTTTTTGAAGGCTATAATACTATGGATACCTTTGGTGCCTTGATGTTCGGTATTTTGATTATCGATGCATTAAAAAAGAAAGGCATTACAGAGCATAAAGCAACCACAAAATACCTGACAATGGCAGGTTGTATTGCTGCACTTGGTTTAGCGTTTGTGTACATTTCTTTATTCTACCTAGGGGCAACATCAAGTACGGTTGCTGCGGGTGCTGAAAATGGCGGGGCGATTTTAACTGCATACACTCATGCATTGTTTGGTTCTTCTGGCCAAATAGTATTATCTATTATCGTATTGATTGCTTGTTTAACAACTGCGATTGGCCTGATCTCAGCATGTGCTGATTACTTTAGTTCAATTTGCAAAGTGACGTATAAAGCATGGGTTATTATTGTTGGTGTTGCATGTGCAGTGGTTGCTAATGTTGGTTTAAGCCAGTTAATTACCTTGTCGGTACCAGTATTGTTCTTACTTTACCCTGTAGCAATTGCGTTGGTGGCATTAGCATTTACACGTAAGTTTATGCCAAACCCTCGTCTTGCTTACCGAGTTGTGATTTTAGTTGCGACCTGTTTTGCTGTATTAGATGCAGCGAAGGTTGCTGGTGCAGATATGTCAGCGTTCTCTATGTTACCAATGTTTGATCACGGTATGGCTTGGGTTATCCCAACGTTTGCTTCGATGATTGCTGTTCGTTTTGTTGGTAAGAAAGAAGACGAACTAGTAACTGAAAACGCATAATTCTAGAAACTAGAGACTAGAGACTAGAGACTATAAGAGCGAGTGTAACTGTTTAAGTTTACTCGCTCTTTTCTTTTATAGGAGCGAAGCGTTCTAGTTAGCGAAGCGTATCGTTTCTAGTGTTAAAGTGAATCGTGATACTCAACTAACACCTGCTCACACCACTGCTCAATACGCTCATCACTCTTATCATATTGACTGTCTTCATCTAGCGCCAAACCAACAAAGTGAGATTCATCTTCAGTCAATGCTTTTGATGCATCAAACAGATAGCCTTCATTTTTCCAATAACCAATAAATTTAGCATCAGTGGCTTTTAATTCATCGTGCAATAAACCCATCGCATCTAAGAACCATTCGCCATAGCCTTCTTGATCACCTAACCCAAATAGAGCGATGGTTTTACCTTGTAAAGAAAGGCCATCAAGCTCTTCCCATACGGCTAACCAATCTTCTTGAATTTCACCAAAATCCCATGTAGAAATACCAAGTAATAACAAATCATAATCGTTCATTGTTGTTACTGGGGTCTCTTTAATATTGTAGATATCAACCAACTCTTCGCCCATTGTTGCTCTGATTTTTTCAGATGCCATTTCGGTATAACAAGTGGAAGAGCCGTAAAACAGACCAATTTTCATTTTAACTACCATATTAATGAGGACGAAAGCCTAGTGTACCGCAAATGATTCTTAAAATTAAACTTGCAATGAAAGCCGTGATAATTGTTTAATACTGTAATTCTAACCAGTATTTTTGGTTTTCAGTAAATGGTGATGGCAATGAACAATGATATGGCTTTAATAGAGCGTTTTTTAGATACCATGTGGATGGAGCGTGGATTATCAGAAAATACGTTAGCTTCATATCGAAATGACTTGGTGAAGTTACTGCAATGGCTAGAAGATAATCATTATAAATGTGCTTCTATTTCAGCAATGGGGTTAAATGAATATCAAGCATATTTGGTAGACAAAGAATACAAGCAGACTTCACGAGCACGTATGTTGTCAGCACTTCGTCGATTTTTCCAATATCTACACCGAGAAAAAATTCGTGGTGATGATCCAACCGCGTTACTGATGAGCCCTAAGCTACCGCAACGATTACCAAAAGATTTAAGTGAAGAGCAAGTAAATGATTTATTAGAAGCGCCTAATGTAGATGATCCATTAGAGCTTCGTGATCGCGCAATGTTAGAATTGCTTTATGCAACAGGTTTGCGTGTGACGGAATTAGTCAGTTTAACCATGGAAAACTTAAGCCTGCGTCAAGGTGTGGTTCGTGTTACTGGTAAAGGCGATAAAGAACGTTTAGTGCCGATGGGAGAGAATGCCGTTGATTGGATCCAAACTTTTCTAGATCAAGGGCGCCCAGCCTTACTTGGCGAGAAAAGCTCTGATGTGGTATTCCCAAGTAAACGCGCAAGGCAAATGACAAGGCAAACCTTTTGGCATCGTATTAAGCATTATGCAGTGATTGCCGGTATTGATACTGACAAATTATCACCTCATGTTTTACGTCATGCTTTTGCGACGCATTTACTAAACTATGGTGCAGATCTTAGAGTCGTACAAATGTTACTTGGACATAGTGATCTTTCGACAACACAAATATATACTCATGTAGCAACGGAACGTTTGAAACAGATCCACCAAGAGCATCATCCTCGTTCATAATGGATAAGGAACTTCTTGTAATTTTAAGACTCTAAAAATCAAACCTTCTACTATTATTTCTTTTATAGGTATCTTTTATGTCATTTATTCGCCGTACTAGCGCGATGATTATTGCTCTACTAAGTGTTGTCTCTTTTACTGCTTGTTCTGATGAGCAAGCGAAAGAAAAAGTAGTCTCTCCATCTGCAGTAGAATTATCTCAATCAGATTCAGAAGAAATTATTACTCAGCGTTTAATAACATTAGGCTTACCTGTTGAAGCAATTCATGACTCTGAAGTAGATGGTTTTAAGCAAGTTGAAACGCCATTTGGTATTTTTTATGTATCAGATGATGGTAAGCACTTTGTTCAAGGGCGTATCTTTGAGTTTGATGAAAATGGCAATATGAAAGATTTATTAGCAGCTCGTTTTGCAAAATTGGTTGATAGCCAAAGTGAGAACATGATTGTGTTCCCGGCGAAAAACGAAAAACATGTAATCACAGTTTTTACTGATATCACTTGTGGTTACTGTACAAAGCTTCATAAAGAGATGAAAGATTATAATGATGCGGGTATTACGGTTCGTTATTTAGCGTATCCTCGTCAAGGCTACCAAGGTTCTGTTGCTGATAAAATGGCACAAATTTGGTGTGCTGATGATAAGCAGCAAGCAATGGCTGATGCGAAATCAAATCGTGCAATCAATGGTTCAAAACCAGCAACAGCTCAGTGTAAAAATATCATCAAAGAGCAATATTTATTAGGTCGTAAAATGGGTGTGAATGGTACACCTGCAATTGTACTGCCTAATGGTGATTTAGTTCCTGGCTACAAACCAGCACAAGAGCTTTTGAAAGACTTAGAAAAATAATTCTTTTTTAACCTAATTTAAGTCCCCGCAATACTTGTTTAAATTAAGTATGGTGCGGGGATTTTTTTATCTTAGTAACTCTAACTTTAGGCCATTATCATGATTGAAGTGAAACGTCGTCTTATTCCAGAAATCCCTGCTTTACCAAGTTCAATTCCTTCAATCTTACAACGGATTTATGCAGCTCGAGGGATCACATCAAATAGTCAATTAGACCGTGGCGCGAGATCACTGCTGTCATTTCAATCCATGCATGGAATCACCAAGGCTGTCGATATTTTAGTTGAGGCGATTGCCAAACAAACCCGTATTATTGTTGTGGGTGATTTTGATGCGGATGGCGCGACGAGTTCGGCACTATCTGTCATGGCATTTCGACTGATGGGTAGCAGTAATGTGGATTACTTAGTGCCGAATCGTTTTGAAGATGGTTATGGGTTAAGTCCTGATGTTGTTGATCAAGCTAAAGATATGGGTGCTGAGATCATCATGACGGTAGATAATGGTGTTTCATCAATTGAAGGTGTTGCAGCTGCGAAAGCCTATGGAATGCAAGTGGTCGTAACCGATCACCATTTACCGGGATCTTCTTTGCCAATCGCTGATTCAATTGTTAACCCTAACCTTGAGGAATGTGCGTTCCCATCAAAATCACTAGCAGGCGTAGGTGTGGCTTTTTACTTGATGCTAGCGATTCGAGCTCGTTTACGCGAAAATAATTGGTTTGAAACTCAAAATATTCCTATTCCGAACCTTGCTGATTTATTGGATTTAGTCGCACTAGGTACCGTTGCAGATTTAGTTGCACTTGATGAAAACAACCGTATTTTGGTACATCAAGGCATTCAACGTATTCGTGCGGGTAAATGTCGTCCGGGTATTCAAGCGTTAATCGAAGTAGCAAATAAAGTGCCTTCTCGAATTGTTGCTTCTGATTTTGGTTTTGCATTAGGCCCAAGAATCAATGCCGCAGGACGCTTGGATGACATGTCGTTTGGTGTTGAGCTTCTTATGTCCAACAATATTCATGCTGCACGCCGCATGGCCTCAGAGCTAGATGCCTTAAATCAAACTCGTAAAGAAATAGAGCAAGGCATGAAAGATGAAGCAATGGCGATTTGTGAGCGCTTAGAATTCGGCGCACAAAGTGAATTGCCTTTTGGCTTGGTGTTATTCCAGAGAGATTGGCATCAGGGTGTGATCGGTATTCTTGCTTCTCGTATTAAAGAAAAATATCACCGCCCAGTGATTGCCTTTGCTGATGGCGGTGATGGTTTCATTAAAGGCTCATGTCGTTCTATCTCTGGCTTTCATATGCGTGATGCCTTGGATTTGATTGATACTCGAAATCCTGGGCTGATTTTGAAGTTTGGTGGTCATGCAATGGCGGCAGGCTTAACCATTAAAGAAGTTGATTATAAGAAATTCAGCCAAGCTTTTGATGATGTGGTTCGCGAATCGGTGGAAGAAGAGGCGCTTAATGGGGTGGTTTTATCTGATGGTGAACTAACACCAGAAGAATTTACCTTAGGCACCGCTGAAATTATTCGAGCGGGTGGACCATGGGGACAAGCCTTCCCTGAACCTATTTTTGATGGTGAATTTAAAGTGTTAAATCAAAGATTAGTGGGTGAGAAGCACCTTAAATTAATGTTAGAACCAATTCATAAAGATTTTCCAACCAATCAAATGGTCGATGCGATTGCTTTTAATATTGATGTGCGTCGTTGGCCAGATGCGTCGGTACAAAAGGTGAAGCTAGCTTATCGTTTAGATATCAATGAATTTCGTGGTAATCAAACATTACAACTAATGGTTGAATATATAGAACCAATGTAAAGCTACCGCTCTATAAAGTAAGCAGGTTGAATTATATCAAATATTCCGTTAAGAAAAGCTTAATGAAATATTACCTTCTTGTTTTGTATGAAAATAGAAAGGCTTGTATTCCGAGTTGAGGTTAAATAAAAAGAAATTTGGTGTGATTAAATTTACACCATTTTCTTAATCCTTATTGTTCTTACTTTCAGAGGTTGAAATACCTCGATTTCTATCACACTTTTGGTTAAAATCTCTCGGTTATTTTTTATTCGGCGATGATAAACACCATGTTCGAAATTAATCCTATTAAAAACCGCCTACAGGATGTGTCTGATCGCACAAATATCCTGAGGGGGTACCTTTGACTATGATGCTAAGAAAGAGCGTCTAGAAGAAGTCAATGCAGAGCTAGAACAACCAGAAGTATGGAATGAACCTGAGCGCGCACAAGCATTAGGTAAAGAACGTGCCTCTTTAGAAGCGATTGTTGAAACTATTGACCAATTAGATTTAGGCGGCGAAGACGTTGAAGGTTTACTTGAGTTAGCTGTTGAAGAGCAAGATCAAGAGACGTTTGATGAAATAGAGCCTGAACTTGCTGAATTAGAAGAAAAACTAGCGACGTTAGAATTTCGTCGTATGTTCTCAGGCGATCATGACCCATCTGATTGTTATATTGATTTACAATCTGGCTCTGGCGGTACAGAAGCGCAAGATTGGACATCAATGATGTTGCGTATGTATTTGCGTTGGGCGGAAGCTAAAGGATTTAAGACGGAAGTTATTGAAGTCTCTGATGGCGATGTTGCTGGCCTTAAAGGGGCAACAGTTCGTATATCAGGTGAATATGCTTATGGTTGGCTGCGTACTGAAACTGGTGTGCACCGTTTAGTTCGTAAGTCTCCATTTGATTCAAGTGGTCGTCGACATACCTCATTTGCTTCAGCATTTATCTATCCTGAAATAGATGACAATATTGAAGTGGATATCAATCCTGCTGATTTACGTATTGATGTATACCGAGCTTCTGGCGCGGGTGGCCAACACGTAAACACCACTGAATCTGCGGTACGTATTACTCACGTTCCGACAAATACAGTTGTGCAATGTCAAAATGATCGTTCTCAGCATAAAAATAAAGCACAAGCGATGAAGCAGCTAAAAGCAAAACTGTTTGAACTTGAGCTTCAGAAACAAAACGCAGAGAAACAAGTAAACGAAGATTCTAAATCTGATATCGGGTGGGGCAGTCAGATCCGCTCATACGTATTGGATGATTCGCGTATTAAAGATTTGCGTACCGGCATTGAAAATCGTAATACGCAAGCCGTATTAGACGGTGATTTAGATAAATTTATCGAAGCCAGCTTAAAATCTGGATTATAAGAAAGGGTTCATTATGACTGACCAAGTACAACAAGATGAAAATAAACTGATTGCAGAGCGTCGTGGTAAATTAGACCATATTCGTCAATCATGTAAGGCTAATGGCCACCCAAATGATTTTCGTCGTGAAAATCTAGCGGGTGATCTTCAAGCAGAGTTTGGTGAAAAAACCAAAGAAGAGCTAGAAGAAATGAACCATGTAGTCGCTATTGCTGGCCGTATCATGGCTAAGCGCGGTCCATTCTTATTGATCCAAGAAACGTCTGGTAAGATCCAAGCTTATGCAGCAAAAGATGTGCAAAAAGAGCTTAAAGAAAAATACCAAGGCTTAGATATCGGTGACATCATCGGTGTTAAAGGTGCTCTGCATAAATCAGGTAAAGGTGATCTTTACGTGAACATGGATCACTATGAATTGCTAACTAAAGCACTTCGTCCATTACCAGAAAAATTCCATGGCTTAACTGATCAAGAGATGCGTTATCGTCAACGTTATGTTGATTTGATCGTTAATGAAGACTCTCGTCAAGCATTCATCATTCGTTCAAAGCTAGTTGCTTCTATCCGTAACTTCATGAGTGCGAAAGGCTATCTAGAAGTTGAAACTCCAATGATGCACGTGATCCCTGGTGGGGCAACAGCGCGTCCATTTATCACTCATCACAATGCGTTAGATATCGATATGTACCTACGCGTTGCTCCTGAGCTTTATCTAAAGCGTTTGGTTGTTGGTGGTTTTGATCGTGTATTTGAGATCAACCGTAACTTCCGTAACGAGGGGCTTTCTCCACGTCACAACCCTGAATTTACAATGATGGAATTCTACCAAGCTTATTCTGATTACAAAGACCTAATGGATCTAACAGAAGAGATGCTAAGCACTGCAGCGCTAGATGTTCTTGGTTCTACATCTATGCCTTATGGTGATGAAACGGTTGAATTTGGTGGTACTTATGCACGCATGAGCATGTTTGAAGCGATTAAGCAGTACAATCCTGATCACGCTGAAATTCAAAAAATGACTGAAGCTGACATTCAAGATCGTGATTTCATGGTGTCAATTGCAAAATCAGTTCATGTTGAAGTAGAAAGCTTCTGGACATGTGGTCAACTTCTTGAAGAAATCTTTGGTGAAACGGCTGAACCTCAGTTAATTCAACCAACATTCATTACAGGTTACCCTGCAGATATCTCTCCATTAGCACGCCGTAGCGATGGTAACCCGTTCTTCACAGACCGCTTCGAGTTCTTCATCGGTGGTCGTGAAGTAGCAAATGGCTTCTCTGAGCTTAATGATGCACAAGATCAAGATGAGCGTTTTAAAGCACAAGTTAACGCAAAAGATGCTGGTGATGATGAAGCAATGTACTATGATGCAGATTATATTACAGCCCTAGAGCATGGCCTTCCACCAACAGCAGGTCAAGGTATTGGTATTGACCGTCTAGCGATGCTATTCACTAATACTCATACAATTCGCGATGTTATTTTATTCCCAGCAATGCGCCCACAAGCGTAATGTAAGCTAAGGCGAATAAATAAAAAAAGGGCAGCTTCTATAGCTGCTCTTTTTTACTTTTTAATTCAATTGACTTAACTTTTACAATTCCCTTCTACGAACACCTTCTTATTTAAAAGTCATAAAAAGCCATCTGCTTATTCTATTTCATTCATTTAATATCATTAATGAGTCATTTTTTTAGCTAATATGTTAAATATCACTTGTGAAATGTCGATATTTTGTATTTACATTGTTTAAAAGATGACGAGCGTCTCATCAGTGAGACGCTGATGAGTCTTAAAACCTGTATAGTTGCCTTAAGAAATATTTCAGTTGGCTTAATTAACAAATTTAGAGGTAATGCTATGGGTACTCAGTTTCGTATGGACTCTGTTCCTGGTTCATTAGTTGTGGTAGGGGGAAGTTATGAACCTTGGTTAGCAGTATTAGAACAAGTTGGTTGGCGTTGTCATCGTTGTTATGACCTCCGAGCAGCGCAAGCACTGTTTGATGAAATTGGCCCATGTATTGGCATTGTAGATTTAAGCCAAGATGATTTCAGCCTTAATGGTATCGCGACGTTAGTAAATAATAATAAACAAGTTCGTTGGATGGCCTTTATTCGAGAATCTCAATTAAGTTCAGATACCATCTGCCAGTTTATTGTGAATTTCTGTGTTGATTTTTTCACAGCTCCAATTCCTGATGCTCAATTGCTTAGCACAATCGGCCATCAATTAGGCATGTTGAAGCTAGAGCGTAAAGTATGGCCTAATATGGGAAATAAATCTGACTTAGGAATTTTAGGTGAAGCTCCAGCAGTAAAGCGCTTGCGTGATCAGGTTCGTCGAGTGGCACCAACGGACGTATCTATTTTAATTTCAGGAGAAAGCGGTGTAGGTAAAGGTGATGTTGCCAAAGCGGTTCATGAGTCATCAGGAAGAAATAAAGGTCCTTTTATTTCTTTAAATTGTGGTGCGTTATCTGAAAGTAAAATAGAGCAAGAGCTTTTTGGTTTTGAGGCTTTAAGCTTTGAAGATACTAAATTATTTAAAGCCAATGGTGGGACGTTATTTTTAAATGATATTAATGATTTACCTTTAACTCAACAGCAAAAATTATTACATTTTTTACAAGAAGGCTGCATAGAAACAGCGCAAGGAGTAATAGAACTTGATGTAAGAGTGATTGTGGCAAGTCATATTGATTTAGAGAAGCAGGTAGAAGAGGGTTATTTTAAAGAAGAGCTTTATTATCGTTTAAATGTCCTTCGTATACATGCCCCCTCTTTAAAAGAGAGAGGCGCAGATATTTCAATTCTTGCTGAACATTTTTTGCAAAAATACGCACGAGAATATAATACTCAAGCTCGAACCTTTTCGGAAGAAGCAATGCAAACTATGCTTTATTATCAATGGCCTGGTAATATTCGTGAGTTGGTAAATCAAGTAAAAAGAGCGGTATTACTAGCAGATAGTATGACGGTAGATCTTGAGCATTTAGATTTGCCTCAGCGCACCGAAATAAAACGCAGTTTACGTGTAATTCGTGAAGACTCTGAACGAGACGCACTACTTACGGTATTAGAGTCCCACGACGGACAAGTATCTTCAGCTGCTAAAGAACTCGGTGTTTCTCGGGCGACAATGTATCGGTTGTTGAATAAGCATAATCTAATTTCAGAACCAAGAAGCTATAGTTAGATATATCAAAGGTTTACTGATGAGAGTAAGCCTTTTTTAATCAAAAAATGACGTTAGGATCTTATGGGTAAAATGAGTTTTTAAATAGAACCCTCGTGGTAAAGTTTTTATAGGCTGGCCATTTTCACCATAAGCTTCTGTTAATGCTTTGCTATTGGCAGCTTTTGGTCTTAATTGAAGAACTTCACCATGCCTTGCTGTAATTGATTCAACCTTACCTAAAACGATTAAATCCATCAATTCTTCCCAATCTTGTTGGAGTTGAGACTCTTCAATCAATGAAGGTCGCCAGAGAACTGGATAACCAACGTGTCGATCACCGACAGGGATCTCTCTTTCTCCTTCTACTGGGATCCATAAAACATGAGCTAATTTATGGCGCACATGTGATTCTTCCCAACGTAAATTATGAATGCCTGTTAATGGTGCAACAGAAACAAATGTTGTTTCGAGTGGTTTTCCTACATGGCTAATTGGGATTGTTTTTAATTCAATACCAAGATCAATAAAATCAGGTAGGGGTTTACTACCAGCAGAGGCCCCTAGATGCATCTCCAATAACTGTCCAACCCAGCCCTTATCTCTCTTTAAATTTTCAGGAACCGGTATACCTGATTGTGCTGCGAGCTCTGATAATGTATAGCCTGCAATGTGTTGGGCTCTCGTTAGAAGCTCATTAATAGTCGTAGGGGGAGATTGATTCATAGTGGCTTATTCATAGTGTGCAGTGAGCAAGATTAACATATTATTCTTTGCATTTAGCACTTTACTTAGATCTCATTAAGTTATCCACATTTGAGGGTGTTTTTTATACAGAACTATTTTTTCTGTACCTATATACAGTGCTTTATTTATGAATAAGTTATTGACTTTTGGATGTTTATATCATTAATTCAATATAAGTTGTGGGCAATTCATCATTTGGTCATTATTTAATCAATCTGTGTTAATCTTAATCATCATCATTCTGGTAAAAATGATCTATTTTATGATCTTATGTGTAAGTGGTTGTTTGGTATATTTTTTGTTGTGTTTTTATCCATTTTTTATTATTGCTTAGGATCTGTTTTTTTTTCCGTTTTTATTTTTTTTATATCTTCTGCACAAAGTTATGCACAGAAAAGGTGAATAAATGTGGGAGACCTCTCATTGTTGTGTTGATAAGTTAATCGATGATTAAAAGTTATTCAGGAAAAGTGGTTATTTTAGTAAAACGTGATAAGAAGTCATGATCCTGTTTGCTCAAAGCGACGAACTGTGAAAAAATCAGAGGCAATATAGGTTTATGATGAGGTCACCCAGTGATAGATGGCGATGGTTTCCGCCCGAACGTCGGGATAGTGATATGCAATAGCCATGGTCAAGTATTCTGGGCGAAACGATACGGACAGCATTCGTGGCAATTTCCACAAGGTGGTATTGATGATGGTGAGACTCCAGAGCAAGCCATGTACCGTGAGTTGTATGAAGAAGTTGGCCTAACAAAAAATGATGTACGTATTTTAGCAAGCAGCCGACATTGGCTACGATATAAATTACCGAAGCGTTTAGTTAGATGGGATTCAAAACCCGTTTGTATCGGACAAAAACAGAAGTGGTTTTTGTTGCGCTTGGAATGTGATGAATCCAAGGTGAATATGCAAAGAGATCGCTCGCCTGAATTTGATGGCTGGCGATGGGTAAGTTATTGGTACCCAGTAAGACAAGTAGTTTCATTTAAGCGTGATGTTTATCGCCGAGCACTGAAAGAGTTTGCGGTGATCGCCATGCCGTTTAAGGAACGCAAATTTAAAAGGAAAGGTAAAAAAGGTTAAGCAGTCGATACCTTATAACCTTAAGGATTGACAACCATGCTTACTCAACTCAGGGACATAGTTGATCACGTCGCTAAAGCAGAATCACTTGATGATGCTTTAGCGCTCTTAGTGAAAAATACTCGACACTCAATGCACACTGAGTGTTGTTCAGTCTACCTAATGAGCAATGACAACCTTCGATTAGAACTGATGGCGACGGAAGGCTTAAAAGCTAAACCTAAAACCGTATCATTAGGAATAGACGAAGGTCTTGTTGGATTAGTCGCTCGAACTTGTGAGCCACTTAACCTTGCTAATGCATCGGTACACCCATCTTATAAATATATTCCAAGTATTGCTGAGTATAAATTTAATTCATTTCTTGCAACACCAATCATATACCGCCGTCAAAATTTAGGGGTATTGGTTGTTCAGCAGAAAGAAAAACGTCAGTTTACTGAAATTGAAGAATCCTTTTTAGTTACCCTTTCCGCCCAACTTGCGGTTGTCCTTGCTCACGCAAAAGCTCAAGAAAGCTGGTCGACTCAATTACAAACGTCATCGACTCAGCAAAAGCAATTTAAAGGGATCTCAGCCTCTAACGGTGTAGCAATTGCCCCGTTATGGTTTGATGATGCACAACCTAAAGTAGAAGCGATTCTACCTAGCTCATGCCTTGATATTGAGCAGGAACAAGATCGTTTAGGTGTAGCGGTTGAGTTAGCGTTAAAAGATTTTCGGCGTGCAAGAAAGCGTTTTGAACAAGAGTTAAATACAGAAACCTTAGCTATTTTTGATCTGTTTACTCACTTGTTAAACGATCCTATGCTGAAAGGTGCCTTGAAAAAACAGATTAACCAAGGTGATTCTGCTGAATGGGCGCTACGTCAAGTCATTGAGTCTTATGCTGGACGCTTTGATCGAATGAGTGACTCTTACCTAAGTGAGCGTGCTAATGACGTTCGAGAGCTCGGACAGCGGCTACTTTATTTTTTGAATAATGAAGGTAAGTTGGATATTGATTTGTCGCATCCTGTTATTTTGGTGACAACTCAATTAACCGCTTCAATGTTAGCTAGTATTCCTAAAGATAAATTAAAAGCGGTGATCTCTTTAGAGGGAGCTGCGAATTCTCATGCCGCAATTTTATCAAGAGCGCTTGGGATCCCCGCCATTATGGGCGTAGAGTTTAACCCAACTCATTATCATAAAGAGTTGGCTATTGTTGATGGCTACAGTGGTTCACTTTACATTAAACCAACTGAAGCGTTAATTCTGGAATATGTTGAGTTACAGAATGAAGAAGCCGCTTTATCTGAATTAATTACACAAGATCTGGATAAGCCAACCTTGACGCAAGATGGACATCGAATGAAGATCCATTTGAATGCGGGCTTGAGTGCTGATTCAAGCATTGCAGTTAACCAAGGGGTTGATGGTGTTGGTTTATATCGAACAGAAATCCCCTTTTTATTACATCAACGATTTCCATCTGAAGAAGAGCAATACCTTCAATATAAATCTATATTAGAAACTTATCCTCAGAAACCTGTGGTAATGAGAACGTTAGATATTGGTGGAGATAAACCTTTACCTTATCTGCCAATAGAAGAAGATAATCCATTTTTAGGCTGGCGTGGTATTCGGTTCACATTAGATCACCCTGATATTTTTTTATTGCAATTAAAAGCTATGGTAAAAGCGAATATAGGTAATGAGAATTTATCTATTATGTTGCCAATGATTTCGGGAATCCCTGAATTAAAGCAAGCAAGAATATTAATTAATCAAGCATATGAAGAAGTGCTTAGTGAATCTAATGATCATTTCTCTAAACCTCGTATTGGTATGATGGTTGAGGTTCCTTCTATGCTGTACTTGTTACCAAGAGTTGCAGGCTTGGTTGACTTTATTTCAGTCGGCACTAATGATTTAACTCAATATTTACTAGCAGTAGATAGAAATAACTCTCGTGTGTCTCATGTGTATGAATCTTATCATCCAGCGGTATTATTGGCTTTAAAGCAGATTGTTGATACTGCTAACCAATATAATTTGCCTGTCAGCGTTTGTGGTGAGCTAGCAGGAGATCCGATTGGCTGCTTGCTACTTATGGGGCTAGGTTATCAGAGCTTGAGCATGAACACTTCAAATGTAGCCAAGATAAAATATATTATTAGACAAGTAACTTTGGCTGAAGTGAAGCATCGAGTAAATATTCTTTTACATCATGATGATGCAGAGAAAATTTTAGCTGATATGATTTTATTTTTTGAGAAGAAAGAACTTTCTGGATTCATTAGAGCAGGTAAATAAATGTTATTGGATTTTTGGTCTATTTTTGCTCTTTATCTTGCGCTCGGTAGCGTTGTTGGTGTGATGGCAGGGTTATTGGGTATTGGTGGTGGGTTACTTGTCGTTCCAGCTTTACTTTGGTTGCTTCCACAAGCAGGTGTTGATAGTCATATTGCGATGCAAATGGCACTAGGTACCTCACTTGCGACCATTATTTTTACCTCTAGTTCATCAGCATTGAACCATTTGCGCCTAGGTAATGTCGAAGTAGCACTCATTAAGAGTTTAGCTCCAGGCGTCATCATTGGTGGCTTTATTGGTAGTTATTTAACTGAATTAATTCCAACCCAATATTTGCCAAAGCTATTTGGTATGATTGTCTTGTTATTGGCCCTACAGATGTTGTTAGCGCTTAAGCTTACTGCGACCAGAGCGATGCCATCACCAATAAAACTAGCCGCGTCAGGTGGCGTTATTGGGGTTATTTCCAGTTTAGCTGGAATTGGTGGGGGTTCTCTAACTGTACCTTATTTAAGTTTTCATGGTGTAGATATGAGAAAAGCCATTGGTAGTTCTTCATTATGTGGCACATTAATAGCGATAGCTGGCATGATAGGGTTTGTTATACATGGTGCAAGTGCTGATAATTTACCATCAATGAGCATTGGATATATTTATTTACCTGCTCTTTGTGGTGTTAGCATTACTTCCATGTTAACGACAAAAGTTGGAGCTAGGTTAGCATCACATTTACCAACACAAACATTGAAAAAAATCTTTGCCGTATTTCTAGTATTTATTGGCAGTAAAATGTTCTTAGGATAAGAGAGTAGTCATGAGTCAGGGGTATTTAAACTTCCCACAGATCGATCCCATATTGATTGAAATTGGGCCACTAGCTGTACGTTGGTACGGTTTAATGTATTTATTTGGTTTTATGTTTGCCTTATGGCTTGCAAATAAACGCGCAGACAAGCCGAACAGTGGTTGGACGCGTGATCAAGTAAGCGATCTTCTTTTTGCAGGCTTTTTAGGTGTTGTGATTGGTGGTCGTGTTGGCTATGTTTTATTTTATAACTTTGGTCAATTTTTAGATAATCCACTTTATTTATTTGAAGTCTGGACTGGCGGTATGTCTTTCCATGGTGGCTTATTAGGTGTTATTACCGCAATGCTTTGGTATGGCTATAAAAATAATCGTAGCTTTTTCACCATTGCTGATTTTGTTGCGCCATTGGTTCCGTTTGGATTAGGCGCCGGTCGTTTGGGTAATTTCATGAATGGGGAGCTTTGGGGGCGAGTAACTGATGTGCCTTGGGCAATGGTGTTCCCTACAGGTGGTCCTTTCCCACGCCATCCATCACAATTATATGAGTTTGCCCTTGAAGGTGTTGTTCTATTCTTAATTCTAAACTGGTTTATTCGCAAGCCTCGCCCATTAGGTGCTGTATCTGGTTTATTCCTATTTGGCTACGGAACCTTCCGTTTCTTAGTTGAATACGTTCGCCAACCGGATGCTCAATTAGGTTTGTTTGGTGATTGGATTTCAATGGGACAAATATTGTCACTACCAATGGTGATAGGTGGTCTATTGATGATGCTTTGGGCATTTAAACGTAATCTTTTTGCGACAGACTTACAGAAAAAATCTGCAAAAGAAAATAGCTCAAAACAGAAAGCAAAATAAGCTAGAATAGCGTTAATAACGATTTTTAAGTAATGGCCTCTTCGTTAGAGGCCATTTTTTTATGAAAATATTAAGAGAGCGCTACCGTGAAGCAGTATTTAGATTTATGCCAACGCATCGTTGATGAAGGTCACTGGATTGAAAATGAACGCACAGGAAAGCGCTGTTTGACGGTGATTAATGCCGATTTAACCTATGATGTTGCCAATGGTGAGTTCCCATTAGTAACGACACGTAAGAGTTTCTGGAAATCAGCTGTTGCTGAAATGATTGGTTATATTCGTGGCTATGATAATGCAGAAGACTTTCGTAAGATTGGAACTAAGACATGGGATGCTAATTCAAATCTAAACGACGCTTGGTTAAATAATCCTCACCGAAAAGGTGAAGATGATATGGGGCGAGTATATGGAGTTCAAGGTCGTTCGTGGGCAAAGCCAAATGGCGAATTTGTTGATCAATTAAAAAAAATAATTGATGACTTAAGAAATGGTATTGATGATCGTGGTGAAATCTTAAATTTCTATAATCCAGGTGAATTTGATATGGGTTGTTTACGTCCATGCATGTACTCACATCACTTTTCACTGCTAGGTGATACTCTATATTTAAACAGTACCCAACGTTCGTGTGATGTCCCGTTAGGGCTTAATTTTAACATGGTTCAAGTGTACTTTCTGCTTGCTATTGTGGCTCAAATTACAGGACATAAAGCAGGTAAGGCTTATCATAAGATTGTTAATGGACATATTTATGAAGACCAACTTGAATTGATGAAAGAAGTGCAGTTAAAGCGTGAGCCATTAACAGCCCCAATCTTTAAAATAAACCCTAAGATCAAGTCATTAGAAGATTTAGAAACTTGGGTAACTATGGATGATTTTGAAGTAATTGGCTATGAAAGCCATGAAGCGATTAAGTATCCATTTTCAGTATAAAAAGAGTAGTATTAGATAGAGCCTTTACTAAGTTAAAGGCTCTATGTTATTAGCTTATTTAATGTTTCTTTTCTATAACCTCCAGGGCTACTCCCCGTTTTTTTCTTAAAGACCCGAGTAAAATAAGAAACATCATGGTAGCCACATTGATATGCGATAATAGCTATCTTGATATCTCTATTTTCAATCAATAACTTCTTGGCTTTATTGATTCTTTTAGAACAAAGGTAGTCTCTAAAACTTATGCCTATTTCTTTATGGAATAATTTAGAGAAATAAGTGATGGAGTAATGACAAGATTCTGCTACATCCCCCTCATTTAATTGTTCTGATAAATTATCATCAATATATTTTATTACATTGATAAGACTTCTATTTGAATTAGAATAATTATTAGATTTTTCTATACGATTTACTATTTTCTTATTATGTAAGTTTGATTTGAAAATTATCTTTTTTATTTCTTTTAATTCTAATTCAAAGTCTAAACTTTTAGTATTTATGTTTATGTAATTTCTTTCATCTATGTTTTGATTTATATCTAATCTACCATGATGAAATATTAGTAGTGTTTTATTTAGATTTTCACATATTTTCAAACAAACATTAAGTAAATCAACATCATTGGTGCTTGCATTAAACGCTAGTATATTAATGCTAGACGCACTGATAATTGATATGTCTTTATATAATTCGATTATATTAAAATGTTTTTGTATAACAGTTTGATTTTCATTTGGTAAGTTATTAATTGAGTTTCCCAACCAATATAAGGCTTGATTTGAATTCATATAGTCACCATCTCTATATTTTATACAGCCAATACACATCTCTAGCCTAATGAAATGTAAAGTTATATTTCAATAAATAATTAAAACGCATATTGTAAAGATAGAATGTTTATAGAAAATTTCAAGAAGATGGCAAGAAAGTCCTAACCTAGACTTTAAATTAGGGTCTAGATTTAAATTGAACCACAAATAAATGAAACCAAATAGTCATGGAGTTTATTATGAATAATTTTATTAAGCACTGTAAAGAATTTATGCAAGACGAAGAAGGACTAACTATTGTTGAGTATGTGGTTGGTGCAGCTTTACTAGTTGTTGCATTTACTGCGGCAGATCCTTGGTCAAGTCTATCTGATTCATTATCTGGTGTTGTTGATAGTATTGAGACTGATGTCGCACCTGCTGAGTAGTATTTTGGTGGGTTGCTTATGTTCCCGATTATTATATGGCCTATATTATTTTCAATAGGAGTTAGCGATGCAAAAGAGCATCGGATACCAAATAAACTACTTTTATTAGTACTGTTTTTCTGCCTGTTAGATTTAGGTTTACATTGGTCCTTAGATTTATTTTTTGATCGATTATTAGCAGGTATAACAATGTTTATCCTTGGTTTATTCCTGTTCTTTGCAAAAGCAATGTCTGCAGGTGACGTTAAGTTGCTGGGAGTTATTGGGATCTTGGTTGGCTGGGTACAATTGCCCTCTGTTGGGTATTGGATCATTATTGCTGCCGGTATTGTGGGTGTTTTTTACTCTATTTATAACTCAATAGAGTCACCCTCTTTACTGCATAGAATAAAAAAAAGTGCGAATGAATTAACGATAAAACAAGTGATGCTAATGCTAATTACTCGTAATGTAGCAATCAATAAGACAGTCATGCCTTTTGCTCCTATTGTTGTCATTGGTTTAGCTCTACATTCTTATTTTTCATAAAATCAATGGATTGGAGTCTCTATGGATACTGTACAGAAGGAGGTGAATAATCAAGGTTTGGTTCCACAAGTTGATCCGCCAGGTGTTGCGATATCAATAAAAGAGCTGAATATCCCACCAGCGGTAATTGAAAATTTGATTTTAAAGCACCTAGCGGCTTATCCAAAATCAGATGTTCTTCATTTAACACATTTGTTGGGAATAAATAGCCATATAGTGGAAGATTTATTATCAATATTAAGAAAAAAATCACAAGTTGAAGTGTTTCAATCAGAGCTATCTTCTCATTCATTAGCGAATGCTCATGTGCGTTATGCACTATCAGAGCAGGGGAGAGTTTTTGCTGATTCAGCTTTTAAAAAAGATCCTTATTTAGGGCCTGCTCCTGTTTCATTAGAAGATTATCGAGACTTAGTTGAAGCACAAGATTTACGAACAAACACAATAACAAAAACGGATTTAACTACTGCATTTCATGATGTTTATGGGGCTAATCGATTGATTGGTACTTTAGGGCCAGCTATTAATTCAGGAAGAGCTTTACTGCTATATGGAGATGCAGGGACAGGAAAAAGTTTTATTGCGACGCGTTTATTAAATGCTTTAAATACCTCGGTTTATATACCTTATGCCGTGTATGCAAATGGCAATATTATTAAAGTGTTTACCAAGCATCATCATTATGCCATCAATGAGGAAGAGAGTCTTACTTGCTATTTTAAACAACAGTACGATAAACGTTGGATATTATGTAAACGTCCGAATGTGCAAGTTGGTGGTGAGTTAACAATGGATATGCTTGAAGTTAATCATACGGAGCATAACCGTGTCTGGATGGCTCCTCTACAAATGATGGCCAATAATGGAATTCTAATTATAGATGATCTTGGTCGCCAGCCGATGCCTATTTCCACGTTATTAAATCGTTGGATTGTTCCGATGGAGTATGGATTTGACTATCTTTCATTACCGAACGGACAGCAAACTACCATTCCATTCATATTAACGTTAGCTTTTTCAAGTAACTTATCTCCACAAGATATAGGAGATCCCGCATTTTTGCGTCGTTTAGGCTATAAAGTTCAATTTTCTGCTTTAGATAAATCTGATTATCAGGATTTATGGAAGTGGGTAGCAAACAGTAAAGAGTTGAGCCTATCAGAGGGAATGTACACAAAGCTCTATGAATTACATAACACCTCTCAAGTTGAGTATTTACCCTGTTTGCCAAAAGATATTGCAGGCATATGTCGAGACATCGTGTTATTTGAAGAATTGGAACCCTGTATCAATTCATCAATATTAGAGCAAGCTTGGGCTCTGTATTTTACTGATGATGCCTAGATGGAGGATAGATTATGAGCCGTATGCAGCTATTTTTATTATTCGCATTATCAATAATACTTGGTTTAGGCGCAGTATTTTTTGCAAAACAATGGATGGATACACAAGTACAGCCAGAAGTTGAAGTTGAAGTTATTAATCGCTTGCCTGTTATTGTTGCTGTTCAAGAAATTCATGTCGGAACAATTATTGAAGAGAAACATATTGCGATTAAATTGCTTGAAGAATCATGGAAAAAAGAATATCAATTTGATGTGGTCGATGAGCTAATTGGCAAAGTTGTTACGAATCCAATTTATCCTGATGAGATTATCCATCGCTCTCGGTTAGTTAATCCTGGAGAGGGAGCCTCGCTTGCTGCTCTTATTCCAGATCATAAACGAGCGGTTACGATTAGGGTTAATGATGTTATTGGGGTCGCAGGCTTTTTATTACCAGGAAATAAGGTAGATGTGTTAAATACCGTTAGGTCAGGAAAGGTTAATGTACAAACCTCAACGATTTTAAAGGATATAAAAGTATTAGCTGTGGATCAAACAGCCAAAACTGGAGATAACACGCCAGTAATCGTTAGGGCTGTGACTTTAGAAGTATCACCAAAAGAAGCAGAAAAGTTACTTACAGCAAATGCAAAAGGAGAGATTCAGTTAGCATTACGAAATCCGCATGAGCCCGTAGAGAAAGTGGTACGCAGGAAGTATGTTGCACCATCAAGTGTCACTATTATTAAAGGGACTCAGTCGACTAACATTAGAGTTAAGGATTAAGGTTTATGATGAATTATAAATTAACCATATTAATCAGCTTCTTTGTTATTAGTATTTCTGGATATGCGTCGACATTAACAGGAAAAACGGTAACCGTTGCTCATCATAAATCTACCCATGTTATTTTGCCCGGAAAAGCAAAACAAGTTTCTCTTGGGGATCCAGATGTGTTGGATATTATCATCCTTAAATCAAATGAAGTTTTTTTGATTGGTAAAAAGCTAGGATCTACAAACTTAATGGCCTGGGATAGAAATGGACGATTGATTGAATCTTTTAACATTGAAGTCACCCATGATTTAAATAACCTCAAAGCAAAGCTATATGCTTTTCTTCCCGATGAAACTATTAAGATTCATAGCGCTCAAGGAAAACTGGTACTTAGTGGACAAGTAAGCAGTTTAGAAAGTATGAAAACAGCGATTAAAATAGCAGAAACCTATGCGCCAGCAGAAGTCGTTGACGAAGAGGTCAAAGTATCAAAAAAGCAAGAAGAGCTAAGCAATGTTATTAATTTAATGACCATCGGTGGAGCACAACAAGTCATGCTTGAAGTGACGGTTGCTGAAGTTCAAAGGAGTTTAGTTCGTCGTTTTGATTCAAATTTTCACTTTTTTCAAAGCAGTGGAAGTCTTTCTTGGGGAGCGACTTCTACAGGTGGCATTATTGATGATGTTGGTGGAGTCTTAGGGCCTATATTTAATGCGCCATCAATTGACAGCACTGGGTTACTAGGTACTTTTTCTGATAGTAATACCTTATTTTCATTTGCTTTGGATGTAGCAAAGCAGAACGGGTTAGCAAAAGTTCTAGCAGAACCCAATTTAACTGCGTTAAGTGGCACTAAAGCTGAATTTTTAGCAGGTGGTGAGTTCCCAATACCAGTTCCGGATGATGATGGTATTGTAATTGAATATAAAGAATATGGTGTTGGCTTGAAGTTTGTACCTACGGTATTAAGCGATAAAAAAATCAACTTAAAATTGGAAGTAGATGTGAGTGAAATAGCTAATGCTGGCTCGTTAACGATCACACCTGATTTATCTAATGCTAGCTACTATATCCCTCCAATTACACGTCGAAGTGCATCATCTACATTGGAGTTGGCTGATGGACAAACGATAGGTATTGCGGGTTTATTAAGTGAAAATGTTCGGGATGTGACCAGTAAAATGCCAGGATTTGGAGAGATCCCTGTGCTTGGACAGCTCTTTAATAGTCAAGAGTATATATCTGGTGAGACGGAGTTAGTTATTTTAGTGACTCCACGCTTAGCAAAACCAATAGACAGAGCAAAAATTTCATTACCCACAGATGCTTTTGTTGATCCAAATGATCTTGAGTATTACTTACTAGGTAGTGCGTCTTATATTGATGAAAATAAGAATAGCCGATCAGATAAAAGTAAGCTCCCTGAGGTTATAGTGCCTATGAATCAAGGTGGTTCTGAGGGTAACTTTGGGCATTCACTTTAGGGAGGAAAGTTATGAGAATTATATTAAAAGTGGGGATTGTTATTGCGAGTTTTACAATCTTTACTGGATGTGCAAATGATGCCCCTCTAGGAAAGTCTGTTTATCAGTTGAAAGATGAACAGACATACAACAAAAAGGCCACAGAAGAAAATAGAGATTACATTCCGACAGGAAGTATGATTAAAAATAAAAAAGTAAAATAATTAACTGCTTAGCAAGGGTTACCCAGGAGGTAACATGAATAAATTATCTGAGAAAAACATTAGTAAACAGACTGGCCTTACTTTAGTGCTAGTTACTCTTACTATGATTTTTTTGATTGGTTTTTCTGCCCTTGCGATTGATGTTAATCATGCCTTATTAAATAAAACTCGTTTGCAGAATATAGTGGACACAGCTGCTTTATCTGCAGCGGTTTTATTCGATACAGGTAAAGATGAAGAGACAGTAAAAAAAAGTGTTTATGAAAGTATTGCTAGCATGTCAGCATCCAAAGGTAATACAGAGCTAACAATACCTGATAATGCTATTACAGTGACCTTATCAAATGATCCCCTCGACTTTAGTGGGAGTTATAATTCTAACTTGGAAAGCTACGTTAGAGTATCTGTAAGTAGCGTCCCCCTAAGTAATTTTATACTGCCTTTCTTTGGTTTAAATAAATCAGTTTCAGCCAGTGCTGTTGCGGGCCCTAGCTCCTCTATCACCAATTCATGTAACATTGTTCCTATGGTTGTATGTGCCGATTTATCTAATAGTAGTGGCTTTTATGGTTATCAAGAAAATCAAGTTTATGCATTAAAACTGTCTGCAAAAAGCCAATCTTCTATGGGGGCAGGTAATTTTCAATTATTAGATTTTGGTTCAGGGGCAAGTGCAATACGCAGTGCAATGGCAGGGGCGTTTTCTGAGTGTATGGATATTGACGACATAGCTCAAACAAAGCCGGGAGGGAATGTTGGTCCCGTTGGGCAAGGTCTAAATACGAGATTTGGAGAATATTCATCAAATTTAAAAGAAGAAGATTATCCTTCGGATGTTTATATAAAAGAACCAGATACACTCGCTACTATTGATAAAAATGGAAACGTTACTTATACCGATTCTTGGGGATATGAAGAGTATAAAATATCTGCTTCTGCTTGCGTTGATGGTTTAAGTGCTAACGATCCTTATTGTAGCAAAGGCGAAATTGGACGTAGAGTATTGCCTGTTTCCATTGCTAATTGTTCTGGTGCAAAAGGAGGTACAACCACGCTTCCTATTGTTTCTATTGGTTGTTTTTTTCTACTTCAAAAAGCCCCAACAAATAATTCGGGAACTCAAGCCGTTTTTGGAGAGTTTATTGAAGACTGCACAGTAAGCAATGGTTCTACTGGAGTGATACCAAGTCGTCAAGGTGCATATAAAATTCAATTATACCGAGATCCTATAAGCGGAGAATCTTAATATGCGAATTACTCAAGGAAATACACAAGCTGGTATTGCAGCGATTGAATTTATTTTGGTGTTACCTGTGTTATTGATTCTAATGGTATCTCTCAGTGAGATAGGTTCCATTTTTATTAAATATAACACTCTTAATAAACTGACCCAAAGTGGGTGCCGTTATGCAGTAATTCATATTTATGGAACAGCAACAACTAACCAAATAGCTGATATTAATAAAATTAAAAATGTCATCTTACATGGTAATGACTTAGGAAGCGGGGCGGTAAAACTAGATTCACTTACCGCTGATAATATTATGATTGAGCATATCGATCATTTTGTCACTGTAACCGTGAGCTATGATTATATTCCCTTTATTGAGCGTATCCCCTTTTTTGATATCCCACTTACCTTGACTATTTCTGCTACCTCTATGATGAGGACGGGGTAATGAAAACTCATAGAAATACTCAAAAAGGCATCACCATCATTGAGTTTACAGTGATTGCTCTGGCTGTCATGGTGATGATCCTTGGAGTAATAGAAATAGGGCGTTATGTATATTCTTTACAGATGCTAAATGAAATGACTCGAAAAGCCGCGCGTTTAGCTACTGTGTGTTATGTATTAGATCAGAAAGATATCCCTTATATGGATGAAGTCGTTGAAAACTACCCTATGGGGTTTGCTGGCGATGAATTGGTTATTGAATATTTAGATGGTTCAGGACAAGTATTGGATTTGTCAAAGTTTGATGAATTAAGTACAGCAGCTCAAAGTAGTGAGTTTTCAAAAATTCGTTTTGTTAGGGCTAGAATCGATGGCTACCAATATCATTTTTTAAGCGTATTAAGTTTTATTGGAGATGGTGGCGTTATTGAGGTTCAATCATACCAGACAACATTACCAGCAGAGAGCTTAGGCGTTGTTAGACCAAGAGAAGATGATGAAAATTCAGGGACTATTATTGATTGTTAAGAGGCTAGATTAATATGGTAGATAAACAAACAGAAAATAATACAAGTCAGTTTAGATTAAAAACCAATATTATTATTTGGCATATTCATGCGACTGAATCTTATCGAACACATATGGATAATGAATTTCAAAAATGTAGAAGTGTTCATATTGAATCTATCCCTTTGACATTATTAGGTACAAAAGATTTTTCTGCTCTTTCTGCTCCTGATTTAATTTTTATTGAAACAGGGGAGGATTGGATTTCAAAAATAGTAGAGTTACAAAATTATGAATTTCCATCTGGTGAACATGAATCATCTCTAATTGTTTTTGGTGATGAAAATGACAATCAAGCTTTAAAAGCAGCATTACGTTTAGGCGCCTCTGATTTCCTGTCTGAAAATGTGAATATTGACGAATTAATGCCAATACTCAAGAAAACAGCAGAGGATAAAATTGAAAACAGTCATTTAGGTGAATTATGTTTATTTTTGAACACAAAGGGAGGGTCTGGTGCGACAACATTAGCTTTAAATACAGCGGTTAATGTTGCAATGTTAAATCAAGATGACGTTCTATTACTTGATATTGATATGCAATTTGGGGTTATTCCGGAATACCTTAATATCATACCCAAATACAGTATTACAGATGCTATTTCTAGTCTTCGTGACTTAGATGAAGTCTCACTTAATGGCCTTGTATCTAAACACTCTTCTGGTTTACATATACTTAGCTTTAGGCATGAGGATGGCAATGATGAGTACGAAAAAGCAAGGCAATTAAGTACACTATTGCCATTATTAAGACAGTTTTATGCATATATTATTGTTGATCTTTCTCGTGGTATTGATCATATGTTTTCACCTATCT
Organism: Aliivibrio wodanis; assembly: GCF_052920805.1. Taxonomy (NCBI): domain Bacteria; kingdom Pseudomonadati; phylum Pseudomonadota; class Gammaproteobacteria; order Vibrionales; family Vibrionaceae; genus Aliivibrio; species Aliivibrio wodanis. The sequence goes on from NZ_JBREXA010000002.1 coordinate 2,847,569, forward strand.
TCTCACCTGCGACGCATCTATTTTTAGTTCTACAACAAAGCTTAGTTTCGATTAGTAACGCCACAAGAATTATTAGAAATTTAAAATATGACTATGGTGTCAATTCTGAACAAATTGAACTCATTATTAATCGCTACGATCAAAAGCAATCTATCGAGCGAAAAGATATTGAAAAAGCGATCCCTGGATTTCAACAGCACTTGATCCCAAATGACTTTAAAATAGTTATTGAAAGTACAAATTTAGGTGTGCCTTTTGTTGAGACTAAGCCTAAAAGTACCATTACTAAATCTATTCAACTTCTCTCTCAAAGTTTCTCTCCAATTAAAATTGAGCCTCAGGGATGGTTTGAAAAAATATTTTCTTAATAATGTCAGGGGTAAATTATGTTTTTTAAACGGAAAAATATAAATCCAGAGTTTAAAGAAAAAGTAAATAAAGTTAGAGTTCCGGTAGCAACAGAGCTGAAGGGAGAAGTAGATAGAGAGATAAACAATGAAGTTGAAGAAGAAAGAGAAGCAAGTATTTTACGAAAAAAAGGCGAGCAAGAAAATAAGCGTAAAAATCTAGAAGAAGAAAAAAAAGTACTCGAACAAGAGTTGGAAATTAAATATTTTTACCATAAAAAATTACTAGAAACCCTCGATCTTGGTTTACTTTCTAGCTTGGAAAAAGAGCGAGCGAAAGCAGATTTGCATGATGCAATTATTCATTTAATGTCAGAAGATACTGATCACCCTCTTAGTGCAGAAGGTAGAAAGCGAGTTATTCATCAAATTGAAGATGAAGTTTTTGGCTTAGGGCCATTAGAGCCTTTGTTAAGTGATTCCACAGTATCTGATATTTTAGTGAATGGAGCAAAAAGTGTATATGTTGAACGTTTTGGGAAATTAGAGAGAACACCTTATACTTTTTTAGATGACCGACATTTAAGAAATATTATTGATCGTATTGTTAGTCAGGTTGGACGTCGGATTGATGAATCATCTCCGATGGTTGACGCTCGTTTACTTGATGGCTCACGAGTTAATGCGATTATTCCTCCGCTTGCTATTGATGGCCCTTCTATTTCAATTCGCCGTTTCTCCGTTGATAGATTGACGATAGACAATATGATTAGATTTAATTCACTCTCTGAGTCTATGGCAAAGTTTTTAGATGCCGCTGTAAAAGGGGAGTTAAATATCCTCATCTCTGGCGGTACTGGCTCAGGGAAAACCACAACTCTAAATATCTTTTCAAGTTTCATTCCAAGTGATAAACGCATCATTACTATTGAAGATTCAGCTGAATTACAGCTTCAACAGCCTCATGTTATTCGCCTTGAAACTCGCCCTGAGAATCTAGAAGGAAAAGGGGCAATAGGTCAAAGAGAGTTAGTTAAAAACTCTTTACGTATGAGGCCAGATCGAATTGTTGTTGGGGAAGTTCGTGGCAGTGAAGCCGTTGATATGCTAGCGGCAATGAATACTGGTCACGATGGTTCCTTAGCAACCATTCATGCTAATACACCGAGAGACGCATTAAGTCGAATCGAAAACATGTTTGCTATGGCTGGCTGGAGTATTTCAACTAAAAATTTACGTAATCAAATCGCTTCAGCGATCCATTTAGTCGTTCAGATGGATCGCCAAGAAGATGGAAGACGACGAATGATCAGTGTTCAAGAAATTAATGGAATGGAAGGGGAGGTTATTACCATGTCAGAGATATTTAAATTTCAGCGAACAGGCCTTGATAGTGATGGAAATGTAGTTGGTTATTATACAGCAACAGGAGTGGTTCCTAGTTGTTATGATAAATTAACTAAGAGGGGGATAGCACTGCCGTTTGAGTTATTCCATGAAGAGGAACAATAAAAGGGGGCTAGTATGTGGAGTAATACAACCTTATTTTTTATTTTGCTTTTTTTATCCGTATTTTTTATATCGCAGGCGTTAATTCTTCCCGCAGCTGGGCAGAAATCAAAACATAGAGAATTAACAAAGCGGTTGAAAGCAACGCGAAGCAAGTTAGATGAAGAGAGCAGAAATCTGTTAAATGAACATTATTTAGCCGGTCTATCTCCTTATGATAAAGCGTTAGTGGAATTTGATGCATTCGCGCAAATGAAGAAATTGACTGAGCTTGCGGGACTAAAATACAGTTTAAGTCAAATACTGATAATAACGTTCAGTGTGGGAAGTATTGGATCTTTAATTTCTATTTTATCAGGGCAGCTATGGTTTGTATCGGTGAGTGTATTCTTCTCTGTATGGTTTTTACTTTATTTTATTATTAATAAAAAAATATCTCATCGTTTAAGCCTATTTGAAGAGCAGTTACCGGACGCTCTCGATATTATTCGGCGGATGTTGCAAGCAGGACAGCCACTTGTTCAAGCTTTTAGTGAAGTCGGAAATGAAATGCCAGCTCCCATAGGCGTTGAATTTAAAAATACTTTTAATTTGCTGAATTATGGTTATGACTTACGTTTAGCTATTTTACAAATGGCAGAGCGATCTCCAACAGTGTCTATGCTTGCTTTTTCTAGTGCGGTATTACTGCAAAAGGATACGGGAGGGAATTTATCGGAGAATTTGGAAAAAGTTTCTAATGTACTTAGAGCAAGATTCAAATTATCAAGAAAAATCAAAACATTGTCTGCTGAAAGCTTGCTGTCTGCTTGGATCCTTGTTTTAGCACCATTTCTTCTTTTTGCCGCACTTTCAATCATTAAACCAGGATATCTAGAGCCATTTTACACAGACCCTAGTGGCTTAACTATGCTCAGTTATGGTGTTGTAAGCTTATTTTTTGGTGCAATGTGGATCAGAAAAGTAATTAGTTTTGAGGTGTAATATGAATGATATTGTGGAATTTTTATCTTACCTTACTAATGAAGAAATTAAACGAGAGTGGTTTATCTTAGGGTTAGTTTTATGTGCTACTTCATTGTCAGTTTTAGTGGTCGGGTTTATTCTCAGTAGTATTAATTCGCCGTTAAAAAAGAAATTAAATCAATTATCGATACAGCAGGCACCAAAAGCAAAAGCCAGTGAAAAGCTTGAAGATACTTTAGAGTCTCTATCCCCAATCATAGGGCCAACTAGCAAAAAAGAGCGAGAATCAACTCGTAAAAAACTAATGCATGCGGGATTTCATGATAAGAAAACATTAACTAATTTTTATGCGATAAAAATAATATTTGTGATGGCAGGGTTCACAACTGCGGCTATTGTTTATATTGTTTTTTCTGAGTTTTCTCTAATAAAAATGATAGCACTTATGATTGTTGCTTTCTCATTATACATTCCTAATTTTGTATTGAATCGCCTAATATCAAAAAGACAATCTAGAATAAAAGGAGGAATGCCTGATGCATTAGATCTTCTTGTTGTTTGTACAGAATCAGGGTTAGGTTTTATTCCTGCTTTACAGAGAGTTTCTAATGAATTGACAATCTCTCATCAAGAATTAGCAGATGAATTATATACAGTAAGTGCAAAAATTAAGGCTGGAGTAGAGATGCCAGATGCGTTTAATGAATTTATTGAGCGGACAGGCATTATTGAATTTACTGGTTTGGTTAGTATTCTTTCTCATGCATCTCGCATAGGGGGCAGCATAGCGCAAACGTTGAGAGATTATACTGAAGATCTTCGAGATAGACGTAATCAAGAGGCAGAAGAAATAGCGGCAAAAATACCAACGAAAATGTTGTTTCCAATGCTTTTATTTATTTGGCCCTGTTTTTTTATTGTAGCGCTAGGGCCTGCATTAATAACATTATCTAATGCATTTGCAAAGTAAGGGATGAATAATGAAAACCATAAAAAAAATAAGTTTATGCATAATACTCTCTACATTTTTAGTTGCATGTGCTTCAAAGAAAGAAAAGCCAAGCCAATATGAACAAGAATTATATGATGGCAAACCAATTGAGACTTTGACCCAAGAAGAACTCCCAAAAACAGAGGTGGAAGCGATTGTTCGTGGAGATAAAGCCCTAAAGCAAGACAGTGTAGATTTGGCTTTATATGAATATATTCGATCGTTATCGTATCCAGAAGCTAAATATCAAGGGCGGACCTTAGTTAATATTGGGAAAATTCATGAGTTAAGAGGAACGGATTCACTGGCTGAGGCTGCTTATTTGATGTCATTAGATCTTGAACCTAATGGTGTAGTTCCACTTGAAAGGTTAGGTGCAATTTATACCAAAAAAGGTTTAGTAAAAGAGGGAAGAAGCTATTTTTATCGAGCCTTAAATGCTGATCAAATTCGCTTACAAAGTAATATAATGCTGAAGGGCAATAGCGACGTATTTCCTGAGGATGTTCATTCACTTCATGTTGATGATATTTCCCCTGCATTAGCCTATATGGGATTAGGTATTTTATCTGATACCCAGGGGGATCATAAGTTAGCTGAACAGTTTTACAAGAAAGCATTAAAAATCAAACCGAATTCAATAAAAATATTGATTAACTTTGGCTACTCATACTACATGAATGCGAATTATGTTGATGCGAAAATTTATACCATGTGGGCGCTAAAAAGATCTCCTGAGAATGAGAAAGCACAAAATAATTTAGCCCTAATTTATTTAGCTCAGGGGCAGATTAAACGATCTATTAACGTATTTATGCGTCATATGAAGGACTATGAAGCCTTAAATAATGTAGGGTATTTTCTAATATTACAAGGTCGTCCAGAAATAGCGGTTCCTTATTTAGAGCAAGCTATTGATAAAAAAGCGTCTTACTACAAAATTGCAAATGAGAATTTAAATAGAGCATTAGTCGAAATGAGAATAAAAAAAGAAGGTGAAGATAATTCATTAAGAGGTGATGAGCCAATAATGGTAAGTACCCATTCTCAGCCCATAAAATTGATTAATGACATTGGTGATAAACCTAAAATAGAAGATATTTTAGCGACGAGATCAGATGATAAATAAAAAAGCCCCAGAGCAATAACTCTGGGGCTTTTCTTTATATTATATACTTTGGAATTAAACTGTCAGAGCTAATACGCTACCTGGTAGGATAATAAATACAAAGCTTAAGTAACCTGCTACAACACCTTTGTTACGGTTTGCCATTTCAGCAATCCACTCAGCACCTTTCAATGGTAATTCACGTAAGAACGGAGTGCCAAAGATAACTAGCGTTGAAATGATGTTGAATGATAAGTGAACTAATGCAATCTGTAGAGCAAACGTTGCAAACTCACCAGATACTGCTGTCGCAGCTAGTAGTGCGGTTACACATGTACCGATATTAGCGCCAAGTGTGAATGGATATACATCACGAACTTTAAGTACGCCCGTACCAACCAGTGGAACCATTAGGCTTGTTGTTGTAGAAGATGATTGAACTAATACCGTTACAATTGAACCAGAAGCAATACCGTGTAGAGGACCACGACCAATTGCACTCTTTAAGATATCACGAGCACGACCAACCATTAGGCTCTTCATTAGCTTACCCATTACGGTAATAGCAACAACGATAGTGATGATACCCAGACCAATCATCAATAAGCCACCCATCATGTCACCAAAGTGTGCTAGAGGCTCTTTAATTGCATTAACGACTGGTTTAGTTAGTGGTTTTACAAAGTTAAGATCCTTCATGCTCATGTTACCAGCGCCCATTAAAGGCGACACTAACCACTCAGAGATTTTCTGGAAAATACCAAACATCATTTCTAATGGTAAGAAAATCAGCACAGCTAGTAGGTTAAAGAAGTCATGTACTGTTGCACATGCAAATGCACGTCTAAATTCAGTTTTACAGCGAGCGTGACCTAGACTAACTAGTGTATTGGTTACTGTTGTGCCAATGTTTGCACCCATAACCATAGGGATAGCAGTTTCTACTGGTAAACCACCAGCAACTAATCCAACAATAATTGAAGTTACTGTAGAAGATGATTGGATTAATGCAGTTGCAACCAAGCCGATCATTAGACCTGCGATAGGGTGAGAAGCAAATTCAAATAGAACCTTAGCTTCTTCGCCTACTGACCATTTGAAGCCCGTTCCTACCATTGCAACAGCTAAAAGAAGAAGGTAAAGCATAAATGCTAAGTTTGCCCAACGCAGCATGCGTGAGGTATTGCTCATTGGTGCTGCAGAAATTGATTGGGTATTCATAGTAAAGCTCCGTACCGAAATAGTATGTTGTCGGTTTATTTAATCTGCAGCGATAGTAGATAACGAATATTTCAGAAATATTACAGTGAAGAGTAAAACTGTAATAAATTCGTCATATTTATTTTTTCTAAAAAAATCATTGATTTTAACCAGTGTAACTTATTGAATTAATTTGATTTTTATTCTTTATTTGAAAAAGTAATATAAAATATTTTTTGAAACTATTTTGTTCTATATTGCGAGTGCATGACATTTTTAAGAATATAGCTTCGGAAAATTCGATATTTAAATTGGATTTATAATGGTTTTTGCGAAGTGTTTGCTATTGCTGTCATAAATGACGTATCTTCTAGCGCTCTATTTACTTTTACTTGAAAAGTAAGATGATTAAACGATAAATACAAAGGTATAACATGTCCCATTTAAACTATAACCATTTGTACTATTTTTGGATGGTCTGCAAGCAGGGATCAGTAACAAAAGCTGCTGAAGCTCTGTTTTTAACTCCTCAGACGGTAACAGGGCAGATTAAGACATTAGAAGAACGATTAGATGGTAAGTTGACTAAGCGTAATGGGAGAAATGTTGAACCTACAGAATTAGGACAACTTATTTATAAATACGCAGATCGAATGTTTGGTTTAAGCTATGAAATGTTAGATATCGTAAATTATAGCCAACAGTCTAATGTATTATTTGATGTTGGCGTTGCTGATGCACTTTCTAAACGGTTAGTTAGTAAAGTCCTTTCGACTACCGTCCCAGAAGATGCTTCCATTCACCTTCGTTGCTTTGAATCTACTCATGAACTTTTATTAGAGCAGTTGTCACAGCATAAATTAGATATGATTTTGTCTGACTGTCCTGTTGATTCAAGCCAAAATTCGGGTCTTTTTAGTAAAAAACTAGGTGAATGTGAAATGAGTTTCTTTTGCTCTAAGCAAGTTGATGAGATTCAATTTCCAGAGGTATTAGAAGAAAAGAAGTTGCTAATCCCTGGTAGTAGAACATCAATGGGAAGAAAAGTAATTCAATGGTGTGATCAGCAAGGAATTACTCCTAATATTTTAGGTGAATTTGATGATGCTGCGTTAATGAAAGCTTTTGCTCGTGAAAATAATGCAGTCTTTCTAGCTCCTACTGTTTATATGAATGAGGCTGATTCAGATCTTTCTCTTCATCGTATTGCCGATGTTCAAGATTTAAAAGAAGAATATTATGTTATTTTTGCTGAACGTATGATCCAGCATCCAGCTGTAAAAAGTATCTGTGCGGCTGATTTCTCGCATTTATTTGATTTTCAGTTGCAATAGAGAGGGACTGTATACTAAATTAGCACTAGCTAAATTAGAGGTATTGTTATGAATTTAAAAATGATGGAAGAAAACTCACCTCAAGCGGTGACTTTACTAAAGGCGATGGCAAATGAACGCCGTTTATTTATTTTATGTTTACTGCTCGAAGGGGAGCTATCGGTAGGACAGATTGCAGAAAAGCTAGAATTAAGTCAATCAGCACTCTCACAACATCTTGGTTGGTTGCGTAAAGATGCATTAGTTTCGACAAGAAAAGAGTCTCAAACGGTCTTTTATTCTCTTAATAGTCATGAAGTAAAGTCAGTGATTCAACTGTTACATGATCTGTATTGTCCACAGAATTAAAAGATAAAAGATAAATAGAGAGGCTAGCACTTCTCTTTTACCAAATCGCAGATATAAAAAAACCGACCTAAGTCGGTTTTTTCTTATTTTCTAACTGAGAATCAAATTTCTATTAAAGAGCTTTGATTGCTGCAGTGAAACGCGCTTTATGACGTGCAGCTTTATTCTTATGAATAAGGCCTTTAGTCGCCATGCGGTCTAGAAGTGGAGTTGCAATTGCTAGTGCAGCAGCTGCAGCTTCTTTATCGCCAGCTTCAATAGCTGTGATAGTTTTTTTCATGTAAGTGCGCATCATTGAACGACGGCTAGCGTTGTGCTGGCGACGTCTTTCAGATTGAGTTGCGCGCTTCTTAGCAGATTTACTATTTGCCAAGGGTCTAACTCCCAAAAACGTAGTTCGGTGACAATTTAAGGTCGGGAAATATGCACCCTTTGAACTTAAATGTCAATTGATTTGTGTAAAAACCAAGCTGCATCAAACAAAAAATTTGATGAGAATGGCAAAACACGGTTAAGATGGCGAGCATTCTAACAGCATTTTTTCCAGTTAGTAAGCTCTTTATGGTAATCATCACCATCTTTATGAGGTTTTTTTGTGAGTAAACGACTTTTACGTTCTGGCTTAATCGTCAGTATCATGACTTTAGTGTCTAGAGTACTCGGTTTAGTCCGTGATGTAGTAGTAGCAAATTTAATGGGTGCAGGGGCATCTGCTGATGTTTTTTTCTTTGCGAATAAAATACCTAATTTTTTACGCCGTTTATTTGCAGAGGGTGCTTTTTCGCAAGCTTTTGTTCCTGTTTTAACTGAATATCATGCCAGTGGTGATGATAATAAAACTAGAGAGCTGATAGCTAAAGCCTCAGGAACGCTTGGGGTTCTTGTTACTATAGTTACCTTCTTTGGTATTATAGGGTCTGGAGCTGTGACAGCACTCTTTGGAGCTGGTTGGTTCATGGACTGGCTTAATGATGGCCCTAACGCCCCTAAATTTGAATTGGCGAGTTTTCTATTAAAAATTACGTTTCCTTATCTCTGGTTTATTACTTTTGTTGCGCTATCCGGAGCAATTTTAAATACACTAGGTAAATTTGCGGTTTCCTCTTTCACGCCAGTCTTTCTAAATATAGCCATTATTGGTTGCGCATATTTTGTCTCACCAAATTTAGAACAACCTGAAATCGGCTTAGCGATTGGTGTGTTCTTAGGTGGATTAATTCAATTTTTGTTTCAAATTCCATTTCTTTATAAAGCAAAAATGTTGGTTCGCCCTAAATGGGGTTGGAATGATCCAGGTGTGAAAAAAATTAGAACCTTGATGATTCCTGCACTATTTGGTGTGTCTGTGAGTCAAATTAACTTATTGTTCGATACTTTTATCGCGAGTTTCTTGGCTACAGGTTCTATTAGCTGGCTTTACTATTCAGATCGTTTATTGGAGTTTCCATTAGGCTTGTTTGGTATTGCGATAGCGACGGTTATCTTACCTGCTCTCTCTCGTCAACATGTGGACTCTAAAGGAGCTGGTTTCTCTAATACGATGGATTGGGGCGTAAGAATGGTGATCTTGCTTGGGATCCCTGCCATGTTAGGTTTAATGGTGCTGGCGAAGCCAATGCTAATGGTGTTATTCATGCGTGGTGAGTTTTCACCTAATGATGTACATAATGCTTCTTTGTCTTTACTGGCCTATGCATCAGGTTTATTGAATTTCATGTTAATCAAAGTATTAGCTCCAGGGTATTACGCTCGCCAAGACACTAAAACCCCTGTTCGCTACGGTATTATTGCGATGGTCACTAATATGTTTTTTAATGCTATTTTTGCTTATTTTTATGGTTATATTGGATTAGCAATGGCGACAGCCTTGTCTGCTCTGGTTAATATGACCTTGCTATATCGTGGTTTACATTTAGCAAACGTCTATAAATTATCAAAAGAAACCTTACTCTTTGTGTTTAAACTCGTACTTTCTGGCTGCGTAATGGGCGCAGTATTACTTTGGTTCATGCCTGAGATGAATGTATGGCTTAAATGGGATTTGTTAAAACGAGTTGTGATGCTGTTTTCTTTCATTGGCTTAGGTGCACTGACCTATTTGATTACTGCAATAATACTTGGTTTACGTCCTCGCCATTTACGTATATCTGCATAAAGTAAGAATTACGTTGTTCAGTGGTTTGGCTAGTAAGATTAGTATATAATTCGTCAGTTTTTTTAAGCAAATAACTTGATATTGAGATAATGGAATTAATCCGAGGCATTCATAATATTACGGCAGACCATCACGGCTGCGTAATGACTATTGGTAATTTTGACGGTGTTCATTTAGGACATCAACAAGTATTACAACAGGTTAAGGCTAAAGCTAAGCAATTAGGTTTGCCATCTGTCGTAATGACATTTGATCCACAACCAATGGAATTTTTTGCTAAAGAGAAAGCGCCTGCTCGATTAACTCGTTTAAGAGATAAGTTTGTTCAACTTAATAAATTAAATATAGAACGTCTGCTTTGTATTAATTTTAATCATAAATTTGCACAGCAAACAGCAGATGAATTTGTTGAACACTTGTTGGTTAAGCTATTGGGTGTTAAGTTTCTGGTAGTTGGTGATGATTTTTGTTTTGGAAAACATCGTCAAGGCAACTTTGAAATGCTACAAAAAGCGGGTGAAAAATACGGCTTTGAAGTAGTGAACACAAAAAGCTTTTGCCTTCAAAAACAGCGAGTCAGTAGCACTGCTATTCGTAATGCACTTGCTGAAGATAGATTAAAAGATGTCGCCACTATGTTAGGGCGAAATTACAGTATTACCGGCCGAGTTTCACATGGTCGAAAATTAGGGCGAACAATAGGTTTCCCTACTGCGAATATTCCATTAAAGCGTTGTGTTTCTCCTGTGTCTGGCGTTTATGTTGTTCAAGCCAAAGACAGCAGTGGTAAACAGTTAGGTGGTGTCGCTAATATAGGCAATCGCCCAACGGTAAATGGCGTTCGTCAACAGCTGGAAGTTCACTTTTTCGATTATAAAGCCAATTTATATGGCCAACAATTGGATGTAGAGTTACTTTGTAAGTTGCGTGATGAGCATAAATTTGAGTCATTTGACGCATTAAAACAACAAATAGAATTAGATTCTCAGGCAGCGCGGGTGTGGCTGTCTGAAAACAGATAACATTTCATTTCGCCCAATGTAACGGAATTAAGAATCGATGAGTGACTATAAAGAAACCTTGAACCTGCCAGAAACAGGATTTCCAATGCGCGGTAACTTGGCTAATCGTGAGCCAGTAATGCTAAAGCGTTGGTATGATGAAGATCTTTACGGCGAGATCCGTAAAGCGAAAAAAGGTAAAAAATCGTTCGTATTACACGACGGTCCTCCTTATGCAAATGGTGACATCCATATTGGTCACGCATTAAACAAGATTCTTAAAGACATTATTATTAAGTCAAAGACACTTTCTGGCTTTGATGCGCCGTACATTCCAGGTTGGGATTGCCACGGTCTGCCAATTGAATTAATGGTAGAGAAGAAAAAAGGCAAGCCTGGTCAAAAAATCTCTGCGGCTGAGTTCCGTGAAGAGTGTCGTAAATATGCGGCAGGCCAAGTTGAAGGGCAAAAAGAAAGCTTTAAGCGTTTAGGTATCATGGGCGAGTGGGATAAACCATACCGCACTATGGATTTTGGTACTGAAGCAAACATTATCCGTTCATTAGGTAAAATTGCAGACCAAGGTCACTTACTTAAAGGTTTCAAACCTGTTCACTGGTGTACAGATTGTGGTTCAGCGCTTGCTGAGGCAGAAGTTGAATACCAAGATAAAGTATCTCCATCTATTGATGTGCGTTTTATTGCTGCAGACGAAGCGGCAACATTAGCAAAATTCAGCACGCCTGAAGGCCATCAAGGTGAAGGTGAAGTATCTGTTGTTATCTGGACAACGACACCTTGGACTCTTCCTGCTAACCGTGCAGTAGCACTGCATGAAGACCTTGAATATGTATTAGTTCAAGTTGAAGCTCGTGGTGAGCAAAAAGCACAACGTCTAATTCTTGCCTCTGAACTAGCAAAATCTGTAATGGATCGCGCGGGTATCGAGCATTTCCATAACTTAGGTTTTGCGAAAGGGTCTGATTTAGAGCTTCTTCAATTCAATCACCCATTCTATGGCTTTACGGTTCCGGCTATCTTAGGCGAGCACGTAACGACAGATTCAGGTACAGGTATTGTTCATACCGCACCTGGTCACGGTCAAGAAGATTTCGTGGTTGGTAAGAAATACGATCTAGAAATTGCAAACCCAGTAGGTTCAAACGGTGTATACCTTCCTGATACTGAACTGTTTGCTGGTCAACACGTATTCAAAGCGAACGATTCAGTTCTTGAAGTGTTAAAAGAGAAAGGTGCATTACTGCATCACCACGCGTACGAGCACAGCTACCCACATTGCTGGAGACACAAAACGCCAATTATCTTCCGTGCAACACCGCAATGGTTCATCTCAATGGATCAAGCGGGTCTTCGTGCAAAAGCATTAGAAGAAGTGAAGAGTGTTGAGTGGATGCCAGAGTGGGGCCAAAACCGTATCGAAGGTATGATCGAAGGTCGTCCTGAGTGGTGTATCTCTCGTCAACGTACTTGGGGTGTTCCAATTGCTTTATTCGTTCATAAAGAAACGTCTGAACTACACCCTAATTCACTAGAGCTAATTGAAAAAGTAGCTAAGCTAGTTGAAGAGAAAGGTATTCAAGCGTGGTGGGATGTAGATGCCGCTGAGCTTATGGGTGAAGATGATGCAACTAAATACGAAAAAGTACTAGATACATTAGACGTATGGTTTGACTCAGGTGTTACTCACTTCTCTGTTGTTGATTCTCGCGAAGAGTATGACTTCCCAGAAGAAAAAGAAGAAAGAACACACAGTGCTGACCTTTACTTAGAAGGTTCAGATCAACACCGTGGTTGGTTCCAATCGTCATTAATTTCTTCTGTTGCAATGAAAGGTAAAGCACCTTACCGCCAAGTACTAACACACGGTTTCGTGGTAGATGGTAATGGCCGTAAGATGTCTAAATCTATCGGTAACGTAGTTGCACCAAAAGACGTAACGAACAAACTAGGCGCAGATATTCTTCGTCTATGGGTTGCTTCAACGGATTACACTAACGAAGTTGCGGTTTCTGATGAAATCCTAAAACGTTCAGCTGATGCATACCGTCGTATTCGTAACACTGCACGTTTCTTCTTAGCGAACTTAAACGGCTTTAACCCAGAAACAGACATCGTTCCTGCTGAAGAAATGGTTGCTCTGGATCGTTGGGCTGTTGGTCGTGCATTTGCTGCACAAGAAGAGATCATTAAGTCTTTTGATGAATACAACCTTCATGAAGTAACTCAGCGTTTGATGCATTTCTGTTCAATCGAAATGGGTTCTTTCTACCTAGACGTAATTAAAGATCGCCAATACACAGCGAAGCAAAGTGGTCACGCTCAACGTAGCTGTCAAACTGCGCTTTACTACATTGTAGAAGCACTTGTTCGTTGGATGGCACCAATCATGTCGTTCACTGCAGATGAAATCTGGAATGAAATGCCAGGTGAGCGCGAGAAATTCGTATTCACAGGTGAGTGGTACCAAGGTCTGTTTGATCTTGCTGAAGGCGAAGAGTTTAATAATGAATTCTGGACTGAAATTCAATCAGTTCGTGCGTCAGTGAACAAACTTCTAGAAACTGCTCGTAGTGAGAAAGTTATCGGTGGTTCACTTCAAGCTGAAGTAACGTTATACGCAGATGATGCATTAGCGGCTAAAATTAACAAACTTGAAGATGAGCTGCGTTTTGTTCTTCTTACATCAAGTGCAACGGTTAAGCCACTAAGCGAAAAAACAGAATCTGCAAAAGCAACAGAGCTTGAAGGTCTGTTTGTGGATGTTGCAGCATCTGAAGCTGCGAAGTGTGAGCGTTGTTGGCACCATGTTGCTGATGTAGGTACTATCGAAGGTCACGAAGAAGTATGTGGTCGTTGTGTATCTAACGTTAGCGGCGAAGGCGAAGAGCGAAAGTTTGCATAATGACTAGCGATAATAAGACATTACCGCTGCTTAAAGAATCAGGACTTCGCTGGCTATGGCTAGCGGGGATCATCTTTATGGCAGACATCAGCATCAAGTTATTTGTGATGAAAGAGATGGGTTATGGTTGGGCAAACCGCATTGAGGTATTGCCATTCTTTAATTTTCTTTATGTTCATAACTATGGTGCTGCATTTAGCTTTTTAAGTGATCAGGCTGGTTGGCAGCGTTGGTTCTTTACTGGCATTGCTGTTGCCGTGTGTAGTTTATTGGGTTATTGGATGCGTAAAGCGCCGCAAACTGACAAACTAAACAACATGGCTTATGCACTGATCATTGGCGGTGCGATTGGTAATGTGTTTGATCGCTTAGTTCATGGTTTTGTCGTGGATTATCTTGATTTTTATTGGGGTAATTACCACTGGCCAGCTTTCAATTTAGCAGATGCTGCAATTTGTATTGGTGCGGGACTTATCATTCTAGATGGTTTTCGTACTGGTAAAAAAGAACAGTAAATAAAAAGAAAGCAAATTAACGCTGCCCGTGAACTCGAGGTGGCGTTTTTTTTAAATACGATATAAAAAATTAGTATTATCTAGGGAAAGAAAATGTCAAAAATTGAAAGTAATAGCGAAGTTACTCTACATTTTACAATAAAACTAAAAGATGGTTCAGTTGCGGACAGTACGCATACTGGAGGAAAGGCAGCAAAATTTACTATGGGCGATGGCAGCCTTAGTGAAAATTTTGAAAAATGTTTATTAGGTTTAGAATCTGAACAATCAAAAAGTATTGAACTGAATGCGGTTGATGCATTTGGTTTACCAAACCCTGATAATATTCATCATATGGATCGTAATCGCTTTGTAGGTGATGCTGCTGCAGAGATTGGGACTATCATGGCGTTCAGTGGTCCAGATGGTATGGATATCCCTGGTATTATTACTGAGATCGCTGGAGATTCAGTAACGGTTGATTTTAATCACCCATTAGCTGGTCAAGATGTTATCTTTGACGTAGAAATTGTAGCAGTTGGTTAATCCAATAAGATATAGAGATAAAAAATGAAAATAGTATTAGCGAACCCTCGTGGGTTTTGTGCCGGTGTTGATCGTGCCATTAGCATTGTTGAACGAGCTCTTGAATTATATGAAGCACCTATTTATGTTCGTCATGAAGTAGTACATAACCGTTTTGTTGTTGAGGGTTTAAAGCAGCGCGGTGCTATTTTTGTTGAAGAATTACATGAAGTCCCTGATGATAATATCGTTATTTTTTCCGCTCACGGGGTTTCTCAAGCTGTGCGAAAAGAAGCGAAAGATCGCGCATTAACTGTGTTTGATGCAACCTGTCCACTAGTCACTAAAGTTCATATGGAAGTAGCGCGCGCAAGTAAGAAAAATATTGAAGTTGTTTTAATTGGTCATGCTGGTCACCCTGAAGTGGAAGGGACAATGGGGCAGTATGCGAGTGATACAGCAGGAATGTATCTGGTTGAAACGCCTGATGACGTTATTAAATTAAAAGTAAAAGACCCATCGAATCTTCACTATGTTAGTCAAACTACCTTATCTGTTGATGAAACTGCTGATGTTATTGATGAATTGCGCCGAGTATTCCCAAAGATCCAAGGACCGCGTAAGGATGATATTTGTTATGCGACACAAAATCGTCAAGATGCGGTGCGAGATATGGCAAACCAAGTTGATGTCATGATAGTT
Organism: Aliivibrio wodanis; assembly: GCF_052920805.1. Lineage (NCBI taxonomy): Bacteria > Pseudomonadati > Pseudomonadota > Gammaproteobacteria > Vibrionales > Vibrionaceae > Aliivibrio > Aliivibrio wodanis. Next base: position 2,863,172 of record NZ_JBREXA010000002.1, read on the forward strand.
GTCGGTTCTAAAAACTCATCTAACTCAAACCGCTTACGTGAATTGTCTGAGAAATTAGGCACAAAGAGTTACTTGATCGACTGCCCCGAAGAGCTAAAAGAAGAATGGTTAATAAACCAAGCTAGAGTCGGCGTAACAGCAGGGGCCTCTGCACCTGAAGAATTAGTGAATCAAATTATTGAGCAAGTAAAAGCCTTTGGTGGTACTACGGTTGAAGAATTAAACGGTCGTGAAGAAAACATGTTCTTTGAAGTACCAAAAGAGCTACAAATTAAAACTGTGTCTTAGGGCTTCGCATAGCCGAAATTATAAAATTAAGATAGAGTGCAAGGATAGGCATTTTAAAGGAGTAAAAACAAGATGGTAAGAGTAGCAATTGCTGGCGCAGCAGGAAGAATGGGTCGTAATTTAGTTAAAGCCGTTAATAGTTCTCAATTTGCAGAGCTTGCAGCAGCAAGTGAACACCCTGAGTCGAGCTTAATTGGTGTTGATGTTGGTGAAGTGGCAGGCGTTGGAAAATCAGGAATCCTGATTGTCGATGACCTAACTAAGGTTGTAGATGACTTTGATGTAATTATTGATTTTACTCTACCGATTTCAACGCTAAAGAATATAGAGCTTTGTCAAGAGTATAAGAAAGCGATTGTTATTGGTACCACAGGTTTTAGTGAACCAGGTAAAGAGTTGATTGATCAAGCATCGAAAGAGATCTCTATTGTAATGGCTCCTAATTACAGTGTCGGTGTAAATCTAGTATTCAAACTATTAGAAAAAGCCGCAAAAGTGATGGGTGATTATTGTGATATTGAAATTGTAGAAGCACACCATCGTTATAAAATTGATGCACCTTCAGGTACCGCGATTGGTATGGGAGAGGCAATCGCTGGTGCAATGGGTAATAAGCTTGATGACGTTGCTGTTTATGCACGTGAAGGTATTACCGGAGAGAGAACCAAAGATGAAATTGGTTTTGCGACCATTCGTGCGGGTGATATTGTCGGAGAGCATACTGCCATGTTTGCAGATATTGGTGAACGTGTCGAAATTACCCATAAAGCAACGGATAGAATGACGTTTGCTAATGGCGCAGTGAGAGCCTCTCATTGGCTCCATCAGAAATCTCCTGGTTTCTATACTATGCATGATGTTTTAGAGTTAGATAAACTCTAGTATTTATAAAAATTAATGTAATTTTAAGACCAGCTCTTAGTGTTTATCTAAAGCTGGTCTTTTTTATTAAAAGAGTGAAACCTGTCAGAAATTATGCTGATAAGGCATTACTTTTTTTCATACCCCTTAGTCGTATTTTTCATTTCTCATCGACATCGTAGTGTCCTACATTAAATCTGCTAGCCGACAAATAGAGTAATAACTTTAAAATAATTTAGGTGGATTTATGAATAAGGCAAAGTTAACAGTACTGGCATTATCAATGAGCTCAATATCAGTAGGGGTATATGCTCAATCATCAACATCACCTCTTACTCTACAAGATATTCAAAAACAGCATACAGCACAAAGCCAAAGATTAGATAATTATGGGTTACTTATTTCAAATAACTTAGGGTTGGTAAATAAAGCTAATCAAGATATTCAACAGGTGAAATCACAACAAGATCAAACTCAACATAGTCTCTCTCAGTTAGGGAAAAATATTCTAAGTAGTGCCGTCTATCAGCATGATTTAGACGCTAAACAAGACTCTAAAATTGCCTCAAATCAAAAAAATGTTCAGCAGTTGCAAGCTCAAGTGGGGGCCGATGTTGCTAGATTGATGACTCATGAGCAATTGATTAAAGCTAATCAACAAGTCAGCGTAACAAATCAGCAAGCAATATTAGCTAATCAAAAGCAGAATACTCAACAAGCAAAGGGAATTATCTCAAACCAGCAAGGGATTCAGCAGTTGCAAACTCAAGTGGGGGCCGATGTTGCTAGATTGACGACTCATGAGCAATTGATTAAAGCTAATCAACAAGTCAGCGTAACAAATCAGCAAGCAATATTAGCTAATCAAAAGCAGAATACTCAACAAGCAAAGGGAATTATCTCAAACCAGCAAGGGATTCAGCAGTTGCAAACTCAAGCGGGAACTGATGTTGCTAGATTGACGACTCATGAGCAATTGATTAAAGCTAATCAACAAGTCAGCGTAAAAAATCAGCAAGCAATATTAGCTAATCAAAAGCAGAATACTCAACAAGCAAAGGGAATTACCTCAAACCAGCAAGGGGTTCAGCAGTTGCAATCTCAGCAAGCGAAGTTAGAACAAACCTCGATAACAAACAATAGTCTTATCGTATCCAATCAACAAGACGTGACTCAACTTCAACAGTCAAACAAAAAAATATATTAGATACGGCAAAGATAAATACTCAACGTATGACAGAGAATAAAAGCATGATTAAGAAAGGTCAGGCTCGTATTACTCATAATGAAGAATCCGTTAATGCGCTTGGGGAGCGTGTAGATAAAAGTACACAGTTAGTTACCAATAACCATGAAGCCATCCATAAGATTCAAGGAAATGAGCAACATAATTCACAATTGATTGTTTCGAATACCCAAGGGGTAAAAGCCAATACGCAGCATGTCTCTGAGAATAAAGAAGCGATTCATTTACAGCAATCAATAGCCTTGAAAGATGAGCAATTAATGTCAGCTAATAGTCATGCCATTAAACAGGAGCAGCGCGATATTACAACGAACAGCGATGCAATCGCCCGTAATCAAACTGAAATTAAAGGTCTTCGTAAAGACATGGAAAATATGGCAAAAAATATTGATGGAGCTTATGCCGAATCCGCTGCATTTGCAGGATTGGTTGACCCATATGGTGTAGGCAATATCGCAGTGACCGCTGCTCTGGGGTATCACGGAGATGCAGAAGCCGTAGCTGTAGGAATTGGTGAGCGCTTTAATGAAAACCTGACGGCAAAATTGGGTGGGGCATATGATACCGCGACTGATTCTATGAGTGCTTATGCTGGGATTGGGTACGAATTTTAAATCTTAATTTTTGCTTGCTCTAACATCACAAGGATGTGTTTTATTTCTTATTAGATAGTAGACTCTAATCTTGTATTATTTAGGTGGTTTTCATCAGTTCTTGTTGAGTTAGTTTTTATGTTTATTTAAGGATAATTAATGCGTAACTATAAACTGTTACAGGCGCTTGCTTCTATTTTAGAGACTACAAACCTTACTGAGAGTGCGAAACAATTGAATGTTACGCAATCTGCGATGAGTAAAACGTTAGCTCATATAAGAATTGAATTTTCTGATCCTATTTTAATAAGAGAAGGGAATAGTTTGGTGCTAACGAAGCGTGCTCAGCACTTAAAAGCCAAACTTCCCCAACTTTTACAACAATTAGAAGCGCTATATTCTCCTCAAGAGATAGAACCAAGAACCATAGAAAGAACATTTATCATTGGCTTTAATGAATATGTTGCACCAACAATACTTCCTCATATTTGTGCAAAAATGGAAAAAGAGTCACCTTATTCAATGATTGAATGCCAGCTTTGGAAAACAGAGCAATTTGATTCATTAGTGACTACACCGATTGATCTCGTTGCGACTATAGCTAATGACATACCTGACAATATTTACGGTAAGTCGATGGGGCAAGACCAATTTGTGGTTATGATGTGTGCTCAGCACCCTAAGGCTCAATCTTCTTTTAGTTTAGATGACTTAGCTGATGCTAGGCATATTTTAGTCAGTGGTATCGTAGATAGAAGGCAAGAGGTTGATGCATTACTGTCACCAACCGGGAAAAAACGCAAGACATTTGCTGTCGTTCCGTCTTTTTTATCTGCAGTACAATCATTGAAATTGACTCAGGCTATTATGGTTACACCAACTCACATAGCAGCGCAATATGTCGATAATTATGACCTTGTCATCAAACCATTACCTATTGATATTCCAGAACACGACTACTATTTATTGTGGCATGCGAAGTATCAAAATGATCAAGAGCATCGATGGTTTAGAAATCTTGTATTCCCTCTCCTTCAAGATAATTTAGCCAGTGCAATAGAAAAAGGAAAAGTGCTATTACAGCGTGTTCTTTAACTGTTTTTATTCGCTATCTTCAATTCTTTCTTTTCTCTTATATTTTCTTGGTATTGAGCAATGCGATTCATATAAAGGATATATGAATCGCATTGCCAAAAATCACTTCTTCTTATTGAGTCGATAAATAATACGTTTTTATCGTCATGACTTCTTTGCTTTCTTTTATAGCTAGACTTCAGTGTCTAATTCTATCTGTTTTTCAATTTATTTATGCTTACCTATAATTAATCACTTTTTATTCACGTATATGCCACTGTATACAAAGGATTGTCGTGTTTTTTCTTTTGTTCTTCATTGTATTAAAGGTGATTTCTTTGCTGATTTTGATTTTGATTTTAGCGTCTACCCATTGCTTTTTCTCTGAGGTGGCTATTTTTCCGTGTTTTTTACTTATTTTATCGTTTGCTTTGTTTTAAATAGTAAATTCAATAACTGTGAAAAGTGTAAATATGCATCAAATTCGTTTTTGTATGAAATGTCGACAATTAAGATGACTTAAGTGAAAATTTTAGTCTTTAAAAGTTGTTTTTGCCTTGAGTTGCCTAAAAAAGTCATTTTTAAATGTGTTTTTTATTGACAGATATCATATAGATCTCTAAAATTTCGCCAATTTGTCAAAATTCGTACTTGAAGTTAGAATTTTGGTTCTAAAAAAAACAACTTTGCATTACTATGCTGTAAGGTTGAATGTTTATTATGTTTGGAGGTTGTCTTGAGTAAATCAGCGCTGTTAGTCCTAGAAGATGGGACAGTGTTCCGCGGTCAATCGATTGGAGCAGATGGCTCGGCCGTTGGTGAAGTCGTTTTTAATACCTCGATGACGGGGTACCAAGAAATTCTTACTGATCCTTCCTATTCTCAACAAATCGTTACTCTTACTTATCCTCACATTGGCAATACCGGAATCAATTCCGAAGATGAAGAATCTTCTTCTATCCACGCTCAAGGCCTTGTGATTCGCGATCTTCCTCTTCTAGCTTCAAACTTCCGCAGTGAACAAACTCTTTCTGAATATCTTAAATCTCAAAATATCGTCGGCATTGCTGATATCGATACGCGTAAGCTGACTCGAATTTTGCGTGAGAAAGGCGCTCAGAATGGTTGTATCGTTGCTGGCAATAACCTAGATGAAGCATTTGCACTTGCTCAAGCAAAAGAGTTCCCAGGTCTTAAGGGAATGGACTTAGCGAAAGAAGTAACGACTTCAGAAGCTTACCAATGGAAGCAAGGTTCTTGGACACTGACTGGCGGTCTGCCAGAAGAGAAAGCGGACAGCGAATTACCATTCCACGTTGTTGCTTACGATTTCGGTGCAAAACGTAACATCTTACGCATGTTAGTTGACCGCGGTTGTCGTCTAACGGTTGTTCCTGCTCAAACTTCAGCTGAAGAAGTGTTAGCAATGAATCCAGATGGCGTATTCCTATCAAATGGCCCTGGTGATCCAGCTCCATGTACTTACGCTATCGAAGCAACAAAAGTGTTCCTAGAAAAAGGCTTACCAATCTTTGGTATCTGTCTTGGTCACCAAATTCTTGCTCTAGCATCAGGCGCTCAAACAGTAAAAATGAAGTTTGGTCACCACGGTGCAAACCACCCAGTTAAAGATTTGGATCGTGATGTGGTTATGATTACTGCACAGAACCACGGTTTTGCTGTGGATGAAGAAACACTGCCTGAAAATCTTCGTGCAACACACAAATCACTGTTTGATGGCACGTTACAAGGTATTCATCGCACAGACAAACCAGCATTCAGCTTCCAAGGTCACCCAGAAGCAAGCCCTGGCCCACATGATGCAGCGCCATTGTTTAACCATTTCATTGAATTGATTCAGCAGCATAAAGCTTAATTCGGAGTAGTAATAAGATGCCAAAACGTACTGACATTAAAAGCGTTCTAATTCTAGGTGCAGGCCCAATCGTAATCGGCCAAGCATGTGAATTTGACTACTCTGGTGCACAAGCGTGTAAAGCACTTCGTGAAGAAGGCTACCGCGTTATTCTTGTGAACTCTAATCCAGCAACAATCATGACTGACCCAGACATGGCTGATGCAACGTACATTGAACCTATCCATTGGGAAGTGGTTCGTAACATCATTGAAAAAGAGCGTCCAGATGCAGTTCTACCTACTATGGGTGGCCAAACAGCATTGAACTGTGCGCTTGATTTAGAAAAGCACGGCGTGCTTGCTGAGTTCGGTGTTGAGATGATTGGTGCAACGGCTGATGCAATTGATAAAGCAGAAGACCGTTCACGCTTCGATAAAGCAATGAAGTCAATCGGTCTTGAGTGTCCAACGGCTGATACTGCAAAGACAATGGAAGAAGCTTACAAAGTTCTTGAGATGGTAGGCTTCCCTTGTATCATTCGTCCATCATTTACGATGGGTGGTACGGGCGGTGGTATCGCGTATAACAAAGAAGAATTTGAAGAAATCTGTCGTGGTGGTTTGGATCTTTCTCCAACCAACGAGCTTTTAATCGATGAATCATTGATCGGTTGGAAAGAGTACGAGATGGAAGTGGTTCGTGATAAAAACGACAACTGTATTATCGTATGTACGATTGAAAACTTTGATGCAATGGGCATTCATACGGGTGATTCAATCACCGTGGCTCCAGCGCAAACGCTAACAGATAAAGAATTTCAACTAATGCGTAACGCATCTCTAGCAGTACTGCGTGAGATTGGTGTTGAAACGGGCGGCTCAAACGTACAGTTTGGTATCAACCCGAAAGATGGGCGTATGGTTGTTATCGAGATGAACCCACGTGTATCACGTTCATCAGCTCTAGCGTCTAAAGCAACGGGTTTCCCTATTGCAAAAATCGCAGCGAAACTTGCGATTGGTTATACGCTTGATGAGTTAATGAATGACATCACTGGTGGTGCAACTCCAGCATCATTTGAACCAACAATCGATTATGTTGTTACTAAGATCCCTCGTTTTAACTTCGAAAAATTCGCAGGTGCTAACGATCGTCTAACAACACAAATGAAATCAGTTGGTGAAGTTATGGCTATCGGTCGTAACCAACAAGAGTCATTACAAAAAGCACTTCGTGGCCTAGAAGTTGGCGCGGATGGTTTTGATGAAATGGTTGATCTTGATGCACCTGATGCATTAACTAAGATCCGTCACGAATTAAAAGACGCAGGTGCTGAACGTATCTGGTACATCGCCGATGCATTCCGTGCTGGTATGTCAGTTGATGGTGTATTTAACTTAACTAACGTTGACCGTTGGTTCTTAGTTCAAATCGAAGATTTAGTTAAGATGGAAGCTGAAGTTAAAGCGGGCGGTTTCGCTAGCTTAACAGCAGACAAACTTCGTCAACTAAAACGCAAAGGTTTTGCTGATGCTCGTTTATCTAAACTATTAGGTGTAGCTGAAAGTGAAATTCGTCGTCTTCGTGACCAATATGACATTCACCCTGTCTACAAGCGTGTAGATACATGTGCCGCTGAGTTCTCTTCAGATACGGCTTACATGTACTCATCTTATGATGAAGAGTGTGAAGCAAACCCAACAGATAAAGATAAGATCATGATCTTAGGCGGAGGTCCAAACCGTATCGGCCAAGGTATTGAGTTTGACTACTGTTGTGTACATGCATCATTAGCACTTCGTGAAGATGGCTACGAAACAATCATGGTTAACTGTAACCCTGAAACTGTTTCTACTGATTACGATACGTCTGACCGTCTGTACTTCGAACCAGTAACACTGGAAGATGTATTAGCTATTGTTCGTATTGAAAAACCAAAAGGTGTTATCGTTCAGTACGGTGGTCAAACACCACTTAAACTGGCTCGTGCGCTTGAAGCGGCTGGTGTTCCAATTATTGGTACAAGCCCAGACGCTATCGACCGTGCAGAAGACCGTGAGCGTTTCCAAGTTGCTGTAGACCGTCTAGGCCTTCTACAACCAGAAAATGCAACCGTAACTACAATGGAACAAGCGATTGAAAAATCTCGTGAAATCGGTTTCCCATTAGTTGTTCGTCCTTCTTATGTTCTTGGTGGTCGTGCGATGGAAATCGTATACGATGAGCAAGACTTACGTCGTTACTTCAATGAAGCGGTTAGTGTTTCAAATGAATCTCCAGTACTTCTTGATAGCTTCCTTGATGATGCAATCGAAGTTGATGTAGATGCAATTTGTGACGGTGAACAAGTGGTTATCGCTGGTATCATGGAACACATCGAGCAAGCGGGCGTTCACTCCGGTGATTCAGCATGTTCTCCTTCCTGCTTATACATTAAGTGAAGAAATCCAAGATGTGATGCGTGACCAAGTACGCAAGCTAGCATTCGAGCTAGGTGTACGTGGCTTAATGAACACACAGTTTGCTGTTAAAGATAACGAAGTTTACTTAATTGAAGTGAACCCACGTGCTGCACGTACGGTTCCATTCGTATCTAAAGCAACAGGTGCGCCAGTTGCTAAGATTGCTGCACGTGTAATGGCTGGCCAATCTCTAGAGTCACAAGGCTTTACGAAAGAGATTATCCCACCTTACTTCTCAGTAAAAGAAGTGGTATTACCGTTCAACAAGTTTCCTGGTGTTGACCCATTGTTAGGTCCTGAAATGCGCTCAACGGGTGAAGTTATGGGTGTTGGTACAACATTTGCTGAAGCATTTGCTAAAGCAGAATTAGGTTGTAGCAAAGAATACCCAGAAGGCGGTCGTGCATTACTTTCTGTTCGTGAAGGCGATAAGAAACGTGTAGTTGATTTAGCAAAACACCTTATTAAAATTGGTTACCAACTCGATGCAACGCACGGTACTGCTGTGATTCTTGGTGAGGCAGGCATTAATCCCCGTCTAGTAAACAAGGTACACGAAGGTCGCCCTCACATTCTTGACCGTATCAAGAATGGCGAATATACCTACATCGTAAATACGGCATCTGGTCGTCAAGCGATTGAAGATTCAAAACTTCTTCGCCGTGGTGCACTTGCAGCTAAAGTGAACTACACAACAACGCTAAATGCAGCATTTGCTAGCTGTTTAGCACATGAAGCGGATGACCGTAATACGGTTAACTCGGTTCAAGAGTTACACGCGAAAGTAGCAGCTAAATACGCTTAATAGTGCTGAGAGTTAACACTACAAGTAACACTTTATTGTGAAATAGAAAAAGCCCGAAGAATAAATATTCTTCGGGCTTTTTATGATTATAAGATTAACCCGTCTTCTAAAAGTAACGCTCTTAGTTGCTCAACTCGTTTTTTGTTAACGCCAAAGTCTGAATGTCCAGTGCGAGATTCAGAGCGAACGATGAGTGTATTCTCAGAGACACGTAATTCTAGGTCATCAACAAAGCGAAAAACTAAGCTCGTGCATTCGATATGAGCATAATCATTATCTAGCTTAACCACTTTTGCACCTTTGAGTTGTTTAGCAATAGCAGCAATAGCTTCCATACTTGCAGACTCAGTCAATATAAATGGAACTGCAGAAAAGGCTTCTCGTTCATCTAAAGTTGAAATGCAATTAGGCTTATCGCCACAAACAGTGGTGGATTTATCTATCATGGTTTCAGTCCTTTGGCTGCATGCAGAAAGAAACAAAGCACTTAGTGCAACAATTGATAATTTTTTCATAGAGATAAACTTCTTTTTAGATATAAGGGTTTAACTCAAGTATAAGCTAAGTCATTTAGTTGTTGAATTTTTGTTTCAAACAAAGCGATTATTCCTACATAGTAAATAAAACATTTAAGTTAGTTGAGTTATACCAATCAAAAATCTCAACGCAGTTACCGAGTATTTTAATCAGCTAGGATGATCAGTTATTTACTACGATTAGTATTAATATTAGGTATGACTGTAGTGACATAAAAAAGGCCAACATCGAAATGTTGGCCAAAGGTTTGGAAGGAAACCTGAATTAATCTATTTCAAAAACTATGATGCTGATAACATCAATGAATCCGCTTTTGCTTCTAGATTCGAGTTACCCATAAGGTAAGCATCTACTTCTCTAGAGCATTCACGGCCTTCATTAATGCAACGAACAATCAGAGACTGACCGGTACGCATATCACCTGCGGCAAAAACACCTTTTTGATTAGTAGCATAGCCATCGGTTGCTACGTTGCCACGATCATCCAGTTTTATATCTAACTGAGCCAATACACCCGTTGGTTCTGGGTGTAAGAAGCCCATAGCTAAGAATGCTTGATCACAAGGAATCACTCGCTCACTACCAGCAACTTCATCAAATCCTGGACGTTCGCCTGGTTTCGCATCTTGCCAAACGATGTCAGCAATACGAAGACCAGTCACGTTACCTGCATCATCAGAGATAAACTCTTTGGTTAAGATATTCCAATGACGCTCACAGCCTTCTTCGTGAGAAGTGGTTGTTTTCATGATCATTGGATATTGAGGCCAAGGCATATTCGCAGGGCGTTTCTCTGGTGGGATAGGCATGATCTCAACTTGAGTAATACTTGCTGCACCATGACGATTCGACGTACCTACACAGTCAGAACCTGTATCGCCACCACCAATAACAACAACATGCTTACCTTTAGCATGGATCTCTTTAGTTTTAAGATCCATGTTATTAGCACGACGGTTGTTTTGACCTAAGAACTCCATAGCAAAGTGAACGCCATTGAGCTCACGACCAGGAATAGGTAGATCTCTTGGCACTGTCGAACCACCAGTTAGTAAAACCACATCGAAGTCTTGGCGTAGTTGTTGAGCATTAATATCAACACCAATATGAGCATTAACTTCAAACTTGATACCGGCATCAGCCATTAGATTGATTTTACGATCAATGATGTCCATGCCTAACTTGAAGTCAGGAATGCCAAAGCGTAGTAGACCACCAACTTTCTCATCTCGTTCATAGACAGTTACTGAATGACCAGCACTGTTTAACTGTTCAGCCGCGGCTAAACCAGCAGGACCTGAACCGATGATAGCAACCGTTTTACCTGTACGAGAACGAGGTTTCTTTGGTTGTGCGTACCCTTCACGGTACGCGGTTTCTACAATCGTTTTTTCGATATTACAGATAGTGATTGGGTCTTGGTTAATACCAAGAACACAGGCACTTTCACAAGGAGCAGGACACACTCGGCCTGTGAACTCTGGGAAGTTATTGGTCGAACTTAAGATTTTCCACGCTTCCTCCCAGCTATCACGATATACCGCATCGTTAAACTCAGGAATGATGTTACCAATTGGGCAACCGTTATGACAAAACGGAACGCCACAATCCATACAGCGTGATGCTTGTGTGCCAATCTTGTCGGCAAACTCATCATTCAATACAAATTCTTTATTGTCTTGAATTCGAACTGTTGGGTCGAGTTTCTTTGGTAGCTCACGACCATGTTCTAAAAATCCAGTAGGCTTACCCATTATACTGCCTCCACTTCTTCCGTTTGTGCCTGTTGTGCTTCAGCTTTATTCTTTTGAAGAACCGCTTTGTAATCACGCGGCATCACTTTAGCCAGAGAGGCCAAGTTTGCTTCAAAGTTATCTAGGAAAGACTGAGCAACTTCACTTCCTGTGAATTCAACATGCTTAGTTAGCATTTCTAATAGAAGATCTTTATCTTCTTGTTCGATAGGGTCTAGGTCAACAAGTTCTGAATTTAGTTTGGTTTCGAAATCACCAGACTTATCCCAAACATAAGCAACACCACCACTCATACCTGCCGCAAAGTTACGACCTGTAGAGCCAAGGATTAGCGCTACACCACCAGTCATGTATTCACAACCGTGATCACCAACGCCTTCAACCACAACTCGTGCACCTGAGTTACGTACACAGAAACGCTCACCAGCCATACCGCGAATATAAGATTCGCCAGAAGTTGCGCCGTAGAAACAAACGTTACCTACAACAATGTTATCTTCAGCTACAATCGTTGATTTTAGGTTTGGATAAAGAACTAGCGTACCGCCAGATAAGCCTTTACCCCAATAATCATTCGCATCGCCTTCGACTTCAAATTTCACACCTTTCGCAAGGAAAGCCCCTAGACTTTGACCAGCCGAACCGTTGAACTTCACGTTCATTGGTTGTGGCAAACCTTGGTCTTTATAGACTTTTGAAATTTCATTCGACAGCATAGTACCTACACTTCGGTCGGTATTTAGAATATCGAACTCAGCATTAACGGCTTCACCCTTTTCAAGGGCCGGAATAGCGACTTGAATCAGTTTACGATCCAATACGTCTTCTAGATTATGCTGCTGTTTAATTTGGTTATAGATACCATCTTCAGCACGAGGTTGTTCAACGTGTAGTACTGGTGATAAATCTAAGTTTTTGTATTTCCAGTGGCCGATATCATCACGAACTTTCAGTTTATGAGATTGACCAACCATTTCATCAATAGAGCGGAAACCAAGTTCTGCCATCACTTCACGTAGACCTTCAGCCATGTATTGGAAGAAAGTAACTACGTCTTCTACGCGACCGTCAAAGCGCTCACGAAGTGTTTTGTTTTGTGTTGCGATACCAACAGGGCAAGTATTCTTATGACACTTACGCATCATGATACAGCCTTCAACAACAAGAGCTGCTGTTGCTACACCCCATTCTTCAGCACCAAGAAGTGTTGCTACTGCAAGATCTCGAGGTGTTTTCATTTGGCCATCAGACTGAACAACGATACGGTTACGTAACCCATTTTTCAGTAGTGTCTGGTGTGTTTCTGCCAGACCTAGCTCCCATGGAAGACCAGTATGACGAATTGAAGACATTGGAGATGCACACCTGTACCACCATCGAAACCAGCGATAAGTACAACGTCTGCTTTTGCTTTTGCTACACCAGAGGCGATAGTACCAACACCTGCCTCAGATACTAACTTAACGTTAACGCGGCCTTTACGGTTGGCGTTTTTCAGATCGTAAATAAGCTGTGCTAAATCTTCGATTGAATAAATATCATGATGTGGCGGTGGTGAAATCAGACCAACTCCTGGAGTTGAGTGACGTGTTGCACCAATCCAATCATCGACTTTATCACCAGGTAGTTGACCACCTTCGCCAGGTTTCGCACCTTGAGCCATCTTGATTTGCAGCTCATCAGCGTTAGTTAGGTAGTAAGATGTCACACCAAAACGACCAGAAGCCACTTGTTTGATTGCTGAACGTTCCCAGTCACCATTGTCTTTTTTCTCAAAACGAATTGGGTCTTCACCACCTTCACCTGAGTTAGATTTAGCACCGATACGGTTCATAGCAACAGCAAGTGTTGAGTGAGCTTCGTGTGAGATAGAACCAAACGACATTGCACCAGTAGCAAAACGTTTTAGGATTTTCTCAATAGGTTCTACTTCTTCTAAAGGAATAGATCCTGCAGGATTTTTGATGAAATCTAATTGGCTACGCAGTGTTGCTGCATCATCACCTTGGTCATCAACCGCTTTCGCGTATTTCTTGAATTGACCGTAATCTTTATTACGAGTTGATTCTTGAAGTAGAGAAATAGTTTCAGGGTTAAACAGGTGCTTCTCACCACGTTGTTTCCACTGATATACACCGCCCACATCAAGTACTTGAACTGGGATCTCACGAGTTGGATAGCCAACACGGTGACGGATTAGAACTTCTTTTGCGATATCATCAATCGTTAGACCTTGGATACGAGAAACGGTACCGGTGAAGTACTTATCAACCACTGATTTACTGATACCAAGCGCTTCAAAGATTTGAGCACCATGGTATGACTGCAGTGTTGAAATACCCATCTTAGAGAAAATCTTAAGTAGGCCGCCATTAACCCCTTTACGGTAGTTATCAAACAATTCTTTTGGATGAACTGTTGGGTCTAGTTTCTTAACTCGTTGAAGTTCAACAATTGTCTCAATTACTAAGTATGGGTTTACTGCGTTTGCGCCGTAACCAACCAGTGTTGCAAAGTGATGAGTTTCACGAGCATCACCCGTTTCAATCACGATGTCACATTTAGCTCGTAACCCTTTACGGATTAGGTGGTGATGAACCGCACCAACCGCAAGCATTGCAGGGATAGCTGCGTGGTTTGAGTTTACAGCGCGGTCTGTTAGTAGAATGATAGAGTAACCATCGATTACTGCATCTTCAGCATACTGACAGATACGTTTAAGTGCGCGCTCAAGCTTTCCTGAATCTTCATTGGCTTGGAAAACGATATCCAGTGTTTTTGCTTGTAGATGTTCGTTATCAATAGCACGCAGTTTTTCTAGCTCAGAGTTAGAAAGAACTGGTGATTCAAGTTCAACTTTTTGACAGTGCTCAGGTGTTTCAGCAAGTAAGTTTTGGTCTTTACCTAAATAGGTGTTTAGCGACATAACCATACGCTCACGGATCGGGTCGATCGGCGGGTTAGTTACTTGGGCAAACAACTGCTTAAAATAGTTAGATAAATGCTGAGATTGATGAGAAAGGATCGCTAGTGGCCAATCGGCACCCATTGCAGTTAATGGCTCATAAGCCGTTTTTGCTAATGGTAGGATGATCTCATTCACTTCTTCAGAGGTTACACCAAACGCTTGTTGACGGTTGAGTAGACGTTCAGGAGAAGGCTGGCTGAATTGGTTTGTTGCTTCAGGCAGCTTATTTAAGCTTAATAGATTCTCTTCAACCCATTTTTCATAAGGTTGTGATTTCGCAATGCCATCTTTTACTTCTTCATCAGAAATAATACGGCCTTGCTCTAAGTCAGCAACAAAGATACGACCGGGTTGCAGACGACCACGGAACTCAATGTTTTCTGGTGCTATTTTTACAACGCCAGATTCAGATGCCATCACAAGGAAATCATCTTTTGTCACGGTATAACGAGAAGGACGAAGACCATTACGGTCAAGTGTTGCACCAACTTGAACACCATCGGTGAAACAAACAGACGCAGGACCATCCCAAGGTTCCATTACGTTAGCGTGGTATTGATAGAACGCGCGACGTGTAGGATCCATATTTTTATTTTCTTGCCACGCTTCAGGGATCATCATCATTAATGCGTGTGGCAAGCTACGGCCAGAAAGAACAAGCAGTTCTAGCGCCATATCAAAGTTAGATGAATCTGAACTGCCTTCCTGACAAATCGGAAGCAGCATATCCATTTCTTGTTGGCTAAATAGATCGGATTCGATGATAGCTTCACGCGCTTTCATCCAGTTCAAGTTACCACGAACTGTGTTGATCTCACCATTATGAGCAATGTAACGGAATGGTTGAGCTAGACGCCAGCGAGGGAATGTATTAGTAGAGAAACGAGAGTGAACCAGCGCTAATGCCGTCACCATCGTTGGATTTTGTAAGTCTAGGAAGTACTGTGGAACTTGCTCAGTCGTTAATTGACCTTTATAAACAAGTGTTTTGTACGATAGAGAGTTGATGTAGAAGTCATCACCAATGTTCGAAATACTTTCCAAACAGACTCGAACGGTGTAGTTACGAAGAACATACAATTTACGTTCAAGTTCTTCTGGGGTCATTGATGGGCCACCAGAAATAAATACATGCTCAAATTGAGGCTCAGTACTTAGAGGATCGTCGCCTAGCATTGAATTATCGACAGGAAGAACGCGATAGCCAATGATTTCTAAATCAAGACGTTGAGCATTACGTTCTAAAATATCTCTACATTGTTGACGTTTATGCTCATCTTTAGGGAATAAGACAACACCAACACCGTATTTCTCAAAAGATGGCAGTTTAATACCAAGTTTTACGGCTTCTTCTAATAAAAACTCATGAGGTTTTTGTAAAAGAATACCCGCGCCGTCACCACTGCATGGATCACAGCCTTGACCACCACGGTGTTCCATACGAGCAAGCATATCAAGTGCTTGAGTAACCACATCATGAGATTTACGGTTTTTGAGGTGAGCGACAAAACCGATACCACATGCATCATGCTCCAACTCGGGAGTATACATGCCTTGTGTATTCTGCTCTCTATCTACCATAGATACATCCTTCCAGTATTATGCAGACACAACTTCTCTACGTAAGTTTCTGTCTAGTCCTTTGCTAAATTTTAATCGAACTTGCTGTGAGTTAGTCTCAAGAGGTAGCAAGTTTGAATCCATTCTGGTGCTTGCTGGCATCACTTAATATGACGTGCAAACGAACCCAATCCATTGTGATACCTATCAAATACATTTTTATCCGTTGTATTTGTTGTCTGAGGGTAGATATCACTATCGAAACGCCACAACATTCGTGTTGATGGCAAATTAAACTATTTTACGATGTAACTATCCTACATTTTTGTCATATTAAATACCAACGAAAGTTGCACGTAATTTTCACTTTTTTTATTCAAAATGAATAAGTATTTATAATAATTCGGCTTTTTTCGCGTTTAATTGCTAGTTTATGCGTCTTTTATTGATATAAATTACAATTGTGAATGATGGTTTTCGTTATTATTTACGGTCTTTTTTTTACAAACGAGTTAGCAACTTTCACAAATAGAATTGAGACTTCTTTTTATTTGTGAACTAAGTGCTTGATTTACTTAATTGGTTATCGCAATGCAACTTCATGAACTAGCAAATACATTTGGACAGGATTTACAGCGCCGTTATGGTGAAAAAGTACATAAACTCACTCTTCATGGTGGTTTTAGTTGCCCAAATAGAGATGGAACGATTGGAAAGGGTGGGTGTACCTTTTGTAATGTGGCTTCATTTTCTGATGAACAAGAGCAGTTCAAATCGATTCATGATCAGTTAGTAGATAGAGCAGGGGAAGTGCAACGTGCTAAAAAGTACCTTGCTTATTTTCAAGCGTATACGAATACTTTTGCGGAAGTTCAAGTACTTAAAAATATGTACGAAGAAGCACTTAAATCCGCAAATATTGTAGGACTATGTGTCGGAACCCGTCCTGATTGTGTACCTGATGCAGTATTAGACTTATTGAAGGGCTATGTTGATGATGGTTACGAAGTTTGGCTAGAGCTTGGGTTGCAAACGGCCAATGATAAAACCCTAAAACGTATTAATCGAGGCCATGACTTTGCTTGTTATGATGCGATTACTCGTAAAGCAAGAGCGCTTGGCATCAAAGTGTGTACTCACTTAATTATTGGTTTACCCGGCGATACTCAGGAAGACTACCGCACTACATTAGCTAAAGTACTTGAAACAGGAACGGATGGACTAAAATTACATCCTTTGCATATTGTTGAAGGCAGTACTATGGCAAAAGCGTGGCGAGCGGGAAAAATAGAAGCGCCAGAAATGGATGATTATGTCGATGTTGCATGTGAATTAATTCGATTAACCCCTCCAGAAGTTGTGTATCATCGAGTATCTGCGACAGCAAGAAGACCGACACTGCTTTCGCCATTATGGTGTGAACCGCGTTGGTTAGGCTTAACGAATGTTGGTATGGCTTTAAATAACAGAGGTGCACAAGGCTCTTTGATTAACCAACCCTTCAAATATACCGCTCCAGTATTGAAAAAATAACTCAAATAGAGCTAACCCTGATATTATTTAACTGAATACTATCAGGGTGTGTTTATGAAGCAGTTAAAAATTCTCGCGCAATTTTATGTCGATCTCATGGTGAGACTTGGCATCGTTCGTTTTAGTCTCCTACTTGCCATTGCATTAGTCGCATTGGCCGTTATTGTCCAAGTTGGCGTCACGCTTGTATTAAGTGGTGAAGTTAATGATTTGGATATTGTCCGTTCGGTTTTCTTTGGGTTATTAATTACACCTTGGGCTGTCTTTTTCTTATCCGTCGTCGTTGAGCATTTAGAAGACTCACGTCAAAGGCTCTCTAAGCTTGTGAGCAAGATGGAAGAGATGCGTACACGTGATTTAGATTTGAACAAGAAATTACAAGGTAATGTAAAAAAGCTCAACCAAGAAATCGAAGAGCGTGAAAAAGCGGAAGATGCTCGACAAGAAGCGATGGAAGATCTTGAAAATGAAGTCTTTCAACGAGAAAAAGCACAATTAGAATTAGCTGAACAAACGGCACTACTTCGTTCTTACTTAGATACTTCCCCAGATATTATTTATTACCGTAATGACTTAGGTCTTTTTTCTGGCTGTAATAAGGCAATGGAAGACCTAACAGGTAAAACAGAAAAAGAGTTGATCGGTTTATCACCTAAGGATGTATATAACGCAGAAGTAGCAGCCAAAGTTATTGATACCGATAGACAGGTATTGAGAGAAGATCAGGCTCTAACTTATGAGCAATGGCTCGACTATCCTGATGGGAGAAAAGCGTGTTTTGAGCTCAGTAAAATCCCGTTCTACAGTAAGTCAGGCCGTCATCTTGGTCTTGTTGGTTTTGGGCGAGATATAACGGAACGTAAAGAGTATGAGGACGCATTACAAAAAGCCAGCCGTGATAAAACAACCTTCATTTCTACCATAAGCCATGAGTTACGTACTCCACTAAATGGCATTGTTGGTTTAAGCCGTATGTTGTTAGATACCCGTCTTGATGATGAACAACATAATTACATGAGAACCATTAATGTTAGTGCAATCACTCTCGGTAATATTTTTAACGACATTATTGATATGGATAAATTTGATCGTCGTAAATTAGAACTGCTACCTAAACCGCTTGATTTCATAAGCTTTGTTACTGAGATGGAAAATATTTCAGGTTTAATGGCTGAGCAGAAAGGATTACGCTTTGATCTTGAAAGGCTCTCTGATTTACCCGCTAATATTAGTGTCGATAGTACACGATTACGACAGGTGCTTTGGAACTTGATCGGTAATGCGACTAAGTTCACCAAAGAAGGCAGCGTTGTGATGTCAGTTGGCGCAGAGATCCATTCAGACAGTGCCGAGATTACCTTTGAGGTTGAAGATACCGGTATTGGGATCCCTGAATCTGAGTTAGATAATGTTTTTGCCATGTATTATCAAGTTAAGCAAGGGAAAGATAACTTACATGCAGTAGGCACAGGTATTGGATTAGCAGTATCTAAAGAGTTAATAAATCTAATGGGAGGAGATATCACTGTAAGTAGTGATATTGGTTTTGGTAGTACGTTTATCATTACGATTAACGTGCCATTGGTTGATCATGCTGAAGAAGAAGAGGCGATGCCTGAAACGAAAAGTGCTAAGTCATTACGTATCTTCATGCTTGAAGATATAGAATTGAATGTTACTGTTGCCCGTTCATTACTTGAGAGCCTTGGTCATACCGTAGATGTTGCTATGTGCGGTGAAGATGCCATTAAGCAATTTGATCCAACTAAATACGACCTAGCCTTACTGGATATTCAATTGCCAGACATGACAGGCTTTGATGTTGCCCAAGCTTTCAGAGAAAAATTTGATGAGTTACCCCCATTGGTGGCGTTAACTGCAAATTTATTAAAAGAGAAAGATGAATATTTTGAAAAAGGGATGGATGAAGCGATCAGTAAACCACTCAGTGTGAAAGCTTTAACTGAGGTTCTTGATCTCTTCTCAATGTCGGATAAGAAAGTACCACAGAAAAAATCAATACCAATAGCAGTGGTAAAGACGACAGAGCAACTAGAGAATGAACAGTTGATTGATCGTTTGTTAGATATAGAAATGCTAGAGTCTTATATTGATATTGTTGGAACCAAACCGGTTTATAGCAGTATTGAAATGTTTGAAAAAAGTATGAAAGAGTATATTCAAATATTAGATACCAATATGACAGCAAGAGATCAAGACGGTATTGTGTTTGAAACTCATAAAATGAAAGGGGCGGCGGGCTCTATTGGATTGAAGCATATTCAACAAGTCGCTCAAAAAGCACAATCACCAGATCTACCAGCATGGTGGGAAAACATTGATGATTGGGTTGAAGAAATCAAAAATGAATATGAAAATGATATTCAAATATTAAAAAGCTGGCTAGAGCAGCAAGATAAATAAGGAATATGATGAGAAAGATACTATTAGCCTCAGTAATGATGGTTGCATTATCGGGGTGTCAAATGACATCTCAGCCACAAGTTGATTGGAAACAAGATAATAAAATTGAAGTGGTGGATGCTCAAATTCAGCTTAATTCAGCGGTATGGGTTGACCAGATGCCTACCATTGGTGAAGAAAGAGACGAGAGTAAAGTTAATTTTGCTCTGACGTTAACATCAGAACAGGTAATCGCTCCTGAGTTAGTTATTAATACTGTGGTTGTTCGCCAAGGCACTCAATCATGGGAAATGGCAGAAAGTGAGTTTGAAGTACGAGTACACGATAATCATACTTGGGAGATTGCAGGCCAATCTTTCTATGATATTGATGTAAACAAGGGGATTGATATTGCGATCGAAACTAATGATGAGTGGATCATTGAAACAGAAATTAAAATAGATACGGTTTATTAATACCAATAATAGTCAGTTCGATGATCTATTTATTACGCCGAAAAGTCGTACTTGCTTAAAATAAAAAAAAGCCCAACTAACGATAGTGAACTGACCCCCAATAATTGGACAACCAATTACTGAGGGTCTTTTTTATGTCCAAATATAGTCGTGAGCTAAAACTAATTATTGCTAAGCAGTGCTTAGTTAGTCGTACATCAATTCAATTATCTAAAGAATATTCGATATCTGCTCGT
This sequence comes from Aliivibrio wodanis, assembly GCF_052920805.1. Lineage (NCBI taxonomy): Bacteria > Pseudomonadati > Pseudomonadota > Gammaproteobacteria > Vibrionales > Vibrionaceae > Aliivibrio > Aliivibrio wodanis. The sequence continues at coordinate 2,883,826 of NZ_JBREXA010000002.1, forward strand.
CAGATACGATATTGGACTCAAGTATTTTCTATCCATGGTAAAAACTCATTTTTACCAACTACACATGCCGATAATGCCAAAACAAAATTACAAGCATTGAAATTAATGTGGACTAACAGTTGGTCTCTCACTCACACTAGTGCAGTATTAAACTTATCCTCCCCTGGCACGCTATCAGTCTGGCTTAAAACATATAATGAAGCGGGGTTTAAGGGACTCAAGAATAGCAATATAGGAAGGCCTTCAATGAAATCATTATCCAATACTACACAAAAATCAGATGACGAAATGACCATTGAAGAGCTAAGAGAAGAGTTAAGTTATTTACGAACAGAGAATGCTGTTCTAAAAAAGTTCGAAGAGCTGAAACAGAAAAAACGCCAACAAACAAAGAAAAAGCGTTAATTGTTTTAGCTCTCAAAGCTAATTACCCTTTAAAATATTTACTTCGTATCACCAGTTTGGCAAAAAGTGTCTTCTATTATCAGGCTCAAATAAGTAGAAGGCCTGATACTTATGAGCATGAGTTAGAGATGATTGAGTCTATCTACCATGAACATAAAGGACGTTATGGCTATCGACGGATCCATTTAGCTATGCGAAGAAAAGGTGTAGAGCTGAATCATAAAACAGTACAAAGGCTGATGGCGCAACTAAACCTAAAATCTATAGTAAGACCCAAAAAATATCGTTCTTATCGAGGAGAGGTGGGTAAATCAGTCCCAAATGTACTTGAAAGGGATTTTAGTGCTACGAAACCAGATGAGAAATGGGTAACCGATGTAACAGAATTTAAAGTTAACGGACAAAAAGTTTACCTATCGCCAGTGGTTGATTTATTCAATCAAGAAGTTATCGCTTATAAAGTGACAAAGAATGCACGTTTACCGCTAGTCACGGATATGCTTAAAGAAGCAATAGGCAAACTAAGTAAGGGCTCGAAGCCAATTTTACACAGTGATCAAGGTTGGCAATATCGACATAAGACTTATCAACAGGAACTTGTAAAGCATAGGCTTCAACAAAGTATGTCTAGAAAAGGAAACTGCTTAGATAATGCAGTAGCTGAAAATTTCTTTGGTTTACTTAAAACTGAAATGTATCATGGATACATCTTCAAGGATGCAGATGAGTTAATAGAAAAGATCGAAGAATATATCGAGTATTACAATACGAAGCGGATTAAGGTAAAACTAAAAGGCCTGACTCCGATAGAATATCGAAACCAGGCCTTACAAGCCGCTTAACTAAAATGTCCAACTTAACGGGGTCACTTCAATAGCTGGGCTTTTTTATTTATTCATTTATAGGAGAGTCTTATAGCTCTTCTAAATCACCACAGAAGCGGTAGCCTTCACCGTGAATAGTAGCAATGATCTCTGGAGTATCAGTTACTGACTCAAAGTGTTTACGGATACGACGAATTGTCACATCAACAGTACGGTCATGTGGCTTAAGCTCACGACCTGTCATTTTCTTCAGAAGATCAGCACGAGTCTGGATCTTTCCTGGGTTTTCACAGAAATGAAGTAACGCACGGAACTCTGAGCGAGGAAGCTTGTAGCTTTCGCCGCTAGGACTTACAAGAGATCGGCTGTTAATTTCAACTGTCCAACCATTGAACTCATAGCGTTCAACAGTTTTTTTATCTTCAACCGCAGTGCTTTGATTCATTGAACGAGTTAATAAGTTACGCGCACGAATAGTTAATTCGCGAGGGTTGAATGGCTTAGTGATGTAATCATCAGCACCAATTTCTAGACCTAAAATCTTATCAACTTCATTGTCTCGACCTGTTAGGAACATTAGAGCCATATCGCCACGCTCACGAAGTTCACGAGCAAGAAGAAGGCCATTTTTACCTGGTAGGTTGATATCCATAATCACAAGGTTAAGTTGTTGCTCAGAAAGCACACTGTGCATCTCTTCGCCGTCACTCGCTTCAAAAACATTGTAGCCTTCGGCTTCAAAAATGCTTTTTAGTGTATTACGAGTTACGTGTTCATCTTCAACGATTAGGATCTGAGGGGTTTGCATGGGCGGTACCTAACTAACTGATTAAAGTCAAAAGTAGAATTAAGGGTATTAATTCTATAATAAAAAATTTACAAATAGGAATAGATTCTTCAATACTCAACTAAAATGTTAAGAGAAGAATAGAAACCTAAACGGTACGCCATCCTTGGTGGTTGTTATTGAATATATACCCAATAACACGATAAAGCTCTAATTTTGTGAGCTACTAGCTGAAACTCCATTAGAAAGGAGATTTTAATCCTTTAACACCACTCTAACAATAAGCGATTTTTATTTCCATACATTTTATTGATTTAAGTCAATAGCAACCGATGTCAATCCAGTGTAGTAATAAATATAGGGACATATCTATATCAAAATTGTAAATATCTATGCGTTTTTGAGCTAAGATTTTTAACAAGTGTTGTTATTGTAGAGTCAATTTTACAAACAAGGAGAAAATAAAATGGATTTATTACCAGATATTTGTGATCAATTTGAAGAAAAAGTGCAGTTGATTGATATTGAATTTAAAAACTATGGTGGAAAAACGTGCTTTTATGGCGAAATTGTAACGGTACGTTGCTATCAAGATAATTCTTTAGTAAGGGAGGTTTTACAAGAAAATGGTAAAGGAAAAATTTTATTTATTGATGGCAATGGATCTTGTCAAAAAGCGTTACTTGGTGATCAGGTAGCCTCACTTGCAGTCAAAAATCAATGGGAAGGCGTCATTGTGTATGGTGCGGTACGGGATGTAGGAGCAATACGCACAATGAAATTAGGGTTAAAGGCATTAAGTGCTTCTCCTTTTAAAACGGAAAAAAGAGGGGCTGGAGAGCAGCAAGTATCAGTTACGATAAATGCTCAAATAATATCTCCAGGTGATTATATTTATGCAGATCTTAATGGTGTTTTAATGAGTAAGGATCTATTAATTTAGCTTTGCTTTATAAAATAAGTTGCGTGATTATTTTTATTATTCAATAGTTTGGTGATTTATTTGTATATTTTTCTAAGCGAATAAATAAACTTTTCATTGACTTATTAGAGGAAAGTAAGGTAAATGTTACTTAACACACACATTTATCTTAGAATTTACTATATGTTTATTATCAGCTCTACGATTATTACCACAACAATTACCGGCACCATGGTTGCTGGGGTGGGCTGATACGTATAAGTATTTTAAAAAGCCCGCTCTGATAACCAGGGCGGGTTTTTTTTTGCAATTTTGTTACTAATTCTTAACTGTATTCTTTTATTATTGACCGAAAAGGTTATTATGCTAGAAGCAGTAAGGATACTGCAGTAACACTCGTTTTTAGGGAGGATAGAAATGCGAGTATTAAAATTTGGTGGTTCGTCATTAGCTGATTCAGATCGTTTTTTACGTGCCGCAGATATTATTGCCAATAATGCACAACAACAAGACGTTTCTGTTGTTTTATCGGCACCAGGAAAAGTAACTAATAAATTAGTCTCTGTGGTGGATAATGTTCTTACCAATGGGGAAGCCGAATTACAGATTTTAGAGTTAGAATCTGTATTCGTTCAGCTATTTAACGACATCTCAGCAATTCTTCCACAAATTGATCTTAAAACGCTTGAAAACAAGCTAAAAGATTCACTTTCTCAGCTTCGTCAATACGTTCACGGTATTACCCTATTAGGTATGTGTCCGGATAACGTTTATGCAAAAATCATCAGCAAAGGTGAGCGAATTTCAATCGTAGTGATGAAAGCCGTACTTGAAGCAAAAGGTCAGCCAGCTAGCTTGATTGACCCTGTTAAGTATTTATATGCTCGCGGTGATTTTCTTGAAGCAGCAGTAGATGTTGATATTTCTACACTCAATTTTAAAAATGAGCCATTACCAGTAGGCCACGTTAATATCATGCCAGGCTTTACTGCCGGTAATGAGAAAGGTGAATTAGTTACCTTAGGTCGTAATGGTTCTGATTATTCAGCAGCAGTCTTAGCGGCATGTCTTCGCGCAGAGTGTTGTGAGATCTGGACTGATGTTGATGGTGTTTATAATTGTGACCCTCGTTTAGTTGATGACGCACGTTTATTAAAATCATTAAGCTATCAAGAAGCTATGGAGCTGTCTTATTTTGGTGCTTCTGTGCTGCATCCAAAAACCATCGCTCCTATCGCGCAATTCCATATCCCTTGCTTAATTAAAAACAGCTTTAACCCTCAAGGTCCAGGTACATTAATTGGTCAAGATACAGGTGAAGATAATCTAGCGATTAAAGGCATCACAACATTAAACAACCTAACAATGGTTAATGTTAGTGGACCAGGTATGAAAGGCATGGTTGGCATGGCAAGCCGTGTATTTGGTGCGATGTCGACTTCTGGTATCTCTATTGTTCTGATTACGCAATCTTCTTCAGAGTACAGCATCAGCTTTTGTATTGAAGCAGAAGACAAGTCTCAAGCAGAGCAAGTTTTAAGAGAAGCATTCGAGCTTGAATTAAAAGATGGCTTATTAGAGCCAGTAGAATTTACGGATAATGTAGCGATTGTTACTCTAGTCGGTGATGGAATGCGCACCTCAAAAGGCGTGGCATCTCAATTTTTCACCTCTTTAACTGAAGTAAACGTTAATATTATTGCAATCGCACAAGGATCTTCAGAACGCGCTATTTCAGCGGTTATCCCTGAAGATAAGATCTCTGAATCAATCAAAGCGTGTCATGAAAACTTATTTAATAGTAAGCACTTCTTAGATGTGTTTGTTGTTGGTGTCGGTGGTGTTGGTGGTGAGTTAGTTGATCAGATTCAACGTCAGCAACCAAAACTTGCAGAAAAAGGCATTGAGATCCGTGTTTGTGGCCTAGCAAATAGTCGTGGGTTGTTGCTTGATAGCAAAGGCATCCCGTTAGATAACTGGCGTGATCGTATGAATAATACGACAGAAGAGTTTAGTCTTGCTCGTTTAATTGCCTTGGTGCAGCGCAACCATATTATTAACCCTGTAATTATTGATTGTACGTCAGATCATGGTATTGCTGCTCAATACGTGGATTTCTTATCTGCGGGTTTCCATGTCATTACCCCAAACAAGAAAGCTAATACAGATTCAATGGCGTATTACCATCAGTTACGTAATGCCGCTCGTGGTACTCGTCGTAAGTTTATGTATGAGACAACAGTAGGCGCAGGTCTACCAGTCATTGAAAACCTTCAGAATTTGATTGCTGCAGGTGATGAACTAGTGAAGTTTAATGGTATTTTATCTGGTTCTTTATCTTACATTTTCGGTAAGTTAGATGAAGGGATGTCATTAAGCGAAGCGACTAATGTTGCTAAACAAAATGGCTTTACTGAGCCAGATCCTCGTGACGATCTTTCTGGTATGGATGTCGCTCGTAAACTACTTATTCTTGCTCGTGAATCTGGTCTAGAAATTGAGTTAGATGATGTCGAAGTTGAGCAAGCATTACCACCAGGTTTTGATGACTCTGGCACGGTTGAAGAGTTTATGGCTCGTCTTCCAGAAGCGAATGAATACTTTGCTAAAGAGTCGGCAAAAGCGGCAGAGGAAGGGAAAGTATTACGTTATGTTGGTGAGATTCTAGAAGGAAAATGTAAGGTTCGTATCGCAGCTGTTGATGGCGATGATCCTATGTTTAAAATTAAAGATGGTGAAAATGCCTTAGCTTTCTATAGTCGTTATTATCAACCGATCCCACTGGTATTACGTGGTTACGGTGCTGGTACAGAAGTGACTGCAGCAGGTGTGTTCTCGGACTTAATGCGTACCCTTGGTTGGAAATTAGGAGTATAAAAATGAGTGTTGTTGTTTATGCTCCAGCATCAATTGGTAATGTTAGTGTCGGCTTTGATGTGTTAGGGGCGGCAGTTTCACCGATTGATGGCACATTGCTAGGTGATCGTGTTTTAGTTGAATTAGGAACAGAAGCTTTCACTTTAGCAACAGCGGGTAGTTTTGTAGATAAGCTGCCTGAAGATCCAAAAGAAAATATTGTTTATGATTGCTGGCGTGTATTTGCAAGAGAGCTTGCGAAAAAAGGCATTGAGCTTAAACAGATTCATATGGTGCTTGAGAAGAACATGCCAATTGGTTCTGGGCTTGGTTCTAGTGCCTGTTCGATTGTGGCCGCATTAGATGCATTGAATCTATTTCATGATAAACCATTAACTGACATGGAAGTGTTGGCGCTAATGGGTGAGATGGAAGGGCAGATATCTGGTGGTATTCACTATGATAATGTTGCCCCTTGTTATCTTGGTGGCCTGCAATTAATGGTTGAAGAGCTCGGTATTATCAGCCAAGAAGTCCCGTGTTTTGATGAGTGGTATTGGGTGATGGCATACCCAGGAATTAAAGTATCAACGGCAGAAGCGCGTGAGATTTTACCTTCTCAATATCGCCGTCAGGATGTGATAGCACATGGTCGTAACTTAGCAGGCTTTATTCATGCATGTTATTCAAAGCAACCAGAGTTAGCTGCAAAAATGATCAAAGATGTGGTGGCAGAACCCTATCGTGAGCGCTTATTACCTAATTTTGCTCAAGCGCGCGAATACGCAGCTTCAGCAGGAGCACTGACAACCGGTATTTCAGGATCAGGCCCAACACTATTTAGCATCTGTAAAGATAAAGACGTAGCAGATCGAGTTTCTCGTTGGCTACAAGAAAATTATGTTCAAAATGATGAAGGATTTGTCCATGTTTGTCGTTTAGATAAGCAAGGCTCACAAGTAACAGGAAGTAAACTATGAAGCTGTATAACATAAAAGAAAATGATGAGCAGGTCTCTTTTGGCCAAGCGGTTCGCCAAGGCCTAGGTCGTAACCAAGGACTGTTTTTCCCATCAGAATTACCTAAGTTTGATGATGTTGATGCGCTTCTAGCTGAAGACTTTATATCGCGTAGTACTAAGATCCTATCTGCATTTATTGGTGATGAATTATCACAAGAGACAGTGAGAAGCATGGTTGAAAATGCCTTTCAATTCCCTGCGCCAATTCATGCTGTAAAAGAGGGTGTTTATGCTCTTGAGTTATTTCATGGTCCGACGTTAGCGTTTAAAGATTTTGGTGGCCGTTTTATGGCGCAATCTTTAGCTGCGGTAACTGAAGGTAATGAGCAAATTACAATTCTAACCGCAACATCAGGTGATACTGGTGCGGCTGTTGCTCATGCATTCTATGGTATGGAAAATATCAAGGTAGTTATCCTTTATCCGAAAGGTAAGATCAGCCCACTGCAAGAGAAATTATTTTGTACGTTAGGTAAGAATATTCACACCGTCGCTGTTGATGGTGACTTTGATGATTGTCAGGCGCTAGTTAAGCAATCTTTTGATGATGCAGAGTTACGTAAAGAGGTGGGATTGAATTCAGCAAATTCAATTAACATCAGTCGTTTAATGGCGCAAATCTGTTACTACTTTGAAGCGGTATCTCAACTGCCAAAAGAGAAACGTGATGATGTCGTTATTTCAGTACCAAGCGGTAATTTTGGTAACTTAACGGCAGGTTTATTAGCTAAATCGCTTGGCTTACCAGTGAAACGCTTTATCGCTGCAACTAATGTGAATGACACAGTTCCGCGTTACCTTGAAACGGGTAAGTGGGAGCCGAAAACGACGATTCCAACGATTTCTAATGCAATGGATGTGAGCCAACCAAACAATTGGCCTCGAATTGAAGAGCTATGTCAGCGTTTAGGTTGGGGATTAGAAACTCTTGGTAAAGGTGCAGTAACGGATGAGCAAAGCGCTGAAACACTAAAAGCTATGAATGCTGAAGGTTATTTATGTGAGCCTCATGGTGCCATCGCTTATCGTATTCTTGAAGAGCAGCTTAATGAAGGTGAGACAGGGCTTTTCTTATGTACAGCACATCCGGCGAAATTTAAAGAAGTCGTGGATGATATCCTAGGTGGCGATCTTGAGTTGCCAGCCCCATTAGCGAAACATAATGCGATGGAACTATTATCTGAAGATCTTGCTAACGATTTTGATGCATTAAAAGCAGTACTTCGTAAAGTACAGTAACTAAAAGTATTAATAATAAAACTAAAATAGCACATCATAATTAGTTGATGTGCTATTTATGAAAAAGCCTCTTAAATACAGACTAAATAAGTCATTATTTAAGAGGCTTTTTTAAGCATAAAAAAACGGCACTCATGAGCAATGAGTGCCGTTTTTATTGCATTCAATTCACTCTAAAATTATAGAGTTTCAGTGAATGTACGTGCGATAACGTCTTTTTGTTGTTCAGTAGTTAGAGAGTTGAAACGCACAGCATAACCAGAAACACGGATAGTCAGTTGTGGGTAGTTCTCTGGGTGCTTAACAGCATCTTCTAATGTATCACGTTGTAGAACGTTCACATTTAGGTGCTGACCACCTTCAATTTTTGGTGCTTTTTCAATTGCAACGTCACGGCTTTCGTATTCGCCTAGTTCGTTTGCAGCAATAACTTGGTCAGCTTCAAAGCCAGTAGTTGCAACAACACAACGAGCTTCGTTTTTCTCGCTATCTAGTAGCCAGATTGAATTAAGAAGATCGTCATTTGCAGCTTTAGTAATTTGGATACCTGTGATCATTTTACTTTCTCCTAGTCCACTTTGTGGTTATTTTGTAAATATCTATGGGTCACATTATATACATGATACCCTTACTTTGTATATTGATATAGGTCAAAAAACTACAAAAAGTGCTAATTAATTCATCTTATAAACTTTGCTCTAAATCAATAAAGCTCCATATAGCTAGCTTGTAGCACGAAAAATGCAGGCTACCACTTTATTGTTATACGTCTATTTTGTAGTAATATTACTACAAAATAGACGTTTTATGTAATTAGAGAAATACAGGCTAACTGGTAGCGAAAGCAAGACAACTACTGACAAATAAAGTGTTTACCGCAATAATAGCGTGACGTTAATTTTGAAAGGAAAGTACAGAGATGAAATATATTGGGGCTCATGTATCAGCAGCGGGTGGTGTTGATCAAGCACCTAAACGGGCTTATCAAATCGGAGCTAATGCATTTGCATTATTTACTAAAAACCAACGCCAATGGGTAGCAAAACCACTAACCAGAAAAGTCATCTCTGATTTTAAGGCAAACTGTAAGCGTTTTGGCTTTTCTAGTGATCAAATCTTGCCTCATGATTCTTACTTAATTAATTTAGGTTCTCCAGAAGAAGATAAGTTAGAGAAATCTCGCGCGGCATTTATTGATGAGATGGAACGTTGTAATCAGCTTGGGCTTACGTTACTTAATTTCCACCCTGGAAGTCATTTAAAGAAAATTTCAGAAGATGAATGTTTAGCCTTGATTGCAGAGTCGATTAATTTAGCACATCAAGCGGTTCCTGACGTGGTTGCTGTTATCGAGAATACAGCAGGACAAGGCACAAATTTAGGTTGGAAATTTGAACATCTAGCGCAAATTATCGATCAAGTGGAAGACAAAGCACGAGTAGGGATTTGTCTTGATACTTGTCATACTTTTGCCGCGGGTTACGATCTAAGCAGTAAAGAAGCGTGTGAGCATACCTTTGCTGAGTTTGAGCGCATTGTTGGTTTTCAATATTTACGTGGTATGCATATTAATGACGCAAAAATTGAATTAGGCAGTCGAGTTGACCGTCATCAGTCGTTAGGAGAGGGGAACATCGGCTGGGATTGTTTTGAATATATTATGCAAGACGAGCGATTTAATAATATCCCTCTTGTGCTGGAAACCATTGATCCTGAGATTTGGAAAGATGAAATAGCTCAACTAAGAGTATTAAGCGAGAAAGAATAATGAAAGTGACCTGGAATTCGATTTTATCGGCTGAAAAAGAAAAAGCATATTACCAATCTATGGTTTCCAAAATAGAAGCAGAGAGAGAGCTTGGTAAAGTTATTTTTCCTGAAGAAAAGGATATTTTTACTGCATTTGATTTAACTGCTTTTGATGATGTAAAAGTCGTTATTCTGGGTCAAGATCCTTACCATGGTACAGGGCAAGCACACGGATTGTCCTTTTCTGTATTACCTGGTGTAAAAATCCCTCCTTCTTTACGTAATATGTATAAAGAGTTGGCCGAAGATATTGAAGGCTTTGTTATTCCAGGCCATGGTTATTTAGAAAGTTGGGCAAAACAGGGTGTCCTATTACTAAATACAGTGTTAACAGTAGAAGAAGGGAAAGCGCATTCCCATGCTAAATTTGGTTGGGAGCTTTTTACTGATGCGATTATCCAGAGTATTAATGAGCATAATGAAGGTGTCATTTTTTTATTATGGGGAGCTCACGCTCAAAAGAAAGGAGCTAATATTGATGAAAGCAACCATTCTATTTTAAAAGCCCCACATCCCTCTCCATTATCAGCTCATCGTGGTTTTTTTGGCAGTAAGCATTTTTCACAAGTAAATGGTTTATTGAAGCAGAAAAGCTTATCTGAGATCAATTGGAATCTAATTGCATAAAGAAACTGTGTGATTTTTGAACTGAATTCTGTGTTTTTGTTTTTGTGATATACACTTATATACATCTAATTAATTAGATTTATATAACAGAAACAGTAAAGGAGGACAGGATGCTTATAGAGAGTATTTATAAGGAACATGGTTACATTAATCGCATTATTCAATTATTAGATAATAAAGTTTCTTTATTAGAAGAGGAAAAAAGTGTTAATTACAACCTGATCCGTGAAAGTGTCGATTATTTATCATCTGTTGCAGAGAAGGTTCATCATCCAAAAGAAGATATGATTTATCAATACTATATTGAGCACTATGGTGAACATGAGGGGTTAGTTGATTTATTGCAAGAGCATCATACACTCTCTGACAGTACTGAAGCCTTTTCTGTGATTGTTGAAATGATTTTGAATGACGCTATTGTGCCAAAAGAAATATTTAAGGAAAATTTAAAGGAATTTACTAATCGAATTAAGCGTCATCTTGAGTTAGAGGAAGCAAAAATTTTCCCTTTTTTAAAAAGTCATTTAACAGAAGATGATTGGAAAGAACTTGAGGCACATTGGAAGGAAGAAGAAGATCCAGTATTTGGTCATCAAGTAAATAAACGCTATCTTGAATTAGCAAGTAAAGTGACATGATAATCATGAGTTTAAATAAGGAGAGTAGTTGCTCTCCTTAACTTGTTTGATTACCTTAATATTACATTATTTAAAGATAGATTCATCAAGGCTACCTTTAAATAAAGGATCTAACTCTTTTAATTCATGTAGTAATTGGCGACGATCTTGAAGTTCTTCTATTTCACGCCAGAAACGTTTTGTTTGTTTTTTTTGGGTTGTTGATGTTTTTGTTGCCAATAAATCATTTAGTGTGTACCCATCCATAAGCACCTCTTCTTCATTAAAGAATAACATCTTTATTCATTCTCTTACTTAATACCATATCGATAATATTATGACCTTGAACTGTTTCTCATTTGTTTACTTTTTATGACGATTGTATGAGACAGAACATATTCTCTCGGGTTGATTTATAAATAGCTCTGCATTTTTATTTAATTTGTAATGTTGGCTAGGGGTTATTTTAAAAAAAAGATGTATGTTTTTTGTTATAAATATATATTGATATTATCTAAATACCATTCAGTTCACTTATCAAAAGATAAGATCCATAAATTAAGCGTTTGAAAATATTCATATAGATAAGATCTAGCTATCTCACTGTTTCTAATCAATCCATTAATATATTTTATTCATCACAATTAAGGTTAGTCGTCTTTTACTTATGTTTATATATTGAGTTAAATGTCATTAAGATGATTTGTTTTTGTTGTGAAACGTAGCGTTGATTCTGGTTTTGTAGAAAACGTACAACAGAGAGTGTGTCTGTTTTCTATTGATTTTTTAGTAAATACTGAGCATTATTCAGCTCGCTAATTTTAGGTTATGAGTAAATATTTAGATTTTTTATATATAAATGAATAGAGTTGCACTAAAGAAAGCTAACTCATGCATATTAAATGAATACTAGAAACTTAATCTAGAGTTGGTGGGAGCACTGATATAGTCGGTGCGTGTAGATTATTATCGATGTAACAGAGAGGGAAAGATGACAAGTTTTATTAATTTATTGAACGACCTATTATGGGGTTCTGTACTTGTGTATCTGTTAGTCGCCATTGGTATCTATTTCACTGTTCGATTGGGGTTCATTCAATTCCGTCATTTTGGTCATATGTTTTCAGTATTAAAGAACAGTCGAAAATCAGATCCATCAGGTATTTCATCATTCCAAGCATTATGTACAAGTTTAGCTGCTCGTGTTGGTACAGGTAATATGGCTGGTGTTGCAGTGGCATTAACGGCTGGTGGCCCAGGTGCTATTTTTTGGATGTGGCTGATAGCAATGTTAGGTATGGCTACATCTTTTGCAGAAAGTACTTTAGCGCAGTTATATAAAACAAGAGATGATGAGGGTAACTATCGTGGCGGCCCAGCGTATTACATGGAGAAAGGCTTAGGAATGCGCTGGATGGGCGTCTTATTCTCAGTCTTTTTGATCATTGCTTTTGGTTTGGTATTTAATGCCGTACAAGCAAACTCAATTGTTGGAGCAATGCAAACTGCTTTTGGATGGCAGCCACTCTATGTGGGTATCGCGATCGTAATTATGTCTGCAGTTGTTATTTTTGGTGGTTTTAGAACAATTGCTCGTACTGCTGAGATAATCGTGCCTGTAATGGCTCTTGCATATTTAGCGATTGCATTATTTATTATGTTGACCAACATTGAAAAGTTACCGGGAGTCGTTGCTTTGATTTTTAAAAGTGCTTTTGGTCTTCAAGAAGCTGCCGCTGGTGGCTTAGGTTACGCTATCGCACAAGCAATGATTAATGGTATTAAACGTGGTTTGTTCTCTAATGAAGCAGGTATGGGGTCGGCACCAAATGCTGCTGCTTCAGCAACACCATATCCACCACATCCAGCATCACAGGGTTATGTGCAAATGCTAGGTGTATTTATGGATACAATCGTAATTTGCTCGTCAACCGTAGCCATTATTTTGATGTCTGGTGAATACGTACCTCACGGAGAGGTTACAGGGATTGAATTAACTCAACTTGCATTGACAAGCCAAGTCGGAGATTGGGGCGGTATTTTTGTTGCTGTAGCGATTTTCTTTTTTGCGTTTACTTCAATCATTGCTAATTATTCTTATGCTGAAACTAATTTGATCTTTCTAGAGCATAATCATAAAGCAGGCATTGGTATATTCCGTGTTGTTGTATTAGGCATGGTTATGTTTGGTGCTTTATCATCATTACCAACAGTGTGGGCACTAGCCGATGTATCTATGGGGTTAATGGCTATTGTTAACTTGATTGCTATTTCATTATTGTCAGGTACGGTGATAAAGCTAGCCAAAGATTACAATAAACAACTTGATGAAGGTAAAGTTCCTACTTTTGATAGTAATGACTACCCAGAGTTACACTCACAGCTTGAAGAAGGCATTTGGGACAACAGTAAAAAGAATTAATAATTACTGAAATGGATATAACCATTGTTTTTACCCATTAAATAAATAGATAAGGCCACGCATGCTAGCGTGGCTTTTTTTTATTCAAATAGTTACTATCTTGGTATATAAAAATACATAGGATATCTTGCTCATGCTTATCGTCGTTTCTCCAGCTAAAACACTTGATTATGAAACTCCATTACCAACACAAATCCATACTCAGCCTGATTTTATTACAGATTCAGCGGAACTTATTGAAGTTTGTAAGCAGTTAACGCCATTAGATATTTCGGGGTTAATGAAAGTGAGTGATAAAATTGCAAGTTTGAATGCAGTACGATTTGAAGAGTGGTCAACGAATTTTACTCAAGACAATGCTCGTCAGGCTTTATTTGCTTTTAAAGGTGATGTGTATACCGGTTTAGACGCAAATAGCTTAACAAGTGATGATATTGATTATGCTCAAACACATTTACGTATGCTTTCTGGGTTATATGGTTTGTTAAAGCCACTGGATCTGATGCAGCCTTATCGTTTAGAGATGGGAACCAAGCTTGCTAACCAGCGCGGAGTAAACTTATACCAATTTTGGGGCAGTTCAATTACTCAAAAATTAAATCAAGTTATTGCAGAGCAAGGTGATGATATCTTGATTAACTTAGCATCAAATGAATATTTTAAAGCGGTTAAACCAAAAGAGCTCACGGCTAAGGTGATTACACCTGTTTTTAAAGATTGTAAAAATGGACAATATAAAATCATTAGTTTTTATGCGAAAAAAGCGAGGGGGTTAATGGCTCGTTATATTATAGAAAATCGTATATCTAGTGTTGAAGATCTAAAGCAATTCTCGGTTGATGGTTATTACTTTGTCGCTGCTGAATCAACAGGTGAGCAACTTGTTTTTAAAAGAGAAGAACAAATAAAATAAAATAGAGTATGAGTACTAAAATAACCGCATTAAATGTCAATAAATCATTTCTAATTTGTAGCTAAATGGCTATATTACGTATGTATTTGTAAGGCAGATTGTTTTTCTGTTTTTTAGACGGTTTTTTAATCGCAAATTATGTTTATAAAGGGAATTTTACATTAAACTGACATGAAACCGTGTTGCAGTTGGTATAAGTCGTCAAAAAAATGACCACCACATCATCAGATTTAACTTACTATATAAAGGACAAATAAAATGGTAGAACAAGATTCAGTTACAGATTTAGCGACAACAAGTGTGGCTAATTTAGAGCATTGGCTGACTAGCAATTCAGAGTTGTTTATTACTTATGGTGTAAACATTATTTCAGCCTTAGCAATTCTTTTTATCGGTAATATTATCGTTAAGAAAGTTGCTGGCAGCGTAGCAAAAGTACTTGAAAAAAAGAAAATGGACAAAGCGGTTATCGACTTTATTCATACATTGGTTCGTTACCTTTTATTCATTATCGTATTAATTGCTGCGCTAGGTAAAGTTGGTGTTCAAACTGCTTCTGTTGTTGCGGTTATTGGTGCGGCAGGTCTAGCTGTTGGTCTTGCTCTTCAGGGTTCATTATCAAACTTTGCTGCAGGTGTGTTGATTGTTGCATTCCGTCCATTTAAATCTGGCGATTATGTTGAGATTGGTGGTGTTGCCGGTTCTGTTGATTCAATCCAGATCTTCCAAACTATTCTAACTACTCCTGATAATAAAATGGTTGTAGTACCAAACGGTGGTGTTATTGGTAGCCCTATAACAAACTACTCTCGTCATGCTACTCGTCGTGTTGATCATGTTATTGGTGTTTCTTACAGTGCTGATCTAAAGAAAACGAAAGAAGTTATTACAAAAGTACTTGAGTCTGATGAGCGAGTATTAAAAACACCAGCACCAACAGTTGGTGTTGTTGCTCTTGCTGATTCATCGGTAAACTTTGTTGTTCGTCCATGGTGTAAAACTGAGCAATATTGGGATGTATACTTTGATACGCTACAAGCGATTAAAGAAGGTCTTGATAAAGAAGGTATTGAGATCCCATTCCCACAAATGGATGTTCATTTAAATAAAGTAGATTAATCTTTGTTTAAATCAAAACATGAAATGCTGCCTTCGGGTAGCATTTTTTTTGTCTGTCTTTTTGGTAAAGTAGACAGTAAAAAGGAATTATCTTTAATATTAAGAGTCATAGGTATATGACGTTTTCTTGAGAAATTAAAAAATGAAAAAAATCATTAGTGCTTTGTGTTTATCAGCTTGCTTATCTCCTTCTGCATTTGCTTCTTCACCCGAGTTTCCTCATTTAGAAATATCAGGGAAGGGAGAAGTGATGGTTGTACCTGATATGGCTCAATTCTCAGTTGATGTAGTTGAGACTAAAACAACCGCCGAAAAAGCAAAGCAAGCAGCAGATAAAGCGGTGACTAGCTTTTTAGCTCGTTTAGAGGTTCAAGGAGTAAAACGAGAAAATATTAATAGTGGAAATATTCGTTTAACCCCAGAGTACCGTTATCCAAAAGGGAAAAAGCCAGAACTTGTAGGGTATAAGGCTATTCGTAATATTACTGTTACAGTAATGGACTTAAATAAGTTAAATGGCTATCTAGATAAGGCGCTAGGAGATGGCATCAATCGTATTAATCATATTGAGCTGAAGACCAGTAAAGAAAAAGAATACATTGAAGCTGCGCGCTTAGAGGCGATTAAAGATGCAAATGAAAAAGCTAATTCATTAGCTAAAGGGTTTGGTACTGAAGTGAAAGGTGTGTGGAAAGTGTCTTATCACAATAACTACAGCCAACCAGTATTAATGAAAAGTATGAGAATGGATGCTGCGCCAAATATAACCGAAAGTTATCAAGATACTCAAATGGTGATCAGTGATTCTGTCTCAGTAGTATATCGCCTTAAAGATTAAAAAGTATCAAATATAAAAAATGGGTAGCCGCAAAGGTTACCCATTTTTTGTTTCAACGATATAGTTAAGGTGTATGTATCTTAGTGGAGGATACGAGCTCGAATTGTACCTTCAATCGCTTTAAGTTGAGTTAACGCTTCTTCTGAACGAGCGGTTTCAACATCAATAACTACATAGCCCATTTCTGCTGATGTTTGTAGATATTGAGCTGCAATGTTAATCCCTTCATCTGCAAAAATACTGTTAATTTTAGTCAAGATACCAGGGCGGTTCTCATGGATATGCAGTAAGCGTGAAGTATCAGTATGTAGTGGAAGAGATACTTCAGGAAAGTTAACAGATGATAAAGTAGAGCCGTTATCTGAATACTTAGTTAATTTACCAGCAACTTCAACGCCAATATTTTCTTGAGCTTCTTGAGTTGATCCACCAACATGTGGGGTAAGAATGACATTATCAAACTTTTGTAATGGAGATTCAAATGGTTCAGCATTTGTTTTTGGCTCTGTAGGGAATACATCAATAGCAGCCCCTCCTAGATGCCCCGACTCAAGAGCATCACATAAATCAGGTATTTTCACTACCGTGCCACGAGCAGCATTGATAAAGATGGCACCTGGCTTCATACGAGCAAATTCTTCAGCGCCCATCATGTCTTTTGTGCCAGCAGTTTCTGGTACATGAAGAGAAATAACATCACACTTATTAAGTAATTCACTCATGGTTGAGATCTGAGTTGCATTACCTAGTGATAATTTGTTTTCAATATCATAGTAGTAAACACGCATACCTAGGTTTTCAGCTAAGATCCCCAATTGAGTACCGATATGTCCATAACCTACAATACCCAAACGTTTGCCTCTCGCTTCAAAAGAAGCATCTGCACTTTTTTTCCAAACGCCACGGTGAGCTTGGGCATTTTTTTCTGGGATGCCACGAAGCAGTAATAAAATTTGTCCTAGCACTAATTCAGCGACACTACGAGTATTTGAGAATGGTGCGTTAAAGACAGGAATACCGCGTTTTGCTGCTGCTGTTAAGTTAACTTGGTTTGTACCAATACAGAAACAACCCACAGCAACTAATTTATTGGCAGCATCAAAGACTTCTTGGGTAAGTTGAGTTCGAGATCGTAAGCCAATGAAATGAACATCTTTTACCGCTTCAAGAAGTTCTTCTTCTGACAATGAACCTTTGTGGTATTCAATGTTTGTGTAACCGTCAGCCTGAAATACTTCAACGCAAGATGGGTGCAACCCTTCTAAAAGAAGAATTTTAATTTTTTCCTTTTCCAGAGATACTTTTGCCATGTCGTTCTTATCCTTAAAAACAAAATCAATATTGATTAGGGAAGTGATTATTTATTGATAATTATAAAGTATCAAAAAATAACCAGTTTGGGTAAGAAAATTACGGAATAGTTAATAAAAAACGGTGCTAATGAGCACCGTTTGTAATCAAATAACATTTTTATCTCTCAATCTAAGAGATAAGAAAGGAAATTTGTGGTCTTAATCGAATTTTTTTACGCCTTCAGGAGAACCAACTAGTAGGGCGTCTGCGCCACGGTGGGCAAATAAACCGACAGTGACAACGCCTGCAAGGCTATTGATTTTATCTTCTAATTCTTTAGCGTTAGTGATCTGCATATTGTGTACATCTAAGATCATATTACCATTATCTGTGACTACGCCTTCACGGTATGCAGGATCACCACCAAGCTTAACTAACTCACGAGCTACGTAAGAGCGAGCCATTGGGATGACTTCTACAGGAAGAGGGAATTGACCTAAAACGTCGACTTGTTTTGTATCATCAACAATACAAATGAATTTTTCAGAAATTGCAGCAACAATTTTTTCACGAGTTAGAGCTGCACCACCACCCTTGATCATCTCGTTTTTACCATTGATTTCATCTGCGCCATCAACATAAACGTCAAGACTGAAAACATCATTACATTCGAATACTGGGATACCTAACTCTTTTAACTTTTCAGTTGATGCCACAGAGCTTGATACCGCACCTTCAATTTCTTTTTTCATGGTCGCAAGCGCATCGATGAAGTGGTTTACTGTTGAGCCTGTACCAACACCCACAATGCTACCCGGTTTTACGTATTCTAACGCTGCCCAACCAGCTGCTTTTTTCATCTCGTCTTGAGTCATGTTTTTCTCCTAATGAAATAATAGTGTACATACCTCTAAATAAATACTTGAATAATGATTTATCTAGATAGATATCAAATGAAATCGCTGTGATTATAACGTACTGTTTTTTCTTCGTCAGGAAAAATAACTCAATAGTTCTGAAAACTAAGAATGAAAGCAAACGTTTTCGTTTTTTTAATCATCGGGGGGGATTAATCATGGTTGATAGGTAAAAATAAATTTACCAGTGCCAAGTTTTCTCGGGAGTAATAATACGAGGAAGAGGAACATCCCAAGACTCAGTCGGTAATATATCTACTTGTTGGCAAGTATGAGCAATTCCGATTGGCATTGGTCCTTTTTGATATTGATTCCAATTGACTAAAGTTCTATCGTAATATCCGCCGCCCATTCCTAATCGGTTACCTGTGTGATCGAACGCCACAAGAGGAGTGATAATTAGATCAAGTTCGTTAACAGGGATTACTTTATTTTTATTGAGTTTAGGTTCTAGAATTTGGTATTTATTGGCAACTAAAAGGGTTTCACTTGTGTATTCAAGGAATAATAAGTGACCTTTACAGAAAGGGTGGATCACAGGTAAATAAATATTCTTTTCCTGTTTCCAAAGCCATTCAATAAGCAGTGAAGTATCAATTTCACCATCGGCTGAAAGATATATTGCAATAGAGTGAGCTTGTTGGATATTTGGGTCAGCAGCACACTGTAAAACCAGAGCGTGAGCAGCTTGGGTTTGCTGTAAAGAAGAAAGAGAGTTACGAGAGTTGCGGATCATTTGTCGAATATGTCGACGAGATGTCATGGAATACCCCAAAGTGCCGTAGTGGTCGTAGCCCTTGAACCCTAGGTTCAAGGCGGATCAGCAAAATTTACCGTAGGCTTCTCGATACGAGCCGAGCTTGCTCAATAGTAAATAAATACTAACCCTAATTTGTGCTTATCGGCTCAGGGACATAGATCCGCCTACAAACACTTCAGGGTAAAATTGATTCTTTTGCTATCCTTAGCGATAGCGCTATTCTGCCGTATTTTCTTCTGTTTGGCTAGGTTTAACTGTCGATATTGCTGCTTCTAAGGCCGTTGCGAGTAAACCCATACGATCATAGACAGCAGAAGAGTGTTTATTTGCTTCTTTTTTTGTCGTATGTAACTCGTAGCAGATATTCAACGAAGTGATAGTTAATAGTTGCTCTGTATTGGTTACTTTTGTTCGCTCTGATAATTCATTTACACGATTATCTAAATCTTTAGCGGCCTCTTTTAACGCTGCTTCTTGACCCGCAGGGCAGTTAACCTTGATGGTGCGTCCTAATATTTGGACTTGCACGGCTTGGCTTGTCATCAATACATCACTCATTGTTAAACTATAGAATTACACTGAGTAGGCAAGCCGTCAGTGAACAGTGTACGAAACTATAAGAAATGCGCTAATAAGATTCAAGTATTTCCCTTATCTTTATTGATAGTGGTTAACTATATTCTTAATAAAACAACAATATGATGAAAAGATACTCAATTGAGAGAGATCGTGAGTTTTCTGAAAATGCGCAAAGTGGTAGCATTGCCTCATCATTAATAAATTCAGAGATCGTCTCCATGAGCGAAATTAAAATGCCAAAATTCCTAGCGGTTGAATCAGCTTTACAGGACAGTAAACTTGCAGTAACGCCATCGGAGTTACATGGTTTGTTAGTTGGAATGATAAGTGGTGGATTATCATTAGATGATCAAACTTGGAAACCACTGATCTTTGATTACACAAATGACGGAATGGGTTGGCCAGACAGTGCATTAAAAATAGGCAGTGCAATCTTTCAGTGTACTGTTGCTGAATTAAGCAGTGATAATTTTGCTTTAGACATGCTTATTCCTGATGTGAAAGAAACATTGATGAATCGAGCTGACGGATTAAGTGAATGGGTTAACCATTTTATTTCTGGATTAGGTTTAGTTGAATTAAAACTAGATAAAGGCTCTGAATCACTAAAAGAAGCGCTATTAGATTTAGAAGAAATTGCCCGTCTAGGGATTGATGAAGATGATGATCTTGAAGAGCAAGAAGCGTTGTTTGAGCAAGTGATGGAACACGTTCGTATTTGTGTATTGACGATTCATGCTGAATTAGGTCAAAAAGTACATAACGACGCCTCTAAAACAGTGCACTAATTAGGTAAAGCTATGACACATTATGATGTAGTGATCGTGGGTGGTGCAATGGCTGGGTCAACACTGGCTTTAGCTCTTGAGAATATGAATAAAGACAGCTTGTCGATTGCTGTCATTGAGGCGGTAGAGCCGAATTTAGATCTTCACCCAGGTTATGACGCAAGAAGCATCGCGTTATCTAATGGGACGTCTGAGTTATTAAAAGATATTGGGCTTTGGTCAGAATTCGAATCATTTACGACACCTATTCATCATATTCATGTGTCAGATAGACACCATATGGGGTTAACTGAGTTAACCTCGAAAGAGCTAAGTGTAGATAGTTTAGGTTATGTGGTTGAGTTAGCGGATGTTGGACGTTTTTACCATCAAGCATTAGCAGCATCTAGCAATATTACGTTACTCTGTCCTGCTTCTGTTACTCATATTGAACGTGATATAGCAGTATCTACATTGACCTTATCAACAGGGGATGAGATCACAGCTTCTTTGATTGTTGCAGCTGATGGTGCCGAATCAAAGACATGTAAAACTATGAATATTGATAGTGAAAATGATAACTTTCATCAAGTGGCGATTATCGCTAATGTCACTAGCGATATTAACCCTCAAGGAAAAGCGTTTGAGCGTTTTACTGAACATGGCCCACTCGCTTTGCTCCCTATGTCACAGGGGCGAAGCTCACTTGTATGGTGTGTAAGCCCTGAAGAATCGCAACAGATATTAAATTACGACGATGATTCCTTTTTAGAGCATTTACAAAAAGCGTTTGGTTGGCGTTTAGGTAAGTTATATAAAACAGGAAAACGTGCACATTATCCATTATGGTTACGTAGGCAAAAAAGCCATATATCACATCGTTTTGCAGCAATAGGTAATGCGGCCCAAACACTTCATCCAATTGCAGGCCAGGGGTTTAATTTAGGGATCCGAGATGTATTTTCATTAGCGGAATGTTTAACTATCGCAAATAAATCAGGGGATGATATTGGCGAGTATCGTGTGCTTTCTGAATATCAGAAACGACGTCAAGAAGATCAAAAACAGACAATAACAATGACAGCAGGCCTAGTATCTATTTTTGCTAATAATGCATTTCCAATGATTATTGGAAGAAATGTGAGTTTGTGTGCTGTTGATACTTTCCGTTCTTTTTTAAAGCCCCTGACATTACGAGCAATGGGTAGAGTGAATAGATAATTATGATGCGAAGTGTAGATGTTGCAATTATTGGCGGTGGCATGGTTGGTTTAACTGTTGCCGCAGCCTTAGAACAAAGTGGATTAAGAATTGCTATTATTGAGAGCCAATTACCTGAAACTGAATTAGCTGATTTACCTGATATTCGAGTGTCAGCCATCAGCAGAGCCAGTGAGAATATCTTAGATAATGTAGGCGCATGGCAAGGGATCAAATCTCGAAGAGCTGCACCTTACACCTCAATGAAAGTATGGGAGCAAGACAGCTTTGCTCATATTGATTTTGATGCAGATCAGATCGCTCAACGTAATTTAGGCCATATTGTAGAAAACCGAGTTATTCAACTCTCCCTATTGGACACAATTTCAAAGCAAGATAACGTAACACTATTAGCACCAGAACGTTGTAGTAACATTATGTTTGGTGAAAGTGAGGCATGGCTTACTTTAGAGTCGGGCAAGGCAATTACAGCTAAGCTTGTTGTGGGAGCTGATGGTGCTAACTCCTGGTTACGTAATCAAGTAGATATCCCACTAACGCATTGGGATTATGGTCACAGTGCCCTTGTTGCAAATATTCGTACTGTTGAGAACCATAACCAAACTGCTCGTCAGATATTCAGACCAGAAGGACCATTAGCTTTTCTTCCTTTAGGCGAGGAAAATTTAAGCTCAATAGTTTGGTCATTAGATCCTCTAAATGCTGAAAATTTAGTTTCAATGCCAGAAGAAGACTTTAATAAGCAATTAACCGCAGCTTTTGATAACCAACTTGGTTTATGTAAGGTTGAAGGGGCTCGCCAAGCGTTTCCGTTGAAGATGCGCTATGCCAAAGACTTTGTAAAAGAGCGAGTTGTATTAGTGGGAGATGCTGCACACACCATTCACCCATTAGCAGGGCAGGGTGTGAATTTGGGATTAGCTGATGCCGCCGCCTTAGCTGAAACAATTATAGAATTACATCAAGAAGGTAAAGATATTGGTTCTAAAGTCAATTTACGTTCTTTTGAGCGTTGGAGAAAAGCTGAAGCAGCGCAAATGATAGCTTCAATGCAGGGATTTAAAGAACTTTTTTCTGGCGTAAATCCGATTAAAAAATTAGTAAGAGGGATAGGGATGTCCCTTACCAATGAATTAACACCAGTCAAAGATGAGTGTTTAAAGCGTGCGTTGGGTGTTTCTGGGCGTTTGCCTAAAATTGCTCAGCAGTAATAAATAGATGATCTAATATCTGAGCATTGGTATTAGATTTATAGTGTTTATGTCGGTATTACAAATACAAAAAAGGTAGCTTTCAAGCTACCTTTTTTATTTATTCAATAGCAATTTACTCTAATAGCACAGCTTTAATCGAGCCACTTCTAAATTAATTTCTTTTATCATTTTATAATGTTCACGCTCAGCTTGAGTCGGGACAATTAATCGCCCTTGTTCAAAGCGAAACTCGCCGATGCCATGAATATGAATTTTTCCGTTAAATAGTCGACTAATATGTTTAGCAATCATGCTCGGTGCATAGTGCTTAAAAAATCGCATCACGTTATCCTTTAGTGATTAATATTACATTACAAATGTGTTTGATTTGTTTTAGGCTATTATAAAGCAGAAAAGATGACGTTGATGTTACAAAATTAGGATAGAGTGATGATAAAGACATTTTTTGTATTTTTATCGTCTTAAATTTGATCTTTATTCGATATTAAACACTAAATTACTATTAGTTTTTATCATTTAACTTACTTAATTGCTGGGTAATGCATCAGTGCTGCTGTCGTTATTTGTCTTATGACAATAAAAAAAGCCCGAAATAAATTCGGGCAAACAGTCACAGATGCACTTCCAATATATATAGGTATATTGGATAAATTGTTTGGAGTTAAACAATTTATGCATTCTTTTGTAATAAAAGAACACATAAACAAGATAGCTAATGCGATACATTAATGCTACTTATTCATAAAAAATAAATAACAATTCACACTTAAATTAGGAGTTATGCGCTGTATATCAACTAATAAATGTAATTATGTAAATTAATCTTAGTCTCAATACAGTAATAGGCGACTTACCTTCGTTATATTTATAACGTTATTATTTTACGAAATGACCTATTTATCATCCAAAGAGTACGGTAACGTATCTTTTTTCCAGATAACTTCTTGATGTTTAAATTTTGTATCTTCTTCCAGATCATTTGGAAGAATAGCTAAGGCTACTGTATAGCCATCATCATAGCGGAATGCAGATACAATTGTGCCTCCTTTACGCCAATTATCCCCAACGCTACGCTCAATTGTATCGCCAGCAGCAGGAGCTAGTTCTGATTGACCTGATAATAGGTACATTGCACGTTTATTCATACCACGATACTTTGCTCTTGCTATCGTTTCTTGACCAGTGTAACACCCTTTTTTAAAGCTAATTCCATCAATGGCCTGTAAGTTCATAGCTTGAGGGATATGATCGTTGCTTAAAGAGGCGTCTAGTTGAGGATAACCTTGTTTGATATTATAAAGAGACCATAATGAATCATCACACAGTACAGCTTGGGTTAAGGTACTAAATACAGCATCTTTCTGTTCTGAGGTCGAAACAAGTAACCACTGTAGATCTGAAATTTTTACAAAAGTACCAAATTGAGAAACTCTCACATCTCCTTGGTTTTCTGTATTTTCATTAATCCATGTTTGTGCATCTTGACCAGTAAAGCCAAGTAAAATGTCATCACTAATAGTGATATCTACTTTAGAAAATACAGCATATTTTTTGATTTCAGTTAATTCGGTTTCAATAGCACTTTTACGCTGAAATAGAGCGTAACCATCGTTATGATGAAAGAGATTAAAGATACTCCATAGCTTACCTTTTGCATCACAGTGACCACCAAAAGTTACCTCATCTTGAGCTAAAGCTACGACATCACAGGTAACTTGGCCGTGTAAGTAAGATTTTTTGTCGTTACCGACTATGGTAATTAATGCCCAATTTTCGAGTTTAGAAATAGCGAAATTTGGTAATGTGTCATCTTTTTTTATTGATAATGCTGGAAATTCAGTACTCATCAGAAAATTCTTATAGTTAGTTAAGTTATCCCTTTATAGTAAATGTCTGCATTTTAAATGTCAGTAAAAAGAAACAAGTAGTTTTATGTCTCATCTTCTTAATATTGTGACTTTAGATCATGGTTGTCATTGAAATAGGCTGATAAACTCAGAGCCAGTTATTTCTATATTTTACGTTAGGGGACTGTATGTACAGTGTCGAAGAAAAAGCACGAGTAAAGTGGGCTTGCCGCCGTGGGATGCTGGAATTAGATGTTGTAATCATGCCATTTTTTGATGAACGTTTTGAAGATCTTACAGAAGCTGAACAGCAGAGTTTTGTCTCATTATTAGAGAGTGATGATCCTGATTTGTTTACGTGGATTATGGGACATGGACGCAGTGATAACCTGGCTCATGCTTCTATAGTAGATAAGATAGTTGAGCACAACCTCAGTAAACTTCGTTAAAATAACGCTTAGTTTTTCTCATATCGCCTATCTCATTCTATATGGTAGTTATTTCTACTTGGGGTGGGTGATAGTTTTAATTAATACACTCCCGTTTCCTCTCATTCCTCTTCTATTTTATTTTCTATACCAACATTGCGCCTTACTTTATCATCAATTATTAGATCAACAGGGTAGCTATACTTTTGTTAAAAGAGAGTCTGATGATCACCGTGATTGGGTTGTTATTCGGGTTTTGTTGGATAAGTAAAAGTGTCTGTATTCTTCAGGCAAAAAATGTGTATACAAAGAAATACTTTTATTTATTCGGGGATATGATGAGTATAAATAAGCAGCATCAACTTGCTGTGTTGCTAAGGTAATACCAATTCAGCTAACGAAATCAGTAAAAATGAATAGGGAATGATTGGAATTGACCTTAGCTTATGGAAGCAAGAAATACATACCCCACGATAGAGTGTAGGGTATGTAATTTAATATTAACTAAAGTTTTGAGGGACTAAAATAGTCGGCCCTGACTCTTCCAAAGATTCTGGGTAGTCAAGCGTGTAATGCAAGCCACAGCTCTCTTTACGTTCCATCGCACATCGCACCATCAACTCAGATACATCAAGCAGATTTCGCAGTTCGATCAAGTTATTAGAAACGCGGAAATTACTGTAGTAATCATGGGTTTCTTGTTTCAATAGTTGAATTCGGCGAAGTGCTCGCTCTAGACGCTTATCAGTACGAACGATTCCCATGTAATCCCACATAAACAAGCGTAATTCATGCCAGTTATGCTGAATTACCACTTCTTCATCTGAACATTCAACTTGGCTCTCATCCCAAACGGGTAATGATGGTGGTAGCTCACGATTATTCATGTCTTTAATAATGTGTTCTGCTGCAGACCATGCATAAACAACGCATTCTAACAATGAGTTAGATGCTAAACGGTTTGCTCCATGAAGTCCCGTATAGCTCACCTCACCAATCGCAAATAAACCATCAATGTCGGTTTGACCTTGTTTATCAACCATAACACCGCCACAAGTATAGTGAGCAGCAGGTACAATTGGGATAGGTTCTTTAGTCATATCAATACCAAATGAAAGCAGTTTTTCATTAATGGTAGGGAAGTGGTGATGAATGAAATCTTCAGGTTTATGGCTGATGTCTAAATACATGCAGTCAGCACCTAAACGTTTCATTTCAAAGTCGATAGCACGAGCCACGACATCACGAGGAGCAAGTTCTCCGCGCTCATCAAAATCAGGCATAAAACGTGTACCGTCAGGGCGACGCAAATAAGCGCCTTCGCCGCGTAGAGCTTCGGTCATTAGGAAATTACGAGCATCAGGATGGAATAAGCACGTAGGGTGAAACTGATTAAATTCTAAGTTAGCCACACGACAACCAGCACGCCAAGCCATTGCAATGCCATCTCCTGAAGATACATCAGGGTTAGAGGTATACTGGTAAACCTTAGAAGCACCACCGGTTGCTAACACAACAAATTTAGCACGAACCGTTTCTACGTGCTCAGCATCGCGGTTCCAAATATAAGCCCCAACGACTTTATCTGCTTCTCCACCAACTTTATCTTCAGTGATTAAGTCCAGCGCATTGTGGCGTTCAAAAATAGTAATATTAGGATGGTTTAGGACGTTGTCTTGTAGCGAGTTCTGCATCGCTTTGCCCGTTGCATCTGCAGCATGCAGAATACGACGGTGACTATGACCACCTTCGCGAGTTAAATGAAATTTTGGATCGGTAGTGTCGGTTTCTTTTTCATCATCGTGATCAAAAGGAACACCGCCATCGATTAACCATTGAACGCAATGCTTGGCATTCTCAGCAATAAAGGTGACAACATCTTTGTCACAGATATGTGCACCAGCTACAAGCGTATCATCGACATGAGATTCTACGGTATCACTTTCATCAAATACGGCAGCAATGCCACCTTGAGCGTAGTAGGTAGAGCCTTCATTACGAGGGCCTTTACTTAAAACGATCACCTTTCCATGTGGTGCGACTCTAAGTGCAAGTGAAAGACCAGCAGCACCACTGCCTATGACTAAAACGTCACAACTGTGTTCATTGGTTATGTTCATATATTCATCATTATCCTGTGATTATCCGAGTATTTTATCAGAATCTCGACAATAGCGTCACTTTTTGAGATGGAATCTTAAATATCAAGAATAGAAAATAGAAAATGAGAGGATAAAAGAAGGTAAAAAAACAGTATTAATCAATCATTGAACTATTAAATTGATAAAAAAATGTAATAATAAAGGAACTTTCTAAAGATTAGAAACTCATACATAGTGCTCAAGTTAATTGTGGTATAGCTAAAATATTTAGCTATTGCGTAATGTAAACTTAATGCGCATCTAAGAAGAATAACATGGGAGTACCCGCTCCAATGAGTGAGCAGTTAACAGATCAAGTTTTAATTGAGCGTGTTCAACGTGGTGATAAACAAGCCTTTAACCATTTGGTGGTTAAGTATCAAAATAAAGTGTGTAGCCTTGTTGCCCGTTATGTAAAAAACAGTGGTGATGTTCCTGATGTGGCGCAAGAAGCGTTTATCAAAGCATATCGTGCGTTACCAACCTTTCGAGGAGATAGTGCATTTTATACTTGGTTGTATCGCATTGCAGTTAATACTGCGAAGAACTACCTTGTTGCTCAAGGGCGTAGGCCTCCAGCATCGGATGTTGATGCTGAGGATGCAGAATATTATGAAGGGGCAAGTGCTTTAAAAGAAGTCACCAACCCTGAGAATTTATCATTAACTGAAGAATTACGACAAATCGTATTCTCTACTATTGATGGTTTACCTGAAGATTTGAAAACAGCGATAACATTGCGAGAGCTCGAAGGCTTAAGTTATGAAGATATTGCTGTTGTAATGGAGTGTCCGGTTGGTACGGTTCGTTCTCGTATTTTCCGTGCTCGTGAAGTTGTTGAGAAAAAGATTCAACCGCTAATGCAGCGTTAATTATTTCCAACGGTCAAACGGTGAAGACAATGACTGATAAAGAACAAATTTCAGCGTTTATAGATAATGAAGAGATGGACAATGCGTTCATTGAATCACTTTCACAACCTGAAAACGCAGAAACCTGGGAAAATTACCATTTAATTGGTGATGTACTGAGGGGTGAAACGCCAGTCAGCAAAGATTGGAATATTGCTGGCAACGTTGCTCTTGCTCTTGAGAATGAGCCAGTTCATCAAATGAATGATACTGTGACAGAGTTTATGCCTTCACAGCCAACACCAAGTGAAGCGAAGAAAACACTACCAAGCTGGCTAACTCAATTTAGCCAAGTAGCTATGGCCGCGTGTTTTTCTTTAGTGGTTATTGTTGGGGTTCAGAAATACAATGGTGCCGATCCAAGTGTTATCCCTTCAAGTGGTGATATACAAGTTTTAGATACCATACCTTTTAGTGGAACGGCAGAACCAGTAAGTTTAACTCGTGATTCATTAGCGAATAAAACATCAACGGAAGCAAATGTAATGGAACAGCGTAAGCGTATTAATGCAATGCTGCAAGATTATGAATTGCAACTTCGTTTGAATGCGCACGATGGCTCAATTGATCGCGATTTATTAGAGCAAAATACAACATTGGCAGAATAATGAAACGTATCCTGATCAGCTTTATCGCTTTGGTCAGCTTCTTTCCAATAATGGCCTCAGCAGATGAACAGTCGTCTGCTGAGGCTTTGTTGCATCAAATGGGAGAGGCAAACCACCAATTAAACTATGAACTTTCTTATATATTAGTAAAGAAAAGTGGTATAGAACCTTTTATGTATCGCCATTCTCATGCTGATAATATGACACTCTCTCATCTTGTTTACTTAAGTGGCTCAATGCGAGAAGTGATACGTCGTAATGAAGAAATTACGTATTTAGAGCAAGGAAATGAACCATTTTCGATTCAATCTGAATCCATTGTCGCCCCTGTGATCCCTTTATTACATAAAGATGTTGTTCAACTTAAGCAATATTATGATTTTGTATCAATGGGAAGAGCAAGAGAGGCGGGTTCACCAACACAAGTTGTACGTATCGTCTCTAAAGATGGTAATCGTTATTCTTATATTGTCTGGATTGATGAGCGCAGTAAATTACCATTACGTACCGATTTAATGAATCGTGACGGGGATATTATTGAACAATATCGTGTAGTCTCATATACAGTAAATGATCAAATCGCAGATTATATGAATAAACGTTTGGGTGATGTCGAGCTACCTAAAGTTATGCCGAATGCGCCGGCTGCCGAAGATAAAGCAACTTGGAGTGTTAATTGGCTACCTAACGGATTTAAAAAAGTTTATTTCAATCGTTATCGTCTAGCAATGAATCAACGTGCTGTTGAGAGCCAAATGTATTCTGATGGATTATTTAATTTTGCAGTCTATATTTCAGAAGCCGATAAACTAAGCCATTCAGATCAATCTATTCGCCAAGGTAGACGTTCACTTTATAGTTATATTAATGGTGATTATGAGATAAGTGTTGTTGGAGATATACCTGCTATTACAGCGAAACGTATTTCTGAATCGGTTACTTTTAGCACCTTAAAATCAAAAAGCGAGGAGCAGTAGTCGTAATGATGACAGCATTAGCTACGGTGTTAGATATTCAAGATGATATTATTGTGGTTGGTTGCCAACAACAAACCAGCTGTAATCATTGCTCATCGAAAGACTCATGTGGAACGGGTATCGTTTCTAAAGTTTTACCGGGAAAAGTGCATCACTGGGCTTTTCATACAGATAAGAAACTGGCGGTAGGGCAAATGGTTGAAATTGGATTACCAGAGAAGAATTTATTGCAATCTGCCGCTATTGTTTATCTTGTGCCTTTGCTATTTCTTTTGTTTGGTGCGCTGCTTTCTGAATGGTTAGTTTCACCATTTATTGGTATCGGTGAAGTTACTACTATTATCATCGCCGCTTTTTCATCATGGGTAGGATATTTTATTGCGAAAGCCCTTTCCCAACGAATTGAGCTGAACACAGAACAACAAGTTAGCTTGATTCGAGTCCTTGGTGAGCCGATTTCTGACACTATCTCAGTAAATGCAGCAGGATAAGATAGCGACTTGCGAGGAAATTGGGTAGAATCCCATTACTTGATCTCACGATCCAATCCCATTAACTAATTGAGTTTGTCACGTCATTCATGAAGCATATTCGTAATTTTTCTATTATTGCCCATATCGATCACGGTAAATCTACACTATCTGACCGCCTTATCCAAGTTTGTGGTGGCCTGTCAGACCGTGAAATGGCAGCACAAGTTCTTGATTCAATGGATCTTGAACGTGAACGCGGTATCACCATTAAAGCACAGAGTGTAACTCTAGACTATACGGCGAAAGATGGTGAAACCTATCAACTAAACTTTATCGATACACCAGGGCACGTTGACTTCTCATACGAAGTATCACGTTCACTTGCCGCTTGTGAAGGCGCATTATTGGTAGTCGATGCCGGCCAAGGTGTTGAAGCACAAACATTAGCAAACTGTTACACCGCAATTGAAATGGATTTAGAAGTAGTCCCAATCTTAAATAAGATTGATTTACCAGCAGCTGATCCAGAGCGTGTAGCAGAAGAAATTGAAGAAATCGTTGGCATTGACGCGATGGAAGCAACGCGCTGTTCAGCGAAAACAGGTTTAGGTGTTGATGAAGTTCTAGAAACTATCGTTAAATCAGTTCCTGCTCCAGAAGGGGATCCTGACGGTCCAACACAAGCGCTTATTATCGATTCATGGTTTGATAACTACTTAGGTGTTGTTTCTTTAGTTCGAATTAAAAATGGTTCACTGAAGAAAAATGACAAAATCAAAGTAATGAGCACAGGACAAGTTTGGGGTATTGACCGCATTGGTATCTTTACACCAAAACAAATTGATACTGATGGATTAAATACCGGTGAAGTAGGCTGGGTTGTTTGTGGTATTAAAGACATCTTAGGCGCACCTGTAGGTGATACGCTGACACACGCTAAAGGCGGTTGTGAAGAGCGTTTACCTGGTTTCAAAAAAGTAAAACCGCAGGTATACGCGGGTCTGTTCCCTGTATCTTCTGATGATTACGAAAACTTCCGTGATGCGTTAGGTAAATTAAGTCTAAATGATGCATCGCTTTTCTATGAACCAGAAAGTTCAGCAGCACTTGGTTTTGGTTTCCGTTGTGGCTTCCTTGGAATGCTACATATGGAGATTATCCAGGAGCGTTTAGAGCGTGAATATGACCTTGACCTAATTACAACAGCGCCAACGGTTGTTTATGAAGTAGTATTGAATAATGGTGATTTACTGTATGTAGATAGCCCATCAAAATTACCAGCAACAAACGACTTACAAGAAATTCGTGAACCTATCGCACGCTGTAATATCTTAGTTCCTGCTGAATACTTAGGTAATGTGATTACATTATGTGTTGAAAAACGCGGTATTCAAGTTGATATGGTATATCACGGCAACCAAGTTGCGCTGACATATGATGTTCCTATGTCAGAAGTAGTACTAGATTTCTTCGACCGTTTGAAGTCAACTTCTCGTGGCTACGCGTCACTGGATTACAACTTCCAACGTTATGAAGTGTCAAACATGGTTCGTGTGGATGTATTAATCAATGGTGACAGAGTTGATGCATTAGCGATCATTACTCACCATGATAATGCACAAAGCCGTGGTCGTTTATTGGTTGAGAAGATGAAAGAGTTCATCCCTCGTCAAATGTTTGATATTGCGATTCAAGCGGCGATCGGAGCTCACATTATTGCGCGCTCAACGGTGAAGCAATTACGTAAAAACGTAATCGCAAAATGTTATGGTGGCGATATTAGCCGTAAGAAAAAACTGTTGAAGAAGCAAAAAGATGGTAAGAAACGTATGAAGCAGATTGGTAATGTTGAATTACCTCAAGAAGCTTTCCTTGCGATTCTTCATATAGGTAAAGATTAATTTATAACACCTGATTTTTCAGAGTGACGTAAATTAAGCTTTATTACAGTTCAAAGAAAGCGATGATCAATGGTCTTCGCTTTCTTTGTTATGCAACACTTAATAACTTAAGGGAATGTAATGGCTAACACTTTTTCACTTATTTTAGTTCTGGTAACACTGTTTACAGGGGTTATTTGGGCTATTGATAAATTCGTCTTGGCACCAAAGCGTAAGCAAAAAATTGCAGCAGCTCGTGAGCAAGCGAATGGACAAGTTGATGAAGCGACACTTGTAAAAGTTGCTCCTCAACCGGCATGGATAGAACAATCGGTTTCTATTTTTCCAGTGATTGGCCTTGTTTTAGTGTTGCGCTCATTTATTTATGAGCCGTTCCAGATCCCATCCGGTTCGATGATGCCGACTCTTTTAGTCGGGGATTTTATCTTGGTCGAAAAATTCTCTTATGGAGTTAAAGACCCTGTTTGGCGTACGCAGTTAGTAGAAACTGGAAAACCAGAGCGTGGTGATATTGTTGTTTTTAAATTTCCACCACAGCCAAGTGTCGACTATATTAAACGTGTAGTTGGTAAACCTGGCGATACTGTTGTTTATAGTTCTTCAAAGCAGTTATGTGTTAAGCCAAAAGGCGAGAGCAAGTGTAATATCATCCCGTTAACGAACATGAAAGACAGTGAATTCACGCCAGATCGTACTAACTTAGTTCAATATACTGAACAGTTAGCAAAAGAGACAACGCATGATATTCTGGTTAACCCGATGAGAGTTGATCGTGTTTCTAACTACCAACCTCGACCTGGTTATAACGAGTGGGTTGTTCCAGAGGGGAATTACTTTGTGATGGGCGATAATCGTGACAACAGTGCCGACAGCCGTTATTGGGGCTTTGTCCCAGAAGCGAACTTAGTGGGTAAAGCGGTCGGGATCTGGATCAGCTTTGAATTTGAACGTGGTAGCGATAGTGTGCTGCCTTCCTTTATTCCTACTGGTGTGCGTTTTAACCGCATCGGTGGCATAGACTGATTAAGATTATGAATTCTTCATTACAACGCTTAGAAAAGAAAATTGGTTACCAATTTAAAGACGAAGGTTTTTTAAAGCTGGCGCTGACTCACCGTAGTGCAAACAGCATTCACAACGAACGCTTAGAGTTTCTTGGCGATTCGATCTTGAGTTTTGTTGTTGCTGATGAGCTGTATCATCGATTCCCTAAAGTGGACGAAGGTGATATGAGTCGTATGCGTGCAACCTTAGTTCGTGGGCATACGTTAGCTGAGTTAGGCCGTGAGTTCCAACTGGGTGATTACCTATTTTTAGGCCCTGGTGAATTGAAAAGTGGTGGCTTCCGTCGTGATTCTATTTTAGCGGATGCGGTAGAAGCGATCATTGGTGGCATCTACCTAGATAGCGACACTGAAGTTATACGTGGGATTATTTTAGCGTGGTACAAGACTCGTTTAGATTCAATTGAACCGGGTGTATCACAAAAAGATCCAAAGACACGTCTTCAAGAGTACCTACAAGGTCGTCGTAAGCCGTTACCAACGTACACAGTAACAAAAATTAAAGGTGAAGCTCATAACCAAGAGTTCACTATTGAATGTATCGTGGCAGGCTTGGATAAGCCTGTTATCGGCAAAGGAAGTAGCCGCCGCAAGGCAGAACAGTCGGCTGCTGACATAGCATTAGGGCAAGTAAATTAATGTCAGATGACAAAGAATTCGATCTAGATGCGTACTTCTCATCAGAAGCTAAAACAGAATCTAGCGACAACCAACACTGTGGTTTTATTGCTATCGTTGGTCGTCCAAACGTAGGTAAATCAACACTTCTTAACCAAATTTTGGGGCAGAAGATTTCGATTACATCACGTAAACCTCAAACGACTCGTCACCGTATTATGGGTGTTGATACGGATGGGGATTATCAAGCGATTTATATTGATACTCCAGGTCTTCATATTGAAGAAAAACGAGCGATTAACCGTTTAATGAACCGTGCTGCAAACTCATCGTTAAGCGATGTTAACTTGGTTCTATTTATGGTTGATGGTACGCACTGGACACCTGATGATGAAATGGTATTGAATAAGCTGAGAAAAGCAGAATTCCCTACGGTTTTATTGGTGAATAAAGTAGATAACGTTAAAGATAAAAATGACGTTATGGCGCACCTTCAAACCATGACAGAAAAAATGGATTTTGTTGACGTTGTGCCAATTTCAGCTAAATCAGGCTCTAATATTGATGTTGTTCAGAAATTAGTTCGTCAGTATTTGCCAAAAGCAGTACATCACTTCCCTGAAGAGTATGTAACCGATCGTTCTCAACGTTTCATGGCGTCTGAAATTATTCGTGAAAAGCTAATGCGTTTTACGGGTGAAGAATTGCCATATTCAGTAACCGTTGAAATTGAACGTTTTGATTACAATCCTAAGATGGATGGTTTCCATATTAACGGTCTTATTCTTGTTGAGCGTTTAGGTCAAAAGAAAATGGTTGTTGGTAAGAATGGCGAGAAGATCAAGGTTATTGGTCGTGAAGCTCGTATTGATATGGAAGGCTTGTTTGACCGTAAAGTGTATTTAGAGCTTTGGGTTAAAGTTAAATCTGGTTGGGCTGATGATGAGCGAGCACTTCGTTCTCTAGGTTACATCGACGATTTATAATTTCTAGAAACTAGAAACTATAAGATCTAGAACAAGATCCCGAATAACTTAATCAAATTAATTTAAGTTGTTTGGGATTTTTTATTATAGCGAAATACATTTTTATAGTATCTAGAAGCGAAGCGTTTATAGTTAGCGAAGCGCATAGTGCATTCTTTTTTATAGGTAAGAAACGTGGAAGAAGGCTTACAACGTTGTTTTGTCCTGCACCGTAGACCATATAGTGAAAGCAGTCTAATTTTAGACGTGTTTAGCGAAGAATATGGTCGTTTATCTATCATCTCTAAAGGTGCGCGAAGTAAGCGATCTAATCTAAAAGGTGTATTGCAAGCGTTTACCCCATTACTTATGAAATGGTCAGGTAAAGGTTCGATGCGAACACTGCGTCAGGCTGAAAGTATCAGTTTGGCTATTCCTCTTACTGGCATTAATCTCTATTCAGCCATGTATATCAATGAACTGTTGGTGCGTGTGATTGAACAAGAAACCCCATATCCAGCTCTTTTTTTAGATTATCTCACCGCGTTAACTGAGTTAGCACAAACCAAAAATCCAGAACCTGCTTTGCGTCGTTTTGAATTAGCTTTATTATCTTCACTGGGCTATGGCGTCGATTTGTTACATTGTGCTGGTAGTGGTGAAATGGTTTCCCCAGAAATGACCTATCGTTATCGTGAGCAACAAGGTTTTATGGCATCCATTCGTCATGATCCCTTAATGAGTTTTAAAGGGAATGAATTGATTGCCATCAGTGAGCGACGATTTGTGACACTAGAGCAATTAAAAGCGGCAAAACGCTTTACACGCATAGCCTTAAAGCCGTATCTTGGCGGCAAGCCCCTAAAAAGTAGGGAACTGTTTCTTCCAAGAACAAGGAGTATTCTAAAATGAGTTCAATTTTACTTGGCGTTAATATCGATCACGTAGCCACCCTTAGAAATGCAAGAGGAACTAAATACCCAGATCCTGTTCATGCTGCTGAAATTGCAGAGCGTGCTGGTGCTGCGGGTATTACGATTCACCTGCGTGAAGACCGTCGTCATATTAATGATCGTGATGTACGTATTCTGCGTGAAACGCTACAAACGCGAATGAACTTGGAAATGGCAGTGACGGATGAAATGGTTGGTATTGCACTTGAAACACAACCTGAATTTGTTTGCTTAGTACCAGAGAAGCGTGAAGAGTTAACGACAGAAGGTGGGTTAAATGTCTTAGGTCAGCTTGAGAAAGTGAAGGCTGCAACGACAAAACTCTCTGATGCTGGCATTAAAGTGTCCTTATTTATCGATGCAGATAAAGAGCAAATTGATGCCGCGGTTGAATGTGGTGCGCCATATATTGAACTCCATACTGGTGCTTACGCTGATGCAAAAACAGAAGAAGCACAGCAAGATGAGCTGAAAAAAATTGCAGCAGGCGCAAGTTATGCTGCATCTAAAGGCCTAATTGTTAATGCTGGTCATGGCTTGACGTATCATAACGTTGAAGCGATTGCGGCTCTGCCAGAAATCTATGAATTAAACATCGGCCACTCTATTATGGGACGTGCGGTGTTTGATGGTTTAGAAAAAGCCGTCGCGGATATGCACCGTATTATGCTTGGTGCTCGTAAGTAATGGCAATTGTTGGTCTAGGGACTGATATTGCTGAAATAGAAAGGGTTGAGAAAGCCCTTTCTCGTTCAGGAGATGCGTTCGCTGAGCGCATCTTAAGTTCATCTGAATTTAGTAAATATCAATCATTAAAGCAAAAAGGACGTTTCTTAGCTAAGCGTTTTGCAGCAAAAGAAGCTGCTTCTAAAGCGTTAGGCACCGGTATTGCACACGGTGTTACCTTTCATGATTTTACTATCTCAAATGATGAGAATGGTAAACCGCTATTAACACTCTCAGGTAAGGCTCTCGAGCTTTCTCAATCATTCCAAATATCTCATACTCATCTAACCATTTCTGATGAAAGGCATTACGCTGTCGCCACCGTTATCTTTGAATCTTAATTTAAGAGTATCTAAGACTGTTTATTTCGTATTAACTCCTGTACCATTGATGGTATAACATTCGGTTTGTTAATTATAAATCAAGCGTAGAGTTATAAAAGAGAACAGTTGTGACGAAAATACTTCCTATTTTATTACCAATATTCAGTTGTTTATTTTCATTTTCTGCTCAATCAGAAAGTGAGGTAAGTAATTGGACATTTTCAGGGTTTGGCACACTTGGCTATACCTATGACGATACTGAGCAAATTGGCTATATTCGAGACTATTCTCAAACACTCGATATAGATCAAACCTCTTCATTCCAAACTGACTCCCAAATAGGAGCGCAGTTGTCTTATCGATCGTCCCCTTACTGGAGCACGATGGTTCAAGTTGTTCTTGCTGATGAAGTAGATTATGAACTAAGTGATTCGCTTGAATGGGCTTACTTAGCTCTGCATCCTATTTCAAATGTAGATATTCGATTTGGTCGAATGGGACTAGATCTTTTTGCTTTGTCAGATACTAGACGTATTGATTATGCTCATTTATGGGCTAGACCGCCAAGTGAAGTATATAGCTGGGTGCCTATTTACTCTGTAGATGGTATTGATGCTGCTTATTACTTTGAAACAGAAAGTACCTATTGGCGGATTAAAGCCCAATATGGGAAAAGTCATTCTAAATCAGAAATGAGTGCGGGTGAGACGGTTTATGAATTTGAAGGTGATGACCTTCTTGCATTAAGTTTGACTGCAGATAGAAATGATTGGAGCTTTAGAACAACCTTAGCTGCTGTCACTGTTGGCTCTGATTTACCAGAACAAGCAATGCAGCTGCAATTTGTCCTTGAAGAGATAGAACATTCAGATATAGGACTTTTACCCGCTAGAATTCGTGAACTAGCAGGTGCATTAAGTGACGAATTGAAGATTAAAGGGGAGCAAATTAAATATGCACAAATTAGTGTGCAATTTGATAATTATGATTGGTTATTACTCTCTGAGTTGACGTATAGCGATGCTGATATATCTATAATGCCAAGTGGCTTAGGTGGATATTTAACCTTTGGTAAGCGGATTTCAACTTTTACTCCATATATTAATTATTCTTTTTTCAAGCCTAAAAATGAATTTTATAATGAAGAGTACCTTTGGGAAGGAAAGGCGCCTCAATTAACGACATTATTTCAAACTACTACTTTTATAATTAACTCAGGGCGTATAGAGCAAGATACGATTACTCTTGGTACTCGTTGGGATTTTCATCAACAAGCAGCACTGAATTTACAGTGGGATCACGTCTCAATTGCATCAGCAGGCTCTGCGATGTGGGCGGGCGCTGGTGGTGACCTTTACCAAAGCCAGGATGTAAACCTTTTTTCTGCTTCTATTAGCTTTGTATTTTAGGTGTAGTAATGAAGAAAATGTTATTTTTGTTGTTAACCTATATTGCTCTAGTGCCCTCAAGCTTTGCGGATATTTATGTGGTAGCCCATAAGGAAGCACAAATTGAACACTTATCAAAAGATGAAGTTACTGCTTTGTTTTTAGGTAAGAAACGAACGCTGCCTAATGGTGAACTGGCTTTTATGATCGACCGAGGATTAGACTCTACGACTCGCTCAGAGTTTTTTTATCTGTTGAACAAAATGTCACTACCTAGGGTTAATGCTTACTGGTCGCGTCTTACTTTTTCTGGGCGAATGATACCACCGACAGTTATTGAACAAGAGGCAGAGATGCTTGTCTTGTTATCCGAAAAAAATAATGCAATTAGCTATACAAATCAAAAGCCTACAGATTCAGACGTTAGTATTATTTTAAGTTTAAAATAGAGATAAATCATGAATAAGTCCCTAACATAACGATTAATTGTTACTTTGTTAATTTCAGCATTGATTTATATGGTAGCGATTGCAGGCGCGTTGATTGAGTTTGGTATTAAAAAGGCGAAAGATAACGCTTTAATCCAACAAGAAAAACTAGTGACGACAGTAAGGGCATCTGCTTCTATTGCAGCTTATGTCGAAAATGAAGAAATAGCAGAAGAGGTCGGTAGCTCTCTGCTTCTACACCCTGAGATATTAGCAGTAAAAATTACTTCGAATGAAAGTTTTAACTATGTAAAACAAAGGGACATCGGTCTAGGTGCTATTAACTGGGAACAGAGTGGCTACCAATATATTCTATTATCACCTGTTAATAACTTATCTATCGGCAGTATTTCAATTATTTTAAATGAAGAGTTATTGAATCAAAATGCAATTGATGTGGTAGAAGCACAAATAAAGTTATTAGTATTTCAAACGATTATTCTTTTGATTGTTATGTTAATTGCAATTAAAAAAGTGGTGGGAACACCATTGAAGAGGGTAGCAGCACAATTAGCTACTATTCGTCCAGGAGAAGAGACAAAACTCACGCTGGATGAGCAGCATCAAAATGATGAAATAGGTCTTGTTACTTCGAGTGTGAATCAATTTGTAGAGAGTGCGACCTCTGCTATTCATACAGAGAGAGCATTACGTGAAAAAATTAGCTTGATGGAAAAGCATTATCGTAATGTATTAGAGAAAGCTCAGATTGGCTTTTTTGTATTAAATGAAAAAACAGAACTCTTAAAAGGAAATGATGTTCTTTTTGAAAGCTTAGAATGTCATTTATTACTCAGCAAAGAAGATATACTCGGTCAGTGTTTATTTGATAGCTTTCTAAAAGATTCTACTCTTGGTAATAAATTAGCTAAGAAAGCAAAGTTAACACAAGAGCCAATCAGTCAAGAGTTTGTGATTGAACCAATATTAGGAGAGCCGGTTTGGATTCAATTATTAATATCGGCTTATCAAGATAGTACGACACTTGAATGGTATTATGAAGGTGTTATTTATAACGTAACGGACCGAGTAATAAAAGAGCAGCAAGCATTGAATCTTGCTCAGTTAGATACATTAACTGGTTTAAAAAACCGCTTAGGTTGTGCTGATTTCCTTTTAAAATCTAAACCGGGAAATGAAGACAAAGTTTTAGCGGTAATGGTTCTAGATTTAGATGGATTCAAAACTGTTAATGATACTTTTGGCCATGCTGCTGGTGATGAAGTGTTATGTATTATTGCTCAGCGTCTAAAAAATCAAGTAAGACAGAATAAAGATCTTGTTAGCCGTTTAGGTGGAGATGAATTTGCAGTATTAATCAGCTGTGATCAGAAAAGTACTAACTTGGTTGAATACATAGCTCAAAAGTTAATAGATACCGTCTCGAAGCCTATTGTCCTGAAACAGGGTGCAATGGTGAATGTAGGAGTGAGTATTGGTATTGCTTTTGATGTTACTGGAGAGTTTGATGTTTGCTTATCTTTAGCCGATGAAGCCATGTATCAAGTGAAAAAAGATGGAAAAAATGGTTACCGTTTATATCGAGCTAGCTAACTATTATCTGAACAACTACGTTTTAGAGTTAAGTAATTGATCAGATAATAGGTGGTATTGGTATTATTAAATTAGTTTTTGAGCATCTTTAGTTACTTTCTCCATCTCATCCTGAAGTTCAAATAGTTCAGGCTCTATATCTTCAATTGACTGCTCTTGTCGTAGAGCGGTTTCAATTAAATTACATAGTTGCTTTAATCGAGGTACGCCACAATACGAGCTACTGCCATGTAATTTATGTATATAGTGACAAAGCTCTTCAGGTGATGAGCTCCCTTCAAGCGCTTTTTCAATCCAACCGTCAACTTCAGGAATAAACTCCACTAGCATTTGAAGCATCTCTTTAGCGAGATCATCTTTTCCTGCAGATTGCTTTAATGCGGCCTCCCAATCAATACTACCGTTTTTATCATTACTTGCTTCTTCAACATGTAGCTCAGGGATAGCATCAGCTAAGATCTCGATTTTTTCTACATCAGTCGTATCGGTTAATGGGCTCCAATGAATGATCACTTGTTGAAGTACATGTTCTTCAATTGGTTTAGTTAAGTAGTCATCCATCCCTTCAGTAATAAGCCTCTCTCGTTCACCTGCCATGGCGTGCGCTGTTACCGCAACTACAGGCGTTTGTGCATTTAAGACAGTTTTTCGGATCTCTTTACATGCCATAACACCGTCCATTTTTGGCATTTGAATATCCATTAAAATAATATCAAATTTCTGTTCGGTGGCTTGTTGTACAGCATCTAGACCATTCTTACAGGTGACAACACTTTCAACTTGCTCATGCAGTAACGCTGAAATCAATTTGAGATTAGCTGGGTTGTCATCAACAGCCATAACCTTGATTGGCAAACGATGTGGGGTGTCATGAGAGGCCATAAGATCAGGAAGAGTGAGTATTTGCTCTTCTTGTTTTTGAACTAATAATGCATCTAGTAGTTTTTTCTTCGCAAATGGTTTTGATAAACAGGTGATATTTGGTAGTTGATTTAACTTCTCGGTTAATGCCAATTCAGTACTTGGCAAGCCAATAACAATGGTCGGGCAGTGAGGTGCTAGTTTATCTGAAATGACTTTTAATGATTCAGCACTTGGCTTGGAATTAGAGCTTAAGCTGATTAGGGCGTAGTCATGAGGTTCTATATTGTCAGGTAGTGTTGAACGATAGGTAACAAAGACACCGTGGTGGATAAATTGTTGCTGTAAGATAGATGCTGATTGCATATTCGGTTCAATCAGTAGTAGTTTTTTCTTATCGAGTTGCTGAACATCTCGCTCATCAATCATAGGTAACTCAGTTTGGCTCATTTTAATTGTAAACCAGAAAGTAGAACCTTGATGTAAGCGACTGCTTAAACCAATTTCGCCGCCCATTTGAGCAACTAATTTTTGCGTGATAACTAAGCCTAAACCTGTACCGCCATAGCGTCGAGAAATGCTCGCATCTGCTTGGCTGAAGGCTTGGAACAGTTGTGCTTGTTGGCGTTCAGAGATACCAATACCAGTGTCACGAACAACAAATTGAAGGTCTACCGTATCATCATGTAAATGCTTTAATTCTACCGAGATGTCGATGTTGCCCTTTTCAGTGAATTTAATTGAGTTACCAACTAGGTTGTTTAAGACCTGTTGAATTCGAAGTGGGTCACCAATTAGCCCTGACGGAACACGTTGGTCAATTTTAAGCGTAATTTCTAAGCCTTTTTCATGTGCACTTGTTGCAAGTAGGCTGACTACTTCATCCAGAGAGTCTTGGAAATTAAATGGAAGATTTTCAAGCAGTAATTTACCGGCTTCTAGTTTCGAGAAATCAAGAATGTCATTAATAATCGTTAATAAGTTATTGGCTGAACGTTCGATGGTTTGTAAGTAGTCTTTTTGATGTTCTGAGAGGGATGTTTTTAGCATTTGACGTGTAAAACCGATCACGCCATTAAGTGGTGTTCTTAGCTCGTGCGACATATTGGCTAAGAATTCAGATTTAACCCGAGCCGCTTCTTGAGCTCGCTTTTTCGCAATGTCTAATTCTACGTTTTGGATTTCTAATTGCTCTAAGGTTTCACGTAGATCAGAGGTTGCTTGATCGATACTTTGTTGCATCTCAACATGATATTCAGACAAGGAAATAGCCATCGCATTGATGCCATTTTTAAGGGTGTCTAGCTCACCATGCAATTTATTCTCAATACGCACATTTAGGTGACCACGACGAATACGGTCAACCACGCTTACCATGTGTGAAATAGGTTGGGTTACATCTTGCATCAAGCGATATGCAAATACGCCAGATAAACTTAATCCTAAAATTAAAACAATTAAGGCTGAGAATATTTCTTGATATTGCTGCAATCGTAAACTGGATAAATCTAATTCAATAGCAATATAACCTAAGGGTTCATTAATATAAGAAGAATCAAAATTAGATGAGAACTGCCCTTCTGGAAGGATAGGCGTTCTTAAGATTAATGATTCTTCTTGAAATGAAATATCAAGTAATAGAGGGATGGGCTTATCTTTAGGAAATGTTAAGCTTTCAAAATTAGGATGGAAATTAGAGGTTACAAAAAGTTCATGCTTTTCATCAAATACAGCAATACTACGAACAATTTTAGAATGTTTTCGATGTGCGTAGCTTATAAGTCGACGAACGGCTTCTCGGTTTTTCCCCGTCATTCCATACTCACTCGAAATAGCTAGTGGTTCAATAATGCTTGTTCCACTAGAAATGAGCTGCGCTTCTAAATCATTGTATCGGTTCATGGTAAAGAAACCACTGAGTAGTAAACCGATGATTAATGTTGGCGCTAGGGTAAGGGTGATGACTCGAGCGCGTAAACCGTATTTTGTCATATTGATTCGTTCTGATTGACTTCCTTGAGCGCGTAGCTTAATCAAGTTGAGAGGTAAGCTCAATTACTCTGTGCTTAAATCGTAAGCTGAAACGTAAATGAATCTTTAATCAACGCTACATCTTGGTGTGGTTTCGGTATAATGACGCCAAATTTTGTAAATCAGGCAGCAATTATGGCGCAGTTCTTCAAAGCGAAAAAAAAATCTTCAGTAAACACAAAGCATCAGTCTGTGGATGTGGTTCGGTTAGATCATAACGGCGCAGGCATTGCGTTTGTGGATAAAAAGCCAGTGTTTATTGAAGGTGCTTTACCTGAAGAAAAGGCCATTATTCAATTTATTGAACAAAAGAAACAATATTCCCGAGCTAAATTAATTAAATTGATAGAAAAGAGCTCTAAACGTCAAAAAGAAATTTGTCAGCATTATCATGAATGTGGTGGTTGTAATCTACAGCATCTTCAACATGATGAACAAATCGTAGCAAAGAATATTAAGCTGCAAGAGCTAATGAAAAAGCAAGGGGTTGAGCGCTGCGAAATGGTTGATCCTATTGTTGGTGATGATAAAGGTTATCGCCGTCGAGCACGTATTAGTTTGATGTTTAATAAACAAACGAATCAGCTCGATTTTGGTTTTCGTAAGAAGCAAAGCAAAGCAATTGTAAATGTTCGCCATTGCCCAGTATTAGTGAATGAACTTGATCAACATCTAACGTCACTTTATGAATTATTGAATTCATTTAAATCGAAA
Organism: Aliivibrio wodanis; assembly: GCF_052920805.1. Taxonomy (NCBI): domain Bacteria; kingdom Pseudomonadati; phylum Pseudomonadota; class Gammaproteobacteria; order Vibrionales; family Vibrionaceae; genus Aliivibrio; species Aliivibrio wodanis. Next base: position 2,927,947 of record NZ_JBREXA010000002.1, read on the forward strand.
AAACAGTTAGGACATGTCGAGTTAGTTCAAGCTGACAATGGCAGTGTATTGTTGATCCGTCATTTGGCAGATTTTAATAAAACCGATCATCAAGCATTAATATCTTATTGTGAAGAGCGTGATTTGATCTTGTATTTAATGCCGGAGTCAGATGTCTTAAATCATGTTCATGGCGAAGACCCATATTATCTTATTGATGGTGCTAAAATTTACTTTACTCCAAAAGACTTTATTCAAGTTAATGGTGATGTGAATAAAAAAATGGTGCATCAAGCCCTTTCTTGGTTAGCTCTAAAAGAAAATGACACGGTATTAGACCTATTCTGTGGCTTAGGTAATTTTAGTCTGCCTTTAGCCCAAAAAGTACAAAGCGTAGTGGGCATTGAAGGTGTTGAGGAAATGGTGCAACGCGCTCAATCAAATGCAAAAAGAAATTCGCTAGATAATGTCACGTTTTATCAAGCAAATTTAGAAGAAAGTATTGATGATCAAGTGTGGGCAAGCACAAAGTTTACAAAGATTTTACTCGATCCTGCTAGAGCAGGGGCTGCAGGAGTGATGCAAACTGTGGCAAAATTGAAACCTCAAACCGTAGTTTACGTATCGTGTAACCCAGCAACACTTGCACGCGATAGCCAATTACTAATTCAACACAGTTACAAGCTTACTAGGCTAGGAATGCTTGATATGTTCCCACACACAGGACATTTAGAATCTATGGCATTATTTGAGCGATAATTAGCGGTAACACTCGCTACGCTTAAAAGCCTAAAAGAATCATTATAAAATTGGATTATAGGAAACGGACATGGTCGCAGTTCGCGGAGCACATCTTAAGGAAAATGAAGAGTTCGAGTTAGGTGAATGGATCACCAGCCTTGAACAAGATAAAAACACCTCAAAAAAACTGACAGAGGTGTATAAGCAATGTGAAGAGTTAGTCTCATCCCATGAAGAAGGGCAACTCTTGTTATGGCGTGGCCGAGAGATGATTGAAATATTGATCACTTTAAGCATGGACAAGCCAACGCTCGTTGCTGCTCAGTTATTCCCTTTAGTTGTCATCAGGTGCTTTAGATAGAGAAGCTTTAACTGAGAACTATAGTAAGGAAATTGAAAAATTGATCGATGGCGTTGAAGAGATGGACGCTATTGGTCAGCTAAATGCTTCTGTAGATGCAGAATCAGCGTCGTCTCAGGTGGATAATATTCGTCGAATGTTACTTGCGATGGTGGATGACTTCCGTTGTGTGATCATAAAATTAGCGGAGCGTATCTGTAATTTACGTGAAGTGAAAAATGAACCTGATGAAGTTCGTCGTGCAGCGGCTAAAGAGTGTAATAATCTATATGCACCTCTAGCAAACCGTTTAGGGATTGGTCAGTTGAAATGGGAAATTGAAGATTACTCCTTCCGTTACCAGCACCCTGACACTTATAAGAAAATAGCCAAGCAGCTATCAGAGCGACGAATTGTTCGTGAGCAGTATATTGATGATTTTGTCACCGGTTTAGGTGATGAAATGAATGAATATAATATAAATGCTGAAGTGAGCGGCCGGCCGAAACACATTTACAGCATCTGGCGTAAAATGCAGAAAAAGAGCTTAGCATTTGATGAGCTATTTGATGTGCGTGCGGTTCGTATTATTGCCGATAAATTGCAAGATTGTTATGCCGCTCTTGGTGTTGTTCATACTAAATTCAAGCATTTACCAAGCGAGTTTGATGACTATGTCGCTAATCCTAAACCCAATGGTTATCAGTCGATCCATACCGTAGTATTAGGGCCAGAAGGCAAAACTATTGAAATCCAGATCCGTACTAAGGATATGCATGAAGACTCCGAGCTAGGGGTAGCCGCGCACTGGAAATACAAAGAAGGCGCTTCAAGTAATAGCCGTAGTGGCTATGATGAAAAAATCACTTGGTTACGTAAGTTGCTTGATTGGCAAGAAGAGATGTCAGACTCAGGTGAAATGCTGGATGAATTACGAAGCCAAGTATTTGATGACCGAGTGTATGCCTTTACTCCACGTGGTGATGTGATTGATCTTCCTATGGGCGCAACGCCATTGGATTTTGCTTACCATATTCACTCAGAAGTGGGTCATCGTTGTATCGGTGCAAAAGTGGCTGGGCGAATAGTACCATTTACGCATCAGCTTACTATGGGGGATCAGGTAGAGATTATTACCCAAAAAGAACCTAATCCGTCGAGAGATTGGTTAAACCCAACATTAGGTTTTGTTAATTCTGGTCGCGCTCGTGCAAAGATCAATGCGTGGTTTAGAAAACAGAGTCGTGAGAAAAACCTTGATGCGGGTAAAGAGATCCTAGAAGTTGAGTTGGCTAAAATTGGTGGTACATTGAAAGATGCAGAGAGATATGCTCTGAAGCGTTTTAATGTCAATTCAACTGATGAGCTCTTTGCGGGTGTTGGTAGTGGTGATTTACGTATTAACCAAGTGATTAATCATATTAATGCGTTAATTAATAAACCAACAGCAGAACAAGAAGACCAAAAAGCATTAGAGCAATTGCAAGAGTCTGAAGCCAAAGCACAAGCTCATGCTCAAGCACAAAATAAGAAACGTAATGATGCGGTTGTTGTTGAAGGTGTCGATAACTTAATGACACATCTTGCTCGTTGTTGTCAGCCGATCCCTGGAGATCCAATAGCTGGCTATATTACTCAAGGCCGTGGTATCTCGGTTCACCGCAGTGATTGTGATCAGCTTAATGAACTGCGCCACCATGCAGCAGAGCGTATTATCGATACTGTTTGGGGCAGTGGCTTTGAGGGTTCTTACATATTAACCCTACGTGTGACAGCAATGGATCGTTCTGGCTTATTGAAAGATCTAACCACACTATTTACTAATGAAAAAGTAAAAGTTTCGAGTATGAAGAGTAGAAATGATTACAAGAAACAATTGACGATTATGGATTTTGATTTAGAAGTGTTTAACGCTGATATTCTTGGGCGATTAATTACTCGAGTTGAACAAGTAAAAGATGTCATGGAGGCTATTCGCTTATCTTAAATAAAAACAAAAGTTACAGCTATTATTTAAGTTGTTGATTTATAAGTCTTAGCTATGATGGCCGAATGTTTTATTGAGCATTCGGCTTTTTTATTTAAAAAATACTCAAGTTCTGAAATATCAGGCCGTAAAGATAAGTATCAACGATGAATTATAGGCTTCTATCCTATAACAATAAGTGAAGCCAGACCGGAGCAAGAATTATGTCAATTTCAGTAAATACAAATATCTCAGCGATGACAGCACAGCGTTACTTAAATAATGCAACGACTGCTCAAACTGATTCAATGGAGAAATTGTCTTCAGGCTCAAAAATCAACAGCGCTGCTGATGACGCTTCTGGTCTTCAAATATCAAATCGTATGACAGCACAAACTCGTGGCTTAGATGTAGCAGTTCGCAATGCTCATGACGGTATGTCAATTGCACAAACGGCTGAAGGCGCGATGAAAGAAACAACTAACGTACTACAACGTTTACGTGATTTATCTCTTCAATCAGCAAATGGTTCAAACCACTGAGGCTGATCGCCAAGCAATGCAAGAAGAAGTTGGTTCATTAACTGATGAGTTAAATCGTATTGCAGAGACTACATCATTTGGTGGAACACGCCTTATCAATGGTGAGTTTGGTACAAAATCTTTCCAAATTGGTGCCGACTCAGGTGAAGCGGTAGCAATGACACTAAATAGTATGCGTGCTGATGAGTCAACAATGGGTGGCAAATCTTACTCTGCTGAGAAAGGCCGTGATATTAACTGGGCTGTAGGCAAAGAAGGCACTCAATTAAACGTTCAATATAATGACAAAAATGGTAACGAGCAAAAAATCAATATCACAGCAAAAGCAGGCGATGATATTGAAGAATTAGCGACTTACATTAATGGTCAAACTAATGAATTAAGTGCTTCAGTAACAGAAGATGGTGTACTTCAAGTATTCATGTCAGGTGAAACTATCTCTTCACCATTAGAGTTTAGTGGTTCTCTAGCCAATGAATTAAAAATGGGCGGTGAATCAGATGATACTGTTGGTTCAATGGACTTAACAACTGTTGGTGGCGCACAGCGCTCTATTGATGTTATTGATGCTGCCTTAGAATATGTTGATAGTAACCGTGCTGATTTAGGTGCTTTCCAAAACCGTTTTGAAAGTGCGATTCAAAATTTAACGAACATCAATGAAAACATTACTGATTCAAATAGCCAAATCAAAGATACTGATTTTGCAAAAGAAACAACAACGTTTACTAAGAGCCAAATCTTAAGCCAATCAAGTTCTTCTATTTTGGCACAAGCGAAGCAATCGCCAAACATGGCAATGAGCTTATTAGGTTAGACCCTATAACACTAAGCTTTGTAAAGCTTAGCTCTATGAATTTAGAAAAAGCGATGACTATAATGGTCATCGCTTTTTTGTTTTTTAATCACAGGTAAATCTATGACAAGCTCAAATAATCTTGAACAATTGCTTTCCATCATGGCGAAATTACGTGACAAAGAATCCGGTTGTCCGTGGGATAGAAAGCAAACCTTTGATTCAATTATTCCTCATACCTTAGAAGAAACCTATGAAGTGGTGGATGCCATTCATAAAAAGGATTGGGTCAATTTAAAAGAGGAGTTAGGTGATTTACTATTCCAAGTGATCTTCTATTCTCAAATTGCCAAAGAAGAGCTGCTGTTTGATTTCAATGATGTACTTGAGACGTTAAATGAAAAATTAGTTCGTAGGCACCCCCATGTGTTCAGTGATGACGTGTTCTCGTCAGAAGAAGAGATAACTGCCAATTGGGATAAAGTTAAGCAACAAGAACGGTTAGAAAAAGAAGCGTTAGATAGTGAGTCAAAAGAACAGCAGAGCATCTTAGATTCGATTCCTAGTGCGTTACCTGGCTTATTACGAGCAAATAAGATTCAAAAGCAGTGTGCAAAAGTGGGTTTTGATTGGGATGAGTTGCAACCGGTTGCTGATAAGGTAAGCGAAGAGGTTGCAGAGGTGCTAGAAGAGGCACGAAAAAATCCACGAGATGAGAAGAAGCTTGAAGAAGAATTAGGAGATTTACTTTTTGCTACAGTAAATTTTTCTCGTCATTTAGGAAAAAATCCTGAACAAGCTTTATGCAAAGCAAATGATAAATTTGAACGTCGTTTTCGTCAAGTTGAAGCGAAAATCGCCAAAAAAGGCAAAAAAATGCAGGAATGTGATTTAAATGAACTAGACTCAGAATGGGAAAAAGTGAAACGAAGTGAGCAGAATTGATTTGGAGCAAAAAATAAATCAATTAACTGTGATACTTTTCACGTTGTGGCGATAAAGCGGTTCTGGTATATTCATTTCCCGTCCAGATAAAATCCATTTTATTCCTCATTACACCAATTTCAGGTAACGTATGACGACGAATTACATTTTTGTAACTGGCGGGGTTGTATCCTCACTAGGTAAAGGTATTGCAGCAGCATCATTAGCAGCTATTCTTGAAGCTCGTGGCTTAAAAGTCACTATGATGAAGCTTGACCCATACATCAACGTTGATCCAGGCACTATGAGCCCAACTCAACACGGTGAAGTATTCGTCACGGAAGACGGCGCAGAAACTGATCTAGATTTAGGTCACTACGAGCGCTTCATCCGCACCAAAATGACTAAACGTAATAACTTTACGGCAGGTCGAGTATACGCAGACGTTTTACGTAAAGAACGTCGTGGTGATTACTTAGGTGCGACAATCCAAGTTATCCCTCATATTACGAATGCGATTAAAGAACGTGTTATCTCTGGCGCTGAAGGCCATGATATCGCACTCGTTGAAGTTGGTGGTACAGTTGGTGATATCGAATCTCTACCATTCATGGAAGCGATTCGTCAACTTGCTGTTGAGATAGGCCGTGAACATACAATGTTTATGCACCTAACTCTTGTGCCTTACTTAGGCGCTGCTGGTGAGCTTAAAACTAAGCCGACTCAGCACTCAGTAAAAGAACTTCTGTCTATTGGTATCCAGCCAGATATCTTAGTTTGTCGTTCTGATCGTGTTATCCCAGCAAACGAACGTAAGAAAATTGCTCTTTTCTGTAACGTACAAGAAAAAGCAGTTATCTCAATGAAAGACGTAGATTCAATCTACAAGATCCCACAACTTATTAAAGCACAAGGTACTGATGAGTTAGTATGTAAACGCTTTGGTATTACGGCTCCTGAAGCTGATCTTTCTGAGTGGGAACAAGTAATTTATGAAGAAGCGAACCCTACTGGTGAAGTTACTATTGGTATGGTTGGTAAATACATTGAATTACCAGATGCTTACAAGTCAGTAAATGAAGCATTAAAACACGCGGGCTTGAAAAATCGTCTAAACGTCACTATTAAATATGTAGACTCGCAAGATGTTGAGTCTAAAGGTACTGAAATCCTTGAGGGCTTAGATGCAATTCTAGTTCCTGGTGGTTTCGGTGACCGTGGTATTGAAGGTAAGATCCTTGCTGCTCAATACGCTCGTGAAAATGCAGTACCATATTTAGGGATCTGTCTTGGTATGCAAGTTGCGCTGATTGAATATGCGCGTAACGTTGCTAATATGGAAGGGGCTCACTCTTCTGAATTCTCTAAAGACACTAAATTCCCTGTTGTTGGTTTAATCACTGAGTGGATTGATGGTGAAGGTAAGGTTGAAGAGCGTACTGAGAAATCAGATTTAGGCGGCACAATGCGCCTTGGTTCTCAGCTATGTCACCTTGCTAAAGGTTCTAAAGCTCGTGAGCTTTACGGTAACGCAACTGTTGAAGAGCGTCACCGTCACCGTTATGAAGTAAATAACAATTTACTTCCTCAGCTTGAAAAAGCCGGCCTTAAAATTTCTGGTCTATCAGCTGATAAGAAGCTTGTGGAAATTATTGAACTTCCTAACCACCCATGGTTTGTGGCTGCTCAATTCCACCCAGAATTCACATCAACTCCTCGTGATGGTCACCCATTATTTGAAGGTTTTGTTAAAGCAGCAGGTGAAAATGCTCGCGGTGAATTCGAAAAGTAATAGGATTTACGGATAGCTGCTCAATGTTGTAGCAGCTATTTTTAGCTTTTAAATTAAAGAAAATAGAGGAAACACAATGTCTAAGATCGTTAAAGTTCTAGGTCGTGAAATCATCGATTCTCGTGGTAACCCAACAGTTGAAGCTGAAGTTCACCTAGAAAGTGGTTTTGTAGGTATGGCTGCTGCTCCATCTGGCGCATCTACAGGTTCTCGTGAAGCTCTTGAGCTACGTGATGGCGACAAATCTCGTTTCCTAGGTAAAGGTGTTCTTAAAGCTATCGCAGCTGTAAATGGTCCAATCGCAGAAGCTCTAATCGGCAAAGACGCGAAAAACCAAGCTGAAATCGACCAAATCATGATCGATTTAGATGGTACAGAAAACAAAGCAAACTTTGGTGCTAACGCAATCCTTGCTGTTTCTCTAGCAAATGCTAAAGCTGCTGCAGCTGCTAAATCTATGCCTCTTTACGCTCACATCGCTGACCTAAACGGCACTCCTGGCGTATTCTCTATGCCTCTACCAATGATGAACATCATCAACGGTGGCGAGCACGCTGATAACAACGTTGATATCCAAGAATTCATGATTCAACCTGTTGGCGCTAAAACGCTTAAAGAAGCTCTACGCATCGGCGCAGAAGTTTTCCACAACCTAGCTAAAGTACTTAAAGCTAAAGGCCTAAGCACTGCTGTTGGTGATGAAGGTGGTTTCGCTCCTAACCTTGAGTCTAACGCTGCTGCACTAGCTGCAATCAAAGAAGCTGTTGAAGCTGCTGGTTACGAGCTAGGTAAAGACGTTACTCTTGCTATGGACTGTGCTGCTTCTGAGTTCTACAACAAAGAAGACGGTATCTACGACCTTAAAGGCGAAGGTAAGAAATTTACTGCTGAAGAATTCAACCATTACCTAGCTGGTCTTGTTGAGCAATTCCCAATCGTTTCTATCGAAGATGGTCTAGACGAGTCTGATTGGGCTGGCTTCAAGCACCAAACTGAACTTCTAGGTGACAAGATTCAACTAGTTGGTGACGATCTATTCGTTACAAACACTAAGATTCTTGCTCGTGGTATCAGTGAAGGCATCACTAACTCAATCCTTATTAAGTTCAACCAAATCGGTTCACTTACAGAGACTCTAGCTGCAATTAAGATGGCTAAAGATGCTGGTTTCACAGCAGTTATCTCTCACCGTTCTGGCGAAACTGAAGATGCAACAATTGCTGATCTAGCAGTTGGTACAGCTGCAGGTCAAATCAAAACTGGTTCTATGAGCCGTTCTGACCGTGTTGCTAAGTACAACCAACTAATCCGTATCGAAGAAGCTCTAGGTGAACTAGCGCCATTCAACGGTCTTAAAGAAGTTAAAGGTCAATAATCTCAGCTTCTGAGAATATGACTTAATTCTTTAATCGTTCGATTAGAATTTAGATATAAAAACCGTCTCATTTGAGGCGGTTTTTTTATTTCAGCTACACAGCTAGTGAAGTTCTAATAAGGGGTTGATATAGTTAACCTTCAATTTTTATCATTATTAATTTATTGGAGCAAGTATGCGTGCATTTGCCATTTTATTATTGGCCACCCTAGGTTGGCTTCAATATACCTTATGGTTTGGAAAGAATGGGATGTCAGATTATGCAAAAGTGTCCAATGATGTCGTCTTACAAGAAGAAGTGAATCAAGGATTGCGAAACCGTAACGAGCAAATGTTTGCTGAAATTGATGATCTGAAAAAAGGCTTAGAAGCGATAGAAGAACGTGCTCGACATGAGTTGGGAATGATAAAAAAAGGCGAAACATTTTATCGAATCATTGATAATAATAGTGAAGGGTAAGCAATGTCTTTAACAGAAGCGTCGTCCATTGTTGCTATTGTTCCGGCAGCAGGTGTAGGCAGTCGTATGAAAGCGGATCGCCCAAAACAGTATTTATTACTTGATGGAAAAACCATTTTAGAGCATACCATCGAGCAATTACTGGCTTTTTCTTGTCATTGATAAAGTAATAGTGGCCATTAGTGATACCGATCCTTACTTTGATGAATTACCGATATCAAAAGATAAGCGGGTAATACGTGTGCCAGGAGGCATAGAGCGAGCAGACTCTGTACTTTCTGGCTTAGAATATTTAAAAGAACATCAACTCAGTGAGTGGGTCATGGTGCATGATGCTGCGCGTCCTTGTATTCGACATAGTGATATTGAAAAATTGATCGCTGAAGTTATCCCTCATCATATTGGTGGGATTTTGGCTTCTCCTGTACGAGATACAATGAAACAAGCCAACCAAGAGTCGACAATTGAAACCACCATTGATCGCAGTGTGTTATGGCATGCTTTAACTCCGCAACTTTTCACAACTGAGATGCTGTATTCAGCATTAAAAACAGGATTAGAAAAAGGCTTATCGATTACCGATGAATCTTCAGCTATCGAATTAATGGGTTATCTTCCTAAACTCGTTCATGGGCGTGCCGATAACTTAAAAGTCACGCAACCTGAAGATCTTGATTTAGCTGAGTTCTACCTTCAAAAAATGAAAAAGGAAACCAAATAATGAGAATTGGACACGGATTTGATGTACATAAATTTGGTGGTGAAGGCCCCGTTATTATCGGTGGTGTTAGCGTTCCTTATGAACAAGGTTTAATTGCACACTCTGATGGCGATGTTGCATTACATGCACTGAGTGATGCGTTGCTTGGGGCGATTGCTGAGGGTGATATTGGTCGTCACTTTCCTGATACTGATGATAAGTGGAAAGGTGCAGACAGCCGTGCTTTATTGCGTGATGTCTACCGTCGTGTAAAAGAGAAAGGGTTAGTTTTAGGTAATGCTGATGTAACTATTATTGCTCAAGCCCCTAAAATGGCACCACATATTCAAGCAATGTGCGCGGCAATTGCTGAAGATTTAGAAACAGAACTTGGTAATGTAAATGTAAAAGCGACAACGTCTGAACGTCTCGGTTTTACAGGAAGAAAAGAAGGCATCGCTTGTGAAGCGGTGGTGTTGTTAGTTAAAGCATCTTATTAATTAGAGATATATTCTATGTCAGACATCATGTCTAATTTTTCGTGGTTATACGGAAAACCAGTAGCAACAGGTAAATTAAAGCAACTACCTGAGCACTTCATTGTAAAAGAAGTGCTCGGTTTTTCGTTCACTGGTAAAGGTGAGCACCTAATGGTTAAGATCCGTAAAACGGGTGAAAATACCAAATATGTTGCCAATGAATTAGCTAAATTTTGTGGTGTAAAATCAAAAGATATCAGCTGGGCTGGTTTAAAAGATCGTCATGCAGTGACTGAACAATGGTTAAGCGTACACTTACCAAAAAGTGATCATCTTAAATTTGCCTTATTTGAGGCAACACACCCTGGTGTTGAAATTTTAGAAATGACACGCCACAACAAAAAATTGCGTCCAGGTGATCTTCTAGGAAACAGCTTCCAGTTAATTGCGACAGAAGTAACTGACATGGACGATGTATTAGCTCGTTTAGAGAAAGTCAAAGTGTCTGGGGTGCCTAACTATTTTGGTTCACAACGTTTTGGTCATGAAGGCAATAACGTGACAGAAGCGCGTCGTTGGGGTCGTGAAAACGTTCGTACTCGTGATAATACGAAGCGTAGTTTCTATTTATCAGCAGCGCGTTCTTGGATCTTTAATCATATCGTTTCGCAAAGAATAACAGAGGGTTACTTCTCTCAACCGGTTGATGGTGATATTCTTCTAGATCGTTCAGATCGTATCGTTAATGAGAATGTAACCTCAGAAGAGAACATTCAAAAAATTCAGAGTGGTGAATTATCAATCAGTGCGGCATTAGCTGGTGATAATCAATTACCAACGACAGATACAGCACTAGCATTGGAACAGCCAAACTTAGATGCTGAACCTGATTTAATGGCGTTGATCTGTGGTAACCGCATGCGTCATGAGCGCCGTAGTGTTGAATTACATCCTGAAAACCTCACTTGGTCTTCTGAGGGGGATACGTTAACGCTGAATTTCTCTTTAACATCAGGCAGTTTTGCAACAGTAATTGTCCGTGAGTTATTGCAAGAAATTGAAGTAGAAAGAACGTACGAATAATACAAAATTCAGTAAAAGAAGTGGAGATAAGAGTGAACAAAAAGTTACGTATATTATTAAGTAATGATGATGGTGTTTTTGCTGAAGGGCTTAACACCCTAGCAGCAGTATTGTCTGATATTGCTGATATTACGATTGTTGCACCAGACCGAAACCGTTCAGGTGCTTCGAATTCACTTACACTTGAATCACCACTTCGAGTTCGTCAAATTGAAGCTCAAATTCATTCAGTACAAGGAACTCCTACAGATTGTGTGCACTTTGCGTTGAATGAATTAATGAAAAGTAACCTTCCAGACCTTATTATTACAGGCATTAACCATGGTGCTAATTTGGGTGATGATACCTTGTACTCTGGAACGGTAGCTGCTGCAACAGAAGGGCATTTTCTAGGATTACCAGCAATAGCAATGTCTTTAGTGGGTGATAAACATTTTGATACAGCAGCACTGGTTGCTTTAAAGCTAGTGCAAAACCATTTAGAAAAGCCACTAACGACAAAAAGAGTACTTAACGTTAATGTCCCAGATTGTGAATATGCTCAAATATCTTCTTGGGAAATTACACGTTTGGGTGCTAGACACCATTCAGAGAGCATGATTAAAGATACAGACCCTCGTGGTGAAACTATTTATTGGTTGGGACCTCCTGGGAAGAAACAGGATGCAGGTCAAGGGACAGACTTTTATGCAGTGAAGCATAATTGTGTTTCTGTCACTCCATTACAAGTAGATCTGACTGCCCATGATTCATTAACCATAATGGCTGATTGGTTATTAAAAGAGAGCTCAATATTATGATTAACTCTCGCTCAGGGTCGTTAGAGCAATTTTTACGTCAACAAGGTATTCGAGATGAAGCAATCTTGAGGGCTATGCGTGCATTACCACGTGAACGTTTTGTATCAGAAGCACTGTCACATCAAGCTTATCAAAATAATGCGTTGCCAATTGGCGAAGGACAAACTATTTCTCAGCCTTATATTGTCGCTAAAATGACTGAGTTATTAGCATTACAACGGGATGCTGATGTCCTAGAAATAGGTACAGGTTCAGGTTACCAAACTGCAGTATTAGCCCAGCTAGTTGACCATGTGCATTCAGTAGAGCGAATTAAATCACTTCAATGGAATGCAAAACGCCTACTTAAGCAACTTGATATCTATAATGTATCGACAAAGCATGGTGATGGGTGGAAAGGGTGGCCGAGTCAAAGTCCATTTGATGCAATCATTGTGACTGCTGCTGCGGAATCGATACCTAATGAGTTATTATTACAGTTAAAAGAAGGTGGTAGGCTAGTAATTCCTGTTGGTGAATTAACACAACAATTACTACGTATTACTCGTTATGGGGATGAATTTTACTCAGAAGTGATTGAAGATGTCCGTTTTGTTCCATTAGTTGCCGGTGAATTAGCATAATAATAATGAAAATAATAATGTCTCTTCCTCGTTCGTACTTGATTGCTGCAACATGCGGTATATTGCTTTCTGGTTGTAGTATGACGGCTAATAGCCCTGCACCTGTCTCTAGTGTAAATCACTCTTCTTCTTATGCTGGTGCTGAACGTGGTAGCTATCGTGGTAGTTATTATCAAGTAGAGAAAGGCGATACATTATATTTTATTTCATACGTAACTAATAAAGATGTTAAAGAGCTGATTGCTTTTAATGAATTAGATGCCCCTTATATTATTCATCCTGGTCAAAAAATTAAATTATGGGGGCCTAAATATGTCGCCCCAGTTTATGGAAATGATGGCCATGATTTTAGTAAAAAGAATACGTCCCCAGCAACAGCAATAACTGGTACAACAACGGTTGCCGTTGTACCACTAGTTACTAACAAACCTATCAGTAATAACGAGTCAAATGTGTCGAACAGCACAAACTCATCACCTGTACAAAAACAAAGCACAAAAAAGGTTGAAAACACTAAACCTAAGGAGTATGTTAAATCTAACAAATCGGTAACATCTTCTAAGTCAACGTCAGTTGTAGAGCCTAAAAAAACAGTTAAACCAAAGCCGATTGTTAAAGAGAAGCCAATAGTTAAGCCCAAACCTAAACCTAAACCTAAACCAAAACCAGTAGAAAAAAAATCGGATAAGGTAGATTCGTGGTTATGGCCAACAAAAGGGCGAGTAATCGCCAAGTTTTCAACAGGAGACCAAGGTAATAAAGGGATTGATATTGCAGGCCAGCGAGGTCAAGCAATCATCTCTACCGCAAAAGGAACAGTGGTTTACGCAGGTAATGCGTTAAGAGGATATGGTAATTTAATTATTATTAAGCATAACGACGATTATTTAAGTGCCTATGCTCATAATGAGTCACTGTTTGTTAAAGAAGGTCAAAATGTCAATGCGGGACAAAAAATAGCATCGATGGGCAGCTCAAATACGAGCAGTGTTCGTTTGCATTTTGAGGTTCGCTTTAGAGGGAAATCGGTAAATCCACAACGGTATTTACCGTAACAGGGATGACATAGCTGAGTTGTAATGTCTTGCTGGCTCGCCATGGGGAGGCGCTATGAGTAAAAGCAATACAGTAACTAAAGAAGTTGAAGAGTTCGAGCTAGATACAGTTAATGACAGTGACGTTATTGCTGAGGAAAGTTCGGAACGTCTTGAGGTAACCAGTTCACAAAAAGTAATGGATGCAACGCAACTTTACTTGGGTGAAATTGGCTTTTCTCCATTATTAACTGCAGAAGAAGAAGTTTATTTTAGTCGTTTAGCCTTAAAAGGTGATCAAGCGGCACGCTCTCGAATGATTGAGAGTAATCTTCGACTCGTTGTAAAAATAGCACGCCGTTACAATCATCGTGGTCTTGCACTGTTAGATCTAGTTGAAGAAGGTAATCTAGGGTTGATCCGAGCGGTTGAAAAGTTTGACCCAGAAAGAGGTTTTCGCTTTTCTACCTATGCAACATGGTGGATACGCCAGACTATTGAGCGTGCCATTATGAATCAAACTCGAACCATACGTTTACCTATTCATGTAGTAAAAGAGCTTAATGTTTATTTGCGAGCCGCACGTGAGCTTTCACAGAAACTAGATCATGAGCCAACGCCTGAAGAAATTGCAGAAAAATTAGATAAACCAGTTAGTGATGTGAGTCGTATGCTGCGTTTAAATGAACGAGTAACTTCTGTAGATTCAATGGTTGCCGGTGAGTCAGATAAAGCCTTACTAGATATTTTACCAGACACCAAACATAACGACCCTGAATCGGAAGCGCAAAAAAATGATCTCAATGCATCTCTAGTTGGTTGGCTTGAACAGCTAAACCCAAAACAGAAAGAAGTAGTCGCCCGTCGTTTTGGTTTATTAGGCTATGAAACAGCAACACTAGAACAAGTTGGTAAAGAGATTGGTCTAACGCGTGAACGAGTAAGACAAATTCAAGTGGAAGGGCTACGACGTCTGAGAGAAATTATGACGCAGCAAGGCTTGAATATGGAAACGCTATTCGCAATTGAAGAGCATTAAACCTCATAAATATAACTCAGGCTAATTAGATAATAAAAGCCCCAGCAATTTAATTGTTGGGGCTTTTTTCTTATGAAGTCTCCTGTTTTTCACTTTCTTGTAAAGTATGAAATCCAGACCAAATACGATTAAATGTAGTGATCCAACATAACGCAGAATAGACATAGGCAATGAGGGAAAAGTGAGTAGGAAATAAGCAGAATAGAACAAAGCAAGCAATGGTCTCTGTTCCCTCCGTTAAACCACTCATGTAGTAGAGGGATTTGTTTTTATATATCGGATTATCAATGTTTCGTTTCCCTGCCATAATAGCAAAAGCTAAAAAGCTACTTCCGGTTCCGATGAAAGAAAAGATAAGCAGTGCACCAGAAATTGCATTCTGCTCAGGGTTTGCCAAGATAAAACCAAAAGGGATGAGTGAGTAAAATAAAAAATCTAAGCTAATATCTAAGAAGCCACCAGAATCAGTAATACCATTAATTCTGGCTAGCGCCCCGTCCAAGCCATCACAAATTCGATTTAATAATATGAGAATTAACGCAATATTATATTCTTGAAAAATCAGAGCAGGAAAAGCTAAGCAGCCTAAAATAAAACCAAACACGGTTGTTTGGTTAGCTGTGATCCCAAATTGATGTAAATGGTTAGCAATCATCGATAATGGTTTTCTGATAATTTTAACACTGAATTTATCAAGCATGCTTACGCTCCGCTGGCCAAACTAATTGTTGGCTGTCTTTAGGTATATCATCAACATCGTGTGTCACAAGCAATGCTGGAATATTTGCTGACGCTAACTGTTCAAAAACCCAATCTCGAAACTGAATTCGCAATGCTTTATCAAGTTTGCTAAAAGGTTCATCTAATAATGCAACTTTAGGCTTGGCTAATAACATACGGACTAAGCTGATCCTAGCTCGTTGACCACCAGAAACTTGATCTGGAAATACAGTCGCTAATTCTTCTAATTGCACGCTTTCTAATGCTTCCATCGCTTCTATTTTTCGTTGTGATCCTTTAATGGAATTAGGCAATGCAAAAGCCAGGTTTTCCCAAATACATAAATGAGGAAATAAAAGATCTTCTTGAAATAATATTCCTACGTTACGTTCATGAGAGGGAAGTTGATGTATAGGTTTTTCATCAATATATATTTTTCCAGTATAGTGAAAATCAGAGCTGAGATGTCCAGCGATGACATTTAGTAAGGTTGATTTACCACAGCCACTAGGTCCCATGACACTGAGTACTTTTCCCTTCTGTATTGATAAAGAACAAGAGGGTAATAAAGTAGAACCATTACGAGTTAGAATGTTGAGATCGATTATTGATAGGCTCATTACTCGTCATTTTTCCTTGTTGTTAAGTTGAGATGAGAGCGGTGTGAATAGACTCGCCCAATAATGAATGCCAAGCTAAAGAATATAAAAGGAAGTAACGCTTGCCATAAGCCATATAACGCAGTGACTCGACGATCAAAGCCACTTGAAAGTGCAACGGCTTCAGTTGTTAAAGTAACCACTCTTCCAGCACCCAGCATTTGAGTCGGTAAATATTGTGCCAAACTTACACTGATCCCAACTGCCCACGCGTACAAAACAGCGGGTAGAAGAAGAGGAAGTTTTATTTTTATCCAACAATACCAAGGGGATTTCCCAAGACTTAGGCCTGTTTGAATTAAGCGTTGATCAAAACTCCGCCATGGTCCATCTAAAGCAAGAAAAATATAGGGAAATGCAAAGAAAACATGTGACCACACTACCCAAAACCAATAAGAGTCACTAGAAAAATAGAGAGCGCTAACTTGAAGGCCAAATAATAAAGAAAGTTGTGGTACTAACATTGGGATTGCGATCAATAGTGAAGGAATATGCCAGCGATATTTAATTTTGAATTCATGTCCTAACAGCGCCAAAGTAAGAGCTAATGTAGCTGAGAGTATCGCTATTACTATGCTGTCAGTGATAATTGGTAGCAGATTTTCCCATTCATGGTTCCAAAAACGAAGTGTAAATTGGGTTGGTAGTAATTCAGGGAATCGCCAGCGTTGTGCAACGCTCCAGAGAACCATCATTGGCAATGATAATGTGATAATACCTGCGATTGTGGTAAATAAACTTAAACCAGGAAGGCGAAATCCCATACGACCAGAGATTTGCCAATGGCGGCAATGCTTGGTGATCCCCCATTCTAAAAATCGATGTATAGCAATAAGTAGAAGGCATAAGAAAAAGAGAATCATTGCCCCTGCGCCAGCTCTTGGTTGTAATTTAATATCAGGATCGGTAAACCATTGCCACACTAAAACTGCAAAAGTTGGAGGATTAGTAGAACCTATAATTAAACTGACGTCGACCACTGAGATGCTATAAGCAATGATAGCAAGTAAAGGAAAACGTGCCTTTCTAAGCCATTGAGGAAAAAGGCATTTCCACCAAATTTGATGGCGTTGGTAGCCAAGGCTTGCAGAAACTACTATCGTTTTGTCTATATTCAGTTGCTGCATAATAGGAATGCTCATTAAAAGAAGAAAGGGAACTTCTTTAATAATCAGTACTAAAATCAGGCCGATACTCCATGAATCATTAATGATAATTGGAAAACCAAATTCTCCTAAGGGAGCAAGCAATCTGGCTAGTATACCTGTTGGAGAAAAGAGAAAAGCAAATCCAATAGCAAAAGCAACATGGGGCATGGCAAGTAATGGCGATAGTAAAGGCTCTATTTTTTTCCAAATAGGCAGTTGCCATGTGCGCTGTAAAATAGAAAAACTAATAACACAAGAAGCAATCGTGCTAATAAAGGCACTAGTTAAGGTTAAAATTATAGAGTGTGATATTCCGCTCCATTCAAATACAGAGGTATAGCCGTTAAAAGAGAAGTCATTTAATCCAATCGGGGGGATATAGCTGAAAGAAGAGCTTATGACTCCGATCAACCCTGGGATGATCGGGAGTATACAAACTATAATAAGAAAGAGATAAAAAAAAGGTAAAACCATAGTCTTATTATTAATGCCCTAATAAAAATTCACATCATGTCTAAAAATAGAAAAGTGATGCATTATGCCATATTGTATTGATAGGCGTGAATGAAATAGGACTAAAAGTAAACTAATTAGTTCATTTTTGGAAGTGTTAATTTTGATAGTGAGATTTGTTTCCAATATCAAAATGCAATGGCATTCTCCATTTTTGGATAGCAAGAAAAAGAAAAACCACTCCACAACTAAGTAAGCATATTAAAGCAATAAGCCAAACTTCGAGAGCTAGCATTACAGTGAGAATACATAGAAGAAAAGGAACAATTTTAAGTCCGAAGACGTTAAAGCAAAATGATTCTTTTAGTGCAATCCCAGAAAAAGTAATGAAGAGAAATCCTAAAGGTAGCCACAGTAATTGACTATTTTCTAAGACAATTAATAGCACTAAGCCCACCCATGTAGGCCAGGTGATCAGCAATCTAATTTTTTTATCATAAACATGTAAGTTAGCCGCACTCATGGCTGAAGCGCTGACAAGACAAAAAAGTGCTAGCTGCATAAAGGAACCATCGATGATAATTAGAGCGATATCATCAGCAATAGCAAGACTGGTCAAAAATAGTGAGATAGAAAAGAGAGTAATACCTAAGCGATAAGTGATAACGCTGATCTTATCTAAAGTATCAAGAGTTTCAATATGTTCGGTATTTGCCATGAAATTAACCTGATTTATATATATATTTTAACTTTAGCATGCTTCATTGAAGTTCGTCTTGTGTAATTTTCGTTAATCACATTTCATTATAATTACGTAGTGATGGTCTATTTTTCTTATTTGTAATCATTTTTGGTTTATATCTTTTCATATAAGTAAAATTTAGTGATTTACATCACATAAATGATGATTTTAAATCTGTGCTATGTATACTCCTTCCCCCAATACAAGCCGTCACATGGAACAGTGAATGACCCCAAGGACTTGGACCAGCTACTGTTAAACAGCTTGTAAAGGGTAAACAATGAACATACTTATTTCTATCGTCACTTCCTCTTGGTGTAGTCAATCTTCACCGATCTCGTCATCTACGATGGCCGCTCCTTTTGTTTCTTCTTTTTATTCTAAAATCGTATAGGCGTAATTATGACTATTTTATTTAGCCTATTAGGCATGTGCGCACTTATTTTTTGTGCATGGATATTTTCCGAGAAGCGTTCAGCGATCAATTGGAAAACTGTCTCTAGAGCCCTTTTATTACAATTCTCTTTTGCCGCTCTGGTACTTTACTTTCCATGGGGGCAAGCTGCATTGGCAGGGTTAAGTAGCGGGGTATCCAGTTTGCTTGGTTTTGCTGATGAAGGGATAGCGTTTCTCTTTGGTGATCTTGCTTCTACTGGTTTTATTTTTGCTATTCGTGTTCTTCCTATTATTATTTTCTTTAGTGCTCTTATTTCCGCGTTATATTATTTAGGCATTATGCAAAAAGTCATCGCTATTCTTGGTGGTGCAATTCAAAAATTCCTCGGTACAAGTAAAGTAGAATCCCTCGTCGCTACTGGTAATATCTTCCTTTCTCAAGGTGAATCCCCTCTTCTTATTCGTCCATTCCTAGCTCAAATGACTCGTTCAGAACTTTTTGCTGTAATGGCGGGTGGTATGGCATCGGTTGCTGGTAGTGTTCTTGGTGGCTATGCAGGTTTAGGTGTAGAGCTAAAGTACCTAATCGCAGCAAGCTTTATGGCTGCACCGGGCAGTTTATTGATGGCAAAGATTCTAGTTCCTGAACAATCAACACCGGTTGACCAGCATGAACTAACCATTGATAAAAGCGAGCAAAGCAATGTGGTGGATGCATTAGCAAGTGGCGCAATGAACGGCATGAAAGTCGCGGTTGCGGTTGGTACTATGCTGATTGCATTTGTCAGTGTGATTGCAATGGTAAACAGCGGACTAGAAATGGTTGGTGACTGGTTTGGTTTTGCAGGAATCACTTTACAGACCGTATTTGGTTATGTATTTGCACCAATCGCTTGGGTTATAGGTGTACCAAAGCATGAAATGATCATGGCTGGTTCTTACATCGGTCAAAAAGTCGTTTTGAATGAGTTTGTTGCATTTATTGATTTTGTTCAGCATAAAGATCAACTATCTGCGTATACACAAGTAATTATCACATTTGCATTGTGTGGCTTTGCTAATATCGGTTCGATAGCGATTCAATTGGGCTCTATTGGTGTAATGGCTCCAGAGCGTCGTGCAGAAGTTGCTAATATGGGTTTTAAAGCGGTACTGGCTGGTACGTTAGCGAACTTGATGAGTGCATGTTTAGCTGGATTGTTCTTTAGTTTATCAATGTAAAATCTAGCTTGAAGTTAAAAGTTAAAGCCCATGCTGTATGAAAATACGCATGGGCTTTTGTCTATTTAACCAATTACAATTTGACCTAAGACATAGCCAACGACACAGGCTGAAACGACACCAATTAAGCCCAC
Source organism: Aliivibrio wodanis (assembly GCF_052920805.1). NCBI lineage: Bacteria > Pseudomonadati > Pseudomonadota > Gammaproteobacteria > Vibrionales > Vibrionaceae > Aliivibrio > Aliivibrio wodanis. The sequence goes on from NZ_JBREXA010000002.1 coordinate 2,948,093, forward strand.
TGACATAAATGAATGGTTAAAATACCATTTACCAATCTTAGTTGTACCTGAGCTATCAAAGTTTACCGTAGCAATATCTGATGGGTAATTTGGAATGAAGAAGTAACCATAAACGGCTGGCATTAAACCAATAACTAAAGCCGGTTCTAAGCCAAGGGCTAGGCCTACTGGTAACATCATACGAGCGGTTGCAGCTTGTGAGTTCACCACAACAGAAACAATAAATAGAGATAAAGCAAACGTCCAAGGGTGAAGCGTTACCATATCAACAATACCAGCTTTGAATTGAGGCATAGCGTATTGGAAATAGGTATCTGACATCCAAGCGATACCAAAGATAGCAATTGCTGCAACCATACCTGATTTAAATACCACACCATTAGGAACATCACGAGGATCAGTTTTGGTCGCTAATAAAATAATACCACCAAACGCTAGCATCATCATTTGGATTACCACCGACATCTTGATTGGCTTGTCACCATCAACAATAGTTCGAATTTCAGGGAACATTGCAATTACAACAATCGAAGCAATTGCAGCTAAAAAGATAAGAACTGCATTACGTGCTTTTGTTGGAAGTTCTTCATCTAAAGAGGTTGAGGTTGTGTTTAAGATTTTTTCACGCCAAATAGGATCTTTTAAACGTGCTTGGTAATCTTCATCATCTTCTAACTCTTTGCCGCGACGTAAGCTGTAAAGTGCCAGCATTAACGTACCAAACAAAGTCGAAGGAACCGTTACCATTAAGATCGACATTAAGGTGATTGATGCGTCAATATCTACTAATTGTGCGAGATAATAAACAACCGCAGCAGAAAGTGGTGAAGCGGTAATAGCAATTTGAGAAGCAACAGATGCAGCAGCCATTGGGCGCTCAGGACGGATACCATTCTTTAATGCTACATCACCGATGATAGGCATAATTGAGTACACAGCATGACCTGTACCTAGTAAAAATGTCATTGCATAAGTGACAAATGGCGCAATGATGGTGACCCGTTTTGGGTTCTTTCTTAAAATGCGTTCAGCCACTTGTAACATGTATTTTAAACCACCAGCGGCTTCTAATATAGAGGCGCAAGTCACAACGGCTAAGATGATCAACATTACAGTGACGGGAGGAGAGGTTGGTGGCATTTTGAAGATAAAGACTTCAATGACCAAACCAATTCCAGAAACAACCCCTAACCCTATACCACCAAATCGGGAACCAGTATAGAGAACGAGTAATAAAAAGAGAAATTCAAAGTACAACATAGAACCACCTGCATTAATGCAATTATAATTAAAATCAACTAAGGGCATTAATACCTTATTTATCATATGGTTTAATTGAGCAAGTTCTCATTTAGACTGTTGTTGGTTTTATAAATAGAAGCTTGGTTGATCTGAATTAAATGAAAGGTCATTTTTTATCAAAAAAAGAAAAAATGGGCGCTATCTATCGGATTGTACTGGTTATTATATGATGGGGTTTGGGTATTAACTCGGTGCTAATACCCAAAGAAGACTAGTCTCGTGTGAAGTTTTGCTCTGAAAAGTGGTCAAGATCGTACGGTGTTTGTTGGTAAACACAATAATTGAGCCAGTTAGAAAACAGTAAATGACCGTGACTGCGCCACGTCGCTTTTGGCGGGATCTCAGGGTTATCGTCTGGATAATAATTCAGAGGAATAACAGGTTCCATTCCCTCGCCGAGGTCACGAACGTACTCATTATGCAGAGTAAATGAATCGTATTCTGGGTGTCCGGTGACAAATACGTTTCGTTTATCTTTGGTTGATGCTAAATACACACCTGCCTGATCAGAAGTGGCAAGAATATCGAGATCTGTGTGCTCATTTAGATAATCAGCTGAAAAGTCAGCGTAACGAGAGTGAGGTGCTAAAAACTGATCATCAAAGCCACGTAAAATAGGGTGGTGTTGGTCAAGGTTATTATGCTGATATACGCCAGATAATTTTTCTTTACGTGTACGTTTAGGTAAATCATACAATAACTTTAAGCCAGCTTGGGCTGCCCAACACACATACAAACTTGAAGTCACATGGTCTTTTGCCCAGGTCATAATTGTTTGTAGGTGATCCCAGTAGATTACATCTTCAAATTGCACTAAACCCAGCGGTGCGCCTGTAATTATCAGCCCATCAAAATTGCGATCTTTGATGCCTTCAAATTGGCGATAAAAGGTATCTAAATGCTCAGTTGGTGTATTTTTACTGGTTCGATTATCAATGCGTAATAGCTCTACATCCACTTGTAATGGACTATTCGAAAGTAAACGTAAAAATTGTGTTTCAGTTTCAATTTTCTTTGGCATCAAGTTTAAAATGATGACTTTTAGAGGACGAATGGCTTGTGTGGTGGCGCGAGACTCTTGCATGATAAAGATATTTTCTTCACGTAATACTTCAGCAGCAGGGAGTTGGTCTGGTATTTTTATCGGCACAACTTATCCTTAAGTTATTTTAATTTGTAGCATTCTATACGTCTATACCCCTAAACTACCTTATTATTTATCGAGTGTCGAGATAGGGTCATGCTCATTTTTTATATTTTTATCATTACAATATTAGTAGTGGCTAATTTGTGTTAAGCTAAATAAGCATTGACTAATTAATGGTTCGTACGTACTCTTATTAATATGTTTAAAAAACAAACTAATGAGTAATGATGATGACAATTCCATGGAGCTCTTTATTTGGCGGAATACTGTTAGGTGTATCAGCGACTTTATTGCTTTTACTTAACGGTAAAATTGCCGGGATCAGTGGAGTACTGACTGGGTTAATGGCACCGAAAAAACGAGACTACGCATGGAGATGGCTGTTCGTGCTTAGTATGATCGCGGGTGGTGCTATTGGTGTGTATTTCTTAGGCGCTGAAGTGCCAAAAGAGTATGAAACTACAACCAGTATGCTTATTGTTGCTGGACTATTGGTTGGTATTGGTACTCGTTTAGGTAATGGCTGTACGAGTGGTCATGGGATTTGTGGTATTGGACGCTTATCGGTTCGCTCAATGGTGGCAACCGCAGTGTTTATGCTTGTTGCTGCAATAACCGTATTTGTTCGATTACATATACTTTAATAAGGGATGGTTATGAATAATGTATTTTTTCGTCTAGTGTCTCTTATCTCTGGTCTTCTATTTGGTCTAGGCATGGCGATATCAGGCATGGCTGATCCTGAAAAAGTTATTGGTTTTTTAGATGTTACTGGTCACTGGGACCCAAGCTTAATGTTTGTAATGGGAGGGGCACTATTAGTCTTTATGCCTGCCTATTTCTTATTAATTAAACCAAAAACAAAACCACTTAACGCTGAACAATTTTGTTTGTCTAGTAACAAACAAATTGATACGAAATTGCTATCAGGAGCAGCTATCTTTGGTTTAGGTTGGGGGATTGCAGGTATTTGCCCTGGACCCGCAGTATCAAGTATCGGGCTTGGTAATAGTGGTTTGGTTTATTTTTTAATTGCCATGATGATAGGGCTAGGAAGTACTCATTTCATTCTTAATAAAAATACGTAATATCAAACTTGCATCAGAGAGGAGCTAATAACATTATTGGCTCCTTTACGTCTATTCTGAGTTCGAGCCGTTATTCTTTATTCATAGCAATAACGCTCTTCTTCTTTTTCACTATTATATTCAACCAATTCCCATTCAAAATGCGCTTTATCATAAAAATAAATGCGTCGACCATACTTCTCTTGTGCGATATCTCCATTTTGTTCGTAACCTAAAGAAAGCAGTTTATTTTGAATGCTATCTAAATTCTCAACGATCATTCCAATATGGTTAATTGCAATATTTTGGTATGGCTTACGATTGTCGATAGAGGTCATTGAATCGTGTGGCTCTTGCAAGGCAAAGTAGCAAGTATCGTTGCCGATATGTACCCAACGTTGTTTTCCTTTAGGGGTTTGATCTGCTTTTATTCGAAAGTCAGGTGCTGCATTTAAAAGAAAAGCGATAGCTGCATCAATGTTTGGTACGGTGAGATTAGCATGTTCAAATTGTGTCATAGTGACTCCTGTCATTGATTAATCTTGCTTAGTTGGATACAGCTTAAAACCTCAACTTAACTTTAGGTCAATAACTAAATTAATTTTCCTTATCATTTATTTTGATTTGTACCAATGTAACTAATTAGATGATCTATTTATTACGCAGGAAAATCACTTAAGAGTAAGGCGAAAATTCTTATAAGTAGTTATTCTACAGCAATAATTTTTAACGCAACTATTGAGATATTTAACCAGTAATAATGACCAGATAATTAATGGAGTTGGTATTAAACATTATGTTTTGTCTGAATTATAGATAAAAAAAAGCCCGTAGTACTTAGGCTACGGGCTTTGCTTATTTATGAGATAAGAGAGTTATTATGCTTTCTTTTTCTTTGGGTGCCATGCACCATCTAGGTTATCTAGCTCAGGGAACTTAGTACGATCAAACTCTGGAGTTTTTCCCGCTTTAAGTTGAGTTTCGTAATCTTTAATGATCTTGATTGCCAGTTTAGAAAGCAATACTAGAGCAACGATGTTGATTAATGCCATCATCCCCATAGATGCATCAGCTAAGTTCCATACCACCGGTAGAGAAGCTACAGAGCCAAACATAACCATTGCTAGTACACATAGACGGAAACCAAATAAACCCTTCTTAGAATTACCATTCAAGAACATTACGTTTGTTTCAGCGTAGCTGTAGTTTGCAATGATAGACGTAAAACAGAACAGAAGAATAGCTAGAGCCATAAAGTAGCTTGTCCAACCGCCTAATTCATTGGTTAGTGCTTGTTGAAGAAGGCCAATGCCTGTTGCTGCATCTGGTTGATCCATTACGCCTGAAAGCATAATCATCGCCGCAGAAGCTGTACAGATAACTAGCGTATCAACAAAAACACCTAGCATTTGCACAAAACCTTGTGATGCAGGGTGGTTAGGGTTTGGTGTAGCACTTGCTGCGATGTTTGCAGCAGAACCCATGCCCGCTTCATTCGAGAATAAACCACGAGCGATACCAGATTGCATTGCTTGAGCGATAGTATAAGCAACACCACCAGCCGCCGCTTCTTGCCAACCGAACGCACTCTTAACGATAAGCGCTAATACTGCAGGAACTTCAGTAATATTCATCAATACAACAATTAGTGCAATCGCAAGGTAACCAATAGCCATAACAGGAACGATTTTTGAAGATGCGCTAGCAACACGACGTAAACCACCCATGATAAAGAAGCCTGAAACAGCAACAATGATGATACCCATGATAGTTTTATCAAAACCAAATGAATGATTAAGTGCATCAGTAATCGTGTTTGCTTGAACGGCGTTGAATACTAGACCAAAAGCGATGATTAGGAAGATAGAGAAAAGAGTCCCCATCCAGCGTTGACCAAGACCTTTCTCCATGTAGTAAGCAGGGCCGCCGCGGTATTGACCGTCAACGTCTTTCACTTTGTATACTTGAGCTAGTGTTGATTCAATAAATGCTGTAGCCATACCAAATAGAGCAATTACCCACATCCAGAAGATAGCACCAGGGCCACCAACAGTTAATGCTACTGCCACACCTGCCATGTTACCCGTTCCCACGCGAGCAGCCATAGAGGTGCAAAATACTTGATAAGAACTGATACCGCTGTCGATCTCTTGACCGTTGCGTAAAATTTTAATTGAGTGACCAAGTTGGCGAAGTTGAATGAAGCCAAGACGTACAGTGAAGTACACACCAACACCAACAAGAAGATAAACGAGAACTTGTCCCCAAAGAAGCCCATTAATTGCGCCAATAACGGACATTAAAGCTTCGTTTATTGACTCAACTAGAGTTAAATCTGTGTTTGTCATGAAATTTCCTTATTAATAATCGTCAATTTATTTTTCTTAAAAAATGAATTTCAAACGTTCAATCTTTAAGAAATATAAGTAACTTTGTTATAAAGTTGTATAAAATATCGTTTGCTAAGGATTTGCGGCGATTAATATAGTTCAGTAGGCTTTGCATAGTCAATAATAATGAAACAATATGCCATACTTTTTTTACGTATGGTTAAAAATTTTTACAAAATAATGTTTTTATTTTTATGTGTTTTATGCTCTTTTGGAAAGTTTCTTATTTTTAGCTAGACCCGCTTTTATTATAAAAAATAAACCTGCTTTTGGGTTTATGGTATCTATCTATTTTATAAAGTTGTATCTAAGTACTTAACTCTAAGTATGCAGATATAACTTAATGATAGTTAATTCTTTTTTATCAATATGCCGTGGGCTCTAAAATTGAAATTTCTTATTCTATTACCAATATTTAATTGATAATTTTATCGTTATCTTTCCATTCCTAGACTGTCACCTTTATTTGAATATTTTAGATAAGTTGACCTTCGAAGAGTTAGCGTAACTGGTGATAAATTACAGTTTTTCTTCTCAAATAAATGTTTTTAACATGCATAGAAAAATTTCTCATTTAATACTCTTTTGTGATTATCTAGGTATTGAAACGGATATTTATGGTGTACATGCTTAAAAATTTGGCAGTTGAACAGTGAAAGTACTAAAACAAAATTAAGCCCTAGGGTTTCTAAGTATTATCGTTTAATTTAGGGTGCTGAAGCTCTTACTCTATATTTTAATTATTGGTGATGTTATGAAATGTATTTTGTCCATTCAATCTCATGTGGTGTTTGGTTGTGCAGGCAACAGTGCTGCGGTCTTCCCGATGCGTAGGATGGGAATGGAAGTATGGCCAATTAACACGGTACAGTTTTCAAATCACACGCAATATCAACAAGGCTGGAAAGGTATGGCTATGCCTGCTGGCCACATTTCAGAATTGGTTGATGGTTTATCAGCAATTGAAGCGACTCAAGTTTGTGATGCGGTATTAAGTGGTTACTTAGGATCAGCAGCGCAAGGTCAAGAGATTATTACTGCTGTTCAAAAAATCAAACGAGACAATCCAAACGCGATTTATTTCTGCGATCCTGTGATGGGACACCCTGAAAAAGGGTGTATCGTTGCGCCAGAAGTGGAAATGTTTTTTAAAGAATCAGCACTAGCCTCAGCAGATATTGTTGCACCTAATTTATTAGAGTTAGAAAGTTTATCTGGTATGGTGATCAATACATTAGACCAAGTGATCGCAGCAAATAAGCAACTGATTGATAAAGGTGTAAAGATGGTAGTGGTGAAACACTTAAGTCGTGCGGGAGTTCAAAAAGATCGTTTTGAGATGCTATTAACCACTAAAGAAGGTAGTTATCACATATCTCGTCCTTTATATGACTTTGATGCAAAGCGCCAGCCTGTAGGGGCCGGAGATTTAATTAGTGGAGTGATGCTTGCCAATTTAATGGCAGGATATGTGCCAGTAGAGGCATTCGAGCGTACTAATGCCGCGGTTGATTCTGTTATGCAAGAGACTTTCAATCGTGGAGCTTATGAGTTACAGATCATCGCATCACAAGAGCAGTTCAATGCACCTGATATAATAGTAAAAGCAGAGAAAGTAGCCTAATTAAAAGGGCACTAAATAGAGATAGTGAGATTATTGCTGAGCAATGTCATTTAAGAATTCAAGTCGCTTTTTCTCTTGCTCAGACATTTGATAAGGCTCGTCATTGAGGCTTGAAATATCAAAATTTAGAACAGAAAGAACGGCATCTTTACTGGTGCCGTAACGTGTCTTTTCTCCTGGGAAGTCAGACATTCTTTCGATTGTTATATTCCGTAACTCTAGATCCCCTTGTTGGTTTTTAAGAACAGATTGATGTGCTTTTAATTCAAAAACCACCTTTCCTTGAGTAATCTCTTTCTTATTATTTAATGATGCAATCGGCTTTCCATCAACATGGTATAAATTTGCTCGAATACGATAATTCCCCGCTTCTTTTACTTCTAAATTGAGAGGGAAAATCATATCACTGCCTACAGAGTAAGTAGCGTCTAAAGAGTTAACATAAGCTACAGGATTAGAAAATTGAATATCTGTAGTCAGGATATCTACGCCATCGATAAATGAAACCGTTGCTTTAATTCTTATTTCTTGAGGCCACTCTTTTTTGGGCGTGAATTCTGTTATTAATTCTTGAGAATATCGGGATAAAAGAGGCTCACGTGTATTTGGATCAAATAATTCGTATTCAATATGGTCAATACCTAGGTCTGAATTTAAAGTTACGACGATAGGTTCCGGGTAATCAAAACGGTATTTTTTTAATGATAAAGAAGCAGTATGAGAGCCATCTAAAATAGGAATATCGACCACGCTAAAATGGTTTGGTTCTAAGTAATTAATATCATTAGAAAGCAGTGGCGTCGAGTAAGATGGGAATGCTACATCATTTGCATAACTTTTAGATAAAAGAGCAAACTGTTGAGTCAATTCTTGAGGTAGTTCATGGCGAGATTGCGTTTGAGTATCTTCTATTAGTGTTGAGTTTGTCTTATTTTTTTTACTCTTTACTGGCTGTGCTGAAGTTATTTCGTCAAGAGGTTTTTTTTGCTCTAACGTGTAGGCTGAAACGATAGCGGGTGGTGGAGTATTGTCTCGCATTATCCAATGAAAAGTGGCTGCTGCAACCATCAGCAGCACGCCAATAAATAAAAAGTGTTTGTTCATTATAGTAATTCACTAACCAATTCAGACATGGTTTCATTATCTGATTTATCAACATAACGGTAAGTACTACCATTTAACCAATAAGTTGAGTCTGTTGTGTTTACTTGGATGACAGTACCATCAAGCAATGTTTTTTGTTGGTTTACTGCTGTCACTTTCCCTTGATGACTCGTTCCGATTAAACCACTATGGCTATAGTCATCTCCCATAAGTAGAGGATAATGATAAGGCATAAAACTGGTTACTGCTTGTGATTGAGGCTCTATTTTTCCATCAAAAGAAATAGATGCAGAGCAACTTGTAAATTCACCAGATTGACTTGAACCACATGATGAGTGGCTTGCTACTACACCGTCGTCTTTACCAGGAAGAAAACCACTGGTAGAGCCGAAGTAATCACTGCCTTTACCTACAAAACGAATACGAGGAATACGATTGTCGGGTAGAGGTGCTAATTGTCGAGCATTAGCTACTTTTAAATCATTTAAGACACCAGTGTTTTGAGGACTAGGAACCTCACCAAGCCATTTTGTCATAGCGTATTTTAAAGGTGCATTTAAATACCCATTGCCTTCTGAAATGTTAATCGCAAGATCACCTAATTCAGAACCACCGCCAGCACCTGCAAAATCAAATGTCGCAATAATATTTAGTGGTGTTAGCCCTGCATTTTTTAACCAGTTTTCCTGATTGTCTAATAGATAACGAGCGACTAAATCCCCCGTTGAGTGAGTAACTAAAATACACCCATTTTGACAAGTATTACTTTTAGATAGAGCTTTGAGTTTTGGCCAAACGTAATCGGTTGAAATTTTTCCTGCAACTCTTTCTTGTGATGGCCAATCAATTCGTTCGTCAGCTTTTGATAGCCAAAAATCTTGCCAATAGTTTTTACCATCAGCAATTACTTCATCGTGCATTGGCTGAGTTTGTAATTGACCCGCTTGAAAACCGTGGATCAAAATAATGGGATGTTCTCCTAATGCCGCCAGACTAGGAATAGGCGATATAGCAGTGGTTAACAGCAATAAACGAGAAAGAAATTTCATAAAACCTAGCCTTTTGAGAGTAATTATCTTTCTAGAGTATAAGCTCGTTAAATATTTATCAAATGAATAATTTGATCTTATTTCCATTTGAATAAGAATATTTTAAATTTTTATTTTTGAAATTGAAGAGTGGGTGTAACCACATTCAAACTCTGCAACTTTTACTTACAGTCCTTGGTGGTATCTTATTGGACTTTTCGCTAAAGTCTCGCCGTCTTAATTTTGCTCGCATATGAACCCTCATATTAAGATTAACCTTATCATTAGATATTTAGTCTAATTGATATAATCAGTGTTTCGAACAAGGAACTCATCATGAACTCACTCATACAGGAACCCCCAAGTTGGAGGTTTAACTCTTTTTCTACATGATGATCTGAGGGCGATATGTTTTCAGATCTGGAGACATATTATGGAATTCGTACAACAAAAAACGCACATAGAACAAATTGAAACCACAGCTAGCCTGCATAAAGATACCGGTGTTGATAACCTTGGTATTAGCATTAAACATGCCTCGATAGGAATGCTATATAAGAAGCGTGTATTTTGGCTCGTTTTATTAGTCTTCGGTAATATCTTCTCAGGGGCGGGAATTGCGTATTTTGAAGATATTATAACGTCTTATGTCGCGCTTGTTTTTTTCTTACCTTTATTAATTGATAGCGGTGGTAACGCAGGATCTCAATCCGCAACCTTAATGGTTCGAGCGTTAGCCACTGGTGATGTAAAGCCCAATGATTGGGGTAAAATGCTAGGCAGAGAAGTATTTGTCGCGCTCGGTTTAGGATTAAGTATGGCGGCTGCGGTTTATCTTCTTGGCTTCTTTCGTGGCGGCTATGAGATTGCGATGGTAGTGGGGCTCAGTATGATCGTTATTGTCCTGATTGGTAGCTTAATTGGCATCATACTTCCGTTTGGTTTACATAAACTCAATGTAGATCCTGCTTCTGCTAGTGCACCAATGATCACTTCTATTGCTGATATTTCTGGCGTCTTAATTTATTTTGCTATTGCCTCTGCGTTGCTTGATATAGGGTGATGTCTCAGTCTCTATAAGATAACCCCAACCTCTCAGGGGGTGGGGGTTGACCTTTATTAAGTTTGAGGGCAAATAGCGACCCTATTTCGACCATTACTTTTAGCTTGGTATAGAGCCTTGTCTGCCCGATCTACACATTCTTCCCAACTTTCAAATGAAGAAAGTTGAGCTACGCCAAAACTGGAGGTTAGTGAGAGTTCGCTGCTACCATCTATAGTTATTTTAGATATCGATTGACGTAATTCATTCGCCATTTCCTTTGCTTTTTCTGCATGGCTATCAGGTAATAAAATCATAATCTCATCTCCCCCAAAACGAAAAGCAGAGTCAGAAGAATTAAGTGAATTTTTGATTGATTCTGCGACCATTTTTATCACACGATCACCGATAATATGCCCATGCTGATCGTTGATTAATTTAAACTTATCAATATCTGTCATGATGATGCTGATTGGGGTTGTTTTTACTTCCTGCATCATATTAGGAACCATTTTTTCTAAGGCTCGGCGGTTTTTAAGAGTAGTTAGTGAATCATGATAAGAAAGAATATGGATAGAGTTCAGTAGCCGCGCATTAATCATCCAAAGCATAATAAAGCTCATTGAAACAATAAGAACAATACTAAATAAGAAAGTGAGTTGGTGAATTAAACCTGCGGTCATAAAGTTAGTTAGTTCAAGTGACGGCAGTACGACAATGATCCGAAAAATCATAAACCCGCCATAGATAGCAAAGGATAAGGCCATCATTCGAGTCGCTAATACAAGATCATCATTCTTGCCTTTGAGCACAACAATGGCGGTACTTAGAGTGACAAAGACCATATATAGGCTGATGATGATGATTCGGTATTTTATGGAAGGGATATAATAGGTAAAGTAAATTAAACTGATTAAAGTGACGAACATCATTAAGGAACTAAAGTGAGTGTATTGTAGTGAGTGCTTTCTAAACAGAGATAAACTATATAGAGACAGATGGAAGCCAAACGCAATTAACATATTAGCGCCAACAATACTTAACCAGTCAGGAATGTCTCCCCTTAAACTTAGCATTAGTGGCCCAGTACCAATAACGAATATTGACATTGCAAATGTTGAAAGCCCTCGAATGGTCTGTTGAGTGAATTGAAAAAGCAGCAGGCCAATGCAGTAGATTAGGGAAAATAAAATAATAATAAAATTAAGGGTTCTTATATCGAGTGAAAAACCATCCATGATTTTTTCTATCTCCTTGTGTTTATTTGAATAATATTGACCTAGAACGTAAAAGTTCAGTCAATATGGATACATTTATCACTATACAGGTATCATTTTGCTAATGGCAAAAAGTTTAGATAATTGCGACGAAGTAGGTTATTTATAGCGAGCTATCCTATTTTAACTTTATGTATTAAAAGCGTTTTTATATGAAATGAAACTGGATGGATATCGTGTGGTTATTCGGCGGGATTAATACGAAAACAAACGATTACTATATATGAGGATCCTGATTTTTAATCAAAGATTTGGGTTACGATAAATGGGGCAGCTGCTAATATGCAGTCACTATTGTTATTGGCTAACGTCGCTTGAGTTATTGAATTTAAGAGTAATTAAAATGAATACAGAACAAAAATCGTTTGTTTCTCAGCAAGTAATTGAAGATGCCTGTGAATGGGCAATTATGCACGGTGTGGCATTTCGACAAGCAGATAATACGGCACGGCACTGTCCATTTAGTATTGCACCAATGACCATTGAGCGTGAGGTTTATCAGTACTTATTAACCGTGACGCCATTAATCACGAAGCTTATTAATAACGTGTCTGAAGATCATGATTTTCTGCAAGCGTCATTGGGTCATATGGCCAAAGCGGATCCTTTTTTCGGTCGCTTAATGTCACTACACAGTACGCTACATAATGATGTGAATAACTACACCGCCGCTCGTAAACCCTTATTATTAATGCGTACTGATTTCATGGATGATCGAAACCATGGTGCGAAAGTAATTGAATTTAATGGGATTGCGGCAGGCATGGGGCCTTTTGGTCAACGTGCTACTGAGTTTCATTTATTTATGAAAAACCAATGGCCGGATACCTATAATCAATGGATTGAAGATCCATCAGCCACTTCTGCTGATAATCATGGTTTAGAGCAATTGGCCTATGGCATTGCGATTGCTGCAAGAGCGGTTAATTCGGATTTTAATGATCAAAGTAAACCTACATTTTTGATGGTGGTTCAAAAGAACGAAGATAACGTATACGACCAACATTTGCTTGAAGTTGAGCTGCAAAAACAAGGTGTACGCACGGTAAGACGTACGTTTGAACAACTCAGCACTCAGCTGTCTAGTGGTGAAAATAAACGTCTGTTATTAGATAATGTTGGAGCTATTGATGTGGTGTATCTGCGTGCGGGTTATCAATATGAGGACTATTTCTCACCAGAACTTAATGAGTCAGAATGTTGCCATACGTTAAGCCAAACCCGATTGCTTATTGAGCAGAATCATGTCGCGGTGAATGCAACCATCAGTCAGCAATTAGCGACCAGTAAAACAATGCAAATGCGATTAACCATGATGCCAGAAGCGGAATATTCGCGCTGGGGATTAACCCTCGAAGAGGCGACATTGGTAAAAAGTGTCTTAGCTGATATGAAGCCTGTTAATAACGAAACTATCATATGGTTTAACTCAGAAGCAAAGCAAGAAGAGTGGGTGTTAAAAAATCAAGGTGAAGGTGGTGGTCATTGTGTCTTTGGGCAGGACATCAGTGCGAAATTAAGCCAATTGATGTCAGAGGAATATGATGCATGGGCGTTAATGCAACGTTTATATCCACACGAACGTGAAACGCCAACCATTGCGGTTCGTGATGGAGAACAGACAATCGTGAATGATTTAGTCAGTGAAATTGGCTTGTTTACGGTCTATTACAATGGAAATCCAGTAACAGAATTTGAAGGGTATGCCGGATATTTAATTCGCAGTAAGCCTGCAAGTGAGAATGAAGGAGGGATCCACAGTGGAAAAGGGATCCTTGATTCACTGGTGCTAATTGATTAATAAGCATAGGTGAATATAAAGCCCAATATCAATGGTGTTGGGCTTTCTTCTGATTACCATACTACTAACACATCCAGATAAACTGGCTGCTGTTATTCCCCTAACTTTCACAAATGTTTTTTATGTGCGGTAGTACAAAAATTAAGTGGGTAGTAAAGGGCGAGTGTATTTTAAAAATGTATTTTGAGGGTAGTTGTTAAGGGAGGGATCTTTTGATTTGTAAGGTATCTGACACAAAAAAGCCCAACCTCTTTCGAAGTTGGGCTTTTCCAAACGTTTGGTGGAGCTGGGGGGATTTGAACCCCCGTCCGAAAATCGTTCACCGTTGGCGCTACATGTTTAGTCGATCTTTAATTTCACCGTAAAACTGCGAACCGACACGCTATCTTATGGCTAACCTGAATTATAATTCGAACTTCATCTCTCAGGTGGGAGAATCCATTCTAGTTCGTTTGGGTTTGATCCCCTGTTATTCCCCGTCTTACAAACGGAAGCTAGGGCAGGAGAGCTCTGAGCAGGTTATTAAGCTGCTAGTGCGTAGTTTTCGTCGTTTGCGACTATTTTTTTGCGGCTTTTTACGTGGCCAACCGCCCCACGACATGCTCCTCGGGTTTCAAAATTCCCGTCGAATCCTGAATCAGCCCCAAAGTTGTTACCAGATGATATTAACAGAAAAACAGCGTCTGTCTAGCTAGTATCAGTCTAACTGGTTGAAATTAACGCAAACTACTCTTCATAATTCGTGCTTTATCTCGGTTCCAGTCTTTTTCTTTTGAATCTGTACGTTTATCGTGCAGTTTTTTACCTTTAGCTACGCCAACTTTGATCTTTGCCCAAGAGCGAACCCAATACATTGTTGTTGCTACTAGTGTCATACCTTCACGGTTTACACGGCCAATAAGGTTATCAATTTCTTTACGGCTCATCAGTAATTTACGAATACGTGTTGGATTCGCAATAACATGAGTAGACGCTGCTTGTAGTGGGGTAATATTCATACCACTAATAAAAATTTCACCATCGCGAACATAAACGTAGCTTTCCGCGATATTCACTTTACCAGAACGAAGAGATTTAACTTCCCAGCCTTGGAGTTCAACCCCAGCTTCGATTTCATCTTCAATGAAATATTCCGTGGCGAGCTTGCTTGTTCATAGCAATGGTATTACTGCCCGCTTTATCTTTAGATTTTTTCTTTGCCATAATGCCCACATTATACGTTATTAGTTGAGAGTAGGGGAAGTAGTTTGGCTCTTAACATCAAGATGGTATGATGCCTACCTCTATAATGTAAAGGATAATTTATGCCTCAGGTTAGCCGATCTGCATTAGTGCCGTTTAGCGCAAAGCAGATGTACGATTTAGTCAATGATGTTGCATCATACCCTCAGTTTTTACCAGGGTGCTCAGGTTCTAAGATTATTGAACAGAGCGATGGGGCGATGATTGCGTCTGTGGATGTAGCTAAAGCAGGCATAAAAAAAACATTTACGACCAAAAATAATTTGGTTGATTCTAAAATTATTGGTATGAATTTAGTGGATGGGCCTTTTAAATCGTTAACTGGCGGCTGGCATTTTATGGAACTAGATGAAACTGCGTGTAAAGTAGAATTAAAATTAGAGTTTGAATTTACGAATGCGTTAGTTGCTATGGCATTTGGTAAAGTATTTCAAGAGCTTACTAATAATATGGTGAATTCATTCACTAAAAGAGCGAAACAGGTTTATGTTAACGATTAATGAGATGATCCACGTTGAAGTGGTATATGCCTTACCGACAGAGCAGGTTGTTTTCAAACTTGCTGTTAAAGCTGAACAGACAGTACAAGAGATTATTCAGCAATCTGGTGTGTTAGAGCGATACCCTGATATCGATTTAAATGTAAATAAAGTTGGCGTATTTAGTCGTAATATAAAATTGGATGCCACTATTCGAGATAAAGATCGTATTGAAATTTATCGTCCTTTACTTGCAGACCCAAAAGAAATTAGACGAAAAAGAGCAGAGCAAGCGAAGAAAGAAGCGGCGAAAAAGTAGATTTATCTTATTTTATTATAGATGCCTATCAATATTTTATTGGTGGGCATTTTTTATGAATATACATTTATCTTATAAATGGATTATAGATAACATTGTTTCATTATTGGGGTTTTATTTGCGATTTAAGTCACAGTTATAACTATTTTATTTGTTGGTGGTTATTGTAAGTTATTGTTTTTGATCGGTTTTATTTTTGTGATGTTAGTTCGTTAAATTTATTGGTTTTATTTATTATTGAGGCTCTTTAGTTAGGCTTCCTTTGTTAACGCTCACTGAGCGATATTTATTTTTCTATAATAAAAAAGCAAAGGTTTACGATGAAATTAAAAAAGATCAGTCTTCTTGCAGCTTTAATTGGTAGTGCGCTATCAGTTAATAGTTATGCTACTTTGATAACCCCTCTTGAAACACTCAGTTTTCTATCTCAAAGTGAACAGCAAAACAGTTTAACTGGCAGCTTACAAGGTATGGTGAAGTTTGCTCAAACTCACACCATTGATCCTGTTGGAAATTTTGAGCAGGAAATGCCACGCTTAATCAGTAATCGACGTACCCTAATTATGTTTATGCCATCTGAGGAACAAAAGAATATATCTTCTGTTTTACTTATTGCTCGTAATTCTAATGGTGAAATTTTAGGAAAATTAAATCTTTCAGAACCTAAACTATTACCAAAAGCTGATAAGGCAGCAAAACCAACGGCTGAATTACCTGATGTTACTTATTCTAAAAATGCATGGAGTGCATCTATGCCATGGAGTTGGTTAGAGCCTGGTTTACAGTTAAGTTTTGTTGATCAATTAGGTAATGAAGGACATTTAACTACCATTGATATTGGTGGTGAAAATGAAATCATGATTCAAAATATTCGTTTGGGAATGCTAACACCACCAAGAGAAGAGCATCGATTTGAGAAAGAGCCGAAGTTAGTTGCGGATTACTTTCAAAAAGTCCCTGTATCTAAAATTATTGTGGGTAATTATTCCCCGATGTTTTTTGAGAAGATTGTTCTTTCTGATGGGACTATTTATACCGACACAAGTGCTGTTGAGGGTGGGGTATATAGCGGTGATATGCGTGAAAATATAGGGAAAAATCTAATATCAATGGGTATTGATAATGCCAATTTTGGTATTACGTCAAGTGATGGATTTGCGCACTGGCAACCACAGTATTTTAATCAATATGTAGTACATGTAGGTCGTGGTAAATACACCAATGGTATTATTGACCATGGTTTAAGTGGTGGTAATGGAATGGCAACATTACATAATTCAGTAGGTAATGAATTTAGCCATGAATTAGGTCATGCATTTGGAATGGGGCACTACCCTGGTGGTGGTATGTGGTCAACTCAAAATGAAAATACAGGATGGGGTTGGGATGCTTTTAATGCGCGTTTTATTGCAAACTTCTTCTGGACTCGTACTGGGAATGCATCAGTTCAGGGCTATGAGACCCCTCCATTTGCAGGTATTTATAGATTTAATACAGATACCATGGCTAGTGGCAGTGCAAGCTCACCGTTATCTCAATATACGCTACATACAGGTTATACGCAGAAACGAGTTCAACAACGATTTGAAAAAACAGGCCGCATTAGTGAATCATCATCAACAGGTTATATGATCTGGGATGAAGACCAGAAAAAAATGGTTGAGATGCAAGATAAGAAGCGTCTAAAACCGGCTGAGTTTGGTGTTCCTGTTACTACGCTCGTTGGCTTCTACGATCCTAAAGGCGAAAATAATACTTATATTTATCCTGCATTAAATGGCAGCTTTGGGTATGTATATAATTTTGGCGAAGTAAAAGGAGGCC
This sequence comes from Aliivibrio wodanis, assembly GCF_052920805.1. NCBI lineage: Bacteria > Pseudomonadati > Pseudomonadota > Gammaproteobacteria > Vibrionales > Vibrionaceae > Aliivibrio > Aliivibrio wodanis. Next base: position 2,965,739 of record NZ_JBREXA010000002.1, read on the forward strand.
AGTGCTGGGTTGATGTTACTTATAAAAATGGAGATGTACAGCGTGTCGGCGTAGATGGCCTAACCTTGCGTGATGGTCACATGAATAAGTTTCACTTCAATGTAGCGACTGAACGTAATCCTGTGTCAGCTACGATTAGTTGTCCTGAGCAAGATACAATGGCTAATTATGAGTCATGGCGTACAGAGCAACTTGGTACAAATGACTTTAAAGAATGGTCGTATAGCCGCCAGGGAGATATTGGAGATATTTATCGTACTGGTGATGGACAGCGTTATTTTGAGTTAACGAAAAATGGATATTGGTATTTTCCTAGCGGTAATGGTTCAAATGCAAATTGGAAATTTAGAGGTTATGAAGCCGATTTTAAAGCAGAATACACTCAATTAATTGAAGAGATGCCATACGATGCTTTTGGCATTAAAGAACTTGATTCAAGTGTAATCTCTAAACCTGAGGTTGAACCTTATGAGGCAGTGATAATTGGTGAAGAGTTTGCTTATCAACAAGTGAAATCAAGCGTAACGATTTATCAACATGGTAATTATCAAGGTAAAACAGAAGTTATAGAGCAAGATACTGCGCAATTATTACTGGATAATAATGCAAGTTCTATCAAGCTTGGTAATGAAACGATTGCGATAACTTATGAAGGTAAAGACTTTACAGGTATTAGTCGTTTATTCCGAGATGATATGTCATTTATGACAGGATCAAATGATACAGCAACTAGTATTAAAATTATTGATACACGTGAACCTTATGCGTGTGTATATCAAGCACCTAATTTCCAAGGTGGAGAGATGTGTTTTACCGATAAGTTAGAGCAACTTCCTTTTGAAGGCGATGTTCGATCGGTAAGAGTCTTTAATGGCGCGATGATTGATCTATTATCAGGGAAATATATTACAGGAGATAAGCTTACTATTAGTGAGGATCGTGCTGAATTAAGTGAGTTTGATGATATCGGTTCAAGTGCTCGTATGACACCATTAGCTTGTGTTTATCCTCATGGTGATTTTGGAGGTACACCTCAGTGTTATAGTGAGAGTGTATCTCAGCTTTCACCTAATAATGGTTTAAGTTCGATTAAACTTTATAACGGTGCAGAAGTTCGACTATTTGATAAGTCTAATTTTGGAGAAGGATTAAGTGTACTGGTTAACGAAAGTGCTGGTTGGATTGATAACTTTAATGATAAAGCATCGAGCTTGAAGTTTACTGAGGAACTACCATCAGAAGTTATTGATGGTGAAATAATAGTTCCTGCAGATCCGATTGAACCAGAATTACCTACTAATCCACCGGTAGATAATAGTGAACGTGCTATGTGGAAGGTAAGCTTGAAAGATGGTCAATCGGCAATTACAAGTAGTTGGATTACCGATGGATACCGTCAAAATCTGTATTTCTTATCACTAAGTACTACTATTTATGGTGTTAAGAGCCCGATAACGAATGGGGAAGAAGGTTATTCATTAGTACGTGCGTATGCAATGTCTTCTACATCAAATCGCCCAACATCAATTAAGTTTAGAGCACAGAAGGTAACAGAATTAGGTAATTACCAAATGAATGATACTTTAGGTGGTGATAAAGAAGCGAAGTTGAAGCTCTCTTTCTATAAAAGTGATAATCCGGGGATAAAATCAGGAAAGTACTTTATTGAAATGGTGGTTAATGCACGCGATCCTCAAAATTCGGGACATAATATTCCTCGTTACGTGAAGTTAAATGTAACTTTGTAATACTTTATAACGAGTAAAAATAAAAAACCGGATATCGTTCAACGATATCCGGTTTTTTGTGTTTTAACTTCTTAAAAGAAAACTAGATTTTCTCAAAGAAATTGTCACTCATTGGAAATACACCATCAAGACTGGTTAAATTACCATTATCATCAAAGTGAACAACTAAGTCCTTTTGAATTGAGTCATTATGCCCTTTTGTGAAATTATAAATATAATACCAAGTATTTGGGTATCCTGACTCAACAAGCATTGGTGAGCCCATAACAAACTGTACTTGTTTTTTTGTCATGCCAAATCGCAGTTTATCGACGGCTTCCTGTTCGACGTAGTTACCTTGGGCTATATCGATTCGATATACCAATGGCTCTAATAGCGAGCAACCACCCAAAAGCCCTACAGCAAGGGGTAGAGCAATGATCCATTTTTTGAATTGCATAGTTCGTACAGCTTAGCCTTTAAAATAATGAATAGATGATAAACAAGCTGACCTAATAAGTAAAAAGGTTAAGCTAGTTCTGATGAGTTTTGACCCTAATTTTTGAATCTAGTTGCATTCTCGTATAGATTTTTAAAGATCTACGGGTATAAAAAAGCCAATATCTTAAGTTAGATATTGGCGATAATTTATCTATAGAGCTACAAATTAGAGTTAAGCAGCATTTAGTAGCTCTTTTGCGTTAGCTAAAGTATGGTCTGTTATTTGTGTACCACCTAATAAACGGGCTAGCTCTTCAATGCGCTCTTCAGTGCTTAATGCTCGCATTTGAGTTTCTGTTTTTCCTGAGTCGGTATGCTTAGCAACAAATAATTGGTTATGCCCACAACCTGCTACTTGAGGTAAATGCGTAACACATAATACTTGAGTCGATTCTCCAAGAGTGCGTAGCATTTTTCCTACTACAGCAGCGGTTGGCCCACTAATACCCACATCTACTTCATCAAAAATAAGGCTTGGTGTATCTACTTTCTGAGCCGTAATTACTTGAATCGCTAAAGAGATACGAGATAACTCACCACCAAGAGGCAACTTTTGCAATTGGGTGTAATGGTTGGCCTGGGTTGGTTGAGACTTTAAAGCAAAGAGTATCAATCCCAAGTGGTGATATTTTATTAACGCCATCACTTTCAATCTGAATATCGAATACCGCTTTTTCCATGCTTAATGTTTGCATGCTTTCGGTTATTTTATTGTTTAGCTCTTTGGCGTAACGCTGGCGACTCTTAGTCAGTTTATGGGCGGCTTCTAAGAAGTGCTGTTTTAGCTCTTCAACTTCTTGCTCGCGTTGTTCACGTTTTTCATCTGAACAATCAAGGCGATCGTATTCAGCTAATAGTTGTTGATGGTGTTCATACAATTCATCAGCAAGTACGTGGTGTTTCTTTGCCATCGACATGACTTTGCTGAATCGTTCTTCAACAAAGGCTATTTGTGCAGGATCAACATCAATACAATCTAAATAATTTTTAAGCTCATGATTTGCTTCTTCAACTTGAATCATCGCTTCATTAAGCATTTCAGATAAAGGAGCCAGTTGAGGGTCTAGCTGACCCAGTTGCTGAAGGTGGTTATTTGCATGTTGAAGTTGCTGTAATGCATTAACGTCGTCACCTTCATAAAGTATAGAAATAGCTTGTTGACAGTGCTCAACTAAATCACCAGAGTTAGACAGGCGTGTATGCTCTTCTTCTAACTGTGCAAACTCTTCTTCGCCTAGAGCTAATTCATTTAGTTCTTTTATTTGATATTCGATTAATTGCTTTTGTGCTTCATTTTGCAGACTGTTCTTGATGAGTTGTTTTAAAGAATTATCAGCTTGTCGCCATGCTTGATAGCGGCTACGTGTTTTATTTAGTAGGGAAACGTGCCCTGCGTATTGATCAAGCATATTTAACTGATATTCAGGTTTCATTAATTCATGGTGTGCATGTTGGCCATGAATATTAATTAATAAGTGACCTAATGTTTTAAGCTGTGTTGCAGGAACAGGGCTACCATTAATAAAGCCGCGAGAACGGCCTTCTTTAGTAATGACTCGGCGTAAAATACATTCATTACCATCATAGAGTTCATTATCTTCTAACCAACGCTTGGCATTAAGGTTATTTTCTAATGTGAAGAGTACGGTGATCTCTGCTTTCTCTTCTCCTTGGCGAACCATAGAAGCTTCAGCGCGATCACCTAAACATAAACCAAGAGCATCAATTGCAATAGATTTACCTGCGCCAGTCTCACCAGTAATGGTGGTCATGCCTTTAGTTAAATCAAGCTCTAATGATTTTACAATTGCGAAATGAGTAATTTTGATATGTGCCAACATAAGCCATTCTCTGTGAAATTCAAACACTAAAAACACTGTATAAAGAAACAGTATATACTGTTTCTTTATACAGTAAAGTCTAAATTAACTTTTTGTGAATAGCTTATCTTTATTTATGTAGCGAGATTAGAATAGTTTACTTGACCAACCAAGCTTATTTCTAAGTACATGATAGTAGCTATAATCTTTTGGGTGGATAAGTTTTAGCTTACTTGGACTTTGATAAATATGTACTTCATCACCAGGACTAACAGGTAAAGATACTTGTCCATCACAACTGACTTCTAATGCATTGCGATTATCGGGCGAAATAAATAATTTAATATGACGCTTTCCCTCAACAACTAATGGTCGACTTGAAAGGGTGTGTGGAAACATAGGTACAATCGAAATAGCATTCAGGTTAGGTGAAAGGATTGGTCCACCACCAGATAAAGAATATGCAGTTGAGCCAGTAGGTGTTGAGATTATCAACCCATCAGATCGTTGTGAGAAGGCAAAACTGTCATCAATATAAACTTCAAACTCAATCATATGGGCGACTTGCCCAGGGTGAAGAACCACCTCATTAAAGGCGGAGTTGTGGCTTTTTACTTGCCCATGGCGATGAACTTCAGCTTCTAATAAAAAGCGTTCTTCCTTAACAAACTCACCATTTAATACGGCTTCTAGTGGTACTTTAAAATTATCAGGATCAAGATCAGTTAAGAAACCAAGGTTCCCTCTATTAACTCCAATGACTGAAATATCAAAACGAGATAGGACACGAGCAGCGCCAAGCATATTGCCGTCACCACCAATAACAATGGCGAGATCGGCTAGTTCACCTAGCTTTAAGAGATGATTAAAACAGTCATCAGGGATATCAGGTAGCGCCTCACGTAAACGATCATCTATTAATACTGGATAGTTTAATCCAGTGAGCCAGTGATAGAGGGCTAAATGTGTTTTTACGGCACTTGGATCTCTTGGTTTACCAATGATTGCGATAACGTTAAAGGCTGTTTTCATATCCATCATCCGTCATGAAATGGGCAACAAATGTTACAATTAGTACTATTATGCTTGAATCGCTTTATTTAGTCCCCATAATAATGACAAAGTTTTAATTTGCTTATAGAGCGACGCCTTGGTTTATATTAAGATCGCTTTATAGCTAGTCATTAGCATTCTGGAGAAGCAGTAATGAATAACGAAGATAAAAAAGTAAACGAAGAAGTCGTAGTTGAAGATCATATTGAAGCGGTTGGTACTGAAGGCGATGTTGAATGGAATGAATCTTCAGAAGATAACCAAGAAGCAAAAATTGCGGAACTAGAAGCGGCATTACTTGCAACTCAAGCGCAGCTTAAAGACCAGCAAGATGCGGTTTTACGTGCAAAAGCTGAAGAGCAAAATGTACGTCGTCGTGCTGAAGGCGATATCGATAAAGCGCGTAAATATGCGTTGAAAAAATTCGCAGGTGAGCTACTTCCTGTTATTGATAATTTAGAGCGTGCTCTTGAGAATGGCGATAAAGAAAATGAAGCGGCAAAAGCATTGCTTGAAGGCGTTGAATTAACACTACAAACGTTTATTTCAACCGTTGAAAAGTTTGGTCTTACGATGATTAACCCTGTTGGTGAAGTATTTAACCCTGAGCTTCATCAAGCTATTGGTATGCAAGCAAGTCCAGAGCATGAGTCAAACACAGTAATGATTGTGATGCAAAAAGGCTACTCATTAAATGAGCAAGTACTTCGCCCAGCAATGGTTATGGTTGCTCAATAATAGCTGCGATTAAATAGTCACAATAAATAAAACGGCATCAGAGATGATGTCGTTTTTTTTGTTCTGGTGAAAATAAAATTGATTTTTTTTATTGTATCCCTTGAATTGTGATTTAGCGCCCTTATTAATTAGTCATAGAATGAATTATGGGATTCAGTCCCAACCCTTATTCAAGTTGTTTTGGATAAGTTTAAATAGATAATTGGAGAGAACCTGATGGGTAAGATCATTGGTATTGACTTAGGTACAACTAACTCTTGTGTTGCTGTTTTAGATGGCGACACGCCACGTATTTTAGAGAATGCAGAGGGTGAACGTACAACGGCATCGGTAATTGCATACACAGATGGCGAAACTCTTGTAGGTCAGCCAGCTAAACGTCAAGCGATTACTAACCCACAAAACACATTATTTGCGATTAAGCGTCTGATCGGCCGTCGTTTTGAAGACGAAGAAGTTCAACGTGATATCGAAATCATGCCGTACAAAATCGTTAAAGCTGATAACGGTGATGCTTGGGTTGAAGCGCAAGGTCAAAAAATGGCTGCTCCTCAAGTTTCTGCTGAAATTCTTAAGAAAATGAAGAAAACAGCTGAAGATTTCCTAGGCGAAGAAGTAACTGGCGCAGTAGTAACTGTACCTGCTTACTTTAACGATGCTCAACGTCAAGCAACGAAAGATGCTGGCCGTATCGCAGGTCTTGATGTTAAACGTATCATCAACGAACCAACAGCAGCAGCGCTAGCTTACGGTCTAGACAAAAAAGGCGGCGATCGCACTATCGCAGTATACGACCTTGGTGGTGGTACATTCGATATTTCTATCATTGAAATCGACAACGTTGATGGCGAGCAAACTTTCGAAGTTCTTGCTACAAACGGCGACACTCACCTAGGTGGTGAAGATTTCGATAACCGTATGATCAACTTCCTAGTAGATGAGTTTAAGAAAGAGCAAGGCATCGACCTTAAAACTGATCCTCTAGCAATGCAGCGTGTTAAAGAAGCAGCAGAAAAAGCGAAGATTGAACTGTCTTCAGCTCAACAAACTGACGTAAACCTTCCTTACGTTACTGCTGATGCAACAGGTCCTAAGCACATGAACGTTAAAGTTACGCGTGCAAAACTAGAATCTCTAGTTGAAGACCTAGTAGTTCGTACTCTTGAACCACTAAAAGTTGCTCTAGCTGATGCTGATTTATCAGTAAGCGAAATCACTGACGTAATCCTAGTTGGTGGCCAAACACGTATGCCTATGGTTCAAGCTAAAGTTGCTGATTTCTTCGGTAAAGAAGCTCGCCGTGACGTAAACCCTGATGAAGCAGTAGCAATGGGTGCTGCAGTTCAAGGTGGCGTACTAGCTGGTGACGTTAAAGATGTACTTCTTCTAGATGTTACTCCTCTATCTTTCGGTATCGAAACGATGGGTGGTGTAATGACTAAACTAATCGAGAAGAACACAACGATCCCAACTAAAGCGGACCAAACGTTCTCAACGGCTGAAGATAACCAAAGTGCGGTAACAATCCACGTACTTCAAGGTGAGCGTAAGCAAGCGACATACAACAAATCTCTAGGTCAATTTAACCTAGAAGGTATCCAAGCAGCACCACGTGGCATGCCACAAATCGAAGTAACTTTCGATCTAGATGCTGATGGTATCTTAAACGTATCTGCAAAAGATAAGACAACAGGCAAAGAGCAGAAGATCACTATCAAAGCATCTGGTGGCTTAACTCCTGAAGAAATCGAAGCAATGGTACAAGAAGCTGAAGCTAACAAAGACGCGGACAAAAAGTTCGAAGAGCTAGTAACAGCACGTAACCAAGCGGATCAAATGATCCACGGTACGAAGAAACAAATCGAAGAAGCAGGCGATGCACTTCCAGCTGACGAGAAAGAAAAAATCGAAGCAGCAATCAAAGCACTAGAAGAAGTTAAATCTGGTGATGATAAAGAAGTTATCGATGCGAAAACTCAAGAGCTAATGCAAGCAGCACAAAAGCTAATGGAAATCGCTCAACAGAAAGCTCAAGCACAACAAGGTGCTGAAGCGGGTGAGCAACCTAAGCAAGAAGATGATGTAGTAGACGCTGAGTTCGAAGAAGTTAAAGACAAATAATTGAGATTTAGTCGCTAGAAAGCTCGATTCCTGTGTCGGAAGTGCTCATTTGCGTTCGCAAACTCCGCGCTTCCTCCTTGGACTCAAACTTTCTAGCTTATAAATCAACAATTATTTCTAATTAGAAACTGATGTTTTTTATTAGAATTCTTCGTTGAAAATATATTGCGGGCGTTGGAGTTTTCTCTACCGCCCGCAAATTCGTAATTAATAGGTCAATCTAGATAATCATTCTCGAACGTTGAACCTGATTATCTAGATTGAACTCATGCCGATGGTGTAGTAACCGGCGGTATCAAAAATTGGTGACCAAAGCATGTCTAAACGTGATTTATATGAAGTATTGGGTGTAAGCCGTGATGCTTCTGAGCGTGATATTAAGAAAGCCTATAAACGTCTAGCGATGAAATTTCACCCTGACCGTAATCAGGGTGATGAAACTGCGCCAGAAAAGTTTAAAGAAGTAAAAGTTGCGTATGAGATCTTAACGGATGCTCAAAAGCGTTCAGCTTATGATCAATACGGTCATGCAGCCTTTGAACAAGGTGGTATGGGCGGTGGCGGCGGCTTTGGCGGCGGTCAAGGTGACTTTGGCGATATCTTTGGTGATGTGTTTGGTGACATTTTTGGTGGCGGCCGTCGTGGCGGTGGTCAACAACGTGCACAGCGCGGTTCAGATTTACGTTACAACATGGAACTTACGCTAGAAGAAGCAGTTCGTGGTTGTGATAAAGAAATTGAAGTACCAACATTAGTTTCTTGTGATCCATGTGAAGGTACAGGCGCTAAGAAAGGAACCTCTTCATCAACTTGTAGCACTTGTCATGGTCACGGCCAAGTTCAAATGCGCCAAGGTTTCTTTGCTGTGCAACAGGCTTGTCCTACTTGTCACGGTAAAGGCAAGATTATTAAAGACCCATGTAATTCTTGTCATGGTGAAGGTCGAGTACAAAAGACTAAAACGCTTAATGTTAAGATCCCATCAGGGGTTGATACTGGCGACCGTATTCGTCTATCTAATGAAGGTGAAGCGGGAGAGCATGGTGCTCCGGCAGGCGATCTGTATGTACAAGTTCATGTAAAAGAGCACAATATCTTTGAGCGTGACGGTAACAACTTATACTGTGAAGTACCAGTAAGCTTTACGATGGCTGCATTAGGTGGCGAAGTTGAAGTTCCAACTCTTGATGGCCGTGTAAGCTTAAAAGTGCCTTTAGAAACTCAAACGGGACGTATGTTCCGTATGCGTGGTAAAGGTGTGAAAGGCGTTCGTACTCATAGTGCGGGTGACTTAATCGTTAAGCTGATTGTTGAAACTCCAGTTAAGCTAACGAAACGTCAAAAAGAACTTCTGCAAGAGTTCCAAGAATCATTTGATGGAAAAGATGCGAAGAAGCACAATCCTAAATCAGAAGGTTTCTTATCTGGTGTTAAGAACTTTTTTGATGATTTAACTAAATAATTTTAGTTAATCCATAATTTAAAGCCTCAATAATAACAATGGTTTATTATTGGGGCTTTTTTATATCTATAGCTTTATTTTTTACACTTTTTTGACTTACTATAATACAGTTAGCTTATTATGTGACCAATTAATTTGTCCTATTATACGGATCTTGAGAATCAATTTATGAGCATCTTTAAAAATAAATGGCCGCTATTCGCTGTTTTATTATTAAGTTCAACCATTGCTAACGCTGAAATTATGGAAAGTGGAAGAACAACTCCTAGTTTCAAGCAAGACGCAGCCTCTATCCGTCACACCTATGAAACTCAGCTCTATACCTTATCTGCATTTAAAGCGGGCCATTATGGTTTACGCATGTACCGTCAAACGATGGATCCTAAATATTCAGCGGCGGTTTGGTCTGATATGGCGCGAGTGGCAAGTCGACTTAATCAATTCTCTTCAGAAGTTCATACGCCGAAACAGATTGAAGCGTACTCAAAGAAACGCTTAAGTACCTATGTAGATGATACTGATGTTCGCAGTATGTTGCGTTATCAAGCGACTAAATCTATGCCTGAATATTTTTATCTTGGTGTCGATTTACTTGGTTCAATGGCAAGAGCCGACGAGTACGGATTAAAACATCGGAATGATAAAGAACTGCGTGAGATCATTCGTCGTTATGATTTTAAAAAATACGCGACAGATGAAGCGATGATAAAAGCGTGGGCAGCTCAACTAGCAAACCAAGTCTATTGGTTACGTCAATTGGGTGAACAAGATGTGGTTGATGATTTTGTAGAAGCGTTTAAATTAGCTTATCCAGATGAGAAAGATACAGAACTTACTAAGCAGCAATATGGTAATAAAATCTACGGATTAACGCATATTTTATTGGCTGATTCTCAATATTATCAATATCCATTAAAAGAGTCTGATCATCAATGGATATACGATTACCTGCGTAATAATATTGATACTATTTTAGAAAGAGCCAAAGAAGACATTATTTCAGAAGTAGGAATTACCTTCTTACTGGCAGGGTTAGAAAATGATCCTGTAGTTTATAAAATGCAAAAACATATTCAAGATGCGATTAACCGTGAGAAGAATATGGTGCCATCTACATCAAATAGTACTGATTTAACTGATGGTGAGCATCGTAATGTGTTAGCGATAATGTTGCTTGATTGGCAAACGCCACATGCCGCGCCAACGATTCAAAATGAACCAAAGGTATTTAAAAGTAAGCCCTATGGTCTTGTGAAAAAATAAAAAAACGCCCAGAGATAATGATATCGCTGGGCGTTTTTATTTCAATCAGTTCAAGTGATTAGCTGTTATTACGCTAGGCCTTGAAGCTTAACGAATTTTTCTAATAACTCTTCTTCTGTTTCTACGTTGTTTGGATCTGAAACGACACAATTGTTGATTGGGCAAACCGACTGACAGGTAGGAACATCGTAATGGCCTTTACATTCAGTACAGAGATCTGGATTAATTTCGTAGATCTTGTCGCCCATGGTGATCGCTTCGTTTGGACACTCAGGATCACACATATCACAGTTGATGCATTTTTTATTGATCAATAACGCCATTACTTACTGCCGTGTGGGTTACGAGTATCTTCACCCGTGTGTAAGTTACGCATTAGAAGACCGTATTCTAAATCAACGTTTGCAGGAACAGGGATGAATACAAAGTGGCCGTTGCCTTTTGCTGCATCAACTGCTTCGCTCTTACGGTTTTCCATCACTTCTAGTGTCAGTGTTAAGTTGCCTTGTGGAGTCATGATCTCAACTGAGTCACCCACTAGGAATTTGTTTTTAACATCAACTTCCGCTAAATCACCACGACGTTTACCTGTGAACTCACCAACGAATTGTTGAGAGTCAGAGATAGAGTAACCGTAATCGTAGTTTTGGTACGTATCATGTGTGTGACGACGTAGGAAACCTTCAGTGTAACCACGGTGAGCTAGGCTCTCTAGCGTCCCCATTAGGCTTTCATCGAATGGTTTACCAGCAACCGCATCATCAATCGCTTTACGATAAACTTGAGCAGTACGAGCACAGTAGTAGAAAGACTTAGTACGACCTTCGATTTTAAGAGAGTGAACACCCATCTTCGTTAGACGCTCTACGTGTTGGATAGCACGAAGATCTTTAGAGTTCATGATGTAAGTACCATGCTCGTCTTCAAATGCTGCCATTTTCTCTTCAGGGCGATGTGCTTCAGAAAGAAGAACGACTTCATCCGTTGGTTTACCTAGACCTAATGTGTTATCTGGACGCTCGTTTTGAACCTCCACATCTTGGATCTCAACACCTGTAGGATTAGCTTCAACGATTTGACCGTTTTCGTCTTCTTTTGCTTCTTCAGCTTTGTATTCCCAACGACATGCATTAGTACATGTACCTTGGTTTGGATCGCGCTTGTTCATGTAACCAGAAAGCAGGCAGCGACCAGAGTACGCCATGCATAATGCACCGTGTACAAAAATTTCTAGTTCTGTATCAGGACAGTGTTCACGGATCTCTTCAATTTCTTCTAGTGATAATTCACGAGATAAGATCACACGCTCAACACCTTGAGTAGACCAGAATTTCACTGTCGCCCAGTTAACTGCGTTAGCTTGAACTGACAGATGAATAACTACTTCAGGGAAAGCTTCACGAACCATCATGATTAAACCAGGATCTGACATGATTAAGGCGTCAGGGCCCATTGCTACAATTGGCTCTAAATCACGAATGAAGGTTTTTAATTTTGAGTTATGTGGTTGGATATTACATACCACATACAGCTTTTTACCTTGCGCGTGCGCTTCGTTAATGCCGATTTCTAGGTTTTCATGGTTGAATTCATTGTTACGAACACGAAGGCTGTAACGTGGCTGGCCTGCATAAACCGCATCTGCACCGTAGGCAAACGCATAACGCATATTTTTAAGGCTGCCCGCAGGCGAAAGTAGTTCTGGTTTAAACATGATTGCTTCCCAATGTTGTATTCTGATCTCAGGTCAGGTCATATCACATGGATATGAAGGAGGCCGGATTTTACATGGAAAGTGAGGGAAGTGCTAGGGATTAGCAAAATTGAGCTTGTATTTTATAGGGGCATTAGCCTAGGAGCTATACGCTACGCTAACTAGAAACTATAAGAGCAGACAGCGTATTGCTTTTATAGTTTCTAGACGCGAAGCGTTATAGTTAGTGAAGCGTATCGTCTTATTCTTTCTCTTCAATGCCACCAAGAGCTTTGAAAAGATCAGGTAGCAGAGCATCAAGTTCAGAGCTCATTAAAGAGAAATCAGCATCAAAACGTGCTGCTTTATCTTCAAAACCAATATCTTCGTTTTGATCTTTTACATCATCGCTGAATTTAAGGCGTTTTAATGATAAATCATCAGCAAGGATGAACTCTAAACGGTCTTGCCAAGTTAGTGCTAACTTAGTCACAACTTTGTTCGCATCAATATGAGCATGGATCTCATCACATACTAATTCTTGTTGCTTGCAACGGATCACGCCGCCATCTTCTAAAATTGCTTTTAGTTCCGCTTCTTCACCCATTTCAAAACCTTGAGGAGTCGTGCCTGTTTTAACCCACTCAGTTAATGCATTTTCAATAGGTTGCGTTGAAGTAAGAGGAACAACAGGTAAGCTGCCGATAGATTTACGAAGCAACGCTAATACGTCTTCCGCTTTTTTGTAACTACCTGCATCAACAATAATAAAGCCAGATTCAGGCAAGATTAATGCGTAGGTTTGTTGGTGTTTACTGAATGCACGAGGAAGAAGATCAATTACGATGTCATCTTTGATAGAGTCTTTCTCTTTTTTCTTAAGAGGGCGACCTTGTTCAAGCTCCATAGCATCAATTTTTGCATTCATTGATTCTTTAATCACAGACGCAGGCAACATCTTCTCTTCTTTCTTAGCACAGATAAGAATATTTTTGCTTGCTACGTGAGTCAGCATATCACCATGACGGCCCATTGCAGTTACCCAGCCAAACTTTTGCATATCTTGGCTGCCACAAGGTGTGAAACGAAAATCGTTCAGTTGTTTTTCAAGTTGCTCAGGATTGAGGTCAACTTCTTTTGTAAAACGATAAATTAAACAATTTTTAAACCACATCATGCTGTTGAATTCCTGTCTTTTTTAAGTGCGCTTATGATAGGAGATTTTGACACATTATGCTTGTAGAGTTTTCGGGATTTTGGGGAAATACCCATAAGGTTGAAAATCAATGATGAATTTATGAACTTTTCTTTTCAATGGTCACAAAAGTGTCATAATTACCTTTAATAATAGCGTCACACATTTTTGTTGGTTAACTTAGGTAAAAGATAATGTCTAGAAGGATCCTTGTCGTAGAAGATGAAGCCCCAATTCGTGAAATGCTGTGCTTTGTTTTAGAGCAGAAAGGCTATGAACCAATTGAAGCAGAAGATTATGATACTGCGCTTGGTTTACTCTGCGAACCTTACCCTGATTTAATTTTGTTAGATTGGATGTTGCCAGGTGGCTCAGGCATCAATTTGATTAAACACCTTAAGCGTGATGAGTTCACTAAAAAGATCCCAGTGGTAATGCTAACCGCTCGTGGTGAAGAAGAAGATAAAGTTCGAGGCCTTGAAGTCGGTGCGGACGATTACATAACTAAACCATTCTCACCAAAAGAATTAATGGCGCGTTTAAAAGCGGTTATTCGTCGTGTATCACCTACCTCTGTTGAAGAATTGATTGATGTACAAGGTTTGAAATTAGACCCTGTTTCTCATCGTGTTACAGCGAATGATAAGCCGTTAGATATGGGGCCAACTGAATTTAAAATGCTGCATTTCTTTATGACGCATCAAGAACGAGTGTATAGCCGTGAACAGCTATTGAATAACGTGTGGGGTACTAATGTGTACGTAGAAGATCGCACTGTTGATGTTCATATTCGTCGTCTTCGTAAAGCGTTAGAGGCGGAAGGTCATGATCGTTTAGTGCAAACCGTTCGTGGTGCAGGTTATCGTTTCTCTGTTCAAACGTCGTAAATCATAATAACTATAAGTGAAGGATAAAATACATGGTTGAACGTCTTTCATGGAAAAAAATGGCCGGTGAACTGGCTTTTTTCTATGTACCTTGGGTTATTGTCGGGTATCTGTTTGATGCGTTATGGCCATTATTGTTTATTGCTTCATTTATTTTATTAATTTGGCATTTGCATAACCAAATTAAAATGTCTCATTGGTTGCATGAAGGGCGTAAGGCAACGCCTCCCTCAGCGTCAGGAAGTTGGGAGCCTATTTTTGATGAGACTTATCGTTTACAAAAAAGACATAAAAAGCGTCGTAAAGAATTATCAACGTTAATTCGTCGCTTTAGGCAAGGGGCTGAAGCGCTGCCTGATGCGGTGGTGGTTTTTCGTCATGAAGGTAATATTGTGTGGTGTAACACCTTGGCACAATCTTTACTGGGTTTTCGTTGGCCTAGTGATTCAGGACAGCCGATTACTAATTTGATCCGCACACCTGATTTTGTTCAATATTTAATGGCTCAGCATTTTGATATTCCATTAGATATGCCCTCACCAATTAACACAGATAAGACACTTGAGATCCGTATTGTGCCGTACAGTGAAGGTGAATATTTGATGGTGGTGCGTGATGTTACCCAAATTAAGCAATTAGAGGGAATGCGCCGTAACTTCTTTGCTAACGTGTCTCATGAATTACGAACCCCTATGACGGTACTTCGTGGTTATCTAGAAATGTCAGAAGACCCTGAGATGCTTGTTGGACCAATGTGGAATCGAGCGCATGGTGTGATGACTGAGCAATTGTCTCGAATGGAAGGTTTAGTTGAGCAGCTACTTACGTTATCAAAAATAGAAGCGGCTGCAACCTCAATGTTAGAAGATCGTGTTGATGTGCCATCTATGTTAGATATTTTAGAAAAAGAAGCGCTTGCGCTCAGTGGTGAAAGAAAGCATATCATTACTTTTAATGTGGATCATGATCTTAAAGTACAAGGTGATGAAGACCAATTACGCAGTGCGATTTCAAACTTAGTGTATAACGCGGTTAAGCATACTACTGATGGCGCAGAGATTATGGTTGAGTGGAAAAAAGCACAATCTGGCGCACTTTTAACGGTAACGGATTCTGGTCAAGGAATTGAGCCACAGCACATCCCTCGTTTAACAGAGCGCTTTTATCGGGTAGATAAAGCGCGTTCAAGAGATACGGGCGGGAGTGGTCTTGGCCTTGCCATTGTAAAACATGCACTTAGTCATCACGATTCGCAATTAGAAATTCAGAGCCAATTGGGCAAAGGTAGCACCTTCTCATTTGTTCTTCCAAAGAAATTGATATTAAAATAGGGCCTCATGAACATTATGTCTAGCAAACAACAAAGATGGCTACGGGGTTTGATCCCTGTGGGATTACTTTGGTTGGGGTTTATACATAATGCCTATTCTTATGATGGAAAGTTAGCTCATTATGAACGTGTATCTGGTATCTCTGGTAATTTGTCTTCCATCGGTTCTGATACTCTCGCAAATATGATGACACTTTGGGCGGAAGATTTTCAACGGGTCTATCCCAGAGTTAATATTCAAATTCAAGCATCAGGGTCATCAACCGCTCCTCCTGCTCTTATTGAAAGTACGGCACAATTTGGGCCAATGAGTCGGCGAATGCGGCAAAGTGAAAAAGCCGCTTTTGAACGACAATTTGGTTACCCACCTACTGAAATCCGAGTTGCTATTGATGCCCTCGGAATTTTTGTTCATCAGGATAACCCCATTAAAGGGTTAGACTTTATTCAACTTGATGCCATATTTTCAGCCACATTACGTTGTGGTGCGTTAAAACCGATTAATCGGTGGAAAGATTTAGGAATCAAGGCTCGTTGGGCTACGCATCAAATTCAACTGTTTGGTCGTAATTCAGTTTCTGGTACTTATGGTTATTTTAAAAATAATGCACTGTGTGACGGAGATTTTAAGGTCAATGTTAATGAGCAGCCGGGCTCTGCTTCAGTGGTTCAAGGCATTTCCGCTTCTGTTAATGGTATTGGTTATTCAGGCGTTGGTTATCAAATGTCTGGAGTGAAATTATTGCCCATCAGTAAAGAAGGAACAGATTACATTGAGCCAACAACGGATAATATAACCAGTGGTAAATATCCCTTAGCTCGCTTCTTATATATCTACATAAATAAGCCGCCAACAGCAAAGCTTAAGCCTTTAGAAGCAGAGTTTATTCGTTATATGCTTTCTGCTAATGGACAAAAAAGAGTAGAGCAAGATGGGTACATTGCACTATCTGAGCGATTTGTTTTACAAGAATTATCCAAATTAGATTTACACTAAACTGTCATTATAGTGTCACTCACATAATGAAATATAAAATGGCTATCAATAATTAAGTACAGAGGTTAATCCATCATGGCATACGCCAAACCTAATCAGAGAATTCGAGATAAACAACGCCGTGTTGTTGATCTGATTATGCGCGTGTGGGTGAAATCCAGTGGCGTAGGGATCATCGCAGCCCTTATGCTTATTTGCTTTTATTTATTAGCGGTTATTGCTCCTATTTTTACTTCAGTGAATGTTGAACCTACTTCCCAATATACCGTTTCTTACCATGATAACACGCTAGCAATAGGCTCAGATGAGCAAGGGGAAATGGCGTATCGTATTGATGATACTGGGCGTGTTGAGTTTATTGATCTCATTAATAAAAAATTAGTGAGTGAACAACAAATCATTAAAAATGCAACAGCCTTTACCTCAACGATTGAAAGCCAAGATTGGTTTGCATTTGGTGATGATAAAGGGCAGGTTCAGTTTGCCCAAATTGGTTTTCAAACCAATTATTCAAAAGGTAATCGCCAACTTATTCCTCTAGTTGAAAAGTTTGCGCCATTTCCTGTGATTAAAGTGGATGAAAAACAGCAAGCATTAACCCAATTAGCATTAAGCCTAACCGCAACAGAAGGCGTTATTTTAGCTAAAACACAAGATGAACGTTTATTAGGTATAGAGCTTGATAGTGTGGTTAATCAAATGACAGGAGAAACGGTATGGGAAGCAGTACCTATCACATTTGAGCAAACTGGTTCAGATAAAATTGATGCCTTACTTTCAATGGTGATAACCCCTAATAATGATTTTTTGTATTTGTTGTATCAGCATGAACTTCAAGTGTGGATGTTAAAAGATCATCAAGCCAATTTACGTGAACGTATTCCGTTAAAAGAATCAGCACAAAAACTGACATTATTATCCGGTGCTCATTCGGTTTTGGTTCAGTTTGAAAATGGTACATTGTCCCAATGGTTTGATACGATAAGTGATGAAAAGCGTCGATTAACGCTGATCCGTACTTTTGATTTTGGTACGCCAATTTCGCAGTTATCACCAGAAGTATATCGAAAAGGTGTCAGTGTTATTGATGAAAAAGGGAATTTGTCACTTATTCATACCACGACAGAAAAAAGACTTTATCGTCAGCACTTATTTAATGATGAGGTACTTGCTGTTACTCAACCACCGAATGCAGAAAAGCTTATTGTTTTGACTCCAAAAGGGTGGGAATGTTTTGAAGTAACAAACCCTCATCCAGAAGTCAGTATGCAATCTGTCTTTGGACAAATATGGTATGAAGGATATCCAGAGCCGGCTTATATTTGGCAATCAACCGCAGCTAACGATGATTTTGAATCTAAATTCAGTTTAATGCCACTGGCGTTTGGTACACTTAAAGCTGCCTTTTATGCTTTAATTTTTGCAGGTCCGATAGCCATTGGTAGTGCAATTTATACGGCGTATTTCATGTCTGCCAATGTTCGTCGATATGTCAAACCAACCATTGAAATAATGGAAGCATTACCTACGGTGATTATTGGTTTGTTAGCGGGTATTTGGCTTGCCCCTATTGTTGAAAATAATTTAGTTGCCGTCTTTAGTTTATTTGTATTCTTCCCTTTGAGTATGATCATTATTGCGTTTATTTGGCACATATTACCTGCTCATATCATGAGGAAATTACCTAGAGGTCAACATGCAATCCTACTTATTCCTGCGCTAATTGGAATTGGATATCTTACTTTTCAATATGGTTATTTGATTGAAAGTTGGTTATTTGATGGGGATTTACGACACTTTCTTGGTGATCGGAGGGTTGGCTACGATCAACGTAATGCATTGGTGGTAGGGATCGCGATGGGAGCGGCTATTATTCCTACTATTTATACTATTGCTGAAGATGCGATTTTTTCAGTACCTAAACATTTATCTGAAGGCTCATTAGCATTAGGGGCGACGCAATGGCAAACCTTAACTAAAGTCGTCTTGTTGACCGCAAGCCCTGGTATTTTTTCTGCGGTGATGATGGGATTAGGGCGTGCGGTAGGCGAAACGATGATTGTATTAATGGCAACGGGTAATACCCCAATTATGGACGGTAATATTTTAGAAGGCATGAGAACTCTTGCTGCGAATATTGCGATTGAAATGCCAGAATCTGAAATGGGAAGCACTCACTTTAGAATGCTTTTCTTAGCCGCCTTTTTATTATTTGTTTTTACTTTTTTCGTTAACTCATTGGCAGAATGGATACGCCAAGGATTACGTGAAAAGTACCGCAGTTTATAGGTTGGTCGATATGACGGTGAATAATGAAACATTGGATTAAATCTGGATCTCCTTGGATATGGTTGACTGCAGGTTCTGTGAGTATCAGCATGATTTCTGTGCTTGGCATATTATTGCTGATTGGTTGGAAAGGGCTCTCTTATTTTTGGCCTACACCACTACAAGAGTGGCACACAATAGATGGTAAGGTTATTGTCGGCCAATTGTATGATGTTGAAAAATTTCATGGTAAAGATGCAGAGCATCAAGAGCGTTTAATCATCAAGGTAGGAAATCGAGATATTTATGGGTTTGATTTTATTAATATCGATCAAGATAAGATCCAATCAGTAAGTAAGCCTTCTGCTCTTGTTGTTGTTGATAGGCTTCAGCATGGTAAGTTTTTTGGCACCATCATAGAAACGTCTAATGGGCTAGAGCTTACGCGTCAACAAGCAGAATCTTGGGTTCGTAGTGAAAAAGCTAAAGTCGATCTGTTAGAGCAAGAGCAACATAAGTTGTATGGTTTACTTGATGACTTACCGAACTCTGATTTATCCAAGAATGAGAAAGTTAAAAAAGAGAGTTTATTAAATCAGCAAGTGGACTCTATTTTAACGCAGTTAAATTATAGCTATCTGATACTTAAAGACGGGCAAGGTACTATTTATCAATTAAATAGTGATAATGTACTTGGTATCTGGTTCCCTAATGCAATGTCTTTACAAGAAAAAATCATACATTGGCTTGGGGCATTGTATGATTTTGTTAGTGAAAATCCAAGAGAAGCTAACTCGGAAGGAGGGGTGTTTCCTGCGATTTTTGGTACCATTTTATTAGTTCTGTTAATGTCAGTTATTGTAATGCCGTTAGGTGTGATAGCAGCAATTTATTTACATGAATACGCAAAGCCAAATATGCTAACAAGGTTAGTCCGTATTGCCGTGATTAACTTAGCTGGTGTGCCGTCGATTGTTTATGGTGTGTTTGGTTTAGGCTTTTTCGTTTATGTGGTGGGTGGGACGATTGACCAGCTGTTTTATTCAACCCAACTGCCTACGCCAACGTTTGGTACGCCGGGTTTATTATGGTCGGCACTGACATTGGCTATCTTAACGTTGCCTGTTGTTATTGTGGCGACAGAGGAAGGTTTAAGTCGTATACCAAGTTCAGTGCGCCATGGCTCATTAGCATTAGGGGCAACTCAATTTGAAACCTTGTGGAAAATCGTTTTGCCTATGGCAAGCCCTGCGATCATGACGGGGTTGATATTAGCGGTGGCAAGGGCAGCTGGTGAGGTGGCACCACTGATGTTGGTCGGTGTTGTGAAATTAGCTCCTTCTTTACCTGTAGATAATGTTGCGCCTTATTTGCACTTAGATCGTAAATTTATGCACCTTGGATATCATATTTATGACGTTGGTTTCCAAAGTCCAAATGTGGAAGCAGCAAGGCCTATTGTGTACGCGACGGCTTTTTTGTTGGTCACTGTTATTATTGGATTAAACCTAACGGCTATCGCTATTCGTAATAATCTACGAGAGAAATATCGAACACTGGAGTTGTAATTATATGTATTCATTATCACCGGATCTCTCGTTTTTATCGCCAATAGACGTAAATAATTTATCGGATGAAAATACGGCGATAGAGATCAATAATCTCAGTTTGAAGTATGATAAAACCCCTGCGTTATCTAATATTGATATGCGCATACCTAAAGGGCAAGTGACGGCGTTTATTGGGCCATCAGGCTGTGGTAAATCTACGTTATTACGCTGCATTAATCGAATGAATGATTTGGTTGATAATTGCAAAATCAAAGGCTCAATTAAGTTGTTTGGTGATGATATTTATCAACCAAATACTGATATCCCTTCATTACGTCGTCGTGTCGGGATGGTGTTTCAGCGCCCAAATCCATTTCCTAAATCAATTTATGAGAATGTTGTTTACGGTTTACGTTTACAAGGGATTAAAGAAGCGCGAATATTAGATGAAGCGGTAGAAGACGCATTAAAAGCCGCAGCATTATGGGATGAGGTAAAACATCGATTGCATGAAAATGCCTTTGGATTATCAGGTGGTCAGCAGCAACGTTTAGTCATTGCTAGAGCAATAGCTATTGAGCCAGAAGTATTATTATTAGATGAGCCAACGTCTGCATTGGATCCTATTTCTACCCTGACGATTGAAGAGCTTATCTATGAGCTAAAAAGTAAATATACCGTAGTTATCGTGACGCATAATATGCAGCAAGCTGCACGAGTGAGTGATCACACGGCTTTTATTAATCAAGGTAAATTGGTTGAATATGGTAATGCAAATACCATTTTTACTTCTCCAGTGCACAAACAAACAGAAGATTACATTACAGGCCGTTATGGGTAATTAGCTCATCATAGTCAAACTAAAAATAAGGACATACCATGCAACTTGGTCGACATATATCAGGCCAATTCAACTCCGAACTAGAAGCTATTAGAA
Source organism: Aliivibrio wodanis (assembly GCF_052920805.1). NCBI lineage: Bacteria > Pseudomonadati > Pseudomonadota > Gammaproteobacteria > Vibrionales > Vibrionaceae > Aliivibrio > Aliivibrio wodanis. Next base: position 2,987,281 of record NZ_JBREXA010000002.1, read on the forward strand.
CTCATGTATTAACCATGGGAGGTATGGTTGAGCAGCAGCTTACCTATGCATTGGAAGCGCTGCATAATCACGATGCTGAATTAGCAAAACGTGTGATGCACGAAGATCATAAAGTCAATGCTATGGAAGTCGCTATTGATGAAGCCTGCACAAGGATTATTGCAAAACGTCAGCCAACAGCGAGTGATCTACGTTTAGTAATGGCTATTATTAAAACCATTATGGATTTAGAACGCATTGGTGATGTAGCTTCTCAAATCGCAAAAGTATCTTTAGAAAACTTTACCAATAAGCAGCATTCATTACTTGTTTCTTTAGAGTTGCTAGGTCGTCAGTCGGTAAAAATGATGCACTCTGTTCTTGATGCATATGCTCGAATGGATGTAAAAGCAGCGACGGAAGCATATAAATTTGATGATAGAATTGATGCCGAATATGAAGCGGTAGTTCGCCAATTAATGACGTACATGATGGAAGATCCAAGCTCTATTCCGAGTGTGATGAAAGTAATGTGGGCTGCTCGTGCTATTGAGCGAGTGGGAGACCGCTGTCAGAATATTTGTGAATATATTATTTACTTTGTGAAAGGTAAAGATGTTCGTCATATTGGTGATCAAAATATTGATGATGTAATTAAATAAAAATCTTTTACTCTTTGATTTTAGCCCTGAAAATAATGGGGTGGTTTCATTACCATGAAATCGCACCATTATATAATATCAACCCAAATAAGAGCTTGTTCAATAAGTGATTCTAACTGGTATCATTAAATTGCTACTTAAAAAGTAAATGTTATACCAATATTGAAGTTAGTAGATAAATCATAAGGAATGTAAGTCTCACTCATTGGGAAGTAATTAAGGTCAACACCCGCTCTTAACCCTAGGTGGTCAGTTGCTTGGAAAACATAAGATGCGCCAATGCTTGAACCTAATGCACTTTCTTTTGTAGTTTCACCACTTTTAGTTTTCTTACCATCATAATCTGCAAGACCGATCTCAAGCTGCATACCATGCATTTTTGATACGCCAAACATTTGTTGAACACCAAAACGGTATGAGTCGATGGTTTCATCATACATAGAGCTGCTATAAACGGTTCGTCCATAACTGATAAACGCCGCATCAAAGCCTAAAGCATCAGTAACACCCGCTTGAATGCCAAAGCCGCCGTAAGGACCGATTTTAATTTCAGGAGAAAGGTGGAAGTCATTAGCAAAAGTATTGGCGCTAAATAGAGTTGCGATAGCAAGAACTAGGTGTGATTTTTTCATATTGGATACTCTCTCATAATGATTTTAAGCATCCGTGCTCTGTTTGATTTTTAATTGTTTTGATGGCGCTATAATAAGAAATAATTGGATGTATCACTAATCACGAGTGCTTATCTTGCTCATAACCAATACTTATTAATGGGTATAGATTTGAGTTGTAAGGAATAAAAATTTCAAATACTGAATAACTAGAGGGGGAGTTACTACTAGGTAAGGTTATTGAGCTTTTATCATCGACTTTATGCTTATATATAAGATAAATAATGGAATGATGAGCATGGATAATAAGGTCATATTATATAATTCCAATTATAATTATTGAAAGCATCAGTGCTTGTTGGTGGCATTCCTAGCCGATGAGAGAAGTATATGGAATGTACGTTAAAGCCTCCAATCCCTTAAAAGAATGGAGGCTTTAACGTTTAGTTATTAATGAGAGAGAAGAATAGACCTAATAACTAAAAGTTATCATTGAGTAGGGATTGAAGGATTTGCTTTAGCCATAACATCGTTGGGTTATTGCGATTTTTGTGGTGATAATAAGCACAGACTTTAGGATTAATATCTTGATTATCAAAAAGTATTTTAAGGCTTCTTAGTTGATGTTTATGTTCAATATCTAAAAATTTAGAAGCAGGGAACATCATGTCCGAGTTATTAACAATATCGATAACCGCAGAAGGTACTTCTGATCTAAAACCAATATTAGCTTCTAGTCCTTTTATTTTTAGAATCTTTTCAGCCAAGGATTGATGAGAATTCCAATCAACAGCAATTACGGTGGCTAATTCAAAATTTACACCATCTTTAACTTCGATTTTGTTTCCTTCATAAGGGTGATCTTTTCTTATATAGCCAGTAAATCGATCTTGAGCAATAGGTTTTTGAATAAGCTCTTTTGGTGCATGGCTGATCTCGTAGTTTGACCCTAATTGGATCTCATTATTAATAATGTCAGTCATAGTAGACTTAGACCAATTTAATAATTGTACCTGTACATGAGGAGCTTCTGCTCGTATGGCTTGAAATAATTTATTAGCAATAGAACTTAAAAGAAAAGGGGAAAGTGCAATTTTAATCACACCTTCAAGTTCTTGAGGGTTAAACTCATTACTTTCATTTAATGTAGAAGATAGCTCATCAAGTATTGGTGAAATGCTTTCTGCTAATTGGTTAGCATATTCAGTAGCACGAAGGCCGTGATGAGTTTTGACGAATAGTTCATCATTCAAATGGTCACGTAAGCGTTGTAAGGCTTTACTGATCGCGGGCTGAGAAACAAAAAGTCGCTCGGAAGCTTGGCGCATATTTCTTTCTTGGTGCAGAATAATAAAGGTTCTTAAAAGGTTAAGATCTAAGTTAGAAAATACGTCTTTAGCCATGAGTACACTCCTTTGAATACCATTTCATTTGAGCAGACAATAAAGATTTGGTAAAGAAAAAAAACTCAGAATGGGAATAAAGGAGGCAAGTTACTAAATCGGTAGTATGACAAAGAACAATATTAAATCGTAGGTATTAATAATAAAGTGCCCTACCAATCCTTGGAGGGGCGAGAGTTATTTATTTAAAGTTATATTGGATGCCAACTCCACCAGCAACATCTGAAGATGAATAACTGCCTGAGGATTCATAATGGAATGTTCCCGAAACACTTAATTTTTCATTGATACCATAAGCACCGCCTAATGCTAAAGCCTCTTTGGAACCAGAGAAGCCGATACCGGCACCAATTGCAAATTCACCTTCTGTAACAAATGGGCGCGCATTAGCGACAGCATGTAAACCAGCGCGTACTCCATCAATCTTGTCGTCTTGTTCATTAAATCGGCGGTTGTTCTCTTCAGCCATCGTTTTAAATTCATTTTCTAATGTATTGATACGATCACCGTCGCTGATTGCAGGGATCCCCCATTCTGGAGTGTTATCAATAGGTGGCTGGGTAGGTTCTCCAGGAGCTGGTCTATCTGGAGTATTGTCAATTGGTGGTTGAGTCGGGGTTGGTGGCTGTGGTCTGTCTGGTGAATTATCCACCGGTGGCTGTTCAGGAATATCTTGACCAAAATCAGGGTCTGCTAACTCTGGACGCTCTACAGGAGTATCAGGCCCTATTCCCCAATGAGGTGTATCACCAAAATCAGGTGTTGGACGATCTGGTGTTGAGGGAGTAGCTTCAGCCATAACAGAAGAAGAAAATATTGCGGTTAACGATAACACTAGAATAGTTTTTTTCATTTCATAACTCTCATATTAATCATAAATTAGATTTAGTAATGAGCGTCCATGCTTACTGATAAATCTGTTTCCGTTTGATGGAATGAATAATATTGAGATTGGTGATTACTTTCTAATCGTCTGTAATTATATTGCTGATAAGCTACACTTATCACTTCTGGTTAGGTTGTGATTCCTGATAACTAGATTTATGGTGGGCCTTTAATAATAGATCAGTAATCAGTTGATTTAGCCAATTATGGAGAGGGTTCTTTTTATGCCTTTGATGATAGTAACTATGAATAGGGTAATTTAGAGGTACGTCATTAAGAGCAAGATCAATACGCCTTAACCTTGAATATTGATGAAGTGGAAATAATGAAGTTGAAGGGAAATACATATCAGTGTGTTGAACAACGTCAATTAAAGCCATTGGTAGTTCAGAACGAAAACCAACTTTATGGTCAATATTTAAATCTCGTAGCACTTCACTAGCGAGACTCTTATTGTCATTCCACCCAGGAATAATTAAAGAGGCAAGTTCATATCCCTTAAAATCATAAGGCGTCGCAATTTTTTTTTGTATTGGATGATCATTTCGAATAATTACACAACCCGTCACAGTCATTAAATTATGTGTGATTAATTCTTTAGAAACCTTGTCATATTCATAATTAATCGCAATATCTAACCTCCCTTTAATTAGGTCATCAAAGGTTGAGGACGACCAATTAAATAGTTGTAGTTCAACATTTGGTGCTTGCTCTTTTATGGCATGAAATAAAGCACCTGATAAACAACTTAGCACTTGAGGAGCTAAGGCTATTTTGAGTGTATTTTGTAACTCACTCGGTTGGAAGTTTTCAGATCTATTTAATATTGATGATAATCCATCAAGGTAAGGCTGAATATTTTCGGCTAACTCTTCTGAAAATGGCGTCGCTTTTAGACCATGATGAACCTTTATAAAGAGTTCGTCATCGAAATGATTGCGTAGCTTTTGCAGTGCTTGGCTGATGGCAGGCTGAGAAACTAATAGGCGCTCAGATGCTTTTCTCATATTAAGTTCTTGAGAAAGAATTAAAAAAGTTTTTAGTAAATTTAAATCCAACGTTACAAAGAGATCTTTAGCCATATATGCCTATTTCCTATAAATAAATTGAGTCATTTAATACTCTTCACGCTTCCTTCACGATACCGCTTCTATAGTACTCACATTACGAATTAAGACCAAGTTTAACTCAATTTTGTTCTTGTTCATGTTGAGTTCAACTAACTACTTCTAATATGTAGTTATAGAAAGCCATTAATTAAATTGGAAAATAGTAAAATGAAGAAAATCGTATTAGTAAGTGCATTAGTATTAGCATCAACAGGCGCATTCGCAGCTCAAAATACTCAAGTTGCTAAAGGTGGTTTTACAGGGCCAAGCACAGTAACGGTAAATACAGTTCAAGTAGCTCAAGAAGCAAAAGATGATACTCCAGTAACACTAACAGGTTATATTGTTGCTTCGTTAGGTGATGAAGAGTATCAATTTAAAGATGCGACCGGTGAGATAATTGTTGAGATTGATCACCGTGATTGGAATGGCATTGAAGCAACACCTGAAACAAAATTAGTTATTCAAGGTGAAGTTGATAAAGAGTGGAAACACACCGTTATTGACGTAAATACTGTGCAATTAGCGAAATAATTTTTCGATAGAGTTCTGTATCAAAAAGGCCAGAGATAATTCTTTGGCCTTTTTATTGGAATTAAATCTATTTAATATTCTGTCTTACTGCATCAATTTTTTTAGAGTCAGTTACAGGAACAATAAAGTCATCCAAGTCACCAGCCCCCATTTTAACGCCATCTAACACTAATTTCATTTTACTTGGGCGAGTAGATTTACCTGATAAATGAATTTCAGTCACGTCTGTTTTTTCTATAATCTCTTTTGCATTATTTGCGGTGACACCAGCACCTGCTAATATGTCAAAGCGCCCATTTGCCAGTTTTACCATTTCAGTAAGAATATCTATACCATCATAAGCATTTGCGGCCAGACCTGAAGTAAGTATGCGCTCGCAACCTAATTCAGCAATGTTCTCAATTGCTTTTTTATAGTTTGAGCATTGGTCTACTGCACGATGGAAAGTGACACCCAAGTCATTATCGTTAGCGACTTTCATAAGGCGAGTCGCGAGCGGCATATCAATATCGCCATTGGCTTTTAATACACCAAACACGACCCCTTGTAAGCCCGCTAATTTTGCAGCATGAATATCCTCAATCATGGCTGATATATCGTCGTTGTCATACAGAAAATCTCCCTGACGAGGACGGATCATCGCATAAACAGGAATAGAAGAGATAGCCGCTGCTTTTTTCATGAAACCAAAGCTTGGTGTTAATCCACCTAAAGCAAGAGAAGAGCAAAGCTCAATTCTATCTGCGCCACCATTAATGGCATTATGCAGAGATTCTAGGTTATCGATACAGACTTCAATTTTAATAGACATGATATGTAGATAGAAATAATGGAGAATGAGTGAGTATAAAGAATATTTAGTTTTAGATGTGTGAAGAGGGCGTCAGAATTACGCTCTAGAATAAAGAAAAAGCCCTGAAGATAACTTCAGGGCTTTTAGTATTAGGCAAACTTTCTGATTTTAGGCTACTGCGTTTATACGCTTTTAATATTCTAGCCACATGCACCGTTGAGCGTAGGTGCATTCGAGTACTTTGATGTAAAGTACTCTATGTTAGCAATTACTTGCTTAGGTCGTCAGCGTGTTCAGATAGGAATGCTGCAACACCTTTTGGAGATGCGTCCATACCTGCTTTGCCTTCTTCCCATTGTGCTGGACAAACTTCACCATTCTTCTCGTGGAAGTTTAGTGCGTCAACCATACGTAGCATTTCGTCGATGTTACGACCTAGTGGAAGATCGTTAACCACTTGGTGACGAACAAGACCGTCAGAATCGATTAGGAAAGAACCACGGAAAGCAACACCAGCTTCTGGATGCTCAACGTCGTATGCTTTACAGATCTCGTGCTTAACATCAGCAACTAGAGGGTATTTAACTGGACCAATACCGCCATCTTCGATAGCAGTGTTACGCCATGCGTTGTGAGAGAATTGTGAATCGATAGAGATACCGATTACTTCTGCGCCTTTAGCTTGGAAGTCAGCTAGACGGTTGTCAAAAGCGATTAGCTCTGAAGGACAAACGAAAGTGAAGTCTAGTGGGTAGAAAAATACTACCGCAGTCTTACCTTTAGTGAATTCTTTGAAGTTGAAGCTATCAACGATTTCACCGTTACCTAGAACAGCTGCAGCAGTAAAATCTGGTGCTTGACGACCTACTAATACCATTTTTGAATCTCCTAAAAATTAGATTTTCCAAACTTCGTGTTTGGCTTTACGTTTCAACAGGACAAACTATAGTACAAAAGGTATGATGGAAAAAAGCGAATTAAATAGATTAATGTAATCGAGAAAAGCGATGAACAAGTGGCCATCATTAAAACAGTTACACTACTTTATTACTCTGCATGAGACTCGTCACTTTGGCGATGCAGCAGAAAAGTGTTTTGTCAGTCAATCAACGTTGAGTAAAGGGATACAAAACCTTGAAGAATTAATTGGTTGTCCACTGTATGAGCGAGATAAAAAAACATTAGTGTTTACCCCTATCGGGGAGAAAGTCGTTGAGCAAGGGCGAGAATTATTAGCTAAAGGGCAAGATTTAATAGAGCTAGGTTCATTGTGCCAAGGGGACGCAATGCAAGGGCAGTTACGTGTTGGGTGTATTCCAACAATCGCGCCTTTTTTATTGTGTGATTTGGTACAAGAAGTGAATAAATGCTACCCACAGCTGACGTTACTATTAAGAGAGGACACAACAACGAATTTATTAGCGGCGTTAAGGCAGGGACAACTTGATGTTCTTATTCTTGCTTTACCTGTTGATATTTCGGGTATGGAAAGTTTAGTTGTTGGTCGTGATCCATTTAAAATGGTTATTAGTAAAGATCAAGCGAGCAGAATATCTACACCAATCCATTATGACGAGTTACCGGATGAGTTTGTTTTCTTGTTAGAGAAAGAGCACTGTTTAACTGAGCATGCGGTTTCTGCCTGTAAGTTAACAAGCAAAGAAAAAATAAATCCGTTTACAGCAACAAGCCTTCATACCTTAGTTCAAATGGTCGCTAATGGATTAGGGACTACTTTTATTCCTCAAATGGCTATCAAGCATGGTTTGCTAGATAACCAAAATTTAGTTGTCGTTGAACCACCAGGTCAAGAGGCATCACGAGAGATTGGATTAGTTTGGCGACCAAGTTCATCTCGTTTACAGGCTTTTCATCAACTTGCAGACATCGTTAAACACATTTTATAATTTTATTTTCATATTTAAGGCGCTTATTTATTTTTTAAATAAGCGCCTTTCTACTTTTGAATAACAGAGCAATTAGTGACCGCATTCTCACTTCTTTATATTTGTTTTGATACAGATCTGACCAGTTAATTTCTTTCCTTCTTGTTGTATACCGTCACTTTCTTTTTATTACCTCTTAAATAAGTATCTTCCTTCTTCTTTTTTTATTCTATGCCGCTGTTTTCTTTGTGAAATTAAAACTGTGAATTTTACATGTTCAATTTTACAAGTTTAATTTCTGTAATTTAATTACGTTTATTTTAGATCTTAATCTCCTTTTTATGTTATCAGCTTGTAAAAATTAAACTTTGACAATCATTGTTATAGAGCATTTACTCATAACTCAACTTGCTGGGTTTTAGCGACATCTTATTGAAAATACAAGGCGGTATTAGCCTTTGGTAGGGGTTGTAATTTATTCGCTCTTTCGAGAATGTAATAGACGTAAACAGCAAGAACAATGAATAGGATGAAACATGAATACTAAATCGTAGTGTTTTAGTTACAAATGTAATTTTGCCGGAGGCACAAACCATGACAGATACCATGATGATCACAGAAAAAGAAATATCTATTGTTGGACCCAATCTGCCACAAGTTGAAGAAGTATTAAGTGCTGGGGCTGTCCGGTTTTTAAGTCACGTCGTCGAAAAATTTGCACATCGTATTCCTGAGCTTTTAGAAACACGTCAAGTTCGCCAAAGAAAGATTGATGCTGGCCAATTACCTGATTTCCTTGCGGAGACTCGCTCTATTCGAGAATCAGAGTGGAGTATTCAAGGTATCCCTACGGATCTTCAAGACAGAAGGGTTGAGATTACGGGCCCAACTGATAGAAAAATGGTGATTAATGCATTAAATGCCAATGTAAAAGTATTTATGGCAGATTTTGAAGATTCACTAGCGCCTTCGTGGGAGGCTGTGTTGGATGGGCAAATCAATCTTAGAGATGCAATGAACGGTACGATTCAATACACCAATCCGCAAACTCAAAAGGTATATCAACTAAAACAAGATCCTGCGGTATTGATTTGTCGAGTTAGAGGGCTGCACCTTCCAGAAAAACACGTGTTGTTTAACGGTGTTGCTATTCCCGGAGCTTTGTTTGATTTCGCACTCTATTTTTATCACAACTATCAAACGTCATTAAAGAAAGGCAGTGGTCCGTACTTCTACTTACCTAAACTACAAGCCTACCAAGAAGCGGCATGGTGGAGTGACGTATTTACTTTTGCTGAACGTGAGTTTGGCTTAAAACAAGGCACGATTAAAGCGACCGTTCTTATTGAAACCTTGCCTGCTGTATTTGAAATGGATGAAATTCTATACAGCTTAAAAGAACATATTGTTGGATTGAATTGTGGCCGATGGGATTACATTTTTAGCTACATTAAAACCTTAAAAAATCATCCAGACAGAGTATTACCAGATCGCCAAGTGGTAACGATGGAAAAACCGTTTTTAAATGCCTATTCACGATTATTGATCAGAACGTGTCACCGAAGAGGAGCGTTTGCGATGGGAGGAATGGCCGCCTTTATTCCATCGAAAGATCCGGTAAAAAATGATTGGGTACTAAATAAAATTCAAACCGATAAATCACTGGAAGCGAATAATGGACACGATGGTACTTGGGTGGCTCATCCTGGATTAGCAGGAACTGCAAGAGCAGAGTTTGACAAGGTACTAGGTGAACGAATCAATCAGATAGATGTAAGCCGAGATACTGATGAACCAATTACCGCAGAAGAATTATTAGCACCTTGTGAAGGAGAGAGAACAGAAGAGGGCATGCGTCATAACATTCGGGTGGCGGTTCAATATATTGAAGCGTGGATCACCGGCAATGGGTGTGTGCCGATTTATGGATTAATGGAAGATGCCGCAACGGCTGAAATATCACGAACGTCTATTTGGCAATGGATACAACATGGGAAATCACTAGATAACGGCGAAACCGTAACGGCGGATCTATTTAGAACCATGTTATTAGAAGAAATAAAAGTAATAGAAGATGAATTGGGAACTGAGCGTTTTGACTCCGGCCAATTCACTCAAGCTGCAAAATTAATGGAGCAATTAACCACCAGTGATCAACTAACGGACTTTTTAACACTACCTGGCTATGAATATTTATAAGAGAGGGAACTATTATGACTACATTTAAACCGCAAACTCGCCAACAACAAATTGATGCACTTAAAAAAGATTGGGCTGATAACCCTCGTTGGAACGGGGTAACTCGTCCATATACTGCTGAAGAAGTTATTAACCTTCGTGGGTCTTTTGCACCAGAGAATACCATTGCCCAGAAAGGGGCAGACAGATTATGGTCGTTGGTGAATGGCTCGTCTAAAAAAGGATATGTGAATTGTCTTGGTGCATTAACTGGTGGACAAGCAGTTCAGCAAGCAAAAGCGGGAATTGAAGCTATTTACCTTTCAGGTTGGCAGGTCGCTGCGGATAATAATACCGCGTCAACCATGTACCCAGACCAATCATTGTACCCGGTAGACTCTGTGCCTTCGGTAGTTAAGCGTATTAATAATTCTTTCCGTCGTGCGGATCAAATTCAGTGGTCAACAGGAACAGCTCCTGAAGATGGTATTGATTATTTTCTTCCGATTGTTGCCGATGCAGAAGCTGGTTTTGGTGGTGTACTTAATGGTTATGAATTAATGCGTAACATGATTGAATCTGGTGCCGCAGGGGTTCACTTTGAAGATCAGCTAGCATCTGTGAAAAAATGTGGTCATATGGGTGGTAAAGTATTAGTACCAACTCAAGAAGCAGTACAAAAGCTGGTTGCAGCGCGATTAGCAGCCGATGTAGCAGGAACAACAACACTCGTTATCGCAAGAACCGATGCTAATGCGGCGGATTTATTAACATCAGATTGTGACCCATACGATCAAGAGTTCATTGAAGGCGAACGTACAGCGGAAGGTTTCTACAAAGTAACCGCGGGTATTGACCAAGCAATTTCTCGTGGTCTTGCGTATTCACCATACGCTGATTTAGTGTGGTGTGAAACGGCAACCCCATGTTTGGAAGAGGCTCGTAAGTTTGCTGAAGCTATTCATGCAGAATACCCAGATCAATTACTGGCGTATAACTGTTCGCCATCGTTTAACTGGGAGAAAAATCTCGATTCAGAAACCATTGCTAAGTTCCAACAAGAATTGGCTGATATGGGCTACAAATACCAATTTATTACGCTAGCTGGCATTCATAGTATGTGGTTTAACATGTTTGAACTCGCACATTCTTATGCGCAAGGTGAAGGTATGCGTCACTATGTTGAAATGGTTCAACGTAAAGAGTTTGAATCAGCATCTAAAGGGTATACATTCGTGGCACACCAACAAGAAGTGGGTACGGGTTACTTTGATATTATGACCAATACCATTCAAGGTGGAAAATCGTCAGTGACTGCATTAACAGGATCAACTGAAGAAGAGCAATTTAAAACCAATGCTTAATTAATACCAATTCTATACCCACATAACAAAAAAGAGTCGTATTATTACGTTTTAGGGAGAATGGAGTCTCCCTTTCTTTTTTCCTGTTAATTATTATTCCTCATCAATCTCTATCGGATCAACTTCCTCTTGCAGTTCTAATAGATTAATTGCAATGGTAACAAAATCTGAATCTGTGATTATTCCTACCAACTTTCCATGCTCAACAACAGGTAAGCAACCCACTTTGTGTTTTTGCATGAATACTGCCGCTGATTTTAATCCTCCGTGTGGAGAAATACTCATGATATTTTCATGCATAATAGCATTGAGTGGAATATCTAGCGTTGAGATATCTTCGAAGGTTGGTTTTTCTAAACACGATGTTTGAGCTGCCAATAAATCTCGTTGAGTGACTAATCCAATCAGTGTGTGCTCAGTATCTACAATAGGTATATGCCTAATACCGTGCTCGTCCATTAATGCTTTGGCATCTTCTAAAGAATTAGAACGAAGCAGAGTATGAGGATGAGTTGTCATTAAGTCGCTAATGGTAAACATAATTGCTCCTGCTGATTTATGTATCTTTAGTAAATATAGAGGCAGATGAAAGAAAAAAGTGCGAGCTAGCTAGAGGTTTGGAGAGATAAAAAGATTGATGCTACTTTCTCTGCTTAAGGTCAATTTCGTTAATTAAAATGGAAAAACATTGAAAATTTGAGAGGTATATTGCTTCATCCCTTGCTATTGCTCTGGGCGTGAATATACTACTCTGTCTGCCATTTTTGATGAAGAAGTAAACCATGCAAGTATCCGATTTCCACTTTGAATTACCCGATGAACTTATTGCCCGTTACCCTCAACCTGAGCGTACGGCAAGTCGCCTATTACAATTAAACGGTAATAGCGGTGAATTAGTCGATGGTCAGTTTACTAATGTGCTGGATTTAGTGCAGAGTGGCGATCTTGTCGTCTTTAACAATACTCGTGTTATTCCTGCGCGTATGTTTGGTGTAAAAGCATCAGGCGGAAAATTGGAAGTTTTGGTTGAACGTGTTCTTGATGAGCATTCAGTTTTAGCGCATGTACGTTGCTCTAAATCACCAAAGCCTGGCAATCAACTGTGGTTAGGTGAGAATCAAGAGTACGAAGCAGAAATGGTTGCCCGCCATGATACTTTATTTGAAATTCGTTTTATTTCTGAAAAGAAAGTATTAGATATTTTAGATGAAATCGGTCATATGCCATTACCGCCTTATATCGATCGTCCAGATGAAGATGCAGATAAAGAACGCTATCAAACGGTTTATAATGAAAAACCGGGAGCCGTTGCTGCGCCAACCGCTGGTTTACACTTTGATACAGAGATTCTAGAAAAAATGAAAGCAAAAGGCGTAGAATTTGCCTACGTTACGCTTCATGTTGGTGCCGGTACATTCCAACCTGTTCGTGTTGATAATATTTTAGAGCATCACATGCATTCAGAGTATGCGGAAGTATCTCAAGAAGTGGTTGATGCCATTAAAGCAACCAAAGCACGTGGTGGCCGAGTAATTTCTATAGGAACAACCTCCGTTCGCTCGCTTGAAAGTGCTGCGCAACATGCGTTAAAACAAGGCACAGAATTAGCGCCATTTTTTGATGACACTGAAATATTTATCTACCCAGGTTACGAATTCCAAGTAGTAGATGCATTGGTAACAAACTTCCATTTACCTGAATCAACTCTGATTATGCTTGTAAGTGCTTTTGCGGGTTATGAAAATACCATGAAGGCGTATGATCAAGCGGTAAATAATCAATACCGTTTCTTTAGTTACGGTGATGCGATGTTCATTACGAAGAAAACGGCGTAATTAATACACGTTAAACACATAGATAAATTTAGATTTCGCTCACGGAGCCAGTGAAATAGAAAACAGGATGTTTTCGACTGTGTTAGCCATCATTCTTTATAATCGTAAGGTGGTAATACAGAGGTGCCACATTAGTCTTTTAATGTGAGCAAATTAAACACATTGTCAGATTGTTTCTCTGGCTTATTGGAGGTTTCGTGAAATACGAACTACTTAAAAAACAAGGTCGCGCACGTCGCGGTCAATTACAATTTGACCGTGGTACGGTTGAGACTCCAGCATTTATGCCAGTAGGTACTTACGGTACTGTTAAAGGTATGACTCCTGAAGAAGTAAAAGACACTGGAGCTGAGATTTTACTGGGTAATACGTTCCATTTATGGTTACGTCCTGGTCAAGAAATCATGAAACTGCACGGTGATTTACATGACTTCATGAACTGGAAAGGTCCGATCTTAACAGATTCAGGCGGTTTCCAAGTATTCAGTCTCGGAAAAACACGTAAAATCACCGAAGAGGGTGTACATTTCCGTAGCCCTGTAAATGGTGATAAGATCTTTATGGATGCAGAGAAATCAATGCAAATCCAGTACGATCTTGGTTCTGATGTTGTAATGATTTTTGATGAATGTACGCCATATCCTGCAACGCATGATGAAGCGCGTATTTCAATGGAACGTTCAATTCGTTGGGCTGACCGTAGCCGTAATGAATTTGATCGTCAAGAAAACCCGAACGCACTGTTTGGTATCGTTCAAGGTGGTGTATACGAAGATTTACGTGATGTTTCAGTTGAAGCGCTAACTAAGATCGGTTTTGATGGCTATGCCGTTGGTGGTCTGGCTGTTGGTGAGCCAAAAGAAGACATGCACCGCATTTTAGAACATACATGCCCACAATTACCTGAAGATAAGCCACGATACTTAATGGGTGTTGGTAAGCCAGAAGATTTAGTTGAAGGTGTTCGTCGCGGTATTGATATGTTTGACTGTGTTATGCCAACGCGTAATGCACGTAATGGTCACCTATTTGTGACTGGCGGTGTGATCAAGATCCGTAATGCGAAACATAAAACAGATACAACACCACTAGATCCTGAGTGTGATTGTTATACTTGTCAAAACTACAGCAAGTCTTACTTACATCACTTAGATCGTTGTAATGAAATTTTAGGTGCGCGTTTAAATACGATTCATAATTTACGTTATTACCAACGTATTATGGCGAGCATCCGTAAGGCACTGGAAGAAGAACGTTTTGAGCAGTTCGTAGAAGAGTTCTATGCACGTCGCGAACGTGAAGTTCCACCATTAAAAGACCTTTAAAAGCAGAGTTATCACCCATATATCTAAAGGATATGTGTATGGTCACATTTTGGAAACTAGAAACTAGATTAACGAGGACGTTATTAAATGAATTTTTTCTCTCAAGCTCATGCAGCTGGTGAAGCAGGTGCACAAGGCGGTGGCATGCAAATGTTTATCATGCTGGGTATGTTTGCTGTTATTTTCTACTTTATGATTTATCGCCCACAAGCGAAACGTCAAAAAGAACACAAAAACCTAATGTCTTCTATGGGTAAGGGCGATGAAGTTCTTACTGCAGGCGGTTTAGTAGGTAAAATCACTAAAGCATCTGAAGAAAATGATTACGTTGTTATTGAGCTTAATGCGAATAATGAAGTGACAATTAAAAAGGATTTTGTTTCAGCAGTTCTGCCAAAGGGCACGCTGAAATCACTATAAAAAGAGTACCCTCTGACTTAGGTTAGAGGGTATTTTTCATTAAGGACATCGCTGTGCTAAACCGTTTCCCTTTATGGAAGTATTTGATGGTAGTTTCAGTACTACTTATCTCCGCTCTTTATGCACTTCCAAACCTCTATGGTGAAGATCCAGCCGTTCAAATCACGGGTAGCCGTGGTGCTGAGGTTCAGACCTCTACGCTGGATGTTGTCGCTGAAAATTTAAAGAACAATGGTATTGATTATAAGTCAATCGCATTTGAAAATGGCACTGTTCTTGTTCGTTTTAATGATACTGATTCTCAGATCAGTGCTCGAGATATCATTAACGAGTCATTAGGCAAAGATTATATTGTTGCACTTAACCTTGCTGCATTAACTCCTGATTGGCTAACGTCAATTGGTGCAGCTCCAATGAAGCTTGGTCTTGATTTACGTGGTGGTGTTCACTTCTTAATGGAAGTGGATATGGACGCGGCAATGAGTAAGTTAATTGGCCAACAAGAAGAATCATTTCGTACTGATTTACGTGAAGCAAAAGTACGTTACCGTGCAATACGTGAATCAGGTAAAGATGCTGTTGAAGTTATCCTTCGTAATGAAGAACAGTTAGCTAAAGCTAAAAAAGTTTTATCTGATGTTCATCGTGACATGACATTTGTTGATTCTGAGACAAATGGCCAATTCAAGTTGACGGCTACCTTCACCGAACAACGTATACAAGAAATCCGTAATTATGCGGTCGAGCAAAACATTACCATTATCCGTAACCGTGTTAATGAACTTGGTGTTGCAGAGCCTCTAGTTCAACGTCAAGGCGCTAGCCGTATTGTGGTTGAATTACCGGGTGTTCAAGATACTGCTCGTGCAAAAGAAATCTTAGGCGCAACGGCAACACTTGAGTTCCGTGAAGTTGATGATAAAGCGGATTTAGTTGCTGCAGCTAGTGGCCGTGCTCCTGCTGGTAGTGAAATAAAAGAAGATCGTAACGGTCGTCCTGTTGTTTTGAAAAAACGTATTATCCTTGGTGGAGCAAGCATTACTGATGCTAGCTCAAGCGCTGATGAATACGGTCGTCCACAAGTTAACATCTCACTGGATAGTGAAGGTGGTAGCAAGATGACGGCATTCTCTCGTAAAAATATCGGCAAGCTAATGGCTACGGTATTCACAGAGTACAAAGACAGTGGTCGCCGTACTCCTGAAGGTCGCGTTATTCTTGCTAAAACAGAAGAAGTCATTAACCAAGCAACTATTCAATCAGCATTGGGTCGTAGTTTCCGTATTACGGGCATCGACTCTCAAGCTGAAGCGCATAACCTTGCGTTACTGCTTCGTGCTGGTGCGCTAATTGCTCCAATCTCGATAGTTGAAGAGCGTACGATTGGTCCATCTATGGGTCAGCAAAATATCGATATGGGTATTCAAGCATGTATCTGGGGTATGGTTGCAGTAATGCTATTCACTCTAGTTTATTATCGTGGTTTTGGTTTGGTTGCTAACTTGGCGCTTGCTGCTAACTTGGTGTTAATTATTGGCGTTATGTCGATGATCCCTGGGGCAACAATGACCTTACCTGGTATTGCAGGTATTGTATTAACTGTTGGTATGGCTGTAGATGCAAACGTTCTTATTTTTGAGCGTATTCGTGAAGAATTGAGAGATGGACGTAATCCACAGCAAGCAATTCACCAAGGTTATGCGAATGCATTTAGTACTATTGCCGATGCAAACATTACAACATTAATTACAGCAATTATTCTTTTTGCTGTAGGTACTGGTGCAATCAAAGGTTTCGCAGTAACGCTGTCTATTGGTATTTTGACTTCAATGTTTACCGCTATTGTAGGTACTCGTTGTGTTATTAACTTAGTTTACGGCGGAAAGCGCGTAGACAAATTGTCGATCTAAGGACTCATTATTATGTTTCAATTAATGAAAACAGAGAAAACGATCGACTTTATGCGTTGGTCTAAACCTGCTTTCTTCTTTTCTGTATTGATGATCGTTGCTTCTATTGCAACACTATCAACAAAGTGGCTGAACTGGGGTTTAGACTTTACGGGTGGTACGCTAATTGAAGTAGGTTTTGAGCAGCCAGCTCATTTAACTGATATTCGTAATGCATTAGAAGCAAAAGGTTTTGGTGATGCAACAGTACAAAACTTTGGTACAGCTCGTGATGTTATTGTTCGCCTTCAGCCTCGTGAAGGGGTTAAGGGTGAGCAGTTAGGTAACCAGATATCATCGGTGCTATTAAAGAAGGTACGGGTGAGCAAGTTGAAATGCGTCGTATTGAGTTCGTTGGTCCAAATGTGGGTGATGAACTGACTGAAGCGGGTGGTTTAGCTATCCTTGTTTCTTTACTATGTATTTTGGCTTACGTATCGATTCGTTTTCAATGGCGTTTAGCTGCTGGTGCTGTATTAGCATTGGCACACGATATCATCATAACATTAGGTATCTTTTCATTCTTACAAATTGAAGTAGATTTGACGATTATTGCGGCATTGCTAACAGTGGTGGGCTATTCTTTGAATGATACCATTGTTGTATTTGACCGTATTCGTGAAAACTTCTTGAAGATGCGTAAGGGTGAGTCAGGAGATATAATGAATGATGCTATTACTCAAACATTAAGTCGTACCTTGATTACATCAGGCACTACCTTATTTGTTGTTATTGCATTGTTTACCCAAGGTGGAGCTATGATCCACGGTTTTGCTTTAGCATTACTATTGGGTATTACTGTTGGTACGTACTCTTCTATCTACGTAGCATCGGCATTGGCTCTGAAATTAGGCATCACTCGTGAGCACCTAATGCCAACACCAATTGATAAAGAAGGTGAGGAAGAGTTTGAAGAGATGCCTTAATCGGTGATCTTTAAAAATTTCTCATAAAAAATGGACCTTAATGGGTCCATTTTTATTTCTATCGTTATTCTACTTTAAAATTAAGTTCGTTATAGTTTATCTAAATCTCTCTCAATCTCTTCTATTTTACTTGCCACTACTTTTTCTAAATGGCGAAGATCATTAAGGATTTTCTTTTTTACATCAGAAGGCGTTTCTTTTTCTGGGCGAGTGATCTTATTTAATTCATCAATAATAAGCGTAAGATTACGGTTAATTTCTGTTGTTTCTTTGTATCGGTGACTGCCACCATCAACCAGTACATTTTTCACTTGGCGTGGGTATTTAAACTTTACACTTTTAGCAAATAACTCCCCTTTCTGCTTACCAAAATAAATCTTTAAGATATCTTTTTGAGCTTCTTGGCGTAGGGAGTAGCGTTCAATTTTTTCAGGTTCAGATATACCAAGGCTAATTAAGTGAGGGTACATAGTTTACTCCATTATCGTTATTATTTAGTTTATTAGGTCATCAACATTTTTGATTAAAGCTATCTGTAATTCTACTTGTTTCTCTTCATCAAGTCGTCCACCTGTTTCTGAAGTTAAAATAAACAGATCTTCAGCTCGTTCACCAATGGTTGTGATTTTCGCAGCATGCAGATTAACACCTACTTGCGCAAAGGTAGCTCCGACAGTAGCGAGTAATCCTGGAGTATCTAATGCTACAAATTCCATTAGGGTGCGCTTTCCTGTTTTAGTCGGTAAAAATTCCATTCGAGTTTTAACATGAAAATGCTGAAGTTGACGTGGTGGACGACGCGTTTTTATATGACTTTCTTGATTTTCTAATTCTACAGCGTATAGCTGATTAATGAGTCTTCGTTGTCTTTCTTCATCAATAGGTTCGTCGTTTTGGTCTAAAACCATAAATGTGTCAAGAGCATAACCATCTTTACTCGACATGACTTGAGCGTCATAAATAGTAATGCTACGTCTATCTAGTTCAGCGGCAACTGTTGCAAAGAGGTGAGCTTGATCTTTGCTATAAACAAATATCTCAGTTCCCCCTCGGCTCGCATTTTTACTGATCAGTATTAATGAACGCTCTTTATCGGAGTGATGAAGAAGGTTGCTAGTATGCCAAGCAATTTGTTGATGTGTATGACGCAAAAAATAGTCGGCTTTAAAGCGACGCCATAAATCTTCAATTTCCCACTGAGTAAAACCTTCACTGCGTAGTTGTGCTGAGGCCATATATTGATTATGACGAATACGAGCACGCAAATCGGGTGGATTTTCTAGCCCACGGCGTAGTGCACGTTGAGTTGCATTATATAAATCTGCAATAAGAGATCGTTTCCAACTGTTCCAAAGATCAGGGTTTGTTGCACAGATGTCGGCAACAGTAAGGCAGACTAAATAATCTAAGCGTTCTTCATCTCGAACTTGTTTCGCAAATTCAGTAATAACATCAGGATCATAAATATCACGCCGCTGTGCTGTGACGGACATAAGTAAATGGCTTTTAACTAACCATGCGACGAGATTTGCTTCTGGTTTCGATAAACCATGTATGACACAAAAATCATAGGCATCTACTGCACCTAACTCCGAGTGATCTCCGCCACGCCCTTTCGCTATATCGTGAAAGATAGCTGCAATGATGAGAAGCTCTTTTTTGATGATTTTAGGATAAACTTCGCAGCAAATAGGGTGTTTTTTTCTATTTTCAGAGTTTGAGAATTTATTAATGTGCTTGAGTAATCTAATACTGTGTTCATCAACAGTGTACGCATGAAATAAATCAAATTGCATCTGACCTACAATATGACTCCACTGAGGAAGGTAGGCGGATAGGACGCCTAATTTGTGCATAGAGCTAAATGCTTTATGAAGCGCATTAGGGTGCTGTGTTAATTGAATGAATTTCTCACGAGCCTCAGGAATATCGCATAAAAATCGATTTAGTCGGCGGCGAGCAGTACGAAGTTGTCGCATTGTTGATGGGGAGACGCCTTCAATGTTTGAGTCGCTTGCCATAAGCAGAAATATATCCAAGATAGTATCTGGACGAGCTTGAAATAATGCGGGTTTTCTTGCTTCAATGAAGCGACCTCGACGTTGAAAATCACTATTTATAATATGAGGATGTTCTTGTTCACCAGGGCTAATAATTGCTTGGTCAAAGATCTTTAAAAGCATGCTATTAAGTTCCGCTACACGGCGAAGCGTGCGGTAGAACTCTTTCATCATGCGTTCGACTCCTCGATTTCCTTCACCAATAAAGCCTAAATGGTCAGCGACTTGAGCTTGGTGGCCAAAAGTGAGTCGATTATCATAGCGCTTTAATTCAATATGCAAAGCAAAGCGAACTCGCCACAAGAACTCTTGGCACTCTACGAGTTCACGATATTCTGCGTCAGTTAAAAAACCAGCTTGGCTCATTTCTAATAGAGAGGTAGCACCAAAATGACGACGAGCAATCCAACTTAGAGTATGAATATCACGTAATCCCCCTGGACTTGATTTGATATCAGGTTCTAAGTTGTAGGTGGTATCATGATAACGGCTATGGCGTCTTTTTTGTTCATCAATCTTAGCTTGATAAAAAGATTCACTTGGCCAAAAACTGTCAGAGTGAATACTGAGCTTTAGCTGATGAGCAAGGTCTTCATTGCCACAAATGTAGCGTGCTTCTTGTAAGTTAGTCGCAACAGTTAAATCCTCCTTACCAATTTCTACACACTCAGATAGTGAACGAACACTATGGCCGACTTCTAACTTTAAATCCCATAATAAGGTAACGAACTCACTGACTTTTTGACAAAAATCATCTGAAGTATTGTCATTGGTTAAAAGGAGAATATCAATGTCTGATAGAGGATGTAGCTCACTTCTTCCATATCCACCCACTGCGATTAATGAGGTTTCTGATAGAGTATCAAATTTGAAAAAAAACCATAAACGAGAGAGTAATTGGTCAAAATAATCAGAGCGCTGTAATACTAAATTAGACACTGGATAGCTTTGATTAAAATCGTCAATTTGGCGTTGAGAGAAAAGGGCCAATTGTTCTTTTAGTTCAGAAATAGTGAGCTGTTGATCGGATAAAGAAAGAGGTGATGTATACGTCATAGCAATCCCTGCCAATAAAAAAACAGAAGACCGAAGCCTTCTGTTTTTAATATTATTTGTTATTCATATGGCGCGGAATACTTTCTTCGGCACGTAGTGTTAACACTTCACAGCCAGTTTCCGTTACCAAAATGGTATGTTCCCATTGTGCGGTATTCTTACCGTCACCGGTATAAACCGTCCAACCGTCATTATCATCCTGTAGACAGCCAAATTTACCTAAGTTGATCATTGGCTCAATAGTAAATGTCATGCCGGCTTTTAATACAGTACGATCATTGTTTTTATAATGAACTACTTGTGGGTCTTCGTGAAATTTAGCGCCAATGCCGTGGCCACAGTAATCACGAACGATAGAGCATTTTGGTGTTGTGCCCTTGATGTATTTTTGAATAGCAGTACCAATTTCACCCAGTTTCACGCCTGGTTTTACTTTACGCATACCGACATACAAACTTTCTTGTGCAATTAAGCACAGGCGTTTATCTGTTGCGCTAACTTCACCAATTAAAAACATCTTAGAAGTGTCGCCGTGGTAACCATCTTTGATTACTGTGATGTCGATATTAAGAATATCGCCGTCTTTTAGGACTGCTGGTTTAGTAAAACCATTGTATTGTTCATCTTGTGTTGCAGGTATACCGTGACAAACAATATGGTTAATTGAAGTACAAATAGATTTAGGGAAACCATGGTAGTTCAATGGGGCAGGGATTGCGCCCTGAACTTCAGTAATATGCTTATGACAAATTTGGTCAAGTTCCTCTGTTGTTACTCCTGCTTTCACATAAGGTTCAATCATTTCGAGTACTTCTGCGGCTAGTTGACCGGCTATGCGCATTTTTTCAATTTCATCGGCGTTTTTAATATTTACTGACATGGGCTTTTCTCTATCTAAAAATAAATCGTTCTGGTTAAACGATAATTGTTCTTAGTTTACCTAGGCTGTGTTTATCTTTCAATATGAAAAATAATTCAAAATTTGGAACTTTTAGAAATGATTTTTTTGAAAATAGTAGATTTTAACGGCATTTTTATGGTATAAAGCGCGCCGGATTGATGAATAATTTTGTTATTCTCAATACCAACTATACTTTAATCTTAAATCACACACATACCGTCACGCTGTCCGGGGTGCTCAACTTTTTGATTTTTATCACTCAGTTAGGGTCGGATTACAAGCGGGGTATGTGGAGGCTTAACCCCATTTAATAGAGGAATTCTCAAATGGCAACTGTATCAATGCGCGATATGCTTAAAGCTGGTGTTCACTTCGGTCACCAAACTCGTTACTGGAACCCAAAAATGAAGCCATTCATCTTTGGTGCTCGTAACAAAGTTCATATCATCAACTTAGAAAAAACTGTACCAATGTTCAACGAAGCTTTAGCTGAACTTGCTAAAATCGGCAACAAAAAAGGTAAAGTTCTTTTCGTTGGTACTAAGCGCGCTGCATCTGAAGCTGTTAAAGAAGCTGCAATCAACAGTGACCAGTACTACGTGAACAACCGTTGGTTAGGCGGCATGCTTACTAACTTTAAAACTGTTCGCCAGTCTATCAAACGTTTAAAAGAATTCGAAGTGCAAGCTCAAGACGGTACTTTCGAGCAAATCACTAAGAAAGAAGCGCTAATGCGTACGCGTAGCATGGAAAAACTAGAGAAATCTCTAGGCGGTATCAAAAACATGAACGGTCTTCCTGACGCGTTATTTGTTATCGATGCTGATCACGAGCACATTGCAGTTAAAGAAGCAAACAACCTAGGTATCCCAGTATTTGCTGTTGTTGATACTAACTCAAACCCAGATGGCGTTGACTACATTATCCCAGGTAACGATGACGCAATCCGCGCTATCCAACTTTACCTGAACGCTGCTGCTGATTCTGTAAAGTCTGGTCGTAACCAAGACGTTGCAGCTGCTGTAGCTGAAAAAGACGGTTTCGTAGAAGCTGAGTAATTTTCGACTCGTCGAATTATTATTTGCTCCTAGTGAGTCTTTTAGTTTCGTAGTAAACTAAATATAGTTAGCAGGGGCCCAATTTGGCCCCTGATTTTTAACTTTAAATCTATTTATATTGAGGAATTGAGAATGGCAACTGTAACTGCTGCTCTAGTTAAAGAACTTCGTGAACGCACTGCTGCTGGCATGATGGAATGTAAAAAAGCGCTTGTTGAAGCTGAAGGCGACATCGAATTAGCAATTGAAAACATGCGTAAATCTGGCGCAGCAAAAGCGGCTAAAAAAGCAGGCAACATCGCTGCTGAAGGCACAATCATCATTAAAGAAGAAGCTGGCGTTGCCGTTCTTCTTGAAGTTAACTGTCAAACTGACTTCGTAGCTAAAGATGCTGGTTTCCTAGCATTTGCTAACGAAGTTGCAGAAGCTGCTTTAACAGAGCGTCTAGAAGACATCGTGGCTCTTCAAGCTAAGTTTGAAGATACTCGTATCGCTCTAGTTACTAAAATTGGCGAAAACATCAGCATCCGTCGCGTTCAACTTGTTGAAGGTGTTGCACTAGCTTCTTACCGTCACGGCGAGAAAATCGGTGTTGTTGTTGCTGGTGAAGGCGAAGCTGAAACACTTAAGCACATCGCTATGCACGTTGCTGCTTCTAAGCCTGAGTACGTTAACCCATCTGACGTACCTGCTGAAGTAGTAGAAAAAGAAAAAGCTGTTCAAGTTGAAATCGCTATGAACGAAGGCAAGCCTCAAGAAATCGCTGAGAAAATGGTTATCGGCCGTATGAAGAAATTCACGGGCGAAGTTTCTCTAACAGGTCAAGCTTTCATCATGGAACCTAAGAAAACTGTTGCTGACATTCTTAAAGAAAAAGGCGCATCAGTATCTACCTTCGTTCGTTTAGAAGTTGGTGAAGGTATCGAGAAAGTAGCTGAAATGAGCTTTGCAGACGAAGTAGCCGCGGTACAAAAAGGTTAATCCTTTTGTATTGTTGATAAAAAAGACCGTGGCCTTGCTGCGGTCTTTTTGTGAATGCGGAGAAAACTTTTGAATTAGAGCTAGTACCTACATAAACACTAATCAAAATAAGTCTGAGTAAGTATAAGATTATTATTTGCGATAGTT
The DNA here is from genome assembly GCF_052920805.1 of Aliivibrio wodanis. Lineage (NCBI taxonomy): Bacteria > Pseudomonadati > Pseudomonadota > Gammaproteobacteria > Vibrionales > Vibrionaceae > Aliivibrio > Aliivibrio wodanis. The sequence goes on from NZ_JBREXA010000002.1 coordinate 3,011,343, forward strand.
GTGTCCATTTTCTGTTATAGAAAGTATTTAATTTAAAATGGCGACAGTTATTTCGACAACTCTTAGTGAAAAGGTAAGAACCATGACGACGAACCCGAAACCAGTATATCAACGTATTCTATTGAAACTTAGTGGTGAAGCACTTCAAGGCGAAGAGGGTTTTGGTATCGACCCTGCAACGCTTGAGCGTATGGCTCAAGAAATAAAAGAACTTATTGAACTAGGTGTTCAAGTTGGTGTTGTTATCGGCGGTGGTAACCTTTTCCGTGGTGCAGGTCTTGCAGAAGCAGGCATGAACCGTGTAGTTGGTGACCATATGGGTATGCTAGCAACAGTAATGAATGGCCTTGCAATGCGTGATGCGCTTCACCGTGCTTACGTTAATGCACGTGTAATGTCAGCAATTCCTCTTAAAGGTGTATGTGACGATTACAATTGGGCTGATGCTATCGCTCAACTTCGTCAAGGCCGAGTAGTAATTTTCTCTGCTGGTACTGGTAACCCATTCTTTACGACAGATTCTGCTGCGTGTTTACGTGGTATCGAAATTGAAGCTGATGTTGTTTTAAAAGCAACAAAAGTAGAGGGTGTGTTTACAGCTGACCCAGTATCTAACCCAGATGCAGAATTGTATGATAAACTGGATTACAACACAGTTCTTGAAAAAGAATTAAAAGTTATGGACTTAGCAGCATTCACTCTTGCTCGTGATCATAAAATGCCAATTCGTGTGTTCAATATGAACAAACCTGGTGCATTACGTCGCGTAGTTATGGGTGAGGCTGAAGGTACTTTAATCAGCAGCGCTGAGTAAATAGTCCGGAATAAAATAACAATTAAGGTGAAGTTGTGATTAACGAAATCAAAAAAGACGCTCAAGAGCGCATGGGAAAAAGCGTAGAAGCACTGAGAAACAGCCTGCTAAAAATTCGTACAGGTCGTGCTCACCCAAGTCTTCTAGCCGGTCTTTCTGTTGAGTACTACGGTGCAAGAACACCAATTAATCAAGTAGCAAACATCATTGCTGAAGATTCTCGTACTCTTGCTATTACTGTTTTTGACAAAGAGCTTGCTGGCCTTGTTGAGAAAGCAATCATGATGTCAGATCTTGGTTTAAATCCGATGTCAGCTGGTACAGTTATACGTGTACCACTTCCACCGTTAACAGAAGAGCGTCGTAAAGACCTTGTTAAAATCGTACGTGGTGAAGCTGAAAACGGTCGTGTTGCTGTACGTAACATTCGTCGTGATGCAAATGGTGATGTTAAAGCACTTCTAAAAGAGAAAGAAATCTCTGAAGATGACGATCGCAGAGCACAGGATGAAATCCAAAAATTAACTGACGCTGCAGTGAAAAGTATTGATGAAGTACTTGCAGTGAAAGAAAAAGAGTTAATGGAAGTATAATTTTACTTTTTTTGCTCACTGTTCGGACTGATTTTTTCATATAAATAATGATATGATATCGGTGATGAACGCAATAAGAAGCGCTGTGTGCAGACATTAGCGCTTTTATTTTTAAGGGAGTTATATGACCAATCAAACTAATAGCGAGTTATTATCACTTAAAGTGTTACCCAAGCATATTGCGGTAATTATGGATGGTAATGGGCGTTGGGCTAAGGCTCAAGGTAAACCTCGTGTATTTGGTCATAAAGCCGGTGTTGATGCGGTGAGAAAAACCATATCAGCAGCGAGTAAATTGGGCATCAATGCTATCACTCTTTTTGCGTTTAGCAGTGAAAATTGGCGTCGGCCTGAAGAAGAAGTTAGTGTACTTATGGAACTGTTTATTACGGTTCTTTCCCGTGAAGTAAAACGTCTTCATAAAAATAATATTCAGTTACGTGTAGTCGGTGATACTTCTCAATTTAGTACTCGTCTTCAAAAGAAGATAATGGATGCAGAAGCATTAACCTGTGGAAACTCAGGACTTGTGTTAAATGTTGCAGCCAATTACGGCGGCAAGTGGGATATTACTCAAGCGGTGCAACGTCTTGCCTATCAAGTAGAGCAAGGTAATTTACAGGCAAATAATATAGATGAAGCAATGATAGCTTCTAAGCTGACAATGTCAGATTTGCCTGATGTGGATTTGATGATACGAACCAGTGGTGAGTGCCGAATTAGCAATTTTATGCTATGGCAAATGGCCTATGCTGAGTTCTATTTCACTGACCAATATTGGCCTGACTTTAATGAACAAAGCTTAGCTGATGCTATCGCTTGGTTCGTTAGTCGAGAAAGACGATTTGGTTGTACAGGTGAGCAAATCCAAGCTCTAATGAACGAAAAGGATCAATAAAGTTTGAAACAGCGTATTATAACCGCTCTTATTTTAGCACCTCTAGTTATTGCTGGTATTTTCATGTTACCAATGCAAGGTTTCTTAATTGCTATTGCTGCTATTACTCTTATCGGCTTTTGGGAATGGACTCAATTTACAGAGTCAAAATCTCGATATATTGCTTTAATTCCTTCAGTTGCGGCCCTTGCTGCTTCTCTATTTTTATTACCAACAGCTACGTTAGACTTGACTACCCCAAGTGACGGTCATCAAATGATATTGTTGGTTGGCTCTATATGGTGGTTAATAGCATCAGGCTTAGTACTGACTTTTCCAACCAGTAAACACCTGTGGCAAAACAACCTACCTTTAAAACACCTTTTTGGTTGGCTAACCATGATCCCATTTTTATGGAGTATTTTATTACTGCGTGCTGACAGTTACGTCTTAGACAGTTTTTATGGCGCTAAGCTAGTGTTATTGGTTTGTCTATTAGTATGGGCAGCAGACAGCGGCGCTTATTTTGCGGGTAAATCTTTTGGTAAGCGTAAAATGTCACCTGCAGTGAGCCCAAATAAAACCATTGAAGGACTTATTGGTGGGATAATTACTGCGATTATTGTTGGATGGGTAGCAGCTGATGCCTTTGATATTCGATTTGAAAGTACAGCAGCTATGCTCGGTATTTTTATAGCAACTATTATTATTTCAGTACTCGGTGATCTTGTTGAAAGTATGTTTAAACGAGCATCTGGTATTAAAGATAGCGGAACTATAATTCCTGGTCATGGTGGTATCTTAGATCGTATTGATAGTTTAACTGCCGCATTCCCAGTATTTGCCTTCTTGTACTTTCTATAGTTATTTTTCTCTTCTATTTTTAAGGGTTAAATAAATTAAATTTATACGGTAGATATTATAATCTACCGTTTTTCTATTCAATTTTCACTGTGGTCATTCATTATGCGCAAGTTAACCATTTTAGGTGCTACTGGCTCTATTGGTAGTAGTACACTTTCAGTCGCAAAACAAAACGCCGATAAATTTGATGTTGTTGCATTGGGTGCAGGAAGTAACGTTGAAAAGATGCTGGAGCTTTGTTGTGAATGGCAGCCTAAATATGTTGCTATGGCAAGTGCTGACGCTGCAAATACGTTAGTGATTAAATTAAAAGAGCATAGCCTTAATATCGAGGTTTTTTCTGGTGAAGAAGGATTGTGTCATATAGCTCAGCTTGATGATGTTGATACCGTCATGGCAGCTATTGTTGGCGCAGCAGGTCTACTGCCAACTATGTCTGCTGTAAAAGCAGGGAAACGTATTTTACTTGCCAATAAAGAAGCACTAGTAATGTCTGGTCAATTATTTATTGATGCCGTCGAAAAGTATGGTGCAGAGTTACTTCCTGTAGATAGCGAGCATAATGCTATTTTCCAATGCCTTCCAGAGCATATTCAAACCAATTTAGGCCGATGTGATTTAGATAAAAATGGCATAAGTGCTATTTTATTGACTGGTTCTGGTGGTCCTTTTCGCTATACCGATGTGTCAGAGCTTGATGCTGTAACACCTGAAATGGCCATTGCACACCCCAACTGGTCAATGGGCCCTAAAATTTCTGTTGATTCAGCGACGATGATGAATAAAGGGTTGGAATATATTGAAGCTCGTTGGTTGTTTAATGCAAACAAAGATCAATTAAAAGTAGTGATTCATCCGCAATCTGTCATTCATTCTATGGTGCAATATAAGGATGGTTCTGTGTTAGCTCAGATGGGACTGCCTGATATGAGAACACCAATCGCCTGCACGATGTCATATCCTCAGCGAATTAATGCAGGGGTAGAACCTTTAGACTTTACTAAAGTAGGTGAATTTAGCTTTATATCGCCTGACTTTTCTCGTTACCCATGTTTAAAATTGGCCATTGATGCTTGTTATTTAGGCCAACATGCAACAACAGGTTTAAATGCAGCAAATGAACAGTCTGTAGCTGCTTTTTTGAACGGTGAAATTAAATTTACCGATATCGCTCGAATTAATGAGCTGGTTTTGAACAAAGTATGTGCAAACTTCCAAAACCTTGAGCTAGATAGCTTGGAAAGCCTGATTGACCTAGATAGAATGGCGCGTCATTATGCCGATGAGGCAATTAAAAAGGTTTAACTATGTCAGAACTTCTATGGAATTTATCATCATTTATTATTGCACTAGGCATTTTAGTTGCTGTGCATGAATACGGCCACTTTTGGGTTGCGCGCCGTTGTGGTGTAATTGTTGAGAAGTTTTCAATCGGTTTCGGTAAATCGCTTTGGAGTAAAACAGGCAAAGATGGCACTGAATACAGTATTTCAATGATCCCTCTTGGCGGTTATGTGAAGATGCTGGATGAACGTGTTGATGATGTGCCTGAAGAGTTAAAAAAGCACGCATTCAATAACCGTCCTTTATGGCAGAGAAGTGCCATTGTTGCCGCTGGTCCAATTGCTAATTTTCTATTTGCTGTTGTGGCTTGTTGGTTAGCATTCATGATTGGTGTCACTGCTCTTAAACCTGTCGTTGGTCATGTAGAAAGTAATTCAATTTTTTCTCAAGCAGGAATTGAATCAGGAGTGGAACTAAAATCTATTTCTGGAATCAAAACTTCCGATTGGGAAGCTGTAAATATGGCGATTGTTTCTCATATCGGTGATGAAACAATGAGTGTAACTTATAGCGATAACGAAAATATTGGTGTCGATGTAACAAAGCGTCTTGATTTAAAAGATTGGGCCTTTGATCCTGAAAAAGATTCTCCAATGTTATCACTTGGCTTTGTTCCTTATCGCCCTGCGCTTACGTTGGATGTAGCGAATGTTGGTGCCAGCAGTGCAGCCGACAATGCAGGTATTATGGTTAATGATCGGTTGTATTCGATCAATGGTAAAGTGTTAACAGAGTGGCAAGAAGTTGTAGATGCTATTCAAGCAAATCCAAATCAGGCAGTAGCGTTAGTTGTACTTCGTGATGGAATGAAGGTAAGCGTATCCTTGACTCCTGATAGTAAAGAGATAGCTAATGGAAAAATTATTGGTTTTGCTGGTGTGTCACCGATTTATGAAGCGTGGCCAGAAGGCTATCGTTATGAAAAACAATATGGACCAGTGGTTGCACTTGGCAAAGCAATCGAAAAAACAGGCAATATTATTGACTTAACGCTTACCATGACAAAAAAATTGTTCACAGGTGATGTCGCTTTAAATAATTTAAGTGGCCCCATTTCGATTGCGAAGGGAGCTGGGGCGACAGCAGAATATGGCCTTGTGTCATTTTTAGGATTTTTAGCGTTAATTAGTGTTAATTTAGGCATTATTAACTTATTACCTCTTCCGGTTCTGGACGGCGGGCATTTACTCTTTTTTGCAATAGAAGGGATTACGCGTAAGCCAGTATCGGAAAAGATTCAAGAAATTGGTTATAAAGTAGGAACAGCAATGATCATGTCATTAATGGCTGTCGCTTTATTTAACGACTTTATGCGCCTTTAAGTAGTAGCAAGGGAATTATTAGACATATTATGGCGATGAAAAAATTGTTGATTGCTTCACTGCTTTTTGGCAGCGTAGCAGCACAGAGCGCAGAAACATTCGTTATTGATGATATACGCTTTGAAGGATTACAGCGTGTTGCCTTAGGTGCAGCGTTATTAAAAACACCGATTCGAATTGGCGATAGTATGAGCCAACAAGACGTCTCGAAAGTTATTCAAGCATTATTTGCTTCTGGTAATTTTGAAGACGTAAAGGTTTTTCGTGATGGTAATGCATTACTTATTCGAGTGACGGAGCGTCCAACGATTGCAAATATCTCTTTTTCTGGTAACAAAGCCATTAAAGAAGAGCAGATGCAGCAAAATTTAGAAGCTTCTTCTATTCGTATTGGTGAAGCTTTAGATAGAACGACATTAAGTAATATTGAGAAAGGACTGGAAGATTTCTATTACAGTGTCGGTAAATATAACGCCACTGTACATGCCGTTGTTACTCCACTTCCTCGTAACCGTGCGGATTTAAAGTTTGTCTTTACTGAAGGTGTTTCAGCTAAAATTCAACAAATTAACTTTATTGGTAATAACGTATTTACTGATGACCAACTGCGTGATCGCTTTAATTTAAATGTAGATGTAGCGTGGTGGAACTTTTTAGCAGATGAAAAGTACCAGAAACAAGTATTAGCTGGTGATATTGAAGCACTACGTTCATATTATTTAGATCGTGGTTACCTAAAATTTCAAGTTGATTCAACTCAAGTATCTATCTCTCCAGATAAGAAAGGGGTTTACATTGCCTTAACTGTAAAAGAGGGTAATCCTTATACGGTAAATGGTGTTAAATTCCAAGGTGAGTTGATTGGCAAAAAAGAAGAGTTTGAAAAACAAGTTACTTTTGAAGAGGGCGATGTATATAACGGCTCCGCAGTAACGCGTTTAGAAGAAAATGTAAAACGTATTTTAGGTGAGGCAGGTTATGCATACCCTCAAGTGCGTACCATGCCAGAGTTTGATGATGAAAACCAAACGGTATCATTAGTCATTAACGTTGAAGCGGGAAACCGTATGTACGTGCGTGATATTAAATTTGTTGGTAATACATCAACTAAAGATGAAGTATTGCGCCGTGAAATGCGTCAAATGGAAAGTGCATGGTTGAACTCTAAATCTATTGAAACGGGTAAGAATCGTCTAAACCGTTTGGGTTTCTTTGAAACAGTAGATGTACAAACCGTTCGAGTTCCAGGAACTGATGATCAGGTTGATTTGGTTTATTCTGTAAAAGAAGCCAACTCAGGCAGTGTTAACTTTGGTGTCGGCTATGGTACAGAATCAGGTATAAGCTTCCAGGTTGGTCTTCAGCAAGATAACTTCATTGGTTCAGGTAACCGTGTAGGTATCAACGCAATGATGAACGATTACCAAAAGAACATTAGTTTAGATTATCGCGACCCTTACTGGAACCTTGATGGTGTCAGTTTAGGTGGTAAGATTTTCTATAATGAATTTGAAGCGTCTGATGCAGGTATTGTTGATTATACCAACCAAAGTTACGGTGCAAACTTAACTTGGGGTTTCCCATTTGATGAGCTTAATTTCTTTGAAGCTGGTATTGGTTATACGCATAATAAAATTTCAAATTTAGAAGGTTATCTTCAAATTGAGCAATACTTGAATTCAGTTGGTGATGCTTATGATGATAAAGGGACTCTTATTGTAAGTGATTTTGATCTTACTCTTTCATGGACTCGTAATAACCTGAATAAAGGGTATTTCCCAACAGCGGGTAACTACCAACGAGCGTCGTATAAGATTACCACTCCAAACTCTGACTCACAGTTTTTTAAAGCACAATATGAAGTACGTCAATATTATCCATTAACTAAAAAGCATGAGTTTGCTTTATTAATGCGTGGTAAAGCTGGCTATGGTAATGGATACGGTCAAACGGATGGCAATGATAACCTATACCCATTTTATGAAAACTTTTATGCGGGTGGTTTCTCAACCTTACGTGGTTTTGGCTCTAACTCTGCAGGCCCTAAAGCTGTGTATGCTCAAGGATCAAATGGCGGAATAGGTAATAATACTTCTTATGCTGCGACAGATGACTCTGTGGGTGGTAACGCCACAGCTCTAGCAAGTATTGAGCTAATTGTACCAACCCCCTTTGCTGGTGAAGAAGCTCAAAACCAGATCCGAACCAGTGTGTTCTTTGACATGGCGAGTGTCTGGGATACCGAATTTGCTTATAAAGAGCCAAAATCGGATATGGACGGTAAGCAATATTACTATGATTACTCTGATCCATCGAACTTCCGTTCTTCGTACGGTGCAGCATTACAATGGATGTCTCCTATGGGGCCGCTAGTATTCTCAATTGCGAAGCCTGTGAAAATTTACGAAGGTGATGATGAAGAATTCTTTAGTTTCACCATCGGGCGAACTTTCTAAGCATTGATAGCTCTAATAGAAAAGTGTTAATGTAAATTGTATTGATATTGATACCCTAATAATTAAGTAAGGATATGATTTTGAAAAAATTAGTTAAAGTAGCCGCTTTAGGCGCAGTATTGTTGAGTGGTTCTTTCTTTGCTAATGCAGCAGAAGCAGCAACTAAGGTTGGTTATGTAAACATGGCTCAAATCGTTCAGCAAATGCCGCAACGTGAAGCTATTTCAGAGAAGCTTCGTGCTGAATTTAAAGATCGTATTGATGAGCTACGCAGCTTAGAGTCAAAAATTAAAGGCAAAGTTGAAACGATTAAACGTGACGGTGAGCTTTTAGGTGCTTCTGGTCAGACAAAACTTGAGCGTGAAATCGCATCTCTTCAGTCTGATTATAAGCTGAAAGCACAAGCATTAGATGAAGATAACCGCCGCCGTCAAGGTGAAGAACGTCAGAAATTGATTATGCAAGTGCAGCAAACTGTTGAAAAAGTAGCAAATAAAGAAGGTTACGATATGGTTGTTGATGCAGCGACACTGCTTTGGGCAAAACCAGAAGACAACCTATCAGAAAAAGTTATCAAAGCAATTAAATAAGGCTCACCATGACACGTATTACGCTTGCTGAATTGGCAGAAAAACTAGGTGCAACAGTCCACGGAAATGGTGACGTTGTTGTTCATTCTATCGCCTCGATGAGTAAAGCAGGAGAAGGAGACATTACGTTTCTTTCTGATGCTAAATATCGTAAGCAAATGGGTGATTGCCAAGCCACTGCTGTGATAGTTAAAGAAGCAGATGTGGAATTTTGCCAATCAAACGCATTGATAATGAAAGACCCATATTTGGGTTTCGCATTAGCAGCGCAAGCGTTAGATACAACACCTGCACCAGCAAAAGACATTGCCGCGTCAGCATTCATTGCTGACGATGCTGTGATTGGTGAAGGTGTTGCTATTGGTCACAATGCGGTGATTGAATCAAAAGCCGTTATCGCAGATGGTGCGATTATTGGCGCTGGCTGTTTTATCGGGCAAGAAGCTAAAATTGGTAAGAATACCAAGTTATGGGCTAACGTATCTGTTTATCATCGAGTTGAAATTGGTAATGAGTGTTTAGTTCAATCAGGTACAGTTATTGGTTCTGATGGTTTTGGTTATGCAAATGATCGTGGTACTTGGGTTAAAATTCCTCAGTTAGGCTCTGTGATTATTGGTGATAATGTTGAGATAGGTGCTAATACGACAATTGATCGTGGTGCCATTGATAATACTATTATTGAAAGTAATGTAATTATTGATAATCAAATTCAAATTGCGCATAACGTACAAATCGGATCTGGTACAGCGATAGCTGGTGGTACAATTATCGCAGGTAGTACCAAAATGGGTAAACACTGTATTGTTGGTGGTGGTGCAGTAATTAATGGCCATATCAATATTACTGATGGTGTAACCATTACAGGAATGGGAATGGTGATGAGAAGTATCGCTGAGAAAGGCATATATTCATCAGGAGTTCCAGTACAAACTAATAAAGAGTGGCGTAGAACTACGGCTCGCTTTTATAAAATCAATGACATGGATAAGCGATTAAAAGCGATTGAAAGAAAAATCGTAGATTAGGACTCGTTCACCAACATTCAAACTTAATAATTATTGGTCTGCATTTTGCAGACCTTTGTCTATCTATTATTATTCTATTTGGGCTACACTGTTGTTCAGATACGATATTGTTTTATAGGAATACTATTTTGACTCGTGAAAATAAAACACTTAACATTACCGAAATCCAAGAGTTATTGCCTCACCGTTACCCTTTCTTATTGATTGATCGAGTAACCGATTTCGAGGAAGAGCAATACCTACATGCAATTAAAAACGTGTCAATTAATGAGCCTCAATTTACAGGTCATTTCCCTCAAATGCCGATTTTTCCTGGTGTGTTAATTCTTGAAGCGATGGCTCAAGCGACTGGTTTACTAGCATTTAAATCATTTGGTGCACCTGCCGAGAATGAATTGTATTACTTTGCAAGTATCGATAAAGCAAAATTCCGTAAGCCAGTAGTTCCAGGTGACCAATTGATTATTGAAGTTGAATTCATTAAAGACCGTCGTGGCATTGCACTATTTAATGGTGTAGCTAAAGTTGATGGCGCAGTAGTGTGTTCAGCAGAACTTAAGTGTGCTAGACGAGAGTTTTAATTATGATTCATGAAAGTGCTAATATTCATCCATCAGCCGTTATTGAAGGTAATGTAACGATTGGTGCGAATGCGTCTGTGGGACCATTCACTTATATTTCTGGTAACATCACTATTGGTGAAGGTACAGAAGTAATGTCGCATGTCGTTATTAAAGGCGACACAACGATTGGCAATGATAACCGTATTTTTGCTTTTGCGATTATTGGTGAAGAAAGCCAAGATAAGAAGTACAGTGGTGAACCAACTACTGTTACTATTGGTGACCGTAATGTTATCCGTGAAAGTGTTCAAATTCACCGTGGTACGATTCAAGACCGTGGTGTAACAACCGTTGGCAGTGATAACTTACTTTGTGTAAATGTTCATATTGCACATGATTGTATTGTTGGTGATAACATCATTATGGGTAACAATGCGACATTAGCTGGCCATGTAACAATTGAAGATTATGCAATTGTTTCTGCGTTATCTCCTGTTCACCAGTTCTGTACTGTTGGGGCTCATAGCTTTATTGGCGGTGCTTCTGTGGTGGTTCAAGATGTACCTCCTTTTGTGATGGCACAAGGTAATCATTGTAAGCCTTTTGGTATCAATATCGAAGGCTTGAAGCGTCGTGGTTTTGAGAAACCTGAAATTCATGCGATTCGTCGTGCCTATAAAGCGCTTTATCGTAATGGTAATACGCTAGACGAAGCAAAAGCTGAAATAAATAAAGAAATCGAGGCATTTCCAGTGCTTCAGGGCTTCTTAGATTTGTTTGAGAAATCAACGCGCGGTATTATTCGTTAATAACGGCGTTTAGAAAATATATAAGCATATTATAAAGGCCTCTTGATGTAGGCCTTTTTTATTTTGGAGCAAAAATGACCAAACCATTACGAATCGGCATTGTAGCTGGCGAACTATCAGGTGACACGTTAGGTGAAGGCTTTATTAAGTCAGTCAAAGCGCAATATCCTGATGCTGAGTTTGTTGGGATCGGTGGACCAAAAATGATAGCTCAAGGTTGTGAGTCATTATTTGATATGGAAGAACTGGCGGTAATGGGGTTGGTTGAAGTAGTCGGTCGTTTGCCGCGTTTATTAAAAGTTAAAGCGGAACTTGTGCGTTACTTTACACAAAATACACCGGATGTTTTTATTGGCATTGATGCTCCAGATTTTAACTTACGCTTAGAGAAAACATTAAAAGAAAAAGGCATTAAAACAGTTCATTATGTGAGCCCTTCAGTATGGGCTTGGCGTCCAAAACGTATCTTTAAAATTGATGCTGCCACTGATTTAGTGTTAGCGTTTTTGCCTTTTGAAAAAGCATTTTATGATAAATACAATGTAGCGTGTGAATTCATTGGTCACACATTGGCTGATGCTATTCCAATGCAGAGTGATAAAGTCACGGCTCGTGAGTTGTTAGGTTTAGAGCAAGATCGTCAATGGTTAGCGGTTTTACCGGGTAGTCGTGGTGGTGAAATGGCTTTAATTGCCAAACCATTTATTGAAACCTGTCAACGTATTCATAAACAGCATCCTGAAATGGGTTTTGTGGTTGCCGCTGTGAACGAAAAACGCCGTGAACAATTTGAAGCAATCTGGAAAGAAACTGCTTCAGAATTAGAATTTACTATTATTCAAGATACCGCTCGTAATGTAATGACAGCGGCTGATGCCGTGTTACTTGCTTCTGGCACCGTTGCTCTAGAATGTATGTTAGTTAAACGACCAATGGTTGTTGGTTATCAAGTAAACAAACTAACGGGTTGGATTGCTCAAAAGCTATCTATTACTGAGTTCGTTTCTTTGCCTAATGTATTGGCAGGAAAAGAATTAGTTCAAGAGTTTATTCAGGAAGAGTGCCATCCAGATTTTCTTTATCCCGCAATGGAAAAAGTATTAAGTAGCGATAACCATGAATTAATTGAGAAGTTCACTGAAATGCATCAGTGGATTAAAAAAGACGCGGATAAGCAAGCAGCTCAGGCCGTATTACGTCTAATCAATAAAGAAACAGCAGAATAATCACATGACAAAAAAAACAGATGCTAAAGAATTACCACCATTTGAATACCCTGAAGGTTATCAATTGTTTGCAGGGGTCGATGAAGTAGGCCGTGGTCCACTTGTCGGTGCTGTTGTAACTGCTGCCGTTATTTTAGATCCGAATAACCCAATTGAAGGGTTAACGGATTCTAAAAAATTAACAGATAAAAAACGTGATTTGCTGTTTCCTGAAATCCAAGAAAAAGCATTAGCATGGTCACTAGGCCGTTGTGAAGCGCATGAAATTGATGAACTTAATATTTTACAAGCCACTATGGTTGCGATGCAAAGAGCCATTGCTGGATTGAATATTACGCCAGATTTCGCCTTAATTGATGGCAATAAAGTCCCTGATTTACCAATGGCTGGCTTAGCGGTTGTTAAAGGTGATTTACGAGTGCAAGAGATCAGTGCCGCATCCATTATTGCTAAAGTTACCCGTGATAGAGAAATGGAAGTTCTAGACAAAGAATTTCCTCAATATGGCTTTGCTAAGCATAAAGGTTACCCAACCAAGGTACATTTTGCTGCAATTGAAGAGCATGGTGTGATTTCAGAGCACCGTCGTAGCTTTAAACCCGTAAAACGTGTGTTAGGAATAGAGTAATGTCTGACCCTAAATTCGTACACCTAAGAGTACACAGTGACTTTTCTTTAGTGGATGGACTTTCTAAAGTTCCACCATTAGTAAAGAAAGTGGCTGAAATGAACATGCCAGCGATGGCATTGACTGATTTCACTAACTTATGTGGATTGGTAAAATATTATTTTGCCGCACATGGGGCTGGTGTTAAACCCATTATTGGTGCTGACTTTACCGTTCAATCAAAAGAACTTGGTAAGGAGTTATTTAATTTAACCGTATTAGCGAAAAATAATGAAGGGTATAAAAATCTTACCTTATTAATATCTAAAGCTTATTTACGAGGTCATGTTCAACATACTCCCGTGATGGATAAAGAGTGGTTGATAGAACATAAAGAAGGCTTAATTCTTCTTTCTGGTGGTAAAACCGGTGATGTTGGTAAAGCCTTACTTAAAGGTAATAAAGAGCTTGCAAGTGAGTGTGTTGAGTTCTACCAAACTTATTTCCCGGAGCATTATTATCTTGAATTAACTCGAACGGGTCGTGCCGATGAAGAAAGCTATCTTCATTTAGCGGTAGAGTTAGCGGAAGAAGAAGGATTACCCGTTGTTGCAACCAATGATGTTCGTTTTATTAAAGCGGAAGATTTTGATGCTCATGAAATCCGAGTTGCGATTCATGATGGCTTTACTTTAGTCGATCCTAGAAGACCAAAACTTTATAGTGAGCAACAGTATTTACGCTCAGAAGATGAAATGTGCGAACTGTTTTCTGATATACCAGAAGCGCTAGAAAACAGTGTTGAAATTGCAAAGCGTTGTAATGTGACGGTACGTCTTGGTGAATATTTTCTTCCCAATTTTCCAACAGAAGGCATGACAATTGAAGACTTCTTAGTTAAGAAGTCTCAAGAAGGTTTAGAAAGACGTTTAGCCTTTTTGTTTCCTGATGAAAAAATACGTTTAGAGCGTCGCCCTGAGTATGATGAGCGTTTACAGATTGAATTAGACGTAATTAACCAAATGGGCTTCCCAGGTTACTTTTTGATCGTAATGGAGTTCATTCAGTGGTCTAAAGATAATCTGATCCCTGTAGGACCAGGACGAGGGTCAGGTGCAGGGTCATTAGTAGCTTATGCTTTAGATATTACCGATCTTGACCCTCTTGAATATGACCTCCTGTTTGAGCGATTCTTGAATCCAGAACGTGTATCCATGCCCGATTTCGATATCGATTTCTGTATGGATAAGCGTGATCAGGTTATTGAGCATGTTGCTGAAATGTATGGTCGTGATGCGGTATCTCAAATCATCACCTTTGGTACCATGGCGGCAAAAGCGGTAATTCGTGATGTAGGTCGTGTTCTTGGTCATCCTTATGGGTTTGTTGACCGTCTCTCTAAGTTGATCCCACCCGATCCAGGAATGACGCTTGCTAAAGCATTTGAAGCAGAACCTCAACTTCCAGAGCTATATAACGGAGATGAAGAAGTTAAGGCCTTGATCGACATGTGTCGTATCTTAGAAGGCTGCACCCGAAATGCTGGTAAACATGCGGGTGGTGTTGTTATTTCACCAACCACGATTACTGATTTTGCTCCGTTGTATTGTGATGCGGATGGTAATTTCCCCGTAACACAATTTGATAAAAATGATGTTGAAACTGCTGGCTTGGTTAAGTTTGACTTCTTGGGTCTGCGAACCTTAACCATCATTGATTGGACGTTAGGGTTAGTGAATCCTCGACGAGCGAAAGAGGGAAAATCTCCTGTTCGCATAGAATCGATACCTTTGGATGATCAAGCCTCATTTAAAGTGTTACAAAATTCAGAAACGACTGCGGTATTCCAGTTAGAATCTCGTGGTATGAAAGATCTTATCAAGCGATTACAGCCAGACAGCTTTGAAGATATCATCGCATTGGTAGCTCTATTCCGCCCAGGTCCTTTGCAATCAGGCATGGTAGATAACTTTATTGACCGAAAGCACGGTCGTGAAGAGGTGTCTTATCCTGATGTTAATTGGCAGCATGAGTCATTAAAAGAGACTCTAGAACCAACTTACGGCATCATCTTATATCAAGAACAAGTAATGCAAATTGCACAGATCTTAGCGGGTTATACGCTAGGTGGAGCGGATATGCTTCGTCGTGCAATGGGTAAGAAAAAACCCGAAGAGATGGCAAAGCAGCGTGGTACGTTTAAAGAAGGTGCTATTGCTAATGGGGTAGATGGCGAGTTGTCGATGAAAATCTTCGACTTGGTAGAAAAATTTGCGGGGTACGGTTTTAACAAATCTCACTCAGCGGCTTATGCTCTGGTTTCTTATCAAACATTATGGTTAAAAACGCATTATCCTGCTGAGTTTATGGCAGCGGTAATGACCGCAGATATGGATAACACTGATAAGATCATTGGTCTTGTTGATGAATGTTTCCGTATGAAACTAAAAGTGTTACCACCAGATGTAAATGCGGGTCTTTATCGTTTTAATGTTGATGAGAGTGGCGCGATTGTTTATGGAATCGGTGCAATCAAAGGGGTTGGTGAAGGCCCTATTGAAAATATTATTGAGGCGCGAAATAAAGGCGGTCATTTCCGTGACTTATTTGATTTTTGTTCTCGAATTGATACAAAAAAAGCCAATAAACGTGTCGTTGAAAAATTGATCCGCTCAGGTGCGTTAGATCGCCTTGGTCCACACCGTGCGGCATTAATGGCGTCATTAGATGATGCAATGAAAGCAGCAGGTCAACATCATCAAGCTGAATCGTTTGGTCAATCAGATATGTTTGGCGTATTAACCCAAGCGCCTGAAGAAGTTGAGCAAGCGTATATTCATGTTCCTAGATGGCCTGAAAAAGTCTGGCTTGAAGGGGAAAGGGAGACATTAGGCCTCTATTTAACGGGTCATCCAGTTAATGCGTATATTAAAGAATTATCTCGATATACGACGTGGCGTTTGAATGACGCTCACGTTACTAGGCGTGATCAAACCGTAACAGTTGCAGGTTTAGTTATTGCTGCTAGAGTAATGACCACAAAACGAGGCAGCCGTATCGGTTTAATGACATTGGATGATAGATCGGGCCGAATGGAGGTCATGTTATTCTCAGATGCGCTTGATCGATACGCAGATTTGCTAGAAACTGACAAAATAGTGCTTGTTTCTGGACAGGTCAGCTTTGATGATTTCAACGGGGGGCTTAAAATGTCTGCCCGTGAAGTGATGTCATTAGGAGATGCACGAGAAAAATACGCTCGTGGATTATCCGTTTCTGTTACAGATGCGCAAATTAACAACAATTTTTTTGAGCGCTTTAGTCAAATACTAGAGCCAAATCGGGCAGGGACTGTACCGGTAAATGTATATTATCAGCGAGCAGATGCTCGTGTTAAGTTGGTCTTAGGGACAGAGTGGCGAGTTACGCCAACAGATCAACTAATGGATGATTTGAAATCGTTGCTTGGCGAACAGCAAGTCGAGCTTGAATTTAACTAGAATAACTAAGGCTGCTAATTTGAGCGGCCTTGAATTAACAAGGATTCTTTGATGAGCCTAAATTTTCTTGAATTTGAAAAACCAATTGCAGAACTAGAAGCTAAAATTGAAGCACTGCGTGATATTTCTCGTCGTGGTGGAGATAATACGCTTGATCTAGAAAAAGAAATTAAGCAATTAGAAGATAAATGTTTAGAGCTTAAAAAGAAAACATTTAGCGATTTAAAAGCATGGGAAGTTGCTCAACTTGCCCGTCATCCTGAGCGTCCTTATGTTCTTGATTATATCGAACACGTGTTTACTGAGTTTGATGAATTAGCGGGTGATCGTGCTTTTGCTGATGATAAAGCCTTAGTTGGTGGTATGGCACGTTTAGATGGTCGTCCTGTTATGATTATTGGGCATCAAAAAGGCCGTGGTACAAAAGAAAAAGTACTGCGTAATTTTGGTATGCCAAAACCTGAAGGCTACCGTAAAGCAAAACGTTTAATGCAAATGGCAGAGCGCTTTAAAATGCCTATCATTACCTTCATCGATACCGCTGGTGCTTACCCAGGTGTTGGTGCAGAAGAGCGTGGACAATCTGAAGCGATCGCTACGAACCTAAAGATCATGTCAGAACTAAGTGTTCCAGTGATCTGTAACGTGGTTGGTGAAGGTGGTTCTGGTGGTGCATTGGCTATCGGCGTAGGTGATTACGTCAATATGCTTCAGTACTCTACTTACTCAGTAATCTCTCCTGAAGGTTGTGCTTCAATCTTATGGCGTGATTCAGATAAAGCACCACAAGCGGCAGAAGCGATGGGCCTTGTAGCTCCTCGTCTAAAAGAGCTAGAGCTTATTGATACGATTGTTGATGAACCATTAGGTGGTGCTCATCGTAATCATAAAGAAACAGCTGCAAATATTAAGGCTCGTTTGATTGAGCAATTAAATGAACTTGAAAGCTTTGATGAAGAAGCATTGCTTGATCGTCGTTACCAACGCTTAATGAGCTACGGTTACTGCTGATAATTTTGGTCAGATAGAGTAAAGTAAAAGCGAGCCTAGGTGCTCGCTTTTTTATTATCTGGACATCTTGTTTATGCTTTATTCTTGCTTCTCATCTCAATTAGACTCTTACCCTGTATCGAAACCAGATCTGCTTGTTGCTTTAAGTGGCGGTATTGATTCCATGGTGTTACTTCGTCTTGCTTCAATTTATGCCAACGAAAGGCACTTGAAGTGCATTGCTGTTCATGTAAATCATGGGTTAAGTCAGCATGCATTTGATTGGGAGGGAGTATGCCAAGCTCATTGTGATTTCTTATCTATTGATCTTTATATTGAACGAGTGCAACTTACCGTTACCGCTCAAGATAGCTTGGAAGAAGTGGCAAGAAAAGCCCGCTATCAAGTATTAGATAAGTACATGCAAGCCAATAGTTTATTGCTCACTGGTCAGCATCAGGATGATCAAGTTGAAACATTTTTTCTGGCATTAAAAAGAGGCAGTGGGCCTGCCGGCTTATCTTCTATGCCTTCAATTACGCCTTTATCTAATGGTTATAAGTGCCGACCATTACTCACGGTTTCTCGATCTGACATTGAGCAATACGCACAAGATAATGAACTTAAATGGGTTGAAGACGAAAGTAATAAGGATACTCGATTTGATCGCAATTTTTTGCGTCATGAGATTGTTCCTAATTTGGTACAACGTTGGCCAAGTTTCGCTTCTTCAGTATCACGCAGTGCTCAGTTATGTGCAGAGCAAGAAAGCCTGTTAAGTGAGTTACTTCAACCTAAATTAATGGCATTTCAAAATACGTATCAAGGGATTTCTATTTCACAATTAAATAGTGAATCAGAATTAGCTCGTAATATGTTATTAAGGCTTTGGTTAAAGCAGTTTGCTATCCCTTTACCAAGCCAAGTGCAATTATGGGTATTGTGGAATGAAGTAGCAAAAGCCAAAGAAGATGCTAATCCACAATTGGAGTTAGGCGCTATTCAGCTAAGGCGTTTTCAAGATAACCTATATTGTTTACCTCAATACCAAGATCTTTCGGCTTGGAAGAAAGAGCTGAGTAATACCTTAGATTTACCGGATGCACTTGGTAGATTAATTTTTTCCACGGGAGTGGAAGAGAGGGATTTAAACAATAAAAATGATGAACAAAGTTTATTGTTAAGAGCACCAAACCAAGATGAAAAAATAGAAGTTCGATTCAATGTATTAGGCCTTACCGCTCACCCTGAGGCACGAGAACGCAGCCGTAAAATGAAAAAATTGTATCAAGAGTATGGGATCCCGAGTTGGCAAAGAACCAGACTACCAATGATTTTTTATAATGAAGAGCTTGCTGCTATTGCTGGATTGTTTGTCTGTCGAACCTTTTCAGGAAAAGAGTGTGAGCTGATCTGGAAGAAAACAGACTTGAAATAGACTTTTTAAAGCAACTTGTCAAAATAACTGAAAATATAAATGGAGCAATATAATGAAAAAAACAATTGGATTAGCAGTTATCGCATTAGTGGCCTCAGCACCAACATTTGCAGCGGGAGATGCGGCAGCAGGTCAAGCAAAGTCGGCGATTTGTGCATCTTGTCATGGTGCTAATGGTATTGCTGTTATCCCTGGTTATCCAAATCTGAAAGGGCAAAATGCTCAATATATTGAATCGTCATTAAAAGCTTATAAAAACAAAGAGCGTAATGGTGGTAATGCAGCAGTCATGCAACCGATGGCTGCAATGTTAAATGATGCGGATATGGCTAATTTAGCGGCTTATTATTCAACTATGAAATAGTTTTTAACCTTTCTTGATTAAATATTATTTGAGAGAGAGACAGCTAATTGCTGTAAAAATCATAATTTTAGACCAAAGCACTGCATTATGCGGTGCTTTTTTGTGACTGAACTATAATTTCTATATTCAAAATAGTATATCGTCGTTATTTGCTGATATTAATATTACTAAATATAGAGATAAGTTGGAGCGCGTCATGATTTTTTTTGATTTAGATAATACGTTATTAGCCCATGATGATGCAGAAGGGAAAGCGATTACGGCTTTTTATCAAAAGTACCAATCTAGTTTAATTGTCACTGATAATATTGTACATACTTGGAGAAAAATTACAGATATACATCGCTCTGATTGGCGAGCAGGAAAACTTACTTACGCTCAACAGCGTTGCGCACGAATGAGCGAACTATTTATTGAGCCATTAAGTGAGAGGCAAGCTGGAGAGTATTTTGCTGAGTTTTACCAGTTTTATCAACAGAATTGGTCATTGTACCCAGATACATTAGAAGCAATTAAACGTCTTAGTGTGTTTCCTTTAGGTGTTATTTCTAATGGTTATACCATGAATCAAATGGCTAAATTAGAGCAAACAGGGTTAAGCTCATATTTTAAATTACTTATTACCTCTGAATCTGCTGGTGTCGCAAAGCCTTCTCCTGACATATTTCGATTTGCGGCAAATTTAGCCGGAGGTGATATTGCATCACATTGGTATATTGGTAATAACGCAGATATGGATGCTCAAGCGGCTCATAATGCAGGAATGAAAGCGGTATGGTTAAACCGAATTAATAAAGATGCAAAGACATCGACTCGTGTTGTAAGAAGCTTAACCGGGTTTAGTGATTTATTACTAGAAAGCTACCAATTATCAGCATAAAAAGAAATCGAAGACATAGATTGAATGTTATAGGCCCCTCGACGATAATAGCCGTAGAGTTAATATTGATGTTAAGGGACTAATATGAAAAAAATAGAAGCCATTATTAAACCATTTAAACTGGATGATGTGCGTGAAAGCCTCGCTGATGTTGGCATCACAGGCATGACGGTATCTGAAGTTAAAGGGTTTGGTCGCCAAAAAGGGCACACTGAATTGTACCGCGGTGCAGAATATATGGTTGATTTTTTACCAAAAGTGAAACTAGAAATCGTAGTAAGTGACGATGTGGTTGATCAATGTGTTGATGCGATCATTGAAACAGCCCAAACGGGTAAGATTGGTGATGGTAAAATATTTATCTCTGATGTGAGTCGAGTGATCCGTATTCGCACAGGTGAAGAAGACGAAGACGCTATTTAAACCTTGTACCAACACACATAAGTATCTGCTAATCTAGTTAGCATTATTGCTATTTTAAGGAAGGAGTGATGATTCACTCCTTTTTTGTTTATGAAAAAGAAAACTCTATTATTATTTGGTTCTGCTTTATTGGTGGGGTTAGCTTTCGCTGTCAAATCTATTGTATTTACTGTTCCTCTCGGACCTGAATTTATTGAGCTTTCCAAAGTTACTCCTGATGCATCGTTAACATATCAACCTGATTGTGTTCAATTTAATTCCTCAGTACCAATCGATCGTAATGGCCAATTGAATGTTCTCGTTTGGAATGTTTACAAGCAACAGAAAACCGATTGGCAGGCTGCATTAAATACACTGACCACTTCTTCTGATTTGGTTTTATTGCAAGAAGCCAGCTTAACACCTGAATTAAAACAGTTTGTGATGGATAAATCGTATTCTGCTGAATTAGTGCGAGCGTTTGATGTGTTTGATACCAGTGCTGGAGTTTTAACGTTAGCAAAAAAATCGTCAGAGAAAGTGTGTGCCTATACCGCGATAGAGCCTTGGTTACGTTTACCTAAATCAGCACTTCTTTCTGAATATGCTTTATCAAATGGACAAACGTTAATAGTCATTAATATTCATGCAATTAATTTTACGTTAGGAACCGAAGATTATAAAAATCAAATTGAAGCGTTATCACAAGAGGTTCAGGCACATGGTGGCCCTTTAATTATTGCGGGTGATTTTAATTCTTGGAGTGACGATAGGTTGGCAACGTTACAACAGCAAGTGAAACCATTAAGATTAAAAGAAGTAATATTTACACCAGATGAAAGAATGCGCTTTATTACCGGGTTACCGTTAGACCATATTTTTTATCGCGGTTTAGAAGTAAAAGAAGCGCACTCAACTAAGAGTAACGCTTCTGATCATAATCCATTACAGGTTAGCTTTACCCTGAAAAAGCAGTAACAAAACCCCAAAGCGTAAAGCAAGTAACCCAAGGAAGGATTGCTATGATAAGCGCTTTTGAACGATCTAAATCTGTCCATGCACCTAATGCTGCATAACTTAAAGCGATATACCAAGGCATAAGCAGTGGGAAAGAGCTCGCATACGCTGACCAGTGATCAGTCATTGGCAGCTTAATCAACCCATTTAAGCTGTTTAAATCGGCAGCGTAAGGCATGATGTTAGCGTGATTAAGTAGCAGGCTAGCATAACTTGCAATATCGCCAATTAGCGCAGGGAACATCACGACAGTACTACCAGCTACCCATTTGAAATAACCGTGTTGGTATTGACTCTGTTTTGTTGCAAGCTTAAACCATAGTGCTAATAATAAAATAGTTGCCGTTCGGCCCATCACATCATTAATTACTTCACCGGCTAATAAAATTTCTTTGGTTAGCCATTCGCCTTGAACTTGCCCGCCAATACTTTCTATTTGAGCGGTTAAGTTAGTAGTAACCCATTCAAAATTGACTAGATCAAAATAGGTTCCCCAAAACATAAATGGAGCGAAGATCAATAAAATATAAGGAAGCCAGGCCCATTTACCACGTTCATATAGTGCAGCAAAGCAGTCAGCTGGTGATCGAAAAATATCGACCAATAAAATTAACGGATTTGAAGAGGGTGTCATACGTTTACCTTAGTAACATCAACGTAAAGTTTTAATTTTTGTCCCGGCTTAATATAAGAGCCGCGTTTGATGTTATTCCATTTCATAATATCTGTCACAGAGACACTAAATTTTTGTGCGATAGCGCTTAGGTTATCACCTTCTCTGATTTTATAATGTACAGTTCGAATAATAGCACCGTCTGAATTACTCTTCCAAATGACTAGATTTTGCCCAACGCGAAGGGGATCTTTTGGTGCCATACCGTTCCATTTTGCTAAATCACGGTATGAAATTGAATTGTCACTAGCAATACTCCAAAGGCTTTCACCTTCTTGTACGTTATGGCTAAGCTTATATTTCCCTTTTGCTTTTGATTGTGTTTTTTTCAAACGTTGAGGAGCACTTAGCGCGTAGGTAGTATTACCTTGAGAAGCTGTAGGTATTAGTAAATACTTACCAACACGAATACTTGAACCATTAAGATCATTGGTTTGCTCAATAATCTTGGTCGTGGTGTTATGTTTTACTGCTAGTTGACTGATCGTATCACCAGGTTGTACTTTATAACGCACAACTTTCATGGTTTTATTATCATTTTTCTTTAAATTAGCATTAAATTTCGCCACGTTTTCAATAGGTAATAACAGGTGGTAAGGTCCGTCAGGAGAGGTAGCCCATTGATTATAAGCGGGGTTATATCCTTGTAATTCAGTGATAGTGATACCTGCAAATTTAGCTGCGATAGCAAGATCTAATTGTTGTTTTGGGTCAACCTTTTCAAGTACAGGTTTGTTTGCAATAGAAGGAAGGTCGACACCATATTTTTCATGGTTTTTAATAATGTCGGCTAATGCTAATAATTTAGGAACATAGCCACTGGTTTCTTTAGGAAGATCTAATGAGAAAAAATCAGTAGGTTTACCAAGCTTCTTGTTCTTTTTAATTGCTCTTGAGACTCGACCAGCACCACTATTATATGAAGCGATAGAATGTTGCCAATTACCATCAAAGCGGCTATCAAAATATTCCATGTAATCTAATGCTGCGGTGGTTGCAGCAGGTACATCTCTACGCCCGTCATACCACCAATTACGTTCTAATTTAAAACGATCAGCCGTTCCTGGAACAAATTGCCATAATCCTGCTGCACTGCCATGTGAGTAAGCAAATGGGTCAAAAGAACTTTCTACAACAGGAAGAAGTACTAATTCCATGGGTAGATTACGTTTTTCAACCTCGACGGTGATCATATACAAAAAGGGCTGTGCACGTTTAGCGACAGTACGTAAATGATTTGGATGCTTGATATACCAGTTACGATAATAGTCGATGGATTTATGCTTAGGGATTGGCATTTCTAATTGCATTGCAATACGTTGCCAAACATCTTCCTGCTCTTGAGGGGTTAATTTTGCTTGTTCAACGGGAGTGACTTGGGATGGTGCAGTGTCTGTTTTTGAAGGTGTAGTTACCGTAGACGTTATTCCTGATTGATTGGTATCAGGCTGAATTTTTTCGGGTGGTGCGGTTTGGCAGCCTGCTAAGAGCGCTAATCCAATCCAATGGAATTTCAGTTTCATTGTGCGTTGCCTTCAGTATTTTTATGCTAACCTCGTTCTCATTTAGAGATTAGCATTATATTTTTTTATTTGGATACGAATAATACTGTGCAACTACTCTTCAAACAAGTTTCCTAACTAAAACTCATCCTTCCATCGTCTTAATGCTGCAAAAGTCTCGACTTCTGTATTATCGAGTACTTTGCTTGCAACAGCATGTTTCACTGTGGGCTCATTAGTTCTTAAAAATGGGTTGATTAATTTCTCGCGTTGCATGGTAGATGGAATGGTTGATTTCCCATTAGCTCGAAGTCGTAATACTTTTTCACGATATTGCTGTAAGTAGTCATTATTTGGTTCAACCGCCAACGCAAAGGCCAAGTTTGATGCCGTATATTCATGCGCACAGTAGATTTTTGTTTCATCTGGTAGTGCTGAAAGTTTTTGCAATGAATGGAACATTTGTTCTGCTGTTCCTTCAAATAAACGACCACAACCAGCAGAGAACAAGGCATCACCACAGAAAAGTTTCTCATCACCAACATAGGCAATATGGCCCTTAGTATGCCCTTCAACACCTAAGACCATGAACCTTTCATCAAATAATTCAACAAAGTCGCCATCGCTAACTGGGTGAGTTAATGTTGGAATTGGTTCATCTTCAGGGCCAACGACATTAATAGAGGGAAACTGGCGAACTAATTCAGGGACTCCACCAATATGATCATGATGATGGTGAGTAATTAAGATTGCATCTAAAATAAAGTTATGTGCTTTAATACATGCTAATACAGGGGCTGCATCACCCGGATCAACAACAACACAATGATTGTCATTGTTGTGAATTAACCAAATGTAATTATCATTAAATGCAGGTATGCTTTTTATTGATAGCATTAACCTTTCTCCAAATTGTTTGTCATAAATTGTTATAGGTATCGATATTGATTAAGCCAGCACTGCTTGATAAAAAAATAGAAAAACCGCATTCATGGTCAGGGATCCCTCACGGTGAGTGGATAGGTGAGCTGATTCAATCACGTCTTGATGAGTGGTGTCCTAAACTGTTTGGTTACCATATGCTAAAAATTGGTGGATTGAGTGCTGAGCTTGATAGCCACTTTTGTAACATTAAACACCAAGTTAACCTAGATAACAAAAATTCGTTGAGAAATATTACTTCTGAATTACCTCAATTGCCTTTTTTAGAAAAAAGTATTGATGCATGTGTGCTTGCACATCAACTTGATTACTCATCAGACCCTCATCAATTATTGAGAGAAGTTGATCGTGTTTTAATCAATGATGGTTATATGATTTTGACAGGGTTTAATCCAATGAGTGCAATAGGGCTTGCTAGTTTGTTCCCATGGCGAAAGAACAATTTACCATGGAGTGGACGAATGTTTACTCCGCATCGTATCAAAGATTGGCTCAGTGTCTTAAATTTTGAAGTGGTTTATAGTGATTGCTTCGCTCTCGCACCAATGACTCGTTATCGAACAATATGGACATGGTTTGAGAATTTAGGAGGAGATTCAGTTAAACCTATTAGTGGTATTTATTTTATCGTAGCGAGAAAACGTACTTATCCACTACGACCAATAAAGTCAGCATGGAAAAAGAAGCCAAAATTGGCTCCTATTTCAGTGGCTCAAACGCGTCAGGGTAAAATTAAATCAGATCAACCAGGGTAACCCGTATCATCTTGAGTCGGGTTCTCGGCTGCGGTTCTTGCTAATTCATCACACATTTCATTTTCACGATGCCCAGCGTGGCCTTTAACCCAGCGCCAATCAATCGTGTGGCGTTCCGCTTCTGTATCTAATTTTTTCCAAAGATCGGCATTAACCACAGGCTTTTTATCTGCTTTTATCCAACCGCGTTTTTTCCACCCATGGATCCATTGAGTGATCCCTTGGCGAACATATTGGCTGTCTGTCGTTAACACTACAGAGCATGGCTCTTTTAAATTACGTAGAGCAATTACGGCTGCTAACATCTCCATGCGATTATTTGTGGTTTGATTAAACCCTTCGGCAAAGGTTTTTTCTGTGCCTTTATAACGCATCACAATGCCGTAACCACCAGGACCTGGGTTCCCTAAGCAAGAACCATCTGTGAAAATTTCAACCTGCTTCATTATCTCTGTTATCATTAGAAGAATTTAGAAATAGTCTGACACAAATGAGCCTATGAATACTAGCGACAATTCCCCGAATCGAATTATTGTACTCGATACAGAAACCACCGGTATGAACTTTTCTGGAGGCCCTGTTTATGAAGGTCATCGTATTGTTGAAATCGGTGCCGTTGAGATCATAAATCGAAAATTAACCGGCAATCACTTTCATGTTTATATCAAGCCTGATCGACTTATTGATCTTGAAGCGATTGATGTTCATGGTATTACTGATGAGTTTTTGTATGATAAACCTGAATATAAAGACATTCATGATGAATTTTTAGAATTCATTAAAGGTGCAGAGTTGGTCGCTCATAATGCCCCCTTTGATGTCGGCTTTATGGATTATGAGTTCAGTAAGTTAAACAAACTTATCGGTACGACAGAGCAGTATTGTAAAATTACCGATACTTTGGCGATGGCGAAAAAGATATTCCCAGGTAAGCGTAATAACCTGGATATTTTGTGTGAACGTTATGGTATCGATAACTCACATCGTACGCTTCATGGCGCTTTACTCGATGCTGAGATCTTAGCTGACGTATATCTATTAATGACAGGTGGGCAAACTAGTTTAAGTTTTTCTGCTGGAAATCAGTCCGATTTGTCAGAAGAAAGCATTAAAAGATTGAATTTAGAAAGAAAAGGATTAAAGGTTTTACGTGCAACGGCCGATGAATTAGAAGCGCATGAAAAGCGTTTGGATATAGTTGGCGATGCCTGTTTATGGCGTAATTAGGAGTTTTTAATATGTGGCGGTTATTGATAATTGCACTGTTTGTCCCGATGATTTCTTGGGCAAAAAGTTCAGAAATGTCGTGGTTGGATAACCGTTTTCGAGTCGATCCTACGATAAAACAAGTTTCTTTTTTAGTGTACCGAGAATCACCTTCTCAGGCTGTTACTTTGGTTCGTCCTGATGGTACAAAATATTATGCATGGGATCACCCAGATCATGTGGCATGGTATGAAGAAAGTGGTATGGATATTATTTCGATTGAGAATCCCATGCCAGGACCTTGGCAAGCAATAGGGAAGATCACACCTGAAAATAAAGTGAAAATTTTATCGAATCTGACGCTAAATGTAGACTCATTGCCAAAAAAACTCTATCAGTCTGAAAGTTTAAAGTTTACGGCTCGCTTGTTAAAAGAGGGAAAGCCTCTGGTATTGCGTGATTTTTTAAATCGAATCAAACTTAATGTTACTTTTACACCGTATCTTGCGAATGAAAAAGACTTGGTAAAAGAAGCTCGACCATTAGCCGAGGTTCTAGGGACTTTTGAAGATGATGGCCAGGATCTTGATGAAGTTGCAGCTGATGGAATATTTACTGTTAATCTGCCTATTAATATTAAACCGGGAAAGTATTGGGTTCGAATACAATCTCGTAATGGCGTATTTTTAAGAACGGTTGAACAAGATGTTTTAGTTTACCCCACCCCGATACGAGCAAGTTTTACTCAGGCTCGTAACGAGAGTCGATCTCACTCAATGAGTATTGATACTGAAGGTGGTGTTATTCGAGCAGGGTCACTTGCGGCTCATATCGAGCAAATTGATCCTAATAATGTGACCACTGTAACTCAGGCGCAATCAGAGAAAGATGAAAGTAAACTGTACTTTGATTTGCCGAATGATTATATCTCTGGGAAAAATACGTGGTCTGGCTTGGTTTATGCGACTGATTTAGCAACAGATCGCCCGTTACAGTTTAATCTTGGGCAACATAGTTATGGTGTTACAGAGCCAATTGATTTAAAAGCAGCCTATGAAGCACGATTAAAAGAAGAAGCTAAACAACGTAAAATTGAAGAGCTGAAAAAATTAGAAGAAGAACGTGCAGAAGCAAGAAAGTGGTTCTGGATTTATATTGGAGTCGGTAACTTACTTATTATTATTTTGATTTTTGCAGGTATATTTGGTTGGAAAAAGATAAAATCAATAAAAGAGAGAAGGGCTGCAGCGCCTAAGTCTGAAAAATTATCTATGCCTCCACCGCCTAAAGTATAATTATAATTTTGATATAAGTGTTCATAATCACTAACAAAGTTTAATAGCTCTTAAGTGGTAACATAAAAACGTTTGCTTTATTTTTTGTGATTGACATCACGCTTTATGATTTTATAATATTGCCTCCTTTCTGGTTAGGGTGATGGTTAAATGAATAAGTATAAAACCAAATTAAATAAAGCATTCGATTTCATCATGGAAATAGATAAGTGCTTAACGAAAAGGGATTTGGCTAATTATGTTGATGCAGGCAATGAAAGTAATCAATATCTCTCAATAGATGAGCAAATATATTTAAACTTGATGTTTAACGTAAAGAAGTAAAAAAAGCCCATAATCAAAATTAATCTGATTATGGGCTTTTTAGTTTTTAGATTATTACGCTATTTTACTGTGTTCAAAATGACTAACTTGTGGTTTTACAATTAGTTCACTTGGATCAAAATCTTCAACACTAATGGTTGCTAAACGACTCTTCTCAGCTTTACGAAGTAGTAGGGCTTCTTTATCAGAAATGATATTTAACTCTAATCCGATTTTAGCAACACGATCTAACTGCATGAAAGGTAAGCGTTGTTTTGACTCTTTACATACTCGGTCATAAATTGGCTCAGCAGTTAAGATATCAATCAAGGCTTCTTCCATTTTTCCTACTGGATTAAATCGACTTGCTTCTAAGAATAATCCACGACCAATTCGACTACGAACACCTGATGGTTCTTGAAGAATTCGAGCCAGTGTATGGTCTAGCTTATCACTTGGGCGTTGGCGACGAAGGCCCGTTGGTAATAAGATAAAGCGCATTGCACCTGCAACAAATCGATTTGGGAAGTTGGCAAGTAACCCATCAATCGCTTGTTCTGCTTGGTGTAATGAATCTTGCACACTCCAATGAACTAAAGCTAAATCTTCTTTTTGGCGACCTTCATCATCAAAACGTTTCAGAACCGATGTGGTTAAGTAAAGTTGACTTAAAATATCACCGAGACGAGCTGACATACGTTCGCGACGTTTTAAGCTACCACCGAGTACAGCCATTGAAATATCTGATAATAAAGCCATATTAGTACTGTAACGATTTACTTGTTGGTAATAGCGTTTAGTTTCATCACTAAACGGTGCTTTAGAGCCGTGGCCATCAGTTAAGCCAAACCAGAAGCTACGAACAAAGTTACTAATACCAAAGCCAATATGGCCAAAGACAGCAGCATCAAACTTCTCAAGAGAGGCTTGCTTATCTTCTAAATACGCAGCATCCATCTCTTCAAGAACATAAGGATGGCAACGAATTGCACCTTGACCGTAAATAATCATTGAGCGGGTTAAAATATTTGCGCCTTCAACAGTGATTGCAATTGGAGAGCCTTGGTAGCTACGCGCTAAGAAGTTTGAACTGCCTAAACAGATCCCTTTACCACCAGCGATGTCCATACCATCAATAGCAATGCGTTGTGCTCGGTGAGTACAGTGGTATTTAACGATGGCTGAGATAACCGATGGCTTTTCACCTTGAACGATACCTGCAACAGTTAATGCACTTGCTGCATCCATCATGTAGGCATTACCAGCCATACGTGCTAATGGTTCTTCAATCCCTTCCATCTTACCAATTGGTAATTTGAATTGACGACGAATACGAGCGTAAGCCCCTGTTGCAAGTGCGGCAGTTTTTGCACCACCCGTTGCATTTGAGGGTAACGTAATACCACGACCAACCGATAAACATTCAACCAGCATGCGCCAGCCGTGACCTGCCATTTTTTCACCACCGATGATGTAATCCAGTGGGACAAATAACTCGTCACCTTGCGTCGGACCGTTTTGGAATGGCACATTCATAGGGAAATGACGACGACCAATTTTAACGCCGTCTAAATTGGTAGGAATAAGTGCACAGGTAATACCTAGGTTTTTCTTATCACCTAATAAGCCATCTGGATCTTGCAGTTTAAATGCTAAACCAAGAACGGTCGCTACAGGTGCAAGGGTAATGTAACGTTTGTTCCAAGTAAGACGCATGCCTAAGACTTCTTTGCCTTCCCACATCCCTTTAGTTACGATCCCAAAATCAGGAATTGAGCCTGCATCTGAGCCTGCTTCTGGGCTTGTTAAAGCAAAACATGGGATCTCTTTGCCTTCAGCTAAACGAGGTAAGTAATGATTTTTTTGGTCTTCAGTACCATAGTGTTGCAACAATTCACCAGGACCTAATGAATTAGGAACACCAACGGTAATAGAAAGTACACCAGATACACTGGTTAGCTTTTGTAGAACACACGATTGAGCGTAAGCAGAGAACTCTAAGCCTCCGTATTTTTTCTTAATAATCATCGCGAAGAACTTATTATCTTTTAGATACTGCCATACTTCTGGTGGTAAATCGGCAAGCTCATGAGTGACTTCATAGTCATTTATCATGCGACAAACTTCGGTTACTGGCCCATCAAGAAACGCCTGTTCTTCATCTGATAGTGTGTTTTTAGGGATATTATGAAGAAACTTCCAATCTGGATTACCTTTAAATAATTCAGCTTCCCACCAGACAGTCCCTGCTTCAATCGCGTCTTTCTCGGTTTGTGACATTTCAGGCATCACGCCCTTAAAGAAACTTAGGGCTTTATTACTAAAGATAGATTGACGAATTGAAGGAATATTTACTGGCACTGCAATTACTAAGAAAACGGCCCAGGTAATAGAACCGGCATAACCTAGCCCTGAACTTACCGCTAAAATACCGGCGGTGATAAGGGTTGTAGTTCGTAGCGATTGTCGATGATAACTTAGTGCAGCAAGTGCAATAAAGGTTGTTAATAGTGTCAGGGCCATGTGATTCTCCTTTTCCGGCGCTGCTCTGTTTGTAGGAACAGAGGTGATTACGATACTCGGTCGTAATGTTATGTTTGAGTGTATTCCTGATAAGAGGTCTAACCAGTTAGGTTAAGTGTAGTGCTAATGTTAATAAAAAGTAAATAACGTTAATGATTAAAAAGTGATCTAGCTTGAGTAATTAATAAACAAATTTTGTTTTTAAGTGCGTGATATCAAATTTCATAGGGAAGAAATTGAAGAATTTTTGGCATAGATAGAAGAAAAACAGGGTGGATCTCTTTTAAAGGTTTAGTGGTATAGGTACACTGAGATTAACCCCAAGTAGGGAACATAATAAAAGAGAGTATCCTATGTCTTATCAAGATCTGATCCGTTCTGAATTAACAGAAGCCGCTCAAGTACTGAATGACTTTTTAGCTGACGATAAAAACCTAGTTCAAATTGAGTTAGCGGCCAAAACCATTGCAGATTCATTTAAACAAGGCGGTAAAGTATTGTCTTGTGGTAACGGCGGTTCACACTGTGACGCAATGCATTTCGCAGAAGAGTTAACTGGACGCTACCGTGAAAACCGTCCAGGTTACCCAGGTATTGCGATTTCTGATCCTAGCCATTTGTCTTGTGTGAGTAATGATTTTGGTTATGACCACGTGTTCTCTCGTTATACTCAAGCCGTAGGATCAAAAGGCGATGTATTGTTTGGCTTATCTACTTCAGGTAACTCTGGCAATATCTTAAAAGCGATTGAAGCGGCAAAAGAAAAAGGTATGAAAACCATCGCACTTACGGGTAAAGATGGCGGAAAAATGGCAGGCCTTGCTGATGTAGAGATCCGAGTGCCTCATTTTGGTTACGCAGACCGTATTCAAGAGATCCACATTAAAATCATCCATATCGTTATTCAGTTAATTGAAAAAGAGATGGAAAAATAATTCATTATACTGACCAACCTTATCGTTATTACACGTTAGATTGGTCAGATTGCGAATAAAGGAGTAGCGCAAGTATGTGTGAATTACTCGGAATGAGTGCTAACGTACCAACCGATATTTGTTTTAGTTTTAAAGGTTTAGTTCAACGTGGTGGTAACACGGGACCACATCGTGATGGCTGGGGGATTACTTTTTATGAAGGGAAAGGATTTCGCACATTTAAAGATCCAAAGCCAAGTTGCCACTCAAAAATTGCTGAGCTAGTGCAAGATTACCCAATAAAAAGTAAAGCGGTAATAAGCCACATTCGTCAAGCAAACCGCGGTGATGTTAATCTTGAGAATACACACCCTTTTACGCGTGAGCTATGGGGAAGATATTGGACGTTTGCGCATAATGGTCAACTGACTGGATTTAATGAATTATCAACAGGCCGCTTTCGACCTGTGGGTGAAACAGACAGTGAGCGTGCTTTTTGTTGGTTGCTGAATCAGCTAGAAGACAAATATCCTGAGCCACCTCAAGATATGATGTTGATGTTCGAATTTGTCTCTGAGTGCAGTGATCATCTTCGAGGCTTAGGGGTGTTTAATATGCTCTTGAGTGACGGTGAGTATCTAATGACTTATTGTTCAAACAATTTACATTGGATCACAAGGCGTGCCCCCTTTGGGCAAGCTTCGTTAATTGATGAAGATGTGACGATTGATTTTCATAAAGAAACCACGCCGAACGATGTGGTGTCAGTTGTTGTGACAAGACCATTAACGGATAATGAAGAGTGGCATAAAATGAAAGTAGGCGAATATGCGCTGTTTCATTTTGGTGAATTAACCGCAGGTAACCATGATACGGTGCCTGATATGGCTCCACCGCCATCAGAATGCCCAGTTAATGCGTAAACACATTTTAGGGCAAGATAATGTATAAAAAATGCCCATCAATATTACATTGATGGGCATTTTTATTATTCAGTTTCTAATCCTGATAGACCCAATATATTCCCATCTAACTGCGCCTTACCGTCTTGCATAGTCAATCTTTCTTCGGCTAACCAGTTAGCAACCATTGGGTAGATGACGTGCTCTTGAGCTTGTACGCGTGATGCAACCTCTTCAATCGTATCCTCTTCAAAAATTGGTACTTTAGCTTGAAGGATCACCGGGCCACCATCTAACTCAGGGGTAACAAAATGAACACTTGTGCCATGTTCTTTATCGCCGGCGTCAATGGCACGCTGATGTGTGTGTAGACCTGGGTATTTAGGTAAAAGGGAAGGGTGAATATTCAGCATTTTACCTTGATAACGCAGTACAAAAGCTTCACTTAAAATACGCATAAATCCGGCAAGGATAATGACATCAGGTTGATGAAGATCGATCAGTGTTGCTAATGCTTCATCATATTTTTCACGGCTTTCATAGCCTGTAGCGTTTAAGCTGTGAACATTAATTCCAGCATTAACGGCGCGTTGTAGTCCATAAGCATCACTCTTATTTGAAATGACGGCTGAAATACGCGCGTTAGGGATTTTGTTACCACAAGCATCAATAAACGCTTGTAAGTTACTGCCACTGCCTGAAACTAATACAACAATATTCTTCATCATAACGGTCTTATTTTTTGAGTAATGATAACTATTCGAACATAAATAATAGATATAAAAAAGGTGATCGAATAATTGATCACCTTTCTATTTATGCTTTATGAGCTAGCTCAAGTTTATGAAACCCGATTAACGGATCTCAACTTGTTCTTCACCTTGCTCTGCAACAGCAACTTCACCGATAACCCAAGCGTTTTCGCCTTCAGCATTCAGTAAAGCAACCGCTTGTTCAGCTTGTTCTTTTGGAAGGGCAACAACAAGACCTACACCACAGTTAAAGGTGCGGTACATTTCGTAAGTATCCACGTTGCCTTTTTCTTGTAGCCAGTTAAAGATAGCAGGCCATTCCCAGCTCTTACCATCAACAACCGCTTTAGTACCTTCAGGAAGTACGCGTGGGATATTTTCCCAGAAACCACCACCAGTAATATGAGAGATAGCATGAATGTCATGCTCTGCAATCATTTTAAGTGCTGATTTAATGTAGATTTTCGTTGGTTCGATTAAATGGTCTGCAATCGTTTTACCGTTTAATTCTTCAGTAAGATCAGCGTTTGATACTTCAAGAATTTTACGGATCAACGAATAGCCATTTGAGTGAGGGCCACTAGAGCCAACAGCGATTAATGCATCACCGGCTGCTACTTTTGTGCCATCGATGATGTCTTCTTTTTCAACAACACCCACACAGAAACCAGCTACATCGTAATCTTCGCCTTCATACATACCTGGCATTTTCAGCAGTTTCACCACCGATTAATGCACAACCAGCTTGAATACAACCTTCACCGATGCCTGTAACTACTTCAGCAGCTACATCAATATCAAGTTTTCCTGTTGCATAATAATCAAGGAAGAACAGAGGTTCGCCGCCTTGAACAATTAGGTCGTTTACACACATCGCCACTAAGTCGATACCAATAGTATCGTGCTTGTTTAGGTCTAAAGCTAAACGAAGCTTAGTACCAACGCCATCAGTACCCGAAACTAAAACAGGTTGCTTGTATTTCGTTGGAAGTTCACATAACGCACCAAAACCACCAATGCCACCCATTACTTCTGGGCGACGAGTACGTTTTACTACGCCTTTAATTCGATCAACAAGTGCATTACCAGCATCAATGTCTACGCCAGCATCTTTGTAGCTAAGAGAAGTTTTGTTGTCGCTCACGGTGGTGTCCTCGCCATAGGTTGGATTTCAAAAATCCGCGCCATTCTAACAGCACAATATAAAAGAGGGAAACGTTTGCGTAAGGAAATTTGCATAAATTTTGTAATAAAAAATAATAAATTTGGTAAACAACTTCTAGCGTTATAATTTATTTTACTATTTCGTCATTTTTTAATAGAAAAATATGTATAATTAAAGGGTTTGATTAATGTATCTGGAGTCAGAAATGAAAGTTGTTGAAGTAAAACACCCGCTAATAAAACATAAAATTGGTTTAATGCGTGAAGGCGAGATCAGTACTAAGCGTTTTCGTGAATTAGCAACAGAAGTAGGCAGCCTACTTACTTATGAAGCAACATCAGATTTTGAAACAGAAAAAGTAACTATCAATGGCTGGAATGGCCCTGTTGAAGTTGACCAAATTAAAGGTAAAAAAGTAACAGTTGTGCCAATTCTTCGTGCAGGCCTTGGCATGATGGATGGCGTACTTGAGCATATCCCAAGTGCACGTATTAGTGTTGTTGGTATTTACCGTGATGAAGAAACGCTTGAGCCAGTACCTTACTTTAACAAGTTAGCGTCTAACATCGATGAGCGTATTGCTTTAGTTGTTGACCCAATGCTAGCGACTGGCGGCTCTATGATCGCAACGCTTGATCTTCTAAAAGAGAAAGGCTGTAAGAACTTTAAAATCCTTGTTCTTGTTGCTGCTCCAGAAGGCATTGCTGCATTAGAAAAAGCACACCCAGATGTTGAGCTTTACACTGCCGCTATCGATGAAAAATTGAATGATAAAGGTTACATCATTCCAGGTCTTGGCGATGCTGGTGATAAGATCTTCGGTACTAAGTAATAATCTAGATCTTTAGCTTAGAAACTTACACCTTAAGAATTAAAAAAGGCTTGATGAATTAACCATCAAGCCTTTTTCTTTACCTAGAATTATTTATCATCTTCCATTTGAGCATTGTCGACAACGTGGCTTTCACCTAAGTCATCAGGTAGGATCAAATTAAGCGCAATAGCTACAATTCCACAAAGACTTACGCCTTGTAAGTTAAAGTCACCAATACCTACTGCCATGCCGCCAATACCAAAAACTAACGTCACACCAACAATTGTTAGGTTACGTGCTTTATGTAAATCAACTTGGTTTTTAATCAGCGTATTTAGACCTACCGTAGCGATAGAACCAAACAGTAAAATCATAATGCCTCCCATAACCGGTACAGGGATCGTCTGTAACATAGCCCCTAATTTTCCAACCAGAGCAAGTACAATGGCGCACACAGCAGCCCATGTCATGATCACTGGGTTGAATGCTTTGGTTAGCATTACAGCACCAGTAACTTCACTGTAAGTCGTATTTGGTGGCGCGCCGATAAGAGAGGCTGCCATTGTTGCAATACCATCACCCGTAATTGTGCGATGTAAACCTGGTTTTTTCAGGTAATCTTTTCCGGTTACGTTTGAGATTGCCAGCATATCGCCAACATGTTCAACTGCCGGTGCGATAGCTACTGGGATCATAAATAAGATCGCATTGATATTAAATTCAGGGTAAGTGAAGTTAGGTAGAGCAAACCAAGCGGCTTGATGTACGGGAGTAAAATCGACGATACCAAAAATTAAGCTTAAGGAGTAACCAACAATAATGCCTGACAGGATAGGCAGTAGCTTAAAGAAGCCTTTAGAGAAAACACTCACGCCAATAGTGGTAAATAATGAGGCAGCAGCAATCCAAAAAGCAAGTTGCCCATCAACAAGCTGAAACGCACCATCGCCAGTTTTACCTAATGCCATATTTACAGCGGTAGGGGCTAAGCCTAAACCGATCACCATAATTACAGGGCCAACCACCACAGGAGGCAGTAGTTTATGAATAAATGCGACACCTCGAACTTTAATTACTGCACCTAATAAGACATAAACTAAACCCGCGACCATTAATCCACCCATAGTGGCAGGTATTCCCCAGGTTTGGGTTCCATAAATAATAGGAGCGATAAAAGCAAAGGAAGAAGCAAGAAAGATAGGGACAGAGCGACGAGTAACTAATTGAAAGAGAAGGGTACCAACACCAGCACCAAAAAGAGCGACGTTAGGATCTAAACCTGTAAGCAGTGGAACAAGAACAAGAGCACCAAATGCAACGAACAGCATTTGAAAACCCTGGAATAAATTGTATAGCATTTCCATTTCCAGTAATGAATTTGAGGGATTCTATCACTAATCAATTAATAAATATCTTGATTTAGCTCGTGAAAAAATCAAACTTTTTAGAAAAGTACCACTCTAATCTTTTGAAATTTAGATCTGGGTTGATCCGCCCCCTTGCTGAATAAAGGGATAGCCCTTATTATCAGCGGTAAATTATAAAAGTATTTATAGGTTGTTTGATGTTACGTATTTTGTGTTTAGTCATTTGTATGATGAGCGGTTCTGTTTTTGCACAACAGCCAAGTGATCTTTATCATACAGAAGTGCAATTAACTGAGTCGGATAAAGCGGAAGGTTTGGCTAAAAAAGAAGGCTTAATCAATGTGTTGATTAAGGTATCAGGTCAGAAAGAAATTGCTCAAAACGAGGTGATTAAAAAAGCATTAGTACGAAGTGACCGTTATGTTACACAAGTTAGCTTTGTGGAATATGATAATGCTTCTCGTGCGATTAAATTAGGCTATAACTCTAAAATGGTGTTAAGCCTATTAACTCAAGCAGAACAAAGCATTTGGGAAACGCCACGCAAACCAGTATTAGTATGGGTTGTGAATGAACATAATTATCAAAAAAGTATTATTTGGGAGCAATCAAATAATAGCTTAATTGGGCGTATTAAAGGTGCTGCTAATGAACGCGGCTTACCAGTAATGTTCCCTGTTGGTGATTTTGATGACGTTACCTCTATTGAAATAACAGATTTATGGGGTAATTTTAAAAAGCCAATTGCAGATGCAAGTGAGCGATATAACCCTCAAGCAGTTTTAGTTGTTAAAGTTCGTGGTAATAGCTCAACATGGACATTGTTTGATACGATGCCGCAGTACCTTGTTAATACTGCAAAAAAAACCAGTTGAAGGACGTGCATCTGGTGCATTTCAATTAACAACAATGGTTAATGATGTAAGTGATTATTTTGCCGCAAACTACACGAAACATTTAGGTGCGGTAGCGAGTCAGTCTGAAGTTGTTTCGATTAATGGTATCCATACCACTCGTGATTTTTTTAAAATAGAGAAGCAATTAAAACAGATGAATTCAGTAGCCAATGTTCAGGTGAATACGATTCAAGGAGATAAAGTGACCTATACATTGAGTTTATTAGGAAGCTATCAACAATTTAATGATGAATTGCTAAGTAAAAATTCACGTATAACACTTACTCTACAAGCTATGGAAACGGAAGAATTGTTGCAGCCAGAGTCAACCGAAAGTAATGTTTTCTTACAGAGTAAAGCTACTGAGACATCGACAGTAGAAGATACAACTATAATGACAGATCTTGATAAGGTTGCAGAAGAGTCATTACCTTTGGTGCATGAGTATCAGTTCAATTCGAATAATTAGTAGTTCGTAACAAGATCAGCCAACAACGAATAATAAAAAGGTGACTATCGAGTCACCTTTTTATTATTCAGCATTCTAGTTATACCAATCACAGTAAGTAAGTGATCTGAAATAGCGAAGGGAAAATGCTTGAGAACAAGGCGAAATTCTTCGATAAGTAGTTATTCTACAATCAAACATTTCAACGCAGTTATCGAGTATTTTAACCAGTTAGGATGATCAGTTATTTACTACGATTGGTATTATATCACTTCAAGTAATTGAACTTACTCATTTTCAGTGTATTTTGCTTTTTCTATTTTTTCTACTTCAGATAAACGCTTTAGTTTTAGTCCTAATTCTTTACCTCGAAGACGAGCGTAATAAATATTACCCACAAAAGCACCGCTAGTTAGAATAACTTCAACTAATGCTAAATAACGTTCACCTTCATCTAGCCAAAGAATGCTTAA
Organism: Aliivibrio wodanis; assembly: GCF_052920805.1. Classification (NCBI taxonomy): domain Bacteria; kingdom Pseudomonadati; phylum Pseudomonadota; class Gammaproteobacteria; order Vibrionales; family Vibrionaceae; genus Aliivibrio; species Aliivibrio wodanis. The sequence continues at coordinate 3,049,957 of NZ_JBREXA010000002.1, forward strand.
ACCGTGTAGAAAATAGAACATTAAAATAAAGTTTGCCCATGCATGAGTATAAGGCTTACCCTGAATGATCCCCTTTAGTGGAAAAAGCATTGGAATAACCCATACCACCATAACCCCATACGGATTAATCAGTGGGTGAGGAGAAAGGGTACTATGCCAAAGCGCAACAAAGGCAAGTAATGCTAAGTTGCAAAATAGGGCAAGAAAACGATAGCGCTTTGTTTCTGCGCTCATTTCAACTGAATCCATGTTAGTTTCCTGCTTAAAACTATAAAATATCTAAAACTTGTTCAGGTGGACGTCCTATTTTAGCTTGGTTGTTATGAACAACAATAGGGCGCTCAATCAGTTTTGCTGTTTGTGCCATCGCTTCAAATAATTGTTCGTCAGTAACAGAGCTATCATCTAGGCCTTGTTCTTTATATTCAGTCTCTTTAGTTCGCATCATGTTACGAACAGAGTTAAAACCCAGCTGAGAAAATAAAGTTTTTAATTCAGTAACACTAGGTGTTTCATCAAGATATTTTACAACGATAGGAGTAATCCCTTTTTCTTCTAATAGTGCCATAGTTTCACGGCTTTTTGAGCAACGAGGGTTGTGGTAAATTACAACAGACATACTTTTTCCTTTTTTAATTATAACGCGCTAAAACGTTCACGAGAGAGACGTAATTGATCAATTCTAGCGTCGTACCTTGCTTGATCTAAACTTCCATACTCAACCAATTGACTTGCTTGAGTGTAATTACTGAGGGCTTTATTCCACATGCCTTTGAGCGCATAGATTTCAGCCCTTGCTGCCAATTCTCCATCAGTGCTACCATTATCATGGTAAGCCTTAGATAATAACTGCCATCCCGTTGGGTCTTCAGGGTTATCATGCGTATAACGTTGTAAAATGCGAACGGCTTCAGCGGGTTTATTTGATTCAGACAAAGCATGAGCATAATTAATGGCGAGTACAGGGTTATTGGGTAATTGTACCAAGCCATTTTCTAATCGCGTCAGCGCTTGTTGATTCTTTTTGGTGTAAAGATCTAAATCGGTGGCAGCATCAATATAAAACGTATTAAGGGGATCATTCTTTAATAAGGTATCCATGAGAGGTTGCGCTTTATCGTACTGTTTTGAATCGATATAAACTAACGCTTTACCATAATTTAGAGCGTTTTTAATGTCACTATTATGCGTTTTTGACTTACGAGAAAACCAATCTAATGCGGCATTGCTATCAATTCCGGCAAATCGAGCGACAATACGTGAGCGAGCAAGGTGGTAACGTAGAGAGGTATTGACTCGACGCATTGGATATTGTTGAGCTCTTTCGCGACTATCCGTAATACGAGACGTTGGTAATGGATGGGTTAACAACATTGCAGGAGGAGTGCTTGCATAACGATATTGGTCTGCTAAGCGAGAGAAAAATCGAGGCATGGCAGCAACCTCAAATCCTGATTTTGCCAAAGTATCAATACCGAACCTATCTGCTTCTTTTTCATTACTTCGAGTGTAGTTTATTGAGCTTTGCATCGCTCCCGCTGTTGTAGCATGAATAGCTGCTATTCCGGCTTCTGGTGCAGCTATAGCCAATAACAATGATCCCACAAGAGCGGCGATAGTAGCGGGAGAACGTCTTGCTTGGTCTTCCATACTACGAGCTAAGTGACGTTGAGTTATATGAGCAATTTCATGAGCAACAACCGAGGCTAATTCACTTTCTGATTGTGCGTGTAAAAATAATCCAGAATGGAGAGCAACATAACCACCAAAAAAAGCAAAGGCGTTAATTTCTCGATTATTAATTAAGAAAAAATGGAAAGGTGTTTTCACATCACTAGCATTAGCAACTAAGCGATGACCAAGATCCTGAACATATTCTGCTAAAACTGGATCATTAATGACAGGTTGGCTTGCTCGAAGCATGCGCATATACGCATCACCATAAATTAATTCTTGGTCAATCGTTAACGTTGATGCGGCTGTTGTGCCGATATCAGGTAAATTTAAATCGTTATTTGCATAAGCTGGGAGGTTGCTTGTCAATAATGAGGTGATCAGTAAACAACTGGCCAGTCTTTTTAATTTGAACATGTCGTATTTACAAATCCTTTTTAATAACACTCTGTTTATCAAGAGCTCTGTTATAAAGAGATAATAACTCAATCTTGAATGATAAGAGTACCAAAATGAAAATAGGTTTCTTTTTTGTATGAATTATGTGATTTATACTCTTCCAATTGAAATCTATCATATCTACAGAGTTGCAGAATGGAAACCCGAACTTTAGATTTATCACACTACCGTTGCCCTATGTCGCTGCTTTTAGCGAAACGTACCACTCAATCTTTAGTGCAAAACGAGAAATTAGACATCAAAGTCGTCGACAAAACATCGTTAACCGATATCATAAAGTACTTTGAGTACAATGCATTTGATATTCATGTAGAGCATGGGGAGTCATGTTCATTATTAACCGTTAATAAAAAGTAGAACTTAATATGTTAGATATGGTTACACAGTGGTATAAACGCCGCTTTTCAGATCCACACGCCGTTAGCCTAGTTGCCATTCTTATTGTTGGGTTTATTACGATTTACTTCTTTGGTCACTTAATTGCTCCATTACTAGTGGCTATTGTTTTAGCGTATTTACTAGAATGGCCAGTGGCTAAGCTCAGTAAGTTTGGGATACCAAGAACGCTTTCAGTTATGTTAGTTATTATTTTGTTTATTAGCGTAATGCTCATGGCTGTGTTTGGTCTAGTACCGACGATTTGGAATCAGGTCGGTAATTTGATTAATGATATGCCATCAATGTTTAATGGTTTACATCACTTCCTATCCAGTCTTCCTGAGCGTTATCCTGAATTAATTCAACCTCAATCAATTGATACCTTGTTAGAAACGCTACGCGGTAAAGCGCTTGGTATGGGGGAAAGCATGGTAAAAGGGTCACTTGCTTCATTGGTGAGTATAGCGGCTTTAGGTGTATATTTAATTTTGGTTCCATTACTGGTTTTCTTTTTATTAAAAGATAAAGAAGAAATGGTCAGTACAATGAGTAATCTTTTACCTAAGAACCGTCGTTTGGCGACTAAGGTCTGGATTGAAATGAACGAACAGATCAGTAACTATATTCGAGGCAAAGTCGTTGAGATATTGATTGTTGGTGGGGTGAGCTATATAACCTTCTTTATTATGGATTTACGTTATTCTTTACTATTAGCAGTAATGGTCGGTTTCTCAGTACTTATTCCGTATATTGGAGCCGCCGCCGTCACTGTACCTATTGCGATTGTCGCCTTGTTTCAATGGGGGTTAACGCCTGACTTTTATTGGCTAGTTTTAGCTTATGCAATCATTCAGGCTTTAGATGGTAATGTGTTAGTACCAGTACTCTTCTCTGAGGCGGTTAACCTTCATCCTGTGGCTATCATTGTGGCTGTCTTGGTCTTTGGTGGGCTATGGGGTTTCTGGGGAGTGTTCTTTGCAATTCCATTAGCGACGTTAGTTAAAGCAGTATGGAAAGCATTACCAGCCACTGAGATTTCTCTAAAAGAAAACGTTTAGTGGTCTCGGTATAATAAAGATAAACAATAAAAGGCGGGCTTTAGAATAAGCCCCGCCTTTATTTAAATACTGAACATTATTTCTCGTTTAAATAATCTAAAACGACTTCATGATGAGTTTTGGTTTTAAACTTATTGAATACGTGCTCGATAATACCTTCTTCATTTATCAGAAAACTAATACGATGTAGGCCATCGTATACTTTTCCCATGACAGAGCACCCTTGAAGATATTCTAAGACGATAACTTTGACAATTTCATAGAAAAATCTTCTTTAACAGTGGTTTAGGTTGATATTTTTCATTTATCAACTACAAATATAGCAGTTGTCATAATTTTTGTAAATTTGGTTATATTTACCGACTTTCCAAGATGAAAATCTGTCATAAAAATCTTAGGAGAGGTATGAAGTGGAGCCACTAGGCCATACGACTGAATCGCTTGGTGATTACACCTGTATGATTGAACTTGTAACTCACTTCTGGAAAAAGATGAGTTGGCGACTCTCATGTTCTCATAAGTGCATTAAATATTGTCTAATATATTACACATTACGGTCATATAAGCGACACTTCGTGATGTTTAAATTGATTTATGTTACTAATAGCAAGAGCCACCTAACTGCTAAATTTTGGTGTGAGCCTTTAGCCTAAAAGAACGGGCATAGAATATATTACTATCTCGTTAATTAAGGTTTGATAAAGGAACACCAAGCCTTAATTCATTCGAGGATAGTTACTGTTGACTATTACTATACTCTGTAAACTTTTTAATACCTTTCTTATTCAACTCTAAGGCCCAGTCGTATTCTCCTTCAGTTGGATTATAATTATGTATGACCCAGTTTTTATGAATACCTACCTGGAACCTGCTACCTTTTGATATAAGGGTCTAACAATGTATATAAATACTCTAGACAACATTGAGTTCAATTTTAATGATTATGAGCGAGGACTAGAGCGAATCATTCGTGCTTATTGGGAACTTCAAATGTTGAGGTTTCATATTGTTACTGATGAATTAGACTCTTCCTTAGTTCATGAAATGAATCGAATTAACAAGTCACTTGGTATTACAGTTATAAGTATTAATCTAAATGATTTTTACATTGAATCTGATGAGATTAACAAGGCAATTGAACAAAATGAATACCCTAAATGGATTTGGTTTTATGGCATTGATGCTTTGAAAGACACTCAATTTTCAGGATGGCTAAGATCACGGTTGACAGTTAGGGCTATAGAAAATATACGAGTTGTATTTGTTGCTGATTCTAAAGAAGATCTTAGTAAGGTATTTGGAGATATTAAAAAGCCGTTCTACCATTCAACGATGCCTTTAGATATCAATTTTAATACAAATATATAGTAAGGCTTCTAAGTTATCTTCACTGCCCTTGATGGATCTGTTTTAGATTGTTCATACTAAGGCGTTTCCGCCTCAGAGCTACTCATGCAATGCCCTCATTACTATTCAGTAACATCTTACTTCAATTGATTAAAAAAAGAGTACGACACGAGAGAAATCAGAGCAACCACTGGCGACAATTGTATGTAGTGGTGTAGGGGCTAGAAGCGGGTTGTTAAGGCAGCTTAAAGTTTGTTAATAGTATTAACTTTTAGCAAGCTAGATACAGTTTCTTGTCCATATTTTGTAATCATTTTTTCTAGGAAATCAGATTCGATAAATGCTGCATGAGCTAATTTCCCGCTCAGCTTTAATGCATCTTCACTCTCTAGAAGATTAAGCGAAAAATGGTGAATTCCTGCTGATATTTTACGTTTTTTCTCTCTACCTAGACTAATGTTGCCGTCATTTGAAAGAGTTATACCTGTAACATGTCGATTATGCCCTTTGGAGGACAAGACCGTTTTTCTTAAGTTAACTTTAAAATTTCCATCATAAAGAATCCCGATAATTCTTCTCACCTTTGCCTGATAAGATAAAAGTACGCCTTTTTTATTTGTTGAGAAAGTAAGATCATCTGCATAACGAGTATAAGTTACTCCCTCCGCATGGCATGCCTTGATTATTTCTTCATCAAATCTATATAAGATAAAGTTAGAGATTAAAGGAGAACTTGGAGCTCCAATACTCAACTTAAGCTGATTTGAGCGTCTTGTTTTCCAAAAAAGAAATCCTTCTAATAAATTCTTATCAATATCTGAAACTTCAATATTATGGTATCGACATTCTTTAAAAAATAGCTCAGGTTTTATGCTTGGGAAAAAATTTTTCAAATCCATTTTCAGTAAATACTTCTTACTAGCATGTGGTAATGCATTGTCTTTGATACTTTTTCCTTTTATATACGCAGTAGCTGCAGAGTGAATAGGAAGGTTTGGTGCAAGCAGAGCTATTATTAATCTTTGGACAAACTTAAGCTCTTTTGAGGGATGAGCGATGAGCCTTGTTTCATCTGAATTTCTCTTGGCTATAGTATAAACTTTGTAGCGATAAGGAGCGGTAGTTGCAAAAGAACGGAGCTCTTTTTCATCCATGAGTAGTATTGTAGAAAGTGACTTGAATAAACTCATTTCTGTGCCTCCTCAAGGATAGTATGAATTTCTTTACCTGCAGCGATTCGTTTTCGAGAAGCGCCATCTGAAATATCCGTGACGTATGACATTTTTAGACTCATCTGTAACTTCTTTTCATCGAATGGAATACCTGTTTTACTTATACCAAATTTAACTCGTGGTTTGTCTCTAATTATCGGGTAGTAATACTTATAACCGCTGTATTCATAAGTATCCAAATAACCAAGTTTGTTCAATAAGTACAGTAAACGTGTCACTTTAGATTTATCTTCATCCAAGTTTAGAGACGCAAGTGCTAGCTCTATCTCAGTCAACAATATAGGGTAAGAGAGTCGAACTACTTCTAAGATCAACAGAGCAACATGCCCTGAGTTGTCAGGAGAATATTTAGGGTGTTTAGGAATATTATCTCGCTTTTCTAGTAGAGAAGCGCACAAATCTTGTAGATGTATATCTGGGTATTCAAGTACTGCTGTGGATGGCCAAGGATATATAGCAACTGACGATGGTTCTTTGCTTCGGATGTGATAAAGAGGACCGAGATAAATGAAAGAATCTTCTTCTTCCGTCTCTTTTCTTGGGGCAATGATAAGTAATTTTTTATAAAAATTTGGTTTGGTACAGAACATACCGAGTTCAACTAGAGACCCTGGGCTTTCAAGAAAAATAACAACGACAGAAGCCACTTGTGCTATGTCATCTTCAAAAGTCAATAAATCACGATATGCGTGTTCTTTAAAATAATCCTTAAATGATTCCGCAAGAATAATTTCGCTTTCAATATGTGGGTGTTTTACAGCAAGATCGCTGATGAAACGCTGACGGAAGCTAAGTGGTATGGTTTCTCTGATGTCAATTTGTCCACCACAAACAAAAATTCGATGGTCTGGATAATTAATTTTAAAATTATTTACATCAAATGACTCAAATGCATCAATTACCGCATTTTCAAATTTTTTGCTCACAGTAGTCCTGTTTTATCAAAAAAGATAGACGGTTCCAAATGAAGAACCGTCTATTGCTTTTAACTCTTTACTCAGAGGCTAGCGTTAGAACTTTTCTGACGCTCCTGAGGCACGAAGGATCGTTAGAAAAGTTCTAACGCAACCCTAAATGCACTCAATAAGTTAGTGTCTGGCGAATCGCCCGACAAGGTGTGATATTTATCAACCCAAACGCTAAAGAGTGATTCGATTGTATGTGACCTGATTACTTATAGCAAGAACTAACAATGGGTTAAGAGAAGCAAGGAACAACATCATGGGATGAATTCAGATAATTCTAGCAATAAAAATCTCATTAGTAGCGTGTGAATGAGTATTTTCCATAGCTGATAAATAGGGTAAAACTATTGTAATTTACCTTGCTTCAACTAATTCATATTTTGAATCACAACGTAAACGATGTCGTTTAATCTGATATTATCGAATATTGTTCTTAATACGCTATGCATATACACGTGCAATTCTTGCGTCAAACCATGAGAGCCGTTAACGAAATGAATAAACACCTCAACCTTTTTAGAACCTACGCAAAGAAAGAACGTACCTACCAATTAGAGAACGACTTAACCCGGGCTCTGGCAATTTGTCTTCAAGAAGATGCTTTATTTCTTCATGAAGTTCTCCAGTTTATTTTTGATGGGGATGCACGCTACAACAAACTTTTTCAAGACATAAATAAACAGCCAGAACTTAATATCTCAATTCAAAAAAATGCCCAAAGTATTGAGGGCTATAAGCACATCTATGCAGTTAGTTTGAGTCAAGCGGAGATGGTTAATTTCTGGGATCAATCGCGAGTGGATGAATATGATCCAATATGTGATTTAGTACTTACTATTAACGATGTTTGTATAGTAGTTGAAGCCAAAAGAGACGGTATTGATTGTACGGCTCAGCTGTATAACCAAATCTTTAATATCCTCCGTAAGGACAATTTATCTCTAACTGAATGCAAAGATATGGTTACAGACAGGGATCTAAATTGGAAGAGGTTAATGACAATTGCTGTGAAAGTATCTAGCTTTGAAAAAATGAGTGGCAACAAAAACCGTTTCTTAGCTGATTTTATTCAATTGGTGCGAGATCATAACCCTGAGTGGCTTCCTGCAACGCCAATTGCTTCTCTAAGCCCTAAAAGTTGTAATGCGATATATAGACGAATTCGTATTGCTGTAGAGGATTTTGAAGCAGCTAGGGGGAACTTGAAGCTCTTAACCTACAATGACCGCCTTGGGACAAACTTTTCTAAGGGATGGGCAGATGAAGTACTTTATGAGGCTTGTCCAGAAACAGGTGATTTGGTGGCCTCAATCTATCCTGGAAATACTAAAACACAGGGATGGCATATCTTTCACAAAGATCCCGAATTTAGCACAGATATACTTTTAAATGGTCAATCTTACCCTCTATCTATTGGCTATCACGTTAAATTTTCAGGGCAGGCTTATGTAAGCGGCCTATGGTTTGATGATCGTAAGATGAAAAAGAACCTATACACTCATGAAATTTTCAAAAACAAGACTGGTCGGTACATGAAAGAAATTTGGTCTGATATTGAAGAATTGCTTGATGAGCATTTATCTTACGATTGGAGAAAGCAATGTGAGTGGCAGACGAAGATTCTAGACTCAAATCGCACGGTTATAAATATGGCGATTGGCTACGTAATTACATTAACAATACCTAAAGAAGCTTTGGATAAGCTCGATACACAAATTCATGATACAACGCAGTTAACAAAGATTGTTGGCGATATCTATGATGCCTTTGAAAATGATTTGATAAAAGACTAGTAGATTATTTCGGCAGTATATGACCAGCTTTCAGGTGTGGATAAATACTGCCGAGTATCAGACGATAAAGATGAAAGTATCGTTTTGACTCTTTGAGTAATGCGTCTAACTTTATTACATGGTAGAAAACGCCGAAATAACCCTCTGCCTAAAAGCTCCAAGCCGAAGCTCATCAAACGTCCCTAGAGTCCCATAAAGAGTGCTTGTACTGCCTGTACCACTTCCCCAAGATACTTTTGAACCAGTATGACTTTGAGGCTCAAACAAAGGCTTTTTATCATTCAAGCTATTTCGTTTATTGGGGAGTTCGGTTTCGATTGGTTTTCCCATATACGCATAAAGACATGACTCAGGAATATCGTGTTCAATTCGTTCTGCAAACTGGATAAGGTTTTGCTCCGCAAACGTAAATAACCATGCGTGTTGAGCCGTGGAAGAGTCGACTCGCAAAATACGCCCTAGCACTTGCCTGAAATACAATTCCGTCTTTACAGAGCTCATATGGCAACACACTTGAAGTCTAGGGATGTCTGTCCCTTCACTTATCATACCTACGCTAACGATCCATTGAGCGTCGCTTTGTCGATAACGATCTATTTCTGCAAGCGGTTCTTCATGTCGATAAGTAACAATCGAAACGGTTTGGCCAAACTTTTGAGAGAGTACTTCTTTGATAGCTTGTGCATGCTGAACTGATGCAGCGACAACGAGTCCACCGGCATTTGGAGAGTCTAAGCGCACTCTTGCTAGTCGCTCACACCCTAAACTTAGTAGATATTCCATCGCTTCTTGGTTGTGAATTACACTCTGGTAAGATGCTTTTGTCTGCTTAAGCATCTCTAATATTGATGAAAAAGATTCCACTTTTTCGCTACTACTAACAGACAAGTGTTCATTATCAATTAACACGATTTTAGGCGATCTACAGACACCATCAGTAATCGCTTGTTTAAGAGTATATTGGTAATCGACAAGAAGCTGTCCGTCTGGATCGCTGTATTCACCCATCACAATAGGTAAAGAGTCTGAGCGCCATGGTGTTCCTGAAAGTGCAAGTGTAAAAGTAGCAAGCCCTTGAATCTTAGTTAGAACTTGCTGCCCCCAAATGTTCGCATTTTCAACCTCAGAGCCAGAGCAGTGGTGTATTTCATCAAAAACAACAAAGACTCTGTGATTGCGTAATGTTTGCCAAAACTCATCATTGAGGAACTGGATAGATTGGTAGGTTAAAGATTGCCCGATAGCTCCCATCCCACCATTAAATGTGCAATTAAGGAATGATGAAAAGGTTCTTTTAATACCATCAGAAACCGTCAACGATGGTGAAAAACACAATACAAGATCCACCATGTCGTTTTGTAGCAGTCTTGATGCAATATTAGCAGCAAGTACCGTCTTTCCAGCCCCAGGTGTAGCTTGGCAAAAAAAATGGGAGCAGTTAGATTGGTATTTCCCCAACGCTCTGTCAGAACATTCACTTTGCCACTCTCTTAACATGCTTCATTTCCTTCATAAAGAGTGTTAAGAACCTTTGTTAAAACGTTCACTTTACCGAGTAATAAAGCTGCGCGCTCCTTAGTCTGCTGATGCAAAGGGGCCAGTTTATTTTCTAGCTCAGGAAATCGGGATATGATCGACTGATACTCGTCAACCTCCCCAAGCACTATCTCTAGTTCGCCCTTGTATTCATTGCGCTCATTGTTCAAAACAGAATAGTCTTGAACGAGTACTTGAGATTTTTTAATCACTTGATTATTCGTGGTTACATTTTCATGTAACTCTTTAAATTGATCAGTTTGAAAGTAACGTTTTGCCCGTCCAGAGCCCTCCGTTCGCAACCAACTTTTCTTTTCAAAGTGAAAAATTGCTCGATATACTTTTTTACGAGCTTCAGTAGAACTGGAGTTTACGTTATTAAGTGATAGCCACAAATCCCTAGCTTCTAGTACGGTGAACCCATTTAACCCATTTTCTATTAATAACTTGTGCATCACCGCACCAATTCTTCGAGATTGTTTCATTTTCAAAATCACACCAACTAAAAACTAAGTATTGCTTAGTATACAAGAATCAATAAAACTAAGACAATCTTAGTTATTAGAGTCTACCAAAATGAAATTTAAGTGTTATTTATTAATCCGAATCCCAGAGCGACTCAAACAAGCTCGTAAAAAAGCGAAACTCTCTCAAAAAGCATTGGGAGTGTGCATAGGTATGGATGAAAGTTCAGCAAGCCCTCGAATGAATCAATACGAGAAAGGCAAGCACACCCCTGATGTTCAAACCTTAAAACTCATCGCTGATGAACTAGGTGTGCCGCTTAATTATTTCTTTTGTGAAGATGAAAGCGCAGCCGAGTTAGCGTGCTTAATTTCTCAAATGACTAAGAGCGAAAGAAAAAAACTTATTGCATCACTAAATCAAAGTAAAGACTAAAGAAAAAGGGTATATTCCCCCTAATTTCATAATTCAATTTGCTATGGGTTTCTCTGGAGAATATTAAGCCTCCTTCCCATAACTTAGCCGCTATCAGGACATTCAAAACATGTTTGAACAAGTATTCAAGAACGTTGATGACATCTTCCATAAAGATGCAGGTTGCTCTTCTGAGCTAGATTACACAGAACAATCCTCATGGATGCTGTTTTTAAAATACCTTGACGATCTTGAGTTCACCAAATCCCAAGAAGCGGAAATGATGATGGAGACTTATGAGTACATCATCGAAGAGCAATTCCGTTGGAGCAATTGGGCTGCGCCTAAAGATGCTGATGGTAAGTTTGATCACAACAACGCTTTAACGGGTGATGACCTGATGGATTTCGTTGATGGTCAGCTTTTCCCATACCTAAAAGGCTTTAAGCAACGTGCTGATAGCGCAAACACCATTGAGTACAAAATTGGTGAGATTTTTAGCGAGATAAAAAACAAGATTCAAAGTGGTTATTCACTGCGTGATGCACTTGAAAAGATTGACTCATTACGTTTTCGCTCACAGCAAGAAAAACACGAATTAAGTCATTTATATGAAGCTAAAATTAAAAACATGGGTAACGCCGGTCGTAACGGTGGTGAATACTACACTCCGCGTCCATTAATCCGAGCGATGATCGATGTTGTTCAGCCTAAAATCGGTGAAACCATTTACGATGGCGCAGCAGGCTCGGCGGGGTTCTTGTGTGAAGCCTTTGATTATCTACGTCAAGGTGGTCGCGAAAAAGTGAAGCTTAGCACCACTGATTTAACGACACTGCAAAACGATACGTTTTATGCCAAAGAGAAAAAATCTCTGGCGTATGTTATCGCTATCATGAACATGATTTTGCACGGCATTGAAGCGCCTAACGTATTACACACCAATACACTTTCTGAAAAGCTACAAGATATTCAACCAAGCAGCCAACACAGCATCATCCTAGCTAACCCACCGTTTGGTGGTAAAGAACGTAAAGAGGTTCAAGAGAACTTCCCTATCCAAACGGGTGAAACAGCATTTTTGTTCTTGCAACACTTTATCAAAATGCTCAAACCCGGTGGTCGTGCAGCGGTTGTTATTAAAAATACCTTCCTAAGTAATACTGATAAGGCGGCAATTGCACTTCGTAAGGAACTGCTTGAAAACTGTAATTTACACACCGTGCTTTGATTGCCCAGGTGGTACGTTCTTAGGTGCGGGTGTAAAAACGGTCGTGCTCTTCTTTACTAAAGGCGAACCAACGCTTAACACTTGGTTCTATGAGCTAAATGTCGGTCGTAATATGGGCAAAACAAACCCACTAAACGACAAAGATTTAGAAGACTTTGTTAAGCTGCAAAAAGCCGCGATGGGTGATTTGAAAAAAGGGGTTTCAGATAAATCATGGTCATTAGCCATTAGTGATATTGATGAAGCCACTTATGACCTATCGGTTAAAAACCCGAATGTTGAAGAAGCGGCACCACTGCGTGAGCCTAAAGTAATTATTGAGGACATTATTAAACTCGACAAAGAATCTGAAGCAATTTTGGCTAAGATTCAGGAGTTGTTGTAATGATTGAAGCTGTTAACGAGTTATCAAATGGCTGGTTGGAGTCTACTTTAGGGGATGTTGGTAAAGTATCGATGTGCAAGAGGATTTTAAAAAAACAAACCTCTGCTACTGGTGATATTCCATTTTTTAAAATAGGTACGTTTGGTAAAGAGGCAAATGCCTTTATTACTGATGAGATCTACCAAGACTTTAAAGAAAAATATTCATTTCCTAAGAAAGGCGATATCTTAATTTCAGCTTCAGGAACGATTGGACGCAGAGTTATTTATGATGGGAAGCCTGCTTATTTTCAAGATTCAAATATCGTTTGGATCGATAATAATGAAAAAGTAGTATTAAACGAATATTTATATATGTTTTATGGCGCTTGCGACTGGAATCCGTCAAAAGGAGCAACTATTGCAAGGTTGTACAATGATGATTTGCGACGGATTAAAATACAATTTCCTGAAAGCCTAGAAGAACAAAAACGCATTGTGGCATTACTCGACACTATATTTGCCGACTTAGAACAAACACGCGCTAAAACCGAACAAAACCTAAAAAATGCCCGTGAGTTGTTTGAAAGCAAAAAGCTTAATTTGTTTGAAAGTCTTGGTGAATCTTCGAATTTAAGTTCTTTACCATTAGTTTGCGATGATATATTTGCAGGTGGCGACGCCCCTAAAAAAGGTTTATTTTCAAAGGAGCAAACCAAAGAATTTAATATCCCTATCTACGCCAATGCAGTGAAGAATAATGGCCTCTATGGATTTACTGATTACTCTAGAGCCGATGAACCGTCAATAACTATTGCAGCCAGGGGAAGTGGTACTGGTCATATCGAATTGAGAAAAGAACCATTTTTTCCAATTGTGCGACTAATTGTATTAACACCAAATAAAGAAATTATTGGTTTAGAGTATTTGAAGCATGCCCTACAAACACTAGATATTTTAAGAAGTGGGTCGGCTATTCCTCAATTAACAGTGCCTATGATCAAAGAATATTCGGTCCCCGTACCAGATATGATTACTCAGGAAAAGATAGTCAGCGAACTACAAAGTTTGAAGCGATATATTGACAAGATAGAGGTTATTTACCGTAAGAAAATCTTAAAGATAGACGAACTTAAAAAATCCATCTTACAAAAAGCCTTTAGCGGCGAGTTAACGCACGACTAATAGTCGGCCTAAACAGTATACACAAGGTAAGTGTCATGAGTAGAAATGAATCTGAAACCCGTGCTGAGTTAATCTCGCCTAAATTAACGGTAGATGGTTGGGGTAAAGCTGATCACAGCATTATTCGCCGTGAGGTGAGTATTACTGCTGGACGTATTTTAGGTGGCGGTAAACGTGGCTCAAAACTCAGTGCAGATTACGTTTTAGAGTTTCAAGGCCGTAAACTTGCTGCCGTTGAAGCTAAACGTGAAAGCCTAAGTTACACCGAAGGTGTGCGCCAAGCCAAAGACTACGCTCAACGTTTACAGTGCCGTTTTGCTTATGCCACAAATGGTCATGACATTTACCAAATAGACATGCTGACGGGTGAAGAACAACTCGTTGAACGCTATTTAAGCCCTGAAGAGATGTGGGCGATTGCCTTTAACGGTGATGATGGTAAAGCCGAGCCAGCATTTACGAGCACTTGGCGTGAAAACTTTGCAAAAATTCCGTTTGAATGTAAAGGCGATTGGCAACCACGTTATTACCAAGAAAACGCCATTAACCAAGCGTTAGAGGCAATAGCAAAAGGCAAAGACCGTATTCTACTCACACTTGCAACAGGCACGGGTAAAACCTGCATTGCCTTTCAACTGTCATGGAAGCTGTTTAAAAGTCGTTGGAGTTTACAAGCAGCTAAGAATCCAAGTAACGCTAAAAAACGCCCACGTATTCTATTTTTAGCCGACCGAAATGTATTAACCAAGCAAGCCTTTAATGATTTTGGCGCTTTTGGTGAAGATGCCGTCGTGCGTATTACCCCAAGTGAAATCAAAAAAGCTAAGGGTGTGCCTAAAAACGCCAGTATATTTATGGCAATTTTCCAAACGCTAATGACCGATTCTGCAAATAAACACAGCTTAAATGCAGAAGAAGTTGAAGATGAAGAGTTTGAACAAGCGGTAATAACAGATACAAGCAACTGTAACTTCAGACAATACCCAGAAGACTTTTTCGATTTTATCATTATTGATGAGTGTCACCGAGGCGGTGCGAATGATGAGAGTTCATGGCGAGATATTCTGGATTATTTCTCTCCTGCGGTGCAGTTAGGTTTAACAGCAACACCAAAACGTACTGACAATGCTGATAGTTATAAATACTTTGGTGAGCCAGTTTACAGCTATACCTTGAAACAAGGCATTAACGATGGTTTTTTAACGCCATTTAAGGTGTATCCGATAGTCGGCACCATGGATGAGTATATCTATACACCGGGCGATGCTGTTACGTTTAAAGGCAAACCAGAAGTAGGCAAAGTTTACAAAGAAGGTGACTTTAACCGCATCATTGTAATGCCGCAGCGTGAGCAAAAGCGTGTGCAGTATTGGATGGACCATATCAATCCACGTGAGAAAACCATCGTGTTTTGTGCCACACAAGAACACGCAGGCATGGTACGTGACTTAATCAATCAATACGCGGTTAAAAAAGGGTGGACGACTAACCCAAGCTATTGTGTGCGTATTACTGCAAATGATGGTGCAGCAGGCGAAAACGATCTTCGTACATTCTGTGATAATGAAAAAACCATTCCGACCATATTAACTACTTCACGCAAGTTATCGACAGGTGTAGATGCCCGTAATGTGCGAAACATTGTGTTAATGCGTGAATGTAAAAACATGATTGAGTTTAAGCAGATCATTGGCCGTGGTACGCGGATGTACGATGGAAAGTCATTCTTCACGGTGTATGATTTTGTCAAAGCGCATCATAACTTTTCTGATCCTGAATGGGACGGAGAGCCGTTACCGCCAGACGAAAAACCAGAGCAAGAGCCATGTGATATCTGTAATAACAATCCATGTAGTTGCGTATGCGAAACCTGTGGATTTAACCCATGTAACTGTGTCATAGAAGATCCTGACGTGCTTTGTGGCAAATGTTTTCACTCTCCTTGTCAATGTGTTGTAGAGCCTTGTAATAACTGCGGAGACTCGCCGTGTAGTTGTCCTATAGGTGATAATGAAGACGATACGGGTAAACCAGAGAAGATATTCATTACGTTAACCGATGGGAAAGTGCGTCAAATACAGCACATGAAAAGTGTGTTGTTTATGGGAGCCGATGGCGCAATGCTGACAGCCAAACAGTTCGTAGAGCAATTGTTTGGGGACTTACCAAGGTTTTTTGCTAATGAAGATCAGTTACGTGAGATATGGAGTAATCCAAATACCCGTGAAAAACTATTAGCTGATTTATATGAAGCTGGGTACGACGATGAAAAACTCGATAGTATGAAAAATATTATCGATGCCAAAGACAGTGACGTATACGACTTATTATCTTTTGTGGCTTACGCTAGAGATACGCATACACGTAAAGAGCGTGTCGCAATTGCAAAACCTGCTATTTCAAGTCATTTTGACGATCACCAAGTCGCGTTTATAGAGTTCATTCTAGATAAGTATGTTGACGAAGGGGTTCAAGAACTAGCCGCACAGAAAATGCTTCCCTTAGTCGAACTTAAATACAACACGATAAGTGATGCAGCAGAAGTGCTTGGATCACCAATGGCGATACGAGATACGTTTATTGGATTTCAACAGTATTTATATGAGTAGGAGCAATTCTGCCCCTATTCAGTATTGAACTTAATACTAGCTATTTAACCGTTGACTCAATGTCTCGTAAGGTCTTATTGAGAATAGTCATAACATTGGAGTCACTTTGTCCTATATGGGCGATTTTCTGGATAAAGGCCTGTAGATATCCGATCTCATCCTTGACGACTTTTTTGAAAATAGTAATCCGAAGGGGACTAGCTACGGAGCCAGCGAAAGGGCACTGGCTCTATTTGACTTTTAAATACTATTTGTTGTTGAGGTAATCTAGAACAACTTCATGATGGTCTTTGGTTTTGAACTTATTAAATACATGCTCAAGATTCCCAGATTCATCGATAAGGAAGCTTGTACGAACCACGCCCATATTCTCACGCCCCATGAACTTCTTAAGTTGCCAAACACCGTACCTCTCACAAACTTCGTGTTCTTCATCGGCTAACAATGTGAAGTTAAGTTCTTGCTTATTGATAAAGTTAGTCAGTTTTTTTGGTGTGTCAGGGCTCAAACCTAGTACAACGACGTTATGAGCCTCTAGTTCCGCTTTTGTGTCACGAAGCCCTTGAGCTTGGACTGTACAGCCAGGCGTTGAAGCGCGTGGGTAGAAATAGAGTAGTACTTTTTTTCCTTTCAGCTCAGAGAGGGTTACTGGGTTGTTGTCTTGGTCGTTTAATGTGAAATCTGGAGCGATTTGTCCTGCTTCGATAGCCATAGGTTATCCTTACTTTCTTTAATTTACTCTGAATCGAGCTTTCTTATTATTTCAGTGTGTAGTTTTATCTATGCTTGGTGGTGTTGTCTAGTGGTAATTCTAAACTAGGTCTAGTTACTTTCTGAAGTAGCCTTCAACGATGTTATCGGGCCTAGTGTTAACGACTTTATCCATGGCTTTCTCACGCTCACTTTCAGGTAGCATTTCTATTAGTTCTTGAATCATCTTGATGTGATTAGCTGCTTGGGTAGCTAATGCTTGCTCATGACTGCGAGCTAGGTCGAGATAGTTTTTTTTCTTTTTAGTTGCTTGAGTCTTCTCTTGCTTTAATTGCTTAACCTCGGCTTGTAATACATTAATAGGTGACTGGCTTAAATCATCTTGTGCGGCACGAAATTCCAGTGACTTATTCTTCACCATATCCTGAACATCTTTATGTCTGCGCAATGCACCAACAGAAAGCCCCGCTTCTTTCTCGACGCTAAGGTTATTGATTTTTAACTTATTTTCTCGGGCTTTTTTCCTTAGCTCTCGATTTTCTGGCTTACCATCTAACAGTCGCTCTAGGGCTTTTACTAGCTTGCTTTTAGTCGCTTGTGTCATTACGCAGTTACTCCGCAAGGTATCAGCAGCTCTTTAACTTCTTGTGGTAGCTCAATAGGCTCATAGCTGATACCTAAGTCATTCATAATACGCTCAGCAGCTGTTATTTTGATATACGCTTCTGACGCTGTTTGAGGTGTCAATTCATCATGCTCAATATCCCACAGCATATTGATCTCAGCTTCTTTGCGTTTAGCCTCTGCAAAAACGGTATCGACAATGTAGTCGTTCTTACAGTCCACACATTCTAAAAGATTGACTTGTGTGCGCAAGCTACAACCTGTTGAAGTACAGTAAATCCCAGGTGCGACGACATGAATATGGCGCTTTTGATCGCGAACTTGTTTTTTCCAGTAATTGAGCGATAGCATGTCGTAGTCGACTTTATCTTTGAACAAGTTGCGCTTAGCCTTCATCATTTTTTTAGCGAACTCTTTACCCTTACCGCCAGCGACACGCTCTTTATTCGCCAGTTTCTTATAGATGTTTAGGTAGATTTGCGCTTTTTGATCAATTCTTTCTTCATCAATGGCGTGAAGCAAGTTTTGTTTTTGCTTTCTGATTTTCTGGAATTTACTGGCATTCTTGGCGTAATGCCTTGTCATCGCCATCGATACATGGCTGAACTGCTGTTTGAGTTGTGGATACGCGCAAAGTTCAAAGCCGATAAGGTAGTAAGCAAACGATCGCCGAAGTTGATGTCCTGAGAATTTATAGTCATCACCCACATTAAACGAAAGGTTAGGGTCGGAAAGCTTCAAATCAATCACATCGTCATTGGTTAGTGCAAGCATATCAATCATCGTGTTTTCGAACCAAGCGGTAGAATGTTTACCTAGTCCTGCCTTCTGAAGAGCACCACAACCCCATTTTACTCTGTGGAAAAACGCTCGGCTGTCAGGGTGACGTTTTCTTAGTGGTTCATGTAAGGCCTGTAGTATTTCGTAAGCCTTTTTTCCAACCTCTGTTGTGACAAATTCATCTTGCTTTGACTGAGATCCTCTTGTTGTCTTTGAGAGGTCAGCATGAATAACAAAGATTGTTTGTTTAGATATGGTTTCTTCTGCCCATCCATTCGCGGTATGAAGGTGAAATATTTCATCAGCACGCATACCTGTTCGAGACATTAATCCCCAGAGACAACCACCGTTAAGTTCTTTAAAAAGTGATTGAGCCTCTACAAGACCCGTCACATTCCTATTTCCTACTCTTAATGCTCTATCGATGTGGAAATTGTTGATATACTCATTCATAATTTCTGGGTTGTGTTTGTTTAGTAGCTCAATGATTTCAACTTCTGTTGGTGATTTTAGTATTAGATAACCTTTTTTAAAGGCGGTAACTTTTTCTCTTCCCTCTTTAGTTCCTTTAGCTAAATACCACTTAATATTACCATTCTTAAGTTTTGACTTAGCACTAACTAGATATTTAGCATACCCTTGATAAGTATTATCACGGTAGGTTGCAATGTAATTTGATAGTTGAATTAATTCATCACGTATAGGGTACAGTTGGTTAATTAACTCCTCTGATTTTTGTAGCCCAAGATAATACAATCGCTGTGGGATAACCGTATATTGCTTGGCTTCCTTTAGGGATAACCCAAAGTCTGATGCGGTTATTTTTTTCGAAAAGGCAACCTTAAAAGGCAGCCCTTTTGCTTCTGTATATAACTTATTGAGTGCTGTGTAAATATACCCTCTTTCAAACTCTAGTTCAGTGATGCCTGTGAGAACCCAAGTCTCAAGAAGATCAAAACTAAGAGACTCAAGACTGTTGTAGCCTTTATTTAAAAGAGGCGTAATGCATTTTTTTAACTCATTGATAGTGATGTAAATGGTTGAAAAAGAGTGGTCTCTAGGCGATAGCCACATCATTTTCAAAATTAGGGATTTTATTTGATTTCTGAGATTGCGCTCAATCACTTTCCCATCAAGCGTGAAGTCTATTGTATTTGCACAGGTAGCGTTTGGCTCAAAGAAATATTGAAGATTTCGCCAAGCATTATTGTCACCAATTTTACCTAATGACTCCCCTGTGACGGTAAAGCCAATATCTAGTGTTTCAAGCACATCCCAATCTCCCGATTCAATCGCAGGCCTTAATACGTCGCTCAGGTAATTTGTGCAGCCGGCAACGTTATTTTGCGCATTTATGATGGCACTTTGTCGGTCAAGGTCATGCTTAGGTAGCTTTATCATGTCAGACTCCTAATTAACGATATAAAGTCAAAATGGCATGGTCAGTGGATACCCGTGGGTGGCGACCGTCTTTGTCAAACAACGCCAAGGCATCGTCGTACACATCTTGACTTGCCCCGTCCAGGGTAAATTCAAAAGCGACGATCTTTTCATGGACTTCCTCTTTTGCATTGGGGTAGTGGTCTAATGCTTCTTTCAGCACATCAATGAAAGAGATAAGTTTATAGATGGCTTGAACGTCATTAATGACCTGAGCTGACTGGCACTTGTGACACATATCATATTCAGCACAAGGTAGTTTCAAGCCCAATGCATTGTTGGTCTCACGTTGAGTACTTTTACCGCTTTTAATGCGCTGTTGCCCGTTACAAATAATGCCATTTGGGTTAGTTTTGGCGTTTTTTTCCTTATGTTTCTTTTGCCACTCATCATGTGTCAGTATTGGAATACCATGTTCTGCAGCAATCGTTTCTTTCGCTTGTTCTAAGCTTGTATCTTCATCTAGTTGTTCCATCACTTGTATTGCTTCTGAGATGATAATTTTATTGAGTCGAGGATCGCCACAGGCATAATGCTTATCAATGGTTTCAAACAGGTTTTGAAGAATGCTTTGAACACCACTTTTACCAGAAGCTGAATACACTTGGTTGCTGGTTGTCTCTCTCCAACGACTTGATTGGAGTGAAATAAAGTAGTCATTTGGATCAATTGACCAAGTTCTCATTTGATTGGATGTTATAGGGATAATCCCTTCCCAATCTTTTGGAGCTTGCTTTGCATAACCTCTTTTGAGCAGCAACCGTTCGTACGTATTAGATATTTGCTTATCCGCTAGTTTTGTGGCGAATTGTTCAATATCTTGAATTATTTCCTTATCCATAGCAGGGATAGAAAAGCAATGGCTAGCACCATTTCGGTATTTGAACGAAACACTGATGTTTCCACTTGAGTCTTTTTCCGAATACGAAAGTGGAAGTAGAATGCCTTTTAGTGGTAAGTCTGTGTAACAAGATAAAATGCAGTAGGCGGCATTGGTTGCACCTTGTGTAGCTTTAGTTTTAGAGCTTGATCGAGCCACTTTGCTTACAAATACTCTACCAAGTCTATTAGTCTTTGTTTTTAATTCGATAACTTGTTGGTTAAGATAGCTATAAAATAACTCTTTTAACCAAGGAATAGTGGATGCTCGATTTGGTGAAATAAGGTTTAACTTTGTGGTTAGGTTCTTGTTTATTTCCATCAAATTGAAGCTCTCATTTTCCTCGCTTTTATTGTTTAGAGTGAATAATAAGGGTGAGCCTTTCTCGTTACTCCCGTACAGCTTTGAGAGTTCTTCAAGCATTTTGATGAACTTCACGCCATCACGCTTATCAACATCAAATTTCTCGTAGTTTTCATTGGTGAGAACTGCATCTATCTTTTTGTCAGCTCGTGCTTTATAGCTCGATACTTTTACAATTTTTAAGCTTTTATCACGCTCATCAGTATGAATTGTGATGGGGTGAGCGGTACCTTTAATATTACTATCATTTAGTGAGGTGAAAAAACACATCAGGTGGTAAGCAGCTCCCATCGCCATGTTAAAAGCAGCGCTGGTTTTAACATGAGTACCATTCTTGCTTCTACTATACGTTTTGGCTTTAAGAGAAGTTTGAATCGGAATGACTTCTTGGTATCTACCCAGCTCAATAGAAACAGGTAATGTCTCGGGTAGTATTAAGCTTTCTTTTTTTGCAGTAATAAGCAGTGGGGCTAATGTAAAAAATAACTCGCTTAAACGAGTGACAAGAAGTTTTTCCTCGGCATCAGAATAGAGTTTGAACTGCGTTGGCTCGTGACTAAAGCCTCGATGCTGGGCAGCCCATGAACCAATAGGTAATCCAGACCATATGAGAGCGGTTCGAAGCATTGAAGCTATATTGGAAGCAGTTGATTCCTTGATGCCTAGCTCATCCTTATGTTGCCTTTCCCATAATCGTTTTGATGGGTCATACTGTTTTATACGATGTCTTAACTCACCATCATTACCCGTGTATTTTAAATAGCCTTTTTCGGAAAAGGGGAGAACTTTCGCAGAATCGCAAAATATAATGAAAGCTCGTAAGTTGTCATAGATACTCACTACGGTACGTGCTGAGTTGCCGTTATCAACGTACTGCTTAGTTTTTTTACAGAAGCTAAGCAGGTAAGGTGTACGGCTTTTAATTTTATCGTTGTTTTTATTAGCACCGAGGTGCAACAAATGCGAGACATCAAACTCTGTGATCGTTCTGTCTCCATGTCCTTTGTATGGAATAGTCAAGCGTAGTGGAACTACATTTTTACTATTTCTAACATGCTTAACAGTCTTTGAGTTTTTAGCTAGTGGGCTTTTTGCCATGCTACCACCCCCCATTTATTTTGTTGTTTTTACTTATTGCGACTCTCAATTGGTCATCAAGTTTATTTATGAACTTAATGTACTTTTCAGTAATAGAAGTACTTGAGTGCCCCATCAGCTCTTTTAACTCATCCATCAGAAAGTCATAGGCAACCTGTCGCTTTTGAGATTCACTCCAAAGCCAATGAGTGGCAAAAGTTGAACGCAAATCGTGGATGCGGTAGTACCAACCAGGTTCTATTGCTCTGATGCGCTTTTTCAGTACACCAAAATGCACTTCCAGAGTATTTTCTGTGTAAGGTCGTCCTTTGTTGGAAACAAAAAGGTAATCAGTGGTGTCTAGTTCTTCTTGAGAATCAATCTGCTCTTTTCGTCGAGTTAGGTTCTTTTGTCGCTGATTACATTCCTTGTATACCTCTAACTCTTCATAAAGTGCGATAGGGA